>OX638375.1:1155000-4210610 GCA_951813575.1 Candidatus Binatia bacterium
TCAGGAGTCGCAACTGCTCGCGAGGGCTTGTTTTCACCGGCTGGGTTTCCTAGTGCGCGTATTCGACGGCACGGGTCTCCCTGATGACCGTCACCTTTATCTGACCGGGGTACGCCATCTCGTTCTCCACTTTCTTGGCCACGGCCCGGGCCATGGATGCGGCCTCGTCATCGGACACCTGCGCCGCCTGGACCATGATCCGCAGCTCTCGTCCCGCCTGCACGGCATAGGACTTCTCCACTCCCTTGAAGGAATTGCTGATCCTCTCCAGCTCCTCGAGGCGTCTGACGTAGGTCTCGAGCATCTCCCGGCGCGCCCCGGGGCGGGCCCCGGAAAGCGCATCGGCCGCGTCCACCAGCGGAGCCAGTATGGTCTCCGCCCTCACCTCCTCGTGGTGCGCCGCGATGGCGTTGACGATTTTGGGCGACTCACCGTATTTCCGCGCCAACTCGCCGCCAATGATGGCATGCGAGCCTTCCACCTCATGGTCGACGGCCTTTCCGATGTCGTGCAGCAGTGCCGCCCGCCGCGCCTGTTTTTCGTTCAGGCCGAGCTCCGCGGCCATGGAGCCGCAGATGAACGCCATCTCGATGGAGTGCAGCAGGACGTTCTGGGCATAGCTGTACCGGAACTTCAGCCGCCCCAGAAGCCTGATCAACTCGGGGTGTATTCCGTGGACGCCGACATCGAACACCGCCTTCTGGCCGGCTTCCTTGATGATCTCGTCGATCTCCCGCTCCGATCGCCGCACCACCTCTTCGATGCGACCAGGGTGAATCCGTCCGTCGGCGATAAGGGTTTCCAGCGAGAGACGGGCGACCTCCCGGCGGATCGGGTTGTGGCCGGAGATGATCACTGACTCCGGCGTGTCGTCCACGATGAGGTCGATGCCGGTGGCGGCCTCCAGCGCGCGAATGTTCCTCCCCTCGCGGCCGATGATCCGGCCCTTCATCTCATCGTTGGGGAGAGATACCACCGATACCGTCCGCTCCGTGACAAAGTCCCCGGCCAACCGCGCGATGGCCAGGGCGATCATCTTCTTCGCTTCGCGGTCGGCCTCCTCCTTGGCCTGCTCTTCCATGAGCCGGATACGCCGGGCGGAATCGTGCCGGGCGTCCTCGACCATCTCTTCCATCAGGGACTTCTTGGCCTCCTCGCGGCTGAGGCCGGCCACGATCTCGAGTTGTCGCTTCGCATCTTCGACCAGACGCTGGGCTTCAACGTCCTTTTCGTCGAGCGCCTGCTGCTTCTTCTCGATGGCGCCCTCCCGGTTGGCCAGGCCGGTTTCCCTGTTCTCCAGACTCTCCAGCCGCTTGTCCAGGACCTCTTCCCGGGTCAGCAGTCTCCGCTCCAACGTCTGCAGCTCCCTCCGCGTCTCCTTTATTTCGTTCTCGAACTCGGAGCGCGCCTGCAGCTTCTCGTCCCTGGCCTGTATCTCCGCGTCCTTCACGATGGCATCGGCTTCCCTGCGCGCCTCGGCCAGAATGCGCTCGGCGGTGCTCCGGTCGAGCTCCGCCTGGAGCCGGCGCTGTCTGCCTCGAATCACGAGGACGCCGACGGTCAGCAGGCAACCCACGGCGATGATACCCAGCACTAAAGAAGTCCATGTAAACAAGACAAGCTACCTCCCGGAAGCATTGAAACCGTCGCACGAGCCGTCCGTCCGCGGCCCCGCAACTCCCCCGCCCCAGCCGGCGCAATCAACGATCCTCTCTTCCGTCACGATGACACAGACCGACAGATCGCCCGGTTCCGCGGGCACCTCCTCCAGAAGCTGGAACTCGTAGGCCAAACCGATTCTCGGCACTCGCGCTTCCAGACCGGCCAGCCACCGGTCGTACCAGCCCATCCCCCGCCCCAGGCGGTTGCCGGCACGATCAAAGGCGACCCCCGGGACAAACACGATGAGCCCGTCGCCGCCGCCATCAGGCAACCGCTGATTCCCGGCGGGCTCGAGGATTCCGTACCGCCCGGGGACCAGGTCGGTTTCGGAGCGGACCCGAAACACGCCTGATGACCCGGCCGTGACCTTGGGATAGAACAGCCGTTTACCCGCCGCCAAAGCGTCCCGCATAATCCCGGACGTCGCCACCTCGTTGCCCAGCGGACTGTAGAGCGCGATGGAACAGGCGGCCCGGTAGGCCGGCAGGGCCAAGACACCGCGTTGGATCCGCTCCCCCCAGGCGCGGACCCTGACGGCAGACAGGGCCTCTCTTTTTGCTAGAAACGCACCCCTGAGTGCCCGCTTCTTGTCCCCCATCGAGGAACTCATGTTCAAGTCCTGAGCAAGGGCGCCGAGGGGCGAGGGTGTTGTCCGCCCACGCGGCACACGCGCGGGCGTCGACGGCAGGAAGGCTTTCAGATCACGCGCAGGCGGAGAATCTCCTCGAAAAATGTGAACGCCCCCGAGGCGGCGGTGGAATTCCTCCTGCCATCGCGCGGCCTGCGGGAAAGACCTCTTTTCGTCCTATCCGTTCAATCACTTCAACGAACTCCAATGCGTGTGTGTTCCGGAAACGTCTTGCCCTCACTGCTCGGCCCCCGGCCTGGTGTCCCGCGGCCGATGCCCGTGGACACCACAGTTAGTATTCCACACAAGCGGGTGGAAAGAAACCGTTTCTTGTCGGAACGCCGTCCGTCCAGATGCGGCTCAATCATCGTCGGACAAGGCCGCCGTCAGCCGCTCGATAAGCTGGTCGACCCGTGTCGTGACCGTGTCGTGGTTGTCCTTGAGCCGATGGTATTCATCCGCGATGTTGAGAGCCGCAAGCATGGCGACGCTGAATCTGCCTTTCGAGTTCGTGGACTTGCCGACCTCCTGCATCTTGTCGTCGACGTACTCCGCCACTCTCCGGATATACTGCTCCTCGTCGTCGCTTCGAAGAACGACCTTCTGCCCCATGATCTTGACTTCCACGGCCTTTTGCATACAGCCTCCGTGTCGTCAGCAAAGGTCCAGGTCCTCCAGCTCCCCGATCAGCCTGGTCAGACGCTCTCGCAAAGCGTCTCGCTCGCGCTCGTAACGTTGGAGCCGGTCGTTCAGGCTCTTGAACTGAATCTCCCGCTCCTCAAGGCGCGTTTCCGCTTGAGCCTTGGCCCTCTTCAACCTCTGGTGGAGCTCCAGAAGACGCTCGACGCGGAACTCCAACTGCTCGAGTTTATCCAGGTCCATAAGACAAATATTGATGAAATCTTAAATTGATAGATTAAGATTCGGCGAGTGCGGTTGTCAAGACTGCGGGAAGGGTCCGCGGGCGCCACCTCACGGGAGCGGCGGCTGCCGGGAGTCAGACTCCTGGATGCTGACCGAAGAGTGCTTCAACGAACGCGTCCGGATCGAAGGGCTGGAGATCGTCGATGTCTTCTCCTACGCCGACGTACTCCACGGGTATGCCCAGCTCCTGCTGAATCCTCACCACCACGCCGCCCTTGGCGGTGCCGTCGAGCTTGGTGAGCACGATGCCGGTTACGCCCACGGCCTCCCGGAAGATACCGGCCTGGAGCACGCCGTTCTGCCCGGTGTTGGCGTCCAGCACCAGCAAGGTCTCGTGCGGGGCGCCTTCCTGCACCCTGCCCAGGACACGGCGCATCTTCTTCAATTCCTCGACGAGGTTGACCTTGTTGTGAAGCCTTCCCGCGGTGTCGATGAGGACGACGTCCGCCTGCCGCTTCTGGGCCGCCTGCGCGGCGTCGAACACGACCCCGGAAGGGTCCTGTCCCGGACCGTGCTTGACGACCTCCGCCCCCGCCCGGGCCCCCCAGATCTCCAGTTGCTCGATGGCGCCGGCCCGGAACGTATCGGCGGCCGCCAGCAGCACCTTCTTGCCGCTCCCGACCAACTGGTGGGCCAACTTTCCGATGGTGGTGGTCTTGCCCACGCCGTTGACGCCCACGACCAGGATCACCCACGGCGACTCGGAGTAGCGCCGGGACCCCGGCCCCTGACCCTCCCTCAGCAGGGACGCCAATTCCTGCCTCAGCAAGGAGCCGCCGCCACCGTTGCCGGCCGGTGCCGCGGCGCGGACCGAATCCAGAAGCCTCTGGGCAGCGTTGACGCCGAAGTCGGCTCCCAGCAGCAATTCCTCCAACGCATCCCAATCGTCTTCCGGTGCGCCGCCCTCGCCCAGCACCGTCCCCAGCCGCTCGCCCCATGCCGCTCTCGTCCGGGACAGACCCTGCCTGAGACGGGAAATAAACCCTTCTCTCCGATCCATGAACGATCAACCTCGATTCGTTTCTTGAGCGGGAATTCACCACAGACGTCGAACGTCCGTCAACTGCGAGCGGGGGTGCCCGGCAGGGAGACGTGGCGGACCGCCACGGCCGGGCGGGTTAGACCATCTCGACGGATACGAGCTTGGAGACCCCGGGATCTTCCATGGTGACGCCGTAGAGCACGTCGGCCGCCAGCATCGTCCGCTTGTTGTGGGTGATGATCATGAACTGCGACAGCCGGGTCATCTCCTTGACGATGTCGATGAACCGCTCGAGATTGACGTCGTCGAGGGGAGCGTCCACCTCGTCCAGGAAGCAGAACGGGCTGGGCTTGGTCAGGAAGATGGCGAAGAGCAGGCTCACCGCGGTCAACGCCTTCTCGCCGCCGGAGAGCAGGCTGATGGACTGGAGCTTCTTGCCCGGCGGCTGCGCCACGATGTCGACTCCTGTCTCCAGGTAATCGTTCTCGTCGGTCAGCGTCAACGATGCCGTGCCGCCGTCGAACAGCCGTGGAAAAACGGTCTGAAACTCCCGGTTGATCTCCTCGAAGCTCTCCCTGAAGCGAAGACGGCAAATCCGGTTGAGCTTGGTGATGGTCTGCTGCAGAAGGGCCATGGAGCGTTCCAGGTCCTCTCGCTGCGCGGTCATGAACCGGCTGCGCTCGGTCAACTCCTCGAACTCGCCGATGGCGGCGAGGTTGACCTCGCCCATGCGCTGGAGCCGGTTCCGCAACTCCGCCACCTCCTCCTGAAGGTCGCCGGCGGAGGCCGACTCTTCGTCGGTGGCGGGGGGGACTTCCGCCAGTTCCACGCCGTACTTGTCCCGAAGGTCGTCGCCAAGGTGTCGGAGCTCCATGGACTTCTCGCTCCGGGACAACTCAAGGCGTGCCCTGTCCTGCTGCCTGGCCTCGATGTCCGGACGGATCAGGTGGATGGCCTCTTCCACCTCGCGGACCCTCTTGGAGAGGCCCTCGTATTCCTGCTGCCGCGCCGCCGCCTCGTCCTCCGCCTCTTCGAGCCGCATCTTCAGGTCCTCGACCCGTGACCGGGACTGATCGCGGGACGACTCCATCTCCACGGCCCTTTGGCTCATCTCCGCGATCCGGGCCTTGCGCTCGTCGAGCTGCGCGGCGAGATCGCCGCGCATGCTGACCCGATTATCGAGGTTCGACCTCGAGTTCTCGGCCTTCTCCTTCGCCACGTCCGCCTTTACGCGGGACTCGGTCAGTCGAGCCTCCGCGGCCTGCAACTCCTGCTCCGATCGCCGCCAGGAGGCCTGCAATTCCTGCAGCCGCCCATCCAGGGCGAGCCTTTCGCGCGCGCTCTCGGCGATGGCCTCATCCGTGGCCGCCACGGTCCCGTCGAGCGCGGCGACCTCCTTCGACGTGTTGCTCAGCTCCTGGTCGATGGTGGCCAGGTCCTGTCGTAAACGCTCGATGTCCCCGTCGGCGCGCAGCAGCTCCTGTTCCAGACGCACCCTGGTGAGGGCCAGGTCGCCGACTTCCTCGGTCAAACGCTCGCGTTCCGACTCCATTCCCTGCGATCGGGACCGGCTTTCCCCCACGAGTCCTTCCTGGCACCGGACCCGCGCCTCCCCCGCCGCGACCTCTCGCTTCAGCTCCTTGACCCTGCGGCGGCGGGAAATGGGGTTCCCCTCCAGGCTATCGGCGCTGCCGCCCGTTACCACGCCCATGGGATCGATCACTTCGCCGTCGAGAGTGACCAGAGAATGACTGAAGCCGTTCGCGCGCCACAACCCCAGTCCCGTTTCGAGATCCCTCACCACCGCCACGTCACCCAGCAGATAGTCGGCGACTTCCCGGTAGCCGTCCTTCACCTCCACGAGCCCCAACAGCGGGGCGATCACTTCAGGGGCCGACAAGGTCACCGGAGCCACGTGGCTGGGCCGCTCGAACCTCCGGGGAATGAATCCGCCACGGCCCGCCGACTCCTGCTTGAGATACTCGATGGCCTCCACGCCGTCCGTGTGCCCCTGAACGACCACGTACTGGAGCCTTTCCCCCAGCACCGCCGTCAACGCCTTTTCCACTTCCTCGGGGGCTTCGATGAAGTCCGCCACCACGCCGCACACGCCGTCCGAGGAGCCGTTGCCCTGATGCTTCCGCATGACGGCGCGGACGCCCTCCTGGTACCCCTCGAAGTTCCTCTGCAGCGTCTCCAGGGAGCCCAGCACGGAGCGGGCTTCCTGGAACTCCTCCTTCAGGCGGGCAAGCGCCTCCTCTCGTTCCGCGAGGTCCGACCGCGCACCCTCCAGATCCGCCTCGGTCCGGCGGAGACTCTCCTCCATCTCCGACGCCCGCGTCCTGCACCGATCAAGATCCGCCGAGCCACGGGACCGCTGATCGACCAAGGCCTCGAGCTCCTGCTCGACGGACCGCCGCTCACTCTCCTTGTCCTCCGACTCGGCCTTCAAGCGCTCCATACGCTCTTCGTGGACCTGGCGGGTATTGGTGAGCCGGGAGTGGGCCGCCATCCGCTCCACCAGCAGCCCCCTCTCACCCTCGACTTCACTCTGAAGCTCCTTGATGCGCGTCCGCAGACCGGACACCTCCAGGTCGGCGCGCTCCACCCGTTCGGCCTCCACGACGGAGAGCCGCGTGAACTCCTCGCTGGACCCCTCCAGCGCCGCAATCTCGGCCGAAACCCTCTCCAGGCGCACGCCCGTGTCGACGGCCTCGGCTTCGAGCCTGCGGACGGACTCCCTCAGCTCATCCTCTTCGCGTTCCAGGAACTCGATCCTCTGCTCTTCCCCGCCAACCTCCAACCGGCGCTGGTAAAGCCGCTCCTGGGAGGCGCCGATCTCACCATCGAGCTCCAGCAGCGCCCCGCGGGCGCTTTCGTTCTCTGCCTCCCTGGCCTGGACGGTGGCGGCAAGCGACGTGATCCGATCGTCCACCGTCTTCATCTCGGCGCCGCGCTCGGCGATCTCCCGTTCGAGACCCTGCCGGCGCACGGCCGCCAGACGGAGAGCCTTCCCCTGCAACTGTTCCCGGAGGTTGCGGTAACGCTCGGCCCTCTTGGCCTGAAGCTCTATCTTGTGAAGCTGCCGCTCCACTTCCCGGAGGATGTCGTCGACCCGCAGGAGATTTTGCCGGGTCTGGTCCATCTTCCGCTCCGCCGCCTCCCTCCGGCGCTTGAACCGGCTGGTGCCCGCCGCCTCCTCGATGATGCGCCGGCGGTCCTCCGGCTTGGCGTTCACCAACTCCTCGACACGCCCCTGGCCGATGATGGAGTACGACTTGTTGCCGACGCCCGTGCCCAGAAAGAGCTCGACGATATCACGCAAACGACAGGGCGTGCGGTTGATGGAATACTCCGACTCGCCCGAGCGGAAGAGCCGCCGCGTCACCGCGATCTCGCTGAAGGTGCGGTAGTCGCCCGCGGCGCTGTGGTCGGAGTTGTCGAGCAGCGCGGTGACTTCGGCCATGCCGATGGCCGCCAGCCTTTCGCTGCCGTTGAAGATGACGTCCTCCATCGTCTGGCCGCGCAGGTACCGGGCGCTTTGCTCGCCCATGGCCCATCGCAGCGCGTCGACGACGTTGGATTTACCGCAACCGTTGGGGCCGACGATGGCCGTGACGTCGGAAGTGAAATCGAGGACGGTCTTATCCGCGAAAGACTTGAAGCCGGAGATTTCCAGTGCTTTCAGGCGCATACGACGAATCCCGCAGTCCGGATACCCGCTGACGCGCAGCATCCATCGTATTTTATTTCACACGCGAGGGTTCGATGTCAAGCAAGATTCACAACATGAAGTGATGATGGGCATCGTCCACCACAACATGTTGGAGTACGGGAACCGTCTACTCCTCCAGCAGCGTGGTGTTCCAGTAGGAGGCGTCGACGGTGGAGAGGAACGGGAGCCATTCACGGTACCGGAGGTTCTCTTCCCCTTCCTGGATGAACGGGGTCCAGGTGGGTTTGTACGGCTGGCGCAGCAGCTTCATCCTGGCTTCCTGGGGCGTGCGACCGCCCTTCCTCCGGTTGCACGGGACGCACGAGCAGACGACGTTCTCCCACCGGGAGGTGCCTCCGCGGGAGCGCGGGATCACGTGATCCAGGTTGAGCCGGTGGCGCGGGAGCCGCTTGCCGCAGTACTGGCACGTGGACTTGTCGCGCGCATAGATGTTGTAACGGCTGAACCGCACCTGCCGCCTGGGCACGCGGTCATACCGTACCAGGAGGATCACGCGCGGGACGCGGACGACGTGGTCGACCAGGCCGACGGTTTCCTCGTGAACCGAGACGGACAGGTCGCTCCACCCCTTGAAGTCGAAGGTCTGATATCTCTCGTTGACGACCTTGGCGATGCCCAGGTACAGCAGCGTAAAGGCCCTGCGCACCGAGGTGACGTGTATCGGAAGGTACGAACGATTCAACATCAGCACCTTGGTGTGCATCGGACAACGGCCCAACCCGGCGGTGCCCGGACCCCCTTGGCGGGGTATACCGTCATCCACAACGGCCTGAGATTGAATCATCCTGCTTTATCGCCCTTTGCGAGCGGCTTGTCAAACAAGCCGGGGGCGCGCGCACGGCGGGCCGCAACTTGCCATTTGTCATCAACTGGCCTATTCTCAAGGAGAATCGAAAGCTTGCGTCGTGCCGCACGAGAACCATTCAACCAACCTGCGGGCTCTTCTCGCCGTCCGCGGACCCCACGCCGGCGCCCTTCTCCCTTTGAGCGAGCCCGCAACGATCTGACCCATGAGACGGATCCTCATAAACACCACTCCACAGGAAAACCGAATCGCCGTGATGGAGGACAACGGCCTGGCCGAGTTCCTCATCGAACGCAACCAGGAAAAAGGCTGCGTCGGCAACATCTACAAGGGCCGCGTCGGCCGCGTGCTCCCGGGGATGCAGGCCGCGTTCGTGGAGATCGGCCTGGAGAAGGCCGCCTTCCTCCACGCTTCCGACATCCACTCGCCGTCGGCCCCGTTGCCCGCGGCCATCGACGACGCCGATGACGAGGTCCTGCTCGAACCCGCCCCCGATCCGGGCCGGCTCCGGATCGAACAACACCTCAGCCCGGATCAGGAGATACTGGTCCAGGTGGCCAAGGACCCGTTGGGAATGAAGGGGGCCCGCATCACCACCCACATCTCCCTGCCCGGCCGGTTCCTGGTCTTCATGCCCGACACCGGCCACGTCGCCGTCTCCCGCAAGATCGAGGACGAGAAGGAGCGGCAGCGCCTGAAGGAAATCGTCCAGGAACTGGCCCGGGAGGATGAAGGCTTCATCATCCGGACCGCCTGCGAGGGGCGCAACAAGAAAGACATTCAGAGCGACGTCCGGTTCCTGACCAAGCTCTGGAGCCGGATCCGGAAACGGCTGGAAACGGCGGCCACGCCCGAGTTGATCCATCAGGATCTGGATCTCGTCCCGCGGACCATCCGCGACTTCTTCAACGCCGCCACCGAGGAAGTGGTGGTGGACGACGCCAGGGAATATCGGCGGGTGGTGGAGTTCGTGCAGCAGTTCATGCCGCGTCTCAAGGGGCGGGTGGTGCTTTACGACGAACCCGAGCCGTTGCTCGACCGCTACGAGGTCGAGCGCAGGATCCGAAAGGCGCTGGAATCCAAGATCTGGCTGAGTTCGGGCGGATCCATCAACATCGACCAGACCGAAGCGCTCACGGCGGTGGACGTCAACACCGGCAGGTACGTGGGGAAAAAGGACCTCGAAGCCACCGTGTTCAAGATCAACCTCGAGGCCGCCCGCGAGGTCGTGCATCAACTGCGGCTACGGAACGTGGGCGGCATCATCATCATCGACTTCATCGACATGGCGCAGGCGGCCAACCGGAAGAAGATCTACGACGCCCTGAAGGAAGCGGTCAAGGAAGACCGGGCCAAGACCAGGGTGCTCCCCATCTCCCGGCTCGGACTCGTGGAGATGACCCGGCAGCGCACCCGGGAGAACCTGGGCAACGTCCTGTTGCGTCCGTGTCCCTACTGCACCGGCCGGGGCCGGATCAAGTCCCAGCCCACCATCGCGTACGAAATCCTGCGCGGTATCAAGCGGGAGAGCCTTCAACTCCACAACGGCAGCCGCATCACCGTGCACGTGCACCCCGGCATCGCCAATTTCCTGTACGACGAGGCCAACGAAGGGCTGGAGGCGCTGGAACGCGAGATTGACCGCGACGTCATCATCAAGGCCGATTCCGAACTGCATCAGGAGGCCTACGAGATCGAAACGAGTTAGGCAGGTCCCCTGGCAAAGCCCGGAACGCCTCGAGATCCATTGATTTAATGCGATTGTAACCCTGGCGTAACGCGATCCGCCGACATTCAATGGTGACATAATCGCAACAATAGGTGCCGTCTTTACGCGGAGGCCGCCTATGCGTCCCGAACACACCGATCGAAAGTACGAGGAAGAGCTCAAGTCGCTGCGCGACAGGATCATCCAGATGGGCGGCCTGGTGGAGGACCAGATCGACCGAGCCATCAAGGCGTTGGTGGACCGCGAGGCGGCACTGGCCGAGTCGGTCATAGAGCGGGATGCCGAGGTCAATCAGATGGACGCCGACATCGACGAGCTGTGCGTCCGCTTGATCGCGCTGCATCAGCCGGCCGGCAAGGACCTCCGGTTCGTAACCACCGCCCTGAAGATCACCACCGACCTGGAACGGATCGGAGACATCTCGGTGAACATCTCCGAGCGGTCGCTCGAGCTGATCCGCGAAGCGCCGCTCAAGCCCTACATCGACATCCCCCGCATGGCGGAGATCTCCCGGCGGATGATATCCGAAAGCCTCAACGCGTTCGTGCACGAGGACACTTCGCTGGCCCTCAAGGTCTGCCAGGACGACCAGGAGATCGACGACCTGAACGAGCAGATCTTCCGCGAAATCGTCTCGTACATGATCACGGAGCCCCGCACCATCAACCGCGCCATGAAGATCACCTTCGTTTCCAAATACCTGGAACGAATCGCCGACCACGCCACCAACATCGCCGAAATGGTCATCTTCCTGGTCAAGGGGACCAGCATTCGCCACGTCAAGGAAGTACCCCGTTTCATTTGAGTCAGGCCCGGGGAGGTTTCATGGCGGACAAGATCCTCGTCGTCGAAGACGAGGCGGACATACGCAATCTGGTGGCGTACCACCTGAACCAGGAACGCTTCCGGGTGCTCGAAGCCGAGAACGGCGAAGACGCGCTGGAGCTGGTGCACAAGGAGACGCCGCGGCTGATCATGCTGGACCTGATGCTGCCGAGCCTCTCCGGCCTCGAGTTCTGCAAGATCATCCGGCAGAATCCGGAAACGGCGCAGACGCCGATCCTCATGCTCACCGCCAAGGCGGGCGAGGCGGATCGGGTGGTGGGCCTGGAACTCGGCGCCGACGACTACATCACGAAACCCTTCAGCCCCCGGGAGATGGTGGCGCGGGTCAAGGCCGTGCTGCGGCGAACCGAGTCGCCGACCTCACCCGACGTGGCGGAGATCTACGAGAAGGGCCCGTTGAAGGTCAATTTCACGACCTACGAGGTGCAGGTGGCGGGCCGGCCGGTCAAGCTCACCCTCAAGGGCTTTGAAATTCTCCGCTTTCTGATTCAGAATCGCAATCGGGTACTGAGCCGGGACCAGATCCTGGACGGCGTGTGGCGGTCCGACGTCTATGTGACGCCGCGCACGGTGGACGTGCACATCCGAAGAATCCGGGAGGCCCTGGAGCAGGACGACCGCAACCCCGGCTGGATCGTCACCGTGCGCGGCGTTGGCTACAAGCTGGATGAGAGATCCCTTCAGACGTAACGCCATGGCCAAGCGGGGCCTCCTCTATCTCTCCGTCACCCTCCTGGTGTCGGCTTTCGCCTATTCCTGGTACATGGCTTCACCGACGGCCGGCGGCTCGACGGACGCGGCGAACGGGTGGTTGCCGGCCGCCCTCTGGGTGGCCCTTGCCATCGTGCTGCTGGCGGCCGTGGGGTGGCTTCGCCGCGCGCGGAACCGCGTCGCCGACATGGCGGCATTCTGCCGGGAAGCGGGCCGCGAGAACCCCTCCGGGAAGGCGCTTCCGGTTCAGCGCCGCGACGATCTGGGCGCGCTGGAGGAGAGCCTCAACGATCTGGCCCTTACGCTTACCGGCCGGCTCCAGGACGTGACGGGGGAGCGAGAAAAGCTGCAATCCATCCTGAGCTGCATGATGGAGGGGGTGATCGTGCTGGACACCAACGGCAAGGTCATCCTCGTCAACCAGATGGCTCAGACGATGTTCAAGCTGCCGCCGGACACCAGCGTTCTGGGCATGTCGACCGTCGAGGTCTCACGCCATCCGGAGATGCACGCCCTCATCCGCGAGGTGGTGGGAAGCGACACCCGCGATGCGCTCCACCGGGAGCTGACCCTTGGAGACGACCGCTGGTTCGCGGTCAACGCCGCGGGGCTGGAGGACTCGCGGCAGAAACTCCTCGGTTACGTCCTGGTGTTTCACGAAGTAACCGAGTTGAAGCGTCTGGAAAGGATCCGCGCCGATTTCGTCGCCAACGTATCTCACGAGATGCGCACGCCCCTCACCGCCATACAGGGCTATGCCGAGACGCTCCTTCACAACCCGCCCCGCGACGCCGGGATGGAGCGACAGTTCCTGAACATCGTGGCGCGCCACTCCGAGCGCCTCGGACGCCTCATCGACGACCTGCTGGCCTTGTCCGATCTCGAGCTGGGCAACGTCAACATGCGAATGCAGGAGGTCGGCGCCCGGCCGCTGCTGGACCGGGTCCTCGACCTTTTCAGCGATCAGGCGGACAAGAAACGCATCCGGCTGCGGGCCGAAGTCGCCGCGGATGCGCCGGACATCCTCGGCGACGAGGACCGCCTCCAGCAGTTGCTCATCAACCTCGTGGACAACGCGCTCAAGTACACCCCCGAAAACGGTGACGTGCTGGTCACGGCGTGCCGTCCGCCGGCAACCAACGGTGAGCCGCCGGCCGGAGTGGCCCTGACCGTATCGGACACCGGATGCGGCATCCCGGAGAAGGATCTTCCCCGGCTCACGGAACGGTTCTATCGAGTGGACAAGGCCCGCTCCCGCGAGCTCGGCGGAACCGGACTGGGCCTCGCCATCGTCAAGCATATCGTCCACGCACACGGCGGCGACCTGAAGATCGACAGCGAGATCGGCAGGGGAACCAGGGTCTCGATCTACCTGCGATGCGCCGCCGGCGCCGACTCCACGCCGACCCAGGACGCTCCGGAAAAGACCGAAGTCGCCTGAGGCGCGGGCGTCCCCCCTCCCAAAGACCCGCAGAAGCGCGATTTTCCTTGCAAATTTCCTTGCAAATGTAACGGACATCCCGTATTCTGCGCGGTTATTGTATCCATGTGCCGGTCACCGCGCCCGTCACCACCCGCGAACTAGGAGAAACTGATGGAAGGGAAGAAGGTCGGGATCACCGAAACCGTGCTCAGAGACGCACACCAGTCGCTGCTTGCCACGCGCATGCGTACCGAGGACATGCTGCCCATTGCCGAGGATCTCGACAAGATCGGTTTCTGGTCGGTGGAGATGTGGGGCGGAGCGACGTTCGACGCGTGCCTCCGGTATCTGAACGAAGACCCCTGGGAGCGCTTGAGGTTGATTCGCGAGGCCATGCCCAACACCCGGCTCCAGATGTTGCTGCGGGGCCAGAACATCGTCGGGTACCACAACTATCCGGACGACGCCGTCGAGTACTTCGTCGAGAAGTCCGCGGAGAACGGCATCGACGTCTTCAGGGTGTTCGACGCCATGAACGACATCCGCAACATGAAGACCTCCATGGACGCGGTCAAGCGCACCGGAAAGACACTGGAGGCCGCGGTATCCTACACCATCAGCCCGGTGCACTCGCTGGAGTACTTCGTCGAATTCGCCGGAAAGCTGGTGGACGCCGGCACCGACGTGCTGGCGGTCAAGGACATGGCCGGGCTGCTGTCCCCTTATGTGGCCCATGAGCTCATCGGCGCACTGAAGAAGCGCTTCGACATCCCTGTCCACCTGCACTCCCATTGCACCACCGGCATGGCGCAGATGGCCTATATCATGGCGGTGGAAGCGGGCGTGGACATCATCGACACCGCCATCTCCACGCTGTCACACGGCACCTCCCAACCGGCGACCGAGGCGGTGGTGGTGGCTCTCAAGGGCACCCCTTACGACACCGGGCTCGACCTCCCGCAACTCGCCCACATTGCCGAATACTTCACCGAAGTGCGCGGCAAGTACAGCGAGTTCGAGAGCCCCATCAGCAATCGCGTCAACGCCGACATCGTCGAGTCGCAGATTCCGGGCGGGATGCTCTCGAACCTGGTGAGCCAGTTGCGGCAACAGAACGCCGAGGACCGGCTGGACGAGGTGCTCCAGGAAGTGCAGGCGGTCCGCCGGGACCTCGGCTACCCGCCGCTGGTGACCCCCACCAGCCAGATCGTCGGCTCCCAGGCCACGCTCAACGTGCTTACCGGCAAGCGCTACGCGGTGGTGACCATGGAAGTGCGCAACTACGTCATGGGACACTACGGCGAACCGCCGGGCGCGGTGAGCGAAGAGATGAAGGCCATGGTCCTGGGAAAGAAGGAACCCATCCATTGCCGTCCCGCCGACCTGCTGAAGCCCAGGATCGAGGAGGCCCGCAAGGAGATCGGCGACCTCGCGGCCACCGAGGAAGACCTGCTCTCCTACACGCTGTTCCCGGAGGTCGCCAAGGACTACTTCGAACGCCGCGACCAGCAGGACGCCTCGGCGGCCGGAGCGTCGGCGTAATCCCGCCAACGGTCCGGATCAGAACGAATCACAGATAACCCGCATCCCGGTACGCCCTCAGCGCACCGGGGTGCAACGGAACCCCGTCCAATTCCAACGCTGCCGGCCCGTCCGTCCGAAGCGGTTCGTAGAGGCCGGCGAGACCCTCGAAGAGGGCGTTGAGCCGCGCCAGGGCGCCGCTGTTCGCCACCAGCGTGGCAACGAGCTCGTAGACAAGTTCCTCGGCCACGCGCTCGTGGGTCACCAGGACGTTCAGCACCGCAAGCTGAGGGATGTCCTCCTCCACGCCCCGGAACACGCCGCGGCGCATCACTACCCGCCGGTAGAAGAACACCTTCGACAACACCTGCGCGATCTGTTCCTCCCGGTACGGGACCACCTTGACCCGGGCCCGCCGGCTCAGGTCCGTCATCACCGCGTTGGGGATCGGGCATTGGAACTGGACGTCCACCTCCCCCGCCACCAACGCGTCGGCCCCCTCGGGGAAGCCGAGGTAGACGGGAGCGAAGTCGGAGAACGGAACATCCAACGCGTCGCAGAGGGTGTGGACGTGTTGGGTCATGCCGCTGTCCCTGGCTCCCACCGCCACCCGTTTGCCAGCGAGGTCATCGACGTTTTCCACGGGCGTATCGGCCAGGGCGACGAAGAAGATGGGGCCGGCGTTGGCCGGCGACACCATACGCAGGCCGATGGGGTGTTCGAACGGCGCCGCCCCCCGTCCAGCCCGGGGAACCCAGTTGGAGGCCATGAAGCCGAACTCGATCTCACCGCGGTCCAGCCGGTTGGCGTTGTCGATGCTCGCCGAGCTCCGGGTGAGCTCGCAGCGTTCCTCCGGCGGCCGGGACTCGTTGAAGACCTGGGCAATGGCCATGCCCTGGGTGTCGAACGTGCCGCCGGTGTCCGCCGTCCCGATCCTGAAAACCATCGCACACCTCCGCCTGTTTGATGGCCCCCGCCCGCGCGAAGGCGGTGGAACCTTTATGCCCCATGCGCCGCCCGGTGTCATCCGGCGCCCATTCGCCTTGACTCGGTTACCGCCACCCTCTATGACTCATGACACCCATGCAACAGTCCTGGCGCACGCCCCTCGTGGTGCTGATCTGCGGTACCCTGGTGATGATGCTGGCCTTCGGCATCCGCCAGACCTATGGACTGTTCCTAACCCCCATCAGCGACACCCTCGGTTGGCCTCGGGGCATCTTCTCCTTCGCCATTGCCCTCCAGAGCCTCATCTGGGGGTTGGCGCAACCGATCCTCGGGGGCCTGGCCGACCGTTACGGCTCCGCCAAGGTGGTGGCACTGAGCGCCTTGGCCTACATGGTCGGGCTCTATCTCATGTCCGTGTCCACGGACCCCTGGAGCATGACCTTCAGTACCGCCTTTCTCACGGGCGTGGCCATGAGCGGCACCAGCTTCTCTCTCGTGCTCGCCGTCATCGGGCGCGCCGCGCCAGCCGAAAAGCGGGGCCTGTACCTCGGCATCGGCAGCGCCGGCGGCTCTTCCGGACAGTTCCTGGTGGTGCCCTTCGGACAGATCCTGCTCTCGTCCTACGGATGGGTGGAGACCCTGGTGCTGCTGGCGTTGCTGGCCGGACTCATCGTGCCGCTGTCGGCGGCGCTGGTGGAGAACCAGCCGGCGGCGGTCCAGCGCGACCAGACCCTGTGGCAAGCCCTGGGCGAGGCCCGGCACCACACCGGCTATCTGCTGCTCACCGCGGGGTTCTTCGTATGCGGCTTTCAGACCCTGTTCATCGCCGCGCACCTGCCCGCGCTGCTGGTGGACAACGGCCTCTCCCCCGCCTTGGGCGCCACCGCCATCTCGCTCCTCGGACTGTTCAACGTCGCCGGCTGTCTGGGCGCCGGGGTCCTGGGCAACCGCTACAGCAAGAAGAATCTGCTGAGCCTCATCTACTTCCTGCGCGCCGTGGTGATGTCCGGCTTCTACCTGCTGCCCATGTCGAACGTGACCGTCGTGGTGTTCTCGTCGCTCATGGGTCTGCTGTTCCTGAGCACCATCCCTCTCACCAGCGGGATCGTGGCGCAGGTCTTCGGCACCCGTTACATGGCCATGCTCTACGGCATCGTGTTCCTGGACCACCAGATCGGCAGCTTCATCGGCATCTGGCTCGGCGGCGTGCTGTTCGACTACACCGGGTCCTATGACATCATCTGGTGGACCGGCGCCGGCCTCGGCGTGGTGGCGGCGATACTCCATTGGCCCATCGACGAACGGGCCCTCCCCAGGACGGCCGCAGCCGCGCCGGCCGGGGTCTCGTCCCCGTAACCACGCACGCCCCGCGGCAATCACCGAAAGGACTGGAAATCGTGGCGCTACTGATTCGAGCGGAAGACGCAGCCGACATCATCACCATGGAAGAAGCCATCGACGCGGTGGAGGCGGGGTTCCGGGAACTGGGCGGCAACGCGGAGCTCAACGCCCCGCGCCGCCGGGTCATGACCCGGGAGGGGGCGCGGGTCAGCGTGCATCCGGGCGGGGTGCCCAGCCTGGGCGGCATCGGCGTGCTGGCCCACTCGGAGTTCGTTGCCGCGTCCAGGGAGAACCAGACCTACGACCACGCGGGGCGCCCGTGCGTGGTGCTGTTCGATACCAGGGACTCTTCCCTCAAAGGGGTGCTGGTGGGCCGCTTCGGGGTAGCGGGCGTACCCGCCACCCGCGCCACGCAACTCCGCACCTCCGCCACCAGCGCGGTGGGCACCCGCCACCTGGCGCGGGAAGACGCCGCCGTCCTGGCCCTCTTGGGCGCCGGCGCCGAGGCCCAGTACCACCTGCTGGCCTTCGCCGCCATCCGTCCCTTCAAGCAGGTGAGACTCTTCTGCCGCACCCCCGAGACCCGCGTCGCCTTCTGCGAAGAGATGCAGCCGCTGGTGCCCTGCGAGATCGTCCCGGTCGACAGCGCGCGGGAAGCCATCCAGGGCGCCGACGTGGTCCTCACGGCCACCAACTCCAACGTCCCGGTGTTCGACGGCGACCGGCTCGAGCCCGGCATGCACGTCACCTCCATCGTCGGCGGCAACGTCGGGCTCATGAACGCCGGCCTCATCAAGCAAAGGCGCCGCGAGATCGACGACGCCACCGTGCAGCGCGCCGACGTCATCGTCGCCAACTCCCGCGAGCAGGCCGTCCAGGACCAGCAGGGAGACTTCTACGAGCCCGTGGAGAAAGGCATCCTCCGTTGGGACCAGGTCGGCGACTTGAGCGACGTCCTCACCGGCCGCATCCCCGGCCGCACCTCACCGGAGCAGATCACCCTGTTCAAGAACAACGCGGGACAAGGGGTGGCGGATATTGCCATCGCCAGCCGGATTTTCGAGCTGGCCAGCGCAAGAGAGATCGGCATCGAGTTCTGAGGGGACGGAGGGCTTGCCCTAGTGCCGCGGAGGACGAAAATGGGCGTCACGGGGTGTTCTGCTTTGCAACCTCCTCCATATCGTTCCGCTTACGTGATAAACTTTCCCGAATCGGGTGATCGCCCTGAATAAGTCAGGAGCTTCCGCAGCATGCAACGCAACCCGTTCCTCCAGGAAACCGCCGCCAGCCGGAACAAACGCCAGCAACTGGACCATCTTCTCAGGGTGACGGCGCCCCATGAACGCGTGATTCTCGCCGGCGTCGGGCTGGCGCTGCTGGGGCTCATGGGCTGGGTGCTGTTCGGCACGGTTGTACGCACCGTTGCCATCGACGGGGTGCTGATCAAGCCGGGCGCTCGGTATGAGGTGGTCTCGAACGAGCCCGGACACCTGCTGGAGTTCGTGGTGGCCCCCGGAGACCGTGTCAAGGCCGGGGATGCCATCGCCCGACAGAGCCTGCCGGGGCTGCAACGCGAGTTGGCCGCCCTGCGTCAACGCGTGGACCTGCTTGAATCGGGAACGCGCCAAACCGGGAGCGACGGCGATGTCTCGGGTCCGCTGTTGCACTCGGCCCGGGTCGCGCTGCTGCAGACGGAAGCCCGACGCGCGGCCAGGGAATTGATCGTCAGCCCGCACGAGGGTGAGGTCATGACGTTGCGAACCGCTCCAGGCGAATTCCTGGACTCGGGCGATGTGGTCGCGCAACTCCGCGCCGTGGAAGAGGCGCCGCTTCAGGCGGTGTTGCGCGTGAAGCCACCCCAGGCGCACCGAATTCACCCCGGCATGAAGGCTTTGGTGGAGGTCGCGATGCCCGGCGGCGTCACGAGCGAGTTGCAGGGCGAGGTAGCTTTTGTGACCCCCGGACCGCTTCCGCGCTGGCTGGCTTCGTTGCCGCCCGGGGTCCCGGACTCGGCGTATCGAGTCGACATCGTCCTGCGCGGAGCAGCGCCCTCCCCTGTCCGGGACGGCACTCCTTGCCGAGTGAGCATCGTACTGGAGCGCCACTCTCCCGCCGCACTCTTCGACTCGGGGCGTTCCTGAATGTTTCGGTCCCGCCGGAAGAGTTCAGCGGGTTCGGGCGCGAAGCCCGCCAGCGGACCGGGAAGGCGGCGCGTGTTCACTCCGGTCCTCCTGCAAACGCATTCCACCGAATGCGGCGCCGCGTGCCTGGGCAGCGTGCTCGCCTATTTCGGCCGCTGGGTGCCCTTCACCGAACTGCGCGGCCGTTGCGAAGTCAGCCGCGACGGCTCCACCGCCGCCGGCATCTTGCGAGCCGCCCGGCACTATGGGCTCGATTGCAAGGGCCGCAGGGTCACGGTGGCACAACTCAAGAAGCTGCCGTTGCCGCTGATCCTGTTCTGGGAGTTCAATCACTTCGTCATACTGGAAGGCTTCGACCAGCGGCGGTTCTACTTGAACGACCCGTCGTCGGGCCGGCGCACCCTCTCCGAGGAAGAGTTCAGCGCGGGCTATTCGGGGATCGCATTGCAATTCGAGCCCGAGGCGGAGTTTCAGCCCGGCGGCATGCGGCCCACCCTGCGACAGTACTTGCCCGTTTGGCTGCACGGCGCATCGGAGGGGCTGGCGTACGTGCTGGTGTGCGGGCTGTTGCTGGCTTTGCTGGCTCTGGTCATTCCCGCGGCAGTCGGCCTGTTCGTGGATCGCGTGCTGGCACAGCACGAGCCCTTGGGGGGATTGCTGGCCGGTGTGCTGGCGGCCACCGCCGTGGTGGTCTACGGGCTGACGTGGTTGAAGCAACGGTGCATGCAGCGCCTGGCCACGCGCATTTCGGTCATGGCGGGGAACCGTTGTCTGTCGCGGTTGCTGCGGCTCCCGGTGGACTATTTCAACCACAGACTGGCCGGCGAGCTCGCTTCCCGGATTCTGTCCATCGACCGGATCGCCAACGCCCTGTCGAACCATTTTCTCGGCCTGCTGATCGAAATCGCGATGAGCGCGGTGTTTCTGGCCGTCATGCTGGCCTACAATCCGGCTCTCGCCTCGATCGTGCTGGCCTTGGCCGTGCTGAACATGGCGCTCGCGCGCCTGATCACGCGCATTCGGACCGACAAGAGCCACGCGTTGCGGCGTGAACAGGGATTGCTGCTTGGCGTCGGCGCGTCGATGCTGGATCAAACGGACAACCTGCGGATGACCGCCGAGGACGACAGCTTTTTCTCCCGCTGGTCCGGCCATCAGGCCCGGGAGTTGGCCGCACGCCAGCGATTCTCCGAACTGAGCCACGTCAACGCGGCCCTGCCGGGCCAGTTTACGGTTCTTGGCAACGTCGCGGTGCTGGCCTTCGGCGCGAGCCAGGTCATGGCCGGCGAAATGACCCTCGGCGCGCTGGTGGCGTTCTACATCGTCGCGACTCTCTTCCTGGCGCCTGTCGGACGTTTTGTCGAGTTCGCGGACGAGCGTCAGGCGTTCGAGACCGACATGCAACGCCTGGACGACATCACGGAAACATCGGAAGATCCGGGACTCACGCACCGTCCCCTGGCATCGGAGTCCATCACCACACTGGACGGCCGGCTGCGACTGGCCGGGCAGGTGGAACTGCGCAACGTGACCTTCGGTTACAATCCGGGCCGGCCGCCGTTGATCAAGGGTGTCGACCTGGTCATCAAACCGGGACAAAGGGTCGCGGTCGTCGGTCCGAGCGGATCGGGGAAATCGACGTTGTCGCGTCTGGTGGCGGGAGTCTATCAACCCTGGTCCGGCGAGATCCTGTTCGACGGCCGGCCACGAAACGAGATTCCGGACGAAGTGCTGTCGCGGTCCCTTGCGATGGTGGACCAGCACGTCGCCCTCTTCTCCGCCACCGTGCGCGAAAACATCACCCTGTGGAACCCCGCCGTTCCCGACGATGACGTCATTGCGGCGGCCCGCGACGCCCGCATCCACGACGAGATCCTCAACCGCCCTTTCGGTTACGCCACGCCGGTCGAGGAAGACGGAGGCAATTTCAGCGGCGGCCAACGGCAACGGCTGGAAATCGCCCGGGCGCTGTCGGGCAACCCGACGTTGCTGATTCTCGACGAGGCGACGAGCGCTCTCGACGCCGCCACCGAGGAATCCGTCGACGACGCGCTTCGACGCCGGGGTGTGAGCTGCCTGATCGTGGCGCACAGGCTGAGCACGGTGCGGGACTGCGACGAGATCGTTGTTCTCGACAAGGGCGAGGAAGTGCAGCGCGGCACCCATGACCGACTGATGGCCGACGAAGACGGATTGTACCACCGGCTGGTCCGGGAGGGCTGATGGAGACCCCGGAACCCTGCTCGCTCGCCCACCTCGCCGCCGAGTCCGGAACCGCCGTCCCCTGCGCCGGCAACTTGCCGGTGGAGACGGACGATCCGCGGTTCGTCTGGTTCGTCGAGGCAGGCGCCGTCGACCTGTTCATGGTCGAACGCCGGAACGGCGTTCAGCAATCGACACCGTGCCACTTGCTGCGCGCCGATGCCGGCCGTCTCCTTCCCGGCGTCGCATCCCAGCACGAAGACACCACCCTGGGCCTTGTCGCCAAGGGGTTGCCGGGCACGGTGCTCCGGCGGCTTCCGGCGGACGGGCTGACCGCCATACGGGATGCGGAATTGGCGGCGCACGTCGATGCGTGGCTCAGGGACGTCTCCGCTTTCCTGTCCCGGGACGTCGCGCCGCTGCCGCGGCTGGACATGACCATCGAACCCGGACAGGCCCCCACGGCGGGAACCGGCACTCTTTCGGCTCGACAGGGGGTCGCGTGGGTGTCGGCGCTGCCGCCGAATGTCGCACTGTTCATGGACCTGATCGACCCGGCTGGCAGCAAGGGCGACGACACGAACCCGATGCCGCTCACCGCCGGCAACTGGCTCACCCTGATGGAACCGGTGCGGCTTTCCACGCGGTCTTCGCAGGCTCTTGCCGAAGAGCACCTCCTGTTGCCCGCGCTGTCCAACTTCCATGCCGTGGTATTTTCTCTGGAACGCCTCAACCGCCGTTTGGCGGTCGTCGACCAGGCCAACCTGGATCGGGCTCGGGCAACCAACCGCCGGGTGGATGAGGAGAGTGCCCGCCGGCGCCTGTTCGACCTTTACGGCCTGTCGGAACCCGAGGACGCCGGCTCGAGCGGTTCAGCGCTGCCTGAAGCCCTGCGGATCGTCGGCCGTCATGAGGGCATTGCCTTCAACTTGCCGGCGGCGACGGACGCCACCGGCGCCGCCCCACCCCTTGCGGACATCCTGGCGGCGTCCGGGGTGCGCGGCCGGCGAGTGCGTCTCGCTGGGGAAGACAAGTGGTGGACCGGCGACAGCGGCGCAATGTTGGCGTTTCAAGCCGACGACGACCGGCCCGTGGCCTTGCTGCCGGGCTCGCTGGGACGTTATTGGGAGGTGGATCCCGACACCGGGCGTCGCGCCCGGGTCACCGCCGAAAGCGCGGAATCGCTCCGCGCCGACGCATGGGTGTTCTATCGGCCGCTGGTCACCGCCAGCGCCGGGCTGCGGGACCTCTTCCGGCTTGCTCGTAAGGGTCTTGCCGCCGACCTCGGCCGTTACGTCGCCACCGGGCTGTTGGGGGGACTGATCGCGTTGCTTCCCGGGGTGGTGTTGGGCTTCATCGCCGCCCAGGTCATTCCCGACGGCGAAGCCGGCCCGCTGTACTCGGTCACCGGGATACTGGCGGCGGCGGCCCTGATCGGGGCACTGCTGCACGTGCTCCGGGGAATGGCGCTCATGCGCCTGGAAGGACGCGTCGCGTCCCGGATCGAGGCGGCGTTCTGGGACCGCTTGCTCCGTCTCCCTCTGAGCTTCCTGCACCGTTATCCCGCCGGGGACCTGGCGTTGCGGGGAATGACGTTCCGGAACCTGCGCGATGCTGAGCAGGGCATGGCCACGGACGCCTTGATGTCGATCGTGTTCCTGTTGCCCGCCTTTCTCCTTATTTTCTTCTACGATGTCACGCTGGGTGTCGTCACCGCCGCGTTCGGCCTCCTTTCACTGGCCGTGACCGTCGTTCTCGGTCTGCTGCAGATATCGCACCACGGCCGGGTGATCCAAATCGTCCAACGTCTGGCCGGCCGCCTGTTCCAGCTCATCAAGGGTATTTCCAAGCTGCGGGTCGACGGCGCGGAGGGATCGGCATTCGCGGTGTGGGCCCGAGACTACCGTGAACAGAAGCACGCGGAGCTTGAGCTCCGCGCCCGCGAAGCGCACCTGCAGGCGCTCGGCGCCGCGCTGCCCTTCCTAGCCGGAGCCGTGCTGCTGGCGGCCACGCTGCCGGATCCGGAAACCCTCGCGGTTGGCGACTTCCTCGTGGTCTACGCCGTGTTCATGGTGTTTCAGACCGCGGTGGTGCGCCTCGGCACATCTTTCAGCGCCGTTGCCGGCATGACGCCGGCACTCGATCAGATCCGACCGTTCCTTGCCGAGCCCATGGACACCGAAGCCGGTGGTGAGTCCGTGGGCGCCCTGGGCGGCGAGATCGTGTTCGATCACGTCTCCTTCCGGTACGATCCCGATGGTCCCTCGATCCTCGACGATGTATCGATTCACGCCCGCCCGGGCGAGTTCGTTGCCATCGCCGGCGAGTCGGGCGGCGGCAAGAGCACGCTCTTCCGCCTGGCCCTGGGGTTGGAGCAACCGTCGGCCGGTGCGGTGTACTACGACGGGCGCGACCTGAAACACCTCAACGTCAAGCAAGTGCGCCGGCAGATCGGCGTGGTTCCCCAGGAAGTGCGGCTCCATCCGGAAGACCTGTGGGACAACATCGCCGGAGGCCACGACGAAACAACCGCCGAGGACGCTTGGCGCGCAGCGCGTCTGGCGGCCGTCGATGGCGAGATCGGGGCGATGCCGATGGGGATGTTGACGCCGGTAGGCGCCAGCGCCAGCGTGACATCGGGAGGCGAGAGCCAGCGCATCACCATCGCCCACGCGCTGATCCGCAAACCCCGCGTCCTGCTGCTGGACGAAGCCACCAACTGGCTCGACAACGACAGCCAGACGCGGATCGTGGACAACCTCGCGCAGCTTGACTCCACACGAATCGTCATTGCCCACCGGCTCTCCACCCTGCGCCAGGCGGATCGTCTCTACGTGTTGCAGTCCGGAAGGGTCGTCCAGGAAGGCACCTTCGAGGAACTGGCGGCGACGGAAGGCGTATTTCGCGACCTGGTTCGCCGGCAGATGGCTTGAGCTTACCCTCCACCAATCGCAATGGGATCGGTGGGAAGGACAGCGTTTTACCAACGATCCCTGGGAATCGTTCACAAAATTTTAGAATCAATACCAACTATGGTATTGACCTATGCTACTCGACTTGATAAAAATTCTTACAAAGAAATCTCGTGCCCAAAAAGAGGAGGGTATGTCATGAAGGAGTTTACACAAGCTGCGATGCAGTCCGCGGAGGAAATGCAACGCAAGCTCATAGACAAGGCGGTGGAGGACCTCGACTTCCGCCAACAGCTCCTGTCGGACCCCAAGACCGCCATCCGTGAAGAGCTCGGCGTGGACCTTCCGGAAAATGTCGCGATCCATGTGCATGAGAGCGACATGAACACGGTGCATCTGTCCCTGCCGGCCGGCCAACTGGACGAGGAACAACTCGAGGCCATCGCTGCCGGTCGCTGCTGCTGCTGAGCCAGCCACGACCGCTACCGGCCCAGCCGGAAGTGGTTGTACAGCCGTGCAACGGGAAGGTGGCCCTTGACGGCAGGTGTGTCCGTAGACATGCCGTGTGGGCAGGGTCACCTTCTCATGCGTCGGCTCTCCGCGTGCTGCAGGCTGGATACGGCTTGTAGTTGACGGATCTTTCTGATCTGTTTGCGCATAGTGGCCTCGGCTATGGCAAACAAGTCCAGCGTCTCGTTTCAGCACTTCGAAAAGCGGTTCGGCGAGTGGGTGGTGGCCGCCCGCTGGCCTGTCATCGTCTTGACCCTGGCCCTGGTGGCCGCGGCTGCCGGGGGCGGCGCCTTCCTCAAGTCCTCCACGGACTACCGGATGTTCTTCAGCCGGGACAATCCCCAGCTCCTGGCGTTCGAATCACTGGAGAATACCTACGAGAAGAGCGACAACGTCCTCTTCATGATCGCTCCGGACGACGGCGACGTCACTTCGGAAAGGGCGTTGGCCGCCGCCATCTGGCTTACCGAGCGCGCATGGCAGACGCCCTACTCGACGCGGGTCGATTCCATCGCCAACTTCCAGCAAACCGTAGCGGACGGCGACGACCTGTCCGTCCGCGACCTCGTGGACCCGACGAAGCTCGACGACGCGGAGGAACGATCCCGTATCCGCGTAGCGGCTCTGGCCGACCCTCGGCTGGCGGGGAACGCCGTGGCCAGGGACGGAGCCGTGAGCGCCGTCAACGTCACCGTGAAGCTGCCCCAGGAAGACGACGCGGCCAGGATTTCCGAGGTTGTCGCATTCGCGCGCAGCCTTCTCCATGAAGCCGAAGCCCGTTTCCCGGACATTGATTTCCGTCTCGTCGGGACCGTCATCGTCAACCAGGCCTTTGCAGAGGCAACCGCGGCCACCACCCGGACCGTCCTCCCCGCGTCCTTGGCGATCATGGCGCTGATCCTGGGCGTCCTGACCCGGACCCTGGCAGGGGTGGCGGCAACGGGGCTGGTCATCGTCTTCTCCGTGCTCGCCACCATGGGGCTGGGGGGCTGGGCCGGCATTCCGCTTACACCGACCACGGCCGCGACGCCGATCATCGTGCTGACGGTGGCGGTGGCCAACTGTGTGCACCCGCTGGTGACGTTGTTGCACCGGTTGCAGGCCGGGGATTCGAAACGCGCGGCCATCGTCGAATCCATCCGGCTCAACCTGTATCCGGTCTTTCTTGCGAGCGTGACCACGGCCTTCGCGTTCCTGACCATGAACTTCTCCGAGGTGCCGCCCTACCGCCACCTGGGAACACTCGTTGCATTGGGTGCCGGCGTCTCCTTCGTGCTCTCGGTCTCGTTCCTGCCCGCGCTGGTTTCGCTTCTCCCGGTGCGCTCGCGGGCGGCCGGAAAGGGCCACGACCCGGTCATGGCAACCATCGCGGAGTTCGTGGTGCGCCGCCGCACGGTTCTGCTGTGGGGCTCGGTGGCGGTGGTCCTGGCACTGGCGGCGGCCGTGCCGCGTAACGAGTTGAACGACGTGTTGACGAACTTCCTCGACGAGAGCGTCGAGCTGCGCCAGGACATGGACTTCCAGGACAAGCGCCTGAGCGGCAACACGGTGCTCGAATACTCGCTGGTATCGTCCGGGCCGGGGGATATCGCCGAGCCCGCCTTCCTGACGGACGTGTCGGCCTTTGCCGATTGGTACCGCGCGCAGCCGGAAACGCGGCACGTCCGGGTCATCAGCGACACCTTCCGGCAGCTCAACAAGAGCATGCACGGCGACGATCCGGCCGCCTACCGGCTCCCGGAGAGCCGCGAGCTCGGTTCACAATACCTGCTGCTCTACGAGCTCTCGCTTCCCTTCGGCCTCGATCTCAACAACCAGATCGACGTCGCCAAATCGGCGACGCGCATGACGGTGACCGCGAAGACCCTCTCCACGCGGGAAGTGCTGGAACTGAACGCTCGCGCGGAAGCGTGGCTGGACGGCAATACACCGCACATCACCCGGGTCGACAGCTCGGGGGTCGCGCTGATGTTCGCCCACATCGGGCAGCGCAACATCCGGGCAATGCTGCTGGGAACGACCATCGCGTTCCTCGGCATCTCGGTCCTGCTCATTGCCGCCTTCCGTTC
The DNA here is from genome assembly GCA_951813575.1 of Candidatus Binatia bacterium. Lineage (GTDB taxonomy): Bacteria > Desulfobacterota > Binatia > UBA9968 > JAJDTQ01 > JAJDTQ01. The sequence continues at coordinate 1,182,091 of OX638375.1, forward strand.
GCTGCGGCTCGGGCTCGTGAGCCTTGCGCCGAATTTCATCCCCGGGTTGATGGGGTTCGGCATCTGGGGGCTCGTGGTGGGAGAAGTGGGACTCGCGCTTGCGGTCGTCATGGCCATGACCATCGGCATCGTGGTGGACGACACGGTGCACTTTCTCGGCAAGTACCACCGCGCGCGGCGCGAGCACGGCTGCGCCCCCGACGACGCGGTGCGCTACGCGTTTCAGGAAGTCGGGCGCGCCATGTTCACCACCACGGCCATACTGGTGGCCGGCTTCCTGGTCCTGGGCTTGTCCGAGTTCTTTCCCACCGCGCAGATGGGCCAGCTCACGGCGATCGTCATCGCGCTTGCGTTGCTGGCGGATCTCCTGTTGCTCCCGCCCCTGCTGATGGCCGTGGACCGAGGACCGACGGCCGGCAACACACGGGAAGGTACGCCATGAATCGCGCGAACGAGGGCGATCCGGGGACGGAAGCCTCCCTCAGCGGCTACTACGCTGCGTTGACGGACCCTTTGGTGAAGTTCAGCGGCGACCTGCGGATGTGGCACTTCGGGCTTTGGGGGCCGGACACGGCCAACGAGCAGGAAGCCCTGCTGCGCTCCAACCGGACTCTGGCCGACGGGTGCGGCCTCGCCCCGGGACGGCGGGTTCTGGACGCGGGCTGCGGCGTAGGCGGGACGGCCATTGCCATGGCCGAGTCGTACGGCGTACGCGTCACCGGCTTGACCAACTGTGAGCCGCACTTGGCGGTGGCGACGGAGCACGCCCACCGGCGCGGCGTCGGCCACCTGTTGGAATTCCGTCACGGCGACTTCATGGACCTGCCGTTCCCCGACGACTCTTTCGACGCCGTGTTGAACCACGAATCCTTCTGCTACGCGCCGGACAAGCTCGCCTATCTCCGCGGCGTGCACCGGGTGCTCAAGCCGGGAGGGCGCTGGCAGGCCCTCGAAGGCCTGCTCACCGGCACGCCGCTGTCGGAGGAACAGGAAGCGGTCCACGTCAGCATGCAACGGGGCTTCCACATGCCGCCCCTGGCATCGTGGCGCGATGTGCTCGCAACGCTGGAGCAGGCGGGCTTCGAGGGTATGCGGGAACGGGACCTGGCGTCGGAAGTGGCGCCGTCCACCCAGGAGACTCGCAAGCGGTGGTTGCTGTTCGTATTCATGAGCCCGCGACCGCGGCCGGAGTGGACAGCGTACCACGAGTTCATGTGGGCCGCCGTCGACTTCGACCGGGGGCTCCAGGACGGAGCGTTCACGTACCGGCTGGTGTCCGGCGCGAAGCCGGCGCGTTAGTTGGTTGGCCCTGCGCCCAAGAGCACATCAACAGGAAGACGTAGCCGTTGACCTGTTGAACACGGTCCTCGGCCAGGACCAGCTTGAAGTGGTGGATGCGCTGCAGCACTACGAACGGGCCCGACCGGCCGAACAGGGTTTTGGCGCCGGATGACCACGCGGCCAGTTCCGACAGTTTCTCGGGGGCGGCCAGGCCTTCCGCGCGCAGACCGTCCATCAGGTCGGTCCAGTACCCCTTGTCCTTGAACCAACCCTGTTGGTCGTACATCCTGTTCTGGGAAAAGATGTGCAACTCGAGTGTCTGTCCCACCCCGCCTGCGTTCACCTCGAAGTGGACTCCCATGTGCATGTGGTCCAAGGCCCGCTGGCGCTCGAGGCGCGACAGGACGGCGGCGACCACGGCCGGCCGGCCGGGCCAACCGGCACGTTCCAGAAACCCCGTGACGTCGGGTGCCTTGTCGAAACCCAAGATCGTAAGCCGAATCCCCGCTCGGCTCGACGGCAAGGCGCCTATGGCGCCAATGCGCGCACCGGAGTCCAGCGCAAGGTAGGCCCGCTCGACGTGTCGGCGTTCAATAGCGTTCGGCTCCCGGCGGGTGGCGGCGTTCATGGCGTCGAGCGCCAGACCGAGATCCGGCAGGCGCTGGCCGGTGCGGTCACCGGCCAGCGTCGGTCGAATGGGATACAGGAAGATCCCCGTATCGCCTTGCGTGGGCCGCGTCGAATCGATGTCGTATTCGAGCAACACCCGGTCGCCCACCACGCGCCGAAGAGGCGATTCCTCCGGGCCGGTTTCACCCAGCAGCGAGGCGATACCCACTGCCGCGGGGTCCGCGTCCCCGGACCGTCCCCGGTTCGCGAAGAAAGCCGCCGACCGGGTCCCGCCCACCAGCGAGACGCCGAGATCCGCTGCCGGTCGGGACTCATCCAGCGGGAATCCCAACCAGAGCGGGAAGCCCGCCAGCGTGGGAGGCAATTCGCCGGCACGCTCCACCAGCCCTTCCCATCCGCGACCTCGGATCAGCACCGGGGAAAAGAGGCCCCTGATCCGCTCAAGCAACTCGCCCAGGGAACCGGCCTCGCGGAGAAGGCTTTCCTCGTTGGCGCTCCACTGGTCTTCAAAGCTCATGGCTGGCCGGTCGCCGACTTCCATACACCGGGTTCACCCGCGCTTCGGGAGATTCGCTGTCGCCATCGCCGCCGCCAACCGATCGGGCAACCGGCAACGGAGGTTGTCGATCATCGCCGCGTCGAGTAGCAGGACGAACGGGTCCGCTCGCCACTTCCGGACCATGCCCGGAGCCAGCTCGCCGACGGCCCTGCAGAGCCGGCGCTTGCAACGCAACCACGGCAGCAGCCCCGCCGTCCATTGCCGGGGAAACCCGAGCCGATCCGCTACATCGTCGCCGAGAAGCGCGCGGGAGACCCGATACCCGTGTTCCACCATGGAACGTTTGGCGCCCGGATCGGTCAATCTCGTCACCTCCGGCAAGGCCCACACCACCGCGTTCGCGATCAGCGCCGATACCTTGTCGGGCGGCGGTTCGCACAGGTGCGCGATCCGGGACAACTCGACGGTTTGGGCCTCGTCGCCGTCGAACAGCAACGCCTCGGGCGTTCCGATCAGCCACGATGCGTAGCGCCAGATCTGCATGAGACCGGCCCGGGCCTCGTCGTTCAGATCCGCCCCGAGCCGCTCGGCATCCCGGATCATCGACGCGGAGAAGTTGGCTGACGCGAGCGCCAGGTTCGCGGCGCTGATGGGCACACCATGGACTGCGTCGTCCCATTGGCCCGAGGTCCGAAGCTGCCGCCTGATCTGAGAGTGCATCAGCCGGATGCGGACGGAGAACTTCCAGCCCTCTCCCGCACGTTCGAGGGAGTTCGGCAGCATGATCATCTCGATCATGTACCGGATGTTCTGCCGAATTCGCTGCAGGCCCTGCTGGGTCGTGACCCGCCCGGTCATGAAGAACACCCTGCTCATCAAGCTGGTGAAGTTTCGCAAGGTGACCACCACGAACGCGGCGATGAACAGATCCAGATGCTGTTGGAACGCATGGCGGCCCGGAAGGACCGCGTCGCCGTCGAACCACGCCGGCCGGCTCTCGACCCCTTCCAGGAAATCGCGCAAGGGCCGCGGCGCTCCCGTGAGGACCTTCGCGTCCTGCTCCATGCCGGCATCGATGAATCGCTGGCCCTCTCGGCGACCCAACGGCGCCAACGCCTCGATGACAGCATCGGCCGCCGGATCGTCGACCACCGTGTACTGGATATACTTCGCCGCCAGATCCGGACGGAGCGCGGACGCCTTCTCGTATCCGGCCCGATATGCCGAAGGGATTACAAGCTCGCCCATGCCAACCTCATGATTGCAACCTTGACAGTTCCGAAAGACCGCCTGCAAGGCGGACAGGAGCTGCGTCTATTCGGGCTTCAACGCACAATACCGCCCGAGCTCGAAACATCCGCTTTGCCACGCCACGTCCAGCACCTGGAACTTTTCCATCAAACGGCGGAGCTTGGCCGGCAACAGGCCGCAAGACTCCAGTCCTCTGAGAATCTGGTAGTTGTTCTGGACGAGCCGCTGGTTGTCCACGTCCTTTCCGTTAAAACCCTCGAACTCGACAACCACCAAGCCCGCGCCGCGCAACCGCCTGGTGTAGGTGGACCGGCTTTCCAGACTTCGCATCGCCCATGGTTCAAACAACGGCCGAATGTACTGTTCGTGCTGATCGTTCGTCAGTCCGTCGCACATCAGCCAGTCCATCGCCACGATCCGCCCTCCGGGCTTGAGGATCCTGCGGACCTCGTGAAGGAATCGTTCTCTATCGCTGTAGTGGCAGGCGCTCTCGATGTTGACAACGACGTCGATGGTATCGTTGCCGAACGGCAGGCTGTGGGAACAGTTCCCGTACTCGAAACCGATGCGCTGGTCCAAGCCTGCATCCAACACCTTCTTCCGCGCTATCTCCAACTGCCTGGTGCTCAGATTGACGCCCGTGACCACGCAACCCCGCGTCTTTGCGAGATGGATGGCGGTTCCGCCGATCCCGCAACCCGCGTCCACCACGCGGTGGTCCTTCTCGATCATGGCCGGGGTAACGATGGCCTCGACCATGCGTTCCAGTCCGCGCGCGAATTCCTCCGACCCTGCAAGGGGCTCGCCCTTCTCGGGACATTCTCCAACCTCGAACAGTCCGAAGTGGATGTGGTCGGGGTTCCACGACTTGATGTAGAAGTCCTCGGTCAACTCGTCGTAGTGACGCGCGACCTCACGGTCGTGGGCCGAGGCAGCCGGCTCGTCGCGTTGATCCAACGTCAGCACCTCCTTGGCGGCCTGCTAGTGTGGTGTCTGGTTAATTCGCATCATAACCTGCGGGTCTTTTTCGCCGTCGGCTGCGTTGCTCTTCCTCGCGTGGTGCCCGCCACTGCTCGTCATCGCGCCTTGCCGACGACAAAAAATCCTCCGCATATTATGACGCGAATTAACCAGACACCACACTAGCTCCAGGGGGATCCCCCCGCTTACGACGCGGCGGCTCCGACCCTCGGCCGCACGCACATCATGAGAAAGAAGACGTAGCCCTTGGCCTGCTCGACCCGATCCCCGGTAATGACAAGCTTGACGTGATGGATGCCCCGCACGAGCATGAACGGGCCGGACCTGCCGAACAGCGTCGTCGATCCCGTGGACCATCTGGTCAGTTCCGTCAGCTTCCCCGGAAGCGCGTACCCTTGCTCGCCGACGACGTCGATGATGGCGGCCCAGTGCCTTATGTCCTTCAGCCATTCATTATCGTGAGGGAACAGACTCAGTCCCATGGACGGTCCCACACCACTCGCGTCGACATCGAGGTGGACCCCCATGTAGGCGAAGGCCGAGCGCTCCTCGAAGGCCGCTACCGTAGCCCCGGCCACCGCGCGCGCTCCCGGCCAGCCGGCGCGTTCCAGGAACGCGACCACGTCCGGTGCCTTCTTGAACCCCGTAGCGGCAATCCGAATCGCCCTTTCCCGTGACGGAAAGGTGCCCACCGCCTTGATGAGGGTGTCCGGTTTCAACTTCCGGTACACCTCCTCGAGCTGCCGTCGTTCGGCGGCGTCCGGGCTCCAGCCGCTGGCATGGACCAACGCGTCGTGAACCACGCCCAGCTCCCGAAGGCGTTGGCCGTCGCCGGCGATCACGTCCTCAACGGGATAGAGGAACACCCCGGGATCCTGACGCCCGCCGTCCGGCGCCGGATCGATGTCGTACTCGAGCAACATCTTCCGGCCGACCACACTGCGGAGAAAGGAGTCTTCCCGATCGGTCTCGTCCAACAGCCAGGCAAGCCCCGCCGCCGATGGCTCCGCCTCTCCGGACCGGTTCCTCTCCTGGTAGAACGCCGCCGACCGGCTCTCGCCAACCAGCGAAACGCCGAAATCCGCTCTCGGGCTCGGATCCTGCAACGGCAGCTCGAACCCGAACGGGAAAGCCGCCATGGTCGGAGGTGACTCCTCCGCGCGTTCCAGCAGGCTCTCCCAGTCCTGGCCGTCGATCAGGCGAGCGGAGATGTGCGGCCTGATCTGCGTCAGCAGCTCCGCCATGGAACCCGCTTCGTGCAGAAGGCGTTCCTCGGTAGCGGCCCAGTCTTCCTTGATACTCATGGCTTACGGTCCTTCACCTGGCGCTCCTCACCCGATGACCGGAGCGGGGTTGATCTCCTCTTCCGTAAGCGGACTCTCCCGGAGGCCCATCTCCACCGGCACGTCGTACAGACGGCCCGGCGCGAAACGTTCCCAGTAATGGCGCAGGCCGGGCACGATGACCCTCGCCACCGGCATGCCGATGTCGGGCCGGGTCTGATCCAGTACCAGCAACTCCATGCCCTTGGCCTCGACCCGCGCGCGGCACTGCTCGACGTCCTCCCTCACGTCGGCGGTGTCGGGAACAGGGTAGTCCGCCTTGCCGCGCGGAGCCCCGCCCGGAGCCGGCGCCAGATAGGGATGATCCGCGAGCGTGGCATTCCGCCACCACCACAGGCATTGCGGATCATCCACCTGGTATCCGGCGCCGCCGCTCCCCGACCCCTGGACCCAGTTGAGGAACTGGTTCATTTCACACACGGCGCGCAACGCGGCGATGTGGGGGTCGGTGTGCGCGCCGGCTCCGTAAATGATGTCCTCCTCCTTCTTGTCGGTCCGGCGCGAGACGGCGACGAAAACCGGAATGCCGAGATCGCCGGTGGCGTCCAGCACCCACACTTCCCGCCGCAGGCCGCGGTAGTAGCCGCCGGCGGCCCCCAGGTACTCGTCGCCGAAGCTTTCCAGGTCCACGCCGGGCAGGCGCAGCCGATTGTACCACCAGATCGCGAACGCGTCGCGTTCCACCAGCTCGAAGAATCCCTGCAGGATCGCTTCTTCCAGCGTATTGCCGGCGGCACAGCCGTTGGAATCCGCGATGAACTCGGACGGCGCCCGCGGCTCGGGCGACAGGCCGTAGTAGAGCATGGACGTCGGCAGGTACCGATGGCATTCCTGGGTCAACGACCACACGGGCGACCAGTCCATCTCCGCTTCCGGATCGAGACGCGGCGGCACCACGTTGTAAGGATGGTCGCCGGCGTTGATCTGCGCCGCATGGTCCAGTTGCCGGTCGCTGAAAAGCTGCACGTCGTTCGGGTGGATGGCCCGCGATTCCCCGGCCCTGACGAAATCCGCGAACCGTCCGCGGCGGCGGATCTCGTCGCCATGGAACGCGCCGGAGTAGCGCTCGAGGGCCTCGCACAGGGCGCTCGCCTCGGACTGGCTCGGCGTGCTCCCCTTGCCGGCGCTCTTGGTCCGCAGGCTGAGCCGAAGCAGGCTCAGCGTCCGGGTCCTCAGCGCGATGTTGCTCCCCGACCAGTGGACGTGCAGCCAGGGATCGGCCTCTTCCGTGGTGCGCGTCAGCCAGGTCACGATGCCGCTGACGGGACCGATCAAGTGACGGAATCTGGCGAGGGTCTCCTGCGGGGAAACCGAGCGCACGCCGCCGCTGTTGCGGACGCCTTTCGGACTCGGCCGCAGCCGCACCGGAATCGGCGGCCGGTCGGCGCGGTACAAGCCCGGGTCGCCGCAGGCGGAACACTGCGGACGGCGCATGACCGTGTGGTGCTCGCTCTTCAGGTGAGCGACGTCCACCGAGATGGCGTGCTCGTGGATTGGCGCCGCATCCTCCAGCACCAGCCACTTGGCGATTTCCATCGCCACCAGTCCGTACACGGCATCCAGAACCGCCGGTTCGGCCACGCACGGACGGAAGGCGGCCTCATCGCCGGCAAGGTTGCGCAGGAAATTGTGGATCTCGTGGTGGGCGCGCAGGCGGTAGGCGAGACAGGCCCAGCACGGCCCCTGCTCGGCCGGCCGGAAAACCGGGCCGAACAGCGGCTCCACGCCCTTCGGCCGCACCAGCACCCACGGGGCACCCGATGCGATCCGGCACTGGTTGACGCCGGCATGCCGGGGGTCGAGATAGTCGTCGCAGACCCGCACCGACAGCGCCGGGGCGTCTCCCGACACGGCCACGCCCATGGCCTCCAGCCGGCGGGCCAGGCCTCCGTCATCGCCGGAGAGCGCCACCGCCGATGCCCGCAGGCGTTCCTCGGCCCACCGGGGAGAGGCGCCTAGCGCGCACCAGAACGCGGCCGCGCCCCGTTCCATGGTATGGTCGCCGGAAACGACATATCCCCTGGACGCCAGTGAAGCGAGTTGTGCCTGAACGGCGGATTCGGAATGCGCCCCCGCCAGGGCGGCGATGACGTCCCCGCGCGAGCGGCGGCCGTCGAGCAGCGGCAGGAGATCGGCATGCATCCGTCCGCCGAGCAGCGTGTTGAAGTTGTCTGAAACCAGGAGCATCTTGCCGTCGCCGATGTCGCGGAATTCGAGATGCGGCGCGAGCATCGGCGTCTCGACGCGGCCCCGGTCGGCGGCGGTGGTCCTTTTCAGGATTCCCGTATACGTGGACGGAGGCGGCTTCTCGCCCATACCGTGCCCTCGCTAACGAATGTCCGCCGGCGCATAGCCGTCGGGCATGCCCTTGACGGAAAACACGATCTGCCAGATCTGGTTGACCCGTGACCGGAGGCCGCCGGCGGCGCACAGGTTCCGCGCGGCTTCGTGTTGGTCCAGGGAGGGGGTGACGGCAACGCCGGAGACCCCGTATTTCTCGGCGAAGTAGTGGATCGCGCCGCCCCAACCGCAACCGATGTCCAGCACCCTCATGCCGGATTCGAGCTGCAGCTTCCGCGCGATCAGGTCCAGCTTGCGGTCCTGCGCCTCGTCGAGCGTCCCGGCGTCCTTCCAGTAGGCGCAACTGTACATCATGCGCTCGCCGAGCATGGCTCTGAAAAGGTCCAGGCCGAGTTCGTAGTGGCGTTCGCCCAACTTGCTCGCGCGGCTGCCGCGCCCGAGCCTGATCAGCCGCGCCGACAACAGGAAGAAAAGATCGTTCAACGGGCGGAAATGCCGGTAGAGCTCGGCCCGGCAGACGCGGTACGCCATATCGTCGAGCTGCTCGCAGTCCCACCAGCCGTCCATGTAACCTTCGCCGAAGCCCAACGGGCCATCTGCGAAGATCCGCGCGAAAAACTCTTCGTTGTGCACCTGGATGTCCCAGGGACGGCCGCCGTCGATGCGGATATCCGCGATTGCGAGGAGTGCCTCCAGCCGTCTTCGAAATCGGGTGTACGTCATGCCGCCATCCCCTCCAGAACCGCGATATCGGCGGCGGCGCGGGACGCCGTTTCACGAGTCGCAACCGCCAGCGCGCTGAAATCATCGGCCCCGCAGGCACGCGCGATGACGGCCTTGACCTTCCCGCCGGCGGTCTCCACCCGGGAACCGTCCTCCATCACCAGCGGCAGGACGCCGCGCAGGTTCCTCCACATCTTCGCGGCCTCCTCCAGCCGCTCCGCGGCGTCGGCGGGGATCAACCCGCGCGCGCCCAGAGTCCGGAACGCGGATGCCGCGCCGGGTACCAGAACGTCCGGAAACGCCCCGGCATGGATCAACTGCAGGAACCGGGCCGCGCGTTCCACATCCCGGAGGCCGCCGCGCATGTCGTCGACGGAGAGCAGACCAGGCTCGACCGCGCTGTCGCGGGCTTCTCCCAACTCGGCGATCAGCACTTCCCGCGCGATGCCGTGGGTCAGGATGTCCCTCCGCGCCTCGTCGAACCGCGTCGCGGTCCCCGCGTCGCCGGCGGTGAAGACGCACCGCGTCCGGAACAGCTCACGAAGCTCGGCGGCGGACGCTGCGGTCCGGTGGTGCTCGCGGAACTCGCCGAATGACCGGACGGCCCGCGGCTCCCGCTCGCGCGGCACCGACGCGAACAGCAGGTTGTCGCGGGACAAGGCGCGCATCCCTTCGCGGAAGCGGCGGCAAAGAGCCTCCACGTCCTCGGCGGTACCGCCGTCATACAGAAACATCACGTCGAGGTCTGCCCCGGGCGCCGCCTCTCCGCCGGCGATGTCGCCCAGAACCACGGCCGCCACCCCAACCTCGGGGGCCCGCGAGCGGCCCTCGCCGAACTCCTCCGCCACCGCCGACAGAACCTGAGCAATGGAGGCTTCGGCGACGTGGGACAGCGCCGTCCCCGCCTCCACGGGTGAGAGGTTGCCGCGCATCGTATGGACGCCGACCTGGAAAACCTTTTCGTTGGACCAGTTCCGCGCCGTCTCCACCGCGTCCGCGACGTCCTGAATGGGCAAGTCGGCGAGCTCTTCCTTCATTTCCCGTACGCCGAATTCGTGCGTCCAGTAGACGCGGGCGAGGCCGCGCCGGGCGATGGTTTCGAACTCCGGATCGGGCCCGAAGCCGTCCGGCAGGTCCAAGTCGGTGAACTCTTTGTCCTGCAGGGTGTCGAGCAGTTCCGGCGCCCGTTCGATCCACTCGCCGAGACGAGGCGCCCCGGCGATGATCTCCGCGATGGCCTCGAACGCGTCGGGACGTGCGGCATAGGCCAAGCTGTCGTAGGCGCTCCAGTCGTCGATCTCCGGGTAGAAACGCGCGCGCCATTGGTCCACCAGCGGATCCATGGTCTCGAACCAGCGCCGGGGAAACATGGCCAGACCGCCCACCATGCCGTAGCCTCCCGGCAACTGCGGCGACTTGTCCCCGCCGTGATGCTGCAACAGCGGATAGAGCCGGTTCGGCGCCGGGTGGTGGTCGGCATGGCGTTGCGAATTGTAGTAGAGCCAGTTGGAGAACTTGCACGCGGCGGTCCAGGAATGGTGCAAACCGACCCGCTCGAACCGGCCGCCGGGGCGGCGCACGCGCTGCAACCCGTAGTGCTGCACGTAGTCCGCGATCTTGAGCTGCAGAAGTCCGCTGAGGCAGATGATGGCAAAGATCAGCAGGCCCCAGAGACCCCCCATCCAATACACCAGCACGTACCAGACGGCGGCTTCGATGAGGTAACGCCAGCACGGGTTGGTGCGGTGCCAGACCGGCAGGTGGCGACGCGCCAGTCGGTTGCGCTCGAAGCGCCAGGCGCCGAGGACGCTGCCTGCCACCGAACGGGGGAAATATTGCCAGAAGCTCTGTCCCTTGGGCGCGGATACGGGATCCGCGGGGGTGCAGACGAGGGGATGGTGGATGCAGACGTGTTCGGTGGCCTCCTGCGGGAACGACACCGAAGCGAGCACGACTTCGGCCGCCCGGCGCTCCCACAAAGAGCGCGCGTGCATCATCTCGTGGCCGGCATTGTGGGCGAACCGGGCCAGACTGCCCAGGACCAGCGCCATCAAGAGGGCCTCCCAGGCCGACAAATGGCCGGCGACGAGGACCTGCCAGAGCGCGAAAACGAACGTCACCGGATAGAGCGCCACCCACACCCATTCCGCCAGCCTGTAGGCGAACAGCCGGCTCTCGGTCGTCGCGCCCGGGTCCATGTTCGCTTCGTCCTGGCCGAACAAGGTGTCGAAACGGTCCGCGAGCCAGAAATAGACGAACGGAACCGCGAGCCACCAGCCGCCGTACAGCGACGACAAGACCACGACCGGAAAAATCGTGAGCGGCAGGAAATACGGCAAGGCGTTCCAGACCGAGGGCTGGATCACCCCGCCCGTTCCGGCGCCAGGAACGTCAACCTCCGCGCTGTCCTTTGCCATGGCAACCTCCGCTGCTCCCGGCATCATTGTCCACGCCGGTGCGGACCCAGTCAAGCCGCATGCTTGGGGCCGGGCCACAGATCGCATGCCCCTTTCCCGGACACACGTTGCCTCGACGCGAGAGGGGGCGCGTCAGGGAGATTCGTCCGGCTGCAGCGAAGCGGCACAGTCGGCGGCGGCGTCCAGGCCGCTTCGCAAGGCTCCGTTCACGGAAGGCACGCCCATGTACTCCCCGGCAAGAAACAACCCCTTGACGCTTTCGAGCTCTTGCCGGCGCATCCGATGCAGCGCCGACATCATGCCGCCGGGCGCCAAGCATACCGCCTCGTCCCAGCGGTGGACCCGGGTGAACAGAGGCTCCCGGGTCATCGCCGGGAAATACTTCCGTGTTTCCGCAAGAACCCGCAGACCTGCCTGCTCGTGGCTCAATGCCGACAACTCTTCAGCCCGCCTTCCGATGACGAGCACGTCGATCAGAGCCTTTCCCTCCGGCACGGTTTCGGGCGCCAGCGCCGCCGAGTTGCTCATGCCCAGCATGAGCGCCCCCGTCTGCGGCGGGAACGTAACCGCGTACCAGTCCTGGGGAAACGGGCTCGAGTCGAGGCCGAAGAAGACGCGGCAACACCTGGAGTAGGTGACGCGGCCCAGAGCGTCCCTGATGCCGGCCGGCAGGTCGGGAGCGAGACGGAGGGCGGCGGTGGCGGTGGTGGCGCAGATGACCGCGTCGGCCTCGACAAGACCCGCTTCGGTAACCACGCCCCTGACGCCTCCGTCCTCGATCACGATGCGCCTGACCGGGGTAGAGGTGCGGATGCTTGGGCCGCAGGCGCGAGCCAGGGCCTCCACGAACGCCCCGGCGCCGCCCTTGGGGCGGAGCGGCCAGCCGGCTTTCAAGCCGAAAAACCAGAGAACCGCCATCGCGTAGGCGGCGCCCACCTGGTCCGGATGTGCGAAGGTATAGCCGCTCAGGTTGGGGCCGAAGAACCAGTCGAGGAACTCGCTTCCGATTCTCGACGCAACGAAATCGGCCGCGCTCTCGCCGTCGTCGAGGGCCAACATGCGCGAAGGGTCTTCAAGGCTGAGCTCGCCGCTCCGGGCGTTGAGCATCCTTGTGAACCTCAGCAACTGCCAGAGGCCTCGGGGCGACAGAAGCCGGAACGAGAGCAACGTCCGGGCGGTCTTCCACTGGTCACGTGGGTGATCGCCGCCGTAGAAACCGTGAAACTTTCCGTTGCGGTACACCCCGCCATGGATCGGGACACGGGTCCGCTCCAGAGGAACACCCAGTTCGGCCGCCACCTCTCTGACCGTGTCGAACGCTTCCAGAAAGATGTTGGCGCCGATGTCTATGCCGAAACCGTGGACCTCCTCTACGGCGATTCGCCCCCCGGGCCGCGAGGACGCTTCGAAGACGGTGACATCCAGTCCGCGCTTGCGGAGCGCGTAGGCCGCTCCCAGCCCCGCCATACCGGCGCCAACCACGAGGATACTTCGATCGCGGCTCACCCGAACCCCGGCGTCCGTCCATCCAGCAGCGCTCCCAACTCCTCCGCCCGGAACTGCAACCCCATGTAGAACGGCCCGAACAGGCCGTAGAGGGCGCTGGCCTCGTCGAAGCGCATCTCGTAGACCAGCTTCTTGAACACCACCGGATCGTCGGCGAACAGGTCGACGCCCCACTCCCAGTCGTCGAAGCCGATCGAGCCGGAGATGATCTGGGTCACCCGCCCGGCGTAGCCCCGGCCGATGAAGCCGTGGTCCGCCATCATCCGCTGCCGTTCGGCGAACGGCGCATCGTACCAGTTCTTCTCCTCGCCCCGCTTCTTGTCCATGGGATAGAAGCAGACGTAGCGACGGGCTGGGATGTCCGGTCGGAGCCGGGTTTCCATGGTCTTCCGCGCCTGGGCCAGATAGGCCTCCACCTGCTCCTTCCACTCCGGCGTGTTGGGAGCGATTCCCTTCTCCTTCAGGGAGCCGTAGAGCTGGCCGGAGCCGCTGTAGAGTCCCAGTTCGACCACCGAGAGGTAGGAGGTGGTCGGCTCCAGGAAAGGCGCCAGCTTGAGCTGGGCCACGGCCAGCTCGGCCTCGTTCAGGGCGTCCATCGAGTCGCGGAAGTGGATGAGCATCAGGTCGCCCTTGTGGCCCAGCAGCGACGCGAGGCCGGTGCGGCCATTGGCGGCGTGCTCCATGGATTTCAGGGCGGTGACCGCTTCGTCGATGACTCTCCGACGCGGCGCCGGGGCTTGCTCGTTCCACTCCGGCCACCGGATGCGGAACATCTGGTGGAGGATGTTCCAGCCCTCCAGGGTCAAGGGGACGGGAGGCAAGTCTGCACTCTTGGGATCGACATCGGACACGACCTCTTCAATTAGCTTTCTTCAGCGACCCTTTTCAAGTTGAAACCGCTCCGGACGCCCCGACGGCAGCGACCCATCACACTTCGGAACAGCTCGATTCCACAGAAACAACCAGGTTCCGACAGCTGCATGTCATGTTTCCGACATGCACGAAACCGGTGATTCCCAAGAGGTTGTCACTCGAAAGCCAGCAAAGTCTCCAACCACGATTGTCATTCTGCCGACAGCTTTCGCGGGGCCCGCCGTCATCCCTCGTTATTTCTTCACGTTACGGTTTAGGTTTTCCAAAAAATTCATCGGCAGACGAGGATGGCCCCACTATTGCTTCAAAAGAATTATATTTCAGTTAGTCAAGAACCGGAGAGGGGGGAACCAAATGGGGCAGCAGAGCAACCGCACGATGGAAGAGCCGGATCTCGAAACTCTAGGCTCCATGATCGGCAAGAGCGAGGCCATGCGAAACGTCTTCGAGCTTACCCTGAGGATTGCCGCAAGCGATTCGACCGTCCTCATAACCGGCGAGAGCGGCACCGGCAAAGAACTGATCGCGCGCACCATCCATGACCGGAGCAGACGCGCGAGGCAGCCCTTCGTTGCCGTCAACTGCGGGGCGATACCCGAGGACCTCCTGGAGAACGAACTGTTCGGCCACGTCAGGGGCGCGTTCACGGGTGCGCAACATTCCCGGTCGGGACGGTTCATGACCGCCAAGGAGGGGACCATATTCCTGGATGAAATCGGCGAGACCACTCCTCGGCTTCAGGCGAAGCTGCTGCGAGTGCTCCAGGAACGCGAGTTCAATCCGTTGGGAAGCGATGTCGCCACTCGGACCAACGCCCGTTTCGTCGCGGCCACCAATCGCGACCTGCGGGAGGCGATACCCGCCGGCGAGTTTCGTGAAGACCTCTACTACCGTCTCGCCATCCTCTCCCTGGAGCTGCCGCCACTGAGGGTGCGCCGGGAAGACATTCCTCCCCTGGTGGAGCACTTCCTGCAACATTTCAGCGGAGAACATCGACGCACCATCGACGAAAGGGCCATGAAGCGCCTGCAGGCCCATGACTGGCCCGGCAACGTCAGGGAAATGGAGAACCTGATCGAACGGCTGGTGACCCTGAACGATCGCGACGAGATCCGCGTCGAGGACCTGCCGGAATTGACAGGCCACTTCGGGCCGCACCCCCGTGACATTCCTCTGAACGGGTTCACCTTGCCGGGCGACGGGTTCGATATCGACGGTTGCATCCAACGCTTCCAGCGCGAGATGATGCTGCAGGCGCTGGAGCGCACACACGGCAACAAGACCGTGGCCGCCACCCTGCTGGGACTGAACCGCACCACCTTCATCGAGCGGATGCGGCGCCACGGCCTGGGATCGCTCGTGCCACGACGGTTGACGCCTCCCAACGGCCGCTGACCGCCGCCGGCACGACGTTCGCAAGAATCGGCCGGCAGCCTGCCGGACCCTGTTGCGCAAGTCCCGCCGGGCCGATATCTTCAACCTTATGGACTGGACACACCGTCTCGCAGGTTTGATGCTGTTCACGCTGCTTCCCGCCGTTGCCGGCGGAGCCTCGACGCCCAAGGGCATGGTCGAGGTCCGGGAAGAGATCCTGGACAACGGCCTCAAGGTGCTCCTGCTGGAGAACCACCGGAGCCCGGCGGTCACCTTCCAGGTCTGGTACCGGGTGGGCTCCCGCAACGAGGTGGACGGCAAGAGCGGCATGGCGCACTTCCTCGAGCACATGCTGTTCAAGGGCACCGAAAAGGTGGCCCCGGAGGAATACGCCCGCACCATCCGGAAGCACGGCGGGCGCTCCAACGCCTTCACCTCCCACGACGCCACCGTCTACCACGCCACCATGAGCCGGGACACCATCGGCATCGCCATCGAGCTCGAGGCCGACCGCATGGTGAACACCCGCTTCGAGGAGAAGTACTTCCAGCCCGAGAAGAAGGTGGTGCAGGAGGAGCGGCGCATGCGGGCGGACCGCCCGCGGTCCGCGCTGGCGGAGATCACCAACGCGGTGACCTACGCCGTGCACCCCTACCGCCGGCCCATCATCGGCTGGCCGGAGGACGTCCGCCGGATGACCCTGGAGGACATGAAGGAGTTCTACCGGACCTACTACTCGCCCAACAACGCCTTCATCCTGGTGGCCGGAGACTTCGACAGCGAGGAGATCCTGACGAAGGTCCGCGAAACCTTCGGCAAGATTCCGCGCGGCTCCGAGCCGCCGGAGATGGGGCTCACGGAGCCACCGCAGCGGGGCGAGCGGCGGGTGCGGCTCAAGAAGGAAGCCCAGCTCCCGGCGCTGGTGATGAACTACCACGTGCCCAACGTGGGCCACGAGGACAGCTACGCGCTGGACGTGCTGGAGATGATCCTGTCGCGAGGGCGCACCTCGCGGCTCTACCGGGACCTGGTCTACGACCGGCGCATCGCGCGCTCGGCCTGGGCCGGCTACCACCGGGTGTCCGTCGACCCCGCCACCTTCACCATCGGCGCCCAGGCCATGCCCGGCAAGGACATTGCGGAGGTGGAAGCGGCCATCGACGAGGTCATCGCCGAGGTGCGGGACAAGGGCATCACCGAGGCGGAGCTCGACAAGGCCAAGAACCAGGTGGCGGCGGCCTTCATCTTCGCCCAGGAATCCAACCGGGGACAGGCCATGCGTATCGGCTTCTATGAGATCACCGGCGGATGGCGCCGCATGAACGAGTACCTCCAGGGTATCCGGGACGTCACCGCCGACGACGTCCGCCGGGTGGCGTGGGACTACCTCGACCGCGACCGCCGCACCGTGGGCATACTCGTTCCACAGGTGGGAAAACGCTCATGAGACGCTGGCTGCCCCTGATTCTGTGCCTCCTCCTGGGGCCCCACGCCGTCGCCTCCGCCGCCATGAACGCCCAACGTGAGACACTCCCCAACGGACTGGTGCTGGTGACCTCGGAGCAGCCTGCGCTCCCCATCGTCTCGGTGCGGCTCCTGATCCGCGCCGGCTCCCGCTACGACCCCGCCGGGCGGCACGGCGTGGCCAACCTCGCCTCGCGGCTGCTGACCCTGGGCACTCCCGGCCGGGACGCCATGGCCATCAGCGGCCTCGTGGAGGGCATGGGCGCCCACTTCTGGGCCGACTGCGGCCGGGAGCTGGCCACCCTGAACCTGAACATCCTGAAAAAGGACCTGGACACCGGGTTGGCGCTCATGGGCGAGGTGCTGACGGGGGCGTCGTTCCCGGAAAAGGAGGTGGCCCGCACGAAGCAGTCCCTGGCTGCCTCCATCCGGGCCAGGAAAGACCGTCCCAACGCGGTGGCCCGGGAGGCATTCCGGGCGGCGCTCTACCCCGACAGCTTCTATGGACGCCCGGTGGAAGGGTCGGAGGATGCGGTCCGGGGACTTGACCGGCGGAGCGTCGTGGACTTCCACCGGCGCCACTACCGGCCCGACCGGACCATCCTGGTGGCGGTGGGCGACATAACCCACGAGGAGATCCGCGGAAAGCTCGCGAACGCCCTGGCCGCCTGGAAGCCGGCCGGCGGCGAGCCGGACCCGGCGGTGACGCTGCGGCCCCCGACGCGCGCTCCCGTCAAGGTGGATCGCAACCTCGCCCAGTCCACCATCGTCATGGGGCACGAGGGTCCGCTCCGCATGGACCCCGACCACTACGCCATCCGGGTGATGAACCAGATCCTGGGCGGCGGCGCTCTCTCATCGCGCCTGGGAGACAGCATCCGGAACGAGCGGGGCCTCGCCTACTCCGTCTACAGCTACTTCGTCGCGGGCAGGAACGCCGGACGGTTCCAGATGGCCATGCAGACCCGCAACGAGAGCGCCCGGGAGGCCATGTCCGTGGCCAGGGCCGAGATCGAGCGGATCCGGCGGGACGGCGTCACCGAAGAGGAGCTCCGGGACGCCAAGAGCTACCTCATCGGGAGCTTCCCCCTGGGGCTCGAGACCAATGACGACATCGCCGACTTCCTGGGACAGGTCGAATATCTCGGGCTCGGGCTGGACTACGCCGACCGTTACCCCGACCTGATCCGCGGGGTCACCGCCGAGGACGTCCTCCGGGCCGCCCGGAAGCATCTGCAACCCGAAAAGCTCATCGTCGTGGTGGTCGGGGACCTCGAAAAGGCGCGCCTCGACAACTAGGAGGCCGCCCGTCGCCTCTCCCAGGCCCGCGCCTCGCAGGACCGCTCCCGTGTCGCAAGAGGACAAGGCTATCCAGATCGTCAAACGCCTCCGCGAGGCCGGGCACGAGGCCTACCTCGCCGGCGGATGCGTGCGCGACCGGCTCCTGGGCAGGCCGCCCAAGGACTACGACATCGCCACCGACGCCACGCCGCGGGATACTCAGGGCATCTTTCCCGACACCGTGGACGTGGGATCGCAGTTCGGCTCCATCGTCGTGCTGGTGGACGGCGATCCGTTCGAGGTCACGACCTTCCGTCTCGACGGCCCCTACAGCGACGGCCGCCATCCCGTCCACGTGCGCCACGGCACCCTGGAGGACGACGTCCGCCGGCGCGACTTCACCATCAACGCCATGATGTACGACCCGGTGGACGACCGGGTCATCGACCTGGTGAAGGGCCGGGAAGACCTTCGCCGACAACTGGTCCGGGCCATCGGCGATCCTCACGAACGGTTTGCCGAGGACCGCTTGCGGATGGTCCGCGCCGTGCGCCTGGCCTGCGGGCTCGGCTTCGCCATCGACGGACCCACGCTGCGGGCGGTCCGGAGCCAGGCCGCGGCCGTGACCCAGGTGGCCTGGGAGCGCATCGGCGCGGAGATCACCCGCACGCTCACCGAAGGAGGCGCCCGGCGCGGGGTGGAGCTGCTGGACGAGACCGGACTGCTGGAGGTGATCCTGCCCGAAGTCGCGGCCATGAAAGGATGCGAGCAGACCCCGGACTACCATCCGGAGGGGGACGTCTACGTCCACACCCTGCTGCTGCTCCAGCACCTGGACGGCCCCACGGAAACCCTCGCCTACGGCTGCCTGCTGCACGACGTGGCCAAGCCGCCGTGCCGTCAACCCGCCGGCGAGCGGGTAACCTTCCACGGCCACCCGGAGCTCGGGGCGGAGATGGCGGTGGAGATCCTCCGGCGTCTCAAGCGCAGCCGGGCGGTGGCCGAGCGGGTGGCCTGGCTGGTGCGGTACCACTTGCGCTACGCCCAGGCCCCGAACATGCGGCTCAGCACCCTGAAGCGTTTTCTCGGCGAGGAAGGCATCGACGAGCTGCTGGAGCTCTGCCGCATCGACGCGCTTTCATCCAACGGGGATCTGGGTTACTACGACTTCTGTCAGCGGAAGCTCGCCGAATTGGGCGAGGAGGAAGTGAGGCCGGAGCCGCTGCTGCGCGGGCGCGACCTGATCCGGCTCGGATACGCGCCGGGCCCCTCGTTCTCGGCGATGCTGGGGGCCGTCGAAGAGGCCCAGCTCGAAGGGGAGCTGCGGACGCGGGAACAGGCCGTGGCATGGGTGCGGGAGCGCTACCCGGACGAGGACGAGAGGAAGCACGAACCATGAGCAAAGCGGTGAAACACCAGGTCATCGGCAAGTCCCAGCAGCGGGTGGACGGCGTCGTCAAGGCCACCGGCCAGGCCATCTACGCCATGGACCTGGAGATCCCGGGGATGCTCCACGGCAAGGTTTTGCGCAGCCCCTTCCCCCACGCGCGGCTGGTGCGCATCGACGCCAGCAAGGCGGCGGCGCTGCCGGGGGTGGCCGCGGTGCTTACCCGCGAGACCCTGGACGGCATGAACCCGTACTTCGGTTCCGCCTACAAGGACCAGACCATCGTCGCCCTGGACAAGGTCCGTTACGACGGCGACCCGGTGGCCGCGGTGGCGGCCGATGACGAGGCCGTCGCGGCCGAGGCGCTGACCCTCATCGAGACGGAATACGAGGAGCTTCCGGCGGTCACCGACGTGGCCGACGCGGTGGCGCCGGACGCGCCGCTGGTGCACGAGCAGGTGGCGGACGCCGACGAGCTTCACGGCTACGCCTACCGGGTGCCCGAGGAGTTCCGGGGCACCAACGTGTGCTACGGGTACAAATACGACAAGGGCGACGTGGACAAGGGTTTCGCCCAGGCCGACGAGGTCTTCGAGGACGTCTTCACCTTCCCCCAGATCCAGCACTATCCGCTGGAACCCCACATCACCATCGCCCGGGTGGAGGACGGACACGTGACCCTGTGGGCCTCCACCCAGGACCCGTTCACGCTCCAGCGCCACATCGCCGAGTTCTTCTCCATCCCCATCAACCGGGTGCGGGTCATCGTGCCCCACGTGGGCGGGGCCTACGGCGGCAAGCTCTCGGTAAAGAACGAGCCGCTGGCGGCGGCGCTGGCGTGGAAGAGCGGGCGGCCGGTGAAGATCACCCATACGTCGGAAGAGACCTTCCGCACCATCACCCGGCACCCCGCCCGGTTCCGCATCAAGACCGGCGTCACCTGGGACGGACGGCTGGTGGCGCGGGAGTGCGAGGTCCACATGGGCACCGGAGCCTACGCCGACTACGGCCCCCGGGTGTCCCAGAAGGCCGGCTACCGGGCGCCGGGCCCGTACCGCATCCCCAACATCAGGGTCAACTCCTACACCGTGTACACCAACGCCGTGCCGGCGGGGGCGTTCCGGGGCTTCGGCACGCTGCAGGTCACCTGGGCCTACGAGTCCCAGATGGACATGATCGCCCGCAGGCTCGGCATCGATCCGGTGGAGTTCCGGGCGCGCAACCTGCTGAAGAAGGGCGACGCCTACACCAAGGGCGACACCCCGGTGGACTGCGACCTCGAGGCAGGGCTGCGGCGCACCGCCAAGGCCCTGGGCTGGGGCAGGAAGAGCCCGGGCAAGAACCGCGGCATGGGGCTGGCCTGCTGCATGAAGGACGGCGGCGGCACCTACAAGGTGGCCTCGGCGGCCATCAAGCTCAATTCCGACGGCAGCGCGGTGCTGTTCACCGGCACGGTGGAGATCGGCCAGGGCTGCCGCACCGCCCTGGCCCAGGTGGTTGCCGAAGAGCTGGCCCTGCCCTACGAGGCGGTCACCGTGGCCCAGCTCGACACCGACTCCACCCCCTACGACGCCGCCACCAACGCCAGCAGCTCCATGGTCATCATGGGCTTGTGCGTGGAGCGGGCGGCCGCGGAGCTGAAGCGGCAGTTGCGCCGGGCCGCGGCAAAGCTGTTCAAGTGCAAGGCCGACAAGATCACCTTCAGGAAAGGCCACGTCCACGCCGGCAAGGGCAAGCGCCTGAGCTACGAGGAGGTGCTCAACCAGACCTTCGGCGCCAAGGGCGGCGACTTGCTGGCCAAGGGGACCTACCAGGACGTGCACAGCAAGAAGGCCGTGCTGGGCTCGCCCACGACGTTCTGGGAGACGAGCTGGGGCGGCGCGGAGGTGGAGGTGGACCCGGACACCGGGGTGGTGAAGCTCCTCAAGTACATCTCCACCGCGGACGTGGGCAAGGCCATCCACCCGCTCCAGTGCGAAGGGCAGGACGAGGGCGCCGTCATGTTCGCCATCGGCCACTCGTTGATGGAGGAGATGCAGTACGACAACGGCCACCTGCTGAACCCCAACCTCGTCGACTACCGGCTGCCGTCGTTCCGCGACATCCCCGACACCTTCAAGACCATCATGGTGGAGGAGGCCAACGGCCCAGGCCCCTACGGCGCCAAGGGCCTGGGCGAAGGCGGCCTCATGCCCGTCTCCCCCGCCATCGGCAACGCCATCGAGGACGCCGTCGGCGTGCGCGTGCGCGAGCTGCCCATTACGCCGGAAAGGATGTGGCGGGCGATGCGGGAGAAGCATGCGCAGGAACGAGTACCCGGCGGGCTCGAAGACTGATCGTTATCAACGCACCTGGAGTCCTGTATTCTACCGGACCGGACTCGGAGTATGTCGGGGTAAGGTGGGGCATTCCCGTGGTCGGCGGGATTTCGTATTTTTTGAACTAAAATCAAATGCTTATGGGGTATCTTGATCGGCGTTGCGGGAAGTGCTCAACGCTCAGGTACCAATTAGGCACCAATTGATTTCTGGGTCGTGCGCACGAACGTGCTTCGATGACGGCAGCGATTCGACCGTGCCGAAGTAAGGGTCCGGGACGCCACGGCATGCCCGAACGCTTACACCCGCCGCTGTTGCATGCCCCGGCTGGGGCGCTTGATTCCGAACGAGTGATTGAGTTGAGACCTTAGGTGAAGAGGTGTAGTAGTTTGCTGGATGGATGCCTTTTGGCGGCGTTCGCCGTGATTCGACAACCTGGGGAGTTTCCTCATGCAGAGGCTCTCGGTCACCGTCGTGCTGGCAGTGTGTCTGGCACTGACCGGGTTTGGTCCAGGCAAGAACGTCGATGTCAAACTGAGGGAGGGCTTGAAAAAGCCCGACTGCATTCCTGAGTATCACAACTTCACGTGCCGTAGTTGGGATATCACCCCGGTGAAGGAGCCGATGTTTGTGGACCCGGTCTTCAAGGAGATCGACTGCGTTGCCGAGCCGTATCACTTCGTTTGCCGCTCACCAAGTTCTGAACAGCCTGTCCTAAGGTAAGGCTGTCCCCCTTCCCAGAACGGCCTCGTACCTTGAGACGCTTCGACGATCGGTCTTCAACGCTCGTTCAGTTCCAGGACGCGTCCCGGAAGGGATAAAGACGCAAGTCCAAGCCCTGAATATCAGGCTTCTCTGCGCTCTGGAGCTCTCGATGCGCAAGCCGGAGGAACGGTTCCGAACCGCCACAGGGGGATGACGGCTCCGGCGCCGTGACGAGGAACACAATACATGCCAACACACGTCAAGACAGTCATGCAGGTCTTTGTCCTCGGTGTGTATGCCCTTTGGATCGCCCCGGCCGCTACGGCAGCGGAAGCGGACACTACGCCCGCCGCATCGCCGCCGGCCACCGCAACCAGGGTGGCTACCGTGGAAGGCATCACCGAGTACCGGCTCGACAACGGCCTTCGGTTCCTGCTCTTCCCCGACCGGAGCCAGCAGCAGATCACCGTCGGCATCACCTACCTGGTGGGTTCGCGGCACGAAGGCTACGGCGAAGCCGGCATGGCGCATCTGCTCGAACACCTCGTCTTCAGAGGCACGGGGGACCATCCCGATATCCCTGGCGAACTCACCGCGCACGGCGGATCCTTCGGCGGAACAACCCAGTTCGACGGTACCCACTACTTCGAGACGTTCCCCGCCGACGAGGACAGCCTCGCCGGGGTGCTCGACCTCGAAGCAGACCGCATGGTCAGTTCGGACATCTCCGCTGAAGACCTCCGGGCCGAGCTGACCGTGGTCCTCAACGAGTTGGATCTACGCGAGGACAATGCCTTCCTGATTCTGCTGGAGCACGTCCTGTCCACCGCCTTCCGGTATCACAACTACGGCAACTCGCAGGTCGGCACCCGCGCCGACATCGAGAACATGCCCATCGAACGCTTGCGGGGGTTCTACCGGAAGTACTACCAGCCCGACAACGCGGTCCTCGCGGTCACGGGCCGATTCGACCCCGAACGTGCGGTGGCTCTCATCGAGGAGAAGTTCGGTCCGATCCCTCGCCCGGATCGCGGCGGCGCCAACCGGCTGTTCGAGACCTACACCGCCGAGCCCACCCAGGACGGGGAACGCACGGTGTCGGTGCGGCGGGTGGGTAACGTTCAGCAAGCCATAGTCGCCTATCACATGCCGAGCGGTTCCCACGAACAATTCGCCGCGGTCGAAGTTCTGGCGCATCTGTTGGGCGCGAAGCCCGCGGGCCGACTCTACAAGAACGTGGTCGAGACCGGCCTCGGTACGGATACGTCGGCCTATCCCTACGGGTTGAAGCAACGCGGCCTGCTGTTTGCCCACGCCGAAGTGCGGCGGGAAGGCGACCTGAATGAAGCCGTCGCGGCGACGCTGGCAACCCTGCAGGGCGTTGCCCACAAGCCTCCGACGGCAGAAGAGGTAGACCGTGCGAGGACGGCATTCGCGGCCGGTTTCGAGCGCGCGTTCAACGACCCGGGCGCCCTCGCTGGGTTGCTGAGCCAATGGGCGTCGGTGGGCGATTGGCGGCTCATGTTCCTGCATAGGGACCGTGTGGCAAAGGTCACGCCCGCCGATGTCCTGGCCGTGGGGAAGGCGTATCTGAAGACCTCCAACCGTACGGTCGGCTATTTTCATCCGGTGGACGAGACACCGCCGCGGGCCGAGATCCCGGCGCCTCCCGATGTCGCCGCGCTGTTTTCGGGATACACCGGGGGCGAGGTCGTGGCCGCGGGCGAAGCGTTCGAACCGACGCCCGGGAATATCGAGAGCCGCATCACCAGGCTTACCCTCGCGGACGGCGTCAAGGTGGCGCTCTTGCCGAAGGAGAACCGGGGCGACGCGGTGAGCGTCAACTTCTCGTTCCGGCACGGCACGGAGAAGTCCTTGATGGGCCGGAAGACGGCGGCGGAATTCGCCGGGCACATGCTGTTCCGTGGCAGCATCCGACGATCACGGCAGGAGCTCATCGACGAGTTCACTCGGCTCAAGCTCCAAGGGGACATGAACGGTCGCGCGCTCTCCGTCGGCGGTTCGGTGACCACCGTGCGTGAAAACGTGTCCGACGTGTTGCGGCTTGTCGCCGAGCAGTTGCGCGAACCGGCCTTCGACGCGGCGGAGTTCGAACGAGTGCGCGAGGCGGTACTGGCAAGCCTCGAAGCGCGGCGTTCCGATGTCAAGGAACGCGTCGAGAACGCCGTCGGTCGTCACGTCAATGGGCATTACCACGAGGACCATGTGTTCTACATGCCGACCTTCGACGAGTCGATCGCCCGCGCCAAGGCAGTCACGCTTGAGCAGGCGCGCGACTTCTGGGCGTCGTTCTACGGCGCTGAAGGGGGAACGGTGGCGATCATCGGCGACTTCGACCCTAACGAGATCGTTCCGGTCCTCGAGGAGGTTCTGGGCGGCTGGAGCGCCAGGGAAGCCTACGCCCCTATCAACCGTCCTTACGCGGACGCTGCCGCCGTCGCGGTCGATATCGAGATGCCCGGCAAGGCGAATGCCTTGATGGTCGCGCACTGGACGATCCCGATGGGCATCGACCACGCGGACTACCCGGCGCTGGTCCTCGTCAACGAAATGTTGAATTCCCGGCTCCACAACCGCATCCGCGAACAGGAAGGCCTCTCCTATGGCGTGGGTTCGAAATTCAGCGCCGACCCGACCGCCGAGCTCGCCGCCTTCTACGGCTACGCGATTTTCGCGCCGGAGAACGCCGACCGGATTATGGCAGCGTTCAGAGACGAAATCGACAGGGCGCTGAAGTGGGGCTTTACCGCCGGGGAGGTGGACGCGGTCAAGCGCGGCCATCTGGAACGCAACCAGCGCCAGCGCTCCGACGACCGGACGCTCGCGTCGACTCTCAACCTCCTCCTGTTCCTCGACCGGACCATGGAATTCGTCGTGCAACACGAAGCGGCCATAAAGGCGCTAAGCCCCGATGACCTCCTTGCGGCCATGCGCAGGCACATCGACCCGCGGAAGATGTCGAGTTTCCGCGCCGGTGACTTTGCGAACAAATCGGCGCGGTAGCGGCGGGGTTCAGGCGCTGGCGAATCGGTCTGCGGCGGTATCCCCTGAGGCTTTAAGGTGAAACGAGCGCGGTGGCCTCGCCCCCGGTCAAAAGCTGAAGGTGAAGATTGTGATCAACTGTGAACTCGCTCCGGGGTTTGGTGAAGTCCGGACCTTGTGCCGGTCGGGCACGGTGGACCAGCCCTGGTAGATCTTGCCGCCGAAGTAGAAGCGCCGCGTCTTGCCGCGCTCCATGGTCGGCCTAGCCGCCGCGAAGAGCTCGTAGGAACGCTCCGGCGGACGCGGGCCGGCTTGGTCGTCGTGAGGCACGTACTCCCTGCGACCGTCGCCGTCGACGTCCCCTAGAATCCAGTCGAGATGCAGCAGGCGATGGTAACTGCGGTCGGCGATCATGCCGCGCAGTTCGGCGTTGAACCGCGAGATGACCGACTCGGCGTCGGGAAGCGACCGCTGGACTGCGAGGTAGAGGGAGCGTGTGAGCAGCGGCGTCGAGCCGAACGCCAGCAACCTTCGAGTTGCGTCCGCGTGATTGCGGACGAGGTACTGAATGACGAGGTCGTCCATCAGCGTGTAGTCCACCTCAAGGTTGATGACTCTTGTGACGCTGTCCTCCACGCTCTTCGAGCCAACGAAGATCGGCCCGCCCGGGGTCTTGACTGCCTCGCCATACGAATACCCGGCGACCAGGGCAATCCGTTTGCCGGCGAGATCCGCCAGCGAAGCCGCCGATACGTCGCTGCCGTGCCGTCCGACGAGGATCAACCGGTTCTCGAGATACGGCTGCGAGTAAATCAACGCGCGTTCTCGCTCCTTGTCCTTCCACAGGGCCGCGCTGCCGTCGAACTCGCCGTTCAGCAGTGAAGGTGTCAGCTTGGCTTCTTCCACGATGACCGTCTTGGCTGTGACTCCGATACGTCCGAGCGCCTCCTCCACCAGATCGAGAGCGAACCGCGGCTGTCCTGGCCCGTTGGTGAACGGCGACCACGCCGTCGACACGAGCTGCAGCTGTCGATCCTGCGCTGATGTCACGATCGGCATGGCGATGATCAGAGATAGCAGCGCTCCGGTCGTCCAGCGGCTCCAACCAAGAAGCCGTGCCTGCCGCCTGGACCGTGAACTGTCTGTGTTCCGTGCGTCGTTTGCGGACATATCGTTTTTCCTATGCTCCTTCGCCATCGATATTGCAACTCATGGGCGCGACTCTCCTGGCTAGTCGTAGTTGAAGGGCAACGGGTGCCGTGGGTTGCAACCGCCCGCTGGCCGGCAAGACCACTCGCCGGACCAACGCGAACCGCATGCTCCACTACGACTGGATAACGTCAACGTGATCTCGTTCACTGCCCCAACCTCCGGTAGTGTATCAGTTTGAAAGTTCGCGCCCCGAACTTACTCGATCACGGCGGCGAGACATGCCTGTTTGAGGTACCAGTTCGGTAGCGACTCCTAGCAAGATGAAGGCCCCTATGGTGCAGCCAACATCCGGTTGACTCTCCAGCAGACGACGAGTTGCGGTCTGGAGCCCCTTCGCGTGGAGAACAGTGACTTCGGGATTGATCTTCACTGGACCTCCCGGTCTTTATCGTGTGTATTGTTCAGGAAGATGGAGAGGCGCGGGTTCGTGATGTTTTCGGTTTTTGGCCGGTGGTATCGGGTGCCATCCGGAGCTTTTATGCTCAACTGAGCTTCGTACATTGCTCCGTTTACTGAGACCAGCAAACCGAACCAGATGTCAAAGTTGCTGCGCTTCAAGAGCCACATCATGCCGCCTTTCCTTCGATGAGCCATGGGAGAAGTCGGTTTCCTTGACCGAGAAAGGACACCTTGCACTTGCAGCCAGCGATGATCAACCTTCCCCGTCCTGATCTCTATCGCCTTCCGAGCCTGATGTCATCGGAAGCGAAGCGGAGGCTTTGCGATTGAACTGTCCATCAACCCGCGACCTCGGCGATGCTGGTGGAAATGCGATTGGCGGCGGACTTGACGGGATCGTTGGCGAGATGGGCGTAGCGGGCCGTGGTCTGCACCTTGTTGTAGCCAAGCAGCTTGCCGATCATCGGAAGGCCCTCGCCGACCAGCAACCCGCCGCTGGCAAAGCTGTGCCGTAGGTCATGGATCCGCAGGTTCCCGATGCCGGCCCGTTCCACGATGCGGTACCACGGGCCGTGCAGGAAGGCGAGATGGGCGCCGCGCTTCTGGCCGGGGATCACCCAGGGGCTGTCTTCAACTCGCTCCATGCCGCGAAGCACGGCGATGGCGGGCCCGCCGAGGTGCACGATCCTGACGCCGGTCTTGGAGTCGGGCAGCCGCAGCTCGCCCCGGTCGAGATCGACGTTCTCCCACCGGAGCTGCAGGACCTCTCCGCTGCGGCACCCGGTCAGCATCAGCAGGCGGATGGCGGCGATCGCCGGCGGCGAGGCAAAACCCTCGCGCTCGGCGTCCCGGAGCGCCGCGCCCAGGCGGCGGTACTCGTCGTCGGAGAGGAAACGCTCGCGCTTCTGCTCGGGGTATTTCTTGACGAACCGGCAGGGGTTGACTCCCTCCTGGCGCATCTCCCAGACCTCGGCCAGGGTGAGCATGCGGGAGAGGACGCCGAGGGTGCGGTTGGCGTGGCCGGGGACGGAGCGCATGTCGTGATGCAGGGCTGCGGCGTCGGCCCTGCCGATGTCGGCGACACGGCGCTTGCCGAGCCGGGGGAGGATGCGCTTCCCGATGATCTTCCGGTAGAGCCGGGCGGTGGCGGGCTTCAGGTGGCCGGGAGCGTACTCGTCGAGGAAGCGCCGGGCGAGGTCGGCCATGGCGGCGCCGCTTGCCTTGCGGGGCGTCTTTCCGGCGAGGTCGCGCCCGGTCCTGGCGAGGGTGACGATCTCCGCGGCGCGCGCCCGGGCGGCCGCCGGGGTGATAAGACCGTGCGGTCCGATGGTCGCCTTGACGGCGCGACCCTCGTGGCGGTACTTGACGATGTAGACCTTTCGGCCGGTGGGATGGACGCGAACGACTATTGGTGGCGGGAGCGCAACAGCATAACTTGCCGAATAATATTACATTTATACGCTCTTGTCGTCCTATGCCTCAAACGAAGAAATAGTATGTCGGACTCCCTGTTCTAACGACCATCGAACCCGCTCCGCCACGAAGCCGGCGAAGGGTTCGATGTCCATCCCGATGCTGGCTGCTTCGAGCGCCGCGAGATAACCGTCCCTGTCCTCGACGCGGATCACGGTCCATGGATAGCCGCCCGATGCCAGCATGACGTTCATGAGGAAGCGCGCCATGCGCCCGTTGCCGTCTGGATAGGGATGGACGTAGCCGAACAGCCAGTGACCGAGCACGGCGCGCGCTGACGGCTCGGTTTCATTTTCCAGCAACTCGAACAAGGCTGGCATGGCATCACGCACCGTCTCCCAGCGTGGCGGTACGTGACCGGACCCGGGTAGAAACACGGCGCTGCCGCGGTAGCCGGCCAGAGCCGACGCTGCGATCAGACCGACCGCCACGAAGGGCTGGAACAACTCGAGGTACCAGTTCCGGTGCGCTGCGCGGACGAGTCTGCCCGGGTCGACGCCGGCGACAACTTCGCCGACCGTCTCCCTGACAAGCTGGAACGCCTGCCAGTAGCCCCGCGCAGCCAGGGCATCGCGGCTCTGCCGATCGGCCTCGTGGCTTTCCGGGCTCCAGTTGCCGAGACGAACCCGTCCGACCAGATCAGCGGGCACGCGATAGCCTTCGATCGACAACGAGTGGTACGCGTCGCTCCGGTAGATGCCGTCCACCGCTCGCAGATAGGCGTTCCGGTCTCGCGGCAAGCCGGGGGGTTTCGGGAATGCCGCGATCACCGGCCGCCGGGAGGCTTCCCACATGGCTTGCAGGCGCCCCACGATGGGCGCCGCTGCACGCCTTATTGCTCCGAATGCCTGTTGCGGCGCGAACGGATCGCTCTCACGCACATCGTAGCCGGCGGCCTTCATCGCCCGGAGAATGTCGTCGGCCGGTTCCGTTCGTCCGATTCGGCGGAAGGCGCCGGCAAGCCGTCCGGCGATGGCTGAATGGCCGCCGTCAAGAAGACGGCGAAGCAGGTCGGATGCGTCACGAATGCCGGCGAGCACCACCTGCGCTTCCACCGGGTTGCGGGCGAAGAAGCCTTCCGAAACCTTGACCAACGCCGCTTCCGGCTTGAAGAGCCGGAGGCCCTCCTTTTCGCAAAGATCGGCCTCCGCCGGCATCTGCCTTTGTTTCAGGTCGTAGAGGGACGTGCCGAAAAGAAGCTCGACCGCGTTGTTGGCGCCCTTCGGAGTGTGGACGATGAACTGATTGGGGATGACGGTGTTTTCGGCATGCAGGAGCAGCGATTCCTCCGGCGAAAGATGCCACTGGTCGTCGAACCGGGCAGTGCAGTAACGGGTGCAGAACTCCCAGAAGGAGGCGGACCAGGGCGTCGTATCACCGGAGTCGGCGCCCGGGCTGGATGACATCAGCCATCCTTTCAGCACCTCGCGGAGAAAGCCGTTCCGCACCAGGCGCTCACGATGAACACGCGTCAACTCGTTGGAGCGGAAGACGCGTCTTCCTCCCCTCTGTAGTTCTTCGAGCCGCACGAGCGAAGCGGCAAGTTTTTCGTGTGGCGTGCTCATCCTCTTGTCCGCGCTTCCACAAGTTTATCGTGCCGTGTTATTACAAGTAAATTATGGTGCTTACAAGTGTAGTATTATATCATGTTGGCCAACTACAAGTATGTAGTGTTGTGTCTAGACAAGTCAAAGGTGTATTGGGGAGCCCGGCAGGCGGGCAGGAGCCGGAGCAGGCAGCGGCCGGGTCAGCCGGCGATCTTGAGGGCCAGGGCCTTCGGCCCGGCGCCGTGCCGGGCGTAGGAGCCGAGCGGCGTGTCGTGGACCTGGAAGCCTGCCTCCTCCAGGTGGGCGGCGGTTTCCGGGCAACCTTCCGGCAGGACCGCGTTCCGGCCCGTGACCAGCGCGTTGCATCCCAGGCGCGGCGCATCACCCGCATCGACGGCATGGGTCCGAGGCACGTGGTCGTGGAGCGCCTTGCGCGCGCTCGGGTCGAAGGCGTCCGGATGGAACAGCGCGCTGCCGTTGCCCAGCGGGCACAGGCAAGTGTCGAGGGGCCGGTCCCAGGCGTCGGACAGGCGAAGGGAGCGGATCTCGCCGCCGAGGACCTTGGCGACGGCTTCGTGGGCGGCCAGGTCGTCGTCGGACCGAAACCCCGCGAACATCGTCCCGCCCACGACCACCAGGTCCCGCTCGCCTTCGAAGCAACAGCCTTCCGGGAGCCTCGGCGTGGCGTAGCCCCGCACCAGGAAGAAGTTCTCCCACGCTTCGGCTTCGGGCCGCCTCGAGTCTTCCCGAAACCGGCTTGCGATGAAGGAATCCTGCCAGACGAATCCGCCGCTCCCGGCCAGCACGAGCTTGGGCATGCCGGGCCTGGGCTCCAGCAGGTCCACCTGCACATCCAGCTCCTCGCGCAGAAGCCGGTAGAGGCCGCGCCACTCGGCCAAGACGGCGGACGCATCCTCGCCGGGCGCGGGCTCATAGTGGAGCGGCGGGCACATCAGGACCTTCATCGGCGCCTCTCCGCCCTCCCCCTAGCGGCCGCTGTCCGGAAACAGCCTGGCGACATTCTCCCCCAGCAGCTTGCGCTTGGCGGCGGCGCCGGCCCTTACGGCCTTCACGATGGCCACCGCGTCGCCGAGCCGGTCGATGGTGGGGAAATCGCTGCCCATCAGCACCTGCTCCTCGCCCACCATGTCCATGGCGAAGCGGATCTCGAGCGGACGCCAGAACGGCGGCGCGGTGTCGATGAAGATGCGGTGCTGGAACTTGTCGAAGTAGCCCTGCTCGCGCTTGTCCCAGAACGACGGGTTGAGCCGGTTCCGGAGCGCGAACCAGGCGCCGCCCAAGTGGGTGAAGACGAAGCGCAGCTTCGGGAACTTCTCCAGCGTGCCGCTCAGCATGAGCCGCACGATGTTGATGGTATTGTCCATGGCGCGGCCGAGGTTCCGGGTGAGGTTGAACTGCTCCATGCCGTGTGGATGCGCCAGCGGCAGCTCCGAGGACGGGTGCACGAAGATCGGGATGTCCAGGTCCGAGACCAGCCGGTAGAACGGGTGGTAGCGCTTGTCGTCCAGCAGCGCGCCGCGGATGTGCGTGTTGATGCCGACGCCGCGGAAGCCGAGCTCTTGCACGGCGCGCTTGAGCTCCCGCCGGCCGCCGGCCTCCAGGGCGGGCACATGGGCCAGCGGGATGATACGGCCGGGAAAACGCTCCGTGACCTTGGCCATCTCGTCGTTGATGAAACGCGCCGCCGGGACGTCGATCCAGTCCACCCAGCAGCCCACGTGGAGCACGGCCCGGTCGACCCCCACCCGGTCCATCTCGTCGATCTGCGCGGCCATGTCCGCGGTCATGGCGGGAGGGCCGAACAGTTGCACCCCTTCCCGGCGGATGGCGAGCCGGTCCGGCCGCCGCACGACGGTCTCCCCGGCGCGGATCAGAGGTTCCGGGGTCCGGTAGTGCTCCTCCGGCATCCAGTGATGGTGCGCGTCGATGATCAGCGTCTTCGCCATGGTAACTCCGTAAAACTAGTTATCCGCCCCCTTGCTCGGGGCTACGATCCAGATGCACGCCAACGATAACACACACAGGATAATGCCGATCCAGCCCGAGCTGGCATAGCTGCCCGAGAGGTCGTGCAGATAGCCCGCCAGCCAGGGGCCGATACCCGCGCCCATTCCTATGCTGAAAGCCAGGAAACCGATGATCGAGCCGAAATGCTTGCCATGAAAGATATCGGCGGCGATGGTCGGATAGAGCCCCTGGCGCGACCCGAAACCCACGGCGAACAGCGGCGGGTACAGGGACACCACCAGGATCTCCGACATCCCGTCGAGGTTGAGGATCATCAGGATGCCGCCCACCAGGGCCAGGCTGCCGATGGTGTAGGCCCGCTCGCTGCCGATCCGGTCCGAGAGCGTCCCCATGCCGATCATGGTGAAGGTGGTGAAGAGCCCGGTGAGGCCCAGCACCCAGGCGCCGAACTCCCGCGAAAGTCCCGCGTCCACCATGGCGGCCACCTGGTGCACCAGCACCATGTGCACGGGGATGGCACCGAACACGAACCCCCCGCACAGCGCCCAGAATCGGTAGTTGCGGAACGCCGCGGCGAGGGTCATGCCGCCTTCGGGCGCCCGGCGCGGACCTCCGCTTCCCGCTGCCGTGGTAGCGCCGAAATCCGGAAGCAGTCCCATGTCCTGCGGCCGGCGCCGCTGGAAGAGCAGGTTGAGCGGCACCACCGCCGCCACCATCACGCCGGCCAGCATCAGGTACGCGTTGCGCCAGCCCAACGCGCCGATCAGCCACTCCGCGGCCGGCACCACCAGAAAGATCCCGGCGCCGATACCCGAAGCCGCGAGGCCCATGGCCATTCCGCGCTTGCGAATGAACCAGTTGCTGATGACCGTGGCCTGCGACGTCATGGGCAGCGCGGCGAAACCGAGCCCCACCAGAAGCCCCATGCCCAGGTAGTAGTGCCAGACGGCCTGGGTCATGGCGCTCACAACGAAGCCCGCCGCCATGAGGCCGGCGCCCGCCGGGAACACGACCCTGGGGCCGAGCCGGTCCAGCATTTGCCCCCAAGCCGGCGCGGAAATGGTCCACGCCACCGAGCCCAGGGTCAGCGCACCGGCGGCCAGCCCGCGGCTCCAGTGGAACTCCTCGATGACCGCCACGAAGAAGAGCGCAAACGCCGCACGGCACCCGAAGGCGGCCGCGACCGTCGTGAACGAGATGCCCAGCACCATCCACGGGTAGGTGCGGTTGAGCCGTGCGGTGCGGTCGGTGGTCGCGGGAACGGGAGGCGGGGCGCTCAACAGAAAGATCCCCTCACGGGCGAAGCAGGCACCCGGCTACGACAGCCTGGGAACGATTTCGTCGCTCAGGAACCGGATCACCGAGGCGTAGTCCCGGCCGAGCTTCGCAAACGAGAGCTGTTGAAACCCGAGGCGCTCGGCTTCGGCGGCCAGCTCCAGGATAGGCTCCACGCAATCCGACGGACGGCCGGCGACGAAGCAGGCCCTCGGCATGGCGTCGGTCACGAGCTCCCGCGAAGCCTGCTCGATGGTCATGCCCGAATGGAGCGCTTCCCGGATGCGGTCGACCCGATCGTGATCGATGCCGATGCGTTCGAACTCCTCGGGGCTGTATCCCAGCGCCTGTAGGCTCACCATGTGATGGGCCGAGTACTTCCTGGCCTCGGCCAGGGCTTCCTCCGGCTGCTCCGATACCGCGAGGTTGATCTCGCAGACCTTCCGCAGCTTCTTGTCGGGGTCCACCGCCCGTGCGGCCTGGTCCGCTCCGGCCATGGCCTGCTCCAGCCGGCCGAGCTTGTGCATGGAGATGAAATAGCCGCCCATGAGCACCCCCTCCATGGTCTCGCCGGCGATGGCCAGGAACCGGGGCCCCACGCCGCCGCCGTAGAACCGCACCGGCGCCGCGGGAGGGCGCACCAGCTCGATGTGCCCGCGGGGGTTCATGTGGAAGTAGTCGCACAGAGCAGGGTACTCGTCGAACCGGACCCTTTCGCCGCGGAACAGCGTGCCGAGAAAGCCCACCGTCTCCCGGACCACCCGGAAAGGCTTGACCATATCCAGGTACTGCGGCACCTGCCCCTTGCTGCCCTTGGCGATGCCGAGGCTGATCTCACGGCCCTCGGTGAGCTCCGAGATGGCCAGCACGGCGTCGGCCACGTCGATGGGATTGCGGAAATAAGGCACCAGGATGGCGGTGCCGACCTTGAGGGGCGCGCGGGCGGCGATAGCCGTCGCCACGCTCAGCACATTGCGGTAACGGAGCGAATCGCTGAGCCAGACCTGCTTGAAGCCCCGCTCGGCTCCAAGCTCGGCCAGCTCCACCAGCTCCCGCGTGGTGTAGTAGGAAGCCGCCTGCAGCACGAACTGGAGCCCGAACTCCCCCGAAAATATCGCCATCCCCTCCCCCTTTCGGCCTGACGTCCAATTGGGGGATGTATCCCGATTCCGCAACAGCCCGCAAGGCCACGGCAATGTCCGGGATCGGGATGACGGGTTCGAATTACGCGCTCGGGACTACTAGTGTCCTGTCCGGTTAATTCGCACCATAAGATGCGCAGGATTTTTCGTTGTCGGCAAGGCGCGATGACGAGCAGTGGCGGTTACCACGCGAGGAAGACCCCGGGTCAAGCCCGGGGTGACCAACGCAGCCGACGGCGAAAAAGACAAGCAGATTATGGTGTGAATTAACCGGACAGGACACTAGGTGCCGGCGGCGTGGCGTTCCTCCCGGAGCGCGGCGATCCGGTCCTCGATGGGGGGATGGCTGGCGAAGAGCCTCCGCAGACCGCCCTTGCGGACGCCGGCGATCCCCATTGCCTCCAACTGTTCCGGCATGTGCTCGGGCTCCAAGCTGCGTTCGAGCGCCTCGAGGGCGCCGATCATGTTGACCCTGCCGGCAAGATACGCGCCGCCGGCGTCGGCCCGGTACTCACGCCGGCGCGAGTACCAGGACACCACCACGCTGGCGAGGATGCCGAGAAGGATCTGCGTGACGATCACGGTGACGAAGTAGCCCATGCCGTAGCCCCCTTCGCCGTCCCTGTGGAGCGCGCGGTCCACGACGTACCCGATCACGCGGGAAAGGAAGATCACGAACGTGTTGAGAACGCCCTGGAGCAGGGTCAGCGTCACCATGTCGCCGTTGGCCACGTGGCTCACCTCGTGGCCCAGCACGGCGGAGGCCTGATCCGGCTTCATGGCCCGCAACAGTCCCGTGCTGACCGCCACCAGTGAGTTGTTGCGGCTCGGGCCCGTGGCAAAGGCGTTGGGCTCCGGGGAATCGTAGACCGCCACCTCGGGCATGGCGATGTTCGCGGCCCGGGCGTAGTTCTGCACGGTGTTGACAAGCCAGATCTCGGTGTTGTTCCGGGGCTCATCGATGACCGTCAACCCCATCCATCTCTTGGCCGTCCACTTGGAGATGCGCAGGGAGATGAACGCGCCGCCCATGCCGAAGATGAAGGAGAACGCCAGCAGCGGCCAGAAGTCGACGCCGTACTGGAAAAGCAACCACTCAAGGCCGAATACACGGAGCGCAACGGCCAACACGAAAACGATCGCAAGGTTGGTGATCAGAAAAAGAAAGACGCGTTTCATGGACCTGTTCCCTTCCTCTCGCGAATATCAGCCCTCAACAACAAATCTACAATGCCGGCGCCGCCGAATCAATTTCGCGGGCACCAGGGACTTCGGAAATCTAATCATCGGCGCCGGCTTGTAAAGGATCGCTCCGTTTCGCCTATTCGATTTCCCGGACCGCGGGCAGCCGCACCAGGCCGTAGAACGCCATCAACGCCACCAGGAGACCGCCCAGGGCCACCGCCGCCGGCGCTCCCGCGTACTCGGCCACCGCACCCGCCACCGCGCCGCCCAGCGGCATGAGGTCCCAGGTAAGGCCGAACAGCCCCAACACCCGGCCCCGGAGCTCGTTGGGAAGGTTGAGCTGCAGGATCGTGTTGATGGAGGTCAGGTAGATCTGGTTGAACAGCCCGAGAAAGAAGATCAGTCCCAGGGACAAGGGAAACGACGACGAGTACGCAAACAGAATGAGCAGCATGCCGAAAGTCGCCGCCCCCACCAGCACCTGCCACCCTCTGCGCCCGGCCTGGGCCAGATAAGCGACCGTCAACGTCCCGAGCAACGCGCCCACGCCGGAGGATGACTGGAGCAGCCCGAACCCGCGGGAGTCCACCAGCAGGATATCCCGGGCGAAAACCGGCATCAGGATGACGAAGGACATGCCGAAGATGCTGTTGAAGCAGGTGAGTCCCAGCAGGCTGTAGAAAAGCTGGTTCCGCCGGACGAAGTCGAGGCCGGCGAGGATGTTGCGCCACATGCCGCCCTGCGGCTGCCCGACGATGGGGCGGCTTCGGATGAACGCCCACAGCGCCACCGCCGCCGCCGAGCTCACGAAGCAGGCGATAAAGGTATGGCCGACGCCGAACCAGTGAATCAGCAGGCCGGCGAGCCCGGGGCCCACCAGACGGCACGCCTGCCACACCGAGCTTCCCAGGGCCACCGCGTTGGCGATCTCCTCCCGCGGCACCATCTCGGGCAGCAACGCGTACCGGCTGGGCCGGTCGAAGGAACGCAGGAAACCCGAGTTGAACGCGAACACGAGCACGTGCCAGAAGGCGATGCGTTCGGTCAGGATCAGCAGCCCCAGCACCAGGTAGGCCAAGGCCAGCAACGACTGGGTCAGCACCATGATGCGCCGCTTGTCGGCCCGGTCCGCGATGGCCCCGCCCACCAACACCAGTGAGACCCGTGGCACGGCGTAGGCGATCCCGGCCACCCCCAGCATCAGGGGCGAGTCCGTCAGCAGAAACACCAGCCAGGCCTGGGCCGCCATCTCCATGTTGAGCGCCAGCACCGAGGAGAGCTGCCCCAACCAGTAGAAGCGGTAGTTCCGGTGGCGCAGGCCGGCGAACAGCCGGCCAAGCATGGTTTCGGATTTCATCGGCGGCTTTGTTTCCAGGGGCCTTTTGGGTATAGAACTCGATGGGCGCGCCGTCCACCGAAGGGCACTCCACGGAGAGTGAATTGATGAAAGTGAGCCTTTTCACCGAGGTGCAGTGCCCGTCGGGGAGCGTTCCCGCCGAGTTGCTGCAGCAGTTTCTCGAACAGGCCGAGCTGGCCGACAACCTTGGCTACGACGGTTATTGGGTCGCCGAGATCCATTTCACCCCCAGCTTCTCTCTCCTGTCCGCCCCTTACGTGGTGCTGGGGGCCGCCACCCAGCGGACCCGCAACCTGCGCTTGGGGGTTGCCGTCAACACCCTGCCCATCCATCATCCCATGCAGCTTGCCGAGCAGGCCGCCACCCTGGACGTGCTGAGCAACGGCAGGATGTGCTTCGCCGCCGGCGGCGGGCATCCCCACACCCGGGCCTACGAATGCTTTGGCGTGGAGCACGAGCACGTCCGGGACCTCATGGAGGAGAGCATCGAGGTCATCCGGCTGGCCTGGACCCGGGAGGCCGTGGAGTACGAGGGACGGTTTTTCCGGATCCCCAGCATCGTCGCCAATCCCAAGCCGGTGCAGCAGCCCCACCCGCCCATCTACACCGCCGCGAGCTCCCTCGACGGGGTGAACTTCGCCGCGCGCATGGGTCTCAATCTCTTCATACCCGTGCACGTGCGGACGGCGGAGGAGCTGCGCGAGTTCTCCGCCACCTACTGGGAGGTGCTGGCGGCCCACGGCCACGACCCGGAAGAGCACGAGCTCGGCCTGCTCCTGCCCATGCACGTCGGCGGCACCGCCGCCGAGGCCGAGACCCGATCCGAGGCCGGGGTCATGAGCTACTACGACGTGATCCGGGAAACCCGCGGGAGCTACGCCCAGTGGCTGATGTCGCAGGGACGGCCGCTGCCCGAACGGCTGCGGAAGAACGCGGCGGCGGGCGCCCTGTCCTTCGACCGGGTGTGCAGCGAGTTCGCCGCCATCGGCACGGCGGACCGGGTGGTGGACAGGATCGGTGAACTGGCTCGCGACACCGGCGCGGGCCACGTGCTGGCGTGGATGAACATCGGCAGCGTCTCCCACCCCCACATCAAGGAGTCCATGCAGCGCTTCGCCGACGATGCCCTGCCCACGGTGCGGGCGATCTAGCTCGGGTCCCGGCTAGGGACCTGTCCGGTCAATTCGCACCATAAGATGCGCCGGATTTTTCGTCGTCGGCAAGGCGCGATGACGAGCAGTGGCGGGCACCACGCGAGGAAGACCCCGGGTCAAGCCCGGGGTGACGTCGGGTCAAGCTTGCCCCGGGCCTGACCCGGGGCCCGGGGTGACGTGACGCCGGCGGCGGGCGAGTCAATGTGGACCCGGCGGGTGAAAGTTGCTAGCTAGTGTCCTGTAACCGATTCCACGAAAGGCTGCGGTCAGCCATGAACGAGGACACGCAACCCGCCGACACCGCCCGCGAAATCGATCCGATCCGGTACGAGATGTTCCTCCACCGGCTCTGGGCCATCGGCGAGGAGGGCCGGATGACGCTGCAGCGCGTCACCGCCTCCCCCATCGTCGCCCAGGGCGGCGAGTGCATGAGCTCCTTCTACGATGCCGGCGGGACCATGGTGCTGGCCTGTTCCGGCCATCTCCGTTTCGCCCATGCCACCTCCGACGCCATCAAGAACCTCATCGACTGCTTCAGCGAGTCGCCGGGCTTCTTCGACGGCGACCAGTTCTTCTTCAACGACCCTTACGTGGCGGGGGCGCACACCTATGACATGATGGTCATCAAGCCGGTCTTCCACGACGGCCGGCTCATCGGCTGGGTGGCCACCAGCACGCACACCGCGGACACCGGCGGCAACCTGCGTGGGGCCGCCACCGAGATCTACCACGAGGGTATCCGGATCATGGGCCTCAAGATCGTGGAGCGCGACATCTTCCGCGAGGACGTGTTCAAGTCCCTGACCGAGCAGTGCCGGGACCCGCAGTACGTGGGGCTGGACCTCAAGGCCATGATCGCGGGCAACAACGTATGCGCGCGGCGCTACCTCGGCCTGGTGGACAAGTTCGGGCTGGAGTTCGTGCAGGCCGCGGGCGCCCGGATCATCAGCGACACCGAGGCGGCCGCGCGGGCCAAGCTCAGATCCCTGCCGGACGGCACCTGGACCGGACGCACCTACCTGACGACGCTGGATACCAAGACCCGGAGGGCCGCGCCGATCCGGATCATGTGCACGCTGACGAAGAAAGGGGATCACCTGGCGCTGGACACCACCGGCACCACCCCCCAGACCAACAGCGACGTCAACTCGACCTTTCCCAGCACCCGGGCGCTGATCGGCGTGGCCATCACCAACACGCTCTTCTGGGACGTCCCGTGGAGCGACGGCAAGTGGGCTCCCATCGACCTGGTGGTGCCGGAGGGGTCGGTGCTGAACTGCCGGTTTCCGGCCGCCTGCGCCGCGGCCCCGGTGGTGGGGGGCATCCTGGTGGCGGCGACGTGCGAGGCCGCCGGCAAGATGCTTTACGCGGCCGGACGGTACCAGGATGTCCCAGCCACGTGGTACGGCACCTGGTACGAGGGCGGCCCCGGCTACATACCCGCGGGTCATAACCGGGAGGGTGTCCGCACCGCCATGGGCATCTACGACATCCACGGAAGCGGCCTCGGCGCTACGCCGCTGCACGACGGCGTCAACTCCGGCGGCCACATGAACATCCCGTCGGGAGGGATCAGCGACGTCGAACGCACCGAGATGCAGTATCCGCTGCTCTATTTCTCCCGCAACCACAACACCGACGGCTCCGGTTTCGGCAAGTACCGCGGCGGGGTCGGCACCTACCGGATCTTCATGGTGTACGGCTCCCAGGACTTCTCCACGGACTTCAAGCCCTACGGCTGGATACCGCAGGGAGCCTATGGACTGTTCGGCGGCCATCCCACCGGCCCCGGCGGGATCCGCGCCATCTTCCTGACCGAGGGCGACATCCAAGAGCGTTTGGCGGAAGGCGACTACCCGGCACGGCTTGACGACATCGAAGCGGGCGGATGGGGCCGGGCGCTGATTCCGGAGGGCGCCCCCGGCCGCGTGTCGCTGCCCGAGTTTACGCTCCTGAGCGACTACGTCCAGAGCGGCGGCGGCTATGGCGATCCGCTGGACCGTGATCCGGCGGCGGTGGCCCGGGACGTCCGGGTGGGCGTGGCCACGGAAGCATCGGC
Source organism: Candidatus Binatia bacterium (assembly GCA_951813575.1). Taxonomy (GTDB): domain Bacteria; phylum Desulfobacterota; class Binatia; order UBA9968; family JAJDTQ01; genus JAJDTQ01. Next base: position 1,222,220 of record OX638375.1, read on the forward strand.
CCGGCGCTTCTACGGCGTCGTGCTGCGCGGGGAGAACCGCGGGGTCGACGAAACCGCCACCGAGGAACAGCGCCGCGCCATACGGACGGCGCGGCTCGAGGAGGGAGTCCCGGTCACTTCGGACCCCGCACCCGACCCGGAGCACACCGATTGGCGCACGGTGGCGCGCATCCATGAGATCCTTGAACTAGCCGGCAACGGAGGCGCCAGGCAGATCCGCTGCACGCGCTGTGGTTTTCTCTTCGGCGGCGTCAACGAAAATTACAAGAAGCGCTGCCTCAAGCGCGTCGTCGAGCTCGACGAGATCGGCGGCCAGCACCCGGCGTCGGGGGCCGGCTATCTGGGAAGGTACCACGAGTACATCTGTCCCGGCTGTGCCACCCTGCTCCAGGTAGACGTCTACTGTCCCGAGCTGGGCGGCGACGAAGACCTCTGGGACATCCACATCGAGGCTTGATTCATGGCGGGGACACTCGAAGGCATCAGGATTCTGGAAATATCCAGCTACGTCACCGGCCCGTTCGCATCCATGCTCATGGCGGACCTGGGCGCCGAGGTCATCAAGGTTGAGGACCGGGAGCGCGGCGACCCGTTCCGCGGCTGGGGCGGCGGGAAAATGTACTCGGCCACCTTCTGCAGCCTGAACCGCAACAAGAAGAGCATCACCCTGGACCTCCGCAACGAGGAGGGACAGGAGATCTGCCGCAAGCTCGCCGCCGGGTCGGACGTGCTCGTCGAGAACCACCGTCCGGGGGTCATGGCCCGCCGCGGGCTCGGCTACGACACCCTCCGCGAGTTGAACCCGAAGATCATCTATTGCTCCATCTCCGGATTCGGCCAGGAGGGACCGTATCGCGACCGACCCGGATACGACACCGTGGGCCAGGGAATGAGCGGACTCCTGAGCCTGCTTACGGATCCGGATGATCCCAAGGGAATGGGCATCTCCCTGTCGGACCACCTCACCGGGGTGTACGCGTGCTACGGCGTGCTGGCGGCGCTGGTGAACCGCTTGATGACCGGAGAGGGACAGATCATCGAGACCTCCCTGCTGCGGGCGTCGGTGTCGTTCACGGCCGAAAACTGCGCGCGTTACTTCGAGACGGGCGTCGTGCCCAGCAGAGCCGACCGCACGCGTACCGCCGGCGTGTTCGCCTTCGTCGACCGCGACGGCAGGCCCTTTGTCGTTCACTTGTCCTCGCCCAACAAGTTCTGGCTGGGGCTCGTGGAAGTCGCCGGGAAACCCGAGTGGGCGGAAGACCGCCGCTTCGCCGAAAAGGAGGGCCGCACCGAACACCACGACCTGCTGGAGCGGGAGCTTCAGGCCATCTTCGAGCGGGACTCGCGCGACGTATGGCTCAGGAAGCTCGAGGAACATGACGTGCCCTCCACCCCCCTGAACAACCTCGAGGACATGTTCAACGATCCGCAGGTCCGGCAGTACGGCTTTCCCATCGAGGTGGAGCACCCGAAGATGGGCCAGGTCAAGCTGGTGGGTAGCGGCGTCAACATGAGCCGGACGCCGCCGGAGACCCCCACCCCTCCGCCCATGCTCGGCGAGGACACCGAGGAGATCCTGCAAAGCCTGGGATACGGCGCGGAAGCCATCGAGGGGCTGCGCGGCCGGCAGGTCATCTAGGCCGACGGGCTGCCCCGGCGGGGCCTTCGGGGCGGGGCCGGTGACCGTTCTTGCGTGTTGAGGGCGACGTCAGCCCATGTCGTTTTGCGTTGATTCCTGCCCGCCAATTCTGATAGGAAACTTAATTCTCTTGTAACACGGGTGCTTGCGGGACCGCTCCGCGTGACCACGCGGATGTCGCGCCGACGCAAGGACGCGGTTCATGGAACGGATGACAGTGATGAAGTACAATGCCAAATCCGCCGGCCTCATGGTCGCGCTATCCCTGTTGGTGGGCTCCTGCGTCTCCATCGACGAGCACGAGCAACTGAGTCGCGAGAAGCAGCGCGTGGACGCGGACAACGCCGCCCTGACGCAGAACCTGGAGAGCCGGGGGCGCGAGGTCACCACACTGGAAACGAAGGTCCAAGAGCTTACGCATGATGTAAACCGGCGCCAGGGGCTGCTGGATCAAAGGGGACGGGAGCTCGCGGACGCCCGCCGGCAGATCAGCGGGCTGACGGAGTCCCTGACGCAGGTCCGGCAGGAGTTGAACACCGCCGTCGCCGAACGGCGCGGGACCGTGGACCGCTATCGCCGTCGAGTGGCTGCCGTCACGGCCGAACGGGACGATACGCTCAGGACCGTGGATGACCTCACCGCCCGGCTCGGCCAGCGCGGCGCCACGGTACGGGAACTGGACGCCAGGGCCCGGGAACTGGCCGGTCTCCGGGACTCTCTGGTGAGGCAGAACGCGCTTCTTTCGGCGGCCAAAACGGAACTGGAGGAGAATTTCGCCGCGCTCGTGCGCAAGCGGGACGAACTGACCTCGCGAGTGAGCGGGCTCGAGAACGAGGTCGCGCGCCAGGATCAGGCCATCGCGAGGATGAACACGCAAACCGACCAGCTGAACGCGGCGAAACAGTCCCTGGAGGCGGAGATCGCCGGTCAGAAGGCGAGCGTGGCGCAGTTGCAGCGACGACTGTCGGAAGTGACAAGCTCGCTGGACCGGACCCGAGCCGAAAAGGATCAGGCGCTGGCGGACCTGGCCGCGAGGGAGAAGGAAGCCACTCAAAAGCTCGCATCCCTGGAGGCCGCCCGTGACCGGGCGATCCAACAACTCCAGACTCAACTGGCCGAAACCATTCGCTCCCTGGATCGCACCCGCGCCGAAAAGGAGCAGGCCCTGGGGGACCTGGCCGCCAAGGAAAAGGAACTGGCGGATCTGTCTGCCAAGGAGCAGGAGGCTACCCGCAGGCTGGCCGCCCTTGCCGCCGACCATGAAAAGGCCGTCCAGCAACTCCAGCAACAATTGACGGAGGCCACGGCTTCCCTGGAGCAGGGTCAGACCGGGAAGGACCGAGAAATCGCCGCCCTTACGGACGACCGGCAAGACCTTACGAGGCAGCTTGCCGAGCTGAAGGCGGAACATGACGCCGCCACCCGGCAACTGCGACAGCAGCTCGATGAAGCCACACGTTCGCTGGAACGAACCCGTGCGGAAAAGGAACAGGCGCTGGGAGCCCTGACCGGAGACCAGAAAGCCATTACGGGGGAAATGACCGAGCTCAAGGCCGCGCATGAGCAGGCCGTCGCCCGGCTTCAAGAACAACTGGATCAAACGACGAAGTCGCTGCAGGAGGCGGAGCTTGAAAAGGAAAGGAGCCAAGCCGAGCTGGCGGCCCTACGGAAACGGATGGAGGAGCAGGCTCCCGCTGACGCAAAAACCCGCCAACAATTGGAGCAACGGCTTGCCGACACGGAACGTTCCCTCGAGAAGGTGACGTCGGAACGGCAACAGTTCCTGGATGCATTGACCACCGACAAGGAACGGCTCGCCTTGCAGCTTGCCGCATTGACGTCGGCGAACCAAACCGCGGTGGAACAGCTCGAAAAGCGTCTGGCCGAGGTAACCCGCTCCCTTGAAGAGGCGCGCGCGGACAAGGAACAGGCGCTGGCCGATCTCGCCGCCAAGGAGAAGGAAGCGGAGGAAAAACTCGCGGCCCTCGCCGACGCCCACAACCAGGCCGCGACGGAGCTCCAACGGCAACTCGACGAAACCAACCGCTCGCTGGAGCAGGCCCGCAACGAAAACGAACAGACCGTAGCCGACGCCGCCGCCAAGGAAAGCGAAGCGGCCGAGAAGCTTGCGGCCCTCACCGCGGCTCACGAAGAGGCCGCCGCCCAACTGCGGCAGCAAGTGGATGACGCCGTCCGCGCCCAGGAGCAGGCCCGCGCCGAAAAGGACAAGGCCGTGGCCGATGTGGCCGCCGGCGAACAGGCCGCCGCGCAACTGCGGCAGCGGTTGGATCGAGCCAGCCTCTCCCTGGAACAGACCCGCACCGAGAAGCAGCAAGCCGTGTCCGCGCTGGGCGCCGACAAGCAGGAACTCACCCGGCAGATGGTGGCGGCAAGAACCGAACGCGACGTGCTCAAGCAGCAGATCGAGGGAAAGCTGATCCTGGAGCGCTACTGGCAGTGGATCTTCGGCGCGGTGGTCGGCCTGGCGGCCCTCGGCTGGGGGACCAGGTGGTTCCGGGCGTAACCGTCGGAACGTCAGTCCTTGATGTCAGGCCAATCGCGTAGCAGCTTCCCGTAGCCGGAGATGCTGCACGAGAACCCCACTCTCGACAGCATGTACCAGAGCATGGCCGGATTGCTGGCCACCACCGGCCGCGCGAGGCTCTGCTCGATCCGCTCCAGAACTTTCAGCGGGTCCAGCACCGCGCCTTGGAAATAGATCGCATCCACCTCGGGGTTCCCCTCGAGCGCCTTTTCCGTGAGCGTGTAGACGTCCTCGGACTCCACTGTCATGGCGTCCCGATAGTCGTCGAAGGTGTCCGCCGGCGAGATCGCCTCGATGCCGCAATCCGTGAGATAGTCGCGAATCCGCATGTTCATGACCTCTACGAACGGGGTCAGCAGCAGCACCCTGGGAGTCGAGAGAGCCTTCAGGGCCTCCACGCATGACTCCAGGGCCGTGGTCACGGGCACGTCCACGGCGTCCTTCAGCCTCCCCAGCAGGCCCGGATTGAGGACCTCAACAGGCGCCCCGCTCACGATGACGCCCCGCCAGCCGCGCTCCCGGGCCAGCCGCGCCGATGTCTCCACCACCATGTCGCCCGTTCCCGCAAGGCTCTCGAGCGAGCCCCGGACGATTCCGAGCCCTTCGAACTCCATCTCCACTTCCTGGGGAATGAACGCCTTGAACGGCTCGAAGTGCGGGCTCGAGCTCGATATCGGCGTGACGAAACCAATCTTGACCGAATCTGCCATGGCTTCCTCCTGTTCCTGGACCGGTTGTTTGCTAGAACGAACGCGCGGCGATCCAACTGCCCCCGATGAAAGTCCCCAACGTGCTTCCCAGATTCGAGAACACGACCACCAGCAGGATGCGCGAGACCGGATTGCGCCAAAGCCCCTTGGGAAACGCGGCCACCACCTCGCCCATGGCCTCCAGGTCGGCCACGGTGGGCTTCTTGACCCAGGCCTGGACCAGTCCCGAAACCCATCCGGCGGCGATGGTCGGGTTGAGGCTGGTGATGGGTGCGGCCAGGAATGCGGACAGTACCGTCAACGGGTGGCCCAGGGCCAAAGCCGCCCCGACGGCCGCCAGCACGCCGTTCACAAGCACCCATATGGAGATGGACTCCAGCGAGTGGGCGGCGCCGGCGCGGTAGAATCCGTAGGCGATGATGGCCAGGATCAGGGAAGGCACCAGCCACTTGATGCTCCTGGACCAGAATGAAGGGACGGGCACGGTTTCGAGGGGAGCCAGCGGCTGGTCCCGAAGAATCTCCCGGGCGATGCCCGGCACGTGACCCGCGCCGACGATGGCCACGACCCTCTCTCCTTCGGCCTCTCTGATCTTCTGCGCCAGGTAGACATCCCGCTCGTCGATGATGGTCCACTTCACGTCAGGAAAGGCGTTGGCAAACTCCGCCAGCACATCCCCCATCCCGTCCCCACGCTTGAGATCGTCCACCGTCTCCTTGTCGATCTCGGGTTCCGCCACGGCGCTGGTGAGAAGCAGGAAGAGAAGCTTGAGCTTGCTCCACAGCCCCAGCCGCCGCCAGGTCCTCTTCATGGTCACCTGGACGTCGCGGTCCGCGAGCACCAGCTTCGCGTCACGCTCATGGGCCAGCCGGATGCCCTCCAGCATGTCCGCTCCGGGCCGCACGCCCAGCCGGTCGCCGATGCGCTTGTAGAACGCCGACATGATCAACTGGCTCAACAGCAGCGCCGCCTTGCCCTCCCTGATCACCTTGAAGACGTCGGTCTGCCGCCACGCGTCGGGCCGGGTGAATGCCTCGTAGCGGGCCTGGCACAACTCCACGCATATAGCGTCCGGGTCCACCAGCTCGACGGTCGTGCGCACGTCGTCGATGCTCTCCAGCGACACGTGGGCCGTGCCGACGAGATAGACCTCTCGCCCCCGGTCGTGCAGCCGCCGGGTATTCGCGGGGAGGCCGGCGACGGCGGGGCCCTGTGAACCGTCCGAGTCCACCCGGATCAAACCTGCGCCACCGGCCCGTCGTAGTCACGCAGCCAGCCGATGAACCGGACGATCTGGTCGACCATGTAATCGTGGTAGGCCTTACCCTTTTCGGGAGAGGCCTTGATGGAGGGGCTGAAGGAGCCGGTGGGCACGATACGCCGCTGTTCGGTGCTGGTCCAGGGGATGTCGATGACTTCGTGCGGCGCGGAGAAGAGGTCTCCGTGAGACCACGGCGAGAAATTCTCGTCGAAGTCCACCTGCGAGGTGGTGAGCTTTTCCTGCTTGACCAGGTGGGGGTACTTGTACCAACACTCCGAGATCTCCAGCTCACCGCTGTGGTGCTCCTTGGCTTCCTTGATCTCGTTGGCGATCTTCTTGGCGATCTTCACCGGGTCGATGACCGCGAAGAAGACCTCGGGCATCTCGTACTCGCGCAGGTTCTTGGTGGCCGCCAGCAGGCCGGGGAGGTTGGCGCCCTTGTGTCCGTTGATGATGAGGATCTTCCGGAAGCCGTGCTTGCGCAGGCTGCGGCTCATGTCCTGGATCACCGCCATCAAGGTCTCGGTGCGGAGCGAGATGGTGCCCGGGAAGCCCAGGTGATGCGGCGAGTCGCCGAACCACAGCGGCGGGGTGCACAGCGTTCCGGTGGCGCGGGCCACGTCTTCCGCCAGGGCGATGGCGATGAGGCAATCCAGCCCCAGCGGACCCGCGGGGCCGTGCTCCTCGGTGCTGCCCACCGGACAGATGATGATGTCGGAGTCCTCGAGATAGGCCGCGACATCCTCCCAGGTCAGTTCCTGAAGCCATACCGAGCCGAGTTGCGCCGCCATTTGTCGTCTCCTCCCATGTCTCGTGTCCTGCCCACGGTGCGTCGCCGCACCGCCGGCGTGTTCCGTTACTTGATGGCCAGGGGATTCGTCGGGGAACCCACCGCGCCGGTGACCGGCAGCGCCGGGGCCACGAACATGAACTCGTAACGCCCGTCCTCGGCGCAGTCCTCCGCCAGCTCTTCCAGGTGGAAGATCTCGCCCACGGTCAGGCCCATGTTCGGAATGCTGACCCAGTGCCACGGCTGGTTGGCCTCCCGGGTCTGGTTGGGTCGCACCTCCACCCCCCAGGTGTCCGTGGCCACCGCCGCCACTTCCCTGGCGTGGAGCCAATCCAGGGTCTCGAAGCCGAGCCCGGGGGCGTCCCCGCCCGGATAGCCGTCCCACGACCCCGCGTCCCGCTTGGCCTTGATCTGGCCCGTCCGCACCAGCACGAAGTCGCCCCGGCGCACCTCCACGTCCTGGCTCTTCATGGTGCGGTCGAGGTCGCGGTTGGTGATGGCATAGCCGTCCTTGAGCCACTCGCTGCCCTTGGTCCGGGCCACGTCCAGCAGAACGCCGCGGCCCACCATCTTGTCGCGGGTCTTCTCGATGCCGTTTTTGGCGGCGCCGCCGGTGGTCACCAGCCGGCAGTCGTAGCCGTTGTACATCCGGTCTTCGTAGAAGATGTGCGCCAGCCCGTCCCACTGGGTGCCGGCCTGGAGCGGCATGATGATGACGTCGTCGGCGCCCCGGATGCCCCGGTGGTCGAGCACCCCCGAGTAGGCGTCCGTGCCGGTCCGGAGCATGAGGTGGATGGGGTTGAAGCGGCCCATGGCCGGGTAGTTGCTCTTGCCCCCTTGGGGGCCGTTGGCGTCGAAATCGAGGGCCAGGGAGAACACCCGGCCCCTGCGCACGAGCTGCGCGGCCGCGACGATGTCCTCGGGGGTGGTGAAGTTGAGCGTGCCGACCTCGTCGTCCTCGCCCCAACGGCCCCAGTTGCGGAGCCGCCTGGCCGCCTCCCGGATACGCTCCATGTTGAGTTTCGGACGCCTTCGAGTCGCCAAGACCTACCTCCTCGGCCTCTGATCGGGTTGAAACTGTTAAGGGGATTGCCTATGAATTCCCGGTATGTCGTCCGTCGCCGACAACGGCAAGGGGCATAAAGTGATGCTCGGCTTCGTGGTGCGGCGCTGCGCCAGGGAGCTGGGCCACACCCCCACTCCGGGCGAGTTCGCCGCCTGGGCCAACAACCAGAGCCTGGACGGACAACCTTATCACATCTTCGGCCAAGCCATCTCGGCGGAGACGGCGAAGATCATGTTGCGCAGCCTCGACCGGCTCGTGACCGTCCGCTCCCGGGAGGTCATCCTCGGCCTGCCCGATGCTCCCTGAGGCGCCGGCCGGGCGCCCTTGTCGCCTCGCTAGGAGGCCTTCCTCACCGCGTCGCTGATGTCCAGGTTGTAGAGCCGGGCGCCGTTGTCCTGCAGGATCTTTGTCTTGGCGTCCTCGCTCATGTCTTCCCGCTGCTTCAGGTAGTCGCTGGACAGGACCTCGCGGTCACCGTGGGGCATATCCGAGCCGTACACCACCTGCCCGTCGCCCACGAGCTCCACGACCTCGGGCAACAGCCTGTCTTCCACTTCCGCGCTCAGGTAGAGATTCCCCTGCCGCATGTACTCCATGGGCGCCAGCTTGGCCTTGGGAACCGTGTCCGGGAGGATATCCGCGAGAAAGTTGCCCGAGTGGCCGAACCGATGGTCCAGCCGGTCGATCATGAAATGGATCCACTGGCAGCCGGCTTCAAGAAATCCCACGCGCATGGTGGGGAAACGGTCCAGCAGGCCGCTGTTGATCATCGCCGAGAAACCCAGAAGAACCGGCATGAGAAACGCGTTGACGGACGACGGATAGATGTGGGTGAAGAGACCGCTGAGGGCCGGACATGCCCAGCCCACGTGGATCGCCAGGGTCAGGTCTCTCTCCACCAGCGCCTCGTAGAACGGCAGGAAGGCAGGATCGTCGAGCATGCGGTCGCCGATGGTGCCCAGCACCATGACGGCCACCGCGCCAAGGCCGTGGGCTTCCTTTACCTGCTCCACCGCCCCCTCCACGTCGTCGAGGTTCACCACCGCAGCCCACTTGAGCCGCTCGTGCGGGCCGATCTGGTCGCCCAGGAAACGGTTGTAGGCGGAGCTCATGGCGGTCACCAGGGCCGGGTTCGCGGCCAGCGGATAGGCGAGGAACAGCGTCGGATAGAGCACCTGAAGCGAGATCCCTTCCTTGTCCATGGCCTCGATCCGTTCCTTCACCCCGTGGATCTCCATGCTTCCGATGGTGTCGGACTTCTTCTGCGCGTGGGGCGTCTTCTTGCCCTGGTAGCTGGCCGGCGTGCCCAGGTTGTGGGCGCCGCGCCCTACCCGCCGCGGGTACATCTGCTCCTCGATCATCCAGTAGACCATCTTGTCGATGGCCACCACCCGCGGCCGCTGGGCCCGGAACGCCGGGTCAAAGTATTTGTCGCTGAACGTGGTTTCGCTTTCCTCGACGTGTCCGTCGGCATCGACCAGGTACATGAATCACCTCCGTGTGTTGTGCCGCGCCCTTCGATCGCCCCGGGCACGACCCTCTGGATTTAACCCAACCGATGGGGCAGTTCAAGGTCCATGCACCATCGGCGCGGCGTGCGTTGACACCGCCGGAAAAAATCTCTAGGGTTCACAGCTTTACCGGTGAGACCCCGTATCACCGGACAAGCTCCTGACAACCAACGAGGAGGGTAATCATGGTCCGAATCATTGCAAGCCTTCTGATGGCCGCCATGACGCTGGCGGGCGCCGCCACGGTGCTGGCCCAGAACATGCCCACGGTACAGATGTCGTCATTCGACAAGCCGTCGTTCGGCCATACGACGGCTTCCCTCATCGAGGCCAACGAATTCGACAAGAAGCACGGCGTCGACATCCAGTGGGTCTTCAAGCAGGGACGCGCGGCCAACACGGACTTCGCCACCGGCAGGGACAAGATCACCATCGCCTCGGCTCTCCTTTCGGAAGCCAACCGCCGGCTCAAGGGGGTGAAATCGGTCTATCTCTTCAACGTGCTCAACGGACACGGCGCGCTGCTGACCATGGACCCCACCATCAACAGCATCGCGGACCTCGAAGGCAAGAGCCTGGGGGCGTTCACCGTGACCACCAACTACGCCATGTTCCGCTACTTTGCCCACAAGGCGGGGGTCGACCTGAGCAAGGTGTCGATCCAGTCCACCAACACCGGGGGATTGGCGACCCTGCTGATGGCCAAGCGCGCCGACGCGGTGCACTTCTGGGAGCCCAATTACTCCAAGATGCTGGTGAGCAACCCCGGCAAGCTCAAGATGATCGAGTACTTCCACCAGTGGCAGGCCATACATGGGGCGCCGCAAAGGGGTTTCCTCGGCATCGCGGCCCATGAGGACTGGATTAACGCCAACAAGGCGCTGATCCCGAAGATCTACGCGGCCTTCGCGGAGTTGGCCCAATGGCTGCCGACGCACCATGACGAGGCCGCCACGATCATCGAGCAGGCGGCCGGCGTTCCCAAGGAGGCGTTCCTGATGGCGCTGGCCACGGCGCGGTATCCTCTGGACGTGGTGCCCGCGGCCGAGATCGAGAAGAACATCAAGGCCCTCTTCCAGGCCGGCATCGAAAGCGGCTACATGAAGCAGATGCCGGACGACGGCATCATCTACCGGGGCAAGGTCCGTTAGCCGCACTCCGCGTACCGAATGGAATCCGACGCACCCCACACCGCGTTGCCTCCGGCGCAGGCCCAGGAGGCGTGGCATTCACGTCTCCTGGGCCTCATGGCCGCCCGGAAAGAGCCGATCATTTCGTTTGCCGTGATCCTGGTGGCCTGGCAGATCGCCTCCCTCTTCCTGCCTCCGTACCTGATTCCCAGCGTCGGCGTCATCGTCGGCGCCTTCGTCGAGATCGTATTGGACATCAGCCTGTTGGGCGACGTGCTGATAACCATGGGACGGATCTTCCTGGGGCTCGTCCTGGCGTTCATCATCGGCACCGTCCTCGGCGTGTTCATGGGCTTCACCCAAACGGTGGAGAAGCACACCCTGCCGGTGCTCCACTTCATCATGGGCATACCGGCGCTCTCCTGGGTGGTCTTCGCCATCATCTGGTTCAGCCACGTCGAGACGCGCATCGCTTTCATCCTGCTGGCCGGCTGCCTGCCCAACTTCTCCCTGATCATCCACGACGGCATCAAGAGCATCTCCAAGGAGTACCTGGACATGCTGCGGGCCATGCGCCCGACCCGGAAACAGCTTTTCTCCAAGCTGATCCTGCCGGGGATGATCCCGGCGGTGCTGACCGCGTGGAAGGTAAATCTCGGCCTCGCCGCCCGCGTGGTCATCGTGGCCGAGCTGGTGGGCGCCAGCCGCGGCGTAGGCAACAAGCTGCTGCTGGCGCAGGAACTCTTCGAGATGCCCAAAGCGATCGCCTGGACCCTGGTGCTGGTGGCGTTCCTACTCATCACCCAGCTCACCATTCTCGCGCTGGAGAACAAGCTGCTGCGCTGGCGTCCGGCGAAGCAGGGAGGCATGGCCACGTGAGCGCCGCCGAACCCGTCGTCCGGATGCAAGACGTAAGCAAGGTGTTCACGTCGGTGGACGGCGACCGCTTCACCGCGGTGGAGAGCCTCGATCTCGAGGTCGGCAGCGGCGACATCGTCGCCATCGTCGGCAAGACGGGTTGCGGGAAATCCACGACGTTCAACCTTCTCCTGGGTCTGGAAGAGGCCACAACGGGCTCCATCGAGCTCCTCGGGCATGACCCCCACACGGAGTTCGACTGGTTCCGCTCCAAGCTGGGCGTCATCTTCCAGACCGACCGCCTGCTGCCGTGGCGCACGGCGCTGGAGAATGCCCGTGTCGGCCTGGAAATTCTCGAATACAGCGAAAAGGAACAGAACGACATCGCCACCCAGTGGCTGCACAAGCTGGAACTCCAGGGGTTCGAAGACGCCTACCCCCACGAGCTGTCCGGCGGCATGCGTCAACGCGTGGGTATGGCCCGGGCCTTCTGCCTCTCGCCGGAGATCTTCTTCGCCGACGAGGCCTTCGGCCACCTGGATCAGTCGACGGCGAGACGGCTGCGGGAAGTCTTCCTCGAGCTTGTCACTGAAACCCGCAAGACCTGCCTCCTCATCACCCACAACATTCACGAGGCTCTGGAGATCGGCTCACGCCTGGTGATCCTCGGCAGGCCCGGACGCGTCCTCGCCGACATGGAAACACCCACCAACGCCACCCGGGCGGAAATGGCCGAGTTCGAGGACCGGATCCTCGACATCATCGAAAACAACGAAGTCGTGGGGTAGCCGCGACAGCCCACCGTGTCCGAATCATCGCCCCGGGCCTGACGTGCCCGTCACACGGGACCACTACGCCGTCACCCCGGCTTACCTTTCCGTCACCCCGGCTTACCTTTCCGTCACCCCGGGCTTGACCCGGGGTCCAGGCGTGGAACCGGTGCATGTCAGCCCCTTCGCTGGACCCCCGGCGCCGTGGCAGTCCGGCGTGACGGGGTGGAAAGTCCGGAATAGGGTTCGTCGGCCCGGAAAGGAACGACCGCGGCTACCCCAGCATCTGGCTCGGCAGCCACAGGGAGATCTGCGGGAAGCTCACCAGGATGATGAGGGTCACCACGTCCATCAGGAAGAACGGCAGGATGCCCTTGAAGATCTCCTCCAGGCGCACCATGCCGTGCGCCGCGGCATTCACGGTGTAGACATTCATTCCCACCGGCGGCGTGATGAGGCCGATCTCCGAGGTCTTGATCACCAGCACGCCGAACCAGATGCCGCTGAAACCCATCTCGATGATGATGGGGAAGACGATGGGCAAGGTGATGGCCATCATCGCGGCGGGATCCATGAACATTCCCAGGAAGACGTAGAGCAGCAGGAATCCGGCCAGGACCACGTAACGCGACAGGCCGGAGCTCACCAGGTAGTCCGCCAACTGCGGGCCGACGTTGGTGACGGCCAGGAACCGGCTGAAGATGTAGGCGCCGATGATGATGGTGAACAGCATCGTGGTGGAAGTGGCGGTGTCGAGAACCGTGTTCCGCAACCTCTCGCGGGTGAAGCTGCCCTTGAAAATCATGATCATGAAGGCGCCGAAGGCGCCGAAGGCCCCCGCCTCGGTGGGCGTGGCGATGCCCAGGTAGATGGCGCCCATGACGATGGCGGAGAGTGTGACGATGCCCCACACCCGATACAGGGAAAGGAGCTTCTCCCTCAACGGCGGCCGTTCCTCGATGAGGGGCGCTATCTCGGGCTGGAGCTTGACCCAAAAGGAGATCATGCCCATGTAGATCAGGGCGGACAGAACCCCCGGAATGAAACCCGCGATCAGCAGTTGGCCGATGGACTGCTCGGTGATGATGCCGTAGATGATCATGAGGCCGCTGGGAGGGATCAGCGCTCCCAGGGTCCCCGAGGCCGCGATGGCGCCGGTGGCGATCCGCTTGTCGTAGCCGTACTTGAGCATCTCCGGCAAGGCCACCTGGGTGAACGTGGCGGCGGTGGCCACGCTGGAGCCGCAGGCCGCCGCAAAGGCGGCGCAACTCGCCGTGGTGGCCATGGCGAGGCCGCCCCGGACTCGCCCCATCCATTTTTGCACGACCGAATAGATATCCGCACTCAGACCGCCGTAGTTGGCGAACTGCCCCATCAGGATGAAGACGGGTATCGCGAAGAACGTGAAGTTGGCGACGACCTTGTACGGGGTCGTCCGCAACAGGCCGATCCCGGCGGACCAACTATCCGTGATCATGACGAAGCCCAGCACCCCGACCAGCCCCAGGGACACGGCCACGTGAAGCCCGCACAGAAGCAGGATGATCAGAACAAATATGCTGATGATCGCGAGAAAGGTTGGGTCCATGTAAAGCCTAACCCGGGGTTATGAGACTGCGAAACCGTTTCAAGGCGTCTCTCAACAGTTGAAAGGCGATCAAGGCGGCGCCGAAGGGGATTGCGAGCTTCGGCGGGTAGACCGGAATCTGCACCAATCCGTCGGATGCCTCGCGGTATTCGAAGGATGAAACCCCGGCAAACCACGACTGCCAGCCCATCAGCAAGAAAAACACCGCCGCGATCACGAGGACCACCACTGCAAGTCCGTCCCCAACCCTCCGGGGCAGCCGCTGCGTCACCAACTCCACGCAGATGTGCCGCTTGGTGAGCTGAACGTACGCCAGGCTGAAGAAGACCACGAACACGATGAGGAACTCGGTGAACTCCAGCGTCCCTGGGATGGGGCTCGAGAACACGTAGCGTCCGGTGACATCCACCGTGATCAGCAGCATCATGAAGAACAGGATGTAGCCGCTTATTGCATTCAGGAAAGTGAGGAACCGTGTGGCCGCGGTCCGGTCGTCCTTCGGTGGGGCAAACCCCGGGTCTACGGTAGCTTCAACAAGAATTTTCGATTCTTCCACGATTGGCTAACCCTGTGGCTGGTAAATGGGCCAGACGGGGACGGCCTGCCGGCCGCCCCCCAACCCGCGTGCTAGTTGGAAGGGCTGATCCCCGCCGCTCAACCGGACCTATTCGCCACGAAAAACGGCGAGGGTCTTCTTGCCGGGCAGGCCCAGCTTCTCCATGCTGGCCACCCAGTCACCGGCGATCTTCTTGACGCCCGGGCTGTTCTTCCACTTCTCCCTGTCCGACGCGGAGAAGTCGACGATCTTGACGCCCTTGCCCGCCAGGTACTTCTGGAACTTGAGGTCGTCGTCCTTCATCGCCTGGGCTTCCCACTTGCCGACCCGCTCACCCTCTTCCAGGAGGATTTTCTGGTGCTCCTTTGACAGGGAATCCCACTTCCTCTTGTTGATGGTGAAGGTGTTGACGCCCGCGATGCAGCCCATCTCGATCTTGCTCATGTACTTGGCCACCTCGTAGGTCTTGAACCGCTGGGCGGCCTCGAAGGAGAGGATACGCGCGTCGATGGTCTTGCGCTGCAGCGCCTCGTACATCTCGCCGCCGGTGGTGCTCACCGGAATCCCACCCCCCGCCTTGATGGCCTTGGGCGCGATGCGGCCGAAGGTGCCGACCTTCTTGCCCTTGAGCTCCGCCAGGTTCGTGATGGGGTAGTGGGCCACGAGCTGGTAGCTCGCCGTGGCGGTCATGCCCACCACCTTGTGACCGAACTTGGTCAGCTCCGCGGTGGCCTCCGGGATCTGCTCGAGCACGCGCAAGCCGCCGTCGCGCGACTGCACGGGATCACTCACGGCGAAAGGCAGCCCTCCCACCTGCAGCAGCCGGATCTTGTCGGAGAAATAGCCGACGGCCAGGTCGGCCATGTCGGAGGTGCCCAGTTGCACCGCCTCCAGGGCCTCCTTGGCGTGCACCAGCGAGTTGGCCCAGAAGATCTGGACTTCGATCTCGCCATTGGTCCTCTTGGCCACGCCCTCCTTGAAATGCACCAGATAGTCGGCGCGCGGCGTTCCCGGGCGCGCGGACTGTGTCGCTACCTTGAGGATGATCTTGGATTGGGCGTCTTCCGGCGTCGCCCACCCGGCAACGCACAGCACACCTGCCATCAGGAAGACCGCCAACGATTTCGATACTGCCTTCATGCTTTCCCCTTTCTGAAGTTACTTCCCTTTACCGTGACGCTGACGCGTCATGGCCCAGCGCCTTCCGTCCACTACCAGGTTTCACAGATTGAAAAACCGCTTCGCATTGTCGCCCAGCACCGCCTGCTTGTCCTCCCGGGACATGTCGTGGCGTTCCACCACTTCTTCGATCTCGTGTTTCGCCGCCGGCAGATCCACCTCGTGCGGATAGTCCGATGCGTAGGCGAAGGCCTCGATGCCGACCCTGCTGGCCACGTACGCCAGGGTCTCCTCGCTGCCCTCGCATCCCAGCAGGATGCGGCCGCCCTTGAGATATTCCACCGGCCGCATCCTGGGCTGGTCGGCGGCGTCGAAGTAGTTCTCGTCCCGCACCATGCGGTCGACGAGAAAATCGAGCCAGCCACAGCCCCCCTCCATGAACGCGGCCCGGAGCTTGGGGTGTGCGTCGAACACGCCGTGGTAGATGAACGACACCAGCGCGATCATCAACGGAATCGAATGATGCAGGACGTGAGAGCCCGTGAAGTTCGTGAACGTATCCATTCCGACGCCCAGGTTGGAGCCGCCATGAATGGCTATCGGCACCCCCAGGCGCTCGGCTTCCGCGTAGACCGGCCAGTAGCTCTGGTGGCCCAGGTGCAGCGGCAGTCCGGTGGACGGCAGCATCCCGCCGACGAAGCCGAGCTTGTCCACCGCCCGCCGGAGCTCCTTCACCGCCTCCGGCACGTCCTGCATGGGCAGGAGCGCCACCGGCCGCAGCCGGTCGCTCACCTTGGCGAACTTCTCGTGGATGTAGTCGTTGTAGGCTTGGCAGACCTCGACCGCATACCGCGGTATCTGGATGAGGCCCACCGAGAGCCCTTCGGTGGTGAACAGGACGGTCTTGTCGATGCCGGCCTGCTCGAGAAAGGCGACCCAGTCCTCGCCGCTCCCCGGCATGTACTCGCTGGCAGTGACCCGCTCGTTGCCGGTGGTCCCGGCGTGGAGGGCGAAATGCATCCCGTCGATGGAAGGAAACACCCCCTGGCGATCCCGGGCCGGGTTGGTGGCCTGCATCTTGATGCGGTCACTCATGAAGTCGGCCATGTCGGGGACCCACTCCACCACATGGCCGTCACAATCCACTATGGAGTAATCGTCATACGACACGGCTTCCTCCCGAACGGCTCGCGCAACCCGCACCCAGCGCTGCAGTCCGCCATCAAGACCACACGCTTCCGGGTCTCACGGCGTGACAAAGGACACTAGTCGAAGCCCTGAACCCATGTCAAGGGGCTATCCGGGATGCCCAAGAGAATACTGTGTATACACGGGAAGGGGGCCCGGAACCCGGGCCCCCGACCGGACTACTCGCTCAGGAAAACGTCGAGGGCCTTCTTGCCGGGCAGACCCGCCGCTTCCACGCTCGCCACCCAATCCGCGTTGATCTTCTTGACGCCCGCGGTGTTCTTCCACTTCTCCCGGTCGGAGCGTGAGAACTCGATGATCTTGACGCCCTGGCCCTTGAGGAAATTCTGGAACTTGACGTCGTCGTCCCTCATCGCCTTGGCCTCCCACACCCCCACCCGTTCGCCTTCCTCCAGGATGATCTTCTGATGCTCCTTCGACAGGGAGTCCCACTTCGCCTTGTTCATGGTGAACGGCGTGACACCCGCGATGCATCCCATGGCGATGGTGTTCACGTACTTGGCCACCTCATAGGTCTTAAACCGCTGGACGGTCTCGAAAGACATGATGCGTGCGTCTATGGTCTTGCGTTGGAGGGCTTCGTACACCTCACCGCCGGTCGTGCTGACGGAGACCGCTCCCGCCGCCTGGATGGCCTTGGGCGCGATGCGGCCGAAGGTGCCGACCTTCTTGCCCTTGAGCGCCGCCAGGTCCGGGATAGGCCCGCGAGAATTGAGGTGATACTCCGCCGTCGCGGTCATGCCCACGAACACATGACCGAACTTGGTGATCTCCCCCAGCGCCTCCGGGACCTCCCTGAGCAGGCGCATGCCGCCTTCCCGTGCCTTCACCGGATCACTGACGGAAAAGGGCAGACCCGCCACCTGAAGCAGCTTGATCTTGTCGGAGAAATACCCGACCGCCAGATCGGCCATGTCCGCCGTGCCCAACTGCACCGCTTCCAGAGCCTCCTTGGCGTGCACGAGAGAGTTGGCCCAGTAGATCTGGACCTCGATCTCGCCATTGGTCCGCTTCGCCACCCCGTTCTTGAAGTGCACCAGATAGTCGGCGCGCGGTGTTCCGGGGCGGGTCGACTGGGTCGTCACCTTCAGGATGATCTTCGCCTGCGCGTCGTCCGGGACCGCCACGCCGGCCGCGCACAGCAGGCCCGCCGTCAGGAACACCGCCAATGTTCTCGATAATGCGTTCATGCTATCCCCCTTCTGATCCCCTTACCCGACTATTCGCCCAGAAAGACCGCGAGCGTCTTCTTGCCGGGCAGGCCCTGCTTTTCCATGGTCGCGGCCCAGTCCCCGGCGATCTTCTGGACGCCCGCGCTGTTCTTCCACTTCTCCCTGTCCTCGGGCGAGAAATCGACGATGATGACGCCCTTGCCCTTCAGGTACTTCTGGAACTTGAGGTCGTCGTCCTTCATCGCCTGGGCTTCCCACCTTCCCGCCTTGTCACCCTCTTCCAGAATGATCTTCTGGTGTTCCTTCGACAGGGAATCCCACTTTCTCTTGTTGATGGTGAACATCGAGACGCCCGCGATGCAGCCCATCTCGATCTTGCTCATGTACTTGGCCACCTCGTAGGTCTTGAACCGCTGGGCCGCCTCGAAGGAGAGGATGCGCGCGTCGATGGTCTTGCGCTGCAGGGCCTCGTACATTTCTCCGCCCGTCGTGCTCACCGGGATGCCTCCCCCCGCCTTGATGGCCTTGGGGGCGATGCGGCCGAAGGTGCCGACCTTCTTGCCCTTGAGCTCCGCCAGGTTCCGGATGGGATCGTGAGCCACGAGCTGGTAGCTCGCCGTGGCGGTCATGCCCACCACCTTGTGGCCGAACTTGGTGAGCTCGGCGCTCGCCTCCGGGATCTGCTTAAGCACACGCTCGGTACCCTGCCACGCCTTCACCGGGTCACTGACGGAGAAAGGCAGCCCTGCAACCTGAAGCAGCCGGATCTTGTCGGAAAAATAGCCGACGGCCAGATCGGCCATGTCCGCCGTGCCCAACTGCACCGCTTCCAGAGCCTCCTTGGCATGCACAAGAGAGTTGGCCCAGTAGATCTGGACCTCGATCTCGCCCTTGGTCCTTTCCGCCACCGCCTTCTGGAAACGCACCAGATAGTCGGCCCGCGGGGTTCCGGGGCGGGCGGACTGGGTCGGCACCTTGAGGATGATCTTCGCCTCGACGTCGTTCGGGACCGCCACTTCCGTGGCGCACACGAACGCCGCCATCACAAAGAACGCCAGTGATCTCGATACTACTTTCATGGCCTCCCCCTTGTGTTGTCAGTGGTTTGTACCCGATATGGAACATGTTTTGCCGCCGACACTATTCGATGCCGCAAACGGATGTCAAGGGATATCGCAACGAAGCCGGGCACTTTCGACTACAAGTGCCCGGCTTCGTCAGTCCTTGAGGCCGCTCCGCATCGATCGGGTGAGCCGGTCAGTTGGCGGGCAGCCGCTCCTTGGGGAAGTTCGATGCCGCGCTGACGCCGCCGTCGCAGATGAGGTTCTCGCCCCACACGAAGCCCGAGTCATCGCTGGCCAGGAACAGCATGGCCTTGGCCTGATCCTCGGCCGTGCCCAGGCGTCCCGCCAGGTTCTTGAACTCCCGGCCCACGGCGCCCTCGTCCTGGCCCACGGGCGAGCCCGAGCGGTTGGGGGTCAGGCAGTTGACCCGGATGTTGTACTGGGAGAGCTGCACCGCCATGCCCCGGGAGAGGTTGACCACCCCGCCCTTGGCCGCCATGTAGGCGATGGCGTCGGTGCGGCCGGAAAGGCCCGACGTCGACGCGACGTTGACGATCACGCCGCCCCGGCCCTGCTTGACCATCTGCTCCGCCACGTAGCGGCCGACGAGGAACGGTCCCTTGAGGGTGACGTCGATGACCAGGTTCCACTCTTCCTCGGAGATGCTGAAGATGGTCTCGTGGTCGGTGACCGCGGCGTTGTTGACCAGGATGTCGATGCCGCCGAAGGCGTCCACCGTGGCCTGGACCATGGCCTTCACGTCGTCCGTGTCGGCCACGTTGCACTTGGCGTAGATGGCTTCATGGCCGCCGGCCTTGAGGTCGCTGACGACCTTCTCGCCGCGCCCCGGATCCATGTCCACGATGCAGATCTTGGCGCCTTCCGACGCGAACAGCTTGGCGGCCGCCTCGCCGATGTTGCGGCCTGATCCGGTGATAATCGCCACACGGTCTTTGAGCTTCATGTTTTCTTCCTCCTTGCCCCACTACGATTCAGTCGTTTCAGGGTCGTTTGAGTTTGGCTATCGCTACGTTTTTGCGATCTCCGGTCACGGGCGGGTTTGAAACCCGCCCCTACTTGTCGAGCATCCCCAGGAAAATCTTCTCCGCCGTAACCGGCAGGTCCTTGATGCGCACGCCGACGGCGTCATCCACCGCGTTGGCGATAGAGGGCGCCACCGGTATGAGCGAGGTCTCGCCGATGCCCTTGGCGCCGAACGGGCCGTTCTTGTGCGGCACCTCCACGGCAATGGGCGTGATCTCGTCGGGCATGTCGCCCAGGGCCGGCAGCACGTAGTCCACGAGATTGGGATTCACGAGGATCCCGTTGTCCCACACCATCTGCTCGAACAGCGCCTGGCCCATGCCGGTGATGGCCCCGCCCACGAGTTGCTGCTGGCAGCCCAGCGGCGTGATCACCCGGCCCACGTCCACCGCGGTGGCATGCTTCAGCACCCGGAGCCTGCCGGTATCCTTGTCGATCTCCACCTCGCTGCCGCCGGCGCCCACGAACCAGAACGACGAGGTGGTCTTGTCGCCCGTGTCCGGGTCCACGGTGCTGGTCTTCACCTCGCCGCGCCCCACCAGCGTGCCTCCCTGCATGCCGAAGTGGTTGAACAGCACCTCGCGGATATCCAGGGCGTTCTCCCGGAAAAGGACCTTGCCGCCCTCCATGCGCGTCTCCTCGAACGGCACCCCGTGCTCTTCGGAGACGAACTTGCGGAGCTGCTCGCACAGGTCCAGCGACGCCAACTCCAGGGCCTTGCCCATATGGAAGGTGGAACGGCTCGACGAAGTGGTGAGATCGTAGGGCACCACGTCCGTGTCCACCCCCAGCACCGACACCTGATCCAGGGAGATGCCCAGGGTGTCCGCGACGATGGCGGCCATGGCCGTATCCGAGCCCTGGCCCATCTCCACCGTGCTGGTGAACACGTTGACGCTGCCGTCCTCGTTGAGCTTGATGGCGGCGCACGAGATGGACGGCGTGATGGTGGCCTTGATGAGCGCCGCCAGCCCCCGGCCGCGCACTTTCGAAGGATCGTCCGGCGCCGGCATCGGCTCGCCCCACTTCATCTCCTGGGCGACCTTCTCCAGGCAGCCCTTGACCCCGATGCTCCAGAGCTTCTCGCCGGTGACGAACTCGTCGCCCTCGTCGTAGATGTTCTGCATCCGCAGCTCGTAGGGGTCCCGGCCAAGCGCCTTGGCGATGATGTCCGTCTGGGATTCGCTGGCCCAGGCCGACTGGGACACGCCGAAGCCCCGGAACGCACCCGCCGGCGGCTTGTTGGTGTAGACCGACTTGGCGTCGATCTTGACGTGGCTGAACTTGTAGGGCCCGGCCGCGGTGTAGGCCGACTTCTTGGCCACCCGGGGGCCGATCTCCGCGAACGCGCCGGTGTCGAGGAAAACCTCCGCCTCCCGGGCATGGAAGGTGCCGTCGGCCTTGACCCCGGTCTTCATGCGGATGAACGCAGCGTGCTTGGTGACGGTGTAGAACACCTCTTCCCGGCTCAGCAGGATGCGCACCGGACGCTTGGCCTTCTGGGCCAGTGCCATGGTCAGCGGCTCGATCTTGGGATAGACCTTGCTGCCGTAGCCGCCGCCGAGATACGGCACCATGATGCGGATCTTCGAGACCGGCATCTTGAAGATGTTGGCGAGCTGGGTGCGCACCACGAAGGGGTTCTGGGTCGTGGACCACAGGTTCACGCGCCCGTCGGGCTGGAACGCCGCGATGCAGCCGTGGGGCTCCAGCGCCACGTGCTGAGTCGTAGGCAGGATGAACGTGTCCTCGAAAACGTGGGCGCATTCCGCGAACCCCTGCTCGATGTCGCCCTTGCGCAGCTTGAAGTGGGTGCAGACGTTGGTGTTCTCGATGGGCTTCAGCTCCGCCAGGTCGGCGAAGCCGTGCTCCGGGATGCGCACGGTCTCGTGCACCAGGGTGGCGTCCTCCTTCACCGAGTCCTGCACGTCCATCACCGGCGGCAGGTCCTCGTACTCCACCACGATGAGGTTCGCCGCCTCCTCGGCGGCCTCCCGGGTCTCCGCCGCCACCGCCGCCACCGGATCGCCCACGTGCCGGACCTTGTCCACCGCCACGATGGTCTGGTCCTTGAACACCGGGCCGTAGTAGGGCTCGATGCCGGTGCCCTGGACCACGTCGTCCTTGGTGTAGACCGCCACCACCCCCGGCACCTTGAGCGCCTCGGACGTGTCCACGTAGCGGATCCACGCGTGGGCCACCGGGCTGCGGAGGACGACACCCTCCAGGACCCCCGGCATCTTCATGTCCGCCAGGTACGCCGCGCGGCCCGTGAGCTTGGCCTGGTAGTCCAGGCGCTGTCCGTCCTGCGCGCTCTGCGGCCTCTCGCTTATCGCCATGACACGCTCCTTCGGAACATCACGCTATGACCGGGCCACGCTTCGGAGGGCCTGCATGATCTCCTGGTAGCAGCCGCAGCGGCAGAAGCTGCCGCCCATATAGCTCTTGATCTGTTCGTCGTCCGGGTGGGGGTTCTCGTCCAGCATGGCCTTGGCCGTGAGCAGGAACCCCGAGGTGCAATAACCGCACTGCAACGCCCCGAACTTCATGAACGACTCCTGCAGCGGGTGCAGCCGGTCGCCTTCCGCCAAACCCTCCACCGTGGTGACCTTGCGGCCGTCGGCGTCCACCGCCAGCACCGAGCAGGCGCTCACCGGCTTGCCGTCCACCAGGAGCGTGCAGGCGCCGCACACCTGGATGTCGCACCCGAGCTTCGCGCCGGTGAGGTCCAGCTCTTCCCGGACCACGTCGAGTAGCGTGCGCCATGGCTCCACCTCCACCCGGCAGGACGCGCCGTTGACCTCCATGGTGATGGCCTTCTTCATACCGCAGAGTCCTCTCTGTTGGTTCCCGTTCCCTGACGCCCGATCGCGCCGCCCACACCGCGCTTGCTCTCAGCTACGGCCGCCCCTCGCCTGGTCGTACACCCTGGAGGAGAGCCGCCGCACCAACGCCGCCACCATCTCGCGCTTGTAGCGCTCGGAGCCGCGCAGATCGTCCATGGGGTCGCACTCCTCGGCCGCTGCCCGGGCAGCCTTCTGGAGATTGTCGTCGTTCAGGGGCTGGCCTTCCAGCGCCGCTTCGGCGTTCCGTGCGCGCATGGGCGTGGGAGCGACGCAGCCCAGGCCGACGCGAACCTCACGGCAGGCGCCACCGTCCGGATCCACCGTCATGCGCACGGCCACGCCGATGCACGGCTTGTCCACCACGGAACTGCTGGAGAAGCGGACGTAGTCGATGGCGCTGTGGGCCGGCAGCGGCGGGATCACGACGTGCGTCAGCACCTCGTCTTCCTGCAACTGGGTCTCGTAGTAGTCCACGAAGACCTCTTCCAGCGCCAGGGTGCGCCCGCCCGAGGTGTTGGCGATGCGCACGGTGGCGTCCAGCGTGATGAAGACGCAGGGCAAGTCCGTCAACGGCTCGCCCGAGGCGATGTTGCCTCCCACCGTGGCCATGTTGCGCACCCGGATGTTGGCCACGTCGTGCTCCAGCTCGCACAGCACGGGCAACCGCCGCGCCAGCACTTCGGAGACCTCGATGTCGTGGTGGGTCACCAGCGAGCCGATGACCAGGTCCTCGCCGGACTCCTCGATGCGCCGCAGCTCGTCGATCTTCTTGATGTTGATCAACGCGTCGGGCTGGAGGAAGCCCTGCTTGAGCAGGATCGTCAGGGAGCTGCCGCCGGCGAACACGCGTGCGTTGCCCGCGTATTGCTTGAGTAGCCCGCAAGCTTCGTCGACGGTACCGGGTTCCAGGTATTCGAAGTGTTTCATGATTGCCGGGAAGGGTTACGAGTTGTTCGTCCTGAGCGTAGCGTCAGCGGAGCAAATCGAGGGCCACCGGCCCTCAGATGTAGTCCACCTTGTCAACGCCGGGCACCTGGACCTTCCGGTAGTACTCGTTGTCGTTGAGCGGCATGGTGGCGTCGACTCCCCACACGGCGGTGGTGCGCGGCGCCGGCGCCGATGGGTCGAGCGTCGACATCGCCAGGTTGGGGACGATGATGATGTCCTTGTCCGGCTGCACCCGCGTGTTGACGGCCCATTCCACGTCCACCGGATCGTGCACGTTGATGTCCTCGTCCACCACCACCACCCGCTTGAAGCCCGAGCCGGTGGCCAGCAGCGCCAGGATGACGTTGCGCGCCTCGGCGTCGTGCCGCTTGCGCATGGACACCACGGCATGGTGCCGGAAGGTGCCGCCGGCGGTGACGCTGCAGTCCTTGACCTCCGGGGTGATGGCCGACACCGTGCGGTAGACCAGCGCCGCGTTGGCGCACTCGATGAGCGTGTGGTTCTCGGTCACCGGCATGCCCGTGAGGCAGGTCTCGTAGATGGGGCTCTGCCGCATGGTGATGGCGGTGACCTGGATCACCGGCGCTTGCTTGCTCTCACTGTAGGTGCCGGGGTACTCGCCGTAGGGGCCGTCCGACACCCGCTCTCCGGGGATGGTCACGCCCTCGATCACCACTTCGGCGTGGGCCGGAACGTCCACGTCGATGGTGTCGCACTTGGTCAATTGCACCGGGGCGCCGCGCAAGCCGCCTGCCACGGCAAACTCGTCCACGCCGTAAGGGACCCGGGACTGGGAGCCGATGATGATGGCGGGATCCACGCCGATGGCCGTGGCCACCTCCAGTCCCTGGCCCCGGTCCTCGGCCTTGAGGATCATGCGGCCCAGGTGATGGTCCGGCGGCGCCCACAGGGACAGCTTGTCCTTGCCCAGCCGCAGCATGCGGTGGATGGACACGTTGGGGATCCGAGTGTCCGGATCCTTGCCGATCTGGACGCCGATGGTGACGTAGGCGCCGCAATCCTTCTCGGAATGCACGCAGATGGGAAGCTTGTCGAGGTCGATGTCGTCGCCGGTCCAGCGCACCTCCTTGACCGGACCGGTGGGCACCATCTCGGAGGGAATATGCTTGTCCTCCAGCGACAGATAGCGCTCCAGCAGCTTGTCCTCGGTGACCCCCAGGCCCAGCGCCACCAGCCGCCGGGTGGCGTACAGCGCCCCGAGCACGCGCCAGTCGGGATGGCCCTTGACGTTGTTGAACAGCAGCGCGGGACCGCCCACGTCGGAACTCTTGCGGATGCCGGCGGCGACCTCGAAGCGCGTGTCCACCTCCCGGTTCACCTCCAGCAACTGGCCCTCGCGCTCCAGCACGTCAAGAAATTCTCTCAGGTCTTGGTGCAATGCAGGTCTCCCGTATCCATGGGTGTAGGCAAAACGTCTAATTACCAAAAGGTATATGGGGAGTCTACCGTTGACACCACGGCCCCTTGAGGGTAGGCACAAGGCGCATGATCACCATCCGGGAACTGCGCAAGGAGTTCATCGTCACCAACGGCAAGGTGGCGGCGCTCAAGCGCCTGGATCTCGACGTGGACGAGGGAGAGTTCTTCGTCATCGTGGGCGCCAGCGGCTCCGGCAAGACCACGTTGCTGCGCTGCGTGGCGGGGCTGGAGACCCCCAACGGCGGCGAGATCCGCATCGCCGACCGCACCGTGTTCGGGGACGACCCGCCGGTGTGGGTGCCGCCCCAGGACCGGAACTTCGGCATGGTGTTCCA
The DNA here is from genome assembly GCA_951813575.1 of Candidatus Binatia bacterium. Lineage (GTDB taxonomy): Bacteria > Desulfobacterota > Binatia > UBA9968 > JAJDTQ01 > JAJDTQ01. Next base: position 1,247,821 of record OX638375.1, read on the forward strand.
GTCCTATGCCGTGTGGCCGCACCTGACGGTGTTCGACAACGTGGCCCTGCCGCTCCGGGAGGGAGCCCAGAAGATCCCCCGCCAGCAGGTGGACGACCGGGTGCGGAACGCGCTCCACATGGTGCAACTCGACGAGCAGACCGATCGCCCTTCCACGCTGCTGAGCGGCGGCCAGCAGCAACGGGTGGCGCTGGCCCGGGCCATCGCCGTGAACCCCAGGGTGCTGCTCATGGACGAGCCCCTGAGCAACCTGGACGCGCGCCTGCGCGAGGATGTGCGCGGCCGCATCCGCGACCTGGCCAAGCAGCTCGGCGCCACCGTGCTCTACGTCACCCACGACCAGATCGAAGCCATGGCCATGGCCGACAAGATCGCCCTCATGAGCCTGGGCGAGCTGTTGCAGTACGGCAGCCCCACGGACCTTTACCGCAGCCCCAACTGCACCGAGGTGGCCGAGTTCTTCGGCTCCGTGAACTGGCTCCCGGGCCGGCGCGTGGAGGACAACCTCGTGGAGACCCGCATCGGCCGCTTCCGCCCGTCGAGCGACGCCGATCCCGGCACGGACGTGTTCGTCGGCTTCAGGCCCGAGTGCATCCAGTACGCCGAGCCGTCAGAGGAAGAGGGCGACAACACCTTCGAGGCGCGCCTGACCTCCAGCATTTTCCTGGGCGACCAGTTCGTCTACGACGCCACCGCCGGCGACATTCCGCTCACCGGCAAGAGCCGCGCAGTGCCCACGACCCAAGGGGGCATGCTCTCGCTCCGCGTGGCGCCCGAGGACGTCATGGTGTTTGCGGCTGACGAGAAGAACACGGCGTTCGTGGACTCGGTCGGCAAGCAGGGTTAGCCTTGGTGCCGGCTCCCCATCCAGCGCGTACAGGTCCTCCAGCGTTGGTCAAGTCCTGATTCGACAAGGAACAGTTAGACAAGTCATGACTTGTCAAAAATCCGGACCGGGCCCGGCGGGGCTGGCTTGGCGGCGGCTGAGCCCGAACCCGCGCACGCCACCCGGCACGCGTTTGCAACAGCCTGAAAAATGGTACAAGGGTAGTCGGTGCCCCGAACCTAAAACCCGAGGAGGAAAACCGATGCTCGATCTCAAGCGCAGAACCAAATGGACCGTGACTCTATGCACTGCCTTATGTTCCCTGTTCCTGGCGGGAGCGGTCTTCGCGGCCGACGCCCCCAAGACCCTCAAGGAGTTGGTGGAAGGCGCGAAGAAGGAGACCACCCTCAGGGCCATGTGGTCGTCGCGGAGCCTGAGCGGCAGCAAGGGCTTCTCACATATCGTCGGCGCCATGAACAAGAAGTACGGCACCAACATCAAGCCGCAGTTCACGCCCGGTCCCAGCATGACCAAGATGATCGGCCGGCTCACACGGGAAAAGAAGGCGGGGCAACCGGCCAGCACGGACGTCCTCTGGAACAACTCGGGGGGCATGCTTAATGCAACCAAGACGGGCCTGACGCGGTCCATGAACTGGATGGCCTATCTGGACCGGCCGATGATCAAGGACGAGGGTTTCGATCCCCTGGCTCCGGGGGGGATCGGACTTGCGTCGGCGTCCACCCTGGTGGGCATCATGTACAACAGCGACGTCGTCAAGGGCGACGACATCCCCAAGAGCATGAACGACGTGCTCCATCCCAAGTGGAAAGGCAAGATCGCTTCCACGCCCTATGCCGCCGGACTGCGTGAGTTCGCCACCCCCACCCTGCTCGGGAGAGAGGTGATGATCGACTACGCCAAGAAGCTGTCCAAGCACGTGGGCGGCCTCATCCGGTGCGGCACGGTGGACCGCCTCACCAGCGGCGAGTTCGCCATGCTGGTATTCAGTTGCGGCGACCAATACGTGAACCAGGCCAAGCGCGACGGGCTGCCCCTGGGCTACTCGGTGGTGAACGAGGCGGTGGTGTCGCACACCCGCTACGGCGCCGTCCCGGTGCACTCCTCCGCGCCCAACGCCGCGGCCCTGTTCATCTCCTACCTGCACAGCAAGGAAGGCCAGAAATGGATGTGGGAGGTCAACGGCTTCGACTTCCATCTCTATCCGGAGTCGCATGAACGGAAGATTCTGGCGGACGCCCGCGCCCGCGGCGCCAAGGTGGTGGTCAACTCACCGCAGTGGCTGGGGAGCCAAAAGGACTACCGGAAGGTCCGTAAAGAGATAGAGAAGATCCTGCAGAAGAAGTAGCGATCGCTCTAGCAAACACCAGGGGCCGCCGCCGTGGCGGCGGCCCCATCATTCACCCACGGACAGGCCCCGGACATCCACGGTCGGGCGCCCGAGCGCCGACCCCGCACCGGAGCTGTGAACCCCAAGACGCGGCGTCCCTATGGAAGCAGTCCTGAGACGACCCCTGCTCCGCGCGCTCCGCCCCAAGACATCGCCCTGGATGCTGGGACTGGCCGTCGTGCCCATGTTCGTGATTGCGGTGCTGGTGGCCGTGCTGGTGTGGATCAGCTTCCAGACCGGCATGCTGGGAACCGCGGACGCCACCTACACGATCCGCAACTACTACGAGATCCTGGCCGATCCGTTCGTCGCCGAAGTCACCTACAACACCCTGATCTTCACCGTGGCCACGACGGTGGTGGCCCTGGCCATCGGCCTGCCCATCGCCTGGCTTACCGAACGCACCACCCTGCCCTACAAGGGGCTGGTCTACACCATCATGACCCTGGGCCTGCTGATACCGGGCATCTACACCGCCATGGGGTGGACCTTCCTGGCGCACCAGCGCATCGGCTTCCTGAACCGCTGGCTGGTCAGCATCTTCGGACTGGAAACAGGACCCATCAACATCGCGACTCCGGTGGGCATGGGCTTCGTCCAGGGCCTCAGCCTGGCGGCGCTGGCGTTCATCCTCACCGCCCAGATGTTCCGGGCCATGAACCCGTCCCTGGAGGAGGCGGCCAAGATCCACGGCATGAGCTTTTTCGCCACCATGCGCCGGGTCACCCTGCCGCTGGCCTTCCCGGCCATTCTCGCCGCGGTCATCTATATGGCCACCATCGCCATCGCCACCTTCGACATCCCGGCCATCATCGGGCTCGGCAACCGCGTCTACATGCTCAGCACCTTCGTCTACCTCAAGACCAATCCCGGCGACGACGAGTTCCCCGAGCACGGCATCACCGCGGCCCTGGGAGTGCTGATGATCGGGGTCGCGGTGCTGCTCACCTGGTGGTACAGCTCGGTGCTGCGCCAGGGGCATCGCTACGAGGTGGTGACCGGCAAGGGCTACCGCCCGACCCTCATCGACCTGGGCAACTGGGGGTTGGTGGGCTGGAGCTTCATCGGGCTCTACATCCTGGCCTCGAAGCTGATCCCGCTGCTGCTGATCGCCTACGTGGCCATGACTCCGTACCTGGCACCGCCGTCATGGGCGATGCTCAACCGGGCCTCGTTTGCGGCGTTCCACAACGTCGATTGGAGCCTCGTCTGGCGCGGCCTCGAGAACACGGTGCTGTTGGTGGCCGTAGTGCCGACGGTGACGCTGGTGGTGGCCTTCGCCATATCCTGGCTCATCGTGCGCTCGGCCTCGCGCTACCGTTACGCGCTGGAGTTCGGGGCCTTCCTCCCTCACGCCCTGCCCGAGGTAATCCTGGCCATCGCCGCGCTGCTGGTGTCGCTGTTCGTGCTCAAGAACTTCATTCCGCTGTACGGCTCGGTCTGGCTGATCGCCATCGTCTACATGGTCTCACGGCTGGCCTTCGCCACCCGTGCGCTCAACAGCTCCCTCCTGCAGATTCACAAGGAGCTCGAAGAGGCCGCCTATACCGCGGGACTGTCCGCGGTGCGCACCTCCTGGCGGATCCTGGTGCCGCTGCTGCGCCCGACGCTCCTGTCGGTATGGATCTGGTCCGCCATCCTGGTGTACCGGGAGCTCACGGTGGCGGTGTTCCTCATCAGCCACGACAACATCACCCTCCCGGCCGTCATCTGGAGCTACTGGTTCTCCGGCGCCACCAACCTGGCGGCAGCCGTCACCCTGGTGCTCACCGCGGTGCTGACGCCGTTGATCCTGGTGTTCTGGTGGTTCGGCCGGCGCTCGCTCATGCCGGAATCGTGAAACCGCGTCGGCTGTCGAAACCCGTAGCACGATCACAACCCGTGCAGCCCGGACTTGCCTGAGGAAGCGAAAATGCCGGATACGAAGATCGTCGGCGCCGCGGTGCTGCGCGCCGAAGGCCCGGACAAGGTCACTGGGCGCACGCGCTACGCCGCGGACGTTCCGCTCCAGCGTATGCTCTGGGGCAAGATCCTGAGGAGCCCACATCCCCACGCGCGTATCCGCGGCATCGACGCTACCCGGGCCAGAAAGGCGCCTGGGGTCCGGGCCGTGGTCACGGGGCTGGACGTCCCGAACCACTTCATGGGCAAGCAGATCCGGGACCTGCCGGTGCTGTGCTGGGACCGGGTGCGGTACATCGGCGACCGGGTGGCGGCGGTGGCGGCGGATACGCCCGAGGCGGCGGAGGCCGCCCTGGCCCTCGTCGAGGTGGACTACGAGATCCTGCCGGCGGTGTTCGATCCCGTGGCAGCCACCGAGCCCGACGCGCCCCTGCTGCACGACGACGTCGCCTCCTATGACGGCGCTCCCCACGAACGTCTGGCCACGGACGTGCGCAACGGCCTCACCCGGCTGGCCTGGAGCAAGGGCGACGTGGAGCGCGGGTTCCGCGAGGCCGACGTTACCCTGGAGCACACCTTCCGAGTGCCCGCCCGGCATCAGGGCTACCTGGAACCCCATGCCGGACTCCTGTCCATCGACCCCGACGGGCGCGTCCAGGTATGGGCCTCAACCAAGGACCCCTTCCGCACCCGCCGCATGCTCGCCGACACCCTCGGAATGGAGCACTCTCGCGTCCGCGTCCATTCCGTGAACGTGGGCGGCGAGTTCGGCGGCAAGGGAGACGCCCGGGACCTGCCGGTGGCGTTCTTCCTGGCGCGAGAATCGGGACGGCCGGTGAAGATCGTCATGACCTACGCGGAAGAGCTCACCGCCAGCAACCCCGACGAGGCCACGGTGGTTACCGTCCGCACCGGAGTCAAACGCGACGGCCGCATCGTCGCACGGCGCATGAAGGCGTGGCACGCGGGCGGCGCCTACGGAGGCCTCAAGGCCAGCGCTTCCTTCGCCACCTGGCACTACGTCGGCGGCCTCTACCGGGTGGAGAACGCGGCGTTCGAGTTCCTGCAGATCTACACCAACACCACTCCTGGAGGCTATTACCGCAGCCCCGGGTCCATCCCCAACTTCTTCGCGCTGGAATCCCACACCGACCTCGTTGCCCGGGAACTGGGCATGGACCCGGGCGAGTTCCGGCTCCGGAACGTGCTGCGCGACAACGAGGAGGACGCCATCGGCAAGCGGCTCCCAGGCCTGCGCATCCATCCGGTGCTGTCGCGGGCGTTGGAGGCGGCAGACTGGAGCGGCCCGCGGCCCGGCCCCAACCGCGGCCGCGGCGTGGCCATCTACGGACGGCACATCTCCGGCGGCGAGACCGGCATCGCCGTCACGGCCGAGCCCGACGGCACGCTCACGGTGCTGAGCCCCACCGTGGATCAGGGGACCGGAACCCACACCATCCTGCGCCAACTGGTGGCCGAACGCATGGGAGTGACGCTGGAGCAGGTCAGGGTAGTCACCGGCGACACCGACGTCGCCCCCTACGATACCGGAGCGAGGGCCAGCCGGGTCACCTACACCGCGGGGCAGGCCGTGGAAAAGGCCTGCGACGGGCTGGAAGCCAAGCTCGCCGGCTACGCCGCCCGGATGCTGGAGTGCGAGCCATCGGACATGATCTACCGAGACGGCGCCTTTTCGCTTCGCACCGATCCGGGACAGAGCCTCGCCCTGGCGCAGGTCGCGGCCCGATACCCGGACGACCGCACCGTAACCGTGCAGGAGGATTTCCGTTACCCGGACGAGATTACCTACGTATGTGCTCAGGTGGCGGAGGTGGAAGTGGACCCCGAGACCGGAGCCACCCGCATCGAACGCATCGTCACCGCCCACGACGTCGGCACGGTCATCAACCCCGTCACTCACCAGGGGCAGATCGACGGCGGCGTCGTCATGGGCGTGGGGCAAGCCGTCATGGAAGAGCTCGCGCTGGACAACGGCAAGATCGTCAACGCCAACCTGGGCGAATACAAGCTGCCAGGCATCCGCGACATCCCGGCGCTGGACACGGTCCTGGTGGAGTCGGAAGGTGGCTTGGCGCCGCACGGCGGTAGGGCCATCGGAGAGTTCGCCAACAACGCCCCGCCGGCCGCCATTGCCAACGCCGTGGCCGACGCCGTGGGCGTGCGCGTCTACGATATTCCGGTAACCGCGGAGAAGGTGTACATTGGGCTGAAAGAGAGTTCCGGGTCGACTCCGGAATGACCGTTTGAAGCACGTTCATCGTGCGGCAACGGTCGGCCGGGAGATCCGGCTGCAGATGGAGGGTCGAAATGCTGGAAGGCAAAGTGGTCGTGGTCACGGGAGGCGGCAAGGGCATCGGACGCCACGCCGCGCTGACGTTCGCGCGAGAGAAGGCCAAGGTGGTCATCATCGACGTGAGCCAGGAATGGCTCGACAAGACCGGCCCCGAGCTGGGAGAGCTGACCGATGCCCTGGGCATCAACGCGGACATCCGGGACGAGAAGGCGGTCCGGCGGGCGTTCGACGAGGTGGTCTACCGGTTCGGGCACATCGACGTGCTGGTGAACGATGCCGCCATCGTGCCGCACTTCGCCTGGGGCATCCCCCGCTGGCCGCTGATCCGGGACATGGACGTGAATTTCTGGGACAAGGTCATCCAGACCAACCTGGGCGGCACCTTCCTGTGCTCGAAGCACGCTCTGGCTCACATGGAGAAACGCCGCTCCGGCCACATCATCAACCTCTACGGCGGCGGCGGGACCACACCCGGCGGCGCCTGCGCCTACGTGGTCACCAAGGACGCCATCTGGACTTTCAGCCGTTATTTGGCCGAGGAAGTGCGGGATTCCAACGTGTGCGTGGTGACCTTCTCGCCCCGCGTCCCCATCGTCACCGAAGGCGCTCCCGAGGACGCCTACGGGCGCCTGCCCAGCCCGGAGATCCTGGGACAGGGCTTCGTGCTGGCGGCCCAGGTGCCCATGGAGGACTCGGGGAGGTGCTTCTACCACGAAGACGGCAAGCTCGTCCCCACCAAGGACGGAAGATACGACGAGTAGCGAGAGACGATGAGAAAGTCCGAACAGAAAAAACGCGCGGAAACCTTCGTAGCGATGCACGAAGGCGATGAACTTCTCGTCCTGCCCAATGCGTGGGATGCGATCAGTGCGTGTGTCCTGGTGGAAGCAGGCTTCGCCGCCGTGGCGACCACCAGCGGCGGCTGTGCGTTCGCACTCGGATATCGCGACGGCGAGAACATTTCCTTGCGGGAGATGGCGGGTGCGGTGCGCCGTATCGCCAACGCCGTGCCCGTTCCTGTCTCCGCGGATATGGAAGCGGGTTACGGTCCCGCGCCGGAGGACGTAGCGGAAACGACACGCCGGACCCTCGGAGCCGGCGCGGTCGGGATGAACATCGAGGACGGTGACAAGCGGAACCCGGGGCATCTCATCGAGTTCGCGGTCGCGGTGAAACGCATCCGCGCGGCCCGCGCGGTCGCCGATTCAGCGGGCATTCCGATGGTCATCAATGCCCGCACCGACGGATTTCACTATGGTGACGGCGAGGACGTGTTTTCCGAGACGGTCCGCCGCGCCAACGCCTACCTGGAGGCCGGCGCCCGTTGCGCGTTCGTGCCGTTCATCAGCGACGGCGCGCTGATCGGCCGGCTGGCCGCTGCCATCGACGGGCCGATGAATGTGCTGGCCGGCGCGAACACTCCGCCGGTTCCCAGGCTTCGCGATCTGGGTGTCAGGCGGGTGACCGTCGGCAGCAACCTTGCCAAGGCGGCGATGTCGGTGGTGCGGCAGGCTGCCGATGAGTTGCGTGGACCGGGCACCTTCGAATTTGCCCGCGACGTTTACACGCAAGCCGACCTGCACCGGATCCTGACCAGCCCGGGCGGCCACGGAGAGCGTTGAAGGCTGAGGGGGCGTCAGGAAGGTAGCCCGAGAGCCGCACCCTAACCAATGGCTAACGAGCCGTCGGCGGGGCCGAGGGCGGCCATCATCTCGGGGTACGAAGCGAGCCCGAAACGGCTATCCATCGCCTCGCGCCAGATGCCGTCCAGGACTGCCCGCACGTCCATCGGCAGCCTGTCCATGTGGTCGCCCACCCGGCCGCTCCTCAACTTGGACGATGCGCCTCCGGGCGGCAGGCCGTTGGCGGCATTTCGTGCGGCGCGCAACACGTGATCGTCGAACTGTGTTCCGTGCGCCTTCATGAATCCAATGGAGGATTGGCGGACCACGATCTCCAACAGCTCGTCGTCAAGCGGACAGCCAATGAACCCGGCGATGCGCCGCACCGTTCCGGGCACGTCCGCCAGGGCCGATTCGTAGCTCAGCATCAACACGTCCTCTCGGCCGCGTTGCGGCCACCACGAGGCCACATGTTTCCAGTAGCCACGGTCCCGCTCCGGCGCCAGGAAGAAGTTCCGGGCGTAGTCCTCCAGGGTGATGGCCCCGGCCTCGAAACGCCAGCCTTCGTGGAAGTGGTACAAGGACACCAGCACGTCCCCGGGGTCCCGGACCATGGTGATGCAGCGTCCTCCCTTGGGAACATCGTGCCAGCTCAGGTGGCTCTTGAAGGCCCGCGGCTCCGCAACCTGAGGAGCACCGGGGTCGATGCCGAGGTCCAGCGCCAGCTCGAGCCACGGCACCACCAAGGTGATCTCCTCGAAGTCCATGGAGCCCCGGGTCCTGAGCCCGTGGACGATCTGTTGCAGCCAGGTGGTGCCGCACTTGGGGAAGGTGGCGATGAGAACGTCGGTGGGTTTCGGGCGGAACGCCAGCGCCGCGGCCCGGCTGGCCGCGCTGCCGATGCCGCCCCGGAAGGAGCTCATCTCCGCAACCGACCGGGCACGCCTGAGAACAGGCGGCACCAGACTTGGGTCGTGGCTCACCATGCGCTGAACGGCGTTGCCGCCCTCCGCATCACCAGTCCTTGTTGATGAAGGCCAGCAGCCGGTCGGCGCCGTCGCGCTCCCGGAACTGCGCGTAGGCGCGCCGCCGCTGATTGTCCGGGTCGCCGCTCTGAAGACGCTCGTAGAGTTGTCCGCGCTTCCCGAAGGGCGTCATGACCAGATCGGCCGCCACCGCCAGCAGCCTCAGGTGCTCCCGGGTGCTGGGGGCGCAGCCGCGAAAGTAACGGTCCACCAGCGGCCCCAGCTCCCCGCTGGCCAGGTCCGAGCCGCCGCCGGTGAGCACCAGCGAGCTGGTCAGCAGGTATTCCATGTTACCCTCGGCCCGGTCCGACGCCTCGATGCTGTGCACCCGGTAGGCCGGGGTGAGGCGCGGCGCCCAAAAGCCCCCGCTCGTGCGGAAGGCCCGGGCCTCTCCCATCTCCACGCAATCGCGCAGGATCTCCAGGTCCTGCACGAACGCAGCCAGCCGGAGTTGCGAGTTGGGGTTCTTCTGCCGGCCGGACCATTCCGTCAAGAGCTGAGCCACCGCGAGGAACGTCTCGAGCTTGATGATGAGCCGGACCAGGGTGGCGTAGGCGGCCCAGGTCTGGATGCTCCGGTGAAAGCCCGCCACGAGCTCGGGCTTGCGGTAGGCGAAGACCCGGTTCCACGGCACCAGAACATCGTCGAAGATGAGCGTGGCGTCCACCTCGTCGAAGCGCGCGGTGAGCGGAAAGCGCTCCGGGTCGGCGTGCTCGGCGTACAGGTCCCGGCAGATGATCTTCAGCCCGGGGGCGTTCATGGGGACGGCGAAGGCCAGGGCGTAGTCCTGCTCGTCCGGGTCCCGCGGCCGGTTGGGATACACCAGAGCCTCGTCGGACAGAGGCGCCAGGGTCGCGAGGTTCCGGAGGCCGCGGACCACCGGCCCCTCCGAGGTCTCCCGGACCACGTGGAGGACCAGGTCCGGATCGGACTGCTCGCTCACCCGCTTCGAGTGGTCGTAGAACTGGTCCTGCAGGGCATGGGTGAGGCACAGGTCGCCGGCGATGCAGTGACGGTAGTACTCCCGGGCGTTCTCGCCCCAGCGCGGGTCATGTTCCGCCAACGTGTCGGCGATGTCCAGCAGGCCCACCACCAGCTCCGCGCAGAACTCCGGGTACCGTCCCATCTGGCCGAAGGTCTCCCGGGACCACAACTCGATGTTGCCGCGCTTGGCCAGGAGCTCTGCCGCGTTCACCGGCGGCAAGTAGCTGTAGGAGATGCGGCCGCCGTCCCGCGCGACACTCATGGTGTCGCCGTCCTCCGCCGAGGCCTGCCGGTCGTACAGGTCCGCCAGGGTCTTGATGCTGCCGGTGAAGCCCGGGTGCGTGGTCACGTCCTCGATGCGCTTCCCCGCGTGCCACACCTCGCGGCCGTCGCGCAGCGACTCGATGTAGTTCTTGCCGGATCGAATGGCCATTCTCCTGACCTCCTGCCGGGACCCCGCCGGCGACGCCTCGGGCCCGCGAATCCTTTCAATCGTTTTCGTGCCGAACGAGAAGCCGCTAAGAAGAGTGGGGCGCGTTCACTCCCGTCCCGGGTCCACACACCATGACACCCTGGCTCAGAGACTTCATCGACAACCGCATCTTCGGCCCCAACCACCGCTGGTGGGCCCTGTGGGTGGTCGTCATCTCCGTTTTCATCGCCACCACGGATGTCGGGATGCTTACCATAAGCCTCCCGGTGATCATAACCGAGTTCCGCACCGATATCACTTTCGCCGGCTGGATCGTCTTCGTCTACGCGCTGGTGACAGGAGCGTTGTACCTGCCCTGCGGCAGGCTCTCGGATCTCCTCGGGCGCAAGCTCACCTTCTCCGCGGGCTTCCTGGTCTATGGCGTGGCCTCGTTGCTGGCGGGAGTGGCCCAGGGGCCCACGCAGTTGATGACCTGCCGGGTGGGACAGGCGGTGGGCGCGGCCCTGATGATGACCAACACCTTCGCCCTGACCGGCTCCCTGTTCACCGGCCCCGACCGCGGCCGCGCCATGGGCCTGTCCGGCGGCCTGGTTTCCGCCATCGGTTTCACCCTGGGCCCCGTGGTCGGCGGGTTCATCACCTTCACCCTGGGGTGGCGCTACATCTTCTTCATTTCCGGCACCCTGTCGTTCATCGGCCTCGCGGCCGCGCGCTTTCTCCTGTTGGACGACCGGGAGTCCGGTGCACAAGCGAAGCGGGAGCCCTTCGACTTCGCCGGCGCCGGCCTGTTCGCGGTGGCGTTGACGTTCCTGCTGCTGGGCATTACCCGGGGCGGCCTGGGCTACTGGGGTTTCGTGTTGAGCGCGCTCTTCGCGGCCTTGTTCATCTGGCGGGAAGCCACCTTCCCCTACCCCATCCTCGATCTCGGCTTGCTCCGGATCGTGCCCTTCGCCGTCGGCAACCTCGCGCGCCTTTCCACCTTCGTGGCCTTGAGCACCAACGAGCTGATGATGCCGTTCCTGCTCCAGCTCGTGCTGCGCATGGACCCGCTGGAAGCCGGCAGCCTGATGACCGCCACGGCGCTGGTGCTCATGGTGGTGTCGCCGTCGGCCGGCTGGCTCACCGACCGCGTCGGGTCCACCCCGCCCGCGGCCGCGGGCGCCGCCGTCATAGCTGTGGCCATGTACGCCATGAGCCACCTGGGTCCGGATTCCGGCCCGGCCGAGATCGTACCGCGCCTGGCCCTCCTCGGCGTCGGCCTCGGCCTCTTCCAGACCCCCAACAACCACGGCCTCATCGGCTCCGTCCCGCACGAACGGCTGGGCATCGCCTCGTCCGTCATTTCCATCATCCGCAGCGTCGGCCGCTCCCTCGGCACCGCCATCGCCACCGCCTTCGTCGGCATGCGGCTGGCGGCGGTCACCAACGACTCCGGGCCCCAGGACCTGACCGCGTTGAACGTGGCGGACAACCCCTTGCTGCTGGGAGCGTTCATGGAAGGCTACGGTTACGCGTACGTCACGGCCGCATGCCTGGGGCTGAGCGCGCTGGCGTTCACGCTGATCGCGGCGGCGGGGAGGGGTTCCGCGGCCAGCGCCGGTCGGTGACCGCTAGGACGAGGGCGCCAAGGTTGGGAAAAAGCGGTCCCGACCACAGACCAGCAGCTTCGTTACCAGCAGAACCTTTCCGGGCGGCGGCTGGCGATCCTGGTCCTGCTGTCCACTTCCTGGCCGCGTATCCAGTCACGTCTTAGAGGAGGGGCTACTTCATCAATCGAGACCAGGGTCAGAGCGCAACCCTCCGCTCCCCCTCAATAGCCAAGCCGTAGAACTCCTCCGCGTTGCGGTGCAACACGCCGTGCTTGTCGTCGTCGGTAAGGCGGGCGTTCTCCACGATCTCGCGGATCTCGGACTTGCAGTAGTCGTTGTTGACCTCGTGGGGGAAGTCGCTGGAGAACATGAAGGGCTTGTTGCCCAGGGCCTCGATGGCGTGGTGCAGGGTGGGCTCGGTGCCTTCGCAGCCGACGAAGATGCGCCCCTCTTCGGCGTGTCGCCGGATGTAGTCGCTGACCGCCTCCCCCGGTTTGAGCTGGATGAACTCCCCGCGGGGGTCGTACTGCACGTGGGTCTCCCAGCCGCGGTCGAAGCGTTCGAGACAGGTGTGTATCCAGGCCACGCCGCCTTCCATGAAGCCCATGCGCATGTTCGGGTAGCGGTCGAACAGCCCGTTGAACACGAAGCCCGCAAAGCCCACCATCTGGCCGAAGGGATGGCCGAGCCCGTTGATGGGCGCGTAGGGCGTCAGGTAGTCCATGCCCAGGCCCTCGTGGGCGCCGCCGTGCACTCCGAGGCAGCAGCCCAGCCGGTCGGCTTCGGCGTACACCGGCCAATACTCCTTGCCGCCCAGATGGCCCTTGAGGCCCATGGAGGGCAGCATGGCGCCGCAAAAGCCCAGTTCCTCGATGATCCGCCGCAACTCCTTCACCGCCTCGGCCGGCTCCTGCATGGGGATCAGGCCGAGCCCCTGGAACCTGCCGCTGGCCTTCAGATAGGTGTCGTGGAACCAGTTGTTGTAGGCTTGGCAGATCTCGATGGCGAAGTCACCGTTGATCACCTTGCCCACCGCCAGCCCGCCGGTGGGATAGAGGACCGCGCGGTCGATGCCCACGTCGTCCATGAACTCCAGCCAGCCCGGCGGGCCCACCTGCCGGAAGGCGCCGGGCACCAGTTCGTACAGCGTGGCGCTGTGGAGGTGATCCAGCGGCGGGAAGAGCCTCCCCTTGCCCCGGAAACGGTCATGGTACGCCGCCGGCATGTACGCGAGCAGCGCTTCCCAGTCCTCCATCACGTGCCCGTCGCCGTCGATGACGTCCATCCGATTCCAGGCCATGTCCGTCCCTCCCTTTCCGGGTAGCCGTACGCTACGGCGGAACCCATAAGGAACGACCCCTGTCGCCCCTACGGTTGCCCGGACAGGCGCGCCGCCCGGGGTGTGGCCGCCCGCGCTACAGCCCGTAGAGCCGGCGCGCGTTGTCGCTCAGGATCTTGCGCTTGACGTCCTCGGAGATGTCCGTCCGCTCCCGGAACACCTTGATGGCGTCCACGTCACTGGAAACGTCGGTGTGCCCGTAGTCGGTGCCGATGACCAGGCCGTCCTCGCCGCTCTCCTGGACAATATAGGCCAGATCGTCACTGTTCTCGCAGGTGACGAACATGCCGAACTCGCCCATGGGGTTGTCCGGCCACTCCCGCCCCAGCACACGGCAGCGGGCGCGGACCTCGCGCAGCATCCAGGGGACCCACTGGGAGCTGGCCTCGATGAAACCCCAACGCAAGTCCGGAAACACCTGCGGGATCTCGCTCAACAGAATGTCGCTGAAGGCGCCCACAGTGGGCACCCGGAAACGGTGGAAGTTCGCTGCATTGGACACCGGATGGCTGCAGAGGTCGTTGAACCACGGGCTGCCGTTGGCGATGTGGATGGCGATGGACATGTCGAGGCGTGTGGCTTCCTCGTAGATGGGATAGAAATACGGGTCCACCAGCAGCCGGTTGCCCTCATACGGGCGCATCAGCACGGCGCAGGCGCCGTGCTCCTTGCCGAAGCGGACCTGGTCCAGGGCATCGGACATGCTCAGCGTGGGCGCCAGGCACGACCACCGGAGCCTGCCCTCCGACTGGGACCAGATGTCCGCCAGCCACCGGTTCCAGCTCCCGCACAGGGCCACCTCCACCGGCGCCCGGTCCGTCACCTGCGTGATGAACATGGTGTTGTGCAGCACCTGCACGTCGACGCCGGTATCGTCCATGTGCTCCAGCCGGAGCCCCACGTTGCCCAGCTCCATGGACTCGTCGGCGTCGGCAAACTTGCGGCCCACCTGCTGCTCACGCTGCCGAAGGGCTTCCTCCGAGAACGCCGGGAAGCGGAACCCCTTCACCTTGCCGTCCACCACCCAGAACTGCTGCTTGACGCCGGCCTCCTCCGGTGACGCCAGCGGCACCGGACGGTACTGGTGTTCCGAGGGTTCGAGATAGTCCCAGGTCCGTTCGCATTCCACCACGTGGGCGTCCGAGTCCACGATCAACGGCGTTCCGTTTGCGTCTCCACTCATGTCCTTGCTCCTTTGCCCGACTTCCCGAGCCGGACTGTCGCTCGAGGCACAGGCGGGTTTGACACCCGGCGCTACAGCGCGTAGAGCCGGCGCGCGTTGTCGCTCAGGATCTTTCGCTTCACGTCCTCGCCCAAATCGGTGCGATCCCGGAAGATCCTGATGGCATCCACGTCGCTGGACGTATCCGTGTGGCCGTAGTCGGTGCCGATGACCAGGCCGTCCTCGCCGGTCTCCTGCACGATGTACGGCAAGTCGTCGGTGTTCTCGCAGGTGACGAACAGCCGGAACGCTTCCATGGGGTTGTCAGGCCACTCCAGGCCGCGGGTCCTGAAGCGATTCCGGGCCTCGTGGAGGATCCACGGCAGCCACTGGGCGCTGGCCTCGATGAAACCCCAGCGGAGTTTCGGGAACAGGTCGGGGAGCTCGCTGAAGAGCACATAGGCGAAGCCGCTCACGGTGGGGATGCGGAAGCGGTGGAAGAAGGCTCCCAGCCTGACCGGGTGGCGGTAGAGGTCGTCGAGTCGGGCGCTGCCGTTGGCGATGTGCACCGCGATGGCCATGTCCAGACGGCTGGCCTCCTCGTAGATGGGGTGGAAGTACGGGTCCACCAGCAGGCGGTTGCCTTCCACCGGCCGCATCAGCACCGCGCAGGCGCCGTGCTCCCTGGCGAAACGGATCTGGTCCAGGGCGTCCGGCGTGCTCAGGGTGGGTGCCAGGCACGACCACCGCAACCGTCCCTCCGACTGGGACCAGATGTCCGCCAGCCAGCGGTTCCAGCTCCCGCACAGCGCCACCTCCACCGGCGCACGATCCGTCACCGGCTCGATGAACATGGTGTTGTGCATCACCTGCACGTCGACGCCGGTGGCGTCCATGTGCTCCAGCCGGAGCCCCACGTTGCCCAGCTCCCGGGCCTCCCGGACCTCGGCGAACCGGCGGCCCACCTGCTCCTGGCGCCGCCGCAGCTCCTCCTCTGAGAACGCCGGGAAGCGGTTGCCCCGCACCTTGCCGTCCACCAGCCAGAACTGCAGTGTGACCCCTGCCTCTTCCGGCGCCGCCAGCGGCACCGGGCGGTACTGCCGCTCCGAGGGCTCGAGAAAGTCCCAGGTGCGTTCGCATTCCACGACATGGGCGTCCGCGTCGACGATCAGGGGCTTTCCGTTGGAGTCTCCACTCATGGCCTTGCTCCGCGGTCGGTCGGGGAACCTCCGGACGGTTGTCCGATGACGGGCTCGCGCAACCGGCGATCGAGCGCCGGCGCACACCCGCGCTACAGCGAGTACAACCGGCGCGCGTTGTCGCTCAGGATCTTCTGCTTGACCTCCTCGGTCAGATCGGTGCGCTCCCGGAAGATCCGGATGGCGTCCACGTCGCTGGACGTGTCCGTATGGCCGTAGTCCGTGCCGATGACCAGGCCGTCCTCGCCGGTCTCCTGCACGATGTACGCCAGGTCGTCGGAGTTCTCGCAGGTCACGAACATCCCGAACGCCTTCATGGGATTGTCCGGCCATTCCCGGCCCATGGTCCTGAACCGGTTCCGCACCTCGTGGAGGATCCAGGGCAGCCACTGGGCGCTGGCCTCGATGAAACCCCAGCGCAGCTTCGGAAACACCTCCGGAACCTCGCTGAACAGCACGTCAGCGAAGCCTCCCACGGTGGGGATGCGGAAGCGGTGGAAGGTGGCTCCCAGGCGCACGGGATGGGTGTAAAGGTCGTTGAGCCAGGCGCTGCCGTTGCCGATGTGCACGGCGATGGCCATGTCCAGGCGGCTGGCCTCGTCGTAGATGGGGTAGAAGTACGGGTCGGCCAGCAGGCGGCTGCCCTCCACCGGCCGCATCAGCACCGCGCACGCACCGTGCTCCCTGGCGAAGCGGATCTGGTCCAGGGCGTCGGAAATGCTCAGGGTGGGAACCACGCACGACCAGCGCAGCCGCCCGTCGGACTGGGACCAGATGTCCGCCAGCCAGCGGTTCCAGCTCCCGTGAAGCGCCACCTCCACCGGCGCGCGCTGGGTTACCTGCTCGATGAACATGGTGTTGTGAAGCACCTGCACATCCACGCCGATTTCGTCCATGTGCTCCAGCCGGAGCCCCACGTTGCCGAGCTCCGTGGACTCCCCGGGCTCGGCGAACCTCCGCCCCACCACGCCCTGGAGCCGCGCAAGCTCATCCTCGGAAAACGCCGGCAGCCGCAACCCCCGCACCTTGCCGTCCACCAGCCAGAACTGCAGCGAGGCGCCGTTCTTCTCCGGGGAAGCCAACTGCACCGGCCGGTACTGGCGGTCGGAGGGATCGAGGTAGTCCCAGGTGCGGTCACACTCCACCACGTGGGCGTCCGCGTCCACGATCAGGGGCTTTCCGTTGGTTTCTCCGGTCATGGCGTGCTCCTTTGCACGGGTCCGGTCCCGTGCCTGTCACAGGCCACGTCCACGCCCATGCGGCGCGGACCACCGCTGGCGGGCGCTACAACCCGTAGAGCCGGCGCGCGTTGTCGCTGAGGATCTTATGCTTGACCCCCTCGCCCAGATCGGTGCGCTCCCGGAAGACCCTGATGGCGTCCACATCGCTGGAGGTGTCGGTGTGGCCGTAGTCGGTGCCGATGACCAGGCCGTCCTCGCCCGTCTCCTGCACGATGTAGGGCAGGTCGTCGGTGTTCTCGCAGGTCACGAACATGCGGAACGCCTCCATGGGGTTGTCCGGCCACTCCCGGCCCATGGTCCTGTAGCGGTTGTGCACCTCGTGGAGGATCCACGGCAGCCACTGGGCGCTGGCCTCGATGAACCCCCAGCGTAGCTTCGGGAACACCTCCGGAACCTCGCTGAAGAGCACGTCGGCGAAGCCGCCCACGGTGGGGATGCGGAAACGGTGGAAGGTGGCTCCGAGCCTGACCGGGTGGGTGTAGAGGTCGTTGAGCCAGGCGCTGCCGTTGGCGATGTGCACGGCGATGGCCATGTCCAGACGGCTGGCCTCGTCGTAGATGGGGTAGAAGTACGGGTCCACCAGCATCCGGTTGCCCTCGAACGGCCGCATCAGCACCGCACAGGCGCCGTGCTCCCTGGAGAAGCGGATCTGGTCCAGGGCATCCGGCATGCTGAGGGTGGGCGCCAGGCACGACCAGCGCAGCCGCCCGTCGGACTGGGACCAGATGTCCGCGAGCCAACGGTTCCAGCTCCCGCACAGCGCCACCTCCACCGGCGCGCGCTCGGTCACCTGCTCGATGAACATGGTGTTGTGCAGCACCTGTACGTCGACGCCGGTGTCGTCCATGTGCTCCAGCCGAAGCGCCACGTTGCCGAGCTCCCGCGCCTCCTTGGCCTCGGCGAACTTGCGGCCCACCTGCTCCTGGCGCCGCTGCAACTCGTCCTCGGAGAACGCCGGAAAGCGGAAACCGCGCACCTTGCCGTCCACCAGCCAGAACTGGAGCGCGGCGCCGTTCTCCTCGGGTGACGCCAACGGCACCGGCCGGAACTGTTTCTCCGACCCCTCGAGGTAGTCCCAGGTGCGGTCGCACTCCACCACGTGGGCGTCCGAGTCCACGATCAATGACTTTCCGTTGCCGTCGCCGCTCATGGCCTGCTCCTTTGGACGGGTCCATTGACCCGTGTCTTCGCGGGCGTTGGGCGCCCTTTCCGGTTCATTCCGACCCTTCTACTGCAATTCGGCGAAAAAGTCGTTGCCTTTGTCATCCACGATGATGAACGCGGGGAAGTTCTCGACGTCGATCTTCCACACCGCTTCCATGCCCAGTTCGGGATAGTCGAGCACCTCCACGTGCTTGATGTTGTCCTTGGCCAGTATCGCCGCGGGCCCGCCGATGGAGCCCAGGTAGAACCCGCCGTGCTTCTTGCACGCGTCGGTTACCTGCCGCGAGCGGTTGCCCTTGGCCAGCGAGATCAAGCTGGCGCCGTGGGACTGGAACAGCTCCACGTAGGAGTCCATGCGTCCGGCGGTGGTGGGGCCGAAGGAGCCGGAGGCATAACCCTCCGGGGTCTTGGCGGGGCCGGCATAGTAGACGACGTGGTCCTTGAAATAGTCCGGCAGCGGCTCGCCGGCGTCGAGCCGCTGCTTGAGCCGGGCGTGGGCCAGGTCCCGGGCCACCACGATGGTGCCGTTGAGGGACAGCCGGGTCTTCACCGGATGCTGCGAAAGCGTGCTCCGGATCTCGTCCATGGGCCGAGTCAGGTCGATGCTCACCACGGCGTCCGCGTCATCCTCTTCGTGGAAATCCGGCAGATATTTCGCCGGATCGGTTTCCAGCCGCTCCAGGAACACCCCGTCGCGGGTAATTTTGGCCTTGGCCTGCCGGTCGGCGGAACAGGACACGCCGATGCCCACCGGACAGGAAGCGCCGTGCCGCGGCAGGCGGATCACCCGCACCTCGTGGGTGAAGTACTTGCCGCCGAACTGCGCGCCTACGCCCATCCTGTGGCTGATGGCCTGGACCTTCGCTTCCAGGTCCAGGTCCCGGAACGCCCGGCCGTACTCGTTGCCGGTGGTGGGAAGCCCATCCAGGTAGCGGGTGCTCGCCAGCTTCACGGTCTTGAGGTTGAACTCCGCGGACAGGCCGCCCACCACGATGACCAGGTAGTAGGGCGGGCAGGCGGCGGTGCCGATGGTCTTGAGCTGCTTTTCCAGAAACGCCAACATCGCCGCCTCGTTCAGCAGCGCCGGGGTCTGCTGGTACAGCACCGACTTGTTGGCCGAGCCGCCCCCCTTGGTGATGAACAGCAGCTCGTAGGCGTCCCCGGGGGTGGCGTAGATCTCCACCTGGGCCGGCAGGTTGGTGCGGGTGTTCTGCTCCTCGTACAGGGTGATGGGCGCGAGCTGCGAGTAGCGCAGGTTGGTGCCGGTGTAGACGTCGTAGACGCCGGCGGAGAAAGCCTCCTCGTCGTTGGCGCCGGTGAAGACGTTCTCGCCCTTCTTGCCGATGACGATGGCGGTGCCGGTGTCCTGGCACGCCGGCAACACGCCGCCGGCCGAGATGTTGGCGTTCTTGAGCTGCTGGATCGCCACGAAGCGGTCGTTCTTCGACGCCTCGGGATCTTCGAGAATGGCCCGCAGCTTGGCCAGGTGGCTCGGCCGGAACAGATGGGAGATATCGTGTATGGCTTCCGCGGTGAGCCTGCGTAGCACCGCCGGGTCGACCTTCAGGATCGAGCGCCCGTCCACCTCGATCTCGGACACTCCTTCCTTGCCCAGGCTGCGGTACTCGGTGGTGTCCTCACCGAGCTCGAAAATGGGCTGAAACCTGAACTCTGACATGATGCGGAATCTCCTTGGTGGTGGTCCGGCACGCGCCGCGAACCGCCGCCACGAGGCGGCTTCCGATGCACGCACGGCACGACCGTATACAGGGGATTATAGCCAATCCCTTGACGCTAACGCAAAGTCACGTATGATTCGTTTCCAGCTATCGAAAACACCACATCAGGGAGTCTTTGATCCATGAGCATTCGCGGGAAGACAGCTATCGTCGGCATCGGCGAGACCCCGGTGGACCGCCTGGGCAGGCGCCCGGGCGAGCGGCGCCGGACCATTCCGGAGTACCTGACCTGGGCCGCCCGGCTGGCCATGGAGGACGCCGGGCTCACGCGCAAGGACTTCGACGGGCAGGGCCTCGCCGCCATCTACACCACCAACTACCTGCAACCCTTCTGGCCGGAGGAGACCGCTTCCATCCTGGGCATCGCGCCGGCCCTTTCCATGGCCAACGCCAACGGCGGCGCCGCCACGGTGTCGGCGCTGGGACAGGCGGCCGCGGCCATCGAGGCCGGGTTGGTGGAGCGGGTCCTCTGCGTGGCCGCTTCGTGCACGTTCGTGGAAAACCACAACGGCGTCGAGCCCCGCGACGTGCGGGATCACGAGGTGCCCTACGGCCTCATGGGCGCCAACAGCGGCATCGCCCTGGTGATGCGCCGGCACATGCACCAATACGGCACCACCCTGGACGCCTTGGGGAACATCGCGGTGACCGCCCGCTACCACGCGTCGCTGAACCCCAACTCCTATCTCAAGAAGCCCATGACCCTGGAGGACTACAAGACCTCCCGCATGGTGGCCGACCCGGTGCGGCTGCTGGACTGCGTCATGCCGGCCAACGGCGGCAAGGCCTTCATTCTGACCTCGGCGGAGAAGGCCGCCTCCATGCCGCGAAAGCCGGTGTACCTCCTGGGCTTCGGCGAGCAGGACAATCCCAGCTACGGGCCCCGCACCCACTCGGACGCAACCATCATGGGGATCAAGGACGCCGGCGCCCGGGCCTTCGGCATGGCCGGGGCCACGCCGGCGGACATGGACTTCGCCGAGCTGTACGACGACTACGTGGTCATCGAGCTGATGCAGATCGAGGACCTGGGCTTCTGCGAGAAGGGCGACACGAAGTTCTTCGAGTCCACCGACTTCTCCTTCAAGGGGACGCTGCCGATCCAGACCGGCGGCGGCATGATCAACTGCGGGCAGCCGTCCACCGCCGGCGGCATGATCCATATCCTGGAAGCCGTCACCCAACTGAGGGGCGACGGCGGCGAGCGGCAGGTGGCCAACGCCCGCACCGGCATCGTCACCGGCCTCGGCGGCCTCCCCTACGGCAAGAACCTCGGCTCCACCGCCGTGGCCATCCTGAGCAACGAGACAGGACACTCCAATGGCTGAAGCACAAACCGAGCCCCGACGCCCGCTCCCCGAGATCACCGAGCTCACCGCGCCCTTCTGGCAAGCCACCAGGGAAGGCCGGCTGGTGATGCAGCGCTGCCGCGCCTGCGGCGAGCTGGTGTGGTGCCCCCGTCCGTCCTGCGTGGTATGCGGCGGCGAAGAGCTGGAATGGGACCAGCTCAGCGGACGCGGCACCGTCTACTCCTTCACCATCATCCGCCAGTTGGCGGGCCGCGGCGCCCGCGCCTTCGAGAAGGACATCCCCTACGTCATCGCCTGGGTGGACCTGGAGGAAGGCCCCCGCTACTACACCAACATCGTGGATTGTCCGGTGGACAACGTGGAGATCGGGATGGAGGTGGAGGTGGTGTTCGACCCTGTCAGCGACGACATCAGCCTGCCGAAGTTCAAGCCTCGCGACGCGTAGCCGCGGTGGTCAAGCCGCCGGACTTTTGGTAATCCACTCCTATCACCCGTCGATCCGGAGGACACCATGGCAGTCATCGATGCCGATACCCACGTAGACGAGACCGAGGACACCTGGGCGTTCCTGCGCGACGGCGACGAGGCCTTGAGGCCCACCACCGGCTATCCCAAGGGCCAGGATGCCAGCAACGCCAGGATGCGCTACTGGATGATCGACGGCAAGCGCCAGATCCGCTTCGTGCGCACGGACGAGGAGACCCACACCACCGAGGGCGCCCGCGAGCTCAAGGACGTGAAGAGACGCCTGGAGGACATGGACCGCATGGGGGTGGACTTCCAGGTCATGTACCCGACCCTGTTCCTGGTGGAGTTCACCGACAAGCCGGAGGTCGAGCTGGCGCTCCGGCGCAGCTACAACCGCTGGATGGCCGAGCGCTGGGAGGAGTCCGGAGGCCGGCTGCGCTATGTCATGCTGCCGCCTACCCTGAACATGGACGCGGCCCTGGACGAGATGCGCTTCGCCAAGGAGCACGGCGCCTGCGGCGTGCTCAAGAAGGGCGACCGGGAAGCCGGCGTGTGGGCCAACGACCCCTACTTCTTCCCCCTGTACGAGGAAGCCCAGAAGCTCGACATGCCCATCTGCTTCCACACGGGCTCGGGGGTGCCGGATTTCACCCCGGCGCGCGAGTTCACCTTCAGCCGCTTCTACCGGATCCTGCTGCCGGTGGTGCACGCGTTCCAGTCCCTGATCGTCCACGGCGTGCCGGAGCAGTTCCCAACCCTGCGCTTCGGCTTCATCGAGGCCACGGCCTCCTGGGTGCCCTTCGTGCTGTACGAGATCCGCCGCCGGCTGGAGAAGAACAAGGAACGGCCCACCAGCGTGCTGCGCTCCACCATGGAGATCGAGGAGATGCCGGAGGACATCCTGCAGCGGAACCGCATGTACGTATCGTTCCAGGTGGACGAGGACCTGGACTACGTCATCCAGCATACGGGGGATTCCAATCTCCTCGTGGGCTCCGACTACACGCACAACGATTCCGCCCAGGAGATGGATTTTCTGGGCCTCCTCAAGCAGCGCGCCGACAGGGGCGACATCTCCCACGACGCGGTGAAAAAGATCACCCAGGACAACCCCAGGAACTTCTACGGCATCTGAAGGGAAGCAAGGATCGGCAGGCCGGTCAGCGCAGCCCCGTAGCCCCCGCCCGGCCGTTGCCAGGAGAAACCGGATGAAGGAATCCCCGGACAGGCCCCTGGCCGACGACGACGTGGAGAAGCGCCTCTTTCCGGGGCCGGGCCTTCCCGGCGGCGGTCAGCTCGAGGTGCGCATGGAGGCGCCCCTGCTGCATCCGGACCCGGACGTGCGCGACGTAGCGCGCCGTTACAAGCCCTACAACCTCGACAGTTGGCACACCGAATGGACCCGCGTGGCCGAGAAGAACGAGGAGCTGGCGGCGGGCTTCGAGGAAGAAGGCCGCAACGTCACCGCCCATGACTTCTACCGGCGAGCGGCCGAGTTCTACCGGCGGGCGCTGGTGTACATGCCGGACTGCGACCCGCGCATGATGCAGAGCCATGAGAAGCTCAAGGAGACCTTCGACAAAGCCTGGAGTCTGGTAACGCCGCCCTTCGAACGGGTCGAGATCCCCTACGAGGGGCACCAACTGGACGCGCTCTTCTACTCTGCCAAGGGCAAGGCGGAGACCCGCTTTCCCACCGTGTACAACTACGGCGGCGCCGACGGCATCCTGCTGCGGGGGCTGGACGGCGACGCGGGGCAGTACGTGCGCCGGGGCATGTCGTTCATCGATGTGGACGGGCCGGGTCACGGCGCCACCCTGCGGGAGAAAAAGCTCTACGCCCCGCCGGACTCCGAGCGGGTGGCCAAGGCCGTCATCGACTACCTGGTGACGCGCCCTGACGTGGACCCGGACCGCATCGGCCTCCACGGCTCGAGCATGGGCGGGTACTCCGGGCCGCGGTGCGCCACCGAGGAGAAGCGCATCAAGGCCGTGGCCGTGTGGAGCGGCGCCTACCACCTGTTGGATGACATCTTCGACTACTATCCGCCTATCCAGGACCGGCTGCGCTGGCTCATGGGCGCGGCGGATCTCAAGGAAGCCCGGGAACGCATCAAGGAGTTCACTCTGGTGGGCCGGGCGCACAAGATCGAATGCCCGCTCCTGGTGGGCTACAACCACGACGACCGGGTCATGGATCCGCGCGGCGCCGTGCGGCTGTACGAGAACGCGACCAACGCCCCGCGGGAACTGCTCGACGGCGTGGGGCACCACGAGAAGCGCTTCGAGCGGCGAAGCTTCATCGTGGACTGGTTCGCCAAGCAGTTGAACGCCTGACGGAGAACGGCATGCGCACCATCGACGCGGATGCCCATGTGATCGAGAACGAGGTCACGTGGGACTACCTGGAAGGCCCGGACCGGCGTTTCCGGCCCGTTCCGGTGTCAGCGGACATGCCCTCGGGCAACCGCGGAAACTTCTGGATCATCGACGGCCGGCTCATCGGGGGCCGTGACAACGTCGGCGCGGACACCCCGCCGGAAGCGCGGGAGATGACCGACATCGACCGGCGGCTCCACCACATGGACGACATCGGCACCGGGGTCCAGGTGCTCTATCCAACCGTGCTGCTGCGACCCTTCACCGAGCGGCCGGACGTGGAGCTGGCCCTGTGCCGCGCTTACAACCGCTGGCTCGCCGACATCTGGAAAAAGGCGCCGGAGCGGCTTCGCTGGGCGGTGCAGCTCCCGGTGCTGAGCATGGAGGCGTCGCTGGAAGAGATGCTCTGGGCCAGGGAGAACGGCGCCTGCGCGGTGTCGCTGCGCGGCGTGGAGACCCACCAGCCGCTCCACAACCCCTACTTCTTCCCGATCTACGAGGAAGCCCAGCGCCTGGACCTGGCCATCGGCATCCACGCGGGACAGGGCAGCTTCGCGGTGTTGGACACCTTCGGCACGGACAACACCTTCACCACCTCCAAGCTTACGGTGGTGGGGGCGTTCCACGCGCTGGTGCTGCACGGGATTCCGGAGCGGTTTCCGCAGCTGCGCATCGGCGCCATCGAGGTCACCGCCCAGTGGCTGCCCTACGTGCTGCACGACCTGCGCCTGCGCTTCAAAAAGGCCGGCCGGCGCCTGGATGACGACCTGCTGAGGACCCAGCGGCTGTTCGTGGCATGCCAGACAGACGACGACCTGCCCTACGTCCTCGGCTACGGCGCCGAGGACAACCTCATGGTGGGCTCGGACTACGGTCACGCCGACAATGCCAGCGAGCTGCTGGCGCTCAAGGGCATCCGCGACAAGGGCGAGGTCGCCCCCAAGGTGATCGACAAGATCCTGGCCCACAACCCGGCGCGCTTCTACGGACTGGCGGAAGGCGGCGCGTGACCCGCCCGCGGGCCCGAACCGGCCCCGGACGGGGAACCTGACTGGAGGAGAACATGCTGGCCATCGACGCCGACGCCCACGTCATCGAGACGGAGCACACCTGGGACTACCTGGAGGGCCGGGACAAGCGCTTCCGTCCGGTGCCAGTGACCCTGGACATGCCCGAGGGCGGCACGCGCAACTTCTGGGTCATCAACGGGAAGCTCATCGGCGGACGCGACAACATCGGCCTGGACACCCCCAAGGAGTCCCGGGACATGGCCGACATCGACGCGCGCCTGAAACACATGGATGACATCGGCACCGACGTGCAGGTGCTCTACCCCACCCTCTTCCTGCGGCCGGTCACCGACCGCTCCGACGTGGAGCTTGCCCTGTGCCGCTCCTACAACCGCTGGCTGGGGGACATCTGGGCCGCCGGCAACGGGCGGCTCCGCTGGGCCGTGCAACTGCCGCTGCTGAGCATGGACGAAGCCCTGGAGGAGCTGCGCTGGGCCACGGACCACGGTGCCTGCGCGGTTTTCATGAGGGGCCTGGAGACCTATCATCCGCTCCATCACCCCTACTTCTTTCCGCTCTACGAGGAGGCCGCCCGGCTTGACGTGCCCATCGGCATCCACTCCGGCATCGGCAACGCAGCGGTTTCGGAAGCGTTCGGCAACGACCCCTTCCGCACCGCCAAGCTCACGGTCATCGGCGCCGTTCACGCCATGGTCATGCGCGGCATACCCCAGCGGTTCCCCGGTCTCCGTATCGGCGCCATCGAGGTGGCGGCCCAATGGGTCCCTCACGTGGTCCGGGACATCAAGCTGCGGAACCGCAAGAGCGGAGTGGAGCCCGATGATGACCTGCTCCGGGCCAACCGGCTCTATGTCGCCTGCCAGACGGACGACGACCTGCCCTACGTTCTCGAGCACGCGGGCGAGGACATGATCATGATCGGTTCCGACTACGGCCACGCCGACAACGCCAGCGAACTGCTGGCGCTCAAGGGTCTTAGGGAGAAGGGCGAGGTGGCGCCCCACGTCATCGACAAGATTCTGCACGACAACCCGACGCGGTTCTACGGGCTGTCCTGAAAGGAGATCCGCCGTGAGCGACACTTTCGACCTGCTTCTCGTCAACGGAACGGTGATCAACCCGGCGGCGGGACCGCGGCAGGATCTCGACGTGGGCATTGCCGGCGGCCGTATCACCGCCATGGGGAAGGATCTCCCGCGGGACGGCGCCGGGCAGGTGCTCGACGTCAGCGGCTGCTTCGTCACCCCGGGCCTCATCGACTTCCACGTCCACAGCTACTGGGGCGTGAACCCGTACGGCACCGACCTCGACGCCGTGTGCGGCGCCGGCGGCGTCACCACCGCCGCGGACGCGGGCTCGGCCGGCCCGGTGAACTTCACGGGCTTCCGCCACCTGGTGTACGAACGCGCGCGCACCCGCATGCTGGCCTTCGTGGCCGTGGCCCAGCACGGGGTCCTCAATGTGCCCGGAGAGCTCGAGAACATCGGCTTCGCCGACCCCGAGAGCGCCGCGCGCACGGTCCGGGAGAATCCGGACGTCGCGGTGGGCATCAAGATCCGGCTGCACGTCAAGTCGGTGGGGGAGAACGGCCGCGAGGCCCTGGGAATGGCGGTGGGAGCCGGAGACGTCAGCGACTCGCCCGTGATGGTGCATGTGGGCGACACCGGAATTCCCATGGAGGAGATCGTCGGGACGCTGCGCCCGGGCGACATCGTCACCCACTGCTACACGCCGAAGCAGCCCGCCATCGTGGACCCGGACGGCCGCCTCCGTCCCGCCGTTCTGGAGGCGCAGAAGCGCGGGGTGATCTTTGACGTCGCCCACGCCAACGGGCACTTCGACTTCGATCTGGTGGCCCGGGCCATGGACCAGGGGCTCCGCCCGGACATCATCAGCACCGATCTCCACAAAATGAGCGGCGCCGGGCCCGTTGTGGACCTGCCCACCACCCTGACCAAGTTCCTGATGCTGGGACTGGAGCTGGATGAGATCATCGCCGACTGCACCATTAACGCCGCACGGGCCATCGGCTGGGAAGACCGCCTCGGGGTCCTGGAGACGGGCCGCGAGGCCGACGTGGCCGTGCTGGAGGTGGTGGACGAGGAGACCCCGCTCGAGGACAGCGTCGGCAACCGCCGCACGCACGGACAACGCATCGCTGCCCGCCATACCATCCGCGCCGGGGTCCTGTAGGACCCCTTCACGACCACCCGTTCTCCCAAACGTTGCGAGGCTCGCGAGCATTGGTAGAACAGGGGAAGCGTTGTAAGGTGAACCATGAACGAGTGGATCTTCCGCTATAACGGCTTCGACCCGGCCAAACAGGGCCTGCGCGAAGCCTTGTGCACCCTCGGCAACGGCTACTTCGCCACCCGCGGCGCGGCGGAAGGGGGCGAGGCCGGCGACGTGCACTACCCCGGAACCTATCTCGCCGGCTGCTACAACCGGCTGGAAACCACGGTCGGCGACCGGGTCGTGGTCAACGAGGACCTTGTCAACCTTCCCAACTGGCTCCGGCTTCGGTTCCGCCTGGAGGACGGGCCGTGGTTCGAGCTTTCGGCTGTGGAGGTCCTTGCCTACCAGCAGGAGCTGGACCTCAAGAACGGTCTGCTGACGCGAAGACTCCGGTTCCGTGATCCCCAAGGGCGTACCAGCTTCATTCGCAGCCGGCGGCTGGTGCACATGCGGCATCCGCACCTGGCGGTCCTTCGTTGGACTCTCCTGGCGGAAGACTGGTCCGGAAGCGTCACGATCCGATCCTCCCTGGACGGCTCGGTCATCAACGCCGGGGTCCCGCGCTATCGCCAGCTCAATTCCAAGCACCTGGAAACCCTGGAGAAGGGGCGTACGGCAAACGCCGGCGTGTACCTGGTGGCTCAGACCAACCAGTCCCGCATACGGTTGGGGCTGGCAGCACGCACCCGACTCTTCCGGCAGGAGGAATACGAGGAACGCGCATCCCGCACCATCGAGGAGCCGGAGGCGATCGCCCAGGAGTTCACCGTCACGGTGAGGAAGAGGCAGGTGGTGACGCTGGAGAAGACGGCAGCCCTGTACTCCTCCCGGGACCGGGCCATCTCGGAATGCGGCGCAGCCGCCCGGTCGGCGGTAGCGGCGGCGGGCCGGTTCGTGGAGTTGCTGGAGTCCCATGCAAGCGCGTGGCATTCGCTGTGGCGCCGGTGTGACGTGGAGCTGCCCTCGCACCCCGAGGAGGAGCGGATCCTGCGCCTGCACGCCTTCCACCTGCTGCAGACCGCGTCCCCCAACACGGTGGATCTCGACGCCGCGGTAGCCGCGCGGGGACTCCACGGCGAAGCCTACCGCGGCCACATCTTCTGGGACGAGTTGTACTTCCTTTTCTTCTACATGGTGCGGATCCCGGAGATCGCCCGGTCGCTGCTGTTGTACCGCTACCACCGGCTGGACGCGGCGCGCCGGGCCGCCCGTGAAGAGGGCTACGCCGGCGCCATGTACCCCTGGCAGAGCGGCAGTGACGGCACCGAGGAGACCCAGAAGCTGCACCTGAACCCCAACTCCGGACGCTGGCTGGAAGACAACAGCCACCGCCAGCGGCACGTCAACATCGCCATAGCCTACAATGTCTGGCGCTACTACAAGACCACCGGCGATCGGGACTTCCTGTCCCGCTACGGAGCCGAGATGATCCTCGAGATCGCGCGCTTCTGGGCGAGCCTCGCCGCGTGGAACGAAAGCACCGGGCGCTACGAGATCCACGGCGTCATGGGGCCGGACGAGTACCACGACATGTACCCCGACGCCGAAACCGGAGGGCTTCGGAACAACGCCTACACCAACGTGATGGTGGTGTGGGTGCTGGAGCGGGCCCGGGAGGCGCTCGAGCTGCTGGATGATGGAGACGGCGCGGATATCGCCGAGGCAGTCGGACTCACTACAGAAGAAGAGCAGCGGTGGCGCGAGATCACCCGCAAGATGACCGTGCCGTTCCACGGCGACGGCATCATCAGCCAGTTCGAGGGCTATGACGCGCTGGAGGAGTTCGACTGGACGGGCTACCAGGAGAAATACGGCAACATCGAGCGGCTGGACCGCATCCTTGAGGCCGAGGAGGACTCTCCCAACCGCTACAAGGTGTCAAAGCAGGCGGACGTGCTGATGCTGTTCTACCTGCTGCGCGAGGATGAGCTTCAGACCATCTTCCGGCAACTCGGGTACGAGCTCAGCCACGACACCATCCGCAAGACCGTGGACTACTACACCGCCCGCACCTCCCATGGCTCGACCCTGAGCCGGGTGGTGCACGCCGCGGTGTCCGCGCGCTCCGACCCGGGCGCGTCGTGGCGCTATTTCCGGGAAGCGCTGCAGAGCGATGTCGCGGACATCCAGGGCGGCACCACGCCCGAGGGCTTGCACATGGGGGCCTTGGGCGGGCTCGACGAACTCCTGCTGACCCGCTATGCCGGCATCGACACGCTGGGCGAGACCCTGCGCCTCGACCCGTGCCTGCCCGACGAACTGGCCGGCCTGCGCCTCGCGATCCTCTACCGCGGGAGACGGCTGGCCCTGGACCTCACCCGTGAGCGCCTGTGCATCTCATTGGACAGAGACTCGGCGACGCCGTTGGAGGTAGTGATCCAGGGGACGAACCATTCTGTTCCTTCGGGCGATACCGAGGTTCCGCTAACCGGGATTCAACCGCGTTGACGTGAATTGTCTTGCCTGGCCGGCGCACTCCCTGTCCCCGGCCATCGCCTGTTTGACAACAAGAAAATTCCAGTCTAAACTGATACCCGATTTGCCCTCTCGCGCACCGGGGTGCGCCCGGAACACTCGCCCGGCGGTGGCATCGAAGTGCGTACGAACCCGTTCCAGGTCTTCTCAGCGGCCGCGAAATCGCCGACCTCACATGGTCGGCCAAGCGATGCTTGGCAAAGGGGATCGAAGCGGTTCCGGAATCTCTTCCGGGCGGCCGCCATGGCCACCGTCGTGGCCCTGCAAGGCTGCAGCGGCGGCGGTGGTAGCGGCGGTGGTAGCGGCGGCGGTGGCGGCCCCGCCGTCCTTCCGGGAGGCAGCTTCCCTGCGAGCTACCAGGGCGCGAGACCCGAGGCGGGCGACGCCGTCTATCACACGGTCCGGCGAGCCGACCATCGTGGAGCCGATCCAAGCGGCGTGCGCATCGGCATCGATGACAGCGTGGTGGACTTCAGGCACCCCTCTCTCCGCAGCCGCATCGGGTTCAGGGGCTCGAGCTTCACGCACCGGAGACCGTTCCTCACCGACGGCACCGATACGACAGAGCTCGACGACTGCAAGGACACGGACCAATGTCGCGTGTACTTCGTGGATTCCGGCGGCAGCAGAAGCAGGCTGGAAGCACTCGCCCGCACAGTGTTGCGGGAGCACGGTTTTCCGGATGACCGGCCGTGGTACATCTATGACACGGCCTCCAATGGGTTCGGATGGTCGGTGCTGCAGACGGGGGACGAAATCGCGGGGATCGGAGTCTCCCACGGCACGCGGGTAGCCCGTGTCGCCAGGACGCTGGCGCCGCAAGCGGTCCTCGTTCCCATGGCCAAAGACTTCGAGGATCAGTACACCATCACGGTGACGCTGCCGGGCGTCGACACCCTGCGAATCGGCAACGACCCCTTCCTGGAAGACTTCTACCTGGCGTACAAGGGGAACGTGTCCGTGAGCACGATCGACCCGGTCCTCGCCCGATCCATCAAGCAGCGCTACGACTCCGTCGACATCATCAACAGCAGCTACAGCATCCCCGTCAACACTACGGCCAACCCCCAGGACGTGACGGACCACATGGCCAACCTCAACAACCTCAAGACGCAACTGCCGCTCCGTTGGGCGGCCTTCACACAAAGCGGGACCAGCGCCGATGAGCGGACGGTCCGGGTATGGGCGGCGGGGAACTGGCGGGACGACTACGGCAACGGGGCGCGCAGCCTTTACGCCCTCGAAGTCTATCACTTCCCGGAGCTGCGCGGGCACACCGTGGTGGCCACCGCATTGAACAGCGCCGAGACGGCACTGGCCGACTATGCCAACGTCTGCGGCAACCTGCCTTCCGACTGGGATGCAAACGCGCATGGACGGCACTACTGCCTCACGGCTCGGGGGACTTTTCTTTTTCCGGACGCGGGTGGCGGCCCCGGCTACCTGTACAGCGGCACGTCCTACGCGGCGCCCTACGTCTCAGGAGTGCTGGCCCGTATGATGGCCCAGGCCCGCGGACAGGTGAGCAACACCGAGCTCGTCAAGCGGATGATGAACACCGCCGACAACACCGGAACCTTCAGCGACTCGTTCTTCTACGGCGCCGGCGTGATCGACCCGACTGCCGCCCTGACCGCCGTGGGTACCCTGACCACCGGCCTGCAAGGGAACCGCGCCTTGCTCCAGTCCACCTTCCTGCGCATGCCCGCCGCCTACGGGGACGCGGCCCGGCGTGTCCAGGAGATGGAGGTGGCATCCTTCGACGCGTGGAACTTTCCCTTCTGGACCCAAGCCGGCGAGCTGATGCGGAACGGTCGGTACCGGACGGATCCCATCCCTTCCTTCACCGCTCGGGAGGACGCCGACACCTGCTTCATGGCCCACGGCTACACGCCCGGAGCGTCCTGCATCCCGTCGGCCGAATCGAGCCTTGTGACCATGTTGATGACCACGAAGGGCATCGGCGCGGGTCTGCGGCTGTCGGACGGTATCGCCGTGGCGGGGTTCACCCGCAGGGCCGGACGGCTCGACGGCCGGGCCGGCGGGGCCTTCTCGTTCCGTGGCGGCTCTTCCCTGGCGGCCATCCACTTCAACCGTGACGACGCGTGGAGACTGGGCGGGGGTTGGAACCTGGGCGGCCGGATCACCCTGGCCCTGGACACGCCGCAAGGCATCGGGCGCGCCCAAGGCTCGATGTTCCGGGCCGGCGCCGCGGTGCTGTCATCATGGAGCGTCAGACTCGCGCGGCAGGGAGAAACGGGGACCACCCGGTTGGCCGTGTCGCAGCCGCCCCGGGCGGAGTCGGGCACCGCACGGCTCACGGTCCCGGTGGGAAGGCGCCTCGACGGCAGCCACATCCACGAGACCCGGACGTTCTCGTTGACGCCGTCGCGCCGGACCCTGACCACGAGCCTCGAGCACCAGCGGCCGCTGGCCGGGGGCGAGGCGGTGCTGTCGCTGCAGCACACGGCCAATCCCGGGCACGCTCCGAACCCGGCCGTCTACGGTGCGGGAGTCGCCTGGCGGCTGACTTTCTGACGGGCGTCTGCAGCCTGCGGGCGGACTCCTGTCCGGTTCAGGCCTGGTACTTGACCTCGCCCCCCACCACCGTCATCTCCACCTTGAGGTCCTTGATACGTTCCGGCGCCACTTCGAAGGGGTCCTCCGCCAGCACCGCCAGGTCCGCCAGCTTGCCCACCTCCAGGGTTCCCTTGAGATCCTCCTCGAAGCCGGCGAAAGAGGCATGGGTGGTGTGGAGGTCAAAGGCCTGCTGGACGCTCAGGGCCTCCTCGGGCACCAGGGTCTCGCCCCAGAGCATGCGGCGCGAGACGTAGGCGCCGATGTCGCGCAGCGGATCCACCGGCCAGTACCCCGGCGCATCGGAGCCGCCGGCCATCTTCACCCCCGCCTCCAGCAGCGTCTTGAGCGGGAACGCCCGCTCCAGGCGCCTGGCGCCGATGGCGGCGCGGATGGAATCGCCGACGAAGTAACCCAGGGAGATGTTGGGGATGGCCACGATGCCCATGCGCACCAGGCGCTCGATGCGCTCGGGCGACATCAGCCAGTTGCCCATGTGCTCGATGCGGTGGCGGTGGTCTTGGCGCGGCAATTCGGTCAGCGCCTTCTCGTACGCCTCCAGCGACATGTCGAAGGCGCGGTCGCCGATGGCGTGCACGCAGCAGCGGAGGCCCGCCCGGTGGCAGCGCAGCACGGTCTCGTCCAGCTCGTCCTGCTGGATGCGGATGAGTCCGCTGTAATCGGGCGTGTCGACGTACGGTTCGTAGAAGAGCGCGTTGCGGCCGGTGATGCCGCCGTCAATGCTCATCTTCGCGCCGCCCACCCGCAGCCACTCGTCGCCGAAGCCGGTCTGGAGGCCGGTCTCCAGCACGCTGTCCGTGCTCATCTCGGACTCGATGACGCGCAGCAGGAGGCTCGATCGCATGTGCAGGCCGCCCTCGGCCCTGAGCTCCTGGTAGGCGCGCACCGCCGAGGGGTCCTTGACGATATCGTGGATGGTGGTCACTCCCCGTTCCAGAGCCTGTTGCACGGCGAAGGCGATGCCCAGCTTGCGCGCCGTGGCGTCGAAGTCCGGGATCACGCCCGTCACGATGTGCTGGGCGCGCTCGTGCAGGATGCCGGTGGGCTCTCCGGTGTTGGAGTCCCGCTGGATGGCGCCGCCGGCCGGATCCGGCGTTTCCCGGTCGATGCCGGCGAGCGTCAGGCCCCTGGAATTGGCCACGGTGACGTGGGCGCCGAAGGAGACGGACGTCGGGTGCTCGGGGACGGCGGAATCGAGGTCGACGCGGTCCGGGAAGCGCTTGTCCTTCATGCGGAAGTCCTGCATCGGGCTTCCCTGCGCCACCACCCAATCGCCCGCGGGAGTCACCGCGGCCCTCTTTGACAAGCGCGTGAGCACCACGTCGATGTTGGTGACGGGGCCGTAGAAGTCGCGGACGTCCACCAGCTCCCGGTCCGCCAGCCCCTTGTCCGCCAGATGGACGTGGGCGTCGGTCAGTCCCGGGATGACGGTGAGGCCCCTGAGGTCCACTTCCCGGGTGTCGGCGCCGCAGAGCCGCCGCACGTCGTCCGAGGCGCCGACGGCGACGATCCGGCCTCCGGAGCAGGCGACGGCCTGAGCGATCCGGCCTCCGGGCGCGAACGTGCGGACCTTTCCGTTGAAGAATACCGTGTCGGGATAGGGCAAGTGACTTCCTGCCATTGAGAACCTCCAGGGTAGATACCGGGATGCCGGTTGTCCGCGACGCAGGTCCTATGAATATAGCCGCACCGGTGCAACGTCAATCCGGAGGCCTTCAGGGTTGACTTCCGGCACGGCAATTTCATATGTATCGCGGGACACGGACCCCAAGGGGTCCGCATTCCGAAAGGGGGACGGCTCAATGAGAATCGAAACAGGTTTTCGCGGAAGTTTGTGGAAGCAGGCCGGAGCAATGGCCGCGGGTGCGGCGCTCCTGCTCGGCGTGCTCGTCTCCGGCGCGGCCTGGGCCGCCTCCAAGGACCAGGTGGTGGTCTACCACGCCGGCAGCATCGACTCCCTACACCCCTACAACCACAGCCTGGGCCCGGCCTACTCCATCTGGGAGCATATCATGGAGCCGCTGGTGCAGGTGGACGAGGCGCGTGGGGCATACGTGCCCAAGCTGGCCGAGTCCTGGGAGTTGAACGGCAAGGAGTGGACGTTCAAGCTGCGCAAGGGCATCAAGTTCCACGACGGCTCACCGCTGACGGCCCACGACGTGGAGTTTTCGTTCAACCGCATCAAGACGGACAAGAACAGCCTGCAGCGGCGGCAACTGAGAGAGCTGGTGGAGATGCGGGTCGTGGACGACCACACCATCGTCCTGGTGACGGACACGCGCAACGTCGTGTTTCTCGACAAGCTCAAGACACGCTTCGTCATGAGCAAGGCTGCCGCGAAGAAGTACGGCAAGGACGTGGACAAGCACCCCATCGGCACCGGACCCTACAAGTTCAAGAGCTTCAAGCGCGACGGCGACCTGGTCCTGGAGCGCAACGACGCCTACTGGGGCTCCCCGAAGCCGCAGATCAAGACCCTGGTGTGGCGGAAGGTCACCGAGGAGGCCGCCCGGGTCGCGGCTCTGGAGGCCGGACAGGCCGACGTGGTCAACGCGGTGCCGGCCCACGACGTGGAGCGCCTGAGGAAGAACCCCAGGATCAACATCAAGACGGTGCCCGGGGGGCGCATCTACTTCCTGGCCCTCAACCCGGGGTTCAAGCCCTGGGACAACAAGCTCGTGCGGCAGGCGGCCAACTATTCGGTGGACGCCTACCCCATCGTGAAGAACATCTTCGACGGCCTCGGTTTCGTGGTGGAGGGCGCCGCCGGGAAGCAACACATCGGCTTCGACCCCAACGCCAAGCGTTATCCCTACGACCCCAAGAAGTCCCGTGAACTTCTGGCCAAGGCAGGATACCCGGACGGCGTCAACGTAAAGATGTACTACTCCGCGGGACGGTATCCCAAGGACACCGAGGTGGTGCAAGCCGTCGCGGCCCAGATGAAGAAGGGCGGTTTCAACGTCGAGCTGATCACCCAGGAATGGGTGGTGTTCTGGGGCAAGTCCGGGGTCAACGGCGGCAAGCTGCCCTTCTACCACGTCAGCCGGGGCAGCGTCGTCGACGCGCACACGCACCTCGAGCAGTACTTCAAGACCGGCGCGAGCGCTCGTGTCGACTACAGCAATCCCGAGTTCGACAGGATCATGGCGCTGGAACAGGCGGAGACCGATCCCGAGAAGCGTCTCAAGCTGCTGCACCAGTTGGGCCGGATCGTGAAGGAGGACTCGCCGTGGGTGCCGTTGTGGGTTCTGGCGGACATCTACGGCGCCGCCAGCAACATCGAGTGGAAACCTCGTTCCGACGAGAGAATCCGTGCCTGGGAGATGAGGATCAAGTAGCACCCATCTCCCTTGCGTTGGCGCCCATGCAGATGCCCCGAGGGCATCCACATGGGCGCCATGGGCGGCCTCGACCCATGCCTGCCCGACGAGCGGCCGGCACCGTTACGCCTGGAACTTGATCTCGCCACCCACCACCGTCATCTCCACCTTGATGTCCTTGATGCGCTCCCCCGGCACCTTGAAGTTCGGGACGCCGGCTTCCGCGGCGCAGGTCCTATGAATAGAGCGGTGACCACGCAACGTCGATCGAGAGCCCTACAGGGTTGACTTGGGACACCACAATTTCATATGTATCGCCGGATACGGACCGAACGGGTCCGCATTCCGAAAGGGGGGACGGCTCAATGAGAATCGAAACAGGTTTTCGCGGAAGTTTGTGGAAGCGGACAGGGGCACTGGTGACGGGTGCCGCGCTCCTTCTCGGTTTGCTCGCCTGCGGCTCCGCATGGGCCGCCTCCAAGGACAAGGTGGTGGTCTACCACGCGGGCGGCATTGATTCGCTCCACCCCTACAACCATAGCCTGAGCCCGGCCTACGGCATCTGGGAGCACATCATGGAGCCGCTGGTGCAGGTGGACCAGAAGGCCAACCAGTACGTTCCGAAGCTGGCCGAGTCCTGGGAGTTCAAGGGCAAGGAGTGGGTCTTCAAGCTCAAGAAGGGCATCAAGTTCCACGACGGCTCGCCCTTGACCGCGCACGACGTGGAGTTTTCCTTCAACCGCATCAAGACGGACAAGAAGAGCCTGCAGCGGCGACAACTGAGAGAGTTGACGGAGATGCGCGTCGTCGACGACCACACCATCGTCCTGGTGACCAAGACGCCCAATGTCGTGTTCCTCGACAAGCTTCAGAGCCGCTTCGTCATGAGCAAGGCGGCCGCGGAGAAGGCTGGCAAGGACGTGGACAAGCACCCCATCGGCACCGGACCGTACAAGTTCAAGAGCTTCAAGCGCGATGGCGACCTGGTGCTGGAGCGTAACGACGACTACTGGGGCTCCCCGAAGCCGCAGGTCAAGACCATGGTGTGGCGCAAGGTGACCGAGGAGGCGGCTCGGGTCGCGGCCCTGGAGTCCGGGCAGGTGGACGTCATCAACGCCGTGCCGCCCCACGAGGTGGAACGGCTGAAGAAGAACCCCAGGATCACGATCAAGTCCGTTCCCGGATCGCGCATCTACTTCCTGGCCATCAACCCGGGGTTCAAGCCCTGGGACAACAAGCTGGTGCGGCAGGCGGCCAACTACTCGGTGGACGCCAACTCCATCGTCAAGAACATCTTTGACAACCTCGGTTTCGTGGTGGAGGGTGCCGGCGCGAAAACCTATATCGGCCACGACCCGAACGCCAAGCGCTATCCCTACGACCCGAAGAAGTCCCGCGAGCTGCTCGCCAAGGCGGGCTACCCGGACGGCGTCTCGGTGAAGCTCTACTACTCGCAGGGCCGCTACCCCAAGGACAGCGAAGTGCTCCAGGCCATCGCCGCCCAGATGAAGAAGGGCGGATTCAACGTCGAGCTCATCTCCCAGGAGTGGGTGGTGTTCTGGGGCAGGTCCGGGGTCAACGGGGGCAAGATGCCCTTCTACTACATCGGCCGGGGCAGCGTCATCGACGTCCACACGCATGTCGAACAATACTTCAAGACCGGCGCAAGCCCGCGAATCGATTACAGCAACCCCGAGCTGGACAAGCTCATTGAAGCGGAGATGGCGGAAGCCGATCCCGGGAAACGCGCCAAGATCCTGCACCAGATCGGCCGTATCCTGAAAGAGGACTCCCCGTGGGTGCCGCTGTGGAACCTGGCGGACATCTACGGGTTCGCCGGCAACATCGAGTGGGACCCTCGTTCCGACGAGAGGATCCGTACCTGGGAGATGACGGTCAAGTAGCAGCCCAATTTCATGCGTTGTCGCCCACGCGGGTGCCCGAAAGCCTTGTGATGGAGGTGCAGGAATGAAGGCCGCCGTGCTGCTGGAGCAGAACACCCCTCTGGTGGTGGAGGACGTGGATATCGAAGGCCCCAAGGCGCAGGAGGTGCAGGTCCGCATCGGCGCCACCGGCATCTGCCACAGCGACCTGCACAACATCAAGGGCGAGTGGGACAACCAGACCCCGGTGATCCTGGGCCATGAGGGCGCCGGCGTGGTGGAGGCCGTGGGTCCGGGCGTCGACCACGTCAAGCCGGGCGACAACGTCATCCTCTCCTTCCGCGCCAACTGCGGCCGTTGCGAGAACTGCGCGCGCGGCATCCCGGTCCTCTGCAACGGCCACAACTCCCCGCGCCAGATGATGCACGACGGCACCGCGCGGGTGAGCCTCAAGGGACAGCCGCTGTTCATCTCGGCGCGGCTGGGCACCTGGGCCGAGCAGGTGGTGTGCCCGGCGGAACAGGCCGTTCCGGTCCCCGGCGACGTTCCGCCGGAGGTGGCCGCCCTCATCGGCTGCTGCGTCACCACCGGCGTGTGCTCCGTCACCAATGCCGCCCGGGTGGAGGCTGGCGACACCGTGGCCGTCATCGGCTGCGGCGGCGTGGGGTTGAACTGCATCCAGGGCGCCCGGCTGGTGGGCGCCAGTACCATCATCGCCATCGACATCCTCGACGGAAAGCTGGAGTACGCCCAGGAGTTCGGCGCCACCCACAAGATCAACAGCTCCCGTGAGGACGCGGCCCAACGCGTCCGCGAGATCACCGGCGGCGGCGTGGACTACGTGTTCGAGGCCATCGGCCTCGGCCCCACGGTA
Source organism: Candidatus Binatia bacterium (assembly GCA_951813575.1). GTDB lineage: Bacteria > Desulfobacterota > Binatia > UBA9968 > JAJDTQ01 > JAJDTQ01. The sequence goes on from OX638375.1 coordinate 1,286,346, forward strand.
GAGCAGGCACTGGAGTGTGCGCGGGTAGGCGGCACCGTCGTGGTGGTGGGGATGGCTCCCATGGACCACACCGCGTCCATCAATCCCCTGCGCTTCGTAAGGGAACAGAAGACCCTTACCGGCACGGGATACGGCAACGCGCGCCAGCTCATCGACATCCCCAGGATGGTCGAGCACTACAAGGCGGACCGGCTGGACCTGGACCGGCTGGTGTCGCACCGCTACAGGATCGAAGAGATCAACGAAGGCGTCGAGCGGTTGAAGCAGGGGGAGGCGGCCCGGGGCGTTGTGGTGTTCTGAGACCCGCGCCGTGCCCGTCGCGAGTGAGCCATGCCCATCGCCAACGTCAGCGGCCTGAACTTCCACTACGAACTGCACGGCAACGGGGAGCCGCTGGTGCTGGTGAGCGGCACCGGCATGTCCGGGGACCACTGGAAGATCTTCCAGGTGCCCGGACTGGAGCAGCACTACAGGGTGCTGACCTGGGACCACCGGGGCACGGGACGGAGCGACAAGCCCGACATCCACTACTCCACCCGGATGTTCGCCGACGACTGCGTCAATCTGATGGAGGCGCTGGGCATCGGCCGGGCCCACTTCATGGGCCACTCCATGGGCGGACGCGTGTGCCAGTGGATCGCCATCGACCATCCCGAGGTGGTCCACAGCGTCATCCTTTCGGGCTCCGGACCCGGCACTTCCTACGACGGCCAGTACTATGAGCGCGGCGTCCCCTACCCCACCGCCGTGGAGATGGCCGAGAAGGGCCACAAGCAATACATGGAAGACCATTTTGGCGGCAGCTTCATGTTTCCGCCCGAGTTCGTGCGGGACCACCCGGACAAGGTGCAGCAGTTCCGGGAGGTCAACATGACCTACCTCACGCCCTTGAAGCCTTATCTCCGCCACGTGGTGGCCCGGCAGGAACACGAGACCCGCCACCTGCTGGACCGCATCCAGTGCCCGACCCTGGTCATCTGCGGCGCCGGCGATACCGTGGACGCGGCCACCGGCAGCCACGTGGAGTCATCCAAGGTGCTGGCGGAGGGCATCGCCGGCGCCGAGCTCAAGCTCGTGGAAGGCGGCAACCACGGCTACCTGCGTCAGATGCCGGACGTCGCCAACGCCCACTTCCTGGAGTTCCTCAAGCGCCATCCCATGAACAGGGAAGAATAGCCGAAGAACCAAGGACCTGAACGGAAAGGAGTTGCGATATGAGCGACGGAAGAAAACGGATCAGCCGGCGGGACGTGCTCAAGGGCGGCGCCGCCCTGGGGGCCGCGGCCCTGATAAATCCTTCGCTGGGACAGTTCGCGTACGCGGCGTCCAAGGACCGCGTGATCGTGTACAACGCCAGCAACATGGACAACCTTCACCCCTACGACCACAGCAGCGGCGCCATATACGGCCAGTGGCAGCACATGATGGAGCCGCTGGTGGAGTTCGACTACGCGCAGGCGAAGTTCGTCGGACGGCTGGCGGAGTCGTGGGAGTTCCGGGGCAAGGAGTGGCAGTTCAAGCTGCGCAAGGGCGTCAAGTTCCACGACGGTAGCCCGCTTACCTCCGCGGACGTGGCGTTCTCCATCGACCGGATGAAGACCGACAAGCGGAGCCTGCAGCGGCGGTCTTTCCGGAACGTCGCGGAAGTGCAAACCCCGGACGACCACACGGTGGTCGTCATCACCAAGAAACCCTCGGTCACCTTCCTGTCCCGCGGCGTGCGCAACCGCTTCATCATGAGCAAGACCGTGGCGGACAAGTACGGCAAGGACGTGGACAAGCACCCCACCGGCACGGGCCCCTACAAGTTCGTCAGCTTCAAGCGTGACGGCGACCTGGTACTGACGCGGAACGACGACTACTGGGGCGAGAAGCCGGCCATCAAGGAGCTGGTGTGGCGCAAGGTGGTGGAGGTCAACTCCCGCATGGCCGGACTCCAGGCGGGGCAGTGCGACGTCATGGACCGGGTGCCGGTGCACGAGGTGGAGCGGATCAACCGCCACTCCCGGGTCTCGGTGCGCAGCGTACCGGGCCTGCGGATCTATTTCTTCGCGTTGAACGTCAACTTCAAGCCCTGGGACAACAAGCTCGTGCGCCAGGCCGCCAATTACTGTGTGGACGCGGACTCCATCGTCAAGAACATCTTCGGCGGCAACGGCGAGGTGCTCCAGGGACCCGTGGGACCCCGCGTATACGGGTACAACCCCAACCTCAAGCGCTACCCCTACGACCCCAGGAAAGCAAAGGAACTGCTGGCCAAGGCCGGATATCCCGACGGCGTGGACGTGAAGCTGCACTACTCGCCCGGCAAGTACGCGAACGACACCGAGTTGGTGCAGGTGGTGGCCAGCCAGATGTCCAAGGGCGGCTTCCGGGTGGAGATCGTGCCGCAGGAATGGGTGGTCTTCTGGGGCCGCGATGGCGTCAACGGCGGCAAGAGCCCCTTCTACTACATCGGCAGGGGCAGCGTGCTGGACACCGACACGCCGCTGTACCAGTACTTCCGCACCGGCGGCTCCAAGCGCACCAACTTCAGCAACGCCGAATTCGACGCGCTGGTGGATGCGGAGCAGGCCGAGCCGGACGACGCCAAGCGGTTGAAGATCCTCCAGAAGATGAACGCGGTCATCATGGAGGAGGCGCCGATGATCCCGTTGTACCAGCTCTTCGACCACTACGGAGCGGCCCGCAACGTAGTGTGGACGCCGCGCCCGGACGAGAAGATCCTGCTGGAGGAGATGGACGTCAAAGTCTGATCGCAAAGGGCCACGACGACCTTCCCGCCCCTCACCGTCATTCCCGCGAAAGCGGGAATCCAGGCGGCGGGGGGCGGGAAACCACTCCGCCTTTCGCCCCTCTCCACCCCTGGATTCCCGCTTTCGCGGGAATGACGGTGAGGGGATCAGGCTTCGTAAACCACCTCTCCCCCGACGATGGTGCGCTCCACCGGGATGTTGCGTATCTCCCACGGGTCCACCGTCAGCGGGTTGTCCCCCAGCACCACCAGGTCGGCCAGCTTGCCCGCCGTGATGGAGCCCTTGATACCCTCTTCGAAAGCCGCGTAGGCGGCGTTGATGGTGTAGGCGCGCAGGCCCTCCATCGGGGTGATGCGCTCGTTCTCGCCCAGCACCACGCCCGCGCGGGTCTTGCGGTTGACCGCGCACCAGATGCCGAAGAGCGGATCGGTGGCGAACAGCGGGTCCTTGGGCAGCGCGATGGGGGTGTCGGAGTGGGCCACCGTGACCACGCCCAGGTCGATGGCGGTGCGCATGGGGTCCAACCGCTGCGCCCGCTCCATGCCCAGGAAGTCGTGGATGTGGCGGTCGCCCCAGTACCACAGGTGGTGCGGGTAGAACGACGCGATGACCCCCAGCCGGCTCATGCGCTGTAGCGCTTCCCGGGTGACTCCCTGGCAGTGCTCGATGCGGTGGCGCGGGTCGGGCCGCGGCACCTCGTTCATGGCGTTCTCCACCGCGTCCAGGGCCACGTCGACGCCGCGGTCGCCCTGGGCGTGGATCGCCACCTGGTAGCCCTTGCCGTGGGCCTCCCGCACCAGCTTCTTCTGGTCCTCGGGCGAGTACTGGAGCACCCCGCGGGGGTCCTTGGTGGGATCGTCGGTGTCGCTGGTGATGTAGGGGTCGTAGAACGCGCAGGTATGTACCTGGATGGAGCCGTCGCTGCAGGTCTTGACCGCGCCCAACCGGAGCCAGTCGCTGCCGAAGCCGGTGCGGAGCCCCAGGTCCCGTTCCAGGTAGAAGCGCTTGTAGGGCAAATCGTGGATCATCAGGTAGACCCGCACCTTGAGACGCCCCTCGTCGATGGTCTCCTGGTACGCCCGGTAGTAATCCGGGGTGTCGCCGGTGCCGGCGTCGTGGGTGGACGTGATGCCCACCGAGTTGTATTCGCGGCCCGCCAGCTCCACGCCGTCCTTGAGTTGCTGCAGGGTCGGATGCGGCACCAGGTTATTCACCGGCCGGGCAGCGGCCTTCTCCCTCAACACCCCGGTGAGCTTGCCGGTGCGCGGATCCCGGTCCATGTGGCCGCCCTCGGGCTGGGGCGTGTCGTCATCGATGCCGGCGAGCTTTAGCGCCGCGCTGTTGGCCATCCACACGTGGGACGACCGGTAGGTCATAACCAGCGGGTTGTCGGGGGCCGCGCTGTCGAGTTCGGCAAGGGTGGGCCAGCGCTTCTCGGCGACGGCGGTGTGCTCGTAGCCCTGGGCCTCGATCCACTGCCCCTTGGGGATCACCGCCGCGCGCTCGCGGATCCGCGCCAGGACGTCCTCAATGGAGTTGTTGGGCGGGGTGCGGACGTTCACCATCCCCAGGCGGACGCCGAAGGACATGAAGTGGGTGTGGGGCTCGATGAACCCGGGCAGCACCGTCTTGCCGCCGCAGTCGATGACCCTCGTGTTCCGGCCGGCGCACTGCCGCACCTCGTCGTTGCTTCCCACGTGAAGGATCCGGCCGCCCTTGAGAGCCACGGCCTCGGCCATCGGGTCCGCGTCGTCCACCGTGATCACGGTGCCGTTGACGAGGATCGTGTCCGCGTAGAGACTCTCCGGCAGCGCCATCCTCACCCCTCCTTCTTTCCGGGACCGTACACGACCCGCCCGGGCCGGGCGCCGTTGTGGTCGCCGTTCTCGATCACCATCTGTCCGTTCACGAACACGTACTCGACGCCCTTGGGATACTGCTTGGGTTCCTCGAAGGTGGCCCGGTCCGCCACCGTGTCGGGATCGAACACCACAACGTCCGCCCAATAGCCTTCCCTGAGAAGGCCCCGGTCCTTGAGCCCCAGCACCTGGGCCGGAAACGAGGTCATCTTGCGCACGGCGTCGGGCAGGGTCAGCACCTTTTCGTCGCGCACGTACCGGCCCAGCACCCGCACGTTGGTGCCGAAGCTGCGGGGGTGCGGCATGCCGCGGGACTTGAGGTTGAGGGCGCTGCCGTCGGAGCCGATGGAGATCCACGGCACCTGCATGACGTCCTGCACGTCCTGCTCGCGGAGCGTGTGATGGATGCCGTGGATGAAGATGCCCTCGCCATAGATCAGGTCGAAACAGGTGCTGGCGGGGTCCTGCCCGCGTATCTCCGCGATCTGCTGGATGGTCTTGCCCTCCCAAGCGTGGTGCTCGGGCTTGTCCAGACGCGCCGCCACGATGCCTTCCCAGCCGCCGTGCTCGCTGACGTACTGGGTGAACTCGGGATCGTCCATGACCCGCTGGCGGAACGACGGGCTCATGAACTCGCCGATGGTCTCCTGCACCGGCGCGTCCTGCACCCAGCGCGGGAACAGCCGCCGCCACGGGTGCTGCATGGCGGTGTAGGGATACTGGTTGGCGGTGACGTCCAGCCCCTCGCGCCGGGCCTCCTCGATCTGCTCCACCACCTGCATCACCCGGCCCCAGTTCTCCTTGGAGCGCATCTTCAGATGGTAGACGTGGATGGGGATGTCCGCCTCCCGTCCTACCTTAAGCGCCTTCTCGAGCTCCTCCATGATGTCGAAGCCCTCGCTGCCCAGGTGCACGCCGTAGTAGCCGCCGTACTTGCGCACCACCCGGGCCATGGAGACCACCTCGTCCGGGTACTCGGGACCCTTGGCGTGCCACGCAGCCGTCAGGCCCAAGGCCCCCTGCTCCATGGCCTGGGCCACGTAGCCGTCCATCCGCTCCTGCTCTTCCGCGCTGGCGGGACGTTCCCCGAAGCCCACCACCACGCGCTTGACCTGCTGCGGCGACACGCCCGAAGCCACGTTCATGGAGATGCCGCCGGCCGCGAGCCGCTCGAAGTACTCGCTGAACGTGCTCCAGTCCGCCTCGATGCCGTTCCGGTGGCGGTGCTCGGCCACGTACTCCTCGAACACCGGCCCCACCAGCGGCGCCACGGTCTGGCTTTCACCGATGATGTCCAGGGTCACGCCCTGGCGGATCTTGCTCTCGCCGTTGCCGTCCGCGATCAGCGGCTGGTCGCTGTGGGTGTGCATGTCGATATATCCCGGCGTCACCATCATGCCCCGGACGTCGATGGAACGAGTCCCCGAGCCCGGGTCCAGCCGGCCCATGGCCGCGATCCGGCCGTCCTTGATGGCCAGGTCGCCGTAGTACCAGGGGTTGCCGGCGCCGTCGATGATGGCGCCGCCGTGAAGCACGGTATCGAATATCGCCATGATGAAGGTTCCTCTCTGTGCCGATGGATCCTGTGTGAATGAGCGTTCCGCGGTGCGCGCCTTATAACATTCCTGTCATCGGGACACAACGTGGGGTGGGGTTGACTTTGTTCGGCCAATGTTGGGAGACTAGAGACGTTCCTGCCCGTTTTCCTGCCCATCTCGCGCCCAGTGTGTCGATGCCAGCGCGAACCGGCGTTTTTTGAGGCCCGCAACCAAAGGAGGTCCTACCGTGGCCGAGGAACAATTGTATGGCGACAACCCCATCGCCCAGCGGCAGACCGACCAGTACAAGCGCGAATACGTGCACAGCTTCGTCCGGAAGTGGGACGAGCTCATCGACTGGGACGCCAGAGCCGCCAGCGAAGGGGACTTTTTCATCAACATCCTGAAGGAGCGCGGCGTCGAGCGCGTGCTGGACGTGGCCACCGGAACGGGGTTCCACTCCATCCGGCTCCTGAAGGCGGGGTTCGACGTCACCAGCGTGGACGGCAGCCCCGAAATGCTGGCTCAAGCCTTCGAGAACGCCAGGGAGCAGGGCTTCATCATGAAGACCCTCCACGCCGACTGGCGGTGGTTGAGCCGGGACGTCCATACCCAATACGACGCAGTCATCTGCCTGGGAAACTCGCTGACCCATCTGTTCTCGGAGCAGGATCGCCGGAAGGCCCTCGCCGAGTTCTACTCGGTGCTGGAACATGATGGCGTCCTGGTCCTGGACCAACGGAACTACGACGACATCCTCGACGATGGGTTCACCTCCAAGCACATCTACTACTACTGCGGCGACAACGTCAGCGCCGCGCCCGAGTACGTGGACGAAGGGCTGGCCCGGTTCCGGTACGAGTTTCCGGACAACTCGGTTTTCCACCTGAACATGTTCCCCCTGCGCAAGGACTATGTCCGGAAGCTCATGGGCGAGGTCGGTTTCCAGCAGGTGAAGACCTTCGCCGACTTCCAGGAGAGCCACCGCGTGGAAGACCCGGACTTCTTCATCCACGTGGCGGAGAAGCTCTACAAGAACGAGGAACGGCCCGCCAAGATCACGTTGGGAGCCAGCTATTCCGAAACGGTGGAGACGGCACGAGACTACTACAACAGCAACGACGCCGACCGCTTCTATGCCACCGTGTGGGGCGGCGAAGACATCCACGTCGGCCTCTACGAAGGCGACGGGGATACCATCTTCGACGCCAGCCGGCGGACGGTGAGAAGAATGGCGTCCATGATCGACGGGCTGGAGTCGACCACCCGCGTGCTGGACATCGGCTCCGGGTACGGCGGCTCGGCCCGATACCTGGTCGACAACTACGGCTGCCACGTCGGATGTCTGAACCTGAGCGAGGTGCAGAACGCCCGGAACCGCGACCTCAACGGCCGTAAGAGGTGCTCTCTGGCCATCAACGTGGTGGACGGAAGTTTCGAGCAAATACCCATGCCCGACGACAGCGTGGACGTGGTGTGGTCGCAGGATGCCATCCTGCACAGCGGCAACCGGCGGCAGGTGTTCGAGGAGGTCGACCGGGTCCTTGCCAAGGGCGGACAGTTCATCTTCACCGATCCCATGCAACGCGAGGATTGCCCCGCGGAGGTGCTGCAGCCCATCCTGGACCGCATTCACCTGGATTCCCTGGGGTCGGTCCCTCAATACCGGACCATGCTCTCGGGCCTGGGTTTCGAGGAACTGGAGTTTGTCGACCTCACGCCGCAGCTCGCCAACCACTACGCGCGGGTCCTCGACGAGGTGCAGGCCAATCACTGGGACCTGCTCAAGGTGTGCAGCGCCGAGTACATCGACCGGATGAAGACCGGCCTGCAGCACTGGGTGGACGGCGGCAACGGAGGCCATCTCCAATGGGGAATTCTCCATTTCCGGAAAGTGTGACGGCCGGACGGGTTCGCCATGAAGGAGAATCCCGCGGAGGGCCAATATGCCGAGGCCGTGGAATCGGTCAGGAGCTACTACAACAGCGATGACGTGCGGCGGATCTACGATACCTCGTACGGGGAAGAGCACCTGCATCTCGGCATCTACGAGAACGACGAAGACACGGTAGACGACGCCGGCCAGCGGACCGTGGAGCGAATCGCCTCCATGATCCATGAACTGGGCCCGGGCACCCGCGTGCTGGACATCGGCGCGGGCCACGGGGGATCGGCGCGGTTCCTGTTTCGTGAATACGGCTGCCACGTAGCATGCCTGAACCTGAGCGACATCCAGAACGCGCGCAACCGGGATCTCAATGCCAGAGACAGGTGCTCTCTGGCCATCAACGTGGTGGACGGAAGCTTCGAAGACATCCCGGTCACGGACGACAGCTTCGACGTGGTATGGTCCCAGGACGCCATCCTGCACAGCACCCGGCGGCGGCAGGTATTCGCCGAAGTCGCCAGGGTGTTGTGCAAGGGCGGACAGTTCATTTTCACCGACCCCATGCAGGGCGAGCTCTGCCCTCCCGAAGCCCTGCAACCCATCCTCGACCGCGTCCACCTGGACTCCCTGGGATCCCTCCGGGAGTACCGTGCGATGGCGTCAGAGCTGGGTTTGCAGGAGCTGGACTTCGTCGACCTCACGCCGCACCTCGCCACCCACTACGGCCGAATCCTCGAGGGACTGCTCGCCAATGAGAAGGATCTGACCAAGCAGTGCGGCGCGGATCATGTCCAACGCGTGAAGACCGGCCTGCAGCACTGGGTGGACGGCGGGGAGCGGGGTTACTTGCAGTGGGGGGTCCTGCATTTTCGGAAGGGCTGACGCCCATACACGATCATTGTGAAGACGGGAACGCAAGGCCGAACGAGTTCGTTGCCGAAATTACTTCTTCTTCCTCACAGATCCTCAAGCAGTCGGTGCGCTGATACAGCCCGTATTCTTTCCGCCATGGGGAAGGATGTTTGCCCGGCGTGGACCACGACCAGATCGGTGAGATCCAGGTCGGCGACGGCGTGGCGCATGGAAGGTGTCACGGTCGGCGCCGAGGTGAGCTTCACTTCCACGCCCCGTCGTTCCCTCCCGTATACGGTGAACAGGTCGACCTCGGCGCCCGTGTGGGTTCGCCAGTAGTAGAACTCCCGCCCTGCGGTCCGTAGTCGTTCCATGACCAAGTCCAACACGAGCCCCTCCCACGTACTCCCCCGTGCGGGATGTACATCCAAGTCCGCGGCGCTCCTGATCCCGAGCAGATGATGCACCACCCCCGAATCCCGGATGTACACCTTGGGCGCCTTGACTTGCCGTTTCTTCAGGTCCGCGTGCCAGGGCGGCAGTTGTCTCACCACCAAGGTGTCGGTGAGGATGTCGAGGTAGTGGCGTACGGTGGTATCCGCGACACCGAACGAGCGGGCAAACTCCGAGGAGTTCCAGGTCTGACCGTGACGGTGCGCCAGCATGGCCCAGAAACGCCGCAGCGTGGCACCCGGCGTTCTCACGCCGAGCTGCGCCAGGTCACGCTCGACAAAGGTCCGGGCGAAGCTCTCCAACCACTCGAAACAGGTCAGGTTCGATTGCGACAGATAGGCCGCCGGGAAACCGCCGCGCAGCCAGCGCCGCCGGAGACGTTGATTCCCCACTTCGTCAAGCCCTAGACCATTCAACTCGTAGTAGTTGATCCGGCCTGCCAGGGACTCGGAGGATTGCCGGAGGAGATCCGGCGACGCGCTGCCCAGAACCAGGAACCTCGCCGGCCGCGGCCGGCGGTCCGCCAGCACCCGAAGCAGCGGGAAGAGATTGGGCAAACGCTGCACTTCATCGATGACGACCAGCCCCTTGAGACTGCGCAGGGCGAGGTTTGCGTCCCCTGCCAGCCTGGACAGGGCCCCCGGGTCCTCGAGATCGAAGTGATGGAATCGGCCCGATTGGTGCTCGGCCACCTGTCTGGCCAAGGTGGTCTTGCCAATCTGGCGCGGACCGAGAATGGCCACCACCTCGAAGTTCCGGAGCCGCCGTGCTATCTCCTTGACGTGCCTGGAGCGCGGGATCATGCCTCATACGTACCACGAAAACTCGGTGATAACCACCGACTTTTCATGGTAATGACATCCCGGGCCAGCAACCGGCACCTGCTGCAGAACGCGGCTTCGACGCGTCACGCCACCCCTACCACCCCACCGGCGTCGCCAGCCTCCCCCCGATCTCCGGGGAGTCCGCGGCGTAGCGGTAGACCCGGAACATGCTGTTGGCGGGGCCGCGGCCTTCGTAGTCGGCGAAGTGCGGGCACACGTATTCCCAGACGATCTCGCCGGCCTGGGTGACCTCGAAGGCCCGTCCCATCTGCCCCTCGCAGATGAGGGTGTTGCCGTTGTCGAAGCGCTGGGCGCCGCTGATGTTGGGACTGAAGAACGTCCAGATGGGCGAGCCCTTGTAGTACCAGACGGTTTCGCCCGACTTCGGATCGAGCTCGATGACCCGGGAGTACGGGTTGTCGATGCAGTGGATGCCGTTGGCGAAGAGCAGGATGTTGCCGTTGGGCAGCAGGGTGCAGTCGTGTTGATGGCCCCAGGTGGCGTCCTGGTGAGCCCAGCGCGTCTTGCAGGTCTCCCGGTCGATCATCATGATGGCGTTGAGGCGCCGGAAGCTGAGCATCACGCCGCCGTCGTCCAGCGGGAAGCAGGCGTTGGCGTGGGCGAACTCGTCCCGGCCGCAGGAGTGGCACATCTCCCACCGGTCCAGGTCCAGGTCACGCCAGGCGTGCCACTCCCACACCGTGTCGCCCGCGGGAGAGACCTCCCTCACGTAGTCGCCGTAGGTGAGGCCCTCGTGCTCGCTGCCGGGCCGGCCGCCCTTGATACGGGGCTGCACGTCCGCCGGCACCGGCTCCCAGCCGATGTAGATGGTGTTGCCGTCCGGGAGACGCCGGAAGTCGTGGTGCTGGCCCGGGTCACTGTACTCCCACACCACTTCTCCGTCCCAGGTGTACTCCCGCAGGAGGCCGCCCTTGCCGCGCCGAAGCGGCGGCCCGTCCTCCGTGCGGCCGGCCCAGAGCAGGTTGCCGTTGGGCAGAAGATACGCGTAGTTGCCCGGGCAAAGAGGGAACGACCACTCGTGGAGCACCTCGCCGCGCATGCCGATGATGTACGCCTTGGTTGACGATTGCGGCACGATGAGCGTGTATCCCGGCGTCGCTTTCACATTGTCGTAGACCAGCACTCCCAAGTCACGGTGTCTCATTGGACCTCCTGTCCCTTATGAACCGAATCGCAACTCAAGAAATCTGCGGCGGCCTTCGGGTGTGCCATCCCGCCGCCTGCTCATAGGCGTGCGCCACCCGCAGCAGCGCCGCCTCCTCGAAATGGGGGGCGGCGATCTGCAGCCCGATGGGGAGACCTTGGGCGGAGAAGCCGCCGGGCACGCTGACGGCCGGCGCGCCGGTGACATTGAAAGGGATCGTGCAAAGGGTCCCCCGGGTGCCGCGGGCGTCCGACAACGGGATCCGCCCGCCCGCCGTTTCCACGTACCCCTGCTCACACTCCTCGATGGTTTCCGCCGGCATGCTCACGGCCGGGCTCACGATCACGTCCACCTGCTCGAAGGCCCGGTCGAAGGCCTCGCAGATGAGCCGCCGGACACGCTGTGCGGTGACGTACGCGTGGGCGGGGAGCGTCAGCGCGAGGACCTGCCGGCGCATCAGCCCCGGACTGTAGTCCCGCGGGCGGGTGCGCAGAAAAGGCTCGGCCGGCGACAGGTTCTCCGCCCGGGCGGTGACGAGCTGCACCATGGGGATGTGCTCGATGTACGGAATCGACAACTCCTGCACCGTCATGCCCAGGGACTCCAACAGCTCCACCGCGTCGGCCGTCGCGCCCCTGACCTCGTCCACCGCCAGGTCGTCGAAGTAGTCGCGGACGATCCCGAATCTCAGACCCGCCACCCCCTCGCCGAGGAGCGCGCCGAAGTCCGGCACGGGAGCGTCACTGGACAGCGGATCCCTGGGGTCGGAGCCGGCAATGGCCTGCAGCATCAGCGCGCTGTCCCGCACCGTGCGGGTGAGGACGCCGAAATGGTCCGTGGAATAGCCGCCGGTGCCGGCAACGCCGCCGACCCGGCTCACCCGACCGTAGGTGGCCTTGAGCCCCACCACGCCGCACAGGGACGCCGGGTTGCGCACGGAGCCCGCGTTGTCGGTGCCGATGGAGCCCAGGGCCAGGCCCGCGGCCACGGACGCGGCCGACCCGCCGCTGGAACCGCCGGAGACCCGGTTCCGATCCCACGGATTGCGGGTGGTGCCATAGTAGGGATTGATGGTGGTGCAGCCGGCCGCCCACTCGTGCAGGTTGGTCTTGCCCAGGATCACCGCCCCGGCCTGCTTGAGCCGGGCCACCACCGTGGCGTCCTCATCCGGGATCCAATCGGAAAGATGTTTGGAGCCCGCCGTAGTCCGGATACCCGCGGTGGCGAGGCTGTCCTTGATGGAGACCGGGATGCCGTGCAACGGACCGCGGTAGCGGCCCGCCGCCAGGTCCGCTTCGGCCTCGGCGGCATCCGCCAGCGCCTGCTCCCGGGTCAAGGTGACGAAGGTGTTGAGCTCGGGATCCAGCCGGTCGATACGTTCGAGAAACGCACGGGTCAACTCGACCGGGGAGAGCTCCCGCGCCTCGATCCGGCGCGCGGCGTCGGCGATGGTCAGGCCCTCAAGGTCCGTCACAGGTAACCCTGCTCTCTGCAGAACTTCTCCGCTCCGGGGTGGAGCGGCACGTCCAGGGGCGTGGCCTCGGTGTCCTTCCACAACTGGTCGATGCCGGTCAGCGTCTCCCAGTAGATCTCGTTCTGCCGCTCCTTCAGCGCCGCGCACACCTTGTAGACGTCCTCGTCCGGCAGCGAGGCCCGGGTGTAGAGGGGCCAGCCGCCGTAGTCGATGCAGGTGTGGTCCGCGTTGAGATGAGGATAGCAGCCCGCGGGCATGATCACCGTGCGCCAGCCCAGCGCGTTGAACTGCTCCATGGCGAAGTCGTCCGGCGTCACCGGCTCCAAGCCGCGCGACAACGCGTCGTCGAACCAAAGGACCAAGCCCTCGTCGAAGACCGCGTCGATGGTCTCATCCTTGAGCGCGGCCATGCGCCGCTCGTCGCCGGGTCCGCCGTTGAGCTGCAGGCTGCCGCCCCAGGATTCCAGGTCCGCCAGCGTGAACCCGTAGATCTCCAGGGTCTGGTCCAGCAGCACCCGGGTGGAATGAGTGGCGTCCTCGCGGATGGACAACCTCAACGGATATTTCTGTTCCTTGATCTGCGACAGTGACGTCAGCCCGGTGCGCGGGTGGATCATGAACACGAAGCGGTCCCATGACGGGTAGCAGGCCACCACGCGGAGCGGCAGCGGCTCCTTGAAGAGCCCGACGCCCCGGTAGGCCTGGGTCAGGAAGGCCGACGGGTTGACCATGGACATCTCCAGATCTCCCCGGGCCACCCCGTGGGCGATGATGGGCGAGCCCGTGGACATGCGCAGCCAGGGCCGGAAGTTGTCCGCCGACCCGCTCCCCACCGAGATGCACATGTCCCGGTTGCCGTAGTACGGGGTGTTCGGGTCACCGGCGACATGCAGCCCGATCTGCCATAGCATCAGGCTGCGTTGGAAGTTCGCCCCGCGCGGTAGTCGTTCCATGGTTGATCACTCCTTGTTCAGTTCGGCCAAGGCCGTGTTGTACGCCTTGGTAAACGCCACTCGACCGAAATTGTGTTTGATGCCTTCGACGACATCCAGCTTGACGGAGACCCCCCGCTCCCGCAGGCGCGCCACATAGGGACGGCAAATGCTCACCGGATTGGTCTGCCGGCCTTCGTAGTCGAAGTGTTCGGGCCGCAACATGGCCACCGAAATGGTACCGGCGGCTGTCCGCGCCGCATACCTGTACATGGAATCCGAGGGCCTTCCGCGTTTCCTGTTGCGGGTATTGTCTCCGTGGAGATAGATGCGCAAGACGGGTTTCGGGACATCCTTCGCCGGCCGCACCGTGGCTATGGCGAAACAGTGGTTTTCGCCCTTCACCCACCCAGCAGCCCCGCACCCCTCGCCCACCGGTACTTGGCGCCCAGGATCGCCACCGGCAACTCGGTGGTGTAGGGGCAACCGACGATGCCCCGCTCGTAAAGGTACTCGGAGGCCTCCTCCACCTGCACGTCGCCCACCAGCGACACCACCACGGGCTTCTCGATGCCCTTGTCCCGGCCTTCCTGCACCACCCGGGCGCACAGCTCGGCGAAGACCATGGGCGGCGTGATGATGGTGTGCCAGTAGCCCAGAATCAGCGCGTGGATGCGATCGTCCTCCAACCCGAAGCGGATGGTCCGCTGGTAAGTGGTGGGCGGCTCGCCGCCGGTGATGTCCACCGGATTGCCCGAGGCGCCGAAGGGCGGGATGAACTGCTTGAAGCCCTCGTCCAGGTCCTGGGGAAACTTCATGAGCGAGAGCCCGTTGGCCACCACCGCGTCCGACAGCAGCACCCCGGAGCCGCCGGCGCCGGTGATGATGACGATCTCCTCGCCCTTGGGGGTGGGCAGCACCGAGAGACCCCGGGCGAACTGGAGCATGTCGTTCAGCGAGTAGGCGCGGACCACGCCGCAGGCCTTCAGAAGGTCATCATAGACCTTGTCGTCGCCCGCCAGCGCGCCGGTGTGGGAGGCCGCGGCCCGGGCGCCGAGCTGGGTGCGGCCGGCCTTGAGCATGACCACGGGCTTCTTCTTCGACACGCGGCTGGCCACTTCGTAGAAGCTGCGGCCGTCCTTGAGGTCCTCGGCGTGCATGGCCACCACCTGGGTGTTGTCGTCCTGCTCAAAGTAGGTCAGCAGGTCGTCCTCGTCGAGGTCCGACTTGTTGCCGAGGCCGACGATGGCCGAGACCCCCAGCCGGGTGGAGCGGCTGAAGCCGATGATGGACATGCCCACGCCGCCGCTCTGGGACGACAGCGCCACCGGCCCCTTGACGTCGTAAGGGGTGCAGAACGTGGCGCAGAGGTTGGCCGGCGTGTAGTAGAATCCGTAGATGTTGGGCCCCATGACGCGCACGTTGTGCTTGCGCGCCTCCGCCAGCAACTCCTCCTGCATCTCCTT
Organism: Candidatus Binatia bacterium; assembly: GCA_951813575.1. Lineage (GTDB taxonomy): Bacteria > Desulfobacterota > Binatia > UBA9968 > JAJDTQ01 > JAJDTQ01. The sequence goes on from OX638375.1 coordinate 1,301,553, forward strand.
CTCGCCCACCTCGGCAAAGCCCGACGGGATCATCACCGCGCCCGGGATGCCCTTCTCCCCCACCTCGGTCATGGCGGCGGCGCAGAATTTGGCGGGCACCGCGAAGATGGCCACGTCCACGTCCTCCGGAATGTCCTTGACGCTCTTGTAGCACTTCTTCCCAAGGATCTCGTCGGCCCGGGGATTGATGGGGTAGAGGGCGCCGGCGTAGCCGCCGTTGATGATGTTCTTCATCACCGAGTTGCCGATCTTCCCTTCCCCATCCGAGGCGCCGATGACCGCCACGGCCCTGGGATTCATGATGCGTTGCATGGCCGAGACGATCTCGTCCCGGGAGGGTCGGTAGGGCTCGGGCTGCGGCGCGAAGTCTACGGTCATCACGCTGTCCACCGCGGCGGCGCCGTCGGCATCCGCCAGCACCGGGTTCAAATCCACTTCCCGGATCTCCGGGAATTCGCTCACCAGCTCCGACACGTTGACGATGATGTCGGCCAAGGCCTCGCGGTCCACGGCGGCGGCGCCCCGCACTCCCTTGAGGACTTCCGCTGCGGCCACGCCGTCCAGCATGGAGAGGGCGTCGTCACGGCTTGCCGGCGCCAGCCGGAAGGTGATGTCGCGCAGCACCTCCACCAGCACCCCGCCCAGTCCGAAGGCCACCACCTTGCCGAAGCTCGGATCGGTCACCGCCCCGACGATGACTTCCACGCCCTTGCCGGACACCTGTTGCTGGACCTGGACACCGCCCAGCACGGCGTCTGCCTTGTAGGCCCGGGCGTTCTTGATGAGAGTCCCGTAGGCCTGCTCCGCCTGCTCCCGACCGGCCACCCCCACCAGCACGCCGCCAGCCTCGGTCTTGTGCAGGATGTCCTTCGAGACGATCTTCATCACCACCGGAAAGCCGATGTCCTCGGCCAGTTCCGCGGCCTCCGCCGCAGACTGGGCCACGCCGTCCCGCGGCAGCGGAACGCCGTAGGCCCGCAGCAAGGCGCTGCATTCCGACGGCGACAACGCGGTGCGTCCCTCGGACCTGGCGTCATTCAAGACCGCGAGGACTTGCTCCCGCCGATCAGTTCCCGCTTGCATCTTGTACGGCCTCCCTTCCTGGAGGATGAACCCGACGGCTTCCGCTGACGTGCGACGGGCTCATCTCAATTCGGAAGAATCTATCGAGTGAACGCACCCGCGCTTCTCAGCGCGGCGATCTCCTCCGCGCCGTATCCCAGCACCTCGCTCAGCACCTCGTCGGTGTGCTCGCCCAGGAGCGGCGAGCGCTCGACCTCCACCGGCGAGTCCGAGAGCTTGATGGGGCAGCCCACGTTGTACCAGGCCCCCCGCTCGGGGTGGTCGACCTCGACCATCATTTCCCGGAGCTGGACATGCTCGTCATGCGCCAGATCCTTGGTGCTCATGATGGGGCCGCAGGGAACGTCGAGATCGTTGAGGATCTCCATCAGCTCCCATTTGGTGTAGTCACGGGCGAACTCGGCCAGCAGGCGCCACATCTCATCCTGGTTGGCGCGCCGGACGTCGATGTCCGTGAACCGCGGGTCCTCGGCCAGCGCCTCGCCGCCGATACGAGTGGCCAGGGCAGTCCACACGTGCTCCTGCACCACCACGTAAAGGTAGTCGTTCGCGCCGCCGGGCTTGCACGGGACGGCGTTGCCCAGTTGGCCGCCGCCGGAATCGTTGCCCGCCCGGGGGGTGAAGTCCTCGAACTCCTGCACCGAGTACTCGGCCAGCGGGCCGTGCTCGATGCGTTGATGGTCCCGGAACTTTACCCGGCAGAGGTTCATGACGCAGTCCATCATGGCGGTCTCGACGTACTGGCCGCGCCCAGTGCGCTCCCGCTGGAGCAAAGCCGCCAGGATTCCGGCCAGCAGGTGCACGCCGGTGCCGGAGTCGCCGATCTGGGCGCCGGTCACCACCGGCGGGCCGTCGAACATGCCGCTGGTGCTCATGGCGCCGCCCATGGCCTGGGCCACGTTCTCGTAGGCCTTGAAGGCGGCGTAAGGACCTTCGCTGCCGAAGCCCTTGATGGAGCCCATGATCAGCCGGGGGTTCAACTCGTGCACCTTCTCCCAGCCGAATCCCAGACGGTCCAATACGCCCGGGCCGAAGTTCTCGAGGAGGACGTCGCACTCTTTCACCAGCCGGGTGAACACCTCCTTGCCGCGGTCGTTCTTCAGGTTCACCGTGATGGAGCGCTTGTTGCAGTTCAGCATGGTGAAGTAGAGGCTGTCGGCGTCGGGGATGTCCCGGAGCTGCTTGCGCGTGGCGTCGCCCGCGGGGGACTCGAGCTTGATGACGTCGGCGCCGAGGAAGGCCATGAGCTGGCTCGAAGTGGGGCCGGCCTGGACATGGGTCATGTCCAGGATGCGAATGCCGGAGAGTGCCTTGTCCATGTGGTTCCCTGGTTGCTTGTAGCTTGTACGCTTGGCTACTTGTACATGGTCTGACGCTTGGTGCCGGGAGCCCACTCGCCGGCATTCACCCAGATGTTGACGACGGCCGACTTGCCGGAGTTCCGCACCGACTCCCGGGCGCGGCGCAGCGCCGGCGCGATCTCGCGGCAGTCGGCGACCTCTTCGCCGTATCCGCCCAGCATCTCCGCGAACTTCGAGAAGGGCACGTCTCCCAGCAGGTTGCCGACGTTGCCGCGGTCCTCGCCGTACTTGGAGAGCTGGCCGTAGCGGATCTGGTTCATGGCGGAGTTGTTGCCGATGACCGCGATATAGGGAGCGCCGAACCGGTTGGCGGTCTCCATGTCGAAGGCCGTCATGCCGAAGGAGCCGTCGCCGTAGTAGCACAAGACTTCCTTCTCCGGGTGCACCAGCTTGGAGGCCAGCGCAAAGCCCGTCCCGACGCCCAGCGCGCCAAGGGCCCCGGGGTCCATCCAGTTGCCCGGAGCCCGTGGCTCCACCGCCTGGGCGCTGATGGTCACGACGTCGCCGCCGTCGCCGATGTAGATGGTGTCCTCGGTGAGGAACTCGTTGAGCTCCCAGGCCACCCGCCAGGGGTGGATGGGACTGGCGTCGGACGTGAACATCGGCATGAGCTTCGCCGCCCGCTCATCCTCGAGGCCGCGGAGATGCTCAAGCCAGCGGGCACGGCCCTCGGCGCCGTTGTCCGGGCGTTCGCCCACCGCCGCATGCACCGCCTTGAGGATCGCCCCCGGATCGCCCACCATACCCAGGCCGACGTCGCGGTTCTTGGCCACCGTCCGGTAGTCCATGTCGATGTGAACCACGGTGGCGTCGGCCCGAAGCCGCCGGCCGTAACCCATGCGGAAGTCGAAGGGCGTGCCGACGATGACGATGACGTCCGCCTCGCCGAAAGCATCGCCGCGGGTGCGGTTGAAGTAGTGAGGGTCGCCGGGCGGAAGCAGGCCCCGAGCCGCCCCGTTCATGTAACAGGGCACGTTGAGGGCCTTGAACAGCCCGGTGGCAGCCTCGTGGCCGCGGCAGGTCCACACCTGGGTGCCCAAAAGCACCGCCGGCCGCTCGGACCGCGCCAGCAACTCCGCCAGCTTCTCGATGTCCGCGGGGTCGCCGATGGACTTCGTGGACGCGCGTGAGCGTCCGGCCTCCGGCACGATGGCCTTGTCCGCCGGCACTTCCCGGTCGAGCACGTCCCGGGGAATCTCCAGGTAGCTCGGTCCCGGCGCCCCGGCAAAGCACTCCCGCGCCGCCATGGCCACCATGTCCGCGATGCGCTCGGTGGAACGCACGCTGGCCGAGAACTTGGTGATGGGGGCGGCGACGTCGACGTGCGGCAGGTCCTGGAGCGAGCCCATCTTGTGCTGGGTGAGGGCCCCCTGCCCGCCGATATGCAGCACCGGACTCTCCGACCGGAAGGCGGTGGCGATGCCCGTCAGCGCGTTGGTGAAGCCCGGCCCGGCGGTGGTCACCACGCAGCCCAACCGCCCGGTCTGCCGGGCATAGCCGTCCGCCGCATGCGCCGCCACCTGCTCGTGGCGCACATCGACGACCCGGATGCCGTGGTCGATGCAGCCGTCGTAGATGTCGATGATATGGCCGCCGCACAGGGTGAAGATGGTGTCCACCCCCTCGTTCTTGAGGGCCGCCGCCACCAAGTGACCGCCGGAGACAACGTTCTCGTCGCGGCTCTTTTGCGCGAGGGTGTCCTCGGCCGTGCTGGACGTTCGTTTGTCGGTCGAAACCCTTGCCATGTATGCGTTTCCTTCGCAGAGGACCTGCCGGCTGCTTCGCCCTATTGCCACCACACCGGTGAGTTGAAGTTAGTTAATCCCGGTCCGTTACGTCTGTCAATCGGGCTTGTACGAGGGTGTGTGGTAAGATATCCACTCGTGCAGAGGAGGGCTGAGCGCATGGACCATAAGGTCACGACCAGCAAGAGTTCAACCCGCAGGTAAGCAGTGCCGAGAAGGGGCCGAGCATCGTGGAGTCGCTGGCGATGCCCGACGCAACGGCTGTCGAATTTGAACCGCCCCGCCTGGCGGACAAACTGCTCACGGCCCCCGAACTGTGCTGAATAGTCGAAAATGGCCTTGACCATCACTCAAGTCGACGCTTTCACCAGCAAACCGTTCGGCGGGAACCCGGCCGCCGTGTGCCTGTTGCCGGCTCCGGTCGATGCCGCGTGGATGCAGAGGGTGGCGCGGGAGATGAACCTGTCGGAGACCGCCTTCCTGGTCCGCCGTGAGACCGGCGAGTTCGACCTGCGCTGGTTTACGCCCGCAATCGAGGTCGACCTCTGCGGCCACGCCACGCTGGCCAGCGCCCACGTGCTTTGGGAAGAAAGGCATTTGCCGCAGGATGCAACGGCCGTCTTCCACACCCGCTCGGGCCGCTTGTCGGCGGAGCTGCGCAACGGCTGGATCGAAATGGACTTTCCGGCGGAACCGGACGAGCCGACGCCCGCTCCCGACGGGCTGGCCGCCGGCCTGGGCGCCGAGCCGGCCTACGTCGGCAGGAACCGCTTCGACTACCTCGTCGAAGTCGCCACGCAGGCCACGCTGGAGCGGCTCACCCCGGACTTCAGCCGTCTCGCGGAGATCGACACGCGCGGGATCATCGTCACGGCGCGAGCGGAGGCCGACGGCATCGATTTCGTATCGCGCTTCTTCGCGCCGAGAACCGGCATCGACGAGGACCCCGTCACCGGGTCGGCCCACTGCTGCTTGGGACCCTACTGGCAACGCCGCCTCGGCCAGGACACGTTCACCGCGCGGCAGGTGTCGGAGCGTGGCGGCCTCGTCAAGGTCGTTGTCCGCGGCCAACGCGTCACCCTGTCGGGTCAGGCGGTCACGGTCCTGCGCGGCGGGCTGCTGGCGTGACTTGACCCTCCGCCCGTCGTCCCATCCGTCAGGCCTGATCCGAAAGCGACGGCATTGCGCCTTGTTCCACTCACCCATCCTCCCCTGGCTCCCGGCTCAAGGCCGGGATGACGGGAGACCTGGCTCCCGGCTCAAGGCCGGGATGACGGAAAACCTGGACCCCAATCGAGTTGGGAATGACGAATAGTGGGTGCTTGGCCGCACTCAGGCGAGGCTGCCGATGGCCGCCTGGATTACCCCCAGAAGCGGTGCGGGATAGACCCCGAACCAGATGAGCAGCACGGTCAGACCGGCGAGCACGAGGCCCTCGGGCAGGGAGAAGCGGCGGGTGGCGGACAGGGGCGCGGACGGGTCCTCGAGCGGCGACAGGTACAGGGTGATGATGATGCGCAGGTAGTAGTAGAGGCCGATGACGCTGCTTACCACCAGGAGGATCACCAGCGTCCAGAGATCGGACAGCACCCCGGCGGCGAGGACGTAGAACTTGCCCACGAACCCGGCGGTGAGGGGGATCCCGGCCAGGGAGAACAGCATGAGCGACAACGCGCCGCTGACCCAGGGGCGGCGCCAGAAGAGTCCGCGGTAGTCGCTGACCTCGTCGGCTTCCTTGCGCTCGTCGGAAAGCGCAGTGATGATGCCGAAGATGCCCAGCGAGGTGATGAAATAGGCCACCAAGTAGAACGTCACCGCATGGGACCCTTCCCGTGACGCGGCGATCACCGCCACCAGCAGGTACCCCAGGTGGGCGATGGAGGAATAGGCCAGCAGGCGCTTGATGTTCTCCTGCAACAGCGCCAGGAGGTTGCCGAGGAACATGGAGGCCACGGCGATGAGGGCCAGCACCGCCACTACCGAGTCGTAGTCCAGCAGGCCCCCGTACTGGCCGTAACGGAGCAGCAGCGCCACCATGGCGCCCTTGGAGACCGTGGTCAGATAGGCCGTCACCGGGGTGGGAGCCCCTTGGTACACATCCGGCGCCCACATGTGGAAGGGCACCACCGCCAGCTTGAAGCCGGCGCCGATAACAACCATGGCGAAGCCGCCGAGCAGCAGCAGGGAGGGCTCCCGTGCCTTCCCGGCCAGCACCGATGTCATGGCGGTGAAGTCCATGGTGCCGAGATCCGCGTAGATGAGCGCCATGCCGAACAGCAGGAAGGCCGCGGACGCCGCCGCCAGGATCAGGTACTTGACGCCGGATTCAAGGGCCGTCCGGGTGGTGCGGAGATAGGCCACCAGGCCGTACAGTGAGACGCTCAGGATCTCCAGCCCCAGGAAAAACGAGATGAAGTGATTGCTCGCGGTCAACACGGCGCAGCCGAAGGTGGCCAGCGTGAGCAGCAGGTAGAACTCCTCCCGATTCCCGGGCGCGCGGTCCAGGTAGCCGTACGACAGCACCACCACCACCATGGTGGCCGCCGTAAGCAAGCCCATATAGAACAACGCGTACGCGTCGATGACCAGCAGCGGAGCCGCCGGCGGCCCCGAGGGCCCGACCGCCGCCGGCAATACCGCCAGCGTCACCGCCATCCCCGCCAGGGCCAGCACCGCGGTGAGCGCGTGGTTGCGGCGGAACGAGATCACCAGCATCAGCACCAGCGGCGTCACGCCCAATAGAACGATGGGGGTCAGTGTACCGAAGGGGTTCACGGCCGCTTACCTCCATCCGGCGTGACGGATGCCACGGCATCCTCCTTGCGGGCTTCCGCGGCCGCGGCGCGCGCCGCCGGCGTCCGGGCCTTGTCGACGAACTCCCGCATCTGGGCCAGGGCGTTGCCGGACGTGGTCAACACCGGCTGCGGGTAGAGGCCCAGGCCCAGCGTCGCGCCTATGAGGGACGCCATGATCACCGTCTCGCGGCCGCTGGTGTCATCGAGCTTCCAGTCGTCCGTCCTGGCGCCGTAGTAGACCTTCTGCATCATCAACAGGGAATAGACCGTGGCGGCCACGAGCCCCACCGAGGCCAGCACCGTCAGCGGGACGTTGACCTGGAACGCGCCCATGAGCACCAGGAACTCGCCTATGAAGCTGGCCAGGCCGGGCAGCCCCAGGGAGGCCATGGCAAAGAACAGACCCACGCCGCCCATCCGGGGCATCATCGTCCACAAGCCGCCGAAGCTCCCCAGATCGCGGGTATGGGTACGGTGCTGCAGGTCCCCCACCATCATGAACAACGCCGCCGCGCTGAAGCCGTGGGACAGCATGATGATCACCGCGCCCTGTAGCGCAAGCTCGTTCCACGCGAAGATCCCCAGCAGGACGAAGCCCATGTGGCTGATGCTGGTGTACGCCACCATGCGCTTCAGGTCGGTCTGACCCAGGGCCAGCAGCGCGCCGTAGAGAATCCCCACCACCGCCAGGATCATGGCGATGAGGGTGAAGTCCGCGGCGGCCTGGGGAAAGATCGGCACCACGAACCGGAGCATGCCGTAGGCGCCGATCTTGAGCACGAGGCCCGCCAGCGCCACGCTCCCCGCGGTGGGCGCCTGGGTGTGCGCGTCCGGCAACCACGTGTGCAGCGGCACCACCGGCAGCTTGACCGCAAAGGCGATGAAGAAGCCCAGCATGAGCCAGAACGCCGTGCTCTCCGACATCGGCGTGCCCAACAGCTCCAGGTAGTCGAAGGTCATGACCCCGGTGGTCTGCCAGTGCACCACCACCAGCCCCAGGATGGCCAGCAGCATCAGGAGCCCGCTCCCCTGGGTGATGATGAAGAACTTGGTGGTGGCGTAGACCCGGTTCTCGTAGCCCCAGATGCCGATGAGGAAGTACAGCGGCAGCAGGGAGATTTCCCAGAAGGCGAAGAAAAGGAACAGGTCGAAGGCGATGAACACGCCCGACAGGGCGGTCAGGATCAGCAGCAGGTTGAAGTGGAAGAACCCCACCGACCGCGTCACCGACCTCCAGGACGTCAACACCGCCAGCACGGTCAGGAAGCTGGCCAGCAACAGCAGCAGCAGGCTGAGGCCGTCCACCGCCAGGTGAAAGCTGATGCCGAGCTGGGGGATCCAGGGCTGCTTGTAGACCATGAGCCACGCGCCCTGCCCGGTCTCGATGCCGGCGAAGAACACGCCCCAGGTGACCACCAGCAGCAGCAGGTGCAGCAGCGCCGTCCCCAGCGAGATCCAGCGCGGCCACAGATCGCTCCAGCGTCCGGCGATCCAGGCCGCCAGACCGCCCGCCAGGGGCAGCAGCAGAATCCACGCGAGGCTCATAGCAAGATCACCAGTCCCACGGTCAAGACCGCCCCCACCGCGATGCCGGTGGCGTACCACCGCACCGCCCCGGTCTGGGTCAGGGTGGCCACGAAGTGCAGCATCTCGGTGACGAAGGCCACGGCGCGGTAGCCGCCGTCGATGAAGTCGTCCTTGTTGACCCGCGCGCACCACAGGTACGGCTGGACGAAGAGCGTGTCATAGAGCCGGTCGAAACCCCAGCCGGAGAGCCACAGGCGTTCCAGGTCGGACGCCCACGGCAGCGCGGCGATCCGCTGCATCACGCCGGGCCGCCCCATGACCAGGACCCACACGAGGTAGATGCCGCCGAGAGAGGCGGCCGCGGCCAGCAGCTCGAACAGGAGCTCGGTGCCGTAGCTCGCATGGGCGCCGTGATACGCTGGCAGGGCCGTGTTCAGGAAACCGGTGAACAGCGCGAGCTTCCCCATGGTGTGGGGCAGCTCGATGACCCCCGCCGCAACGGACAGGACCGCCAGCACCCCCAGCGGGATGTGGACACAGGGTCCGGGCTGCTGGATGGGCATGAGCTTCTTCACCCACTCCGTGGCGTCCCGATAGAAGGTCAGGAACACCATCCGGAACGTGTAGATGGAGGTCAGGAACGCGCCCGCGAAGGCGCCGGCCCAGAGCCAGACCCCGCCGATCTCCGAGTTGTAGGCGTTCCAGATGATCAGGTCCTTGCTGTAGAAGCCCGCGGTCACCACCGGAATGGCCGCCAGCGCCCCGGAGCCGATGAGAAAGCACCAGAAGGTGAACGGCATCAGCCGGCGCAGCCCGCCCATGCGGTACATGTCCTGCTCGTGGTGCAGGCACATGATCACCGCGCCCGCGCCGAGGAACAGCAGCGCCTTGAAGAAGGCGTGGATCATGAAGTGGAACAGCGCCGCGGACCACGCGCCCACCCCCAGGGCCAGGAACATGTAGCCGATCTGGCTGATGGTCGAGTACGCCAGCACGCGCTTGATGTCGTATTGCACCAGCGCCGCGAAACCCGCCATCAACAGCGTCAACGTGCCGATGACCGCCACCAGCGTCAGCACCGCCGGGGCCAGGGCGAACAGCACGTGGGTACGGGCGATGAGGTAGACCCCGGCCGTCACCATGGTGGCAGCGTGGATCAGGGCGCTCACCGGGGTCGGACCCGCCATGGCGTCGGGCAGCCAGGTCTGGAGCGGGAGCTGGGCGGACTTGCCCACCGCCCCTCCCAGAAGCAGCAGCGCCACCGCCGTCGCCAGGCCCGAGCCGGGCTGGAACTGCTGGCCGGCCCGCTGCAGCAGCTCCTGGATGTCCAGCGTCCCCAACTCGGCAAAGAGCAGGAAGAGCGCCATGAGCATGGCGGTATCGCCCACGCGGGTGACGATGAACGCCTTGCTGGCGGCCTGGCCGTTGGCCTCCTCCTTGTAGAAGAAGCCGATCAGCAGGTAGCTGCAGAGTCCCACGCCCTCCCAGCCCAGCAGCAGCAGCATCAGGTTGTCCGCCAGCAGCAGCGTCAGCATGGCGCACACGAACAGGTTCATGTACGCGAAGAAGCGGCTGTAGCCTTCTTCCTCCTCCATCATGTACTCGACGGAGTAGAGGTGGATCAGGAAGCCCACGAACGTCACCACGAAGATCATCGTCAGCGACAAGGCGTCCAGGTAGAAGGCGAAGGCCGGCCGGAAGCCGGCCACGTCCAGCCATACCCACAAGGTCTGGGTAAAGCGGGCTCCCGCGGGCGGCGCCGCCATGAAGCTCAGCCCCACCACCAGGGTAACCACGGCGGACAGGCCGACGGAGCCCGCGCCCACGCAAGCCACCTCCGTACGCGAGAGCCGCGATCCGGCCAGCATGAGGACCAGAAAGCCCAGGAGAGGAAAAGCGGGAATCAGCCAGAGCAGCTCGAGCATGTCATCCCCTCATTTGGCTGACGACGTCCACGTCCAGGGTGTTGAACCGGTGGTAGATCTGCACCACCAGCGCCAGTCCCACCGCCACCTCGGCCGCGGCCATGGCCAGGATGAAGAAGAACATGACCTGGCCGTCCGCCTGGCCCCAGTGCGCCCCCGCCACCACGAAGGCCAGGGCCGCGGCGTTGAGCATGATCTCCAGGGACAGCAGCACGAAGATGATGTTGCGGCGCACCAGCACGCCCGTCAGGCCCAGCCCGAACAGCACAGCCGCCAGCACGAGGCCGTGCTCCATGGGGACCGCGGCCATCAGGGCTCACCCTCCTCGCCGTCCGACGGCACCCGGCGGCCCAGGTGAAAGGCGCCCACCAGACCCGCCAGGAGCAGCATCGCGGCCAGTTCCACCCCCAGCACGTAGGGACCGTAGAGCGCCGCACCCACGCGCTTGACCCCGACCGCGGCCGGGGCGCCCGCCGGGCCGGGCTCGACCGCCAGCAACACCAGGAACTCGACGAACAGGACGGCGCAGAGGACCGCCGGCCCCCGCCAGGCCCTGGGCTCGAGCCATTGCCGCTCCCGGGCCGTGGCCTCGGCCCCGAGATTGAGCATCATGATGACGAACACGAACAGCACCACGATGGCCCCGGCGTAGATGATCACCTCCAGCGCCGCCACGAAGGGCGCCCCCAGCGTGAAGAAGATCAACGCCAGCGACAGCAGCGACACGATCATGTAGAGCAGCGCGTGCACCGCGTTGGAGCGGGTGATGACCATGGCCGTCGAGATGACCGCAACGATGGCCGCCAGGTAATAGATCAGGGTCATGGGAGCAGGCTCTTCACGTCCACGGGCTTGTCCTCGTTCTCCGACGCCCCCTTGTCCTTGCCGCTGATGGCCAGGCCGGCAACCCGATAGAAGTTGTAGCCGGGATATTTTCCCGGGCCGTCTATCAGCAGGTCCTCTTTCTCGTAGACCAGACTCTGCCGGTCGTAGTCGCACAGCTCGAAGTCCGGCGTGAGTTGGATGGCGTAGGTGGGGCACGCCTCCTCGCACAGCCCGCAGAAGATGCAGCGCGAGAAGTTGATGCGGAAGAACTCCGGGTAACGCCGGCCGTCCTCCCGCTCCCCGGCCTGGAGGGCGATGCAGTCCACCGGACAGGCGGCGGAGCAGAGATAGCAGCCCACGCAGCGTTCGTCACCGTCGGGGTCGCGGGAGAGGATGATCCGGCCCCGGTAGCGGGGCGGCAGGTAGGGCTTCTCCTCCGGATACTGCACCGTCACCGGTCGCCTGAACAGGTGCCGCAGCACCGTCCAGATGGTCCGTAGCATGCTCAACATCGACGACTCCTCAAGCCTTCCAAGGCAGCACTCAACCTTTCAAGAGCAACAGCACTCCCGCCGTCACCACCAGGTTCAGCAGCGAAAGCGGCAACAGCACCTTCCAGCCGAAGGCCATCAACTGGTCGAACCGCGGCCTCGGCAACGCCGCCCGCAGCGTGATGAACACCAGAATGAAGAACAGGAGCTTCAACCCGAACCACACGATCCCCGGCAGTACCGGACCGTGCCAGCCGCCGCAAAACAGCGTCACGATCATGGCCGAGATCACGGTCACGCCGACGTATTCGCCGACGAAGAACATGCCGAACTTCATCCCCGAGTACTCGGAGTGGAAACCCGCCACCAGCTCGGCCTCGGCCTCGGGCAGATCGAAGGGCAGCCGATGGGTCTCGGCCAGCCCGGCGATGAAGAAGATGATGAAGCCCAGGAACTGCGGCACGATGAACCAGATGTCGCTCTGCGCCTCGACGATCTCCCGCAGGCTGAAGGAACCCGCCAGCAGCACCACCCCCATGAGCGACAGGCCCATGAAGACCTCGTAGCTGACCATCTGGGCCGAGGCCCGGAGCCCGCCCAGCAGCGCGTACTTGTTGTTGGAGGCCCAACCCGCCAGCACCACGCTGTAAACGCCCATGGACGACATGGCGAGGAAGAACAGCAGCCCGATGTTGAGGTCGACGACCCCGATGGTCTCGGTGATGGGTATCACGGCCACGGACATGAGCCCGGTGATGACGATGACCGCCGGCGCCAGGACGAACACGGCCCGGTCCGCGAACGGCGGCACCCAGTCCTCCTTGGTGAAGATCTTGATCATGTCGGCCAGCACGATGCCGAGCCCGAACGGCCCCACCCGATTGGGGCCGTAGCGGTCCTGCAAGAGCGCCAGGAACCGCCGCTCCAGCCAGATGAGCAGCGCCGCCAGGATCAGGGGGGCGTTGAGCACCCCCAGAACCACCAGGATCTGTAAAACCACGTCCGTCACGTCACACCCTGCGGCACGGACTCCAGGCGGGGACGTCCAGGCCCCGGACGCTGCCGACCCCCATGGGCACTCCGAGCACACCCGCGGTCATGCTCGCCATGAGACGCGCCGGCAACTGGTACGCGGCCCCGTCCAGCTCGATCTCCACGTATTCCCCATCCTGCACCCCGAGACGCCGCGCATCCCCGGGGTTCAGCGCGGCGTACGGCCCCGGGCTCCGTTGGGCCACGGCCGGAGCGGCCGCGCTCAATTCGTCCGAACCGAATATGTGATAGAGCGGCACCACCAGGACCTCGCCGTCACGCCGCTCGAACGCCGCGGGGATGTCCGCGGTGTAGGCCCCGTCCCCGTCGGAACCGGGCTCCAGCAGCCGGACCCCGGGGTCGCCCCCGGTCAGCGCGCCGCCCACCTCGGACTGGAACTTGTTCAGGGACTGCACGGAATTCCACCCCGGCGCCCAGAACCGCGTGATGAGTGCCGACGGCGGCTGCTGGGGATAGCCCTCCATGGTAAACGCCAGCGGCGAATCCGGATCGCCCGGCGGCTTGGGCTCGTGGACGCTGACGTCCGCCTGAATGGCGGTGCGGCCACTGGCCCGCGGCGACTGGCGCGGCACCTTCTCGCCGTTGACCCGGAAAGACGCGGCGGGCAGGCCGCCGGGCAGCGGCGCGAACACCGGCACCGCCCGCGCCAGCGCGGCCAGGAGAGCGTCCGGTGAACCGAGGGTGGAAAGCTCCGCGCGGCCGGCCGCCCGGGCCAGGTCATGCAGCCAGCGCCATGCCGGCCTCGTCTCTCCCTGGGGGACGTAGACCTGGTAGAAACGCTGCGCCCGGCCCTCGTTGCTCACCACGGTCCCCTCGGCCTCGGCGAACGCGCCGGCCGGCAGTGCCAGCGCGGCTCCCGCGGTGGTGCCACTGGTGGAATGATCCAACGCCACCACCCGGACCGAGGCCAGCAAGGCGTCCACCGCCGCCCGGGGCGCCCGGCGATAGAGGTCGTTCTCCAACACGACCACCGTGTCCACGTGCCCGTCGGCCACCCGCTGGAAGGCCTCCGACGTGTTCATGGCGTTCAGCAGACCCAGCCCGAAACTGTTGCTCTCCGCGGCCGCGAAACACAGGTCCGCAGGCCGTTCCCGCCCCAGGGCCCGGGCCACCTGCGCGGCCGCGTCGATGACCGCCTCGCTGCCGCTGCCCGATCCGGACACCACCACCGGCCGCTCGGCCGCCCGCAACGCGCCGGCGATGGCCTCGGCCAACTCGCGCTCGCCGCCGGACAACCCGTCCACTTCCGGAGCGGTCTCGTCCAGCGCCCGGGCCACGGCGAACCCCAGCCGCGCCACGTCGTCCGGCGCGCCGCGGCAGCTCGCGGCAGCCACCTCGTCCAGCCGGGTCTCGCCGGTGGTGGCGATATACAGCGGACCCTTGTCCTGCTGCATGACCTCCCGCAGCGCCGCGTCGTCCCACCTCGGGATCCGCAGCCCCATGGCCTCCTTGCGGGGCGCCTGCTTCACCGCCTGGCGCACCGCCAGGGCCAGCAGCGGCGCGGTCTGGGTCACGTCCTCGCCGAGAATGAAGACCGCGTCCGCGGACTCCACCTCGCGCAAGGACGGCGTCCGGACCCGGCCGCCGCGCAGCACCCGCAGCATGCGGGCCACCAGGTGGTCCTCACCGGCGGCCATGCCGCTGAAGAAGTTCCTGGCCCCCACCAGGGTGCGGAGCGCGAAGTTGGACTCCAGCGACGCCCTCGGCGAGCCGATGCCGATGACACGCGACTCCCTGCCGAGCAGCGAGCTCCCCCGTTCCAGCGCCTCCGTCGCGCTCGCCGGACGGGCCTCGCCGCCTTCGCCCAACAGCGGCTGCCTCAAGCGCTTGTCGCCGTTGACGAAGTCGTAGCCGAACCGCCCCCGGTCGCACAGGAAGTAACCGTTGACCTCGGCGTTGTAGCGGTTGAGGACGCGGCGAAGCTGGCCGTAGCGCTCCCCCGCGATGGTGTTGCAACCGAGGCTGCAATGGGCACACACCGACGGAGCCGTCTGCAGGTCCCACTTGCGGGTGTAGTGCTCCTTCAGGGTCTTGTCGGTGAAGACCCCGGTGGGGCAAATCTCCACCAGGTTGCCGCTGAACTCGTTCTCCAGGGCGCCGTCCTCGTGGCGGCCGAAATAGACGTGGTTGTGCGACGCGAACGCGTCCAGGTCCTTGCCGCCCGCGTAGTCACGGTAGTAGCGCACGCAGCGGTAGCAGGTGATGCACCGGTTCATCTCGTGGTTGATGAACGGGCCCAGTTGCTGGTTGGTGAAGGTGCGCTTGCCGAACCGGTAGCCCCGGTAGTTGTGACCGGTCATCACCGTCATGTCCTGCAGGTGGCACTCGCCCCCCTCGTCGCACACCGGGCAGTCGTGGGGGTGGTTGCTCATGAGGAGCTCGATGATGCCGGCGCGGAACTGGGCCGCGTCCTTGTCACGGATGGAGAAGCGCGCGCCGTCCATGGCCGGGGTCATGCAGGCCATGACGATGCGGCCGCGCCGGTCGTTCTCGTCCCGGTACTGCTTGACCGCGCACTGGCGGCAGGCGCCCACCGATCCCAGCGCGGGATGCCAGCAGAAGTACGGCAGGTCCAGACCCTTGGAGAGGCACTCCTCCAGGAGGTTCTTTCCGGGGTCGACCTCGTAGGGCCGGTCGTCGACGTAAATGGTGGCCATGATGGTTACGCTGCGTCGCTTCTAGTGTCCTGTCCCATGAGATCTCACGCCAATTTGCTGGTCTATCTCGCCGTCGGCTGCGTTGCTCTTCCTCGCGTGGTGCCCGCCACTGCTCGTCATCGCGCCTTGCCGACGACAAGATATCCTGCGCAACTTAGCATGAGATCTCATGGGACAGGACACTGGGAATGAGCTTCTCGAAGTCCTCGCGAAAATACTTGAGCGCGCTCTGCAACGGCTCCATGGCGCCCGGCGCCAGCGCGCAGAACGTATTGCCGGGTCCCATCATCCGGGTCTGCATCTCCAGCCGCTCCAGGTCGCCGGGCCGTCCCCGGCCCTCCAGGAGCCCCTGCAGAATGCGGGCGGTCCACGGCAGACCGTCCCGGCACGGCGTGCACCAGCCGCAGGACTCCTGGGCGAAGAAGCGCTCGAGGTTGAGCACCATGCCCACCACCGAGGTCTTGTCGTCCAGGACGACCATCAGCCCGGTGCCCAGCCGGCTGCCCGCCGCCTGCACCGAGCCGTAGTCCATCTTGGTGTCCAGGTGCTCTTCCACCAGGAAGTCCGTGGAGGCGCCGCCCGGGAGGACGCCGCGGAACTGGTGGCCGTCCTGCATGCCCCGGGCGCGACGCTCGAGGATTTCCCGGATGGTGGTGCCCAGGGGCAGCTCCCAGGCGCCCGGCCGTTTCACTTTGCCGCTCACGCCGTAGAGCTTGGTGCCGCCGTCCTCGCTGCGGCTGAGTCCCAGGTACCACTGGGCGCCGTTGCGGAGGATCGGAGCGATATTGCAAAGGGTCTCGACGTTCTGGACGATGGTGGGCTTGCCCCACAGGCCGCTTACCTGGGGGAACGGCGGCTTGGCCCGGGGATTGGCGCGCTTGCCCTCCAGCGCGTTGAGCAGCCCGGTCTCCTCGCCGCACATGTAACGGCCCGCGCTGGTGTGCAGATCCAACTCGAAGCTGTAGTCGGAACCGAGGATGTTCTTGCCCAGATAGCCCTTGTCACGGGCCTCGGCCAGGGCCCGGACGATGCGCTCCGCCGCCAGCTTGTAGGCCCAGCGGAGGAAGATGTACCCGTCGGTGGCCTGGATCGTGTAGGCCGCCAGGATCATCCCCTCGATGAGGAGGTGCGGGTTCCCTTCCAGCAGCATGCGGTCCTTGAAGGTGCCCGGCTCCATCTCGTCGGCATTGGCCACGAGGTACTTGGGCGTGGGCGCGTTCTCGCCCATGGGCACGAAGCTCCACTTCTGGCCCGTGGGGAAGCCCGCGCCGCCGCGGCCCCGGAGCCTGGAGTCCGTTATCTCCTTCAGGACGTCCGCCGGAGTCATCTCCTTGATGACCCTGCGGAGCGCCTCGTAGCCGCCGGCCTTCTCGTAGGCCGCCAGATCCAGCACGGCGCCGTCCGACCGGAGGTCGCCGGTCAAGGGCTTGTCCATGGATGAACCGTTCGCCATAGCTCCGCCTCAAGCCTCCGGCGTTTGCCGGTAGCGGCCGAGTATCTCGTCCACCTTCTCGTTGTCGAGGTTCCGGTGAAGGTCGCTTCCCACCATCATGGCCGGCCCGCGGTCGCAGGTGCCCAGGCAGGCCATGGGAAGGAGCGTGAACTTCCCGTCGGCCGTGGTTTCCCCGAGCTCCACCCCCAAACGGGTCTTGAGATGGGCGCAGATGTTCTCGTAGCCCAGGATCCAGCAACTGACGCTGTCGCACAGGAGGATGACGTTCTCCCCCACCGGCTTTCGGAAGATGAGGTTGTAGAAGGTCGCCACGCTGTCCAGCGCCTCCGGGCTCATGTCCAGCAGCCCGGCGACCTCCTTCAGGTGCTCGTCCGATACCCAGCGGTGGCCTTCCTGGACGATCTTCAGCGCCTCCACGCAGGCGGCCTGGGGGTAGTCGTAGTGGGTCGCCTCCGCCCTGATCCTCTCGCGTTCCTGTTCCGTCAGCATGGCAACCTCGCCGTCACCCTTGTCGCTCCTCCCGTCACGATCCCCTTCACCGGTCGATGTCCGCCAGCACGAAGTCGATGCTCCCGAGTATCGCCAGCAGGTCCGGCACCATGGTGCCCCGGCTCATGAGCGGAATCATCTGCATGTGGGCGAAGGACGGCGTGCGGATGCGCACCCGGTAGGGGATGGTGCCGCCGTCGCTCACCAGCCGGTAGCCGTTGTTGCCCTTGGTGGCCTCGATGCCCACGAAGGACTCCCCCGGCGGAATCACCGGACCCCAGCTCACGCTCAGGAAATGGTTGATGAGCGTCTCGATGTCGTGCATCGTGCGCTCCTTGCGTGGCGGCGTGGTCAGCGGATGATCGGACTTGTAGTGTCCGGGGGGCATGTTCTTCAGGCACTGGTCGATGATCCTGAGGCTCTGGCGCATCTCCTCGATGCGCACCACCGCGCGGTCGTAGCAGTCGCCCTGTTGGGCGATGGGGACGTCGAACTCGAACTGGTCGTAACCCGAGTAGGGCCGCTTCTTGCGGAAGTCCCAGTCGAAGCCACAGGCCCGGAGCCCGGGGCCGGTCACGCCCCAGTCGATGGCCTCTTCCACGGTGTAGGCGCCGATGCCCTGGGTGCGCGCCTTGAAGAGGCGGTTCTGCATCACGATCTTGTCGTATTCCAGGAGCCGGTCCGGCAGGTAGTCGACGAAGTCGCGCACCATCCCCTGCCAGCCCTTGGGCAGGTCGTGGGCGACGCCGCCGATGCGGAACCAGCTCGGATGCATGCGGCCGCCGCACACCGCCTGGACGATGTCGAAGATCCGCTCCCGGTCGTTGAAGGTGTAGAAGACCGTGGAGAGGGAGCCGACGTCCTGGGCAAAGGTGCCGTACCACACCAGGTGGCTGGCGATGCGGAAGAACTCGGACATCATCACCCGGATCACCTGGGCGCGGTCGGGCACGTCGATGCCGCCCAACTGCTCCACCGAGAGGACGTAGGCCAGGTTGTTCATCACCCCGCCGAGGTAGTCGATGCGGTCGGTGTAGGGGATGAAGGAGTGCCACGACTGCCGCTCCCCCATCTTCTCCGCGCCGCGGTGATGGAAGCCGATCTCGGGAAGGCAGTCGACGATCTCCTCGCCGTCGAGCTGCAGGATGATGCGGATGACGCCGTGGGTGCCGGGATGCTGCGGCCCCACGTTGAGGAACATGAAATCGGTGCCCTCGTGGCTGCGCTTCATGCCCCAGTCCTCGGGACGGAAGCGGAGCGCCTCCTGCTCCCGGTCCTGGCGGTCGTCGGGAAGCTGGTACGGACCCATCTCCGTGGCCCTGGCCGGATGCTCCTTGCGGAGGGGATGGCCCTCCCAGGTGAGCGGCATGAGAATGCGGCGCAGCGCGGGATGGCCGTCGAAACGGACCCCGAACATGTCCCACACCTCGCGCTCGTACCAGTTGGCGGCTGGCCACAGGCCGGTGGCGGTGGGCAGGGAGGCGTCGCCGTCGGCCAGGCCCACCTTGAGGCAAAGGTCCTCGTTCCGCCCGTAGGAGAGGAGGTGGTAGAGGACGGTGAAATCGCTGTCGGGCTGGCCGTCCCGCTGCTTGCGGAAGCGTTCGTCGATGGCGGTGAGGTCGTACAGCGTGCCGAAGGGCCGGTCCACCTCGGTCTTGAGGAACTTCAGGACCGCGGGCAGGCGCTCCCGGGACGTCCAAAGGGTCGGAAAGTCGCTCCGGGTTTCCTGCGCCGTGAAGGCATCGGCGCCGAACCGGCCTTCAAGCTCCGTCACCACCGCCGGGGCATCACTCATGAGCCGCACCCAACCGTCCGGCCGCCCGTAAACGGCGCCCTTCGACAAGGCTCGGGACAGGCGTAACGGAGCGCAAGCGAAGCGAAGTCGAAGGACGCCATTGATCCGAGTTCCCTGGACTCAGACTTCATCCGGCGAGCGGAGGCTGGTGGCGCGGATGCGGTCGGGCCGTTTCACGTCCCGCATGGCCGCCATCGGCACCTTCTCGACGCCCTGGGGCCCCACCATCCAGCTCAGCGGCCGGCGCTCGTTACCCACGGCCTTCTGCAGCAACGTCAACGCTTCCAGGAAGGCCCAGGGACTGGGCGGACACCCCGGCACGTACACGTCCACCGGAAGGATCTTGTCCACCCCCTGCACCACGCTGTAGATGTCGTACATGCCCCCGGAGTTGGCGCAGGCGCCCATGGAGATGACCCAGCGGGGCTCCATCATCTGCTCGTACAGCCGCTTCACGATGGGCGCCATCTTGATGAAGGGAGTGCCCGCGATGACGATGACGTCGGCCTCCCGGGGCGTCCCGCGGATGACCTCGGCGCCGAAGCGGGCCACGTCGAACTTGCTCGTGAGGCTCGTGGCCATCTCCACGAAGCAGCAGGACAGTCCGAAATGGAACGGCCACATGGAGTTCTTGCGCCCCCACCGGACCAGGTCCTCCAACCGGGCCATGACCAGAAGCCGCCGTATGGCTTCGTCGAAGCCGCCCTTCTCGGGCTCGGCCGGCTTGGGCTTGGACAACGACCATTGCATGGGGTCCCTCTATCCTTTCTCCCGACCGGCCTTGGCCAGCCTGAGTCGGACCGGCTCCCAGTCCAATGCGCCCATTCGGTACTCGTAGATGAGCGCCACCACCAGGATCGCGACGAACACCACCATGCCCGCGTAGCCGGGCCAGCCCACTTCCTCGTAGGCCACGGCATAGGCGAAAATGAAGACGGCCTCGAGATCGAAGATCACGAACAGTATCGCGACGACATAGAATTTGACGGATAAACGCACGCGGGCCGAGCCGGTGGAGACGATGCCGGACTCGTAGGGCTGTCCGGTGGCACGATCCGAATGCCGCTCGCCCAGGACGAACGACAAGCCGATCATGCTCCCCGCCACCACGAGAGCAATCAAAAAGTACAGGCCCAGCGGCCAGAGCGTCTCGCTACCCATGATGCATCGTCGCGTACAATGTCGTCTGGAAAGTCATGCCGAGGCTGGAATCGCAGCCTAGTATACGGGTCAAGGGGATGTCAACTAACCGCGCCCATCGCAGGCCATCGCAGGTCTCAAACGGGCATGTTGAAGAAAGCCGCATCCCGCGCCTGGAGGGTCGGCACCACCAATGCCCGATCCAGGTACTCGTTGCGCATCTCGCAGGATGGCTCCGCGATGAGTGCGCAGCCGTGGCAGGCGGCGCCGTGCAGCCAACGTTCTTCCATGCTGTCGCCGGGTACGTGCTCGGCACAGACCGGGTCGTTGGAGCACAGAGCCCCGGCTTCCAGGGACTGGCGGAGATGCGCTTCAATATCGCGTGCCTGCTGCACGAGACCGCCCAGGGTGCCTTCGGCGTCCGGCGTTGCGGTATAGAGAAGCAACGCATGCCTGACGCCCGCGACGTCGACGAAGATCCGTTCACGAATGGAAGCGGCCGGGTAGCCGCACCGCACGGTCTTCGTGGCGACGTCCTTTCGATCCTGCTTTCACAGCCGTCGTCTTATCATGTTCACGGAAGTTCGGGGAATCGGTGATGCTGGATCAATCAAATCAACGCCGCTCTTTTATTATGTTGATAAACATAATGTTATCTTGCATAATAAGGAGATGCGGTTCCTCGATCGCCGCCGCGAGATAGAGCGGTTGGACAATGTGCTGACACGGACTGGAGCGTTCGCCGTCATCTGGGGACGCCGCAGGATCGGCAAGTCGCGCCTTCTCATTGAATGGTCGCGGCGCCACCGGGGCCTGTACACGGTCGCGGATCAGTCCGTCCCGCCGGTGCAGCGGCGCTACCTGGCGGAAGCAGTCGCTGAACGATTCCCCGGCTTTGCAGACGTCGAGTACCCGGACTGGCGCTCGTTTCTGACGCGGCTTTCCGCCGACGCCGACCGCGCCGGCTGGCAAGGTCCGTGGGTGCTGGACGAGCTTCCCTACCTCATCGACGCGGACCCCACTCTAGCCGGGGTCTTGCAGAACTGGTTGGACCGCCCGGAGCGGCGGTTGCGCCTGGTCGTGTGCGGATCGAGTCAGCGCATGATGCACAGCTTGATACTCGATGCTGCCGCTCCGCTCTACGGTCGGGCTGCCGAAGCCTTTGGGATCCGCCCCCTGCCGGCAGGGCATCTCGCCGAGGCTTTCCCCTTCGACAAGCATCACGACCTGGTAACCGTCTATGCCCTGTGGGGAGGCATACCTCGTTACTGGGAGCTTGCCGAACCCTTCGGAAACGACATCGAAGCCGCGGTGGACACTCTGGTTCTCGACGCCGCGGGCCCGCTGCATGGAGAACCTGATCGGCTGTTGCGGGAGGAGACCCCTCCAGCTACGGCGTTGCGCCCCTTGCTGGACGTCATCGGCAACGGGGTGCACCGGGTCAGCGAGGTCGCGGGCCGTCTTGGCAAGCCCGCCTCCAGCCTGTCGAGACCGCTGGCATCGCTCACGGAGATGGGGTTGGTACGCCGCGAAACACCCTTCGGAACCGACCCGAAGTCCGGTAAACGCAGCCTCTACCGGATCGACGATCCCTTTCTGCGCCTGTGGTTTCGGGTGGTCGCGCCCCATCGCGCGGCGCTGGCCGCCACGCCCCCGGAGACGCGGCTCGCATACTGGCGGCGGCATCGGCGCGGCCTTGAGGCTCTTGCCTGGGAGGAGTTGTGCCGCAGGGCGGTGCCCCTCCTTCACCGTTCCGATACGACCCTGGGCCGGCTGGGTCCGTGGGAGCCCGCGCAACGATACTGGCGGGGCAATGCGCCGGAACTCGACATCGTCGCGCGCTCGGTTGACGGGAAACGATTGCTGGTGGGCGAGGCCAAGTCGACGACTCGCCCGGTTGCGGCCACCGCCGCCGCGCACGTTCATTCGGGCGACCTGGCCGGCGCTGAAGGCGCCGATGTTTGCCAAGCGCTGTTCGTTCCGGAGAGTGCGGCCACGGACGCCCGGAACGGCATCCACATCGTCGATGCGCGGACAGTCATGAGCGTGCTGACATAGGCAACGAGCACGGTCGTCTGGCCCTCCGGGGCAAAGTGGAGTATACGGTGAAGGGGCGTACGGAAGACGGGCTGGAGGCCACCCGATCAGCGGAACGGCGCAGCCTGCACCGAGGGAGGAATTCGAATGGGCCTGGCATACGATGATCTGATCGAGCCGGTGATCGTCCGGCAGGAATCCAAGAGCCGCTTCTACTGCATGTGCGGGCGGACCCGGAACTTTCCGTTCTGCGACGGGTCGCACAAGGTGACGACCATCACGCCGCGCGAGATCACGGTGGACGAACCCCGGACCATGGCCATCTGCGCGTGCTGGCGGTCGAAGACGCGGCCTTACTGCGACGGAACGCACGGCAAGCTGGTGGCGCCGAAGTAGCGGCTATTCGATTCGAGGCAGAGGGAGGACACACGCATGTACGAAGTGAAGAACCCCATCACGGAGGCCAAGGCCAACCCGGATATACGCCATCTTTCGTTGTGGCGCACGGACCTGACCTACTTCTGGACCATCAACTGCGAAGAGAACATGCAGGACGACATGCACTACCACGAGAACGACGACCACATCTTCATGGTCCTCGAGGGAGAGTGCACGGTGCGGACGCCGGAGAACGAGTACGTCCTGAAGCCCCACGACATGATACTGCTGGAATCGGGCCAGCCCTACCAGCTCTGCAACACTGGAGAGGGGCGCATGCTGCTGTTCGGGGCGGGCAACTCGCAAGTCGACGGCAAGCCGCGCACGCGGGTGCCGAGGCGGCCCAGCCACATTCCGGTGAAGCAGCCCATCATCGCGTAGAAATCTGCTCCGCGCACACGCGGGGGCGCAAACTTCGAAGGAGGAAGACATGTTGCGACTACTGTCCTACGGCCCTTGACCGTACGCCCACAGGACAAGGCTTGTCCTGGCGGAAAAAGACATCCCCTACGACCTGGTGGAGTGCGATCTCCAGAACAAGTCCGAGGAGCTCGTCACCCTCAACCCCTACGGCAAGGTGCCGGTGCTGGTGGACGGCGACACGGTGATCTACGAATCCGCCGTCATCAACGAGTACCTGGACGAGAAGTTTCCCGAGGTGCCGCTGATGCCCAACGACCTGGCGCAGCGGGCGCAGGTGCGGATCTGGATCGACTTCTGCAACACCCGGCTCCAGGCCGCCGCCGGCAACATCCGGCACGACCACGAGGTCGAGAAGAACAGGAAGCGCCTGGCGGAGCACCTGGCGACGCTGGACGAGCAGATGGCCGGCAAAGACTTCATCGTCGACGACTATTCGCTGGCGGACATCACCTATGTCCCGTTCTTCACCCGGAAAGACCACTACAAGGTGTCCATCGGTGATGAGTTCCCCAACGTGAAGCGCTGGCGCGAGAGACTGCTGGAGCGGCCGAAGGTGAAGTCGACGCCGTAGAGCGCTGACATCGGTGCTGACGTCGATGAAGGGCTCCCCCACACCACCCCGCCTGGATTCCCGCTTTCGCGGGAATGACGGAGGGGTGCGCGGGAATGACGGAGGGGTGCGCGGGGTTGACGGAGCGGGGCTGGGGAATGACCCTTTCGAGGACGCCGAGCTGGCGCAAAAGGTGGCCGGGCTTCAGGCGCTGCTGAGAGAGATGGGCCAGGCAGTGGTCTGTTTCTCTGGCGGCGTGGACTCCGGCTACCTGCTGGCCGAGGCCGTGAACGCCCTCGGCGACAACGCTCTGGCGCTCACCGCGGTCTCCCCGAGCCTCGCGCCCGAGGAGGGCGCCGACGCCCGGAGCCTGGCCGAGAGCATCGGCGCGAGGCATCGGCTCATCGACACCTACGAGCTGGACGACCCGCGCTACGCCGCCAACCCCGTCAACCGCTGCTACTTCTGCAAGACCGAGCTCTACGGCAAGGCCATCGAGGAGGCCGCCTCCCTGGGCATCGCCCACGTGCTGGACGGCTTCAACGTGGACGACCGCGGCGACCACCGCCCGGGCCGCAAGGCCGCCCGCGAGCGCGGCGTCCGCTCGCCGCTGGACGAGCTGGGCTTCACCAAGGCCGACATCCGCGAAGCGGCCCGGCGCATGGGTCTACGGGTCTGGGACAAGCCGGCACTGGCCTGCCTTTCCAGCCGCTTCCCCTACGGGACCGCCATCACTCCGGAGAAGCTCACCCGGGTGAACCGCTGCGAGCGCGTGCTGCAGGAGCTCGGCTTCCGCGTCTACCGGGTCCGCTACCATGACGAACTGGCGCGCATCGAGGTGGCCCCGGACGAGTTCGACAAGCTGTTCCGGCCAGGCGTCCGCGAGGAGATCCTCCGCCGTTTCAAGGACGCCGGCTTCACCTACGTCAGCATCGACCTGCAAGGCTACCGCACGGGTTCCCTCAACGAGACCGTGAAGCAGCAGTAGCGCACCCCTTGCCGCGCCTCGATAATTGCGGAGAGGAACTGCCGGGTGCAGCCCATCTGTTCCGGCAAACCGTGTACATTCTCGCGGCTTTACGGTTGACACTGCCGGGCCTTGTTGATAGCCCTAGCCCCTCGGTCGCATCGGGGCCGAAGCAGACAAGGAGGTTGCACCATGTTTCGCAGAATCGTGTTGCTTGCGGCGCTACTGGCGCTCGTGTTGGTCCACGCCCCGGCGGGAGCCGAAGATTTCTACAAGGACAAGGCCCTGCGCATGCTGGTGGGCTTCTCCCCCGGCGGCGGTTACGACACCTACACCCGCTACATCGCCCGCTACATCAGCAAGTACATTCCGGGAAAACCGACTCCGGTGGTCCAGAACATGCCCGGAGCGGGGAGCCTGATCACCGCCAACCACATCTACAAGCGGGCCAAGCCGGACGGCAAGACCCTGGGGGTGTGGAGCCCGGCGCTGATCTTCGCCAAGGCCATGGGCGACAAGAAGGTACGGATCGAGCCGGCGGAGTTCGAGTACATCGGCACCCCGACGTCGGACTCGGTGGCCTGCGGCCTCATGGCCGCCTCCGGGCTCAAGTCCCTGGACGACGTTGTCAAGTCGGGCAAGGTGGTGACCATGGGCGGCACCCGCGCCCCCGGGAACACCACCGATCCCTTTCTGTTCCTCAACAAGGAACTGGGGACCAGGTTCAAGAGCATCCCGGGTTACGGCGGCACGGCGACGATCCGGCTGGCCATGGAGTCGGGCGAGATCGACGGCGCGTGCTGGACCTGGGAGTCCATGAGAGTCACGGCCCGAGGCATGCTCGACGCCCCGCCGGACAAGCGGCTCATCCCGTTCATCATCACCAAGCGGCACCCCGACCCCGAGGTTAAGGACATCCCGCTCTTCTCGGACGTCCTCAAGGGTGAGAACCTCGCGGCCTTCAATGCCTGGAACGGGCAGAACAAGATCACGCGGGTCTACACGCTGCCGCCGGGCACGCCCAAGGACCGGGTCGCCATCCTGCGGAAGGCCTACAAGTCGGTGATGGAGGATCCGGACTTCCTGGCGGAGGCGAAGAAGGCCAAGCTCAACATCGACTACGTATCGCCCCAGGACATCGCGGATGCGTTGCACTCCATCAACAACATGCCGCCGAAGATCAAGGAGTATCTTCAGATCCTGACGGGCTTCAAGAAGGCGAAGTAGGCGCCATACCCTTCTTCGTCAGCTCTGCGACGGCGTCCGGAGTCTTCTTCAATCCGTCCAAGCCCATGCCGTTGAGCACGTTGGGCGCCTTGGAGAACTGGACGTCGTCGTAAGGCACCACCTCGATGCGGTTGCCCCAGGGGTCGCGGAAGTTGAGGCGTTGGTCCAGGGTCTTGACGCCCAGCCGCTCCAGGGCGGCCCGCACCGGCGTCCGGTCGTCCACCACGAAACCGAAATGGCGCTTGCCGTCGGCCTCCTGGGTCTTGCCGAGGCTCAACTGGATGAACTGGTCGCCGAGGTCGATGAAGGCGTTGTGGTCGCTCCGGCCCCGCAGGGTGAAATCGAAGATGGCGCCATAGAACTCCAGCGCCTGATCCAGGTCTCCCACCTCCAGCACCACGTGGTTGATGCCCATGGCCCGGGCCTTGCTGGGCGCGTTCTCGCTCATGGCCGCTCCTTTCCGGTTCGAGCCTGTTCTTCCGTGGCCATCCTCTTCTACCCCGCGTGGTTCTCGAGGATCCACCGCGCGATCTCGCCGCGCCGCGCGAACCACACGTCCGGGAACGACTTGGCGTACCGGATGGCCTCGTCGTAGAGCTTGCCGGTGGCCGGAAAAGCCATCTGGCAGTGCATGGCCAGGGTCAGCATCTTGGGATGTGTAGCCGACTCCTCGTAAAGGATGTCGAACTCGTCCCGGAAGGCCTGCAGAAGATCGCTGGCGCTCTTGCCCCGGCGGTACATGCCGGTGTCGTTCAAACCGCTGATGGCATTCTTGTAGGGAATGATCACCATGGTCTTGCCGCCCGCTTCCGCGAGGTAGGGAACGTCGTCGTTGACCGCGTCGCCGTGCCAGGTGAAGCCTTCCTCCGCCAGAAGCTCCAGGGTGTTCTCGGTATGCCGCATGCCCGACGACAGCCAGCCCGAGGGGCGGACGCCCACGAGGTCCTCGAACGTCTTCACGCAGGCGCGTATCTCCTCCCGTTCCTCGTCCCTGGTGAGCAGCACCAGTTGCACGTCCTCGGCGTAGCTGTGGGCCACCACCTCGTGGCCGTCCTCGTGGACCTTCTTCACCGCTTCCGGGTAGCGCACGGCGCAGAGCGCGTTGGTGTTGAAGGACGCCTTGACGCCGTACTTCTCCAGGATGCGCAGAATGCGCCACACGCCGGTGCGGCCGCCGTAGTCGTTCTCGCTGGCGGTGCGGAAGTCGTACGGGCAGCGGACGTCCTCGGTCAACGGGTTCGAGCCCCCCACGTGGCGTGAGCGCCGCAGCTTCGGGTCGGGCGTCTCCGTCCACGCTTCCAGGTTGCCCGCCAGCGCCACCGCGATGCGGGCGCCGCCGGGCCAGCGGATGTCGAGCTTCGCGGCCCTGGAGAACACGTCGTAGAAGGAATCGTGTTGGGGAATCATGGGTCTCACCTCCGTCACCCGCCGGCTGCCGGCGGTCACATCTGCGCGGTGACGCCGTTGCGGGCGCACTCGTCCTCGTACATCTGCCGCAGCAACTTGTCCTCGTCCTCGAACTCGATCTGCTCGACGCCCCGCTCCTCGCCCTGCACCGCGGTGGAGGCATGGAGCGCCACGAAGCGGCAGGGCTCGGCTCCGGTGTTGTAGTGCTGGTGCCAGCTACCCGCCGGCGGCGAGATGACGGTGCCTTCCTGCCAGTCGAAGCGCTCGGGCTTCTCGCCCTCCTGCCACATGAGCGAGTAGCCGGTGGAATCGAGCATGTAGATGTGGGCGCCGGGGCCGTGGCGGTGAGCCTTCTTGTAGGTCCCCACCGGGAACTGGGAGACATGGGCCAGCATGGTGCTGCCGGCCATGTGGATGTACATGTTGCGGTTGCCCTTGCCGCGCTTTTCCCGCGGCACCAGCTTGATGTCGCGGATGTTGCTGATGAAGTTGTTCTCCAGGATGCCGCCGTAATAGTCGGTGTTGTACTTGCCCTCGCGGCTGAAGAAATCTTCCTGTGAGGGGTCGAAGCGGTCCCGGAAGACGTGGTCGGTGTTGAAGATGAAGTCCGGGTCCCGGTAGAGCTCGAACACCACCGGCGCGCTGGTGAGGGCGAAAAAGCGCGCGCGTTCGGTGCCGCTGGCGTTGAAGTGCTGGTGCGAGGCGTTGAGCGGGATGGCGAAGAGGCTGCCGGCTTCCCACTCGAAGGTCCGCTTGCGGGCCTCGTCGTACCACACCGTGGTGGCGCCCCGGCCCTCGGCGATGAGCACGATCTCCTCGAACAGATGCCGCTGCGGCTCGAGGCTCGCGCCGGCGGCGATCTCGCACACGTAGCCGTCGGCCACGTTCTGGTCCGAGAACGACAGGTAGGCGCCCTGGCCGCCCCGGCGCGGCCAGTCCCCCAACTCCAGGGTGCGCACGTCCTGGACGTGGGAGCCGCTCACCACCGGCAACCCCTCCGATTCGATCCACCGGTCATAGGCGCCGAACCGGTCGCTCATGAACTGGACGTAGGGGTGGACCTTGAACTCCATGACTGCCTTGGTGGCCATGACGGACTCCTTTCCGAAAGGAATGGGCACAGGCTATCGACTTTGGCGCGAGAATGCGAGCCGTGGCCGGCGTTCCGATTTCTGCTAAGGTGAGCACATGAAAACCAGCCGAAAACCTCCCGCAGCCAAGGTCGTCCCGCACGAACTCGAGCATCACGGCCACGCGCGCACCGACGACTACTACTGGTTGAGAGACCGGGACAATCCCGACACGGTGGCCTACCTGGAGGCCGAGAACGAGTACACCAAGGACGCCATGGCCCACGTCCAGCCGCTGGAAGAGGCGCTGTTCGAGGAAATCAAGGGGCGCATCAAGCAGACGGACATGTCGGTGCCCTACCGGCGGGACGACTACTACTATTACACCCGCTACGAGGAAGGCCGGGAGTACCCACTCTACGCCCGCAAGCGCGAGTCGCTGGAGCATCAGGAAGAGCTCATGCTCGACGTCAACGTCCTGGCCGAGGGGCACGAGTTCTTCGCGGTGGGAAGGCTGGCGGTGAGCTACGGGCAGGACCTGCTGGCGTACACGGAGGACGCGCAGGGACGGCGCATCTACACCATCCGTTTCAGGAACCTCGCCACCGGCGAGACGCTCCCCGACGTCATCCCGGAGGTGACCAGCAACATCACCTGGGCCAACGACGACCGGACCCTGTTCTACGCCAAGCAGGACCCCGAGACCCTGCGGTCCTGCCGCATCTACCGCCATGTGCTGGGAACGGACCCGGCGGAGGACGTGCTCGTCTACGAGGAGACCGACGATACCTTCTCGTCCTACGTGTTCAAGACCAAGTCCAAGCGCTACCTCATGATCGTCTCCGCCCAGACCCTGAGCAACGAGTACCGCTATCTCGACGCCGGCGATCCCACGGGAACGTTCACGCTCTTCCTTCCGCGGGAACGGGGACACGAGCACGCCGTGGACCACTTCGAGGACCGCTTCTTCATCCACACCAACCACGAGGCCCAGAACTTCCGGCTCGTGTCGACGCCCCTGGACCGCACCGGCAAGGAGCACTGGGAGGAGGTCATACCGCACCGGCCCGACGTGCTGCTGGAGGGCTTCGAGGTGTTCCGCGACCACCTGGTGCTGGAAGAGCGGCGGGACGGGCTGGTGCAGCTCCGGGTGATGCCGTGGGACGGTTCGCAGGAACACTACCTGGAGTTCGGGGAGCCCGCGTACCTGGCCGGCACGAACGTCAACCTGGAGTTCGACACCACGGTGCTGC
The DNA here is from genome assembly GCA_951813575.1 of Candidatus Binatia bacterium. Taxonomy (GTDB): domain Bacteria; phylum Desulfobacterota; class Binatia; order UBA9968; family JAJDTQ01; genus JAJDTQ01. Next base: position 1,331,264 of record OX638375.1, read on the forward strand.
GGTACGGCTACACCTCCATGACCACGCCCAGCTCCATCTACGACTACGACATGGTGACCCGGGAGAAGACCCTGCTGAAGCAGGAAGAGGTGCTGGGCGGGTTCGATGCGGCCGGCTACCGCACCGAACGGCTGCACGCGACGGCCGCGGACGGCGTCCGGGTCCCCATCTCGCTGGTGTACCGCCAGGGAACGGAACGGAACGGTGGAAGGCCGCTACTGCTGTACGGCTACGGCTCCTACGGCCACAGCCTGGACGCAACCTTCGGCTCCGCGCGCCTGAGCCTCCTGGACCGAGGCTTCGTATTCGCCATCGCCCACGTCCGGGGCGGCGAGGAGATGGGGCGGGCGTGGTACGAGGACGGCCGGCTGCTGGCAAAGAAGAACACCTTCGCCGATTTCATCGCCTGCGCCGAGCATCTGGTGGAGCAGGGCTACACCGCTCCGGAACGGCTCTTCGCCATGGGCGGCAGCGCCGGCGGGCTACTGATGGGCGCGGTGGTGAACCTTCGGCCGGAGCTGTTCAAGGGTGTGGTGTCGCAGGTCCCGTTCGTCGACATCGTCACCACCATGCTCGACCCGGACATACCCCTCACCACCGGCGAGTACGACGAGTGGGGCAATCCCAACGACAGGGAGTACTATGACTACATGCTGTCGTACTCGCCCTACGACAACGTCGAGGCCAAGGAGTACCCCCACATGCTGGTGACCACCGGCCTGCACGACTCCCAGGTACAGTACTGGGAGCCGGCCAAGTGGGTGGCCAAGCTCCGCGCCGTCAAGACGGACGACAACCGGCTATTGCTGAAAACCAATATGGAGGCGGGACACGGGGGCGCATCCGGGCGCTTCAAGCGCTATCGCGAGATCGCCCTGGAATACGCCTTTCTGTTGGACCTGGCTGGGGTCGAGGAGTAGCGATTTCGGGCGGGTTTGAAACCCGCGCCTACTTGTCCTCGTCGTCCTCGTCCATCGACATGGCCTTCAGGTGTTTGTCGATGGTGGTGTAGCCCTTCCACTGGTCCACCAGCCAGTAGCGGATGCCGAACTCGAACCGGAGCTCCCGGCTCTCGCCGTCGCTGGGGTTGAAGTGCTGGTGGTGCATCATGCCGGGAGGGACGTGGACGGCGTCGCCCTGCTCCCAGGTGTACTGCTTGCCGCCGATCTCCGAGTAGCCGGCGCCCTTCAGGGCATAGAGATACGCCTCCGGATGGGCGTGGCTGTGGCTCTTGGAACGGGGCAGCTCGACGAAGATGGAGCTGATGGCCGCGGCCGTGGCCTTGAAACCGTTGCGGTTGCCGCTCCGGCCCATGAGAAAATAGGTAGCGCCGTGCTTGGACTCGGCGGAGAGCTCGTGCTGGTCCTGGTGCATGGAGATACGCCGGCCGTCCTCCGGCCAGTCCTGCGATTCCTCCGGACCGATGGCGGCCAGCGTCGCCGAATCGGTGGCGCCACAGTCCTCGAACTGGTCCATGCGACCCATGTACACCGACGCCTCCAGGTGCCAGGCCAGCCCGGAGATATAGCCCACCGGGACATCCCCGGTGTTGAACAACTGGTGCTGGGACCGGTAGGGCACGTGCAGGACGGTGCCCGGACCGAAGTCGTAACGCTTGCCGTCCAGCACCATGCAGCCGGTGCCGCTCTCGACGTAGATGGCTTCCTCGCCGTGGCTGTGACGCCCGGTATGCCATCCCACGGGAATCTCGGCCCGCATCATCATGCTGCCCCCGGTGGGAAATCCCCGCTCGGGCGCGATCATCAACGCCGCCCTGGCGTCCTGCCGCGTCCGGACCCACTCGAGCTCCTTGTGGTGCGCCACCCGGGGCGCGTTTTCCACGAACTCCTCGTTCCGTTCGGTCGCGTTCAGCCATTCGCTGTAGAAATCACTCATCGGTTCCTCCGCTGGGCCGTCCCGTACACGTCCCGGCCAACCCTCGTTTGCTTGAGCCTTCTTAGACGAATTCCGACGCCACCACAAGAACACACCACCCGAACACGGGCGGGCTGTTTGACATTCCAACCATCATGAACTAGTGAAATTGACCGTTCGACAAACATTGACAAATTGAAACCGACCCTGGGAGCTGACCCCGCCCTCCTCCCTGCCCGACCCGGATCGGTTCAGTACCACCCTCTGTTGTGCCCGAAGGGTGAGGCAATACATGGACAGCACCTGTTCCTCGTCAGTTCGGGACGATGACGCCAACGCACAGCAGTGGCAATTCGCGTACCGCGAAGCCCTGAGTCCATACATCATCAAACGGGTCCTGCTCATCGTCGGCCTCTACCTGAGTTTGTACAGCGCCATTTGCCCCCTGGGCGCCAACGACCTCCCATTGACCCAACGCCTGGCCTATTTCGGCCTGTGCGCGGCCTTGTGCACCCCCCTGTGCCACGCCGAGTACGTGGTGACGCTCTACCTCACGCGGTTCTGGACGACATGCCGCATCGCGTTGGCGGTCGCCGCGTACACGCTGGTCGCCACGCCGAGCTCCACCGCCATCGCGTACGGGGTCGACACCATGTTCCATGGAGAACTCTCCGCCCACGGTTTGCCGGTGGTGTTCCTGTTCATGACGCTGTCCGTCGTGCTGTGCACCGCGGTCGTCCACTACCTGGTCGCCCAACGCGTGAGAAACGAATCCGCCGGTGCTCCGGCAACGGAGTCGGTTCCCGAACCGGTTTCGCCCGACCTTCCCGACAGCCGCCCGGAAGACCGGGCGGAACCCGCCCCGGGAACCCGGCCAACCCGGTCCAAGTTCCTCGACCGCGTGGACCCCGAGATCGGCCGCGACATCATCTTTCTCAAGATGAGCGATCACTACGTGGAGGTCGTCACCGCCAAGGGGCGCTGCGCCATCCTGATGCGTTTCGCCGACGCCGTCGCCGAACTCGGCGGCACGGGCGTTCGCGTCCACCGTTCCTACTGGGTCGCCTACCGCCATGTGAACGGCTGGGCGAGACGCAACCAACGCACGGTGCTGCGGCTCGACGGCGGCCACATGATTCCGGTCAGCCGTACCTACCTCGATGCCGTACGGGCGGCGCTCGAGCGTTATCGCGCCGGCGTCCTCGCCACCCGCCGTCCACCTTCCAGGCACGCTTGACAGTCATCACGGGCGGAGTCTATAAATGAAGCTCGCTCGGAAGGTCATGCGGAACGTCAATGCCTTGGCGCGGTCCAAGAGTGCTCCTGCCCGGCCGCGCCGTTCTGGGTCCCCCAGCAGCGACATCGTCCGTTCATGAAATCCCCCGGAAATGACGCCTTGAGGCGTCATTTCGAGCACTAGGAACGAGTGACCCGAGCCCCCACGCCGGGCGTGGGGCGGAATTCTTTTCGTGTCAACGACCACAAGAAACCGCAAGGAGGTTTGAGCATGGCGACAAATTTGAAGTTCGGACTGCTGTTGCCCCATTTCGGGGATCAAGGATCGGCGGAGAAGTGCATCGAAGGATCGAAGCTGGCCGAGTCGTTGGGATTCGACTCCGTCTGGGTCCGCGACCACCTGGTCTTCGAGCCCCACGGCATGGAGGGCACGGACAATACCCATATCGAGTGCGTCGCCATCCTTTCGGCGATCTCGTCGGTGTGCAAGAACCTGATCCTGGGCTCGGGTACGATGATCTCCCACAGACACCCGATCCACCTGGCCCAGTGCATGGCGGCCCTGAGCGTCCTGGCCGACGGCAAGGTCATCATGGGAATCGGCGCGGGAACGTTCCAGCATGAGTTCGCCGCGGCCGGGCTCAAGAACACGCGGGACGACCGCTTCAACATGGCCAAGATCAACTCCAACATCGTACGGCGGCTCTGGGCCGGCGAGAAGGTGGACTACGAGGACGAGTACTACTCCTTCACGGATGTGGAGCTCAAGCCGACGCCCTTGGCGCCCATCCCCATCTGGTACGGCGGCGGCACCCCGGCTTCGTGCCGGCGCGCGGTGGACTACTGTGACGGGTGGATGCCCGGACGGATCCCGCTGCGCACCTTCCACAAATGCATCAAGTACCTGCATGACCTGTGCGACAAGGCCGGCAAGCCCATGGTCACCACCGGCGCCATTCCCATCACCAGCATCGCCAAGGACAAGGACACGGCGGTGAGCAAGGTCAACGCGCCGGGTCTCATCAACGAGGGCAACAAGAAGCCCACCTGGGTGAAGCCCGAATCCGGCACCTTCTCCAAGCTCGAGGACATCGAGGGGCTGCTGCTGGCAGGCACTCCCGAGGACATCGTCCGCGACACGCAGCGCTACGAAGAGGGCGGGCTCAACCACATCGTCTACGACCTCCGGTTCCGCTACGAAGACTGGTACGAGCAGATCGAGCTGCTGGGCAAGGAAGTCCTGCCGGCGGTCCGCGCCTAGGCGCCGGACTGCCTCGACGAAGCATGCAGGGGCGGCCGGCCGGTCGTCCCTGCCGGAGATCGTCCCGCCGACATTTGCCGCGGCGCAGACCACGATGGGAGAGCCACATGCAAACAGAGGACGTCTATTTTTATAGCGAGGGCTACAAGGTCCACGGCACCATCTACCTGCCGGACGGCGACGCGGGCAAACCCTGGCCGGGCATCGTCCAGGGCCCCGGCTTCCTGGGCCTCAAGGACGCCAAGCACTACATCCTGATGTTCGAGCGGCTGTGCGAGGCCGGCTACGCCTGCCTGTGCTTCGACTACCGCGGCTGGGGCCAGAGCGAGGGCCCGCAGAAGGGCTGGGTCATGCCCACCTGGCAGGCCGAGGACATCCGCAACGCCATCAGCTACATGGAGACCCGCGACGACGTGGACTCCGACCGCATCGCCACCTACGGCTCCGGCGGCACCGGCGGCGGCAACGCGGTTCTGGTGGGCGGCACCGACGAGCGGGTCAAGGCCGTGGTCTGTTACCTCGGCGTGTGCAACGGCCGCGACTGGCTCCATTCCATGCGCCGGGAGTACGAGTGGATCGACTACCTCAAGCGCATCGAGGAAGACCGCCGGCAGCGGGCGCTGACCGGCGCCGGCGAGCTGGTGGCGGCGCGCGAGGAGATCATGGTGCAGACCCCGGAGCGCAAGACCACCAACATCAAGAAAGAGGTGGCGTCCAAGATCCCCAACCAGATGCCGCTGCAGTGCGCCGACGCCATCCTGGACTACGCGCCGGAGGACGTCGTCCACAAGATCTCGCCGCGGGGCGTGCTGTTCATCGCGGTGGAATACGACGCCACCACGCCCGAGGAGCACTCCGTCCGCATGTACGAGAAGGCGGGAGAGCCCAAGAAGCTCGTCATGCTGAAGAAGACCACCCACTACGGCGTCTACAACGACTACTTCGACCAGATCGCCGGCGAGGTGGTGGACTGGTACAACCGCCACCTGAAATACGACCGCATCGGCATTACCGAACCCTAGCGCCGGGTTTCACGCACACGTCCATTCGAGGAGCTGATCATGGGTAAATTCGAATTCGGCATCCGGGTGCCCAACTCGGGACCGCTCTCCAGCAAGGAGAACATCGTCAAGGCTGCGCAGAACTCGGAGGAGCTGGGGTTCGACACCATCTGGCTCCACGACCACGTGGTGTGGAGCTCGGAGATGCACCGGCACCACATCTCATCGGGAGCCGCCGAGGCCCTCACCGACGCCCAGGAAGCCAACTTCTTCGAGTGCATGACCACCATGTCGTACCTGGCCGCCAAGACCAAGAACATCCAGATCGGCGTGGCCTGCCTGGTGATGCCCCTGCGCAACCCCATCTACGCGGCCAAGCAGTGCGCCACCCTGGACCACCTGTGCGACGGGCGGCTCCTGGTGGGCGTGGGGCTCGGCTCCAAGGCCACCCGCGACTCCAGCGAGTTCGACGTGTTCGAGGTGCCCATCAAGGGCCGGGGCAACCGCACCGACGAGTACATTGAGGCCATGAAGGCCATCTGGACCCAGCCCATGGCCTCCTACGAGGGCAAGTACCTCAAGTTCGACAACGCCGAGATCCACCCCAAGCCGCTGCAGAAGCCCCACCCTCCGGTGTGGGTGGGCGGCTGGATGGACCAGGCGGCGGTGCGAGCCGGCCGTTACGGCGAGGGCTGGATCCCCGGGTGGCTGTCGCCCAAGGAGATGGCCCGGGGCTGCGAGCTCCTGAGGAATGCGGCCGAAGAGGCCGGCCGGGATCCCGCGGGCATCAAGATCGCGGTGGAAAAGCTGGCCGCCATCGCCCGCACCCGTGACGAGGCCATGACCCTGGCGCTCCCCACCATCCGCGAGAGCTCCCATACCTACGAGCGCGACGTGGACAACATCCAGTTCGCCCTGGACCGCCACATCATCGGCTCGGTGGACGACGTCCGCCGCCGCATCGACGAGTTCATCGAGGCCGGCGTGCAGCACTTCGAGTTGAAGCTCATCTACCCGGACATGGACACCATGCAGAAAGAGATGCTGCTCTGGTCGGAGGAGATCATACCGCACTATGTCTAGACCTGCTCGAGCCCTTGTGGAACTGCGCTTCGAGCTCAACGGCAGGGACGTGGCCGTGGAGTGCGAGCCGCAGCAGACCCTTTCGGAAGTCCTTCGGAACCGGCTGAACCTCACCGGCGCCAAGATCTCGTGCGAAGTGCAGGTCTGCGGCGCGTGCACGGTGCTGGTGGACGGCCTGCCGGTGAGCTCCTGCACCTACCTGGCCTACGAGGCCCAGGGGCGCACCGTCACCACCATCGAGGGGCTGGAGGACCGTGACCGCACGCTGCACCCCATCCAGCAGTGCTTCATCGACGAGTTCGCGTTCCAGTGCGGCTTCTGCACCCCGGGCATGATCCTGTCCGTCAAGGCGTTGCTCGACGACAACCCCGACCCCACCGACGACGAGATCATCCACCACATGGACGGCAACCTCTGCCGCTGCACCGGGTACGTCTCCATCCTGAAGGCGATCCGCAAGGCGGCGGCGGTGATGAAGGAGGGGCGCGAATGAGCGACGACAAGAGCCGCGATTTCGAGGTGGTCAACCGCTCGGTGCCGCGCCGCGACGGCCGCGCCAAGGTATCCGGCCGGGCGCTCTACGTGAGCGACGTCAAGCTCGCGGGCATGGCCTACGCCAAGGTGCTGCGGAGCCCCTACGCCCACGCGACCATCGTCTCCATGGACACCTCCCGGGCCGAGGCCCATCCCGGCGTCTACAACGTGCTGCGGGGCGACGACCTGGAGGGCCTGAACCCCTACTTCGGCCACGCCGTCAAGGACCATCCCCTGGTGGCCATCGACAAGGTCCGCTACGCGGGCGAGCCCGTGGCCGCGGTCATCGCCGAGGACGAGCTCACCGCCTACGAGGCGCTGGAACTGATCCATGTCGAGTACGAGGAGTTGCCGGCGGTCATGGAACCCCAGGAGTCGCTGGCGGCGGACGCACCGCTGCTCCACCAGCGCCAGTTCGAGGCCGGCGCGCTGCGCGGGTTCGAAGGCGAGGTCACCGCGGGGCGTGGCACCAACCTGTGCCAGGAGCACCACATCAAGTGGGGCGACGTGGACGAAGCGTTCGCCAACGCCGCGGCCGTGGCGGAGGGCGAATACTACTTCCCGATGGCCTATGCCTACGCCATGGAGCCCTACGTCGCCATCGCCGAGGTGGGCGACGACGGCGTCACCATCTACTCCTCGGCCCAGCACCCCTTCATGGTGCGCCACGACCTGAAGACCATCTTCGACATGCCGGTGAGCCAGATCCGCCTCATCGTGCCGTTCGTGGGCGGCGGCTACGGCAGCAAGTCGTACACCAAGATCGAGCCGCTGGCGTCGGCCTGCGCGTGGAAGGCGCGGCGCCCGGTGAAGCTCCAGCTCAGCGTCGAAGAAGCCATGCTTACCACCCGCGGCGACGACGCCCTCACCTGGATGCGCACCGCGGTGGACGCCGACGGCAAGATCATCGCACGCCAGGCCAAGATCTACATGAACACCGGCGCCTACGCGGAGAACAGCCCGCTGGTGTGTGAGAAATCGTCCAACCGCTGCGTCGGACCGTACGCCATCCCCAACGTCCAGATCGACAACCACATGGTCTACACCAACACGGTGCCAGCGAGTTCCTTCCGGGGCTTCGGCTGCGCCCAGGTGACCATGGCCGGCGAGTCCCAGATCGACGAGCTGGCGGCCAAGATCGGCATGGACCCCTACGAGTTCCGCCTGCACAACGCGGCGCGGCCCAAGCAGGAGTTCTTTCCCGGCATGCGTCCGTTCGACGGCACCCTGACCGAGGACCTCAAGATCGTCGCCGAGAACATCGGCTGGAAGGAGCCCCTGCCGAGCGGCCACGGGCGCAGCATCGGCTGCTCCGCCAGCGACGCCGGCGCCTATCCGCTCACCTCCACGGCCGTGCGCGTGCACGCCGACGGCTCGGCGTCGCTGATGATCGGCAGCACCGAGCTGGGCCAGGGCAGCCACACCGTGCTGCCGCAGATCGCGGCCGAGGAACTCGGCATACCCTTCGACCTGGTCCGGGTGGTGTCCTCCGACACCGCCATCACGCCTTACGACCGTTCCACCGGCGCCAGCCGCACCACCACCCTCATGGGCCGGGCGGTGCAGGAGGCCAGCCAGGAAGCCAAGGAGCAGATGGTCCGCATGGCGGCGGACGTGCTCGGGGTCGAGGAATCGGAGATCGAGTCCGTCCGCGGCGGCATCACCTGCGGCGAGGCGCGGCTCAACTGGTCCGAGGTGCTGACCCGCTACTACAAGCTCCCGGACGGCGAGGTCATCGGCCGCGCCTACATCCGCAAGGACAAGGACTTCGCGCAGTTGCCGGTGTTCTGGGAAGCCGCCTCCACGGGCATCGAGGTATCGGTGGACGAGGAGACCGGCAAGGTGACCATGGAGAAGCTCGGCACCTGCGGCGACGTGGGCCTGGCCATCAACCCGGCGCTGGCCGAGGGGCAGGACATCGGCGCCGCCACCACCGGCATGGGCATCGGCATGTTCGAGGAGCTGGAGTTCGACCGCAACCAGTTGCTCAACGGCAACCTGCTGGAGTACCGGCTGCCTCGGTTCTCGGACATGCCGCGGACGGTGAAACTGGAGCTGGTCCAGAACCGGGACGGCGTGGGCCCCTACGGCGCCAAGGGGGGCGGCGAAGCATCGCTCAACTCGCTGCCGGCCAACATCGCCAACGCGGTGTACGCCGCCACCGGCGCGCGGATACGCCGGGCACCGCTCACGCCTGAGAAGGTCTGGCGCGCCATTCGGGAAACGCGCGCCGCACGTGGAGAGAACGAGTCATGATGCCGCTGCGACGCTTCGCCATCCACCGCCCCGCCGACCTGCGGGAAGCCGCGGAAATGCTCGACCACTACGGTGAGAACGGCAGCCTCTACGCCGGCGGCACCGAGCTCCTGCTGGCCATGCGGCACGACCTGCTGCGCTACGCGCACCTGATCGACATCAAGACCGTGGCGGGCCTCGACGGCATCGAGCGCCGCGATGAGCATCTGCACATCGGCGCCGCCGCCACCCACCGGACCATCGAGCGCTCCGCCGTCGTCCGGGAGCAGCTCCCGGTCATGGCCGAGATGGCGGCCAACGTCGCCAACGTGCGCGTGCGCGCCACCGGCACGCTGGGCGGGAATCTCGCCTTCGCCGAGCCCCACTCCGATCCGGCCACCCTGTTGCTGGCCCTGGGCGGTAATGCCCGGGCGCAGGGCAAGTCGGGCGAGCGGACGCTTGCCATGGACGAGCTTCTGGCCGGCGCATATGAGAATTCCCTGGCGCAGGACGAGATCCTGACCGGCGTGGACGTGCCGGTGCCGGGGCCGTCTCAACGCACCGCCTACCTCAAGTTCCAGGTGCACGAGCGGCCGCTGCTGGGGCTGGCGCTCTCGCTTGAGCTGGACGATGACGGCGGAGTGATCCGCGAAGCCCGTTGCGCCGTGGGCTGCGTGAGCCCCACCCCGTGCCGGTCCGCGACTGCCGAGAGCCTCATCGCCGGCCCCGCGGACTCACTCGAGCAGCGCATTGAGGAGGCCGGCGAGGCCCTCGCGGACGAGGCCGCGCTGACCGACGATCGCGAAGGCAGCGCCGAGTACAAACGCCACCTCATCGGCGTGTTGCTGCGCCGCGCCGCCAGGAAATGCCTCAACGGCAACGGCTGAACGCTGTATCCCGCTCCCCGTCATTCCAGCCTTGACCCGGGACCCAAGCACCTCACTCCCCGTCATCCCGGGCTTGACACGGGATCCAGGCGCCCCACTCCCCGTCATCCCGGGCTTGACACGGGATCCAGGCGCCTCACTCCCCGTCATCCCGGGCTTGACACGGGATCCAGGCGCCCCGCTCCCCGTCATCCCGGGCTTGACCCGGGATCCAGGCGCCCCGCTCCCCATCATCCCGGGCTTGACCCGGGATCCAGGCGCCCCGCTCCCCGTCATCCCGGGCTTGGCCCGGGATCCAGGCGCCCCGCTCCCCGTCATCCCGGGCTTGACCCGGGATCCAGGGGTGGTGGTGGGCGGTGGTGGTTTGCCCCGCCCGACCCCTCTCTGGACCCCGGGTCAAGCCCGGGGTGACGGGAGGAGCGGATTCCCGATCCAAATACCGTCATGCGTTTCCCTTCACCACTGATTCCGGGCACCCTCGTCGAGCGCTACAAGCGCTTTCTGGCCGACGTCCGCCTCGACGACGGCACCCTGGTGACCGCACACTGCACCAACACCGGCAGCATGCTGGGCTGCAAGGAGCCCGGCAGCCGGGTCTACCTCTCGGACCAGAGCGGCCGGGGCCGGAAGCTCGACTACACCTGGGAGTTGATCCGGGTAGACCGAACGCTGGTGGGGATCAATACGCTGGCGGCCAACCGGCTGGCCGGGGAAGGAATCGCGGGCGGCGTGATCCAGGAGCTTCAGGGATATGAGCACGTCCGCGCGGAGGTGCCGACGCGTCCGGGCTCCCGACTCGACTTCCTCCTGGAAGGCCCCGCAGAGCAGTGCTACGTCGAGGTCAAGAACGTGACCCTGGTGGTGGACCGGGTGGCCGCCTTTCCCGACGCCGTCAGCGAGCGTGGCACCAAACACCTGAAGGAGCTCATACGGCTGCGGCGCAGGGGAAACCGGGCCGTTCTGCTGTTCGTGATCCAGAGGGCAGGCTGCCCCTCCTTCAGGCCCGCGGACGAGATCGATCCCGAGTACGGACGGTGGCTGCGCCGCGCGGTCAAGGCCGGGGTCGAGGTCTATCCCTACGGCGCCCGGGTGACCACCCGGGCCATCGCTCTCAAGGACCCCGTTCCGCTGCACCTCTGAGAAGACGCCGGGCGCGTCTCGCAACTCACGGCACGGAGAAGCCGTCAGTCGAGGCTCATGATGAAGCCCTTGACCGCCTGATTGAACTGCCCGGGTTGCTCCCGGTAGCAGAAGTGACCCGCCTTGTTGATGACGTGCAACTGCGCGTTCTCGGTGCTGCCGGCAATGAAATCGAACAGTGACAGGCCCCGACGGTAGTGCGCCGTGGGATCGTTGTAGCCCCACACCACCAGGGTGGGGGTCTTGAGCCGTCCCTCCATCATCCACTGGAGGCACTCGTCCTTGTCAAGGATCACGTTGGGCCCGAACAGCCTGTCCTTCAATCCCTCCCCTTCCATCTTGCGCACGGATTCCTGGTACTTGGGCAGGTTGGAGATCTCCACCGCGGCGTCGATCCAGCGGTCCGTGATATGCCCGGCGCCATAGGAGTAGTGTTCCACCACCCATCGCTGACTCTCTCGACTGAGGTAGGGCTCGGGTCTCGCCGCCATGACCAGCGGCGTAAACGAGGGACCCGGCGAAAGGGTGCCGCTGTCCACGATGATGCAGGACTTGACGATCTCCGGATGCAGCAGCGTGAGCCGCGCCACCAGATAGCCGCCGCGCGAGTGGCCGCAGAGGTGAACGTCCTCGAGCCCCATGGCCTTGAGGAAACCGTATGCGTGCTCCATCACGGCGTCCGGAGTATAGTCATCATCGGTCTTCGGGTTGCCGGTGTGCCCCTGACCGAGCTTGTCCACGGCGATTACCCGGAACGACTCGGCCAGCGTGTCGAAGTTGAGCTCCCAGTCGAGGGCGCTGTCACAGGCATCCGTGGTGCCGAAGTTGCTGCCGTGCCACAGCACCAGCGGCTCGCCAGTCCCCTGCTCGAAGTAGCGTGTCCGGACTCCGTCCACGTCGATGAACCTTGCGTCGGTCATTGGCATGATGGTACCTCGGGTTAACGGCACAGCGCCATGAACATGAACACCTTGGCCGCCTCCACCACGCTCTTCATGGGGACCAGGTCGTTGTCCGTGTGCTGGAACCGGACGGCGCGGGAGCCGTAGTTGACTGTCTCTATCCCCCGGACGTTAAGCAGTCCGGTGTCGTTGGCCGCTGTGGAGAAGCTGTATTCCGGCTCGCGTCCCAGCATGGTCCGTATGGCGTCGCCCAGGGCCACCACCACGCCGGCGTCCTTCCCCACCTCGCAGGGGTACATGAACTCTTCCTTCTCCAGCGCCACCTCGCAGGGTTCGATGCTGCCGATGGCCTGCGCCAACTGCTCCACCGCGCGGTCGGCGTCGTCGCCCGGCAGCAGCCGGCGGTCCATCTTGACGTGGCACTCGCCGGGAATGGTGTGGGTCGACTTGGGGTAGCTCTCGATGGCCGTGGGCGTCAGGGAGACCCGGCCCAGCTCCGGGTGGCTCTTTTCCTCGGGACAAGGCATCAGCGGCGCCAGCCTCTCCAGCACCTTGACCGCGCCGTCCACCGCGTTGACGCCGTCCCAGGGGCGGCTGCTGTGGGCCTGCCGGCCGCGCACGACGATGCGCACGTCGATGCGGCCCTTGTTGCCGAGCTGGATCTCGGGCGGGCCGTCGATGAGGCCCCAGCCGGCGTCGATGGCGCCGCTCGACAGCACGTGGTCGAGGGATTCGTGCTTGCCGCTCTCTCCGGCGGTGCTGGTGACGAAGTAGAGGTCCCCCGGAAGCTCCCAGCCGCCGCGGGCAATGAGCCTCACCGCGCTCAACATGGCCGCCAGGCTGCCCTTCTGCTCGCAGGCGCCGCGGCCCCAGCCGCACGGCCCGTCGAGCCCGTAGGGAGCGCCGTCCACAATCTCTCCGGAGTAGGGGTTGGGCATGGTGCTGGGGGCCGCGTTCATCGCGTAGGACACCAGCACCAGGCCCGGCGCCGTTCCGGCGCCCGGCAGTCGGGCCGTGAGGTTGCCCATTTCGTCGATGACCGCGTGGATGCCTTCGGCCTCGAGCTCGGGCCGCACCACGTCACGGATCAGCGCCAGCACCTGCGGCTCCCTTTCCAGCAGCTCGGTCTGGGGGCTGGGCGTCTGCAGCAGCTTCACCAGGAGGCGCCGGACGTCTTCCTGGTCGAGTCCTTCCTCGATGCGTTGTCTTGCTTCGTTGGCGTCCATCTGGATTGTCCCAATAGGGTGCGTTCCGGTCGGGAGCCGGAGCCTGTCCGTCCCGGGCACGGGTCTGCCGCTACATCGCCACCTCGGTGCCCACGCCCTGCTCCAGCGCTCGCCGGTAAACCAGGCCGGCGGCGGCCACATCCTGGGCGGCGATGCCCACCGACTTGTACATGGTGATCTCGTCTTCCCCGGTCCGCCCGGGCTTGCCGCCGGACAAGACCTCGCCGATCTCGCCGCGCACGTGGTCCGGCGTGATGGTGCCTTCCTTGACGGCCAGCAGGATGTCGCCGCACTCGGTGTTGATGGCGTCCAGCGAGTCGACGATCACCGTCGACCGCTTGACCGTGTCGCTGCCCATCTCCCGGACCTCGGGCCGGTGCGAGCCCACGGCGTTGATGTGGACGCCGGGCTTCAGCCAGCCGGCCTCCAGGATAGGCTCGGCCGCGTCCGTCACCGCGGTCAGGACGTCGGCCCCGCGCACCACCGCCTCGGCGGACTCCTGCGGCTGGATCGGGAAGCCCACCTCGTCCTCCAGCTCCTCCTTCACGTAGATCGCGTTGACGCGGGACGGACTCCAGATGAGCACCCGTTCGATGGAACGGACCCGGCTCAGCGCGCGGATATGGGTCCGCGCCTGGGTGCCGGCGCCCAGGATGCCCAGCACCGGCGTGTCCTGCCGCGCCAGCGCCTTGGTGGCCATGGCCGAGGCGCAGGCAGTACGGATGGCGGTGATGTAGACGCCGTCCATCAACACCTCGAGTCCGCCGGTCTCGGCGCTGTAGAGGGAGATGGTGGCCAGGATCGGCGGCAGGCCCTGCTTCGGGTTGTCGCGGAAATAGGAGATGATCTTGATCCCCAGGGCGCCTTCCTCGCTCATGAACGCGGGCATGCTGGTGATGCGGCCCTGGATCTCCGGCAACGGCACCACCAGGCGGACCGGCATCACCACCCTGCCCGCGGAGAACTGGATGTGCGCCTGCTCCAGCGCGGCGATCAACTCGTCGAGATCGAGGAGCCCTTTTACCTGTGCTTCCGAGATGACCAGCATGTGACTTCCTTGTGCTTGGGATGCTTGAGACAGAAGGGATGACATATCGGGCAACGCGGGCAATTGCAACGATGACTGCCGGCGGCCGCCCGTCGCGCACGGGCGGCGCCGGCGGGATCGTTTCACTTGCTTCGTCGGTGGTGTATTCTGTGCGGTGCACCGACAGTGCCGGGCGGAAGGAGACCGAAATGAAGCAGGAGCGCATTCCCGATTCCCTCGATCAACTCAACCGGGACATGACCGGGAAGAGCCTCGAAGGACACTGGAGCCTGGGCCTGGAGGACCTGCCCCCCTACCCCGTCACCAGCGTGCAGCCCCACCTGTGGCGGTGGGAGGACGTGCACGAAAGCATGATACGGGCCGGGGAGGTGGTGAACCTGGAGCAAGACGCGGAGCGCCGGACCATACGGCTTTTGAACCCCGGCATTCCCGGCGGCCACGGCACCACCCACACCATCCACTTTTCGTTCCAGTACGTAAAACACGGCGAGTACGCGCGCGCCCACCGGCACACGGCCGCGGCCTTCCGCTTCGTGCTCCACGGCCGGGACGCCTACACCACCGTGAACGGCCAGAAGTGCGTCATGGAAGAGGGCGATCTCATCCTGACGCCCCAGCTCACGTGGCACGACCACGTCAACGACTCCGGCGCGCCCATCATCTGGCTCGACGGCCTGGACATTCCGCTGACCCAGGCGCTCCACCAGCTCTTCTTCGAGCCCTACCACCAGGAGCAGCAGGCCCTAAAGACCACCAGTGACGAGGTGGCGGGGTTTTACAGCCACGCCCGTCCGGCGCTGGAGCCGCCCATGCAGTTCTTCCACTACAAGTGGGCCGATACCGAGCGGAGCCTGGAACGGCTCAGACGGAACGGAGCGGGCCGGGATCCCTACGACGGCTATCTGCTCGAGTTCCTGAACCCCGTCACCGGCGGGCCCACCATGCCCACCGTCCAGTGCGCCGTCCAGCTCCTGGAACCCGGCCACGAGACCCTGCCCCACCGGCACACCAGCACCGTCATCTACCATGTGTACCGCGGCTCCGGCACCTCCATCGTCGGGGGCCAGGTCTTCGAGTGGCGGCAGGGCGACTCCTTCGTGGTGCCGCTGTGGAACCAGCACGCCCACTTCAACACATCCTCGGACACCGACGCCATCCTGCTCTCCATGAGCGACGCCCCTGTCGTGAAGGCGCTGGACCTGTATCGGGAGGCGAGCTGAACCGGCGGCAAGATCCAGACAGTCATTGAAGGCGCTGCGTTGACGACGCCTCTCGGCAAAAGGTACGATCCCTGGATTCACTGGAAAAAAGGAGGTTTCTCCCCGTGAAAAAATGGATGATTGCCCTGATTACGATTGCCCTGCTCGGCGCCCCGGCTACGCTGACCGCCCAGGTAAAGGTCGGCATGATCACGACCCTGTCAGGCGGCGGCAGCGCCCTGGGTGTGGCGGTGCGGGACGGCTTCAAGCTGGCGGTGGACCAGGAAGGCGGCAAGCTCGGCGGGACGCCGGTGGAGCTCTTGGTAGAGGACGACGCGCGGAAATCCGGGAAGGCGCTTCAGGTGGCCAACCGGTTCGTCAAGCGCGACAAGGTCGACGTCATGACCGGGATCATCTGGTCGAATCTCGCCATCGCGGTGGTGCCGAAGGTGGTGGAGGCCGGCGTGTTCTACATCAGCCCCAACGCCGGGCCGTCGAAACTGGCTGGCAAAGGGTGCCACGAAAACTACTTCAACGTCGCATGGCAGAACGACAACCTGCACGAGGCCATGGGCCAGCACGTGGCGCAGAAGGGATACAAGAACGCCTACATCCTGGCGCCCAACTACCCCGCCGGGAAGGACGCACTGCGGGGCTTCAAGCGCTTCTACAAGGGCAACGTGGCCGGCGAAGTCTACACCAAGCTGGGGCAGAAGGACTACGCGGCCGAGATCGCCGCCTTGCGCAGCGCCAACCCGGACGCGGTGTTCTTCTTCCTGCCCGGCGGCATGGGCATCAGCTTCCTCAAGCAGTACCACCAGGCGGGCCTGACCGGGAAGATTCCGCTGTTCGGCCCCGCGTTCTCGTTCGACCAGACCATCCTCGGGGCCGTTGGCGACGCGGCGCTGGGCGTGATCAACTCCTCCCAGTGGAACAAGGACATCGACAACCCGGCCAACAAGGCCTTCGTGGCCGGATTCCAGAAGGCCCACAAGCGGCTGCCCTCCCTCTACGCCAGCCAGGGCTACGACGCGGCCCGGCTGATCGGCTCCGCCCTCAAGAGCACCGGGGGCAAGGTATCCGACAAGTCGGCCTTCCGGGCGGCCCTGCGCAAGGCCGACTTCGAGTCGGTGCGGGGAAACTTCAAATTCGGTCCGAACCACCACCCGGTCCAGGACGTCCACGTCCGTGAGGTGGTGCGCGAGGGCAAGGTGCTGACCAACAAGATCGTCGGCAAGGCCTTCGCGGACCACGCGGACGCCTACGCCGGCCAGTGCAAGATGTAGCGACCCGCCCTTGATCCGGTGTCCCGGCTAGCCGGGACACCGGCCTGTGTACCGAAACCCTGACCCGTCATTCCGGCCCCCGATCAAGTCCGGGACCGGGATCCAGGAGGGGGGAGGGGCCAAGCCAGGCTCGCGACCCATGTCCATCCTTCTAGTCCTCGAGCAGGTCCTCAACGGCCTGCAGTTCGGGGTCATGCTCTTCCTCATGGCCGCCGGGCTGACCTTGGTGTTCGGCATCATGGGGATGATCAACCTTGCCCACGGCTCGCTGTACATGGTGGGCGCCTACATATGCGCCACCGTGTACCAGCTCACCGGCTCCTTCTGGCTGGCCCTGGCGGCCACGCTGTGCGCCTCGGCGCTGGTGGGCATCGCGGTGGAGAGGATCGCGCTCCGGACCCTCTACAGCCGCGACCACCTGGACCAGGTGCTGGCCACCTTCGGCCTCATCCTCTTCTTCAACGAGCTGACCAAGATCATCTGGGGTCCCCGGGCGCTGTTCCTCGACGTCCCCGCGGCGCTGTCGGGATCGGTGCAGATCATTCCGGGGGTGGACTACCCGCTGTACCGGCTGGCCATCATCGCCGTGGGCGGCCTGGTGGCGTTCTCGCTCTACTGGCTCATCGTCCGGACCCGCATGGGCATGATGATCCGGGCCAGCGCCAGCAACCGGGAGATCATCGGCGCGCTGGGCGTCAACGTCCCGCTGCTCTACACCCTGGTGTTCGGCCTGGGCGCGATGCTGGCGGGGCTGGCCGGCGCCATGGCCGGGCCGGTGTGGTCGGTGGAGGTGGGCATGGGCGAGAACATCCTGATCCTCACCTTCGTGGTGATCGTCATCGGCGGCATCGGCTCCGTCCGCGGCGCGCTCCTGGGATCCTGCCTGGTGGGGTTCATCGACACCATGGGCCGCGCCTTCCTGCCGGCCTCCCTGGGGCTCTTCCTCGACCCCGCCACGGCCAACGGCGTGGGCGCCTCCCTCGCCTCCATGTCCATCTACATCTTCATGGCGGCCATCCTGGTATGGAAGCCCAGCGGACTGCTGCCGGTCCACGCCCGGCCGTGACGCCCGTGTCCTTCCCGGAACCCGCTATCGCCTCATGAGTGATGCGTCCCGAACGACAGCCGTTTCCCGAGCACCGGCCGAAGGCAAGGCCGGCCGTCTTGAAACCGGGTGGAGGGCCGCGCTCCTGACCTGCGTCGCGGCGGCCCTGTTGGTGCTGCCGCCCGCGGCCGAGGCGCTGGACGAGGCCTTTCTCATCGGGCTCTTCACCCGTATCTTCATCTTCGCGCTGGCCGCGGTGAGCCTGGACCTCATCCTCGGCTTCGGCGGCATGGTGAGCTTCGGCCACTCGGCCTACTTCGGCGCGGGCGCCTACGTGGTCGGCATCCTTTCGTTTCACGCCGCCGGGGGCGAGGCGCCGGCATGGCCGTTCTCCCTGCCGTGGATGGAGAGCGCCGTGGCCGCGTGGCCGCTGGCGGTGGCGGCCGCGGCACTGCTGGCCCTTCTGGTGGGCGCCGTCAGCCTGCGCACCAGCGGCATGTACTTCATCATGATCACGCTGGCGTTCGCGCAGATGCTCTACTACTTCTTCGTCTCCCTGGAAGTGTACGGCGGCGACGACGGGCTGAGCATTGCCGGGAAGAACAACCTTCCGGGTCTCGACCTCGAGAACGAAGCCTCCTTCTATTACCTTTGCCTGCTCATCCTGGTGGTCTTCCTGCTGATCGGGCGGCGGCTGGTGCATTCCCGCTTCGGTATGGTGCTGCAGGGCTGCAAGGAAAACGAGCAGCGGATGCTGGCCCTGGGCTTTCCGGTCTACCGCTACAAACTCGCGGCCTTCGTCATGGCCGGGGCGGTGGCCGGCCTCGCGGGCGCGTTGATGGCCAACTACATGGGCTTCGTGAGCCCCGGACTGATGCACTGGACCGTGTCCGGGGAAATCATGGTCATGGTGATCCTGGGCGGCATGGGCACGCTGGCGGGACCCGTCATCGGCGCCTTTGTGCTGCTGCTCCTCGAGGAGATTCTCTCCGCGTACATGGAACACTGGATGATCGTCCTGGGGCCGGTGATGGTCCTGGTGGTGCTGTTCGCTCGCCGCGGCATCTGGGGCTGGTTCCAGAGAGGAGACCCCGATGGCTGAAGCGCTGCTCACGGCCCGCCGGCTCACCAAGGCCTACGGCGCCCTGAAGGCCACGGATTCCCTCTCCCTCGACGTGATCCACGGAGAGATCCACGCCGTCATCGGCCCCAACGGCGCGGGCAAGACCACGGCCATCAAGCAACTGTCCGGCGAGGTGGCGTCGGACCAGGGCACCATCCACCTCGGCGGACGGGACATCACCCGCCAGCCCATGCACGAGCGCGCCCGGCTCGGGCTGGCCCGCTCGTTTCAGATCACCTCGGTATTCGGCGGATTCACCGCCGAGGACAACGTGGCCATGGCGGTGCAGGCCCACGACGGCCACTCCTTCCGGTTCTGGCGCCGCGCGCGTTCGGAAGCGGCGCTGCGCGAGCCCGCGCGCCGGACCCTGGAGCAGGTGGGGCTGGGGGGACGAGGCGGCGTCATCGCCCGCAACCTGGCCCACGGCGAGCAGCGCCAGCTCGAGATCGCCATGGCGCTGGCCACGGACCCCTCGCTGCTGTTGCTGGACGAGCCCATGGCCGGCATGGGCCCCGACGAGGCCAACCGCATGGTGGCGTTGCTGGGCGGGCTCAAGGGGCGGGTGGCGATCCTCCTGGTGGAGCACGACATGGACGCCGTGTTCGCCCTGGCGGACCGGGTCACCGTCCTGGTCTCCGGGCGCGAGGTGGCCACCGGCTCGCCGGACGCCATCCGGGCCGACCCGGTGGTGCGGCAGGCGTATCTGGGAGAGGACGCGTGATGCTGGAGATGGAAGGCGTCCAGAGCTTCTACGGTCCGAGTCAGGTGTTGTTCGACGTGAGCCTCCGGGTCGACGCGGGCGAGATGGTGACCCTCATGGGCCGGAACGGCATGGGCAAGACCACCACGGTGAAGTCCATCATGGGGCTGGTGCAACCACGGGCGGGAAGAATCCGGTTCCAGGGGGCCGAGATCCAGGGCTGGCCCAGCTATGCGGTGGCCAGGGCCGGCATCGGGCTCGTGCCGGAAGGAAGGCAAGTCTTCCCGAACCTCACGGTGCGGGAGAACCTGCTGGTGGCCGCCGGATACGGCTCCGGGTCCCAGGGGCCCGACTTGGACCCCTGGACCGTGGAACGCATATTCGAGATGTTTCCCGCGTTGGAATCGCGCCAGAACCTGTACGGCCGCAACCTGTCGGGTGGCGAGCAGCAGATGCTCGCCATCGGCCGGGCGCTCATGACCAACGCCCCGCTGATCCTGCTGGACGAGGCCACCGAGGGGCTGGCGCCGCTCGTGTGCGCCGAGATCTGGCGTTGTCTGGAGCGGCTCAAGGCCGTGGGGCAGGCCATCCTGCTCATCGACAGCAACCACGGCGCGCTGATGCAGATCGCCGACCGCCACTACATCATGGAGAAAGGCCGCATCACCTGGACCGGCGACTCCGCGGCCTTGGCCGCGGCGGACGATGTGCGGCACCGCTACCTTGGGGTTTAGTAGGTGACCCGGCTACCGCCGCTGAGGCCAGGCGTTCACCATCCCCTGGTTCGGCGCATACCGGTATTTGTGATCCAGCACGTAACCGCCTCTTGACTTGTACCAGTACTCAAACTCCAGGGCGGACAAGTTGTGATCGCCGTCGAACTCGATCCGATAAATCTCAAGGGCGGTCTTGAAGCACCGTCTTCTCTTTCCCGGTTCCCATCCGTACCCCGCGGGGAACTTGCACCGGTCCGGCCCGCGGGTCCTCTCTCGCCCTTTCCGAATCTCCCATAGGCGTCCGATCCCCTTGGCGTGGCACTCGAAGTACTGCGTTTTTGAGCCATCCACCTTCTCCCTCGACCAGATTTGCCTGCCCTTCCATTCCTTGGGCCCTTTTATCGTGGTCGTGCTTCGGTTGTTGACGTGGAAAATGGTGTCCGCCTCATGCATGCACGGGGCGTCCTTGTCGCCATCCCATTCAGCCCCGGTCCACAACTGGTAGGGGATAAAAAGGCGCTTGGCATCACACTCATAGAGGTGGGCGACGTTCCAGGGGGAAGCGCCCTTCTTGGGCTCCTTGCAGGCCAACTCGTGCAGGGCAGCAGCATCCTCGACGACCGGGGTGTGGAAAAATGCATTGCCCGCGGAACTCGGGCCAAGCAACCCCACGAAAAGAATCAGCACATAGTACATAGGCCCTCCTCGCTATATCGTCACGACTGCCGGTCCCGGCTCTTCCGTATGAACGAACGCAGCCTGCCGCTGGCCGAGCCCTTCCGGTACCTCCCTTTCACGGCATGACGGATCTGGCAGCAGCCCGGGATGTCGAGAGATGTGCCGTTGGTTCCCAGCAGCCACCGGAACGCCCGGTCCTCGTAGGCCTTGCGCCAACGCGGCGCGGGCCGCTGGTAGAGGTCGATGGATTCGCAGTAGCCCACGGCCCGCGCCACGTCGCCGTGAGTGATCTGGTAGGGTCCCTTGGCGCGGTCGTGGTTGCCGCCGTACGGGCGGAACGCCTCCAAAGGGATGTCGCGCACGGCCGGGGCGGCGCGGCCCTGCCTCATGAGCTCGTGGTCTTCCGGCAGCAATGACGTGCCCCGCGGCGACCTTGGATGCACCAGGACATCGTCCCGCCCCTGCAGCAGATCCGCCAGCGCATCCAGACAGCCCTCATGGAACACCAGGTCCACGTCGGTGAACCACACCCAGTCGGCGCGGGTGGCCCGGGCGGCCAGGTTCCGGCCGATGCTGCGGCGGAAGAGTTGCTCCTCGGGCAGCGGCCGCCAACACCAGGTGACGCCGGGCACATCGATGCCCTCGAAGAACCGCAGCACCGGCACCACCGACTCGTCGTCGGACGCGTGGTACACGGTCATGGTGACGTCGAGCTTGTCGGTGCGGTAGTTGACCAGGGAACTGAGCTGGTAGACGAGGAAGTGGCCGTAGCGCCAGCAGTGGCTCACGATCTCGAGGGAGAGCCTTCCGCTGCGCCGGGCGCGGGACACGCCCGCGGGGTCCGTGTCCCGGAACCACGAGGCGGGAAGCGCGCCTGTGGCAGCGAACCGGTAGAACAACCCCGCGGCCGTGTCGACAACTTCCGACATTACCGTCCGTCTCCCGGTCGACTCGAGCCCGCACAAGCCCGCCGCGCCACGCGATTCATTGAACAAGACACCCTGACACCTTCGAAACGGACTGTGGCGATGCTGGCACGGGAAGTCAAGCGCATACGACTTCTCTTGAACGCTCATTCGCCCACTCCGGTAAAGCCGTTCCATCACTTGTCACCCCGTGGTCCTTGTAGTAGTTTCGAGGCCGATGGAACCCTATATCCGATCCACCGATATCACGCTGACGTTCACGCCCAAGAACCGGGACGCGGTCACCGCCCTGAAGGATTTCCGCATCGAGCTGAACAGCGGCGAGTTCGTCTCCATCGTCGGGCCGTCGGGCTGCGGCAAGAGCACCTTCCTGAACGTGCTGCTGGGATTGCTCAAGCCCGACAAGGGCGAGATGGAGATCGGCGGCAAGAAGATCACCGGCCCCGGCGTCGAGCGCGCCATGGTCTTCCAGGAGTTCGGGCTGCTGCCCTGGCGGACGGTGCTGGCCAACGTGGAGTTGGGGCCGGAGCTCAAGGGAGAGTCGGTGGCCTCGCGGCGGCCCAGAGCCCAGGAGCTCATCAACCTCGTGGGGCTCACCGGGTTCGAGGGACACTTTCCGCATGAGCTGTCGGGCGGCATGAAGCAGCGGGTGGGGCTGGCCCGGGCGCTGGCCACGGATCCCGAGGTGCTGCTCATGGACGAGCCCTTCGCGGCGCTGGACGCGCAGACCCGGGACCTCATGCAGGCCGAACTGCTGCAGATCTGGGACAAGCACAAGAAGACCGTGCTGTTCGTCACCCACAGCATCGAGGAGGCGGCCTATCTCTCCGACCGCGTGATCGTCATGACCAAGAGGCCCGGTAGGACCAAGAGGATCATCAAGATCAACCTGCCGAGGCCGCGGGGTTACGAGATGCGGCTGTCGCCGGAGTTCAACGACATCAAGCTCGACATCTGGAACAACCTCAAGGACGAGCTCAACGCGCGAGAGTGACATGGGATTCAAGGGACTGTCGGAAAGCAGCGTGCGCTTCCTGCTGGGGGCGGGGGCGGTGGCGGGTTTCTTCCTCGTGTGGGAGTTCCTGCTCACCTACGTCTTCGTCTTCAACCCGTTCTTCATCACCAAGCCGTCGTTGATGTGGGGGGCCACCGGCGACCTGATCCTCAGCGGCGAGCTCTGGAAGGACATCTACGTAAGCGGCACGCCCTTCGTGTTCGGCTTCGCGGCCGCCGTCGTCATCGGCATCCCCGTGGGGGTAGTCATGGGCTGGAGACGAAGGGTGGCGTTCACCCTGGACCCGTTTCTCACCGCCCTATACGCCAGCCCGCTGGTGGCGCTGGCGCCGCTCCTCATCGTCATGTTCGGCGTGGGCGTCAAAGGCAAGACCATCCTGATCTTTCTCCTCGCGGTGTTCCCGTTCATCTTCAACGCCTTCGCCGGCGTGCGCTCGGTCGATAACCTGCTCATCAACGTCGTCAGGTCCCTGGGAGGGAAGGAGCGCGACCTCTACTTCAAGGTCATCCTGCCGAGCACCCTCCCCTACCTCGTGGCGGGCGCGCGCATCGCCATCGGCCGGGGCATCGTCGGCATCATCGTCGGCGAGTTCTACGCCGCCTCCGAGGGCATCGGCCACGCGCTGATCTGGTTCGGGGACATGTACCAGCTTGCGCATATGTTCGTGTGCATCCTGGTGCTGATGATCATCGCGGTGATCTTTACCCAAGGCCTGCGCAAGGCCGAACTCGCCATCGCGCCCTGGCGCACCCAGGAAACACGATGAACCGCTACCTGTCACAGTACCGGGAGAACGAGGAACCCATTCTGGGATGGGGCTTCATCGTGCTGTTCCTGCTGGTCTGGGAATTCATCCCCCACGTGGTGACGCTGCCCAAGGGGCTGGCGCTCTTCTTCACGACGCCGTACCACATCGGCGCCAAGCTCGTCGAGATGAGCACCTCAAGCGAAGTGGCGTTTCACTTCTACGTCAGCGCCACCGAGTTCGTCATCGGCTTGGGGCTGTCCATCGCGGTCGCGCTGCCCGTGGGGCTGGTCATGGGGCGTTTCAACACGCTCAACGCCATGTTCGACCCCTTCGTCACCGCCTTCAACGCCACCCCCCGGCTGGTGTTCCTGCCGCTGGTGGTGCTCTGGTTCGGCTTCGGAATCTGGTCCACCGTGGTGATCGTCTTCATCGGCGCCCTGTTCCCGCTCCTCATCAACACCTACGAGGGCGTCAAGAACATCGACCGCGTGCTCGTGAACGTGGTCCGCTCCTTCGGCGCCAACGAGTGGCAGCTCATGAAGATCGTGGTGCTGCCCAACTCTCTGCCCTACATCATCGCAGGCCTCAGGCTCGCCATCGGCCGCGCCATCCTGGGCGTGGTGGTGGGAGAGTTCTTCGGCTCCGACCAGGGCATCGGCTACCTCATGGCCGCCGCCGCCGGCAACTACATCGTGGACGTGGTCTTCGCCGGCCTCATCCTGTTCATGGCCATCTCCCTGGTGATGACCATGGCGGTGAAGAAGCTGGAGGACCGGCTCAGCCGTTGGCGGCCGGAGCAGGTGAAGACGTTCTGAGGACTGGCGGAAGGGATACGTATACGCGGGGGGCGCGACCATTGGCCGCGTCCCCCGCGTGCTTTCAGAATCGTTGCGGGCCGGTCTACAGCGGCTTCGGCTGCAGGTAGTAACCCCGCTCCCTGAGGGTCTCGTTCAGCAGATCCCTGGCGACGAACTTCTCGACGTCGGGGAGGGGCTTGTCCTTGGGCCAGAGGTTCTTCGCGATCATGCGCTTGACGCGGGACTCGAACAGGCTCCTGACCAGGGCTTCGGGCATGTCCGGGCCGTACTGGTCGAACACTTCCTCCCAGACCCCTTCGGCTTCCCTGCGGTCCTTCATGGCGAAGTACTTCTGGATGACGTCCACGGACCCTTCCTTGTTGGTCTTCATGTACTCCGCGGCCTCGGCCATGGCGTGGATGAAGGCCTTGGCGGTTTTCCGGTTGGTCTTGAGGAAGTCGTTGTGGACCCAGAAGCTGCCGCCGATGCGGGGCAGGTACTTGCCGGTCTTCAGGATGACCTTGAAGCCGGCGAGCTTGGCCTTGGCGGCGTGGGGGAACGTGAGCAGGCCGGCATGGATGTCGCCGTTGATCATGGCGGCGATCCGTTCGGCCTCGCCCCGGAAGCTGATGACCTTGTAGTCGCGTCCGGGCTCCATGCCGAAGTTCTTGGACAGCACGATGTCGGCCTCATCGTAGTCGGCGCTGCCGGGGCGGCCCAGGCCGATGATCTTGCCCTTGAGGTCCTTCACCGACTTGATGCTCGCGTGGGCGGTGACCGTCCACTGTGAGATCAGGGACTGGCCCACCAGGTAGGTGATGGGCGCGCCCTTGAGGGCGGCCTGGGAACCGCCGCCGGGAATCGGCACGAAGTCGATCTGCTTGGCGATGCCGGCGTTGAGCAAGGCCTTGCCGCTCATGCTGCGGTACTTGCCTTCCAGCCCGTACTTCTTGAAGATGCCCTGCTCCATGGCGATGTACGAGGGGATGTGGAATCCGCTCGCCGAGGTGGTGCGGCCCACGCTGATGGGCGTCATGTCCGCCGCGCTCGCGGCGGTGGCCGCAAGGGTTGCGATGCCGAACGCCAACAACACTGCCGGAGCCGTCCATTTGTTCCTGAATTGCTTCATTTCGTTACTCCTTGTTGTTTTCTTCACCGCAAACCGATGAGCGAGTGCACTCTATGACAGAGTGGTTCGGGTTTGCAAGGGGGGTTGCCCTCTCCCCGCGGGGTGACGGTTCAGCGGCAGAGCGGCCAGACTTGGTACCAGGAGTCGCAACGGAAACGGGACTCGCATTGGGCGAGCTGGGAGCGATACTGGGCGGCGGTGGCGGCCACGCGGCGGGCGGTGCGCTGGACCTGGGGCTTCTTCTTCCAGGTGCCGCGACGGTAACCGCCGCGGCCCTCGTGATAGGCGAGATAGAGTCTTTCGGCGTTGCTGCGCGAGATGCCGATCTCGCGCCAGGTCTTGTAGTTGTACCAGCCGATGAAGTCCATGGCGTCCTCCATGTCCCCGCGGCTGCGGAACAGGCTTCCCCGCTCGGCCTCGTACTCGCTCCAGACAGGATCCTGGGCCTGGGCGTAGCCCCGGGCCGACGACGCGCGCCCCAGCGGAATGAAGAGCAGCCATCGCATGGGCGGCCTGGCGTCGCTCCGAAAGCTCGACTCGTGACGCACGAAGGCCATGAGGATGTGCACCGGCGTCCCCCACTTCTTCTGTGAGTCGCGGGCGTAGTCGTACCATTCAGGGTTGTGGGCAAACAGCTCGCAGACATCCCGTTGATGTTGAGGCGGCGGCACGTAGTTGCAACCCGCCGCCCACGCCAGAAGGATCGCCGCCAGCACTGTCCGCAGGAGAGCCATGTCCCGGGGAGGACCCTTTTGCCACGCGTCAGGGAGACGCCGGCTCGCTTGCGGGCCGTACCACCTTGACCCTCACCAGGTGGGCTACGATGGCCAGTATCACGGCGGCGGCGCCCACGCTGAGGGTGACGGCGCCCGGGAACACCATGGTGAAACCGCCCGCCACCAGGAGCACCCGCTCCCATATGGCGGTTTCCTTCGAGACCCAGCCCTCGAAGCCCGCGGCCAGGGCGAAAAGCGCAAGCGCGGCCGTGCCGGTCGAGAACAGAATCTCGACCACGGTCCCGTCCATCAGCAGGCCGGAATTGAAGACGAACATGAACGGAAGCACGAACGCACCGATGGCCATGCGTATGCCGATGAACCCCACGATCATGGGGTTGGCTCCGGCCAGGCCTCCGGCAAGGAACATGGCGGGCCCCGCGGGCGGCGACATGGGGGCGATGACGGCGAAATAGACCGCGAACAGGTGCGCGGCCAGCGGCGCCACGCCCAGGGACACGGTCACCGGAACGATCATGATCGCCGTCAGGATATAGGTGGCGGCCACCGACAGCGGCGCACCGAGCACCAGGGAGGCGATCATGGCGATCACCAGGGCCGGGAACAGGTAGCCGCCGGAGAAGAGCATCACCATGGAGCCGAACTTGCCGCCGAAGCCAGTGGCGTTGATCGCGGTAACCATGATGGCGCCCGCGGCGATGGGCAACGCCACGATGATGGTGGTCCTGGCTCCGGTCTCCAGTCCCTTCAGCACGTTCTTGATGAAGTCCTTGCGCCCCTTCTTCCTGAGCGCGGTGACCGCCAGCAACGTGGCGATGGCCACCAGCGCGGCCCGGATGGGGGTGTAGCCTTCCAGCAGCACCCAGACGATGACCACCAGCGGCACGATGAAGTGGCCGTCCTCCTTGAGCACGTCCCACGCGGTGCGCCTGCCCTCGGTGGGGGAGACGATCCCCATCTTCACGCTCTCCAGGTGCACCTGCCAGAAGACCGTGAAGAAATAGAGACAGGCGGGGATGAACGCCGCCACGATGATCTCGACGTAGGGGATGCCGCTGATGTCGCTCATCAGGAACACGGTGGAGGCCATCACCGGCGGCATGAACATCCCGCCCATGGACGCCGCCAGCTCCACGGCCCCGGCGAACTCCGGCCGGAAGCCGACGCGTTTCATCATCGGGATGGTGAAGGAGCCGCTGGTGGCGACGTTGGCGATCTGGCTGCCGGAGATGGTGCCGAAGAGCCCGCTCCCCACCACCGCCACCTTGGCCGGCCCCCCGCGCGCGCGTCCGGCCATGG
The DNA here is from genome assembly GCA_951813575.1 of Candidatus Binatia bacterium. Classification (GTDB taxonomy): domain Bacteria; phylum Desulfobacterota; class Binatia; order UBA9968; family JAJDTQ01; genus JAJDTQ01. The sequence continues at coordinate 1,359,090 of OX638375.1, forward strand.
CGTCCGCCAGGTCCACGAAGAACGCGGCGCCCCCCAGGTGCAGCAGCAACTGGCCGAAGAGCACGAACAGGATGATGTAGGTGGCCGAGATGTTCATCAGCGAGCCCCACATGCCCTGGGGGCTCAGAAACAGCACATCGATCACAAGGTCGAAGGTCAGGCCCGAGTGCCACCAGATCCCGCCGAGAAGATTGCCCCAGAACATGTAGAGCAGGAAGACCACGGTGACCAGCACCAGCGGCATCCTCGACACCCGCCGCACCCCTTCGAGCACCAGCAGCACCAGCAGGCTGCCGAAGACGAGGTCCATCAGGGGGGGCTCGTCGATTTGGCTCAGCCACAGCGTGATGCGCTCCAGGTTGACCATCATGTAGACCCAGATGGCCAGCGACAGCACCGCCGGGACGATGTCCCACACCCCCACCCGGGTCTTCTTGGCCCCCGGCGCGTATACGATGAAGGAGAAGGCCAACAGCCACAACAGGTGCGTCGCCCGGTGCTGAAACACGTTCAGCTTGCCCACGCCCATGATGAAGACGTACAGGTGGTAGCACGAGTACAGGATGGCGAAGCCGGTGACGAGCTTGCCGGTGAGGCCCGTGAACTCCCTGCGGCTGCCCTCGGCGTACTCTTCGTACACCCGGCCCAGTGCGGTCATGAATGGCATGAATCGGTGACTTTGGTCTAGGTCGAGGTCGGCGGGTCGCGCGGCAAGGGTATGCGGCGCGACGAGGTGCCGGGAGCCGGCGCGGACGTCACGTCCCGCGCCGGTTCCCGACTCGTACGCGCCACTACTTCATGGCGCCCACTTCGCGGAAATATTTCTTGGTGCCCTCGTGGAGATTCAGCGCATCGGACGCGTTGTCCAGGGCCACCGTGTTGGCCGCGGTCAGCGCCTTGAAGGACGTGTGCACGTTCACCAGGTAGTCCTGGCCGCCGAAGACCGCCTTGGTGATGGTGTAGGCCTGATCCACGGACAGGTCCGACCGGATGGCGATGATGTCGGCCATGCGCACGGTGTGGAGAGGCTCGGTGTTGACGAACTTGTAGCCGTATCCGAAGTCCCCCGGGCTATCGAGCTTCACGTACTCGTACCCGAACTCCGCGCCGAGCTTGTCGATGGCGGCCTTGTCGAGACCCACCCAAACCATCTTCCGGTTGTTGGTGAGATCGACGATCCGGGCGCTCGGCTGCCCCCACAGACCGCCCAGGCCCTCGATCTGCCCGTCCTGGAGCAGTTCCAGCGAGGGAGCGGAGTACTGGTAATGAATTTTCGCGCCCCAGGCTTCCATGGCCTTGAAGTTGGTGCCGTGCACCTTGGCCACGTCGTCGAACACCTGGTAGGAGCCGCTTCCCTTGGGACCCACCGAGATGCCGTCCTTGGCCTTGCGGGACACGTAGTCGCCGAAAGTCTTGAGTCCGGCCTTGGGGGTGGCCACGAACATGAAGAGGTCCGCGCCCCAGAACGCCAGCAGGTTGAATTTGTACGCCTTCTTGAACGGCGCCTGGCCCCGCTGGGCTGCAACCGCCATGCGCGCCGAGGCGCCCACGGCCACGTCCGCCTTGCCGGTGCCGATCAGCGCCAGACCCGCCGCGGGACTGGAGGTCGGGACCGCGACGTTGGAATTCTTGATGCCCCGCCGCAGGGCTTCGCCGACACCTTCCGCCTTCACCTGGAGCGTGCCGCCTGCCGGCGACCCCGCCACCGAGATGTTCCACGACTGTGCGAATGCATTCAGGCCCGGCAGCATCAGCACTGCCAAAACCAAGCTTAAGAAAAGAGCTTTCCGGTTCATTCAAATACCTCCTGGGTTTTGTCGATTCGGCCTGTTTATCCCATTTGCCATGCAACATCAACAACAAGTATCGTCGGCCAAGGGCCGGATGGAACGGGCGGTCGGTCGCCAGCGGATTCCGGTCGAACAGACAGCTTGGCTTGAGTTGGACAAATGGTCATGGGTGAGCTACAGACGATACCCCAACATACTTTCTAGTCAGGAGGACTACCAAATGAGACGAAGCAACATCGTTGGACGCTTGACCTTGGCCGCCGTCGCGGCGTTCACACTGGCGTTCAGCGTTCCAAACCCGGCCCTGGCAGCCGAAAAGGTGCTGGACAAGATCCATTTCCTCATTCCCGGCGGCGCCGGCGGCGGCTGGGACGGCACCGCCCGCGGCACCGGAGAGGCGCTGACCAAGGCCGGCATTGTCGGCTCGGCCTCGTACGAGAACATGTCCGGCGGCGGCGGCGGCAAGGCCATCGGCTTCCTCATCGAGAACGCCGCGTCGAACCATGGCACCTTGATGGTCAACTCCACGCCCATCATCATCCGCTCGCTGACGGGGCGCTTTCCCCACAATTTCCGCGATCTGACCATGATCGCCGGCACCATCGGGGACTACCAGGCACTCATCACGGGCAAGAACAGCCCCTACAAGAACTTCGCCGACGTGGTGGCGGCCTACAAGAAGAACCCGAAGAACGTATCCGTCGGCGGCGGTTCGGTACCCGGATCGCTGGACCACCTGGTTGCCGCCATGGCCTTTCAGGCGGCCGGTGCCGACCCGACCAAGGTCAAGTACATTCCCTATGACGCGGGCGGCAAGCTGAACGCCGCCATCCTGTCCGGCGAGGTCGCCGCCGGCTCCACCGGTTTCTCCGAGGCCGTGGCGCTGGCGAAGGCCGGGGAGATGCGCATTCTGGCGGTGACCTCCCCGGCGCGCGTGCCCGCGTTCAAGGACGCGCCGACCCTGAAGGAGCAGGGCTACGACGTGACCTTCGTCAACTGGCGCGGCTTCTTCGGCGCCCCGGGGCTGCCGGCGGAAAAGGCGGACCAGTACCGCAAGGCCCTGGCGGCGATGTACGCCACGTCCGAATGGAAGGCCGTGCGCGACCGCAACGGCTGGGTCGACATCCACAACCCCGGCGACAAGTTCACCGCGTTCCTGGAAAACCAGGAGAAGGTGATCAAGACGCTGATGCAGCAGCTCGGCTTCCTGAAGTAACCGCCCCCATGTCCGGGGCGCCCGCGGTGACGGCCCGGACTTCTCTCCCTCCGTGTGCGCAACGAGCAGGAGTGGATTCATGACTCTCGAACGCGCCATCGCCCTGATATTCGTCGTCGTCTGCGTGGCCTACGGGTACACGGCCTTCGTGGTCATGGAGGCATCGCTCCTCCCCTTCGAGCGCAATATGACCTTCCTGCCCAACGTGCTGCCGAAATGGCTGAGCGTCATCGGGGCGTTCGTAGGGCTCGCCGTGCTGGTCCAGTCCGGTCCCGGGACCGGCGGCCAGACCGCCGACGACGACATCGACATCGGCAACCTCCGGCAGTACAAGCTCGGCCAGGCGATCCTGCTGCTAGTGCTCATGGTCGCCTACGCGCTGCTGCTTCGACCCGTGGGCTTCGTGACCACCACGACGCTCTTCCTGGTCCTCGGTGCAATGATCCTCGGCGAGCGGCGCTACGTCCTCCTCGTGCCGGTTGCCGTGCTTTCGGCGTTCCTGATCTGGTACCTGGTGCAGGAAGTGCTCGGCATCTTCCTTCGGCCCTGGCCCTGGTTCCTTTAAGGAGGATCGACGATGATCGAAGGAATCCTCTCCGGTCTGTCGACCGCCTTCAGCATCCAGAACCTCCTCATGGTCGTTGCCGGGTGTCTGATCGGAACCCTGATCGGCATGCTGCCGGGCCTCGGCCCCATGTCGATCATCGCCATCATGATCCCCATCGCCATACAGATCGGCGACCCCGCGGCCGCGCTGATCCTGTTGGCGGGCGTGTACTACGGCGCCATCTTCGGCGGCTCCACGTCCTCCATCCTCATCAATGCGCCGGGCGTGGCCGGCACCGTCGCCACGGCGTTCGACGGCTACCCCATGGCGCGGCAGGGACAGGCCGGCAAGGCGCTGACCGTCGCCGCCATCGGGTCTTTCTCCGGCGGCACCATCGGCGCCATCCTGCTGATGGGGTTCGCGCCCGGATTGGCCACGGTAGCCCTCTTGTTCCACTCCGCCGAGTATTTCGCGCTGATGGTGGTGGGCCTCGCCGCCATCGCGGCCTTCGCGGGCTCGGGCCAGGTGGCCAAGGCCCTGATGATGACCGTCCTGGGCGTGATGCTGGCCACCGTCGGCGAGAGCGCCCTGTTCAACGCGCCGCGCTTCACCTTCGGCATCCAGGACCTGCAGAGCGGCATCAGCTTCATTACGCTGGCCATGGCGCTGTTCGCCTTGCCCGAGGCCCTGTACCTAGTCCTCAACCCCAAGCGTTCGGAACGCGAGGGGGACGAGGGCGGCAAGATCGCCAACCTGCGCATCACGCGTGACGAGGCCAGGGAAATCGCGCCGGTCATCGGCCGCCAGTCGCTCCAGGGGTTCTTCATCGGGGTGATGCCGGGCGCGGGGGCGACCATCGCGTCGTTTCTCGGCTACGCCGTCGAACGCAACATCGCCAAGGGAGAAGATCGGGCCAAGTTCGGCAAAGGGTCCATCAAGGGGCTGGCCGCGCCGGAGACCGCCAACAACGCGGCCTGCACCGGCTCGTTCGTGCCGCTGCTCACCCTGGGCATTCCCGGGTCCGGCACCACCGCCATCCTGCTGGGCGCCCTCATCGCCCTCAACGTGGCGCCCGGGCCGCGCCTGATGGTGGACAATCCCTCCATCTTCTGGGCGGTAATCATCTCCATGTACCTCGGCAACGTCGTGCTGCTGATCCTCAACCTGCCGCTGATCCCGTACATCGCCAAGCTGCTGGAGATTCCCCGCAACTACCTGATCCCGTTCATCCTGTTCTTCACCATGATGGGCAGCTACATCGGCCAGAACAACGCAACGGAGTTGCTGCTCCTGACCGGCATGGGGATCGTGGCGACGATCATGCGCATGGCCGGCTATCCGCTGGCGCCGATGCTCATCGGGTTCATCCTCGGACCGCTGCTGGAGAACAATTTCGCCCGCGCCATGAACCTCACCGACGGCATCGGCTTCATCTGGCAGCGACCCATGACCCTCGCGCTGCTGGTCTTCGCGGTGGTGCTGATCTTCATGCCGTCCATTCGCGCGGGCCTCGGGCGGCTCAAGGGAGATGAAGCGGCCCGGGGTGACTGACGGAGCCGGCATGAGCACCGAACCCGGCCTGCGCGGGCTGCGGGCGGAGCACATCGGCAGCCTGGTCCACCCGGGCGCGCTGTCGGAGGTATTCCTCCGGTACGACCGGGGCGAGGCCGCGGAAGAGGAGCTGCTCCGAGCCCAGGATGAAGCCATCGGAGACGTCATCCGAAAGCAGGAGGCCATCGGGCTGCAGGTGGTGGGCGACGGCGAACTCAGACGCCGGAACTTCCAGGAGAGCTTCTCCGCGTGCGTCTCCGGCTTCGACGTGCCGCGGGAAGCCGCCCGTTTCTACATCGATGAGAACCCCAACAAGACGCCCCTGGAACGGGCCGAGCAGGACTTCAACGCGGCCGGGCCGCCCATCGTCACCCGGCGCAAGACCGTCGCCAGACTGAGCCTCGTCCGCAACATGCCGCTGGAAGAGTACCGGTTCGCAAGCCGCACGGCCACGCAACCGGTCAAACCCACCCTCATCGGCCCGGACCGCATCGCCCAGCGGTTCAAGTGGGAAGACTCCGGCTCCGTGTACCCGGGCGGCCTGGACGAGTTCGTCGACGACGTGGTGCGCGTCGAGCGAAGCATGATCGCCGAGCTGGTGGCGGCGGGCTGCCGTTACATCCAGATCGACGCGCCCGGCTACACCGCATACGTGGACCAGGTCTCGCTGGACCGGATGCGCTCCCGCGGCGAAGACCCGCAGGTGAACCTCGAGCGCTCCATCCGCGCCGACAACGCCTTGATCGACGGCTTTCCCGGGGTGACCTTCGGCATCCACCTGTGCCGGGGCAACGCCCGCACCCTCGATCCGGAGACCGGGGAACTGGTGCCGCAGTGGCATCGCGAAGGACACTACGACGCCATCGCCGAGCGCCTCTTCACCGGCCTGCGGCACCACCGGTTCCTGCTGGAGTACGACAGCGACCGCGCGGGCTCTTTCGAATCGCTCCGTTTCGTGCCCGCCGGCAAGACCGTGGTGCTCGGTCTGGTCACCACCAAGAGCGCCCGTGTCGAAAGCGTGAACGAGTTGAGGGGACGCGTGGACGAAGCGAGCCGGTACTGCCCGCCGGAACAACTGGCGTTGAGCCCGCAATGCGGCTTCGGCGGCCTCTACAGCCAACGCCTGAGCGAGGACGACCAGTGGCGCAAGCTCGAGCGCATACTGGAGACGGCCTCGGCTATATGGGGTAGCGGCTAAACGGCGCCGCCGGTCCTACCGTCCCGGCGCGATGGCGGCCTGCCCTGCCTGGGGCCACGCCACCGGCGCGCTCGCCTTGGACAAACGCTCTTCCAGCGGCAGGCTCTCGTCCCAGTGGTAGGCGATGAAGCGGCGGCCGTTGATGCCGTCGGACGCCTCGGAAGCGAGCCACACCACGGGCTTCTCCATGACCGGCGGCTGGATGAGCTGATCCCGGGGGTAGGGAGCGTCCTGGGGTATCAGGTTGGTGTTGGCCGGTCCGCCCGGCACCAGCACGTTGGCGGTGACGCCGGTGTCTTCGAGCTCCTGGCACAGGGTGGCCATGAAGGCTTCGTGGCCCGCCTTGGACGGCCCGTAGGGCGAGCCGTACGCCCGGTACATGGTATCCAGGCTGGTGGTGACGCCGATGATCCGGCCCCACCCCTTCTCGATCATGTGCCCGACGGCGGCGCGCACCATGTAGAAGGGACCTCCGCAGTTCACCGCGAATACCCGCACCCAGGCCTCGGGGGAGACCTCCCAGCACTTCTCGCGGAACTCGGAAGTCAGGCCCACGTTGCGCGGGTTGGTGCCGGCGTTGTTGACGAGGATGTCCAGACCGCCCAGGTCGGAGATGGCGGTCCCCACCGCCCTCGCCGCGCTCTCCCAACTGCTCACACTCTCCACGATGGGCAGGACGCTGTCCTTCCCGGCCACGGCGCGCACCTCGTCCGCCGTGCGGTGGACCCACTCCTCGCTGACGTCCATCATGGCCACCCGCGCTCCCGCGGCGGTCAGGGCGAACGTCATGCGGCGGCCGAAGCCGATGGGGCTGCCGGCCCCGGTCACCAACGCCACTTTTCCTTCCAAGGGTTTGTCAGCCATCAGCAGGTGCCTCCTCTTCCATAGTCTCTCGAGAGTGAACCGCACGCGTCACCGTGCGCCACGAAGGACCCTACACCGGTGACCTGCAACATACAAATCGGCGGCGGGAGGACGGCCCCCTAGCGCGGCGCTTCCAGCCGCGCCTCCAGGAAAGCGGGCCGGGCCGCGTCCCGGACGCGCGGGGGCCGCGCGCCGCCCGCGTCGAGGAGCGCCCGCAGGAAGGCGTCCTGGCGCTCCCGGGCGGCCCGCAGGGGAATGCCCCGGATCATGACGGCGAAGAGCGTCCGCCCGAACTTCCGGGTGTACGCGACCCCGGCCAGGGTCGATATCCGGAGCACGCGCACCGTCCCCGACTTGCCGGCCACGGCCCCGCGGTAGGGAGAATCCGCGAGCCGGTCCTCCAGGGTGCCCGGGGCCAGGCCGGTCACCGGCAACACGTCCGGGAACAACAGACCGCGGGCCGCGAGGGCCCTGCCCAGCGCCTGGAACATGGCCACCGTGGCGCGCGGGGTCAGTTGGTTCGTCCTGCCGTCGCCCGCCGCGTTGTCGATGACCATCGCGGCCCGGGGCACGCCTCGAACGCTTTCCCGGAGGATGCGCTCGACGGTTTCCGGCCCGCCGATGCGGTACGAGAATTCATGGAAGTTGTCGTTGGAGTGGCTGTTGAAATCCTTGAGGTGCCGCAGCAAGGGCGGCGACGCGTGCACCACGAGGGCGCGCACCCGGCGCTGTTTCCGGGCGACCCGGCGGCCGAACCCGAGCTTGTAGTCCTCCAGCGGCAGGCGCTTGCCCGGGGACACCGCGGCGGTCACCGCGGACCAGCGCCGGGCGCCCAGGCGACCCGTCCACGCGCGTTTGAGCCGGTCCCCTGCGGGGTCGGGAGTCCAGTCGAAGTAGAACGGCCCGTCGACCCGGATGGCGCCGTTGACCCGGCGTATCCCCTCTTTCCGGAGCCGCAACAGGACCAGGAACGCGTTCTCGAACAGGAAATAGGGGTCGCCCTCCGCCCGGACCACGAGGTCTCCCTGAAGGGTCCCATCGGCCAGGGGGCCGGCGGCGAGGAACGTCGTGCGGAAACGGCGCTCCGGCGGAAGCGTCGAGAGAAAGGCCAGCGTCGTCGCCACCTTGGTGACCGAGGCGGGGTGGTACGCGCGCCTGGAGTTCAACGCCGCCAGCACCCTGCCGTCCTCCGCGCGCACGAAGACTCCGTGGTCGGCGCCCACCCGGGTCCGCGCCAGCGATTGCAACGGCAACTCGGCCGCGGACGCCGGCGCGGCAATGAGGTGGACAGCAAGCAATACCAGGCCAAGTGGTTTGTACATCGTTGCCGGAACGAACATGGGAGACGGAGGATAACCGTGCTCCGCCAATCTCACAACACTCCGGCCCCTTGCGGCCCCGGACAGGGCGGAGTATTCAAGGACGCATGGGCGTCTTGATCGACGGCAAGTGGCACGAGGACGGTCAGGTGCAGACGGACTCCCGAGGGAGCTTCGTTCGAGACGACTCCGTCTTCCGCAACTGGATCACCGTGGACGGCGCGCCGGGAATCACCGGCGAGGGCGGCTTTGGCGCCGAGGCCGGCCGCTACCACCTGTTCGTTTCACCGTCGTGCCCCTGGGCGCACCGGGCCATGATCCTGCGCAAGCTGAAGAGCCTCGAAGACGTGGTCTCCATGTCCAGCGCAGACCGCCCCAAGACCGCGGGTTGGTCCTATTCCCGGGGCATCGACGACCTGCAGGCGCGCGGCAACGGCATCTTCCGGCTGTACCAGGTCTACACCGCCGCCAAGCCGGACTACACCGGGAAGGTTACGGTCCCGACCCTGTGGGACCGCCGGCGCCGCACCATCGTCAACAACGAATCCTCCGAGATCATCCGCATGTTCAACTCCGCCTTCGACGGGCTGACCGACGCGGGGCAGGACTACTATCCGGCCGACCTCCGCGACGAGATCGACCGCATCAACGACTTCGTCTACGAGCACGTGAACAACGGCGTGTACCGGGCGGGCTTCGCCAAGTCGCAGGAGGCGTACGAAGAGGCCGTGAAGAAAGTGTTCCACGGCCTCGACACCATGGAGGAGTGGCTGTCCCAACGCCGCTACCTCGCCAGCGACAGCGTCACCGAGGCCGACTGGCGCGCGTTCCCGACGCTGCTCCGTTTCGACCTGGTCTACCACGGCCACTTCAAGTGCAACCTCCGGCGCATCCAAGACTATCCTCACCTCCGCGGCTACCTCCGGGAACTCTACCAGTGGCCGGGAGTGCGGGAGACCTGCGACCTCGACAAGATCAAGGCCGGCTACTACGGCAGCCAGTCCAATGTGAATCCCACGGGCATCGTACCCCTGGGCCCGTCCATGGACCACCTGAACGAACCCCACGGACGGGACGGACGGTAAACGCAACAAGGAGACCGATCATGAGCGAACGCGTATGGGATCGCTTTCTCACGGAACAGGACAAGGCCCACGTGGCGATGAAGGCGCCGAGGCCCATCGGCTTCGGCAAGAAGCCCGCCCTGCTCCTCATCGACCTCTACCGCTGGGTCTTCGGCGACAAGCCCGAATCCGTGCTGGAGGCCACCAAGGAATGGCCCGGGAGCTGCGGCATGGCCGGATGGAACGCCATCCCCCACATCCAGAAGCTGCTGGCGACGGCGCGCGAGGTGGGCATTCCCGTCATCCACATCTCCGGCCTGCCCGAGGCCGGCGTCGACGAGTGGTCCTTCCGGCGCGACGGGGGAACCGCCAACCTTTCGGCCGAAGCCCTGGAACGGCGGCGCACCAAGTTCGACATCATCGACGAGGTACAGCCACAGGCGGGAGAAGCGGTGCTGCGCAAGCTCTCGCCCAGCGCCTTCTGGGGCACGCCCCTGGTGGCGCACCTGAACCAGCACGGCATCGACACCGTCATCGCCTGCGGCGAGAGCACCAGCGGCTGCGTCCGCGCCAGCGTGGTGGACGGCTGCACCTACCGGTTCCGCATGGTGGTGGCCGAAGAATGCGTGTTCGACCGCCACGAGGCCTGCCACGCCATCAACCTGTTCGACATGAACCAGAAGTACGCCGACGTGCTGGCGCTGGACGACATCGTGCAGTACCTGCACGCGTGGCGGGCGGAACGGCCGGCGGAGGCGTAGTCCGAATAACCCGCTACCCGGTCCATTCCAAGGCATACAGCCGGCGAGGCCCGAGCCCAGAATGCTTACCCAAGCCATAACGGCGATGGTGCTCGCCTTCGGGCTTTCCGCCACGCCGGCCATGGCCAACCCGGCAGGGCCGCACCTGGACGGCAACGCCTACGACGCCCTCCGGCCCGCCACGCCCTCACCCACACTTGCGTTCACCATGGATGTCGATTGCGTGAACCCGGGTGGACAGCAGCCGGTTCTGCACAGCTTCGAATTCGGCATCGAGCCCTGGCGGGGCGGTATGCGGGAAGCCGATTTGGAGGGCCGATCCCTGGTTACGCTGGGTCCGGATTTCGTCGTTTCGCGCGGACGGTACGGCATCGTCGTTCACGATTTCCGATTCCGGCGACTCCTTACGATCGGTACCGACAACCAGCGTTTCTTGAATCATTCGATATATGGACACTTTCTCGTCCGTTGGGGATTCCTGTCCAACAATCTCTACCCCTTGGGGCTGCTTGCCGAAACGGGCGTACAAGAGAGCGGCGGGGTCCCTCTCTCCGTCTCGCGGTTTCTGGTTGAACACGCCAACGGGATGGCTCACCCCCCGGCAACGTTTCTAAGAAAACTCCCTGCAGCCGCCCTCAAGACCGACCGACAAGGTGCAACGCTGGTGGCGAACGTGGGAGACACGGAGGTCCTGAAGGCGCAGTTCAGCGCCATGGAGTTTCCGTCGGCTGTCCATCGGCGATCGTTCACGGCTTGGCTTACCTGGTTCTTCCGGTTCCATCCCAGCTTGGCCCGCGTGTTTGCGGATGATACGACGCTCCCCTCCAGCCTCCGGTTCATCCGCCCGGATGTGACAACGGCGGTGGGCGAGTCCGAATTCCCTGTCTGTAGCGTCGTACTGAGTAACGTTTCACGTGCATCGGGTAGACTCGACGTGGTTGCCCCACTTGCATCTACGATCCCGGCATGGCCGCCACTGCTACCAGGAGGTCTGGCCCGGTTGATGGTCGATGCCGCTCGTCTTCAAGCGCCCAACGGGCCCACAGGCAACAAGGCGTACGTGCAGTACATACGCAAGTCCGCCGCAGAAAAACGCTACCTCGATGCGGCGTTGTTGAGTTTTCACGCGGCGGCGTCGACCGGTGCATGCACCGCTGCCCGGCGCGATTCTATTCTCTGCGACACGATGGCGGACGCACTTCGAACAGCCATGAGGGACGGTTCAGTACAGACTCTGAGGAAGGCCCTGTCCCTGGGTGGACAAGGCAAACATGGACAGGCCGCGGAAATATTGGTTTCTTTGCGGGGCCGGTCGCCGGGCAGACCGGACATCCTGGAGATCATGATCGCCAATGAACTCGTCGAGGCTCGGCGGCACTCGCAACTGAACGAATCGCTAAGGAAGGAGTTCAACGGCCTTCCGCAAGCCTTCGAAGCGGCGCTGGCCCGGGATCCGTACAGTCCTGCCCGTTATCGTGACATGTCGAACTATCTCGGCGTTGCCGCCCGCTCCGCCGACCGACGATATTTCGCACCGATATTTCAAAACGCAATACTCGATCTTGGGCGCACATTGCCGGGCGGAACCTTGTCGCCGCTCCTCCAAAGCGTTACCGCTAGGGACCGGAAGATCGCCAAGGACTTCCCTGAACTTTTTCCAAACGTTACCGGTTCAGCTGAATAGTTCCTGAGCGACTAGTCGTTTGCCAGGTTGCTGGGCCGCCCGTTCTCGGGCAGCTTCACGCCGCCCTCCCCGGCCGCCTGACGCAGCCGGTCCCACTCATCCTTGAAACCGAAGGTATGGCCGCGGAAATGCGGCACGACGTAGCGGGCGAACAGCTCCAGCGAGCGGCGCAGGTTTTGGCTGCCGGTCCACTCGTGGGTGGTGAGCATCAGGCCGCCGAAGCCGCCCGTTTCCTGCTGCATGCGTTCGATGTGGCGGATGGCGTCGTCCGGGGTGCCGATGATCCAATCCCGCCGGTCCGCGGCGGAACGGGCCGTGATTTCCGACGCCGGCTGGTCGGGATAGGACTCGTAGGGCCTCTTGAGGCCGATGGCGAAGAAGTACTGCATGTCCCGGGCGATGCCCGCCTCCACGTCGGCCCAGGCCTGCTCCCGGGTCTCCGCCAGGTACACGCTCGTGGCGATACGCCAGTTGGCCCGGCTGGCGGTCTTGCCGTACTTGGCGGCGGCGGCCTCCACGGTCTTCCACTGCTCGGAGTGGGCCGGGTTCCGCCAGCGGTTCTTGCCCGCGGGGGACAGCAGCATCATGTCGTGCTTGCCCACCATCTCGAGGCTCCCTGAGGTCCCCGAGGAGGCCACGGCCAGGGGCATGCGCGGCTGCTGATACGAACGGAGCTGCAGCCGCATGCCCTCGAAGCTCCAGAACTCGCCGTGGTGGTCGATGGGCTCGGGAGACTCCAGCAGCCGCACGATGACCTCCACCGACTCGTTCAGCATGGCATGGAGCTTCTCGTTGGGCAGGCCGAAGAGCTTCTTGTCGGTGACCAGCGCGCTCGGCCCCACGCCCAGGATGGCCCGCCCGCGGGTCAGATGGTCGAGAAAGGCCATGCGCTCGGCCACGTGGAACGGATGGTGGAACGGCGTGTTGATGACCGAGGTGCCCAAGCGGATGCGCTTGGCGTGGGCCGCGGCCTTGGCCAGCGCCAGCTCCGGCGCCGGCATGTTCTCCCAGCCGCCGGAATGGTGCTCGCCGATGAAGAACTCATCGAAGTCCAGCTCCTCCGCGTAGTGGATGAGCGAGATGTCCCGGTCGAACGCCAGCGCCGGGTTCTCCGACGGGAGATGGATCGGCATCATGAAAAAGGAGAACTTCATCGTCATACCTCGAAGTAGCCGCCCGTGATGGCGTCGTTCCACAACTTGATGGCGGCCGGCGCGACCCCTTGCGGCAACCCCTCCTCTGCCTTCCAGAAGGCGTGCACGCCGGCGCCGAGGTGTGTCAGATGGGTCCTCGGCGCGGGCCGCATGGCCGCGAACGCGGGCAAGATCACTTCCCTGTAGACCTCGGGGCTGTGGTCCCGGCTGTCCTTGGTGATGATGAACAGGAACGGCGGCAGCGGCGGGGCGTCCGGCCCGGACAACTCCCGCGGATAGCCCAGGTAACGCTCCACAAGCGCATCGGTTTCGTCGCCGTTCATGCCGAGGCGTTGGGCGCTGACCTTGGCGGCCTCGGTCAACGACGCGGCAATGTTGTGGGTAATGACGTACTCCGCCTTGAACTGCGGCCGCGCCTTCCCCCGGTCCCAGTTGTCGAGGATCTCTTCCATCAGCATGGGCAGTTGCATCAACGCCGCGGGCCCCTGCTGTCCCAGGGCCTCGGGGCCGGCGTAGCGCGCCAGATCGCGCCAAGTGCGGATGTACAGCTCGTTGAAAGGGTCGCTCCGGGCGGCATCGTCGGTGCTGACACGCTCGAAGCCGGAAATCTTGCCCATGGAGCCGCTCCAGTTGTCCCGCATGGCGCCCACATGGCCGAACGGCGTGTGCTCGGTGGCCACCACCCCGGCGAAGTTGGACACGCGCTGGGACAGCATGGAGACGAAGGGTCCTCCGGTGGAATGACCTTCGCCGTAGATGGAGAACGTCCCCTCCGGCAGGTGCCGGCGCATGGCCTCCTTCATGCCCTCTTCGAAGGCCACCGGCCATGCCGCCATGCGGTGGTAGAAGTTGGTGCCGGGCTTGGCCTTGGCAACCGTCCGGGTGCCATAGCGCGGCCGCATGGAGACGTCCCGGGCCACCTCGTATTCATCACGCGCGATCAACTCCCCTTGTTTCCAGACGGGCGTCCGGACGCTGCCGTCGGCGTGGATGGTGTCGTCGGGCCAGTCCCGGCCTGCCTCGGGAAAATAGAAGCGGCCGGGGAACGTCCCGCTCAGGACCTTGAAGCCGAACTTGCCGGCGGCCAGCGTGGCGACCCGGTCCATGGTCTTGTAGTCGCCCGAGCCGCCGTGGAGCAGGAAGATCCCCACCTTCCGGCCGTCGGCGCCGCAAGGGATGCTAGCTTCGTCCCGGGGCTGGTAGACCGCCATGCCGAGGTCCCATTCCATGCCCAGGGCCTCGATCCGGACGATGTCTTCCTCGACGCTCAACGGGATGTCGGGCATGGCCAGCACCGCGTCGGAGTCGCGGATGATCTGCTCGCGGGAGACCGCGGCCGGCAGTTCGATCTGTGAAACGGTCATGGGGCTCCTCCCGCAGTCTCTCTACTACAGACGGCCACCGCCTGCCACAGGGCTCCCGGGGGGTTGTCCCCGAGCTTCAGTTCGAGGACACTGGCGTCATGTTCCGCTTCTCCCCCAATCCCAACAGCGCCCACCGGATCCGCTGGACCGACTGGGACCCGGCCGCCTTCGACCGCGCCCGCGCCGAGGGCAAACCCGTGATGCTCTTTCTGGGCGCCTTCTGGTGCGGCATCTGCCAGCGCATGGACGAAACCACCCTGTCCGACACCGAGATCATCGCGCTGCTGAACGCCTACTTCGTCCCGGTGCGGGTGGAGGACGCCCAGCGCCCGGACATCGACGTGCGCTACAACCGCAACGGCTGGCCCACCATCGTGTTCCTGAGCGCGGAGGGCGACTACCTGGCGAGCGTAAACTACCTCTCGCCCCGGGACTTCAGCGACGTGCTCGTGCGGGTCCACGTCGGCTATCAGGAGCGCGAGTCTTCCGCCGCGCCGGATCCGCCGGCACCGGCCCCGCCGGCCGCCGACCCGCAGTTGCGACCCGAGGCGGCAAACGAGATCGCCGGAATCGTCTGGGACCTGGCCGATCCCGTGCACGGCGGCTACGAATCCGAACGCAAGTTTCCCCACTGCGGGGCCAACGAGCTGCTGTTGCGGCATCATGCGGCCACAGGCGACGCGCGTTACCTGAACCACGTGCGGCTGACCCTCTACAACATGCACCTGAGCAAGACCCATGACCCCGAGGGCGGCTTCTTCCGCTACTCGTCGAAGCCCGACTGGAGCGAGCCCCACCACGAGAAACTGCTGTCCGACCATGCCGGCCTGCTGGACAACGCCCTGCACGTGTTCGAGCTCACCGGCGAAGCCTTCTTCCGGGAGCTGGCGGAGGAACTCCTGGACTACCTGGACCGGGGCTTTCGCGATGCCGTCGAGCCGTACTTCCACGGCTGCCGCGACTACATCCGCGTCACGCCCGGCCGGGACACCCCTCCGGGGTCCCTGCTCCACGGGAACCGGGGCATGTTCTCCATCACCGATCCCTGGCTATACACCGACGCCAATGCCCGCGCCGTTTCCGCCTACCTGCGAGCCGCCCGGACCCTGGGACGGAAGGACTGCGAAGAACGCGCCCTGGAGACGCTGCGATTCCTGCTGGAGCGTTGCTGGGACGACTCCCGCGGCATGGCTCACTACTTCGACGACGGGCCCCGGTTGCGGGGACTCCTCACCGACCAGGTCCTCATGGGAAGAGCCCTGGCAGAGGGTTTCGAAGCCACCGGCGACCGGGTCTTTCTCGACCGCGCCGAAGCGCTGGCGGAATTCATCCGGACCCGTATGAGAAATTCGGCAGGGGGCTTCTTCGACATCGCGGAGAAGGGGCCCGCGTTTCTCCAGTATCCCCTGACCCTGGTTGACGGAAACGGCGCCGCGGCGCGCTTCTTCCTGAAGCTCCACGATCTGACGGCGAAGCCGAATTTCCTCGACGCAGCGCTGTGGGCGCTCAAGTGCTATCACGGAGACTTCACCGACCACGGGGTCCACGCGGCGGAGTATGCCACGGCGCTGGCCGCCTACGCCGAGGGGGCGGTATGACGTTTTGCCATTGCCATGGGAATGTGAAATCATGTGGCCGACTCGGCGAGATTGAGGTGAACCCGTGAATCTGACACTGGCGTACCACCCGGTGGAAGCCCTTCGTTTCGACGCATCCACCCGGCTCGACGGCACCACCCTCGATATCGACGTGGATGATCTTCGCGGGCTGCTGCTCGAAGACGAGGCCTTCGAGGACATCGCTTTCGAGTTCGTCGCACCCGATGAGGACTGCCGGGCCGGGCCGGTGTTCGACATCATCGAGCCCCGGGCCAAGGCGGCCAGCTCCAGCCCCGACTTCCCGGGCATCCTGGGGCCTCCGTTGACAGCCGGCATGGGCACCACCCACGTGCTGTCGGGCATGGCCGTCACGGTCCTCGACGAGCACGCCGCCGGGGGATCGCGGGGCTCCATCGGCCGCGTCCTGGAGATGACCGGGCCGGCCGCGGAGGGTTCGTGCTACTCGAAGCTGCACCACTTGGTGGTCATCCCCCGCATGGCCCCGGGCAGGGACGGACCGGCGGCCCAGCGGGCGAAGCGGGTGGCCGGCCTCAAGGCCGCCGTCCATCTGGCTCGGGCCGTCGCTTCCGACGCACCCGGGGAAAGCCGTACTTTCGAGCCCGTCGATCCCGGGCCGCCGGGGCGTCCGGGTCTGCCCCGGGTGGCCTACGTGGGGCAGATCTTCTCCCGCCAGCGGCGGGCGGAGCTGGACGAGCCGGTGCTCTACGGCCACAACACCACCGGCATGCTGCCGGTGCTGCTGCACCCGGACGAGTGGCTGGACGGCGGTGTGGTGACCTCCTACTACACCTCTATGGGCGGCGCGGAGACCTACCTCTACCAGAACCATCCCATCATCACCGAGCTTTACCGGAGGCACCACGCCGGCGAGCTGAACTTCGTGGGCACGGTGGCCAGCATCGCCGGCTCGGACAACACCGACCGGGACCGGAACTGCCACGCCGCCGCCGCCCTGGTGCAATGGGCGCTGAAGGCCGACGCGGCGGTGCTCACTAAGTACGGCGGGGGCGTGCCCCACGCCGACCTGGCCGAGACCGCGCGCTTGCTGGAGACGGCCGGCATCCGTACCTCCGTCATGGTCTCGGACGTGTCGCGGGACCGCCGGGTGGAGTCCGCCCTGCTGTTCAACTTCCCCGAGCTGAACGCCATCGTCTACGGCGGCGGCAACGACACCCGGTGGCAGGTTCCGCCGGCCGGACGGGTGATCGCGGCGACGCCGGCGGTGGGCGAGCTGTTGGCGGGAGTCCGGGAGCTGGGCGCCATGAACGTGGCGGGCGTCACCAACCAGCAAGGCGCGTCGCGGCTGCGGGCCGTAGTTTACTAGGGAGGCTGTAACCATGAGGATCGTTCACTACCTGAACCAGTTTTTCGGGGGCATCGGCGGCGAGGAGCAGGCCGGCAGTCCGCTCCAGGAAGTCGAAGGCGCCGTCGGGCCCGGCCGCCTGCTGGAGCAGACCTTCGGCGAAGGGGCTGCCGTCGTCAAGACCCTGGTCTGCGGCGACAACCACGCTGTCGAGCACCAGGAGGAGCTGACGGCCGCGGTCCTCGAACATGTTCGGGGCGCGGAGGCGGACCTGTTCGTGGCAGGGCCCTGCTTCGACGCCGGCCGCTACGGCATGGCCGCCGGCGCCTTGTGCAGCGCGGTGCAGACGGAGCTCGGCATACCGGCCGTCACCGCCATGCACGAGGAGAATCCGGGAGTGGACCTCCACCGGGAGGGCCTCTACATCGTCAACTCCGGAAAGAATGCGGCGAGGATGAAGGAGGTCGTGGGGCGCATGGCCGGGTTGGCCAGGAAGCTGGCGGCGGGAGAGGCCGTCGGCCTCCCCGAAGAAGAGGGCTACCTGACCCGGGGGCTGATCCGGGATCGGTTCGTCGGCAAGTCCTCGGCCGAGCGGCTGGTGGACATGGTCCTGGCCAAGGTCCAGGAGCAGCCGTTCGACACCGAGATGCCCGTCACTTCGTTCCAGCCCGTGGCCAAGCCCAGGGGCGTGGACGACATCTCCAAGGCCAAGGTCATGCTCATCACCGACGGCGGCCTCGTGCCCAAGGGCAATCCCGACAACATCGAAGGCATGGCCGCCACCCGCTGGGGCGCCTACGACATCTCCGGCGACGACGACCTGGCGGGCGAGGACTACGAGATCTCCCACGGTGGCTACGACCCGCGCTTCGTGCAGGCCGACCCGGACCGGCTGGTGCCTCTCGACGCCCTGAGGCAACTGGAGAAAGAGGGCGCCGTGGGCGAGATCCACGGAGAGTTCCTGTCCACCTCCGGCCTTTCCAACCCCCTTTCCAACACGCGACGGCTGGGCCGGGAGATGGCCGAGAAAGTCAAACGCGAGGGGGTCGACGCGGTCATCCTCACCTCCACGTGAGGCACCAGCACTCGCAGCGGCGCTGCGATCACCACCGAGCTCGAGAAAGCCGGCGTCCCGGTCGTGCAACTGACCTCCGCCCTGCCCATCGCCAAGATGGTGGGCTCCAACCGTGTCGTGTTGGGAACCGGCATCGTCCACGTGGCCGGAGACGCGAACCTGCCGCCCGACGAGGAGAAGGCGCTCCGGCGCAAGCTCGTGGAGGAGGCGCTGGATTCGCTGAGGGCGGAAGAAGGGGGTGCCGGGTAGACGCCCGGCGGGTATAAGGAAACGCTAAACGCTTCAGACCTCTTGCGTGGCCATGACGCCGTATCGTTACCTTGTGGTTGTTTCGTTACACTGTTCGCTGAGCGTGTGAAGCCGTTCGACCGCCCGACGGTTCGACGCCTATGCCGACGTAGCCGTCGGGGGCCCACTGGCGGTGGGCGCCCGTAGCGAGCCGGTGTGAAGGGCTACCAAGGCCGGGACTCGCTCGAAGGAAGGAATGCGACCGATGTTGAACCATCTTGAGGTTACCAACTTCAAGGCATGGCGCAAACTGGAAATGCAATTCGGTAAAGTGACCGGCCTTTTCGGCACAAACAGTTCCGGTAAGAGCAGCGTGCTGCAGTTCCTACTGCTGCTGAAGCAGACGAAGAATGCCACGGATCGGGGTCTCGTCCTGGACTTCGGCGGACCAAAAGAGCTTGTAAATCTGGGGACCTACCAAGCCATTGTACATCGAGGCGACCAGAAAGCGGACATTGACTGGACGCTGGACTGGGAGCTCCCAAACCCTCTCAAGGTCTACGACCCGAGTGGACGTCGCAAGGACGTCCTCTTCACGGGAAGCAGTCTGCAAGAGAGCTCTCGGGTAGGATTGAAGGGTTCACATCTGTCGGCGCGACATGTGAAATACAGATTTACCGACTCCGTTTTTTCAATCGAGCCAAAGACGGAGAACTCCAGTGAGTTCGAGCTCAGGTCAGAGGGTCCCCAATCGCTGAAATTCATTCGGAATCCAGGACGAGGCTGGGCATTGCCCGGACCCGTCAAAACCCATCTTTTCCCCGACCAAGCTCGCACCTACTACCAAAACACCAGCTTCCTGAGCGACTTCGAAGCCGAGTACGAAACTCTGATGGACAGGATATTCTATCTTGGCCCTCTCCGAGAGCATCCGCAGCGCGAGTACCGCTGGTCGGGGGCCAGCCCCGCTGACGTGGGACCAAGCGGAGAACACACCGTCGATGCCATCTTGGCAGCTACCGCGCAAGACGAAATGCGGAACTTGGCGCCGCGCAAGCGATATATGAAATTTCAGGAAATGATCGCCCATTGGTTAAGCCAACTGGGCATGATTCATTCGTTCCAGATCAAGGAAATCGGATCTGGGACAAACCTCTACCAAGCCTGCGTCCAAACTGATCAAAACAGCCCCGAGACGATGTTGACGGACGTCGGTTTTGGCGTCTCCCAAGTGCTGCCGGTCCTGGTGCTCCTCTACTATGTGCCGGAGGGCTCCATCGTACTGATGGAACAACCCGAGATTCACCTGCATCCATCCGTCCAAAGCGAATTGGCGGACGTGATGCTCGCTGTCGCCCAGCACCGCCAAATACAGATCGTCGTGGAAAGCCACAGTGAGCATTTGCTGCGACGCTTTCAGCGACGGGCGGCTGAAGAACGCGTGTCGTCGTCGGATTTGAAGCTCTATTTCGTTCGAACAAGCTATGGTGTAGCCCAATTGGAAGACCTTGAGCTCAATGAGTGGGGCGAGATCGAGAACTGGCCGGAAAAATTCTTTGGAGATGAAATGGGCGAGATCGCCACGATCAGCAAGTCGTCCCTGGAACGACGGATCAAGGCCTCGCGATGAAGCCCTATGTCGTAGACACCAATGTTGCCATCGCGGCGAACGGAAGGAGCACACACGCAGACCTCCAATGCCAACTGGCGTGTGTAGAGAAACTGGAGGACGTTTGCGGTCAACAAGTTGTTGTAGTTGACGACGGCGGTCTCATATTCGACGAATACAAAGGAAGCCTTAACTTTGCAGGTGCCCCGGGAGTGGGCGACAAGTTCTTCAAGCATGTTTTCGATCACGGGTACAACAAAACCCGCGTGCGTCGAGTTTTGATTACGCCGAGCAGCGATGATCGCCGGGGCTTCGAGGAACTGCCGGAAAACGATCTTGACAAATCCGACCGCAAGTTTCTTGCCACGGCGCTGGTCGCGAGGGCCGCTATCCTCAACGCAACAGACAGCGACTGGAGTGAGCGGGAAGCGCTGACGAAGCACTTGCAGGTGACGGTACGACAGATTTGTCCACAGCATGCTTCAAAACAGGCCGTTCCTAGATGATTGTGGTTTCAACGACAGGTCGCAGGTGCTCAAGTATCCGAAAACCCCCTACTGGCCGCAGTCACCAGCGCGGGCCGCGGGCGACGAAACCATAGCCGATCCAACTCGGTTCGCCGGTTCGCCGGTGGTCGTCACAGAAAAGCTCGACGGCGGCAACACGCTCTTGCACATGGGCGAGGTGTACGGACGTAGCGTTTCCGCACCCTCGGTCGGCAAATGGATGGCCATGGTCAGAAAGCACCATGCGTGGAAGGTGTTGGAGCCGGACATCTTTCTCTACGGCGAAGACATCTACGGGGTACACAGCATAGAATACGAGCCCGTGCCGGAGAACGAGACATTCTATGCCTTCGCGCTTCGTTTCGCGGACGGGTCGTTCTCCTCGTTCCAGGCACTAGTGAAATACGCCCGGGAACACGAGATCCCGGTAGTTCCCGTGCTGTACGAGGGCGTGTTCCGGTCAGTGGAGGAGATCCAGGATTTGGTGAAGCATGCGCACATGGAACCATCCGCGCTTGGCGGTGCAAGAGAAGGCGTGGTCATACGGCTGGCACGGGAATTTCCGGCCAGCGAATTCCACCTCAACGTCTGCAAAAGCGTTCGTGACGGCCATGTCCAGTCCGATGAACACTGGTCGAAGGGTTGGAGGGCCTGCCGCATTGCGCAAGCGTAGTCAGCGAGACCGCGGCGACGATCCATTAACGGACACGCTCCCACCGCCCTTCACGGCATAGTACGCATTAGCCCCCGGCCGGCTCGAGGCGCGCGAGCACACCCGGTTGCTCGTCGCTCAGAAGGTAGACGTATCCGTCGGGGCCCACCCGGACATCGCGGATGCGGCCGATGACCCGCTCCAGAATCCGCTCCTCGCGCACGACCCGCTCTCCGTCAAGCTCGAGCCGCGCGAGCAGGCGGAACGCGAGCGCGCCCACCAGCAGGTTGCCGCGCCAGCGAGGGAACTTGTCTCCGTCATAGAAAGCCATGCCCGAGGGCGCGATGGACGGCGTCCACTGGTGCAGCGGCTGAGCCATGCCTTCCCTGTGGGTCCCTTCGCCGATGCGCGTACCGATACCGTAGTTCCTGCCGTAGGTGATCACCGGCCAGCCGTAGTTGACGCCGGCCCGGATGATGTTGATCTCGTCACCGCCCTGCGGGCCGTGCTCGTGGGTCCAGAGCTCGCCGGTCCGGGGATGGATGGCCGCACCCTGTATGTTGCGGTTGCCGAGCGTGTAGATTTCGGGCCTCGCGCCGGACACGGACAGATAGGGGTTGTCCTTGGGCACGCCGCCATCCTCGGTGAGGCGGATAACGGAGCCCGCGTGGTCGCCCGGGTCCTGGGCGCGCGGCCGGTTGCCGCGGTCTCCCAGGGTGAGGAACACGTGCCCCTTGCCGTCGAACACCACCCGGCCGCCGAAGTGGCGGCCGCCAAACGACTTGGGCAAGGCCCGGAACAGAACCTGAACGTCGGTAAGGCGGTGGCCGTCGAGCCGGCCCCGGGCGAGCTCGGTGCCGTAGCCTCCGGTGCCTCTGCCGGCGTAGGCAAGATAGACGAGGCGGTTCTCCGCGAACCGGGGGTGCAACACGACGTCGTGCAGACCGCCCTGCCGTCGCTCCGCAACCGCGCCGGGAAGGCCCGAGATGGGAGTGGGATCGAGCGTACCGTCGGCGCCGACGTAGCGGAGCCGGCCCGCCCGCTCGGTGACCAGTATCCTTCCATCCGGAAGGAAGGCCAGCGACCACGGGCGCTCGAGACCGCGGGTCAGAATGCGGACGCGTACCGCGTGTCGCTCGGTCTGTTCCACGGTGTCCGCAACCGCGAGTCCGGACCAGCCCAGGATAACAAGAACAGCGCCCGCCGAGAGACGGCGCAACGAACAAAATGCCTTTGTACAGATCATCATCTACGGGAACGTCGGTTAAGGATACGGCCTCTCTCTCATTAGACGGAGCGGGTTCCGTCCAGCTTCCGCATCACGGGAGGCAATGCCGACCATGCAGGACATCCCGGGACCTTTCCACGGCCGCCCTGTCACGAAGGCTGAAGCGTTGCTCGACCGAACGTCACTTGGCCGGAAGAGAGCAGGCAAACTCCGCGGCCCGATCGACCCAGGTCTTCAGATCGTGCTCGGACTCGATGCCCGCGGGCTCCACGACGGCCCATCCCCTCATGACCCGGCCGGTGATGTCGGCGGGCTTTGTGTGGGGTTGCGCAAGCGTCTCTTCGTGGTTCTTCCTGTCCAACCGAACGATCAACGAGTTTTTCCAGGTCCCGAGACACATATTGCCGTTGATCAGGAAGCAGACGCCGCCGAACATGTTCCGTTCCGAGAAGCCCGCTTGTTGCGAGAGTAGCGGACGTATGCGTCCGACCAGCGTTTCGTCGTTTGCCATTTCCGCGTCCGCGGTTCGCCGGACCGCCGCTCCGACCATCGGAGCTTGCTACGGCATCACCATCCCGCCGTTGACGTGCAGGGTGGCGCCGGTGACGTAGTCGCTTTCGTCGCCGGCGAGGAAGAAGATGCCGTCGGCGATCTCCTCGGGCATGGCGGCCCGTCCCATGGGCAGAGTCCCTGACAGCGCGGCCCACTCGTCGGCGTCGTACTTGCCCCGCACCCGCTCGGTGCCGGTGAGTCCGGGGGCGATGGTGTTGACGCGGATGCCGTGGGGGGCCAGTTCGGTGGCCAGCGACTTGGAGAAGGCGATGATGGCGGCCTTGGAGGCGGCGTAGTGGGTACGCTCAGCGCCTCCGGTGATGCCGAAGTTGGAGGCGGTGTTGACGATGGTCCCCCGGCCCGCCTGCTTCATCGGCGCGATCACCGCCTGGGCGCACAGAAACGTGGTCTTGAGGTTCAGGTCGAGGCACTCCTTCCACTGGGCGGGGGTGACCTCGTGGATCGCGCCCTTGTGGAAAGTTCCCCCGGCGAGGTTCACCAGGACGTCGATGCGGCCGCGGGCGGACAGGATGCTGTCGAACGCCGCGGTCACCTCCGCCTTGCGGGTCAGGTCGGCCCGGATGAACTGGCCCTCCACGGGTTCCGACCCCAGCAGGGACAGCGTCTCCGCCCCCGCCTCGGCGTCCCGGTCGAGGATGACGGGCGCATAGCCCTCTTCACTGAAACGCAGCACCGTGGCGCGGCCGATGCCGCTGGCGCCGCCGGTCACGACAACCACCTTGGAATCCATCACGAGTCCTTCATGCGCGCTCGGGTCGCGCGTGCTATTGCATGATCGCGCCGCCGTTGACCACGAGGGTCTGCCCGGTGACGAACTTTGCCCGGTCGCTGGCGAGGAACACCGCCGCCCTGGCCATGTCCGCGGGCTGTCCGATGCGTCCCAGCGGGATCCGGGCCGCGCTGGCGTAGAGTTCCTCTTCGGTCCGGTGGCCACGGGGCTGTGCGGTGTCCGAAACCCCCGGACAGATGCAGTTCACGGCGACGCCCGCGGGCGCCAGCTCCCGCGCCAGGCTCTTGGTGAAGCCGATGATGCCGCCCTTGGACGAGGCGTAGTGGGCGCCGTTGTCGGCACCCTGGAGCCCCCGGCCGGAGGTGATGCTGATGATGCGCCCGCCTTGCTGTTGCAGCATGTGCGGCGTTACGGCGCGGCTGCAAAGGAACGTGCCGAACAGGTTGGTGCCGATGACC
Source organism: Candidatus Binatia bacterium (assembly GCA_951813575.1). GTDB lineage: Bacteria > Desulfobacterota > Binatia > UBA9968 > JAJDTQ01 > JAJDTQ01. The sequence continues at coordinate 1,383,583 of OX638375.1, forward strand.
CGCTCCCACTCGTCCTCGTCCATGTCCGCCACCGTGCTGGTGGGATAGATGCCGGCGTTGTTGACGAGGATGTCGACCTTGCCGAAGCGTTCGAGACAGGCCTGCACCATGGCGTCGACGGAGGGCTCTTGCGAAACGTCCGTGGCGTGGGCGAGGGCGGTGCCGCCGCCCTCCTCGATCTTCCGCCGCACGGCGTCGGCGGTCTCTTCCCGCAACTCCGCCACCACCACGCCGGCGCCCTCTTCCGCCATGGCCATGGCGATGGCCTCGCCGATGCCCTGGCCGCTTCCGGTGACGATGGCCGTCCGGCCTTCGAGTCTGCGCATAGGAATGCTATTTAGAACCTTCGCCCTGCGTTGGCAACACGGTCCAGGAGAAACGGAAAACATGAACACGGGGGTCCCGCTCGAAATCCGAAACGTCTCGTACTCGGCAGGGCAGCGTACGATTCTCGACTCCATCGACTGGACCGTGGGCCGGGGCGAGCACTGGGTGATCCTGGGACCCAACGGCTCGGGCAAGACCACCCTGCTGAAGATGGCCTGCGGCTATCTCTGGCCCAACCAGGGGGGCGTCGTCTACCGCAACGGCAGCCGACGGGTGGACCTTCGGGAGCTGCGCAAGGGCATCGGCTGGGTCACGGCGTCCCTCACCTCCCAGATCCCGGGCCGGGAGCCGGCATTGCGGACGGTGGTGTCGGGCAAGTTCGCGCAGATCGGCCTGCTGGAAATGTCCATGGTCCGTCCGGTGGAAGAGGACTTCGCCCAGGGCGAGGCCGTCATGGAGCGCATGGGATGCCTGCGCCTGAAGGACCAGGCATTCGGCACGCTGTCCCAGGGAGAGCAGCAGAAGGTCCTCATCAGCCGGGCGCTGATGACCCGTCCCTACCTGATGTTCCTGGACGAGCCGTGCGCGGGACTGGATCCGGGCGCCCGGGAGAGCCTGCTTGCCGCGCTGCAGGAGCTGGGGCGCACCAGCGACGCCACCGCGCTGGTGTTCGTCACGCATCACATCGAGGAAATCCTGCCCGCCTTCGAGAAAACCCTCGTTCTGAAGGGCGGCCGGGTCCTGCGGTCCGGCGACGCCGGCAAGGTCATCACCGAGACGCTGCTGCAGGAGCTCTACGAGACCCCGCTCGCCTTGAGGCGGAGCAACGGGCGTTACTGGACGGTGGGGGCGTGAACAGAGCCGTTCCGGCGGAATCCGGCATGGAGCGGCCGAGGGCCCGGTGGAGACACAGCGGTGCGCCCCGCGCCGCCCTGGATTCCCGCTTTCGCGGGAATGACGGAGGGGATGCGCGAATGACGGAGGGGATGCGCGAATGACGGAAGGGATGTGGGAGTGAAGGGATGTGGAAGTGAAGGGATGTGGAAGTGAAGGGATGTGGAAGTGAAGGGATGTGGGAGTGAAGGGATGTGGGAGTGAAGGGATGTGGGAGTGGAGGGATGTGGGAGTGGAGGGATGCGGGAGTGACGGAAAGAGAGAGGAGGAACCCTTGAAGGTCGTAACCTGGAATCTGAACTCCATCCGCGCGCGGGAGGAACGCTTCCTGAGCTGGCTCTCGCGCCAAGGCCCGGACGTGGTCTGTCTGCAGGAGACCAAGGTCACGGACGAGCAGTTCCCCCACGACGCGGTGAAGAAGCTGGGCTACCACGCCGCGGTACACGGCCAGAAGACCTACAACGGTGTGGCGATCCTGTCGCGTGAGCCCATCGACGACATCCGGATCGGGTTCGGTGACGGCGTGGACGATCCGCAGGCGCGCTGTATCTGCGGGATGATCCAGGGTGCCCGGTTCATCTCCGTCTACGTTCCCAACGGCGACAAACCCGAATCGGACAAGTACGTATACAAGCAGGAATGGCTGGAGCGCCTGTTCGCCTACCTCGACAAGACTCACTCTCCGGAAATCCCGCTGCTGATCTCGGGCGACTTCAACATCGCGCCGGAGGCGGCGGACGTGGCCGAGCCGGACGTGTGGCGCGGCAGCGTGCTGTTCAATCCCGACATGACCGGTGTGATCACGCGGCTGCTGGGCTGGGGCCTCGAGGACGTGGTCCGCAAGCACAATCCGGAGCCGGGGCTCTACTCGTGGTGGGACTACCGCCAACTCGGGTTTCCGCGCAACAAGGGGCTGCGCATCGACCACATCCTGGCCACGCCGGAACTGGCGTCGCGGACGACGTCAGCCGGCGTCGACCGGGACGAGCGGAAGGGCTCGAAGCCCTCGGATCACGCGCCGGTGATGGCGGAGCTGGACTGGCCGTAGGGTTGGGGTCGGGTCGGCTCGGGGCCCCGGGCTTTTCCGGACCCACGAGCCGCGACTACCGGACTACTTCTGGCGCGGAACCGCCGCCCAGGCCTCGATCTCGATCAGCATGTCCTGCAGATCGATGCCGACGCCGCGCAGCAGGGTGGCGGGACGGGGATGCGCCCGCAGATCGGGCTCGTGCTCCTCGAAGAACGCGTACATCGCATCGCGCATGTCGAACACGTCCTCACGGCGCGTGAGGAAGTAGCGGATCATGACGATATGCTTGAGCTCTCCGCCCATCATCTCGAGATTGTCCTTGATGTCCTGCCAGGCCTGAGTGGTCTGTTCCTTGATGCCGCCGACCACCTTGCCTCGGCCCGCCCGCTCCTCGTTGGGCTCACGGCAGGGCGCATCCTCGAACGGATCGCGTCCGGTGGAGCCCGAAAGGAACAGGATATCCACGTCACCCCGGGTGCGGAAACCCGTGGCCCAATTCATCCTCTCCTTGTGATAGTGCGGCCACAGCGTGCCCCAGTCGTACTCGGTTTTCTCGGCTTCCTGCCGTTTGACCGCTTCTTCGTTCGTTGCCATTGTACATGCCTCCCTGTGGTTTGAGTTGATACTTCGGAATTCGCCGACCCGGGATGGGGCGGAACCCTATCCCAGGCCGACGAAAGGAATGGTTATGCCCTCGGTGCGCTCGATGTAGCGAACGAACCGGTACTTGTACTCCGCCAGATCGACGCTGGGGCGCGGGATCTCGCGGTGCCAGAGGCTCTCCTCCACCTTGCACACCACGTAGTGGAGCCCCTCTCCGATCACGCCCGGCAGGCCGTGCTCCTTGAAGCCTTCGATGTCGTCCACGGTCACGGCGTTTTCGATCCCCGACGCGCGTGCGATGGCGGCCAGGTCGGTCTTGCCGGCCGTTGCCGTGGGCTCGCTCATGGTGCTGCCGCTGTAGACCTCGTTGTCGAACACGAACACCGTAAGGTTGGACAGGTTGAGGTTGCCCAGGGTCGGAAGATTGAACAGCGACAGCAGCACGCTGCCGTCCGATTCGAGCACGATGACCCGGCGGTGGGGCAGCGCCAGCGCCAGTCCCATGCCCACGCCGGTGGCGCAACCCATCATCCCCACCAGCAGGTTGCCCTCGTGTTGCGACAGGTGGAACCATTCGATGCGCTGGCCGCTTTGGGAGGACAGCACCAGTTGATCGGTCATCAACGGCGCCATGATCTCGAGGCAATCGCGCCGGATCATCGGGCGAACTCCCCGGAGAAGATCAAGGCGGCCGGCGCCCGCATGGAGTCGCTGACCCGCTGGGCGTCCCGGATGTGCCGCTCTAGATTGTCGGCGTTCTCGATGACACGGTATTCGAGGCCCAGCCCTTCGATGGTGGGGATCATCCGCATGCCGATGGTGACGTAGAGGAAGCTGTTCCGCTGGTCGGCGAAACTGCCCAGGAAGCCGATGAGCAGCAGGATCGGCACGCCCATCTGCTTGCCCACGGTGAGCAGCGAGTAGGCGGAGACGTAAGGACCCGTGCTCTCCATGTAGCAGGCCACCCGCTTGCCCCCGAGAGCCGCGCCCGCGGCGATGGTGATGGCCTCCTGCTCGCTGGCGGCGGCCACCATCTGCACGCTGCCGTCCTCCCGCAGGAGCGGCAGGATCTGGCTCAGCCGGCTCTCCGGCAGGTAGGTCATGAAATCGATGCCGGCCGCCTTCAGGCCGTGGACGATCTTCTCGGCGAGTACGGGTTCCATGAGCGGTTCCTGTTCCGACGGCTATCGGGCCCAGTTGCAGATGGTGGCCGCCGACAGCGCGTAGATCTTCGCCGCCCGGACGATCTCGTCGATGTCGATCTGCTCCGACCGGGTGGTAAAGCGGCCGCCGCCGAGGCCGAACTTGCAGGCGGGAATGCCCATCTCGTTGTAGATGTTGGTGTCGGTCCAGATGCTGGAGCGGAAGGTGTTGGCCGGCGTGGTCTTCTCGCCGAAGAGCTCCTGGTGGGTCTCCTCGATGACCTCCACCACGGGCTCGATGCCCTTGGCCTCGTAGCCCATCTTGGACGTGTACATCTCGATGTCGTACTCGTAGCCGGTGGCGTCCATCACCGCGCGCAACTGCCGCTGCACCTCGAGGGGCCGCAGCTCCGGCGGGATGCGCACGTCCAGGTACAGCGAGCAGATGCCCGGGTGGTAGTTGGGCCGGTAGGGAGCGCCGCCCTGCACCGAGCCGAGGTTGACCTTGGGGATGATCGGGCCGTTGGCCGACTGGTACACGTGGTTGGCCTCGAACTCCTCTGCCCAGGCGTCCACCGCCTGCACCACCCTGGACATCTTCAGCACCGCGTTGTGCTCCTCGGGCGGCTCCTGCTGGCGGGTGACGCCCCAGGCCGCGTGGGGATTGCCGAAGGTGTCGATCTTGAACTGGGCCACGCCGGACTGGGTCCAGATGATGGACAGGGCCGAGCGGTCCGCGACGATGGCGTAGTCGGACTGGACGCCGTAGGTAAGCAGATGGCGGGTGCCGGTGCCCTCGCCGCGGTACAGTCCGGACTGGTACGGCCCGATGGGGGTGCGGGAGATCTCGCCCGCCACCGCCGCCAGGATCAGGTCGCCCTTGACGGCCACGCCGCTCTTCTTGAGCGCCTTGCCGGCCACCATGAACGCCGCCAGACCCGACTTCATGTTGGACGCCGCCAGGCCGAACACCTTGCCGTCCCGGATGGCGCCCCGCAGCTCGCTCTGGGGCTCGAGCTCCCGGCACAGCATCAAGTCGTCCTCCTGCCCGGTGAAGCTCGTGTCCATGTGGCCGTTGATCATCAGCGACACGCCGCCGCCGGTGCCCTGGAGCACCCCCACCGCGTTCACGCGGTTGGGGTCGATCTCCTGGCGGACGGGCTTGAGGCCGTTGCGTCCGTACCAGTCGAGAATGAACTCGCCGATCTCTTTCTCCGACCCGGTGGGGCTCAGGATGTCCACCAGATCCCGGGTCAGCTCGGCCAGCTCCTGGCCGTCGATGTGCTGGAGAATCTGCTCCTTGGTGCCGTCGTCCATGGTGTGATGGGTGGTTCAGCTCTTCCGCTGCTTGTCGATCTTCATGATGGGCATGACCCCGCCGACGTCGACCTTGTAGAGGTCCTGGAGCAGCCGGTGGGTCTCCTCCGCCTGCTTCGCGATGGACTCGATCTCATCCTCGCTGAGATTGAACCCGTACTCCTTGTCGATCTCTCGAATCCGATCCTTCACGGCGGCTCCTCCGATCTGTGAACGGCTGTCAGGGAACTACGCACGGCGAATGCCGAGGGCTCTCGAACCGCTCGTAACACGCGGCCCCATGCGTGTCAACGCGGGCTTTCGCGGGCTTTCCCACGAACACACGGAGGGTCACCGTCTCCCGCGTCTTTGGCGGGTTTCCAACTTGTCCAGCTCTTCCATCAAACGTCGCTTGGCCTTGTGTCGAAGGCGCAACGCCGAAATATAATCGCGGTACTCGTCGCCGCGGCCAAGACTCTGCAAGAGCTTTTCCATCCTCGACAAATAAGGCACGGCCTCCCGATACGCGCGTGGCTGGACTCTGGCGATCAGATTTTCCGCCTTGCGTCTCCAGACCTCGAGACTCACGTCGGGATGGGTTCCCGCCACAGCCTTGGCGACAGCTTCGGCATGATAGTCCTGATTGGGCGCCTCCCGAAACCATCGTAAGGCGTCCTCGGTTCGACTCTCGTACAGCGCGATAGCGATCAGGTCATTGTGCTCAGGGAAGGTTCGCGAAAATCGTGAGCCGGACCACTGAAGCCCGGTGGCGGGCAACGGCCACCCAGCCGTAGACGAAGGCGCGGTTCCCGTTTCCAGGAAGCGCAACAACGCGTGCCTCACCTGTTGCCAGCAGTCTGCCTTTCGGCCTGCTTTTTCGGCATCTCGATATTTGTCCATATTGGTGTGCCACACGAACGCCTCCGCTCGCAGGGCCGCAACCAACAACCAATCCCTCCGCTTCCGGGCAATTTCGACCAACAGTTCCACCAGCTTCCATGCGATGCCGGGCTGATCGTCCAGGGTCTTGTGGAACCCTTGATGGGCCCAGTGCGCAGCCTGATCATAGGCTTTGCTTGCCAACAGGCATTGAACGAGTTCAACGTAGTTGTCGCAATAGGGCAGCTCCTCAATCATCAGCCTTATCGCCCGCTCATCCTCGCCGGCGTTGAACAGCGCCGACTGCGTGCAGGCCAACAGCCTTTCCCGACGGTACTTTTCCGAAGACCAGCGGTCGTCGCTTGCAGGCTTGGGCGAAGAAGCCAACCTATTCCCGAATGCTTCGGCAACCTCACGCCAGTCGGTCCGGCTCAGTCGAGCCTCCTCCACCGGCGGCTCCAGCCCCTCCAGCAAAGAGTACTCGTCGTTCATCAGCTTGTCCCAGTACCAGATCATGAGCTTTGCCGCCGGTTGTTGTGTTTTCCCTCTCGCGCTCAACACCACGGCCAGACATTCTCTGATCTGCCAGGCGGTTTCACCCTCGTCGTCCGATTCCTCGACCTGCGCAGTTCCCCGTTCGAATATCTCTTCTCCCAACTCCGCCACCACGGCTTCATGCCCGCCCTTCAACAGCTTTTCGAGCTGTGCCCGAATCGGCGCATAGTCCGGCGTGTAGCCCCGGTGGTCCCAATGATCCCGCCAGCCTCCCTCACTCGCCGTCTCGCGGATCCGCCGTCGCAGCCGGGCGACTGTCTGAGTCAATGCCTTATCGGTCAGCGGCGACGCCAAAGGCAATGTATCGAAGAGCGACGGATCGTCAGCAAACCTGTCCATCGCCCACTCGACGAGCTTCGCCTTGGACATGGCTTTGAGGCCAGCGCGCGCCTTCTCGACATCGAGGGCCTGCTCCGGCCCGCCCGCCAATCCATGCGCGGACAACCGGGCATCCAGTTCATCGGTCTCGATCTTCGGAACCGATTTTCCTGAACGGATGTGGTCAAGATAAGTCAGAATCACGGCAACGGCGTGTTTGCATGGGCCTGCGTAAGGACAACTGCACTGGTGGTCAGGCGTGTCGCCGGTCATCCATACGAGGGTGAGATAACTCTCGCCTCCCACAACATCGGCGACCAGGTGCCCGTCCTGGGTCACGGCAAGATCATGCACGCGGCGCCGGTAGTTTTCGCCGCGCTCCACCACCGCCGATCCCGCCCATTCCTCAAGGTCTTCCCAGCCGAGCGATGCAACGGATGCTATCGACATACCGAATTCGTCGTGCAGCTCAGGCGTGAGTCATGCGCATGGGCCCCGACTGGTGACGAGAACGGGACGGTGAGATTCCGCGGCATGTTTCACCACGCGGCCGGGGTTGGTTTTCAGGTCGGTCAGGGGAACGATGTCTTGAGAGAACTTCACTCGCGCCTCATCCATTGGCTCTACTACAGGTTCAGCAACTCCTTCGCGTTCTCACCCAGGATCTTCTCCTTCTGTCCGTCGGTGATGTCGGTCCTTTTCTCGATGCCCGACACCGTATGCGGATATTCCGAATCGAAATGCGGATAGTCCGTGGCCATGAAGATGCGGTCCTCGCCCAGCTCCCGGATGGGCGTCGCCAGGTCGCGCTCGTCGGCTTCGCAGGTCACGTAGCAGTTGCGCTTGATGTACTCCGACGGCGCCATGCTCAGGTGGCCCGTGAGCTGGGAGAAGTCCTTGGCCCACTCGTAGTCGTCGTCCATCCGGTGCATCCAGAACAGTATCCATTCCGCGCTGCACTCGAAGAACACCACCTTGAGGCGCGGGAACTTCTCGAACACCCCGCCCAGCACCAGCGCGATGAGCGCGGCCGTGCAGTTCATCACCCGACCCATGACGTGGGTCTTGTAGAAGTTGTCGAAGCGGTCCGTGAGGTCGCCGTTGCTGTTGGGATGACAGAAGAGCGGGACGCCCAGGTCCTGGACCGTTTCGTAGTACGGATAGAAGATCGGATCGTCCAGGTTCCTCGACCCCACGTAGGGCACCAGATGCGTGGCCTTGAAGCCCAGCTCCTTGACGCAACGGGTGGCCTCGTCCGGCATCGCTTCCGGGCAGCCCGCCGGGGCCATGGCACACGGCAGGAACGTCTCCTCGTAGCCCTTGACCAGGTCCGCCACCCAGTCGTTGAAAGCCCGCGCCACCGCCGCGCCGAGCCGGCCCTGGTTCTGCGTGGCGATGCTGATGCCGGTGGGGAAGATGATCTCCTTGTCGATCCTTTCCCTGCGGATGTCGTCCTGCCGCCGCGCCATGTCGTAGCCGCCCACCTGCCGTTCCGCGATCTCACCCGCGCGCCAGTTCACCTTCGGGTCGTAGATGTAGGGATGCTTGTGGGTGGCAAGCCCCTGGGGGTTGAGCGGCTCCAGGGAGTGGATGAAGCGCGTCCCGTGGCTCCGGCCCTCGTCGTTGGCCTTCCTGGGGGTGAACTGTGCGAACGGCTCGCCGAGCTTGTACACCTCGTCCATGAAATAGCCTTCGCGCAAATGCGAATCGAGATCGATGATCATGAAGGTTTCCTCCGTTTCGGCGGTTGTCGGGGAAGGAGACTAACACTCGGCCCGGCGAGCAGGCAAGGCGAGGAGGTTTGAGGAATTCAGGCTTGGGCCATGCGCATCGGTTGCAAGGTCCGGTTGAAAGGTCCGGTTGAAGGGATTGAGCACCAGCCCAAGGATTTCCAGCGTCACGACGCCCAGCAAGGCTGCATCATCTTCCTCCCCCAGGATGACCGGGCTGTGGGATTGGCCTTGGGGAAGAATCAAAAAACACTCGGAAACGCCCCGCTCCACCGTGGCGCCGTCCGCCAGAACGAAGGTAAGCTCGCGGTCCGGCCTCAATCCCAGAGATTCCCAGACCTGCTTCGGGAGCAGCGAGTACCTGGCGCCGCTGTCCACCAAAAACCGGACTGCCTGCTCTTGTCCCTCCGCGCCCCGGGCGATACCGTCAATGTAAGTGACTCCCATAACTTCATCCTCCCAGCCTATGGGACCGACCCATTTTATAACCTCTGTTCCTAATTGAGCAAATACGAGGCCACCTCCGAGACTTCGCGCGGGCTACCAAACCGTCTCACCATGTGAAGAGCCGCTCGGGACGAGGTTTCCTCCCCCGACACACCGCATCATGGAGCGATTTGCGATTCTCTAGGACGTGACATAAGGTCTGGAGCCATCGTGAGCGACGTATCTTCCCATAGCGCCGTTCCCCGTGCCGGCATGCTCGCTACGGTGCGCAATCGCCGCGGCGTCATCGCAGCCGTCGAACCATTCGATGGCGAAACGGGCCGACTCCACCTAGTCCACCTGGAGTATCAGGACGATGCCACCCCTTCCCAAGAGCGCCTCTTGTGGGAACTGGAACCGAAACGGGAACTCGACGAGCCGCTGGCGCTACCACGACCGGACGGTGACAACGCCATGCGGCCGCGAGAGTTCGACGCGCTATTGCGGGCGGCACGATGGACGGCACTGTTACCCTATCTCGACCCCGACGGCACAGGACCGCTTGAAGGCAGCCCCTTGGCCAGTCCCTTCCACGGCAGCGTGCGCGTCGAGGACTACCAGCTCACACCGCTGCTGAAGGCCCTGCGCATGCCACGGATCAGCCTGCTCATCGCCGACGACGTCGGACTCGGCAAGACAGTGGAGGCAGGACTCATCCTCACCGAACTGCTGCTTCGCCGCCGCATCCGCAGGGTATTCGTCCTGACTCCGGCTTCCCTGCGCCAGCAATGGCGCGACGAGCTGTGGGAGAAGTTTTCGCTGAGGTTCGACATAGTGGACCGGCAAAGCACGGAACACTTGCGCCGTCGCCTAGGCATGGACGCCAACCCGTGGGCATCGTTCAGCCGCATCGTTGCGTCCTACCACTACCTGCGCCAACCCGACGTGCGCGAGCAGTTCCTCTCCGCGTGCCGTACGCCACCGGGTTCCCCGCACCTGCCTTGGGACCTCCTGATCGTTGACGAATGTCACAACCTGATGCCGTCGCCCTTCGGCGAAGACAGCGACCTGTGCGAGACCCTGCGCCTGATCGCGCCGCGCTTCGAGCACCGGCTCTTCCTCTCCGCCACCCCGCACAACGGGCACACGCGCTCGTTCACCGGCCTGCTGGAAATGCTGGACCCCGTGCGTTTCACACGCACCAGCGATATGACTCCCGCCATGCAGGGCCGCATCGAGGAGGTGGTCGTGCGCCGGCTGAAACGGGAAATCAACGCGAGGGGCGAACGCGGGAGCGCACCGCGTTTCTGCAACCGACGGCCGCCGCAGGCCTTGCCCCTGCCTACGGACGGCCGCGAAGCGGCGCTTGCGGAGAGGTTCGACGCATTCCGATCCGCAGTACGCCAAATAATGAATGACGGCACGAAACAGCGCCGCCGGGCTGGAACCTTCGCCGTGGAAATCCTCGGCAAACGCCTGCTGTCATGCCCCACCGCCTTCGCCGAGTCCTGGCGCCGCGCGAAACAGGGGTTCGCCGACGAGGAAACAGCCACAGAACGTGATCTCGGCGCGTCGGAACGTGCTTTGCGCCAAGAGACCGGCGACGATCGGGAAACGCAACAGCGTGAGGCCACAGCCTCCACTGTCGTCGGCGCGTGGCTCAAGAACTTCGCGGACGATGTGCGAGGCGAAATCCGGGATGTGGAACACGCTCTCGTTGCCCTGGGCTTCGATCTAGACGGTGCCCCCATCACCGAACAGACGCCATCGGTGGATGCCCGCTTCGACACTCTCGTGGCGCTGATCGAACGGTTGCTGATGACCCCTGACGCACCGAGCACGTTCCGCGCCGACGAACGCCTGGTCGTGTTCACGGAATACAAGACCACCCTCGACTACCTTGCCCGACGCCTGCGGGAACACTTCGGACCGGAGCACGTACACACCCTGTTCGGCAGCGGCGGAGCCGACGGCATGAACGAAGCCGACCGCGAGAACGTCAAGGCCGCCTTCAACGACCCGCAACACGGGGTACGGGTGCTGGTGGCCACGGACGCCGCCTCCGAGGGTCTGAATCTGCACCGCACCGCGCGCTATCTCCTGCACTACGATTGTCCGTGGAATCCGTCCCGCCTCGAACAGCGCAACGGACGCCTTGACCGGTATGGACAGGCGCGCGATGTCACCGTGCATCACTTCTTCAGCGACAGCGACCCGGACCTTCGCTTCCTTGATCACGTGGTCCGCAAGGCTGACGAAATCCGTGAAGACCTGGGTTCCGTAAACGAGATCTTCGACCGGGCAACGCACCGGCGCCTGATCCTCGGCGAAGACACCGCGCGGGTTCAGGACGAGCTCGACAAGGCTATCGACGCCCGCCTCAAAGAAGATCTCGTGAGGGCGGATGCAGCCGAATCGGCAACCGACGACGTACGTGAAGCGAAGCTTTTGGAGATCCTGGCGGCGGAGATCGACCTCGACTCTTCAGCCCTCGGCGAGACCCTGGAAACAGCCATGGGCACGACCGGCCAGGGGCGGCAGCTTCAACCCGAGGCGCCATTTGTCTACCGCGTGTCGAATCCCGACCTTCCCGGCTGGCGTGACGTGATCGACGAGGCCGTGCGCCGTCCAACCCTTGCCGGCGCCCCCGGACCGATGCCACGCTTGGCCTTCAGCGCGGAGCCTTTCATTGAGCGGCTCGGAGATCTGAGCGTGTTCCGCCCGCGGTCGGACATGCTGCTCATGCACCTCGCCCATCCCCTGATGCAACGAGCCCTGGGGCTCCTAACTCGCCGCCGCTACCCCGGGGGCCAGCAGGTGTCACGCTGGACGGTACGTTTCGGCGATGTCCCCACGGACGCGGAAGCTCTTGTACTGCTCAGCATCGAAGAGCTGGCTGTGAATGACCTGCGCGAGACCTTCCACCGCTGGGTCCGGACGCTGGCGTTTCCGGTGCGCAACGGTGCCTTGGGTGAACCTTTGCCGCACATCGCGGCCGCTGACCGGCGCACGGGTGGCGATGAGCTGAGCCCCGCGAACCGAGCGCCGGCCGAAGAACTTCTCGAAGACGTCAGCCCTGACCTTCAAAAGTGGCTACGCCGGTACAGGGACGAACTCACCGAACGGCTGCGGGGCCAACTCGAGGTGGACCGCGGCGCCGCCCGAAAGCGAGAGGACGACCGTTATCGGCAGCGTCAGGGCGAGGTATCCGAACTGATCGAACGGCAGACGCTGGAGCGGCTCACCCGCGAGATCCGACAGTTGGACGCCAAACGGCGCCAAGGGCAACTCTTCGACGAGACTGGCCGCCTCGCCGAGATCGAGCAATCGATGGAAGCAAAGCAAACGGAGCTCAAGCGGCGGCAACAGCACTACGCGGAAATCCGCAAACAGTTGCAGAGCGAACGCGCCCGTATCCTGGAACGCCTCCTGCCGGCCCGCTTCTCCCTGGCTGGAGAAGCCCAGGTGTTACCGGTGGCCGTAGAGATACGCCTGGCCAACCAAGACGAAGCAGCTTGAATCACCTCCGACGGGTTTCCTGTCACCCTTGCCAGCCCTGTTGGTTGAATTCGGTCAAGTGTCAGAATATTGAACAGCCATGAACCACGGTCTGCCTGGCTGGGATCATCTGTATCACAGCGGACTACTGCTTGACGCCGCCCGGCTCCACACGCTCGCCCAAGACCTGCCTCCACCTCCCGACGACTACACCCAAGGACAACTACGCCAGCGCGCCAACGCCATCCTGGACGGCAGCCATGACGTTTCGCCTTTCGTCGCGTTCGTGCTGGAACGCGTCTGCGGCTTCGGCGGCGCCAAAGGCACCTGGACCCGTGGCGCCAACGTCCCGTCTTCCTGGAGCCGCCGTGCGGTCACGGGCGAATCAGTGAAGCCCCGCCACCTATGGCAAGGCCGCCGCGGCGCAACCCTTCCCGTATTCCTGGACGACAGCGAGCGCCTGGGCAGGGGCAGGAGCCGCCGTGTCGTGAGCCAGGCCCTGGGATGGCTCCGCGCGGGAAGCCAACGCCTCGCCCTGCTGACCAACGGCCGCCAGTGGCGGCTCCTGTTCGCCGGTCTCGATTACGATGCATCGTGTGAATGGGACCTGGATCTCTGGTTTCAGGAAGGTGGGCTTGCTCCCCAGGTCACCGTATTCCGGGCGTTGCTGCGTCCCGAGCTGTGGATCCCGGAGACCGAGGCGGGCGACCCTCCGCTCCTGCGGGCCATCCGCGATACCCGCAAGGGCCAGGCCGAGCTGTCCGAGGTGTTGGGCGAGCGCGTCCGCGAAGCAGTCGAAGTACTCATACAGGGCCACGGCGACGCGTTGAAGGGTCATTGCGCGGACGTCGATCCGGCCGATATCTACCGCGCCGCCTGTCGGGTGGCGATGCGGCTGGTGGTCATTCTCTTCGCGGAAGCCCGCGAGCTGCTGCCGCGGGAGAACGCTCTCTACCACGAGAGCTACGGGCTCAACGGATTGCTGGAGCGGCTCCAGCGAGACGCCGCTCATGGTGCGGCCATGGCGCAACGCTATGGTGCATGGCCTCGCGCGCTCGCGCTGTTCCGGCTGGTATGGGAAGGCTCTCACTTCCCGGACCTCCCTGTGACGCAGTACGGCGGAGAGTTGTTCGCCCCGGGCAACGACGGAGTCGACGGCCTGACGCGGGCACTTGCCGTGTACGAAACCGCGTGCTTCGAAGCCGAGGCCATGTCCGACCAGGACGTTCACGAAATGCTGCGCCTCCTTACCCGCACCACGGTCCGCATCCGCCAAGGCCGTAGCAGCATCCGGGCCGCCGCTCCGGTGGACTTCTCGGACCTCTCGTCGGAATACATCGGCGTCCTCTACGAGGGCTTGCTGGACTACGAACTCAAGACCGCTCCGCCGGATGATCCGGTCATCTTTCTGGCCGCCGGCGATCATCCGGCGCTGCCGCTTTCCCGGTTGGAAGGCATGGACGACCGCGCCCTCAAGGCACTGTTCGAGAACCTGAAGGACACCTCGAAAGCAGAGGAAGACGCCGACGAGGACGAAGGCGCCAGTGATGCGGAAGCCGCGGAAGACGTGGCTCTTGGCCAACGGCTCGAGGACGACGAATCGCCTTCCGAGATCCGCGACGACGAAACCCCTTACGCTGCCGACGGCTTGGAGGAGCGGCAACGCAGTCGCACCCGCGCCGAAACGTGGGCGCGCCGCGCCGCTGAAGTGGCCGGGCTGGTAAGGAAGGGGCGCCGCAAGGCCCGCACCGAAGGCTTCGACGACCAACTCCGTGCCAAGGCCCGACAACTCGTCTCACGTGTCGTGCTGCCGGGCGAATGGTACCTCGTCCGCTGGGGCGGCACCCGCAAGGGACGGGGCACCTTCCATACCCGCCCCGGCCTCGCCATCCCTACCGTACAACGCACCTTACGCCCGCTCGCTTTCACTCCGCCCCTGGCGCAGGGGAAGCCGGACACTGACGCGGCGCCCGCGCGCTGGACCCCAAAGCTGCCGGCGGAAATCCTGGGCCTGATGGTGTGCGACCCCGCGTGCGGTTCGGGTACCTTCCCGCTGGCGGCACTACGTTTTCTCACGGACGCGCTGTACGACTCGCTCCAGCATCACGGCCGGATCGAACCGGACGGCAAACGCGCTCTGGTGCGCCTGCTCGGCATCCGCACCGAAAACGATTCGGAGGTGGACAGCCTTGCCGACGAACTGATCCCGTGCCGACCCGACGACGACGAGTTCGAGCCGCGCCTGAAGGCGGTGCTGCGCCGCCACGTGGTGGAACGTTGCATCTACGCCGTGGACCTCGACCCACTGGCCGTGGAGCTGTGCCGGTTGTCGCTCTGGATCGAGACCATGGACCGCACCCTGCCGTTCGGCTTCCTCGACCACAAGATCAAGTGTGGCAACGCCCTGATCGGCGCTTGGTTCGATCAATTCCGCCACTACCCGGCCATGGCCTGGAAGAATCGGGAGGGCGGCGACAAGAGCCACGGCAACGGCGTGCATTTCGAGAAAGAGGCACGCACCAAGGCAATCAAGGCCTTTGTCGAAAAGCAGCTCAAGCCGGACCTCAAGTCCTTCTTGCAGGGCGGCGACCTGTTTCGGGAAGACCTGCTGGAGAAGGCGACTACCGCCCACGAGGATGCGATGGCCGTCCTTGCGGACATCCATGCCCTGCCGGTTCAGGACGCGGACATGCGGCGGAACCTCTATCGCGAAAGGTTCCTTGGTTCGCCGGAATGGCGTTCGCTGAAGAACGCAATGGACTTATGGTGCGCCTGCTGGTTCTGGCCGGCCGACCACATCGACCTCGCCCCACTGCCGACGAACTTCGCGGAGCCGCCGGCCGAGACCCGCGCCGTGGCCGAACGCATCGCCGCCGACATGCGCTTCTTTCATTGGGAGCTGGAGTTCGCGGACGTGTTCCGGGAGACGGGGGCCGGATTCGATGCAATCCTCGGCAACCCTCCGTGGGACATCGCCAAGCCCGTCTCCAAGGAGTTCTTCTCGAATATCGATCCGCTCTACCGTTCCTATGGCAAGCAGGAAGCCCTCCGCAAACAAACAGCCTATTTCGAGGACGGGCTGGTGGAGGGCGACTGGCTGGACTACAACGCGCGCTTTCGCGCCCAGTCGAACTTCACGAGCCACGCCGCCAGTCCATTCGGAGACCCGGAGGACAACGACAAGAGCGGAGATCGATTCACCATCGTACGCGGCTACGAGAACCGTGAGCTTCACGAGACGTGGCGCGAAGCCCGCGACCGTACGAAGGGTTTTGCCGACTCGTTACACCCTTTCCGGCACCAGGGATCGGCGGACGTCAACCTCTACAAGCTCTTTCTCGAAACCGCCCACGTGCTGTTGAAACCCGGCGGGCGATTGGGCTTCGTGGTTCCCTCCGGCCTCTACTCGGACAACGGCACCGGGGCGTTGCGACGCCTCTTCATCGAACACTGCCGATGGGAGTGGCTGTTCGGCATCGAAAACCGCGACAAGATTTTCCCAATCGACAGTCGGTTCAAGTTCAACCCCGTCGTCGTCAAGAAGGGCGATGCCACCGAAGCGATCCATACCGTCTTCATGCGCCGCAACCTGGACGACTGGGAGCGCGCCGAGGAACTCGCCACCCCGTACACACGCCAGCAAGTCGAGCGATTCAGCCCCAAGAGCCGCGCCATCCTGGAAATCCAGTCGAAGCGCGACCTGGAGATTCTCGAAAAGATCTATGCCAACTCCGTACTCCTCGGCGACGAAGGCCCCGACGGCTGGGGGATTCGTTACGCTAGAGAGTTCGACATGACCAACGACTCGCACCTCTTCCCGCCCCGCCCGCAGTGGGAGGCGAAAGGCTACCGACCCGACGAGTACAGCCGCTGGCTCCTTGGTGACTGGCGGCCCATCGAGGAGCTTTGGGAAGAACTCGGCGTCGATCCGTCGCGGCCCGAGCCGGTGGAGGTGGAGCTTGAGGACTGGCTGTTCGACACCACGGCCGGGCCGGAACGCCGGGAGGCCGAGGCGCGGTTTGTGCATGGGCATTGGTTGAAGCCGGGGGATGTGGCGAGGACGGAGTGGAGGGTGAGGTGGTCCTGGTTTCATGGACAGGAAGGCGGCGGAGTTAAGGTGTATTCCGGATGATCGATCATGCCGCCAGGGTCCTGTTTAACACGTCCTGCTGTTCCGGTTGAGCCGGCAGAGAGGCAGGGGAGCTGCAGCGCTGTGCCGGCCTCTGCGTCAGCATTCCCTTTTCGTAGACCTCGGCCGGGGTGGAGCCCCCCAAGGCGGAGTGGGGGCGCGCCCGGTCATAGAAGGCGAACCACCGAGAGATCAGCCGCTGGGCCTGGAAGCCGTCAGAGATCTCGTGCAGGTAGACGGCCTCATACTTGAGGGAGCGCCACAGGCGCTCGATGAAGATGTTGTCCATGCAGCGGCCCCTGCCGTCCATGGAGATGGCGACGCCGGCGTCCTTGAGCACGGAGGTGAACTCCAGGCTGGTGAACTGGCTGCCCTGGTCGGTGTTGAAGATGTCGGGAGGGCCGTAGCGTTCCAGAGCCTCTGAGAGGGCCTCGACACAGAAGCGGGCATCGAGGGTGTTCGACAGTCTCCAGGAGAGCACCCGGCGGGTGGCCCAGTCCATGACCGCCACCAGGTACAGAAAGCCCTTCTGAACGGGGATGTACGTCAGGTCCGCGCACCACACGTGATTGGGCCTCTCGATGGCCAATCCCTTGAGCCGATAGGGGTAAACCCGGTGCTGGGGGTGCGGTCGGGTGGTCCGCGGCGCCTGGTAGATGGCCTGTAGCCCCATCAAGCGCATCAGACGCCGCACCCGGTGACGACCCACAAAGACGCCTTCCCGCCACAGATGGCGGGCCATCTGGCGGCTGCCGTAGAAGGGGTACTCCAGGAACAGCTTGTCGATCCGGCGCATCAACGCCAGATTCTCCGCGCTCTCGCCCTTGGGCCTGTGGTACACAGAGGATCGACTCACTCGAAGTAGCCGGCACTGTCGGCTCAAGCTGAGCTTAGGATGGCCGGGCTCGATCATCCCCCGGCGCTCCTCCCGGTTCACCACTTGAGCCCTTTGGCCAAAAAATCCCGCTCCACCGTCAGCTCCCCGATCTTCGCGTGCAGGTCCCGGATCTCCCCCTCGTGGTCCCCTCGTGCCCGCTCCGCCCCGTTCGTGAACACCTCCTTCATCCCCTCCACCGCCCGCTGCTTCCAGGTGCTCACTTGGTTCGGGTGGACCTTGTGCCGCGCCGCGATCTCCTGGATCGTCTTGTCCCCGCGCAGCGCCTCCAGCGCCACCTTCGCCTTGAAGTCTCCGCTGAACCGTCGTCGTGTGCTCATTGCGTATCCCTCCCTCAGTCGGTGGAATACACCTTAGCAACCTGTCCGATTTTCCGGGACCACCTCAGGGTACGGTGTGCGCAGCCGCCGTATGATGGGTTGCCGGTACCGCGAACGAGCATTCCCGCAGGTGTGACTTTGTCGAGGGACGGGGATGCGTGGGTACGAGAGGAGAAGGTAAAGGACGTGGGGTTGCCGTTTTACGAAGGTCGGATGATCAGCCAGTTCGACGCCTGTCAGAAGGGTTGGGTGAGCGGAAAAGGGCGCGGTGCCATATGGCGATCAATTCCCTGGGACCGTAAACGGATAGAACCACAGTATCTGATGGCGGAGCCGAACTACAAAAAGGCCACCTTTCATAAAACGGCGCCGAAGATCGCCGTCATGGACATCACGTCCTCGACCAATTCCCGGACCATGATCGCGTCTCCATTGGCGAACGTACCTTGCGGTCACTCGATAGGCGTCTTGAACTGCGCCGCTAGCCACTGTCTCCCATTGAGCGCGATATTGAACTCCTTCATCTATGACTTCGCACTTCGGATGCGGTTCTCCGGACTACATACGAGTTGGTTCATTTTGGAGGAGACACCACTACCGCAAAGTAACGACGGTGAATTGAACCAACACATTCGGTCGTTATCGGGCACTCTCCGCGCGAAAGGCGTGGCATCCCTCGCCTCCACGTCCGAGCCTTTCAAACCGGAATCGACATCCAGACTGGCATTGACGGATAGAGAACGCCTTGAGAAGCAAATCATCCTAAACGTGCTTGTCGCAAAGGCGTTCGGTTTTGATAGAGCCACGTTGCACCACATCCTCGACGGCTGTGACCTTCCACAACACTCAGATCAGTTCAGCAAACTCGACCCGAAGGGCTTCTGGCGCGTGGACAAAGACAAAGATCCCGAGTTCCGTCAGACGGTCCTTACGCTTGTCGCTTTCCATGACCTGGAGACAAAGATCGAAGCCGCAGATGGCAATCGCGAGAAGGGAATCGATGCCTTCCTTGCCCAAAATCACGGCGAAGGCTGGCTGTTCCCGGAGAGTCTCCGCCTCTCCGGCTACGGCCTCGGCCACGACCATCGTGCCAGAGAGCCACAACCCGTGGCCAACCGCCTCGGTCCCCGCTTCTACGACTGGCAACTGGCTCAGAGCGCCGACGAGTCCTGGCGCGAGTGTTACTTGCACGCACGCAACCTCCTCGGCGCCCACGATTACGCCATTCTCCTCGTCGATCTGATCCAGCACCGGGCCGGCGAAGGCAAAGACTACCTCGACCTTCTGACCGACAGCTTCGCGCGCAAGCTAACCGACGAAGACGGCTACGTGACCGTTCTGGTGGAAGTTCGCGCCCGGGAGGTCTTTTACGAGACCAGTTACTGGATAATGGTTGAGAATCTGCGCGCCAACGGCCATGTGAACCAGGCCGCTTACGATCAACTGCTTGACAAGCTTCATGCTCGCAAGCTCCTCGACGACAACGAATACCGGCGCCGTGGCGGTCGCAACGCCCAAATCCTGGCGGACGCCGCCCTGCCGATGGTGGCAGAAGGAGGCTCAGACTACGACGCGCCCTCCCCTGCTGATGATGGACAGAAGGATTTGTTCGAGTGACGCGGCCTGGTGCCTTCAATCCTGAAACACATGAGCAACCCATGAATCGCGAAGAGTACAAGGACGAACTCCTTTCCTTTGCGAAGAGACAGCGCGAAGACCGCCCCATCCCAGATGCGAAGGAGCTTACCGAAGAAAATTGGCAACGTCGCATCATTGGTGGGTCCTTGATGACGTGGCTCGACCAACGGCTTTCCGGCATCCTGGCAGAACGCCGCACGTTAAGAGTTTTCGATTTTGATCAAAAGCCGGTAGTCGTGTTCACGACGACACCGCCGGGTGTGGCCGCGGCCCGGGACATTCTGGGAGAATCGGAGGAGAATTTTGTATACCTGCTGCGTGAAGAATTCGAGCATTGGAAAGAGAACCATCGTGACAGCGGCTTCAGGTCACATATCCACTGCTGGAGCTATTTCGACAACCCGAGCCCGGAACTCCATGAAGACCTAGTCGATGCACACCCGTCGGTACCCCCAGATCATTTAAGGTTTCACCGGACAGGTGACATGTGGGGGCCGAACTGTGGTGTCTTCGCCGATCATCTATGGCAATGGACCGGGGAGAGCATGGAGTTGCTGCTAGAAGCCTACTCCGAAGGCGTCTATTGACGAGTACCCCTGGAACCAAAGAGAGCAGACGATGCCCATCGTCAACGTCCATCAAGCCAAGACCCAACTTTCCCGCCTGTTGGCGCAGGTCGAGGCGGGCGAGGAGGTGACTATCACCCGGCGGGGCCAGCCCGTAGCGCAACTTGTTCGCTACAGGCCAAGGGGTAAGCGACAGTTTGGCGCCATGAGGGGACGAATTGCTGTAGACGACAGCATTCTCGATCCACTGCCAGAAGACGAATTGGCAGCCTGGATAGGCTGACTTGCGTTTTCATGCACAGTGCATTACATTGTCATGCACAAAAGGAGGGTCGACCATGGCTGCCAATCAACTTGTCCAGGCTCGCATCGACGGAGCGGTAAAAGAAGAGGCGGCTGCTGTGTTGGCTGCGATGGGGCTTACCGTGTCCGACGCCGTGCGGCTGCTGCTGACCAAGGTTGCGCAGGAAAAGGCGTTGCCGTTCGAGCCTCTGGTTCCAAACCCCGTGACTATCGAGGCCATGAAGGAGGCCCGCAAGGGTGGCCTGCCCCGGTTCGACAGCGTAAAGGCCCTCATGGACGATCTGCATGAGGACGATTGAGCGGACCGGCCAGTTCAAACGCGACTACAGACGCACGACCAGGGGCCGCTACCGGGCCACACTCGACGCCGATTTGGTGCCAGTCCTGGTCGCTCTCGCCAATGACCGTCTACTGGAACCTCGACACCGTGACCATGCACTCACCGGTGAGTGGAAAGATTACCGCGATTGCCATGTGAAGCCTGACTTGGTGCTGATCTACCAAAGACCCGATGCCGACACCCTGCGCCTCGTTCGCCTCGGATCACATTCGGAACTCGGCCTTTGACTTCTCCGCGGATGTTTTCTGTCGTCTCCCAGCGCGTTTCAGCCGTCGGTGATTTGATGAAGGACGTGCCATGGCCCTGAACCCCGTCGCCTATACCGAGAATGTGGTCCGGAGCTTCCTCCGCTACCAGCTTACCGCGTATCCCTTCGCCGACCCGGGACTGTACGCGCAGATGCGAGAACTCCTTTCGCTGGATGAAACGCGTCACTCACCGCTCCTGAAGGGGCCTTACGTAAGCCTGTCGCGGCCGTTCCGGGAAGGGGCGGCCGTGGATGCGCTGGTTGCCGAAGGGCTACTCCATCCGCATCTGCGGGAGCGTATTCCCAAGGACATCACCCACCTCTACAGCCACCAAGAGCACGCGGTCCGCGTCATCACCGAAGGTCGTACAACGCTAGTGTCGACGGGCACGGGCTCCGGCAAGACCGAGTGTTTTCTCTACCCCATCGTCAGTCGGTGCCTTCGCCTCAGGGACGAAGGCGCACCTTCCGGCATAAGCGCCGTGATCGTCTATCCGATGAACGCACTGGCGGAAGATCAGCTCAACCGCCTGCGCGGCCTCCTGGCCGGCACGGGGATACCGTTCGGGATTTACGTCGGGAAGACGCCGGAACATGAGGCGGAGGTGGCGGGCGTTCGGTTGCGCCCGGGATCATCCCGGGCGGACTACGAAGCCCGGCTCGAACAGGCGCGGCGCGCGAGTAGCGGCGAGACGGTCTACCCGGCGGAAGAGGTGTGCTCGCGTGAGATGATGCGCACGGCGGGCAGACAGCCGCGGATCCTCCTGACCAACGTGAAGCAACTCGAACTGCTTCTGACACGCCAGCAGGACGTAGCACTGTTCGCCGATGCACGGCTGGACTTTCTCGTGTTCGACGAAGCGCACACCTTCACCGGCGCCATGGGTGCGGAAACCGCGTGCCTGATCCGCCGGCTGCGGGCGTTCTGCAATGTCGATTCAGGGCACACCACCTGTGTCGCCACGTCCGCGACCATCGTTGACCGCGACAATCCGGAGACCGCGCGCAACTTCGCGGCGCGGATGTTCGGAGTCGCCCGCGACGCGGTGACCACTGTGGCAGAGGATTACGAGCCCGAAGTCTGGTCGGGGCCACGCTCGATCCCGCCGCCACCAGCCGAAGACACCATCGCGATTCTGGATCGGTGCGTCCAGGCGGTAGAGGAAGAGAGTGACTCGGGCACGGACGTGCGCGCGGTGTATCGCTCCCTCTCGGGTGAAGAGCTGGACGGACCGCACTCGGAGGACTGGCCGCTGGCGCTCCACGAAGCGTTGTCTAGCAACGAGTTGGTTTTTCGGCTTAACGAGGAACTTACGTCGCCCAAGGCCCTGGATGAGCTGCCCGAGGGGCTCCAAAAGGAAATCGGGCGGCCGGTGACCGAAGCCGAAATCCTGGCCTGGCTTACGCTCAGTGCGGCGGCGCGCCGCGACGGCCGTCCCCTCTTGCGGCCCGTGGTCCACTGCTTCGTGCGCGGGATCGGCGGGGCGGTGGTCTCGTTCCCCGAGGACTCCGAAGGTGCCAAACTTTGGCTTGCTGCCGAGGACAAGGCTGAGTTCGAGGAGCCGCAAGAGCACGCGCATTTCGCCGTCACTACGTGTACCACCTGCGGGCAGCACTACTATGTGACGTTCCTCAAGGATTTCGAGTTTACGAAAAAGCAACCCGGCGGCGGCGAGGCGGGCGCGACCGGATCATGGTGGGACCCGTTGGACGAGGCCCACGGCGGCAGGCGCGTTGTTCTGATTGACCACCTCATCGGTAGTGACGACGATGATGACGATGCGCCACCCCACGCGCGCACCAGCCCGCTCCACTTCTGCCGGCACTGCGGCGCAGCGCACCCCCAGTCACAGGACCGTTGTCTTCACTGTGGGAAGTCCGGCACCACGACCCAACTCTTCGCTATTCGCCAAAACAAGGACCACCCAGGCTGGCTCACGAGTTGCCTTTCGTGTAAATCCGCCGGCCGAGCGTTGAGCAGCTACTACCGCGAACCCGCCCGGGCCGTGCGGGCCATCAACGTCGCGGATGTGCACGTTCTGACTCAGGACATGGTGCACCACGCGGAGCGCCAGCGGTTACTCGTCTTCTGCGACAATCGCCAGGATGCGGCATTCCAGGCCGGATGGATGAAGGACCACGCGCGCCGCTTCCGGCTCAGAGCGTTGATGGCCGAGGGCATCAAGGCACAACCACGCTCGGTGGGTGACCTTGCGGGCTATCTGGACGATCTGCTGGAAACGGACGAAACGTTGTCCCGAGCCCTTATTCCCGAGGTCTGGCAAGTCGCTCGCCGCGAAGGAAGCGGGGGGCGCCACGAGCAGGAACGCCGCAAGTACCTGCGCTTCCAGGTGCTTCGCGAAGTGGCCCTGTCACCCCGGCAGTCCCTGGGCCTCGAGCCCTGGGGACGCATGAAGGTCGAGTACGAAGGTCTCGACAACTATTCGCCATGGATACAAGAGCACGCGCACGAACTGGGCATCTCGGCGGAGCACCTGCGCGAGGGCGTGGCGAGCGTCCTGGACTACCTGCGGCGCAAGCGCGCTTTGTACGACCCCGAGCACGGGATCTTCACGAAACACTGGATGGACGGCGACCGGGAGATTCAGCAGGGCTACCTGCCGAGCTTTCTGTCTCCCAATGCCACGAAGCTCCGACGCGAACCCCAGGAAAAGACCAACCTGGTCACGCAATGGCTGAGCAGCGGCGGCGACACGACCCTGCGCCAGATAGCCAGAAAATGGGGCGTGGCATCGGACTCCATTGAGTCGTTCCTGGAAGGCCTGTTCGCATACCTGGTTGAGAGCCGACTCCTGGTGCCCGTGCGGCTCAGGGGCTCCAAGGGCCGCCCGTTACCCGGGGTAAGCGGCGTCTACCAGGTGAACGCCGACAAGCTGCGTCTGACTCCCAATCGGGGAGTCAGACGCTGCAAGAGCTGCCGGCGCACCACCACACGTGATCTCCCCTATGACCGCTGTCCGGCCTGGCGTTGTGACGGTTTTCTCGAATGGGTGCCGGAAAACAGCGACAACTACGACCTGCAATTACTCGACGGGGCGTACTCCATGCTGCGGCCCGAAGAGCACACCGCCATGGTCCCGAACGACGAACGGGAGCGGCTGGAGAACCTGTTCAAGGGGACGTCGGACGCGGTGAACAGCCTCGTGTGCACTCCGACCCTGGAGCTTGGAATCGACATCGGCCAGCTCGACTCCGTGCTCATGCGCAACGTCCCGCCCTTGCCCGCCAATTACTGGCAACGCGCCGGACGGGCGGGCCGACGTCACCGTATGGCCGTGGACATCACCTACTGCCGACCTCTTTCCCACGACCGAGCCTACTTCACCGATCCGCCTAAGCTCTTGACCGGCCGGATCGATCCGCCCGCCTTCAACCTGCGCAATGACCTGATGATCGCCAAGCACGTGCATGCCACTGTCATCGCCGACCTGCACCGCTACGGCCGGGACCCAAGCCGTCCGGAAACGGAACGAAACGAAATACAGGGAATTCTGGCCCGGTGCCTCCCCAGGCGCGTGGAGCCGTACCTGTTCGACGCGGGAGAACTGCGCCAGGGACCTTTTGACTTCAGCTCGCTGCGGGATCTGGTTCTGGACAACGTCGAAGATCTGACTGCCCACGCGACGCGAGTCTTTGAGCAAGGGTGGCCGGAGTCGGACGCGGACGTCACAACACCTGCCGCACTGCGCGCTCACGTCGAGGTTTTCGCGGACAATCTGGAAGCCGTTGTCGCTCGTCTACGACGGCGCTTGACTTGGGCCATGGACCAGATCAAGAGGTTGAACGAATTGCGTGAGCGAAAAGGTACGCTTCAGCCCGACGAAGAGGCCTTATTCCGTCGTTGCGACAGTTTCATCAAGCGGCTCAAGGGAGCCGAGAGGCGGCGCAACCAGGCGGAAGGCCACGACGACTCCAACACCTTCAACGTGCTGGCGGCGGAGGGTTTCCTGCCGGGCTACGGCCTTGAGGTCGGTACGGTGGTGGGTTGGGCGGAAATCCCCTTTTGGCGCACCGGCGCCATGGACTTCAGCCTGCCGAGGCCGCCAGCCACGGCCTTGCGCGAGTACGTTCCCGGCAACCTGATCTACGCCAACGGCCACCGTTTCGTGGCACGGCGCTTCCACCGTGAACTCGGGGAAGGACGGGAAGAAATGCCCTGCTATGAAGTGTCGGCGGAACGGCAAGCCGTCAAACCGGCGCGTCAGGGTGCGGGGTCTTCGCTGAGCGGCCGGGTCGTCACGACCATGGAGGTTTGCGACGCCGACCTTGTCCACACCTCCCACATCTCCGACGAAGAGGACTTGCGGTTTCAACTGGCGGTGGCGGTCTACGGCCTCGAGCGCGGCCAGCACAGCGGAGGGCGCGCCTATCGTTGGGGTCCGCAGAAGCTACTGTTGCGCCAAGGGGTGCAAATGCGGCTGGTGAACGTGGGAGCGTCGGCGGCCATCAAGGGGCGGGGAGCATTCGGGTACCCGGTATGCACGGTCTGCGGCCAGAGCGTTTCGCCGCTTTCCTCCGTGCGCCAGCGCCAGGAGTTCGTCAAGTCCCACGAAGAACGGTGTCGGCGCAAGCCCGGGGACATCGGGTTTCATGCCGACGTGACCGCGGAAGCGCTCTCCCTGCCTGGGTGCGATGACGCGGAAACCGCGTACAGCGTGCTGGAAGCGCTACGCTTCGGGGCCACTCAGGTGCTGGACATGCACATGGACGACCTGCAGATACTCGTAGTCGGCCATGTGGATCGCGAGGATGTGGACGCGTTGCTGTGGGACCCTATGCCCGGAGGCTCCGGGCTTCTGGAGCGCCTGTGCGATCGTTTCGGGGAGATCGTTGAAACAGCCCGCGAAGTCGTCGCCAACTGCCCGGCCTTGTGCAGCTCTTCCTGCATCGACTGCCTCCAGACCTTCCGCAACGCCTACTACCATCGTCACCTCGACCGCGCCACGGCCCGGGAGCGGCTGGACCAGTGGGGCGTGAGTTTGACCTTCGAGCACGACATTCCGCCACTGCAACCCACCGAAAGGCCCCCTGACAACGCTGTGCCCGTGAACGATGCGGAAACCAAGCTGCGCCATCGTCTGCTCGCCGCGGGCTTCGGTGAAGGGATCCGTAACGAGCAGATCCGGCTGGACCGCGCGCTGGGTACGACGACACCGGACGCCATCTACCGCGGGGAGGATCATGAGCCAGACGAAGGGGTCTGCATCTACCTCGACGGATTGAGCCGCCATCTCCACGGAAATCCTGCGACGGCTGAGCGGGACCGTGCAATCCGCGATTGGCTGCGCAACCATGGGTACGAAGTCATCGAGATTCCTGCCAACGAGCTTGACGACCTGGACGCCATGGTGCGTCATTTCCGCCGGTTGGCCAACTATCTCGGGATGCGTGACGTCCGCAAACGGCTGAGTGATGACCGCTCGTGGTTTGACAGCACTACCGAGCCGAGCCGGCCTGTGCTGCGGTTGGTCACCCCCACGGCGGACACGAGGTACGTCAACTGCGTGCCACTGGTTCCACTGAAGGCTGCCGCGGGCGCGTTCGGTGACCCTCAATCAGCGCTCGACGACTCGGAATGGGAATGGGTGGAGATCGATAACCGCCACCCGCTACGCTCCGGGATGTTCGTCGCGCAGGTGGTCGGGCATTCGATGGAACCCATGATCCCGGACGCCGCGTACTGTCTGTTTACCAGTCCCGTGACCGGCACGCGCCAGGGGCGCACCGTGCTCGTCCAACTGCGAGACGAGGTCGATCCTGAGACCAGTCTCCGGTTCACTGTGAAGCGGTATCGTAGCGAGAAAACCGCCGACAAGGACGGCTGGCGACACGTCAGAATCGTGCTTGAACCGGTCAACCACGAATACGCTCCCATCGAGTTGAAGACCGAAGACGAGGAGGCTGTGGCGGTTGTGGCCGAGTTCCTGGAGGTTGTCGGCACGGATTTACCTGCAGACCTGCTTCCCGAGTGAACCGCCGGCAAGGCCGGCAACCGATCGGCGCCCTCTGCTCACCTTGACACCCCGGTAGCCGGGGCCCACAATGGGTTACGTCGCAACGCCGCCCGGAATGCTTCCGGACGGACCGGGCGGCCGGACCCGAATCATGATCGAAATGCTGGTGACCTATCCGGGCCTCGTCTTCATCGGGCTGTCGCTGCTGGTGGTTCTCGACACGGTGAGCGGGAACCTGCCTCCGGCGGCGCTGGTCCCGTTTGCCCTGGGTACGGTGCTGGCGGTGATATTGCTGTGACAGCCTCGTGGGAACAACGGTGAGCGCAAGAGCGGATACGATCTTGAGGCCGGGAGAAAGGACGTTCCCCTTCGCGCGGGTGGCGTCGGGGGCGGTATTCCTGACGGCAATCCTGGCGTGCGGGACCGCCTTTCCGCAAAACGCTCCCACCGCCGGGGAGGCCGTGTCTCCGGCTCTCCGTCAGGGCACGATCCTTGAAGAGGACCTGTCGGTAACCGTACCCGCGCCGGTGCAGCGTGACCCGCTCCCCGACCCCGCAACCGCGGCGGTTCCGGAGGCCACGGTCGAGAGCGGTCCCCGGCAGGATCCTGTCGACACGGCCGTCCCGGACGGCTCGTACGAGTTGCCCTCCCTGGCGGCTTTCGACGGCACCACCATGCCCCGGCGGAGGGCATCCGTAAAGCTGGTGCAACAGGGCCGGGATCTTCTCCGGACCGAAAACTACGGGGCCGCGCTGGGCCAGTTCGAACGCGCCATCGGCGTCGACTCCACCAATCCCTACAGCCACTATTTCGTGGCCCGGGCACACTACTTCCTGAAGAACCACCGCGAATCCCTGAGCTTTCTCGATGTGGCGGAGTCGAGACTGGCCGCCGATGACCGCTGGCTGGCGGAGATCCATGTCCTGCGGGCGCGCAACGCCGCCGCCCTGGGCTTTCACGGACAGGCGGACGTCAACTACATCCGTGCCCTCGCCCTCCAGCCGCGCCATGGATTTGCTCTCGCCCAGCTCACCACACTCGGAACCCCGGCACGGACCGGCCGGGACCGCGCCACAGACCGCTAGTGTCCTGTCTGGTTCATTCGCACCATAAGATGCGCAGGATTTTCCTCGTCGGCAAGGCGCCTAGGGCGCAGGGTCGGACGCGGCCGGCAGCTTGTAGCTGATGGTCAGGCGAACGGTAAGCGGGCCCGGAGTCGCGCGGACGGGCACGGGACCGAAAGGGGCGGACTCCCGGACGTTGCGAAGGGCCTCCACATCCAGCACGATAAAGCCGGACGACTCGGACAGCTCGACGCCGGCGAGCTGTCCGTTTTCACGCACGGCCAACACAAGCGCGACGGTCCCCTGCTGACCCGTCCGCCTGGCGTAGGCGGGATATCGCGATCGGCCGCCGATCTTCCTCTTGAGGGATTCCACGTAGGCCCACTCCCGTGGATTGTCCGCCGCGGACGGGGGCTCGGCTCGCGCCACCTGGACCGATGGCTGACGCGGTTCCTCGGTCCCGGCGGCCGGGGCGCGACCGGGCGGCTTTTCGTCCGGCGTGGCCGGAGCACTCGCGGCCGGCTCCTCGGGAGGGGTTGTCGGGACGGACACCGGCGCCTCCACAGGCACCGGCGGCTCTCCGGTCCGGCGTGCCTCGACGGGCGCCGCCGGCACCTCCGGCGGCTTCTGCCCGGCGGACCTGACCCGCGCACGGATTCGCTCCACCGCCTGGTCGATCGGCGAAAGGCGGTCCGGGGTTTTCGCCGCGGGTTCCTCTTGAGACGGGGCGGCCGGCTTCTCGGGCTTCTTGACCAGCCGCGTCAACATTCCGATCCGCTTCTGCGCCAGCGCGGCGCCGGCCTCGTGCCCCAACCGCCGGTAGATCCCCAGGACCCTGTAGTAGGCTTTCAGGGCATCCAGCGGCCGGCCCCGGAGCAGTTCCACTTCGCCCTTGTTGTGAAGCGCCAACGCCAGCGGCAGCTTGTCGTCCAGTTGCTCGGCCAGAGTCACCGCATCATCCAACCGAGTCAGCGCGTCGGGGTAACGCTCCGCCCGCGCGCTGCCACGGGCCTCCACGATCTTGGCGTAGGCCTGCTTCTCCAGCTCGGCGGCGGACAAGGCCTCCGGGTTGGCCCGGGCGCGGTCGGCCGCGACGCCGACGGCGAGCGCCAGCAACAGCGCGGCGCGCGTGAGGTGGCGCCATGGGATCGGATGGTGCCGGATCATACCCCTGCTATTCGTTGGTCGGGCACGGCATGCTTGCGCCCACTAGTGTTCCCCTCTCCCCAAGGCTTCCGAACGTTCCGCGGCCTGCACCACCGCATCGATGACCGTCGCCCGAAAAGCCCCCTGCTCCAGGGCGAAAAGCCCCGCGGCGGTGGTTCCGGCCGGGGACGTCACGGCGTCCCGCAATTCCGCCAGGTGCTGGTCGGCATCCTGGGCCATGGCGGCGGAACCGTACACCGTCTGAAGCGCCAGCTTCAGCGCGACGTCCCGGCTGAGGCCCATCTGGACGCCGCCGGCGGCGAGGGATTCGATGAAAAGGAAGACGTAGGCCGGTCCGCTGCCGCTCAACGCCGTGACGGCGTCGAGATGATGCTCTTCCACGGCAACCGCGACCCCGACGCTCGAAAGAATCCTGCCCACCCTCTCGAGATCCTCGTCCCGGGCCCACCGGCCTCCCGCATACGCCGACGCGGCCTGACCCACGAGGCACGGCGTGTTGGGCATGACCCGGACGACCCGCGTGCCATCCGGCAACAACCCCTCGATGCGGCTCAACGGCACCCCGGCCGCGATGGAGACCAAAAGCCTTCCCTCCAGCGGCGCCGCCGCGATCTCCTTCAGAACGCCGTCCATGACCTGGGGCTTCACCGCCAGCACCACGATGTCCGACGAGTCCACCAGGCCGATGTTGTCTTTCATGAAACGGACGCCGGTTTCCTCGACGAGGGCCTTCCCCAGCGCCTCGATGGGATCGCTGGCGGTGAGACGGCTCCGGTCCACCAGACCGGCCCGCAGCATCCCCTTGATGATGGCGCTGCCCATCTTGCCGGCGCCGATGAAGCCAATCTTGTCGTCGAGCATACAAGCCTCCTTGCGGACCAAGCGCGGACCGTCGCCGTTCGAACATCTTGGCGGGAACGCCGGACGTGCCCATGTGCAAGGCGCGCGCCCCGGCCGGGGGGGAGCGCCTACACGGTCTTGAGTTGTACGGTGCCTTGCGCCACGCCGCGGATGTAGCCCTCGAACCCCTGGGGCGAGAAGGTCCAGGTCAGCCACAAGGGCTCGTCTTCGTCGTTGACGAAACCGTGGTTGGTCTTGGGGGGGATGAACACGACCGAACCCGGCACGATCTCCGCGGTTTCGTCTCCGACCGTGGCGATGGCGCGGCCGCCGATCACGAAGAGTATCTCTTCGGCCTCGTCGTGGGAATGCAGGGGGATCTTGCTGTGAGGATCGACTTGCTGCAGGCCCATGGAGAACTGCCGGGTCCCGGTCGTGCCGGGCTCGACGCACGGGTAGAGGGTGCGCGGCGCGTCGCCTTCGATACGCACGACTTCGGCTTCATCCTTGGAAAAGAAGTACTTCATGGCGTCCTCCTCGGGTTTCCGCCGGCAGGGTGCCGTTTCCGAAGGCGTGGAACGATTCGACCCGGATACTAGTAGCTTTCCTCTTCCGTGTCCGTCGTCGTGAGCCGGCGAAAGGTCCGATCGTCGTCGAAGTTCTTCGTCATGCGGGATTCCTTCTCCAGCTCCTCCTGGCAGCGCACGCACAAACGCGTGAACGGCATCACCTTGAGCCGGCCGACGCCGATATCTTCCCCGCACTCGTCGCAGATGCCGTAGGAACCCTCGCCGAGCCGGAGCAGCGCATCCTCGATGGCCATCAGCTTCGTCCGTTCGCGATCGTTCAGTATCATGTTGATTTCACGATCCCGCTCGTCGCTGGCCAGATCGTAGGTGTCGCGACCCTCGTCCTTGGAGCTCTCCACCTCGTGCTTGAGCCGGTCCGGGATATCCTCCAACAGTTGGCCCTTCATGCCGAGGAGGGTCTCCCTAAATTTCTTCAGAACGTCTTTCCTCATCGTCGTCTCTCCTGGAAGAGACCCAATTCACCACTATTTGGTTTCGGAGTCAATACGGGAGACGCGCCCGCCACCGTCGAGCCTTCCCGAAGGTGACACGGCGCTAAGAGCCAAACTCAACGATATCAACACCTTGCGGTGTACTCAACTCGAACAGCGCCGGATCCAGCCCAACCCCGTGGCGGACGTTATCGAAGCGGAAGGTCCAACCGTTGCCCGCGGCATCCTCGATGAGGACCTGTCGGATATCGTGGCTGTCCGGATCCACGGAGAGCTGGATCTCGCTCACGCCGGTATTGGCTTTTCGGGGAAAGAGCTTCAGCACGTGCGCGTCGGCAGTGGAGGCCTTCAACTCGGCCCGGAAATCCCGGTCGAGATCGCCGACGCCCAGCAGAAAGGAAAGCGGAAGGTCCGAGCGGAACACCGATCCGAGGGCGGTCTTGATCACCTGCCGTTCGGCCGGCTGGTAGAAGTAGAGGTGACGTCCGTCGGACAACACGAATTGCCCGGCAGGCTTCTCGTAACGCCACAGCATTTTCGCCGGTTTGCTGAAGTAGACCCGGCCCTTCCCTTCGATGCGCCGGTTGAGGGTGTGGTACTCGGTGGTCTGGCGGAAGTCGGCGCTGTAGTCCCGCGTGCCGTCGTAGCGACGCTGCACTTCCCGGACGATTTCGGCGGCTTGCTGTGCGCGGGGACCCTGCAACGGCAGCAACAGCGCCGCAACGCAGAGGGCGGCCGCCATCCGGCCGGGAAAGCCTGGGCCGCCACGGCTCGCGGGGAAGGCGCCCGCCGCCGCGACCACGTCCGATGCCGTCGTCTCCATGGGTTACTCTTCGATCTTCTGCGCCAGGACCTCGCGCGGCTTGGCGCCGTCCGCCGGTCCCACCACCCCGTCCCGCTCCATCTTCTCGATCATGCGCGCCGCGCGGTTGTAACCCACCCTGAGGCGTCGCTGTACCATGGATATGGACGCCTGGCGGGTCTCGGTCACCACCGCCACGGCCTGGTCGTACATCTCGTCATAATCGTCATCGGCGTTCAGGAAGTCGCCGTTGGCGTCGTCCCGGGCCTCCAGGATCTCCGGGCGGTACTGGGGCCGGCCTTGCTGCTTGATGAACTCGGTGACCTTTCGGACCTCCCTGTCCGACACGAAGGGACCGTGAAGCCGGATCAACCGCGCCGTCCCCGGCGGCAGGAACAGCAGGTCCCCGTTGCCCAGGAGTTGCTCCGCCCCCTGCCCGTCCAGGATGGTGCGTGAATCCACCCGCGACGTCACCTGGAACGAGATGCGCGCGGGAAAGTTGGCCTTGATGAGACCGGTGATCACGTCCACGGACGGCCGCTGCGTCGCCAGCACCATGTGTATCCCGGCCGCCCGCGCCTTCTGCGCCAACCGCGTGATGTGCTCCTCGATGTCACGTCCCACCGACATCATCAGATCCGCCAACTCGTCGATGAGGATGACGATCCGGGGCAGCCGTCCGTGCTCCAGCTCCTCGCGGCCGTCCAGCCGGCCTCCCACCTCCGCACCCTCGTGGGAACCGTCGTCTCCGTCCTGGCCGGCTGCCTTCTCGGGCGGCGGCTCCCGTTCAAGGATGCGGTTGTAGTTGTCGAGATTGCGGGCCCGTTTGTCGCGCATGAGCCGGTAGCGGCGGTCCATTTCCTCCACCGCCCAGAACAACGCCGCCCGCGCCTCCTTCGGGTCGGTCACCACCGGCGTCAACAGATGCGGCAACCCTTCATAGGGCGTCAGTTCCAGCATCTTCGGGTCGATCATGATGAAGCGCACGTCGTCCGGCGTGGCCTTGTACAGGACGCTGAGAATCATGGAATTGAGGGACACGGATTTGCCCGTGCCCGTGGCCCCCGCCACCAGCAGGTGCGGCATGCGGGAGAGATCCGTGGCGAAGGGCGCCCCGGAGATGTCCTTCCCCAACGCCAGCGACAGCATCGAGTCGGAGCCCTTGTAGACCGGATCTTCCAGGATCTCTCTCAGGTGAACGGTTTCGCGTCGGGCATTGGGCACCTCGATGCCCACCACGGACTCTCCGGGAATCGGCGCCAGGATACGGATGCTGACGGCGCTCAAGGCCATGGCGAGGTCGTCTGCCACCCCCACGATGCGGCGCACCATGACGCCGGGGGCGGGCCGGAACTCGTACACGGTGATGACCGGCCCGGGCCTCACCGCCAGCACCTCGCCCTCGATGCCGAAGTCCTGCAGCTTCCGCTGCAGCATCAGGGAATTGGCTTCCAGCGTGCCCTTGTCGATGCTGGCCTTCTCTTCCGGAGGTGCATCGAGAAAGGCCGTGGACGGCAACGTGTAGCCGTCGGTGAGCTCGGGGAACACGAACTGCTCGGTTTCGGGCCTGGACTTCGCCTTGCTCTTGGACTTGGCCTTGGCCTTCTTCCCGCGGCCCTTGGCGGTTTCCTCCCGAGCCGGAGGTTCCTCCTCGACGACGATGGGGGGCGCCTGGAATTCCCGGCGGTCCTTCTTGACGTTGGCGGGCGGCTTGCCCTCCGCCGTCTTGCGCCACGCCGAAACCGTGTTCGCGCCCATCCTGGAACGGAGCTGTCCGGGGGCGTCCGCGAGGTGATTCCACCAACTCAGCATGGACGTCTGGGACATCAGCATGCCCGCCGCCAGCAACAGGAACAGCGTGATGGCGCAGGTTCCGGCATAGCCGAACATCTCCGTCAGGAACTCCATGGAAAACCCGCCCAGGACGCCGCCGCTCTCCCGCGCCACCTCCACCTCGTGCACGAGGCTGACCAGGATGGCCAGGCCCCACAGAAACATCGCATATCCCAGGACCTTGAGGAGCCCGAGCTTCCGCGGCTCCCGGCGAAAGAGCCTGACCGCGAGCAGGGCCAGGACGACGGGCAGCAGCCAGGCCGTGAGACCCAGGCCCTGCAGCAACACGTCCGCCAGGTGGGCGCCGACCACTCCCCCGAGGTTCACCGGGTCCCGGGCCCCTGACGGGACGTTGATCGACTGGTCCAGGGGGCTGTAGGAGACCAGGCTGAGCACGGCGAAACAGGCCGCCACGAGAGCCACCGAGCCCCAGAGTTCACGATTGAGCCGCGAGCCGTTCTGCATGGGCCGCCTACATCTCCATGATATAAGGCACGATCACCGGCCTGCGCCGCAGCCTCTTCTCGAAGAACTTGCGCAACGACCGGCGTATGCCTTCCTTGAGTTCCGCCGAGTCCGTACGCATCTCGACGCCGCAGCCCTCGACGTATTCACGCAACGACTCCCGGGCGGTGCCGAGGACGTCGTCCTCTTCCTCCAGCCGCATGAACCCACGGGCCATCAGATCCGGGCCCGCCGTGACCTCGCCGGTCCGCTGGTGAACCGCCATGGCCACCACCACCAACCCAT
The DNA here is from genome assembly GCA_951813575.1 of Candidatus Binatia bacterium. Taxonomy (GTDB): domain Bacteria; phylum Desulfobacterota; class Binatia; order UBA9968; family JAJDTQ01; genus JAJDTQ01. Next base: position 1,418,171 of record OX638375.1, read on the forward strand.
CCTCGCTCAGATGCCTGCGGTCCCGTATGACCACGTCCTCCACGTCGCCGATGCCGTTCCCGTCCACGAAGACCTTGCCGGTGGCCACCGGCTCCACGCGCCAGGCGTCGTGCTCGGTGAGCTCCAGCACGTCGCCGTTCTCCATGAGAAAGCAGTTGCCCGCGGGCACCCCCACGGAGCGCGCCAGCTCGATGTGCTTGCAGAGCTGGCGGAACTCTCCGTGAACCGGCACGAAGTACCGCGGCCGGGTGAGTTGAAGCATGGTCTTCAACTCTTCCTGGCTGGCATGTCCCGACACGTGGATCTCCGACGTGCGTTCGTAGTGCACCCGGGCGCCCCGCCGGTAGAGGTGGTTGATGAGATTGCTGATGATCTTCTCGTTTCCCGGGATGAACCTCGCCGACAGCACCACCGCGTCTCCGGGCCGGACCTTGATGGAGCGGTGCTCGTCGAAGGCCACGCGGTGGAGCACGGAAAGGGGCTCCCCCTGGCTTCCGGTGGTGAGGAAACAAAGCCGGTCGTCGGCTACATCCTGCCAGCTCTGGCTGTCCGTCATGACGTCGGCCGGCAGGCGCAGATAGCCCAGGTCGGCGGCGATGGCCGTGTTGTTGATGATGCTCCGTCCGCTGAGCACCAGCTTGCGTCCGAAGTCGGCCGCCAGCTCCGCCACCTGCTGGATGCGCGGGATGTGGGAGGCGAACGTCGACACGAAAACCCGGCCCGGGCTCGCGCTGAAGATGCCCCGGAGCCCCTCTCCGACCGTGCGCTCGGAGGGCGTGCTGCCGGTGCGCTCGACGTTGGTGGAGTCCGACAGCAGCAGCAGAACCCCCTTGTCGCCGTAGGCCGCGAAGCGGTGGAAGTCGAAGCTCTCCCCGGCCATGGGCGTGTTGTCGATCTTGAAGTCGCCGGTGTGGACGATGACTCCCACGGGCGTTTCGATGGCGAGGGCGATGCAGTTGACCAGGCTGTGGGTTACGGGAATTCCCTCGATGGTGAAGGGGCCCACGGAAAACCGCTGTCCGGGGACGATTTCCACCAGCTCGGTGGACTCTTCGAGCCGGTGCTCCCGCAACTTGTGGCGCAGGAACCCCAGGGTCAGCCGCGTGCCGTAGACCGGCACCTGGAAACGCCGCAGGACGTAGGGCAAGGCGCCGATGTGGTCCTCGTGGGCATGGGTCAGGATGATGGCCCGGGGAGCCTTCCCCCGCTCCTCGAGGTAGCTGATGTCCGGGATGACCAGATCGATGCCCAGCAGCTCGGGGCCGGGGAACATCACGCCGCAGTCCAGGGCGATGACGGAGTCGCCCCACTCCACCGCCAACATGTTGGAGCCGAACTCTCCCAGCCCTCCCAGGGGAACGATCCTCACGGACTCCATCCGGACTAGACCTCTCGCCCCGTCGCCGGCGGAAACCCCTCGGCGTGCCAGGCGCCGCCGCTGCCGCCCGGGGCGGAGGCCGGAGGCACCAGGTGTGAGCCGATGGCCTCCCGCACGCGGCGCATCTGCTGGCGCGAACGGTCGTCGCCGTCGTCCGGCGGGATCGCCTCGCCGATGACGACTTCCACTTCGCCGGGCCTGAGACGCCAGTCTCCGCGCCGCATGAGGGCCCCCGACCCGTTGAGGGTGACGGGCACGATGGGGACCCCCGCCTTCTCCGCCATACGGAATCCTCCGCGCTTGAACGGCAACAGCCGTCCGTCCGTGCTCCGCGTCCCTTCCGGAAACACCACGACGGACATGCCCCGGGCCAGCCTGTCGCACGCGCCGGCCATGGCGGCCGCCACATCCTTCGACCGGGCGCGCTTGACGATGATGTGCTTGGAGGCCCACAGCGCCCAGCCGAAGAACGGCAACCGGAGGAGCTCCCGCTTGGCCATCCAGCGCAACTGGAACGGCCCCAGTGCCCGCACCAGCACGGGAATGTCGATGTTGCTCTGGTGATTGGCCATGAAGATGTACGCCCGCCGGGGATCCAGCTGCCCGGTCTCGCGCACCCTCAACTCCACCCCGCCGGTCCTGAGAACGCACCACGACCAGAACCGGAACATCGGATAGACCCGCTTGCCGTAGGGGTCCACGAGCCCAAGTGCAATGATGGGAATGCTCTGGAATATGCTTGAAATAACGATCAGCGCCAGCTTTAGCGTGTACATGCGGGTGAAGGCGTGTGCGCCCGGACTACTCGGCGGCCTGAATGTACGGGCGGTTTCATTGTAGGGGATATGCGCGCCGAATGCAATTTTGGCGGATCGGCAAGCCGCCGGAGGAAGGAGAACCACGTGTAGGGGCGGGTTTCAAACCCGCCTCTACAGCTCGATCTTCTCGGAGTACAGTCCCTTCACGAAACCAGCCTGCTGAAGCCGCTTCAGGGCCTCCAGCTCCAGGAGCTGATGCGGAATAAGCCTTCTCGCGCGCGAGTCCGTGACGGAGACCGCATCGATAAGCGCCTGCACCCCCTCGGCACGCGGCACCGGCAGCGGTTCCAGTTGGTTGGCCAGGAACCCATAGGCGCTGGAGAGGGTGGTCCCTTCGGCCAGCGTGCCGTATTTTTTTATGATACGCATGCTGTCCGCGCGATCGGTCAGGAAGTGTTGGACACCGTTCAGGTAGGCCATCAGGAAACGCCGCAATACGTTGGGGCGACCTTCGGCGAAGGACCGCGTCGTGACCAACAGGTCGGTGACGAGATGGACCTCCCCGACGTCGAGTACCTTGATGCCCGCCCGTTGCGCCTGCGCCGCCACCTGAGGAACCAGGGGCGCTCCCTGCACGACGTCGCGGAAGATGGCGGCGGCCCGCTGGGGCGAGTAGCCGATGGGAACCATCTCCACGTCGTCCACCGGATCGAGCCCGGCCCGCCGCAACGCCACCCGCGCGATCAGGTCCGACTTCCTCCCGAGACCCGACACTCCCACCTTCTTGCCCTTGAGCTGCGCCAGGTGATCGACGTACGAAGCCACGCCGAAACGATAGTTTTCCGCGCTCCCGTGTCCTCCGAAGAAAACCAGGTCGGCGCCGTTGCTCACGGCCTCGAGGGGAGGCAGCACGTCCCGGGACGACACCAGGATGTCGATCCCGAGCAGCGACTGCACGCCGCCGGCGGCGGCTCCCTCGATGTAGGCGGCCTCGACGTCGACGCCGTACTTGGCGAACAGGTCCGTGTCGTCGGCGACCCAGGTGATGACGGTGCCTACCCCGAACCCGGTCAAGCCGACTCGAACCGGCGGTCTGGCTTCGGATCCGAGAGCGACGGAGACGACCGTCACCGCCGCAACCGCTGCCGCCGCAAGTGACCTCAGGAATCTCGAGAACATGATCCCCTCCCGCGCCGTGGACATGAGTGGGAAGCGCGGTCGACCGGCGACCGCACCAGAATCCTATCGGCAGACCGCCCCCGGGTCAACACGATCTATGAGCCTGAAGCGAGCGCGGCCAGCAGGTCCATGAACAGCGGATGATCGTTCACGGCAGGGGCCCGGTAGAAGCCCATTCCCAGCGCCTCGGCCCGTTGCCGCGCCTCCACGTCCAGATCGTAGAGCACCTCGACGTGGTCACAGACGAAACCGATGGGGACTACCACCACCGCCCGCTCCCCGTCTCCCGCCAGGGTCTCGATGACTTCGCACACGTCGGGCTCGAGCCACGGGTCGTTGGGGTTGCCGCTCCGGCTCTGGTAGGCCAGCGTCCACCGGGACCGTCCCAACCTCTCCGCCACCCCTTGGGAGGCCCTCCGAAACTCCGCGGCGTATGGGGAGTCATCGGCCATGGAACGGGGAATGCTGTGGGCGGTGAACACGAGAGGCGCATCCCGCCGGGCCGGCGGCATCCGGTCGATGGTGGCGGCCGCCCGGTCGGCCACCGCCTGAACGTACAGCGGGTGGTCGGACCAAGCGCCCGAGTACGCCACCGCCGGCTCGCCGGCGGCGGTCCGGGCTGCCTCCACGCTGCCGACGTACCGGTCCCACGAGGCCTCCGCCCGGAACGCGGAGAGGATGATCGCCGACACGCGGCGGCAACCGTCCGCCCGGAGCGCCGCCAGGGTCTGGTCCAGAAACGGGTGCCAGTTACGCATGCCGACGTGGACGGGGACGGCGACACCGTCCCGCGCGAGCCTCTCCCGCAGCGCCGCCGCCTGCCTGCGCGTGATCTCGTTCAGCGGCGAGCGGCCGCCGATGATCTCATAGTGGTGCGCCACCTCGTCGAGACGGGACGGCGGTATACGCCGTCCGGCGGTGACGCGCTCGATAAACGGCCGGACCTCGTCGGGATTCTCGGGACCGCCGAACGCGATCAGGAGAACCGCGTCGAAAACGTCCTTCGCGCGCCCGGGCGCCGGCCGTTTTCCCCGGGGTGATGGATTATGGTCCATGGAGTTGCTACACTGGCGTTGTGGTTACCACCCACATGCCGTTTCGTCGAGCTTTCCAAGACCGCGGCAACGCCCGCGCCCTGCCCTTGATCCACGGACCGTTGCACCAAGCCGCCGTTGTGTTGCTGGCGCTGTTCCTCGTTGCCGGCGGCGTCCCCGCCGGCGCCGCGTCCGTGGCGGACCCGGCGGCCGTCAACGGAACCGTCCGGAACGACGGCGGGGAGGCGGCCGAGGCCTTGGCGCGCGCCGCCGCCCTTTACGGACAGTTCAAGTCCTCGGAAGCCCTGGTCGAGCTCAAGAAGGCGTTGGCGCTGGCGCCCGACGATCCGGAAGTCCTGGTCTGGACCGCGCGGACCTACATCGACGTGGGCGACATGATCCCCGAGACGGTCCCCGACTGGCAGCAGAAACGCCAGGAGCAGTACCGCACCGCCGAGCGTTACGCGCGCGCGGCGGTCAAGGTCGATCCGAAGTCGACCTGGCCCCACTTCTTCCTGGCCGTGGCGTTGGGGAAGGTGGCCGAGTTCTCCGGCGTCAAGAAGCAGATCGCGCTGGCCGGTGACATCCGCAAGGCCACCGACACCGCCATCGCCCTCGACCCCGACAACGGCTTTGCCTATCACGTCCTGGGCGTATGGCACCGGCGCATGGCCGAGATCAACCAGGCCGAACGCCTGCTGGCGAAGTTGTTCTTTCTGGGCTCGGTCCCGCCCGGGCGCATGGACGACTCGGTCCGCTACCTGAAGAAGGCCATCGACCACAACCCCGACGTCATCAACCACCACCTGGAGCTGGCAAGGACCTACCACGCGCTCGGCAAGCCGGAACTGGCCCGCCGGCACCTGGAGACCGTGGCCGAGCTACCGATCAAATTCTCCGACGACGCGATACACAAGCGGAAGGCGCAGCAGTTGCTGCAGGAGATCGGCCGCAACGGCAGCGGCTGAGGCGAGTGTGGTCAGGCACGGCGCCGCCGCACTACCACTCGATACGGACGCACACCTCTTCTCCCCTCTCCTCCACCGGCAGGACCGTCAGCGGGTCGCCGCCCTTGGGCAGCACGCAGTCTCCGGTGCCGAGATCGAAACAGTAGCCGTGATTGTCGCAACGGACCTTCCCCGCGACGATGGGGCCGTTCATCAGGTCCGCGCTCTCGTGCGGACAATAACGCGAGAACGCGACGTAGCCGTCGTCCATGCGAGTGAGGACGAGAGCCCGCCCGTTGAGGTCCACCGCCTTCCGCTCTCCGGGCTCCAGCTCACCGGCGCGGGCCACCGGAATGTACGTCAATCCCACCGGGTTCCCCCTTGTTTCCAGTCCTCAACCACACAGGGGCGGGTTTGAAACCCGCCCCTGCCCGTATCGAACGATAAAGCTCCGAGGAATCTGTCCGAGCCGGCGCTACGCGGCCGCCGCGCGGCTCGGAGCGTACGCCGAGCCGCGCAGCACCTGGCCCGGGAGGTCGCCGCTGAGACGGCCGTCCTCGTAGATCACGCCGCCGTTGACGATCGTGTAGTGGATGCCGTCGGAGCGCTGGATCAGGCGCTTGGTGCCGGCCGGGTAGTCCTCGGCCCACTCGGGCTCGTAGGCGCGCACGGTGTCGGGATCGAACAGGGTCAGATCCGCCGCGTAGCCGGGCCGGATCAGGCCTCTGCCCTCGAGTCCGTACACCGAAGCGACGTGGAAGGTGAGCTTGTGCACCGCCTCCTCCAGCGTCATGAGGCCGCGCTCCCGGACCCACAGGCCCAGGAGCGTGGTGCCGTAGCCGAAGTCGGCGCCGTACAGCACGTGGGCGCCGGCGTCCGAGGTGCCCACCAGCACGTAGGGGCTGCGCAGGATCTCGCCCATGGCCTGGGCATCGCCTCCCGTGTTGGCGTTCTGGAAGGTCGTGAGCAGACCCTCGTCCAGCGACAGGTCCAGGAAGGCGTCCACCGGATCCTGATTGCGCATGGCCGCCATCTCCGCGACGCTCTTTCCCTCGTAACGCTTGTTCTCTTCCTTGACGACCTTCTCCACCTGCACGATGTCCCAGCGCCTGTGGAAATTGGTCATGCGCTTGGTGGCCAGGTCCTCGCGCAGCTTCTGGCGCGTGGCCGGATCGGCAAACGCCTGCTGGCGCACCTCCACCGGCAGAAACATGATGTTCTTCCAGGTGGGGAACTCGTCGAAGAGCTGGGCGTTCTGCAGGTTGAAGTGACGGACCAGGGGGACCGTCTGGGTGAGCCCGTAGGCGCGGTAGCCGTCGCGGAAGATCCGCGACACCGCGTCCAGTTGCTCCTGCCAGAGGGTGGGCTCCGCCCAACGGTGATGCACGCTCTGCCAGATGATCGGCCGCTGCGTCCGGCTGGCCAGGTCGTGATAGGTGTCGAAGTGCTCCAACTTGTTGCGGCCCAGGATGGTCTCGATGATGCCGCTGTTGAGCTCGCCGAGCACGTCGCAAAGGGCGTACAATTCCTCGTCGTCCGCCAGCCGGCTGGCCACGGGCTTGCCGTCCTCCCGCATGTGGCGCTCGTTTCGGTTGGTGGAGAACCCAAGCGCGCCCGCGTCCATGGCGTCCCGCACCAGGGCCTTCATCTTCTGCACTTCCGGCGCGGTGGCCTTCCGCTCCACCGACTCCTCGCCCATGACGTTCTGGCGCACGGCGATGTGCCCCACCAGGCCGCCGACGTTGATGCCGAGCCGGCCCTCCAGGGCGTCGAGGTACTCGCCGTAGCTGTGCCAACCCCAGGTCACGCCCTTCTCCAGGGCGAAACGCGGGATGGCCTCCACCCGCACGAAGCTCTTGACCAGCGCGTCCTCGCCGCCGTCGCTGACGGGCGCCAGCGCCAGGCCGCAGTTGCCCATGACGATGGAAGTGATGCCGTGTTGGGGCTCGGAGGTGCCGTAGGGATCCCAGAGGATCTGCGCGTCCATGTGGGTATGGTGGTCGATGAAGCCCGGAGACACCACCAGCCCGGCGGCGTCGATGGTCCGGGTCGCCGAGCCCTTGAGACGGCCCACCTCGGCGATCTTGCCGTCCTTCACGCCCACGTCCGCCGTGTGAGACGGCAGTCCGGAACCGTCGGCCACGCGCCCGCCACGTATCAGCAGATCATATTCCATGGACAAGTCCTCCTTCGTCGCAACGCCTGGAAGGAAACGGGCGGACCGGGCGTCCGCCGCGACCTTTCTTTGCGGGATGCAGCATATTGAATCGCGCGCGGTTGTGCAACATGCGAATCCCCGTCCAATGGTGCCCCTTCCCGTCACGCCGGGCTTGACCCGGGGTCCAGAGGCCCCCCTCCCCGTCACCCCGGCCTTGAGCCGGGGTCCAGAGGCCCCCTTCCCCGTCACCCCGGCCTTGAGCCGGGGTCCAGAGGCGGGCCGGGCATGGCGGCTCCACCTCCCCGGTCCCCTTCCTGGTTTTCGGATCAAGTCGGAATGACGAGGAGGGTACGCCTGGACCCCGGGTCAAGCCCGGGGTGACGGGAAGGGGCGCCCGGGGGGTGACCGGGAAGGGGCGCCCGGTGACGGGAAGGGGCGCCTGGGGGGGTGACCGGGAAGGGCGCCCGGGTGGCGGGAAGTGGCGCCTGGGGGTGACCGGGGAGGGCGCCTGGGGTGACGGGGAGCGTACGCCTGCGTTCGAGGATCAGGTGCGTTTGGCCGCTTCAATGCCGGCGTTCTCATTGCCCTTTTCGGATCAATCAGCCAAACTTTCCAGCCGGGGTCGCCGACCCAATACCGACACAACCAACAGGAGCAACCATGGAACTCAAGGTCGTAGGGCAACCGGTAGGACGCGTGGAGGGTCCGGACAAGGTTTCGGGGGCGATGGTTTACACCGCTGACGTGCCGGCACCGGAGGCGCTGTGGGGCAAGTGCCTGCGCAGCACTATGGCCCATGCCCGGCTGGCGCGCGTGGACGCGTCCCGGGCCCGGCAGGTTCCGGGGGTCCACGCGGTGCTGACGGGGGCGGACGTCCCCGATCTGCGCGTGGGCATCAGCCTTCAGGACCTGCCGGTGCTGGCCCGCGACAAGGTACGCTTCATCGGCGACAAGATCGCGGCGGTGGCGGCGGAGACGGCGGACGCGGCCGAGGAGGCGCTGGGGCTCATCGAGGTGGAGTACGAGGAGCTGCCCGCCGTGGCCGGCATCGAAGAAGCCCTGGCGGACGGCGCCCCGGCGATCCACGAGCAACTCGCCGGCTATGCCGGCGTACCCGGCCGCCCGGAGGACCAGCCCAACGCCCTGTCCCTCAAGGAGCACACGGCCGGCGACGTCGCCCAGGGAATGGCGGACGCCGAGGTGGTGGTCGAGCACACCTTCCGCACGCCCGGGGTGCACCAGGTGTACCTCGAGCCCCACGCCACCGTGGTGTCGGGCCGCGACCCGGGCCGCATCGACGTGTGGGCGTCGTGCAAGGCGCCGTTCCGCCTCAAGCAGATGCTGGCCGCGCAGCTCGGTCTCGAAGAGGCGAACATCCACGTCCACGGCGTGGCCCTGGGCGGCGATTTCGGCGGCAAGGGCTCCCAGATGGACGTGCCGGTCTGCTACTACCTCTCCAAGGCCGCGGGCCGCCCGGTAAAGATGGTAATGAACTATACCGAAGAGCTCATGGCCGGCGACCCGCGCCACCCTTCGGTCATGCGCGTCAAGCTCGGGGCCGGGCGGGACGGAACCCTGGTGGCCCTGGACAGCGACATCTACTTCGACAGCGGCGCCTACTCGGGTTTCAAGCCGTCCGAGATCGACGGCACCTTCATCGTCAACGCCTACCGCATCGCCCACTACGCCATCCGCACCTACAACGTCTACACCAACGGTGTGCCCGGCGGTTACATGAAGTCGCCGGGGCAGCCGCAGACCGTGTTCGCCATCGAGTCGCTGCTGGACATGCTGGCGCGGAAGCTCGGTATGGACCCGGTGGCACTGCGCCTCAAGAACCTGATGCGGGACGGCGATGAGCTGCCCAACAAGCGCGCCATGCAGAAGATCCGCTGCCGCGAGACCGTCGAGGCCGCCCTGGCGGCGGCGGGATGGGATGCGGCGCCGGCCGGTCCCGACACCGGCAGGGGCATGGCCCTCTCCTTCCGCCACACCGGCGGCAGCGGCACCGTCAATCTGGAGATCACCTGCGACGCCGGCGGCGAGGTTACGGTGCTCACCGCCATCCCCGACATCGGCACCGGCACTCATACCCTGCTGCGCCAGATCACCGCGGAGATGCTGACCCTGCCGGCGGACCGGGTGCAGGTGGCGCGCGGCGACACCGACACCTTCGACACCGACGCCGAGCCCGGCGGCAGCAAGATCACCGCCATGGCGGGGCGCGGCCTGGTGGAAGCCGTGGAAGAGCTGCGCGACAGGATGACGGAAGCCGCGGCCCAGGCCCTCGGCTGCAAGCCCGAGGCGGTGGCCCTGGCGGACGGTCGCTTCGCGGCGGGCGACGCGTCCCTGGCGTTCGCGGACGTGGCCGGGAAGCTCATCGCCGAGGAGCAGGCGCTTTCGGTGCGCAAGTCCTACCGGCCCGAGCGCTCCCCGGTGCCGGCCTTTTTCGTCCAGGTGGCGGAGGTCGAGGTGGACCGGGAGACCGGCACCGTGGACGTGAAGAAGGTGGTGACGGCCCACGACGTGGGCACCATCATCAACCCGTTGGGCCACCAGGGCCAGATCGACGGCGGCTTCGTGCAGGGGCTGGGCTACGCGGTGATGGAGGAGATGGTCAAGGACGGGCCGCGGGTCACCACGCTCAATCTCGGCGACTACTGCGTGCCGTGCGTCAAGGACCTGCCGCCGCTGGAGACCGTGCTGGTGGAGGACCAGACCGGACCCGGCCCCTACAACGCCAAGGCCATCGGCGAAATGAGCATCGTGCCCACGGCCCCGGCCATCGCCAACGCGGTGGAAGCCGCGGTGGGCGTGCGCATCCTGGACTTGCCCATTACCGCGGAGAAGGTGTTCAACGCCTTGCGGGAGGGGTAACCCTTCCGGCCTGGCCCCGCCCCGCCTGGATTCCCGCTTTCGCGGGAATGACGGAGGGGGCGCGGGAATGACGGAGGGGGCGCGGGAATGACGGAGGGGGCGCGGGAATGACGGAGGGGGCACGGGAACGATGATCTGAAGGGTTCGTCGTGGCTACGTCCTACGACTTGGGCCAGGACCTGATCTGTGACTCGGGGCGCAGCTTGCTGTTGTCGTAGGTTTCCCAGTGGACGAAGTCGTCGACCTTGCGGCGCGGCTTGGGCTTGGGCCAGGCGCGCGGGCGCCCCACGGGCATCACCCAGAGCAGGCGTAGCGATCGCGGCACCTTGAACAGGGCGCGCAACTCCGGCTCCACCTCCTTGCGCACCGAGACCCACACCGTGCCGAAGCCCATGCTCGCCGCCGCCAGCATCATGTGTTCCACCGCGTTGGCCACGTTGGCCTGAAACAGCTTCTCCCGGTCCGCGGGCTGCCGCGTGGTGAGGTAGACCCGCTTGGTGCGGGCGTCGCCGCAGACGAGGACGAGCGCGCTCACGTCGCCTACGTAGTCTTTCTTGAGACCCTTGTAGTGCACCGGGTCTTCGAGCTTGCGCTGCTTCCACTCGTCGGAATAGATCTGCCGGACCCGCCTCATCTTCGCCCGATCGCGCGTCACGACGAATTCCCAGGGCTGGCTGTTGGCGCCGGAAGGCGCGAGCCGCGCCGCCTCGAACATGAGCTGAAGCTGCCCGTCGGCTACCTGCCCGCTTCTGTACACGCGCACGCTGCGCCGCGCCGCCATCACCTCCAACAATTCCCCTGTGTCCATGCGTACCCCCTTGCGGTCCCTGTCCTATCCCATGCCCGCCGCCACCTGCAAGATGGCATCCTTCGCCACCCTGTGGTAGTTCTCCCGCAGGACCATGGTCAAGACCGTCGGAATCGTCGCCAAGTACGGGGAGGAGAAGGCCGAGCAGATCATGAGGACCACCATTCCGTGGCTCGAGGGCCGCGGCATGGAGGTGCTGGTGGAAGCCGAGTTCGGCACCACCGGGGGCCGGGTGGCGCTCAAGGCGGAAATGGCGGCGCGGGCCGATCTCGTCGTCGTGCTGGGGGGAGACGGCACGTTGCTGAGCATCGCCCGCTTGGTGGAGCGGCCCGAGGTGCCCATCGTCGGCGTGAACCTGGGCGGGCTCGGCTTTATCACCGAGATCGCGCTCGACGAACTGGAGCAGGTCCTCGACAGCACCATTTCCGGAAACTACACCATCGAGAAACGCATGACCCTGAACGTGAGCATCTCGGGCAAGGCCGGCTCCCGGCACATGAGGATACTCAACGACGCGGTCATCACCAAGGGCGCCCGTTCGAAGATCATCGACCTGGAGACCTACGTCGGCAGCGACTATCTGTGCACCTACAGGGCTGACGGCCTGATCATTTCCACGCCCACCGGCTCCACCGCCTACTCGCTCGCGGCCGGCGGCCCGATTCTCCATCCCGCCATGGGGGCCATCATCCTTTGCCCCATCTGCCCTCATACCCTTACCACCAACCGGCCCATCGTCATCGCCAGCGACGCCAGGATCCGGTCCACGCTGACGTCCGCCGGGGACACGGTGGTGCTGATCCCGGACGGCCAGGAGGGCATCCTCCTGCACAACGGCGACCGCGTGGAGGTGCGTCGCCACAAGTCACCGGTCTCACTGGTAAGGATACCCACCCGATCCTACTTCGACGTGCTCCGCAACAAGCTCAAGTGGGGCGAGCGGTAGGACGCCGATGCTGCAGCAACTCCGGATCAGCAACGTCGCCGTCATCGATAGCGCCGAGCTGGAGCTGGGGCCGGGACTGAACGTCCTCACGGGAGAGACCGGCGCCGGGAAGACCATCGTCCTGTCCGCCCTGGGGCTCATCCTCGGAGCCCGCGGCTCGTCCGACCTCATCCGCGAAGGAGAGGACGAGGCCGTCGTGGAGGCCCTGTTCTCGGACCTGCCCGCGGTTACGCACGACGCCCTGGCGGCGGCCGGTTGCAACGCCGACGACGAGCTGGTGTTGAAGCGGGTGGTCACCCGCGGCGGCCGTAACCGGATCTACCTCAACGGTAGCCTGAGCCCCCTGTCCGTTCTGTCCAGGGTGGGCCCCGGCCTCATCCACATCTACGGGCAGCATGAGCAGCACACCCTGCTCCGCACCGAGAGCCACCTGGGGCTGCTGGACGCGCACGGCGATCTTGAAGAGAAGGCCGCGGCCATGAAGCAGCGGTTCGGTGAGTTCGCGGCGGCGTGGAAACGGATGTGCGACCTCAGGGAGAAGCTGACGGACAAGGCCCGTGAGGAAGCCCTTCTGCGCGCGCAGCTCGAGGAGATCGACGATGCCAGGCTCGATCCCGAAGAGGAAGAGAAGCTGCTGCACCGGCGCGAGATCTTCTCCCATTCCGAGAAGCTCTACCAGACCTGCAAGGAAGGCGAATCGACCCTCTACGAAAGCGACAACGCCGTCGCCGGCGAGTTGGGCCGGTACATCCCGCGCCTTCGGGACATGGCGGCCATCGACCCGGCCCTGACCGAAGCCGTGACGCTGCTGGAAGGGTCGGCCGCGCAACTGGACGAAGCCATCGCCCTGATCCGCCAATACTCGGACCGGTTGGAGTTCGACCCGGGGGATTTGGAACACATCGAGGACCGCCTGGCCGAGATCCACCGGCTGAAGCGGAAATACCGGATGCCGGTGGATGAAATCCTGGCCCTGGCGGAGACGGCGAGGCAGGAGCTGGCGGTACTCGCCACCGGCGAGGAAGAGCTTGCCGTCCTCACGGAACGATGCGAGGCCGCGCGGGACGCGGCGTGGAAGATGGCGGAGGAACTGTCCCGGGCGCGGAAACGCGCCGCCAAGACCCTGAAGAGCCGGATGGAGCGGGAGGTCCGCGATATAGGCCTCTCCGACACGACTTTCGAGGTGCGTTTCCACGGAGGCGACCCGGCCCGGGACGACCCTCCATTCGTCATAGGAGGCGTCCGGATCGGCCAGGAAGGCATCGACGACCCCGAGTTCTACTTCTCTCCGAACCCCGGAGAACCCGTGAGGCCCCTGGCCCGGATCGCCTCCGGCGGCGAGCTGTCGCGGCTCATGCTGGCGATCAAATCGCTGGTTCTGACCCGGAGCGGGATTCCCACCCTGCTGTTCGACGAGGTGGACGCCGGCATCGGCGGCAGGGTGGCGGAAATGGTGGGCAAGAAGCTGGCCGGGGTGGCCGAGGCCCATCAAGTGCTGTGCGTCACGCACCTGGCGCCCATCGCCGCCCTGGCGGACTCCCACCACGTGGTGGAGAAACGGGTGCGGGGCGGGCGGACCTTCACCACCGTACGCCAACTCGATGAGACGGAGCGTGTCCGGGAACTGGCGCGCATGCTCGGGGGCGCCGAGATCACCGCGCAGGCGGAACGCCACGCGGCCGAGATGCTCAGGACCCATGGCGCCGGCAGGTAGCCTTCCGCGCTTGCCTCCCGGCGCGTCGATCCGGTATGCTGAAAGTGCAACAGGCGGTGGCTTTCGCCCGATTCCGCCACCGCTTCGATTCGTGAGCGTGGGGCCGTAGCTCAGCTGGGAGAGCGCTTGAATGGCATTCAAGAGGTCGCCGGTTCGATCCCGGTCGGCTCCACCACGAGTCGGAATCATCCGGAGGCCGTGTGTCCCAAGTTCCAGCAGCGGATGGAGGAGTCTTCGCGGACTACGACCTGGACCCCGCCTACTACGACGAGATGTTCGGTCCGGACGGGGACCCGAGGGAGGCATCCAGCCGCCTCAACGCGGCCCTGGCCGATCTCGCGTCCGATGATCTGACCAAGCTCCAGGAAGGCGTCTACCGCCATTTCCTGCACGAAGGCATCACCTTCACCGTCCTCGACGCCGACAAGGCCACCGAGCAGATCATTCCCATCGACTGCGTACCCCGCCTGCTGACGGCGGCCGAGTGGGATCACATCGAGCGCGGCCTCAAGCAACGGCTGGCGGCGCTCAACCTGTTCCTCAAGGACGTCTACCACGACGGGCGGTGCCTGCGGGACGGGATCGTGCCCATCGACCTGGTGCTGGGCTGCCCCCAGTACCGCATGGAAATGCGGGGGCTGAAGGTCCCGCACGACGTCTACGTGGCCGTGTGCGGCACCGACATCGTGCGCACCCACGACGGTTTCGCCGTCCTCGAGGACAATCTGCGGGTCCCCTCCGGCGTGTCCTACATGCTCGCCTGCCGCAACGCCATCAAGGATGCGTTCCCGAGGTTGTACCGGGCGCATCGGGTACGCGAGGTGGCGGACTATGCCGAACGCCTCTACGCCACGCTCGCGTCTCTGCGCCCCTCGTTGCAGGACCCGAACGTGGCGATCCTGACCCCCGGCATGCACAACTCCGCGTACTACGAGCACGCCTTTCTCGCCGGCGAAATGGGCATCGACCTGGTGGAAGGACAGGACCTGGTCCTGCGCGACGGCGCGTTGCATGCGCGCACCACGGCGGGGCTCCGCCGGGTCGACGTGCTGTACCGGCGCATCGACGATGACTTTCTCGATCCGGTGCAGTTCCGAAGCGAATCGATCCTGGGGACGGCCGGGCTCTTCCACGCCTACCGTTCGGGCAACGTCGTGCTCGCCAACGCGCCGGGCACCGGCGTGGCCGACGACAAGAGCCTCTACTCTTACGTGCCCCGCATCATCCGTTATTTTCTCGATGAAGAGCCGATCCTGGCCAACATCGAAACCCATCTCTGCCGCGAGCCGGAGGGGTTGGCCTACACCCTGGAGCACCTCGACGAGTTGGTGGTCAAGGAGGTCGGCGGCGCGGGCGGCTACGGGATGCTGGTGGGACCCCACGCTTCCGCGGACGAGCGGGCCCGCTACGCCGAACGGCTGCGCGCCGATCCCGCCAACTTCATCTCGCAGCCGGTGCTGGCCCTGTCCCGCGCGCCCTGCTTCATCGGCGGCGCCATCGAGCCGCGCCACGTCGACCTTCGGCCATTCGTGCTGCAGGGACGCGACGAGCAGCACGTGGTGCCGGGCGGGCTGTGCCGGGTAGCGCTCCGGCGCGGCAGCCTGGTGGTCAACTCCAGCCAGGGCGGCGGCTGCAAGGATCTGTGGATACTTGAGGACTGAGGAATCATGCTGGCACGGGTAGCCGCCGAGTTCTACTGGCTGGGACGTCACGTCGAACGCATCGAGCACACGGCGCGCCTTCTCCGATTCCAGCTCACCCGTCTCGCCGACTGCCCGGTGGACGACCTGAACGTCGGCTGGCAAGCGGTGTACCGGATCCTCGGACAGGCGCCGGTGGGTGCAACCGCGAGCGGCGAAGAGGCGGAAGCCATCGTCATCCCGGACGCCTACACGCTGGCCGGCGAGTTGGTGGAAGAGCGGTCCAATCCGGACTCGCTGCTTTCATGCTGGGAGCTGGGGCGGGAGAACGGGCAGCGCGTACGCGCGCAGTTGCCGTTGCCGGTGTGGACGTGTCTCAACCAGGGTTATCTCTGGATACGGGAGAGCGACTTCAGCGCGGCCTGGTCCAAGGCGCCCGACGCCCTGGTGAACGACGCCATCGACCGGCTGCGGCTGTTGGCCGGGGTGGTGCAAGACGTCATGCCGCGGGACGACACGTGGCGTTTTCTCGAGTTGGGCCGGTTCACCGAACGGGTCCAGCATCAGGCAGCGCTACTCGCTTCCTGGGCGGAGCTGAATTCCGAGGAACGGGCCAGCGGCCTCTCGTGGGCCGAGCTTCTGCGGGTGTGCGGCGCATACGAAATCTATTGCCGCCGCCACTCCACCGACGTGGAGAAAAAGGAAGCCGTCCGTTTGCTCACCCAGGACCCGGAGATCCCTCGCTCGCTGCGCTTCTCGGTCCAGCGCATCGAGGAGTTGCTGGCGGGTATCGACCCGGTGGGCGCCCGCTACCCCCTGGCGCCGCCGCACCGGATGGCGCTTCGCCTCACCGCGACGGTCGAGGTGGAACCCGCGGGCCTTTCGGCGGAGTCCGCCGCCGGTGACTATTTCCGCTCGGTGGAAGATGACGCCCGGACCCTCCACCACCTGACCATGGCCGCCTACGTGACCCATACGCCGGCCGAGGGGCTTGCCACTTGATCGTCACCTACGCCATCGAGCACCGCATGCGTTTCCAGTACGCCGCGCCCGCCAGGGACTCCGTGATGACGCTGTACGTGTGTCCCGTCCGCGACCGCACCCAGCTTGTCCGGGAGTTCTCCATTTCCACCGATCCGGACGGTTCGCTGTTCGATTTCACCGACCCCTTCGGAAACACCGGGCACTTCCTCGACCGGGCCCGTGACCACGAACAGTTCACGGCCACCGCCCGCTCAACGGTGGAGGTGGGCCCGTTGGCGCCCACGCCCGAGCGGCTGGACGCCGGCGCGACCGAGGCGCTCCGGCGCGCGGCTGCGACCGTCGAACTCTGGCCGATGGCCCATCCCAGCCGTTTCGTCGATGGGACGCCGGCGCTGGCACAATTCATGGAGACCCACGGCATCGTCCCGGGAGGCGACCCTCTGGTGGACGCCCGGGCTCTCTGTGCCACGCTTCACCAGGTGTTCGAGTACGTCCCGGGAGAAACCCAGGTGGATTCCCCCATCGACCGGATACTGAAGACCGGACGGGGCGTATGCCAGGACTACGCTCACGTCATGGCCGCCATTCTGCGCGGCTGGGGGCTGCCGTGCCGGTACGTGTCCGGTTACCTCGGTCCTCCCGAGGCGGGGGTCGCGAGGTGCGAGAGCCACGCCTGGGTGGAATGCTGGTTCCCGGGACTCGGCTGGGTCGGCTTCGACCCCACCAACGACACCGAAGGCGACGAGCGTCACATACGGGTAGCGGTCGGGCGCGACTATGCCGACGTCCCGCCGACCCGCGGCGTCTTCCGCGGGGCCCCCGGCTCGAACCTGGAGACCGAGGTCGTCATCGAGAGAATCGCGGACTAGGTCTTCATCAACCTGCGCCGCTGACCCTCCCAACCGGGGAACACCAAACCGTCGTGGGAACGGGGGATGCCCAGATGTTTGCCCGCCACCTCGGCGAACACGGAACGGAAATCGGTGGTGACGGGCAGGTCGCGGCCGTCTTCAAGCGCATCCTTCACCAGCCGCTCCGGCACCGTGCCGTGCACCCGGCCGCCGTCCACCTCGTTGCCGAGGACGAACAGGCAGGACCCGCGGCCATGGTCGGTGCCCAGCGAACCGTTCTGTTCCACGGTGCGCCCGAACTCGGTCATGGTAAGAACGGTCACGTCGTCCTGGTACGGCCCGAGGTCGGTCCAGAAAGCCGCCAACGCCCCTGACAGTTCGGCGGCCCGGTCCGCGAAGGAACCGGCGGCGGTGCCCTGCCTCACGTGCGTATCCCAACCGCCGGCGTCGGTGAAGGCCACCTCGAGCCCCACCTCCGCCTTGATGAGCATGGCCACCTGTCTCAGGCGCCGGGCCAGCGCCGAATCGGGGTACACGGCTCCGTCTCCGGGACGGTAGCCGCTCCAGTCGGTCTTCCTCAACACCTCGACGGCCTCGAAGCTTTCCTTGCCGACCCGGCGGGCGAGACGTTTCGCGCTTCCGGCGTACATGGACGCAAAGCCCGCCCGAAACCTCTCCGAAGCTTCCGGGCCGTCCGGCACCCGGATGCCGAAGGACTGCAGGTCATCCACGGCGATGGCGGGGCGGTCGCCGTAGAACGACCGTGGCAACTTGTCGGTGAGCGCCACCATCCGGGCCGAAGACGCCCGCGGCCCGAGCAGCCCGGCGGCCCGATTGAGCCATCCCGACGGCGTGCTCTTCACGCCCGGCGTGCCCATCTCCATGTAGTCCTGCGCGTCGAAATGCGAGCGCGTCTTGTGGACCGACCCCACCCCGTGCACCACCGCCAGACGCCCTTCCCTGTACAGCGGCAACAGCGGCGCGAACGCGGGATGCATGGCGAAACGTCCGTCGAGGTCCGTTTGCCCCTGCCTCAAACCCATGAACAGGTTGGGACGCGCGGCGGCCAGCGCCGGATCGTGGACCGGCGTCACCGCCATCAGCCCGTCCATGGCGCCCCGCTGAAACAGCGCGACCAGCACTTTCCGGCGTCCGTGAGGCAACGGCTCGGCGGCGGCGGCGGCGCGGCGCAGGAACGGCGGCGTGCCCCCCAGGGAAAGCGACAGCAGCGCCAGCCCGCTCCCCTTGATCAAGGCTCTTCGGGTCCATCCCATGACGGTGCCTTCCGCTACCGGTACTGAAACTCGGGCGAGGCCAACAACATGCCGGCCACCTTCATGTCCTTGCGCTCGGCATCCCGGGGGATCGTTTTCCGGACCTCCGACGCGATCTCGCGGGTATCCCGCGCGGGCAGCAGCAGCGCGCCGTAGACCGCCAGCGCCTTGTCCGTCGTCATCACGTCACGGCGCCGCCGTTTGGGCAAACGCTTGAGGGAAATCCCCCTGATGCGGCCGCCGGCGAGATGAACGCCGAAGTTGATGCGCGCGATCAGGGCACCCGAGTTCATCCACGACGCGGCATAGTCGGGATGGCCCGTGGGGGGCGTGTAGCCGTAAAGGGGCTGACCCATGCGCTCCAGCCACTGCATGACCGGCCGCGAGCGCCTCACGTCGGCGTCCAGCGCGCGCAGGGAGCTCGCCACCAGCTCGAACGGCGATTTGATCTTGCCGCGCGTCCGGGCCTCGGCCCAGAAGGCGCGCGATTGCGCCAGGGTCGCCATCACCGCGGCGAGGTCGCCGCCGGTCCGGGCGAAGGTTCCGGCCAGGCGCGCCACCAGCGCCTCCGGCGGATGGTCGCTCACGAACCGGCGCGCCAGCTTGGTCGCGATGAAGCGCGCGGTGGACGGATGCTCCGCGAGCAGGTCCAGGACCCGCTCGCCTTCCGCCGCGCCGCCGCCCGACGGGAACGTCACGCCCAACACCTCCTTGGCTCCGGTGTCATGCCAGCGTTTCCGGAACAGGAACTCCCCCTGCTGGACGAGGTTCCGGTTTCCCCTCGCGATGCGCTGCTCTATTTTCGTTCGCCGCTCGCCGTAGGGCATGACGCCCCATCCGGTCAGCACACGCGCCACCTCCGTGACGTCCCGTTGCGTGTAGCCGCCGTCCACGCCCAGCGTGTGCAGCTCCATCAGTTCCCGGGCGTAGTTCTCGTTCAAACCGAACTTGCGCGGCCGCTCGGCAGGAGCGGCGGCCATCATCCCTCCCGCCAAGCCTGTCCCGCCTCCGGCGGCGCCCCGGACCGGCCGGTTCCGGCCCGGCGGCGCCATGCGCGACCGCACGTTGTCCAGGTAATACAGCATCGCCGGATGCTTCGCCGTCGCCCCCAGCATCGTGCGGAACTTCCCCAATACGTGAGGGCGGATGGCCTCGCGTTCATAGGTCAGCACGCGGCTGCGCGCGCCGCGATTGCGCGTGGTGACGTTGAAGTGGTTGAACCAGAAGCTCGTCAGCACCTCCGCGAGCTGGTCCTCGCCGTGGACGGCCCGCACCAGCTTTTGCCCGCGGAGCTCCCGGTTGAAGAGGCGGTGGTAAGGTTGCAGGCCGTGCTCCTCGCGGTACTGCGCCATCTTCCTCCTCATCTCCGCGCGCGACGTGCCCGCCGGATCCAGCACCCCTTCACTCTGCATCCGCCGGCGGAGCCGTCCGTTGGACACGTAGACCTCGTGTATCTCCGCCTGCGTCATGGACAGGGCGGGGAACACCTTCAGCCGTTCGTCGAGCCCGGGGTCCGGCAGCCCGCCCGTCAACTGCCGCGCCAACCACTTCGCCGGTCCCAGCCCGGCCACCCGCTCCACCTCTCCCGGCCGCGGGCCGAAGGCGAAACGCTCCAGGAGATGCGCGGCGGCTTGTTGGCGGCTCAACCCCTCTTCCCGATAAGGCAGATTCAACTCGACGGCATGGGCCGAGCCCCCGGCCAGAACGGCGAACAACGACACGGCGAGCCCGAGACGCCACGTCATGACCATAGCGGGCCTCCAACGGCCTTGCGGCCACCTTGGCAACCCCGGGCGATTCGAACGTAAATGACGAAAAGTGACGGCAGGAAACCTATCCAATCCGTGATCCTCGTTACCATTTGCGACATGTGCTATGCGATAGAAAGCAGATTTTGGTATCTGACTGCAAGACGCCCGGAGCAACCGGCTGAAGGAGAACCATTATGACGCTTGAGGACGTTCAGAAACTGATTTCGGACAACAACGTACGGCGTATCGACTTGCTGGTCACCGACCTTATCGGGCGTTGGCAACACTTTTCCATACCTCCTTCCGCAGTGAAGGAAAGCCTCGTGGAACGCGGTCAGGGCTTCGACGGCTCCAGCCTGCGCGGCTTCCAGTCCATCGACCAGTCCGACATGCTGCTGGTTCCGGATCTGGACACCGCCCGGATCGATCCGGTGGAGTCGGAACCCTCCCTCAAGCTCATCTGCGACGTGGTGGACCCGGTGAACGGTGACCGCTACACCCGCGACCCACGCTACGTCGCCACCAAGGCGGAAGCTCACCTCAACGCCTCCGGCATCGCCGACAAGGCGTACTTCGGTCCGGAGCTCGAGTTCTTCGTATTCGAGAACGTGCGCTTCGGCATGAAGCTCAACTCGTCGTTCCACATCGTCGACTCCGACGAGGCCGACTGGAACTCGGCCCGGGAGGAGGACGACCACAACCTGGGCTACAAGATACCGCCCAAGCAAGGCTATTCGCCCATTCCCCCGTTCGACCAGCTCTCCGACCTGCGCTGGGAGATGGCGGAGAAGATGGAGCAGGTGGGCCTCGAGTTCGAGGTCCATCACCACGAGGTGGCGACGGGCGGTCAGGGCGAGATCGCGACCCGCTTCCAGACCCTGCGCCGGAAGGCCGACGAGACCCAATGGTACAAGCACATCGTGCGCAACGTGGCCAGGGCCCACGGCAAGACGGCGACCTTCATGCCCAAGCCCCTGTTCGGCGACAACGGCAGCGGCATGCACGTGCATCAGTCGCTGTGGCTCGGCGATACGCCGCTCTTCTACGAGGCCGGAAGCTACGCCGAGCTGTCGGAGGTGGCGCGCCACTACATCGGCGGACTGCTCAAGCACAGCCCGTCCTTGCTGGCCTTTTGCGCCCCCACGACCAACTCCTACAAGCGCCTGGTCCCCGGCTTCGAAGCGCCGGTCTACCTGGCCTACTCGGCGCGCAACCGCTCGGCCGCGGTCCGCATCCCCACCTACGAGACCTCGGCTGCCAGCAAACGCATCGAGTTTCGTCCTCCGGACCCTTCCGCCAACACATACCTGGCCTTCTCCGCCATGTTGATGGCGGGCCTTGACGGCATACGCAACCGCATAGATCCGGGGGATCCCACCGACACGGACATCTACGAGCTTTCCGCCGAAGAAGCCGCCAGGATTCCTTCCGTTCCCACGTCCATGGAGGAAGCGGTAGCCGCCCTCGGCGCGGACCACCAGTACCTGCTGGAGGGGGGAGTCTTCACGCAGGACGTCATCGACCACTACATCGCGTTCAAGGAGCAGGAATCGAAGGATGTCTTCATGCATCCCGTCCCGGCGGAGTTTTTCCACTACTACCACATCTAACAGCATGGCCGGCGGGACAGGATCGGCGAAACCCTGGACCGGCCTTTTGGAGGTTTGCAGGCGAATTCGATGAAAACGGAGGTACCGTAGACATGAGAAGATACGGTATTCCCACGAACGTATTCGGCCTCGGCGGGCACTTCGGCCGCCTGGCCGCGGCAGGGGCGCTCGTTGCGGCGTTGGGGTTCTTCTGGTTGGCGACGGCGGCGGACGCCGCCCTGGACAAGGAGGCGCAGTTCGTGTTGAACACGTTCTCCTTCCTCATCTGGGGCGCCTTGGTGATGTGGATGTGCGCGGGCTTCACCATGCTCGAGTCGGGTTCGGTGCGGACGAAGAACGTCTCCATGATCTGCCTCAAGAACATGGGCCTCTACGCCATCGCCGGGATCATGTACTTCTTCATCGGCTACAACCTGATGTATGTGGACGTGGGCAGCTTCATCGGCACCTTCACTCCCTTCTACGGACCTACGGCCGAAGAAGTCGCCCTCTTGGCGGCTACGGATCAGACCAGGGCGGCGGCCACCGAGGCGGTGATCAAGTCCGACTACGCGACGATGTCGAACTGGTTCTTCCAGATGGTGTTCGTGGCCACCACCGCCTCCATCGTTTCCGGCACCCTGGCCGAGCGCGTGAAGCTCTGGACCTTCTTCGTGTTCATCATCCTTCTGACGGGCATCCTCTATCCCATCGTCGGCGCCTGGACCTGGGGCGGCGGATGGTTGGCCGCCATGGGCTTCAAGGACTTCGCGGGCTCCACCATCGTCCATTCCACCGGGGGCTGGGCGGCTCTGGCGGGGGCCATCGTGGTGGGGGCACGGCGCGGCAAGTTCCGCACCGACGGCAGCGTCAAGGCCACGCCTCCTTCCAACATCCCCATCGTCACCCTGGGTGTCTTCATTCTGTGGTTCGGGTGGTTCGGGTTCAACGGTGGATCGCAACTGGCCCTGGGCGGCGCCGCCGATGCGGTGGCCATCAGCCACATTCTGGTCAACACCAACCTGGCCGGGGCCGCGGGTTTTCTGGTCGCCCTCTTGATCGAGCGTCCCCTGCTCGGGCGCATCGACCTGATGGCGGGCCTCAACGGCGCCCTGGCGGGCTTGGTGTCCATTACGGCGGGACCCGACTTCGCAAGCCACTACTGGGCGGTGATCATCGGCGCGGTCGGCGGGGGCATCTGCGTGGCCGGCTTGAGGCTGCTGGACCTGCTCAAGGTGGACGACGTCGTGGGCGCGATTCCGGTCCACCTGTTCGCGGGCATCTGGGGGACCCTTGCCACCTGCATCGTGGCCGGAGGCCACTTCGGCGTGCAACTGCTGGGAGTGGTGGCCATCGGCATCTTCGTGTTCTCGGTGTCGTGGCTGCTCTGGATGGGGCTGAAGCAACTCATGGGAGTGCGGGTATCGCTGTCCGTGGAGGAGCTCGGCCAGGACGCCGGGGAACTCGGCATCGAAGCGTATCCCGAGTTCGTGGTCATGGCCGATCCCGACGACGCCGACGCGGTCCGCAACAGCGGCTGACACAGGTTTCCGCCGGGACCGACGGGTCCCGGCGGAAGGCCGGCTACCCGCCGGCCAATGCCGAACCGTCGGCCGGGATGGTGACCCAGAACTCCGTGAACACGCCCGGCTCCGACTTCACGCCCATGAGGCCTCCGTGCTGGGCGACGATGTCCTGGGAGAGGGAGAGTCCGAGTCCGGTGCCTTCCCCGGTGGGTTTGGTGGTGACGAAAGGCTCGAAGATCTTCTTGACCATGTCCTCGGGAATCCCGGGTCCGTTGTCCCAGATCCGGAACTCCACCTGGTTTTCCTCGCGCTTGCTGTACAAGCGTATCCGCGGCTCGTAGTCGCCGTCCGATTTGGCCCGTTCGAAGGTCGCATGGCAGGCGTTGGTCACGAGGTTGAGGAAGACCCGGCTCAAGTCCTGGGGCACGACCTCGATCTCGCCCATCCCGCCGTCCAGCTCTTCTTCCCAAGTCACGTTGAACTGCTGATCCTTGGCGCGCATGGCGTGGTAGGCGAGATCGGCGTACTGCTTGAGCAGTGCGTTCAGATCCACCGCGCGCCGCTCGCCGGACTGAGCCCGTGAGTGGTCCAGCATGCTGCGCACGATGCCGTCGGCGCGCTTGCCGTGCTGGTTGATCTTCTCGAGATTGGCGGTCAAGTCGTCGAGGATCCCCTCGATCTCGTCACGGGCGTCGTCGGGGACCTGCTCGCGGATCTCCCCCAGCAACTCCCGCGCCTCCTCGATCAACTCGCCGGAAACCTCGGAGAAGTTGTTGACGAAATTGAGAGGGTTCTTGATCTCGTGGGCGATGCCGGCGGTGAGCTGTCCCAGCGATGCCAGCTTCTCCTGCATGATGACCTGGTGCTGGGCGGTCTTCAGGTCCTTGAGCGTCTGCTCCAGCTCGACGTTCTTCTCCTGCAGCTCGTCGGCGAGCTTCTCCACCAGATTGAGCCGCTGCACCTCCAGGGCATGCTTCCGGAACACTTCCAGAGCATCCGCCATGTCGTTGACCTCGTCGTTGCCCCCGACCTCCACGGGCACCTCGAGGTTGCCTTCGGCCATGGAACGCATGGACGCGGCCAGTCCGGTCAGGCGGCGGATCAGGTAGCGGCCGACGAAGATCCAACCGAGCGCGACCGCCCCGATGACGTTCACCACGTTGAGGACCACCAGCACGATCATGCTCGTGTTCACGGCCGATGTGGAGGCGCTGCTGGCTTCGGCCGCCTGACGGTCCGCCACCGCCACCACCCGGTCCATGGCCGCCAGCAGCCTGGACGCGGTGGCCCGGTTCTCCTCGATGTAGCGGGTCTCCATCTCCACTTCTCTCAGGATGGCTTCCTGAAGGCCGAATATCCCCTCCGGGCCCTCTCCCAACGACTTGAGCCGTTCGAACTCGAAGTCGAGCATCCGGGTGGGAGAAGCACGGGCCTCGGAGGCCCGGAACGCGCGCTCGAAGGAGCCGAGGGCGGCGTTGTAGCGCTCCCGGAGAGGCTGGATCAGGGTCCGGTCGTTCAGCACCGCGGCCTCCGCCAGCAGCCTCGCGGCAAGGTTGGCCTGGGTATGCAGGGTCAACAGATCCCGATAACGCACCAGCTCGGCGTAGGACGTGCGCTCCCCCGGAGGCACCGGCCGGTCGTCGAGCTCCCTTAGCCCGGTGGCGAGAAAGAACTGCTGATCGTCGATCTCCGGGACCAGAATGCGATCGATCTGCCGGGTCATTACCGGAATCTCGGCCTCGCGGACATCCAGCCGCCGCTGGGTCTCCCGCCGTAGCGACGAAGCCTGCTCGATCTTCTCCAGAGTGGTGGCAAGGGCGTCGGAAAGGGTACGGAGGGCGCGCGCCTGTTCCTGATTTTCCAGCGACTCGCGGACCCGGAGCTCGTCGATCAGCTTGTCGAGCAGTTCGCGGTCCTTGGCGATGGCGGCCTGGACCTCGGCGAGCTCGGCTTCGGAGGAGGCGGAAACGAGGCGCGGCGCCGCGTCGACGAGAGCCGAGCTCGCCTGCGCGGCGCGGATGGCCGCCATCAGACTGGGGACGCTCTGCTCGGTAATGTACCGCTGTGAATTGCTGACGACCCCGAACGCCACCAGGGCCACGGCGCTGGCTGCCAGCATCAGCAGCACTCCGGCGCCGAAAGCGGCGTACATCTTGGCGCCGAGGCCGATGCGCCGGCCCTCGACCCGCCTGAAGAGGTCCGCGAGACTCACGGCCGCTCCAGGCGCCGGATCGAACGAAACCGCTCGGAGTCGTCGATCACGGTCAGATACACTCGATCGGAGCCCTGGTTGTCCGATTCCCCGTAGAGCAGCATGAAGCCGCCCAGATCCATGGTGCCGGCCATTTGGAGGGCGGCAATGAACCCCCTGCGGGTGATCCCGGGTCCCGCCCGGCGCAGCGCCTCCACCGCCACCCGGCCCGTCAGGTATCCTTCGAGTGAAACGAAGCCGGGCTCCGCGTCCGGCGCCACGGCGTGAAGGGACTCATGGTATCGGGCGACGACGGGAATCCACTTGTCGTGGGGGAAAGGCACCACCTGGGTGACGATGACATCCTTGCCCGAAGAGCCCAGGGCCTTGGCTAGCGCCGAGCTGCCGACGAAGGAGATGTTCACGAAGATGGGATTGAAACCGAGGCGCCGGGACCACTTGATGAATGTGGCCACCGGCTGGTAGGCGCCCACGATGATGACCGCCTCGGGGTCGCCGAGCTTCAGGTCCAGCACCGCGGTCTTGACGGCCCGGGTGTTGCGCGGATACGTGGCCTCCGCGGCCAGCGTCATGCCGCGACGGTGCAGCGCCTGAAGCGTGCCCGAAAGCCCCGCGCGGCCGTAGGAGTCGTCCTGATAAAGGATGCCGATGCGCTCCACCCCAAGATCCCGGGTGAGGCGCTCCACCATCTCCTCGGTCTCCTGATAGTAGGAGGCGCGTACGTTGATGACGGTGGGACGTTTGCGCGCGTCGCGCAGGAACTCCGCGCCGGTGAAGGCGCCCACATAGGGAACGCCGGCTTCCGTCGCGATGGGCTCCGCCGCCTTCGAGGTCGGCGTCCCCACCGCGCCGATCAGGGCGAAGACACGTTCTTGGTTGATGAGGCGGTCGGTGTTGGCGATGGCCGTCTCGGGCTCGTAACGATCGTCGAGGGTGGTAAGACGCAACCGCCGGCCGTGGATGCCGCCGGCTCGATTCGTCTCCTCGAAAGCGGCCGTGATACCCCGCCGCATCCCTTCGCCCAAGGCCTTGGCGGGCCCGCTCAGGGCACAGGACTGGCCGAACATGACGCTGGCCGGACCGATCCCCTGTGTGACGGAACCCGGTGGCGGTGTCTGTGCGGTGGAGTGCGGGACGGTGGCCAACGATGACATCGCCACCAGCAACGGCACGACAGCGAACCGCACAAAGACATGCACGAACTTCGGTTCCCTAGTGTCCGTGATAACGCAGCGCCACGCAGGTGATATCGTCCGATTGCGGATTCTCGCCCGCGAATTCCCGCACGTGATCCAACACCCGTGAAGTCACCTCTGCGCAGTCGGCCTGATCGATCCTGCCAAGCAAATCATCGAGACGTTCTTCGCCGAACTCCTCCGAGCCCGGCCCCTCCGCCTCGGTGACGCCATCGGTGTAGAGGAACAGTGTGTCCTCGGCCTGGAGTTGGAGGGAGTCGTGGTTGAAGCCGTGGCCGGGAAGCACGCCCAGCGCCACGTCCCGCGTGGTGGGCAGGGCCGCAACTTCACCATCTCCGTGCACAACCCTCGGCGGATTGTGTCCGCCGTTGCAGTAGTTGAAGACGCCGCTCGCGGTATCGAGGACGCCGTAAAAGAGGGTGACGAACATGCAGTTTTCATTGTCCTCGGACAACACGTCGTTGACATAGCCCAGGCACTGGTCGGGTGCTCCGCCCTCCAGGGCCCGGCTCCGGAGCAGGGTCCGGCAAGCCATCATGAACAGCGCAGCGGGGATGCCCTTGCCCGATACGTCGCCGATGGCCACACCGAGCTTGTCCTCCCCCAGCGTGAAAAAATCGTAGAAGTCGCCGCCCACTTCCTTGGCCGGGATCATCAGGCCGTGGGTCTTGTAACGGTCGGTGGCGGGGAAGCTCCGGGGCAGCACCGAAGCCTGCATGTCCCTGGCCACGTCCAGCTCATGGCTGAGGGCCACCAACTGGTCCCTGTTGGACAACGCCTCACGCACCAGGGCCAGGTGCTTGAGGGTCTTGTCAATGGTGATCTCGAGATCGGTGAAGTCGATGGGTTTGGTAACGAAATCGAACGCTCCCCGGTTCATCGCGGTCCGGATGTTGTTCATGTCGCCGTAGGCGGACACGATGACGGAACGGATGTTGGGTTTGGTCTCGTTGAGTTGCTTGAGCAGCGCGAGGCCATCCATCACCGGCATGTTGATGTCGGAGATGACCATCGCGATGTCGTCGTCTTCGTCGAGCCTGGCCATGGCCTCCTTGCCGTTGTGGGCAAAATCGAACGCCAGCTCGTTCCTGCGGATACGCCGGCGAAACTTCTGGAGCACCAAGGCTTCCAGGTCCACTTCATCGTCCACCACCAAGATCTTGATGGGTCCGCCCGCAGACGACGAAACGACCTCGGCTATCGTTGTTTCCAACTCATCCGGCATTGATTGCGTCCTGACGCGTGGGGTGAATGGCCAGGATCTCACTGAAGCCACTGATCTTGAACACCTCGGCGATGTGGTCCCGCATGGCGCAGAGCACGATCTTCCTGCCGCCGGCCTGAAGCTGCTTGGCGGCCATCAACAGGACCCGAAGCCCGGCGCTGCTGATGTACTCGATGTTCTCGAAGTCCACCACGAGCGAGCCTTTCCCGTCCTCGATCAGCTTAAGGAGAGCCTCCTGGAACGGGCTTGCCGTACTGCCGTCGATCCGGCCTGTGGGGATGACTACCGTGGTATCGCCGTCCGTCTCCGTGCTGAGATCCAAAACACTTCCGTTTGCCATCAACTATCTCCTTTCACAGGTGCGCGCAGGGAAATACGGTTGAACCCATCCGTACGTTGGTAGTCGGGATCGGGGAACAGGGTCTTGGTCAGGAAAACCCCGAGACCGCCGATGGGCCGGTCTTCGAGCGCCGCGTGTATGTCCGGTGCGGCGGCTTCCTCGAACGGATTGAAAGGGATGCCCGTGTCATCCAGTTGCGCGACGACCTCGTCCTCCTCGATTCGCAACTCCACCCGGAGCTCCTGCCTGTCCACCTCGGCGAAACCGTACGATATGGTGTTGGTCGCCAACTCGTCCAAGGCCAGGCTCAAATTGTGTATCTGCACCTTTGAAAGGCCGTTAGCCTCTCCAAAGCGCGCCACCCCCTCGGCCAACTCCTTGAGGGCGGACGAAAGCTCCGGTTCGAGGTCCAGCGAAAGGCGGGGAAGCGACGCCTTCATAGTGCCCATCTCGAACGAACGGCGTCAGTCATGCCGGAACTTGCCATCACTTTGAGGTATCAGTGGAAAACCCTTGCAACAGAGCGGTTCGGGCTCATCCGCTTTCCGCATCCGCGCCACCCCGGAATACGCCGCAAATGATAGTCGATCGAGCGACGCCGTGTCAAATGTTCAGCCAACGCGCCAGCGCCTTCTCGGGGTCCGCGATCTCCGCCACCGAGGTATACCAGCAGGCTTCCCAACCGACCTCCGGAAGGCCGCTGAACACCATCAGGTTCAACGGATACGCCTCGCTGTCCGTGCAGCGGCGAAAGTCGTCCCGAAAGAGAAAGACCGGTTTCTTCCAGGCAACGGCCATGCCCAGCTCGACCATCACGCCCTCGTCCGGAGGGCAGCCGTTGACGACGGCGAACAAGCCGTCCGCTTCGCGCACGTCGCGCAGGTCGGCCTGTCCGATGCGGTACGCCCAGCCGGCCTCGGCCTTGTCCACCTGGTGGTTGCGCGCGAACGGCTCCCACACCTCCGCGCCCAGCGCTTCCAGCGCCCCCGTCAGCACCGCCAGCGGGCCCTCGCGCTGTTGCGACGAAAACCCGTAGGGGTTGGCCAGGTAGAGGGTTTTTTTGGAAGCCCGTTCCATCAGCGCACCGGTATGCGGATGACGCCGAGAGCCGTGGCGACAACCAGGGCGGCGGACGCGTTCATCGGAGCATCATGAAGGTTGATAGAGGAAGAGTGACGATCCGCGGATCGTCCAACGTTCCAGAATAGTCTTGAGTCACGAGAATACCAAAAGGCGCATTGTTCAGGGATTTTTCCAGGAATGATCGTATCCCCAACGTGTCCCTGAATGGATCGATCCGCCTCTGGTACTTGACCTCCACCGGGATACGCGTGCCGCCAACCGTCAACACAAAATCCACCTCCCGGTCCGTCCCTCTCTCCGGGAAATGCGCCACGTCAAGGCCATGTATCGTCGACGCCACCGATCCAAAGATACTCTCCGCCAAATGGCCGGCCAGCGTGGTCAACTCGGGACGTTTCGCCAAATCGTCGGGCACGAGGGGAATGTGTTCCTGGAGCCAGCTTGCTCTCAGTCCGTGGTCCACAAGACACAGTTTCGAGCTGCCTCGGCTCCGCTTCAGGCGAATTTCCAGAGGGGGAATCAGGCGCACGAGCAAAGTATCCCCCAGAAACTTAAGATATTGGGTAACCCGTTGAGAACCGATGTTCGCACCCAGCGTAAATCGGGTTTCTTCGGCCAGGGTGCCCATCCGCGGCGTCTGACCCGCATAGCGACAAACCAAACGGAAGAGTTCCTCAAGCAGGTCGGGGTCTCGCTTCCGGCCGCGCTCACCGATCCTCAAATCGTGCTGAATGACCCTCTTTATCACCGTTTCGTTGAGATGGTCCGCCAGTTGGGCGAAGTCCACGTCCTGTTCACGATGGACAACGGGATAACCACCACGTTCCGCGAAATGTCTGAAGGCCTCTTCACGGACCTCTGCATGCTCGAACCCATGGGTCCGCAAGCCGGTCCAGAACGCCTTGTCCAGGAGATCGGCCAACCCGTTGTCCCTGAGAAACGGCTCGGGGGTGCCATACCCTCGCAACGCGCAGATCTCGGTCAGCGACAATACCCCGGCCTCGATGGTGTTGATTCTTCCAGCAAGGCTGTCCCTTCCCAACTCAATGCGCAACGCCGAGCTTCCGGTGACCACCGCCTTTACCGACGCGTTGTCCACCAATGACTTGAGTTGGGCGTCCCACCGGCCCAGGTTCTGTACCTCGTCAAAGAACACGTATGCCGCTGTCCCGGCCTGGGCCAGCGCATTGAACCGCATGGGTGTGACACGCCGCTCGAACCAGTCCGAAATCCGGAGGATGGGTTCCTTCAAGCTCGTCAGCGTACCCAGGTCGTCGAACTGCACCCGAAGGATGCGTCTCGGGTCCACGCCCTCCTGAAGCAAATCTTGAATGATCTGGAACTGCGCCGTGGTTTTGCCGATCTGCCGTGGACCTCGAACGACGACGATCGGGGCCACAGACGTATCCAGCCGTCGACGGATCTGGCCCACCAAGTGGCGTCGGGTAGGCGGTTGCACCGGCATTGCCTCGCCTTCCCACCACGGGTTGAAACGCCGGAGATTGTCCACCAGAGCAGTCGGAAGGCCGGAGTCGGCGAAAAGGGTCGGTTGCGTCATGATCTCCGTTCTTCAACTGAAAAACGAGTACAAGCTACGCAACGCGGACATCACAAGCAAGCGCGTGCGATCACCGTGCGGTCCGCTTTGCGTCTGCCCATCGTTTGGCGAATCAGGGGCGTATACACTCTTCGATTGAGCCTGATGATCAATGCTTGCTTCGTTACGGGATACACCCTGATGTGGCAATGTTCACCATGTCTCATGTGCCGGCGTCGCCGCTCTTGGCCCTGGCGGTGACCGCGAGCAGCACCAGCATGACCGCCAGCAGAAACGCGCAGCTCAGCCCCAGGGACCACTGGATGCCGATGACGCCGCCCGCGATCCCCACGGTGACGCCGCTGAAGGTGCGGAGCCCGAGGCCGGACATGATGAACAGGCCGATCAACTGGCCGCGCAGGTGGGCCGGCGAGACGAGCTGCACCAGGGTTTGCGACATGGTCAGGTAGGCCAGGTTGAGGAAGCCGGCGGCGAACAGGAGCGCCACCGCCAGATAGTAGTGGGACGTGAACGCGAACATGCCCAACGCGGCGCACCAGAGGAGCGCCAGGACGATGGCGGTGCGGGCCCGGGCCTGGAGAAACCCGCGGCTCTCAAGCAGGACGCCGCTCACGAAGGCGCCGGCGCCGTTGGCGGCGAGCAGCACGCTGTAGCCCGCCTCCCCCACTCCGAGGTTGATGGCGAACCCCGGCATCTGGGCCTGGAAGGCGTTGCCGACCACCAGCGAGGAAAGTCCCACCAGGCAAACCATCGAGACGATGACGTGGTTGCTCCGGGCCTCCCGGAGCGCCTCCAGGGCCCGGGCCCAGGTGACCCGGCGCGCCTGCACCTGCTGGGCGCCGCGTCCGGTATAGGGTACTCGGGACAGCCACAGGGTCAGTGGAATATAGAACAGCGCGTTTATCACCAGACCCCACGCCGCGCCCAGCCCGCGCATCATGAATCCGCCCAGGGCCGGCCCCGCGAGGATCCCCAGTTGCCGGCTGGTGGCGCTGAGGCGGACGGCGCTTTGCAGATGCTCCGGACCCACCATGTCGTGAAGGATGAGCTGGCTTCCGGGGCTCCACAGGACGCCGGCGACGCCGTGCACCACCAGCAGCGCACAGGCGTGCCAGACCGTGAGCGTCCCGGTGATGATGAACCAGGCCCAGGCGATGGTGAGAACGAAATAGAGGATCATCGCCCACTGGATCACCCGGCGGCAGTCGAAGCGGTCCGACAGGAGGCCGACGTACCAGGAAAGCAGCAGGAACGGCGACCAGTGGCTGATGACCGCGAACCCCTGCAGCTCCTCCCACTTGAACAGGTCGTAGATCACCCAGTAGCTGATCACGTGCTCGATGTTGTCGGCCATCATGGCCAGCATGGTGTAGGAGAAGTAGGCGCGGAAGTGCGGTTGCCGGAGCGCGCCGAAGGACACCCGGGACTGTTGGACGTCCTTGAGAGAGCGGGTCTGTCTGGAGTCACCGGCGGCAGGATCGGGGCGTGTGGACGAGGATTGCGGCACGGTGGCAGTGTGGCACGAAGCCGGGCGGGGAGACAAGATCGGGGTTTTCCGCCTTCCGGACCGATACGGGATGCCGTTGCAAACCGGTCGGGATTTGTGTTAGGGGATTCACAACTGGGCCGGCTTTCGCCACGCCCCCTCCGGTACGCAAAAACATTCCAAAGGAGAGCAAGATGAAGAAGCTGGTTCTTGAGAGCACCGCGCCGTTCCAGGGTCTGTGCGAGCTGGTCGCATACAACGAGGGACTCTTCGAGAAGGAAGGGCTCGAGATCGAGTTTGCCGACCGCGGCCCCGGCGACAAGAACACCCATACCGACGTGACCGACCCCAAGGACGCGAACCCGCACGCGAGCCACGGCATGCTGTTCGAGCAGGGCAAGGCCGACATGTACAACGCCTGCGAGTGGGGCAACTACTGCCGGGTGCAGGACTCCAGCGTCGACACCGGACGGCAGATCGGCCGGCGCTCCATCATCGCCTACGCCGGACTCGTGGTACGGCCCGACTCGGAGGTCTACACGGCCCAGCAGCTCGCCCACAAGCTGGTGGGCGTGCCCTTTTATTTCGGCACCCACTACCTGACCCTCCACATGCTCGAGGGCTTCCTCACCCGTGACGCGATCAATCTCTGCCAGGCGCCCCGCGGTTCCCGCTACCGCCTGGACTCGGTGATGAAGGGTGAGATCGAGTCCACGCCACTGACCGAGCCGTATCTCACGCTGGCGGAGAAGAAAGGCTGCCGCATCGTCGTGGCCGCTTCCCTCCACGGCACCGAGGTGGCGTCCGAGAACGTGGACGCGGAAACCTACGGCATGTTCAACCGGGCCGTGCGCGAGGCCGTGCGCCGCGTCAACGCCGACAAGAAGAAGTACATGCAGTACTTCATCGACTACCACAGCGACGACCCGGAGATCGCCGCCCTGCGCGCGG
Organism: Candidatus Binatia bacterium; assembly: GCA_951813575.1. Lineage (GTDB taxonomy): Bacteria > Desulfobacterota > Binatia > UBA9968 > JAJDTQ01 > JAJDTQ01. Next base: position 1,451,636 of record OX638375.1, read on the forward strand.
ACGAGCTTCGCGAGAGCCGCATCGTGGTGGTGGATCCGGCGCCGATCCCGGCCAACGAGCTGGAGCGTACCGCCGCCTGGATCAAGAGTTGGGGCATGCTGGCGGAGGATCAGGCGGCCACGGAGCTGGTGAACCTGAATGTCCAGGAGTCGGCCCACTAGAACCGCCGGCGCTTGCGCCGCTCCGGGACGGTTCTCCCAGAGGACTGCCCGGAAACATGAACACGACAGCCAACTTCATCCGAATCGGGAAGGTCCGCAAGGGCCTTCCCGATTTTGTTTTTTCGAAACCGGCGGCGCGCCGGCCCGAGGTTGATCCGAGACCTCGCCGGGCGCTCGCCGCAGCTCTGGTGCTGGCCGCTCTCTGGTTCGTCGCCGGCGACGCCGCGGGGCAGCCCGGCGGCCGAATCGCCGCATCGCGTCCCCTTCCCTACACGACCGGGACCCTTGCCGGGACCGTACGCCTTTCCGGCCCGCCGCCTCCTCCCGGCGTCTTGCGGGTCCACAAGGAGCAGGCCTTCTGCGGCTCCCTGGTGCCCGACCAGAGCCTGGTGGCGGCTTCCGGGGGCGCCTTGAAAAACGTCGTCGTCACCCTGCGAGGGCCGGGCCTCGACGGGCGGACGGGGCAACCCCGGAACCTCCAGCTCGACAACATCGGCTGCCGGTTCGCGCCCCACGTCCAGGCCGCCCCCGTGGGCAGCAACCTGCTGCTCCTGAACAGCGACGTCATCCTCCACGACGCTCACGCCCGGATCGGAGCCCGGACCCTGTTCAACGACGGGATCCCCCGCTGGCGCCGGGTGACGAGGACACTCCGGCAGCCCGGCCTCGTACGGATCATCTGCGAGCTGCACCACGCCTGGATGAGCGCCTACATCGTGGTGACGCCGAACCGGTTCTTCGCGGTGACCGGCTCCCGCGGCCGCTACGCCATCGACGGGATCCCGCCGGGAACCTACGATGTGCGGTTCTGGCACGAGCGACTGGGCGAGGTAGAGCAGCGGGTGGTGGTGAGCCCGGGAACGACGCAACGGCACGACGTGACCCTGCCCATGCGGTAAGCGGGGAAGGCGCCCCGCCGGTCGGTCGGTGGACCGCCCTATGGCGCGGAAGGAATGCTGGCCCGTAGCCGCCGGACGCCTTGGGCGGCGCCGCCGGGCGCCTTGTAGACCGATGACCCGGCCACCAGCAGCGTGGCGCCCGCCGCGACGACCCGGGCGGCATTGTCCGGACCCACCCCGCCGTCGATCTCGATGGCGGTTTCCAGACCCCGCTCGTCCAGCATGCGCTTGAGGCGGCGCACCTTGTCCACGCTGCCCTCGATGAAGCTCTGGCCGCCGAACCCGGGGTTCACGCTCATGATGAGGACCTGGTCCAGGTCCGGCAGGATGTCCTCCAGTGTCGCCAGCGGCGTGGCGGGATTGAGCACCACTCCGGCCTTGCTGCCCAGCGACCTGATCTGCTGCACCGTGCGATGGAGGTGCGGGCACGCCTCCTGGTGGACCAGGAGGGTGTCGGCTCCGGCCTTGGCGAAGTCCTCCAGGTAGCGCTCCGGTTCCACGATCATCAGGTGCACGTCCAGCGGCAGCGTGGTGCTGCGGCGGGCGGCCTCCACCAGGAGCGGGCCGATGGTGATGTTGGGCACGAAGCGGCCGTCCATGACGTCCACGTGAATCGCATCCGCTCCCGCTTCGTCCACCTCGGCGATCTGCTGTCCGAGAATGCAGAAGTCCGCGGAGAGAATGGAAGGAAGAATCTTAACCTGCCTGGCCATGGTCCGCCGCCTTCCGGCATTCCTCCTCCACGGCCGCGAGCAGCTTGTCGAAGGCCTCGGAAAAGAGCCGGACCCCGTCCTCCAGCAGCTTGTCGGTGATTTCCCTCATCGACACGCCCGCACGCTCCAGGCCATCCATGGTCGCTGCCGCGTCTTCGACGTCCTCTTCAAGGCTCTTGCGAATCTTCCCGTGATCGCGGAACGCGTCCAGCGTGGCCGGCGGAATGGTGTTCACCGTGTCCTCGCCGATGAGCTCGTCGACGTACAGGACGTCCGGGTAGTCGGGGTTCTTGGTGCTGGTGCTGGCCCACAGGAGCCGCTGGGGCCGGGCCCCCTTGCCTGCCAGCGCCTGCCAGCCCTCGCCCTGCATGATCTCCTTGTAGCGCTTGTAGGTGAGCTTGGCGTTGGCGATGGCGACCTTGCCCTTCAACGCCCGCAGGCGCTCCTTCTCGGCTTCGCCGTCCGCGTTCTCCAACCGCTTGTCGAGAGCCCCGTCCACCAAGCTGTCGATGCGGGAGATGAAGAAGCTCGCCACGCTGGCGATGCGGCCCACGTCCAGCCCGTCGGCGGCCGCCTTGGCCAGCCCCCGGATGTAGGCCTGAGCCACCTGCTCGTAGGCTTCCCTTGCGAACAGCAAGGTCACGTTGACGCTGATGCCCTCCCCGATCAACTGCTCGATGGCCGGCACCCCCGCGGGCGTGCCGGGCACCTTGATCAGCAGGTTGTCCCGCGAAACGGTGTTCCACAGCCGCCGCGCCTCCGCCACGGTCCCCTCGGTGTCGTGGGCCAGATAAGGGGACACTTCCAGGCTGACGTATCCGTCACGCCGCCCGGTCTCGTCGTACACCGGCCGCAACACGTCCGCCGCGTCCTGGATGTCGCGGGTGGCGATGGCCTCGTACACCCCCTTGGGGTCCGCCGACCCGTCGCCGCCCATCTCCGCGATGACGTCGTCGTAGTCGTCGCTGTCGGCGATGGCCTTCTCGAAGATGGCCGGATTGGACGTGACGCCCTTGAGTCCGTCCTCTTCCACCAGACGCTTCAGTTCGCCGCCGGTGAGAAGCTTCCGCTGGATGAAGTCCAGCCACACGGACTGCCCGAACTCGTTCAGGTCCTTCAATGGGTTCATGTTGCCTCCACGCTCCCTGCCGGGACGGGTCCGCCGCCCCGCCGCTGCCGCGCCCGGCCGATCTGCTCCCTGGCCGCCGCGACCACGTCGTCGGCGGTAAAGCCGAACTTCTTCTGCAGGTCCTTGAGCGGCGCCGACGCGCCGAAGGACCGCATGCCGATCTGGTGTCCGTCGATGCCGGTGTACTTGGTCCAGCCGAACACCGAGGCCTGCTCCACCGACACCCGGGCCGTCACCTCCGGCGGGATCACGCTGTTCCGGTAGCTCTCGTCCTGATCGTCGAACAGCTCCCAGCAGGGCATGCTCACCACCCGCGCCTTGATCCCCTCCGCCGCCAGCGCCTCGTGGGCCTCCACGCACAACGACACCTCGCTGCCGGTGGCGAGCAGCAGGACGTCGGGCTTGCCGTCCGGCGCGTCCGCCAACATGTAGGCGCCGCGGGCGACGCCGTCCGCCGAGGCGTACCGGGCGCGGTCCAGGGTCGGCAGCGCCTGGCGCGTCACCACCAGCACCGCCGGCTCGTGGTGCGCCTCCATGACCAGCTTCCAGGCGGCCGTGACCTCGTTGGCGTCCGCCGGGCGGATCACCATCAGGCCCGGCACCGCGCGCAGCGAGGCCAGGTGCTCCACCGGCTGGTGCGTCGGCCCGTCCTCCCCGACCCCGATGGAGTCATGGGTGAAGATGTGGACCACCGGCAACTCCATGAGGGCGCTCAAGCGGATGGCGCCCCGGGCGTAGTCGCTGAAGATCAGGAAGCCGGACCCGTAGGCGCGCACCTTCACCAGCGCCATGCCGTTCAGGACCGAGGCCATGGCGTGCTCCCGCACGCCGAAATGGAGGTTGCGCCCGGCCGGGGTCTCCGCCGAGAAGTCGCCGGCCCCCTCGAAGGTCAGACGGGTCTTGGTGGAGGGCGCCAGGTCCGCCGCGCCGCCCATGAGCCATGGGACGTTCCCCGCCAGCGCGTTCAGCACCTTGCCGGAGGCGTCGCGGCCCGACAGTCCCTTGGGGTCCGCGGGAAACTCGGGCAGGTCCCGGTCCCACCCCTCGGGAAGCTGGCGGTGCTGCATCCGGTAGAGCTCGTCGGCGAGTTCCGGGTACCGTGCCCGATAGTCATCGAGGCGGTCGAACCACGCATCGCGCAGGGACTTGCCGCGGTCCCCCATGCCTTGCCCGAAATGCTCCCGCACGCCGTCGGGGACGTGGAACCACGCGTCCTCCGGCCAGCCGTAGCGCTTCTTGGTGAGCTTGACTTCCTCCACCCCCAAGGGCTCGCCGTGGGCGCCGCTGGTGTCCTGCTTGTTGGGCGAGCCGTAGCCGATGTGGCTGTCCACGATCACCAGGGTCGGCCGGTCCGTGGTGTTCTGGAACGTGCGGAAGGCCCGCTCCAGCATCTCCAGGTCATTGGCGTCGCCGACCCGGACCACGTTCCATCCGTAGCCCAGGAAACGGGTGGCGACGTCGTCGGAGAAGGCAAGCGCGGTGTGGCCCTCGATGGTGATGCGGTTGTTGTCGTAGATCCAGCAAAGCTTGGACAGCTTCAGGTGCCCCGCGAGCGACGCCGCCTCGTTGCACACGCCTTCCATCATGCAGCCGTCGCCGCACAGCGCGTACACGTCGAAGTCGACGAGATCCTCGAAGCCGGGCTGGTTGTAGCGGCTGGCCATCCAGCTCCCGGCGATGGCCATGCCCACGCTGGTGGCGACCCCCTGCCCCAGGGGCCCGGTGGTGGTCTCCACTCCAGAGGTCCAGCGGTACTCGGGGTGGCCGGGACAGCGGCTGTCGAGCTGACGGAACTGCTTCAAGGCTTCCAGCGGCACGGACAGGGAACCCAGCGTCTCGTAGTCCTTGCTGACGGCCTTGACGCCGGTCAGGTGGAGCATCGAGTACAGCAGCATGGACGCGTGCCCCGCGGACAGCACGAACCGGTCCCGGTTGGGCCAGATGGGATCGTCGGGATCGAACCGCAGAAAACGCTGCCACAGGCAATACGCCACCGGCGCCATGGCCATGGGCGTGCCCGGGTGGCCGGAGTTGGCCTGCTGGACCCCGTCGATGGAGAGGGTACGGATCGTGTTGATGCACAACTCGTCGAGATTGACGTCGCTCATGGACAATGGACTCCTTTGATGGCCGGCTTTCGCGACTCTCCTTGAACAAGTTTGCCAGATGAGTCAGGCAGCATACAACGCGTATCAACGCTTTCGATTGGATTTTTCCCTCGCCAACCGATAATCTCCGGAATCCCCATGGAAAACTTCACTCCGGCGGAACGCGAGCGACTCGCGCGGTTCTTCACCAACGTGGACCGGCCGGTCTTCGGCCTCAGGCTGCCGCAAGAGGTGGCCGGAGCGCTCTTCTCGCGCTACAGCCGGTCGGCCAAGGACCTCCGGCGCACGTTCCTCGACGAGTTTCTCCGTGACGAGGACCTCTCCGCCGCCCTGGACACCCCGGCAGCGGCCGGCCGCGACGACCCCGCGGTGCGCCGGGCCCGGGCCTTCTACGAACGGGTGCTCATCGGATACGGCGACGACTCGGTTGCCCAGCTCGGGGGCGCCCACGTGGCCTGCGAGGACATCTCCAACGTGGCCGCCAAGGCCCTCGAGGACGCGCGGATCGGCATGGCGCCGCTGGAGAAGTCCACCCGTTACGTGCGCTTCGACCGGAAGGACGCCTCCGGCCGGCACCTGTTCTTCATCGAGCCGACCCTTGCCCGGTCGAGACACGGCGAGGCCTACCTGGAGCTCATGGAGCTCCTGTTCGACACCTACTCGCGGCAGATGGAACCCATGATCGAGCACGTCCGGAAGTCCGTTCCGCTGGAGGAAACGGAACTGCGGCACCCCGGAACCGGCGACGCCGTCACCTACGCCGAAGCCCGCAAGGACGAGAAGCTCGCCCGCTGGGCGGAGACCGCGTACCGGTCCACGGTACGGGCCCATGCCTGCGACATCCTGCGGGGCTATCTGCCGGCGGCGACCCGCACCAACGTCGGGCTGTTCGGAGTGGGACAGGCCTTCGAGTACCTGTTGTCCAAATGCCATTCCAGCGACCTCGCGGAGCTCCGCGACCTCGGCGGCGCCATGCGCCGGGAGCTGGACACGCTGATCCCCTCGTTCGTGAAGCGGGCTCAGCGGAGCCCGTACCTGTCGGAGACGTTCAGCCGCACCCGCGCGCTGGCGGAGGAGTTGGTGACCGAACCGGTGCGGGAAGGCCCCAGCGTGACGTTGGTGGATCACGACGGGCAGGCGGAAGAGCGGATCATCGCCGCCGTCCTGTATCCCCACGCGACGCACCCGCTGCCACAGTTGCGGGAGTTGGCGGCGCGGCTGCCGGATGAACGGAAACAGGCGGTGCTCGACGCCTACATGAAGGGCCGGCGGCACCGGCGCGAGAAGCCCGGGCGCGCGCTGGAGCAGGTCTATTACACCTTCGACATCATCGGCAACCTCGGCGCCTATCGCGACCTCCAGCGGCATCGCCTGCTGAGCCAGGAACGGCAGGACTTCACCACGGCCCACGGCTACGACACCCCGCCGGAGATCGCCGAGGCGGGATTCGACGGCGAGTACCGCCGCTGCATGGACCGCGCCGCCGAACTCCATGAACGGATCCGGGGAGACCATCCGCGGGAGGCGCAGTACGTGGTGCCGTTCGCCTATCGCACGCGATGGTACATGAAGATGAACCTGCGGGAGGCGGTGCACATCGGCGAGTTGCGGACGATGCCGCAAGGGCATCCCGACTACCGCTCGATCACGCAGGAGATGTGGCGTCAAATTGCGGCGGTGCACCCGCGGCTGGCGGGCTACGCGAGGTTCATCGACTGGAAGACCTACCGCCTCGGGCGGCTTGCGTCCGAGCTGCGGACGGAGTTCAAGAAATCCAACCGGTAGCTAGTGTCCTGTCCGGTTAATTCACACCATAATCTGCTTGTCTTTTTCGCCGTCGGCTGCGTTGCTCTTCCTCGCGTGGTAACCGCCACTGCTCGTCATCGCGCCTTGCCGACAACGAAAAATCCGGCGCATCTTATGGTGCGAATTAACCGGACAGGACACTAGGGCGAACCTCACCCCCCTGAATGGCGAAATGCGGGCTGCGGCAGGTTCGAAACCCGTCCCTACGCCGCTTCGGCCGGGGCGTTGGTCTTGACCTTGCGCCTCTTCCACTCCACCAGGCCCCGCCGCAGGTAGCTGGGCTCTATTCCCAGCGCTCCGCAAACGGACTCGAAGCCCAGGAAACGCTCATCGTCGGTGGCGAAGATCCATTCCTCCGCGTCCCGATAGGCCGTCCGCTTCTTGGCGGTGCGGGCAAAGATGTTCTTTCGGTAACAGGCGAGGGCATCCTCGAGGATGGCGAGAAGCAGCTGCTTCTCGGGCTCCAGCGGCGTCTTGCGCTGGACCGTGTCGGTATACAGGTCCGCGTCCACGCCGTCGGCATCGAACAACGTCACGGCATCGAATGCATCGGCCATTGCACGCTCCCGAGCAGGGCTGTCGCCGGGCTCCTTGTCCTGGGCCGCAAGAACTGAAACTTTCGTATCTTCCCTCATCGCTGTTACCGCCGTTCCATTAGACTGAAACCGGTTCCCGCGCCTCCTTTTCAACCCTTCTTTCACTAAGAAAAATTTAAGGTCCCAGCCGCACTCTGTCAAGGATTTCTTTCGGGCCACGCGGACAAATAATCTCATTTCTCGAAGTTTTATTCTGAAAAACGCAACGTTTCGGAACAGCGGGGTGCCGCCGTAATGGTTGCCATTCCCGCGACGCACCAGTAAACCAACTCGATATAGTGACCCGCAAGATCTTCTACGGCTGGTACATCGTCGGCGTCGGCTTCATCTGCTACCTGGGCTCGTCCTTCGCGCTATCCAGCACCCTCAGCATCTTTCTGAAACCCCTCACGGCCGAGTTCGGCATTTCCCGGGGAGTCTTCTCGTTCATCCGCAGCGGCGAGGTCATGTTCTCCTCGGTGATAGCGGCCCTGGTAGGACCCCTCATCGACAGTTACGGAGCCCGATGGCTCATCGTGACCGGGGCGCTGGTGGGAGGGACCGGCTTCATCCTGCTCAGCCAGATCCAGGAGTTCTGGCAGTTCATGTTCATACGATGGCTCCCCGTCACCGTGGGCGACACGCTCATGAGCTACATGGTGGTCAACGTCATGATCTCGCGCTGGTTCGTCCGCAAGCGGGGCCGCGCCATCTCCATCGCCAACACCGGAAACGGTCTCGCCAAGGCGACCATGCCCCTGCTCGCCGTGTGGCTCTTCGCGCTGGTGGGGTGGCGCAACACCTGGATGGTGTTCGGCCTGTTGACCCTGGCCATGGTGGTGCTGCCGGCCTTCCTGGTGGTCCGGCGGAGCCCGGAGGATATGGGCCTGCAACCGGACGGCGCGCCGGCGTCTCATCAGCCCTTCCCGGGCAAGACTCCGGAACAGGAAGCCCACCAGGCGCCCGCGGCCGAAATCACATGGACGCGAAGGGAGGCCGTCCACACCGGCACGTTCTGGCTGCTGGTCGTCACCTACGGCACCGTCACGTTCGGGATCATCGGGTTGAACCTGCACATCTATCCCTACATTACGGACATCGGCTATTCGCCCGAGGTCGCCGCCACCGTAATGGGGGCGATGTCCCTGACACAGATGGCCGGCAACCTCATCTGGGGAGTGGTGGGCGAGCATATCGACGTGCGCAAGGCGGCCGCCGCCCAGTTCCTCCTGCAGGTTTGCGGCCTGGCGCTGGCCCTTGCGTCCCTGGGGCTGGGCTCGGTCTACCTTGGTTTCATCATCTACGGTTTCGGCCTGGGCGGGATCCTGGTGATTCGCGAGCTGCTGTGGGCCAACTACTTCGGCCGCGTCTCCCTGGGCCGGGTGCGCAATCTGGGCATCATGATCACCCGGATAGGCACGACCGTCGGCCCGCCCTTCTTCGGCTTCTTCCACGACTACACCGGCAGCTATTTCCTGTCGTTCAGCGTCTTTATCGGCGCCTTGCTGCTGTCGGCGTTCCTCGTCCTGGCCGTGCGCCCCCCGCGCAAGCTCCACCTTCCGGGCGACGTTCACCAACCGGAGTCCGCATGACGCGCCAAACCAACCGGCCGTGGGTCATCGCCGGGACCGCTTCCCTGACCTTCGGCTTCGTTCGCGGCCTTCACACCTCCTTCGGGGTCTTCTTCGTGGCGCTCCTCGACACCTTCCACTGGAGCCGCGCGGTCACCGCCGGGCTCCAGACGGCGAACCTGGTGACCGACGCCCTCGTATCGCCCTTCATCGGACGGCTCACCGACCGCCTGGGGCCGCGACGGGTCGTGATGGCGGGCAGCGTGGTCCTGGCCGCCGGCCTGCTCCTGTGCAGCCAGGTCAGCACGGCGTGGGAGCTCTATCTCTACTTCGGGGTGGTGGTGTCGATGGGGTTCGCGGCCGGCGGGGTGATCCCCCACGTGGTGGTGGTGTCGGAGTGGTTCCCTTCCCGCCGGGGTCTCGTCCTGGGCATCGTCTACGGCGCGGTGGGGGTGGGCACCCTGATCCTCTCGCCCCTCTGTCAGGGGCTGATCTCCCTGTGGGGCTGGCCGCGGGTGTTCCAGGCGCTGGCCGCGGCAATCCTCATTTTCATCATACCCCTGGTGTGGAACACCTACCGGCCCAGCCCGCAAAGCGCACGCGAGCCGGCGGGCGCCAAGGGCGGCGCCGGGGCCGGGGAATGGTCGGCGTCCCTGGCGTTGAGGAGCATACAGTTCTGGAGCGTGTTCATCTCCCGGATGCTGGGGTCGGTGGGCACCATGCTGATCGTCACCCATCAGGTCGCCCACGTGGTGGATATCGGTTACAGCCACATCTGGGCCGCCGGGGTCTTCGGCGTCATGGCGTTCGTCAGCGCCGGCGGACGCGTGGCCTTCGGCTACATCGCCGACGCCTTCACCAAGACGACGGCCTACACCCTCAACATCGCCTGCGCGGCGGTCGGGGTCCTGGCCCTCACCCTGGCCACGGACACCTCGCAGCCCTGGCTGCTGTACGTCTACGTCGGCGGCTTCGGCATCGCCTTCGGCTCCCGCGCCGTGATCCTGTCGGCCATCACCGCCGACATCTTCGCCGGCAGGGGCTTCGGCACCATCTTCGGGTTCTCGGTCATGAGCGTGGGCGTCGGCGGCGGCCTGGGCGCCTGGCTGGGAGGAGCGCTGCACGATCTCACCGGCAGCTACTACGTGTCGTTCACCGTGGCCAATTCGCTGCTTCTGGTCTCCGTGCTGGCGGTGTGGATCACCGGGCTCGACTGGATGCGCCGGTTCGACCGGCGGCTGTGGCCGGCTCCCGACAGGACACTGGATTGACTCGGACCGAGCGATTGCCTACTTAAGTAGTCTTCCTGAACGCACCCAGCCCGCGCGCACCGCACCCGTTGCCGGAGGAGAGAAGCATGAGCCGACCGCCCGTCTTCGACGCCCAGGACCGCCGTGACCCCTGATTCCACCCACCGTTCCGGAAGCCCGGGGATCTTCTACGGCTGGTACATCGTCGGCGCCGCCTTTCTGGCCAACATCTCCTGCGCCTTCTTCCTCTCCAGCACCCTCAGCGTCTTTCTCAAGCCCGTCACCGCCGATCTCGGGGTGTCCAGGGGCATCTTCTCGCTGCTGCGATCCGGTGAGCATCTCCTGTACGCCCTCATGGCTCCCTGGGTGGGGACCAAGCTGGACCAGTACGGCCCGCGCGGCATGATGGTCGCGGGCGCGATCCTTTCGGCCGTCGGGTTTCTGTTGCTGGGGTGGGTGTCCTCCTTCTGGCAGTTCGCGTCCGTGCGCGTAACCCTGATGGCCGTGGGTCATGCGCTGGTCTGCTACTTCGTGGTGAACGTCACGGTGGCCCGATGGTTCGTCAGGATGCGGGGCCGGGCCGTGGCCATCTCCCACCTCGGGCACGGCGTCGCCAAGGTGGCCATCTCCGCGGTGGTGGGCTGGCTGCTGACGTTCATCGCATGGCGCCAGGTGTGGACCCTGTTCGGCGTGCTGGTGGTGGCGCTGGCGGTGATCCCGGTGGCCATCTTCATGCGACGGAGCCCGGAGGACATGGGGCTCCATCCGGACGGGGACGCCGCCCGCGAGCCGGTCGACGGGCAGAGCCGGACGGCGACGACGGAGGACCAACCGGAGCCCGACGTCCGCTGGACCCGAAAGGAAGTGCGGCGCACGTCCACCTTCTGGCTGATCATCCTGGCATTCGGCATGGTGGACATCGGCATCACCGGCCTCAACCTTCATGTGGTCTCCTACGTTTCGGACCTGGGATTCGGCGGTTTTCCGGCCGCCCTGACCATGACCGTCATCGCCGGGACGCAAGCGACCTCGGGGCTGTTGTGGGGCTTCGTCGGCGAGCGCGTCAGCGTCCGCAAGGTCATCTCGTTCCTGTTTCTCGTGGAAGCCGCCGGGCTGTACGTGGCGGCGAACGCGCAGGACCTCCCGACCATCTACCTCGGGTTCTTCTTCTACGGGCTGGGGCTCGGCGGCGCCCAGGTGCTGGAAGAGGTCATGTGGGCCGACTATTTCGGCCGTATCTCCCTCGGCACCGTCCGCGGCGCGGCCCTGCAGATCGTGCTGTTGTGCGGGGTCTGCGGGCCGCCGTTCTTCGGTTTCGTGTACGACTACACCGGGTCCTACAGGATCTCGCTCTTCCTGTTCATGACCATGCTGCTGATTTCATCCGCGCTGACGCTGACGATACGGAGGCCGCGGCACCCGGCAACGCCCGAAGCGTCCCGGTAATCGAACCGCCCGCTGGAAACGATGCAGAAATCCACAAGACCCAGGCTGTTCTACGGCTGGTACATCGTCGGCACCGGCTTCGTGGTGCAGCTCGCGTGCCCCTTCTACCTTTCCAGCACCCTCGGGGTGCTGATGAAGTCCATCACCGCCGATTTCGGCGTCTCCCGGGGCAGGTTCTCGCTCATGCGCGCCATGGAACTGGTGAGCTACGCCGGCGTGGCGCCGTGGATCGGCTCCCTGCTGGATCGCTACGGCGCCCGCTGGCTCATGGTCATCGGCGCGGCCATCTCCATCGCCGGGTTCCTGCTGCTGGGATACGCCCGAAACTTCTGGGAATTCGCGCTGATACGGGTGGGCCCGGTGTCCATCGGCCACGCCCTGGTGTGCTACTTCGTGGTCAACGTCACCATCTCCCGCTGGTTCGTGAAGAAGCGCGGCCGGGCCGTGGCCATCGCGCACCTGGGACAGGGCATCTCCAAGACCGCCATTGCCCTGGTGGCCGCGGTGCTCCTGACCGCCATCGGCTGGCGTTACGTGTGGATCCTGTTCGGGTGCCTGGTGATCTTCCTCATCCTGATCCCGGCGGCGGTGTGGATGCGGCGGAGCCCGGAGGACCTCGGGCTTCACCCTGACGGCGCCCCCGAGCCTTACGGATCCCAGGACTCGGACCGGCCCGGCGGCACTCCGGTGCTCGCCGACGTGAGCTGGACCCGGCGCGAAGCCATGCGCACGTCGACCTTCTGGCTCATCACCTTCATCTTCAGCACCGTGGACATGGGGGTGGCGGGTTTCAACCTCCACCTGGTCCCGTTCATTTCCGACATGGGCTACTCGCCGGTCTGGGCGGGCTCCGTGCAGACGGTCACCGCCGCGACCCAGCTCGGATCGGGCCTTCTGTGGGGGTTCATCGGGGAACGGGTCAGCGTCCGCAAGGCCACGGCGCTGATGTTCGTGATACAAGCCTCGGGGCTCGTCCTCGCCCTGCAGACCACCGAGTTGCGTTGGCTCTATGTAGCCTTCTTCCTCTACGGGGCCGGCCTCGGCGGTGCACAGGTCCTTCAAGAGGTCATGTGGGCAAACTACTTCGGCCGCATAACCCTCGGCACGGTCCGGAGCCTCAGCGTGCCGATCCTCCTGCTCTGCGCCGCCACCGGCGGCCTCGCCTTCGGCTACCCCTACGACTACACCGGCAGCTACGACCTGTCCCTGATCCTCTTCATCGCCGTGCAGATCCTGTGCTCGGGAGTCACGCTGCTCATCCGGCGGCCAGTGAAGCCCGCGGCGCTTCCGGCCGGCGGCGTCCTCGGCTGACGGTTCGACTCGAGGGTATGCGATGAAGTCGTCAGTTCGACCTGACCGACGGAACTACGGCGAGTAGGTCTTGCCCTTGCGGTCGGTGACGAACAGCTCGGACGGGAGCTCGGTGCCGATGCCCTTCTTGCGGGCGGCCTCGTAGAGGATCCGGGCGGTGGCGGCGAACTGGATGCCCATGCCGGTGTTGTTCTTGAAGACGATGATCTCGTCGTCGTTCTCACGGCCGCGGCACTGGCCCGTCAGGAGTTCGCCCAGTTCGTGCAGGTCCTCCTCCTTGATGAGGCCGCGCTCGATGCGGGGGAACAGCTCCGCCTGCTTGTCGAGAAAGACCTGCCTGCGAAAACCCACCACGATCAGGCCGGCGCGCTCGATGACGGCGTCGTCCAGCTCGTGGCGCGACAGGTAGCTGTCGCCGCCCACGATGCTGTTGACGAACGCGCCCTTCTCGAGCCACTCGCCGTTGATGACCGGGTCCACCGTGTTGGTGGCGGCGGTGACGATGTCGCTGCCGCGCACGGCCTCTTCCGCCGTGTGCACCGGCACGATCTCCACCCCGGCCTTCTCGGTCATCTCCTCGGCGAAGCGCTCCCGGTTGGCGCGGGTGGGGCTGAACACCTTGACCGTGTCGAGCTGGCGCACGGCGCAGGCCGCCAGTAGCTGCGTCTTGGCCTGCTCTCCGGAACCCACCAGCCCCATGACCCGGGCATCCGCCCGCGCCAGGTGCTTGGCCGCCACTCCGCTGGTGGCGCCGACCCGGAAGATGGAGATGAAGTGGTCGTCCATGATGGACAGAAGCGAGCAGTCCTCCATGTCGAACAGGAAAACGAGCCCGACGTAGTCCCCGGGGTAGATCCGCCGCTTGGTGCCGGCCACCTCCTCCTCGTCGGAGAAGGTCGAGTCGATCCGGAGCCCCATCGACTTCATCCCGGGCACGAGGCCCATGATGTTGTTGAAGTAGTACTGGAAGCCGGGCTTCTTCCCCGGCGCCTGCACCCGCAGCCGGGCCCGGGGTGAATTCACCGCGCTGCCCTCGCCCATCTCCCGATAGGCCTGTTCGATGGCGTCGATCTCGTCCGTCATTGGGACCAGATCTTCCAGTTGTTCATTCTTGAGGACTAGAACCATTCGTCTCCTCCGGGAAAGTCTCGGCGGAACCATTTCCGCCTCTTTCTGTCATTCCCGTGGGGCGGGAATCCAGGGGTGGGCACGGGGCGGCCTACGTCTGGCGCCCGCCCTCCGCCTGGATTCCCGCTTTCGCGGGAATGACGGTTGTTGGGACGTCAGCGTCATCGGCCGGGCGCACGCGGCACAGGGACGACCGGTGCGGCAGCGATCCGCTGATGGGGTCGCGGTGCTCCGCGTCCACCAGCCCGTTGGGGTTTGCTCCAAGCCCCGAGAAGGGATCATGACCCGGCAGCTCGAGCTCCCGGCACGGCTGCCACCAGCCGTGCTGCAGGCAGACCACGCCGGGGATGATCCGGGCGGTGAGGTTCGCCCGCACCTTGACGGCGCCCTTCGGGCTTTCCACGACCATCCATTGCTTGTGCTCGATGCCCTGCTCCCGCGCCGTGTCCGGATGCAGCTCGGCGGTGGGCTCCGGCGCCGCCTTGCGGAGACTGGGAAGAGCCCGGTGCTGGCTGTGGATGAAGGTCGTGAACTTGGCGTTGGTGAGGACCAGGGGATACTCCGCGGCAAGGTCCGGCCGGCTCGTGGGGCTCAGGGCCGGCTCCTGGTATTCCGGCAGCGGCGCAAACCCGTGCTGCGCAAGCCGATGGGAATAGATCTCCACCCGGCCGGACGGGTTGTTGAAGCCCTTCGGCCGACCCTCGTCGTCGGTGTCCGCATACTTGCGGTAGCGCCGGGGACTCTCCAAGGTCACGCCCCCCGGGTGCGCCCTGAGCTCGTCCAGGGTCATGCCGGTGGGTTCCAACTGGTGGGCATAGGCCGCCTCCACGTCGCCGTCCCAGAAATCGTCGGCGAAGCCCATGCGTTTGGCCAGCTCGAACACCACCCATGTGTCCGACCGCCGCTCCGCCAGCGGCTCCACGGCCTTGGGCCGGTACTGGACGTGGGTGCGGGCATCCACCCGGTGGCGGAAACCGCCGCAGAGGTGTTCCATCTCCAGGAAGCTCGTGGCCGGCAGCACGTAGTCGCAGAGCTGGGCCGTCGGAGTCATGAACAGCTCGGTGGCCACCCCGAGCTCCAGCGCGCAGAGGGCGTCGTGCCCGCGTGCCGGGTCGCCGTTGGAGAGCACGGTATTGGAGCCCAGGTTGATCAGGGCGCGGACCGGATACGGGCGGTCCTCCAGGATGGCGTTGTAGACGTCGTGGGCCGCACACGCGCCCGCGGTCGCCGGCGGGCCCAGCGGCTTCTCGTCGAGGCCGATGCGCCTGGCCGCCGCCGCGGCGGGGAGGAACTCCTTGCCGTCCACCCCGCGAAACGGCGCCATGGGCAGCATCAGGTTGCCCCCAGGCGCATCGATGTCTCCCAGCAACGCGTACAGAATGGATATGGCCCGGCTGGTCTGGCTCGCGTTCGTGTGCTGGCCGATGCCGTTCCACATGAACATGCTCACGGGCCGGTGGTCGCTGAGGATACGCGCGGCTTCGCGGACCTGGTCCGCGGGGACACGCGTGACGCTTTCGGACCGTTCCGGCGCGTGGGACGCGGCCAACCGCGCAAGAGCGGCGAACGCCGGCTCGCACGAGACCACGGCGCCGTCCCCGGCCGGCACGCTCACGGTGCCGGACAGCGCTGGGCACACGCCGTCTTCCGTGCAGGTCCGCGCATGCGGATCGTAGGCCACTGCCCGCTCCGAGGACTCGTCCCAGACCACGTAGCGGTCCGGACTGCCCCCGGCCGCCAAGTCCGCCTCGGTCAACGGCTCTCCGGTGTCCGTGCGCAGCAGGAACGGGCCGTTGGTCCAGTCGCGGACGAAGGCGTCGTCGTACCGTCCTTCCTCGATCATGACATGGACGAGGGCCAGGGCCAGCGCCCCGTCGGCGCCCGGCCGTACCTGGAGCAGCACGTCCGCCTGGCTACCGAGGCCGACCCTTCGCGGGTCCACCACCACGACCTTCATGCCGCTCTTGCGCGCGGTGACCACGTCCTGGGCCAGCATGAGCTGTGTGGAGCTCGGGTTGTGGCCCCACAGGAGGAAGGCGCCGCTGTGAAGCACGTCCGGCGACGGCTGCGGCACGCCAAACGTGTAGCTGAACACGGTATCCTTGTGCCAGTTGCAGACGTGGGTGGTGGAAACCGAGTTGGGGCTGCCGATGCGGTTGATCAGACGCGTCGACCACTGGCTGACGTCGTCCACGGAGGTGCCGCTGGCGGTCCCCCGGGCCATGGCGATGGCCTCGGCGCCGAAGCGCTCCCGGATGCTCAGCAGGCGCGCGGCGATGTCGTCCAGCGCCTCGTCCCAGCCGACCCGTTCCCAGCCCGGGTCTGCCGCGCCCTTGGGGTTGGTGCGGCGCAACGGGTAGTCCAGGCGTTCGCCGTTGTAGACCAGCTCCGGGGCCGCCTTCCCCTTGACGCAGATGGCGCCGCCGTTGGGATGGTCATGGTCCGCGTCCAGCCGGGTCACCCGCCCGTCCTCCACCGTGGCCACGGTGGCGCAGTGGGCGGTGCACAGCACGCAGTAACCCCGAACCTTCTCGACCTGTGGTTCCGTCATCATGTCGGTGACCTGCCGATCCTGTTTTGCCGCGGGTTCACGGACGGGAAGGAAACCGCCCGTACAAGGCGTCGCAACCGGTCAATCGCGGTTGGGAACCCCCACGAAGCCGTCGCCCCAGCCCGCCTCCTGGGCGGCCCAGCCGCCGGCCACGCGGCCGCTGAAGATGGACGGCCCGAGCATCGTCCCCTCCAGGCCGGCGCGGCCGTTGATGTGCCCGCCGGCCATGCCGGCGACCTCGCCCGCGGCGTAGAGGCCGGGGATCGGCTCGAAGTGCTTGTTCAACACCCGGCAGCGTATGTCGGTCTTCACCCCGCCGAAGTTCTTGCGCGCCAGCGGAAAGATCTGGATGGCGTAGTAGGGCGGCGTGTCGAACTTCTTGGAAAGCTTGAGCGGCTTGCCGAACTCGGGCTCCTTTTCAAGTCCCTGCTCGCACGCCTGGTTGTAGCGTTCCACGGTTTCGAGAAAGGCCGGCACGTCCACCTCCGTGAGCCGGCCCAGCTCCTCCAGGGAGTCCGCCTTCTTGATGAACGGGGAGTTGTCCAGCAACTCCTGGACCTTGTCCCGGTCCACCTTCTCGCCGGCCCGGTAGTAGGGGTCGGCGATCTCGAGCCTGGCGGTCATGGGCGTGTCCACCACGGCCCAGGCGTGGCGCGGGCTCTGGGCCATCAGCGCCGGTGAAGCGGAGTTGCCGCCCGACAGCGCCTCGTTGTGAAACCGCACGCCCTGCTGGTTGATCCAGATGTAGCCCGGGGCCTGGCGGAAGACCAGGCCGCGCCGCTGATTCGGGTCGCGATAGTCCGGCGTGGCGTAGACGTAGAACCAGATGTGGTCCATGTGGGTGAGGTAGCCGCCGGCCTGTCTCACCAGCCGGTGGCCGGTGCCGGTGGAGCCGCGGCCGGAACCCTCCATGACCTTTTCGCCCTTGAGGGCGGGGTTGGCGTCCAGCACCATGTCGAGGTTGGAGTTGAACCCGCCGGTGGCCACCACCACCACCCGGCTGTCCACCTCCACGGCTTCGCCGGTGCCTGCGTCCTTGCCCAGGAGTCCGGTGACCCGGCCGTTCTCACGCTTGAGCTCGGTAATCTCGGTGTCGGACACGATCTCGCCGCCGCGCTCCCGGAACGCCGCGATGAGATGCGTCATCAGGCCAAGCCCGCTGTTCTGGGCCCTCGTCCAGCGCAGCACCGTGTTGCCCTCCTGCTGCTTCATGTCCACCCACTGGACGCCCATGCGCTCGGCCCAGAAGTAGAGGTCGTGGAGCGAATGCTCGATGTAGTAGCGCGCCCAGACCTCGTCCACCGAAGGACCGCCCCACCTGATCCAGTCGTTGAAGGCCAGGTCCGGCGTGTCGACGATGCCGTTGGCCTTCTGGATCGGCGTGCCCACGATGAGGCAGCCGCCGCCGGAGATGATGGCGGCGCCGCCCAGATCCGGCGCCTTCTCGAAGGCGATGGCGCTTGCGCCGGCGTCACGGGCTTCGATGCCCGCGGCCATTCCCGCCCCGCCGGAGCCGACGATGGCGATATCGGTGGTGTAATGCTTGACCTGAGACATGTTGCTTGAACCCCCTGAATGCGCGATTCGGGATAACGTACTCCCTGGCGCGGCGGGGGGTCAAGCCGGGCAAGAACATCAAAGGAGCCCTTCCCGGTTGAAGCTGAAGAAGCGGTCGTGTCCCACCACCACATGATCGTGGACCTTCACGCCCAGCACCTCCCCCACCTGCCTGAGGCGGTGGGTGATGTCCACGTCCTCGCGGCTCGGCGAAGGATCGCCGCTGGGGTGGTTGTGGACGAAGATGACGCCGGCGGCGGACTCCCGGATGACCGGGTTGAAGACTTCCCTGGGATGGACCACGGACGCCGTCAGCGATCCCTCGGAGATCTTGACGTCCCGGATCTTGCGGTTCCGGTTGGTCAGCAGGACGACGTAGAAGGACTCCCGCTTGGCGTTGATGCAGCGGGGCCGGAAATGGCGGAAGACCTCCTCCGGCGAGCTCAGCAACTGGCCGGCCTCGCAGCGGAGGTCCTCCCGCCGCCTGCCGAGCTCCAGGCACGCCTTGATGCGGGCGGCCTTGGCCCGGCCCAGCCCCTTGAGCCCCGTCAACTCCGCGATGGAGGCGTCATCGATGCCGCTCAGGCCGTCGAACTGCATCAACAGCGTTCTGGCGTGATCCAGCGCGCTCTGGTGCTCTCCGGCGCTGCCGGTACCCAGCAGGATCGCCAGCAACTCCGTTTCCGTGAGGTGCTCCGCCCCTCTCTCGAGAAGCTTCTCCCGTGGACGGTCTTCCACCGGCCATTGGTTGATTCGCGTCATGGTGAGCCCGGGTTCCTGCGAACAAGTGCCTAGGAATAAGTTCGGCACTTCCCGGAGGAACTTTAGGGCTTGATGGCGGGCAAATCCCGCGGGTGAGAGGAGGCTAGTGTCGTGTCCCACGTAAATGTTGACAAATCTGCTGGTCTTTTTCGTCGTCGGCTGCGTTGGTCACCCCGGGCTTGACCCGGGGTCTTCCTCGCGTGGTAACCGCCACTGCTCGTCATCGCGCCTTGCCGACAACGAAAAATCCTGCGCATCTTTGTCAACATTTACGTGGGACACGACACTAGCTTCTTTCGAAGGTCCCGCTCTTGCCGCCGCTCTTGTGCACGAGGGAGATCTCGCCGACGGTCATCTCCCGGTCCACGGCCTTGCACATGTCGTAGATGGTGAGGCCCGCCACGGAGACGGCGGTGAGCGCCTCCATCTCCACGCCGGTCTGCCCGGCGATGCGGACGGTGGCCTCGATCTCGACGGACGGCGGGCCCTCTCGGGGGGTGAGCTGGACCTCCACGCCGCTGATGTTGAGGGGGTGGCACATGGGGATGAGCTCGGAGGTCTTCTTGGCGGCCATGATGCCGGCGATGCGCGCCACCGTGAGGACGTCGCCCTTGGGGATCTGCCCCTCGGCGATGGCCGCCAGGGTCTCCGCCCGCATGGTCACCACGCCCCGGGCCACGGCCACCCGCCGGGTCACGTCCTTGCCGGTGACGTCCACCATCCGCACCCGCCCCTGCTCATCGACATGGGACAACTTGGCCATCATGAATCCTCCGAACCGCCCGGCGCTCAGTGTATCGCCCGGAACCGCGAAAGCAAGCGGGCGCGGCTGTCCCGACCTACAAGGGAAACCGTCCGTATGCTAAAAATGAAGCCATGGCAGACCAGACCCACTATCGCGTCATCATCCTCGGTTCCGGGGCCGCCGGGCTCACCGCCGCCCTCTACACCGCCCGCGCCAACCTCGAGCCCCTGGTGGTGGAAGGCTCCCAGCCCGGGGGCCAGCTCACCATCACCACCGACGTCGAGAACTACCCCGGCTTCCCGGACGGCATCATGGGCCCGGACATGATGGACCAGTTCCGCAAGCAGGCCGAACGCTTCGGCACCACGATCATTTTCGGGGACGTTTCCGCCGTGGAACTGGGCACGCGGCCCATCGCGCTGCAGGCCGGCAAGGACCGCTACACCTGCGACGCCCTGATCATCGCCACCGGCGCCACCGCCAAGCTGCTGGGGCTCGAAGCCGAAAACAGGCTGATGGGGCACGGCGTCTCCGCCTGCGCCACCTGCGACGGCTTCTTCTTCAAGGACAAGGAACTCATCGTGGTAGGCGGCGGCGACACCGCCATCGAAGAGGCCACCTTCCTCACCAAGTTCGCCAGCAAGGTCTCCATCGTGCACCGCCGCGACCAGCTTCGCGCCTCCAAGATCATGCAGGACCGCGCCCGCGCCAACCCCAAGATCGAGTTCATCTGGGACACCACGGTGGAGGACATCCACGGCGACGCGCAGGACGGAGGGGTCAACGGCGTCACCCTGCGGAACGTTAAGACCGGCAAGGACGAGGCTTTCGCCTGCGACGGCGTCTTCATCGCCATCGGCCATCAGCCCAACTCCCAGCTCTTCGAAGGCGTCCTGGAGATGGACGAGCTCGGCTACATCAAGACCCACGACGGCACCAGGACCACCCTGGAAGGCGTCTTCGCCTGCGGCGACGTCCAGGACCGCACATACCGCCAGGCCGTAACCGCCGCCGGCAGCGGCTGCATGGCCGCCATCGACGCGGAGCGGTTTCTCACCGAGCTGGAGAGCGGCTGATCCGCCGGCGCCCGGACCCTTCATCCCAGATCACTACTCGTTGCCCCGACCACTACTCGAGAACTCTGCCCCGCCACCCCGGAGCTCTGCTCCGGAACTCTACCCCCTCACCCCGTACCACTACTCCGGAAATCTGCTCCGTCACACAGGACCACTACTCCGTCACCCCGGACTTGATCCGGGGTCCAGGGGGTGGGTCGGGGTCGGGGCATGTCTGCTCCACGTGCCTCCTCCACCCCTTCCCCTTCCTGGACCCCGGATCAAGTCCGGGGTGACGGAGTAGTGGTCCGTGTGACGGAGCGGGGTTGCCGGGTGACGGAGCGGGGTTGTTCGGAGGGACGCGTCAGGAATTCGGATTCCCCGTGTGCGTTTCGGCTAGCGGTATCGGGCCCGCCGTTCAGTCCTGGAACGGCCGCACCGGAATACCCCGCTCGTGCAGATAGCGCTTGCACTCGCCGATGGTGTACTCGCCGTAGTGGAAAATGGACGCGGCCAGGGCGGCACTGGCGTGGCCTTCGGCGAAGCCGTCGTGGATGTGCTCGGGATTGCCGACGCCGCCGGAGGCGATGACCGGTATGGTGACGCGGTCGGAGATGGCGCGGGTGAGGGGCAGGTCGTAGCCGTCCTTGGTGCCGTCGCGGTCCATGCTGGTGAGGAGGATCTCGCCGGCGCCGTATTCGGCCATGCGTTCGGCCCAGTCGCAGGCGTCGATGCCGGTGGGGTTGCGGCCGCCGTGGGTGAACACCTCCCAGTGGTCCTCCACCTGCTTGGCGTCGATGGCCACCACGATGCACTGGCTGCCGAAGGTCTCGGCCGCTTCCCGCACGAACTCCGGGCGGGTCACCGCCGCGGTGTTGATGGAGACCTTGTCGGCGCCGGCCTTGAGCAGCCGGCGGATGTCGGCGTTCTCCCGGATGCCGCCGCCCACGGTCAGGGGCATGAAGATCTCGTCGGCGGTGCGCGCCACCACGTCCAGGATGATGCCGCGCTGCTCGTGGGAGGCGGTGATGTCCAGGAAGCATAGCTCGTCGGCTCCGGCCGCGTCGTAGGCCCGGGCCACCTCCACCGGGTCCCCGGCGTCGCGGATCTCCACGAAGCGGATCCCCTTCACCACCCGGCCGGCATCCACGTCTAGACAGGGGATGATGCGCTTAGTGAGCATCGACGCCTCCGGCCGCCGCCATGGCTTCGGCAAGTGAAAAGGCTCCGTTGTAAAGCGCCCTGCCCACGATGACCCCCTCGATACCCTCGTCCGCCAGAACCGCCAGGGTGCGGATGTCGTCCAGCGAGCCGATCCCGCCGGACGCGATGACCGGGATGCCCACCGCCCGGGCCAACCGGACGGTCTGCTCCGCGTTGGCCCCCGAGCCCGTGCCGTCTCGGCTGATGTCGGTGTAGATGATCCGGGCGGCGCCGTCGTCCTCGCACCGGCGCGCCAGCTCCACCGCGTCCATGGCCGTGTCGTCGCGCCAGCCCCGGACTGCCACCTTCCCGGCCCGCGCGTCGATGCCCACCACCACCCGGCCGGGGAACCGCTCGCATGCCGCCCGCAGAAAATCCTGGTCCTCGTACGCCTTGGTGCCGATCACGACGCGCTCCACGCCCGCGTCCATGGCCTGCCCCACCGCCTCGAGGGTCCTCAGCCCACCGCCCACTTCCACGGCCACGCCGGATTCGGCGCAGATGGCGGCCAGCTCCGGCAGGTGGACCGGACGGCCCTCCACCGCGCCGTTGAGGTCCACCACGTGAATCATGCGGGCGCCCTCTTCCACCAGGTGCCGGGCAGCGTCCAGGGGCTGCTGGTAGTACACCGTCTCCTGGTCCATGTCGCCCTGGTACAGGCGCACGCAGCGGCCGTCCTTGATGTCGATGGCGGGAATGATCAGCATGTCGGCGAAAACAATTGAGCGGCCTGTACCGGGAAACCGGGCATGAGTCAGGCCGTAGCCCCGTTCTCGGCAAAGCGCCCGAAGTTCTCGAGGATGCGCAGGCCGATGGCCTGGCTCTTCTCGGGATGGAACTGGCACGCGAACAGATGGTCGTTCGCGATGCTGGAAACGAACGGCCTCCCGTGGGAGGTGACGGTGGCCACCGCCGACTCGTCGGCGGGCGCCGCGTAGAACGAGTGCACGAAGTAGACCTGGGCGCCGTCTTCGATACCTTCCAGGAAGCGCGTGGGCTTTCGGATCTCGATGGCGTTCCAGCCCATGTGCGGCACCTTGAGATCGCCAGCGGCGGAGAACCCGAGGACTTTCCCAGGCACCAGCCCGAGGCCGTCCGGCGAGCCGAACTCCTCGCTCTCCTCGAAAAGAAGTTGCAGCCCCAGGCAGATCCCCAGAAACGGCCGCTTCCGGCGCACCACGTCCCGGATGACGTCCACCAGCCCAAACCGCTGGAGATTCTCCATGCAGGTATGGAACGCCCCCACCCCGGGAAGCACGACCCCCCGGGCGTCGGCGATGCGACCGGGGTCCCGGGTGACGTCGGCCTGAAAGCCCACCCGTTCCAGCCCCTTCTGCACGCTCCTCAGATTACCCATGCCGTAGTCGACGACGGCGATCACTATAGCTCCTCCGACAACCTAGTGTCCTGTCTGGTTAATTCGCACCATAATCTGCTTGTCTTTTTCGCCGTCGGCTGCGTACGTCACCCCGGGCCCCGGGTCAGGCCCGGGGCAAGCTTGACCCGGGGTCTTCCTCGCGTGGTAACCGCCACTGCTCGTCATCGCGCCTTGCCGACGACGAAAAATCCTGCGCATCTTATGGCGCGAATTAACCAGACAGGACACTGGAACGCTTCCGCAGAATCACAGGTGTGCTGAGAGAGCCGGGTGGGCGGCGTCCCGGAAATCTGTCGACGGCCGGCGGACGTGATCCGTGACCCCAATCCACCACATGTTTCGCGCGACGCAGAACAGCCCGACCCCGGCAGAACCGTCGCCTGATTTCCGGGACGCCGCCCACCCGGCTCGGCCCCGGCAAAACGGATCCCCCGCTGCCGCGGCCCACGATCACAGACTCCCTTTCGTGGAAAGCACCCCCTCGATCCGCTCGTCCAACCCCGTGGCCCGGTCCATGGCCCGGGCGAACCCCTTGAAGCACGCCTCGATGACGTGGTGCGGGTTCTCACCGTGCTGCACGTCCATGTGCAGGTTCATGCCAAGCTGGTTGACGAAGGCCTGGTAGAACTCGTGCGGCAGGTCGGTGTCGAAGGTCCCCACCCGGCCGCCCCGGATCTTCACCCGGTAGGCCATATAGGGCCGGCCGCTCAGGTCCACCACCACCCGCGCCAGCGCCTCGTCCAGCGGCACCGTGGCCTCGCCGAACCGGCGGATGCCGTGCTTGTCCCCGAGAGCGTCCTTGAACGCCTGCCCGAGGGTGAGGCCCACGTCCTCCACGGTGTGGTGGTAGTCCACCTCGAGGTCCCCCACCGCCTTGATCGAGAGGTCGAACAGGCCGTGACGCGAGAAGATCTCCAGCATGTGGTCGAAGAACGGGATGCCCGTCTCCACCTGCGCCAGGCCCTTGCCGTCGATGTCGACCACGGTGGTGATGTCCGTCTCCCTGGTCTTGCGGTGAACCGTTGCCGTTCTGCCCATCTTTACTCTCCTGACCCGTGTCCGGCGCTCAGCCCGCCGGGTTCCGCGCTTCCACGGCCCGGGCGTGCTCGTGCAATCCCTCCCGGCGCGCCAGGTGGATGACGGCCGGGGCCAGCGCCGCCAAGCCCTTGGCCTCCGCCCGCACGATGCTGGTCCGCTTGACGAAATCGTAGGCCCCCAGGGGCGAGAAGAAGCGCGCGCTGCCGCCCGTGGGCAGCACGTGGTTGGGGCCGGCCACGTAGTCGCCGAGGGGCGGCGTGGCGTAGGCCCCGACGAAGATCGCGCCGGCGTTGCGCACCGCGTCGACGCACTTCTCCGGCTTCCGCACCATGATCTGGACGTGCTCGGGGGCGATGGCGTTGGTGATGTCCACCGCCTCCTTCAGCGAGCGCGACACCATGATGGTGCCGAAGCGCCGCAGCGCCCCGAGGGTGATGGCCTGCCGCCGGGTGCTCTTGAGCTGCTCCGCGATGGCCGCCTGGACCTTGCGGGCCGTGGCCATGGAGGGCGTGACGCACACCGCCGCCGCCAGCTCGTCGTGCTCCGCCTGGGACAGCATGTCCGCGGCCACGTAGTGCGGGTCCGCCGATCCGTCCACCAGCAGCAGCACCTCGCTGGGGCCGGCGATGGAGTCGATGGCCACCTGGCCGAACACGAGCCGCTTGGCCGCCGCCACGTACACGTTTCCCGGACCCACGATCTTGTCCACCCGCGGAACGGTCTCGGTGCCGTAGGCCAGCGCGGCCACCGCCTGGGCGCCCCCCACGCGGAAAACCCGATGAGCGCCGGCGATGCGGGCCGCCGCCAGCACCAGCGCGGCCTCTTCCTGGACCGGGGTGGTGACCACCACCTCCCGGACCCCGGCGGCCACCGCCGGGATCACGGTCATCAGCACGGTGGACGGATAGGCGGCCTTGCCGCCGGGCACGTAGGCGCCGGCCCGTTCCACCGGGCTGATGCGCTGCCCCAGCTCCAGCCCCAGCGGGTCGCGGTAGCGCCAGCTCTTCTCCACCTGACGGCGGTGAAAACGCCGGATGCGGGCCGCCGCCAGCCGCAGCCACCGCAGGTCCTCCCTCGAAACGTTCTCCCGGGCCCGGTCCAGCTCGTCCGCCGAAACCTCGATGTCGGAGCGCTTCAGGTTGACGCCGTCGAACGCCTTGGCGTACCGCACAAGGGCCCTGTCCCCGTGACGGCGCACGTTCTCGATGATCTCCGCCACCCGCGCCTCGACGTCCCGCTCGATCTCGCCGCGGCGCCGAAGGATCCGGTCCAGCCTCTTCCTGAAGCCGGCATCGGTGGTCTTCACGATGTCAATCGTCACGGCTCACCCTTCGTATGTCCGCGCCCAGACCGGCGAGCTTGCCCTCGATGTTCTCGTAGCCGCGGTCCAGGTGGTACACCCGCGACACCTCGGTCTCGCCTCCGGCCACCAGACCCGCCAGCACCAGCGACATGCTCGCCCGCAGGTCCGTCGCCATCACCGGCGCCCCGGACAGCTCCGCCACCCCCCGGACCGTGGCCTGGTTGCCGTCGAGGGTGATACGCGCGCCCATGCGGTTGAGCTCCTGGGCGTGCATGAAGCGGTTCTCGAAAATGTTCTCGGTGATAACGCTGGTTCCGTCCGAAACCGCCATCAGCACCATCATCTGCGCCTGCAGGTCCGTCGGGAAACCCGGATACGGCAGCGTCGCCACATCCGTGCTGCGGACCCGGCCGTTGCCGGTCACCCGGACGCCTCCCGCCTCCTCCGCCACCCGCGCGCCGGTCTCCCGGAGCTTGGCGGCGAAGGCCTCGATGTGGTCGACACGGGCATCCTCGATCAGCACGTTGCCCCCGGTGAGCGCCGCGCCCACCATGAAGGTGCCCGCCTCGATGCGGTCCGGGCTCATCTCGTGGGCCATGCCGTGAAGCTCGCCGACGCCCTCGATGCGGATGACGTCGCCGCCGGCCCCGCTCACCCTGGCGCCCATCTTCGCCAGCACCGCCCCAAGCTCGGCCACCTCCGGCTCGCGGGCGGCGTTGCGGATCACCGTCTCGCCGCGGGCCAGGGTCGCGGCCATCATGAGGTTCTCGGTGGCGCCCACGGAAGGGAACCCGAGATCGATGACCGCTCCCTTGAGCTCCCGCGCCCGGGCCTCGATGTAGCCGTGGTCCTGGCGGATGCACGCGCCCATGCGCTCCATTCCCTGGAGGTGCAGGTCCACCGGCCGGGTGCCGATGGCGCAGCCGCCGGGGGTCGATACCCGTGCCTCGCCGAACCGCGCCAGCAAAGGCCCCAGCACCAGGAAGGAGGCGCGCATGGTCTTCACCAGGTCGTAGGGCGCCTCCAGCTCCTGGACCTTGTCCGCGGTAAGCTCCAGGGGTCCGCCGGCCACCACGTCCTTCTCGATGGTCACCCCCAGGCGCGACAGCAGCCGCAGGGTCGTGCTGACGTCGCGAAGCGCGGGCACCCGGCCGTAGCAGCACTTGTCGGCGGTCAGAAGCGACGAGATGATCACCGGGAGCGCCGCGTTCTTGGAGCCGCCGAGGGCCACCGACCCTTCGAGAACCGTCCCGCCGTTGATGATGATGCTGTCCAATCCCTCGACTCCGTGTTGGTGTCAGACGCCCGGCATCCGTTCCGCGGTCACCACCCGCGGAAGCCCGGCGTAGTCCCGCCGCACCCCGACCCGGTGGAGCTTCTCCTGCGCCTGGAACAGCCCCGAGACGTCGGCGCCCTGCTCCGCCCCCACCTCCACGGCCAGCATGCCGCCCGCCCGGAGGTGGCGGACTCCGCCGCGGACGAGCCTCCGGCAGAAGCCCATGCCGTCGCCGCCGCCGTCCAGCGCCAGGGCCGGCTCCCAGTCCCGCACGTCGCGCTGCAAGCCGGCGATCTCACCGCTGGGGACATAGGGCGGATTCGACACCAGCACGTCGAACCACCCGGAAAGCCCCCGCACCGGCGCGAACAGGTCCCCCCGGCGCCAACGAATCCGATCGCCGAGACCGTGCCGTGCCGCGTTCTCCCGGGCGACCTCCAGGGCTGGCGCGGATACGTCGGTGGCCCACACCTCCGCCCGCGCGCTTTCCTTCGCCAGGGAGACCGCCACCGCGCCGCTGCCCGTGCCGATCTCCAGGATGCGGCACGGCCCGCGGCGCGAAGGCAGGAACTCCAGCACGGTCTCCACCAGGTGCTCGGTCTCCGGCCGGGGGATCAGCACGTCCGGCGTCACCCGGAAGTCCAGCGACCAGAACTCCTGCGACCCGGTCACGTAGGCCACGGGCTCGGCCCGGACCCGCCGGGACACCAGTTCCTCGAACCCTTGGGTCTGAACGTCCCGCAACGCGCGCTCCGGGTTCCGGTAGAGGTCCTCCCTCGACCACCCGAGGGACTTCATCAACAAGACCTCGGCGTCGAGCTTCGGCGTGCCCACGCCGGCCTGCTTGAGCCGGGCGGCCGCGCGCCGCAACGCGTCCGCGACGTTCTCTGTCGCCTGCGGTTCCACTGGATCAAGCCGTGGCCTGGAGCGCTTCCGCCTGGTGGAAGGTGATCAGACCGTCGATCAGGTCCTTGACCCCGCCGTCCATGACCTGGTCGAGCTTGTACAGGGTCAGGTTGATCCGGTGGTCGGTCACGCGCCCCTGGGGGAAGTTGTAGGTGCGGATCCGCTCGCTGCGGTCACCGCTGCCCACCATGAGCTTCCGCGAGGCGGCGATCTCCGAGCGCTGCGCCTCCTGGTTCTTCTCCAGCAGACGGGCGCGCAGGATCTTGAGGCCCTTGGCCTTGTTCTTGTGCTGCGACTTTTCGTCCTGGCACGACACCACGATGCCCGTGGGCACGTGGGTGATCCGCACCGCGGAGTCCGTGGTGTTGACGCTCTGCCCGCCGGGACCCGAAGAGCGGAAGACGTCGATGCGCAGCTCCCTGGGGTCGATGTCGACGTCCACGTCGTCGGCTTCCGGGAGCACCGCCACGGTCACCGCCGAGGTGTGGATTCGTCCCGAGGTCTCGGTCACCGGGACCCGCTGGACCCGGTGCACGCCGCCCTCGAACTTGAGCTGGCTGTAGGCCCCCTGTCCCTCGATGAGCGCGATGACCTCCTTGAACCCGCCCAGGCCGGTGGGGTTGGAGCTCAGCACCTCGACCTTCCAGCCCCTGGTCTCCGCATAGCGGCTGTACATGCGGAAGAGGTCCGCGCTGAAGAGCGACGCCTCCTCGCCGCCCGTGCCGGCGCGGATCTCGAGCAGGACGTTCTTTCCGTCGTGGGGGTCCCTCGGCAGAAGCAGTATCCTGAGCTGCTGCTCCAGCGCTTCCTGTCTCTCCTTGAGCGCCGTCAGCTCCTCGGCGGCCAGTTCCTGGAGCTCCGGGTCCCCGTCCTCCAGCAGCTCGCGGTTGTCCCGGGCCTCCTGGTCGAGCTTGCGCAACTCGCGGTAGCACGCCACCATCTCGGCCAGATCCGACCGCTCCTTGGCGACCCTGGAGTACTCCTTGCGGTCCTCCACCAGCTTGGGATCCGCCAGCAGGTCCTCCAGCTCGTCGTAACGGCTCTCGACCTCGGCCATTTTTTCGAGCATGCCCACGGTTGGTTCTCCGACAAAAAGCAAAGGGGCAAAGGGAATTCGCGCCACCCTTTGCCCCTTTGCCGTTAAGAGCCGGTCAGGAACGTCCCTCAGTCCTTGATACCGTATCTCCTCTTGAACTTCTCGACCCGGCCGGCGGTATCGAGGAGCTTCTGTTTGCCGGTGTAGAACGGATGGCAGTTGGCGCAGATCTCGGTATGGATCGCCTTGGCGGTGGACCGTACCTCGAAGGAGTGGCCGCAGGCGCATACCACGTTTACGAGCTGGTATTCGGGGTGAATTTCGGCTTTCATCGCAAACCTCAACTGAATCCACACTTTATAGCATGAAGCCGGTGCATCGCCAAACCTCGGCACACCGGTTTGCCCGTTGGGGCGGGCTGGAAACCCGCTCCCGCTAGTGTCGTGTCCCACGTAAATGTTGACAAAGATGCGCAGGATTTTTCGTTGTCGGCAAGGCGCGATGACGAGCAGTGGCGGTTACCACGCGAGGAAGACCCCGGGTCAAGCTTGCCCCGGGCCTGACCCGGGGCCCGGGGTGACCAACGCAGCCGACGACGAAAAAGACCAGCAGATTTGTCAACATTTACGTGGGACACGACACTAGTTGCCGAACTCCCGCAGCACGTGGCGCGCGATGACCATGCGCATGACCTCGGAGGCGCCCTCGGTGATGAGCCGGCTGCGCTGGTCGCGGAACCACAGCTCGATGGGGAGATCCGTGGTCAGCCCGACGCCGCCGTGGATCTGCAGCACCCGGTCCACCACCCGGAAGGACATCTCGTCGGCGAACACCTTGACCATGTACCCTTCGTTGCGCATGTCCTCGCCCTGGTCGTACTTCCAGGCCGCGTGGTAGACCATGAGCGTGGCCGCGTGCAGCTCGGTGTAGGAGTCCGCCAGCTTGAACGAGATGGCCTGCCGATCGGCCAGCGGCTTGCCGAAGGTGACCCGCTGCTTGGCGTACGCGGCGCCCATCTCGATGGCGCGGCGGGCCACCCCGATGGCGCGCCCTCCGTGCTTGAGCCGGCCGATGCCGAGCCATTTCTGTCCCAGCTTGAAACCCTCGCCTTCCTCGCCGATCATGTTCGCCGCCGGAACCCGGCAGTTGTCGAACACGATCTCGCACGGCTCGTAACCCATCATGGTCTTGTACTTGGCGGTGATCTTGACCCCCGGGTTGTCCATGTCCACCAGGATGCAGGAGATGCCGCCGTGGGAGCCCTTGCTGGGATCGGTGGCCACCATCACCTGGGCGAAGTCAGCCTCGTCCGCCTCGGTGATGAAGCGTTTGACGCCGTTGATCACGTATTCGTCGCCGTCGCGCACGGCCCGGGTGCGCATGGAGCCGGGGTCGGAGCCGGCGTCCGGCTCGGTCTGGGCGAAGCAGGCGCGCTTCTCGTCCCGGAGCAGCGGGTAGAGATAGCGGTCCTTCTGCTCTTCGTTCATGGCGTAGAGCACCGGCCGCACTTCCGGGCCGAAGATGCTGCGGCCGCGGGAAGGAATGGCCACCGAGCGGGCCACCTCGGCCCAGATGATGACCTGCGCCATCAGGCTCAGGCTGGCGCCGCCGAACTCCTCCGGCACGTCGAGCATCCAAAGCCCCATCTCCCGGGTCTTGGCCTCGAATTTCTCGCGGTACTCGGGCTTGAGCGTGACGCCGTCCCGGCACTCCATCTCCACCGGAATGAGCTCCTGGTCGACGAACTTCCGGACCGTGTCCTGAAGTATCTGCAGTTCTTCGGGTAGTGCGAAATCCATGGATGGTTCCTCCGGTCGGCAGTCAGCTATGGTTGCTCAGGAACGGGATCAGCACCGCGGCCAGCTCGTCGGGCTTTTCCTGCTGTATGTGATGCCCGGTGCCGGGCATCTCCACCAGCGTCTTGTTCCTGAAGTGTTCGACCCGGTTGTAGCGGGGCGACTCCTTGTAGCCCGAGTCCGACCCGAAGACCAGCAGCGTCGGGCAGTCGATGCGTTCGATAAAGGCCTTGACCTGGGTCTCGGAGAACGACGAATACGACGGGTTGCGAGCCCGCGGATCGTATTTCCACACCAGTCCGTGGGGCGTCATCCGGGTGCCGTGGCGCGCCATGTGCACGGCCGCCCGGTTGGGGACCAGCGGGAAACGCCTCACGATGGCGTCGGCGGCCTGACCGACGGTGGCATAGTAGGTAAGGATCGTGTCGGAACCGTCGTCCCTGGTCCAGCGCCCGAACAGCTCGGGGGCCTCCTGTTCGGTCCGGCCGTAGGGGCCGGCGGCCTCGATGATGGCCAGCCGCTTGACCTTCTCCGGCAGGGCGCCGGCGAACACCACCGCCATGCTGCCGCCCAGGGAATGGGCCACCAGCGTCACGGCATCCTTCTTCAGGTGCCGGAGCAAACCCACCACGTCCAGCACGAAGTCCTCGTGCCGGTAACCCCGCTCCCGGCCGACCCAGCCGCTGTCGCCGTGACCGCGGAGGTCGAGGGACACCACGTGCGGCATGGTGAAACCCGCCTTGTCGAAGGACTCCAGCAGGAAGTCCCAACTGTGGCAATGGTCACGGTTGCCGTGGATGAAGACATAGGTCTCCTGGCTCGGGTCGCCGTACTCCAGGTAGTGGACCCTGGAGCCGTCGACCTCGAAGGTGCCGTCACGGAACCGCGACAGCACGTCCGTCAGTCCTGGCGTCGACATCAGCGGTGACCGCCCCTCACCGGCCGACCTCGGCGATGCCCATCTGGCTCAACTGGCGCCAGCCCGTGCTGCTGTCCGTGAGCAGCCGGTCCGCCTCGTCGGGGCCGTCGGTGAAGGGATAGTAGTTGGGGAACCGGGGCGCCGGCAGCTTGTCCCAACCCGACAGGATCGAGTCGGTGAAGCGCCACGCGTAGTCCACCTCGTCCGAGCGGGTGAACAGCGAGGCGTCGCCGCGCATGGCGTCCAGCAGCAGGCGCTCGTAGGCTTCCGGGGAGCGCTGCTCGAAGGCCTCGTACTCGAAATCCATGTTCACTTTCGCCAGGTTGATCTGCATCCCGGGACGCTTGCAGGCGAAGGACAGGCTGATGCCCTCCTTGGGCTGGATCCGCAGGATCAGCACGTTGGCGCTGGCGGCGGCCATGGCGAGCCCGTCCGCCGTCCCCGAGTCGTGGAACAGGCGCAACGGCGGATGCCGGAACTGCACCGCGATCTCCGACAGCCGGTTGCGCAGGCGCTTGCCCGTGCGCAGCAGGAACGGGACCCCGGCCCAGCGCCAGTTGTCGATCCTGGCCCGCAGCGCCACGTAACTCTCCGTGACCGACAACTCCTCCACCCCCTCCTCCTGCCGGAAGCCCTTCACCACCTCGCCCTTGAGCTCGCCGAAGCCGTACTGGCCGCGCACCGTGTTCGCAGCCACCTCCTCCGGCGTGGCGTAGGGCTCCAGCGCCCGCAGCAGCTTGACCTTCTCGTCGCGGATGGACACCGGCTCTACCGCGGCCGGCGGCTCCATGGCGATGAGGCACAACAACTGGAGCATGTGGTTCTGCACGATGTCCCGCAGCGCCCCGGCCTTGTCGTAGAAGGCCCCCCGGCGGCCCTCCATGCCCAGGGTCTCGGCCACCGTGATCTGCACGTTCTCCACGTACTTCTGGTTGAACAGGGGCTCGAAGATGGCATTGCCGAAGCGGAAGCTCAGGATGTTCTGGACCGTTTCCTTCCCCAGGTAATGGTCGATGCGATAGATCTGGCTCTCGTCGAGGATGCCGGTCACCTCTTCGTTCATCGCCCGGGCACTCTCGAGGTCGTGCCCGAACGGCTTCTCGATGATCACGTGGGACCATTGCTCCTCGTCGGGGCTCCGGATCAGTCCCGCGGCGTCGAGGTTCCGGATGATGGGCGTGAAGAATTCCGGGGCCACCGAAAGGTAGAAGAGCCGGTTCCCGGGAAGGTCCCGCTCGACGTCCAGCGCGTCCAGTCTGGCCTTGAGCTTCTGGAAGGACTCGATGTCGGTGTTGTTGCCCGGCTGGTAGTGCAGCGCGCTGAACAAGGGGCTGTCGGCGTCGACGTCCGTGAAGTCCTCGCGCATCTCGCCCACCATGCGTTCCCGGTAGGCCTCGTCGGTCAACTCGGTGCGGGAGAAGCCCACGACGGCGTAGCGCTCCGGCAGATAGCCTTCCTGCTCGAGGTGGTACAGGGCGGGGATCAGCTTGCGCTTGCTCAGGTCGCCCGAGGCGCCGAAGATGACCACCGTCAACGGATCCCTGGCGCGAAACGAGCTGTCCGCCCGGTCGGAGCCCTTGCCGCCGCTGATACGCACCGAAGCCTGTACGCCGTCGCCATAATCCATCGTTCTCCCCCAAAGAGACAAAGACGTCGAAACGTACAAGTAGCGCGAACCCCGAAGGTTGTCAAAAACGCGGAAACACGTGCCCTGCAAAGGGTCCCGCCGGCCTTCCCGTCCGGTCCCGCGGGGAATGGCGCAGCGGGTGTCGTTGACACCGAACCGGCCCGAAGCTATCCTCTGCCACTGTCCCGGCCGGACCGCTTTACGTAACGTCATTCACGCCATGATCGAATTCGAGGGCAGAAGCATCCCCATGACCCTCGCGGAGGTCGCCGACCCCCGAAGGACCGTGCTGCTGGTGTGGGACATGCAGAACGATCAGGCCGGCAGCTCGTTCAACAAGGACGAGTTCCTGCGCACGACGCCTCCCCTCATCGCCGCCGCCAAGGGCGCCGGCGTCCGGGTGGTCTACGCATTCGCCACGCCCTACCCCTGGCGGGACGAGGCACCGGCCATGATCCGCCGCGCCATGAAGGACCAGGGGGTCGACCATCCGAGCCTGCTCGGACCGCGCCGTACCCGAGGCAGCTTCGGCTGGCAACTCATCGAGCCCTTCAAGCCGGCCGACGACGACGTCCTCATCGAAAAGCACCGCCCCACCATCTTCCTTGGAACCGAGTTCGAGCAGTTGCTGGGCAACTGGAACCGCGACACCGTGGTCGTGGTGGGCTGCCGCACGGACGCGGGCGTGGAGGGCAGCGTCCGGGACGGATACTACCGGGGCTGTTCCATGGTCGTGGTCCGGGACTGCGTGGGCACCAACCGGGAGGGTGCGCACCACGAGGCGCTGAAGCGCATGGAGCGGTTCGCGGACGTGGTGGACTCCCGGGCGCTGCTCGAGATCTGGGGCGCCGGCTCCGGCTGAAAGCATGCTGGCGTCGACATTCAGCGCCGCGCTGCTGCTCGCCGGGTGTCTCACCACCACCGCATGGGGCGCCGGCTGGGAACAGGTTCCCTGGAGCGCTCCCGCCGCCAAGCGAAAGCCGCCCCCGGGCGTCAACGCCATCGCCCTCCTCGGCCGCAACAACGCCTACCTCGGCGCCGGTGACGGGCGCCTGCTCCACTGGGACGGCGAGCGCCTCGAACCCGTGGACCACCCGGCCAAGGTGAGTCCGAGGAAGTTCGTGGTGAACGCCGACGACGACGTCTGGGTGTTCGGCGACGACGCCCTGTCGCTGCACTACGACGGCAAGGCGTGGACCCGGGTGGAAAACCCCCTGTCCCGGCGCAAGCCCGCGGAGGGACGGTTGTGGGGCGCCGGCTGCGCGGCGCCGGACCGCTGCTTCGCCGGCACCCGGGACGGACGGCTGATCGAGTGGGACGGCAGGAAGTGGCGCACCGCCCGGAGCCCGGTGGACCAGGAACGCATCCACGCCATGGGGTTCTCGTCGCGGGACTCCGGCTGGATGGTGGGAGACGGCTTCTTCGCCCGCTGGGACGGCAGGGAGTGGGGGAAGGCCGAGGTGGCCGACGTCCCGCGCATGTACGACCTGGCGCTCATAGGCAATGACTGGGGCTGGGCCGTGGGAGACCACGGCGCCCTGTTCGCCTATGACGGCGCCGCCTGGAAGCGGGTCGACGTGCCGGGGTCCCTCTTCCGCCTGAGATCGGTGGCGTGCGCTTCCCGCACCGAGTGCTGGGCCGTGGGAGAGGCCGGTGCCGTTTTCGGCTGGGACGGTGCGCGCTGGCGAAGGACGCGTCTGGGAACCACCGAGAGGCTGACGGCGGTGGCCATCGCGGAGGGGACGGCGCTGCTGGGAGGCGATCGCGGCACCCTGTTCCGCCGCGCCGGGGCGGCACGGGCAGCGGAAACCGGCCGCTCATCCGAGGCACCATGATCCGGTTCAGCTCACTCTTCTACCTCCTGCGCCTCGGTCCGCGCCGGCTGCTGGGGCTGGTGCAGCACCTGCCCAGCTTCCTCAGGCTGTTCTGGCGCCTGTTCAAGGACCCGCGCGTCGGGTTCAAGCCCAAGCTGCTGGCGTTGAGCGTTTTCGCCTACCTGATCCTTCCCGCGGACCTCCTGCCCGACCTCCTCCCCGCCCTGGGACACTTCGACGATCTGTTGTTGATCTTCCTGGGGGCGAAGGGGTTCATCGCCCTGTGCCCGAAGGAGGTGGTGCGGGAGCACGTGCAGCAGATCGCCCAGGGCCGCTGACGCAGCGAGGGCCGCCCAGTCTTCGAATCGCGGCCAAGTGACGAGATCGGGCACCCGTCACCCCGGGCTTGACCCGGGGTCCAGGAGGGGAAGGGCGCGGCAGGGACCGCGCCAAACACGCCTCGCCCATTACGGTCACCCATGGAAATGAGCGCCGGCGGTACAACGCCTGGACCCCGGGTCAAGCCCGGGGTGACGGTGTGGTGGCCGGGTTTGACGGCGTCGTGGGCCGACGTAACGGAGTGATGGGCCGGAGTGACGGAGTGATGGGCCGGAGTGACGGAGTGATGGGCCGGAGTGACCGAGAAGCGGGAGTGCGCTTCCGGGTCAGGCCTGGGGCGACGGGGGCTTCCGGATCAGACCCGTGATGACGGAGCGTTTCCGGGTCGGTGGCTGCCGAAGTCGCTGTCCCAGGTCCCACGCAGCGCCGCCATGGCGGTCTCCGGCAGGGGGCCGGCGCCGGTGCACGCCGCGGCCTCGTCGATCTGCGCGTTGTTGGAAAACCCTACGAGGACTGTGCTGACCTCCGGCTTCATGAGCGCGAAGCGGATCGCAGCCCGGGGAAGGGACTCCAGCCCGTGGTCCTTGAGGAAGGCGAGCTTGTGAGCGCGGGTGACGTCGCGCTCGTAGTCGGAACCCGCGGATAGCGGCTCCCGGCTGGTGCCGCCGCCGGATTCCGGCGTCGGGCTCAGCACCCCGGCGGCCAGCACCCGGATCACCACGACCCCCATGCCCTTGGCCGCGGCCCGGTCGATGACGCGTCCGTAGTCCAGGGCGCTGAAACCCTGGGGCACGGCCTGGCCCGCGCTGGGGTTGAGGAGGTTGTAGTAGGCCTGAAAGGAATCGAACTCGCCGCTGTCCACCAGCGTGTCGATGGCCTCGACGTCGCCCAGGCCGGTGAACCCGAAGAACCCCGCCCGGCCCTGGTCGCGCAGCCGTCTGAACCCCTCGATGACGCCCCCCGGCCCCAGCACCTCGTCGGGGGTCATGCCGAAGCGCCCGGCCTCCCGCCTGTCGACGAGCCGGGTGTGGAGCTGCATCAGGTCCACCGAGTCGCGGCCCAGTCGCGCGAGTCCCCGCTCCGCGTGGGAAACGGCGGCCGCGGCGATGTCCGGGAGGGCGTCGGATTCCAGGCGGACCTTGGTGGACAGGACCACCTCTTTCCCGACCTCTTCCAGCACACGCCCCAGGTTCGTCTCCGACCTGCCCTCCCCGTACGCTCTGGCGGTGTCGAAGTAGTTGATGCCCAGGTCCAGGGCGCGCCGAACCGCGACGACCTGCTCCTCATGGCCGTCCCGCGTCATCAGGCCGCCGACGTTGCCGCAGCCGAAACCGATCTCGGAGACTCGAAGGCCCGTCTTGCCAAGCATCCGGTACTGCATCATCGCCGCTCCCGTGGGTTTCTCATGGTACGTCGGGTCAAATCCGTGGCGCCAGGATCTGAAGCTGATGGCCGTCCGGATCCCTGACGTAGATGCACCGCGGATCTCCCTTGCGCCCGGTGACCGCGATTCCCGCGGCCTCGAGAGATTCCTTCACCTCTTCGTAGCTGCCGGACTCCACCTGGAACGCGATGTGGTTGAGGTCGCGGCCGGTACCCGCCGCCGCCTTGCGCCCCTCGAACAGCGCCAGCCGCTGCTGCCCGCAACGGAGAAAGATCTGGCCGGGGCGCTCGCGGGCCACCTCCATGCCCAGCAGATCCACGTAGAAACCTCTCGCCCGCGGCACGTCCTCCACGTGCACGACCACGTGGTCGATGCCGGTGGCCTTGATCCTGAGTCCAGGGTGATCCATACCGTGGTCCTCCCTTCCGGCGGAAGTGTGGATCAACCGCCCGGTGGAATCAACCGGCCGGCGGGGGCGTCGTGAGACGTGGTGGAGGGTCCACGGCATATGCTAGGAATCCTCCGACGCCAGCACTCATGATCGGAGGACGACGGGCATGCCACTGGAGCTGACCATGATCTGTGCCCCCTACGACCGCGCCCGCGCGCTGATCGAGGGGACGGTGAAACCGGAGGGCATCGACCTCCGGGTCCACGTGGACGACGACGACGTAAGCCGGCACTTCGGCGGCCACGAGGGCCGATTCGACGTGGCCGAGTTCTTCACCGGCCGCTACATCGTCGACCTGCCCTTCAAGACCCTGGGCTTCACCGCCGTCCCGGTCTTCGTGAAACGCATGTTCCGGCACTCCTACATCTACGTGAACACCGGCGCCGGCATCGCCGAGCCCGCCGACCTGAACGGCAAACGCGTGGGCATCCAGAGCTGGTTCACCACCACCGCCCTGTGGGCCCGGGGAATCCTGGAGGAGGAGCACGGCGTCGACCTGAGATCCATCAACTGGGTGGCCGGACGGCCTCCGGAGAACCCCCACGAGTGGGCGCAGCCGGACTGGCTCAAGCTGGAGGTGGTGGAAGGATACGGGAAGGTGCGGAAGCTGCTTCTCGCCGGCGAGCTCGACGCCATGATCACCACCGCCACCCTGGCCCCCGAGGACCGTCCGCGAGTGGATTTCCTGTTTCCGGACTACGCGCAACGGGAACGCGAGTACTATCGTCGGACCGGCTTCTTCCCGATCCAGCACACGCTGCTGATCCGAAACTCGGTGCTGGACCGTCATCCCTGGGTGGCCCGGAGCCTGTTCGACGCCTGGCAGGAGTCGAAACAGCTCTGCTACCAGTGGCTGGAGTGGCAGCGCGTGCACCAGACGGGCCTCTGGTACCGAGCCCTTTGGGAGGAGGAGCGGGCCGCGGCCGGCGAGGACCCCTACCGTTGGGGATTCAGGGAGACACGGGCCGAGGTCGACAAGATGCTGGAGTACGCGCAACGGCAGGGTCTCACCCGGGACCGGTTCCGTCCCGAGGACATGTTCCACCCCACGGTGCTGGATACGTAGCCAGCGGCCGCCGCGCTACATACCGTAGAACGCTCGCGCGTTGTCGTCGAGGATCTTCTCCACCACACGGGCCGGGATGTCGTCGCGGGCGCGCAGCTTGGCGGCCACGTTGTCCTCGAAGGACTGGTCGAGGTGGCCGTAGTCCGAGCCGATCATGATGTGGTCCTCGTGGATATAGTTGAGCAGCATGGGCAAGTCTTCGTCCACCTCGCACACCACCCACAGGCGGCACTTCTCGAAAAGCTCGGGGCCGATGGGGACATCGCCTGTCTTGATGGTGCGCCGGAGTTGGTGCAGGAGGTACGGCACCCAGGAGGCGCTGGCTTCGACGAAGCCGAACCGGAGGCCGGGGAACTGCTCGGGGATGTGGTTGGCCACCAGGTCCCGGAAGGCGATGAGCGGCAGCATGCGCAGATGCGGCAGCGTATGGCTCACCCTCACATCGAACACGCTGGTGATGGCCGGCGAGCCCGCGCCGATGTGGATGCAGATGGGGAAGTCCAGGCGGGCCGCCTCCTCGTAGAGCGGAAAGAAGTAGGGCTCGGCCAATGAACGGTCGCCTTCGATGCCGCGCATGTTCACGCCCACGGCGCCGTGCTCCTTGGCGTAGTGCAACTGCTTGATGGATTCCTCGATGGAGGTCAGCGGGAACACCGCGGTCCAGCGGAGCCGGTTGTCCCCCTGGGCCCAGACCTCGCCCATCCAGCGGTTGTAGGCGGCGCACAGCGCCACGTCCAGGTCCACGTCCTCGGTGAGACGGACGCCCCACAGCGTCGAGTAGATCACCTCGGCGTCCGCGCCGCGCTTGTCCAGAGCCTCCACCCGGGCCCGCGGATCGGTCAACTGGCGGATCGCCAGGTCGATGTCCTGGCGGGTCCACTGCCGCTCCTGTTCGGCCGGGGTGCTGAGCCGGGCGCTGCCCTTGCCCACGGACTTGGGAAAGATCTGCCCGTCGATGAGCCAGAAGGCGTTGGAGCTCTGGTACTCGGTGTCGGTGGGCGCCTGCAACAGGATCGGCCGGCGCTCGTACATGTCCTTGTCCATGTATTCCCAGATATCCGCCGATTCGACGATGTGAGTATCCGCGTCGATGAAGCCGTTCATGTCCGTCTCCTTTCAAACTGGCACGGTTCCGCCTTGAGTTGTCGTGGCGGTCAGGGCAGCGGCGGCGCCTTCCCGGTCCAGGGCGACGCCTGCTCGTAGGCATGAGCCACCTTGAGCACGGTATCCTCGCGGAACGCGCCCGCCGCGATCTGCATGCCGATGGGCAACCCGCTGGCCGAGAAGCCGCAGTTGATGCTCAGCGACGGCAGCCCGCTGACGTTATGAGGGATGGTGCACAGTGTCAAGAAATTCCCGTCCGGACCCTGGAGCGGCTGCTTGCGGCCGTCCACCATCACCGAACCGCCCATGGACTCGTCGATGGACAGCGCCGGGACCGGCGAGGTGGGAGAGAGGATGACGTCCACCCGGTCCAGCGCCTCGTCGAAGCCGTCGCAGATGAGCCGGCGGATGCGCTGGGACTGGTTGTACATCCCGCCGGAGACCGTCAGTGCCTGGATCTGGGTGGACAGCATGCTCGGGCTGTAGTCCCTGGCGTGGTTCCGAAGGTAGTACTCCGCATCGGCGGTGCTCTCGACCCGGCTGGCGCAGAGCTGCACCGCCGGGACCAGGTCCATGTGCGGGACCGTGACTTCCTCCACCGCCATCCCCAGGGAACGGAGAAGCTCCAGGGCGTCGGAGAGCGCCTGCATGACCTCTTTCGACGCGAACCTCTCGAAGTACCCCTTGACGATGCCCGCCCGCATGCCTTCGACCGAGGACCCGAGGCTCGCGGCGTAGTCCGGCACCGGCTCGCGCGAGCTCAGCGGGTCCTGGGGATCGTGCCCGGCGATGACCTGCATCATGGCCGCGCAGTCGGCCACGGACCGGGTCAGCGGGCCGAAGTGGTTGGTGGAGTAGCCGCCGGTGCCCGGCACGCCGCCGTGAACGCTGACCCGCCCGTAGGTGGGCTTGAGGCCGACGATGCCGCACATCGAGGCGGGGTTTCTGACCGAGCCCGCCGCGTCGGTGCCCACGGTGGCCATGCACATGCCGGCGGCCACGGCCACCGCCGATCCGCTGCTGGAGCCGCCCGGAATCCGGTCGCGGTCCCAGGGGTTGCAGGGGGTGCCGTAAAAGGGATTCACGCCGTGGCTGCCCTTGGCCCACTCGTGCATGTTGGTCTTGCCCAGGCTTATGGCCCCCGCCTCTCTAAGCCGGGTCACCACCGTGGCGTCGAAATCCGGGACCCAGTCCGACAGCGCCTTGGCGCCGGCGGTGGTCCGCACCCCCCGGGTTGCGAAATTGTCCTTGATGGAGACCGGAATGCCGTGGAGCGGTCCGCGGTAGCCGCCGGACCGGATCTCCTTCTCGGCCGCGGCCGCCTCCTCCAGAGCGCTCTCCGGAGTGGGCGTGAGATAGGCGCTCAGCAATGGGTTCAGCCGTTCGATCCGCTCCAGGTAGAGCTCGGTCAACGCCACCGGCGAGACCTCGCCGTCGCGGATCTTGGGGGCGACTTCGCTGATGGTCAGGGTCGCCAGGTCCTTCTCGACCATTCGGGCACCTCCGGCCGCCATGCCAGGCGGCGGCTATAGACCGTAGAACGTCTTCGCGTTCTGGCCCAGGATCTTGTCGATGATGTGGGGCGCCACCTCGCCCTTGTTCCTGATCACGCGCAGGGCCTCGATCTCCGCGGAGCGGTCGGCGTGGCCGTAGTCCGTGCCGATGACGAGGTTGTCCTCGCCGCCATAGCGCAGGATGGTGGCGAGGTCGTCGTCGGTCTGGCAGGCCACGTACACCCGGTTCTCCCGCAGCACGTCCTCCGGGAACTCCATCCCCTGCCGTTCGGAGAGCCGCTTGAGGTCGTGGATGACGTACGGCAACCACTGGGCGCTGACCTCGATGAAGCCGAACCTGAGGCCGGGAAACTTCGCCGGGATGCCCTCCATGATGAGCGAATGGAAGTCCCCCACCACCGCCAGCTTGAAGCGTCGGAAGCCGGCCGTCGCCGGGAACATGTCCTGGTAGGTGAAGCTGGCGATGCCCGAGTGGACACAGGCCGGCAGGTCGAGCCTCGCGGCCTCCTCGTAGAGAGGGAAGAAATACGGGTCGGTGAGTTGCTTCTCAACCTCCAGCCCGCGCATCATGAAGCCGCAGGCGCCCGCGTCCCGCGCCCACGCCAGCTCGGCCAGGGCCTTGTCCATGGTCAGGAACGGCAGCAGCGCGATCCAGCGAAGGCGCCCCTTGGTTCCTTCACAGAGCCCGGCAAGCCAACGGTTGTAGGTCCTGCACAACGCCAGCTCCACCGCCGGCTTCATGGTCACCGGGCGGAGGAACAGGGTCGGGTAGAGCACCTGGACGTCCACCTCCAGCTCGTCCATGTGCCGGAGCCGCGCCTCCACGTCGCGCATCTCCCGGGTTTCCGGCGTGGTGTCCAGCCCGACGTTGTGGTTCTTGGGCTGCAGGCGGCCGTCCACGAACCAGTACTCGGTCCCCCGCTGGGGCATCCGGTCCCACTTGTCGCGCATTTCGGCCTTGGTGTACTGCCGCTCCGACACGATGATCTCGGGCCGGAAGTCCTGCTCCGATTCTTCCAGGAAGTCCCAGGTGTGCGGATTCTCCAGCACGTGGGCATCGGCATCGATGGTGAGCATGGCGGATCCCCTCCTTCCGTCCGTGGGCTCTACACGGGTGCGGGGCACGGGCGGGCTCGAAACCCGCTCCTACACGGGCGGCCGGCGCTCGAACCAGCGGGCGTGCTGCTGGTAGGCGTAGCCCACCCGCAGCAACGTGGACTCGGCGAAGGCCTTGCTCCAGAACTGCATGCCCACCGGCAGGCCCTTGGAGCTGAAGCCGGACGGGATGGCCAGCGCCGGGACGCCCGCGAGGTTGGCCGGCGAGGGATAGTCCGGACGGAGCATCTTGTTCACCGCGTCCAGGCCGTCCAGCTCCGAGGCCGGCGGGGCCGTGGTCGGATTGGTGGGCAGGGCCAGGACGTTGACCTCGCGGAACACCGCGTTGAACTCCCGCCGGAGCCGGCTCCGCATCCGCTGGGCCTGGATGTAGTCGCCGCAGGTGGACACCGCGCCGATGAACAGCCGCGCCCGGCGAGACTCCGAGGCCTCCCCGGCCATGGCCGCGTCCATGTCGGCCCGGCAGATGTTGTAGAACTCGCACGAGTAGATGAGGCCGTTGGCGATGGTGGCGTACTCCATGCTGGGCACCGTCACGTCCCGGACCTTGGCGCCCAGGGACTCGAAGGCCGCCAGCGCCTCGTCCAGAAGGGCCAATACCTCGGGGTCGGTGTCGATGAGGCCGAAGTAGTCCCGCGGCACGCCGATGACCATGCCTGAAACCCCGGCCTTCAGGTCCGCGCTATAGTCGGAGATCTCCACCTGACTGGAGGTGGGGTCCCTCGGGTCGAAGCCGGCCAGCACCTGGAGCATGTGCGCCAGGTCCTCCACCACCCGCGTCATGGGGCCGGCCGTGTCCAGCGACCAGCCCAGCGGCGCCAGGCCGAACCGGCTGACCCGGCCGTACGTAGGCTTCAAACCGGAAATGCCGCAGAAGGACGCGGGGTTCCGGATGGAGCCCGCGGTGTCCTCGCCCATGGAGCCCATGCACAGCCCGGCCGCAATGCCTGTGCCCGAGCCGGTGCTGGAGCCCCCGGGCACGTGGTCGAGATTCCAGGGGTTGCGGGCGCCCTTGATGCCGCCGGGAAGCCCGCTCATGTTGAGCTTCCCGAGCATCACCGCCCCTGCCTCGCGCAGCCGGCGCACCGCGGTGCAGTCTTCCCCCGGGCCGGCCGGCTGCGGGATGCGCACCATGGAGAGCGCGCCCTCGACGTCATACTGGTCCTTGACGGCGACCGGAATGCCGTGGAGCGGGCCCCGGTAGCGGCCGTTCCGAATCTCCTGCTCCGCCGTCCGGGCCTCCGCCAGTGCGCCTTCCTCCATGAGGTTTACGTAGGCGCGCAGATCCCCGTCCAGGGCGTGGATCCGGTCGAGGTAGGCTTGCGTCAGCTCCACCGGGGAAACCTCGCCCTTCCGCAGGCGCGGGGCCATGCTGTCGATGCTGGCAAAACACAAATCCGACATGTCCGTTCCTCGCTGTTCGCCGGCCCGCGCCTACCGGTCCTCGTCCGTCTCGGGCCGGAAGACCCCGCCGACCTGCTCGCCCGCCAGGTTGATGGAGTGGAGCTTGTCCAGGCTCTCCATGTAGGTCTCCAGCATCGGAATGAAGCGCGCCCGATCGCTATCGGCCATCTCGAGACCGGCCCGGCGCAGCAACCGCTTCAGGGTTTCCTCGGTGTGCTTGTCCATGACGAACCTCCTGTCCGCGTCATCTTGTACCGCCCCGCCTCATCCCAGATCCCCCCACAGCAACTGCACGGCGCAGACGGCGGCCACCGCCGCCGTTTCCGTGCGCAGGATGCGCCTGCCCAGCCCGACGGTGTGAAACCCGTGGGCCGCGGCGCTCCCCGCCTCTTCCTCGCCGAACCCGCCTTCCGGGCCCACCATCACCAGCACGGAACGCAGGCTGCCGAGCTCTTCCCGCAGGGAATGCAAGCCCCGTCCCGACGGGCCCTCCCAGAACAACAGCCTCGCGTCGCACTGCCAGTCCCCGGCGAGCATGGCATCGAACCCGTCCGGCTCGCGAATCTCCGGAACCCGGGTGCGTCCGGATTGCCTCGCCGCGGCGGCGGCGATCTTCTCCCAGCGCTCGCGACGCCGCGCGCTCTTGTCGCCGGCGAACCGCGGCACGGTGTGCGACGAGAAGAAGGGCGCCACACACGCCACCCCCAGCTCCGTGGACTTCTCCACGATCCAGTCCATCTTGTCGCCCTTGCCCACGGCCTGGGCCAGGGTAACGGCCAGGGGAGACTCCCGCTCCGGGCGATAGGACCGTACCACGGTCATGGTTGCAACTCCACCTTCATAGGCGCGGATCAGGGCCTCGTGCTCGGCCCCCTCGCCGTCCCAGAGCAGCACCCGGGCGCCGGGGCGCAAACGCAAAACCTTGCGCATGTGCGCAAGCTCCCGACCCTCCACCGTGGCCGCCCTGTCGCGCACTGCATCGGGGGAAACGAGGAAACGCGGGAGGCTCATGATTCCTTCCGGAGCAGCAACGTGCTCCACTCCTTGCGTTCCTTGCGCCGCTCGATCCGGAAACCGCTGAAACGCCCCATCACCGTGGGAACATGCTCGTGCAGCAGCCCCGAGAGGACCAGCGAGCCCCCGGCGGCCACACACCGGCCCAGAGGAACGGCCAGCTCCACGAGGGTCTCCAGGATGATGTTGGCCACCACCAGCGGGAACCGGCGCCGGACCCGGCCGACGCTCGTGTCGCTCAGGGTCACCGCGCCGTCGAGACCGTTGAGCGTGAGGTTTGCCCGCGCCGCTTCGAGGGCCACGGGATCGTTGTCCAATGCCAGCACCTCCCGCACCCCGAGCCGGGCCATGC
This sequence comes from Candidatus Binatia bacterium, assembly GCA_951813575.1. Lineage (GTDB taxonomy): Bacteria > Desulfobacterota > Binatia > UBA9968 > JAJDTQ01 > JAJDTQ01. Next base: position 1,496,443 of record OX638375.1, read on the forward strand.
CGATGGCGAGGACCCCGGACCCGGTGCCCACGTCCAGGGCCTTGGCCGGCGCCGCCTCGGCGCAAAGCTCGTCGATGAACTCGAGACAGGACCGGGTGGTTTCATGGGTGCCGGTGCCGAACGCCATGGCGGGCTCGATGAGGACGGTATGGCGGCGGGTGTCTTTTGGACGGATCCACGGCGGCGTCACCAGGAACCGCTTGCCGATCTTCTGCGGCTTGAAGTGGTCCCGCCAGCCGTCGTGCCAGTTCCGCTCGGCGATGACCCGCCAGCGGGTGCGGCCCACGAAACCGTCGGGGAAGATGTCCCGGAGACCGCGCAGATAGTGCCGGACCACCGGCCTGAGGGCGCCATCGTCCACCGCCTCCGGGAAGAACGCGCGCAGGGAACGCTCGCCGCAGACGACGCCGGTGGAGCCGTTCTCCACCAGGAAGTTGGAAATCGTATCCTGCACCGGGCCTCGGGCCTGGACGGAAAGCTCAAGCCAGCGGGCGGGCATGGCCTCCTTTATGGCACAGCCCCGGCGGCCGGGGGAAGGCGGCACACAAGCACAAAATTGTTGCTTGCGGCGGGGCCGCTGATAAAATGAGCCCATGGTACCGCCGGAAATCCCACAGGCGCCCGATCACTATCGCGCGGACAACGCCGGAGACTTTTCGTATGCGCCGGACCGCATGGCCGTCTTCCGGGAAGCCAACCGGTTCCGGCGGGAGTTCGGGATCGCACCGGCCGCCGCGGACGCCAAGAGGATCGACCTTCTCCTGATCGACGTGCAGCGCGACTTCTGCCACCCCGAGGGCACGTTGTACGTCGGCGGGCGGAGCGGAGAGGGGGCGGTGGAGGACACCCGGCGCATCGCGGAGTTCATCTATCGCAACCTGGCGCGGATCACCCACATCCGCTGCACCCTGGACAGCCACAACAACTTCCAGATCTTCTTTCCATGGTTCTGGGTGGACTCCCACGGGGAACCCCTTTCGCCCCATACCCTCATCACGGTCGACAAACGCGACGCCAGGCAGTTGATCAACATCGATCCGTTGGGCAACGTCCTCAGCGGTAATGTCGTCCCCAACCCCGCCATGACCTCCTGGGTCACCGACAAGGGCTACGACTGGCTGGTGGAGCAGTGCCGCTTCTACAACCGGGAACTGGCGGCGGGCGGACGCTACACCCTCTACCTGTGGCCGCCGCACTGCCTGGTGGGCAGCCCGGGCCACACCGTCACGGGGGTGGTGGACGAGGCCAGGACGCTGCACTCCCTCGCGCGCCTGTCGCAGTCCTGGACCGAGATCAAGGGCTCCCACAACCTGACGGAGAACTACTCCGTGCTGCGCCCCGAGGTCCTGACCACGTGGGACGGCGGTGTACTGGCGGAAAGGAACGTCCGTTTCTACAAGACCCTGGTGGAAGCCGACGCGCTCATCGTGGCCGGACAGGCCGCCAGCCACTGCGTCAAGAGCACCGTGCAGGACCTGCTGGAAGAGATACGCCGGGAAGACCCGTCGCTGGCGCGCAAGGTCTACCTCATGGCCGACTGCATGTCCTCGGTGGTGGTGCGCAGCGAGGACGGCGCCATCGCCGCCGACTTCACCGAAGCCGCCGAACAGACCCTGGACGAGGCCGCTTCCGCCGGCATGCACTTGGTGAAGTCCACGGAACCGATGGAGAGCTGGCCGGAGATGTGACGAGGGGGGAACGCCGGGACGGTAACGAGACAAACCGAGAACCTTATCTATTCTTGGCCATCAATGTTTCGTATAACTGCTTCCCCTTGTGTGTGAAGTCAGTCGCATTGAAGAACACGTTCGCACTATTGGAAGGGAAACCCCTCGCATCACGATAAGTGATCAAGTCCCGTCTTTTCAATTCGACGAACAGGGGAACTTCTTCAGGAGAAGCCCGATACCGAAATGCTTGGTACTCGTGGCCAACAATTCCATGACCGACTCGGAGGAATAGGGTTTCAAGGTCCTTGGACAGATCCCTCATTCCGGATACAGCCGTGGAATAAGCCTCGGGATACGAGGATTCTGGCGATTTTCGCCATCCCTTGACAGACCATCGTAAAAGACCAAGAATCGCCGCCAGAATCACACCCGCGACAACGCCTGCAACTATTCCTTCGACCACGTTCTTTCAACAGATCTTCGGTGTTTCGACGCTAGGTAGATTCGGCCTCAGACTACCTCCAGTTGCTGCTTGACCCGTTGCAGGAACCGGGCGCCGATGGCGCCGTCCACGACACGGTGGTCGGCGGACAGGGTCATGGTCATCATGGAGCGGACGGCGATGTCGCCGCCGTGGGGGACCACGCGGGGCGCCACACGGCCCACGGCCAGGATGCCGCATTGCGGTGGATTGATGATGGCGGTGAAGCTGTCGACCCCGAACATGCCGAGGTTGGATGCCGTGAAGGTGCCGCCCTGGTAATCCGTAGGCATCAGCTTGCGGTTCTGAGCCTGGGTTGCCAGCTCACGGCTGCGGAGCGCCAGCTCCTCCAGGGGAAGCTTGTCGGCATTGCGGATCACGGGGACCACGAGGCCGTCGTCCACGGCTACGGCCATGCCGAGGTTCACTTCGCCGTACTGTTCGATTCCCTTGTCCGTCCATGACGCGTTCATGGCCGGTGATTCCGCCAGCGCCCGGCCCACGGCCTTCAGGATGAAGTCGTTGACGGACGGAACTAGCTCCACCCCCTGCTGCTTCAACGCCTCGCGCCGGGACTCGACGCCGGTCATGTCCACTTCCATGTCGAGGTAGAAGTGCGGCGCCGTTTGTTTGCTGGAGGCCATACGCTCGCCGATGAGGCGGCGCATGCGGCTGAGCGGGACGGAACGGGCGGCACCGGCTTCCGCTGGCGCGTCCGGGGCCGTGGAAAGCACGTCGCGGGCCACCACCGCGCCCTCCGGTCCCGTGCCCGTCAGACCGGCGAGGTCCAGGCCCTGCTCTTTCGCCAGCCGCTTGGCCGCCGGAGATGCGAGAGTTCGTCCTATTCGTGGGTTGGCCGCGGGCGATGGCGCTACCGCCGCCGGGGCCTTCGTTGGCTTCCGCGTTGGCGCGCGACCCTTGCGCTTGCCCGGACGCGCCGGGTTCGCGGATTTCCCCGACGCGGATGTTGCCTCACCCGGCTCCATGACCAGTGCGATGGTCTGCCCCACAGGGATGTCGTCATCCGGAGCCGCGGTGACGCAGGCCAGGATTCCCGAAGCAGGCGCCTCCACCTCCACCACCGACTTGTCCGTCTCCACCTCCATCAACATCTCGCCCTTGGTGACGGAGTCCCCTTCCTGCTTGAGCCAGCGCACCAGCCGGCCTGTTTCCTGGGTCGCGCCCATGGCCGGCATAATGACATTCACCGCCATCGCGTTCAGCCTTGCTTTAGCCTGGGATAGAGACGGGGCAGGAGCCGCACGGCCCCTGCCCCGTGGTTGTTCGGATCACTCGTAAGAGACGCCGGGGATGGGCTTCTCCAGCACCTCCTCGAGGGTGGTGGCGCGGGACCATTGCTCGGCCGGCCGGCTCTCGCCTTCCCAGCCGATCTGGTCCATGGAGGCATAAAGCTCGATCTGGAAACCGTCGGGATCGGTGAACTCCACTCCCGGGTTGCACCCGGGCCCTCTGCGCCCTTCGTACAGGATAGGCACGCCCTTGGCCTTCAGGAAGTCGCGGATCTTGAACAGCTCGGTGACGCTTCCCACCTCCAGGGCGAAATGGTTGAACGCCACCTGGTCCGGTTCGGGTTGCCCCTTGTTGGACTTGGACGGGAACAGCGCAACGGTATGGTGATCCGACGCGTTGCGGAGAAAGATCATGCCGCGCTCGTTGATGTCGGACACCTGGAAGCCCATGATCTCCGTCCAGAACTTCGTGCTGCGCTCCAGGTCGCTCACGTTGAACACCACGTGTCCGATCTTCTTGACCTTGACCGGGGTTGTTTCGTCACTGCTCATGTTCGTCTCCTTTCCTTGCGGGAACGGGGGAGTCTTGGAGCCCCCGTGACCCGTATTCTCTTTACCGTTTCCTCAGTCGATGTGAACGAATGCCCTGGCCCAGTTGTTCGGCACCAGCGTGTGGCCCTGCCCGGTGACGTCCTCCGCGAGAAATACATCGCCCGCCACGAAGGTCCGCGAGGTCCCGTCACCCACCCGGATCTCGGCGGAACCCGCCAGGGTGATGCAGTACTGCCGGCGCGGCGCGGTGTGAAAGTCTCCCAGATGGGTGGCCGGATCGTTCTTCAACACCAGTCCGGTGACCGGCAGGGTCTCGAAGAAGTAGCCGCCTTCCGCGCTGGCATCCATATCCTCGAAATGGGACTGGCCGTCGTCCCCGGTGAACAATCGAACGAACTGCACTGTGAACCTCCTGTATGCCCGAATGCGCGTTGCCGCCCCGTCGTCCCCCTTTTTACGCCTACAGGGAAGGATAGATCAATCGGCGGACAGCCCCGCCGGGGGTTGCCCGTCCAGTGTGCTATACTCGCCGCCATCCGGACCAGGAGGGAATCCATGCGACTCAAGGACAAGGTCACCATCATCACCGGCGGCGGACACGGACTCGGCAGGGCTTACGCGAAGCGGTTCGCGGAGGAGGGAGCCCGGGTGGTCATCGCCGACATCGACGGCGCCGCGGGCGAAGCCGTGGCCGAAGAGCTGAATCGGGCGGGCCGGACGGGGTGGGCGCGTTCCACCGACGTGACCCGATACGACAGCATCGAGGGACTCGTGGCGGAAACCCTCGACCGCTTCGGCCGCATCGACGTGCTGCTCAACAACGCCGCCATCTACGTGACCCAGAAGATGTGGATGGGCCGGGTGGAGGACTGCCCGCTGGACGAATGGGACCGGGTCATGGAGGTGAACCTCAAGGGCGTCTTCATGTGCTGCCGCGCCGTCATCCCGGTCATGAAGGAGCAGAAGTCCGGCAAGATCATCACCATCGCGTCGGGCACCTTCCTGAACGGCACCAGCAATATGCCCCACTACACCAGTTCCAAGGGCGGCGTGGTCGGCCTGACCCGGGTCATGGCCCGGCAGCTCGGCGACTGGAACATCAACGTGAACTGCATGACCCCCGGCTCCACCATGAGCGAGGACGTGATCACCGACGAGATCCGCAAACGCCGGTCCGACAGCGCCGGCCGCCGGGCCTTCAAGCGCATCCAGGTCCCCGAGGACGTGACCGGCACCGCGCTCTTCCTCGCCAGCGCCGACAGCGACTTCATGACCGGGCAGTTGCTGGTGGTGGAAGGCGGCGGAATCATCCACTAGGAGCGGTGTCCCAGACCAGCTTGAGCCTGCCGCACGATTCCCCGATCTCGCCGCGGGCCCGTTCCGGCGGGTAGCCCAGACAGTTGGAGACGTAGCGCACGCCGTCGATGAGCCGGTCGCGGTTGCGGTGCTGGTGGCCGTGGACGTGGACGACCGAGCCCAGCGCGCGGAGCTGGGCCTCTATCCGCGTGCTGCCGGCGACCCGGCTGAAGTTGAACCGGACGGCGCGGCCGGCGCGTGGAGGCGGCGCGGCCGGCGAGCGGAACATCACTTCCCGCCTGGGCAGGAAGTGGCTGAACGACAGCACCGGGGCGTCGTACTGGCGACCGAGGTGAGGCTCGTTCATGTCGAGAAAGTGGTCCGCCGCCGAGAGCCGTTCCGGCCACCGGGTGAGGACTTCATCGGCCCACATGGAGAGGCCCGGATCGTCCCCTTCCCTGGGGACGTACAGGGTGTCGCCGCCCTGCTCGGGTTTCACGTACCACGAGAACAGCGGCACGACCCACGCTCCGGGATCGCCGGGGCCGCAGCTCACCTTGGCGGGACTCGTGGCAACGTCGAGGCCGGCACACAGCCCCATGATCTTCCCGAACTTGGCCACGGAGTCTCCCTGCTCGCCGCGGCGCAGCCAGAGCTCGTGGTTTCCAGGCACGAAGAAGACGTGGGCAAACTGTTCGCGGAGGCCTCGGAGAACCCGGGTCAGCCTGGCGAGGTCGTCGGTCACGTCTCCCGGCAGCAGCAACGTGTCATGCTGGTGGTCCTCGGCGTGAAGCGCTTGTATCAAGGCCATGTTCTGCGGGTAGTCCGCGTGCACGTCGGATATGGCGAAAATACGCATGGCGGGTCTCGGGACAGTTTCTTCATCCGCCTTCATACCAGTTCCGTCTTGTGATCCGTAGGCGCCTTGGATATGATCCGGTCCGACCGGTCGCGGAACGGATTGAATGAGCGAGGAAAGCACCACTCACCGCCCGAGCGAGCTGTTGGCCGCCCTGAAGCGGGCCGGCGTCAGCGTCGTGGTCTCGGTTCCCGACAGTTGGATCGGAGTATTCATGGAAAAGGTCGACGAAGACCCGGACATGACCCTGATCCGCGCCACCCACGAAGAAGAGGCCCTCTCCATCTCCTGCGGCGCCCGACTGGGCGGCGCACGCACGGTGCTGCTGATCCAGAACGTCGGGCTCCTGACCACGGGCGCGGGCATGGTGTGTCTGGCCCAGCGCTACCAGTTTCCCATCCTGATCCTGGCCTCGTACCGCGGGTCGGCACGGGACCCGGTCTTCTATCACATCCCCAAGGGGCGGGCGACGGAGCCGGTGCTCCGGGCCTACGGACTCTCCTATGCCGTGGCCGAGCCCGACCTGCCCATCGGCGCGCAGGTGGAACGGGCGGCGACCTTCGCGGAAGAGGGGTCGGCGCCCTTCGTGCTGTTGCTGGACGGCGAGGACATCCGCTGGTGAGCGAATCGAGGCCGACGCGGGAAGCCTACTACCGTGTGCTCGCCGGCTGCGTGTCGGCCGAGACCCTGGTGGTGACCTCCCTGGGCAATGCCTCCTACCTGTGGTCCAACGTCTGCGACCGTCCGGAGAACTTCTACCTGGAAGACGCCATGGGGCTGGCCTTGCCGCTGGCCCTGGGGCTGGCCGTGTCCCAGCCGCACAAGCGGGTGGTGGCGGTGGAAGGCGACGGCGGCCTGATGATGCATCTGGGGACCCTGATCACGGTGGGGTCCGTGGCTCCCCGGAACCTCACCGGGCTGCTGGTGAACAACAACATCCACGCGGCGTCGGGCGGCCAGCCGCTCACCAACACCGGGCTGGACCTGGCGGACCTGGCCCGCTCCGCCGGCATCGGAAGGGCGGAGAGCGTCGGTTCGCTGGAAACCTTCCGGACGCGCCTGCCGTCCGCCCTGGCGGAGGACGGTCCTTCGGTCCTGGTGCTGGCCACGGAGCCCGACGTGCCGCCTGTAAAGCCCGCGTTCCCCATGAACCCCCCGATGATCAAGCAGCGCTTCATGGACGCCATCGGGGTGTCGCGCTACGTGCCCGCCATGTTCCGCGCCTGAGTTTCCGGGTCCGGGACCTGGCCCCGGCCCGCCTCCTGAAACGTGTTGACAGCCTTCGGGCAAAGGCGTCTAATCGGGCCGGGCCTCCGCGGAAACAGGCAAGTTCGCTGAATTTTCAATGTTGCGGCACCCCGCAGGGTGCCCTGACGGGAGGAAGGAAGATGAGAAGAACCGGCTTGATCGGAGTATTGCTTGTGGCGGCCTTGGCCGTGTTCTGGAGCGGGGTCGAGTACGCCTCCGCCCAGGTGAAGCTCAACATGGTCGGCTCCTGGCCGCCGGTGGTCTCCTCCGCGGCCGACGTCGGCATCCGCTACATGGAAGAAGTGAACCGGCGCGCCAACGGCAAGGTGGTGATCAACTTCAAGGGGGCGCGGGAAGTGGTCCCCACCTTCGACCAGCCCGAAGCGCTGGTGCGGGGCGTGTTCGACGTCTGGTACGGCGCCCTGAACTACTGGGCGGGCGTGGTCAAGCCCGGGTACATCACCGAGCTCTCGTCCATGGAGCCCACCGACGGCGGGCCCGGCCACCCGCTGCACGACTTCATGGTGCGGATGTACGAGAAGAAAGGCGTCCGATACCTGGGCGCCTTCTCCGGCGACCGGAACACCGGCAACCACTTCATGTCCACCCAGAAGGAGGTTTCGAGTTCTGCCGACCTCAAGGGCATGAAGGTGCGGGTGCCGCCGCTCACGCGCTTCTTCGTCAAGGCCATGGGGGCGGAGCCCGTAACCCTGCCGCCGTCGGAGATCTATCTCGCCCTGGAGAGGGGCACCGTTGAGGGCTTCACCTGGCCCTACTACGACGGCTTCACCAGCTTCGGGTGGCACAAGGTGACCAAGTACCTCATCGGCCACCCGCTGTATCGGGATGGCATCGGCATCGCGGTGAACCTGAAGAAGTGGAACAGCCTGCCCAAGGACGTGCAGCAGATCATGCTGGACTCCGTCGGCGTGATCCAGCAGTGGTCGCGCGGGTGGATGTCCGCGCACCAGGGCTTTCAGCTTGCCACCATGAAGAAGGCCGGCATGAAGGTCATCCAGTTCTCGGACGCCGAGGCCAAGAACTGGGCCAAGACCTCCAACGAGGCCCTGTGGGCGCACTTCAAGACCGTGATGGGCGCGGACGACTACGCCAAGGCCAGGAAGCTGATGGGATACAACTGAGAACTCACACCCCTGCATGACGGCCGGCAAGAAAATCATCCGCGTCTTCGACTGGCTCCTGGACGCCGGCGCGGCGCTCGCGGGCGCCCTCCTGGTGGCCGTCATGCTCCTGATCTCCATCAAGGTCATCTTCCGGTACGGTCTCCGGGAAGGCCTGATGGGGGTCGACCAGATCAGCGGCACCCTCCTCGTCTACATCGCCTTCCTGGGCGCGGCCTGGGTGCTCCGGCGGGAGGAGCACGTCACCATCGACCTCCTGGTCACCCGGCTCGGGCCGGCGTCCCGCCGGTGGATGACCTGCGTCAACTCCTGCCTCGGCGCGTTGATCTGCCTGGTGGTGACCTTCTACGGGAGCGTCGAAGCGGTCACTTCCTGGCAGCGGGGCATCCTGATTCCGGCCGAGATCGAGATACCCCGGGTAATCAATCTCGGCGTCATTCCGCTGGGCGCCTTCCTCCTCTCTCTCCAGTTCATGAGGCGGGCCCGGCGCGCCCTCGATGACCGGGCGCCCGGGCCCGCCGCAACCCGCGAGTAAGGTGAGCTGCGGTGGAGTGGTGGGCCTACATGCTGTTCTTCTTCGGCGGCCTGACCGTGCTGCTGCTGACCGGGCTGCCCGTGGCCTTCGCCTTCACGCTGGTGAACATCGTCGGGGTCTACGTCTTCTGGGGCGGCGCCATCGGCCTGCAACAGCTCGTCCTCAGCATTGACAGCTCCATCTCCACCTTCGTGCTGGTGCCGGTGCCCATGTTCATCCTCATGGGCGCGGTCATGTTCCACTCCGGGGTGGCCTACAAGATGATCGACGTCCTGGACGAATGGCTGGGGCGCATCGCCGGCCGGTTGTCCCTGCTCGCCGTGGGCGCCGGCGCCCTGTTCGCCACCCTGACCGGGGTGGCCATGGGCAGCGTCGCCATGCTGGGCTCCACCCTGGTGCCCGACATGGAGAAACGCGGCTACAGCAAGTCCATGTCCTACGGCCCCATCCTGGCCAGCGGCAGCCTGGCCATCATGATCCCGCCCACCGCCCTGGGCGTCATCCTGGCGAGCCTGGGAAAAATCTCGGTGGGCAAGCTTTTGGTGGGAATCATCATCCCCGGCCTGCTGCTGGCCGGCGTCTACGCCGCCTACATCATCATCCGCTGCACCCTTCAGCCCTCGCTGGCGCCGGCCTATGACGTGGCCCCCACGCCGTTGGGACGGCGCATCGCGGACACGTTCCGCTACGTGGTGCCGCTGGTGTCCGTCATCGTCATCGTCATCGGGACCATCTTCTTCGGCGTCGCCACCCCCACCGAAGCCGCCGCCGTGGGCGCCCTGTTCTGCTTTCTTCTGGCCATGGCCTACGGCAAGCTCACCTGGAGCGTCACCAAGGAGGCGGTGGGCACCACCACCTCCATTGCGGTGATGGTGCTGATCATCCTCACCGGCTCCGCCGCCTTCAGCCAGGTCCTGGCCTTCACCGGCGTCACCGCCGGGATCACCAATCTCGTCGTGGGCCTGCCGGTGCACCCCATACTCATCCTGATCCTCATGCAGGTGGTGCTGGTGTTCCTGGGCATGTTCATCGAGCAGACCTCCATCGTGCTGGTGACCATCCCCATCTACATGCCCATCGTCAACGCCCTGGGGTGGGACCCGGTCTGGTTCGGCGCCATCATGCTCCTGAACCTGGAACTGGCCACCATCTCGCCGCCCTTCGGGCTGTCGCTGTTCGTCATGAAGGGCATCGCATCGCCCGGCACCACCATGGGCGACATCTACCGCGCGGCCCTGCCGTTCGTCGGGCTGAACCTCCTGGTGATGGCCCTGATGATCATCTTCCCGGCGCTGGTGCTGTGGCTGCCGGGGCTGATGAACTGACCCGCCGCCCGTCTGCAGAAGGCTCCACCGTTCCGGGCTTGACCCTCCCTCACGCCTTCATCCAAGGCATCACCCCGAACGGCCACGACGCCACCCCGAACACCCATAACGTCACCCCGGCCCTTCTCTGGAACCCGGGTCAAGCCCGGGGTCACGGAGAGGCGGTCGGGGGTTTCGGGGTAATGGGAGCGGTGGCGCAGCCCGAATCGCGGTTCCGTACTAATCCGGGAAATCCACAGAACCTGCTCTAAAGTTTTCCGCCGTTCCGGCGATTCTCCTATACAGGCGCCGGGATTCCATGGACCCGGCATGATGAAAGGTCATGCGCGAAGGAGGTACGACGATGCGCAAAGGTACGAGAGTCTTTTGGCGCGGACTATTGTCCGCGGCGGTATTCGGTGTGATCCTGGGCGCGGGATATCCCGCGTGGGGACAGAACATTTTCATCAACGAGGTCCACTACGACAACCGCGGCACGGACACGGACGAGGGCCTCGAGGTCGCCGGACCCGCGGGCACCGACATGAAGGGATGGAGCCTGGTGCTCTACAACGGCAAGAACGGCATGCCGTACCGGACCATCGCCCTGGAAGGGTCCATTCCCGACCAGCAGGAAGGTTACGGCACGTTGTCATTCCCGGTCAGCCGCATCGAGAACGGCGCACCGGACGGCATCGCGCTGGTCAATTCGGCCAACGAAGTGGTTCAGTTCCTGAGCTACGAGGGCGGCTTCACCGCAGCCTCGGGACCGGCGGAGGGCCTCGCGGCCACGGACATCGGCGTCCGGGAATCCAACGCCACGCAGCCCGGCCACTCGCTCCAGCTCAAAGGCTCGGGCAATTCCATGGTCGACTTCACCTGGCACGGCCCCGGCCAGGCTACCCCCGGCCTGGTCAACGGGGAGCAGACCTTCGTGGCCTCGCCGCGAGAGAACGCCGGGGGAGGTCAGACCGGTTCTGCGCCCGTGGAGGTGGTGAAGGAAAGCCGCTGAGGCAGGGCTCCGTCGAGGGCTCGCTCGAGTCACGGGCTTCCCGCCTGGGGGAGCGGGAAGCCCGTATACCGCAGAAGCGCCGTGGGGTAAAGCTGCTACGCAGACTGTTAGTGTCCCGGGTTCTTTCGACGTTTCTCGGACCATTGGCGCGCCATCCCCTGTGCCTCGGCAAGTTGCTCGGGCGTCAAGCTCTTCCTCAACTCATCGTATGTGGTTCGCGAGTCCTGCACCCCTCCCTTGGCTGCCACGTCCAACCACATGTAAGCCCGCACTAAGTCTTGTGGCACGCCGTCGCCCTTCCAGTACATGAGGCCGAGATTGCTCTGGGCCTTGGCATCCCCTTGTTCGGCCGCCAAACGGGACCAGCGTGCAGCCTCGGCGTAGTCCCTGGGCATACCCAGGCCATGGTAGTACATGACGCCAAGGCTGGCCTGCGCCGCCGCTTCTCCCTGATTGGCCGCCAAGCGGAACCAGAGCACAGCCTTCGTGTAGTCCGGTAGTACGCCTACGCCAACCCAATACATGTTTCCGAGATTGGCCTGAGCCTCGGCGTGACCCTGGTCGGCCGCCAAGCGGAACCAGCGCGCGGCCTCGGCGTAGTCCTGGGGTACGCCCAGGCCTGCGATATAAGCGACCCCGAGATAGCTCTGGGCCTTGGCTTTACCTTGCAGCGCCGCCAAGCGGTACCAGCGCGCAGCCTCCGCATAGTCCTGGGGTACACCTTGGCCTGTCCTATACATCAAACCGATATTCCGCTGAGCCTCGGCGTGACCCTGATCAGCCGCCAAGCGGAACCAGCGCATGGCCTCGACATAGTCCTGAGGTACACCTTGGCCCAAGGCGTAGAAGTACCCGACATCGTGCTGAGCCTTGGCGTTTCCCTGGTCGGCCGCCAGACGGAACCAGCGCATGGCCTCGGTGTAGTCTTGGGTTACGCCTTGGCCCACGGCGTACATTTCCCCGATATTTTTCTGAGCCAAGGCAACTCCCTGGTCGGCCGCCAAGCGGTACCAGCGCATGGCCTCGGCATAGTTCTGGCGGACGCCTTCGCCGCGGGAGTACATGACTCCGAGATTGTGCTGAGCCCTGCCGTGTCCCTGGTCGGCCGCCAGACGGAACCAGTGCATGGCCTTGGAGTAGTCCCGGCGGACGCCTTCGTCGTTCCAATACATGAGAGCCATACTGTGCTGGCCCTGGGCGTTTCCCTGATCAGCCGCCAGGCGGTACCAAAGCGCAGCCTTGTTGTAGTCCTGTAGTACCCCTCGGCCAAGCCAATACATGACTCCGAGATTGACCTGAGCCCACGCTTCACCCTGGTCGGCCGCCAAGCGGAGCCAGCGCGCGGCTTCGGCGTAGTCCTGGGCCACACCCAGGCCCTCGTGGTGCATGATTCCAAGACGGCTCTGGGCCTTGGCTTCACCTTGCAGCGCCGCCAAGCGATACCAGCGTGCTGCCTCTGCATAGTCCCGGGGTACGGCTTTACCCACATCATACATAGCGCCGAGAACCGACTGCGCCTTTGCGAGCCCTTGCTCAGCTGCGGCTCTGCACGCATCCACGCGTGCTGCCGGGATCTGGCGCTCGTTGAGGCATTTTTCCAGAGGGTTCTGGTGTCTTGGTGGCGGAACTTGTGAATTTGACGGGCTCGACGCCACTGAAAGTGCCATCCAGATCGACATCAGTGTCAGGCCATATCGTGTGGGAAATCGTTTCCTCATGGAATTCGCTCAATGGCGATTATCCCACAGGCGGAAAGGAGTGGGAAGAATTGCCCCGACCACGCCGTTCGACCTGCCAACCGATCATCGCGCCCGGTTGACGCTCCCCAGTCCTTTCAGTAACTTGTCAATTCCGGCGAATCGTATTGGGCCGAGGACACGATGGAAGGAACGGTATCCATGGCAAAGTTTCGCATACAGCCGCACGGCAGGCTCCAGGAGTGGGTGGCGCATGAACTGGGGTATTTCGAGGACGAGGGCCTCGACTACGAGTTCGTCTTCGGCATCGTTTCGCAGCAGTCCGAGAAGCCCAAGGAAGTCCGTCACGGCGCCCTCGAGGACATGAAGGACGGACGGGCCTGCGAGGTCAGCTCGGCCTGTCACTGGATGGTCAACGTGGCGGCCACGGGGCAGCACGGCCGCATGTGGGGACACGCCTACTCGGTGACGCCCTCGGGCATCTTCGTGCCGCCGGAGTCCGACATCCGCAAGCCCCGGGACCTGGCCAACGTCGACATCGCGGTGGGGTACCACTCCGGGAGCCACTTCTCGGCGCTGCAGGCGCTGGAGGCGATCCTCGACTCCTCCGAGGTGAAGCTGCAGTTCGCCGGCCGGCCGCTGGACCGCATGGCGCGGTTGCTGGACCGCGATGTGCCGGCGGGCAACGTCTTCGGCGCGCCCATGTACGTGCTGGAGCAGCAGGGGTTCCGGAAGATCATCGACACCACCTTCATGATCGGCTTCCTGCTGGAGCCGGACTCTGACGAAGAGGACGCGAGGAAGTACTTCAACGCGCTGCAACGCGCGCAACGCGACATCGACATGGAGCCGGAGCGCTTCCGGCACTATCTCCTGAAGGAGATCCCCGAACGCTACCACGAGCTGGTGGACGTCAGCGCGATGGGCGTCGGGGAGCGCATGGTCTTCGAGCCCTACACACGGGAAGTGTACGAGAAGACGCACCGCTGGATCGCCACCCGGAACCTCTTCAGCGCCGACACGCCACTCGACGAACCCTACGAATCGGCGGTGGCGCTGTAGCGAGCCGTACTTCGCCTTCCAACAAACGGCAGCCCCCGGACCCGCGCCGGCGGCTGCCGTTTGCTTTCAACCCGCTGATTTCTCGCTTGCAAGCGGCGGGCGGGACGCAGTAGATTGACACTCTCGCCACGTTCCCGGGCCGGACGGGTGAAGACCCCGGGCCATCAGGAGGAGCTCATGGCCATCAACGCTCGGCCGGTTGTTGAAACGGACGCCGACTACACCCTCATCGACTCCGACGCTCACGTGGTGGAGACGGAACGGACCTGGGAGTTCATGGATCCGGAGGACGAGAAGTACCGCCCGGTATTGGCGGCGCATCCCACCGACCCCCACTTCCAGTGGTGGATCATCAACGGACAGGCCCGGGGCTTCCGGTTCATTACCCTCACCGAGGAAGAGATGGCCGAGCGGTCCCGGGACCAGGGCCGGGACCTGGTGACCCCCATCGGTTCCCGCGAGGACGACGTGGAGCGTCGTCTCCGGCACATGGACCGTTTGGGCATCGACACCCAGGTGCTGTTCCACACGATCTGGACCGTGCCCACCACCGAGCGGCCGGAGGTGGAGCTGGCGCTGGCCAAGAGCTGGAACCGCTGGGTGGCGGACATGTGGGAAAGAGCCAAGGGACGTCTGCGGTGGTGCACGGTGCTGCCGCTCATGAGCATGGACGCGTCCCTGGAGCTCCTCAACTGGGCGCGCGACCACGGCGCGGTGGGGATCTCGATCCCGCCGATCCTGGGACGGCGGCTCCTCATCGACCCCTATTTCCATCCGCTCTACGAGGAGGCCCAACGCCTCGACATGGTCGTGGCAACCCACATCGGCAACGGCAATCAGGACATCGTCGACATCACCCGCCCGGCCTACGACCCCAACGCCTTCGGCCTCATGCGGTTCCGCCTCTTGACCGCGGGCTCGTGCGAGGGGCTGATCGAGAGCCAGCTACCGCTCAAGTACCCCGACCTCCGCTGGGCCTTCATCGAGGCCGGTTCCATGTGGCTTCCATGGATGCTTCACGAGGCCAAGCGCCGCAGCCTGCAGCGCGGCACCCCCCTGCCCGACGACGTGCTGAAGGAGTTCAACATCTTCGTCACCTGCCAGAACGACGACGAGTTCGCGTACACCCACCGCTGCGGGCCGGACAACCTCGTCATCGGCAGCGACTACGGCCACTACGACGGCTCGAGCCAGATGGACGCCCTGCGCGTCATGCAGCAACGGACCGACATCGACGAGGAGTCGAAGCGCAAGATCCTGCACGACAACCCCAAGAGGCTGTGGCGGTTGTAGGACCCCGAGCCCTGAGCCCGTCCGTCAGAGGCGGATGGTTTCGATCTCCAGACCCAGAGCGTGCTTCCCGGCCAGCTCGTAGGCGACCTGGCGCGCCTGCGCATGCTGGCTGATCACGTGCAGGTCCTGGAAGTGGCGCTGGATGATGTTGCCTTCGTAGATGACGGTGGTGCCGGAGGCGTTGTAGAGCTGCTCCACCACCTGCACCGCCACCCGAATGCAATGGGTCGTCGCCAAGCGCAACGCCACCCGCCGATCCAGGGTGAGCGGCCCCTCCGACGCGGCTTCGTCCCACAGTGCGCGGACGGCGTCACGCAGATAAGCCCGACCAGCCGCAAGGGCGGCCAGGGTCTGACCCACCGTCACCTGCACCGCCGGCTGGTCGCGCAGCAGGGCCTGCATGGAGTGGGGCGTCTTGGCTCCGGCCAGCTCCATGAACGCGTCCAGGCACGACCGGGCCGCCCCCAGGGCCAGGGCGGCGTCACCGCAGGCGAACAGCAGGACGGTGGAGAGCCGGTAGAGCGCACCGGGCTCCACCACCGGGGCGCCGCGCTGGCGTACCTTGCGCTCGGCCGGCACGAAGGCGCCGTCCACCGCGAAGTCGTGGGTGCCGGTGCCGCGCATGCCGCGGACCTTCCAGGTATCCAGCACCTCCACCTCGGCCGCGGGCACGAACAGGAACTGCTGCACCGGCTCGCCGTTGTCCGGGATCCATGCACGGGCGGCGAACCATGACGCGTGCCGGCAACCGGAGCTGAAACGATGACGCCCGGTGACGCGGTACCCGCCCGGCACCGGCGCCGCCTCCGACGTGGGCATGGCGGTGTTGGCCACCACGCAGCGCGGCGTGTCGGTCCAGATCTCCCGGGCGATCTCATGGGGCATGCGCGCCGCGTAAGTGGCGAAGATCGAACACTGGTTGACGATCCACGCGGTGCTGGCGTCGGCCTGGCCGAGCTCCCCCAGGACCTCGATGTAGGACGGCAGGTCGATCTCGATGCCGTCCAGGGACCGCGGCAGCGCAAGCTTGAACAGGCCGGCGTCCGCCAGCTCGTCGAAGAGCGCCCGCGGCAACTCGCGCTCCGCCTCGATCCGGTCGGCGCAGGACCGGATCGTCGGGGCCAGCGCCATGGCGGCGTCCAGCATGGGATGGTTGGTCGCTGTCATGAAATTCCGTAGAGCGCCCTGGGGTTGTGGTCCAGTATTTTCTCCGCGGTCACGGGCGCAAGCCGCGAATCGGCACCGAACCGCTCCAGGGCCATGAGCTCGGTGGCGCTGTCGGCGTGCCCGTAGTCGGAGCCGATGACCAGGTTGTCGTCGCCGGCATTGTCGATCACGTAAGGCAGGTCATCGTTGTTCTCCACGCCCACGTAGATGCGACTCTCCCTCAGGAGGGTGGCGCCCGTGAACTCCCGGCCCTCCATGCGGAAACGCTTGGTCAGGTCACGGTAGACGTAGGGCAGCCACTGCGCGCTGACCTCGAGAAATGCCATCCTGAGACCCGGAAACCGCTGCGGGATCCCCGCCAGCACCACGGAATGAAACGCCCCGACGATGACGAGCTTGAACTTGGAGAAGCCCACGGGCTCGTAGCGGTAGAGCTCGAACAGCGAGAAGGTGCCGCTGGCCGAATGCACGCACAGGGGGATGTCGAGCCGGGCGGCCTCGTCGTAGAGCGGGTAGAAATACGGATCGGTGAGTAGCCGGTCTCCCTCGGTGCCCCGGATGAATATGCCGCTGGCGCCGTTCTGCTTGGCGAACCGCACCTCCTCCAAAGCCTCCTCCATGCACAGCAGCGGCAGCACCGCGGTCCAGCGCAGCCGGCCCCCGCCCTCCTTGCAGGCCGCCGCCAGCCAGCGGTTGTAGCTCCGGCACAGCGCCACTTCCACCGCGGCCCGGGCCGTAACCGGCATGAGGAAAATGGTGGGGTAGAGCACCTGGACGTCCACGCCAAGCTCGTCCATGTGCTTGAGCCGCACCCCCACGTCGCGGAGTTCGCGGGACGCCGGCGGTGTATCCCGGCCGACGTTCACGGACCGGATGTGGACCCGCTCGTCAATGAGCCAGTACTCGTCGGACGAATTCTCTTGCGAAGGGGCGACCATCCGCGGCATGAACTTGCGGTCGGCCCCTTCCATGTACTCCCATGTCTCCTCGGTCTCGATGACGTGTGCGTCCGCATCGATTCTCATGATGCGACTCCTGTCCTTACACTGCGCCAATAGGGCGTCCCGAACGGACAGCGGCCGGCCTTGCCGCTCCCGCCCCTCCGTGCTTCCCGGGTTCAATTCAGCATGAGCCGCGGCAAGGTCAGCACCAGGGCGGGAAAGACGATCATGACCGCCAGATTCAACATATCGAGGAGCACGAAAGGAAAGCAACTCTTGTAGATCTCCACCATGGGAGCGTCCGGAACCACTCCCTTGAGGACGAACAACTGGAGGCCAAAGGGTGGCGTCGTGTTGGCCACCTCCATGTTCAGGAGCATCAGGATACCGAACCATATGGGATCGAAGCCGAGTTGTGCGGCCAGCGGGAAGTAGATGGGCACCGTGATCATCATGATGGAGATCTGGTCGACGAACATGCCCAGCACGAGCACGATCACCATCATCAGCACCAGGATCACCACCGGCGGCGCCTGGAACCCCGCCACCATCTCCACCAGGCCCCGGCTGGCTCCGGTGAACGCCAGCACCTGGCTGAAGGCGTTGGACGCGAGGATGATCATCAGCACGACGACGGAGACGCGTACGGTGCTCATCACCGACAGGACCAGCACTTTCCACGTAAGGCTGCGGTACATGGCCGCCACCATGGCCGTGCTGATCGCCCCCAGGGCCGCCGCCTCCGTGGGCGTCGCCACGCCGATGAAGATGACGCCCAGCACCATGAACACGATGAGGCTCAGAGGAGCCAGGTGCAGCAGGCCCATGAGCTTCTCGCGGGTGGACACGCGTCCGACGTCGTAGACCGGCGCCGAGTCGGGACGCATCTTGGCCCGGACGATGATGTAGACCGCGTAAAGGGCTGCCATGAACAGGCCGGGTCCGATGCCGGCGATCAGCAGCTTGGCGATGGAGATCTCCGCGAGGCTGCCCAGCAGCACGCCCATGGCCGTGGGCGGGACGATGGCGGCGAGGCCGCCGGCCGCCGATATGGGGCCCACGGACATGAGGTAGCTGTAACCCCGGCGCCGCATCTCCGGCACCAGGGTTGTTCCCAGCATGGCGGTGGTGGCCATGCTCGAGCCGCTCAGGGTGGAGAACAGGGTGCCGCCGCTCACCGCCAGAAGACTCAGCCGCCCGGGTATGCCGCCAATCCACTTGTCCAGGGCGTCGAGGGTGCGCACGGCGAGCCCTGATCGGAACATGATCTCGCCCATGAGGATGAAGAGCAGCACCGGGGCCAGCACGAAGCTCGCCAGCGTCGCGAAGGCGCTGGTCACCATGAGCCGGAGCGCCGGGAGGCCCCCCATGAACAGAAACAGCCCGCCGATGTTGATCAGGAGGAAAGCGAACGCCACCGGCGTGCCGGCCACGAAAAGGACCATCAGCACGGCGAGCATCACGAACAGGACTTCGTACCACTCCATCTCGTGCTCAGAGGGAATCCTGGCCCACGGGGCCTGATTCGTCCGGGATCGGGTCGCCCCGTCGCAGCACCCCGACGTGGTGCCACGCCTGGCGCAGGAACTCGATGACCAGCATGGTGCTGCCGACGCAGATCGGAAGAATGAGCGGCCAGCGGTACACGCGCCACGCCTTGAGCTCCGCATGGCCGCCCAGGTAGGACTCCCAGGTTTCCAGGGCGCCTTCCCACGCCATCACGACCGCGCCCGTTGCCGCCACCAGCGACACCACGATGCCCAGGATCAGGCGCACCCGGGGCCGGAGCCTTTCCACCACCAGCTCCACGCGCGTGTGCGCATGGTCGCGCAGCACCCAAGGGGTCCCCAGGAAGGTGATGTAGACCAGCGAGTATTCGGTCAGATCCACGGCCCAGATGGTCGGGCTGTTGAAGAAGTAACGCGCCACTATTTCGTAGAGCACGGACAAGGTCACCGTGACCACCAGGAGCCCCGCGAAATAGGCGAGTCCGTTCACCAGCGAGTCCCAGGCTCGCTCAAGTGTCTGCCCGAGTTGCGACATGATGAGGTTCGAATATCCCCTGCCCGGGCCGTCCGCGACGCGCGCGGACAGCCCGTCGGGTTGTTCAGTGCATGAGGCCTTTCGCCGTGGAGAGGTGCCTCATTTCTGTTCGAAACGGCGCGCCATTTCCCGGACCTGCTTGCCGTATTGCGGCGAGACCGGCACGAACTTCTCCCAGGCGGACTCGTACGCGATCTTGCGCAGGCGCTTGGAGTCCTCGGGGGGAAGCTCGATGATCTGCATGCCGTGCTTCTCTACCAGGGTGTCGTGCTCCGCGTCGATATACTTGTCGAAATGGGCCGGCCCCCACTTTTCCGTTTCGATGGCGGCCTCGGTGAGGAGCTTCTGCTGCTCCGGGGTCAGCTTGTTCCAGGTCTTCAGGTTGAAATACAACCAGGTGCGCACGGTCCAGAAGAAGGGCTTGATGATGCAACAGATCTGCTCGTAGAACTTGGCGCCCAGGGTTCCGATGATGGGAGAGAAGTATCCCTCCACGACGCCCCGCTCGAGGCCGGCGTAGAGGTCCGAGTACGGCATCCGGACCATTGAGGCCCCCAGGGACTCGGCGATGGGCAGATAGGTGGGGGTGCCGCGAAGCTTCATGCCCTTGAAGTCGGCAAGGCTCTTCACCGGCTTCTTCGTGAAGATCGCGTAGCCCACCAGACCTGACGGCAGCCCCAGGAGCTTCACCCCGGTCCTTTCCTGCTGGATCTTGTCGAAGAAATCGATGACGCCGCCCTTGCGCATTTCGCTCACCGGGCCTTCGAAGTAGTCGAGGTAGACCCCTTCGGCCATCTTGTCGGTGAAGTATGCCCCGGTGCTGCTCAGCACGTCCAGCGTGCCGCGCTGCACCAGGCTCAGCATCTCGAAAGCGGGGGCGATTTCGGGACCGCCCTTCCACCTCACCTCGATCTTGCCGCCGGACATCTTCTCGACCCGGCGCTTGAACTCCCAGAACCCGTCATTGAAGACGTAGTCCTTCTTCCAGGCGGTGGCCCCGTTGAGCACCAGATCCGCCGCCGGCGCCGTGGCCGCCGCGAACATGACCAGGGCGAAAACAGCGACTGTATAGCGAAGCGCCAGTCTCATAAGCCTTGCCTCCCTCGCATCCTTTTCGGCGCGCTAACGGTCCTCGAGCTTCCGTGCCATTTCCCGGATCTGCTTGCCGTACTCCGGGGAGTTGGGAAGGTACTTCTTCCACGACGACTCGTACGCCATCGTGCGAAAGCGCTTGGCCTCGTCGCCCTTGATCTCATGGATCTTCATGCCGTGCTTGGACACCAGCGTATCGATTTCCTTGCCGATGTAGTCGTTGTAGAAGCCCGGCGTCCACTGCTCGACCGCGATCATGGAGTCCGTGAGGACCTTTTGCTGCTCCGGCGTGAGCTTGTTCCACTTGTCCAGGCTGATGTACAGCCACGTGCGCACGGTCCAGAAGTACGGCTTGAGCATGCAGCAGACCTGCTCGTAGAGCTTGGTCGACAGGGTGCCGATGACCGGAGCGAAGTATCCGTCCACCACCCCCCGCTCCAGGGCGTTGTAGACGTCGGGCCACGGCACCTGGATCATGGTGGCGCCGAGGGCCTGGCCCAGGGGCAGATACGTGGGCGTGCTGCGCATCTTCATGCCCTTGAACTGCGTGATGCTGGTCACCGGCTTCTTGGTGAAGATGGCGAACTCCACCGGTCCGGAGCTGAGCCCAAGGAGCTTCACGCCGGTCCGTTTCTGTGTCACTTCGTCGAAAAACTTGGTGACGCCCGCCTTGCGCAGTTCACTGGTGCTGCCGACAAAGTACTCCAGGAAGACTCCCTCCGGGATCTTGGCGGAATCGTAAGCCCCGGCGCCGCCCAGGACATCCAGCACCCCGCGTTGCACGAGACCCAGCATCTCGAAGGGTGACGAGATCTCGGGACCGCCCTTCCAGTCCACCTTGATCTTGCCGCCGGACCGTTTTTCGACCTGGCGTGTGAACTCCCAGTAGCCGGCGTTGAAGATGTAGTCCTTCTTCCACGCGGTAGCGCCCTTGAGCACCAGATCGGCGGCCGGAGCGGCCGTCGCGATGAAAAGACCCAGGGTCAAGAATACAACGATGCAGCCGAGTGCCCTTCTCATGGATTCATCCTCCCTTTCGTCGGCTCGTCGGTTTCAAACGGTTGTCAGCCGCCCTTAGCGGCCTTCCAATTCCCGCGCCATCTGCCGGATCGTCTTGCCGTGCTCCGGCGACTCCGGCACGTACTTGTTCCACGCGGACTCGTACGCCATCTTGAGGAAGCGCTTGGCCTCGTCGCCCTTGAACTCGATGACCTTCATGCCGTGCTGCTTCACCAGCGTATCGATCTCCTTGCCGATGATCCCCGCGTAGTGACCCTGCGCCCACTCCTCGGTCGCGACGATGGCGTCGGTCAGCACCTTCCGCTGCTCCGGAGTGAGCTTGCTCCACGTCCCCATGCCGATGTACAGCCAGGTGCGCACGGTCCAGAAGTGGGGCGCGATCATGCAGCAAACCTGCTCGTAGAGCTTCGTCTGGAGGGTCCCGATGGCCGGAGAGAAGTATCCCTCCACCACCCCGCGCTCGAGCGCAGGGTAAAGGTCCGCCCACGGTATCCGGATCATCGAGGCGCCCAGAGCCTGACCCATGGGCAGATAGGTGGGAGTGCTGCGCATCTTCAGGCCCTTGAAGTCCGCGATGCCCTTCACCGGTTTCTTGGTGAAGATGGCGATGCCTACGGGGCCCGAGGTCATACCCAGGAGCTTGACGGCGGTCTTCTTCTGGCTCAGGTCATCGAACCACTTGGTGATGCCAGCCTTCCGCAGGTCCGCCGGCGTGCCGACGAAGTACTCGGGAAAGACCCCCTCCATGTACTTCTGGGTATAGTAGGCGGCGGAGCTTCCCAGGACATCCACCACGCCGCGCTGCACCAGACTCAACATCTCGAAGGCGGGCGCGATCTCGGGACCGCCCTTCCATTCCACCTTCATCTTGCCGCCGGACTGCTTCTCCACCTGGCGGGTGAATTCCCAGTAGCCGTCATTGAAGACGTAGTCCTTCTTCCACGCCGTGGCCCCCTTCAGCACGAGGTCCGCTGCCGGGGCCAGCGCTGCCGTGAACAGGCCCAAGGTGAAGATGAACACGATAGAGCGACATGCCGTCTTCATGGATTCGTCCTCCCTCTCGCGGGTTCCGTGAGGTCCGCTTCCAATTCCGGGCAAGACTAGTACCCTTGTCGGAAGGCTGTCAAGGACAATATCGCCGCCGCGCCATCGATATCGTGCCGGCCGGGATTTGCCCTGGGACGGCGTTTCGGGTTATCGGTAGGAGCGCAAAAGCCAATCGGCAAGGCCATCGAGTTCGTGGCATACGGGCGCACGGGAGGAAGTCACCATGGGCGCAGTCGAAGAGAAGATAGGCGCGGATTACCTACGTCTTTTGGCAGCCAGGCAACGACTCTCCGTCATGGATAGCGAGATCAAGAAGATGATCGGCAACCTCAACCTCGCCGTCAGCCTGCTGAGCGGGAAAGAGACCGGGCACTACGCCGACGACGGCACCTATCATGTCGACAATCGCCCCCACAGCGGGATTCCGCACAGGCAGTTGACGCTGCCGACCCTCGAAGAGCTGACCCGGGTCGTCGAGTACCGCAAGCAGGCGAAGGACGAGGTCGACATCCTGAACAAACAGTTCAAGCAACTCGAAGCCCGGCTATGACGTGCGGAGGAGAGTAAAGGGAAGTGGCCAGGGACAGAATCGAACTGCCGACACGAGGATTTTCAGTCCTCTGCTCTACCGACTGAGCTACCTGGCCAGAGTTGAAAATATTGCGGAAAATACCGGGCGCGTCAACACGGGCGCTACGGGACTGTCGTTTCTGGAGTTCACCCATGACACTGCTGCTCAGCAATGAAGAGATCGACACGATACTGACCATGGAGATGGCGCTGGAGTGCGTCGAGCGGTCGCAGCGGTCGCTGGAGGCCCAGGAGGCGGTCAACAGCCCGCGGGTGGACACGCTGGCGCCCACCACCGTGGGCGAAACCAAGGGAGTCTACAGCCTCAAGGCCATGAGCGGGCTCTGGCCGGACGAGGGCATGGCGGCCTTGCGCATCAACAGCGACGTCCTGATCTGGCCGGAGGTGTCGGGCAACGTCCGACGCGACCGCCTCGCCTCGGCCGACGGCCGCTGGAACGGGCTCATGCTGCTCTTCAGCATGGAGACCGGAGCGCCGGTGATGATCTGTCCGGACGGTTACATCTCGCGCATGCGGGTGGGCGCGGCCAACGGCCTGGCGGCCCGCTACCTGGCGCGCGAGGACGCCTCGGTGATGGCGCTACTGGGGACCGGGTGGCAGGCCGGCGGACAGTTGATGGCCCACTGCGCGGTGCGGCCCATCACCGACGTCCGGGTGTTCAGCCCCAATCCCGTGAACCGGGAACGCTTCTGCCGGGAGCTGGCGTCGCGTGTCGATGCCAGGCTCACGCCGGTGGAGTCCGCGGACGAGGCGGTGGAGGGGGCCGACCTGGTGGTGACCGGAACCAACTCCATGGAACCCGTGCACCAACGCAAATGGCTGCGACCCGGTGTTCACTACAGCGCCGTCAAGGTACAGGAGACGGACTACGACTTCCTCGACGCCATGGACCGCGTGTTCCTGTTCTCCAGGAACCCCGCCAACATCCGTCCGCAGGTCTATCGCACGCTGGCCGTGGAAACACCGGAAGGAACCGGGGGCTGGTGGTCGGAGCGCGACACGCCGCTGTGGGAGCGTATCGAAGAGCTGCCCCGGGCCATCATCGGCGCTGTCAACGGGAGGCAATCGCCGGACGAGACCACGGCCTTCGTCAACAACGTCGGCCAGGGCCTTCAGTTCGCCGCCGTGGCGCAACGGGTCTATCGAGAGGCCGTGGCCAAGGGCGTCGGCCGCAACCTGCCGACGGAATGGTTCACCCAGGACGTACACCCGTAAGAACACATCCGCTGGTGGAGGCGGCCGGCGGTCACCCCCACCAGCCCAATGGTGCCGGCCGCGGGCGACCGCGGGTCGCCCCTACCGTTCGTCCTCGTACCAGTCGTCGATGGAGAATTCCTTGCCCAGCCCGCGCTCCCGGGCCAGCGCCAGGGCCTTGCCTCCCAACGCCGCGAACTGGGCGCCGAAGCCCACGTTGTTGCAGAAGAACGTGATCTCCCGATCGTTCTCCCGGGAACGCGCCTGTCCGGTGATCACCTCCCCCAGTTCGGCATACCGGTCCCACGGGATGTCCTTTTCGAACGGCGCGAAACGCGGCGCCAACGCCTCCCGAAGAACCGAAGGGGCGAAGTTCAGCCCCTCGTTGCAACGGCCCTCCCGCATGCTCAGCACGGTGTAGTCGGCGCGGGTGAAACAGGCCTCGTCGATGTCCCGGCCGGATATGGCATCGAGATGCACGGCAGGGGCCAGCCACTCGCCGAAGAAGACCGGATCGATGGTGTTGGTGCACACCACGATGACGTCGACGTCGCGCGTGGCCGCCACGGGCGTATCCACGGCGGCGGCGTCGAGGTGGAGATTCTCTCTGGCGTTTCGAGCGAACCGATCCCGGTTTGCGGGGGTGGGGCTGAACACCTTCACGGACTCGAGCGCGCGGACCGCTCCAAGCCCCATCAGCACGCCTTCCGCAAGCCAGCCCGATCCGATGAGGCCGACCCGGGACGCGTCCGAGCGGGCCAGGTATTCGGCGGCGACTCCGTGGGTGCCGGCGATCCGCAGCTTCTGGAGGTAGGCGTCCTGCACCACGGCCTGGAGGTCGGCGGTGTCCAGGTCGAAGATCAGGTCGAAGGCGAGGAACTTGCCGTTCTTCTTGGGCACCTTGTCGTACCGCTGGTTGCCGCCGATCCGGGGCCACTGGTGGAGATCCGGCAGGATCCGCATGCCAACCGAGCCGAAGTCGGGGACGATGCCGTCCATGGTGCGCAACTCCACGAACGTGCCCGGCCGGGAGGTCTCCGCGAAGGTCTGGCTCCGGGTCCGCGTCACCGCCGTGCCCGCGGCCAGACCACGATAGGTTTCCCTCATGACCTCCACCGCCGTCTCCGGCGAGATCAGCTCCCTCACGTCACTGTTGGTCAAGAGAATCGGCATGGTGGCCTCCATTCGCTGCCTGTCTTCTTGCACGCCATCGGCCAATTGCGATATGGGTGCGTTCGTTCCTTCGAATCCTCGATCCGCGCCACTTGAAAAGGGAGGACCCTCCGATGATCGTAATCGACGCCGACGCGCACGTGGAAGAATCTCCGGCCACCTTTGCGGACGCCTACCTGGACCCGGCCTACCGGAAACGGAGGCCCCAGGTGGTCAACTCCGAGGGCCGGCTTTACTGGCGCGTGGAGGACCAGATCTATCCCCGCCTGTTCGGACGCGGCTGCCACAACATGGGGACGCCGGCCCACTACGAGGGCCAGCGTTCCTTCTATACCGCCTCCAAGCCGGAAAGCATCGAGAGCATCGAGATCAGCCAGCCGGAGGCCCGCCTCAAGGACATGGCCGACGAGGAGCTGGGGGTGCAGGTCATCTATCCGAGCTTCTTCCTGGTCCATCCGCTGGTGGACGACCCGGGACTCGGCGCGGCCTTGTGCGGCTCCTACAACCGCTGGCTCGCCGACGCCACGGGTTCCACCGACCAGCTCCACTGGGCCGCGGTGGTGGATCTGAACAACGTTCCCGCTTCCGTGGAGCAGGTACGCGAGGCCAAGCGCCTGGGAGCGGTGGCGGTCATGATCCTCGGCACCGTGGGCGAGCGCACCCTGGACCATCCGAGCCTCTTCCCGTTCTACGAAGCCCTGGCGGAGGAGGACCTGACGCTGGCCGTGCACGTGGGTTGGTCCTGCCCGCCCCTCAGCAACATGTACGACCATCTCTACCCCGGCACCATCATTCCGTTCCTGGTGCCTTTGCTCATGGGGTTCACGGCCATGATCACCGGCGGCGTCCTGGACCGCTTCCCGACCCTGCGGGTGGCGTTCCTGGAAGCCGGCTGCCTCTGGGTCCACTTCCTCATGGACCGGCTGGAGCACCGTTTCGCCTTCACCAACCGCTTCGGCAAATCCATTCCCGAGGCCGCGCCCCGGGCCGCGGTATCCCCCGCGGAGTACATGAGCCGCGGCAACCTCTTTCTCAGCACCGAGGTGGAGGATCCGCTGCTGCCGCAGGTGCTGGACCTCCTCGGCGAGGACCGCATCGTCTTCGGCTCGGACATGCCCCACGGCGACCGGGACCGGTTCGCGGTGCGGGAGTTCCGCGAACGGAAGGACGTCAGCGAATCGGCCAGGGAAAAGATCCTCAACGCCAATCCGAAACGGCTCTACGGCATCTGACCGAAGGCCGCGGACCCTGGTGTCCTGTCCGTCTACCCGGACAACGCGGGATCATCACGGCAGCAACAGGCCCTTGTACAGCGGAAGGTACAGGTAGGCCACGGCGACATGCAGCAACGCCGCGCATACCACCGCGGCGCTGACCGCGGCGGCCCAGCCGACCCGCGCTTCCAGCCGGTAGTACCCCAACACCGCCAGGGGCAGTCCCCAGCGGAAGCCCATCAGCAGGACCAGCGCGAAGAACACGCCGATCCAGGCGAACGCGGCGCGGGCCCGGGCGTTGTCTTCGGCGCTCGCCCGGTCGGCCCCGGCGGCCGTCGACCTCCAGCGCAGCACATCGCCCACCAGGGCCCAGACGGCCAGCCCCAATCCGACGACGCCGATGAGCAGCGGGAACGTGGCGGTTTCGGGCTCCCACTGCAGCGCGTTGAGGACGACGCCTGCGAACAACGCGGCGACGATACCGCCCAGGACGATCTCGCGGCCCATCAGTGCCCCCTCCGGCGTACCGACACGAACACCACCATAATCATCACGGCGATGCAGACCAGCGGGATCGGCCGGGTGAGGAACGCCACGCCGTAGCTCGCGAGCGAGATGGCCAGGTTGTTCTCGGCCAGCGGACCCAGGATGAAACCCACCAGCAGCGGCGCGCGGGCCCAGTCGAACCGCATCATCAGGTAGCCCAGCACGCCGAACAACAGGGTGAGGACGAGCGTGTACGGGTGGGGATAGGCGACATAGGAGCCGAACAGCACGAACAGCAGCAGCGCGGGGATCAACAGGTTGCTCTTGAGGAAGGCGATGCGCGCGGCCGGCCGGGTGATGGCGATGCACACGGCGGTGGCCAACAGGTTGGACAGCACCAGCACGATCACCATGGAAAAGCTGAGGGACAGCTTCTCGCCCAGCATCTCGGGGCCGGGATTGACGCCCAGGATCAGGAACGCCGCCAGCAGGATGGCCGACGTCGCCCCGCCGGGCACCCCGAACGCCAGCAGCGGCACCAGCTCGCCGCCCGCCGAGGCGTTGTTGGCGCTCTCGGGCGCGATCACCCCCTTGATCTCGCCCTTCCCGAACCGTTCGCGCTCGGCCCCTTCGGCCCCCTGGACCGCCATGCCGTAGGCGTAGAAGGCCGCGGCCGTGCCGCCGATGCCCGGGATGGCGCCGCCCACCACCCCCACCACCGCGCTCCGCACCATCAGCCACCGGTTGGCGATGCAGGCCCGGAGGCCGGGCCGGAACCCTTCGCCCATGTCCACGTGCGTGCGTTCGGCGATACGTCCCCTTATGGCCAGGGACACCACCTCGGGCAGCGCGAACAGACCCATGATGATGGGCACGGTCTGGATTCCGTCGAGCAGGTAGTCCGAGCCGAAGGTGTACCGCGCCACCCCCAGTTGCGGATCCTGGCCGACGGTGCCGAGCCAGAGGCCCAGTGCCCCCGCCGTCAGCCCCTTCACCGGCTTCGCCCCGCTCAGGAAGCTGATCATGAGGATGCCCAGCACCACCAGCATGAAACGTTCCGGCGCCGCGAAGGCCAGCACCACCGGCTGCAACGCCGGCAACGCGACCAGGAGCACCAGCGCGCCGATGATGCCGCCCACGGCGGAGACCATGAAGGCCGCGGTCAGGCCGCGGGCGGCGTCGCCGTTGCGTGCCATGGGGTAACCGTCCAGGATGGTGGCGGCCGCGCTGGGGCTGCCCGGCACGTTGAAGAAGAATGCGGGGAAAGTGTTGGACGTATGCACCGCCGAAACCAGCGAGAGCATGATGGCAAACGCCACGAAGGGCGACAGGCTCCAGACGAACGGGAGCAGCAGCACGATGCCGAGGACCGCATTCAGGCCCGGCACCGCGCCGAAGACCAGCCCCAGCAGCAACCCCAGCAGGATCCCGCCGAGCACCGGCAGGGTGAAGGTGATGGCGAGGGCCTCGAAGAAGGCCTCAAAAGCCATTGCGCGGGAGCGTCCCGCGTTACGGACGCGGGACGCTCATTTCAAAGGGACTATTTCAACAGCGTCTTCAACCGGTCCTGGATGTCCGCGGGGAGGTTGAAGACCGACAGGATCAGCTTCTCCGCCTCTTGGGCATTCAGCGTGTTCAGCACGAATCCCTGGTCCGTGGCGGTCTTCCTGAATTCGGGATCGGCCATCATGTCCGCCATGGCCTTCTTGAGGATGGCGGCGCGGTCCGCCGGCAGTCCCGGCGTCGCCCCGAACGGCCGGCTGGCGCTCAGGAGCCCGGAGAACGCCACCCAGGCATCACGGTCCTTGGGATCGGCGATGCCGTCGACGAACTTCGGTAGCGCGGCGACCTCCGCCTTGAGGGGGTCCGGAGGCGGGGCGCCCCCCATGGACAACACCAGCTTGATGGTGCCGTCCTTGTGCATCTCCCGGGTGGCGGAATTGACCATGACGGCGGATCCGGCCGTCGACACGGCGTCCACCTCGTCCTGCTTCATGGCCAGTGCCATGGGGTTGTAGCCCTTGTAGCCCGGCACCAGCCGGATGTTGAACTTGCCGGCCCGTTGCAGGAACTTGGGCGCCTGGGTGAGCAGCGAGCTCGGTCCCGACGCGCCGACACGGATGGGCGTCTTGGTGGTCTGGAAGTCCTTGATGGTGCGTTCGGGCCGGTTCGACCGGAGGGCGAAGATGTAGTGCGCGCCGCCCACGCTGCCGAGCCACGTCAGCTTCTTGAAGTCGATGTCCTTGATGCCGCCGGTGAGGCTCCGCACCACCATGGGGCTGGTGAAGTGGATCAGCGACAGGCCGTCGGGCTCGGCCTTGTAAACGGACCGCAACCCGATGACGCCGCCGGCGCCGGGGCGGTTGTGCACGATGGCGGCGGGGTTGCCCGGAATATGCCTGGGCAGGAACTTCGCCGCCAGCCGCGACATGCGGTCGTAGGTGCCGCCCGTGGAATAGGGACACACGATGGTAATGGTCTTGCCGGCGTAGAAGTCCGCCGCTCCCGCCTGGGGGGAGCCGGCGAAGATCAGGGCGGCAGCAGCAGCGACAAGTGTGATCCCGCGGATGGTTCGGTGCGTCTTCATCATGCCCTCCTGTGTGAAGTTCACGAAGTTGGCCGTCAGATGCGCCTAGCACTATCGCACCGGGTGGCCAACTGCAACCGCTGACGACCTGCGCCGCGGCAAGAACAACCTGGTCAGGATCGGGCGGGCGGGCGGGCGGGGTCCAGCGGAACGTACCGGGGCCAGCCGCCCGACACGATGGTCTCAAGGGAACGGGCGGGCTGCCCGAACCGGATCCGGTAGATCCACAGGTTGGTCAGCACCCGCTCGATGAAGATGCGGGTCTCCCGGGTGGGGATGCTTTCGATGAACAGCAGCGGGTCGTTGCGGTAGTCCACCTTGCGTTGCCATTCCCTGAGCCGCGTGGGGCCGCTGTTGTAGGCCGTCAGGGCGTAGAAGAGGTTGCCGTCGATGCCCCGCCGCGACAGCAGGTAGCGCAGGTACTTCTGTCCCAGGGTGACGTTGAGCACCGGGTCCATCAGTTCCTGGCGGTGCGCCCCGCGATAGCGCCGTCCCGCCATGACGCCCGCGGTCCGGGGCATGAGCTGCATCAGCCCCCGGGCGCCCCTGGAGCTTCGGGCTCCGGCCCGAAACTTGGACTCCTGCCGCATCACCGCGAACAGGAAGGCCCGGTCCAGGGTATACCCGCCGTCGGGTTCCCAGATGGGCAGCGGGTAGAGCGCGGAGTCCACCGGGATGCCGGTACGCAACAGCAGGCTCTCGGCGGTGCGGTAGGACAGGTCCGCCAGTCCGGACTCGGAGGCCAGCGACAGCATCACCAGGGACAGGCGGGGGGACAGACGGTGGGCGAATCGGCGGAGTTCGGCCCCCGCCCTGACGTGTTCACCCACCTGGCTCAGGGCCAGGGCACGGCGCACCGGCTGCATCGCCATCAGGGCTTCAAGGTCGGCGGCGCTGAGCCGGCGCATGCCGAAATCGAGGGGTGGCTGCTTGCCCAGAGCGGTGATGGCCAGAAGCCCGTAGAACGTACGCGGATGCCGCGCGGCCGCGCGCAACATCGGCGCCGCCCGCCGGGATTCGCCGGCGGCCCGGTAGGCGCGGCTGGCCCAGTAGCCGCCCGCCGATACCAACCAAGGCGTCACCGATTTCGATTCCGCCAGCACCCGAAAGTACTTCGCCGCCTCGCGATACTCGCCCAGGCGCCACGCGGCCAGTCCGCCCCACCAGTATCCCAGGGGGACCCGCTCGCCGGACCGCGCCACCGCCCGGGTGGCCGCCTTCAGCGCCTTCCGGTCCTTGTTCCAGAAGAAGTAGCCCCCGGCGATCCAGGCAAGGCTCTCATCGAAGCTCGTGGCGTCCAGCAGACCGGTGCGACGCCGTCCTTCCAGGAACGCGAGCGCCTTGGTCACGTAGCCTTCCGACACCAACGCCCGGACCCGCCGCTGGACCTCCCGCACCTCCCGCGACCGTGCCCTGGGACGACCCTCCGGGTCCGGCGCCGCCTGCAACCGGCCGTTCCTGCGCGGCTGCGACACCGCCGGCACCGGGTCGGACTTGACCTCGGATACGAGCACGCCCCGGGCCGGAGGCCGCGGCGATTTCCCGCCGTTGGGTTGACGCCGCTTCGCCAGACGGAAGATCCGCCGTGCGCCGGGATGGTCGGCGTACCGCTCCATCCAGGTCCACAGCTCCCCGTACGAGGAACGGTAAAGGGTGGGGTGCATCAAGCGCTGAAACCGGACATGGCCCATGAGGAGACGATTCTGTATCCGCTTGATGAGGGAGTCGGCCTCGTCCCAACGCCCTTCCTTCTGCAGCGCGAACACGCTCCCGTAGAAGGCGGCATCGCGCTTCGACAGGAGCTCCGGCAGTTTGCTCTGCGGGCGCGCCGGGACGCCCGGCGCCCGTAGAGACGCTGTCTTGACTCCCGACCGGGATTGCGCGGCCGCGGTCCAGGCGATAAGGGCAAAACCCGCCCCTAGCGCCAACGCCATGACCGCCGCGACTGATTTCTTGTGCCTCACATTTCTTTCCCGACCGTTCCGCAAGCCCCACAAGGGGGCCACGAATTCATACCTATTTCAATTGTACGCCGGTTTCAAGCGGTTCCGAAATTCTTCGTCGACGCGTGGAAAGCCGTGCGCCCTCGGCAGCGGGCACGGGCCTAATCGACCGGACGCAACCGGCCCTCCGCTCGCGGCATGATGACGCCCCGGGCGGCGATGAAGTCGATCACCTGGGCTGCCACCAGCCTCGCGGCTCGGGCCTCCATGAGCGGCTTTCCCGCCGGCAAGCGCGCCGTAACCGTCCCCGCCGCGCGCCATGAAGTCACTGGTAGCCACGGTGTACGTTGCCTCCGGATCGGCTCGGCGTGGGCGAGGCTCGCGGCCAACACGACCACGGACAGCACCAGGGCGGCCCAGGCCGGGAAGACCCGTCTCGATTCCGGTTTCACGGGGGGTCCTTATCTCACCGCTGACCCTGCAGCTCTTCAAGAGCGCGGGATTCGTGCCAGCGCCGGCTCACGATCAGCTTGCCTTCCCGGGATAGCCGCTTGCGAAAACCCAGCAAGTGGAACAGCTCGACCACGAACCACCGGGCGACGCGCGGGTCCACGACGAGCGTCCCCGGCGTATCCTGGTATCTTCGCACCCCCGGCAACGCCGGCAGCAGGCGCTCGATGCGCAGGCGGCGCAGCCAACTGGCCAGCCGCAGCCAGAACGGCCGGACCCGTCTCACGAGGAAGAAGCCGTCGGTCCCCTGTCCCTGGTAGAGCGGCATGAGGATCTGCCCGGATTCGCCGGCGCAAATCGGTCCCCGGCGATCGCGGGCCAGGATCTGGCCGCGCTCCACGGGCTGGAAGTTCGTGAACCCGGGCTCCATGACGAATTCGTCGTCTTTCCGGATCACATGATGGTAGCGGACCTCGACCACCGGCGAAGGCGCGTCCGAGTCCGCGGCCGGGTCTTCGCTGCCATGGGCCGGCAGCGGCAGGTCTTCGGTGCGGATGCAGCCGGCGGTCGCCAGCACCGTCCGGATGGCCTCCAGGTGGATGGCCGCCGACGACGGCGAATCATTCTGTCCTCCTTCGAAGCCCACGGCCACGTGCCCCTCTTCGCCCAGGTGGTTCAGGATGGTGCTTTCCAGGCGCTCTTCGAGGCCGAGGACCACCGGCGCGCGGAGGCGGAAGGCGAACCGGCGATTCAGCAGGGTGTCGCCGATGACCACGAACGGGGTGCCGGCGGCCGAGGTGGTGTGCAGATCCAGGCACACCACCGGTCCCCGGCGCCGCGCCAGCTCCGCGTCCAGGGACGCCAGCAGGTCGCGCTGCTCAAGCTCCTCGGAGGTGGCGTCCGGGGTTGCCCCGCGGCCCCTCAGCCGGATGACGCGTTCGCGCGACCACGCGCGATTGAAGTCCTCGTCGATGTAACGGCAGCCGCGGGCCAAGGCGGCCCGGTTGCCGGCAAACCCGATGAAGGAACCCCGGAACGGCACCTCGGCGGCGCGCAGGGCCTCCAGCGCCTGTTGGAGCGCCAGCGCGCCCGCCGGTTCGTTGCCGTGCATGCCGCCGATTCCGATCACGAGGGGGCCCGGGGTATCGCCGCCGTAGCGGCCCAGAATCCGCGGGAAGATGCGCCCGGCGCCGGGGAAATCAGCCGCCATCCGCACCGTCCTCGCCGGCAAGCTGCTCCAGCAGGCGCGCCGTAAGCTGGAGGATGTCGCTCTCGGTCACGATCCCCACCAGCCGTTCCTCCTTGACCACCAACAGGTAGTCGCTGCTTGCCTCCCGCATCCGGGCCACCGCCTCCGTGACCGTGGCCTCCGGAGCGATGGTCACCGGATCCGGCTGCATGACCTCCCGCACCGGCACCGGTTCACCGTCCGCGTCGGGCGCGGCCGGGCCCCACTGCCGCAGGGCCTCGAAGCACGAGAGCAGGCCCGCCACCTTGCCCTCCTCATCCTCCACCGGCACGTGGCGAATCCGTCGCCAGTCCATGAGCCTGATGACCAGGTCCATCGGTTCGTCGGGGTGGACCGTGATGAGGTCCGTGGTCATGAATTCCTCGATGCGCAGGGCATGGGGCTTTCCGCCGCGGCCCTCCTCGACTCTAGCCAATGGCCATTCGTGCACCGGCTTTCCCTCCCATTGCCGCGTGGCGGTTGCCGCCGTAAGCGCGCTCAACAGGGCATCCTGCGTGTCCGCGCCCTGCATGTCGGCGAGGGAGCGCAGCAGCCACGACGCCCCGTTCTGGCGCGACGCCACGCGCTGCTCGATGACCCCCAGGTAGCGGTCCACGTCCGCGGAGTCGAGGCCGGCGGCGCGCAGCCCCTGCCATGCCAGCGGCAGCAGCTCCCGGCGGATGAGCTCGTCGGCCGGCGCTGGCGTGCCGTCCACCCAGGTGAACTGGGCGCGGAGCCCGCGCTGCGCCGCGGCCAGGAAGTTGGCCTCGGCGTCGTGGAAGGGCATGGAGGCGCCCACGTCGCCGTACGCTTCCTGTCCGCCCCGGAGCATGCCCAGGAAGAAGGCGGCGTTGGCCACCTCGTCCAGGACCGTGGGGCCCGAGGGCAACACCCGGTTCTCGATGCGGATATGCGCCCTGCCCTCGCCGACGCCGAAACAGGGGCGGTTCCAGCGGTAGACGGTGCCGTTGTGGGTGCGCAGGGCCGGCAACGTCGGCAGCCCGCCGCGCGCCAACACCTCAAGGGAGTCCTCCTCCAGGGACACCCCCAGCAGCACCCGGAAGCGCGCCAGGTCCTCCCGGATCAGCTCCAGGATGGACTCGCGCACCCAGTTCTGGCCGAAGCTCACCCGTGCCGCGCGCTCGCGCATGTGATGGCCCGCCCGGCGCGTGTCGATGGATTGCTGGAACAGCGGGATGCGCGTCTCGCGCCACAGCCGGCGTCCGAACAGGAGCGGCGAGTTGGCCGCCGCCGCCAGCAGCGGGGCGGTCACGAGCTGCGCGAGGTTGTAGCACTGGGCGAACTCCGCCGGCTCCACCTGGTAGTGCACCTGGAAGCTGGTGCAGCCGGATTCCAGCATCACCGAGTCGTGCCGGATGTCCAGCTCATCGGCCCCCTTGAGCCGGAACTCGTAGTCGCCGCCGCGGAGTTGGGTGAGCACCTCGTTGAGGGCCCGATAGCGCGGTCGCGGGGCCATGTGGGCAAGCGCAAGGTCGGACTTGCGCAAGGTCGGGAGGATACCGACCAGCACCACCTCGGCGCCGCGCTCATGCGCGGCCTCTCTCAACCGCTGCAACGTGGATTGGAGCTGCTGCTCGAGCCGGCTCAGGCAGTCACCGCCGAACACCAGCGGATCGAGGTTGATCTCCAGGTTGAAGAGCCCCAGCTCCGTGGTGTAATGCGGGTCCGCCACCCGCTCCAGCAACTCCATGGCCAGCATCGCCGGCCTCCGGGCCGCATCCACCAGGAACAGCTCCTGCTCCGCGCCGATGCGGTGCACCCCGGACTCGATCATGCCCTGGGCCAGCATGCGCTCAAGCGCCTGCACATCCCGCAGCAGGTGCGAGATGAAGGAGCGCAGCTCGGCGGCGTCCTCTTCGCGTTCTACGTCCTGAGTTCCCATGGCTCGTCCATGTCGTGTTCGCTATTCCCGGACGCAGGGCTCGGTCCCCTGGCCGGCGCGCGGCCGGAGACATCGGCTGCAGCGCCGTGTAGTCATGAAAGGGGATTCCCGACAACGTTCGGGAATCCCCTTTCATGCGGGGCGGTCGGGCGTCCAGGTTAAGTTCTCACAGCAGGCTCTTGCCGCCGAAACGGCTCTTCCACTGCTCGATGACCTCCTTGTTGTAGACGTTGTCGGGGACCTCGCCGCGGAGCGCTGTCAGGACCGAGCTCGTGGCCCAGACCACGCCGGGGTGGAGGCCGCTGCCCTTGTTGGAAGAGACCATGTGGGGCGACATGATCACCTTGTCGCCGAGCTTCCGGAGCGGGCTGTCCATGGACAGGGGCTCGTCCTCGAACACGTCGAGGACCGCGCCCGAGATGACGTCGTTTTCCAGCGCCTCGGTGAGTTCCGGCTCGTTGACGCAGTAGCCGCGGGAGGTGTTGATGAAGATGGCGTCCTTCTTCATTTGGGAGAACTGCGCCATTCCCATCATGTGGCGGGTGTCCTTGGTGAGGACCACGTGGAGGGTCACCACGTCGGACTCCCGCAGCAGCGTCGCCAGGTCGACCTTCTCGACGCCCGCCTCCGCGAACTTCTCGTCGGGCACGTAGGGGTCGCAGGCGATCATGCGCATGCCCCAGGGCTTCATGAGCTTGGCCACGCGGGTGCCGATGCGCCCCAGCCCGATGATGCCCAGCACGATGCCGGGGTAGCCGTCCATCTCGCGGGATCCGACGTAGGTTCCCTGGTGGCTCAGGTCGCGCCACTCGCCGCCGCTCTTCAGGTGCCGGTCACGCTCGCGCGTGCGCTTGAGCATGGTCAGCATGCCGGTGATGGTGCCCTCGGCCACCCCGCCCCAATTGGACTCCGTGGGCGCGTGGCACACCATGATGCCCATCTCCGTGGCCGCATCCACGTCCACGTCGTCCACGCCGATGGTGTACTTGGCCACCACCCGGAGGTCCTTGGAGGCCTTCATGATCTCCTGGCTGATGGGGGAGCTTCGGATGGAGGTCCCCACCAGCGCATGGGCGCCCTGGGCCATGGAGACCATCTCGGCCTCGTTGTCCCCCTGGGGGTTGTGCCAACCGGCCTTGCCCAGCACAAGCTCGCAGCCGTTGTCCTCGAGCTTCTTGTGGGAGTCGCCCTTTTCGTCGTTGGGAGCGAATATGAACACCTTGGCTTTGGCCATTGGATTCCTCCTGTGCCGTCGCGTGGTCCCGACGTGCCGTCGTTGTGTGTACGAGCCACGAAAGTTAATATGACCCGGTGGGGCGGGTCAACCAGCAGCCGGCCCCGCGGAGACCGGCCGCATGCTCTTGAACACGGACATATCCCGGCGCGTGGTCATCGACACGGAGGAGATGCCCTGGATGGACTCCCCCCTGCCCGGGGTCGCGCGGCGCATGCTGGAGCGGGACGGCGAGGAGGTGGCGCGGGCCACGAGCATCGTCCGCTACGCTCCCGGAAGCGCCTTCGCGGAACACTCCCACGGGCTCGGCGAGGAGTTCCTGGTACTCGAAGGCGTGTTCTCCGACGAGCACGGGGACTACCCGGCCGGGACCTACGTGAGGAACCCGCCGGGCTCCAGCCACCGGCCCCACAGCCGCGGCGGCTGCACCCTGTTCGTAAAGCTCCGCCAGATGGACCCGGAGGAGAGCCGGTTCGTGCGGATCGATACCGCCGGCGCGCCATGGGCTCCGGGCGGCGAACCAGGCCTGCTCGTGATGCCGCTCCACGACACGGAGAGAGAGTTCGTTGCCCTCGTGAAACTGGAGCCGGGGGCACTTCTGGAACGGCACCCTCATCCCACGGGCGAGGAGGTCTGTGTGCTCGAAGGCGTTCTCGAGGACGACGAGGGCGTCTATCCCAAGGGGACCTGGGTGCGAAACCCTCCGGGCAGCTCCCATGCGCCGCGCAGCCGCGCCGGCTGCATCTTCTACAGCAAGACCGGACATCTGGCCGCCGGGTGACCGGCGCGGTCGTAGCCGGAGCGAATCAACGCGAGGGTAGCACCACCGCCCGGCGGGGCGCGCCGAGGAGGCGGATGAATCCGCCGAAGGCCCGCCCGCTCAGATACCGGAGCCGCCGGAGGTGGACCGGGGTTTCCCGCCGGATCCGCTCCGCAGTGATGCGCGGCCCGAGGCTCTTGAGCTCGGCTTTGTGCAACGGGACGTTGAGCCAGCGCTCGATCAGCGGCTCGTCCACTTCCAGGTGGAACTGGAAGCCGTAGACCCGGTCGCCGAAACGGAACGCCTGGTTGCGGCAGCCGGGCGACGTCGCCAGACGCACCGCCTTCCTGGGCATGTGGAACGTGTCCGCGTGCCACTGAAACAGCGTCTCGGTCTCCTTGAAGCGGGAGAACAGCGGGTCTTCCCTGCCCTCCTCGGTCATCGACACGCCGTACCAGCCGATCTCGGGCTTCCTGTTGGGCTTGACGTGGGCGCCGAGCGCCTTGGCGATGAGTTGGGCGCCGAGGCAGATCCCCCACACCGGCAGATCCCTGTCGAGGGCCTCGCGGATCAGCTCCACCTCCGTGGCCAGATGCCCGTGCTCCACCTCGTAGGCGCTCATGGGACCGCCGAGAATCACCAGTCCGCTGTAGCCGTCGAGCGCGGGTCGGGCGTCGGGATGGCGGCCGAAGTTCACGTAGCGCATCCTGAAACCGGCGTCCCGGAGCATGGGGTTCAGCGTGCCCAGGATCTCGAAGGGTACGTGTTGGCAGACGAGGAGCTTCTTCATGGACGAGCGGTGGCCGGACGGGGCGCGGAAGACTTCAACGAAAAGAACTAACAGAAATCCCCACGGGCGGCGACGGGACCGCCTACCAGTGCCTGCCGAGGGTGACGGAGATGGCGCCCGCCACCACCAGCAACGTGCCGAAGACCACCGCCGGGGTGGTGTTCTCGATACGGCGCAGAATGATGCTGGCCATCAGCACGGTCCATACCGGCGAAGTGGCGGTGATGGGAGAGACGATCACGGTCGGCCCCGAAGCAAGGGCAAAGAACAGCAGCAGGATCGCCATGGTCTCGCCGACTCCGGAGATGGCGAAGGGGAGCAGCGCCTTCCTGTGCCACACGATGGGGTCCCGAGGCAGCGGCAGCGCCAGGTAGGTCATGAAGCAGCCCAACGAGACGATCCCTACGAGCGCCGCGAAGAACAGCGGCTCGTCGGCCATCAGCATGGCGTATCGCCGGATCGGGTGCACCGTGGAGGTCATCACGGAGGTCGCCACCGGCAGCACCAGGTACCAGCGACGAAAGTCGGGGATCTGCTCGTCCATTCTCCACGACGTGAGCGCGGTGCCGCCGACGATCAGCACCACCCCCGCCAGATTGAGGGCATTGGTCTGCTCCCCCAGCACGGTGACGCCGATCAGCACGGTAAGCATCGGGTGCGTATTGCGCAGCGTGACGGCCCGGGATACACCCACCTTGGAGATGGCCAGGTAGTGGCACGACCGCAGCACCGTCTGCAGCACACCGGTGATGACCACCAGATAGAGCGCCGCGCGGGGAACCGAGGGCACGCCTTGTGTGAGCAGGACGACGGTCGACAGCCCCACCGCGTGCACGGTCAGCGAGAAAAGCACGGCGGTGTTGGGGGTCGAATACCGGAGTCCCCACCGGGCCGCGATGTTCGACGTGGCGTAGGAGAACGCGGTGAGGAGGGCGAGCAGCTCGAAGGACATTCCTTCCAGGGCCTATCCCGGATGCGGGGAAAATGCGAGCGTCGGATCGTGGACGGTGATTCCGCAACGGCCGCTTCGTGGAGATCATGAAGAATTTCAGGTTCGACCGCGCGTACTACGACCGATGGTACCGCAACGACGGGACGCGGACTTTCATGACGGAATATACCCCGGTCATCGTCCGCTTCGTCCTCGCCTATCTCGACTACCTGGAGGTCGAGGTGAAGACCGTGCTGGACGCCGGCTGCGGCCTCGGGCACTGGCGGACCGCGCTCAAAGACCTACGCCCGGAGGTACGTTACCACGGGCTGGAGACGAGCGATTATCTTTGCGGAGAGTTCTCATGGGAGAAGGCTTCCATCGTCGACTACCGGGCCCCGGAACCCTTCGACCTGGTGGTGTGCCAGGGCGTGCTCCAGTACCTGAACGACACGGAGTGCAAGGCCGCCATCGACAACATCGCCGGGCTGTGCTCGCAGGCCCTCTACCTGGAGGTGCTCACCCGCCGCGACGCCAGCGAGAACACCATCCCGGAGCGCACCGACACCGACGTCTACCTGCGCAAGGGGAAGTGGTATCGCAAGCGCCTCGACAGGCACTTCGTGAACCTGGGCGGCGGCCTCTTCCTGTCCAGGGCCTGCGCGGCGACCTGTTATGAGCTCTGGACGGCGTAGGGCCGCCACCCCGCCGCTCCTGGATTCCGGGTCAAGCCCGGAATGACGGAAAGTCGGGCCGCGGGGCGCACAAGTTGACACGGCACGCCGGTCATGGCAAGTCAGCACTTCGCATTCCAAGCCTATGAATTCGTGAGGATCACATGTGGGAAGCTTCCATAGAGGCCGCAGAGAAGCTCTTCTCCCTCGGGCCGATGCTGGTGATATTGCTGATGTTGCCCATCGCGCTCGTGTCGGGCCTGATGCCCGGGGGCAACCTTCCCGTCGCCGTGGTGCTGCTGGGGTTCGCGGGGTACGTGGATCCGTGGATCACGGTGACCGCGGTGGTCTTCTTCCTGGCGGCCAGCGACATCACCGAGCCGGTCCCCTCCATCCTCATGGGCATTCCCGGCGCCCGTTCGGCCCAGGCGACGATCCTCGACGGCTACCCGCTGGCGCGCAAGGGGCTCGCGGGCGTGGCCCTGGGCGCCAGCTACATGTGCACGCTGGTGGGCGGCATCATCGGCGCGATGGCGCTCCTGCTGGCGCTGCCCATCTCCCGTGAGCTGCTGAGGCTGTTCGGCGCCGCCGAATTCTTCCTGCTGTCACTGCTGGGCCTCATGTGCGTGGCCATCGTCAGCTCGGGCGCCTTCGTCAAGGGCATGCTGACGGCCTGCTTCGGGCTCGCCATCTCCATGATCGGCTTCTCCGTCATCGGCGGCAACACCCGCACCACCTTCGGCATCGACTACCTCTGGGACGGCATCCCCCTGGCCCCGGTCGTCATCGGCCTGTTCGCCCTGCCCGAGGTGGTGGACCTGGTGGTCTCCAACACG
Organism: Candidatus Binatia bacterium; assembly: GCA_951813575.1. GTDB lineage: Bacteria > Desulfobacterota > Binatia > UBA9968 > JAJDTQ01 > JAJDTQ01. The sequence goes on from OX638375.1 coordinate 1,537,148, forward strand.
CCCATCGCCCGCGAACGCCTGGAGACCATGCTGAAGGAGGCGGACAAGGACGTCTACAAGGGCATGAAGGAAGCCCTCAACAACAAGTGGCTGCTGGTGCGCTCGTCGCTCATCGGCACCTTCGTGGGGATGATGCCGGGCATCGGCTCCTCCGGCGCTCACTGGATCGCCTACGCCCAGGCGCGCCATACCGAGAAGGGCGCCATGGAGACCTTCGGCACGGGCGACGTGCGCGGCGTCATCGCCGCGGACTCGGCCAACAACTCGGTGGACGGGGGCGTGCTGATTCCCACGGTGGTGTTCGGGATACCGGGCAGCGGCGGCATGGCCATCCTGCTGGCGATCCTGGTGCTGTCGGGGGTCCAGCCGGGTCCCGCGATGCTGACCGAGAACCTCGACCTGACCATCAGCCTAGTCTACACCATCGTGCTGGGCAACGTCATCGTCGTGCCCATCATGCTTTATTTCGCGCCCACCCTGACCCGGGTCGCGGCCATCTCCCCCAACATTCTCGCGCCCATCATCATCGGCCTGGTGACCCTGGCCGCCTTCCAGGCCACCTATTCCATGGAGGACCTCGGCCTGGTGCTGGCCTTCGGCGTGCTGGGCCTGTTCATGAAGCGCTACGGCTGGCCGCGCCCGCCGATCCTCATCGCGGTGGTGCTGGCGGACATCGTGGAGAAGTACCTGTGGCTTTCGGCCAACACCTACGGCTGGTCCATGTTCGCCCGCCCGCAGTTCCTGTCCATCATCGTGGTGATGATCTTTGTGATGGTGGTGAGCCTGCGCATGCAACAGGGGGCCAAGAGGGCGGCGCAAGAGTCCACGGGCGAGAGCCAGGTACCCGGACTGGATGACGACTGATGGACGGAGGCGACAACATGAGCCCGGGCAACGATCCGGCGGGGACGGCACGGCGCGGCTTCTCCGTGGAGGTGATGGGGGAGATCGTCCTGCTGACTATCGTCGGCGCGCTCTTCGTCTACATGTTCATCGAATCCTTCTCCTGGCCCGAGGGGTCGGCCCTGATGCCGCGTATCGCCATCGTGATGGGCACGCCGTTCTGGGTCGCGCGCCTGATCAGCCTGCTCCGTAGCACCCGGGAGACCTCGTCCGAACAGATCATGGACCTGGGCTTCCGCACCGGCGAAGATCCCCGGGGCGAACGCATGCGTTTCGCCCGCATCTGTCTCTACATCGTGGGCCTTTACACCGCCATCTGGTTGGTGGGGTTCCACATCGCCATCCCCCTTGGGGTCTTCTTCTACGTAAAGGTCTACGGCCGCGCGGGATGGATCTGGTCGACGATCCTGGGGCTGCTGTTCCTGGCCCTGATCGTGGGGGTCTACGACCGGTTCCTGAACGCCACCTGGCACGACCCGCCGCTTCTCAGGTTGTTCTGGGGTTGACCGAAAATGAAACGGCCATCCGCCGAGTGGCGGATGGCCGTTTTCTTACGAACCCCTGGGGGCCTACGCTACGGTGGACCCCCGCGGGGGCGACCGCCGGTCGCCCCTAGCCTATTTGATGCCCATGAGCCTCTTGAGGAGTTTCTCGCCGTCGGGCGTGAGCGACTGGTAACGCTTGAGTCCGTCGTTGAAGTCTTCCGCGGTGCCGAGCGCGACCTCGTAGCCAGCGACCCCCGCGGCCTTCAGGAAACCGGCGTCCTTGGTGGTCGCCTCGAAGGCGTTCTTCCACGCGTTGTACATGTCATCCGGCACCTTGGGCTGAAGCACGTAGATGCGGCTGAACGTGTTGAAACGCTGGGCCACCAGGAAGGCGTTCTGCTGCTCCTCGGTGGACTTCACCACGTCGAACAGGTGCGGCACCTTGGTGGCGCCGAGCTTGCCGATCCAGTCCTTGGAAGGCTCCTTCTCCCACCAGAAGACGGGCGCCACCTTCTTGTCGGTGATCCACTTCGGGAACAGCCGCGGCACGTTCTCCTCGACGCAACGGTCGACGCCTTCCACCTCGTCCCGGTCGAAGGCCGCCATGATCTCCGAGGTGCCGCCGTAGCCATAGACCATCTTGATCGGACCGCCCATCTCCATCACGAACTGGGGTCCGATGCCGAAGGCCGCGCCCGGAGCGTTGCCGCCGTTGGTCACGGGCGTGCCGCGCTTGACCAGATCCGCATAGGTCGTGCCGATGCTGCGGCGCACGCACCAGATGCGGGGAACCTCGCCCGCGCTGGGGCTTCCCAGCACGCGCACGGTCTTGAGGTCGAAATCGGGCACGTCCTTGCCCGCCAGCTCCCGCTGGACGAACCGGGGATGCAGCAGACCCAGGGTCATGCCGTCCGGCTTGGCCTTCATGGCCCGGCGCAGACCGCGGAGCTGACCCGCGCCCGGAACGTTGCGGACGATAAAGGACGGGTCGCCCGGCAGGAACTTGCCCACGAAACGCGCCACCAGCCGGGAGAACGTGTCATAGCCGCCGCCAGGCGCCGAGCCGACGATGATGTTCACCGGCTTGGACTCGAAGACCTTTTTCAACTCCGCGTCCGAGCGTTGCGCCGACGCACCGGAGGGGATCAGCAACGACGTCGCCAGCACGGCGGCGAACACACCGCCGAGGAATCGGAACGACCGGCTCTTTCTCTTTAACACCTCAAAAAACATGGGAACCTCCTTCGCCGAGTAATTGTTCGTCGAACAGACTAGCCCTCATAAACCAGCCGGCAAACTAACACAAGCCCGCGTCGTTGAGAAAACCCTTCGCGTCACGCAGCCGGGCGGGCGGTCGCGCTCAGCCCCGCCCGGTTGACCAGCGACAGCAACAGCCCCAACCCCAGCACCCCGATCAGGCTCATGTACATGCCGCGATAGCCGGCCAAGGCAATGACGCCGCCCGATACGGCCGATCCCAACCCCGAACCCAACGGGAAGGCCATGGAGAAAGTCGCCATGGTGACGCCCCGGCGCTTGGGGTCACCGCGCTCCATGGCCAGGGCCAGGGTGGTGGAAACCCCCAGGGCGTAGCCGAAGAAATACAACGCCCCGGCGATCATCATCACGATGACGTCACCGGCCAGCAGCACCAGGGCGATGCCGGCGATCTCCAGGACGTACGCCGCCGCCACCGCAGGGGCGCGGCCGATCCTGTCCGACACCCGGCCGAGAAGGGGCCGGCCCACCAGGCTGGCGAGTCCGATAGCGGCGAAGTACCAGCCGAGGCTCTCGATCCCCACCTCTCGGGCGTAGAGGACGATGAAGGAGTTGAGACCCGACCAGGGCAGGTTCATGCAGAAGAGCAGCAGGGCTGTGAAAAGGATTCCCCGGTCGAAGTAGGTGCGTCCGTAGGTCCGCAGGCGTTCGCGGACCGTCCGTCTACGGGCTGGAGCCGGAGACGGAACAGGTGACGGGGCGAGGGGCGCGGGCACCCGCCGGATTCCCCGGCCGCAGACCTGGGCCAGCACGGCGGCGAGCAGCGCAACGACGCTCGACAGCGCGAACACCGCGACGTAGCCGCCCGCGGGAAGGCCGATGATCCACAACGCCGCCGGAGGGAAAAACAGCCCCGCGCTGCTCTGTATGCCGGAGTAATAGCCGCTGGCTTCACCGCGCCGGTCCGTGGGCACCACCGCCGCCAGCAACGCGTAGCCGCTGGTGTTGATCCCGGCCCAGCAGAAGCCCCGGAGAATGTTGGCCGTGAAGGCGCCTTCGACGTTGGGGACGACGAAAATCATCACGGTCAGGCAAAGACCGATGCAGCTCACGCTGAGCACCCGGAGCTCCCCCCCGGAATCCACCCAGGTGCCCACCAGCGGGCGGATCACCACGCTGGTGGCGCTGAAGCACGCCAGCAGCAGCCCGACCATGAAGGGCGAGCTGCCCAGATGGTCCAGGTAAAGGGGCAACGTGGGCGTCAGCACCGCGTGATGCCCATAGGCCAGGAACTGGGACGCGCTCAGCAGAATGAACGTGCGCGTCCAGAAACTCGGCCTGGCAGCCTGATCCGGCATAAAGGTTCGGTGGTCCGGCTCGGAGTCGTTACCGATGGGGCGTGACCGCCGGCGCCGTCAACTGTGACGCTGCACCCAGGACAGGATCACGTCGTTGGTGAGTTCCGGGTCCTGCCAGAAGAACCCGTGGGTCTGTCCTTCCAGGACCTTCAGCTCGGCGCCGGGGATGCGGTCCGCCAGCACCTGGGCCTGGGCCACGTGGTTGCTCCCCACGGTGTCGCCGTCGCCGATGAGCACCATGGTCGGGCACCGGACGTCCTGCAGACGGTGGGTGCCCTCGAAGCTGTGGCGCGCCATGACCAGGTGGACGAACTCCGGCAGCTTGGCGTGGGTCGCCCAGGCGAGCTTGTAGAAAGCCTCCACCTCGTCGCCATGGCCGGCCCGGTAGTCCGCGGTGAAGAAAGTGTCGGAGTCCACGATCTCGTCGCGGACGAACTTCTCGAAGCCCATCTCCACCAGCTCGTAGACGAGTTGGTGCGGCAGGCCCGGAACGCAGTCCGGCCCGGCCCGGCCCGCGGTGCCGGAGCCCGCGGCCGCCATGATCAGGCTCTTGATGCGACCGGGGAAGTTCTGCGCCAGGGACAACGCGATGCGGCCGCCCATGGAGTGGCCGATGAAGTGGGCCGAAGCGCAACCGATATGGTCCATCAGCGCGACGATATCCATGGCCATGAGCTCGATGGTGTAGACGCTCTGCTGGGCCACCGAGCGCCCGCAACCTCGCGGATCGTGAAAGATGAGGTTCAGGGAGTCCGCCAGCGGCATCTGCGAGGGCTTCCAGACCTCGCCCGAATAGGCGGTGGAAGGCACGAAGATCAGGGCCTCGCCCTGTCCGTGGGTCTCGTAATAGAGGTCGACGCCGGTGGACAGTTTCACGCTGGGCATGGGTTCTCTCCTCCTCGAGCGGCCGGAAATTCGGCCCCTCACTTCTCCGCGGAATCAACTGTCCCCTTATTACATGGATTGACCCCGCACCGCGAACGGCTTGCCCCCGGCGTCTTGACAGGTATCCTTTATTTCAGACATATGCACTGTTCACACGCTCACACGCTACGCCGGCCGCATGGAAGGAGCGGACGGCGTGGCCTTGCGGATTTCCGCCGAGGCAAGACATCAACATGGGTAAGTCACTGATCATCGCGGAGAAGCCGTCGGTGGCCGCGGACGTGGCCAGGGCCCTGGGCGGCTTCAAACGGCACCAGGACTACTACGAGAGCGACGAGTACGTGCTGTCATCGGCCGTGGGGCACCTGCTGGAGCAGACTCCGCCGGAGGGAGTCGAGGCCAAGCGGGGCAAGTGGAGCTTCGCCAATCTGCCGGTGATACCGCCCTACTTCGACCTCAAGCCGATCCAGAAAACCGCCTCCAGGCTCAAGACGCTGGTCAAGCTCATCAAGCGCAAGGACGTGGATGCCCTGGTGAACGCCTGCGACGCCGGACGTGAAGGCGAGCTCATCTTCCGCAACATCGTCCGCCACGCCAAGGCCAAGCAGCCCATCAAGCGGCTCTGGCTCCAGTCCATGACCCCCGACGCCATCCGCAACGGCTTCGTCAAGCTGCGCGAGGACCAGGAGATGCAACCGTTGGCCGATGCCGCCCTGAGCCGCTCCGAGGCGGACTGGCTGGTGGGCATCAACGGCACCCGGGCCATGACCGCATTCAACTCCAAGCCCGGCGGGTTCTACAAGACCACCGTGGGCCGGGTGCAGACGCCGACCCTGGCCATCGTGGCGGAGCGCGAGGCCGCCATCCGGGACTTCAGGCCGGAGCCCTACTGGGAGGTAACGGCGACGTTCCGGTCGGAGGGCGGAGAGTACCAGGGACGCTGGTTCGACGAGCGGTTCCGGAAGAAGGACAACGAGCCCAACGCCCGCGCCGAGCGGATCTGGGAGGAGGACAGGGCCGAGGCCATCCGCGAGAAGTGCCTGGGCAAGGCCGGCACCGCCACCGAGGAGAGCAAGCCCACCCGTCAGGCGCCGCCGCCCCTGTTCGACCTCACGAGCCTGCAGCGGGAGGCCAACGCCCGCTTCGGGCTGAGCGCCAACCGCACCGTGCAGATCGCCCAGGCATTGTACGAGCGCCACAAGGTGCTGACCTACCCGCGCACGGATTCGCGGGCCCTGCCGGAGGACTATCTGAACACGGTCAAGGACTCGCTCGGGATGCTCAAGGGCACGGACTACGCCCGGTTCGCCGGCACCATCCTGGAGAACGGCTGGGTCAAGCCCGACAAGCGCATCTTCAACGACGCCAAGGTGTCGGACCACTTCGCCATCATCCCCACCACGGAGGCGCCCAAGCGCCTCAACGAGATCGAGCAGAGGATCTACGACCTGGTGGCCCGGCGGTTCCTGGCGATCTTCTACCCGGCCGCCGAGTTCCTGGAGACGACCCGCGTCACCCGGGTGGAAGACGAGCCCTTCAAGACCGTGGGCAAGGTCATGGTCAAGGCGGGCTGGCTGGAGGTCCACGGCAGGGACAAGCAGGGTGACGAAACCCTGGCGCCCCTGAAGCCCCCGGCGCCGGACGCGCTGGAATCCACCGCGGAATCTGTCCGAGACCCGGTCCCGATTGCAACCGGCGATGTCGAGGTCAAGCCGAACGAGACCCGCCCTCCGGCGCGGTTCACCGAGGCCACGCTGCTGGGCGCCATGGAAGGAGCGGGCCGGCTGGTGACCGACGAGGACTTGCGCGCGGCCATGGCCGGCAAGGGGCTCGGCACCTCCGCCACCCGGGCGTCCATCATCGAGGGACTGCTCGACGAGGACTACATCATCCGGGAAGGCAAGGAGCTTCACGCCACTTCCAAGGCCTTCATGCTCATGGAGCTGCTCAACGGCCTAGGCGTCCGGGAGCTCACCCGGCCCGAGCTCACCGGCAACTGGGAATACCAGCTCTTCCAGATGCAGGGGGGCAAGAAGAGCCGTGACGAGTTCATGGGCGAGATCGCCCTTATGACCCGGCAGATCGTGGACCGGGCGCGGCAATACGAGCACGACACCATCCCCGGCGACTTCGGCACCCTCTCGGCCGCCTGCCCCAAGTGCGAGGGCGAGGTCCGCGAACGGTACCGGAACTATCAGTGCGTGAACTGCGACGTAAGCCTGCCCAAGATCCTGGCGGGACGGCTGCTCAGCGCGGAGGAGATCGCGACGCTGATCGGGAAAGGGCAGCTCGGTCCGCTGCAAGGATTCCGCAGCCGCCAGGGACGGCCGTTCGCCGCCGTTCTGAAGCTGTCGCCCGAGTACAGGATCGCATTCGACTTCGGCAACGAGTCCGGCAACGGTGACGGCGAAGCCGAGCCCGGCGCCAGCTTCACCGGCCAGGAACCCCTGGGCCAGTGCCCCCGTTGTGCCGGAAGCGTGTTCGAGCTGCCCATGCGCTACGTGTGCGAGAAGGCCGTGGGCGACGCGCGCACGTGCGAGTTCAGCTCCGGCAGGATCATCCTCCGGCAAGAGGTGCCGCGGGAGCAGATGGCCAAGCTGTTGAGCGAGGGCAAGACCGACCTGTTGCCGGGCTTCGTGTCGTCCCGCACCGGCCGCCGCTTCAAGGCGTTCCTGGTGATGCAGGAGGGGAAGGTGGGGTTCGAGTTCGAGCCCAGGCCCGCCGCCAGAAAAAAGGCGGCGGCCGCCCGCGACAAGCCGGCGGCGGTGAAGGCGGACTTCTCGGGTCAGGAGCCCCTGGGCAAGTGCCCCCGCTGCGGCGCCCGGGTGTTCGAGTGGGACTCGCAGTACGTGTGCGAGAAGTTCCAGGCGGAGAGAAAACCGTGCCGCTTCAAGGCCGGCCAGGTGATCCTGGAGCAACCGCTGGAGCGCGCCCAGATGGCCAAGCTCCTGGCCGAGGGCAAGACCGATCTGCTGCCGAACTTCGTCTCGTCCAAATCCGGCCGCTCGTTCGCCGCCTGGCTCACCACCGGCGACGACGGCAAGGTCACCTTCGAGTTCCCGCCGAGGGAATAGAGCCGGTCCGCGCCGGCTACGGTTTCCCGAACGTAGCCACCCGGTCCACGCGGCATTCGAACAGCACGCGCTTCTCGTCGATGACGGGGTCCCTCAGGCCGTAGGGCGGCTCCTGCCCGGTGTATTTGGTCCACATGCGGTCGATGTGCTCGGCGGCCCTCTCGCCGCCCGGCTCCCCCTCCCGGACCTCGTTCACCACCGTGGCCTTGATGCTCATCCAGTGGTAGGGGTTCTGCGGGTTCACCAGCAACATCGTGAGCCGGGGATTCTTGCGGATCCAGCCGCACTTGGCCCGGTGTGAGGCCGTGTTCACCAGCACCTTGTCGCCGTCGTAGTCGAACCACATGGGCGTCATGTTCACGCGCCCGTCCGGGCCCGTCAGACCCAGCGTGACCGTGATCGGCATGTCGAGAAGCTGCTTGTGGGCGGAGTCCAGATCCGCCAGGGTTTCGGCCTTGGTGCGTTCGCCCACGGCAAACTGGCCCTCCTGCAGACCCTCCGACACATCCTTGAACTTGGCTATGGTGAACTCCCCCATCGGGATCCTCCTCCTCGAAATGGTAAGTGGTTGCCTCTACAGAAACTCCCGGATGGCCTTGAAGGACGCATCCGGGTTGGCGAAGAAATAACTGTGCCGCTCGCCGGGAAGGATCACCAGGCGGGCGCCGGGGATCCCATCGGCCAGGATGTCGGCGGAGGTCCGGTGGTCCATGTCGCTGGTGACGCTACGGTCGTCCTCCCCCACCAGGACCAGCGCCGGCACCGTGATGTCCTTGAGCCGGTGGCTGGTGTCGTGTCCCTGGCGGGCGATGACGTGGCGCAGGTAGAACTCCGGCGGGCAGGGGTTGGCCATGCGCACGTCCAGATAGGCCTGGATGCGTTCCGGGTGCTGTTCGGCAAATGCCTCGGTGAAGCCTACCGCCACGGAGCTCTCGCTTACGTAGCGCTCGTAACCCATCTCCACCATCTGCGTGGCGAGCTTGAGGGGAATCCCCTTGGTGTTGGGAAAGGAGGCGCCGCTGGACGCCAGGATCAGCCTGCTCACCTTCCCCGGATGGTCCAGGGCCAGGAGCTGCGCCACCCGGCCGCCCATGGAGTGCCCGCAAACCACGGCGTCCCTGGCGCCGACGTGGTCCATGATGGCGGCCACGTCCTCCGCGAACATGTCGGTGGTGTACGGGATGGACGGCTTCCCGGAGCGGCCGGTGCCGCGGTAGTCGAAGGTGATGCACTGGTGGTCCCTGGAGAACTCCGGCACCGGGTACATCTTCCACACCTCGCCGTCGCAGGCAGTCTCGCTGATGAAGACGAAGGGGCGACCCTCGCCGGCCACCTCGTAGTAGAGCTCTACGTCATCGCGTTGCAGGAATGGCACGTTCGGACCTCCTGTCGTGAAGCTGGATCATGGAACCACGTCCGCTCCGGGCGTCGAGGCAACCGGCGGGCGGCGATTCACGATATGCCGTACAAGGCCGCCGGGTTGTCGTTCAGGATCTTCTCGGCCTGACCGCCGGTGATGAAGCCCTCCTCGCCCATCTCCCTCAACACGCTGAGGGTGCGGATCTCGGCGGACTGGTCGGCGTGGCTATAGTCGGTTCCGGCCACGAGATTGTCCTCGCCGCAGTGCTGGATGATGTAGGGCAGATCCTCCACCGTCTGGCAGGCCACGTAGAACCGGGACTCCTTGAGCAGGCTCCTGGTCAGGTCGAAAGAGAACATCCAGCGGGAACGCTCGTGGCGCGCCCGCAGCTCCGACAGCGCGAACGGGACCCACGAGGCCATGGCCTCGATGAAACCCACCCTCAACTTGGGAAATTTCGCCGGCACCTCGGCCATGACCAGCGAGGTGAAGGCGTCGATGACCGGCGCGGTAATGTTATGAAGACTCAGGATCGTGGCGTCGGCGTCGGTGAGGGCCGGGTCGCCCGTGCCCGTATGGATGCACACGGCCATATCGAGGGCCTCCGCCTCCTGGTAGAGCGGAAAGAAGTAGGAGTCGCCCGCGCGCTTGCTGCCGCACTCGATCCCCTTCTTCATCAACCCGCAGGCCCCGTTCTCGCGGGCGAAGCGCAGCTCCTTCACCGCCTCGTCCAAGTCGCCCATGGGCAGGAGACAGACCCAGCGCAGGCGGTTGTCGCTGAGCTTCCACCGGTCCGCCATCCAGCGGTTGTAGGACTTGCGCAGCGCGTGCTCGATGTCGTCCCGCGGACTCCAGCGCAGCAGGAACGTGGTCGGATAGCACACCTGGACGTCGATTCCGAGCTCGTCCATGTGGCGCAGCCGGGCCGCGACATCGAGCAGCTCCCGTGTCTCCACCGTCGTCTCCGTGCGCTTGTCGTCACGTATGCGACGCACCAGAAAACGGCCGTCCACGCACCAGTAGCGGTTGTAGCCCTGCGGCTGCGTACCCCCGGAGCTGGCGGGGTCCTGCATCACCGTGACCGGGGTGTACCGCTTGTAGGCCTCGTCGATGTACCCCCAGGTATCCTCGGTTTCGTCCACGTGCGCGTCTGCGTCGATGACTGGCATGGGCATTACATAGGATTGCTGCATGATGGGTGTCAAGTAGTGCGGTTGAAGAAAGGAACCGGTGTCGCAGTGGACTTCGGACGGCCTGACGTCTAAATTACCGGAGAACTGTTGAGCGGGTCCATCTGCATCCAGGTCGACTGAGAGCGAAGACAACGGACCCCCGAGATGTCGTCGCAAGGAGCGATTTGAATGGGCACAACCTACGTGGACGTCACCATACGGAATCCTGGCGACCGGCGACGAAACTGGACCGGTAAATTCCTGGTCGACACCGGGGCATTCGACTCGCTGGTGCCACGGGGACGCCTCGAAGAAATCGGGCTCCAACCGGTAGGACAGCGCGACTACGTACTTGCGGACGGGAGATCCATCGCATTGGAAATCACTGTCGCCGAGATTGAATTCGAAGGGGAGATCGTCGGCAGCACTGTCGTGTACGGCGAAGAAAACGCAGAGCCGCTGCTTGGCGTGACTGCCCTGGAGTCTGGCGGTTTCGAGGTTGACCCCCGCAACGAGGAATTGAAGCGGTTGCCGGCGGTCCTGTTGAAGAAGCTCGTTCCTTGAGACGTGGAGTGCGTACGCCCCCGCACGGGGGGCGACACCGATACCGTAACTATTGAGCCTCGTATAATATAGTGACACTAGAACAGGCTGGCCTGCTTCCAGAATGCGGCAACGAGTCGAGGCCGGCGTTGCATTCGGCGAAGGGCACGACGAGCATGTTGGCTGAGTTGACCGAAGTCCTTGGGACAGAAGTTGGGCAGTTCATGGTGCTTCCAGTACCCCCAGAGGTATTCCACCGGATTGAGCTCCGGGGCATAGGCCGGCAACCGTTCCAGGACCAACGCGCCCTCGGTGTCGGCAACAAACTGCCGAACCAACCGGCTCCGGTGGCTGGGCAGGCCGTCCCAGACCACCAGCAGCGGCCCGGGAACCTGCCGCCTCAAGTGCTTCAGGAATTCGATGATCTGGGGACTCTTGATGGCTCCCGGATACAGTCGAAAGTAAAAGCGCCACCACGTGACTCCAGCGATGGCCGACAGACTCTTCCAGTTGAAGTGATATTGCAGCACCGGTGTCTGTCCTCGCGGCGACCAGGTACGATACCGATTCGGCCGTTCGCTCAGCCCGCTCTCGTCCACAAACACTATGGTCCGCCCCTCGTTTCGGGCTTTTTTTTATCCGCTGGCCAGCGCTTCTTCTTCCACTGCCGGATCGCCTCCTCATTCCGTTCCAACGCACGTCCTGTCGGCCGCTGGCAACTCCACCCCAACTGCCGGCGAATCCGCCAAACATGCCCAGGATGGTAGCTGACCCCACAGCTCTCCCCTATCAAGTGGGCCACTCGCTGGGCCGTCCACAGGCTCGTGTCGTACCCCAGGGCTTCGGGGCCCCGTTTCAAACCACCCTCGATCTTTTTCAGATCCGCCGGGCTCAGTCGCGGCTTGCGTCCCGCACGCCCCGCTTGCTTGAGCCCTGCTCTACCGCTCTCGGCCAACTGCCGCGCCCATCGATTCACCGACTGGCGGTGCACTCCCACCCGACGCGCCACCTCCGCCTCCGACAGCCCTCGCTTCAACAGCTTCCCCGCCTCCATACGCCGCCGCTCCAAGGCTTCAAAGGCCCGCCGAACTCCAAGTGGATTTCCCATGCCAACTACTATCTCTCGTTCTTATCCGATTTCACTATATTTTACGGCTCCCAATAATATAGACTATTATGCCTCCCTTACTTTCGAAGGGAATCGGGCTAGAACGTGGTCGGTCGTGCATGACGGATATCCTACGCACACATTTGCCGTGAACGACATCACGTTGCATGAGTACGCGCCGAAGCGTCAGTTTGACATTCACCACTTGAAGGGCTGCTGCGATGTCCGGGCAAACGGCAAAGTCGGCGTACAGGATGAATAATGCAAGAACACCCATCTCAGCCGATCACCCCCACTGTGCGATCTTCAACCTGGCGGTTCTCGTGATACGAGGTCGTTGAGCCCACTGTTGGCGTATTGAGTGAGTTGCGCGTTCGAATAGGACGATTACGTACCGAAGCAATGAAGAACTCGACATGCTACGACAGATAGTACTTGGAATTGGTTTGATACTTTGGCTTTTGCTTCACCTGCTTGTTGTTGTCTTCGGGGAAGTCGACTTGGGAATAAGCTTGTTACTATGGTTTCTGATTCTTCTTGTCGTCGTTACTGTCGCATACATTGAAGCGGTAAATGCTGCCTCTCGTCCTGTCGTTCACGCAACAGCCCTTGCAATCCTCCATGGATCCAATGCTATCATGGCCTTACCAGACTACAACTCTGCACCGAACACGTGGATAATAACCTACACGAGTGGATTGTTGTTGGCCGGACCTACATTGTTCATTACTCACGTTCTACCGTTTTACCTAGTCTATTATTTCCTGTACTTCAGGACAGCTACGAAGAAGTATTCGGTCGTAGAGAAATATGAAACCTGCGGCGGTGATCAGTGAAGGACAGGGTGATTCTGAGTGTCAGGGGGACTTATTGAGCACCGTAAAATATAGTGACATTGAATAAGAACGATGGTATAGTGTGTTTATGGGGAATCCACTTGGAGTACGACGGGACTTTGAGGCATTGGAGCGGCGGCGGATGGAGGCGGGGAAGCTGTTGAAGCGAGGGCTGTCGGAGGCGGAGGTGGCGCGTCGGGTGGGAGTGCACCGCCAGTCGGTGAATCGCTGGGCGCGGCAACTGGCCGAGAGCGGCAGAGCCGGGCTCAAGCAGGCGGGGCGTGCGGGACGCAAGCCGCGACTGAGCCCGGCGGATCTGAAGAAGATCGAGGGCGGCTTGAAACGGGGACCGGAAGCGTTGGGGTACGACACGAGCCTGTGGACCGCAAGGCGTGTGGCGCACTTGATCGAGGAGGCCTGCGGCGTCACGTACCATCCGGGCCATGTTTGGCGGCTCTTGCGGCAGTTGGGATGGAGTTGCCAGCGACCGACGGGGCGTGCGTTGGAACGGGATGAAGAGGCGATCCGGCAGTGGAAGAAGAAGCGCTGGCCGGAGCTTAAAAAAAAGCCTGCGACGAGGGTCGAACCATAGTGTTCGTGGACGAAGGCGGGCTGAGCGAGCGGCCGAACCGGTATCGCACGTGGTCGCCGCGGGGACAGACGCCGGTGCTGCAATATCACTTCAACTGGAAGAGTCTGTCGGCCATCGCCGGAGTCACCTGGTGGCGCTTCTACTTTCGACTGTATCCGGGAGCCATCAAGAGCCCCCAGATCATCGAGTTCCTGAAGCACTTGATGCGTCATGTTTCCGGGCCGCTGCTGGTGGTGTGGGACGGGCTGCCCAGCCACCGGAGCCGGTTGGTTCGAGACTTTGTTGCCACGACCGAAGGCGCCTTGGTGCTGGAACGGTTGCCGGCCTATGCGCCGGAGCTGAATCCGGTCGAATATCTCTGGGGATACTGGAAGCATCATGAACTGCCCAACTTCTGTGCCAGGGACTTCGCTCAACTCAGCCGCCATGCTCGCCGAGCCCTTCAACGAATGCGCCGAAGACCCCGTCTCGTTACCGCTTTCTGGAAACAGGCAAGCCTATTTTAATGTCACTATGTTATACGGTTCTCAATAGGAGTCTGCGCCGCAGGAAGTCTCAGTAGGACATAAAATGGATCTGCCGCTTCATAGTCGCGTGTTGGTACCGCTGAGAACAGAGAGGATTCGGAGGTGGCGGCAGCTGCGGATGCTCGTGTGCCGCGGTTAGAGCGAGTGCGTTGAAGCTTGGGGCCGAGGCCGAAGAGGCTTCGTCGCGTCGGGAAGGGGGGCGTGCCATGGTGCTGACTGGCCACACATGATCCGGAAGACAAACGGAGTTTATGTTGAATTCGATACTAGTGATTCTGCTTCTCATAGTTGCGCTTGTTTCGGGTTATTTTGAAGGGCGCTGGCGAACGTCGCGTGTGGTTCTTCACGAGACGGCGCTATGGATACTTCTTGTATCGATCGGAGTGTTTAATCAGCCTTTCAGTACGGTGGATCCCGCGACATGGATTGCGACGTATTTGGATGGAATGCCCAGCGTGGTGATAATATCCGTTCTTATCCACGTTCTGCCGTTTTATTCGATTCAAGCGATCGTTGCCACGAGGGTTCGACAATCCTCGGGGAAGTGTGAGGCGTGTTCCTGATGAGATCGTGGGTTGTTTTATTTTAGTGGCTGCGCTTAGAGCCGCGTATAGTAGTTGTACGACATTGAGAAAACGGACCGCTTCCGCGAACTTGGGACCGAAGCCAAGAAACCTAGTTTCGGAATCTGCAACGCTAAGCGTTCAGTCAAGGCGCTTGTCTCACCACCATTCACACCGTTCGCCAGACCTGCGTGGTGACCGGCGATGCCGAACGTGAGCATCCTGCCGATCTTCGGCCCGTAGCGCTCCAGCGCCACCTGGGCACCGCGCGTAGTATTCCACCATGCCGCAATTCTTCTTCACGGCGCCGTTTCCGCCTGCAACACCCTGCCGCTACGTATGACATACACCGGCGCCCGGTGCTCGCGCAGGGCTTCCAGCACCGATGGGGCCTCCAGCACGACCATGTCCGCCGGGGCGCCCACCTCCAGGCCGAAGCCGTCGAGGCCCATGGCGCGGGCGGCGTCCACGGTGATCATGTCGTAGAGGCGCTCCATGTCTTCCTCGGTGGTCATCCACAGGAGGTGTGAGGCCAGGAACGCGACCTCCAGCATGTTGTTACGGCCGAAGGGGTAGTAGGCGTCGGAGATGTCGTCCTGCCCCAGGCAGACGCGGACGCCGGCAGCCAGGAGCTCGCGCACCCGGGCGTGGAGCGGGCCGGTGTGGGGATCGGTGACCACGGGCATGCCGGCCTGCCGCAAGAGCGCCGCCAGCTTCTGGAAATAGGGCTCGGGGTAGAGCGCCATGGCGCGGGCGTGATGGGCCAGGACCCGTCCCTGCCAGCCGGTCTCGATGGCGCTGACCGCCATCATCTCCAGGGTGCGGAGGCCGGGGTCGCCGGCGTCGTCCACCAGCATGGAAACCGGCCGGTCGTTGGCCACGGCGACCTCGAACATCTGGCGCACGTGCTCGCGGGCCGCGTCATCCGTGTACTCGATCCACGGGATGCCACCCACGACGTCCGCGCCCAGGGCCACCGCCTCCCGTACCAGGTCGGCCGCTCCGGGCTCGCGCACGACCCCGTCCTGGGGAAACGCCACGACCTGCAACTCCACCACGCCGCGGAATTCCTCCTTCAACAGGAGCAACGCCTTGACGCCCTCGAGACGCGCCTTGGTGTCCACGTCGGCAAATGCCCGGATGTGGGTGTTGCCGTGGACCGCGGCCGCGTGAAGCGCCCGCCTGGCATTCTCCACGATCCAGTCCTGGCTGTAGCCCTCCTTGACCCGCGACGCCGCCTCGATGGCCTTCATGGCGCTGCCCATGCCCTCGCCATGGTAGGCGCGCAGGGATGCCTCCTCGTCCAGGCGTTGCAGGGTGTAGACCTTGTCGAGGTGCAGGTGGGGGTTGACGAAGGGCTCGGTCACGAGGCCCCCGGCGGCATCCACGACCACCGCGGCCGCCGACTCCGCCGACTCCTCGATGGCCTCGATCCGTCCGCCGCGGACGGCGATGTCGTACAACGCGTCCGGCCTGCGCCGCAGCCGCGCCCTCCGGATCGAGAGATCGAATGATTCACTCATGGTTGCTCCCAGCGGCCTGGATTTAAGGGCGAGTTTCAGTGATATTCAACGAAAATCCAACCGAATGGCCTCCATGATCACTCTCACCAAAGTCATCCGCAATTGCTATCGCGATTCCCTGTCGCTCATGCAGATGTCGGCCGGGTTGGCGGAGGCCTCGGGCGTGGACGCTTCGGCGGTGGTGATGGCCACCGACGGAAACCTGGGACTGTTGCGGGACGCCGGGCTGCTGACCGGGGATGCCGGCGCCGGCGCGTCCGACGTGCTCGTGGTCATCCGCGGCCAAGACACCCGCATCCTGGAGCAGGCCTTCGCCGAGATCGAGGAAGAACTGCACCGGGACCCGCCCGCGGCCCGGTCCGGCGGCAACGCGGCCGACATTCTGCCCCGCAGCCTGGCCATGAGCCTGCGGGACGCCGACCCCAACCTGGCGCTGATCTCGGTGCCGGGGGAATACGCGGCGGCCGAGGCGTTGAAGGCCTTGCGCCTGGGGCTCCACGTCATGCTGTTCAGCGCCGGCGTGTCCGAAGCCGACGAGGTCGCGCTCAAGCGCTACGCCGGCGCCAACGGCCTGCTGGTCATGGGTCCGGACTGCGGCACGGCCATCATCAACGGCGTTCCGCTGGGTTTCGCCAACGTGGTGCGGCGCGGCGACATCGGCTGCGTCGGCGCCTCAGGCACCGGCCTCCAGGAAGTGACCACGCTCATCCATCGACACGGCGCGGGCGTGTCCCAGGTCATCGGCACCGGCGGACGGGACCTCTCCCGCGCCGTCGGCGGCCGCTCGACCCTGCAGGCGCTGGACGCCCTGGCCCTGGACCCGGCGACGCGCGTCATCGTGCTGGTCTCCAAACCGCCGGAGCCGGAGGTGGCGGCCCGGGTCCTCGAGCGGGCCGGACGCGCCGGCAAACCCGTGGTGGTGCATTTCCTCGGCGCGGCTTCTGACACCGGACCTGGGTCGGGAATCGTTTCGGCGTGCACACTGGAGGAGGTGGCCGGCCGGGCCGCGGCCCTGTCCCGGGGAGTTCCGTTCTCGCCGGACGTCCCACCCGAAGGCACACCGGGGATGAGGCTGCCGGACACCGGCCCCCCAAGGGCGTCCGGCCAGCGGTTCATCCGCGGACTCTACAGCGGCGGCACGCTGGCCGCCGAGGCGGTGCTGCTCATGCGCGAGGCGGCGGGGCCGGTCTACAGCAATACTTCCCTGCCGCCCTCCCTGGATGATATCTGGAAGAGTCAAGGGCACAGCGTGGTGGACCTGGGCGATGCCCGGCTCACCCGCGGACGCCCGCATCCGATGATCGATCCGCGGCTGCGGAACGAACGCATTCTGCTCGAAGCCGCCGACCCGGAGGTGGCGGTCATACTCCTCGACGCGGTGCTGGGTTACGGCGCCCACGGCGATCCCGCGGGCGCCCTGACTCCGGTCATCCGGGAAGCGCGGCAGACAACGGCGCGGGCCGGGAGACGGCTCTCGTTCGTCGCCTCCGTGTGTGGAACACCGGAGGACCCACAAAACGCGCCGCAGCAGGAACGCAGGCTGAAGGATGCAGGCGTGGTCCTGGCCCGCAGCAACGCGGAGGCCACCCGGATCGCGCTGGAGCTGGCGCGCGGCGAGTGACACGAAAGGCATTGTCGTGTGTGATTCATCAGGTCCGGGGGCGCCGACGCCTCCAATACGTCATTCCCGCACAAGCAAAATGGCGATACGGTTGGGTGCGGGGAAGGCATGACCGAGCGTCTGTTCCGCGACGAGCTCCGTGTCGTCAACGTCGGCCTGGACGTCTTCGCGGACTCCATCGACGCCTCCGGCGGCGCCGTGCAACGGACCGACTGGCAGCCGCCCGCCGGCGGAGACAAACAGATCGGCGCGGCATTGGCCTCCCTCGTGAACCTTCCCGACGTGAAGCAGGCCAACGCGCGGGCGTTCGCCGCCTACCTGGACGCCCAGCCGGTGCTGGAGGGAATCGGTACGGCCAGGGACGACATCCCCGGGATGGGCGAGCGCATGATCCTCCACGCCGGTCCGCCGGTGGCGTGGGAGCGCATGTGCGGCCCCATGCAGGGCGCGGTGACCGGGGCGATCCTGCTCGAGGGCTGGGCGGAGGACCCGGAGGGCGCCCGGGCGCTGGCGGCGGGCGGCGGGTTCGTGTTCGAGCCGAACCACCACCACGCCTGCGTCGGCCCCATGGCCGGCGTCACCAGCCCGTCCATGCCGGTGTGGATCGTGCGCGATTCCGAGCACGGTCACACCACTTACTGCAACCTCAACGAGGGGCTGGGAAAGGTCCTGCGCATGGGCGCCTATGATCCGGCCGTGCTGGAGCGGCTCCGGTGGATGGAGCGCGTGCTGGCGCCGACCCTGAAGACGGCGTTGGAGAAACGCGAGGAACTCCCGCTCAAGCCCCTGATGGCGCAGGCGCTGCACATGGGCGACGAGGTCCACAACCGTAACGTCGCGGCCTCTTCCCTGCTGCTGCGAGCGCTGCTTCCCGCTCTGCTGAAAACCGGCGCGCCGCAGGCCCGCATCGCCGAGACCGTACGCTTCATCACCGGTAACGACCACTTCTTCCTCAACCTCTCCATGGCCGCCTGCAAGGCCATGCTGGACGCGGCCCACGGCGTCCCGGGCAGCAGCATGGTCACCGCCATGGCGCGCAACGGGGTGGAGTTCGGCATCCGGGTCAGCGGCACGGGAGACGCTTGGTTCACGACCCCGGCGCCGCGGGTCCAGGGGCTCTTCTTCACCGGATACAGCGTGGACGACGCAGCGCCCGACCTGGGCGACAGCGCCATCACGGAGACCGCCGGCATCGGCGGCTTCGCCATGGCCGCGTCCCCGGCCATCGTGAAGTTCGTCGGCGGGTCCGCCGCCGACGCCCTCGGCGCCACCGCCGAGATGAGGCACATCACCCTGGGAAGCAACCCGGCGTGGACCCTGCCGGTCCTGGACTTCCAGGGCACGCCCGCCGGCATCGACGTACGCAAGTGCGTGGACACCGGCATCGCGCCGGTCATCAACACCGGCATCGCCCACCGCGAAGCCGGCATCGGCCAGATCGGCGCGGGGGTCACCCGGGCGCCGCTGGCATGCATGGAGCAGGCGATCACCGCATTGGCTCGCCAGCTTCGGGAAGACGGCCGGCTCACAACCCGACAAGGAGTCCTCTCATGAAGGTAAGCGCATTCAAGGTGGGCATGGGCGCTCCCGACGACGTGTCGGAAGGGCGGAAGCTGCTGGAGGCCGGGGCGTTCAAGGCCGAGCACGTGGCGGCGATCCTGGGCAAGACCGAGGGTAACGGCGGGGTCAACGACTACACCCGGGCGCTGGCCACCCAGTGCTTTCAGTTGCTGATCGCGGAGAAGTCGGGGCTCACCATGGACGACATCGCGAGGAAGGTGCCGATCATCTGGTCGGGCGGCACCGAGGGGCTGATGAGCCCCCACGCCACCATCTTCGTGAAGGACCCGGACGGCGGCGGCCACGGCCAGAAGGGCTCTAACGCGGGGGGCTTCACCGTGGGCACCGCCTACACCCGCGACATGACGCCCGAGGAGTTCGGCACCATGGCGCATGTGCAGTCCGCCGCCGAAGGCGTGAAGGCGGCCATCGAGGACGCCGGCATCGACGATCCCGCGGACATTCACTTCGTCCAGATCAAGACCGGCGCCCTGACCACCGAGCGGATCAAGGACGCCTACTCGCGCAACGCCCGGGTCGTCACCACCGACACCTACAAGTCCATGTCCTACGCCAGGAGCGTGGCCGCCCTGGGCATCGGCATGGCCACCGGCGAGATCGACGAGGGCAACGTCAGCGAAGCGGTCATCGGCCTGGACACGGCGATCTTCTCGAACGTGGCCTCGGCCTCTTCCGGCATCGAGCTGATGAACTGCGAGATCATCGTGCTCGGGAACTCCCCGCGCTCCGCCAGCGACCTCATCATCGACCACGCGGTGATGAAGGACGCCATCGACGCATCCGCGGTGCGGGAAGCGCTCCGAAAGGTGGGCCTCGAGGTCGACGGCGAACTGGCGGAACGCGACCAGGGCCGGCTGGTGAACATGTTCGTGAAGTGCGAGCCGGATCCATCCGGCAACACCCGCGGGCGGCGGCACGTCATGTTCGAGGACTCGGACATCAACTACACGCGGCACATCCGCGGCGCGGTCAACGCGGTGGTGGCCTCGGTGACCGGGGACACCATGTGCTACATCTCCGCGGGCGCCGAGCACCAGGGGCCGGCCAGCGGCGGCGTGGTGGCCGCGCTGGCGCGCAAGGCCTGACGGCACACCGCTTCACCCTCACGGAGGATCGTCATGACAGAACGCGAACCTTACGGCACCAGCAAAGGTTTCAGGCAATTGGGGCGCATCGACGTTCCCGGCGGCGGACAGGTGGTGGTGCAGGGAGACTACGCCTACGTCGGGCACCTGGAACCGCCCCACGGAACTTCCATCGTGGACATTTCCGATCCCGCGAACCTCAAGGTGGTATCACACATCGAGGTCCCCGAAAGCACCCACTCGCACAAGGTCCGGGTCCACGGCGACGTCATGCTGGTGAACAACGAACGCTACGGCGTGGCGAAGAACGGCTTCCAGGGCGGGCTCAAGATCTACGACGTGGCCGACAAGGCCCATCCCCGCGAGATCGGCTTCTACCGGGCCGCGGGCACCGGCGTCCACCGCTTCGATTTCGACGGCGACTACGTCTACTTCTCGCCGCAGGTGGAGGGCTACGTCGGCAACATCATGATGATCCTGGACCTGAAGGACCCGACCCGGCCCGAGGAGGTGTCGCGGTGGTGGATGCCCGGACAGTGGACCGCGGGCGGCGAAACCCCGACCTGGAAAGGCGTCCGGCACCGCTGCCACCACCCGCTCCGGCTCGGCGACCGTTTGTACACCAGCTATTGGCACGGCGGCTTCGTCATCCTCGACATATCGGACATGGCCCGGCCGCGGAGCGTCGGCGGCCTCGACTGGAGCCCGCCCTACCCCTGCCCCACCCACACGGCGCTGCCGATTCCCCAGACCATCCAGGGGCGGAGACTGCTGGTGGTCACCGACGAGGAAGTGGTGGACCGGCTGACGCCGGCGCCCAACGCCTTCATGTGGATCGTCGACATCACCGAGGAGACCCGGCCCGTGCCCATCGCCACCTTCCGCGTGCCCAACGACGAGCCGTTCAATGTCGACGAATGGTTCGGCTCCCATCAGCCGCAGGAACAGGTGGACGGCAACACCATCTTCGTCACCTGGTTCGCCGGCGGGCTCCGTGCCGTGGACATCAGCGATCCCTATCGTCCCACCGAAATCGGCTACTACATGCCCGAACCCGGCCAGGGGGAGTCCATCGTCCAGAGCAACGACGTCTTCCTTGACCGCTCCAACGGCCGGTTGTACCTGTTGGACCGCCTGGCGGGGCTCGATGTCCTCGAGTTTACCGGCTAGGTAGCGTCCGGCGGACGGTCCTTGACAAGCTTTCCGCGTTGCGAGTAACGTCGTGCGCTCTTACCGGATCTACCGGGATGCAGCGAGGAGGTATCGCCATGAAACGTTCAAAGGTCTTCGTACCAGGATTGATCCTGGCCGTATTGCTGGGGTTCTCGGGCTGGAGTTCGGCCGTGGCCGAAACCATTACGTTGAAGCTGGCCACCTATGACCCGAAGACGGCGGTCACCGTTTCCGCGATACCCAAGCTCATCAAGCTGGTGGAGGAGAAGTCCAAGGGCAAGCTCAAGATCGACTGGATCGGGGGCCCGGAGATTACGCCCGGGCGGAAGCAACCCGCCGCGGTCCAAAGGGCGTGCTGGACATGAGCGTGGCCTGGGCCTACGTGCTTCATGTCAAGGCGGCTCAGGCGATGCATCTCTCCCGCCTCACCCCGCCCGAGGAGCGTAAGAGCGGGCTCTACGACCTGCTCGTCGAAGAGTTCGCCAAGGCCGGGTTCCGCTATCTCGGACGCACCACCACGGCAACCCCCTACGTGCTCGTTTCCACCAAGAAGGCAGAGAAGCCCGAGGATATGAAGGGCCTGGGTTTCCGGACGTCCGGGATCTACGAGCCCATCATCGAGCGGGCCGGCGGCCGCAAGGTGCGGGTGGCCAGCCCCGAGGTCTATTCCGCCCTGCAGCGGGGCCTCATCGACGTCAGGCCGGCGCCCATGGGGACGGTGGTGGACGGGAAGCTCTACGAGGTCCTCAAATACTGGGTGGGGCCGGGCTTCTTCCCGGCGCAGAACACCGTGCTTTGCGTGAACCTCAAGAAGTTCAACAGCCTGCCCGCGGACCTCCAGAAGGTCTTGGTGGATGCCATGGCGGAGACCGAGAAGGGCCTCACGAGCCTCAAGACGAAAGAGTTCGACGCCGCCTGGCAGGTTGCCCAGAAGAACGGCATGGTGCGCAACGAATGGCCCAAGGACGTCACCGAGAGTTTCTACAACGACGTCATGAAGAAGTCCTGGGAACGGGTCGAGAAGGGGCTCGGCAAGGAGCTCATCGACAAGATGCTGCCGTTGATGGGCGGATGATTCCGACCCGCGCGGACATCTGACACGGGAGCATTCCCCGGCGCCGCCGGCAACGACCGGACCGCCCGGGGAATGCCTCCGCTCTCCGCTCACGCTTTCACGCAAGCTCACATTCCCACCGGAAGGGTCAGGACGCGGTGAAGGTCATCCTCACAAAGCTAGGTGTCGCCTGGGACCGTTTCCTGGACGTTTCCATGGTGATCTCCGCCGCGGCGGTGGTCCTGGCCTCGCTGCTCACCCTCTCCGACATCGCCAGCCGGCAGTTCTTCGCCTCGGCCCAGGGCTGGGCCATCGAGATCTCCGAGTATTGCCTCCTCTACCTGGCCTTCTTCGGCGCGGCCTGGCTGCTGCGCGAGGACGGCCACGTGAAGGTGGAAGTGGTGGTGGAAGTGCTGGGCCCGAGGAAACAGGCGCTGCTGGGAGTGGTGACCTCGGTGGTCGGGGTGCTGGTGACCGGGGTGCTGGCCTACTACGCCACCACCACCACCGTCATGGAGTACCTGGCCGGCACCAAGATGTACGAGAGTCCGCTCAAGCCTCCGCTGTATCCCCTGCTGATCCCCATCCCCGTGGGCGCGGCGTCGCTGTGCATCCAGTTCATGCGCAGGACCTGCGGCTACTACCGGCGCTGGCAAGACGCCGGCGTGGCGCCGGAGGGCGGGGAATGAACACGCGGTTCTCCGCCGCCACCATGAGCCGGTGACGCCATGGATTGGCCGCTCCTGCTGCTGACCTTTTTCTCGGTCATCGTCGTGCTGCTGATGACCGGGCTGCCCATCGCCTTCGTCTTCATGCTGGTGACCGCCGGCGGCGCGCTCACCCTTTGGGGCGGCGGTCCCGGCATGGAGCTGGTGGTGCTCAACATGCAGACCGCGTTGTCCACGTTCACGCTGCTGGCGATCGTGGAATTCACGCTCATGGGCATGGTGATCTTCCACTCCGGTATGGGCACCACCATGCTCAGGGTGCTGGGCGACTGGCTGGGAAGCGTACCGGGACGGCTGTCCATCCTCGGCATCGCCTTCGCCACCCTGTTCGCCACCATGAGCGGCTCCTCCCTGGCCAGCTCCACGGTCATGGCCACGGTGCTCACCCCGGAGATGGAAAAGCAGGGCTACAAGAAGCCCATGAGCCTGGGCCCCATCCTGGGCGGCGGCGGCCTCGCCATGATGATCCCGCCCAGCGGCCTCGCCATCATCCTCGCCGCCATCGCCAAGATTTCCGTGGCCAAGATCCTCATCGGCGGAGCGATCCCGGGGCTCATGCTGGCGGCCCTCTACATGATCTACATTGTCACCCGGGCGGCGATCCAGAAGGATCTGGCTCCCGCGTACGCGGTGGAGCGGCCGCCGATGGCACGCCGCGTGCAGGATACCATGCTGTACGTCGTGCCCCTGGGCCTGATCGTCTTCCTCACCCTGGGCCTGATCTTTCTCGGCGTGGCGACCCCGTCCCAGTCCGCCGTCACCGGCGCCCTGGGAGCGTTCATCCTCGCCGGCCTGTACGGCAAACTCGACTGGAACCTGGTGCTGGTGTCGCTCCGCGGCACCGTCCGGGTGTCCACCATGATCCTGATGATCTTCGCCTCCTCCGCCACCTTCAGCCAGATCATGGCCTTTGCGGGCATCACCCGGGGGATCAGCGGTTTCGTCGCCGGCCTCGACGTGGCCCCCATCCTGATCATCATCGGCATGATGATCGTGGTGCTCATCCTGGGGATGATCATGGAAGTGGTGACCATCTTCATGGTCACCATCCCGATCTTCATGCCGGTGGTCGTGGCCCTGGGCTACGACCCCGTGTGGTTCGGCCTGCTGATGCTCCTCAACGCGGAGATGGCCCTGACCTCGCCGCCCTTCGGCACCAGCCTCTTCGCCGTCAAGGCCGCGGCGCCGCCCGACACCACCATGCGCGACGTCTACGTCTCCGCGCTGCCGTTCCTGGCCTGCGACCTGGTGGTGCTGGTGCTGCTGATCGCCTTCCCGGCCATCGCGTTGTGGCTGCCGAATCTCTTGTGAGCGGGAGCGGCTCGGGTGGAAACGCAATTTCTCAGGCGTGTCGGCGGATGGCACTCATAGCAAATATGCGATACAGTGACGGGACATGGATTGGACCGTCGAGACCCTCAACGAAACCGTGGACGCGGAGGTGCGCGCGTTGCCGCACGAGATGCGGGCGCGCTTCGCCCGCATCTGTCAGTTGATCGCCGCGGTCGGTCTCGAACGCATGGACGCGCCCCATGTCCGGCATCTCACCGGCCCGCTCTGGGAAATGCGCATGAGCGGCCGTGCAGGCACATCGCGAGCGCTCTATGTCACCGCCAGGGACAGACGGGTGGTTGTGGTCGCGTGTTCCTCAAGAAGACGCGAAGGACACCACAACGGGAGATTGCATTGGCGCTCAGGCGCGCCGGGGAGATATCGCCATGACCAAGGTATCGGAGTTGCATCGGGAATGGAGCAAGGACCCGGAGTACCGGGAAGCCTATGATCGTCTTGAGCCGGAATTCGCGTTGTCGCGCATGCTGATCGAGGCCCGCACGCGTGCCGCACTGACGCAGGCGGAGTTGGCCGAACGCATGGAGACGACACAATCGGTCGTAGCCCGCCTGGAGAGCGGCCGCATCCATCCGTCCACACGGACACTGGAGAGGATCGCTCGCGCCACGGGGACCAGGCTTCGGATCAGTTTCGATCCCGCGTGATGCGCCTGGCTGCCCCCGACGCCAAGAGCATCCTGGCGGGAACGCTGCTCACGTCGGCTTCCGAGCCCGTGCTCAAGGACCGGCTCATCCGGATCCGCGGAGGGCTCATCGAGAGCGTCGAGCCCATGCCCGCCGCGCCACCGGAAGCCTCCAATGAGGCCCAGGTCATCGACGCCCGCGACAAGGTCGTCATCCCCGGCCTGGTCAACGCCCATTGCCATCATACCGAGGCCTTCCAGCGGAGCCTCCGGGACCGGGTGCCCTTCGAGCTGTGGCTCCCGGAAAGACGTGCCATCGAGGACATCCTCGACCCCGGTTACGAGGACCTGCTGGCGGCCAACCACATCGCCCTGCTGGAGAACCTGAAGCACGGCACCACCACCGTGCTGCATCACCTCTCGCGGCGCGGCGCCATCGACCTGCAGGAGATCCGGGCGTGTATCGACGCCGCGGAACGGATCGGTCTCCGCACGTTCATCGCACCCTCGGTAGCCGACGCGGGCTGGCATCACGTAGTCCCGGCGCACGAGATGTCCGCCGCGGCCCGCGAAGAACTCGACCGTCTGGGCCAGGCCCTGGAGCTGGTCGCCGCCGGACCCGCCACCGTCAAGGGCGTGGTCGCGCCCAGCTCGCCGCACACCTGCACGGACGATTTCCTCAGCCGGTGCCTTGCCATGGCCGAGGAAAGAGATCTGCTCATGCACACCCATTTCCTCGAGACCCGGGCGGAAGCCATGCAGCGTACCGGCACCGGTGAAACGACCGTCGAACGGGCGGTACGGCTCGGTCTCCTCAGGTCCGACACCTCCCTGGCCCACGCCGTGCACCTCACCGACCGGGAGCTCGACGTCCTCAAGGAGAACCAGTCGGCGGTAGTGCACAACCCGTGCAGCAACGCCAAGCTGGGCAGCGGCCTCGCGCGCATCCGCGAGATGCTGGACCGCGGCATCACCGTGGCGCTAGGCTCGGACGGCGGAGACACGAGCGACGGCTACTCCATGTTCGACCAGATGAAGATGGCGGCCGTGATGCGGCGCTGCAGCGAACCCGACTTCAATACCTGGATCACCGCAACGGAATGCCTGGCCATGGCCACCACCGGCGGCGCCCAGGCGCTCGGCCTCCGTGCCGGCAGGATCGCGCCGGGCCATCTCGCCGACATCTGCATCCTGAAACCGGGCACGCGGATGTGGCCGGCCGCGGACCTTGCGCAGGCTCTCGTCTATTCGGAGAACGGCAGCAGCGTCGACACCATGCTCGTGGGAGGCGACGTCGTGTTGGAGAACGGCGAGAGCCCTCGCATCGACGAGGCGGCGTTGGGCCGTCAGGCCGGAGAACTGGCCGAAAGAGTCGAGCGGGCGAGAAGCGAAAGGGCTGCGCACAAACTCACGCCGGAGATCGCCGACCGCCTCCAGGCCGCGGAGCTTGAGTATCGCGAAGCCGCCTCAATGCCCAGGAAGTAAGCAAACGCGAGCACGTTACACCAGCCCGACCGGGACGGCATTGACAGACTCGTCCAAGGGGACCGGCTGATCACAGAGACACACGACCGCCCCTTCGCCCACCGGTATGTCCAGCCGCCGCAGAGCAGCGAAGGCCGGCAACCAGGATCTCCTGGGCGAAGCCGACTTCTTTATCTCGACCGGATAAAGGGTCCCATCGGCGACGAACAGCAGGTCCACCTCCCTGCCGTCCTTGTCGCGGTAGTAATATAACTGCGGCCTTCTCCCCCTGTGCCACCAACTCTTCAGGACCTCGGCCACCACGTGGGTCTCGAACATGGCTCCCGACATGGCGCCGGCCTCCAGCGTCTCGGGGGAAGTCCACTCCGTCAGGTACGCGCACAAGCCGGTGTCGAGGAAGTACAGCTTCGGCCGTTTGACCAAACGTTTCGTGACGTTGGCATGATACGGCTGAAGCAGCTCGACCTGGAGGCTCGCCTGCAGGATCGAGAGCCAGTTCTTGGCGGTGTTGACGCTTACGTCGGCGTCGCGGGCCAGGTCGGACAGATTGAGCATCTGAGCGGTTCGCGCCGCGCATGCCTTCAGAAAGCGGAGGAATGCCATTTCATTGCCGACCTGTGACAGGGCGCGGAGGTCTCGTTCAAGGTACGTCTGCAAGTAGGAACTGTGGAACAACTCGCGGTCGTGGATCGGGCCGGCAACAAGTCCGGGAAATCCACCGGTCCAGATATCGCGGTACACCTCGTCGAGGCCGCTCACGCGAAGCGCCGGCTGGCGCTCGGCCAGAATGGGCAACGTCGGCAGAAAAGGAGACACGGCGGCATCGCGTTGATGTCGCTCGCGGGAGGAGAAGCCCAGCAGGTTGATGATCCCGACCCGCCCCGCCAAGGACTCGGAAACGCCCCTCATCGCCTGGAACTGTTGCGACCCCGTCAGCCAGAACAGCCCCGGCTGGCGGCTGTCGTCCACGATCACCTTGATCAGCGGCAACAGTCCGGGAGCATGCTGAATTTCGTCGATGAGCACCGGCGGCTCGTACCGCTGCAAGAAGAGCGCGGGATCGTCATTCGCCAGATCGCGCAGCACCGGATTGTCGAGGGAAACATAACGACGAGCATCTTCCGCAAGGTGCCGCAGAAGGGTGGTCTTCCCGACTTGGCGTGGGCCGGTCAGCAGCAGCACGGGGAATTGCCGCGAAACCTCCAGCCAGTACGATTCGAGAGTGCGGGCGTAGTACATCGGCCAACTTGCAGTAATATCACAAATGGCCGGGTTTGCAGCGTCTAACGATTACGGAATCAGGCGGGCGGGTCGTCCTGCGGTCTGGTACCACTCACGGCTGAGGAAGTGCGCCCGCCTACTCCTACCCCGGCTGTGCCTCCGCGGCCGCGATCTCCGAATCGAGCAGCACGCCGCACCCGGGGCAGTACCAACGCTGGAACTCGTACTGGTCCAACAGCAGATCCATCAGGGGACCGGCCTCGGTGGGCGGAGCCGAACCCAGGGAGCAGGCTTCCCGCCAGTCGGCGTCGCTTTCGCACAGGATATGGTCGCACCGGGCGCATTGGACCCAGGTGTGTTCGCCGAGGTCACACAGAACGAGAGACTCCTGGAGAGGATGGCGGACGGCGCCCGTTCCCGTGCCGGGAGGCTCGGCAACGGCCGTGGCGCGGGTGACCGCCGCCTGCCGCTCACGCTTGAGGGACTCGCGCTTCTCCCGGGTGCCGGCGCCGTCCACGCCATCAGTCCCGGCGAACACGACGCCGTAGATGGACTCCGCGGCTTCCCGCGACACAAGACCGTCCACCACGTCCTGGGCCACTCTCTCCGGGTCCCGCTCCAACGGATCGCCGTAGCCGCCGCCGTTGGCGCACCTGAGGTAGAGCAGATCGTCGACGCTCAGCCGCAGGTCGCGGTAGCCCAGCAGGTTGTGGGTGCCGCCGGCCTCTGCCAGCTCGTCCGGAAGGGTCTTGGCGGCCACGGCCTCGCGCACGTCGCTGTCCTCCACGTGCACCAGGATGCTGGGGGCGCCGGGGTGGCCGCCGTAGATGCCGAACCCCGAATTCCTCAGTCCGGCGACGCCCAGGGCGACGATCTGGATGTTCGCCTCCGGGGCGTCGTGGGGCATGATGAGGGATTCCTCGCCGGCGCCGCCGCGGAACTTGCCCGCGCCGGCGCCGTCCTGGAGATGGCGGCGGTAGAGGTAGAGCAGCGGGAAGTTGGCCTCCACCCACTCGACGTTGTGGACCGTGGAGGGCCGGCCCATCTCGATGCCGGCGGAGTTGATGCCGTCGCCCCAGGAACGGGCGCCGATGCCGCCCAGGCCCACCAGCGTCGACACGTAGTAGCCGCCGGTCTGGTTCACCCCGGCGTGCCGCGCCAAACGGGTGCCCAGGGTCTGGGCGGTGACTTCCTTCGACCACTTCTCGCTGGTGCCGATCATCTGGATCAGCGTGCTGCCGGCCAGGAAACGGGCCACCGCCCCGCCGGAGGTGGTGTTGAGCGATACCGGCGCGGGATAAGTGGGGTTCACGATGGTGCCCTCGGGCGCCATCACCTCCATGACCCGGAACAGGCCGTGGTTCTTGGGCAGGTCGTAGCCCAGGGTCTGGAGCAACGACTCGAAGCAGGCGCCCACGGTGGCGTGATAGGGCAGGTTGATCCCCACCGGCGCCTGTTGGTCGGTGCCGGCAAAGTCGAAGGTCAGGAGGTCCCGCTCCTTCGTCAGCTCCACCTGCATCTTCCACAGCTTGTCGCCGGCCTCGATGTTGCCGTGGGCGCGCCAGACCCCGTCGGGCACCTCCAGGAGACGCTTCCGCAACAGGCTGGCGGTGTGGTCGAGCATCTCGCCGGTGACCTTCTCCATGAGCTCGACGCCGTAGTGCCGGTACAGCTCCTGCATCCTGGCCCGGCCGACGTTGTTGGCGGCGATCTCGCACTTGAAATCCAGCCCCACCATGACCGGCTGGCGGGTCATGTTGGTGATGGTGTCGAACACGTCCCGGCGGATCTTGCCGCGCTCGATGAGCTTGATGCCGGGGATGCGGATGCCCTCGTGGCAGATCTCGGTGGCCCCCGGCGAGTTCCCGCCCGGGGACATGGCGCCGACGTCCGCCACGTGCACGAACGTGGCGCTCCAGCCGATCAGGCGCTCGTCCACGTGGATCGGCGAGACCACGTACATGTCCGGCTGGTGAATTGCCGCCAGGTAGGGGTCGTTGATCAGGAACATGTCGCCGGGGAAGATCCCACCCTCGTCGGTGAAGCGCTCGATGATACGGCGCACCGCCACGCCGGCGCAGCCCACGTGCCAAGCCATGGCGTCGCCGGCGCACAGCACGTCGCCGTTGGGCTGGTAGAGGCCCGCCAGGTAGTCCCGCATCTGGGTCGTGTTGACGGTGCCGCCGACCCGCTCCAGGGTGGTGCCGATCTCCTGGGTGATCTGATAGAGCCGGTGCGAGAGGATCTCGAAGGTCACCGGATCGACCGACAGCTTGGGTTCAGACATGGAAGGCTCCTTGTTCACGGTCCAGCGCGGGCAGGCTATGGTGCATCCCCCCTGGGGCGACCGCCGGTCGCCCCTACAGTCGATTAACCGGACGGGCTCCCATGGCGCTGCGCCATACACTGCGCCGGCCGTCAGGCCTGTACGTGCATCCTGATATTCCGGTACTCGTCCATCTCCGCGGCATCGCCCGGCCCCACGACGATGGTGGTCACCGGGCTCTCGACGATACAGGGCCCCTGGATTGCCATTCCCGGCACGAGCCGGTCGAAATCGTAGATGTCGGCGGGCAGGAAATCCCGTTCCTGCTCGAAGTAGGCGTCTCGCTTGCCCTTCCGGGCATCCGCGGGATCCGCGGGCCCCCTGGCATGACGCTTGATGTTGGGATGCTGGATCTTGCCCACCGCGCGGAGCCGGAAGGTGATGATCTCCTTGCCCGCCTCCCGGTAGCCCGATCCCGGACCGTAGGACTGCTCGTAGAGCTCGTCGAAAGCCTGGTCGAGCCACCGGAAGTCCTCCATGCCCAGCTCGGCGGTGCCCTGCGGCAACTCGGCGTTGAGCTCGTGGCACTGGAAGCGGTAGCGCATGTCCAGGCTGCGGATGACGGCGATCTCCTCGCCCGCGAACCCCATCTTCTCCAGGTCCGCGCGGGCCTTGTCCAGGAGCCCCGCGAAGGTCGCGTTGACGACCTTGGGGTCGGGCGGATACACCAGCCGCTCCGCCTTGCCGTACTCGAACACCACGTCGGAGGCCAGCAGGCCCAGGCCGCCGTGGACCGAGGAGGTCATGGGCACCACCACCTCCTTGATCCCCAGCTCCGCGGCGTACCGGCCGCAATGCACCGGACCGGCCCCGCCTTCCACGAACAGCACGAAGCTCCGGGGATCATGGCCGCGCTCCACCGTCGCCCGCCGGATCAGGTCCGCCATCTGCGCGTTGGTGATGCGGTAGAGTCCGCTGGCCGCCTCGGTCAGGCTCATTCCCAGGGGGTCCGCAACCTTCTCCTGGATCGCCCGCACCGCCGCCTCCCGGTCCAGCCGCATGCGCCCGCCCAGGAAATAATCCGGGTTCAGGTACCCCAGCACCAGGTCGACGTCCGACACGGTGGGCTCGGTGCCGCCGAGACCGTAGCTCGCCGGCCCGGGCTTGGCGCCCGCCCCCTGGGGCCCGATCTTCAGCAGCCCCTTCTCCTCGTCCACCCAGCCGATGCTGCCGCCGCCGGCGCCGATGGACTCCACCCAGATCTTGGTGGCCAGCACGGCGTGACGCAGGATCACCGGGCTGTAGTTCTTCTCGATGCGGCCGTCCCGCACCAGGCCCACCTTGAATGTGGTGCCGCCCATGTCGGTGACCAGAATGTTGGGTTCGTCGATCTTGTCGCAGAAATACTGGCCGCCCACCACGCCCGCCGCCGGACCCGACTCCACCAGGCCCACGCCGCGCCGCACGCAGGCGTCGCTGTCCAGCACGCCGCCGTAGGCCTGCATGATCAGTGGCGCGTTGGGCAGTCCCTTGGCCGCCAGGGACCCGCCCAGATCGGCGAGGTACGACGAGATGGTGGGGCCGATGTAGGCGTTGAAGATGGTGGTAATGGTGCGTTCGTACTCGCCCAGGTAGGGCGCCACCTCCGACGACAGGCTCACGAACAGGTCCGGATGGCGCGACTTGATGAGCTCCTCCAGGGCCCTTTCGTGGCTGTCGTTGGCGATGGACCACAGCAGCGAGACGGCCACCGCGGTGACGCCCTCGGCCACCAGCCGGTCCACCACGGCCGCGGCCTCGTCGAGGTCCAGCTCCACTACCACCGCGCCCTTGTAGTCCACGCGCTCCTTCACCTCTCCGATCAGGCTCCGCGGCACCAGCGGGTCGGGTTTGGTCAGGGCGTAGAAGTGGGCGGTCTCGGCCTCGGTGAGCCCCTCGGTCATCCGCCCCCGCATCATGTAGATGCTGTCGGCGAAGCCCTTGGTGGTGATGAGCCCGGTCCGGGCTCCCGAGCGGGTGAGCAGCGTGTTGTCCCCCACCGTGCAGCCGTGGAAGAACAGCTTGGCGGCGTGCAACAGCGCCTCTTCGCCGGTCATGCCCAGGTGCTCCGCCGCATTGCGCACCGCGTTGAGGACGCCCATGGCGAAATTGTCCGGCGTGGACAACGCCTTGCCCACGGTGAGCTCACCGGCTTCGTCCACCACCACGCAGTCGGTGAACGTGCCGCCGATATCCACCCCCAGGTTGTACTCCATATGGTTCTCCGTGACGTATGGAACGGGACCTCTGTGGGCGACAGGCTCGCGCCCCGGGCCGCCCGCTCACCGCCTGATGGCAGTGTATTGGTCGGGCCTCCGGTCCGCGAAGAAGAGCCAGTTCTTCCGCAGGCGCTCCAGCAGGTCGAGGTCCAGGTCGGCCCACACCACGTCTTCCTCGGTGGCGCTAGCATGGGCGACCACCTCGCCCCGCGGGTTGATGATCAGGCTCTCGCCGAAATAGAACTCCTCCGCCCCGCCCTGATCCACGCCGACGCGGTTGGGGGCGGCCACGTACATGACGTTCTCCACCGCCCTTGCGCACAGCAGCATCTCCCAGCGCGAGCGCGCCCGCTGGGTGCTGGTCACCGGCACGCACAACAGCTCGGCGCCGTTCAGGGCGGCGCACCGGGCCGGTTCCGGCAGGTTTCGGTCGTAGCAGATGTTCAGACCCAGCTTGACCCCCAGGTCGGTCTGGACGACAGGGAATCCAAGGTCGCCGGGGCGGAAATAGTACTCCTCGCTGCCGCTGGTGCCCACCAGCCGTCCCAGGCCGCGGGGGATCGTGTTCTTGCGGTACTTGCTAAGCCGCCCACCATCGCGGCCGAACACGACGGCGCTGTTGTAGAAATGGTCTCCCTCCCGCTCGAAGAACGGATAGACCAGCGACAGGCCCGCCTCCCGGGCGATGGTCCGGGCCTCGGTCACCGACGGACCGTCCTCCGGCTCGGCCAGCCGGAAGAACTCGGGGTCGTTGGTGAACGCGGGGTAGATGGTGCTGGCCACCTCGTGGAAGCAGACGAGGTCCGCGCCCGCCCCGGCCGCGCGCTGTGCCAGACGGCGGACCGCGGCGATATTCTCCCGCCAATCCACGTTCCCGCTGAACTGTGCCACCGCCACGCGCGCCATGGTCACCTCCCAACCCCTGGTGTCCTGTCCCGCAGGTCCGGTTTCCTTTCGTACCACCCGGCGGCCCGCTCGTAGGCATGGCCGACCCGCAGGACCGTCTCCTCGTCGAAGGGCCTGCCGACGATCTGCATGCCGATGGGCAGCCCCGACGGGGAAAAGCCGCAGCATACGCTGAGGGCGGGCAGCCCGGTCTGGTTGAACGGGATCGTGCACAGCGTGAACAGGTTGCCGCGGTGGTCCGAAAGCCTGACCTCCCGGCCGTCGATGACGGTGCGGCCGCGGTCCAGATCCTCGATAGCGGGCGCGGGAAAGGAGATGGTGGGGACCACGATCACCTGGACGCGCTCGAAGGCCCGCTCGAACCCCTCGTAGACCAGTCGCCGGACCCGGTGCGCGGCGTTGACCGCGCTGCCCGGTATCAGCAGCGAGCCGATGAGGTTCCTCAGCATCCCCGGACTGTAGTCCCGGGGCCGGGTGCGCAGGTAGCGGTCGTGGTCCGGCATGTCCTCCACCCGGGCAATGCAGGCCTGGGCCGCCGGCAGCAGCTCCATGTGCGGGACCGCCACCTCCTCGGTCTCGATACCGAGGGAACCGAGAAAACGCACCGCCTCGGTGAACACCTGCCGGACCTCGTCGAACATCAACGCGTCGAAGTAGCCCTGGACGAGCCCGACCTTCATGCCGCCGATGCCGTCGGCGAGGGCCCGGGTGTAGTCCGGCACCGCCACGTCGGCGCTGTAGGGATCCTCCGGATCCGCTCCGGCGATGCAGTTCAGCACCAGCGCCGAGTCCTCCACCGTTTTGGCCAGCACGCCGAAGTGGTTGATGGCGCCGGGCCCGGTTCCGGGCACGCCGCCGGACAGGCTCACGCGCCCGTGGGTGGGCTTCAGGCCCGCGATGCCGCAGAGCGCCGCGGGGTTCCGTACCGAGCCGGCGCTGTCGGTGCCGATGGAGGCCAGGCACAGGCTCGCCGCCACCGCCGCGGCGGAGCCGCCGCTCGATCCGCCGGTGGCCCGGGTCACGTCCCAGGGATTGCGGCTGGGGCCGTAGAACACGTTGTTGGTGTGGCTCGACTTGGCCCACTCGTGCATGTGGGTCTTGCCCAGGATCACCGCGCCCGCGTCCCGGAGCCGGCGCACCACGGTGGCGTCGTGGTCGGGGATCCATTCCGCGAGGGTCCTGGACCCGGCGGTGGCGGGTACGCCCTTGACCGCGATGTTGTCCTTGATGGCGACGGGGATCCCGTGGAGCGGCCCGCGGCGGTGCCCGGCGGCGAACTCCTGCCGCGCCCGCTCGGCAGCGGCAAGCGCCTGGTCCCGCATCACGGTGACGTAGGCATTGAGGACCGGATTCAGCCGCTCGATCCGCGCCAGCACGAGGCGGGTCAACGCCACCGGCGATACCGCGCCGCTGCTGACCTCGTGTGAGACTCGAGAAATCGTAAGCTTTTCGAGCTCGTGCTCGTCCATCCCGGTCACTCCATCGGCCGTTACGGGCCCTGACACGGCCACTAGTGCCTATACGCGCGGGGCTGGGCAAAAAGCAAGCTCACGCCGGGGTCCACCGGCGGCACTCCCATTGTTGACACTCCGCCGTCCTCTCTGACAGAGTCGGCGGGGCAGCGCGGGCGTCCGCCGGACGCTGGGACGGGCAAGCCGATGCGCCGAGGGCATCGAACGGGAGCATACAGTCCATGGTTGAACGAGATGACAACGGTTACATCCTCCGGATCGCGTCCCACTCGCCGTCCCACCCCTGGTGGCGCATTACCGACGAGCTCGCGGAGGGCCTGAACGGCTATCGCGAAACGCCCGGGCCGATCTCGAGCGTCGGCGTCTTTACCGGACGGTTCGGGCTGGGCTCGCTGGAGAACCCCAAGACCGTGGGCGCCGGGCTGGCGGACGTGGGCATCACCAACCCGCCGGCCAACGCGAGAATGGCCAGCGAGGGAATAGGACGGTTCCAGGCCAGCGTCGGCGAGCTCAGGGCCATCGCCCGGTTCCCCGAGCCCGACTACATCTTCTGGCTGGTAGCGGAGGAGTTGAACATCCACTCCATGGATGAGATCGCGGCGCGCAAGCCGGCCATGACCCTGGTGTCGGGCCGGGTGGGGCCGACGGGCCCGGACACGCTGACGTGGACCGTGGAGCAGGTGATGAAGTGGTACGGCTTCAGCTACGACGACGTCAACGCGTGGGGCGGAAAAGTGCTGTTCCCCGGACCCGCCATCGTCGGCGTGCCCATGGTGCGGCGCGGCGAGGGCAACGCGGTCTTCCAGGAGGGCGTCCACGACGAGTGCTGGGAGGAGTTGGCCGAAGCGAGGCCCATGCGCGCCCTGCCGCTGGACCCGCAAGCCGTCGCACACATGAAGGATTCCTACGGTTTCAGCCAGGCCGTCATCCCCAAGGGCCGTCTCAAGGGGATCGAGAGCGACCTCCTGACGGTGGACTTCGGCGGTTGGCTGCTGTTCTCGCGGGCGGACCTGCCGGACGAGCTCGCCTACCTGCTGGCGCGGACCAGCATGGAGCGGCGAGACCGCATCGCCGCGCCCTACGCGCCGTTGGCGCCGCACCTGAGGGACCTGGAAGTACCCATCCTTCCGGAGCGGTTGTGCACCGAGACCGGGGTGCCGCTGCATCCCGGCGCCGAGCGCTACTACAAGGAGTTCGGCTGCCTGTGAGTCGATTCCGCTGCCAGCCCTCCTCCTTGAACCGGAAAGGAGTTTCCGATGGAACGCGTGGATCTCCTGATTACGAACGGGAACGTCGTTTTTCGTGAAGGGACCCGTCCGGCGGACTTGGCCATCAGCGGCGGCAAGGTCGTCGCCATCCTGCAACCGGGTTTCGAGATCGATGCGTCCCGCGTCATCGATGCCACGGGGAAGCATGTGCTGCCGGGTCTCGTCGATCCCGAAGGCCATCCGGGCCACTCCTTCCCGCTCGACATCGATCTCGAAACCGAGTCGCCGGCCGCGGCCGCCGGAGGCGTCACCACCTGGGGCATCCAGGACCCGAGTCCGCGCATGGGCAAGAAGCCCTTCAAGCGGGACACGGAGCCGGAGGACGTGGTCTCGTTCCACGATGTCATGGATATCGCGATCCAGACCGGACACGAGAACTGCATCACGGATTTCTATTTCACGCCGCAGCTCGAGACCGACCAGCAGGCCGAGGAGGTGGGCGAATACGCCGACAAGTACGGCGTCACCTCCTACAAGTTCTACTGCCACGCGAAGCACCCGGAAATCGCCGCCAAGCTCTGGTACGTGTACCGCTCCGGGCTGGCCACCGGCTTTGACGACGGGGTCGTCTTCAAGACGCTGGAGAACGTCGCCAGGATCGGGCCGCCGGGTATCGTTTCCTTTCATCCGGAGAACTTCGAGATCGTGCGGGTCTTTTCCCAGCGCCTGATGGACGCCGGCCGCATGGACATGGAGGCTTGGACGGATCGCTCGCCGGACTTCGTGGAGGCCCATCACATACGCCAGTACGCCTACCTGGCCAAGGTCGCGAAGTGTCCGATGTATGTCCAGCATACGACCACCGGGGAATCGCTGCTGGCAATCCGCCAGGCCAAGGAGGAGGGCGTCGAGATCTATGCCCAGAGCAACCCCGTGTATCTCTGTCTTCCCGCGGGGACCTGGAAGATCAACGTGCCGCTCCGGTATCCCGAGACCATGGAGCGGCTGTGGGAGGCCGCCGCCAACGGCGAAATCGACGCCCTGGGCTCGGACCACGTGGTCTCGCACGGTTCCCGCGCGGAGATGGAGGTGCCGGGCGACGTGTGGAAGACCACCAGCGGGTTCCCTTCGAGGGTGGAGATGATGCTGCCGTTGATGCTCGACGAGGGCATCAACAAGGGGAGGATCACGCTGCAAAGGCTGGTGGAGATGATGTGCGAGGCTCCCGCCAGGATCTTCGGCCTCTATCCACGCAAGGGATGCCTGCAGGTCGGTTCCGACGGCGACGTGGTGCTCGTCGATCTCAAGCGGACCGAAATCATCACCAACGACATGGTCCACACGCGTCCCAAGTGGACGATTCTCGAAGGGCGTGAGCTCACAGGCTGGCCTGTCATGACCATTCTCAGAGGCGAGGTTCTGACGGAATGGCCGGAAGGAGAACCCAGGTCGCGCATCGTCGCCACCGGGAAGGGTCAATATATCCCGCGGACGCCGGGCAGTCGGTTCCTGTTCTGAACGCCGGAGTGTCAGCCGATGGCCATCAACGATCTGCGTGACTGGATCGACCGCATCGACGGACTGGGGCAGGTCCGCCGCGTGGACGGGGCCGATTGTGACGAGGGCATCGGCGGTCTCACCGACCTCTACATGGAAAAGGTGGGACGCCCGGCGCTGCTCTTCGACCGCATACCCGGCTATCCGCCGGGCTTTCGCGTGCTCTCCAACGTGACCACCTCGCCCGAACGCGTGGCCGTGACCCTGGGCATCCCGCGGGACCTGTCGCTTCGGGAAATGGTGGAGCACTGCCGCCGCTTCCACGGCGCCTTGCCGGGCATCGAGCCGCGGGTGCTGGACGCCGGACCGCTGCTGGAGAACGTGGCCACGGGCGGTGACATCGACATGCTCCGGTTCCCGACCCCCACGTGGCACGAGGACGACGGCGGGCGCTATCTGGGAACCGGCTGCGCCGTCATCATGCAGGACCCGGACTCCGACTGGATCAACGTGGGCTGCTACCGGGTCGTGGTCCATGACCGGAACACCCTGGGGATCATGATCACCGGCGGCAAGCAGGGCCGCCTGATCATGGAGAAATACTGGCGCCGGAACCAAGCCTGCCCGGTGGCGGTATCCTTCGGGCACGACCCGTTGATCTACCTGATGGCCGGACTCCACGCGGCCTCCGGGGTCTGCGAGTACGACGTGGCCGGCGGCATACGCGGCGAGCCCGTGGACGTGGTCCGGGGCGCGGTCACGAACCTGCCCCTTCCGGCCACGGCCGAAATCGCCGTGGAAGGTTACATACCCCCGGGACGTTTCAAGCCCGAAGGACCCTTCGGAGAGTGGACCGGCTACTACGCGGGGGGCCGCGAGAAACAGCCGGTCATCGAGGTCGCGTCGCTGATGTACCGGAACGATCCGATCATCCTCGGCACCGTGCCGCGCAGGCCTCCCAGCGACGACACCTACATTTCCAGCTTCCTCAGCAGCTCCGCCATCTGGGAACAGATGGAAGCCGGCGGCGTTCCCGGAATCGAGGGCGTATGGAACCATGAAGGCTGCGGCAGCCAGATGTTCATCACCATCGCCATCAGCCAGATGTACCAGGGCCACTCGAAACAGGCGGCCATGGCCGCCGCGGGTTCCTACGCGGGCTCCTACCTCAACAAGATGATCGTCATCGTCGACGACGACATCGACCCCACAGACGCCGACGCGGTGTTGTGGGCCATGTGCACGCGCCTGGACCCCGACCTGGATCTCGACATCGTCCGCAATTGCTGGAGCAGCCCGCTGGATCCCATGGCCTATCCCGACGACCGCAGAAACCTCAACAAGAGGATGCTCATCGACGCCTGCCGCCCCTGGAACCAGCGGGACACGTTCCCCAAGGTCGTGGAGGCCGGCGCCGCGCTAAAGGAGCGCATCCGCAAGCGCTGGCCCGATCTCTGCGACCTATGACGGACCGGCTGCCTATCGCGTCCACAACGCGTTCAGCGGCACCGCGAGCATTCGTTTGTCGCCCAGGGGAAGAATGTCCTGCCCGGTATAGAGGAGTAATCCGCGCTGGAAATCGTCGCCGCAACGATCCGCCAGCCGCTTGAGGCCTTTACCGTCCCCGTCCGTCAACGACGCGGCGGCCTTGACCTCGACTCCCCAAGTCTTCGAGCCCCGTGTCATGACGATGTCCACCTCGATCTGGTCGCTGTCCCGGTAATGCCAGAAACGCAGATCAGGGTCGGTCCAAGCGGCTTGTGCGACGAGTTGCTGGACTACGAACGACTCCAGGAGTAGTCCCATGCGTTCCCGCTGATGAAGCCAGTCCACGGCGGTAAGGTCGCAGAGCGCCGCGGCGAGACCGCTGTCGAGCAAATGGACTTTCGGCGTTTTAACAAGGCGCTTGGACGCGTTGCCGTGCCAAGCCGGCAAGCGTCGCACCAGGAAGAGCCGTTCGAGCACGGCCAAGTAGTGATCTATCGTCGGCCTGCGCAGGCCAAGATCTCCGGCCAAAGCACTTGCGTTGACCAACTGCGCGCTACGCAGCGCGAGTAGCTCAAGGACTCGGGCCAGTTTCTGCGCATCTCTCACCCTGGCGATGTCCTGAACGTCACGCTCGACGATGATGCGCAGGTACTGGCGGTACCATTGCCGGGCACGTCGCGGAGATCGGCCAAGAGGCTCCGGATAGCCTCCCGCAACCAGTCTTTCGGCCAATCCGGTTCCCGCCGTGACCGTTACACCCTTGATCTCGGGGCGTAGAGTTCCTTCCAGCAGAGCGTTGAGAAACCTGCCCGGCTTACACTCCTTCTCCACTTCCGTGAGGGGGTACAACTGCGCGATCTCCATGCGCCCGGCCAGGGATTCGGTGACTTTCGGGACGAACAACAAATTGGCGGAGCCGGTCAGCAGAAACCGCCCGGGTCGACGATTCTTGTCGACGGCCAGCTTGATGGCGGGGAGTACGGCTGGAGCCCGTTGAACCTCGTCCAGGGTGACGGCATCCGGAAGGCTTGAAATGAAGCCCTCGGGATCATCAACAGCCGTCCGGTAGTAGTTGTTCTCGTCCAGACTGATGTAGGCCCGCTCAGGGACCAGCCGCTGGACCAGCGTGGTCTTGCCGGACTGCCTGGGACCCAGAACGCAGACCACCGGCGTATCCGCCAGTGCTTCCCGTATCACCGGCTCGAGCAGACGAGGATAGATGGTTTCGTTGTCGGTCATTATGGCCATCAGTATACCGTGTATTTGTCTCCTGTAAAGGCGTGAGATTGTACGGTTAGAATGCGTGGAATTGTACGTTCCAGGTACGCATGATGGTACGGAGCGGGCTGGAGACCCCATACCCCTGGTTGACCACTCCCCCGCATGCGCTGTACGGTGCCCACGGAGCAAAGCATATGGCTGACGACTATCGTGTAATCGGCACGCCTGTGGTGCGTCCGGACGGCGCCGAGATGATCTCGGGCCAGGCCGTCTACGGACCGGACGTGACCCAGCCGGGGATGCTATGGGGCAAGATCCTCCGGAGCCCGCTGCCCCACGCGAGGATCCGGTCCATCGACGTGGAGAAGGCCCGGGCGCTTCCCGGCGTCACCGTGATCACGGCGCGGGACGTCCCGGACCGGCGCTACGGCTACGCCATCGAGGACGAGCAGATCTTCGCGGTGGACAAGGTGCGCTACGTCGGCGAGCCCGTGGCGGCGGCGGCGGCGCCGGACGAGGAACGGGCGCTGGAGGCGCTTTCCCTTATCACCGTGGACTACGAGGAGCTGCCGGCGGTCTTTACCGCCGCGGAGGCTGCGCGGGACGGCGCGCCCCTGGTCCACGACGAGCTGGGCCCGGCCCGTTCGGTGTACCTGGCCTCGTGGAACCCCGTCCACGGAACCAACATCATCCACCAGGCATCCCACCATCGCGGCGACGTGGACGCGGCGCTGGCACGGGCGGACTACGTGTTCGAGGACACGTTCCACGCCAGCCAGATCCATCACAGCTACATGGAGCCCCACGCCACCCTGGCCGCGGCCCGGAGCAACGCGGTGACGGTGTGGACCTGCAGCCAGGAGGTGTTCCAGCTCCGCACCCTGCTGGCCGGGCTGTTCGCCATTCCGGAAAGCCGCATGCGGGTGATCAACACCAAGGTGGGCGGCGGTTTCGGCGGCAAGATCGAGCCGCGGCTGGAGCCCGTGGCGGTGGCGCTGTCCGTGCATAGCCGCAAGCCCGTGAAGATCGTCATGACCCGCGCGGAGGAGTTCACCGCCGCGGCCGGCTCGACCCCGGCCACGGTGACGGTCAAGACCGGGGTCACGAAAGACGGGACGTTGACGGTCCGGGACATCGACTTTCTCTGGGACACCGGCGCCCACGCCGAGGGCCTGCCCCCCAGCAACCGCGCCATGAAGGACGGCAACGGCCCCTACCGCGTCCACGACCTGCGGATCTCGTCCACCCTCGTCTACACCAACAAGATGCGCGGCACGCAGTTGCGCGGTCTGGGAGTGCCCGAGGGCGCCTTCGCCATCGAGTCGCAAATGGACATGATCGCGGAGCGCCTGGGCATGGATCCGCTGGAGCTGCGCCTCAAGAACATCCTCGAGGAAGGCGACATCAACTCCATCGACGACGTGGTGCAGAGCATCGGCCTCCGGGAGTGCCTCGTGAGCGTGGCCAAGGAAATAGGCTGGGGCGAGCCCAAGCCCGCCAACGTGGGCCGGGGCCTCTCCGTTATCGCCAAGTCCCCCACCACCCATTCGAGCATCTCCAGCGCCTACGTCCAGTTCAACGAGGACGGCAGCGCGCAGGTGCTGGTGGGGGCCTCCGAAATCGGCCAGGGCATGTCCGTGGTCATGTGCCAGATCGCCGCCGAGGTGCTGGGGCTTCCGGTGGAGGCGGTGGGCATCGCCAGCGCGGACACCGGCACCACGCCCTACGACCGCGGCACGTTCTCGAGCCGGGTGACGTTCTACACCGGCATGGCGGTGAAGCTCGCCGCCGAGGATGCGAGAAAACAGCTCCTGGAAGTGGCTTCCCGGATGGTGGAGATCCCCCAGGACGATCTCGCGGCGGCGGAGGAGCGCGTCGTGTCGCCCGCCCATCCGGAACTCTCGCTGCCGTTTCGCGAGGTCCTGGAACGCGCCCACAGCTACGAACGGCCGATCCTGGGCCGAGGCACCTACGGCGGCAAGGGCGACTACCCGACACTGCCTCACAAGGCCCAGCGCAAGGAGTACGTCCCCGGCTGGAAGTACGCGGCCCAGGCCGTGGAGGCGGAGATCGACGAAGAGACCGGCATCGTCCGGGTCCGCCGCATCGCCTCGGCCCACGACGTGGGCAAGAGCCTGAACCCCGTGAGCGTCGACGGCCAGATCATCGGCGGTGTGGTCATGGGCCTGGGCTACGCCCTGCACGAACGGCTCCAGTTCGACCAGGGCCGGATCGTCAACCCGTCGTTCATGGACTACAAGATCCCGTCGAGCCAGGAGATCCCGGAGATCAAGCCCATCGCGGTGGAGGTGCCGCTGCCGGAGGGTCCGTTCGGCGCCAAGGGCATCGGCGAGCTGGCCATCGTGGGCATCGCGCCCGCCATCGGCAACGCCATCCACGAGGTCCTGGGCGTCAGGCTGAAGGAACTGCCGCTACATCCCGAACGGGTGCTGGACGCGGTGGAGAGTCAACGCAAGCGCAACGGCGGATAAGGGATCGACCATGGAATGCAAGCTGATCCGGCCCGCCGACCTGGACGAAGCGCTGGCGGCGCGGGAACAGTACACACACGACGCCCTGCCCATCGCCGGCGGGCAATCGCTGCTGGTGATGATGCGGAACCGGCTGGTGGCGCCCGCGGCCTTGATCGACCTCGAGCCGATCGAGGCGCTTCGCGGCGTCGAAGTGAGTTCCGCCGGTATTTCCATCGGCGCCATGAATACCTGCCGCCAGTTGATCGCGTCGCCGGTGCTGGGCGAAGAGGTCGGCGTCCTGCCGGTAGCGGCACGGCAGGTAAGCTCCACCGCGGTGCGCAACCTCGGCACCATCGGCGGCAACGTGTGCCACAACGAGCCCGGCGCCGACCTGCCGCCGGCGCTGCTGGCGCTGAACGCACGCGCCGCGGTGCGGCGGCGCGCCAACGCCCGTGAAGTCCCGCTGGCGGAGTTCTTCACGGGCTACTTCGAGACCGTGCTGGAGCCGGACGAGATCCTCTGCCGCATCGACATCGAACATCCGCCCGCGGGGGCGGCCGGAGTCTATCTGAAGCACGCCATCAGCCCCGAGGACCTGGCGATGGTGGGTGTCGCCGCCGTGGTGGTGCCGGACGGCAAGCAGACCGGCGGCGTGGCGGAGGTGCGGATCGGCATCGGCGGAGCGGCGCCGGTTCCGCTCCGGGCCGCCCGGACCGAGGCGGCCCTCAAAGGAGCGGTGCTCGACGCGGAAACGGCCCGGGCGGCGGGAGAGACGGCCGCCACGGAAGTGGACCCCCCTTCCGACCCGCACGCCGGCGCCGATTACCGCCGCAAGATGGTGTCGGTCTTCGTCCGCCGGGCGCTGCTCCAGGCGGCGCGCCAAATCGAGGAGAACGGTCATGGCGCTGCTTGAGCTCAAGGTCAACGGCCAGGAGGTCCGGGTGGAGGCACCGGACACGGCGCTGCTGCTGGACGTGTTGCGGGAACGGCTGGCCCTGACCGGCGCCAAGCGCGGGTGCGAGACCAGCCACTGCGGCTGCTGCACCGTGCGGGTGGACGGCATGGCGGTCCACAGTTGCGTGGTGCTGGCCGTGCGCTGCGAGGGAAAAGCGATCGCTACCGTGGAGGGATGCGGCGACGGCATGGAGCTCGACCGGCTCCAGCGATTGTTCCTGGAGCACGGCGCCGTCCAGTGCGGCTATTGCGGACCGGGAATGCTCATGGCCGCCCAGGCCCTGCTGGAGCAGAACCCCGCCCCGACCCTCGACGAAGTGAAGAAGGGACTGGACGGCAATCTGTGCCGCTGCACGGGATACACCCCGATCTTCGACGCCATCCTGGCATACGGCCGCGGTGAGTAGCGCACCACAGCACACCGCCCCCGCATCCAACAGAGCCCCCGTCGCCGTCGCCGGGGTGATGGTGGCGGTCTTTCTCTTCGCCATCGACGCCACCATCGTGAGCAGCGCCATGCCCACGGTGGTCTCCCAACTCGGCGGCCTCGACCTCTACAGTTGGGTCTTCTCCGTCTATATGCTCACCTCGGCACTG
Source organism: Candidatus Binatia bacterium (assembly GCA_951813575.1). GTDB lineage: Bacteria > Desulfobacterota > Binatia > UBA9968 > JAJDTQ01 > JAJDTQ01. Next base: position 1,581,559 of record OX638375.1, read on the forward strand.
GCCACGCCGATCTTCGGCAAGCTCTCGGACCTCTACAGCCGGCGCACCCTGATATTGCTTGCCATCGGGACCTTCGTCCTGGGCTCGGTGGCGTGCGGCGCGGCCCAGAGCATGACGCAGCTCATCGTCTTCCGCGCCGTGCAAGGCATGGGCGGCGGCGCGGTGTACGCCCTCGCGTTCATCATCGTGGGGGTGGTTTTCCCCGCCGAACAGCGCGCGCGGATGCAGGGGCTCATCGCCAGCGTCTGGGGCGTTGCCTCCGTGCTCGGCCCGGCCGGCGGCGGGTTCATCGCCGAGTACTGGGACTGGCGCTGGATCTTCTGGATCAATCTGCCCCTCGGAGTCACCGCGGCCGGGCTCATCATCGCCGGTTTTCGGGAGCAGCGCACCGAAGGCGCGCGCCGGTCGCTGGATCTGGCGGGCGCCGCGATCCTCCTCTCCACCCTGATGCTGCTGTTTTACGGCCTTCTGGTAGCCGCCAACCAGGTCGACCTCGTCACCGCGGAGTCCTTCGTCGTGGTGGCGGGGGTCGTCGTGCTGCTGGCGCTCTTCATCGCCATTGAAGGCAAGACCAGGGACCCGTTGCTGCCCATGGCGCTGTTCCGCATGCCCAGCTACAGCCGGCCCACCTACCTCAGCCTGCTTGCCGCCATGGGCATCTTCGGCGTCATCGGGTTCCTGCCGTTGTACGTCCAGGGCGCCCTGGGCGGCAGCGCCACGCAGGCCGGTCTCACCCTCCTGCCCTTGAGCGTGGGGTGGACAGCCGGAAGCCTTACCGCCGGCCGGGTCGCTCCCGTCTGGGGGTACCGCAACGTCTGCGCCACGGGAATGGCCCTGATGGTCACGGGCTACATCCCGTTCATGGTGCTGGAAGAGGCCGGCGGCATGATCGTCATGCTGATCGCGACCAGCGCGGCCGGCACGGGCATGGGGATGACCAACGTCACCGCGCTGGTGGCCGCCCAGAACGCGGTGCCGTTCGGGAATCTCGGAGTCGCCACCTCCACGGTCATGCTGTTCCGCACCATCGGCGGCGCCCTCATCCTCAGCATCATGGGCAGCATCCTGCTGCAACGCATGAACGCCACCTTCACGGTCATCGCCGCGGACCTGAAGGCCTCTGTACCGGAATCGGTGCTTCAAAAGCTCCTGAACCCGCAGAACCTCCTCGATCCCGCCACCCGCACGCAGATACCCGCCGATATCATGCCCACGCTCATCGGCGCCCTCGTGAACGCGCTGTGGTGGGCCTTTCTGGTGGGGCTGGCGGCCGCGGTGGCAGGGCTGGTGCTGAGCTGCTTCCTGGAGGGCAAGCGGACGGCGCAAGCTGATAGTTAGCCTACATACAACACGTACCGGGTGTGGCTTTTGGCTCCCTTGGCGAACTGTTTCAAAGACTCGACCGCACCATCCTTGTTAGTCCTGCCCCGCGAGCAATTCCTCCAATGCATACAGCGTCTTCTGTGGGAATTGTTCCAACGGGTAGTAGCGGGTCACGATATCCAGCGCCGCTCGATAGTCGGTGAGGTTGAGGTAGCGGAGAAGAAAACGCACGTCGTCTTCGTCATGAAATACCTCACCGAGACGCATCGCGAGGCACTTCATGGCCAACAGGTACTCGGGGGCGGCGGTCAAGACGCGCAGGTTGGAAGATTCCAGGTATGGGTGGAAATCGCCCTTGTCGCTCAGGTAGCCCTTGACGGCGTGATTGAGCCAATCGGGGGGCAACCCGGACGCGGCGGCAATGCGTTGGGCGGCTTCGCGTACCTGCCTGGCCGGCATGAAGAACGCGTCGATATCCTTCGTGGATCGGCGCGCGTCGAAAACGAGGCACATGACCGCGCCTCCCACGAGGTACAACTCCCCGGTAACTCCCTTGCGGGAGAGTTCATCGTTCAGTTGCCGGAAGAGCCGTTCGATGTCCCGTTTGGAGTACTCCACCATCAGATCCGCTGCCCGACGCTGCTGTCGACGAACAGATTTCGACGCCGAAAAGGCGCCGGCGAGTTGGTCAAGAGGTACAAGCGCAAGCTCTTCAACGACGAGGCGAACCAGGGCCGCTCCAACGCGCGGACCGTGTTTGTCCAGGCGGGAGGAACGGCTCCCTTATACATCGCTGTGTGCTCGATCATCGCTGCAAGGTAGTTGGCTTCGAACGACGGCAGACTGAATTCCGGGGCGTGCTGGACGGCTTGCTCGAAGTCCTTCCGATTCAGCCTTTCGAGCAGGTCCTGGACCTCCGCGAGTATGTACGCGCGAGCATGAGAACGGATCGAGAGCTCCCGGCAGAGATCTTGAAACTGTCGCTCGACGGGCGGGAGCACCAGGTTCAGCACCCAATTGGACACGTCCATGCCTGCGCTTGCCGCGCGTTCCTGGATACGAGCCTTGTCTTCCGCGCTGATTCGGATCTGAAGCTGCCGGTTCTTGCTCACTGACACCACGGTAGCGGGCACCGAACAAACTGTCAATACGATGTATTGACGTAAGGACGGAAACAGGCTCAAGTCCACATTGACGTTCCCGGCACTCTTGTCTATGCTGCACGCAGCCCGACACCCATCTTGAAACGCCAGACCGGAGGAGCCAGTGACAACAACGCCCGCCTTCACCGAAGAGACCCTCGACATAGCCGGTACATCCCTGCAACTGCGGCGCGGAGGCTCGGGAGAGCCGTTGCTTATCCTCCACGGTGAGTTGGGCGTACCCGACTGGCTGCAGGCCCACGAGCTTCTGGCCAAGCATTACTCCGTATATGTTCCGTCCCTGCCGGGATTCGGCACCTCGTCGTTTCCGGATTGGTTGATGTCGGTCCGGGACCTGTCCACGTGGGTGAGCTGGTTCGTGCGGGCCCACGGCCTGTCGACTCCGCTCAATGTCATCGGGTTTTCCCTGGGAGGCTGGATCGCCGCCGAGCTTGCCACCGCCAACAGCCACATCTTCTCCAAAATGGTTCTGGTGGGCGCGGGCGGCATCAAGCCGCGGGAGGGGGAGATCTGGGACTACTTCCTGCACTCCGCCAAGGAGGCTTTTCAACAGTCCTTTCACGACCACGAATCGGCCGAATACCTGAAATACTACGGCAAGGACTGGACCCCGGACGAGGCCGACCAGGTCGAGACCAACCGGGAGGCGGCCATCCGCTACCTCTGGCGTCCCTACATGCACAGCATCACGTTGCCGGACCTCCTCCCGGCCATCGCGACTCCGACCCTGCTCGTATGGGGCAGGCAGGACGGCATTGTCCCCATCAGTAGTTGCGAGCTCTACAAGGAAGGAATACCCGGTGCCCGTGCCGCTGTCCTCGAAGAGTGCGGACATATGCCCGAGATGGAGAAACCGGAAGAGTTCACCAAGACGGTCCTTGAATTCCTGGGAGGTTGATATCGATGTTCATAGGCCATTTTACGGAGCAACCCTGGCAGAAGGAAGACTGGCCCGCGGCCTGGGGGTCCGGCGTCATGGAGGTGAGCAACAGCGAGTACGACCCGCTTCGTGCTTCCGGCCTCTACAACCGCTACCTGGACGAGAAGGTCTACGCCGAGGAGATGGGCTTCGACGGGATCATGGTCAACGAGCACCACAGCGCCCCGTTCTGCATGAACAGCGTGGCCAACGTGACCTCCTCCATTCTCGCCCGCATCACCCAGAAGGCCAAGATCCTGATCCTCGGCAACATCCTGCCCATCCACGACGACCCCCTGTGGCTGGCCGAGCAGATCGCGATGATCGACGTGATTTCCAAGGGCCGCCTGATCCCCGGCGTGGTACGCGGCGGCGGCAGCGAGAGCCTGACCCACAACGTGCCGCCGCACTTCAACCGGGAGCGCTTCGAGGAGGCCCACGACTTCCTGGTCAAGACATGGACCACCCCCGGCCCGTTCCGCTGGGAGGGCAAGCACTTCCACTACCGGTACGTGAACCCCTGGGCGGTGCCGTTGCAGAAGCCCTACCCGCCCATCTGGGTGCCCGGCACTTCCAGCCGGGAGACCGTGGAGTGGGCGGCCCGCCATCGTTATCCCTACATCATGCTGGCCAGCCAGATCGATCTGACCCAGCAGATGTACAAGATCTACTATGATACCGCCCGGGAAGAGGGTTACGAAGCCGGGCCCCAGCATCTCGGCTTCATGTTCTTCTTCCACGTGGAGGAAACGGAGAAACGGGCCATGGAGGTGGGCCGGACCCTGACTCAAGGCGTGCGGAGCCCTTACGATCCCGGTGCGCAGAGGCCGCGGCCCTATATCGCGGGCCCCCCGGGAATCGCCACGCGCAGCGCCCGGGCCCTCCGGCGCAAGATGACGGCCGCGGACTCGTCCGGCCGCACCCGAGCGGGCGCCAGGGCGACCTTCGAAGACCAGGTGGCCACCCACGGCATGGTCGTCGGCACTCCCGACAGCGTCATCCCCAAGGTGCGCTACATCATGGAACAACTGCGGCCGGGGACCATCATCTTCCGCACCGGCGACGGCGCCATGGACCACGAGTCGCAGATGCGCACCCTGAAGCTCATGGGCGAAGAGGTCATGCCCAAGCTTCGGGAGATCGCCGACGAGCTGGGCCTCCCCGGCCCTTACGATATCGACCCCAGGACCAACGAGCCGCTGGCCGCCATGGCTTCATAGCGGCCCTGCTGCAGCCCGGGAGGTACCTGATGTTCATCGGCCACTTCACCGAAGAGCCCTGGCAGGTAGACAACTGGCCCGACGAATGGGGCACCGGCATCCACAAGGTCAGCAACGCCGAGTACGACCCCAAACGCGCCGCCAACCTGTACAACCGCTACCTCGACGAGAAGATCTACGCGGAGGAGGTGGGTTTCGACGGGCTGATGGTCAACGAGCACCACAGCGCGCCCTTCTGCATGAACGGCGTCGCCAACGTACAGGCGTCGATCCTCGCCCGCATCACCAGCAAGGTGAAGATCCTGCTGCTCGGCAACATCCTGCCCATCCACGACGACCCGCTGTGGCTGGCCGAGCAGCTCGCCATGATCGACGTCATCTCCCGCGGCCGGCTGATCCCGGGAATCGTGCGGGGCTCCGGCGGCGAGAGCATCAGCCACAACATCCCGCCCCACTACAACCGCGAGCGCTTCGAGGAGGCCCACGACTTCCTCATCAAGACCTGGACCACGCCCGGTCCCTTCCGCTGGGAGAGCAAGCACTACCAATACCGCTACGTCAATCCGTGGGCAGTCCCGTATCAGAAGCCTCATCCGCCCATCTGGGTGCCAGGCACCTCCAGCCGGGAGACCGTGGAGTGGTGCGCCCGGCACCGCTATCCCTACGTCATGCTCTCGACGCAGCTCGAGCTCACCCGCGAGATGTTCAAGGTCTACTACGAGACGGCGGAGGAGGAAGGCTACGCGGCCGGCCCGCAGCACATGGGCTACATGTTCTTCGTGCACGTGGAGGAGACGAAGGCCAGGGCCATGGAGGTTGGGCGCACCCTGACTCAGGGGGTCCGGAGCCCCTTCGACCCGGGCGTCCAGAGGCCCATCCCGTGGATCATGAGCCCTCCGGGCCTGAACAGCCGGAAGGCGGTGGCCCTGCGCCGGCAGATGACGGCGCCCGACGCCACGGGGAAGACCCGGGCCGGCGCGCTGGCCTCCTTCGAAGACCAGGTCGCCACCCGGGGCATGATCGTCGGCACCCCCGAGCAATGCGTCGAGGACATACGCTACATCATGGAGTACCTGCGCCCCGGCATCATCATCTTCCGCACCGGAGACGGCGCCATGGACCACGAGTCGCAGATGCGCACACTGAAACTCATGGGCGAGGAGGTCCTGCCGGCCATGCGCGAGATCGCCAAGGAGTTGGACCTGCCCGGACCTTACGAAGTGGACCCCGCCACCAACGAGGCGGTGGAGGCGTTGGCGTCCTGACGCACAGGGTGGACGCGATCTAGCGTGTTGACGCCTCGTCGGATTTCATCCCGAAGGCAACCTCGGCATGCGTGGCGACACCTTCGATGCCCTGGTCATCGGCGGCGGAATCAACGGTCTTTCCGCGCTCTACCACCTCGCCCGCCTGGGCGCAAAACGGCTCGGACTGGTCGAGCGCTTCTCCATCGGACATGATCGCGGCAGCTCGCACGGCGCAGCCCGCATCACGCGCAGCGCCTACGGCGCGCCGGAGTACGTCCGCCTCATGCAGTGGGTGCACGCGGAAGAGTGGCCCCGGCTCGAAAGAGACGCCGGCAGGCGCCTCCTGTACCCGAATCGCGGGCTTTTCATCGGCCCCCCTTGCGAATACTTCAACAAGTACATTCAGGCGGTGCAGCAAGAGGGCGTGGATGTGGAAGCCATCACGCCAGGCGAGGCGCGGGCGTCGTATCCCCAGTTCACCTTCGAGAACGTCGAAACCGTCCTGCTCGACAAGACCTCGGCCATCGTCTCCGCCAAGGAGACCGTGGAGTCACTGGCCGCGTTGGCCCGAGATAACGACGTGCGGCTGCTCGAGAATACCGTCGTCCACGAGATCGACCCGGTTACCGACCCCATCACCGTGGCGACCAGCGCAGGGAGCCTCAGGGCCGAGCGCATGGTCGTGGCCGCGGGCGCCTGGGCCCGGGACCTGCTGCCGTTCCTCGCGTCCAGGCTCACCGTGGCCCGTCAGACGGTAGGATACTTCACACCCGCCGGAAGTCCGGATGCCTACCAACCCGGCCCTTTTCCGGTGTGGATGTATATGGGGGAAGAGAACGACGTGTTCTACGGGATGCCGGAATTCGGCCGCGCCGGCGTCAAGGTGGCGCGCCACATAAGATACGGAACGGACGACGATCCCGACACCGCGCCGGATTCCGTCCAGGAAGACAAGATCGACGATCTGGACCGCTTCATTTCGGGGTTCTTCTCTTCCACGGCATGGACCCTCGCCGACGCCGAGCATTGCCTCTACACGGTTTCGCCGAACGAGGACTTCATCATCGACCTGCATCCCGACAACCCGCGCATCGCCATCGGGGCCGGCTTCTCGGGCCACGGGTTCAAGTTCGGCCCCCTCACCGGAAGGCTGCTGGCTGAACTGGCGTGGGACGGGCAAATGTCCATCCCCGAAGCCGCAACGGCCCGACGGCTTTTCTCGCTGGCAGACAAGGGTTAGCGCCCCCGCTCATGACGTGAAGTCGACTTCGTACAGGTCGTAGTGCGACTTGTGCATGCCCAGGCTGTCGTAGGTCTGTTGGGCGATGGTGTTGGTGCGCTCCACATACAGCCTTATGCCGCAGACGTCGCCGCGGGCGCCCGCAAGGCTCAGCACATGGCCGTACATCGCGCGATATACGCCCCGACGCCGCCAGCCGGCATCGACATAAACGCTCTGGATCCACCAGAAGGTGGCGTTGCGCCAATCGCTCCACTCACAGGTGATGAGCAGACTTCCCACGACCGGGGCGGTGCCGCCTTCCGCGGCGTCGGCAACGGCCACCAGGTAGAAGCCCTTCTGCGGCGCATCGAACACGCCGGCTATACCCTGCCGCAGCGTCGTCGCATCCAGCGTTTTGCCTTCCGTCTCCAGTGCCATCGCCTGCTGGAACGCTGCGATGCGTTCTACGTCTGCCAAGGTTGCATTTCGCACGCGTAGGCCGGTCATGGCATTTGACCCCTCAATCCGCCTCCAACAGCGGCTCCAGCACGGGCCAGACGTTGTCCAGCAGCAGCGGCTGCGCCCGGGCGCTGGGATGGATGCCGTCCCGCTGCATCATCTCCTCGTTGGTGGCGACCCCTTCGAGCAGGAACGGCACCAGCGCGGCGCCGGTTTCGGCCGCTACGTCCGGGTACATCCCGCGGAACGCTTCCGTGTAGCGCGGCCCCAGATTGGGCGGCATCTGCATGCCGGCCAACAACGGTTTTGCGCCGGCGGCGAGGACGGCCTCGGTCATGGCCAGCAGGTTGGCGCGGATAGATGTTACCGGGTAGCCGCGTAGACCATCGTTTCCGCCCAACTCGATGATGACGATATCGGGTTTGTGGACCGCCATTGTCTTGGGCAGGCGGGCCAGCCCGCCCACGGTGGTGTCACCGCTGATGCTGGCGTTGACCACGCGATGGCGCGGGCCCAAGCGCTGCCGCAGTAGTTGCACCCAGCCGGGCTCACCGGCCTGTGTTTGAAGTCCGTACGCGGCGCTGATACTGTTTCCCATGACCAGCACGGTCTTGCCGGCATCCGCCGCCGGCGCCTCGCCGAACGCAGCGAGGGCGGCCAAGAGCAGCAAACCCCGCAACAACGCCTTCAGGGAAACCCACGGCCGTCTAATCGGGAAGCGATTCATGTCGGGACGCAGCCTCATGCCGGAATGCATATTGCGAGCCAGAGCCGTGGTCAAGCGGGTGCCCACCGCCGAGGGCGAGCTGACCATCCTGGACGGCATCGACCTCGCCGTCGATGCCGGCGCGCAGGTGGCGGTGGTGGGTGAATCCGGCTCCGGCAAGACCACCCTGTTGAGCATCCTCGCGGGCCTCGATCTTCCCACCAGCGGCGGCGTGTGGCTCGACGGCGACGAGATCACTTCCCTGGACGAGGAGCAGCGCGCCCGGGTGCGCGCGCGCAGCGTCGGCTTCGTGTTCCAGTCCTTTCAACTCATCGACAGCCTCACGGCCCTGGAGAACGTGATGCTGCCCCTGGAGCTTCGCGGCAACCGGCAGGCGCGAGAGGACGCCCGCGCCTTCCTGGAACGCGTGGGCCTGGCCGCGAGGACCACGCACTACCCGCGCCAGTTGTCCGGCGGCGAGCAGCAGCGCGTGGCCATCGCGCGCGCGTTCGCATCCGGCCCGAAGGTGCTGTTCGTGGACGAGCCCACCGGCAACCTCGACACCACCACCGGCGCCAGGATCGTCGACTTGCTGTTCGGTCTGAACCGGGAGGCCGGCACCACGCTGGTGCTGGTGACCCACGATGCGGCGCTCGCCCGCCGTTGCGCCGACGTCGTCACCCTGCACGCCGGCCGCATGCGGCTTCCGGGAGAGCCCGCGGCATGACCCTGTCGCTGGCCCTGCGTTTCGCGACCCGCGACTGGCGCGCCGGGGAGCTGCGTCTGTTGCTCGCCGCGCTGGTACTGGCGGTGGCCGCGGTGACCGCCATCAGCCTGTTCGTCGACCGCCTGCAGCGGGCCCTGGTGGCCGAGTCGGCGGCGTTGCTGGGGGCCGACCGCGTCATCGATTCCTCGCGGGCGATCCCTCAACGTTTCCGCGAGCTCGCGGCCGCGCGCGGACTTGCGCTGGCGGACCTGGTCCGTTTTCCCTCCATGGTGTTCGCGGCCGGCTCGGAGCGGAGCCTGTTGGCCAGCGTCAAGGCGGTGACCGACGGCTATCCCCTGCGCGGTACGCTGCGGGTGGCGGCTGAGCCGTTCGGCGGCGGTCGGCGCACCGACGGTGTGCCCGCCCGAGGCGAGGTCTGGCTGGAATCGCGCCTGTTCCCGGCGCTGGGCGTCAAGGTGGGGGACGAGGTGTCGGTGGGCTACGAGCAGTTCACGGTGGCGGCCGTGCTGGCGTCGGAGCCGGACCGGGGCGGCGGCTTCCTGGAGTTCGCGCCGCGCCTGTTGATGCGCGCCGAGGATGTGCCCGTTACCCGGGTGATTCAGCCTGGCAGCCGGATCCGCTACCGCCTCCAGGTGGCGGGCGCCGAAGACGGGCTGCGCTCCCTCCACGACGCCATCCGTGACGAACTGGCGCCGGGCTACCGCTGGCGCGACGTCCGCGGCGCCAACGCCCGCATCCGCAACGCCCTGGAGCGCTCCGAGAGCTTCCTCCTGCTGGGCGGCCTGCTGACGGTGCTGCTGGCGGGCGTTGCGGTGGCACTGAGCGCCCATCGCTACGCCCGAAGACACTACGACCATGTGGCGGTGCTGAAGACCCTGGGCGTGACTCCCGGCGAGATCCAGCGGGGTTACACCCTCGTACTCCTGATCATCGGCATCGTCGGCGCCGTTGGCGGCCTGGCCTTCGGCGGCCTGGCTCATCTCGGCATCATCGCGGCACTCCGGGGTTTTCTGCCGGTGTCGTTGCCGCTGCCGGGGCCTTGGCCGGTGTCGATGGGCCTCTTGACCGGCTTCATCTGCGTGCTCGCGTTCGGGCTGCCGCCGCTGCTGCGCCTGCGCGGCGTTTCACCCATGCGCGTCATCCGCCGGGACCTGACGCCGGACGCGGCCTCGGCAATGACCTATGGCTTCGCCGCGGCCGGCGGTGTGGGACTGCTGGTCTGGTACAGCGGCAATGCCTCCCTCACGGCCTGGGCGCTGGCGGGGTCCCTGGCGACGGCGGGCGTATTCAGCGGTCTCGCCCTGCTGCTGCTGCGGGGCGGACGCGCCGTGGGCATGCAGGCCGGCAGCGTCTGGCGGCTGGCCCTCGCCGGGCTGCATCGCCGCCATCGCGAGAACATCGCGCAGGTGGTGATTTTCGGCGCCGCCATCATGTTGCTGCTCATCATGCTGCTGGTGCGCACGGCGCTGATCGATGAATGGCGGGCGCGGATTCCGGAACGCGCCCCCAACCACTTCGTGATGAACGTGGCGCCGGCCGAGGCGGCTCCCGTGCAAGCCATGCTGACGGACCGCGCCGGCTACGACGGCAGGCTGTTCCCCATGATCCGCGGACGGATCACGGGGGTGAACGGCATCGCCGCCGACGCGTGGGAGCGTCGGCGAGGCGGTCCCACGGATGAGGGGCGCGAACGCGGAGGCCGGCGCCGTCCGGGAATCCGGCGCGAACGCAACCTGACGTTCCTGGCGGACGTGCCCGACCACAACGTGGTGGTGGACGGCACGTGGTGGTCCGACGGAGCCGCGCCGTCGGCCTCGCTGGAGGAGGAATACGCCGCCTCCCTTGGACTGGCGGTGGGCGACTCCCTGACCTTCGACGTCGGCGGGCTGCCGCTCACGGCCACCGTCACCAATACCCGGCGGGTCCAGTGGGACAGCCTGCAGCCGAACTTTTTCATCATCCTGTCGCCGGGAGCGCTCGAAGGCCAGGCGGCCACCTACATGACGAGCTTCTACCTGCCGCCGGAACGGAAACCGTTCCTCAACGACCTGCTCTCGCGTTACCCCACGATCTCGGTGATCGACGTGGACCAGATCATCGCGCACCTGCGGCGCATCATCGCGCGGGTCGCCCAGGCCGTGGAGCTGATGCTGGCGCTGGTGCTGTGCGCGGGGGTGCTGGTGCTGGTCGCCTCCATCCAGTCGAGCCGGGACTCGCGGCTGAGGGAACTGGCGCTGCTGCGCGCCCTGGGCGGGACGCGCCGGCTCATCACCGGCGCGCTGGTGATCGAGTTCGCGGCGCTCGGACTGTTCGCGGGCACCGTCGCCGTCGTTGGCGCGGAGATCACGACCTTCATCCTCAACAACCAGGTTTTCAACCTCCCCGCCCGGGTACACCCAAGCCTTTGGGCCGTGGGGCCGTTGTTCGGCATGCTGGTGGTCACGGCCGTCGGCTATCTCGGTACCCGCCGACTCGTCCATGTGCCGCCGGCCACGGTGCTGCGCGAGGCCTGACCACCTCGTCGGCACGCGATCGATCCTGGCACCCGATGGGGCGGGTTGCTAAACTGGCATCGACCGTCCCCAAGGAGTACCACCATGGTTGAACCACGAACGGCTCGTATCTTCCGCGGACTCGCGATCTGCTTCTGGCTGCTGGCGCTCTCGAACTTCTCCAAACCCTTTCAGCTAACGGAGCACAGTGGTTTCGTTCTGTTCGGGACCCGCTTGTCGGGCGGTGACGGCGTGTTGTGGAGCCTCGTGTTCGGCTCCTACCTGGTGGTCTACGGCCTGGGGCTTTGGCACATGAAACGCATCGTCATTGGCATGGCGCACGCCTACGCCCTCTACGTCGTCGTGAATCTTTTCCTGTACTGGAGCAACAACCCGCCGCCGTCAAGTGCCGACGTCATCCTTGCCGTGATGTACTCCCTGGTGGCCGTGGGCGTGTCGGCGGGCTCGGCGGTGCTGTTGAGCCGGCACCGGAAGGAGCTGGGATAGGAAGAATCCTCCGTTTGATTTTTTCTCTTTTCGAGGAGGGCCTCCTTGCCGACCATCACCGCATCCGACGGTACCCGGCTCCACTATGAAGAATCGGGCCGTGGCGTCCCCATTGTCTTCGTACACGAGTTCGCGGGCGACCATCGGAGCTTCGAGCCCCAGATGCGGTTCTTCTCGCGCTCCCACCGCTGCATCGCCTTCGACGCCCGTGGCTACCTGCCGTCCGACGTCCCCGAGGCGCCCGAAGCGTACGGTCAGGACACGGCCCGGGACGACGTTGTGGCCGTGCTCGACGGTCTCGGCCTGGAGAAGGCCCACATCGTGGGCCATTCCATGGGCGCCTACACCGCGCTCCACGTGGCCATTCACGACCCCGGGCGGTGCCTGTCCGTGGCCGCCATCGGCTGCGGCTGGGGCTCGAATCCGGACGAACGGGAGGAACGGGCGGCCATGTGCACGGACATCGCCCACATGTTCCGGGAAGAGCCCATGGCCGAGGCCGCGGCCAAGTACGCCCGCTACCCCATGCGCAAGCCGTTCGAAGCCAAAGATCCCCGCGGCTTCGCCGAGTTCGAAAAGACCCTGGCCGACCATTCCGCCACGGGACTGGCCCTCACCATGTCTCAGGTCCAGGGCCGGCGGCCCACCCTGTGGGACATGGAGGAGCCGTTGTCGCGCCTCGAAGTCCCGTTGCTGGTCATCGTCGGCGACGAGGACGACCCGTGCCTGGACGGCAGCCTGTTTCTCAAGCGCGCCGCGCCCATGGCCGCGCTGGTGGTGATCCCGCGCTCGGGCCATACGCTGACGCTGGAAGAGCCCGCGGCGGTCAACGCGGCGCTGGCGGACCTGTTCCGCGCCGTCGCCGACGGCGCGTGGATGGCGCATCGGAGGGAGATGTGAGCGACGAGATGTTGGCCGCGGGAGCGATGCAGCTTTCCACGGCCGGGGGCGTTGCCGAGCTGCGGCTTTGCAGCGGCGACAGCCGCAACGCACTTTCCTCGGCCATGTGGACCGAGCTGCGCCGCTTCGCCAAGGGCCTCGCCCACGATCACGACACCCGGGTGGTCCTGCTGGCCGGCGACGACACGGTTTTCTCGTCGGGCGCCGATATCCGGGAGTTCGCCAGCGTGCGGGCGCCGGGCGCCACCCGTGCCTATGACGACCTTGTGGAGAGCGCCCTGCGGGCGCTGGAAGCGGTGCCGCAGCCGACCGTGGCCTGCATCGCCGGCCCGTGCGTCGGCGCCGGCGCATCGCTGGCCTGCGGTTGCGACCTCCGCATCGCCGCGGATGACGCCTACTTCATGGTGCCGGCGGCGCGCCTGGGGCTCGGCTACGATTCCCGCGGCATCGCCCGCTTCGTGCGGGTGTTCGGGGACTCCGCGGCCCGCGGGCTGCTCCTGGGCGCCCAGCGGTGCGAGGCGCGCGAGGCCCACGCCCAGGGGGTCGTGCATCGCCTGGTCAAGCCCGGGACCGTGATCGCGGAAGGCCGGCGCTTGGCCCGCGCCATGGCCGGGAACGCGCCGTTGACCGTGCGCGCGGCCAAGACCGCGCTCGACGCCCTGGCGCGGGGGGAGGACGGCGGCAGCGAAGCGCTCCGCCGGCCGTCCCTCGACGCGGATGCCAGCGCCGACTACGCCGAGGGCTTGTCTGCGTTCGAGAAGAAGCGCAAGCCCCAGTTCCGGGGCCGCTGACCGGTCTATGGAGCCGCTGTCTTGTTTGGAAGTCTCAAGAGGATTGTCTTGATGTCGTTGCGGATGATCTTCAACTCGCCGTCGATGCGCTCAAACCGGGCATCGATGGCCTCGAATCTCCGGTCGATCGCTTCGAACCTCTCGTCGATCGCCTCGAACTTCGCATCGATGGCCTCGAACTTGCCATCGATCACTGCAAACTTCGCATCAATGCCTTCGAACCTCGCATTCAGGCCTTCGAAATTGGCGTCAATCTTGCGGTCGATCTGTCTAAGCAGCAACTGGTTGCCGTCGATCCGTCCTTCCAGCCGGTTGATCTCGGGCGTGACCTGGGCATTGATGGCCCACAAACCCAGTGCACCGAGGGCCGCCATCACCGTAACCAGGGCCGTCACCACCCCTGCGTATTCTTTCAATGCCTCCATGACACATCCCTTCGTTCGAGTAGAATCTACTGGTTCTAGATCGATCGGTCAATTATATTCCTTAAAGGGCCGACCTTGACGAGCGGCAATCTCATTCACGCCCTGTACGGCCACCGTACGAGTCTCGACCCCGCCTTCGTCTTGCCGGATGGCCCTTCCCTCTCCACGGGCGAGGTCTTGACCGCCATCGACAAGGCCGCCGCCGCCCTGACCGCCTGCGGCGTCAAGGCGGGCGACCGTGTCTCGGTCAGAGTCGGAAAATGCGTCGAGGCCGTATTCCTCGCCCATGCCTGTTTCAAGGCGGGAGCCATCCTCCACCCCATGAACACCGCCTACACGTCGCGGGAGGTGGAGGCGCTGCTGGCGGACGCTCGACCCGTTCTGTTCGTCTGCGACCCCGACGAAACGGCCGCGTTCGGGGCTACGGCCGCACGGTACGGTTTCCGGATGGAGGGGCTCCGCGGCAGCCGGGGCTCCTTTGCCGACCTCACCCGCGCATCCGGCCCCGGAGCGGAAACGGTGGATTTGCCCGACGACGCGCCGGCGGCGCTCCTCTACACGTCCGGGACCACAGGCCGGCCCAAGGGCGCTCTCATCACCCACGGAAACCTGGCCGCCAGCGCCAGGGCGCTGGCGGAGGTGTGGCGATTGGGCGGCGAGGACGTCCTCTTGCACGCGCTGCCGGCCTATCACGCCCATGGACTCCTCACCGCCATCAACGTCATGTTGGCGGCGGGCGGCGCCATCTGCTTCGTGCCCCGTTTCGAGGCGGAAGCGGTGCTCCGGGAGTTGCCCCGCTGCACCGTCATGATGGGGGTGCCGACGCACTACGCCCGGCTGTTGAAGGAGCCCGGGCTGGGCGAGGCGGTCTCCGGCGCGTTTCGCCTGGCCATCTCCGGCTCGGCGCCGTTGCCGCCGGACATCGCGCACCGGTTCCGGCAGGTGACGGGCATGGAGATCATCGAGCGCTACGGCTCCACCGAAGCCGCCATCATCACGGCGATCCCGCCGGGCACCGCCGGACGGCGCGGCTGGGTGGGCTGGCCGCTGCCCGGCGTGCGCGCGCGGGTGGCCAACGAGAACGGGCGCTTCGAATCCGCCGCCACCGGTGTGTTGGAGACCCGCGGCCACAACGTCTGCGCCGGCTACTGGAACCGGCCCGAGGAACAGGCGTTCACCGACGACGGCTGGTTCGTGACCGGCGACGTGGCGGAGATCGACGATGCGGGGTGCATTCGCATCCTGGGACGCGAAACCGACGTGGTGATCTCCGGCGGGCTGAACGTATACCCCAAGGAGGTGGAGGACGCCCTGGACCGGGCCGCCGGTGTTGCCGGCTCCGCCGTCTTCGGCGTGCCGCACCCGTATTTCGGGGAGGCCGTGGTGGCGGTGGTGGAGTCCCCGACTTCCGCATCGTTCGACGAAAATGCGTGCATCGGCTATCTCAAGACGGAACTGGCGCCGTACAAGGTGCCCAAGCGGATCATCGCGGTGGACGCGATCCCGCGCAACGAGCTCGGCAAGGTGGCCAAGGCGGCCCTGCGCGAGACGCATGGGGGACTGTTCGCGGCGGAGAAGGACCGGCCCGGCACGACGGGCAAGGCGGACTGACGGGAGAAGGCACATGGACCTGGAGCTTCAGGGCAAGACGGCGGTCGTCACCGGCGGCAGCGAGGGTATCGGCAAGGCCATCGTGGAGGCATTGGCGCGAGAAGGCGTGGACGTGGCCCTGTGCGCGCGGCGGGCGGGGCCGCTGGAAGAAACCGCCGCGGCGGTGGCCGGCGCCACCGGCCGGAAGATCGTCCCCATCACCGCGGACCTGACCCGGGACGAGGACGCCCGCCGGTTCATCCAGGCCGCGGCCGAAGCGCTGGGGCGCATCGACATCCTGGTGAACAACGCGGGCGCGGCGCCGGGCGGCGTCATCGAGAACCTGACCGAGGACGACTGGGCGCTGGCGCTGCAGCTCAAGTTCATGGGGTACGTCCGCTGCATGCGCTATGCGCTCCCCATCATGCGCGAGCAGGGCGGTGGACGCGTGGTGAACCTCATCGGCAACGACGGCGTCAAGACCTCCTACTGGGAGGTGGCGCCGGGGGCGGCCAACGCGGCCGGGCAGAACCTGACCAAATCCCTGGCCGGGCAGTACGGCAAGCATGGCATCAGTTTCGCGGCGGTGAATCCGGGTCCGGTCCGCACGGAACGCTGGGCCGGTCTGGTGGAGGCCATGTCCCGGGACATGGACCTCCCCTACGAGATGGCCGACCAGTTGGCACCCCGGTCCATCCCCCTGGGACGCATTGCCGAAACCGACGAGGTGGCCAACCTCGTGGTCATGCTGGCGTCACCGCTGATGCACTTCGTCAACGGCACCATGATCGAGATCGACGGGGGCCAGGAAAAGGCTCTGATGGACCGTTCCCGTGACCGCCGTTGACGTCCACGCGCATTTCGTCCCGCCGGCGGTCCTGGACACCCTGGCGTCGAGGGGCGGGGAACTCGGCGTCACGCTGGTGGAAAGGGCTGCCGGCACCCGTTGCTGCCGGTTCGACGACGGCCTGGAGGTGCGTCCCTTCCTTCCCGGCCTGCTGGACCTGGACGCACGGCTGGCGGAGATGGACGGACAACGGGTGGGCCGCCAGATCCTCTCGGTATGGACCGACATCTTCGGCTACGGCCTCGACGGCGCCCGCTGCGGCACATGGCACCGCATCCTGAACGACGGCATCGCCGAGCTGTGCGCGGCGCGTCCGGAGCGGTTCTCCTGGATGGCCTCCGCGCCGCTGGTTGACGCCGCCGCGGCGGCGCGGGAGCTCGAGCGCTGCGTGGGCGACGGCGCGGTGGGCGTCATCGTCACCGCCAACGTCGACGGCAGGAACCTGGGCGAAGTTCCGTTGGACGAGTTCTGGAGCGCCTGCGAGACCCTGGACGTGCCGGTGTTCGTGCACCCTTCCCTGCCCCGGCCGCTGCCCCGGGCGGAGAAGTTCAGCCTCAACCAGACCTGCGCCTACACCATGGACACCACCCTGGCGGCGGGCTCCATGATCCTGAGCGGCGCCCTGGACCGCTTCCCGAAACTGCGCCTCCTGCTGTCCCACGGGGGCGGGAACCTGCCCTATCTCATCGGCCGCTTCGACCGCATGCACCACGCCGCCGACCGGGACGTCACCGGGGACCGGGCGGCGCACGCCCCCAGCGCCTACCTGCGCCGTTTTCTGTACGACAGCATCCTGCACAACCGCGAAGCGCTACAGTTCCTGCGCGACCTGGTGGGCATCGAACGCATTTTGCTCGGCGGCGACGCGCCGTTCCCGCCGGGGGACCCGGACCCCCTGGGCAGTCTCGAAAAGGCCGGCCTGGATCGACAATCCATCCAGACGATTGCCGTGACCAACCCGGAGAGAGAATACCGACTTTCCTGAGCGCCACGCCGGAACATCCGGGCTCGCCGGATGCCGGAGCGACCATGAGCCAACAACGCTTCAACCATGAACTGATGGACTTTCTGGCCGTGTCGCCCACGCCGTTTCACGCGGTCCGCGAGATGGCGCGGCGACTGACGGACGCCGGCTTCCAGCCTCGGCCCGAAGCCGACGCG
This sequence comes from Candidatus Binatia bacterium, assembly GCA_951813575.1. GTDB lineage: Bacteria > Desulfobacterota > Binatia > UBA9968 > JAJDTQ01 > JAJDTQ01. The sequence goes on from OX638375.1 coordinate 1,599,258, forward strand.
TGGCGGTTGGAGCCCGGCGGACGCTACTTCACCACCCGTAACGACTCGTCCATCATCGCCTGGATCGTGCCCGCTCGCGCCACCCTGCCCGAGAGCGGGTTTCGCATGGTGGGCGCCCACACCGATTCACCGTGCCTCAAGGTCAAGCCGCAACCCGAGTCTCACCGGAACGGCTATCTCCAGTTGGGCGTCGAGGTCTACGGCGGAGCGCTGCTCAATCCCTGGTTCGACCGCGACCTGTCCATGGCGGGACGGGTGAGCTATCTCGACCGCGACGGGCTCATCGCGCACCGGCTCGTCGACTTCGAGCAACCCGTGGCCGTGATCCCGAGTCTGGCCATTCATCTGGACCGGGAGGCCAACGAGAACCGCGCCATCAATGCGCAGACTCACCTGCCGCCCGTTCTGGGCCGTCAGGGCAAGGGTTTCGACCTCAAGACCCTGCTGCGTCAGCGGCTCGAGGCGGACGCCGGCGCGAAGGTCGGCCGGGTGCTGGACCACGAGCTGGTGCTCTACGACACGCAACCGCCGGCCCTGGTGGGCCTGGCGCGGGAGTTCATCGCGTCGGCGCGGCTCGACAACCTGCTGAGCTGCTTCGTGGGGCTGCGCGCGTTGCTGAATGCGGAAGGCGACACCGGGGCGCTGCTGGTCTGCAACGATCACGAGGAGGTGGGCAGCACCACCGCCGCCGGGGCCAGGGGGCCTATGCTGACCCAGATGCTGGAACGCCTGCTGCCGGCGCCGGAGGACCGCAACCGCGCCCTCTCCCGGTCCACGCTGATTTCGGTGGACAACGCCCACGGCGTCCACCCCAACTTCGCCGACCGGCACGACGGCAACCACGGTCCGCTGTTGAACGGCGGCCCGGTCATCAAGATCAACGCGAACCAGCGCTATGCCAGCAACAGCGAGACCGCCGCGGTCTTCCGGCGGCTGGCGGCCGACGAGGGAGTACCGGTCCAGACCTTCGTGGTACGCAGCGACGTGGCCTGCGGCAGCACCATCGGCCCCCTGGCCGCGGCCGAGACCGGCGTCCGCACCGTGGACGTGGGGGTGCCCCAGTGGGCCATGCACTCCGTCCGGGAACTGGCGGGCGCGGCGGACGCCTTCAACCTGAGCCGGGTCCTGCGGCGCTTCTTTGCCGCCGCCCGCCAGGAAGAGTCCGGTTAACGGGAGAGGGAAGCCTTCGTCGGGTATCTGTTCCGGCCGCCCGGCGTCCGGTCCTCACAAGTGGGTGACGAACGGCCCGTGTCCGCGAGTGGGTTGTCGCTGCGGGGATCCCTGTCTCGTTCCCGCCAGTTCCTCGCTCAGCACCGCCAGCGTCTTCAGGAACTGGGCGGCGTTTCGGTTGTTGTATCCGGTCTCGGTCAGGACGGCATACAGGCTGATCTGTGAACGCAACCAATCGTCCCTGAGTCTGACCAGGCGTCCGGACGCGAGATAGCCGTTCATAAAGCCGTTCCAGCCCAGCGCCATGCCCTCGCCATTGACGGCCGCCTCCAGCAGCAAGAGATAGGTCTCGAATGATTCTTCCGGCGCTTTCGGAGGGTCGCAATCGTGGGCACGGAACCATGTCGTCCAAGTGGCCCAACTCGGGTCACACGGGGCCAGGGCCAACCGGGGTATCTCGGACCAGCGTCGAGGATGCCTGGCAAGCACCCGCTCGAACCGTTTCAGGAAGGCGGGCGAGGCGACTGGGACGACCTCTTCGTCCAGCACCTTGACCGCGCTTGAATCGGTGGGTGCGGCCGAGTATTCGAAAACGATGTCGACCCCAGCGGGCAAAATCAAATCGACCATGTCGTAGTCGCATGTCAGCACGCGTAGGGCGACGTCCTTCTCAAGAGACCGCCTGAACTCCGAAAAGAACGGCATCAACAGGAAGTGGGAGACCTCCTGGGTGCAGGCGATGACCAGGTTCGCGGGTCTGCCACCGAGCCCGTGGGCGGCGGCATGCAGGCCATCCAGCGACGACTTGACGGCGGCATAGTACTCCTGGCCGCTTGCCGTGAGCACCACGCCTCGGCCCTCGCGTCGGAACAACTTCTCGCCGACCACCGTTTCCAGATTGCGGATATGACGGCTGATCGCCGACTGAGAGGTGTTCAATTCGTCGGACGCCCGTATTACGCCGCCGAGCCGAGCCGTGGCCTCGAACGCGATCAACGAACTGGTGGAGGGTATGTTGAACCGGAAATCACTCATACCATTTATGATATCAGTTTTTCCCGTGTTGCAACAGATTATTTCTGGTGCCGGAGCAGAATTTCGATGCGACACTATCGATGTACCTTCAGCCCACGGTCGCACCGCTGCTGACGCTTTTGAGGCCCTCCGCGCCGTCGGTGATCACGTCAATGACGGCAGGCCGACCCCTCTTCAACGCCTCCCGGACCGCGTCCGCAATCTCCGCGGGGTTCCGGACACGCAAGCCCTCGGCGCCGAAGCCCCGGGCGATGGCGGCGAAGTCGGTGTCATTGAAGGCGGCGGGTGAATCGCCGCCGAGGTCTCCGGTGGCGATCATGCTCAGCGCCGAGTTGTTCATGACCACGAAGACCACGGGCAGCTCATACTGAACGGCGGTGGCGATGACGTGCACCGACATGGAGAAACCCCCGTCGCCGCTCACGTTCACCACGGGGCGGTCCGGGTAAACGAACTTGGCCCCCACCGCGGCCGGCGCGCCCCAGCCCATGCCCGCAAGGCCCCCGGGCACGAAGAGGGTCCCGGGCGCCCGGGTCTTGAAGTAGTGGGCCATCCAGACCCGGTTGCTGCCGGCGTCGAGGGTGACGATGGTCTCCGGGTCCAGGGCTTCGTTGAGATCCTTGACCAACCGCTGTGGCATGATCGGAACGGCATCGGAGTGGAGTGCCGGACTGTCGAAGAACTTCTCCGCGCGCTTGCGTTGCTCGAGTTGCGCCGGCGCCGCCTGACGGTCCTTTCGCTGCAACCCTTCCCCGCCCATCTGCAAAAGCTGCTTCAATACCGCCTTCGCGTCGCCAATGAGGGAAACCTCCACCGGATAGGACCAGCCGGCGTTCCGCGGTTCGATGTCGATCTGGATCAGCTTCTGTCTGCCGGGGTCGATGAGCCGCTCGCTGTTGGTATCGTTGGGGGCCAGACGGGACCCCGCAACCAGAATCGTGTCCGCTTCCCGTATGACGCTGTTGGCCACCGGCTGTCCGTAACGGCCCATCATGCCGAGGGCCAGCGGATGGTCCTCCCGGAACGCGCTCTTGCCGTTGTAGGTGGTGGCGACCGGGCTCCCCAGCAACTCGGCCATGGCCGCCAACTCGTCGTACGCCTTCGCCGCGTGGACCCCGTTCCCGGCTATGATGACGGGCCGTTGCGCGGCCTCCAGCAACTCGATGGCCGCCACCAGTTCCTCCACGGCGGGCATGACCGGGGACTTCCGGAGCCAGTGCCGGGTCGGGTGAACCCGCGGCGGCTTGTCCGGGTCCAGCTCGCCCGCGATGGCGGCTTGGCGCATCACCACCGCGGTGGGTCCCGGCCGTCCGGTGACGGCGTGCTTGATGGCCATCTGCAGGCCCAGCACCGCTTCTTTCGGGGTCGCCGCGAGGACCGAGAACTTGGTGATCCCCTCCAGCAGCTTCCTCAGGTCGAACGCCCCGTAGTGGCCCCAGCCGCTGGCGTTGCGGGGGTTGAGGGAGAAGTCGCCGCCTTCCGTGGTATCGGCCAGCACCACCATGGGCGAACCCGCGAGCTGCGCCTCCAGGGTACCGAACACGGCGTTGGTGCCGATAAACGCCCCCTGGCCGAGGACGACACCCGGCTTGCCGGTGAGACGGCCGTAGATGTCCGCCATCACCGACGCCGACTGCTCGTGCCGCACCAGGATAGGCCGGACCCGCCCCCCATGACCGGCCAGTGAATCGAAGATGCGCATGGCGCTTCCGCCGGGAATGCCGAAGACGAAGTCGATATCGGCCTCCGCGAGGACTTCGCAGATCTTTTGGTGTGCGGTGATCATCGATCCTTCCTTGCGTCGACGTTTCTCATGGGCCTATGATGGACAGGACAGTAGTTAACCAAGAACGGCCTGCGTTGCCACCGTGCGCCCGGAACCCCCCTCCCGCCGCCGGGCCGAGCCGGGAAGCGCCATGAAGACCGTTTCATCGCATGCAGGAGGAACCCTCGGTGAAATCCGCAGACGAGAAATTCGTGGACGTGGACGGCATCCGCACACGCTACTTCGAGAAGGGCAGCGGTGAGAACGTCGTTCTGATTCACGGCGGCGTATTCGGGTCCAACGACGCGGCCGACTGCAGCGTGGACTGGGCGCTCAACTTCGACGCCCTGGCCCGGTGGTTCCACGTCTACGCCGTGGACAAGCTCGGACAGGGCCTGACGGACAACCCGCCCAGCGACGCCGACTACACCATGGCCGCGACCATCCGCCACGCCATCGGTTTTCTCGAATCCCTGGGACTTGGCGGGGTGCATGTCGTGGGCCATTCCCGCGGCGCCTACGTGGCGGCGCGCATGACCCTGGAACGGCCCGACCTGGTGAAGTCCTGCATTCCGGTGGACACCAACACTCTGGCCCCGGGCTTCGGGCGGAACCACATCGTCTTCGCCGACACTCCGGAGCCGAGGCTGTCACGGGAAAGCCAGCGATGGGTGCTGGAACGCTACTCCTACAGCGGCGCCCACGTCACCGACGACTGGCTCGACGCGGTGACCGAGATCGGGCAACTGCCGAAGTACCGGGAGAGCGTGGAGAAGATGATCACCCAGGGTCTGCGCAAGAGCCTGTTCCTGACCCGGCACTCGATGCAGAAGGAAGAGACCCTGGGCTGGATCCGCGACCGGGGGATGCAGAAGCCCACCCTGCTGGTGTGGGGCTACAACGATCCCACCGCCACCCTGTCTCAGGGTATGCGGCTGTTCGAGACCCTGTGCATGCGCGAGCGCCGCTCACGGATGCACATCATCAACGAGGCCGGCCACTTCTCCTTCCGCGAGCACCCCAGGGAGTTCAACGAGGTGCTGCGGGGATTCATCGCCAGCCAGGCGCGGTGAAGGCACGCTGCTACCCGCCCAACCACTGCAGCAAGACCTCCTGCGGGCCGGCCACCACGCCCTGAGGCCAGGGGATGTGGAGCGTGTAATGGAACACCCCCAGCAGAACCGCCAGCGCCAGGGCGGTATAGCCGAGGCAGAGCCGCCACCCGGCCCGGCCCCGTAGCGCCAGGTACAGCCACATGAAGAGCGGCACGGTCAGCAGGAAGCCGATGACCCAGATGGAGGTCAGGAGCCCCAGAATCCAGCCGAAGATGTCGGCGGCGCGACGGGCGACGACACGGCCCGGAACGCCGGTCTCCGCTTCAAGGTCCATGATGCGGCCCGCGCCTTTCCCGGGGACCCGGAACAGATCCAGGAACAACTGCGCCGCGCACATTCCCGCCGCCGCCAACCCTACCACGAGGGGGAAGAGACGGGCCTGGGCGGGCCATCCGCGGGCGGTGACGACGCCGGCAAGGACCAGCAGGAGGATGGCCAGGGTGAACAGCACCGGCACGCCGAGATGGAACCGGAACCCCGAAGCCTTGGGAGCGGGCTCGTCCGGCGCCATGCCCGTCCGGGTCCACCGTTGGCCGTACACCAGGCTGGTGACGATGAGGGCGCCGATGACGAGGACGATGGGGCGCCAGAGCCAACTCACCCCGTAGTGGCTGGCGGCGATGAAGAAGTAGTTCTCCAGCACGCTGCTCAGCACCAGGCCCAGGATGAGGGGCGGCCGGGGCCAGCCGAAGCGCTTCATGAGCCATCCCAGGACCCCGAACGACAACAGCAGGAACAGATCGCCGAAGTGCCGCTTGGCCTGGAACGCGGCCAGGAACACCACCACGATCACCAGCGGCGCCAGCAGGTGCACCCGGACGTTGGCCAGCCGGGCGAGATGGTTGGTGAGGAGCAGGCACAGGCCGGTGCCGAAGATGTTGGCGATGGCGATGCTCCAGACCATGGTGTAGGTGACGTCCAGGTGCTTGGTAAGCATGTCCGGACCCGGGCTGATCCCCTGTATGAGGAACACCCCGAGGAGGATCGCCATGGCGGCGCTACCGGGCACGCCGAAGGCCAGCGTCGGGATCAGCGAGCCCCCCTCCTTGGCGTTGTTGGCGCTCTCCGGCGCGATGACGCCGCGCACATCGCCGGTGCCGAAGGACTCCCGGGCGCCGCGCTCCGTCTGCACCGCGTGCCCGTAGGCGAACCAGTCCACCACGGCGCCGCCCAGGCCCGGGGTGGCGCCCACCCACACGCCCACGGCGCTCGACCGCAGCACCAGGAACCAATGACGGAAGGCGTCACGGATGCCCACGGTGACGCCTCTCAATGCATCCTTGGGCACGTCGGCGATGCGGGTGCCCCGGATCACCAGGTCGGCCATCTCCGGTATGGCGAAGATGCCCAGGGCCACGGGCACCAGCGGCACCCCTTCCCAGAGGTAGAGCTGGCCGAAGGTCCAGCGCATCTCCCCCACCTGGTAGTCCATCCCCACCATGCCCACCATGAGTCCCAGCGCGCCCACCACCAGCCCCTTGAGGGGGGCGCCGCCGCTCAGCACCGCCACCATGGAAATGCCCAGCATCCCCATCATGAAGAACTCCGGAGCGCTGAACGCGAGCACGATGGGACGGAGCACTGGGATGGAGACGGCGAGGATCAGAGCGCCGAAGAGACCGCCCATCATGGAAGCCATGTAGGCGGCGCCGAAGGCCCGGCCCGCCTCGCCCTTCTTGGCCATGGGATGGCCGTCCAGGATGGTGGCCTGGGACGCCGCGGTGCCCGGCACCCCGAACAGCACCGACGGGATGGTGTCCGAGGTGGTGGTCACCGAGATGAGGCCGATCATCACCGCGAAAGCGCTCAGGGTGTCCAGGTCGAGGGTGAACGGCAGCAGGATGGCGAGGCCCACGAGCCCGCCGAGGCCGGGGATGGCGCCCAGTGAGAGGCCCATGACGACGCCGAGGACCAGGAAGGCCAGGCTCCGGGGGATCACTTCAGCGACACACGGACAACCGAAGATGTTCTCTACCGCGCTGAGGGCCGCTTCCCACATGGGCGTCCTTCCCTTGAAATCGCGATCCGATTCCCCTAGTGTCGTGCGTCACGGACTCTCGAAGTATCAAGGTATCGGAACCGATTCAATGAGGATAGACCATGAGCATCGCAGCCATTGATCATTGGGTCCTGGTGGTCAACGACCTGGAAGAGACCTTCGCCTTCTATCGCAAGCTGGGGCTGGATGCCGGCTGGCAGGAGCGTCCCGGCGGGCGCGGCAAGCGTCCCATCATCCGCATCAGCGAGACGCAGAAGCTGAACCTGTACGTGGTGGACCGCTACACCACGGAGAGCCCCACGCACGCGCCCAACTACGCCACCGGAAGCGCGGACCTCTGCCTGCGCTGGGAAGGAACCGTGCAGGAAGCCCGGGACTTCCTTCAACAGGCGGGAGTTGACGTGATCTCGGGACCGGTGGCCCGCACCGGCTCCCGAGGCGTCGGCACCAGCCTGTACTTCCGCGACCCCGACGACAATCTCATCGAGCTGATGACCTACGGCGACCCCGCGTACGCGGAGTAGGCCGCTCTCGTGTCTGTGGTCCGGCCTATGCGGCCTCGGGCCGAGGTCCGACCGTGATGGCGCCGGGCTCGTAAAGGGGCTGGTCGATTTCGGACTCGTCCACGTCGAGCTTGTAGAGCCCGATGGCGTTGTCCATCAGGATCTTCTTGCGCTCCTCCGCGGAATCCACGTCCTGCAGCGAGTGGGTCCGGCACCACACCGACTTGGGCCACGTGGTGGTGCCGTGGGGGTAGTCCACCGAGTACATGATCTTGTCCACGCCGATCTCGTCGCGGCTGCGGATGCCGTGGCGCTCGTGCCAGAAGGTGGCCCACATGTTGGTCCGGAAGACTTCGCTGGGCTTGCGCGTGAGGGTGGAGTTCTCCGCAACCTTGCGCTCCTCGAACTCGTGGTCCAGCTCCTCCAGCAGGTAGGGAAGCCAGCCCACGCCGCTCTCCACGCTGATGGTCTTGAGCCTGGGGAATTTCTCGAACACGTTCGAATAGAGGATGTTCGAGACGATCTCCATGTGGCTCACGAAGGTCATGGACACGCCCAGGGCGAACTGCGCGCTTTTCTCCAGGGACTCCCAGGGCGGCAGGGCGGGCAGCGCGGTGGAGTGCAGGCAGATGGGCACGTCCAGGTCGCAACAGGCCTGATAGACCGGGTACCAGTAGGGATCGTTGAAGTGCTTGAGCCCGAGGATGTGGGGGGCGCCGTGCCACACCAGCGCCTTGTGTCCGCGCTTCACCGCCCGATGGATCTCCGCCACGCACAGGTCCACGTCCCACATGGGGGTGACGCACTGGGCGATGAACCGGGGTGTGACCTCCTGCCACTCGTCGATAAGCCAGTCGTTGTAGGCCTGGATGCAGGCCAGCCGGAAGGCCTCGCTGCCTTCCTTCTGGAAGTTCTGGTTGGTGATGCCGATGATGTTGGGAAAGAGCACCGAGGCGTCCAGCTCTTCCTGGTCCAGGACCTTGAGGCGCTCCGAAACCATGTACGTGGAACGAGGGACGTCCTCCCACCTCTTCACGTTGGGGTTGACGCCCGAGACCCGGGCGAGCCCGCCGAACCCTTTGGCGTTGCTGCCCAGCGACCAGGTCTGGGTGCCGTCCGGCAACTCCACGATGTGCGGGATGTCGTCGCCGAACTTCGCCTTGGACATCCTGCTGGTCCATACATCGGGAGCCTCCTGGATGTGATCATCCGCGGAGACGACGCCGTATTTCATCTTGAGCGTTGCCATGGGCCTTGAACCTCCAACGAGGCGAATCTACTGTGGCCCCATAACGCTGTCAATCGGCGCCGCTTGTATGGCACGGACCACGGGAAAAACCCTGGACGTTCCGGAGGGAATTCAAACCGTTACTTTTTCGGTTCCAGCCACGTCCGCCACAGGCCGCCCTTGGCGTGCCAGTATTCCTGCGTGGGGCCCCGCTCCCAGTTCTTCACCTCGTCGCGCCAGACATAGTTTCGGATGTTGGACCACCCGACGATGTAGTGGATGACCTCGTCGACGAAGTACGTCCGTGCGAACTTCTTCCAGATGGCCAGGCGCTTGGCCCGGTCCGGCTCTTCCATGTACTGGGTCACGAGCTTTTCCAGCTCGGGAGTGCAGTAGTTGGTGACGTTGCTGACGCCGGCCTTGCCCTCGGTGCAGCCGAGGTGCTGCACGTTGGCCACCAGCGGCTCGCCGGTCCCACCTGCCCCGTAGACGGAGACGTGAAGCTCACCGGCGATGGTCTTCTTGATGAGCTCGGCTCCGCCCAGGTTCTGGAGCGAGAACTTGATGCCCGCCTCGGCCGCCTGCCGCAGGATGGGCTCGGTCCAGGGGTCGCCCTGGCCGCGGGTGGCTCCCAGGGTGATGGGCTGGCCCGAATACCCGGCCTCCTTGAGCAGGCGTTTGGCCTCGGCGACGTTCCGCTTCCACTGGAAGCCGAGGGACGTCTCCCAGTCGGTGTTCGGCACGCCCCAGGTCAGCACCGGGACGCCGAGTCCGAACGTGGCCTCGTCGAGGATCGCGGCCTTGTCCAGCGAGAGCGCGATGGCCCGGCGCACCCGCGGGTCGGAGACCGGCGCCGACGTGGTGTTGAAGGTAAGAATCCTGAGCCCGGCGGCGCCGATGGGCATGTAGTGCAGGCCCTTGATGCGCTTGCTGTCGATACGCTGCACGAAGGTCGGCCCCAGGCGCTCGGTCAGATGGACGTCGCCGGCCTGGACCGCGGCGGCCCGGGCCGCCTTTTGGCGGATCACGATGAAGCGGACGCCGTCCAGGTAGGCGGCCCCGCCCCAGTAGTCGTCATGACGGACCACGTGCAACTCTTGCCCGGGGGTCCAGGACTTGAACTTGAACGGGCCGGTGCCCGACGGCGGCGCGCCGCCCTTCATCTTCTGCTGGCCCTTGGCCAGCGATCCGGCCGGGGCAATATGAAGGGTTGACGTGTTGGCGAGAATCTCCGGCAGGAGGCCGCGCGGCCCGGGCGACTTGAACTTCACGGTGTACTTGTCCACGGCCGTGACGTCGGCGACGTTGTCGGCCAGTTGGCCCTGGCCCGCCGCGCCGTTGGCGGGGTCCATGATGTGCTTGGCGGACCAGACCACGTCCTCGGCGGTCAGCTCCTTGCCGTTGTGAAACTTGACCCCCTTGCGGATCTTGAACGTCCACTCGCTGGAATCGGCGTTGGGCGACCAGCTCTCCGCCAGCCACGGGTGAATGTCGCCCTTCTGGTCATACATGACCAGGGGTTCGTACATGTTGTTCTTGATGTACTCGGGAATGGAGGTGAAGGCCACGAACGGGATGGGAGTGCCGATGCCCTTGGCGTTGCCCAACTTCAACGTCCCGCCGATTCGTGGCTTGTCCGCGGCCTCGGCCGTGGATAATGCAAGCGAACCGCCGCCGGGAGCGACCCAACCGGCCAGCAGGAATGCCACGCCCGCCAAAGAGCCGCGCACGATACGTTTCCGGGTGCTGCCTTTCATCGTGATCTCCTCCTCTCGGATTGTTCACCGGGCTCAACCGGAGTTATGACTCGGCCGCGACGCTAGCACCGCCGCCGGATGAGTGTCAACTTGCACCGCGCGGCGGGAAGGCCCTCCGGCGCGCTACTGTCCGCGCCGGTTCAAGGGCAGGCGCGTGCGCGGGTCCATGCGGTCCCGCAGGCTGTCGCCGAGCAGGGTGAAGCCCAGGATGACGCCGGCCAGGGCGATCCCCGGAAACACCGCCAGCCACGGCGCCACCTCGAGAAAGTCCTGGGCCTCCCGCACCATCAGGCCCCAACTGATGTACGGCACCGACAGGCCCAGGCCCAGGTAGCTGAGGGCCGCCTCCACGCCGATGGCGCGGGCGAAGTCCAGGGTGGTCTGCACCGCGATGGGCGCCATGATGTTGGGCAGGATCTGCTTCAACAGGACGCCCATGGGCCGCTGTCCCATGGCCCGTGCGGCCTCGACATACTCGCGTTCCTTGTGCGTCAGCACGCCGCTTCGGACGATGCGGGCGTAGCGCGGGACGGAGCTGAAGGCGATGGCGAACCACAGCATGGCGACGCTGGGTCCGGCCAGCGCCACCAGCGCCAGCGCCAGCACCAGCGACGGGAAGGCCATGATGCCCTCCATCACGCGTTGGACCAGCGCATCGAAGGCCCCGCCCACGTAGCTCGACAGGGCGCCCAGCGGCGCGCCCAGGAGCAACGCCACGATGACGGCACCCGTGGCCACGTGCAGGCTCACGCGCGACCCCGCGATGATGCGGGTCGCGACATCCCTGCCGATGCGGTCGGTGCCGAAAGGGTGCGCCCAGCTCGGGCCCTGCATGCGCACCTTGATGTCGGGCGTGGTGGTATCGTAGGGAGAAAAGCTCGCCCCCACCAGGGCGATCATGATGTAGAGGAAGAGCAACGTGACGCCCACCGCGGCCCGCGGGTCGTGGCGCGCCGTGCTGACGGCGCGGCGGGACGCGCGCCACAAGCGCAACCCCGGCCCGGGGGTGGCCGGAGGATATGCGGGAGGATATGTGACCTGGGATTCCACCCGACGCTCCTACCGATAACGAACCCGCGGGTCCAACACCGCGTACAGAATGTCCACCACCAGATTGACGCCGATGGCGAGGAAGACCATGAACAGCACCACTCCCTGAACCACCACGAAATCCCGCGTGTGAATGGAGTTCAACAGCAGGAAACCGATGCCGGGGTAGTTGAAGACGTTCTCGACGACGGTCACCAGGCCGCTCAGGTAGGCCATCTGAAGGCCTACCACCGTCACGGTCGTCATCAGCGAGTTGCGCAGCACGTGCTTCCACAACACCAGCCTCTCGCCCAGCCCCTTGGCCCTGGCCGTGCGCACGTAGTCCAGATTCATCTGCTCGAGAAAGTCCTGGCGCTGGAAGCGCAGGACGGTCGCGGCCACGTTCAGGGCGACCACGGTCATGGGCAGGACCAGGTGCCGCAGGAACGCCACGACGCCTTCCTGTGGAGGCGTATATCCGATGGCGGGGAGCCAGCCCAGGTACACCGCGAAGACGAGGATGGCCACCAGCGCCAGCCAAAAAGTCGGCACCGTGATGCCGAGGATGACGAAACCGGTGGCGAAGTGGTCCCACTTGGTGTTGTTGTGGATGGCGGCCAGCACGCCGCCGGGCACGGCAATGGCCACGGCCATGATCACGCCGCCGACCATCAGGTACGCGGTAGGCACCAGGCGCTGCAGGATGACGTCCAGGGCGGGGGTCCGGTAGGTGATGGAGTCGCCCAGGTTGCCCCGCAGCATCTCCCACAGCCAGTCGAGATACTGGACCATCAGCGGCCGGTCCAGGCCGAGCCGCAGGCGCATGGCGTCATAGACGTCCTGGGAGATCGGCGCCCCTTCCACCGCGCCCAGCATGACCAGGACCGGGTCCCCGGGGATGATCCTCATGACGAAGAAGACCACCGCGGTGACCACCAGCACCATGGGGACCAACTGCACGAGGCGCATGGCGACGTACCTTATGAGCACCGCCCTATCCTCCTGGCCTTGCTTCGCCGACAAACCGCTCCGTGGCGACACCGCACGGATGGCACCGCCGACATTGCCACAATTCGTCCGGCCACACAAAATCGGACCTTCGACGCGGGTTGGTTTGGACGCCGGGACGCTATGGCCAGCTTGACAAACGAAGCACAAGTGGAGGACAAGTCACGTGGAAGACTTCACGAAATACGGCGCAACAGAAGGAGGACAACGATGATGTTTCTTCGCAACTTCCTCGTGGCTTCGATGGTGCTCGGGTTTTTCGCGCAGGCCGCGCTTGCCGACGAAGCCGTCTACAAGGGCAAGCAGGTGGTGATCGTCGTGTCCGCGGACGCGGGGACGTCCTATGACCTCTACCCGCGGACCGCCGCGCGGCACCTCTCGAAACACATTCCCGGGAACCCCAGGATCGTGGTCAAGAACATGCCCGGCGCCTCGGGCATGGTGGCGGCCAACTGGCTCTACAACATCGCCAAGAAGGACGGCCTCACCATGGGCGCGATCCACCGCACGCTGCCGCTGACCCAGGCCCTGGGCGTGAAGCAGGCGCGGTTCGATCCGGTGAAGTTCAACTGGATCGGCACGCCGGTGCAGGAGACCGCCTCCTGCTTCGTCCGCTCCGACAGCAAGTACAAGACCGCCGAGGACCTGGTCAGCGCAAAGGAACCGGTGAAGATGGCGGCCACCCAGCCGCGCTCCGACATCTTCATCGTGCCCCTGATGCTCAACAACGTCATGGGCGCCAACATGAAGGTGACCTCCGGCTACCGCGGCATCATGGCCACCGCGCTGGCCGTGGACAAGGGCGAGGTGGACGGCATCTGCGGCTGGGGCTACGCCTCGCTGCGGGCGCTCAAGAAGGACTGGTTCGAGAAGAAGGCCATCCGGATCCTGGTGCAGGTGGGGCGCGAGAAGCACCCCGGACTCAAGGACGTGCCGCTGGCTTCGGACCTCGCCAAGGGCGACAAGAAGGCCATCCTGGAGGTCTACAACAAGCAGCTCTCCGTGGGACGGCCCTGGACCATGCCTCCGGGGGTGGCCTCGGAACGGGTGGAGACCATGCGCCAGGCCTTCGCCAACGTGATGAAGGATCCGGCGTTCCTCAAGGACGCCGCCAAGGTGCGGATACAGATCAACCCGCTCCACGGCAAGGATTTGCAGACGCTGGTGGCGCAGATGGTGGACATACCGGCGGCGAACAAGCCGGTGCTGAAGAAGACCTTCAACTACTGAGCGACTTGACTGAAAAAAGGCAGGGGCGACCGCCTGGACGCCCCTGCCACGAACATCACCCCCCGACGACAGTCCTCGTCAGTTCAGATCGAACAGCCGCTGCGCATTCTTGCGCAGGATCTTCTCCTTCACCTCGTCCGACAGGTCCGGGTGGTTCCTGAGATGGTGCAGGTTCTCGGGGAACTCGTTGTCCCAGTGCGGGATGTCGGAGGCGTAGACGAAATGGTCGCTGCCCATGTAGTCCACGGTGGCGGCCAACTGGGACTCGCCGGACTCCAGGCTGAAGTACAGGTTGGACTCCCGCACCACGTCGCTGGGTTTCCTCTTGAGCAGCGGCATCTCGTGGGCTCCGCGCTTCTCCCAGTGCTCGTCGAGCCGGTCCATGTAGTAGGGAAGCCAGGTGGCACCGATCTCGAGGAAGGCAATCTTCAGCTTAGGGAACCGCTCGGTGATGCCCTGGCAGACCATGCTGGTGAACTGCAGCAGGATGCCGGCGGTGAAGGCATAGGAGTGGACCTCGGCAAAGGTGCTCAGGATGGAGGCGCCGAGCTCCCGTGACGTGTTCCGGGTGCCGTGAACGCCGAGCACCACGCCCTCCTCCTCGGCCGCCTTGTAGATGGGATCATAGTAGGTCTCGCCGAGCGCGATGGGGAGCCCCGTGGGCAGGATCTCGAAGCCCTTGAGGCCGAGCTCGTTGACCGCGCGGCGGAGTTCCTTGGCGGCCTCCTCCGGCGCCCTCATGGGCAGCACGCCCACGCAGCTCAGCCGGTTCGACAGCGCGTTGTACTCCTTGGCGAAGTGGGTGTTGGCGGCCTTGGTAACGGCCACCTGGAACGGCACTTCCTGGTTCTTGGCGATGTTGCCCGAGCCCGTGGGGAAGCAGATGGCCACTTCCATGTCCTGCTTGTCCATGAGCGTGTGCCAGCGCCGCACCTGCTCCTCGGGGGACAAGCCCTCCCAGTTCACCGACATCTTGAAGCCGTTGAACAGGTTCGGGTCCCAGGGCTGGTCTCCGGGCCAGAGCGGGGTCGAGCGTTCATTCCAGGGTGCGTCGAGGTATTTGCGAATATCCGCCGGCCGTTCGAGCACATGTCCATCCGTATCGACACAAGTTGCGCTACCCATGGTTCATACCTCCTGGTTCCGGGTTTGGAATCAACTGGTTCGCATATGAATTTCGCTCTATTGTCTTTGGTCTCGTTTGTCAATCAAGACCGCTGTCGTACATACTCCCGGGAACCGTGGACCGTCTAATCAGTGGCCGTCGCGACAATCGGTTTGGATGACCCGAAGGGAGGCTCAAGATGTCGAGCAGAAAAAGACAGAACCCTTACTCGAAACTCTGTGCCGTGGCCGTGCTCTTGGGAGTGGCCGCGTTGGCCGCGCCCATGGCGCCGGCCGCCGATCCCAAGCCGATGGCCGAGTGGGGCAAGCGCGGAGACCTGGTGGAGCCCAACTCCGAGATGGCGGTGGCATACCTCGACGGCAGGATCTACGTCGTGGGCGGCTACCCTTCCACCCGGAAGAGCGTCGACACCGTGCAGGTCTACGACGTCAAGACCGATACGTGGAGTCTCACGACGCCCTACCCCACCACCATCAACCACGCCTCTGCGGTGGCTCTTGACGGCAAGCTCTACGTCATCGGAGGTCAGACCAATGCCGGCGGCCGCAGGGAGAAATCCCGCTACGTCAGCGCCGTCCACGCCTACGATCCCAAGACCAAAAAGTGGACGGCGCGGGCGCCGATGCCCACCGCCCGCAGCGCCATGGCCCATGACGTGATCGACGGCAAGCTCTACGTCGCGGGCGGCCGGCCGCCGAGGGGACACGACTTCGCCGTCTACGATCCCAAGGCGGACAAATGGACGGCGCTGCCCGACCTGCCCACCCAGCGCAACCACATTGCCGCCGCCGCCATCGACGGCAAGCTCTACGTGGCCGGGGGACGGTTCGGCGGCGGTTTCCGCAGCGAGATCACCCCGGCTCTCGAGGTCTATGACCCCGCCACCAATCAGTGGAGCGCGCGGCGGCCCATGCCGGGAGCCCGCGGCGGCCTCAACGGCATTGCCGTGGAGGGCTGCTTCCACACCTTCGGCGGCGAGCATCCGTCGGCAGGCCCCAGCGGCGTGTTCCCGCACCACGAGGTCTACAACCCCAAGACCGATACCTGGACGCGCCTCCCGGACATGCCCATCCCGGTCCACGGCGTCACCGGGCTGGTCTACCTGGACGGTTGGATCCACCTGCCCGGCGGCGGCATCCGGCGCGGCGGCAGCAGCGGCACGACGCATCACCAGGTGGTGCGGACCAACATGCAGTGCCGGTGAGCAGCGGCGCCGGCGACCCGTTGGCGGATAGCCTACGGATCGCCTGAAGGGTGCGGTCTCATCGAACGCAGCCATGAACGAGCCGATGAGGCAGCAGACGCGTATCCCCACCGCGGGCAGGGCCGCCTGGGCCCTCCTCGCGGGCCTGGGCACCCTGTCCATGAGCCCGGAGGGCGCATGGGCCCACGCCATCGTCCAACGCTACGACCTGCCGGTGCCGCTCTGGTACTATCTCGCGGGCGCGGGCCTGGTCGTGGCCCTGACCTTTGTCCTGCTGGTGACCCTTCGCAAGGAGGCCGCTCCGGCGCCGCCCTGAAGCCTCGACATATCCCGGACGTGGACCGGACGGCTCATAACCCATGAACGACTCGGGAGGATGCTGGGCGTCCTCTCCGCGGCCGTGTTCGTCTTCCTGATCGCCGCCGGGCTGCTCGGCACCCAGGAAGAGCCTTTGGCGAACATCCTGCCCGCTTTCGTGTGGGTGGCCTGGTGGGTCGGCCTTGGTTTCGTATGCGCGCTGGCGGGGAACGTCTGGCCGGCCATCAACCCATGGGCGGCGGTGCCGGCACTATTTCCCGCGGGCTTGGGAGGCACCGTCCGGCCGGTCCCTTCATCGCTGGGCGTTTGGCCGGCGGTGTTCCTCTACCTGTGCTTCGCCTGGGCCGAGCTGGTATGGCCGGACAATACCGCGCCCGCGAGCCTCGCGTGCGCCATCCTGGTCTACAGCGCCGTCACCTGGGCCGGGATGACGAGGTACGGCGTCGAGCCGTGGCTGAAGTGCGGCGAGACCTTCTCCATCGTCTTCGGCCTGTTCGGCCGCTTCGCTCCCCTCACCCGGACCTCCGAGGGAAGGCTGCTGCTGCGCCACTACGGCTCCGGGTTGGCGGACGGCGGGACGGTGCCGGCCTCCATGATGGTGCTGGTGGTGACGCTGCTGGCCACGGTGAGCTTCGACGGCTTTCTCCACACGCCGGTGTGGGCGCGGTTATATTCCACGGCCTCACACGCGTTGTACGATCTCGGCTGGACCCATCTCCTGGGCCACACCGGCGCACGCACCCTGGTCTTCACCGGGGGACTTGTGCTGGCGCCGCTCTGCTTCGTGGCCCTGTTCCTGGCGACCTGCGGGCTCACGGCGGCGCTGGAGAGCCGCCGGGACGGCACGCGCCGCAGCGCGGCCGAGGTTGCCTCCTCGTACGTGTTGACGCTGGTGCCCATCGCCATCGCCTATCACCTGGCGCACTACCTGCTGCTGTTGGTGATCGAGGGACAACTCCTCTACGGCCACATCTCGGACCCCTTCGGGGTGGGCTGGGACCTCTTCGGCACGGCCGGCGTAACGCCGGACCCGACCGTGGTGGACGCCCGGTTCCTGTGGCTGTTCTCGCTCTTCGTCATCGTGGCGGGCCATGTCATCGCGGTGTGGCTTGCCCATCGGGCGGCGCACCGCGGCCAGGCCGGCAGACCGCCGGTTTCGCCGCAACTGCCCATGCTGATCCTCATGGTCGGCTACACCGTCTTCAGCCTGTGGATCATCGGCCAGCCCATCGTCGAAGTCTGAGAAAGCAAAAGGGGCCTTTCTTTCCGAGAGACCCCTTTGCCGTGTCTGTACCGTATGCCCGATCGGGCCCGCGGCTCAGCCGTGCTCGACGGCCGGCGCCTCGCCCCCTTCGCTCCGGACGGGGACCTTGCGTCCCACCGCCTCGACTGGCAGCGGCACCCGGACCTCGGCCACGCCGTTCTTGTACCGGGCCTCGATCTTGCCGGCGTCGATACCGTTGGGCAGCCTCACCGCGCGCTCGAACCTGCCGTGGAAAGTCTCCTTGTAGTACTGGTCCTTCTCCTCGGCCTTCCGTTCGCCCTTGATGGTCAGAACTCTTCCTTCCACCTGGATGTCCAGGTCCTTCGGGTCCACTCCCGGCAGATCGAGCCGGAAGACGTAGTGACCGTCGCTGGTGTATGCGTCCATCGGAGGCTTCCAGCCGGCGTCCCGCTCGCGGCGCCCCAGGAATCGGTCGAGCACGGCATCCAGGTCGCGGTGTCCGCCGAATACGAACGGATGCCGTCGTGTCACTTCATGTCCCAACATTTTCCATACCTCCTTCCCTGAAACCCCTTGCTGCATTTGCAGCAGTGCCATTCATCGATGTCTTGGAGCTCCTGTCACAAGGAAAAGGTAAGCATCGAAACCACTCGGGTCAACGGTGTTTCGGGCGGTTATTTCAACATGCCTGAGGAGGCGTTGTCGTCGTTGACACTTTCGTTGGCCCGACCCTATAATGCGGCCGTCTCGCATCGACCGCACAACCGCAGTATTGGAGGGTGACATGAAGAGGACCTTTGCCGCCGTTATCGCCGCCTTCGGCCTCATCGTATTCGCCAACACCGTTCATGCCGATTTCCCCAACCGGGACATCACGATTCTCGTGCACGCCTCGCCCGGAGGCGGTTTCGATGCCATCGCCAGGGCCCTGGGCCGCTACATGAAACCCTTCATACCGAAGAACGTCGACGTCATCGTCAAGAACGTCGTGGGCGCCGGCGGCATCACCGGGACCGTCGCCATGTACCGCGCCAAGCCCAACGGCTACACCATCGGGCACATCTACGCCGACGGGATGCTGGGGACCCAGATGATCCGGAGCAACGTCGGTTATGACATCGACAAGTTCACCTGGCTGGCGGTGGTGAGCTCGCAGGAGGCGGAAGCGTTGCTGGTCCGCCGCGAATCGAAGTATCGAACCGTCGAGGATCTGCAGAAGGCCAAGCGGGTGACCTGGGGAGTGGAGGGCATCGGCATCGCGCGCTGGGTCCACGCGTTTCTGGCCGCCAACGAGCTCAAGATCCCGTTCGACGTGGTGGCGGGCTACGGCGGTACCGGAGAGACGCTGCCGGGCCTGCTTCGAGGCGACTTCGACGTGTTCACGCAACCCATCGACCATCCCTCCACGCTGCCGTTCCTCCGGTCGGGCGAAATCGTGCCCATCGTCAACCTCGGCGAATCCCGCGCCAAGAACGCCCCGGATACGCCCACGGCCATCGAGCTGGGTTACAAGAACCTTATCGTGAAGGTGTTTCGCGCCATGGTCGGGCCTCCGGGACTGTCCAAGGACCTCCACAAGCAGTGGGAGGACATCCTGTTGAAGACCATGAACAGCAAGCCGTACAAGGATTGGGCGGCGTCATTCGGCATCCCGCTGGTGCCGGGAGACGGCTCCAAGGCGGCCGGCGACATGAAGGTGTTCGTGGACCTGTACAGCAAGTACCGTCAGCCCATGCTGGACGCGCTCAACAAGAAATAGCCGGACCACGCGGGCCGGAGGTGCGAAGAGGCGCCGCCGGACCAGGCCAGGAGAAGATTCGCCATGATGGTCAATCCTTACAACGATTCGCAGTTGATGCTGGCGCTGCAGTTCGACCACTCCCGGGTGGCGGGCTTCTTCGCCGCCCACTGGGGCAACGAGGAGTTCGACCGCCCCGAGCCGTACGCCTCGGTGGTGCTGGCGGCCCAGGAACACGATCACGGCTGGTGGGAATGGGAGATGAAGCCGTCCACGCTGAACGACGAGAACCTCCCCATGGACTACCACGACGGCAGCTTCAAGTTCCTCGGTCAGCTCAGGCTGGACTTCTACAAGAACGCGGTGGACAACGTGCTCCAGCGTGACCCCTACGCGGCCATGCTGATTGCCATGCACGGGGTGGCGCTCATGAACGCGGGTTACGGCAAATACACCCATCCGCCCGATCGCACCGCCGACCCGCGGGTGCGCGCCTATGTCGACCACCAGGAAGAGTTGAGGAAACGGCTGGCCGTGGAGCTGGGCGAAACCGAAGAGTTCAGGGACTACGCCTCCGAGGAACAGATCTGGACCAACTACGAGTACATCGAGGTCTTCGATCAGCTCGCCCAGTACGTCTGCAACCGCTATCCCCTGAACAGCAAGAAGCGGAAGCTCGGGCCCAGCGACACCCTTGGCGATGTGGACGTTCCCCGCAAGAAAGGCGCCAAGCCCGTACACCTGCACATCGACACGGTGGCCGAGCACCGCGCCATCGTCGACCCGTACCCGTTCGCGGTGGATCCGTTGGTGTTCAGCTTCCCGGCGCGGTTGGTACCCAACCGGCGCTACAGCGATCCGGACGACTTCCTGAGCGAGTTCTACCGGGCCGAGCGGATAACCGTCACCCACACGCTCTCTTCGAGTTGAACGGACCGGCGTACCGGACAGGCCGGCCCCGTCCGGTACGCCGGAGACAGCTCAGGAATCGGACAGCAGCCGCACTCCGTAGAGCCTGGACTCGGGCACTACCAGCCTCTCCCACACCTCGCCCGCGTCGTGGCTGGCGTACACCGACCCATCGGTATAGCCGATGACCACGGTATCGGGATCGCCGGGATGAACCGCCACGCAACTCGTCATGTGCGCGTGTCCCTGCGGCAACCCCCCTTCCAGCCGGCGCCACGTCGCCCCGCGGTCGTCGCTGCGAAGGATGGCGGACTTGGCGCCGCCCAGTTCCTCCGAGGTGTCGCGGCTAAAGCGAATGGTGTTGTACGGACCCGGACGCACCGTGCGGTAACCCTTCCAGGAGGTGGGGCCGTTCTCCGCGGCGCCCAGGAAAATACGTTCCGGGACGGTGGGATGGATGTCGAACGGAATGGCGTAGGAACGTCCCATGTCGTATTCCAGCTTGCGCCAGGACACGCCGCCGTCGTCGGTGCGGTAGGTGCCGATGCCGGTGGTGGCGTACAACGTATCGAGGCTGGCGGGATCCCGCCTCACCCAATGCACATCGCGGTAAACCCGTCCGTCCTCGTGGGCGCCCATCTGGTACGGCAGCCGGCCCGACGGGTCGTTGTACTCCGGATAGGACGCCTCGCTCGACGGTCCGCTGATGTCCTCCCAGGTCTCGCCCCTGTCGCGGCTTCGCGCCACGCCGCCCTCCTCCACTCCCACCACGACCTCGTCCGGCACCCGGCTGTCCAGTACGATGCAGCGGATGTGCGGCGTGTGGGGCGGCGGCGGGAACGTCCAGCGGGCGTAGTCCTCGAGCTTCCGGAAGGCGGTCAGCTCGCGAAACGACCGTCCGCCGTCCTCGCTCGCGTAAACCGCCGCCGGCAGCGTGCCCACGTATATCTCCTCGGGCCGGGTGGGGTGAGACTGCATGGTCCAGATGTCCCGGTAGTCGAGTCCGCCGGAAGGGATCCACTTCCAGCTCTCTCCGCCGTCCTCGCTCGTATGCATCTCCGTGCTCGTGGCGGCATAGAGCCGATTGGGATCTCCCGCGTCCCGGGCCACCTCCCGCAGCACCTCGCCGTCCAGCACGCGATCCAATACTTCCACCTGCCTGGAGCGGCCGTCCCAATGACAGCGCACCAGATGATCGGCGGTCAACAGAAACATCTTCAAATCTGCTCCCATGTCGTGACCTCCAAAGGCGGGGACCTGACTCTCAGGTGATTGAATGGATGGTGGTCGCAGCAGGACTCGAACCTGCGGCCTCTTGCATGTGAGGCAAGCGCTCTAACCGGCTGAGCTATGCGACCACGATGGGTAGACCTTGACGTTTACCACCCTGAAAGGCGGGTTTCAATGCCGCGGCCGGTCATTCCCGCTCCTTCTGCCGCTGCTTGATGCGCTGGTTGAGGGACTGCAGGATACCGGCGTCAACCGCCGCGATGACGTCCACCGCGGCGTCCAGCTCTTCCTCCTTGAGTCCTGATTTCCTTGCGTCCGCAAGGCGGCGATCCACTCAGGGATCGCAGTTGCGGGTCATGGCCACGGCGAGGCCCAGAAAGATCTTCTCGCGCTCGCTGAGGCAATCAACGGCGTGGGCGTCGCGGTAGAACTGCCGGAAGTCTGCCTTTTTCATGAACTCTGTCTCCTTGTTTGCTGTCCCAGCTTCATGGACGCAGCGCCGGCGGATATTCAGCCCCGGGCCATCTCCATGATCACGTCGTAGTGGGCGTCGCTCACGGGAACGAACGAAAGACGGCCCAGACGGAACAGGTCGAAGCCTTCGAGCTTGGGGTTGAGCTTCATCTCGGCCAGCGACACCTCACGAGCCAAGGGCTTGCCCACCTTGATGTCGAACACCAGGAGCCTGGGGGCGTCCTTCTCGGGGTCGGGATAGGCGCCGGTGGTGGCGGTGCCCAGGCCCATGCAGATTCTCTCCCCGCCCGTGTGATAGATGATGCAGCGGTCGCCCTTCTTCACGGTCTTGAGGTGCTTGAGGGCGAGATTGTTCTTGATGCCGTCCCAGATCGTCGTCTTGTCCCGCTGGAGATCCGCAAAGGAATAAACGCTGGGCTCGGTCTTGAGCAGCCAGTTTGCCATGGTAAGCCTCCTTGTTCTGCGCTGTCTTGAAGTACTGCAATCCAGCGTGCGGAGCAACAAGGGCTCCCGCGGACCAACCGCCAGATCTTCCCTGTCGCTGTGGCGGACCGTGTCTCTATGATAAGAACCACACATGGCTGCGACACCCCGAAAGAAGAAGCCCAGAGACCGTCCGTTGCTGGGAGCGCACATGTCCATCGCGGGCGGGGTCCAGAACGCCCTCCATGCCGGGGAGAGCGTGGGCTGCGAGGCCATACAGATCTTCACCAAGTCCTCGCGGCAGTGGGCTTCGGCGCCTCTGAGCGAGGACGACATCCGCGCGTTCAAGGACACGCAAGAGGCCAGCGGCATCCACACCGTGGTGGCCCACGACTCCTACCTGCTGAATCTCGGCGCCCCCGATACGGAGTTGCGAAAGAAATCCATCACGGCCTTCGTCGACGAGATGGAGCGCTGCGAGGCCCTGGCCATTCCCTATCTCATCGCCCATCCCGGGGCGCACACGGGACAGGGAGAGCGGGCCGGCCTGCGTACCATCGCCCGTTCTCTAGACGCGATCCAACGACGCTGCCAAGGCTACAAGGTCAACGTCGCGCTGGAGATCACTGCCGGCCAGGGCACCAACCTGGGCTACCGGTTCGAGCAGATCAGCAACATCATCGACAGCGTCAAGATGAGCGATCGGCTGAGGGTATGCTTCGATACCGAGCACGCCTTCGCCGCCGGATACGACCTCCGCACCCGGGAGGGCTACGAAAGGACCTTTACCGAATTCGATGAGAAGATCGGCATCGAGCTGCTCGCCGCATTCCACCTGAACGATTCGAAGAAGGAGCTCGACTGCCGGGTGGACCGCCACGAGATCATCGGCAAGGGACACATCGGCCTGGAGCCTTTTCGCCTGCTGATGAACGACAAACGCTTCTTCGGCCTGCCCATGTGCCTGGAAACCCCCAAGGGCAAGGACCTCAAGGAGGACCGGGAGACCCTGGAGCTGTTGCGGTCGTTCCGGAGCTGAGCGCGAGGGCTGCCGTGTTCAACGGACTCACGCAGCAATGAACGCAGGCAGACCGATGAGGTATTGCCATTTCCTATGGATGTTCTTGCTCGCCGGCCCTACCTCTACACCAAGACAACCCAACCGACGTCGTTCCCGGGCGGGTTTGGCACAGTCCGCGGGGGGACAGTAGTGACCGACCGCTGCACCGATACATTTCTGTCCAAGCTGGTCGTGGTCGGCTCGTACCCGTTCGTCATTGCGCTGGGCTTCGCGCTCTACATGGCCTTTACCCTAGGGGGCATGCCCATCGCTGCGGCCTCGTTTGCCGCGTTGCTGGTCGGTGCGGCTCTCATTACGCTGCACGAAATAATGCTGCCCTATCGAGCCGAGTGGCACCCGCCCGCAAGCGAGGTCAATGCCGACCTTCTGTTCATGGTAGTCGTGCAGGTCGCGCTTCCGTACTTTCTGGCTATCACCCTGGTAACCACGCTGTCCCGCTTCCTGACAACCGGAGAATTCACCGTTCACCGTCTCTGGCCTCATCATTTTCCCATTGCTGCACAAGCCTGCTTGATGTTGTTGGCCGCCGACTTTCCCAGGTATTGGCTGCATCGTGCGTTCCACAAGTACACGAGCATGTGGCAGTTCCACGCAGTTCATCACTCCCCGCACCGCCTGTATTGGTTGAACGTGGGCCGGTTCCACCCCATTGAAAAAGCGGTCCAGTATGTTGTCGACACGCTGCCGTTCGCGTTGATGGGGGTCGCCGAGGACGTGCTGGTCGCTTACTTCATCTTCTATGGTCTCAACGGTTTCTTTCAGCACTCCAACTGCAGGGTCCGGCTCGGCCCGATGAACTTCATCGTAAGCGGCCCGGAGCTTCACCGTTGGCACCACTCCGAGTTGGTGGAGGAATCGGACACGAACTTCGGCAACAACCTGATCATCTGGGACCTGTTGTTCGGAACCCGATTTCTTCCGCAAGAGCGGGAGGTTGGCCCCCTCGGTCTCATCAACCGCAATTACCCCATAGGGTTCTTCGTTCAGATGAAGACTCCATTCATACGGGGGCTGGAGAAAGGATAACGGCACTTGGCGTCAATTGCGGACATGATTGGCCACGCCGTCTTGAGAACGGCTCTCGCTGCGACGCAACGCCGAAACTACCGGCGTCTGATCGAAGCGTCGAAGACACCTCGCGATGTTCAAGCCTCCCTCCTGCGGCGGATCCTCGCGGCGAACGCCTCCACCGACTTCGGAAAGCGCCACGGGTTTTCGCAGATCCGCGATGCGGACAGCTACCGAAGTGCGGTGCCGATCCAGACCTACGAGGATCTCCGGCCTTTCATCGAGCGCCAGGAGCTCACCGGTGAAAGATGTCTCACGGATGAGCGGCCGGTGTACTATCACCGCACCAGCGGCACCGTGGGTGCGGCCAAGAACATACCGGTGACAGCGACAGGGTTGAAGCGCATAGGGCGTCATCAGTTGATCTCGGCCTATGCCCAGTCCAGGGGTTCGGCGATCTTCGGAGGAAAGGTATTCGGCGTCACCGGACAGGCCATAGAGGGCAAGATGGCGGGCGGTACCCCATACGGTTCCGCGTCGGGACTGCTTTACCAGAAGCAATCCAGGTTCGTGCGGCGGAGGTACGTGTTGCCGCCGGAGCTTTCCGACATCGAGGACTACGAAGCCCGCTACCTTGCCATGGCGATCTACGGGCTTGCGGAACCGGCCGTTTCCTGCATCGCGTCGGCCAACCCGTCGACGTTCGTCCGACTGCTGTCGGTCATTCACCAACACTCGGACCTCATCCTCGGTTCGGTGGCCGCGGGCCGTCTCCCCGATACCATCGCTCTGCCAACAGCATTCGAAGGCGCTTTCAGGCCCGACCCCGGACGCGCGACGCTCCTGACGGAGCGGCTCAATGCCGCTGGGCGGCTGACCTACGGTGACATCTGGCCCGACCTCAAGGGCATTGTCACCTGGACCGGTGGGAGTTGCGGGGTCCCACTCCGCAACCTGTGGGGACTGCTTCCCGCCGGCGCCAGGACCATCGAGCTCGGCTACCTGGCCAGCGAGGTCCGGGGCACCGTCAACGTGGATGTACGGCAAAACATCTGTCTGCCGATGCTGTCCGATACGTTCTTCGAGTTCGCCAATCGTCACGGCTGGGAATCGGGGACAGCCGACCTTCAGGGGCTTGAGGAGCTTGAGGAAGGCCGTGAGTACTACGTGTTCGTGACAACGGAAGATGGACTCTACCGCTATGACATGAACGACATCGTGCGGGTCACCGGAAGACTGCACCGAACACCCGCGCTCGAGTTCGTTCAAAAAGGCAAGGGAGTTACCAACATCACCGGCGAGAAACTGCACGAAGCCCAGGTGCTGGAAGCCGTCGCCGGGATGCTGGAGGACCGGGGCATGCGTTCGGACTTCTTCATCATGCTCGCCGACCCGGAGGCCGGCCGGTATACGCTCTTCCTGGAGGCGACTTCGCCGAGCCGCGAAACCAATCTGGCTGACGACCTCGACAGCCGGCTGCGGACCTTGAACGTTGAATATGACTCCAAACGCGGGAGCGGCAGGCTGACTCCGCTCGAGATCCGTTGCCTTCGGAGCGGCACGGGCGACCGGTACCGGTCAAGCTGCGTGGCAAAGGGCCAGCGCGACACCCAGTTCAAGTATCTCCATCTTCAATACTCGCATGAGTGTACGTTCGACCTGGATCAGCATGTAGCGCCCGGATGAGACGGATGCGTATCGAGCGGTTGGAACTGTTCTCTTTTCCGATTCCGTTCAAGGTGGTGTTTCGGCACGCATCCGCCCGTCGCGCCCGAGCCGAGAACCTGATCGTGGCCGCCCATTCCGACTGCGGTCAAGTCGGTTACGGCGAAGGCTGTCCGCGCGCCTATGTCACCGGAGAGACCGTCGAGAGCGGAGCCGCATTCATCCATCAACACGCCGATGCAATCATCGACGCCGTTCACGACGAGGGAGGTCTCCGGGAATGGATCGGCGCGCACCTAACTGCGATCGACCAGAACCCCGCGGCGTTCTGCGCGGTCGAGATCGCGCTCCTGGATCTGATCGGCAAGATCAAGCGAAGCCCGATCGAGAGGCTCGTTGGCGTGCCGGCTCTGGACGGGGCGTTCGCGTACTCGGCCGTCCTGGGTGACGCCCCGTATCTCGCTTACCGGTGGCAATTCGGTCGTTACTGGAGACAAGGGTTCCGAGACTTCAAGGTCAAGGCCTCGGGCGACCTTCGACGTGACCGCCCCAAGATGCGCGTGTTCCGTAACAGGAGCGAACCGCCCCCGAGGGTCCGGCTCGACGCAAACAACCTATGGACCTCCGCCGGCGAATGCATCTCCCATGTCGAAGCTCTCCCTTACCCCGTCTTCGCCATCGAAGAACCGCTCCGGAAAGGGGATCTGGAGGGATTCGACCGGGTGGGTCAAGCGTGCCGCATTAAGGTCATCCTGGACGAAAGCGTCTCGCAGACCCGGCAATTGGATGCCCTCGGAGCCGGCGATCGTTGGATCGTCAACCTGCGCGTGTCGAAGATGGGAGGGATCATCCGATCCTTGGAACTTGCGGCGAACGCCGCCCGCTATGGCATCGGCGTCATCGTTGGCGCACAGGTGGGCGAGACGAGCATCCTCACCCGCGCCGCGTTGACAGTCATGAACGCCATCCGCTCCAACCTCGTGGCCTGCGAGGGCGCTTTCGGCACTCACCTGCTCCAACAGGACCTCACCACCGAGAGCATCATGTTCCGCGCCGGCGGAACCCTTTCCGCGGACGACCTCGGCACAAACCGCGATCCGGGCCTCGGCTTGAAGATCCGCGAGCGTGCTTTGATCCCGGTTAGATTCCGCCCCTTGTAGTTGACCGGGTACCACCGGTCCATCCTCACATGGCCCAACGAAGGTACGCCGACAGGATGTCTTCGCCCCACATCACGCAAACCCAGCCGGCCGTAGCGAGGTAGGGACCGAACGGGAACGGCTCGCTCCTTCGACGACGGCCCAGCGCGACCATGACGGCCCCTGCAACTAGCCCAATCGCCGATGAAAACAGCAACACCAGGATCAGCACCTGCCAACCCAGCCAAGCTCCCAGCGCCGCCATGAGTTTGAAGTCACCGTAACCCATGGCCTCCTTGCCGGTGAGCAGCCGAAAGACGTGGAACACGACCCACAAGGAGAGATAACCCCCGATCGCCCCGAGCACGGCCGATGAAGGCGGAGTGAAGACCTCCCCAAGGTTGAGGGCCAGGCCCGTCCACAGGAAAGGCACCGTGATGATGTCGGGGAGTTGTTGCGTTTCCGCGTCGATGGCGGCCAGAGTGATCAGTCCCCAGGTCATCAGCAACGCGCCGAGCATGGGGGCGCCGTAGCCAAACCGCCAGGCGACCATCGCCGACAGGCCGGCGCTCAACAACTCCACCACAGGATACCGGATCGGTATGCGCCACCCGCACCAGGCGCATCGTCCGCGGAACGCCACGTAGCTCACCACCGGGATGACCTGCCAGACCGTCAACGGGTGACAGCAATGGGGGCAGTGGGATCGTGGGACGACCAGGCCGTAAGCCTGACTTTGATCGCTCCTGTCAGCCCGGGCATCTTCGTCTACCCCCGCCAACTCCCTCGGCGTCCCGTCGTGCAGCATTCGAGGCAGCCGATGGACGACCACGTTGAGGAAGCTCCCGACCATGAGGCCGAGGCCTGCCACCGTCGTGATGAACACGGCCGGATTAGCCTCCAGGATCAGGGGGTCGGACATAACGCGGGAGTTCAGGTTACGATCTTTCGCGCCATGGAGTGCGTTCCTCCAGATTTGCCCAAGGCGACTCGTATGGAACCTCGAACCGACCGCCAAATCGAGCGGCAAAGCGGTTGACGGATAGAGGTCAACGGAAATATAGTCCGGGCTTAGGAGCCAATCAAACCCGAAGGCGCTGCTGGCGCCAACCTCCCGCCAAGGCTCCCTCAAACTAGAGTGCGCGCCGAAATGGTTCGATTCTACTCGATCCCCTCGGAGAAACTCACCAAAGGCTTCACGCTGCTGGAATTGCTGGCAGTGCTGGTAATCCTTGGACTGGTAGGTGCCATCGTGGCGCCGCAAGTGTTCAAGTGGCTGGACAAGGCCAACTTCGATGCGACGCGGGTGCAGATCGAAGCGCTCAGCGGCAGCATTGACCTGTACCGTCTGGAGGTAGGCTCTTACCCGCCGACCTTGGAAGCACTTGTGCGCAAACCCAGCGGAGTGGAACGGTGGAACGGGCCGTATCTCAGGAAGGCCGTGATTCCCAAGGATCCATGGAAGCGCGAGTACCGGTACCGCGTTCCAGGCGAGCATGGCCCCTATGATCTGTACCCGCTGGGTGCGGACGGCGTCGAGGGTGGCCAGGGGAACAACGCCGACATCAAGAGTTGGGAATAGGCCGGCAAGGTGAGGTGGTCCTGGAAAATCGGACAGGTTGCTAAGGTGTATTCCACCGACTGAAGGAGGAGGGATACGCATGAGCACACGACGAAGGTTCAGCGGAGACTTCAAGGCGAAGGTGGCGCTGGAGGCGCTGCGTGGGGACAAGACGGTCCAGGAGATCGCGGCCCGGCACAAGGTCCATCCGAACCAGGTGAGCACCTGGAAGCAGCGAGCGGTGGAGGGGATGAAGGAGTTGTTCTCCAAGGGTGCGGAGCGGGCACGTGGGGACCACGAGGGGGAGGTTCGGGACCTGCACGCGAAGATCGGGGAGTTGACGGTGGAGCGGGATTTTTTGGCCAAAGGGCTCAAGTGGTGAGCCGGGAGAAGCGCCGGGCGA
This sequence comes from Candidatus Binatia bacterium, assembly GCA_951813575.1. Classification (GTDB taxonomy): domain Bacteria; phylum Desulfobacterota; class Binatia; order UBA9968; family JAJDTQ01; genus JAJDTQ01. The sequence continues at coordinate 1,628,601 of OX638375.1, forward strand.
TGATCGAGCCCGGCCATCCCAAGCTCAGCTTGAGCCGTCAATGCCATCTGCTTCGAGTGAGTCGATCCTCGGTGTACCACCGGCCCAAGGGCGAGAGCGCGGAGAATTTGGCGCTGATGCGCCGGATCGACAAGCTGTTCCTGGAGTACCCCTTCTACGGCAGCCGCCAGATGGTCCGCCATCTGTGGCGGGAGCGAGTCCGAGTGGGTCGTCACCGGGTGCGGCGTCTGATGCGCCTGATGGGGCTCCAGGCCATCTACCAGGCGCCGCGGACCACCCGACCGCACCCCGAGCAGCGGGTTTACCCCTATATGCTCAAGGGCGTCGCCATCGAACGGCCCAATCACGTGTGGACCGCAGATATAACCTACATCCCGGTCCGGAAGGGCTTCCTGTACCTGGTGGCGGTCATGGACTGGGCCACCCGCCGGGTGCTCTCCTGGCGGCTGTCGAACACCCTCGATGCCCGCTTCTGTACAGACGCCCTCTCAGAGGCTCTGGAACGCTACGGCCCTCCCGAGATCTTCAACACCGACCAGGGCAGCCAGTTCACCAGCCTGGAGTTCACCTCCGTGCTCAAGGACGCCGGCATTGCCATCTCCATGGACGGAAGGGGCCGGTGCATGGACAACATCTTCATCGAGCGCCTGTGGCGCTCGCTGAAGTACGAGGCTGTCTACCTGCACGAGCTCTCGGACGGCTTCGCGGCCCTGCGGGTCATCGCCCGGTGGGTGGCCTTCTACAACAACCAAAGGCCTCATTCCGCCCTCGCCGGCTCCACCCCACAGGAGGCCTACGAACGAGGACTCCAGAGGCAGGCCGGACCTCACACCCCGCCCGCCCCTCTGCCAGTTCCATCCGAACACGAAGACGTGATAAACGGGACCTTGGCGGCATGATCGAACGTCTGGAATACACCTTAACTCAGCCGCCCACCTGTCCTACAAACCAGGACCACCTCAGCCCGCGACACGCCCAAGCCAAGGCGAAACTGGACTTGCCCGGGATTGGTGGACAGGTTGGTTAAGCTGCCCGTGCCATCCGCTCGAAGCCTGCTGGTGTCTGGTAGCCGAGGGTCGAGTGGCGACGTTGCCGATTGTAGAAGACCTCGATGAACTCGAAGATCGCGGCCCTTGCCTCGGCTGGACTCTGGTAGTCGGCGTGGTGGATGAGCTCGGTCTTCAGCGTTGCAAAGAAGCTCTCCACGACGGCGTTGTCCCAGCAGTTGGCGCGTCGGCTCATGGAGCATTCGATGCCGTGGGCATCGAGCAGGCGCCGGTAGTCGGCCGAAGCGTATTGGGCGGTTTCAAGGGGTCGTCGCAACACGTCCTCGCTGGTGTAAGAGTAGCAGTTCGTTCAAGGCTTCGGATGGAGTTCTCCACCCGAGAGTCTTCCGCGGTCGGCGGTTGAGTGTGGCCGCGACAGCAGCAATGTCGTTAGCGCTGTGCCGATTGAGGTCAGTACCTTTGGGGAAGTACTGGCGCAGCAGACCATTGGTGTTCTCGTTGGTGCCGCGCTGCCACGGACTGTGGGGGTCACAGAAGAATACTTGCAACCCTGTGTCGATACCCAAACTTCCTGATGGTATCCGGTGTGAGCCAGGCGGCGGCTTCGCCTGGACTTGGTGCGATCGCAGCGTGGGCTGTCCTGCTCGATGCTCCCGGACCTCCTGGAGCCCCTTCAGAACATCCGAAGCGATATTGCGGTGAGCCATTCTTGATACCCTCCACAAGAGGCCGCTCAACGATGCTCACGTGGCACCGCCTCGCCGGACGACATGGGAGGCCTTGTGGTCTTGGGCTTCTTGGCCTTTGGCGACTCATAGAAGAGCTTCAGACTCTCCATCTTGCGCCGAAATTCCTCGGTGATCTGGCGGGCGACGGCGGGGTCCTGCAGCGCCCGCGGGGTGATCAGAATCACCAGCTCGGTACGGCGGCTGGAGTCCGCGGTGGTCTTGAACAGGTGACCGAGCAGGGGGATGTCGGAGAAACCCGGGACGCCGGACTGGGACTAGTTCTTGTTCTCCCGGATCAGGCCGCCGAGGACGATGGTCTCTCCGCTTTGGACGGCGACGCTGCTGTTGATCTTGCGCTGCTGGATCGTGGGCGTCAGGCTCCCGGCAGAACCTGGTGCCACGTCGCTTACTTCCTGCTTGATCTCCATGACCACGAGTCCGCCGGCGCTTACACGGGGCCTGACCGTGAGCAGCACGCCGGTGTCGCGGAACTCGATATTGTCGACAGTGCTTGAGTCCCATTGCCGGCGCCAGCAGCCCTGTCACGCCGCCATTAAAGGTTGCCTAGAATGCCGTTGTCGATTAACAATGGTCCAAAGAAAGAGTACGGGTCAGTACAAGGAGGTACCGGTGTGACAAACTATCGGGACCGCATCACTATCGAGCCGGGAAAGCGCGGCGGCAAGCCCTGTGTCCGCTTCATGCGGATCACGGTCTATGACGTGCTGGATTGGCTAGCCTCGGGCATGAGTGAAGCAGAGATTCTGAAGGACCACCCGGAATTGACCCAAGAGGACATCCGGGCCTGCCTGGCCTTTGCCGCCAATCGGGAACACCAATTATCTATGATCGCACCCGCTTGAAGCTGCTCCTAGATCAGAACCTGTCTTTCCGGCTGCTGGAGGAGCTGGAACCCATCTATCCGGGCTCGACGCAAGTCAAGCTCATTAACCTCGATCAGACGGACGATCTTGGCGTCTGGCGCTTCGCCAGGGACAACGATTTTACCATCGTTACCAAGGACTCGGATTTCCACGAGTTCAGCCTGGTCTATGGCAGTCCGCCGAAGGTGATCTGGCTCAAATGCGGCAACAAGCCCAGATCGTATGTGCTGGGTCTACTGCTCGACAATCAGGATGCGGTCACGGCCTTCTTCAAGGACGACCAAAGCAGCTGCTTGGAAATCTATTAACGCTTACCGGTCCCTGTGCCGGATCGGGCGGCGAGGCGGCACGGGCAACTTTCTGTTGCTTGCTGAAGATTAGGTCACTTCACGTGGGCATAGGAAAGCTCCACTTGGTGGCGGGACCCCACGGGTACTGAGGTGGTCCCACTTTGGTGGACAGTGTGGCGGTGGCGTTAAGTAAGGGGATGTGGTCCCGGAAAATCGTGTCGTCTTAACCTTCTTTCCGTCGTACTGAGGAGAGGAAGGAGGATGTCGAGCCCGAGGCTGCAGCCCAAGGCAAGACGTCTTGAGGTGGAGGGAAAGACGATCTACGTGCCGACCGCTCAACGTCCCTTAGACGGCGCAGCCTCGGAGGGCGTTTTAAAGGGTTTCGTGGCCTTGGCCTTCCCGGCCTTCGACGACCCATAGAAGGGTTTCAGACTTCCCATCTTGCGCCGGAATTCCTCTGTGATGTGACAGGCGACGGCAGGGTCTTGTACGGCGCGGGGCGTGATCAGGACTACCAGTTCGGTACGGCGGGTGGAATCCGCGGTGGTCTTGAACAGGCGACCGAGCAGGGGGACGTCGGAAAGAGCGGACACGCCGGACTGGGACCGGTTCTTGTTCTCCCGGATCAGGCCTCCGAGAACGATGGTGTCGCCGCTCTGTGCTGCGACGCTGCGGTTGATCCTTCGCTGCTGGATGGTCGGCGTCAGGCTTCCGGCCGAGCCCGGCGCCACGTCGCTCACCTCCTGCATGATCTCCTCTCCATGACGACGAGCCCGCCGGCGCTGACCGGGGCCTGACCGTGAGGAGCACGCCGGTGTGTGCGTGCTCGTTGAGAATTAGTCACTTCACCGAGCTCTCTGCCCTGCCTGTCCGGCGCAGCGATCCGGGAGTTTGGCGGTCCACTGCGTGGCAGGCTCCCACGGGTATTTGCGCATGCACGGCTACGACCACGTGGGGAGGCCAAGGAGCGAGACCGCGACCATATCCGGGGAGACCTTCCGGACAAGCCGCAGCTACGATAGCGCCGGCCGCGTGGCCACGGTGAGCTACCCCAAGAAGGGGTTTGGGGTGGGTTACGAGTATACCGCGAGCGGGTATTCGAGTAATATCTACAGTGTGGAGTCCACGGGGACGGTGTACTGGACGGCGGAGGAGGTGAACGCCGAGGGGCAGATCACCGAGGCGATGCTGGGGAACGGGGTGAGCACCACCCGGAGCTGCGACCCGGAGACCGGACTGGTGGAGAGCATCCAATCAGGGAAGGACGGCAACACGGAGGTACAGGACCTGGGGTATGTGTTCGACAGTCTGGGGAACCTGAGCACCCGGGAGGATTCCATCCAGGGGGTGTACGAGAGTTTTGACTATGACCTCTTGAACCGTCTTACGGGCGGCGCGGTGTACGATGCACTGGACGACACCGAGCGGGAGGCCAAGACCTACAGTTACGACGCCGTCGGCAACATCGTGAACAAGTCGGACGTGGGGGCTGAGGACTACGAGTACGAGTCCGGGAACGAGGCGGGGTCGGGGGATGCGGGTCCTCATGCGGTGGTGAGTGCCGGGGGAAACACCTACGAGTACGACGACAACGGGAACATGACCTCCGGGGCGGGGAAGGCCATGACCTGGACGAGCTTCAACAAACCCCAGGTCATAAGCGACTCCACTACCACCAGCGCATTCATCCACGGTCCCGAAAGAGCCCGGATACAGCAGACCCGGGTGCAGGGGGCGGCCACCACCACCATCAAGTACGTGGGCACGATGTTCGAGCAGGTGGAGAAGACGGGTGCGGCCACCCAGTACGTGCACTACGTGTTTGCGGGGGAGAGGCGGGTGGCGGTGTACACCACCGACGATGGAGCCACGCCCACGGAGACGACGCGGTACCTGCACCAGGACCACCTGGGGTCGGTGGACACCATCACGGACGAGACCGGGGCGGTGGTGGAGCGGCTGTCGTACGATGCGTGGGGCAAGCGGAGGACGGCCACGGGGGACGATGCCTGGACCGACTCGCTCATAGCCATCACCCCGGGGAACACCCCCAGAGGGTTTACCGGCCACGAGCACCTGGACGACTTCGAGCTGGTGCACATGAACGGGAGGGTGTACGACCCGGTGCTGGGGAGGTTTATGAGTCCGGATCCATTCGTGCAGTACCCGGAGAGTACTCAGGGGTTTAACCGGTATACCTATACCTCCAACAACCCCCTGTCCTTTACCGATCCCAGCGGGTACTTCCTTTCAGAGCCGGATTGGGACGCAGACTACGAAATCGACGACGACGAGGAGAACGGGGGGCCTACGGCTGCGACGGCTGCGGCTATACTGGCAACGATGAGGATGAACTGTACGGTGACGATCCGTGGGACGACACGCCGGTACGGCCCGGGGACACTAGAGCCTTGGCCAGATCGCGTTCCGCGACCAGGCCCAGCGAGATCAGGAACGGACCCAGCCGTTGACCGCTTTCAGCTTGAAGCCGCAGTGCACGGTCCAGCTCCGACCGTTCCAGGCAGCGCTTCTCAACCAGCAATTCGCCGACGGCGTCGCTCATGGTTCGAGAGTTCCCGTGACGACGAGATTATCACGTTACCCTACGGGTCAACAGCGGTTACGACCAACTCCGAATCCACCTGCCATCGCGATCGTTCCTAGTGCCGAGCCTCAACGGCCGATCACGGCCGCTGCCTAGGCAATCCGCACCGGCATTCCGTTTCCCGATACCGGCGCGCTGCTCACCGTCAGTTCCGGCAGTTCGTTCCCTTTCAGTCTTCGATCCTCCAGCCTCCAATTAGCCGATCCTGTTGCGTCTTGATCTTCACAAAATTATCCGGACGACAAACTACACCTACTACCGTCGTCTCCACCAAAATTCCGTCATAAACGCTACGAATGTTACACAACGCTTTCCGATTTAGAGTGACAGGCCCACTCTTCACCAGTCCGCCTTCTTCCATCTCCACATAGAAGTCTGCGTTAGAAATGCCCAACACAGTGGCTCGTCTCGGATCGAAACTAAAGTAGTAATGTCGCTTCTCACCAATGAATGACTCTTCATAGCGATAAAATCCCGTTTGTTTCCCAATTCTTACCGACCTATCTAAAATGTGTTCTGATGCCCCCACAATTGTTCGTCGATCGTACAATTTATCATAAAACAACATCAATAGAACCGACACGCCGCCGTCAACCCCGAAATCGGCACCAGGTATCGACAAGAACGTTGAAGGGGCATCATCGAAACCTTTCAGGTCTTTAAACAAATAATGAAAAATGGAGCGTGTGTTTTTTGTATATTCGTGCGGTATAGAGTACGCATGCCGGTGTCCTTTGATAGTAAGTGCCGACGCCCGGCTCGGCAACGCGACTACACATAAACACATTATGATCGTGAACAGGAACACGATGATCGTCGATTGCGATGAAGTATATTGTGTCATAATGCAACCGTTAGTTGGACACCGGGTCACACTGCGAACAGACCACAAAAGCCGGCAGATACTGACCTAAGTAAGCACTTGTCGGCAAACTCAGAGTGAGGTGGTCCTGGTTTGTAGGACAGGGAGGCGGCTGAGTTAAGGTGTATTCCAGACGTTCGATCATGCCGCCAAGGTCCCGTTTATCACGTCTTCGTGTTCCGATGGAACTGGCAGAGGGGCGGGCGGGGTGTGAGGTCCGGCCTGCCTCTGGAGTCCTCGTTCGTAGGCCTCCTGTGGGGTGGAGCCGGCGAGGGCGGAATGAGGCCTTTGGGTGTTGTAGAAGGCCACCCACCGGGCGATGACCCGCAGGGCCGCGAAGCCTTCCGAGAGCTCGTGCAGGTAGACAGCCTCGTACTTCATCGAGCGCCACAGGCGCTCGATGAAGATGTTGTCCATGCACCGGCCCCTTCCGTCCATGGAGATGGCAATGCCGGCGTCCTTGAGCACGGAGGTGAACTCCAGGCTGGTGAACTGGCTGCCCTGGTCGGTGTTGAAGATCTCGGGAGGGCCGTAGCGTTCCAGAGCCTCTGAGAGGGCCTCTGTACAGAAGCGGGCATCGAGGGTGTTCGACAGCCGCCAGGAGAGCACCCGGCGGGTGGCCCAGTCCATGACCGCCACCAGGTACAGGAAGCCCTTCCGGACCGGGATGTAGGTTATATCTGCGGTCCACACGTGATTGGGCCGTTCGATGGCGACGCCCTTGAGCATATAGGGGTAAACCCGCTGCTCGGGGTGCGGTCGGGTGGTCCGCGGCGCCTGGTAGATGGCCTGGAGCCCCATCAGGCGCATCAGACGCCGCACCCGGTGACGACCCACTCGGACTCGCTCCCGCCACAGATGGCGGACCATCTGGCGGCTGCCGTAGAAGGGGTACTCCAGGAACAGCTTGTCGATCCGGCGCATCAACGCCAGATTCTCCGCGCTCTCGCCCTTGGGCCGGTGGTACACAGAGGATCGACTCACTCGAAGCAGATGGCATTGACGGCTCAAGCTGAGCTTGGGATGGCCGGGCTCGATCATCGCCCGGCGCTTCTCCCGGCTCACCACTTGAGCCCTTTGGCCAAAAAATCCCGCTCCACCGTCAACTCCCCGATCTTCGCGTGCAGGTCCCGAACCTCCCCCTCGTGGTCCCCACGTGCCCGCTCCGCACCCTTGGAGAACAACTCCTTCATCCCCTCCACCGCTCGCTGCTTCCAGGTGCTCACCTGGTTCGGATGGACCTTGTGCCGGGCCGCGATCTCCTGGACCGTCTTGTCCCCACGCAGCGCCTCCAGCGCCACCTTCGCCTTGAAGTCTCCGCTGAACCTTCGTCGTGTGCTCATGCGTATCCCTCCTCCTTCAGTCGGTGGAATACACCTTAGCAACCTGTCCGTTTTTCCGGGACCACCTCAAGGGTCCTGTTTAACACGTCCTGCTGTTCCGGTTGAGCCGGCAGAGAGGCAGGTGAGCTGCAGCGCTGTGCCGGCCTCTGCGTCAGCATTCCCTTTTCGTAGACCTCGGCCGGGGTGGAGCCCCCCAAGGCGGAGTGGGGGCGCGCCCGGTCATAGAAGGCGAACCACCGAGAGATCAGCCGCTGGGCCTGGAAGCCGTCAGAGATCTCGTGCAGGTAGACGGCCTCATACTTGAGGGAGCGCCACAGGCGCTCGATGAAGATGTTGTCCATGCAGCGGCCCCTGCCGTCCATGGAGATGGCGACGCCGGCGTCGTTGAGCACGGAGGTGAACTCCAGGCTGGTGAACTGGCTGCCCTGGTCTGAGTTGAAGATGTCGGGAGGGCCGTAGCGTTCCAGAGCCTCGGTGAGGGCCTCGACACAGAAGCGGGCATCGAGGGTGTTCGACAGTCTCCAGGAGAGCACCCGGCGGGTGGCCCAGTCCATGACCGCCACCAGGTACAGAAAGCCCTTCTGAACGGGGATGTACGTCAGGTCCGCGCACCACACGTGATTGGGCCTCTCGATGGCCAATCCCTTGAGCAGACAGGGGTAAACCCGGTGCTGGGGATGCCGTGTGGTGGTCCGCGGCGCCTGGTAGATGGCCTGTAGCCCCATCAAGCGCATCAGACGCCGCACCCGGTGACGCCCCACAAAGACGCCTTCCCGCCACAGATGGCGGGCCATCTGGCGGCTGCCGTAGAAGGGGTACTCCAGGAACAGCTTGTCGATCCGGCGCATCAACGCCAGATTCTCCGCGCTCTCGCCCTTGGGCCTGTGGTACACAGAGGATCGGCTCACTCGAAGCAGATGGCATTGACGGCTCAAGCTGAGCTTGGGATGGCCGGGCTGGGTCATCGCCCGGCGCTTGTCCCGGCTTACCACTTGAGCCCTTTGGCCAAAAAATCCCGCTCCACCGTCAGCTCCCCGATCTTCGCGTGCAGGTCCCGAATCTCCCCCTCGTGGTCCCCTCGTGCCCGCTCCACCCCCTTGGAGAACACCTCCTTCATCCCCTCCACCGCCCGCTGCTTCCACGTGCTCACCTGGTTCGGGTGGATCTTGTGCCGCGTGGCGATCTCCTGGATCGTCTTGTCCCCTCGCAGTGCCTCCAGCGCCACCTTCGCCTTGAAGTCTCCGCTGAACCGTCGTCGTGTGCTCATTGCGTATCCCTCCTCCAGTCGGTGGAATACACCTTAGCAACCTGTCCGATTTTCCAGGACCACCTCAGCTGTAGGCACACCACACATCCCATGGACCACAAAAATTCAAAATAGTCTAAAAAGACTAAAACGGATTTCTTGATTCTTTATCTCAGACTGATAAAACCATATGTATCCCGCTAATATGTTTAGCAGACAAAAAGTTACGAGTCCTTTGATAGCCTCTCCTCGATAACCTAACTTCCATAAGTAACACACATAACCAATTGCATAAGACGTCATAGATATAACACAGATAAAGATAAGGCCAACACAAATATGAGAGACGGCCATAAGAATTGGATAGTCTTGCTCTGACCAATCTTGCTCTAACCAGTCTTGGTCTAACCAACCTTGTATCATGGAAAAGACGATGGCTAAGAAAAACACGGCATAAAACGCAATCAAAAAAAATGTCGAGTGATAGCAGACTCTAATCAACCTCTTGAAAACCGGTGGCAAAATATACTTTGTCATGTGTCACCTTCACTTCTCCGGTACTATTCTACGCACATATGAGATGGTTCTGCTTTCTTGGACACGCGAGCGGCAGACTTCACCTTTCATCGGAAACTACTTGCCAGTAAAGTAGTCCCTAATTGGTTTAAGATCATACTCGATTCCAAATGAATAGGGTGCTATAGTCCCGCTAATGCCGATGGACAAGTCCCAACTGGGGGCCTCCCAACCAAAAATGTTCATGTTCTTAACTCCGTCCCTGTGGTTGAAATCAGCATCCCACCCATAAAGACGGCCACCGAAGTTATAGTAGCTAAACTGGAGATCAGCAGTCGATTTACCCCAAATAGCTGTTCCTCTGTAATCGCGGTTAAGCCCACCAGAAGCGACTACGAACCCGCCACCAATTTTGAAAGGGCCAAATTTAAGTTCTTTGATGTGATACCCCCAACCAGCGCCTATTTCGACACTGTGCCCCTTTTTGACAGCATCCCATAAACCCTTAACTTGCTCCCATGCCCCTCCCTCGATACCAAGTATCTCGGCATAATCCTGAACCCTCCTCATGTCTCCCGCTAGTAGAAGGTCGTTCATTTCGGCTCTGATAGTCTCCGTGGTGGGGAGCCTATGCTCTTTCTCCCAACTGTCGTAGTCTGGCACTATGGTCACTCCCCCGCCCGAACCGGAGGCGCTTGATACTTTTTGTCCCGTGCCGGTGTTAGTGATCCTAGTGTCCCCGGGCCGTACCGGCGTGTCGTCCCACGGATCGTAGCCGTACAGTTCATCCTCATCGTTGCCAGTATAGCCGCAGCCGTCGCAGCCGTAGGACCCCCCGTTCTCCTCGTCGTCGTCGACTTCGTAGTCTGCGTCCCAATCCGGCTCTGAAAGGAAGTACCCGCTGGGATCGGTAAAGGACAGGGGGTTGTTGGAGGTATAGGTATACCGGTTAAACCCCTGAGTACTCTCCGGATACTGCACGAATGGATCCGGACTCAGGAACCTCCCCAGCACCGGGTCGTACACCCTCCCGTTCATGTGCACCAGCTCGAAGTCGTCCAGATGCTCGTGGTCGGTAAACCCTCTGGGGGTGTTCCCCGGGGTGATGGCTATGACCGAGTCGGTCCAGGCATCGGTCCCCGTGGCCGTCCTCCGCTTGCCGAAGGCATCGTACGACAGCCGCTCCACCACCGCCCCGGTCTCGTCCGTGATCGTGTCCACCGACCCCAGGTGGTCCTGGTGCAGGTACCGCGTCGTCTCCGCGGGCGCGGCGGCATCGTCGGTGGTGTACACCGCTATTCGCCTCTCCCCCGCAAACACGTAGTGCACGTACTCGGTGGCCACACCCGTCTTCTCCACCTGCTCGAACGCCAACCCCACGTACTTGATGGTGGTGGTGGCCGCCCCCTGCACCCGGGTCTGCTATATCCGGGCTCTTTCGGGACCGTGGATGAATGCGCTGGTGGTAGCGGAGTCGCTTATGACCTGGGGCTTGTTGAAACTCGTCCAGGTCATGGTCCGTCCCGCCCCGGAGGTCATGTTCCCGTTGTCGTCGTACTCGTACGTGTTCCCACCCGCGCTCACCACCGCATGAGGACCTGCATCCCCTGACCCCGCTTCGTTCCCGGTCCCGTACTCGTAGTCGTCATCCCCCACGTCCGACTTGTTCACGATGTTGCCCACGGCGTCGTAGCTGTAGGTCTTCTCCTCCCGCTCGGTGTCGTCCAGTGCATCGTACACCGCGCCGCCCGTAAGACGGTTCAAGAGGTCATAGTCAAAACTCTCGTACACCCCCTGGATGGAATCCTCCCGGGTGTTCAGGTTCCCCAGACTGTCGAACACATACCCCAGGTCCTGTACCTCGGTGTTGCCGTCCTTGCCTGACTGTATGCTCTCCACCAGTCCGGTCTCCGGGTCGTAGCTCCGGGTGGTGCCCACTCCGTTCCCCAGCATCGCCTGGGTGATCTGTCCCTCGGCGTTCACCTCCTCCGCCGTCCAGTACACCGTCCCCGGGGACTCCACACTGTAGATATTACTCGAATACCCGCTCGCGGTATACTCGTAACCCACCCCAAACCCCTTCTTGGGGTAGCTCACCGTGGCCACGCGGCCGGCGCGGTCAAAACTCCGGCTGGTCCGGAAGGTCTCGCCCTTGATGGTCTCGGTCTCGCTCTTGGGCCTCCCTACGTGGTCGTAGCCATGCATGCGCAGGTACCCGTGGGGTCCCGCCACCCAGTGGAGTTTTCCTATGCCCGTGACCGCCGTGTCATAGCTCCAGGTGGTGGTCCCTTCCCCCTCGGTCCGGCTTACCATCCGACCCAGCACATCGTACTCCATGGTCGCCGTCTGACCCTTGGCGTCGGTCTGGGAGGTGATCTCTCCCAGGGAGTTGTACGCGTAGCTCCATTCTCCCATGTCGGGGTCGCTCATCCCTACCTTGCGGCCCAGGACGTCCTGGGACAACGCCGTCGTGGAGAGCTTCTTTGCTACGCTGAAGACCGAGCTCATCCACCACGCCGACTACCCTAGTCCAGCCGAGGCAAGGGCCGCGATTTTCGAGTTCATCGAGGTGTTCTACAATCGGCAACGTCGCCACTCGACCCTCTGCTACCAGACACCAGCAGGCTTTGAGCGGATGGCACGGGCAGCTTAACCAACCTGTCCACCAACCCCGGGTAAGGCCAGCCGCAGGAAATCGCAGTCTGAGCACACTGCGAAACCACATCGTGCATCTCACCCAGCGGTTTGGGCTCGACCGCGCCGTGGACATAACACCGGAACGCGTGAGCCAGTATCAGGTGTCCAGACTTGAGGAAGGGGCGGCCCGCGCGACCGTGAACCGCGAAGTCGCAACCCTCAACCGCATGATGTCGCTGGCCGTGAACAGGAAGGTGCTTCTCCGTAAGTCGCACTTCGGACTGCTGGATGGGGAGCGGACGCGGGAAGGCTTTCTCTATCCTGCGGACTTCGCGGCCGTTCTTGGCCATCTGCCCTTGGCTTCAGAGGCCAGTGGAGTTCCTTTACCTGAGCGGGTGGCGTGTCGGCGAGATGCGCTCCCTGCGTTGGGCCGACGTCAACATGGACGAGCGGGTCGCCGTCCTGAAGATCGAAAACTCGAAGACGAAGCGCTCACGTCCGCTGACCCTCGAGGGTCGCCTCTGGGACATCGTCCGGGAGGCTCACGGGGCACGAAGACTCGATTGCCCGTTCGTCTTCCATTGGAACGGCCAGCCTATCGGTAACTTCCGCAAAAGGTGGAACAGCGCCTGCCGGGCCGCGGGCATTGAGGGGGTGGTCGTTCACGATCTGTGCCGGAGCGCTACCCGTAATCTGCGGGAGGCGGGTGTTCAGGGTCGCGATGGACTTCACCGGACATGTCACCAGGGCGATGTTCGACCGGTACAACATCACGGACGCAGAACAGATGAGGCAGGCCCAGATCCAGTTAGACGAGTATCTGAGGCAACAGATCGGCGAGCGGAAGGTCAGAGCCATCCGGTAGGCGACGCGGACAAAAGGCGGACAAAATATGGCCATTTCGGAGCAGAGAGAGACCTACGCGTTCGTAAGTTGTTGAAATTATGGTGGTCGCAGCAGGACTCGAACCTGCGGCCTCTTGCATGTGAGGCAAGCGCTCTAGCCGACTGAGCTATGCGACCACGCCAGGATAGACCTTGACGTTTACCACCTGGACGGGCGGGTTTCAACAACGCCGCGGCAAGCGGAACGGGTCACTCCCGTTCCTTCTGCCGCTGCTTGATGCGCTGGTTGAGGGACTGCAGGATGCCGGCGTCGACGGCGGCGATGACGTCCACCGCGGCATCGAGGTGTTCCTCGGGAATGTCTGCTTTCCTTGCGTCCGCAAGGCGGCGGTCCACTCAGGGATCGCAGTTCCGGGTCATGGCCACGGCGAGGCCGAGAAAGATCTTCTCCCGTTCGCTGAGGCACTCGACCGCGTGGGCGTCCCGATAGAACTGACGGAAGTCTGCCTTGTTCATGGACTCTCTCCTGTTGGCGCCCGGCGTTCCAGGCGGCATGCGGCACTTCAGCCCTTGGCCATCTCCATGATGACGTCGTAGTGGGCGTCGCTCACCGGAACGAAGGAAAGCCGGCCCAGCCGGAACAGGTCGAAGCCTTCCAGCTTTGGGTTGAGCTTCATCTCGGCCAGCGACACCTCACGCTTCAGCGCCTTGCCGACCTTGATGTCGAACACCAGGAGCCTGGGATCGTCCTTCTCGGGATCGGCATAGGCGCCGGTGGTGGCGGTGCCGAGGCCGACGCAGATCCGCTCGCCGCCGGTGTGATAGATGATGCACCGGTCGCCCTTCTTCACGGTCTTGAGGTGCTTGAGAGCGAGATTGTTCTTGATACCGTCCCAGATCGTGCTCTTGTCCCGTTGCAGGTCCGCAAAGGAATAAACGCTGGGTTCGGTCTTGAGCAGCCAGTTCGCCATCGTAATCCTCCTCCTTGTTCGGCGTCGTCTTGGGATACTGCAATCCGGCACATGCGGCAACAGTGGAGAGGAGTCGGACGCCCAGCGAAATCTGTCTGAAACGGTCGCTCGGATCCCTGTAGCCCCTCCGCGCTGGTTTTTCAGCCTGCGACGAGGTTGATCTCCACCTTCATGCCGACAGCGTCCGCATAGCGTTCCAATGTCTTCAACGATGGTTTGTGGCCGCTTTCCAGGCGGGCGACGGTAGGCTGGCTCGTCCCCATCCGGATAGCAACCTCGCTCTGGCTCATTCCCGCCCTGACGCGTGCCTCAATGAGCTTCCGTGCCAATTCAAACTCGGGCTTGAGGGCCTCGAACTCCGCCCGGAACTCGGGGTCCTTGTTCCAATCATTCCGCAGATCGTCAAATTCAATCACAATAAGATTTCCTGCTATCGATCATTTGTGATCGTACCCGAGTGAGTCAATCTCATCCCTGACCGTTTGGTTCAGGATTTCCACGCGCCAGACCATCCCCCGAATATACCGATTTTGATATAAGGGGCAAGCGGCGTCGACCACAGATGATCGGAAAATCTCGTACCGCTCCCGCTTTCCCGATGGGTCTGTGGTACAACGATTTCATGACGCTCGCACGCAAGAAGAAACCCACGGACCGCCCCCTCTTGGGCGCCCACATGTCCATCGCGGGCGGGGTTCACAATGCGCTTCACGCGGGCGACAGCGTGGGTTGCGAGGCCGTCCAGATCTTTACCAAATCCTCGCGGCAGTGGGCCGCAAAGCCCTTGAGCGAGGACGACGTCCGCACCTTCAAGGACACCCAGAAGGCCAGCGGGATCCACACGGTGGTGGCCCACGACTCCTACCTGCTGAACCTCGGCGCGCCAGACCGGGAGCTGCGGCAGAAGTCCGTGGCCGCCTTCGTGGACGAGATGGAGCGCTGCGAGGCTCTGGACATTCCCTGCCTCATCGCCCATCCGGGAGCCCACACCGGGGCGGGCGAACGAGTGGGCCTGCGTACAATCGCCCGTTCCCTGGACGCCATCCACCGGCGCTGCGCGGGCTTCAAGGTGCGCGTCGCGCTGGAGATCACCGCCGGGCAGGGCACCAACCTGGGCTACCGCTTCGAGCACATCCGCAACATCATCGACGGCGTGAAGGAGAGCGACCGGCTCAGGGTGTGCTTCGACACCCAACACGCGTTCGCCGCCGGCTACGACATCCGCACCCGGGAAGGCTACGAAAGGACGTTCACCGAGTTCGACGAGACCATCGGGGTCAGGCTCCTGGCGGCGTTCCACCTGAACGATTCGAAAAAGGAGCTCGACTGCCGTGTGGACCGTCACGAGATCCTCGGCAAGGGACACATCGATCTCGAACCGTTCCGCCTGCTGGTGAACGACAAGCGTTTCTTCGGCCTCCCCATGTGCCTCGAAACCCCCAAGGGCAAGGATTTAAAGGAGGACCGGGAAACCATCGAGTTGTTGCGGTCTTTCCGGGGTGGAGCGTAGGGCGCCCGCGGGCGACCTTTGATTCAAACGAAGATAGCAGTTAACCTGCGGTGGTTGGTCCTCACACGGACGGCGAGTTCCCTGTCACTTCGAACATCAGGAAAGCGAGGCCGTTTGTGAGCACGCAGAGTCGTAACCCTGGAGACAAGCGGGTGCAGCAGGATGCGGGCGCGCGTCTGACGCGCCGGACGGTGGTCCGCGCCGGACTGGCCGCGATCCTGGCCCCGCCTTGGCTCCACTCCCTGAGCCCGGCCGATGCCGCCGCCATCCGAGGAATCGGACCTGACGGCGAGATCGTGCTGGGAGTGTCTGCCGCCTTCTCCGGCCCCTCCCGCGGCCTCGGCACCGAGCTCTACCGCGGCGCCAAGTCCTACTTCAACCACGTCAACGAGAACGGCGGCGTCAACGGCCGCAAGGTCGACCTGAAGCTCTACGACGACGGCTACCAGCCGGATCCCTGCGTCAAGAACACCGTCAAGCTGATACTGGAGGATCAGGTCTTCCTGCTCTTCGGCTACGTGGGCACCCCCACCGTCACCCGGGTGCTGCCGATGTTGAAGAAGTTCCAGGCCCAGCGGGTCTACCTGTTTTTCCCCTTCACCGGCGCCCAGCCCCAGCGGGAGCCGCCTTACGGCGACTTCGCCTTCAACCTCCGGGCTTCCTACCGCCAGGAGACCGCCGGCCTGGTGAACAACTTCATGCGCATCGGCCGGCAACGCATCGCCATGTTCTACCAGGCCGACGCGTACGGCCGCAGCGGCTGGGCGGGAGTGCGAGCGGCCCTGGCCAGGCACGGCGTCGAGATGGTCGGCGAGGCCACGTACCGGCGCGGATCGCGGTTCACGGGCAGCTTCCGGGCCCAGGTGGAGATTCTGAAGAAGGCCACTCCCGACGCCGTGATCTGCGTCGGCGCCTACGCCGCCTGCGCCGGCTTCGCCCGCGACGCGGTGGACCTGGGCCTGCGGGTCCCCATCGCCAACCTCTCCTTCGTCGGGAGCGAGAACCTGCTCAACCTGCTGTCGCAGGGGCAGGACGACCCCGATGCCTACGCCCGGTACCTGGTGAACTCGCAGGTGGTGCCCAGCTACGAGGACACCTCGATCCCGGCTGTCAAGGAGTACCGCGAGCTGATGGCGCGCTACGACCCCCAGGTCCCCGCGGAACTGGTAAAGGAGGCGTACACGCCGTTTCCGCACAGCTTCGTGAGCCTGGAGGGGTTCCTGGACGCCAAATTGATGGTGGAGATCCTCCGGCGGCTGAAGGGCAAGCCGGACAGGACCGGACTGGAGGAAGCGGTCTTCTCCGTGCGCGACTTCGACCTGGGAATCGGCGAGGCGGTATCCTTCGGACCGGATCGCAGGCAGGGGTTGCAGAAGGTCTACTACACAGTCGTCGAGGACGGCCGGTTCGTCACCCTGGACGACTGGAAAGCCAAGTTCGGGTAACCATGAAAATACGAAAGCTGTTCCAGAAGACCCAGTTCGGCATCTTCGCGCTGTTCGGCCTGATCGTGCTGTCCACTTCGGCGCTGACCATCTACACCGTGCAGACCCATCTGTCGACGGAGTACGAGAGCAACAGCCGGAACATCGCCAAGACCATCGCCGACGCCAGCGTCGACATCCTGCTGAACCGCAACCTGGCCACGCTCCAGTCGCTCATCGACCAGTTCGTGGAGATCCAGGGCATCCGCTACGTCTACATCACCAGCGACAACGGCGAGTATCTGGCCCACACCTTCGTTCCCGGCATCCCCGAAGCGATCCGCAACAGCGACCCATTCGAAACCGCCACGGTCAAGCGGACGCTGCCGGGGATGGGCGAGTTCGTGGAGGTCGGCAGCCCGATCCTGGCGGGTTTCGCGGGCACCGTGCACGTGGGCATGGATCTCGACGTCATCGGCCTGAAGATCCAGCGGGCCATCGGCCAACAGGTCTACCTCATCTCCATCCTGCTGCTGGTGGGAGTCCTGGGCTCCATCTGGTTCGTCAACCTGGCCGCCAGGCCGTTGGGGGATCTGCTGGCTTTCGCCGTAAAGCTTGCCCGGCAGGAGGAACCGGACGGCGCACAGGACGAACGAATCCTCGCCCGAGACGACGAGGCCGGAGAGCTGGCGCGGCTGCTCCTTCACGTGGCGCAACACAAGAACGCACCCGACGAACCGCCTCCGCCGGCGGCCAAGGGCGCGGGTTAGGCGTCCGTACCGGACTTGGTCCCGGAGGTTTCCGAGGTGGGCATTCGAAGGATCGGCATCGCGTTCTTCTGCACCATGCTGCAGATATGCTTCGGGACCGTCTATGCCTGGAGCTTCTTCCAGACCATGCTGGTGCACCAGTCCGGCTGGACCCACACGGAGACGGCCTGGGCCTTCAGCATCGCGATCTTCTCCCTCGGCACCTCCGCGGCGTGGGCGGGCTCGGCGCTGGGGCGGCTGGGACCCCGGCGGCTGGCTCTCACCGGCAGCCTGATGTTCTCGGGCGGTTACGTGATCGCCAGCGCGGCGCTGTGGCTGGAGTACCTGCCGCTCTTCTACGTCGGGTACGGCGTCATCGGCGGGGCGGGCATCGGGCTCGGCTACGTGACCCCGGTGGCGACCGTGGCCAAGTGGTTCCCCGACAAGAAGGGCCTGGTCACCGGCATCGTCGTCATGGGCTTCGGAGTGGGGGCGCTGCTCCTGAGCAAGGGGCTGGCCCCTTTTCTGGTGGTGCGCACCGGGGGCGACCTGGCCCTGGTCTTCCTCTGGCTCGGCATCATATTCGCCGGGATCCTGATCCCCTGCAGCCTGGCCTTGAGCGATCCCGGGACGCCGGTGAAGGCTCCAGGCGGCTCCGGGACACACCCCGACGCCGTGGAGCCGGACACCACGCTGCCCTACCTCACCTCCAGCCAGTTCGTCATCATGTGGACCGTTTTCTTCTTCAACATCGCCGCCGGCATCTCCGTCATCAGCTTTCAGTCGGAGCTGCTGCAGGAAGTATGGGGCCTGGCCGATCCCTCGGTGGAACCCGCGGTGCTGGTCGAGTACGGCGCCACGCTGATCGCCGCCAGCTCGGTCTGCAACGGCGTGGGGCGGTTGTTCTGGGGCCTGCTGTCGGACCGCATCGGCCGGGTCAAGGTGTTCCGAATCCTCCTGGCCAGCCAGATGGTCGTGTTCGGGGTCCTCATGACCGAGGAGAACCCGTGGGTCTTCTCCGTGCTGGTGTGCTATGTGCTGCTCTGTTTCGGAGGCGGTTTCGCCACCATGCCGCCCTACATCCTGGACGTGTTCGGCGCGGAGAAGATGGCGAAGATGTATGGTGTGGTGCTCACCGCGTGGGCCGCGGCAGGCATCTGCGGGCCGCTCTACGTGGGCTATCTGAAGGACTCGTACCCGGACCGGGCCGTCATGTACTGTTTCCTGATCGGGATCCTGATGCTCGGAGCCGGCTACCTGTTCTCCTATCTGCTGAACGATGGACGGCTCCGGCTGGGCCGTCCGACCCTGGAGACCACGCTTCACCAATACGGAATTCCGGTAAGGAGCGCAGGATGAAGTTCTACGACTGCAGCACGGCGCCGAGCCCGCGCCGGGTGCGCATCTTCATCGCCGAAAAGGGCCTGGACATCCCCACGGTGCAGGTGGACCTGCGCAAGGGCGAGCATCTCACCGAACCCTTCCGGAGCCTCAACCCCTGGTGCACGGTGCCGGTGCTGGAGCTCGACGACGGCACCGCCATCAGCGAGGCGGTGGCGGTGTGCCGGTACCTGGAGGACGCCCGTCCCGAGCCGCCCCTGATGGGCGTGGACGCGCGTGACCGGGCCGTGGTGGCCATGTGGGAGCACCGCTTCGAGATCGACGGCTTCCTGGCCGTGACCGAAGCCTTCCGCAACCAGGTCAGGGGACTCGCCGGGCGGGCGCTGACCGGACCGGGCAACGTCGAGCAGATCCCGGAGCTGGTGACACGGGGGCGCGGGCGGGTGGAACGGTTCTTCACCGTCCTCGACGAGCAACTCGCCCATCATCCCTTTGTCGCCGGCGAGCGTTACACCATCGCCGACATCACGGCACAGGTGGCGGTGGACTTCGCGGGCTGGATCAAGATGAGCCTGCCGCCCGGTCACCGCCACGCCGTCGACTGGTATCGGCGGGTCAGCAAGCGTCCCAGCGCCGCCGCGTAGGGTCGTGGGTGTGTGCCGCGGCATCCCCGAGAGCGGGGAGGGCGGCGTCCCGGAAATCTGTTGACGGCCGGCGGACGTGATCCGTGACCCCAATCCGCCACCCGTTTCGCGCGAAGCAGAACAGCCCGACCCCGGCAGAACCGTCGCCTGATTTCCGGGACGCCGCCCTCCCCGCCCGGCTGCCTCACGACCCCGGCCAGAGCCCGAAGCTCTTGCCGTCCGGCAGAAATGACTTGAACACCTGGTCTTCGACCCCGGCATCCTTCACCTCTCCACCGAGGACCCCGGAAAAGAAGATGCGCAGCATCTGCTCGATGAGGGGCCGGAGCGACGGGTCCCGGCTGGGATTGTACCAGGTGTAGATCCAGTTCATCATGCCGAACAGCGCCAGCGCCGCCACCCGCACGTTCAGCCCTTGGATCCCCTGCCGCTGCTGAAGCTCCTCCACCAGATCCACCAGGACCTTGAGGTAGCGCCGCTTGAGATCCAGGATCCGTTTCGCGTAGTCCGCCGTCAGCGCGGTGTCCTCCCGCGACATGACCTTCATCTCGTTCATGTTGTGCAGGAAGAAACCGAGGTGGTTGTGGACGAAAAGCGCGATCTTCTCTTGCGGAGCCTTCCCGGACTCCTGGATCCTGCGCCCGTTTTCGAGCAGGGTCACGAGGCAGCGCTCCTGAATCAGACAGAGAAGCTCTTCCTTGGTGCGGAAATAGTAGTAAAGACCGGCGAGGCTCATCCCCGTCGCGCGGCTGATCTCGCGGATGGAGGTTCCGTCGAATCCCTTCTCCGCGAATATCGTGGCGGCGTGCTCGAGGATCTGCTGCAGCTTTTCGTCGTGGTGAGTGGTGGACGACCCCGAATCGTTGGGCATCAGCAGGGATCTTGTCAGACGGGGTCCTCGAAGTCAACGAAACCGCTACGTTGAATCCCCATACCTCATGGTGTATAGCTCCCCCGTTATATGGAATTCGAAAACATCGTCATCGAGCGCGACGGGGCCGTGGCGATTGCCACGCTGAACCGCCCGAAGCAGCTCAACGCCCTGTCGTTCGGGCTATGCAAGGACCTGTGCCTGGCCTTGGAAGAGCTCGACGCGGATGACTCCGTGCGGGCCTTCATCATCACCGGCGGCGAACGCGCCTTCGCCGCCGGCGCCGACATCCACGAGATGGTGGACGCCACCCCGTTCGCCGGAACAGGACATGACCGGCTGGCCTTCAGGGACCGCATCAACCACCTGTCGAAACCGGTGATCGCGGCGGTGAGCGGCTTCGCGCTGGGAGGCGGCTGCGAGCTGGCCATGAGCTGCGACATCATCATCGCTTCGGAGTCCGCCGTGTTCGGCCAGCCCGAGGTCAACCTGGGCACCATACCGGGCTCCGGGGGGACCCAGCGGCTGACCCGTCTCGTGGGCAAGCACAAGGCCATGGAGCTGGTGCTCACCGGCCGGTTCATGGACGCGGCGGAAGCGGCGCGGTGCGGCCTGGTGAACAAGGTCGTGCCGGTGGAAGTCCTGCTCGACGAGGCCATGGCCATGGCCCGGACCATCGCCGCCAAGCCGCCCCTCGCCATCCGTTTGGCCAAGGAAGCCATACTCAAGGCCGCCAACGCGCCTCTGGACGAGGGGCTGGCCTTCGAACGCAAGTCCTTCTGCATGCTGTTCGCGTCGGAGGATCGGAGAGAGGGCATGCAGGCGTTCGTCGACAAGCGCACGCCCGAGTTCAAGGGAAAATGAGCTACGAAACCATTCTCTATGAGAAGCGGGACGGGGTCGCCACCATCACCCTGAACCGGCCCGAGGCGCTCAACGCGTTCACCGCGCAGATGAACCGGGAGCTTCTGGATGCCCTCAAGGACGGCAACCGGGACAAGGCGGTCCGCTGCTTCGTCCTCACGGGCGCCGGCGACCGGGCCTTCTGTGCCGGCCAGGATCTCAAGGAGCGCTCGCCGGACCGGAAGGGCTCCCTGGGGGAATCCCTGAGGTCGCGCTACAACCCCATCATCCTCGCCATCCGCCGCACCGAGAAGATCGTGCTCTGCGCCGTCAACGGCGTGGCGGCGGGGGCGGGGTGCAACCTGACCCTGGCCTGCGACCTGCGCATCGCCTCGGACAACGCGCGTTTCATCGAGGCCTTCGTGCGCGTGGGTCTCGGCCCGGACTGCGGCGGGAGCTACTTCATGCCGCGGCTCATCGGGCTCGGCAAGGCCACCGAGCTGTTCCTGCTGGGAGAGCCCATGGGCGCCGAGGATGCGCTTCGTTACGGGCTGGTGACCAAGGTCGTTCCATCGGCGGAACTGGCGGCGGAAACCCGGGCCATGGCAGAGAGACTGGCGCGCGGACCTCGAAGCGCGGGCCTGATCAAGAGGACGCTCAACCGGTCCATGTACGCCGAGCTCGAAGCGCAGCTCGAATACGAGGCCTGCACCCAGGAGATCGCCGGCCGCACCGCCGACTACGACGAGGGGGTCCGCGCTTTCACGGAGAAGCGGGCCCCGGCGTTCAAGGGGGAGTAGGGTCCCGAAGGCACCCGCGGGCTCCCCGGAAAATCGATCATGGTCAACGAGAACAAGATCGGGGTGATCGGCGCCGGCACCATGGGCGCCGGCATCGCCCAGGTGGCCGTTCAGGGCGGCTTCGAGGCGGTGGTGTACGATATCTCCCAGGACTTCCTCGACCACGGCCTGGGGAGAATACGGGGCTTCATCGGCCGCAGCCGGGAAAAAGGCAACATCGACGAGGACGAAGAAAAGCGTATTCTCTCGCGCCTCGCCGGCTCGCTGGCCCTGGAGGACCTTGCCGACGCCGCCCTCGTCATCGAAGCGGCCACGGAGAATCTCGAGGTCAAGCGGGAGCTTTTCCAGAAGCTGGACGCCGCCTGCGCCGCGGAAACCCTCTTGGCCACCAACACGTCGTCCTTGTCGGTGACGGCCATCGGCGGCGCGGTGAAGGACGCCTCCCGGGTCCTGGGCATGCATTTCTTCAATCCCGCGCCGCTCATGGGGCTGGTGGAGGTGGTGCAGGGCGAGCTGACCAGCACCGCCACGGTGGCCAAGGCGGCGGACATCGCCAGAAGGTTCGGAAAGACGCCGGTCCGCGCCAAGGACACCCCCGGGTTCATCGTCAACCGCATCGCCAGGCCGTTCTACAACGAGGCCCTCCGGATCCTGGGGGACGGGGGTGTAGGCGTGGAGACGGTGGACCGGATCATGAGGGAATCCGGCGGCTTTCGCATGGGGCCCTTCGAGCTTCAGGACCTGATCGGCATCGATATCAACTTCACGGCCACGGAGACCCTCTACCGGGCATTCTTCGAAGACCCGCGCTTCCGGCCGAGTCCGTTGCAGCAGAAGCTGTATCTGGCCGGACACCTCGGACGAAAGACCGGGAAAGGTTTCTACAACTATGAGTAGCGTGGCGATCCTCGGCGCCAACCGTCTGGCGGAGGACTGGCACCGGCTGGCCACGGACAAAGGGCTCGCCGCGACTCGGTACGCGCGCGCCGCGGAAGTAGACCCTGCCACCGAGGTAGTGGTGGACACCCTGGCGCACGGGCACGAACGAAAGCGGCAACTGCTGGAAGATCTCGACGCCGCGGTGCCGGGGGCGGCGGTGGTCCTGAGCTCAAGTGTCCGTTGGTCCGCCACCACCATCGGCTGCTGGAGCCGCCGGCCCCAACGAGTGGTCGGTTTCGCCACCTTCCACCCCCTGGCGCAGCGAAACGTCATCGAGCTCGCACGCGGGCTCGACACGGCCGACGAAGCCTTCCGGGCAGCGGCATCGCTGGTCCGGAGCGTGGGCAAGCAGAGCGTCGAGGTCAAGGATGCCCCCGGTCTCGTGTTCCCCCGAATCCTGAGCCTCATCATCAACGAAGCCGCCCGCAGCCTGGACGAGGGCGTCGCCACCGCCGAGGAGATCGACATCGCGCTCAGGCTGGGAACCAACTATCCCCAGGGACCGCTCCGCTGGGCCGACGAGATCGGCCTGGACGAGGTGTTGGCGGTCATCGAAGGACTCCAGGAAGAGACCGGCGACGACCGTTACCGGCCCGCGCCCCTGTTGAGGAAGCTGGTGGCGGCCGGACGTCTCGGCGAGACCACGGGACGAGGGTTCTACGACCACGGGGGAAAGGCCGATGCCGGCCCTTGACCAGGGTCCCGTGGTATTGGAAGATTGAGTCTGAAACGCGGCGGCCACGCCGCTACAGGAAAGGCGCATCATGCCCGAAGCCGTCATCGTCGACGCCGCCCGCACCCCCATGGGACGCTACGGAGGGATTCTGAAGGACATCCGACCGGATGATCTGGCAGCCCACGTCATCGCCAGGCTCATCGCCCGGAACGGCATCGACAAGGAGGCCATCGAGGACGTGATCCTCGGTTGCACGAATCAGGCCGGGGAGGACTGCCGCAACGTCGGCCGCAACGCCTCCCTGCTGGCCGGCATTCCGGACTCGGTGCCCGGCGCCACCGTGAACCGCCTCTGCGGTTCCGGGCTGGAAGCGGTCAACCAGGCGGGACGGGCGGTCGGGGCCGAGGAAGGCGACCTGTTCGTGGCGGGCGGCGTCGAGTTGATGACCCGCGCCCCGCTCGTCATGCCCAAGGGGGCCGCCCCGTTCGCCCGCGGTGACGTCACGGTCTACGACAGCGTGCTCGGATGGCGTTTCCCAAACCCCCGCATGGGTGAGCTGTATCCGCTCGTGAGCCTGGGCGAGACCGCGGAGAACGTGGCGGAGAGGTACTCGGTAACCCGCGAGCAGCAGGATGCCTTCGGGCTCAAGAGCCATCGCAACGCGGTGGCGGCCCAGGAGGCGGGACGCCTGGACGACGAGATCATTCCCGTGCCGGTACCCCAGCGGCGTGGCGACCCGGTGGCGCACAGCCGCGATGAAGGTCCCCGGCCGGACACCAGCCTGGAACAGCTCGCCGCCCTGAGGCCGGCCTTCGCCAAGAACGGCACGGTCACCGCGGGCAACTCGTCGCCGTTGTCCGACGGCGCCGCCGCGCTGGTCGTCGCCTCCCGCGAGAAGGCGGAGGCGTTGAAGCTGAAACCCATGGTCCGGATCGTCGCTTCGGCGGTGGCCGGAGTGGACCCCGCCTTCATGGGCATCGGACCCATACCGGCCAGCCGCAAGGCGCTGGAGCGGGCGGGACTGACCGCGGACCAGTTGGATCTGGTGGAGCTCAACGAGGCCTTCGCCTCCCAGTCGCTGGCATGCGTCAGGGAACTCGATCTGGATCCGGCCAAGGTCAACGTCAACGGCGGCGCCATCGCCCTGGGACACCCCTTGGGTTGCAGCGGAGCCAGGATCATGACAACGTTGATCCATGAAATGAAACGGCGCGGCAGCCGCTACGGCATGGCCACCATGTGCATCGGCGTGGGGCAGGGTATCGCAACCGTGGTGGAACGGGCCGACTAGCCGGCCCGGCCCGGTGCATTGGTCGATTGAACTCAACATATGGTATTGGCGGCAAAGCACTGAATCGTATATGTTTTGGTCTGTAATACGCCCGCTCCTTGAGTGGAACAGGAGTTCATTCAGGAGGTAGGCGGGAAGACCTCGAGGAATGAAAAGCAAGGTATCCAGGCTCCTGGTTTTCCTGTCGCTCACGGCGGTGCTGGCGGTGGCGGCGGTGGTGGGACTGGAAGCGCTGCTGGAGAACCGCAAGGAGGCCATACGCCGGCAGATGGCGGAAGCCATCGGCCGAGCGGTAACCTTCGACACCGTCCACCTGAGTTTTCTCCGACACCCGGGGAGCCTCGGCATCACGGTGACCGACCTGCGCGTCGCCGACGACCCCCGGTTCGCGGCCACCCCGCTGATCCATGCAACCCAGACCACCATTTCTCTGGGGTGGCTGTCGCTCTTCACCAGCAACCCCACCGTCTCCCACATCATCCTCAACCAGCCCGAGGTCCAGGTCATCCGTAACGAGTACGGCGACGTCAATATCTTCACGCCGGCGCAGCCGCTGAGCTCGGACTTCCGATCGGTCCACACCACGGTAAGCGCCACCGGTGGAAAGCTCTATTTCATCGACCGATCATCGGACAAACCGGAAGAATTACGCATCCACCATCTCGACATGGCGCTCTCGTGGTCGGCCGGACGGAGCGTCGACGTGGATCTTTCCGGGACTCTCACCCCGGACGGCGAGCTGCCGTTCTCGGTGACGGGTACCGTGGGCACGTCGCGGCCGCTGTCGAAGTGGGGCGAGAACCCGGTGGATCTGGAGGTGCGCGCGGAATCCCTGCCGAAGGTGTTCGCGGCCCGTGGATGGAAGCTGCTGGAGAACCACCTCCCCGGCTACCTCCGTCCCTCCACGCCTCTCGCCGTGAGCACGCGTGTGTCCGGCCGTCTGGCCAGGCCGCGGCTGTCGCGGATGCGGGTCACCGGCGCCCTGTTCGGCGCCGGCGCCGACAATGCCGCGTTCGAGGGCGAACTCGACTTTTCCAAGGCGGCGTCGTGGAACGAGGGGCGCATCAAGGCGGAGTTGCAATTGGGCCCGGTGACGCTGGAGCAGCTCAGGCAGATTCCCTGGGTGGATCGGGTGTTGCCCGCGGCGCTGGCAGTGCACAAACCCCTGAACCTTGCCAACGTCGTCGAGGGACGGCTCGACGACCTGAAGATTCACACCTCGGTGGCGGCGGACGCCAATGCGGTCCAGTACGGCAAATGGCTTGAAAAGGCGCCCGGCGTTACGGCCCGGCTGGCCATGGCCATGCGGGTACGCAAGAACCGACTCCTCATCGGCCCGTCCGAGGCCCGGCTTCACACCGGAACGGTGGCGTTCTCGGGTTCCATCCACCAACACCCGGAACAGGTGGTGCGGCTACAGGTGAAGACCGCCGATCTGCCGCTGGCGGGATGGCAGGATCTGGTGCCCGCGGCAGCAGGCTACGAGCTCGACGGCACCGTGAACGCCGACTTCTCCTTGCGGCAGAAGTCGGCTCCACGGAACGAGCCGCCGACGATCACGGGCAGCCTCCGGTTGGCCGACATCAACGTCATCGGCCCGCCAGGGAAGCACAGGACGATCCAGGGGCTCCAGGGGGAGCTGGAGTTCCGCGGCCGGGACATCGAGATCCGAAACATCCAGTTGAGGTCGGGGTTGTCGGACCTGCGGCTGCATGGGCTGCTGGCGGACCTGAACCACCCCACCCTTCACTACAGCGTGCAGTCCAACCTGTTGAATCTCGCCGACGTCACCGGAGACGCGGCGTACCGGGCGGATTCCTTGAGCAACCTGGTGAGCGAAGGGTCCGCGGGGTTCACCGAGGGCGTGCTGGCGGTCAAGGGCCATCTCGCCTCCAGCAACGGGCGCCTGAAGGGGGTCCCATACCGCAACCTTCGCGGGGTCGTGCGCTGGAGCGGGGCCGGCGTGAGGGTCGACGGGCTGGACGTTGAAGCGCTGGGCGGCAGGGTCCGCGGCGGCGGCGCGTTCACGAACCGCGACGGCAAGGGCTTCGAGATCGAGTTCAACCCCGCGGTGGAATCCATGGAACTGGCGGACCTTCTTGCCCATCTCCCGCTCGGGCCGACAGACCCGGTCAACGGGAGCCTGGACCTGGAGGGCCGGTTCAGGAGTTCCGGAAAGGACTGGGTGTCCGTGGTCCGCAACCTCAGCGGACGGGGCCGTTTCAGCCTGGACAAGGGGGTCGTGGCCAATTTCAATCCCGTCCGCCGGGTGCTTGGGGGCATGGATGCCGTGGAAGGCGTCGACCGGATCGATGCCGCCGGGCCCGCTTTCATCTCCCTGGTCCGGGACGAACGGGCTTCCTTCGACAGGGCCGAGGGCACGTTCACCGTCGACCGGGGCCGGCTCCGGAGCCACGATCTGCGGCTGATCGCCGACGAGTACAGCATCGTCGGAAAAGGCTGGGCGGACGCTGACGGCGACGTGGATCTGCAGGCGACCCTTGTACTCTCGTCCGAATTCTCCCGTGACCTGAGCGGACGCTACCGCAACGTCCGCTACCTGTTCGACGCCGACGGCATCAGCGTGCCTTTCCGGCTGGCCGGACACATCCCCGACGTGACCATTCGACCCAACGTCGTGCAACTCACCCGTTACATGTACGACAAGCTTGCCGAAGAGAGGCCGCCGAGGCGCGACCGCGACAGCGGCTTCAACCTGTGGAAGCGATTGGAACGGGGCTTCCGGGAGATGCTGCGCTGACCGCCTTGGGCCCCTCCGAGCCTCGTTCGCGCCACCGCACCGGCAACCCCTTCTTCCGACCCATGGACCTCCACGAGATCTACCTGCAGGTACGCCGGCAGGACATCGCGTACATCAAGTTCATCGTGGAATCCTACGAGCTGCTCGGCATCCTCCGCACCGTGGACTCCGAGGAAGCGGTCATCGTCCTGCTGGTGCTGGAAGACTCCCTGACCCTGGCCCGCGAGGTGCTGGCCGCCCTGGCCGGCGAAGTGGACCTGAAGGAGGTGCCCCGGCCCGCGGGTCTGGGCGGCGACTGGCTTCTCGGCGACCTCGCCATCCACGGCCGGGACGCCGGCGAAGAAACGTAATTGAACGACCTCTCCAACCTCAAACCCCGGATCCTCTCGTTCATGCTCTCCAGGCCGGGGCACCGCTTCAGCCTCAAGGAGATACGGAAAGGCTTCGGCAAACCGGCCAGGGAGACGGTGGTGCAGGCGCTCAAGGAACTGATCCACGAGCGCAAGGTGATCCGCCTCCAAAAGAACCACTACTCCCTCGCCAAGGCCGCCAGCGTCGTGTCCGGGGTGGTCCAGGGACATGCCGACGGCTTCGGTTTCGTGGTCCCCGATCAGAAGGGGATGGACGACATCTATCTCAACCGCAGGGAGATGCGGCGGGTCATGCACGGCGACCGGGTGCTGGTGCGCCCGGAGAAGAAGCGGCACGGCGACAGCCAGGGGCACGTCGTGGAAGTGCTGGAGCGGGGACAGCGTCGTCTCGTGGGGGTGGTCCAGACCGACGGGGAGCGCGCCCTGCTGGTGCCCATGGACCCGCGCGTGGCGCCCGCGATTCCGCTGGCGGGCGCGGGAGCGGCACTCCCCGGCCAGGTGGCGGCGGTGGAGATGACCCGCTACGGCGGCGGCTATACGGCTCCCGAGGCCCGGCTCGAGCGGCTACTGGGCTCGCCCGACGACCCCGAGGTGCAGGCGCAGGCGGTGATCTTCCGCTACGGCTGGCCCGAGGACTTCTCGGAGAAGGCCCGGCAAGAGGCGGAGCGCCACGGCGCCGGCGTCGACGCCGCCGGCCTCACCGGACGGCGGGACCTGCGGCCGCTCACCACCATCACCATCGACGGCGAGACCGCCCGCGACTTCGACGATGCCGTCGGCCTGGAGCGGACGGCCGCCGGAGGCTACGCGCTCTACGTCTCCATCGCCGACGTGGCCCATTACGTGCCGCGGGACTCCGCCATTGACGTCGAGGCCCGCGAACGCGGCACCAGCTTGTACTTCCCGGACCGGGCCCTGCCCATGCTGCCGCCGGCTCTGTCCACGGGCATCTGCAGCCTCAAGCCGGGCGTGGACCGGCTCACGCGCACGGCGCTCCTGGAGATCGACCGCAGGGGCGAAGTCGAACGGGTGGAGATCTTCCGGTCGGTGATCCGGAGCGCCGCCCGGCTCACCTACACCGAGGTGGGCCGCATGCTGGTGGACCGGGACGCCGCCGTCATCGGGAAGTACCCGGAGCTGATCGACTCCCTCCCCGCCATGGAGGAACTGACGCGCCTTCTCATGGACCGGCGGCGCGCCCGAGGCAGCCTCGACTTCGAGTTGCCGGAGACGGAAATCGTGCTGGGCGAGGACAACATGCCCATCGACATCCGGCGCGCCCGACGCACCATCGCGCACCGCATGATCGAGGAGTTCATGATCGCGGCCAACGAAGCGGTGGCCGGCTACTTGCGGAAGCGCAAGTTCCCGTGCGTGTACCGCGTGCACGAAGGACCCGACGAGGACACCCTGGACGCCATCGGCCCGTTCCTCTCGACCCTGGGGTACCGGCTCCACCGGAGCGAGGAAAAGATATCGTCCCGGGAGCTCCAGCGCACCCTGGAAGCTTGCCGCGGCAAGCCGGAGGAACGGGTGCTGAACCGCATGCTGCTGCGCTCCATGAAGCAAGCCTGTTACGACCGGGAGAACATCGGCCACTTCGGCCTGGCGTCCGACGCCTACCTGCACTTCACCTCCCCCATCCGCCGCTACCCCGACCTCATGGTCCACCGGCTCCTGGACCGCGCCACCGCGGGCCCGAAGCTGGACTCCGGGACGCGGGAAGACCTCGACGCCTACCTGCGGGAGGCCGCCGACCACGGCTCCCGGCGCGAGCGCCTGGCCATGGACGCCGAGCGCGAGATGGTGGACCTCAAGAAGGCCCAGTTCATGACCGACAAGATCGGCCAGGAACACACCGGCGTCATCACCAACCTGACCAACTTCGGCTTCTTCGTCGAGCTGGACCGCTGGTTCGTGGAAGGACTGGTCAGCCTCCGATCCCTGGAGGACGACTTCTACCGCTATTACGACACCGCCCACCTCATCAAGGGACAGAACCACGGCCGGAGCTTCCGCATGGGCGACCCGGTCACGGTGAAGGTGTCGCGGGTGAAGCTCTTCCAGGGGGAGATCGACTTCGAGCTGGCGCGGCCGTGACACTTGGTGTCAACGCGCAACGGACACCAGGACGATCCCCATGACCACCAGCACCGTCCCGAGCACGGTGCCGCGGGTTACCCGTTCCATGTCCCGGAGGAAAATGACGGTGCCCAGGAGGATCCACATGGGCAGGGTGGCGGTGATGGGGGCGATGACGATGACCTCGCCGGCGTTGAGGGCGTAGAGGATGCCGCCGGCGGAGACGCCTTCGAAGAGTCCCGCCGCGACAAAGGGCCAGAACGCCCGCCGGTCCCAGACGTAGCGTTGCGCCAGTCCCGGTACGGCCTGGGTGATTCCCAGCAAGGCCAGGCCCACCGTGCCGGTGACGGCGGTGAAGAAGACCGGCTCCGGGGTCAG
Organism: Candidatus Binatia bacterium; assembly: GCA_951813575.1. GTDB lineage: Bacteria > Desulfobacterota > Binatia > UBA9968 > JAJDTQ01 > JAJDTQ01. Next base: position 1,659,215 of record OX638375.1, read on the forward strand.
GGTCAGCGCGGCCCGCCGCAGGGGGAAGGCGATGCCCGCCATGACCGCGGCGGCCAGGGGCACCAGGACATACCACCTGGGGCTGTCCGCCTTGTCTTCGGTCGCCTTGGCGCTCTCCCGGGAAATGGCCGCGATGCCGCCGACCACCGTCACGTTGCCGAGGAACACGGGCAGCGTCAGTTCTTCCCCCAACAGTGAAATCGCGATGAGGCCCGCCCAGAAAGGGTGGGTGGCCCGGAGCGAGCCGCTCCGGGCGGCGCCGATGGTCTGCATGCCCCGATAGGTCAACTGGCGCACGAAGGGTTGCAGGCTGCCGGCGGCGACCATCAGCGCCACCGCGTACCAACTGAAGTCGGGAATCCCGCCCCGAATCGCCACCGCCGCGCTGAAGATCCCGGCCTGGAACACCATGGAGAAGGTCGTCACGGTGGCCGGGGTGGAGTAGCGCAGGCCCCGGCGCGCGACGATGAAGCTCACGGCATACATGGCGGCGGAAACGACGGCGACGAGTTCGGGAATCATGGCGAGGTGTTACCTGCGGCACGCTCAGCGGGCCGCGATGATCGTGACGGTGCCGGCCACCACCGCGACGGTGCCGGTGACCGACCTGACGTTGAGTCGTTCCACGCCGCGCAGGAACAGCAGGGCCAGCACCTGGGTCCAGAGCGGCGAGGTGGCCACCAGCGGAGCCACCGCCACCACCTGGCCCATGCTGACGGCGATGAGCGAGAACAGCGAGGCCACCGTCTCGAAGGCCCCCGCCACCACGAACGGAAGCAGGGCGCGCCGGTCCCAGGCAATGCGCTCCCGGGTGCCGCCGGCGAACATCGAAACCGCCAGGCACACCGCCGCCACCGTGGCCAGAACAGCGGCAAAGAACAGGGGCTCGTTGGAGATGTCGAGCCCGTAGCGCCGCACCGGGAACGCGATGCCCGCCAGGAACGCGGCGGCGAGCGGGAACAGCACATACCACCGGCGGTGACGTGGGTGCGGGTCGTGGAGGACCTCGCCCCGGACCGCCGCGGTCCGGCCGCGGTTCGCGACGGCGCGGCCGGAACTCCAGGAAATGAGGATCGTGCCCGCCACCACCAGCACCGTCCCCGCCATGACGCCGGGGCCCAGGCTCTCGCCGAGCAGGGCCACCGACAGAATCGCGCTCCAGAGCGGATAGGTGGTGCGCAGCGGCTGGCTGCGGGAGGCGCCGATCCTGGCCACGCCGGTGAAGGTCAGGTAACTCGTGGCCGTCTGCATGACGCCCAACAGCACGAACACCAGCAGGGCCAGCCGGGCCACCGCGGGAACGCCGCCGGTGGCCAGGACCGCGCACCACAAGAGCGTCATCCGCACGGCCATGGCGACGCAGGTGGCGGTGAGCGGCGTGGAGTATTGCAGCCCGAGCCGGGAGGAGACCGAAACCGACGCGTAGGCGAAGGCCGCCATCAAGGCTATGGCTTCGGCGGGCAACGGCGCAATAACCCCGGTCGGCGTTTCATGGGGAGCCGGCGGCGGCCGGTTCGAGGCTCGCGGCCCCCGGAGCCAGCCAGCGCGACGCCAGTTCCGGCACGCTCGGGCCCGCGTCCGGCGCGGTCATCCGCGCCAGCCTTTCGACTTGCGGCAGGTCCACGGTCACACGCGGGTCCAGTAGCCCCAGGTACTCGTCGTAGAGCACCGCCGCCAGATCGGGCGCGTACCCGAAGACCCGTTCGAGCATGGCCAGGGTCTCGTCGCGATGCCCCTGGAGGTAGCCAATGGCTTCGCGGTGCGCGGCCAGGAACGCGGCCATGGCGCTGCCCTTCTCGCCCAGGAGCGACGCCGTCGTTTCGATGGTGATGGGCAACGGGTCTCCCGCCACCTCCGGCCAGTCCGGGACCGGCAGGAAGCCCCGTTCCCGCGCGACGAAATCGAAGGGCCGCGGCAACAGCGCCGCACCCGCGGACCCCTCGGCGAGCCGGTCCAGCGCGTTCTGATCGGTGTCCACCGTGTCAAGCCCGAGGTCCGCTCCCAATTCGAGGCGGGCCAGGCCGCGGAACGTCTCCGCCAGCGGCGCGGTCTCGGCGATGACACGGCGGCATGCCAGCACCTTGCCCTTGAGATGTGCAAGCTCGCGTGTCCCGGCCGGGGCCATGAGCACGTAGGGGCTGCTGTTCATGCACGAGCCGACGAGCCGCGTGGCCCCGGTGCGCAGGAAATGCTGGAGCGACGCCCGCCCGATGACGAGGGACAGGTCGGCGTCGCCGTCCGCCAGCGCCTGATTGCGCTCGTCCGTGCCCTGTACGTGGTCCCACGACAGTTCCAGCCCGTGCCGCCGGTAGATGCCCTGCTCGATTCCCAGATACCCGGTGGGGTCGCGCGCCACGCTCTCACTCCCCTCGCCGAGAACCCCATAGAGCACCCTTAGCCGTGTGAGTTGCATTCCGTTACCCCGCCCCACCCCCTGGATTCCCGCCTTCGCGGGAATGACGCCATAGGGTGGCCATTCCCCTTCCTGTCCACTCATGCCGGCTCGCCCGGCAAAGCTTGACACCACCATAGCGAAGGTGTACCGCCTTGCATAGGCGGGTCGGTTTGGCGCCGTCCGTGGCGCTTCCGCACACGGGTTGCCGCGACCGGCAACGACCGTCCCCCGGCGCGGGAACGGGGCCCATTTCTCGAAGGAGGCACAGCCCATGAGCATCGCACTGTCCCACGGCGGAACCACCATATATTCGTCCCCCTCCCGCTCCGACGAACTTTGGGTAGGGACGCACAAGGGCATCGCAGTGCTGGAACGCGGCTCCGGCGGCTGGCGCGTCGCCCGCCACATGCTGGAGGACAAGCACATCAGCGCCATCCACCAGGAACCGGAGAGCGGCCTGTTCTTCGTCGGCGCGTTTCACGCGGGGCTGCACGTAAGCGGCGACCACGGCGCCACCTGGGAGGCGCGCGAGAACGGGCTGACCGAGCTGGACGTCTACAGCATCAATTCGTCACGCAGCAACGGCCGCACCCGGCTCTACGCGGGCACCGAGCCTGCGCACCTGTTCTGCAGCGACGACCTGGGGGAGCACTGGACCGAGCTGCCGGCGCTGCGGTCGGTGCCCAGCGTCCCCAACTGGAAGTTCCCGGTGCCGCCGCACATCGCCCACGCCAAGCACATCAACTTCGATCCGCACGACCCCGACACCGTGTACGTGAGCGTGGAGGTGGGAGGCCTCCTCAGGAGCCGGGATCGCGGCGAGTCCTTCGAGGAGCTTCTCGGGATCTACGAGGACGCCCACAGGCTGGTGATCCACCCGCGGGACTCCGATCGCCTGTATGAAGTGACCGGACGCGGGTTGTACGTTTCGGCGGACGGCGGAAAGAACTTCGAGGAGCGGCTCGTGCGGCCGTGCGAGAACGGCGATTATCCGGACGGATGCGTGCTCAATCCGCTGAATCCCGACATGATGTTCCTGAGCGCGGCGCAGTACAACCCGGGCCAGTGGCAAAGGACCCACTTCGCCGGCGCGCGCATCTCGCGCAGCCTGGACGGCGGGCAAACCTGGGAGATCCTGCGCAACGGACTCCCGGACCGCCTGCAGGCGAGCATCGAAGCGCTGTGCCTGGAAGCGGCGGGCGATTCGGTTTCGGTCTTCGCCGCCACCACCAGCGGCGAGGTCTATGCCAGTGACGATGGCGGGGATAGCTGGTCCGTCATCGCCAGCGGACTGGCGCCCGTCTCCAAGGACTTCCACTACAAGGACCTGCAGGCAGCATAAGCCCAAGGGCCTGTCCCGGCACGGCCGGGCATACACAACGCGAGAAGAGCCTCTGCGGCCGGCGCACGGGGGCGGGTATGGAACCCGCCCCCGTGTCGGTCCGCGCGGGTAGACAACGGACAACGGCGCGAACGTGCAAGGGATACGTCGGGCCGCGCAACGGGGATGACGGATGAAGTTCGGTTTGTTGGTTGATTGCCACGTACGCGAGGGGCGGACGCAGACTCTCGCTTTCGACGAGTTGTTCGACCAGGTGGATGCCGCCGAATCCATGGGGCTGGATTCCATCTGGATCGTCGAGCATCATTTCCGGCCCAAGGCCTCGGTGCTCTCGGCGTCCATGATGGTGGCCGGGGCCATCGCCGCGCGCACCAAGCGCGTCCGCATCGGCACGGCGGTGCAGGTGCTGCCGCTGGGCAATCCGCTGCGCATCGCGGAAGAGGTGGCCTCCATCGACCACATGAGCCACGGAAGGTTCGACTTCGGTGTCGGCCGCAGCAGCATCCCCAAGTTCTACGACGGCTTCAACATCCCCTACTCGGAAAGCACGGCACGTTTCGCCGAGTCGTTCGAGATCGTCTTGCGCGCCTTCACCCAGGAAACCTTCTCCTTCGAAGGCGACTACTACTCCTACCACGACGTCAGCATCTCGCCGCGGCCGCTCCAGCAACCCTATCCCCCCATCTACATGGCCGTGCGCACGCCCGAGGGCTTCGCACACACGGCCCGCAGCGGATTCAACGTGGTGCTGTGGTTCATGGGCGACTACTACGAGGACCGCCTGCAGATCTACCGTGACGAATGGCAGGCCGCGGGCCACGCCGATCCGCCGGAGATTCACGTACGCGTGCCCATCTTCGTGGCCGAGTCCGAGGAGCAGGCGCGGGAAATCCCCCGGGCCAGCGTGGTTCACGACCTCCACCGGGTCATCGCCGAAGCCACCGCCATGAACGCCGCCGACCGCGTGGCCCAGGCCGAACGGTACCTGAGCGACTATGACGAGTTCCTGCGCACCCGCGTGGTGTTCGGGTCACCCGAGTCGGTGGTGGACCGCATCGAGGAATTCCGGGAGCGCATGGGACTCACCGGCCTGATCCTGGACATGAACCACGGCGGCCAGATCCCGCACGAGCAGGTCATCGACTCCATCCGGCTCCTCACCGAGAAGGTGGCGCCGCGGTTGGGTTAGCAGCTACAGAACCCGTCAAGAGTTCGCATCGTACGGGTGGTCGAACAGGCGCCCGTAGCCCGGGACCTCGGCCTTGACCCGCGCCAGGCCCAAGCCGGCCCACATCATGGCCTGCATGCTGGTCACCACGGAGACGCCGAGGTCCCGCTCCAGGCTGTCGATGATGGCGACGCTGGGCATGAGGGCGCCGGTGATCCAGATGCCGTCGGCGGACGGGGTGGAGAGGTAGAGTTCCTTGGCGGCGTGGTAGGGTTCCGCCAGGGGCAGGGTGGAGACGCCATAGCGGCGTGACATGCCGGCCTCGTCGGACGGCCACAGGGACCGCCTGCCCACCACCTCGATGCCGGCGTGGCCCACATAATCGGCGAGCTGCCGGTCCATGGACTCGTCGAAGGGCGTCAGCATGACCACGCGCTTCATGTCGAGGGTGTGCATGGCGCGGATGCAGGCGCCGATGTCCGTGGCAAAGGGTATGTCGGTGTGGCCCGCCACCTCGGCCAGCAGCTTCTCCTCGAAACCCCATCCCCGGGTGACCACCAGCGGCACCCCGGCCTGGATGATGGAGTCCACCCGCCGGTCCTCCAGCTCCCCAACGGCCACGTCCATGCGGCCCACCGCGTCGTCGTACTGCTGCTGGGTCAACTGGGTGACGTGGAGCGACGTCATCACGATGGTGACACCGTCCGGCGCCATGAGATAGAACTCGTAGCCGTTGTTCTCGTGGCCCGGACTGGGAGTCACGAACCCGATGCGCGCGCGCCAGCCGTAGGTGGCGCCGAGGGGCGGTTTCAGTGCCATGCGGGTCTCCTGGAAATCAACGCTCGACCGCCTGCTCCGCGCTTGAGACGGAGCAGGCGGCATTCGTGCCGGAGGCTACAGTCCGTAGAGCCGCCTCGGGTTGGCGTCCAGGATGGCGTCCTTGGCGGCATCGGAGATGTCGGTGCGCTCCCGCAGCATCCGCGCGGCAAAGCGTTCCCGGTCGCCGTGGGGCATGTCGGTGCCCATGACGATCTGCCCCTGCCCCACCTCGGCCATCACGTGCGGCAACAGCGAATCCTCGATCTCGGCGCTGAAGAAGAGGTTCCCCTTCTCGACATAGTCCATGGCCGGCAACGCTTGCTTGGGGACACACTCGGGGATGAACTTCAGCAGCAGCTCGCCCTGGTTCTCATAGCGGTGCTTCAGCCGGTCGAGCATGAACGGCACCCACATGCACCCGGCCTCCAGGAACACCACCCGCATGTCCGGATGCCGGTCCAGGACGCCGCCGGCGATGAGCGAGGTGCACGCCATCAGCACCGGCATGTGGAAGGCGATGACGCCGGACGGATAGATGTGCGAGTAGAGGTTGTTCACCGACGGGCAGGACCAGCCCACGTGGACCCCCAACGCCAGGTTGTTTCCCTCCACGGCCTCATAGAACGGCAGCAGCGCGTCGTCGTCCAGCAGACGGTCTCCCGCGGTCCCCAGCACCATGACCGACACGGCTCCGAGGCTCGCGGCCTCGTTCACCGAGCGCACGGCGCCGTCCACGTCGTCGAGGTTCACCACCGCGGACCACTTGATGCGGTCGTTGCCGCCCAGCCGGTCTCCCAGCCAACGGTTGTACGAGTCGCACAGAGCGGTGGCGAGAGGAACGTTGTCGGTAAGCGGATAGGCGAGAAAGAGCGTCGTGTACACCACCTGCACGGCGATCTCCTCCTCGTCCATGATCGCCAGCCGCTCGGGGATGTTGGTCAGCTCCTGGCTGCCGACGCTGTCCACCTTGCCCACCGAGTGTTTCGCCAGCTCGCCGTCGATGGTCAGGGGCGTTCCGAGGTTGTTGCAGCCCCGGCCCACCCGGCGGGGGAAGAGCTGCTCGTCGATCATCCAGTAGGCCATGCCGTCCACCCCCACCACCCGGGGCTTCTGGCCGCGGAACCTGGGGTCCAGGTACTTGTCGTCGAAAGTTTCCAGGCACTCTTCCACGTGGCCGTCAGCGTCTACACAGTCCATTTCTCACCTCCGTCGATTCACGGTACATTGATTCGTCCAACATGGTAGACACCGCGGCAGGTTGTCAAGTCACCGGTCCTTCCCGGCAATGGAGTCCATCCCATGAGCACTGTGGATACGGAGGTCACCAAACGCCTCGCGGAGTGGGTCTGCGAATCGGACTTCTCGTCCGTGCCGGACGCGGTGCGCGACGAGGCCGCGCGCACCCTGCTCAACTGGATGGGCTGCGCGGTGGGGGGATCGGGCCACGAATCCGTGGACATCACGCTGCGGGCGCTGGGCCCCTTCATGGGGGAGCCGCAGGCCTCGGTGCTGGGCCGGACGGAACGGGCGGACGTGCTGCACGCGTCATTGCTCAACGGCCTCAGCTCCCACGTGTTCGACTTCGACGACACCCATCTGCAGACCATCATCCATCCGGCCGGGCCGGTGGCGTCGGCGCTGGTGCCGCTGGCCGAGCACCGGCCCGTGTCCGGCCGGGACTTCCTCCACGCGCTGATCCTCGGGGTCGAGGTGGAGTGCCGCATCGGCAACGCCGTCTACCCGGACCACTACGACACGGGCTGGCACATCACCGGCACCGCCGGGGTGTTCGGAGCCGCGGCCGCCGCCGGGCGCCTGCTGGGACTGGACGTGCAGCGCATGTGCTGGGCCCTGGCGGGAGCCGCCACCCAGGCCGCCGGGCTGCGGGAGATGTTCGGCACCATGTTGAAGCCCTTCCTCATCGGACGGGCGGCCCAGAACGGCTTGGCCGCCGCCTTGCTGGCCGCGGAGGGATTGACCGGCTCCGAGCGGGCCCTCGAGGCTCCCCGGGGATTCGCCCGGGTGCTGTCCACGAAGCAGGATTTCGCCGCCATCTGCGACGGCCTCGGCCAAAGCTACGAGATCCTGCTCAACACCTACAAGCCCTACCCCTGCGGCGTGGTGATCCATCCGAGCCTCGACGGCTGCATCCGGCTGAAGCAGGAGCACGGGCTCACGGGCGAAGACATCGAGGCCGTGGAACTCCGGGTCCATCCCCTGGTGCTGGAGCTCACCGGGAACAAGACGCCGCAGACCGGGCTCCAGGGGAAATTCAGCGTGTACCACGCGGTAGGGGCCGCCCTGGTGCTCGGACGGGTGGGTGTAGCCGAGTTCACCGACGAGGTGGTGCAGGACCCACGGGTCACGGCGGTGCGCGACCGCGTCTCCGCGGTGGTGGACGATCACATCCGTGAAGCGGGTGCCGTGGTTACCATACGGCTGAAGGACGGGCGCACCGTCGAGGAGGTGGTCGAAGAGGCCTCGGGAAGCCTCGAATGCCCGCTCTCCGACGAGGACATGGACGCGAAGGTCCACGCCCTGGCCGATCCGATGCTCGGGGAGGCTTCAACCCGGGAGATGATCCGCGCCTGCCGGGGAGTGGCGGCGCTGGAGGATGCCGGCGCCCTCGCCCGCGCGGCCACGCCATCCGCGTGACCGTGGCGCCGCTACCTGTCCTCGGGCGGATGGACCGTTGACGGCCCATCCGCAAGGAGAATCCCATGCCCGACCGCTACGACGTCATCATCATCGGCGGCGGCTCGGGCGGCTGCGTTGCCGCCGCCCGGCTGAGCGAAGACCCGCGCCGCAAGGTGCTGCTGCTGGAAGCCGCGCCGGACCCGCAACCGATCCCGGAAGCCATCCGGCGGGCCAGCGCCCGTGACCGGGTCTGGCTCGAGACCCCCTACGTCGACATGGTCCCGGTGGTGCGGCCCGTGGACGGCAGCCCATTCCGCTCTCTCGCGGGAAAGATCATGGGCGGGGGCTCGTCGGTCAACGCCATGGCCTGGGTGTGGCCGACCCGGCACGACATGGACCGGTGGGTGGCGGCGGGGAATCCGGACTGGTCCTGGGAAGCGGTCCACGGAGTCCTGCAGCGCATCGAGGCGGACCAGGACTTCCCGGACGACCCGGACCACGGCCACGCCGGACCGGTCTACGTCAAGCGTCCCTTCAGCCTGGACTCGGACCTGTCCCCGGTGGTCCGGGCCTGTATCGACGGCGCCGCCGAAATGGGCCTCCCGCGCCTCCCCGACACCAACATCCCCGACCCCGTGGGCGTGGGACCGGGGGTCTCCAACATCAAGGACGGTGTGCGCCAGTCCGCGGTGGTGAGCCATCTCGAACCGGCACGGGGGCGTCCGAACCTCACCGTCAAGGCCGAGGCGCCGGTGCTGGGGCTGACCCTGTCGGGCAGCCGCGTGGACGGCGTGCGTTACGAAAAGGACGGCCAGATCCACACGGACACCGCGGGCCAGGTGGTTCTGGCCGCGAGCGCCTACCGCACGCCCCAGCTCCTCATGCTGTCGGGTATCGGCCCGGCAGCCGAGCTGGAACGGCTGGGCATCGAGGTGGCGCACGGGCTCGAGGGCGTCGGAGGAAACTTCCAGGACCACGCCGTCGTCCACGTGACCTTCGAGGCCGCCATGGACTTCGAGGTGGCGTGGACCCTGTCGAGGCTTCGTCTCATGGCACGGACCTCCCCGAGCGTGGACCACGGGGACTTCAGCGCTTCGCTGCGGCCGCCCACCAGGATCGAGGGCGTGGGCACCCTGCTGCCCTTGTCCGTTCAACTGCTGGAGCAAGGGGCGTCGGGACGGATCCGCCTCCCCAGCCTGGATGCCAGGGATTTCCCCGTTGTGGAGACGGGACTGCTGGAAGACCCGAAGGACGTGGAAAAGATGGTGGCGGCCATGGAGTTCCTCCAGGACCTCGCCCGGACCTCGCCGATGCGCGAGTTCTACGGCGCGGTACGCAACCCGGCCCCCCAAGAGGACTGGGCGACCTTCGCCCGCTCCACCTACGACAGCTACCACCACGCTTCCGGCACCTGCAGGATGGGACCGGCGGAAGACCCCGGCTCGGTGGTGGACCAGCGCCTGCGCGTCCACGGACTGGACAACCTGTGGGTGGCGGACGCCTCGATCATGCCCGAGGTAACCCACGCCAACACCAACGCCACGGTCTACGTCATCGCCGAACGGCTGGCGGAGTTCCTGGGGAGCGCGGCGTAGGAAGGGAAGGAGGAAACCATGTCCGATCACTACGACGTCATCATCATCGGCGGCGGCTCCGGCGGCTGCGTGGCCGCGGCCCGACTGAGCGAGGACCCGCGCCGCAAGGTGCTGTTGCTGGAGGCCGCCGCGGATCCGCAGCCGCCGCCGGACACCGTCCGGCTGGCCAGCGGCCGGGACCGGCTCTGGCTCGAGAGTCCCTACATCGACACGTTGCCCGTGGAACGGCCCATCGACGGAAGCACGTTCTACCCCATGGCCGGGAAGATCATGGGAGGGGGCTCGTCCGTCAACGCTATGGGCTGGGTGTGGCCCACGCGCCACGACATGGAGCGGTGGGTGGCGGCCGGCAATCCCGACTGGTCCTGGGACACGGTCCATGAGATGCTGAAACGCATCGAAGCGGACCAGGACTTGCCCGGCGACCCCGATCACGGCCACGCCGGACCGGTTTACGTCAAGCGCCCCTTCAGCCTGGACTCGGACCTGGCTCCGGTTATCCGGGCCTATATCGACGGCGCCGCCGAGCTGGGCATCCCGCGCCTGCCCGACACCAACCTCCCGGATCCGGTGGGCGTGGGCCCCGGGGTCTGCAACATCAAGGACGACGTGCGCCAATCCGCGGCCGTGAGCCATCTCGATCCGGCGCGGGGACGTCCGAACCTCACCATCAAGGCGGAAGCGCCGGTGCTGGGGCTGACCCTGTCGGGCAGCCGGGTGGACGGGGTGCGCTACGAAAGGGACGGCGAAGTCCACACGGACACCGCCGGCCAGGTGGTGCTGGCGGCCGGCGCCTACCGCAGCCCGCAGCTCCTGCTCCTGTCGGGCATCGGCCCGGCCGCGGAGCTGGAGGCCCTCGGCATCGCGGTCACCCACGCGCTGGACGGCGTGGGAAGGAACTTCCAGGACCATGCCCACATCCACATGACGTTCGCGGCCGCCAGGGAATTCGAGGTGGACTGGACCCTGCCGAGGCTGCGGCTCATGGCCCGGAGCTCCGCCGGCCTGGACCACGGCGACTTCAGCGTCACCCTGCGGCCGCCCACGAATATCCAGGGCGTCGGCTCCCTGCTGCCCCTCTCCGCGCAACTGCTGGAGCAAGAGGCGCCCGGGCGGATCCACCTCAACAGCACCGACCCCAGGGACTTCCCGGCCATCGAAACCGGGATGCTGGAGCATCCCGCGGACGCGAAGAAGATGGTCGCCGCCATGGAGTTCATCCGCGACCTGACCCGCACGTCACCCATGCGGGAGTTCTACGGCGAGTTGCGCAACCCCGGGCCGGACGAGGACTGGGCCACCTGGGCCCGCTCGACCTACGACAGCTATCAACACGCCAGCGGCACCTGCAGGATGGGGCCGGCCAACGACCCCGCAGCGGTGGTGGACCAGCGATTGCGGGTCCACGGGCTGGACAACCTGTGGGTGGCGGACGCCTCGGTCATGCCCGAGGTGGTACGTGCCAACACCAACTCCACCGTCTACGTCATCGGGGAGCGCCTGGCGGAGTTCCTGAGCAGCGCGGCGTAGGAGCCGAGGCGATGAAGGACCGGCTTTGCATGGAACCCGGCCACTACCCCGAACCCATCAGCCATTCTTGACAGTCGCGGGCACCGGCCGACACTCGCCGGACGGATGCCCCGGGATCCTGTTCAATGCGTCCGGCGGTTCGGCAGACCGTGAACACTGCTGGCGGAGACCGTCGACGCCGTCAGAAGCGCTCGACCCTGTCGTGTCCGCTCACCGCTAAAATCTTCAGCTCAACACAGTAACGAACGGCACCGGGCACGATCAGCACGGCGCAAGCTCGACCCGTGCGTGATCCTCTGAAGGGGCCTCCCGTTCCTGCTCGACGGCCGATGAAGGACTTGTTGAAGGTGCCAACGGAATGGCGGGTGAAGCGCTTGACCGAATTCATTAATGAGAATATATTCTCATTAAATTCTTTCATCGGGAGGACCTTGCAATGAAGAGATCGGGTGGCCTGTTTCTCGCCATCGCGGCGGGCTTTTGGATCAGCGTGTTTTCGGCCTTTGCCTGGGCGCAGTCGGTCAACGTCGTCACCAGCGTGATTCCGGCGGCGTATATCTTCGAGGAGTTGGGAGGGGCGCGAGTCAACGTGACTGCGTTGGTGCCGCCTGGGGCGAGCCCCCATATGTTCGAGCCCGTGCCCAGCGACATCCGAAAACTCGCCCGGGCGCGGTACTTCGTCAACATCGGCGGTGGGTTGGATGCCTGGTCGGAGAGATTACTGGCCGCGGCCCCCAAGGGAATCGAGGTCGTGACGCTGATAGACACGCCGAACCTGAACCTCTTGGAAGCAGCAGAACACCACCACGATCACCACGGCGAAGAAAAGGCGGCCATGAAGGACGAGCATCACGGCCATGGTGAAGAGAAGGTCGCCATGAAGGATGAACATCACGGCCATGGTGAAGAGAAGGTCGCCCAAGAGAGCGGCGAGGAACACGGGGCATTCGATCCGCACTTCTGGTTGGACCCGATCCGTGTCAGGGACGCCGTGGTTCCGGCGGTGACGCAACGGTTGATCGCCGCGGACCCGGCCGGCAAGGACTACTACGAGAAGCGCCGCCAGGACTTCCACCGGAGGCTGACCGCCTTGGACCAGCGGGTCCGGTCGGAGCTGGCCAAGGCGAAGGTGCGCAAGTACATCGCCTTCCACGACGCCTGGGTCTACTTTGCCGAGCGCTACGGGTTGGAGGAGGTGGCGGTGGTCCAGGAATTCGCCGGCGAGGAGCCCACGCCCAAGGAAGTGGCCAAGCTCGTGCGCGACGCCCGCGCCGAGGGGCTCGGGGCCATGCTGGTGGAGCCGCAACTGAGTCCCCGCGTGGCCCAGACCATTAGCAAGGAGTTCGGTGGCCGGACCGTAGTGGTGGATCCGCTGGGCGATCCCGGCGATGCGGCGCGAGACAGCTACGAGAAGCTGCTGCAGTTCAACGCCCGCAGCTTCGGAAAGGCGCTGCAAAGCAGCGTGAATTGACCGACAGGCCCGCGGGCCTGATAACCATCATAAAATGATAACGCAATATCATTATCAATCTATTTGCGTGAAAGGAGCGCATCCAATGAGAATCAAGAAGCTGAAGCTACTCGCAACCCTGGCTGCCTCGGTGGCTTTGTTGTTCGCCGTCCACGCGGCCACCGCGAGCCCAACTTCCGTTGCGGGCCGCCTGCTGGTGGGCGACGGCGAGACCGGAATGTTGTCGATCATCGACCTGAAAAAGGGCGATGTGAAGCAGGACGCCTTTGACATGGGGTCCCCGGCCGGCCGCATCTACGCCACCAAGAGCAAGCGCTATGCCCTCGCGGTCTCCAGCGACGCCAACACCGTGCACGTCTTCGACGGCGGTATCTACCGGGAACGCCATGGCGACCATTTCGACCAGGTGACCGGACCGGTCAAGCAAATCGATGTGGACCTGACCGGCGAACGCCCGGTGCACTTGTATGTCAGTGGCAAGTGGTCCGCCATATTCTATGACGGGTCCGGCGACGTGGTGCTGCTCAACGAGGACGAACTTGGGAAGAAGCGAGCCAACTACAAACCGCCCAAGCTCAACGCGGGTCCCCACCACGGCGGGGCGGTGCCATTGGCACATGACCTGTTCGCGGTCACCGTCCCGCACCCGGACTTTGCCGCCAACCCAAAGGACTACCGTCTCCCCATCGGCGCCGAAATCGTCGACCTGTCGGGGAAGGTGCTGCATCGCCAGGAGGGCTGCAAGGATCTGCACGGCGACGCCGGAAACGGCCATGTGGCGGCCTTCGCGTGCAGGGGCGGCGTCCTCACCCTGGAAGCGGACCATGACAAGTACAAGGGGAGGTTCATCCCGTTTCCGGAGGGTGTATCCAAGGATCTCCGCCTGACCGCGATCTGGGGTTACACCGGTCTGGATCACTTCTTCCCTCTCGGTTCCGCGGCTGGCGTGTTCGCCGTGGATGCCAAGAAGGGCGTCATGAAGCAGTTGGTCTCCGCTTCGGACGCCGCAAAGCCCATCAACGCCGCCGTAAGCCACGACGGCAAGGCACTGCTGGTCGTGATGAGCGACGGCGAGTTGCGGAAGTACGACACCCGCAAGCTCGACCTGTTGGCCTCGGCGCGCGATTTCCTGGGTAGCCCGGTAGAGACGGGCTTCTGGGCGCGCCCCCATGTCACCACCATTCCCGGAGCCGTCTTCATCACCGACTCCGTGGGCGGCAAGGTGCTGCGACTGGACGACCAGAACCTCAAGGTCGTCGAAAGCTGGAAGATCGCCGGCAAGCCGACCAAGGTGGCCTTCGTGGGCATCTTGAAAAAGACCGCGGGCCACTAGATCCAGCGCCTCCCTTGACCCCCGGACCCGGCGCGGTGCTTCCCTGTGCGTTGCCCGCGTCGGGTCCGGTTCCCTACTGTTCGACAAGATCCAGCAGGACCCCGTCCGGGTCCGCCATGGCGTGCTGGCCGATGACGCAGCCTTCGAGGTCGGCGCGGGTCATGGAGCCGAAACGGCCCGCATCCAGGTTGGCGGGCGCCGATTCGGGGGCCGCCTCGCTCAGCTCCTCGATCTCCTTCCGCGTCCGCTCCAGGTCTTCCACGACAAAGCCGATGTGGTCGAGTCCTTCTCGCATGCCCCGGTAGAGTGAGTTGTTGCAGGGACGCACCAGTAGCTGTACCTGGCCGTCGGTGACACAGAAGCTGCCGTCCGGGCCCGGCGCCTCGCCGACGTCGAGCTCGAACACCTTGTGATAGAACTCGGCGACCCGTTCGGGCTGCTTGGAGCGGATGGAGATGTGGCTGATCTGGCGCGGCTGGTCCCAGCCGTCCTCGAGGTAGCCTTCACGCACCTTGGCGACGCCCTTCTGTGAAATATCGTATTGCGTGCCGCAGGGGTCGGTGCCGCGCGAGACCGAGAACGGCACGTGGGGAAGGCTCTTGGCCACCAGCAGCTCCGGATAGTCGTTGCGCATGCGCTCCAGCACCAAGGGTATCTCCTCCACCTCGAAGCCGAAGTGGTCCAGCCCGGACTGGTTCCCCGGGTGTTTCTGCAGCATGGCGAAGCCGATGACGCCGTCGCTGATGTGGCCGCGGTTGGGGTTGTAGTTCCCTTTCTCGTCGGTCATGCCGGTGGTGATCTTCTTCATGCCGAAGATGGTCTGGTAGAACCGGGCCATCCGGTCCCAGTTCTCGGTGTTGAGGGCGATGTGCCGGATACGCGTCTTCATGCTCAACCTCCGTGAAGGTGCCTGTCGAACGTTGGGAATCAACCTTATCACAACCCTGCCGGAGTTGGCGCGCCCTGTCCCACTCCTCGTGCGTTGTGGTATAAGGCAGCAACGCCGCAACCCGGCGGCAACACTACCAAGGAGCGAAGGAGTTTGCATGAAGGTTTGCACGTATGACGCGAGGCAGGCGGGGGCGGTGGTGGACGACAAGGTCTATCCCATCGGGGCGGCAATGGTCGCCGCCGGGATCCTGAAGGCCGACTACACCATGGTCCAGGTCATCGAGGCGATGACCGGCAACCCGGACGCCCAGTCCTGCGTCGACGAATGCATACGGTCCGGCGACTCGGTGCCGCTGGCGCAGGTGACCCTGCGGGCGCCCGTTGACAACCCCACCTCGCTGTGGGCCGCTGCCGCCAACTACATGGACCACCGCAAGGAGATGGAGACGCGCATGGGCGGCGGCCACCAGGAGCTGCCGGACAAGGACGACCACATGTCCCAGGACTTCCTGAAGCCGGTGTCGTCCATCATCGGCCCGGACGGCACCGTGATCATCCCCAAGGTCTCCCACGACGTGGATTTCGAGTGCGAGCTGTGCGTGGTCATCGGCAAGACCGCCCGCAAGGTCACCGAGGAGGAGGCCCTGGACTACGTGTTCGGCTACACCATCTGCTGGGACATCAGCCAGCGGGACCCCTGGGGCCGGGGCAAGCAGAACACCCGCAACATCCGCAAGGGCTTCGATACTTTCAGTCCGCAGGGGCCGTGGATCGTCACCAGGGACGAGATCCCGGAGCCGCAGGACCTCTACCTCAGAGCGTGGCACAACGGCGAGCAGGTCATGACCTCCCACACCAGCGACATGATCTGCGGGGTGCGGGACCACATCCGCTTCCTGTCGAGCGTGGTGACGCTAAGGCCGGGAGACCTCATCACCACCGGCACGCCCGCCGGCGTTCATACGCTGCTGGACGGCGACAAGCTGAGGGGAGAGATCGAGAAGATCGGCGTGATGGAACTCAACGTCAAGGCGGAGGCCTAGTGTCCTGTTATGCGACTTGACCGGACAGGACACTAGAGCACGAAGAGGAGGTACTCATGGAATCGATCGTCCGTGTCATGTTCTTTTTCCTGGCAGCCTTCGCACTGGCAGCGGCGCCGGCACAGGCCGACTTCCCCAGCAAGAACATCAACTGGGTGGTGCAGTTTCCGCCCGGCGGAGGCTATGACGCCATGAGCCGGGCGTTGGCCCGCAGCCTCGACAAGTACTTGCCCAAGGGCATTCGCGTCATCGTCAAGAACGTCACCGGCGCGGGTGGCCGGCGCGGCGCCATCTTCCTGTACCGCTCCAAGCCGGACGGCCACACCGTGGGGCTCCTCGACCTCCTGGGTTTGATCTCACCCACGATCACCGCCGCGAAGAACCCCGGCTACGAGCTGGACAAGTTCCAGTGGATCGCCCGCATGGGGAACGACGCCTATACGTTGTTCGTGTCGGGGAAATCCCCGCACAAGACCCTGGACGATCTCAAGAAGCTCGACCGGCTGACCTGGGGAGTCGAGGGGATCGGCACCGGCCGATGGCTGCCGTCCTACCTGGCGGCCAAGAACCTGGGCCTGCGCTTCGACCTGGTGACGGGCTACCGCGGAACCGGAGACAGCGTGCCCGGCCTGATGCGGGACGACTTCGTCACCTGGTTGAACCCGAGCGAGCACTCCACGGTGGGGCCGCTGGCGCAAGGCGGCGATCTCCGTTGCATCGTCCACCTGGCGCCGAAACGTTCCTGGGCCTGTCCGGACACGCCCACATCCGCGGAGCTGGGCAACGGGTACCTCAGCAGCGTCCTGCGGCTGGTGGCCCTGCCGCCCGGCGTCCCGCCCGCGACGGCGAAGAAGCTGGAGGAAATCGTGGTCAAGGCCATGAATGACCCGTTGTTCACGGACTGGGCCAAGAAGAGCGGCACCCCCATCGATCCGGGCGACTCGGCGGCCGCGGTGGCGTCGGCCAACAACCTGATCGGCCATGTGAACAAGGAGGCGGACGGCATCCGCAAGGCGTTGAAGAAGTAACACGGGACGCGCCCGGTTCCTTTCGGGCAACGATAACCGAAACGAGGACAACCATGCCGGGAGTCATCGACGCTGACACGCACATATCCGAGTCGGAGGGGATGTGGGAGCTCATGGAGCCTTCCATGCATCCCCGCCGGCCGGTGATGACCGAGGTGCCGGACGATACGCTGTACGCGGACATCAACGTCCTGTGGCTGATCGACGGCAACCTCTTTCCCAAGCCCGCCGGGAGGGGCGGCTTCCGGCTGGTGACGCCTTCGCGCTCCAAGGGCCAGGTCCGGCGCAAGGACGTGCTCACCGCGTGCCGGGAGATCACCGACGTGCCGGCGCGGCTGGCGGACATGGACAAGCTCGGCGTGAAGGTCCAGGTCATCTACCCGACCCTGTTCCTGGTCTACCTCACCGACGACCCGGAGCTGGAGACCGCGCTGTGCCGGGCCTACAACGACTGGATGGCCGACGTGTGGTCCAAGTCCGGAGGGCGGCTCCGGTGGGTGGTGGTGCCGCCGCTGCACTCCATGGAAGCCTCGCTGGAAGAAATGCGGAAGGGCAAGGCCAACGGCGCGGTGGGGGTCACCCTGCGCGGCCTCGAGAGTGACCGCAGCATCGCGGAACCCTACTTCTACCCCATCTACGAGGAGGCCGAGAAACTCGACCTGCCCATCTGCATACACACCGGGTCCGGCTCCCGCACCCTGCTCAACCTCTTCGACCTGGCGGTCAGCTCGGTGTTCGCGAACCAGGTGGTGCTGCCCCTGTTCGCGTTCCGGGACATCGTCGCCAACCACCTGCCGGCGCGATATCCCGGCCTGCGGTTCGGTTTCATCGAGGCCAAGGCGAGCTGGATCCCCTATCTGCTGCATCTGCTCCGGCGGGAATCCCGGGCCGCGGTGGCCGGCGGCCGAAATGCCATCCAGCGCCCCCGCTGGAGGCACGAGACCAACGTGGAGATGTTCCGCGACTACCGCATCTACGTGGCCTGCGAGGCGGACGAGGACCTGCCCTACCTGCTCAACTACACCGGCGAGGACAACCTCCTCATCGGCTCGGACTACGGCCATACCGATCCCGCCCACGAGCCGCGCATGGTGGACGTGATGCGGGCGCGGGAGGACGTCCCCGCCGGCGTCATCGAGAAGATACTGACGGACAACCCGAAGCAGTTCTACGGCCTCTGACGGGGGCAGGCCGAAACCGGGCGCCTCCCGCGGGTGCGCGCCCCCAGGGCACGGCCTGCTGCGATTCACGGGAGGCGCCACAGTGGCGGATTCACAAGAGACCATGGGTGAGAGGGCGGCGCGGGAAGTCGGCGTGCTGCTGGGCAAGTGCGCGGCCGGGGAGGCGGAGGTGGCCGCGACCTACTTCAGCCGGCCGCGGCCCAGGGAAGACCACATCCGGTTTCTCATACAGCAGACCGGGCGGGAGCTGACCCGGGTGTTCCAGTTGGGCGGCCTGCTGGCCAACCAATTGGCCGGGCTGGGCGTCACCGTCGACCGGCACACCTACCTGGAGACCCTGGAGAAGCTCCACGAGGAAACCAACCATTACGTCATGTGCCACGACGTGCTGGCCTGGCTCATGGGCGAGCCTCCCTTCATCGGCGAGCTTCGGCGGTACGACATCTTCAATCCCGACCCGACCCTCCCGGAAAACGACGCCAGCGTCCAACTGTCCCGCGAGAAGAAGGCCATCGAGGACGAGCTGGCGGCGGAGGGGGCGCCCTGGGCGGCCCTGGTCGGGGACGAAGGGGTGCTGGAGGGCGGCGGCTCGGGCACGTTCTTCGCCTGCAGCCGGATCGGGGGCGGCGAGTTCGAACGCCGGCTGGCCGAAGCGATGAAAGTGGTCCTGGACGACGAGCTGCGGCACGGCGCCGACCAGTTGGAACGGTTCCACGAGCTGGAGTTGACCGAGGAAGACCTGGAGCGGATCAAGGAGTACGTCAAGCGGCACGGCAACGCGCGCGTGCGGTTCCGCAACGCCCAGTTCAACTATCCCCTGAGCGAGGAGCGCATGCGCGAGATCGAAGCGGGAGAGATCGAGCCGTTGTACGTCTGGGAAGAGGTCGCGCGGAGCGGGTCGTGACGCACGCGTTCGTCAACGATCTCGCCGCACGAATCGAGACCCTCAAGGCCGAAGGCTTGTTCAAGCAGGAGCAGGTCCTCGCCTCGCCGCAACAGGGGGAGATCACCCTGGAGACCGGCGCGGGCTGCATCAATCTGTGCGCCAACAACTACCTGGGACTGTCCAATGATCCCCGGCTGATCGAGGCCGCCAGGAAGGCGTTGCGCGAGTACGGATTCGGCATGTCGTCGGTCCGGTTCATCTGCGGCACCCAGCTTCCCCACAAGCGGCTGGAAGCGCGCTTGAGCGATTTCCTGGGGACGGAGGACACGATCCTCTTCCCCAGTTGCTTCGACGCCAACACCGGTCTGTTCGAGAGCCTCCTGGGCCCCGAGGACGCGGTCATCTCGGATGCGCTGAACCACGCCTCCATCATCGACGGCGTACGCCTGTGCAAGGCGCAACGGTTCCGCTACGCCAACAACGACATGGCGGACCTGGAGGCGCGGCTCGTGGAGGCGCGGGACGCCCGCTATCGCCTGATTGCCACCGATGGCGTGTTCTCCATGGACGGCACCATCGCCGACCTGCCGGCCATCTGCGACCTGGCCGGACGATACGACGCCATGGTCATGGTCGACGACAGCCACGCCGTGGGCTTCGTCGGCGCCACCGGCCGTGGCACCCCCGAGCACTGCGGCGTTGCCGGGCGCGTGGACATTCTCACCGGGACCCTGGGCAAGGCCCTGGGTGGAGCCGCCGGCGGATATGTCTCGAGCCGCGGCGAGATCGTCGAGTGGCTGCGTCAGCGTGCGCGTCCCTACCTTTTCTCCAACACCCTCGCCCCGGTGATCGCGCAAACGGGCCTGACCGCCCTGGACCTCCTGACGGCCTCCACCGAGCTGCGCGACCGCCTGTGGCGCAACGCGAGCCACTTCCGCTCGAAAATGACCGCCCTCGGGTTCGAGCTCCTTCCGGGCGAGCACCCCATCGTGCCGCTGATGCTGCGCGACCCGAAGCTGGCGCAGGCCTTCGCCGACGCGCTGCGGGAAAGGGGCGTGCTGGCGACCGCGTTCTCCTTCCCGGTGGTGCCGCGAGGGCAGGACCGGATCCGCGCCCAGATGTCGGCGGCCCACACCATCGAGGTCCTGGACCGCGCCATTGACGCCTTCGCCGTCGTGGGGCGCGGCCTGGACGTCATCCGGTAAGCACCGGGAACAAAGGAGCGCGCATGTTTTCTCTGAAGGGACACACCGCCGTCGTCACCGGCGGCGCCAACGGCATCGGCCTCGCCACCACCCACAGGCTGGCCGAAGCCGGCGCCAACGTCGTCATCGCCGACATCAACGAGGAGGCCGGTGTACGGGCGGCAGACGAGCTGACGGCAAGGGGCGCCGGCGCGCTGTTCGCCAAGACGGACGTCACCCGGGGCAGCGACGTGGATGCCCTCATCGCCGCCGCGACGGACCGCTTCGGGTCGTTGGAAATCCTGATGCCTTTCGCCGGGATCGGAATCGAAAAGCACGCCCTGGAAACCACCCGCGAGGAATGGGACCGGACCATCGCCATCAACCTTACCGGCAGTTTTCTGGTCATGCAGGCCGCCGGCCGGGTCATGGTCGAGGCGGGGTACGGCAGGATCGTGGCGATGGCCTCCATCTCCGGCATGCGGGGAGGTACCGGACGGACCGCCTACGGCGCTTCGAAGGGCGGCGTGATTACCATGACCCGTGTGATGGCCCTGGAGTGGGCCGGGACCGGGGTAACCGTCAACGCGCTGGCGCCCGGCCCGGTCGACACCGCCTTGACCCGGAAAATGCACGACGAGGAGACCCGCCGCGCGTATGACCGCGCCATTCCCATGCGCCGCTACGGCCTTCCGGAAGAGGTGGCGCACGCCGCCGTGTTTCTGGCGTTACCGGAGTCCGGCTACATCACCGGCGTCACGCTGCCGGTGGACGGCGGCTTCACCTCGAGCGGCGTCATCAAGCGGGATTGAACCCGGGCTCAAAGTCTGTAGAAGGCCAGGCCGTTCTCGCGCAGGATCTTCTGCTTGACCGCCTCGGAGATGTCGGTGCGCTCCCGGAGCTCCTCGATCCCGGTCTCGCGGGCCTCGGCATGCGGGATATCGCCCTCGATGAGAATCTGGTCCTCTCCCACCAGATCGATGACCTGGGGCAGGAAAGGCTCCTCCGCCTCACAGGTCACGTACACCCGCCCTTCCTTGAGATACTCGCTGGGCGGCTTGTTCGAGCGGTTTCCCAGCATCGCCACCACCGGATGGTAGTGGTCCATGCGCCCGACCATGTAAGGGATCCATTCGGAACCCGCCTCCAGAAAGGCCACCCGAAGCTTCGGAAAGCGGTCGAGCACGCCACCGCCCACGATGCTGAAAAAGCCCATGAGCACCGGCAGCGTGAAGCTCAGGATCAAGGACGCGTAGGGGTCCTCGCAGGTCTGGGTGAGGCCGGGGGCGCTCCAACCCGTATGGATACACACCGGAAGGTCCACGTCGCAGGCCGCCGCGTAGAATGGCGACAGGTCCGGGTGGTGCAACAGCCGCTGGCCGGCGGTGCCGCCGATCATGAGCCCCACGGCACCCATCTCCCGGGCACGATGCACTTCGGCCACGCCGGCGTCGCGGTCCCGCATGGGGATGACCGCCGCCCACTTGAGGCGGTCGGGCCTCTCGCCGCACCGTTGCGCGACCCAGGTGTTGTAGCTCCGCATCAAGGCCGCCTCGAACCTCGCGTCTTCCGTGAGCCGGTGGAAGAGAATGGACGAGTAGATCACCTGGATGTCGATGCCGAAGGCGTCCAGGTCCTTGATGCGGGCGTCGATATCGGTCATGCCCTGGCTGCCGATGTTGAATATCTTGTCCCGGGCGAACTTCATCTCCAGGGGGGTGCCGCTGAACGTCGTGCCCGTCCCCCACAACCGCGGATGGATCTGGCCGTCGATGAGCCACCACGCGTCGATGTGAGAATTGGTGGCCAGGCCCTCTCCCTGCACCACCATCGGCCTTCTGTCCCGAAACTCCCGGTCCAGATGGTCCCACGTCTCCGGGACCTCCATCACGTGCGAATCCGCGTCAACGACATCAATGGTTTTCATCGGATCTCCTCACCGGACCGCCGGCTCTTTCCTGCCGCCCTCGCTCCCGCCCGGACTATGGGACAATCATTGTCCCGTGTCAACGCCGGGTCCGACCCTCCGGCCACCAGGGGTCTATCGGGTTTCCGTGACTCCATGCGAACATGAATCTCCAGACGGCGCTACTCCCGTACAGTCGTATTTACGTCCAGGACATGATGTTAAACTCGTTCCTTTGAGCTCTCGCATCGTGTGTATTTCGGACCGGCCGTATGGGGCGGAAACGGGAATGGTCGTCAGGATCGTCAGCAGGCGATCTTTTCCGTGGCGTCCTTGTCGGCCAGGACGCTGCCGGACTGGCAGACGACGAGAACACTCGCGTCGGCCTCACCCATCGCCGCGAGACCGTGAGGCATTTGGGCGTCGAAATGGACGGATTCGCCGGCCTTCAGAACGATGGCGCTGTAGGGCTCCATAAAGAACTTTACGGAACCGTCGAGGACGTAGAGAAATTCTTCTCCGGTCCGCGAACTCAGCACCGTGGGCTCGTCGTGGCCCTTCGGCACGCGGATCAGCCTGGGTTCCAGGGTCTTTTTGGACAACTCACTGCTCAACACGAGGTTTTCGCCCAACGGGGTTTGGTACCGGAGTCCGTCCCCCAGGCGATTGACGGTCCTGGAGCCGTGCGCGAAGCTGGAAAAGCTTCCGCCCCGGAACAATTCGGCCAGATTCAGGCTGAGGCCTTCGCACAGGCGGACCAGCACGTCGTAGTTGGGCGACGTCTGATTGTTCTCGATCTTGGAGAGGGTCGAAACCGCGACTCCGGTCTTCGTGCTGACGGTCGAAAGGGTCCAGCCGTTCTCCCGCCGCAGTCGGCGCAGTGCCTTGCCTACGTTGTGTGAGCGTCTACCGGTGGGCATGATTCATATCGCGGAAAACAGTTTTCGACATGACGATACGACCGCCGCCGAATATTTCGAATACGAATCGCGGGGCCGCTTTTCGTCGATTTAACGTCCATCAGAACATACAACATTCCTCGACGCAAGTTTTTCTCGACCCGGTCAAAAAGGTCGACCAACCCGCGGTCAAAAAAGCCCTGCACAACATCATGAATGCTTCGAACCTGCGCAAGGCTCGCTCCCAGGCCCGCCGCCTCGCTCAACGCTGGTCGGTGGCCTACCCCAACGTCGTCAACTCCCTGCGCACAGACCTCGACGATCTGCTCTCCTGTTTCCGCTATCCCACCTTGGAACAACGAAAGGCCGTGCGAACCACCAATGCCATCGAACGCAGGTTCCGTGAAGTCCGAAGACGTACCCGTCCCATGGGCGTCTTCCAGGATCGTACCTCCATGGACCGTATCCTGTTCGCCGTCTTCACTCACGAAAACAGGTCCCAGGGAGTCCCCTCACTCTTCTCCCTGACACAATCCTTTTGACGTTACCTCGAAAGAACACGTCCGAACTTCCTCCCATCACGGATGACAACGCGGCTGCCGGTTTTCCCGGGATATGGCACTCGTTGTCAATGCCCCCATCCGGCGACCACCTTTGTTTCCCACGCGTCAAGGTAGTATACCCCTTGACGGCGGACAGACGGGACCGACCGAGCCCGCGCCCGGCCCGGATCGCGGGACGGGGCAACGACATCCGGCGCGGCAGCGACATCCGCCGGTATCGGAGGACTCATGAAACTCTACGGTTACTTCAGAAGCTCCGCGTCCTTTCGGGTGCGCATCGCGCTCTCGCTCAAGGGCCTGGACTACGAACTCCAGCCGGTCCATCTGCGCCGGGACGAGCAGCGGGCGCCGGGGTTCCTGGAACTCAACCCGCAGGGTTTGGTCCCGGCCCTCGAGGACGGCGGCACGGTCATTGCCCAATCCCTGGCCATCATCGAGTACCTGGAGGAAAGGGTTGCCGAGCCTCCCTTTCTGCCGGCGGCGCCGGCGGACCGGGCGTGGGTGCGGGCACTGGCCCAGATCGTCGCCTGCGACATCCACCCGATCAACAACCTCCGGGTCCTGCAATACCTGGAGAAAGAACTGGCCCTGGACGACGAAGCGAGAGCCGCGTGGGCGCGGCGATGGATCGAGGCGGGCTTCACGGCCATGGAGGCCATGCTCCAGGACGATTCGCGTTGCGGCGACCACTGCTTCGGCGACCGGCCGACCCTGGCCGATGTCTGCCTCGTGCCGCAGGTCGTCAACTCGCAGCGCTTCGACGTCGACATGGACCGCTACCCGACCCTGGCCCGGATCTACGGGAACTGCATGCGTCTGTCCGCCTTCGCGGACCAGGCTCCGGAACGGCAACCCGACGCCGAATGACACTCGTATCGTGTCGCGTCCACTAGCTCCCCACCGGCTGGTGGCGTCCGCCGGCTGCGTGGCGGGCCTGGCCCTGGCCTTGGCGCCGACACCCGAGGGACTGTCCCCCGGGATCCTCCCCACCGCCGGCGTCGTCATACTGTGCATCAGCCTCTGGGCCACGGCGGTGGTACCCGAGTACCTCACCGCTGTGATTTTCTGCTTCCTCGCCGTGACCCTGACCGGCGCCCCGCCCGAGGTGGTCTTCACCGGTTTCTACTCGACCGCGGCATGGCTCGTGTTCGGCGGCCTCATCGTCGCCGCCTCCGTGCAGACCACCGGCCTCGGCGCCCGCATCGCCACCGTCGCGGTGGCCTACTTCGGCAGGTCGTACCGGGGATTCCTCTGGCGCATCGTCCTCACCGCCGCCCTTATGGGCTTCATCATGCCCTCCAACATGGGCCGGGTGCTTGTCATGCTGCCGATCTTCCTGAGCATGGGCGAGCGGCTGGGGTTCGGCCCGGGCACCAACGGCCGTACCGGCGTCACGCTGGCGGTGGCGGCCGGCAGCATCTTCCCGAGCTTCGGCATCCTGACGGCGGCGGTGCCCAACGTCGTGCTCCTGGGCGCGGCGGAGAGCATTCACGGAATCGAGATCACCTACGGCGAGTATTTTCTGTTGAATTTCCCGGTCATCAGCATGGTCAATCTCGTGATGCTCCCCTTTCTGCTCGCGGCCCTTTTTCCGGACGAGCTCGAATCGGCTTCCGCGCCCGCGGCAAGCGCGCCGTGGACGGCGGCCGAATGCAACCTGGTGCTGATCCTGGCCGCGGCCCTGGCGCTCTGGCTGACGGACCAGTGGCACCGGACGTCCCCCGCCTGGGTCGCGCTGGGAGCGGGAATCCTCTGTCTGCTGCCGCGCGTCGGCTGCATCCCTCCCACCTCCCTGACGGGCAAGGTCAACCTCGGTCCGTGGCTCTTCATATGCGGCATCATCGGCATGGGATCGGTGGTCGTGCATAGCGGACTGGGAGATCTGCTGGCCGGATGGCTCCTGGGGAGACTCCCCATGCAGCCCGGCCACGACTTCTCCAATCTCGCCGCCATGAGCGCCGTGGGCATGATCATCAGCATAGCCACCACGGTGCCGGGCGAGCCGGTCATCGCCGCGACCCTGGCCAGGGACATCAGCGCCGTCAGCGGCTGGCCCATCGCCACGGTGCTGCTGGCGCAGACCGTCAACTGGTCCATGGTGCCCTTCCCCTATGAGCTGCCGCCCATGGTGGTGGCCTCGCGGATGGCGGGAATGGGCACCGGCCAGGCCACGCGGCTGCTGCTGGCCCTGACCCTGCTGGCCTGGATGGTGACGCTGCCGCTTCATTTCGTCTGGCTCCGCCATTTGGGATACTTCGCCGGCTGACGGCGGACGGGACACCGGGATGGGCTGGGAAACGGGACTCTACGCTTTCGCCGTGGTGCTCTCGGCCGCGAGCCTCCAGGGCATCACCGGGGCCGGCATGATGATCCTCTCGGTACCGCCGCTGGTGGTGGCCCTGCCCGCCACCGTGGTGGTGCCCGGCATCGTCCTCCTCTACCTGCCCCTGGGACTGGCCCAGATCATCCAGCTCCGCCGGGACGTGAACCGGCGGCGTCTGGCCATCCTCGTGGTGAGCTCCGCCCTGATGGTGCCCCTGGGCGCCATGATGCTGAGGGACCTGGACACGGTCACCTTGCAGCGGGGCATTGGCTGGCTGATGATCGCCCTGGCGCTGCTGTTGCAGGTGAAGCCGGGCCCGCCCTTCGCGCGCGAGTTCACGCCCTGCGCGGGCGCCGGGCTGATCGCCGGCTTCCTGGCCGCCAGCACCTCCGTTTCCGGCCCGCCGCTGGTGCTGCTGGGGCTCAAGCAGCGCTGGGACCCCGCCCGCTTCCGCGCCACCCTGATCGCCTACTTCCTGATCGTCTCGGCATTGTCCCTGCCCTTCTACTGGGAGATGGAGCTGCTGACGCCCGCCACCTGGAGGTTGGTGCTCTATGGCCTGCCCGGTATCGTCCTCGGCTACTTCACCGGAGCATGGCTCCGGGCAAGGGTCTCGGTGGCGGCGTTCCGCTGGCTCGCCACCGGGGTCGTGGTGGTTGGAGGTCTGGCCGCCGCGCTGCTTTGAAAGGGTGCCGCTACGTCTGGGCCCACGGTCGCCGGACGCGAATTTTTGGAAATCGGCCGGTTGACAACGCCATGGCACGTTGGTAGAAGCGCCAAATCGAAGAAGGTCGAACGTCTATCCTCAGTCAACGGAAGGGAGACAGTTATGCGAAATCGTTTACGAACCACAATCCTGGCGCTGTTCGTCGCGGCCCTGGCCCTGTGCCTCACCGCGACGGTGTCACTGGCACAGAATAAGACCCGTGTCACCTTCGGCGTCACCGAGACCATGGAGACCCACAACCCGTACGGCGACAGCGTGGCGCTGCTCTACGGCATCTACACCGAGTTGAGCGGCCCCCTGTGCAAGTACAACTGGAAGGAAGGCAAGTGGGATCCGCGGCTGGCCAAGAGCTGGAAGGTTGTGGATCCCAACACCTGGGTGTTCGAACTGGACCAGCGCTACAAGTTCAACGACGGCAGCCCGGTGACCGCCCACGACATCGTCCACTCAATCTGGCGCATCTTCAACGATCCGCAGAGCAAGCAGAAAGCCTCCGTGGCCCGTCCGGTCAAGGAGGCCAAGGCACTCAGCGACTTCAGCGTGCAGATCACCACCCACAAGCCCACCGCGCCGCTGCTGGACTTCCTCTGTGACGGCCTGATCATCACCAGCAAGGCGGCCTACGACAAGTACGGCCCGGCGGAGGCCGACCGGAAACACCACATGGGCGGCGGCCCCTACGAGCTGGTGGAGCTGGTGCAGGGACAGCGCATGGTCATCAGGAAGCGGCCCGATCACCCGGCCATGGAGAGGAACCCCGACGCGCCGGACGAGGTCGTCTACCGCGTCATGCGCGAGCCCGAGCAGCGGGTGGCGGCCCTCATGAACGACGAGGTGCAGGTCGCGCAGCTCGTCCCGCCGCATCTGATGAAGACGGTGGAGAACTCTCCGAAACACAAGATCGAGAAGATCCAGTCCCTCGTGCTCATGTTCCTGGCCATGCAGCCCAAGCCGCCCTTCGACAAGAAGGAAGTGCGCCAGGCGGTGTGCTACGCCATCGACCGGGACAAGATCATCAGGACCCTGCTGCAGGGGCAGGCGCAACGGCTCGACGGTCCCCTGGGCCCCGGCCAGTTGGGATACAACCCGAACCTGAAGGCCCGTTACACCTACGACCCCAAGAAGGCGCGTGAGCTGCTGAAGAAGGCCGGGCATGAAGGCGTCGAGGTGGAGCTTCAGACCCCTGTCAACCGCTATATCCTGGACAAGCAGGTGACCGAGTCCATGATCCCGATGCTCAACGCCGCGGGCTTCAAGGCCAAGCTGCGGACGCCGGAGTGGCCCACCCTCTGGGCCAACGTCCAGAAGGGAAGGGTGCCGTTTTTCTACATGGGCCGTGGCGGCGTTCTCGATCCGAGCTCGGCGTTCCACCAGTACTTCAGGAAAGGCGGCTCACCGCGGATCGGATTCTCCCATCCCGACATCGACGCGGCCCTTGACAAGGAACAACAGGAGTTCGATCCGGAGAAACGGAACGAGTACCTCTCCGAAGCCATGGAGTTGATCACCGACATGGCGCCGGCCTGCTTCCAGTGGCGGCACGAGTTCCTGTGGGGCATGTCGAACGGCGTGGACTATCAACCCCTGCCTGATTCCCGCATCTACGGCATGGACATCAAGGTGAAGTAGCGGGACAGGTTCCCGCATAACGGGACAGGTTCCCGCAAATGAAGAGAGGGGCATGCTTCCGGCTTTGGCAGCATGCCCCTCTTGATTCCGGAGCCCAGACACCGATCCGGGCACGGGCCCGCCCGCGCGGGCCGCAAACCTCACAGGGAGGCGTTCATGAAACCCCGATTCCGCGGCATCTTCATCCCGACCCTGACCACCTTCGACGACGACGGCGAGGTGGACTCCGACCTCCTCGCCGAGATGCTGGAGTTCCACATCAACGCCGGCGTGCACGGGCTCTTCGTGCTCGGCTCCACCGGCATGGGGCCGGTGATGACCACCGAACAACGCGTGGCCACCGCGGAGTTCGTCATGGGACGCGTGCGGGGACGTCTCCCGGTGATCATGCACGTGGGCGCCGCGGACGTGCAGACCACCTGCCGGCTGGCCCAACACGCCCAGGGCCTGGGTGTGGACGCGGTGGCGGTGGTGCCGCCGTACTACTTTACCGACCACACTCCGTGGGAGATCACCGCGCACTACAAGGCGGTGGCGGAGGCGGTCGACGGCACCCCCCTGTTTCTTTACGACAACGTCAAGTACTCCGGATGGGCCTTCACCCCGCCGACGGCCAAGGCGCTGCAGAAGGAGGTTCCCTCGCTGTGCGGCATGAAGGCGAGCTACTACGCCCAGGGGCCTCTGCTGGGGTATCTGGAAGCCATGCCCGAGGACTTTGCCGTCATGTCGGGGAACAGCATCGACCTCCTGCCGGCCACGCCCCACGGACTGAGCGGGGCCATCCCGCCCTTGACCAGCGCCATTCCGGAGATCTGCGCGGCACTGTGGGAGGCCCTGGAAAGGAAGGACTACGAACAGGCGATTCCGCTGCAGAAGAAAGCGGACGACTTCGGCCGGACCATCGGCCGGCTGGGTCAGCGCTTCGGCCGCAGCGCCCATCGCGAGGCCATGCGTGCCCGTGGCTTCAAGATCAGGCGCTACCCGCGGTGGCCTTCGGAGGAGCTCACCGAGGAAGGGATGCAGACGGTTGCGGACGCCTTGAGGGCCACCGGCGTCTGACGGCCTGCACGACGAGTACCTTCAGGCCTTTTTCTTGGCGGGGGCCGCCTCGGGCGGCTCGAGGTCCCAACCCTGGGTGGACATATCCATGATGACACCGTGGGGACCCCGCACCTTCTGCTCGAAGTAGAAGCTGTGATGCGAGCCCACGGTGTCACCCAGCAGTTCCGCCTCCGTCCCGCTCAACCGCGCCTTGGCCTCCTCGAGATCGTCCACCTGAAACCCCATGTGATGGAGCCCCTCGTAGCTGGCCCCTCCCACCATGTCCGCGGCCTCGTCGGAAGGATAGTTCAGGAAGGCGAAATTGATATGCCCGTCGGACAGGAACACGCCGCCGCCACGGGGTGAATCCGGTACCTGCTTGACGAACTTGAGACCGAAGACCTTCTGATAGAACGCCGCGGTCTTTTCCGGATCCTTGGTTGCGATTGCGATATGCCTCAGCCGTGCCATTGGTTACCCTTTCCCATCAGGGCGTGCGCGCTTGGGCCGGGACGCACGCGTTAGCCAATCAGTCGATGGATTCCATCGCCCGCGCGACGCCGCCGAGAAACACCTGCCAGAACTCCAGCGACTGTCGCGAGGCGTCCAGGATGCCCTCCCACTGGACGTCGGTCTTGGCGTGGTCGGCCAGCAGCTTCATGGTCTGGCCCTTGTGGTCGGTGTCGGCTTCGCGGTGGAGCTTGAAGTTCGGAAGCTGCTCCTCGGGCAGGCCCAGATCCCGCATCCAACGCTTCTGGGCGCGGGTCTGGTGCGCGCCGCCGGGGATGATCGGATCCAGGTTGACCCGTTCCAGCACCGCGACACCGCCGAGGCCCTCGAGCCACCCCAGATTGAACGCCAGCCAACTCCAGCCGCAAATCGCCGCCCGGGTGGAAGGCAGCGGCTGCGCGTTGTCCACCTGGTCCGCGGTCAGGCCCACGGCCTCGCCGTGCCGCACCCACAGGGTGTAGTGGTCGGAGCCGCACCGGGGATCGTACAGCATCTCCTCGGTCTCGTGCTCCAGCAGCTCCTTCTTGATCTCCATGTGCGGGCAGCGCGCGATGAGGTAAGCCCACGCCGACCGCCTGCCGCGCACGAAGAGCCCGAACTGCTGTGCGATGACCTGCGCCCGGGGAACGGTCAACCGCACCTCGTAGAAGCGCTTCACGTCCGGGGCCACGAAGGTGTCCCGGGTCATCTGGTTCAGCATTTCGTCGTACTTCGCCCACTCGCTCATGTCCGCGCCCTCTCTAGTGTCGTGTCCCACGTAAATGTTGACAAATCTGCTGGTCTTTTTCGTCGTCGGCTGCGTACGTCACCCCGGGCCCCGGGTCAGGCCCGGGGCAAGCTTGACCCGACGTCACCCCGGGCCCCGGGTCAGGCCCGGGGCAGGCTTGACCCGGGGTCTTCCTCGCGTGGTAACCGCCACTGCTCGTCATCGCGCCTTGCCGACAACGAAAGATCCGGCGCATCTTTGTCAACATTTACGTGGGACACGACACTAGTCTTCCGCCGGAATGCTCTCCATGGCGTCCGCGATGCCGGCGCGGTAGATGGTCAGGAGTTCCAGGGACTCCTTGACCGCCTGCAGCGCCTGCTCCTGCAACGGACCCGTGGCAAGCCTGGACAGATCGGGCAGGAACATGTCGCTGTGTTCCTCGTCCGCCTGGGAGTGGACCTCGAAGTTGGGCATGTCCTTCATCTGGATGCCCATGTCCTCGATCCAGCGCCGGGCCATGCGGGTGGAGTTGCCGCCCCCCTGGTCCATGAGCAGCCGGTCATCGTTGCACCACTCCGTCACCGTCAGCGCCGCCAAACCCTCCAGCCAAGGTTTCTCACGGGTGATCCACGCCCAGCCGTAGAGGGTCGCGCGGGTGGTGGGTATGGGTTCCGCTTGCAGGATATCGTCCACCCCAAGGCCCACCGACCTGCCCTGCCTGAGGATCAGGCTGATGTGTCCGTGCTCGGAGTACTCGTCCTTGATCACCTCGCCGTACTCGTGCTGGAGGATCTTCTGCTTCACCGACCACTCCGGGCAGTTTCCCGAAACATAGGCCCAGCAGTCCCGGCGGTGCCGCACGAAGTGGGCGAGCTCCCGGATGACCACCTGCGCCCGCAACGGCGTCTGCCTGATGGCATAGTACCGGGTCAGGGTGTCGGACGCCATGTGCTCCCGGACCATGTCACCGATCGCCTTGCGCCATTCCTTGACGTTCATTCCGACCCTCCCCCTTGATGAATCTCAGAAGCCGATGGCGCAGCCGTCCTTGCGCGGGTCCGACGCGCCCATGAGGACGCCGCTCTCCGGGTCGACGGCGATGGCGTTGGCGCCGCCGAAGCTCTCGGGCGATCCGGAGACCACGCGGTGCCCCCGGGCCTCCAGTCCGTTCACGGTCTCGCCGGAGAACTCCGGTTCCAGCGACACCTCCGCTCCCGACAGATGATTGAACCGGGGCGCGGCCAGGGCTTCGTGCGCCGTCATGCCGAAATCCACCACGTTGGCGATGATCTGGCTCTGGACCTGTGCCTGCACGTGGCCGCCCTTGAGGCCCACCACCAGCACGGGCTTGCCCCCCTTGCACACCATTCCGGGCATCAGGGTATGACTGGGGCGCTTGTGCGGACCAAGGCAGTTGGGATGCCCGGGTTCCAGACTGAACATGTGTCCCCGGTTCTGAAGGATCATGCCCGTATCCTCCACCGCCACCCCGGAGCCGAAACCCATGAACAGGCTCTGGATGAAAGAGACCCGATTGCCCCGGCCGTCGGCAACCGCGATGTATTCGGTGTCCCCCGGAACCGGCGCGGCGGCCACGTCCACGGCCGCCCGGGCCGTGGCCAGGCCGTTTCGCATGGCGGCGACACGCGCCTCGGACACGAGGTCCTCGAAGCTCACGGTCATGCTCCCGCGGTCGGCGAGGTACAGCTCGCGGTCGGCGAAGGCGTGCTTCTTGGCTTCGATGAACAGGTGCAGGTAGTCGACGCCGTTGTGCTCCAGGGAACCCAGATCATGGCCCTCGAGGATCTTGAGCATCTCCAGCGCCACGAACCCCTGGGTGGCGGGCGGCAACTGGTACACCTCATGGCCGCGATAAGAGCAGCGGATGGGATCGACCCATTCCGAAGCGTGGTCCTCGAAATCGCGCATGGCGAAGGCGCCGCCCAGCCTCCGCGAGCAACGCACCAGCTTCTCCGCCACCTCGCCGCGGTAGAAGAAATCCGCGCCCCCCTCGGCGATGCCGCGCAGGGTCCGGGCCAGGTCCGGCTGCCGGAACACTTCGCCCGGCCCCGGCGCCCGGCCGTCGACGAGATACCCGGCCGCGGCTTCCTCGTTCTTCCTCAGCTTGTCCTCGAGATTGCGCCATTCGTGGCTGGTGAACCCACTGACCGGAAAGCCTTCCTCCGCATAGCGGACAGCCGGGTCGAGAAGGTCCGCGAGGGGGCGTGTCCCATGTTCCCGGACAAGCGTCTCCCAGCAGTGCACGGCGCCCGGGACCGTCACGGAATGTATGCCGGTCTGGGGGACCTCGTGAAGGCCCCGGACCCGGAAGGACTCGGCATCGGCGCCGTAGGGCGACCGCCCGCTGGCGTCCAACGCCTTCATCTCACCGGTCCCGGCCACGTAGAGGAGCGCAAAGGCGTCGCCGCCGATGCCGATGGACATGGGCTCGAGCACGCCGAGCATGGCGGCGGTGGCAACCGCGGCGTCCACGGCATTGCCGCCCTGGGACAGCACCTGGACGCCTACCAGCGAAGCCAGGCGCTGGCTGCAGGCGACCATGCCGTTTCGGCCCATCACCGTGCCCATCACGCCGCCCGGTCCTCCGGCACCTCCATCATCGCGGACCCCAGCGTCCCCCGGTAGGCCCGGTCCAGGGCCAGACAGTCCCGGGACGCGCGGATCACCGCCGCCGCCGTATCCGGGTCGCGCACGTACTTCTCCAACACCGGATCGAACATGTCCGAGTGGCCGATGTCCGCGGTCATGTGGAGCTGGGTGTTGGCGTCGAGCTTCTCCACCGAGCCGACGATCTCCCGGGCCTTCTTCATGGCCATGCGGTGCGTGAAGCCGCCCCCCTCGACGATCTCGTTGTTGTTCTTGCGTTCCGTGGTGTGGTTGATCATCAGGCTCTCGATCCACGAGCGCGTCGTGCACAGGTGGAACCACGCCCAGAACGCCGCCCGCGCGCCCGGCAGCAGGTTGGCCTCGTCGGTGGCTCCGGCCATGTCGTCGTCGGTGAGGTGGGCGGCGCCCAGCCGCTCGTCGAAGATCAGCTCGTCCTTCTCGTGCTCCCAGATGGCGCGCTTGACGTCCAGCGGCGCCTTGGCCGACGCCGCCGCCCAGCAGTCGCGCCGGCTCTTGATGTAGTGGGGATAGTGCAGGTCCAGGATCGCCTGGCGCGCCGGCGTGAGGCGGACGGCGAAGATGCGCCGGTACTCGGCGCTCTCGAAATGACGGTTCACCATCTCGTCGATGACAACACGTGCCTTGGACCACTCGCTCATGAGAACCTCCGCTCGGACTTGGCCGTCGCCACGGGACCCGCGGCACGGGCGGGTTTGGAACCCGCCCGTGAATCCGGTGGCTCACCCGCGGACTGCGGCCCCTGACGGCTCAAACGGGCCAACCGTGCTCGGACACGTCCACACGGTTCTCCTCCGGATCGGTGATCCAGCTCTCCGCGATGGCGCCGTAGGTGTTGGCGTTGGCGGTCTTCTGCACGGACTCCTCGATGGCCTTGACGCTGTCCACCACGAAGCCGAAGTGATGGATGCCGTAGGGCAGATTCGGACTGCTGATGAGCGCCACGTCCACGAAACCGTCCGACAGATAGATGGTCCCGTTGGGACCGCGCGACTTCTCCTCCAGCCTGAAGTGCTCCTTGTAGTAGTCCGCCATCTTGTCACGGTCGTGCGTATTGATGGCGATGTGTCGTATCCTGGGCTTGGCCATGCGCCTTCTCCTTCTCGTGTATGACGTTACAGGGTCTCAGTTCCCGATAATGTTCCTGAGCTTGCCCTTCACCGCGGGCGACGTGGACAGCACCGTCTTCACCTGGGCCGCGACGTCCGCCGCCGCGACGTGGTCGATGACCATCCTCGTCTTCTTGGCGAGGGCCAGGAACTCCGGGTCTTCCATCGTCGCCTTGAAGGCCCGGCGCAAGGCGTCGACGCCGTCGGCGGGAGCCTTGGGCGGCGCGGCGAACGGACGGAAGAAGCGGTACTGGGCCATCCACGCGTTGAACGCCTCCATGTCCTCCGGCGACTTGATGAAGTCGGTATACTTGGGCAGCCCCTTCACCTGGGGATCATTGGAATCGCCCTGTATGAGCACCGGTATCAGCCGGCCGTCCCCCTTGGCGTTGAGCATGTCCCGGGCGGTGATCTTCATGGACACCCACTGCCAGCAGGCGCCGTCCACCTCCCGTCGGGTCATGGCCGCGCGAATGCCCGCGGTACCCTGGTAGCCCGGCACCAGCTTCACGTTGGCGCCAATCAACTGCTTCAGGATCCGGGGCTGCTCACGGGTGCTGCTGCCCGCCGCCCCC
Source organism: Candidatus Binatia bacterium (assembly GCA_951813575.1). Taxonomy (GTDB): domain Bacteria; phylum Desulfobacterota; class Binatia; order UBA9968; family JAJDTQ01; genus JAJDTQ01. The sequence continues at coordinate 1,694,355 of OX638375.1, forward strand.
ATGGTGATCGGCTTCTTCGACTTCACCAGATCCTGAAGGGTCTTGATGCCGCTGAAGCCCATGAACGCGCACACCGGCATGCCCACGCTGGGAGCCCCGATCCACTGGAACTTGCCCGCGTCGAACTTGATCCCCTCGGTGCCCATGGCCTGCTCCATCACGAGACCGCTGATGAGCATGGCGAAGGTCAGCCCGTCGGGCCTGGCCACGTTGTACAGGTAGTTGGCGGCGATGAGGCTGCCCGCTCCCGGCATGTTCTGGACGATGATATTCGGCTTCCCCGGCAGGTGCTTGGGCATGTGGCGCGCGATGGCCCGGGCATAGGTGTCGTAGCCGCCCCCGGGCGATGTGCCGACGATGAGCCGCAGGGTCTTGCCCGTATAATCCGGAGCCGCCTGCAGGGTGCCGACCAGGCACAGCGCGGCGACGGCCATGACGCAAACAACGGTGCCGATTCGGTTCATAATTCCTCCAGGCTTTGTGCTGTCACCAGGGTTGCTTCAACCGGACGGTGTCCTGCCATTTACCCCCCTTTCGGCCTCTCATTCAACCCACTACCGGCACTCGCAGGGGATACGATGCTCGTGTAGGATGAGTAGCGCACCCACCCGGTAACGAAACGGCATCAAGGAACTCAAGGGAGAACCCATGGACAAGATACACTTCCCCTACCGATCCAGCAGTCATCTCGCCTTCCTCCACGTGGTGGCGGAGTCGGGCTCGTGGGAGCGGCACGATCTCGACGTCGAGTACGACGCCTACATCAGCTCCGAGGACGCCCACAAGCAGGTGGCCGACGGCAGCGTCGAGTTCGTCGGCGGCAATCACGTCTCCACGTATGCGGCGCGAACCCGCGGGGACCAGTGGCTCTACCTGGGCCAGACCGTCAGCCTCCTGGACCACCGCCTCGTGGTAAGGGCGGACTCCGGCATCGAACGGCTATCCGATCTGAAGGAGAAGGTGGTGGCCACCCGGGGGAACCACCCGGGTCTCAACAACTGGCTCTTCCTCAAGCAGAACGGACTGGACGAAGACCGGGGTGAGGTGAAGCTCGAAAGAATTCGCGGCGGCAACACATGGGAGGCCGTGCGGGACGGCAAGGCGGATGCGGCGCTGGTCAACCCGCCGGCGGACCTCTTCGCCCAGCGCGCGGGCCTGAGGGTCATCCCCCTGAGCCCTCTTCCCATGGTCTGGTTCACCACCATGTCCAGCGGAAGGAAATTCGTGGACCGCAACCCGGACATCGTCGAGCGCTTCCTCAAGGGAACCTGCCAGGGCATCGCCTATTTCAAGACCCACCGCGAGGAGTCCATCAAGATCATCCGCGAAAGGTATCAGAACGAGGGCGAGCTCGACATCGAGGCGGCCACGCGCCTGTGGGAAAGCATCTCGAAGATCCTGAGCCCCAAGCCCTACGCTTCCTTCGAGGCCGTCGGCAACGTGTACGAGCTGGCCAAGCGCAAGGACCCGGCGGCGGCGCAGGTCGAGCCCATGTCGCTGTGGGACTACCACTACCTGCGAAAGATCGACGACAGCGGGTTCATCGACGGGCTGTACCAGACCTGAGGAAGCGGGGCCGACAAGGGGACCGATCGATGACGGGAACGAAGACCGTCCTGGTCACCGGCGTGACCGGATTCGTCGGCAAGCACATCGTCCTGGTGCTGTTGCGAGAGGGCTACCGGGTGGTCGGGTCGCTGCGATCGGATTCACGCCGCGAAGAAGTGCGGGACGCCGTCCGGCCTCATCTCGGCCCGGGCGACGGACTCGACGGGCGCCTGACCTTCGTCACCCTGGACCTCGACAGCGACGACGGCTGGCCTGACGCCATGTCCGGAGTGGACGTCCTCATGCACACGGCCTCGCCCCTGCCCATGGTCCAGCCGCGGGACGAGAACGAACTGGTCCGCCCCGCCGTCAACGGCACCCTGAGGGCGCTGCGGGCGGCCCGCGCGGCCGGCATCCGGCGCGTCGTGCTGACCTCCTCGTCCGCCGCCGTCACCAGCGTGGCCCCCGAACTCCGCAAGGAGCGCTTCGACGAATCGGACTGGAGCGACCCTTCGTGGTCCAGGATTACGCCCTACCTGAAATCGAAGACCCTGGCCGAGCGGGCGGCATGGGATTTCGTCGAGAACAGCGCCCCGGGCATGGAGCTCACCGTCATCAATCCCTGCCTCATCCTCGGATCTCCCCTCGACGACCACTACGGCACGTCGCTGCGCGTCATCGAACGGCTGCTCCGGGGCAAGGATCCCCTGCTGCCCAACGTGGGCCTGTCCATCGTCGACGTCGAGGACGTGGCGCGGATGCACGTCCGCGCCATCATGGAGCCGCGTACCGTGGGCAAACGCATCATCAGCGCCGCCGATTTCATGTGGCTCACCGAAATGGCCCGGACGCTGAAGGACGCCTATCCCCGGCGGAGGATCGCCTTGAGGACCGCACCGGATTGGGTGATCCGCCTGGTGGGACTGTTCGACCGGCAAATCCAGTCCATCGTCCCGCTTCTCAGCCGGAGGCAGGAACTGGCCAATGCCCGGGCCCGGGAGCTCCTGGACATGAACTTCATCCCCGCCGCCGAGAGCCTCCGCGCCACCGCCCGCTACATCATCGAACGCCGTCTGGCGGGATGACCCGGAGCCCGCACGATGTTGCGGAAACGCCGCTTTTAATATACTGGTTGATTAAACTAGTCGGGAAGGGAGCCGGCACCATGATCGAGGTTGGCGCGTTCGAGGCGAAAACACACCTGGCTTCGCTGCTTGACAAGGTCACCCGGGGTGAGGAAGTGCTTATCACCCGACGCGGTGTACCCGTCGCCCGGCTCGTGCCCGCCGGGCCAGCGGAACGAGCAAAGACCGCAAGCGTGATCGAGGAAATCCGCGCTGCACGCTCGGGTCTCAATCTGCGCGGCCTTGATTGGAAAGAACTGCGAGACGAAGGACGACGATGAGCGCGTTCGTCCTCGACTGCTCGATCGCCATCGCGTGGCTCTTCGATGACGAGGCATCGGCCGAGACGGATGCTTTGCTGGATCGCTTGAAAGACTCGGGAGCGCTTGTTCCTGCTCTCTGGCGTCTCGAGCTCGGCAACGTCCTGGCACGGGCGGAAAGGCACAAGCGCATTGCCGGTGCTCAGATTGCCGCCGATCTCGCTCTCCTGGATCGGCTGCCGATCATTACCGACACTGAAACGGAAAATCGAGCGTTCCGGGAGATCCTGGCGCTTGCCCGAACGGAACGCCTGACCACCTACGACGCCGCTTATCTGGAGCTCGCCATGCGCCGGGGCGTGGAGTTGGCAACGCGGGACAAGGAGCTTATCCGCGCCGCTCATCGTGTCCGGGTCGAGACGTTGCCGAGATAGAAGGGCGACCACCGGCGCTACGGAAAGTCCGCCGGTGATCGCGGCCACGAGTGAAGGGCGTTTTACGGATTGTTGAATATCAACCTCCTACGGTTGGATATTCAACCACAGCTTCGGTTTCGTCCGGACCGGAGCCTACTTCGCCTTCCCCGTGACGATCTCGTCGTATTTGGCGAGAAGCTCCGGCGACGCCGAGTAGAGCCCGGCGACGGTCTTCTCCACGGACTCCGGGGAGGCCGGCGAGATGATGAGTTTCTGACGCTTGGCCTGCTGGAGCAGCTCCGGGCTGTTGAGCGTCTCCATGAAAGCCTTGCGAAGCGTCGCCACGCGGTCGGGCGGCGTGCCCGGAGGCAAGCCGAAGAGGCGCAACAGCTTCCAGGTGCCGATCAGGAAGTCGGCCATCTCTTGCTGCTCGGCATTGAGGTTCAGGTCCTTGATCGTGGCAATGCCGGGGATCGGTTTGACCCGCGGCTCGTCACCGAGCGCCAGGATCGGCCGCACCAGGCCGCTTTCGATATAGCGCCGGTAGTTGCCCTGCATGGTGGCCTGGGACATGACCCGGGCGTCCAGCTCTTTTCGTTCCATGGCGGCCATGACCCTGGCCGTGCCCTGATAGCCCATGATCGCCTTGATGGGATAACCCAGATAGCGCAGGAACTGCGTGGCCGCGGTGGACGCGGAGCCGACGCCCGTGGAGCCCGAGTGCAGGATCTTCTTCGAGTTCTTGAAATCCTCGAACGTCTTGACGGGAAGGTCGCTGCGGACCCAGAGCACCTCGGGAAGGCTGCCGATGGCGGGGTCGCCGAGCCAGATGTACTTCCGCGGGTCGAATTTGACGCTCGGGTCCCGGTTCACCGCCTGGAGCAGCGTGCCGGCGTTGAACACCGCGATGGTAAGGCCGTTGCCCGGCTGCATGGCGTAGACCCGATTCGCCGCGGACATGCTGCTCGCGCCCGGCATGTTGACCACGATAACCGAGGGATTCCCCGGCACGTTCTTGCTGAGGTACCGGCCCAGGAGCCGGGAGAACGTATCGAATCCGCCGCCCGGACTGTAACCGACGACGATGCGGATGGTCTTGCCCTTGTAGAACGGCGCGTCCGCCGCGCCGGCGAGCCCCGCCGCCAGAAGCAGCGCCGCCATACCCAGGATCATGGAACGAAACATCTTCATTGGAGTTCCCTCCGTTGGTTGACGTGGCTTCAGAGGCCCGCCTTCGCCTTGATCTTGTCCACCAGCCGCACCGCCACCTCGATGTCCTCCTCCATAGTACGTCCGCTCACTCCGATGGCGCCCGCCACGGCGCCGTCCTTGTCCTTGATCAGCACGCCGCCGCCGATGGACGTCAGGTTCGCGTCGCCGTAGGCGGCGATGCCGCGGTTGCCCACCATCTTCTCGATCTCCACCGAGTCCCGCCCGAACCACACCGCGGAGTATCCCTTGTTGTGGGAAAGGACGCTGGAACGGTACGGCGCGCCGTCCATGCGCGTGTAGTGCAATAGCTCCCGGTGGGCGTTGAGCACCGCCCAGGACACCGGACGCCCGGTTTCGTTCGCCAGTTCCCCAAGCAGCTCGCCGGCTGCTTCGTGAATCACCTTGTGTGACAGGTCTGCCATGTCGTGAACCTCCCTTGTCATCAACGGCCAAACGGCCCGTCGCCGCATGCCTGCCGGTGTCGACGCACCTGCCTGTTCTCTTATTGACCGGCGGGCGCGGAGTCAAGCCGCGAGGAGTCTCCCACGTCGGGCCCGCGAAGGTCGCGGCGCCAGCCGAGCATGCCCAGGGTGGCGCCGGCGCACAGCGCGGCGGCCAGGAGCAGCGTCGACGACGCGCCCAGGACGGCGGCCACCACGCCCATCTGCGCCTCGCCGAGACCGGGCATACCGACGCTCAGCATGCGCGTGAAGCTCGAAACGCGGCCCCGCAGCGCATCCGGAGTCACCAACTGGATCACGGCGTTGCGCGGGATGGTCTGGACGGCGTCGAAGACGCCCAGCAGCGTCACCACGGCCAGCGACGTGAGGAACCACGGCGACAGCGCGAGACCCGCAAGGCAGGCGGCGTAGCCGAGGATGCCTCCCGCCACCACTAAGCCCTTGTAGCGTATGTCCCCGCACGCCATGATCGCGGCCGCGCCGAGGACCGCGCCCGCCGGAACTCCCGGTAGGCAAACGCCCCCCCGGCCCGTCGAAGTCTGGCGTGGATGCCCTGGAACATGAAACCGTGGTCATCCGAAGGATGGGGCCTCCCCGCGAAGAGGCTCCCTCCCGGTTTGGTCCCTACATCAACCTCAACTGCATGAACAGCGCGCCTTCGCAGGGATTCTCGGTGTAAGGGGCGATCCGCTCCCCACACTTCCTCCCCAGGCCCGTGCCGCGGAAACCCGGGCGCAGGAAGAGGCGCTTCATCTCGCGGATTCCGCCGCCCAGATCCCTGAGGGCGACGCAGCCCGCCGTGCGCTCTCCCTGGCGCAGGAGGAGGAACCTTCCTCCCGGCGGGCCGTAAACCCGCTCCAGGGCCTCGAGCTCCTCCTCGAACCCCTGAAAACACAGGTCCACTTCGATCTCGGCCTCGTATTCGCGCAGCAAGGCCTTCGCCTCCCGGTAGTCTTCTTCGGTGGCCGCGGTGATGAACTCCGGCATCGATGTTCCTCTTCGGACGGAGACACGGACCGGTCGCGGCTACGGCGATCGACGCTCCCGTCCCGAAGCCACTGCGCTCCGCAGGATCTTGCCCACGGGGCTCTTGGGAATCGTCTCGGCAAACTCGATCCGGTACGGGACCTTGTAGTGCGCCAGCTCCTCCCTGAGGCTATCGCGCAGCGCCTCGGCCAGCTCGGCCGAGGGATCGTGGCCCGCCGCCGGCACCACCACCGCCAGCACGCGGTTGCCGATCTCCGGATCGGGCTCGGGCACCACGACGGCCTCGGCCACCGCGGGACGGCGCTGGAGCGCGTTCTCCACCTCCGTGGGCACCAGGAACAGGCCGCGGGTCTTGAAGCAGTCGTCGCTGCGCCCGGCGATGAAGAAATAACCCTCCTGGTCCCGGTACGCCAGGTCGCCGGTGTCATAGACGCCGCCCCGGCGGGCCGCCTCGGTCCGGCCGGGGTCGCCGTGGTATTCGAGGAAGAGTCCGGGATCGTCGGCGGAGATCACCGTGCGTCCCACCGACCCGGCCGGCACGCCCCGGCCGTCGTCGTCGACGATGTCGATGCCCACGTCCGGCGCCGGCACCCCCACCGAACCCGGCTTCACCGGATGCCGGGCGCCCTGCCCCACCACGAGCTGGTACTCGGACACGCCGTAGTGCTCGTACATCTCGCAGCCGAAACGCGACTTCCACTGGCGATAGGTGGCTTCGCGAAGCGCCTCTCCGGTGGAGTGCGCGCCCCGGAGCGTGTGGATGTCGTACGCGTCCTCCATACCTTCCGTGGCCAGCATCCGCCGGTAGACCGTGGCCACGGAATGGAGCAGCGTCACGCCCAGGTCCGCCACGTGCTCCAGCACGTTCTCGGGCGTGGCGCGGCCGGAAAGCACCGCGCAGGCCACCCCGTTCCGGAGCGGGAAGAGCAGGTTGTGGCCCAGGGCGCTGATGAAGCTCCACTCGCCGGTGGCCATCACCACGTCGCGGGGCTCCGGCGGAAGACGGTAGCGGTTCAGGTCCCCCAGGGCGACGATCCATCGATGCGCGTGGACGATGCACTTGGGCCGGCCGGTGGTGCCGGACGTGCATACCATGAAGGCCGGCTCATGGGCCGAGGTATCTGTCGTGGCGATGGTGTCGGAAGGCTCGTGGATGAGGGACTCGAAGGGCACTTCGTCGCTCCGCGACGTCCCCGCGCACACCAGGGTCCGCACACCGGCCGGCCCCCGAAGCCCGCGCAGGACTTCCGCCCGGGAGCCCTCGGCCACGGCCAGCCGGGGCGCGGTCTGCTCCAGGATCGCCCGGACTTCCCGCACTCCCAGCAGGGAGTTGACCACAACGGGCAGCGCGCCGAGCTTCACCCCCGCCAGGAAGGCCGTGGCGAACTCCACCGAGTTGGGCATCTGCACCAGCACCGGATCGCCCGGCGAGACCCCCAGCTCCTTCAGGCCACGGGCAAAGCCGTGCACCTTGCCGCGAAGCTCCCGGTAGCTGATGGAACCGCCGCGCCAGAGCATGGCCGCCCGGTCGCCGCGGCCCGCGACGGCGGGGCCCTCCAGCACTTCGTCGGCGATGTTGAGTCGCGGCGGGATCTCTCGATAGCCCGGCCACGGGCGGGAGGGTTCCGGCATGGTCCTGTTGCGGTTATCGGGCGGCCCTCACCCCTGCTCTCCGTCGTCCTTCTTGTCCCCGTCCTTTTCCGGGAACGGCCAGCCGGCGTCGTAGGGATAAGTGTAGTGAGGCGGCCGCTTCTCCTTGAAGGCCCGCATGCCTTCCTGGCAGTCCTTGGTGCGGGTGATCTCGAGCACCGACTCCAGCTCCTGGCGGTAGCCCTCGTCGGTCCGGTTCCAGTTCCAGTACATCTTCACCAGCCGCTTGGCGTGGCGCACGGACAAGTACGGATTGGCCGCGATGCTACCGGCCAGGGCGAACGCGTGCTCCATCAGCTCTTCGTGCGGCACCACCTCGTCCACCAACCCGATGCGCAGCGCCTCCCCGGCGTCGATGATCTCACCGGTGAGGATCAGGCGCATGGCCCGTCCGATGCCCACGAGCTTGGGCAGGTTGCGCGAGCCGCCGCTCTCGGGAACGAAACCCGCCGGCACCGCCACCTCGCCGAAGCGCGCCCGGTCCGACGCAAGCCGCATGTCGCACAGCGTGGTCATCTCCAGCCCCACGCCCACGGCCGGACCGTTCACCGCCGCGATGGTGGGCTGCGGCAGGTCCTCCAGCTTGCGCATGGCGCTCTGCAGCACCCGGTGCCGGAGGTCGTTCAGGAAGTACTCCGCCATCTCCTTGTAGGGGCCCTCGATACCGCTCGAGCCCTCGAAGGCGCCCAGCACCGCGCCCTCCGAGGTGAGGTCCCCGCCGGCGCAGAAGCCGCGGCCCTCGCCCGTGAGGATCACCACCTTGAGGACCGAGTTGCGGGCGATCTCGTTGCACAGGGCATCGAGCTCCAGCCGCATCAGCGGGTCCACCGCGTTGAGTTGGTCCGGACGGCTCAGGGTGATGACGCCGATGCAGGGCTCACCCGGCCGCGACGGATTGTCGTGCACGGTCCACTTGAGGGTCTTGTAGTCCATGGGACCTGGTCCTTTCGCCCCGGTCAGTCCTCGTCCTCTCCGTAGAAGGACTCGTTGGGCAGGATGTCCTTGGTGGAGCGGCGCTGGCGCGCGATCTTCGTGCCGGTCTTCCAGTACTCGCCGCGGGTGGCCAGTGCGGCCTCTTGCTCCAGCTCCTCGTTCCAGTCTCCCAGCGAGTAGCCGAACCACGGCGATTGCGGCTCCAGCTCCGGCAGCCCCAGCTCTTCCCAGAGCTTCCGGCCCCTCTCCATGTACTCCCGGGTGGGCAGCGAGATGGGCGGCAGCTTCTCCTTGAGGGTGGCGTCCCAAAGCAGGCACGAGTCGTCGGCGGAGCCCCGGGCGTCGTGCCTCGGGGCGTGGCCCACGTCCATGCCGTGCATGATCTGGACGTCCCGGTGCGGCTTGGAGCGGTACCCCATGGCCCAGAACACGGCATCGAGGTTGTCCGGGTCGATGTCCTCGTCCACCGCGATGACGATCTTGGACATGGAGGGACGGAAGGCCACCGCCCCCATGAGCGCCCGCCACACCTCCGCGGGACTGGGCTTGCGCATCTGGATCACCGTGAGCTTCTGGGTGGCGGTCAAGGGCTCGTGGAGCATCACCCGCACGACGCTCTTGACGCCGATGCCGTCCCGGAGATGCTCCAGGTAGAGGGGCTCGTAGGCCATCTTCTTGATGACGCTGGACTCCGAGGGCGTGACCTGGCTGATGATGGAGCAGAGGACGGCGTCCCGGCGGCGGGTGATGCAGGTCACCTCCATGAACGGGTTGTACTCCTTGGGGTTCACGTGGCCGTGGGACTCGCCGAACGGCGCCTCGGGCTCCAGCCACTCGGTGTTGACGAAGCCCTCGACGATGATCTCCGCGTCCGCCGGCACCATCACCGGCACGGTACGGGCCTCGGTCACGCGGATGGGCGCCTTGACGAGCCCCCCCGCCACCGAGAACTCGTCGAGGTCGTAGGCGAGCTTCTGCGCGGCCACGTAGGAGATGGCGGGCACGCCGCCGATGCTCAGCGCCACCGGCATCTTCTCGCCCCGTTGCCGGTACTTCAGCCAATGCCGGTAGATCCCCTGTCCCAGCTCGATGGACGGGTTGCAGCCGACCCGGTCCCGCGCCTTGATCATGGCCCGGTAGGTGCCGATGTTGTGCACCCCGCTGTCGGGATCGCGGGAGACGAAATGAGCGGCGCTCACGTAGGGCGCGTTGTCCCAGCCGGGAGTGGATATGGGAACCGGGATGCCGTCCATGCCCTTGCCCCGGCCCTTGAGCTGCGCTCCGGAGACGATCACCTCGTGCACCGGCGCGGCCGACGAAGGGATCTCCACCGGGGGCACCGGGTTCGTCTTCGCCTCCGCCCACAAGGCGTTGATGTCCGTGTCCTCGTCGCACCCGAGGCCGATGCGATAGATACGCCGGTTGGCCGCCAGCACGCCGATGGCCACCGGGATATCGTATCGTTTTCCCTTGGCGTCCACCGGCTGCTCGAACAGGAACGCCTTGCGGTCCCTTTCCTTGATGCCTCCCCTGAACTGCCACCGTACCAGCGGATGCATGTCCTGGTCCTTGTCCACCGGGCGCGCCACCCGGATCAGCAGGCCGGCGTCGTCCAGACGGCGGAGGTGTTCGTGAAGGTCCGGATAGCCTCGTTCCGGTATCGCCTGCACCGCGCTCGTGAGCCTCGGGTTCCTCTTTGCCATGATGGGGTCCTTTTCCGTGGGAGTGTGGTCAGCGGAGACTGACACTCTATCGTACCGGCGCCGGGGAAGTCCAGGGAAGCCCTTCCACTCCCCTTCGCCGACGCTCCGCTACGCCTGTCCGGAGCTTGTCGAAGGGCGAGCGGAGCCGAAGGGCCGTTGCGGCGGCCGCCTCCCTTCGGCTACACTCCCCGACCGTTCCCTTTAAGGTAACCGGCCCGGTGGCATCCCTTTCACTCAACGACGAAATCTCGCGGCTCCTGACCCATGAGTGGCGCGGCGAAAAACGTATCTCCGGCCTTCAGGGCGGCGCCAAGGCCTACGCCGTATTCCTGGCGGCCCGGCAGCTCGACGTTCCGCTGGTGGTGCTGGCGCCCACGGTGAAGGAGGCCGAACGGCTGTTTCTCGACTTGTCCTTCTTCCTTGGCGAAGAGTCCGGCTCCCCTCCGCTCGAGCGGCGGCTGCACCTGTTCCCGGGCTGGGACATCCTGCCCTTCGAGAGCCTGTCTCCCCATCCGGACCAGATGGCCGCGCGCATGGAGGGCCTCCACCGGCTCGGGGAACAGTCCGCGCCGGTGCTGGTGACGACGCCGGCCGCGGTGATGCAGCGCGTGGTGCCCAGGGAGAGTTTCCGCGGCGCGCACTTCATCGAAGGCCAGGAGGTGGACCGGGAAGAACTGCTGTGGCGGCTCGCCGACCTGGGCCTCGCCCGCGCGCCGCTGGTGGAGGAACGGGGCGACTTCAGCGTGCGCGGCGGCATCGTGGACGTGTTTCCTCCGGGCTACGAGCGGCCCATCCGGATGGAGTTCAGCGACGACCGCATCGATTCCATACGCGAGTTCGACCCCCGCACCCAGCGCTCGCGGTCGCGGCACGGCGAGTTGGTGCTGCTGCCCATGAAGGAGTTTGCGCCGGGGCCGCAAACGAGCCGGGACACGCTGCTCCGGATCGAGGAGCGGGCGGACGAGCTGGGCTTCACCCGCAAGGACAAGCGGGCGCTGCTGGAGTCGGTGCGCGAGGGCGTCCGGTTCGCGGGGATGGAGTTCCTGGCGCCCTACTTCCACGACCGTCCGCTGCCGTCGCTGCTGGCCCATCTCCCCCGGCGCGGCATCCTGTGGTGGGATCAGCCGGCGCGGGTGGAGGAGGAGCTGGAGCGGTTCGAGAAGCTGGTGGCCCAAAGGGCGTCCAAGGCGGAGGAGGAGGGCCGTTTCCATCCCCGCGCCGAAGCCCTGTACCTGGACCCGGACGGCTGGCGCGACGAGGCCGCGGCCTTCCGGCAGATCCACAGCGAAAGCCTGGATGTCCTGGCGTCGCCCGACGACCCCTCCTCGACGCTGTCGGTGCGCTCCTACACCAACGCCGACCTGCACAGCGAGCTCACCACCCAGCAGGGATCGGAACGGTCCCTGGCGCCGCTGGTGGAGCATCTCGACCGCTGGCGGGACCAGCGGGTGCTGTTCGTCGGCGGCCATCCGGGTGACGCGCAACGGCTCCGGCAACTGCTGGCCTACTACGACGTGGATCTGCCCGTATCCGAGCGGCCCTTCCACGAGGCCGCGGCAGGCCCCGCCAACGGGCCCGAGATTCTGCTCGGGAGCTTGACCCAGGGAGTGCGCATCCCGGACGAGCGGCTCATCATCATCACCCTGGAGGAGTTGTGGGGCCGCCGCAAGCGGGACCTCCCGGTGCGCAAGCGGGAGACCCCGAGCCACTTCATCACCAGCCTGAGCGAGCTGCGCCAGGACGACGTGGTGGTGCACCTCGACCAGGGCATCGGCATCTACCGCGGGCTCAAGTACCTCAAGGTGGCGGGCACCGAAGGTGAGTTCCTGCACCTGGAATACCAGGGCGGCGACCGCCTCTATCTGCCCATCGACCGCATCAACCTGGTGCAGAAGTTCATCGGCGCGGACGGCGCCGCTCCGGTGCTGGACCGCCTGGGCGGCACCTCGTGGCTCAGGCTCAAGGCCCGGACGCGCAAGGCCATCGTGGCCATGGCCAAGGAGCTGCTGCGGGTCTATGCCACCCGGGAGGTGCACGAGGGCCACACGTTTCCGGCCCCCGACCAGGCGTACCGGGAATTCGAGGCGGCTTTCGAGTACGAGGAGACGCCGGACCAGGAGCAGGCCATCGCCGTCACCCTCCAGGACATGACCCAGGGCAAGCCCATGGACCGGCTGATCTGCGGCGACGTGGGCTACGGCAAGACCGAGGTGGCCATGCGCGCGGCCTTCATGGCGGTGATGGACGGCAAGCAGGTGGCCGTGCTCGCCCCCACCACCATCCTGGCGCAGCAGCACCTGGAGACCTTCCGCAGCCGCTTCGAGCCCTACCCGGTGCGGGTGGAGAGCCTCAGCCGCTTCGTCACCGGCAAGACCGTGCAGCAGTCGCTCAAGGACCTGGGCGCCGGGCTCATCGACATCGTCATCGGCACCCACCGCCTGCTGCAGAGCGACGTGGCCTTCAAGAACCTGGGCCTGGTGGTGGTGGACGAGGAACACCGCTTCGGCGTGGGCCACAAGGAGAAGCTCAAGAAGCTCCGCTACACCGTGGACGTCATGAGCCTCACCGCCACTCCCATTCCCAGGACCCTGCACATGTCGCTGGTGGGCATCCGCGACCTGAGCGTCATCGAGACGCCGCCCCCCAACCGGCTCGCCATCCGGACCTACGTGACCCGCTACGACGAGGGCGTCATCCGCGACGCCATCCTGCGGGAGATCAACCGCGAGGGGCAGGTGTTCTTCCTGCACAACCGGGTGGAGAGCATCCAGCGGGTGGGCCAGAAGATCATGGACCTGGTGCCCGAGGCCAGGGTCGCCGTGGCCCACGGGCAGATGACCCCGGCGGAGCTCAAGAAGAACATGGGGCTGTTCCAGGAGAACGAGGCTCAGGTGCTGGTGTGCTCCGCCATCATCGAATCCGGCCTGGACTATCCCAACGCCAACACCATCATCATCAACCGGGCGGACCGGTTCGGCCTGGCCCAGCTCTACCAGTTGCGGGGCCGGGTGGGCCGCTCGTCGCGCCGCGCCTACGCCTACCTGCTGCTTCCCGGCAGCGGCACCGTGACCAAGGACGCGGAAAAGCGGCTGCGGGCGCTGCAGGAGCTGGACGAGTTGGGCAGCGGCTTCAAGCTGGCGCTGCATGACCTGGAGATTCGTGGAGCCGGCAACCTGCTCGGCCGGGAACAGTCCGGCCAGATCGCCGCGGTGGGCTTCGAGCTCTACACCCAGATGATGGAGGAGACCATCCACGAGCTCAAGGGAGAAGAGCGCCGGGTCGCGGTGGAGCCGGAGATCCGCCTCGGCATTCCGGCCTACTTTCCCGACGACTACATACCCAGCGCCAACCAACGCTTGCTGTTCTACAAGCGGCTGGCCAACCTGGAGGATGCCGAGCAACTGGCGGAGATCCGGGACGAGATCCGCGACCGTTACGGGAGCTGCCCGGAGGTCGTGGAGAACCTGTTCAGGGTCATGGAGCTCAGGCGCGCGCTCATCGGCGCCCTGGCTACCCAGATCATCTACCAGGACGGCCGCCTGTCCCTCACCTTCCACGCCAGCTCCTCCCTGAACGTGGACCGGCTGCTCCGGCTCGCCGAAGAGGATCAACGGGGTTTCCGGTTCTCGCCGAACGGGCGTCTCTCGTACGCCCCCGGACAGTCCGGCTGGCCCGCCATCATCGACGAGGCCTGCGAGTTATTGCACGAGGTCTGCCGGGACGGTATGTTACAGGGCCACTAGCGGCCTGTAACGCACGACACGATGACAACGAGGAACGGTACCATGAAGAGCCTTTGCAGACGGACCTCGAGCCGGCGCGCGGCAACGGCGCTGGCGCTGGCGCTGGCGTTCCCGGCGGTCACCTTCGGCGCGGTCGTGGAGAAGATCGTCGTGGTCGTCAACGGCGTTCCCCACACCTACTCCGATCTGCGCAAGTTCACGCAGACCCGGCTGGGGCAGGACGTACGGCTCGACGAGCTGACCGCCGGCCGCGTACCCAAGAGGCTGGTGGAGGAATTCATCAACGCCGAGCTCATCAAGGCTGAAGTCAGAGGCACCGGCATCCAGGTGCGGAACGCCGACATCGACGCGTACATCACGAGGGTCCGGAAAAGAAACAACCTCACGCTCGCCCAGTTGACCGCCGCGCTCAAACGGGACGGCAAGGAGATGGAGCAGTACCGGGAACAGATCCGCGACGAGCTGGAACGGGGCGAGCTCATCGACCGCAACGTCCGGCAGAAGGTTCACATCACGCAGGGGGACGCGCAACGCTACTACGACGCCAACCCGCACCGTTTCCTAGCCGACATGAAGGTGCATCTCCGCCATATCATGCTGGAGGTGGAGGAAGGCGCGCCGTCCGACCGGGCCCAGACGGTGCTTGGACGGGTCAGGGAGCTGCGGCAGGAGGCGTTGGATGGAGCCGACTTCGCCGCGTTGGCGCGTGCGCATTCGCAAGGCGCCGGGGCCAGTGAAGGCGGCGACATCGGTTGGCTCCAACCCGACAGTCTGCCCGACTCCCTGGCACGCGTGGCCGCCGTCCTGGACAAGGGAAGCATCAGCCAGCCCGTCCGCACGAACCTGGGATACCATCTGGTGAAGGTGGAAGACCGCCAGGGCGGGCAACAGCTGCCTTTCACCGCGGTTTCGGAACAGATCAGCCAAGAGCTGTACCGGAAGACGCTGGACGAGAGATTCGCCAAGTGGCTCAAGACCGACTTGCGCAAGAAGCATCGCGTACAGGTCAAGCTCGACGGTTACGCGTTCGAGGCGCAGGAGGTCAAGAGGGGCACGGTAGGCAATCTGATGGCGGCCACCGGCGGCGAGGAAGAGAAGGGTTTCTGGGACTACCTCAATCCGTTTACGTATATCTATGACGAGGAAGCCGTGGAAGGCGACCGGAAGGTCGTCAAGTTCTTCGGCGTCCCGTTTTTCACCACGGAAGCGGGCGACGACGAAGACGTGCCTCTCAACGAGCCTTTTCCCGACGAACGGCCGAAGCGGGAGACGGGCAGCGGCACCGACGCGGCCCCGTAGCGGTCCGGTTCACGGCGCCCGCCCCCTCCGCGGCGCAACCCATATCGACATGTCCAGACCCGTCGTCGCCGTGACCATGGGTGATCCCTCGGGTATCGGGCCGGAGGTGGTGATCAAGGCGGCACGCCACGCCGGCGTACGGCGTGCCTGCCGTCTGCTGATCGTGGGAGACCCCTCGCTGCTGGCGCGCGCCGGCGCCCCCCGTTGGCCCACCCGGGGGTCTGGGCAGGAGGTTCGCGCCGACGCGCCCGTCACGGTGGAACCCGTCACGAGCCCCGCGACCGCCCGGTCCCGCCCCGGAAAGCCCACCGCCGGCGGCGGTGAGGCATCCTACCGCTATATCGTGCGGGCGGTGGAGCTCATTGGCGCCGGCGAGGCCGACGCCATGGCCACGGCGCCCATCAGCAAGAAGGCGCTCAACGATGCCGGCCACGCCTATCCAGGCCACACCGAGTTGCTGGCGGAACTCACCCGCACCCGGGAAGTCCGCATGATGCTCTTCGGAAAGCGTCTCAAGGTGGTTCTGGTGACGGTGCATCTGCCGCTGACGGAAGTGTCCGCGGCCTTGACCCGCAAGCGGATCCGCAGCACCATCGAGTTGACCCACCGGTCCCTGCGGCAATGGTTCGGCGTGGCGGAGCCCCGGTTGGCGGTAGCCGCGCTGAATCCCCACGGCGGGGAAGACGGCATGTTCGGCCAGGAAGAGCGCAAGGTGATCCGGCCCGCCGTGCGCGACTGCTCGGGCCGGGGCATGCGCGTTGCCGGACCCGTCCCCGCGGACAGCCTCTTCCACCGGGCCGCGGGAGGAGAGTTCGACGCGGCCATCTGCATGTACCACGACCAGGGCCTGGGACCCTTCAAGCTGCTGCACTTCACCGACGGCGTCAACCTGACCCTCGGGCTTCCGCTCATCAGGACCTCCGTGGACCACGGCACCGCCTACGACATCGCCGGCCGGGGCGTGGCCGACGCCCGCAGCATGAAGCAGGCCATCCTGCTCGCCGCCGGGCTTTCGCGGGACTGACGGAGGGGCATGAACATCGTCGTCAAGGGCGCCCGCGTCCACAACCTGAAGAACGTCGACGTCGAGATCCCCCGCGGCCGGCTGGTGGTCGTCACCGGCGTTTCGGGCTCGGGCAAGTCCTCGCTGGCCTTCGACACCGTCTACGCCGAGGGGCAGCGGCACTACATGCAGTCCCTGTCCACCTATGCGCGCCAGCTCCTGAACCCGCTGGCGCGAGCGGACGTGGACTCCATCTCGGGGCTGTCTCCGGCCATTGCGGTGCCCCAGCGCCGCTTTCACGAGAATCCCCGCTCCACGGTGGGGACGCTGACCGAGACCCACGACCACCTGCGGCTGCTGTTCACCCACGTGGGGCGGCCCCACTGTCCGCGCTGCGGCGGCGCCATCACGGTCCACACGGTGCAGCAGATGGTGGACGACGTGTTGACGATCCCTGCCGGCACACGCGTCCAGGTGCTGGCGCCGCTGCCGCACGGAGACCCGGACGAATTCCGGGGGCAGATCGAGACCGTGATCCGGTCCGGATTCGTCCGGGTCAAGGTAGAGGGGGAGATCGTGGAGCTGGACGGCCTGGCCGCCGTGCCGCCGTCCGGAGGAGCGGACCTGGTGGTGGACCGGCTGGCGATCCGCGACGGCGTGGCCAAGCGCCTGGCGGACTCCATCGAGGTGGCCCTGGAGCACGGCGACGGATTGGTGAAGATCGACCGTCACGACTTTCCGGCCGGAGAGCCCCGCCGCTACACGCAGCGGTCCGCCTGCCTTGACTGCGGCGCGCCGTTTCCCGAGCCCACGCCGCAGCTCTTCTCCTTCAACAGCCCGCACGGTGCCTGCCCCGCCTGTCACGGCCTCGGCACCCGCACAAGGGGGTGGTCCCGGGACGATGCGGCGGCGGTGAAACGGGTGTGCCCGGAGTGCGGCGGAGCGCGGCTGCGAGGCGAGAGCCTCCAGGTGCGTATCGACGGCATGAACATCGCGGAGGTATCGGCCCTGCCCCTGGACCGCTTCCGGCGTTTCATCGAAGACGTCGAACTCGACCGGCGCGGCGCCGAGGTGGCCGGCAACATCCTGCGAGAGATACGGGAGCGCGCCGACACCCTGCTGAAGCTGGAGCTGGGGTATCTGTCGCTGGACCGCCCCTCCGACAGCCTCTCGGGAGGCGAGTGCCAGAGGATCCGGCTTGCCGCCCACATCGGCGCCCGCCTGTCGGGCGTCATCTACGTGCTCGACGAACCGACGGTGGGGCTCCACCCGAGGGACACCGCGCGGCTCCTCGACATCCTCCGGGAGCTCAGGGACGCGGGCAACACGGTGCTGGTGGTGGAGCATGACCGGGACGTCATCACCGCCGCGGACCACGTCATCGACATGGGCCCGGGAGCGGGCGCCGAGGGTGGAGAGGTGCTGGCCGTTGGGAGCGTCGAGGACCTGCTCCGGAACCCCGCTTCCCGTACCGGCGCCTGCCTGTCGGCCGCCATGCCGCCGGCCGGCCGGCCGGCGCGCAAACGGTCCGGCGTCCTCTCCCTCCGGAACGTGCGCCGTCACAACCTCAAGAACGTACAGGTGGACTTCCCGGTGGGGCTCATGACCTGCGTCACCGGCGTGTCCGGCTCGGGCAAGAGCAGCCTGGTGGTGGACACCCTGCACGAGGCCGCGCGCGCGCGCGGGGGCGGCCCCCTCCGTCATTCTCGCGTCTCCTCCCGTCATTCCCGCGAAAGCGGGAATCCAGGGGCCGCGCGCCAGCGCGGGGACGGCCCGGCGGAGGTCGCCGGCCTGGACCGCTTCGACCGGGTCCTCCACGTGGACCAGGCCTCCATCGGCCGCAGCAGCCGCTCCACGCCGGCCACCTACGGCGGACTCTTCGACCCCCTGCGCAACCTCTTCGCGCGTCTCCCCGAGGCCCGCCTGCGTGGCTACGCTGCCGGCCGCTTCTCCCACAATGCCGCCGGCGGACGGTGCGAGGCCTGCCTCGGGGCCGGAACCGTGGACATCGAGATGAAGTTCCTTCCGGACGTATCGGTCACCTGCGACGTCTGCCGCGGCCGCCGTTACAACCGGGAAACCCTGGAGATCCGCTACAAGGGCGCCAGCATCGCCGACGTCCTGGACCTCACGGTCACCGAAGCGCTGGACTTCCTCGGCAACATCCCGCTGTTGCAGCGACGGCTGGAAAGCATGCGGCAGGTGGGGCTGGGCTATCTCAGGCTGGGGCAGCCGGCCAACACCCTCTCCGGAGGGGAAGCGCAGCGTGTCAAGCTGGCCCGGGAGCTGGGCAAGAGCTCCGGCGGCACGGCGCTGTACCTGTTCGACGAACCCACGACCGGACTCCACTTCGAGGAGGTGGGGAGGCTCGTGGAGATCCTGGACCGGCTGGTGGAATCCGGCCATACCGTCATCGCCATCGAGCACAACCCGGACTTCCTCCGGTGCGCCGACTACATCGTGGACCTGGGGCCCGAGGGCGGCGACAACGGCGGTCAGGTGGTCGCCGCCGGCACCCCCGAGGAGATCATGCGGGTTCCCGAGTCGGCCACCGGCCGATATCTGAAGGAGATGTACTCCCAGCGCCGTTCCCTACCGGCTGTTTCTTGACATTCACGAGGCTTCGGGCCTAAATGAAAGGGTTCTCACGGTGTGTTCAATGAAGCTTCCCGTCTATTTCGACAACCATGCCACCACCCCGGTCGACCCCCAGGTGGTCGATGCCATGCTGCCGTTCTTTACGGAACGGTTCGGCAACTCGGCGAGCAAACACGCGTTCGGCTGGGAGGCGGATGCGGCGGTGCACGAGGCGAGGAAGAACGTCGGCAGCCTCATCGGCGCGGCGCCCAGGGAGATCGTCTTCACCAGCGGGGCGACGGAGTCCGACAACCTGGCCATCAAGGGGGTGGCGGAACTCTACCGGGACCGCGGGGACCACATCGTCACCTGCGCGGCCGAGCACAAGGCCGTCCTGGACTGTTGCAAGTTCCTCGAACGGCACGGCTACCGGGTCACCTACCTGCCGGTGGACTCCCACGGCACCGTGGATCTCGACAAACTGCGGGCCGCCATCGATGAAAAGACGCTGCTCATCTCGATCATGGCGGCCAACAACGAAGTGGGCACCGTCCAGCCGCTGGAGGAGATCGGCCGCATCGCCGAGGAGCACGGGATCCTCTTCCACACCGACGCCACCCAGGCCGTCGGCAAGATGCCCATCGACGTGGCCGCGTGCCGGATCCACCTGCTCTCGATGACGGCCCACAAGCTCCACGGCCCCAAGGGGATCGGCGCACTGTACGTGAGCGCCAGGAAGCCGGCGGTGCGCCTGAACCCGACCATCCACGGCGGCGGCCACGAGGGCGGCATACGGTCCGGGACGCTGAACGTGCCCGGCATCGTGGGATTCGGCAAGGCGTGTGCCATCGCCCGCGAGCAAATGGCCATGGAGCTGCCGCATATCACCCGGCTGCGCGACCGGCTGGAAGCCGGCCTGTTCTCGCATCTCGACGAGCTCCACCTGAACGGCCATCCCACGGAGCGCCTGTGCGGCAACCTGAACGTGGCTTTCGGCTACGTGGAAGGCGAGTCGTTGATCATGGGCCTCAACGACGTGGCGGTTTCCTCCGGCTCCACCTGCACCTCCGCCGCGCTGGAGCCGTCTCACGTGCTCAAGGCCATGGGGATCCGGGAAGACCTGGCCCATGGCTCGATCCGGTTCGGCCTGGGCCGGTTCAATACCGAGGAAGAGGTGGACTACGTGGTGCGCCGGGTGGAGGAGGAAGTCACGCGGCTGCGCGGGCTCTCGCCGCTCTACGCCAAGCGGGTGGCGACGGGCACGCCGGCGGCGGCGTCCAGCGGAAAATAGCGGCAAGGGGATCGGGAAGATGGCGACAGGGGTCCAGATAACGGAACAGGCGGCCGGCCGGATCAGGGATCTGCTCGACGAGGACGAGAGGGACCTCACCGGGTTGCGCCTCAAGGTGGTGGGCGGCGGCTGCTCCGGGCTGCAGTACAAGATGGACCTCGACGACCCGAAGCCCACGGACCGCGTGTTCGAGCAGGGCGGCGCCAAGGTGATCGTGGACCTGAAGAGCCTGCTCTACCTGGCGGGCACCGAGCTCGACTACAGGGAGACCCTCATGGAGGCGGCCTTCGTGTTCCAGAACCCCAACGTCAAACGCAGTTGCGGGTGCGGCGCCTCGTTCGTGGTCTGAACGCGGGAGCGCGCGACAGCTCGCGGCACCGACTCCTGCCGGTGACACGCCATGTCCGACGTCATCTATTTCGACAATAACGCCACCACGCGCATCGCGCCGCCGGTCTTCGAGGCCATGGCGCCCTACCTCACCGAACTGTACGGCAACCCGTCGAGCATCCACAGCTTCGGCAGCCGGGTGGGCCGGGCGCTGGACCGCGCCCGGACACAGGTGGCGGGGCTGCTGGGAGCCGGCGACGAGGTGGAGGTGATGTTCACGAGCTGCGGCTCGGAGGGAGACAACGCCGCCATCCGCGGAATCCTCGACGGCGTGCCGGAAAAACGCCACTTCATCACCACGGCGGTGGAGCATCCGGCGGTGCTGGGGCTCGGCCAGCATCTGGAGAAGAGGGGCTACCGGGTCACCTGGCTCGGGGTGGACGAGGACGGCCGGCTGGACCTGGACGAGCTTCGGGACTCCCTGTCGGACGACACGGCCCTGGTCTCGATCATGTACGCCAACAACGAGACCGGCGTCGTCTTTCCGGTGCGCGAAGCGGGCGAGATCGTCAAGGCCAGGGGCATCCCCTTCCACGTGGACGCGGTGCAGGTACCGGGCAAGATCGCGCTCGACGTGAAGGACGGTCCCATCGACCTCCTGACCATCTCCGCCCACAAGTTCCACGGCCCCAAGGGCGTGGGAGCGCTGTACGTCCGAAGGGGGATCACGTTGCGGCCCTTCATCGTCGGCGGACACCAGGAACGCAACCGTCGCGCGGGGACCGAGAACGTCGCGGGCATCGTGGGCATGGGCGAGGCCGCGGAGCTGACCGCCGCGGACGTCCCCGCGGAAGCCGGACCGTTGGCCGCGCTCCGGGATCAACTGGAAGGCGCCCTCGTGTCCACCTGCCCGGGCGCCCGGATCAACGGCGGCAAGGCGGCACGTCTGCCGAACACGCTCAACATCGCCTTCGAATACCTGGAGGGGGAATCGATTCTGGTGCTGCTGGACGAGTTCGGGATCTGCGCCTCCACGGGCTCCGCGTGCACCGCGGGCTCGGTGGAGCCGTCTCACGTCCTGCGGGCCATGAAAGTGCCGCCGCAGTGGCTGCAGGGAGCCGTGCGCTTCAGTCTCAGCCGCTACAACACGGCGGAGGAGGTGGACTTCGCGGCGGAGCGGATCCCTGGCATCGTCCGGCGGCTCCAGGGTCTGTCGGCATTGGGCCGGGTGGGAACGAAGGGAGGCGCGCCTGGACACGCGTCGTGAAAAGCGCCGCGGCGTGCGCTATCGTCTCCGCTATCGCGTCGGCGAATATTTCATCAGGGCGCTGGTTGCGAGCTTCCGCTGGCTGCCGGCGTCGGCACCGCGTTACATCGCCAGGCTGACCGAACAGGTGAGCTACCGGCTGCTGTGGCGGTACCGGAAGCGGATGCAGGACACCCTCGCGCACACCATGGGCGAGGAGTTGGGGACCGAGCGAGAGCGCCGTGCGCTGGCGCGCCATGCCTGGAGAAACCTCATGCAGGGGGTGCTGGAATCCGTCGCTACCCTGTACATGGCCAAAGACGACCTGTGCGCGCGGATCGAGATCAAGAGCGAGGACCGGCTGCGCGAGGCGCTGGCCCGGAACAGGGGCGTGCTCGCCCTGAGCGCCCACTTCGGCAACTTCGGGATCATCGGCCCGCGGCTCGCGGCCCAGGGCTATGAGTTCAGCGCGGTGGCCAAATTGGCGGAAGAGAAGCGTCTGGCCGCGCTGCAATACGAGATTGGCGCCCGGGCCGGCGTCAAGATCATCCCTGCCCGTCCCAGACGCGAGTCGGTGGCGCGGATCATCGAGGCGTTGCGGCGCAACGAGATCGTGCTGCTGATCCCGGACGAGCTCAAGAGCGGCGGGGTGGAGGTGGATTTCCTCGGGCGCCGCGCCCCCGCCCCCAAGGGACCCATCACCATCGCCCGGCGCACCGGCGCCGCGGTGCTGCCGGTCTTCATGATCCGCGACCGCCAAAACCGGCTTACGCTTCACGTCGAGCCCGAGATCAAGTTCGTTCAAACCGGCGACAGGGAGGCCGATCTCAGCACCAATGCCCGCCTGTTCGTTCAGGAGATCGAGGACATGGTGCGCCGCTATCCCGACCAGTGGAGCTGGATGGGCCTGCGGAACCCCGGCAAACGCGACGAGTCCCGCCTGGCGTCATGACGGAAACACGACGAGTGTGCCACGAGCGGCAGGGCATCGCGCCGCCACGGCGCCAGATGGAGTGGCCATGGACCTCGGCCTGAACGGCAGAGTGGCCATGATCACCGGTGCCAGCCGGGGCATTGGCAAGGCCATTGCACGGGGCCTGGCGGCGGAGGGCTGCCGGCTGAGCCTGTGCGCCCGCGGCCGGGACGGCCTCGACGAGACGGTTGGCGAGCTTGGCGGCCAAGACACGGCGGTGCTCGCGTCGGCCCTGGACGTCACCGACGAGAGCGCCGCGCGGCGCTGGTTCGACGAGACCCGTGAACGGTTCGGCGCCGTCGACGTGCTGGTGAACAACGTCGGCGGTTCCCGCCCGGGCGGGAACCTGTCCGCCCCGGCCGAGGACTGGCGGCGGGGCTTTTCCCTCAACTTCTTCTCCGCCCTGGACCTCTGCCGGCTGGTGGTGCCGTCCATGCAGAACCGCAAACGGGGTTGCGTCATCAACATCGCATCCATCTACGGCCGCGAGTGGGGCGGTCCCATGACCTACAACGCCGCCAAGGCGGCCATGATCAGCCTGTCCAAGGAGATGGCCCGCGAACTCGCGCCCCACGGCGTCCGCGTCAACAGCGTCGCCCCCGGCTCCATCCTGTTCCCCGGCGGCTCATGGGACCGGCGTCAGAGAGAAGACCCCGAGGGAATCGCCGGGTTCGTCGAGCGCGAGCTCCCCGCGGGCCGCTTCGGCACCCCGCGGGAGGTGGCCGACGTGGTGGCCTTCCTGGCCTCGGACCGGGCCAACTGGATCTCCGGGGCCTGCATCAACGTGGACGGGTGCCAGTCGAGATCGCTGATATGAACGTCCCGTCTTGATTTGGGACGCTGGACACTCGTTGCTGGAAATGAATGTCGTCAGGGCTCCGGCTGGGGCCGGGCCACACGGAGGCGAATTATGAAACGGATCTTGTTCACGGTTGCCGCGGCGCTCTTGCTGTTCGCCAACGGCGCAAGCGCCCAGGAGCTCAAGAAGGCGGTCTTCGCCGGCGGCTGCTTCTGGTGCGTCGAGTCGGATTTCGACAAGGTGCCGGGCGTCGTGTCGACGATTTCCGGCTATACCGGCGGCAAGACCGACGACCCGACCTACCGGCAGGTAACGGCCGGAGGCACCGGGCACTACGAAGCGGTGGAGATCACCTACGATCCGGCCAAAGTCAGTTACGAGATGCTGCTGGCCGCCTTCTGGCGCTCGGTCGACCCCACCGACGAAGGCGGGCAGTTCTGCGACCGCGGCCAGTCCTACGCAACGGCGGTGTTCGTCGCCAACGAGAAGGAACGCGCCCGGGCCGAGGCCTCCAGGAAGGCGGCGCAAACGATTGTCGACAAACCGATTGTCACCCCCATCCTGGCCGCCGGGCCGTTTTACGCCGCGGAAGATTACCACCAGGACTACTACAAGAACAATCCTCTTCGGTACCGCTACTACCGCTTCAGTTGCGGCCGTAACCGGAGGGTCAAGGAGCTGTGGGGCGAGCACGCCTACGAAGGCATCCCCGGGCACGGGTAGGCCCGCCCGGGGGGGCCGGCGCGTCGCCGGCGGAATCACATTCAGGCTGGATCGGCCGACGGCGACCCGTCGCCGTCCACGCCGCAGGTCTCGCGGACCACGAGATCCGACTTCAGGACAAGTTGCCGTCTCGACATGGCGGGATTCTCGATGCGCTCGAGAACGAGCGCCGCGGCCTTCCGCCCCATCTCGTCCCGCGGCACGATTGTCGAGCTGATGGCGGGATTCGTGAAACTTGCTTCTTCGGCGCGGAGCCGCAAGCCGGTGAAATGATAATCCCGTCCGCGTTGTACTCCACCATCACACGAAGAAAGTCCTGCGCTCAGGCCGCGGTACGTTGAGCAGCGTGCAGACGCGGACCATGTAGCTGGACGAGACGCCGAACCGGACCGCCACCCGGAGCATGGGCTCGGACCAGACCATCTCGTATAGCGCTTCTCGACTGACCGGGCCCTCGCTGCTGTCAGTCAGCGACGCCGGTACCTGCGTTGTGTCTTGTTCCTCTGTCACGATGCTCGATTGACCCCACATCCGCCCGCCAGCGCTCATTAGGGTGGCGCGCCGCGCGGATGGATGATACAAATCCTCGGTACATAGGGTCTACACATCGAGTATTTGTATCAATGGCAAAGCCCCGAACGCAGCGTGAGCTCGCCAAACCCTGCTGAAGAAGCAGGGGATCATGCGCCTGCTCGAGCTGCGCGAGGCCGGCGTGACCGCGGCGACAATGAGCCGTATGGAGCGGGCCGGCGAAGTCATCCGCCTATCGCGGGGCGTCTATCAGCTGCCAGATGCCGACCTGGACCCCAATCACAGCCTGGCGGAGGCCACGAAGGGGGTGCCCAAGGGCATCGTATGTCTCGTCTCGGCGCTGGCATTCCACGGCCTGACCGACCAACTACCGCCGAAAGTCTGGATGGCGATCGGACCCAAGGACTGGGTGCCGCAGCGCAGCGGTGCGGGCATTCGCATTGTGCGTTTCACAGATAGCCTGCTGAGGGAGGGCATCGAGACCCACGTGATCGAAGGCGTGTCGGTGAAAGTCTTCGGCGTGGCCAAGACGGTGGCCGATTGCTTCCGACATCGCGGCAAAGTGGGCCTGTCTGTGGCGATCGAGGGCTCCAAGAGGCACTGAGGCAACGCAAGGCGACTCCGGCGGAAATCAAGGGCGCGATGCTGCTGACGAGCTGGTTTACGGACCCACACCGGGCTACTCGTGATCTCGACCTGTTGGGGTTCGGCGATCCAAGCCCGGAGGCGATGGTCGCAGCATTCCAGGAGATTCTCGCGATAGACGTCGAGGATGGCGTCGAATTCGATTCGAACGCGGTACGTGTCGACCAGATCCGGGAGGAGCTCGAGTACGGCGGACTGCGGCTGCGCACGACCGCATCGATCAGTGACGACCGGCTGGCATGTGCAATCGCCGCGACCTTCGAACGGCGCGAGACCGAGATCCCGGCCGACCTGCCTGATGCCCTCACGCCGGCCTTCGCCGAGGATGAGCAGAAGCAGCGTCAGTGGAATGCTTTTCTGGAGAACGTGGCGCTTCGTCCCGGCAGCCTGCCTGAGGTGATCGAAGGTGTTGCCGGATTCATCATGCCGCACGCGATCGCCGCAGCGAAGCTCGGCAGGAGCGATTGATGCCATCGGATCCGAGCCGCCTCATTGCCGCACTCGCACGAGACCGGATCAATCTCGATCTGAAAACGCTCGACCTGTGCTTCCTTGCCGGCCTGTACCTGCGGGCCAACCGGGCGTCGCTTGCGTCTTTCGAAGAAGACGTGCTGATCGACATGTTCGAGCAGGTATGCGACGTGGTAGATCCGGGTGCGGAGCGTCCACGCAAGCGAGCGACCCACGCCATCCAACGGCTCCGCGACCAGCGCATGCTGGCCCGGGTGGACGGCGCGGGCATCGTTCGATCGGGTGAGTACACGCTGACTCGACTAGCCGCCGCAGTCGTCGAGTACTTCCTTGCCGATGAAGCACTCACACGCGAGAGCTTGACCCTACTCACGGGCACGCTTCGAGCCCAGCTTGCCGAGATCCTCGCGGCAGCCAGGCGTGCTGACACCGAGGACGCCTGGCGGGAGCAAGTGGTGGCTCCCCTGCGGATAACCGTTGGCGATCTTGTTGGCGGCATTGAGCGCCGGCAGCGGGGGCTCGATTCGCAACAGGAAGAGGTGCAGGTAGAGATCGCCAAACTCCTGCAGGCGGATTGGTTCGGTGCCGTCGAGCGATGCCAGTCGCTGCTCGATACGACCACCCATACGCTGCGGGAACTCAACGAGGTCCTGCTCCGCGACACCCATCACTTCGTCGCGTTGCTGCAAGAGATTCAGGCCTTGGCTTCCGAGGCGGAGCAGGCCGAGCCCGAAGAGGCAGTGCAACGCGTCATCGAGCACGTCGATCGCATAGCGGCCTGGGGCGGCGCCCGGCAGCGCGCGTGGTCGGACTATTACCAATACGTTCATCGCTATCTACGCGATGTCGTACGCCTCGACCCGGACCGAGCGTTGAGTCAGCGGCTGCGCGACCAGGTCGCGAGCTGGCCGTCGACACCGTTCCACTTGCTCGTGGCGGCGGCACCCTCAATCCGGCTGCTCCGTCCCCTCGAATCACGGGTTGAGCGGCCAGCTGTCATGAGGCCACGTACGGACCGGGAAGGCTCGCCTGATCTCGTAGATCCCGAAGATGCCGGCCTGAACATCGAGACATTGGTGGAAGGCGCGCTGGCCGCGGGCGCTCGATCTCTGGCCGAGGTGACCGAGTGGGTGTTACCGCAGTTTCCCGCTGATCTTCGTTACGCCGTCACAGGTCGCGTGGCCGACGTGCTCGCGCGCATCACCCGGACACGCAGCGCGATTGAGCGTCCGTGGCGTACCGTTGCGCCATGCCTGGAAGTGGAGGATTGGGAACTGCCGAGTGAGGGAGAGCGCAGTTGACTACCTCCAGCTTTCAGTCCCTCGAAGAGGCCATCAGCGACGAGCACTTTCCCGAAGTGGACCTCGCCCTACGCCGCGGTCGGCACGTCGGGCGCGACGACGGCACGGCCTATGACTACCTCGTCGATGCCCTCAACCACCTCGAGCCCTTCTATCGGCGGTTTGGCTGCGAGCTGATGCAGCGGGCGGACGGGTACTTCTACCTCCTGCCCTCGGGGGATCGACTCGGCCGTCGACAACTGACCGCTGGCGAGATGCTCGTCGGCCAGACGCTTGCGCTGATGTACCTGGATCCCGCCACCTTGCAGCACGGGGGCATCGTCCAGCGCGAGACGCTTCTGCAGAGGCTCTCTGGGTTATTGGGGACGGAAACGCTGGTCCGCACCCTCAATCCACGACGCAGGAAGTTCGACGAACGGATAGCCGCCGAGACCGTCCGCACCAAAGTCGCCGAGGCCCTTCGGCGCCTGACGGACCTCGGGTTCATCGATTCGGTCGACGACGCGATGCTGCGCCTACGTCCCGCATTGATGCGATTCGCCGAGCCAGTCCGTGACCCGAGCGACCGACAAGCCGCGCTGGAACGGCTGGTCCGGAGCGGTGAAATCACCCTCGGCGAAGCCGTCGAGAAAGACGACACTGACGAAGAGGACGAAAACGACGGAAGCGACGGTCATGGAGCCGAGGACGAGGAGGAGGAGGAGGAGGAGGCAGACGGATGAGCCGTACCCGCGCCCAGACCCTCGTGCTCGTCAACTGGAAGGGCGTCTTCTACGAGCGCTATCTCATCGACCGGCATGTGACAGCCCTCGAGGGGGCTAACGGCGCCGGCAAGACAACGGTGATGATCGCGGCCTACGTCGTGCTCCTCCCGGATATGTCCCGGCTGCGTTTCACGAATCTCGGAGAGACGGGTGCGACGGGCGGCGACAAAGGCATCTGGGGACGCCTGGGTGAGCCTGGCCGACCTGCCTACTCGGCGATCGAATTCGCCCTCGCATCGGGTCAGCGCCTCATTGCCGGCGTGCACCTCGAACGGAAGGGCGAGCCATCCGTCGAGCCAACGTCTTTCATCATCTCGGGTCTCGACGGGGATGTCCGCCTGCAAGACGTGCTCTTACTCTCTCAGGGTGACCGCGAAGTGGTTCCCGAGCTGAGTGAGCTGCGCGAGAACGCCGCGCGCTTCGGTGGGCGCATGCAGGTCTTCGGCACCGCGCGCGACTACTTTGCCGCGCTTTTCGACCACGGTGTGACGCCGCTGCGCCTCGCAACGGACGAGGAGCGCAATAAGCTCAACGAGATGCTGCGTACCAGCATGACGGGCGGCATCTCGCGGGCGCTGACATCGGAGCTGCGGTCTTTCTTGTTGAAGGAAGAGACCGGGCTAGCCGACACCCTGCAGCGTATGAAGGCCAACCTCGATGCTTGCAGACGCACGCGCACCGAGGTCCAGGAGGCGCAGCGCCTCGAACGTGAGATCGGCGGGGTATTCGAGGCCGGGCAGACCATGTTTGCCGCGGCCTTCCTCGCGACCCGCGAGCGCGCAGACGAACTCCGACGCCGTTTGGCCGAAGCCGAGGAAGCAGAACGCAAGGCACAAGAGCGGCTTGCAGAGGCCGAGGATCAGCTCGCCCGCGTTCGCGATGAACTTGGCAAGAAGGGAGCTCGCCAGGAGGCTCTCGCGGCGGAGGTCAACGCTGCCGAGGATTGGCTCCGGCGTCTTCAGCAGGCTCTGCAGGCGGCCGAGGAAGTCGCGCAACGCCGCGAAGAGCTGTCTTCGGCCGAAGCCGATACACGGATTGCCGAGGGTCAACGCAAGGCGCGAGAGGAGATCCGAAACCAGTGCCGGACGACCCTGCAGCGCTGCCGGGAGGATCACAAGCGCGCCGGCGCGGGCCTCGCCGACCTCCAGCGCGGGCTCGACGAACTCCATCGCCGGGCCGGCGCGTACAAGCAAGTGCTCCGTCGCAAGGGCGAGGCAGAGCGGCTACTCGAAGGAGAGGAGCTTGCTATCGGGACTATCGCTGCTCGGGTGGCGGAGAACAGGGCTCAACTCGATCAGGTGGATCGCTCTCGACGAGACGCGAGGCAGCGGCTCGCTGATGCCGATGAGCACAGGCGAGAGCACCGGGCCGCGCTCGAGGCACTGGAACTGATGGCAGAGGGGCCGGTCGAAGCGGGCGCCGCCCATGGGATCGCCCTCCAACAACTTCGCCGGTATCGGGATCTGGAGGCACTGGCCGGGCGTCTGAGCACGATCGCCGCCGAACTTGCCGAGGCCCGCAAGCTCGCCAGCCGCCAAGCCGAGGCCAGGGAACAGGCCGAAAAATCGGGCCTTTCCCTTTCGGGGCAGCGATCTGCCCGCATCGAGATCACGGAGCATCTCGAACAGACGGAGCTGGAGCGCGAGCGGTTGCTCGACCAAGCCCGCGAGGCTCAGGCGGACCTGGCTGACTGTAAGCGAACACTGGACGCTGCGCGCGGGCGGCAAAAGGAGCTCGGTGATCGCGAGCCGTTCTGGCGCGACCTCGCGACGCGCGCCCAGCATCTGGCGGACGAACTCGGGTGTCCGCTTACTTCGCTACTGGAGCTTCAAGCCGCCCGCGAGATAGTGGTGCAGCAGCTCACCCGGGTTAAGGCGAGCGAATCCGAGCTTGTCGACAGACGGGAGAGTCTTAAGTCGGCGGCGCGGGAGCTCCTGGCCGCCGGTGGGCCGTTCGATTCGGAGTTGCTGCGACTCAAGGACGCCCTGGGTGCGGAACTCCTGGCCGGTGCATTCGAGGACGCGTCTGTCGAAGATGCCGCCGTGCTGGAGGCGAGGCTGGGGCCACTGGTCCAGGCGCTTGTCGTGGATGACCCGGCAACAGCCGCCAAGCAGGTCCATGGCCGCCCGGACTCGCTTTCCGATGTGTGGCTGGTAAGCCGCGACGAGGACGTTGCACGACTCGGTGCGGGCGCGACCCGCGAGAGCGCGGAAGTGACCGATGTCGTCGTCTCGGAGCAGCGGGCCATCCGCGTCACGCGGATCCCGACTCGTCCTCGCCTCGGTCGGAAGGCGCGTGAGAAGCGTGCCGCGGAGCTGCGTGCTGAAGCTGATGAGCTGGATGCTCAGATCGAGAGCACACGAGTGGGCCGACGCCGGCTCGAGCGCCTGGCGGAGGATGGCGAAGCCCTGCTTGCAGGTCAGGTCGCGTGGCTGGCCGGCGACCCGGCACCGGAGCTGGCAACGATTCGTCGTCAACTCTCGGAGGTCCAAGAGCAACAAAAGAACCACCGCGGCGCGATGACCAGATTTCAGGAGGCGGCCCGCCAGCTTGCGCCACGTATTGAGGCGCTACGCGGTCTGCTCGGTTCAGCTGTGTTGCTCGATCCTCCAGACCACGCGCAACGGCGAGACGACCTCGAACGGCACCACGATGCCGCTCAAGCGGCGCGGGCTGAGAATCAGCGTTGTCGGGAAGCCGCCCGGGTAGTCGATGACAAGCTCGACACGCTGCGGCGAACGCCGCTTTCGGAAGCGGAGGTCGCGATTCTCGAAACCGAGCTGAGTCGCCTCTCGGACGAGCGCGACCGGTTGGATGCCGCGATAGAGGCCATGGAATTTGTTGCAGGCAACGCGGAGGCTCTGAGCTGGGACGACGCACCAGCGCAGCTCGAAGCGAACCGGTCGCTCGTTCCGGCACTCGAGGAACAGCTGCGCCGGGCGGAGGAGGCGCTTACCGAGGCAGACGCAGCGGTCGAGGCCGCCGAGCAGGCATTCGAAAGCGCCACAGCCAACTGGCAGGACGCCGATGGTCGCCGCCGGGCGGCCGTCGAACAACTTCGGGCTGCGGAGCGGCGCTTCAGGGAGATGGAGATTGCCGATCCCACCGAAGCCGCAGTCGTGACCGCGCATGAGGAGATGCAGCGATTGAAGGAGGAGGCGACGGCGCTCGCTGCGGAACTCACTGAGCTGAACACCACCAAGGGGCGTCGCGAGGCCGAGCAGGCGCAAGCAGCTCGCGAGTGCGGGGAGGCCGAAGAGAAGGTCGCCGTCGAGCGCCGCGAGGCTGAGCCGGCTCTTGATCGCTGGGAGCGGCTGAGAGCGGCTGTAGCGGAGCGGAATCTGCTCGCCAGCGTCGTTACCTCCGGAACCAGCGACGTCAGCGGGATCCGCGGGCACGTTAATCTCGTGCAGGAGGCACACAAACAGAGGGCGGTGCTCGTGGAGCGGATACGAGCCGCTCACGGGGCGCTGGATCTGCTTGCCAAGGTCGACAAGAACGCTGCGAGCACCGACGTCGGGTTTGCCGACGTCTACCTCGAGCTCTGGCTCGCGGTGCGCGATTGGCTGCGCCGTCGGCTGCCGGCGCAGGTGGCAGAAGTGGACGACCCGCGAGAAGCGCTGCTGCGATTGCGCGATCAACTGACTGGGCTCGAAGAGCGCCTTGCGCGACAGGAGGACGATCTGCGTGGCGCCAGCGAGGATGTGGCCCGCGGCATTGACGTTCAAATCCGCAAGGCACGCGGCCAGGTCAGTCGCCTCAACCAGAACCTGGGGGGAGTCAGCTTCGGCAGCATCGAAGGGATTCGGGTAAAGGTTCAGTCGGTGGAGCGCATGGAGCAGGTGCTTCGGGCGCTGCGCGAAGGTGCCGTGCAGGGACTTCTGTTTCAGGAAAACCTCCCCATCGAGGAAGCCCTGGACGAGATCTTTCGGCGCTACGGTGGCGGGCGCTCGGGTGGCCAGCGATTACTGGATTACCGTGAATACGTCCACCTGCAGGTGGAGGTCCGCCGTACGGCAGGCTCTGATTGGGAGGTTGCAAATCCCACCCGTCTCTCCACCGGCGAGGCGATCGGCGTTGGCGCTGCCCTGATGATGGTAGTGCTCACCGAGTGGGAACGGGATGCAAACCTGCTGCGCGGTAAGCGAGCACACGGTTCGCTCCGCTTTTTGTTTCTCGACGAGGCTAACCGCCTTTCCCACGATAACCTCGGCGTTCTCTTCGACCTGTGCCAGACACTCGACCTACAACTGCTCATCGCCGCGCCAGAGGTTGCCAGGGCGGAAGGCAATACGACCTATCGCCTGGTACGGCGCGTCGATGCAGACGGGCGCGAAGAGGTGCTCGTCAGCGGGCGAAGAACGAGGATGGATGCGTGATCTGGGAGAATGACAACGCACGCCTGGCGTTATTGGAACTGCTCTCACGTGGCAGCCTCAAGCGCCGACGCACTCAGTTGGAGGCGTACGACGCCCTTGCTGAGCTTCCTTGGACACGGGCCACGGGTCGCCGTGACGAGATCGGCGTGGTCGAGGAGCGCAGGACGGAGCTTGCGGGCTTGATCGACCGGGTCTGGTCGGCGTGGCGCGACGTACTCGCGGACCTTGTGGCGGCGGGCCTGCCGCCAACACCCGACGGCTACGGTCGGCTGCTAGATATAGAACGCGCCGCTGCCATACCGGACCTGCCCGATCGCATCAATCGGCGCACCGCCGCGTCGCTCACTGCACCGAACTCCAAGGCATCGATCACGGAAACAAGAAGGGGTGCGCTCGGCGGGACAGACACCTCGCATGACGGCGCCATCAGGTTGCGACCACCGGCAGGGCTGTCGGCTCGAACGGCAAATGGAACAGTAAACCTCAGCGAGATCGCGACGGTGCTAGGTGAGGTCTCGATACCCGAGCGGGCTTTGCTCGACGGCCTGGCCTTCGAGGGTGCGATTCGCGCCGTGCTCCTCGTTGAGAACCTGGGGGCGTGGCGTGACCTAAGCCCACCACCGGGCTGGCTGCTGGCCCACGTGCCCGGTTGGGACACAGCTACCGTCGGTCACTTGCTCGATCGTGTCGATGACGTCCCCGTCGTGCACTTCGGTGACCTGGATCCGAACGGGGTGCGAATCATGCTGCATCTACGCAAGCGGGCACCGAATCTGAAGTGGTTTCTTCCCGAGTTCTGGTTCGAGCTTGTGGACGTTTGTGGACTCCAAACCACATGGCCCCAGGACCTCGATCTCGACTTTGCCCCGACGCCGGTTCGTGCGCTTGCTGCTCGTGGTCTATGGCTTGAGCAGGAGCGCATAGTCTTCGATCCTCGCATGGCCGATGCGTTTGAAGCGGTTTTGGCCGCCGAGACACCCGGCTAATTAGCTAAACGTATTTGCTTGATTTAGATAAGAAAAAAGCGCCACTAAGGGCGCTTCCTCTTGAGTTTTCAGGGGCTTGAAAACTCGGTGATGGTGGAGGCGGGGGGAATCGAACCCCCGTCCGAAGGCTTTCCGCCAGAAGTGACTACATGCTTAGTCGCCGTTTGAGTCTCGCCGCTCAAGCCCCCGACGACAGGGTCTGGCGCGGCCAGCCGGTTTGGATCTCGACCTCAACCCCTCCGGCAGGAGAATCGGTCCATCCCGCTGAATGACGCCTTGTCCGACCCCGCGGGAGAAGGCCGGCAAGACGCTGGCTGTCTAAGCAGCCAGGGCGTATTCGTTATTGTCTGCAGTTACTTGCAGTCCTGCTTTTTTAACGGGGCAGCAGGACCCCGGCATGCCACTTTGACTTCCCACCCCCGTCGAACCCATATCGCCCCCAATAGATGAGCCCGGTCCGGCCGGTCAACTTCTGCGGCTCTTCATGGAGCGTTCCATCTCCCGCCGGACCATCTTTTCCTTGACCGTGGCGCGCTTGTCGTAGAGCTTCTTGCCGCGGGCCAGCCCAAGCTCCACCTTGGCGCGCCCATCCTTGAAGTATAGCTTCAATGGAATCAGGGTCAAGCCGCGTTCCTTGACTTTTCCCATAAGCCTCGAAATCTCGCGCTTGTGGAGCAGCAGCTTCCGCGGCCGGGTGGGTTCGTGGTTGAACATGTTGGCCGCGGGATACGGACTGATGTGCGAGTTGACCAGCACCACCTGGCCCTTGTCGACACGCGCGTAGCTGTCGGCCAGATTCGCGCGCCCGTCCCGCAGCGACTTGACCTCGCTGCCCAGCAGCACCATGCCGGCCTCGAAGGACTCGTCGATGAAGTACTCCCGGCGCGCCCGCCGGTTGACGGTGACGGTCTTCTGGGCTGTTTCCTTGGTTGAGGCCATGGGACGGTATCCGTTTCCTTGCGTGCTGGAGCCGGGGAGCGCGGCGTCCCGCTTACGGTTCGTCGTCTCCCAGGATCCGATTGTCGATCAGGCGGGCGTTGCCCACCCATGCGCACAGAGCCAGCAGTGTCGGACCGTCGACCTCTTCCACCGGGTGCAATTCCCTGGGGTCGCACAGGTCCGCGTACTCGAGCCGCGCCAGCGGCTGTCGGGAAATCTCATCCACGACGACCTCCCGTATCCTTCGGGCCGCGGTTTCGCCGCCGCGCACCAGCGCCTCCGCCTTGCCCAAGGCGCTTTGAAGGCACCGCGCCGCCTCGCGTTCGGCCGGCCCGAGGTAGCGGTTGCGCGAGCTCATGGCTACACCGTCGGGCTCCCGCACGGTGGGGCACTCGATGATGTCCACGTCCACGTTCAGGTCCTCGGTCATCCGCCGGATCACCCGGACCTGCTGATAGTCCTTGAGCCCGAACAGGGCCACGTGGGGGCGTACGATATTGAAGAGCTTCAGCACCACCGTGGCCACGCCGCGAAAATGGCCCGGACGGTGGGCTCCGCACAGCGGGCGGCTCACCTCCTCTACGTCCACATAGGTCTGATACCCGGCGGGGTAGATGTCTTCGGCAGCGGGGTTGAACAGCAGGTCCACCCGTTCCTCGGTCAGCAACCGGACGTCCCGCTCCAGGTCCCGCGGGTAACTGTCGAAGTCCTCGGACGGAGCGAACTGGGCGGGATTGGCGAAGATGGACACCACCCGGCAATCGCCGTGCTTCCCGGCCTCCCGCACGAGGCTCAGATGGCCTTCATGCAGGAACCCCATGGTGGGCACCAGCACGATGCGTTTCCCCTCGCGACGGGCATGGTCGCTCCATGCCTGCATCTCCCGGATGCCGCGGATGCTGGGTAACGCCGCCATCACCGAGATTCAATACGGTGGAAACGCCCGGGCCGGCGTCAGTGGAAGGTGTGCTCCTCCGCCGGGAACGCCTCCGTCCGCACCTCTTCCATGTAGCTCCGCACCGCTCCGCCGATGGTGTCCTTGAGGTTGGCGTATTGCTTGACGAATTTGGGCGTGAAGTCGTCGAACAGGCCCAGCATGTCGTGGACCACCAGGATCTGCCCGTCGCAATGCATGCCGGCGCCGATGCCGATGGTGGGAATGGACAGGCGCTGCGTGATCTCCCTGGCCAGTTGCACCGGGATGCCCTCCAGCACCACCGCGAAGGCTCCCGCCTGCTCCACCGCCATGGCGTCGTCGAGTATGGCGCGCGCGTCGGCCTCGCCGCGCCCCTGGATCCGGTAGCCGCCGAACTGATGCACCGACTGGGGGGTGAGCCCCACATGGCCCATGACCGGCACGCCCATCTTCACCAGCGCCTCGATGGTGGCGGCCTGGGTGACGCCGCCTTCCAGCTTGACGGACTCCGCGCCCCCTTCCTGGACGAGCCTGCCGGCGTTGCGCTTGGCTTCGTCCACCCCGAGCTGGAAAGTCATGAACGGCATGTCCGACACCACCAGGGCGCGCCGCCGGCCCCGGATCACCGCCCGGGTGTGGTAGATGACGTCGTCCACGGTGACCGGCAGCGTGCTGTCGTGTCCCTGGACCACGGAGCCCAGCGAATCACCCACCAGCATGAGATCGATGCCGGCCTCGTCCAGAATGCGGGCGAAACAGTAGTCATAGGCCGTGAGGCAAACGATCTTCTCGCCTTTTTCCTTCATGCCCCGGACTTCCGGCACCGTCATCTTCCGTCCCATTCGGCAACCCTCCTCGAGCAAAGCCCCAACAAAAAAAGCCTCCCGGACCGATCCGGAAGGCCATCCCGCTACCGTTGGAGACGATAGGCGCCAGAATGTCTCATCCGTCTCGGTCCGGCTCTCCCGGATCCAAGCGGGAAATCACTTCTTTCCTGCGTCTTTCCGGTTCTCCATGCGTGGAGTCGGCCGGCTCAGCCTGGCCGCTCCGGAGCTTTCCGGAAAGATGAACCGCATACTAGCGCGAAGCGGGCCGAAAGTCCAGCCTCACGGCAACTTGTAGGAGCTGTCCTCGATGAGCGCCCGGAGGTCCTGGCGGAACTCGCCGCGCCACTTGGAGAGCACGAGGTCGGCGGGACACAGCCCCTGGTGGACCAGGTCGCGCAACGGCTTCAGGTGGATGGTCTCGTCCTCGCCGCGCTTGTTGAGCGCATGTTGGCGCGCCAGGCCTTCCCAGGCGATGTCGACCATTTCCTTCGCCAGGTCGCCAAGTGAATACCGGCGAAACCGCGCGGCCGGGCCGTTCCGATGGGAATCGTGATAAGCGGTCATCCGCTCGTCGAAGGACCACCCCTTCACCAGGTCCCACGCCGCCGCGAGGCAGTCGTTGTCATAGAAGATGCCCTTGATGAGCGCCGGCAGCGCCGGCATCAGCTCCGGTGACTGGCTGTCGGCGGAGCGGAACTCCATGTAGTGCTTCAGCCGGACCTCCGGAAACAGCGTGGTCAGATGAAGCTGCCAGTCCTCCATGGTGGCGTGGTGGCCCTGATGGCCTCGCTCCAGAAAGCGGCGGAACGGGATCCCGGTCATGTCCACGTAGTTCCCTTCCCGGGAGATGAGGTACATGGGCACATCGAGGGCGTACTCCACGTAGTGGTGGAAGGTGGCGTCGGGGGAGAAGCAGAATTCCAGCAGGCCGCACCGGTCCGGATCGGTGCGGGTCCAGATGTGGCCCCGGTAGCTCTTGAAGCCGTTGGGCCTTCCGTCCGAGATGGGGGAGTTGGCGAAGGCCGCACCGATGATCGGCGCCAGGCCCATGGCCGTCCGAAGCTTGGCCATGGCGTCCCTTTCGTCACCGTAGTCGATGTTTGCCTGCACCGTGGCGGTCTGTTTCATCATGCGGTGGCCCAGGGTCCCCACCTTGGCCATGTACGGCCCCATGATGCGATAGCGCCGCTTGGGCAGCCACTCGATCTCGTCCACGCGGCTGAAGGGCTGTATCCCCAGCCCGAGGAATACCACGTCGAACCGGCCGGCAACGTCGATGAGCTCGCGGATGTGCTGGGAGAACTCGACGTTGCTGCAGTGAATGTCGTCGCAGGGTTCACCGCTCAGCTCGATCTGGCCGCCGGGCTCCAGCGTGACCGCGTGGTTGCCCCGTTTCAGGCCGATGAGGAACCCCTCTTCCTCTTGCGGCTCCCAGCCGTAGTCGCTCACCAGGCCTTCGAGAATGACCCGGACGCCGCGCGGCCCGGAATACGACAGTGCCTTGGCCGTGTCCCGCTCGATGCCGACCTTCTCGTACTCGGTGCCCACGCGCCACTGCTCACGAGGCTTTCCGGCGTCGTGGAAGAAGGCCTCGAGTTCGTCTTGTCGCTCGATCACGGCCATGGATGGGATTCTCGGGAACGCCGGCGGGTGCGCGGCTACCCCTCGCAGACCTCGCGGAGATTCTTCTCGTAGGGCGCGGTGACCACCGCCTTCTCCGTGATAATGGCCGAGACCAGTGAATGATCGGTCACGTCGAATGCCGGATTGAGAGTCTTTACCCCGTGCGGCGCGATGCGGCTGCCGGCGATGTGAGTGACCTCGTCTTCGCTCCTCTGCTCGATGGGTATGTGGGCTCCGGACGGACAGGTGAGGTCCACCGTGGAGGTGGGGCACGCCACGTAGAACGGAACGCCGTGCTCCCGCGCCAGCACCGCCACCGTGTAGGTGCCGATCTTGTTGGCCACATCGCCGTTGGCGGCGACGCGGTCCGCGCCCACCACCACCGCGTCGACGCGGTTCTGCTGCATCACGTAGCCCATCATGTTGTCGGTGATGAGCGTGGTGGGGATATCCTCCTTGCACAACTCCCAGGCCGTGAGCCGGGCGCCCTGGAGAAAGGGCCGGGTTTCATCCACGAACACTTCTTCGATGGCCGCGCCCGATTCCTTCATGGCCCGGATCACCCCCAGTGCGGTGCCGTAGCCCGCGGTGGCCAAAGCGCCGGCGTTGCAGTGGGTGAGGATTCGCCGGGAGCCCTTCAGGAGCCCGGCGCCCAGCGAGCCGAGCCTGCGGTTGGCGGTGATGTCTTCCTCGTACATGGCCAGGGCCGCTTCCTCGAGCCGTTGCTTGAGCAGTTCCAGGTCGCCGTCCCGGTGTTCCTCGTAGGTTTGCCGCATCCGGGCCAGCGCCCAGTGAAGATTGACGGCCGTGGGCCGGGTTTCCGCCAGGGTGCGGAACACGCGCTCCATGGCCGGTTCCATCGCCTTCCGGCTCCTGACGCGGCGCGCGCCCAGGACGACCCCCATGGCCGCGGTGACGCCGATGGCGGGGGCGCCCCGGACCACCATGGTGCGGATGGCCTGGGCCACCTGCCGGTAGTTCCGGCAGACCCGGTACACCTCTTTTCGGGGCAGGCGCCTCTGGTCGATAAGCAGCAACTCGCCGCCGCGCCACTCGATGGTTCTTACGGCCATATTCGTTTATCTTTCGGTCGTGCTCAAATATAGTACCCCGAGAAGAAGGGTCAAGGGTCAGGGACCAAGGGCCAGACGCCAACGTGCCCCCTTGGCCCGCTTCTCTCCGGGAAAATGACGGATCTCATCGAACTGCTCGGATACGTGTCGGGCGTCTATCTCATCGCGCCCGACCTGGAGGTCGACCGGTTGGTCGTGACGCTGGCCGCGATCCACCTCTGCGACGCGGTTCTATGCCTCGTCATCGCCCGGCAGAGCGGCCGTCATCAGATCGGCTGGACCCTGGCCGGCCTGTTCCTGGGCGTATGGGGCGCCCTCCCGCTGCTGTTGCAGCGGGGGAGACACGGGGGATAGCGTCCAGGCTCTCCCCCGGCGGCACGCAGCCTAGTCCATTCGTTTGCGCAGGAACGTCGGGATATCGAAGTCGTCCTCGCTCACCTCATCCTCCTTGAGGTCGTAAGGTCGCGAGCCGTCGGCATCCTTCTCCTGGTCGTCGTGCTGCCAGGCGGGACCATCGAACTCGTCGTCCACGAGCGTCCCGAGGTGGATGACCTTCTTGTCCCCGTTGTCCTTGGCTCCCAGCCCCAGCGACCCCTGTCTTTGGGCCGCGGGCTTCCGCGGCTCGGCCGTCTCCGCCGCCGGCTCCGGCATGACCCGCGCCTGGCCGTCGCCGAACCCCGTGGCGATGACGGTGATCCGCAGCTCGTCCTCGAGCTCCTCGTCGATGACCGCGCCGAAGATGATGGTGGCATCCTCGTGGGCCTCACCCTGGATCAGGGTCGCCGCCTCGTTGACCTCGAACAGGCTCATGTCCGCCCCGCCGGTGACGTTGATCAGCACGCCGCGGGCGCCATTGATGGAGATGTCCTCCAGAAGCGGGCTGGAAATGGCCTGCTGCGCCGCCTCCACCGCCCGGTTCTCGCCCACCGCCGAGGCCGCGCCCATGAGCGCGAATCCCATCTCCTTCATGACCGTGCGGACGTCGGCGAAGTCGAGGTTGATGAGCCCCGGCGTCACGATCAGGTCCGCGATGCCCCGGACCGCCTGCGTCACCACGCTGTCCGCGACCTTGAAGGTTTCCAGCAGCGTGGTGGACTTGCCCGCGATGCTGAGGAGCCGCTGGTTCGGGATGACCACCAGGGTATCGACCTTGTCCTTGAGATCCCGGATGCCTTCCTCGGCCTGCTGCATGCGGCGCTTCCCCTCGAAGATGAAGGGCTTGGTGACCACGCCCACCGTCAGCGCCCCGAGCTCTTTCGCCACGCTGGCGATGATCGGCGCGCCCCCGGTGCCGGTGCCGCCGCCCATGCCCGCGGTGATGAAGATCATGTCCGCGCCCGTGAGATACTCGCGGATACGCTCCTTGTCCTCCGTCGCCGCGCGGCGGCCCATCTCCGGGTTGGCTCCGGCTCCGAGTCCCTTGGTCAGGGAATCCCCGATCTGGACCTTTATCTCCGCCCGGTTCGCATCCAGCGCCTGGCTGTCGGTATTGGCGACGATGAAGTCCACGCCCTTGAGCCCCTCCTCGATCATCGTGTTGACGGCATTGCCACCGCCCCCGCCGATGCCGATCACCTTGATCCGGGCTCCGGAATCAATCGGTTCCACCATCTCAAACATAACCCTCCTCCTTTTCCTCGTGTATGACGTTCGTCGTTTCGTCTCGAGCGAACGGCCGGACACCATCGGGCCGCCCGCCTCCGCCCAATCTCCGGCTAGAAAAACTCCCTCAACCATTCCGTCATCCGGCCCCGGACCTTGAACAACAGGTGGTCGTTGTCCCGGAAGCGGAAGTGATTTCCCTCCTGCTTGCCGAGGCCGTACAGCAGCAACCCGGTGCCGGTGGCGTAGACCGGGCTGGACACCACGTCCACGAGCCCGGTGACGTTGGCGGCCACGCCTTGACGCACCGGCACGTTGAAGATTCTCTCCGCCATCTCGATCATTCCCGGCAGCAGCGTGGAGCCGCCGGTCATGACGATGCCCGAGACCAGATGGTCCTCGTAGCCGGACCTGCCGATCTCCCGCCGCACCAACTGGAAGACCTCCTCCAGACGCGGCTCGATGATCTCGCACAGGATCTGCCGTGACACCGACCGCGGGCTCCGTCCTCCCACGCTGGGCACCTCGAGCATCTGGGTGCGGTGGGCCGCCTCGGCTTCCACGCAACCGTAACGCTGCTTCAACTGCTCCGCGGCCGCCATCGGCGCATGCAGTCCGGCGGCGATGTCGCCGGTCAGGTGATTGCCCCCCACGCCCAGCACCGCCGTATGCTTCACCGACCCGCCCTGGTACAGCGCGATGTCCGTGGTCCCTCCGCCCATGTCCACCAGCGCCACCCCGAGCTCCTTCTCTTCCTGGGTCAGGGTGGCGTCGGCGGAGGCCAGCGGCTCGAGCACGAAGTCGGCGACGTTGAGGCCCGTTCGATTGCAGCACTTGACGATGTTCTGGGCCGCGGCCACGGCGCCGGTTACGATGTGGACACTGGCCTCGAGCCGGACGCCGGACATGCCCCGGGGCTCCTGGATGCCCCGCTGTCCGTCGATGGCGAATTCCTGCGGCAGCACGTGGAGGACTTCCCGGTCCAGGGAGATGGGCACGGCCTTGGCCGCGTCGATGACCCGCTCGACGTCGTCATCGGTCACCTCCTTGTTCTTGACGGCAACGACGCCCTGGCTGTTGAACCCCTCGATATGACTGCCGGCGATGCCGGCGAAGACGGTGTTGATCTCGCAGCCGGCCATGAGCTCGGCCTCCTCCACCGCCTTCTTGATGGATTCCATGGTGGCCTCGATGTTGATCACCACGCCCTTCCTCAACCCCCGGGAGGGGTGAA
Source organism: Candidatus Binatia bacterium (assembly GCA_951813575.1). Taxonomy (GTDB): domain Bacteria; phylum Desulfobacterota; class Binatia; order UBA9968; family JAJDTQ01; genus JAJDTQ01. The sequence continues at coordinate 1,735,924 of OX638375.1, forward strand.
TGCCGACGCCCACCACCTCCGGTCCCTGGTCGGTCTGCTCTCCCACCACCGCGCAGACCTTGTGGGTGCCCACGTCGAGTCCGACAACAACATTCGTCTTCTTAGCCATGGCTTGTGGTGCCCCTTCCTTGCATCATCGGATCACACCCGTCCCCGCGGACGCGCGACCACCTGCCCCTTGAAACTCACGTCGACGGCCTCGAAACGGGCCCCCTGCCCGGGAAACTCCCGCACGAACCACTGCAACCGCTCCAGCTTGGCTTCCCAGTCTCCCCAGCCCACGTGGAACGGCACCGGGTAGGACACGGGATAGAGGACGATGCCCCCGTCGGGCTGGAAGCGGATCTCGGACAGACCCAGCGTGGTGCGCTCCACCGTCTGTCCGAAGGACAGGGCCTCGGCCAGCTTCTCCCGCGTGCCCGGGTCCCGCGGCGAGAGCCCGGCAGCGCGAAGACCGGTGATGAAGGGGAAGTCCACGGAGTCCTCTTCGTCCAGGGCCTTGAAGACCACCCCGTCGTCGGCGACGTAGTAAAGCTTGTCCAGGGCGACGATGCCTCCGGGCTCCCATTCCTCGATGCGGATCACCAGCCGCGCCGGCAATTCCCGCCGTATCAGGACCCGCTTCACCCAGGGGTGTTGCCGTACCCTTTCCTCGACCTCGGCGGGATCGATGTTCCAGATTCGCGTGTTGGGTCCCAGCCCCGACCTCACCACGATGTCGGCCCCCTTGATCTTCTCGGCCCCCAAGACCTTCACTTCCCGGACGGCGAAGTAGGGGTGCGCCAGGATGAAGCTCGAGGTCGCCCGGGCCGCCGCCCGAATCCCGCCCGCCGCCTGCTCCGCCGCCCGCGAGCCTCGGTGGTGCAGATCCGCCAAATAGCCGGGGTAGAACAGCCACCCGAACAGCACCAGCGTGCACACGGCCGTGCCCGTCATTCCCGCGCGACCGCGCAGCCGCTTCCTGGACCAGACCCGCGGACTACGCATTGGCTGCCTCCCTTGGCGACGAGCCCGCGAGACCTGCCGCGCGGTTCTTCAGCGCGGCGCCGTCGAGGATCCGCTCGACCAGGTCCTCGAAGCCGATGCCGACCCCGGCGGCGATCTCGGGCAGGAGACTCAGGGGGGTCATCCCCGGCAGCGTGTTGACCTCGAGCACGTACAGCCGCCGCTCCGGCGAGATGCGGAAGTCCACGCGCGGCGCTCCTTGACAGCCCAGCGTCCGGCAGACCCGCGCCGCCAGCGCCAGGGCCCTGCGGTACAGGGGACCGGGCAAAGGGGCCGGAAAAACGTGCGTGGCCATGCCGGAAGTGTACTTGGCCTTGAAATCGTAGAAGCCCTTCGCCGGCCTGATCTCGGTGACGCCCAGGGCCTCGCCGTTCAGCAACCCCACCGTGACCTCCTTGCCCGGCACATATTTCTCCACCAGTGCGTCCCGGTCGAACCGGCATGCCTCGCGGACCGCCCGAGCCATGTCCCTTTGCCGGCGCACGATGACGACTCCGATGCTGGACCCCTCGGATCGAGGCTTCACCACCACCGGCAACGGCAGGCTCGGAACCGCCGTTTCGTCCGCGCTCACCACCTGGTACGAGGGCGTGGGAATGCGGTTCCGCAGCAGCACCTGCTTGGCCAGCACCTTGTCCATGCACAGCGCCGAAGCGGTGACGCCCGAGCCGGTATAGGGGATCCCCATGACCTCCAGCAGCCCCTGCACGCAACCGTCCTCGCCGATCTTTCCGTGAAGCGCGTTGAAGATCACGTCGATCCGCCGTTTGCGGAGCTGCGCGGCCAGGTCCGCGCCGGTGTCGATGAGCGACACCGCCCGATAGCCCCTTCGCTGCAACGCCCCGGCCACCTCCTTGCCGGACACCAGCGAAACTTCCCTTTCCGCGGAAGGGCCGCCGTACAGGACGCCGACGCGCCGGTATCGGTGGGTTCCCGACGCCATGCTCATTGCGGCCACTCCCCGGCGAGGCGGACCTCGGTCTGCAGCGTCACCGAAAACCGCTCCTCCACCTCGCCGCACACCCGTTCGATGAGCCCCCTCACGTCCTGCGCGCGGGCGCCGCCGAGATTCAGAATGAAGTTCGCATGCCGTCGCGAGACCTCGGCGCCGCCCACCCGGAGACCCTTCAGCCCCGAGGCCTCGATCAGCCTGCCGGCGTGGTCGCCCGGCGGATTGCGGAACACCGACCCGAAATTGGGATGGCCCGACGGCTGGCTTTCCCGCCGGTGCGCCATGATGGCCCGCATGCGGGCGTCCACCGCCGCCGCCGTTTCCGGCGTCAGGGCCATGCCCACGCGGGTCACGATGGCCTCCGCCGGGAGGCGCGCCTCACGATAGGCGAACTGCAGGTCCTCGCGGCCGAGTGCCAACGCCTCGCCCGCGGGCGTCACCGCGTCAACCCTGGTCACCACCCGCTCCATTTCCGATCCGTAGGCCCCGGCGTTCATCACCAGGGAGCCGCCGACGCTGCCGGGAATGCCCTCGGCGAACTCCAAACCGCCCAGCCCCCGGCGCACCGTCTCCCGCACCAGCCGGCTCACCGCATAGGCGGCGCCGACATCGGCTCCCGCCCCGTGCCAGCGCGCCCGGCGAAACTCCCCCCGCAATCGCAGCACGGCGCCGCGCACGCCGAGATCGCTCACCAGCAGGTTGCTGCCGTTGCCCAGCAACAGCACCGGCACGCCGTGGCGCTCCACGACCTTCAGGCAAGCGGTCAGCCCCAGGCTCGTGTGCGCCTCCAGGAAGTAGTCCGCCGGACCGCCGACCTTGAAGGAGGTGTAACGGGCCAACGGCTCGCCCACCTTGACCGCCACGCCGGCGATGCGGCTCAGGTCCCTGGCAAACCGGTCCGTTGTCATGGCCTCTGTTCCCGCAAGGAATCAATCAGCGCCTCCCCTACCTTGTGGATGTCCCCGGCTCCCAGGGTCAGGACCATGTCCCCGTCCGCCAACCTGGGCAGCAGCCGGACGGGGACGTCGTCCTTGTCCGCGATGAACTCCACGTCCATGTGGCCCCGCCGCCGGATGGCCCGGTACAGTTCCTCCGCGCTGGTCCCCGGCGCCGGATCCTCGCCCGCGGCGTAGATGTCCGTGAGGATCAGCCGGTGGGCGCGGTCGAACGCGGAAACGAAATCCTCGAAGAGGTCCCTGGTCCGGCTGTAGCGGTGGGGCTGGAACACCACCGTCAGGGGCCGGTCCCAACCCTCGACAAGGGCGCGCAGGGTCGCCTCGATCTCCGTGGGATGGTGTCCGTAGTCATCCATCACCAGCACCCCGGCGACCTCTCCCTTGATCTCCGACCGGCGATGGATGCCGGCGAACGCGCCCAACGCTGCCGCCGCGGCGGCGAAGTCGATGCCGAGCTCCGCGGCCACGGCGATGGCCGCCAGGGCGTTGGCCACGCTGTGCCGCCCGGGCATGGGCAGCGTGACCGTGCCGAGCGCGCGGCCGCCGTACAGGACCGAGAACGTGGACTCCATCCCCCGGGTCCCGACTCCTTCGGCGGTGAAGTCGGCATCGGCGGACAGGCCGTAGGTGACCACGCGCTTCCGGACCCGCGGTAGCAGGCCGCGCACCGTCGGGTGGTCGAGGCACAGCACGGCGATGCCGTAGAACGGCACCTTGTTGATGAATTCCAGGAACGCGTCGGCCAGGGCTTCCGTGGCGCCGTAGTAGTCGATGTGTTCCCGGTCGATGTTGGTCACCACCGCCACCGCGGGCGAAAGCAGCAGGAACGTGCCGTCGCTCTCGTCGGCCTCGGCCACCAGGATGTCGCCCGTGCCCATCTGGGCGTTGCCGGCCAGGGACCGCACCCGTCCGCCGATGACCAGCGTCGGATCCATCCGCGCTTCCGTCAGCACGTGGCCGATCATCGACGTGGTGGTGGTCTTCCCGTGGCTCCCCGCCACCGCGATGCCGTATTTCATGCGCATGAGCTCGGCGAGCATCTCGGCCCTCGGAATCACCGGAATCTGCCGCTCCTTGGCCGCCACCACCTCGGGGTTGGAGAACTTCACCGCGGCCGAGATCACCACCACCGAGAGCGCCTCCGCCAGGTTGGCGGCATCGTGGCCGATGCGGACCTCCGCGCCCAGGGAGCGCAGCCGCCGGGTGGCCTCGTTCTCCTGGAGGTCGGAGCCGCTAATTTCGTAGCCCAGGTTCAACAGCACCTCCGCGATTCCGCTCATGCCCACGCCGCCAATGCCGACGAAGTGCACCCGGTGGCGCCTTTCGAAGGGAGCCGTCATGACCACCCCGGGACGAGGGCATGACACTCGTCCACAATGCGCTCGGCCGCATCCCCGCGGCCGAGCGCCGCCGCGGCCCGGCCCATGGCCGCGCGCCGCGCGGCGTCGCCATGGAGCGCGCGGATGGTCTCGGCCAGCCCCACGGGCGTCAACTCCGGCTCCGTGAGCATTTCGGCGGCGCCGGCCTCCTTCAAGGCCAGCGCATTGAGCCGTTGATGGTCGTGGGCGGCGTACGGGTACGGCACCAGCACCGACGGCTTGCCGAACACCGTGAGCTCCGACAGCGTGGAGGCCCCGGCCCGGCAAATCACCAGATCGGCCGAGGCGTAGGCCCGGTCCATGCGGTCGATGAAAGGCAGCACCTCCGCCTCGCACGGCAGCGACGCGTAACCCTCCCTCACCGACGCCTCGTCCGCGCGTCCGGTCTGATGCGTCACCCGAAAGCCGGCCGCCGCTTCGCCGAGGTGCGCCAACGCCGCGAGCACCATCTCGTTGATGCGGCGGGCGCCGGCGCTGCCGCCGAAGACGAGGAGATGGAAGCCCTCCTTCCGGTCCGCGTCGGGCAGCGTCCGCCACCGCACCGGGGTGCCGGTCAGCACCACCTTGGCTCGTGGGAAATACTCGACGCTTTCGCGGAAGCTGGTGAAGATCCGGTCCACCAGCCGCCCGAGAATGCGGTTGGTGAAGCCGGGGCGCAGGTTCTGCTCCAGGATCGCGCAGCGAATCCGTCGCGACGCCCCCGCCAGCAGCAGCGGCCCGGAGGCGTAACCGCCGAGGCCGATGATGCACTGGGGATCGAAGCCCCGGATGATGGTCCGCGAGCGCCACAGGCTCACCGGGATCCCGTAGAGTCCTTCCAACAGTCCCCTCGGACCCCGTCCCTTGAGCCCTCGTATCGGCAACAGCTCGATGGGAAACTCCGTCTCCGGAATGACCCGGCTCTCGATGCCCCAACGGCTGCCGACGAAGAGGATGCGCATGTCGCCGTTCCGCCGGCGAAACTCCCGCGCTACCGCGAGCCCGGGAAAGAGATGGCCGCCTGTGCCGCCGCCGGCCACGATCAGCCTCATTCCCGTGCCCTCCGCCAGGAAACGCTCAGGAGCATCCCTGTCACCGTCAGGTGCACCACCATGGCGGAGCCGCCGTAGCTGACGAACGGCAGCACCAGCCCCTTGGTGGGCACCAGGCCCATGACCACGCTCATGTGCACCAGCGCCTGGAGCCCCAGGAGCATGGTGAGGCCGAACACCATCAGCCGCGTGAAGGGGTCCTCGCTGTCGATGGCGAGCCGCAAGCCGCGAAAGAGCAGGATGCCGAAGAGCCCCAGAACCAGCAGCGCGCCCCACAGCCCGAGTTCCTCGCCGATCACCGAGTAGATGAAATCCGTGTGGGCTTCCGGGAGGTAGTGGAGCTTCTGCCGGCTCTGTCCCAATCCCCGGCCCCAGAGCTGACCGGAGCCGAAGGCGATGAAGGACTGGATGATCTGGAAGCCGCTGTCGGCGGAATCGCTCCAGGGGTCCATGAAAGCCAGCAGCCGCTTCATCCGGTAATCCGCCGACAGGATGAAGAACGCTCCCACCGGCAGCGCCGCCATCGCCACCGCGGCGAGGTGCCGGATGCGGCCGCCGGCCACGAACAGCATGGCCATGGTGATGACGACCAGAATGAACGCCGAGCCGAAGTCCGGCTCCGCCAGCAGCAGGGCCACGAAAGCGCCCGCCACCAGCAGGGTCGGGAGCATGCCGGAGACGAACCGCTCCAGCCGGTCGACCTTCTTGGAGAGGGTGTACGCGAGGTAGAGCACGAAGGTCACCTTGGCGACCTCCGACGGCTGGAAGACGAACGGCGGCACGCCCAGCCAGCGATGGGCGCCGCCGCGGGTGACGCCGATGCCGGGGATCAGCACCAGCACCATGGCGATGAGGGTCACCACCAGCAGCGGCCCGGTGAGACGGCGATAGGCCGACGGCGGCAGCAGCACGGCCACGAAGAGTCCCACGAGACCGAGGCCGACGGCGACAAGCTGCTTGCGGAAGAGGTAGGTGCCGTCGCCGAAGCGTTCCTGGGAGAAGAGGTAGCTGGTGTTCAGCACCATGGTGATGCCGATGGCGAGCAGCACCACCAAACTCAACAGCATCCAGCGGTCCATGTTGCGTATCTCGCTCATAGAGCCTGCACCAGCTCCTTGAACACGCGGCCCCGCTCGGCATAGTTCTCGAACATGTCGAAGCTCGAGCACGCCGGCGACAACAGCACGACGTCTCCCGGGCGGGCCGCGGCCCGGGCCTGCCGCACCGCCTCGCGGTAGTCCTTCACCACCACGGTGTCCGCGGAAGCGCCCAGCTCCTCCTTCATGAGGTCGCGGGACGCACCCAGCAGGATCAGCTTCCGGACGCGCTCCCGCACCAGCGGCTCGAGGACCCGGTAGCTGCCGCCCTTGTGGACGCCGCCGGCGATGAGCACCACGGGCTCGTCGAAACTGGCCAGGGACTTCCGGACCGCGCCGACATTGGTGCCCTTGGAGTCGTTGTAGTAGCGCGCGCCGTCCAGCTCCCGCACGAACTCGAGCCGGTGCTCGATGCCCGGGAACCGCCGCGCCGCCTTCCGGATGTGGCGCGCGTCCACGCCCACGGCCATGGCGGCGCAGACGGCGGCCATGACGTTCTCGATGTTGTGGACCCCGCGCAGGCGGACGTCCCGGAGCGGAAACCGCTCTTCGGCTCCGTTGCTGCGCCACACGATGTCGTCTCCCGCCACGAAGGCGCCCGGCTCGGCTTCCGCCCACCCGAAAGAGACCACCCGTGAACCGAGTCCGGCGCGCAACCCCCAGACCCACGGGTCGTCGCGGTTCAGCACGGCGACGTCGCCAGCCCGTTGGGCCGCGAAGATCCTGGCCTTGGCGGCGCCATAGCTCGAAAGTCCGTCGTAGCGGTCCAGATGGTCCTCGCTGAGGTTCAGGAACAGCGCCACCCGGGGCCGGAAATCCCGCACCCACTCGAGCTGAAAGCTGCTCACCTCCACCACCCCCCAGTCCCAGTCGCCGTCCACGTACTCGATCAGCGGCCTGCCGATGTTGCCGCCCGCGAACACGCGCAGCCCGGCCGCCTCGAGGATTCCGGCCAGCAGCCGGGTGGTGGTGGTCTTCCCGTTGGTGCCGGTAACGGCCACCATGGGCGTGCCGCTGAAACGCGCCGCCAGCTCGATCTCGCTCAGCACCTCGATGCCTCGCCGGACGGAGTCCACCAGCAGGGGATTGTCCCGGGGCACGCCCGGGCTGGGGACCACCGCATCCACGCCGTCAAGCCAGTCCGGCCGCTCAGGCCCGAAATGACACGTGGCCGGCAGCCGCGACAGCTCGCTCCGGGCCGGTCCCATCCGGTCTTCTTCACGGGCATCGACGGCCACCACGTGCGCGCCGCGGGCGGCAAGAAACCGCGCCACGGCCAGTCCCGTGCGGGCCAGTCCCAACACCATGATCCTTTTGTCTCGGAGATCCATTTCCGGCTTTCCGTTCGTTGCCGGCTCCGCGCCTCGCGCCGCCGCCGTGACACTCACTCCCGAAACCCTCATCGCAGCTTCAGCGTGCTCAACGCCACCAGCGCGCAAATGATCGACACGATCCAGAACCGCACGATGATCTGCGGCTCCGGCCAACCCTTGAGCTCATAGTGGTGGTGGATCGGCGCCATGCGGAACACCCGTTTTCCACGCAGCTTGAAGGACACCACCTGGACGATCACCGACACGGCCTCCACCACGAAGATGCCTCCCACCACCAGCAGCAGGATCTCGTTCTTGCTGATGACCGCGACGATCCCCAGCGCGGCCCCCAGCCCCAGACTGCCCACGTCGCCCATGAAGATCTGGGCCGGATAGGTATTGAACCAGAGGAACCCCAGGCCCGCGGCCACCACCGCCGCGCAGAACACCGACAGCTCGCCCACCCGCGACACGTAGGGGATCTGCAGGTACTCGGCGAACTTCACGTGGCCCGCGAGGTACACGATCAGGGCATAGGTGGCCGCCGCGGTCATCACCGGACCGATGGCCAGGCCGTCCAGCCCATCGGTGAGGTTCACGGCATTGGAGGCTCCCACCACCACCAGCACCGCGAAGGGGACGTACCAGAGCCCGAAGTCCGGACGGACGTTCTTGAGAAAGGGAATCGCGACCGTGCTGCTGAAATCCGGCTGCATCACCAACACCGAGGCGGCAACCGCCGCCACCGCCGCCTGCGGCACGAGCTTGCTCCACATGTTCAGCCCGTGGCTGCTCTTGCGCCGGACCTTGAGGCAGTCGTCGGTGAAGCCGATGGCGGCAAACGCCACGGTCACGGCCAGGGCCACCAGCACGTACACGTTGGTGATGTCCCCCACCAGGACCGTGGACAGCACCAGCGACAGCACGATCAGGGTGCCCCCCATGGTGGGGGTGCCGGCCTTGGCGGCATGGCGGTCCGGACCGTCGTCACGGATGAACTGCCCGATCTGCGACTCCCTGAACGACCGGATCAGGTAGGGGCCGATGATGAACGAGAGCACCAACGTCACGAGCGCCGCCAGGGCGGCGCGGAACGTGATGTAACGGAACACGTTGAAGACCGGAAACGTGGCGTGCAGCGGAAAAAGCAACAGATACAGCACCGCGCTATGCTCCTTCGTCCTTCATCGCCGCCAGCGCCTTTTCCATGGCGGCGCCGCGGGAACCCTTGAACAGGACCCAGTCGCCCTTGCGGAGGTCGGTCCGCAACGCCGACCCGAGGGTCCGGTGACCGCGGGCCACCCTGACGGCGCTCCTGGCCATGCCGGCCTCCAGGGCCCCCTGGCGGACGTCGCGGGCGAAGCCGCCCAGGACGTATAGGGCATCCAGGCCGCAACGGGCCGCGGCCGCTCCGGCTTCACGATGGCAGCCGGCCTCGTCCGCGCCCATTTCCAGCATGTCCCCCAGCACGGCGACCTTGCGCCCCCGTCCGGGAATGGCCGCCAGCGCCGCCAGCGCCGCTTCCATGGACGCGGGATTGGCGTTGTAGGCGTCGTTGATGATGCCGACACCGGCCCAGCGTTCCACCTGCATGCGCATGGGCACCGGCCGGACCGCCTCGAGGCCGCGCCGGATCGCCGCCAGGTCCGCTCCGAAGGCGTGAGCCATGGCCGCGGCCCCCACCGCGTTTCCGACGTTGTGGACGCCGCACAGGCGCAGCCGGACCGGCTCCCGCAGCGGGCCCACGCACAGGTTGAACCGCAGCCGGCCGCCGGCGAGCATCGCCGCATCCTCGCCGCGGACGAACCCGCCCGTGCCGTAGGTCACCACGCGGCCCGTGAAGCGCCGGCTCTGGCGCACCACGCGGCTGTCGTCCAGGTTCACCACGGCGGTGCCCCGGGGGTCCAATCCCCGGAAGATGGCGCCCTTCTCCCGCGCCACCCCGGCGAGCGTTCCCAGGCCCGACAGATGGGCCGGCCCCACCGACGTGATGAGGGCCACCTCCGGATAGGCGATGGCGGTGAGGCGCCGGATCTCGCCGGGCCGGTTGGTGCCGAGCTCCACCACGGCCACGCGGTCGCTGCTTCGCAGACGCAGCAACGTCAGCGGCAAACCCACCAGGTTGTTGTAGTTGCCCTCGGTCTTGAGCACCTTGCCGCGCAACGGACCGTCCGCCGTGCGCGCGCGTTGCAGAATGGAGAAGAGCATTTCCTTGGTGGTGGTCTTTCCGTTGGAGCCGGTGACGGCCAGGACCCGGGGAGCGAGCTTCCGCCGGTGGAAGTGGGCGATGTCGCCGAGAGCTCGCAGGGTGTCGCGCACGCGAATGACCGACGCGCCCCTGGATCCGCCCACGTTCCGCTCCACCACCAGGCACGAGCCGCCTCGATGCAAGGCCTCGGGCACGAACGCGTGCCCGTCCCGCGACTCTCCGCGGAGCGCCACGAACACGCCGTCCTTCTCCACCCGGCGTGAATCCGTGCTGATGTCCCCGAACCTGCTCACGGCACCTCGTTGAATGACGGTCCCCCTGGCGGCCCGCGCCAGCTCTTCCAGATCCCACTCCATGGCCGCTTCACTCGGCTGTCCTGGTGGCTGTAGCGGCCAGGACGCCGGCTTCTTCCTGCAACACCTGCCGGTCGTCGAACTGCAGCCGCCGGTCTCCCTGGATCTGGTAGTCCTCGTGACCCTTGCCCGCCACCAGCACGACGTCGCCCGGAGACGCCAGCGAAACACCCAGGCGGATGGCGCAACGGCGGTCGGGCTCGACCCAATACCCGGTCTGCCCGGCGGCATCTCCCTCCTGGAGCCGCCTCATGCCGCGCTTGCGGACCCCCTCCTCGATGTCGCGAATGATGGCCACGGGCTCCTCGCCGCGCGGGTTGTCGGACGTCAACACGACGCAGTCGCTGGTTGACGCGGCGATCTCACCCATGAGCGGACGCTTGCCCGCGTCCCGGTCGCCGCCGCAACCGAACACCGTGATCAACCTCCCACGGGTGAGGAGCCGCAGGGTACGGATGGCCTTGGCCAGCGCATCCGGCGTATGGGCGTAGTCCACTACCAGGGTCCGGTCCAGATCGTTGGGAACCGGCTCCAGCCGGCCCGGCACGCGGTGGAGGCGGGCGATGCCGTCCGCAATGGTGCGCGGGTCGAGGCCGAGCGCCCAGGCCGTTCCCGCGGCCGCGAGGATGTTCTCGAGGTTCACCTCGCCGATGAGCCCCGATTCGAACTCGATTCGCCGGGGTCCGCACGCGAGAGTCCCTCTCAAGCCGTCAAGGCCGCTTTCGACGTCCAGCGGATGAATGTCCCAGCGCGGCGACCGGCCGTAGGTCAGCGTCGCCAGCCCGGCGTCCCCCGCCAAGCGGCTCAATTCCCGGCCCCGCGGGTCGTCCGCGTTGATGACGGCCACCCGCTTTTCCTTGGTGCTGGCCGGCAGGCAATCCGTGAACAGCCGCGCCTTGCTGAGAAAATAGCTCTCCATGTCGGGGTGATAGTCCAGGTGATCCCGCGAGAGATTGGTGAACACGGCGGCGTCGAAGTCCAGTCCGTCAACCCGGCGCAGGTCCAGGGCGTGGGAGGACACCTCCATGGCGACGAACCTCACCTCCGCGCGCAGCATGTCGGACAGGAGCTCCTCGATGTCGATGGACTCGGGCGTGGTGAGGGGCGAAGGGCGCTGCCACCCGGCGTAGCGTTGGCTGATGGTGCCGATCACACCACACCCGTCACCGCCGGCGCCGAGGATCGCCTCGAGCAGATACGTGACCGTGGTCTTGCCGTTGGTTCCCGTAACCCCCACCAACACCAGGCCGCGGCTCGGATGTCCGTAGAACGCCGCCGCCGCCCGGGCCATGGCCCGGCGCGTATCGGACACCTGGATGCAGGCGGCCGGCGGCGGCACCGGCACCGGCCGCTGGAGCACCACCGCCGCGGCGCCCCGGGTCACCGCATCCCCGACGAAGTCATGGCCGTCCGCGAGCTGTCCGGAGAGGGCGAAGAAGACGTACCCGTCCCGGACCCGGCGCGAGTCGCACGCGAGTCCCTGGACGGGGCGGTCCATGGACCCCTTCTCGTCCCGGATGTCCGGCGTATGCAGCAACTCCCGGAGCAGCATCGTGGTCATTCCTTCAACGTCAGGGCCAGCCGGCCGCCGGCGCCCTCCACGCGCTGGCTCACCACATAGCCATGGCCCCGGAGGACCACGGACAAGTTGCGCTTCTTGGCCTCGGCCACGGCCTCGCGCATGCTCAATCCGACGAGGTCCGGCCGGCCGCCGGTGCGGTCTGCCCTGCGGCCCCGCGGAGCGGTCCGGGATACCCGGATGACGCCGCTTTCCCGGCCCGGGTTGACCGCCGGCAGCAGCCGCCGGCTGGGGGTCGCTCCCAGGGCATGCAGGGCGGGTCCGGCGATGCGGCGGAACAGCGGCGCCGCCACCACGCCGCCGTATACGTTGACCGTGGGCTCGTCCACCAGGGTCAGGAGAACGAAACGGGGCTCGTCCGCGGGCACGAAACCGACGAAGGAGGCGACCCGCTTGGTCTTCGAGTAGCCGCCCTTCATCTTGTCGGCCTTCTGGGACGTGCCGGTCTTGCCGGCCGCCTCGAACCCCGCCAGGGCAGCCCGCGTGCCGGTGCCGCCTTCCGCCACGACACCCTTCAGAATCCCCGCCACCGTGCGCGCGGTGGCCCGGGAAGCCACCCGCCGCACCAACTCCGGCCTGCGCTCCAGCAGCACCCTGCCGTTCTCGCCCGTCACCCGCTCCACGACGTAAGGCTTCATCAGCAGGCCGCCGTTGGCGATGGCGGAGAACGCCATGATCATCTGCAGAGGGGTCACGGAAACGGACTGGCCGAAGGAGGTCGCCGCCAGATCGATGTCGTACCAGGTGTGGGGCGGCCGCACCGTGCCGGGGACTTCTCCGGGAAGGTCGACCTTGGTCTTTTGGCCGAAGCCGAAGCGCTGGATGTAACGGTGGTAGCGGTCCCGGCCGAGCTTGTGCGCCACCTTGGTCACGCCGATGTTGCTGGAAAGCTGGAGCACCTTGGCGAAGGACAGCCAGCCGTATTCCTTGAAGTCGTGGATGAACCGTCCGCCGTACCGGTAGCGGCCGAACTCGCAGAAGATCAGGTCCTCCCGGCCCACCACGCCCTCCTCCAGGGCGGCCGCGGCCAGCACGGCCTTGAAGACCGAGCCCGGCTCGTAGGTGTCGGTGACGGCGCGGATGCGCCAGCGGTCCCGGTGCTGGGAGCGGAACTGGTTGGGGTCGAAGAACGGGTAGCTGGCCAGGGCCAGGATCGCACCCGTGAACGGGTCCGCCATCACCACCGTGCCGCCCTTGGCGCGGAACCGCTTGACGGTGGCTTCCAGATGCTTCTCGGCCAGGTGTTGCAGTGTCGTATCCAGGGTCAGATGGACGTTCCCCCCGGGCGGGATCTTGTGATCGTCCAGGCCTGTCAGCAACACGCGCCGGCCCAGCGCATCCCGTCCCACCACCGACGAGCCGGGCTCGCCGCGGATGTAGCGGTCGTAGCTGCGCTCGACTCCTTCCAGCCCCTGGGCGTCCCGCCCCACCAGACCCAGGGTCTGGCCGGCCAGGTGGCCCTTGGGATAGAAGCGCCGGGTCTCGTGATACAGCCCGACGCCTTCCGCCTTCAGCGCGTTGACCCGTTTGGCTTCACGCGGCGTCACCTGACGCTTGAGCCACACGAAGGGCTTCTTGGACGCGAACCGGCGCTTCACCTCCCGGGTCTTCATGCCCAGGGCGCGGGCGACCTTCGGAGCGATCTTCTCGGGCGCGCGCAGCCGCCGCGGTCTCACGTACACCGATTGGGCATCGACGCTGATGGCCAGCGGATCGCCGTTGCGGCTCAGGATGGAGCCGCGTTTCGGCACGAAGATCGCCTCCTGAAGGTGCTGCCGCTCGCCCAGCCGCGCCAGCCGCGCGCCGTCGAAGGCCTGGAGCTGAACGGCCCGGCCCGCCACTGCCAACAGCAGCGCCAGGAGCAGGCCGCCGGTCAACCGGAGGCGGAATCGCAGCCGGCCGGAGGAGTCCTGTTCGGTCTTCTTGTTCACGGCAACAACACCACCTGTTTCGCGTGGGGGTCTCTGAGCCCCAGCCGCTTCCGCGCCATGGTCTCGACGCGCTCGCGTGCGGTCAGCGTCGCCAGCTCGAGCCGCAGCTCGCGATTCTCCTGCTCCAGCCGGCGCTCCAGCTTGGAGGCCGTGGAAAGCACGTAACCCAGTTGCACCACCCGCAGACGCTGCCACACCAGCAGCAGGGCCAACGCCACCAGGAGACAACTCAGCAAGACCGGGAAGAACACGTTGCGGCGCAGGTCCGTCGGCCTGCTGTCCACCGGATCCTGGCGGCCGAGGACCCGCCCCCGTATACTCATGACGCGATCCTTTCCACTGCCCGGAGCCTGGCGGAACGCGCGCGGGGGTTGGCCCGGACCTCCTCGCTGGTGGGCACCCGCGGCTTGCGGGTAATGGCCGTGGTCTTCCGGTTCCAGCCGCAGGCGCAGGCGGGCAGACGCGGCGGGCAGACGCAGTCCAGGCCCCATTTCCGGAACGCGCGCTTGACCAGCCGGTCCTCCAGCGAGTGGAACGATATGATCACCAGGCGTCCCCCCGCGCGCAGCAGCTCGTATGCCGACTCGAGAAAGCCCTCGAGGTTTTCCAGCTCCCGATTCACCGCGATGCGAACCGCCTGAAACGTCCGGGTGGCCGGATGGGTCGCCGGCGTCCGGGATCCGCGGGGCCGGCGTCCTCCGGTGCCGCCCGCCGCCCGGGCCACGGTCTCCGCCAGCATCCGGGTCGAATCGATGGGCCGTTGGCGCCGCCGGGCGTCGATGGCCCGCGCGATGCGCCGGGCCTGCGGCTCCTCGCCGAACTCCCGGATGAGCCTCTCGAGGTCCGCCACCGGCAGCGTGTTGATCAGTTCGCGCGCGTCCAGCAGACGGCGGCGATCCATGCGCATGTCGAGGGCGGCGTCGTTGACGAAGCTGAACCCGCGCTCCGGCGTGTCCACTTGGTGCGACGACAGTCCCAGATCCAGCAACATGCCGTCCACGCCCGACCATCCCATCTCCTCCAGCACCTCCCGCGCGCCGGTGAACCCCGACCGGCGAAGAATGACCCTGTCTCCGAAGCGGGCCAGGGCGCGCCCCGCCGCATCGATGGCCTGATCGTCCCAATCGAGGCCCAGGAGCACCCCGTCCGGTGACGAACCGCCGAGTATTTCCCGCGCGTGCCCGCCCCCTCCCACGGTTGCATCGAGATATCGTCGCGCCGGCGCGGGCGCGAGAATCTCGAGAACCTCGCGAAGCATGACGGGCTGGTGTGCGTAGCTCATGGGATCATCGCTCAGTGACAGGTAGCCGTGCCCTCCCAATCGTCGTCGAAACTCTCGATGGCCTCGTCCAGCGAGGCGTAGAACTCGAACGCCCTGTCCATGCCCACCACCCGGAAGATATCCTTCAGGTAGGGGCTCATGCCCGAGAGCTTCAGGTCGCCGTTCATCTCGCGCAGCAGGTTCAGGCGGTCCAGCAACACCCCGATGCTCAGGTAGTTGATATGGTCCACCGCCTTCAGATTCAGAACGACCTTGAGACGCTCCTTCTCGATCAGGCCTCCGATCATGTCCTTGATCCGCACCATTTCCCGGAGATCGATATCGCCGTTGACGTCGATCACCGCGATGTCCTGAATGGGCTTCCTGTCGAGTCCAAGCATGGACCGCTCCTTTCTTTCGGGGCCTTCCCCAGGGCCTACAAGCCCAGGTCGGTGAAGGAATCCGGATCTTCCATGAGTTGCTCTTCGGCCTCCGTGAACACCTTGTCCCAGGCGTCCCTGTCCCAGATGCGAAACTTCTCGGCGGCCGCCACCAGCATGACGTCGCGCTTGAGGTCCGCGTACTTGCGCAGGGTGGGCGGGATGAGGATGCGGCCGTGGGTGTCCGCCGCGCACTCCGTCGCCCCGCCAAGATAGTAGGTCTGAAACCGCACCATCCGGGCGTCGAACTTGGGCTTGCCGCGGACCGCCTCCTCCAGGGCCAGCCACTCGTCCAGCGGATAGACATCGAGGCACCGCTTGGAGCTGACGACGAAGTTTGTGATAATGAGCCGATCGTCGCCTTTGCCCAGGAGGACTTCGCGATACTTGGCCGGAATGCTCAAGCGCCCCTTGGTATCGATCGTATGCTCGTATCTGCCGCGAAACATGCCTGACACCGTATGGGATTTTATCCCACTTTATCCCACCTGACGGGAATATAGCCAGACCATCTCGCCCCTGTCAACACAAAAACGTCATATTTTCCGGAGATCGAGAGCCGGGCCAATTTCCCGAAAAACAGCCGTTTTGCCCTACATCTGGGTGCATGCAGGGTCTGTCGCGGGCATGGACGACAAGATATGGGTTATGAGGAGTGTTCCGACCGGGCCCGGAACGCCGTGTGGTCCGGCCATTGGCCGAAGGGGGAGTGGGGGCCAGCGGATCGTTAAGCCGGATTCTGTAACGCCTCTCAAAAAGAGGCGGGACGGTCATTCATCTTGCCCCGTGGTTGCCCACGGGGTCCAGCGACCTTACCCGAGGGTTTTCGGGCGGACGACCCGACCCTCCTATTTGGTCTTGCTCCGGGTGGGGTTTACCATGCATCCGCCATCACTGACGGACCGGTGAGCTCTTACCTCGCCTTTTCAACCTTACCCGAGGGTCCGGTTCGACCCGGAGCCCGCCGGGCGGTGTGTTTTCTGTGGCACTTTCCCCCGATCGCTCGAGGCCGCCGTTAACGGCCACCCTGTCCTGTGGAGTCCGGACTTTCCTCCTCCGCGTTGCCGCGGAAGCGACCGTCTGATCCGCTGTCCCCGAGACTCAGTTTCCCGGTTACCGGGCGAGGTTGCAACCCCTGGGAACCCGCTACGGGATTGCAGCTACGGCTGCCCCCCTTGTTCAGGGGCCGGCGGGTTGTAGAAGAGGATGCGCTGGCAGCTCGGACAGAGATTGACGCGCTCGTTGCGAAGCACGTCGTTCCATAGCTGCGGCGGGATATTCATGTAACAGGCCTGGCATATGGCCGACGACACGGCGACCACCGCGGTGCCGCCGCGCCGGTCGAAGAGCATCTCGTACTTTCCCATGAGATCGTCGTTGAGACGCGACGCCGTCGCTTCGCGCGCGTCGCGCGTCTGCGCGATCTTGTCCTCCATGGCGGCGACCTCCGCCTCCAGGGACTCCCTCTTGCCGTTCCAGTCATCCCGGAGGCCGGTGAGCTCTTCCTCTTTCTGCTTCAGGATCTCCTCCTGCCCCTCCAGGTCGGTCATGACCTCGATCAGCTCCTCCTCGACGATGGAGTTGGACTCCTTGATCGCCCCGATCTCGCGCTGCAGCGCCTGCAACTCCTTGATATTCTTGATCTGGTTCATGCGCATGCGCTTCTCGGTGGCCTTTCGGCTGGCATCGTGGATGGTCTGTTCCTTGCCCTTCCGAACTCCGTCCTTCTCCTCCCACGCATCCCTCAACGTCTTCACCTCCGCCGCCAGACGGGCAATTTCGCCCTCGCGCCGTTCGATTTCCTTGACCCGTTCCGTTTGCGCGTCCTTGTGCTTCTTCACCTCCAGATCGATTCCTTGAAGCACAGCCAATGTTTCCAACTGCTCGCGCAACACAGCTACCCTCCGGTCGTGGGACGCCTGAAAAAAAGAACCGCACCTCAGCGGGTGCAGTTCTTTCCATACGGATCCGGGCTGTCTTGTCGTGTTCGATCGGCCTTTTGTCTCATGCTTTGAACGTATCCTATCGAATATTCCATGTATTTGTCAAAGGCCGGCGGGGATCGGATTCCCCGCGGCCGTCATAGGCCCAGCTTGCCGGGGTTCATGATGCCGTTGGGGTCCAGACAGCGTTTCACCGAACGCATGAGCTCCAGGCTGTCGCCGTGCTCGCCCGCCATGAGCGGCGCGAGCTTGACCCCCACCCCGTGGCAGTACTCCACCGATCCGCCGAACCCGTGAACGTTTCGAAGGAGTGCCAGGATCGCATCGCCGAGCTCGGCCCGGGCCGGCTCGCCGCCCTCCTTGGACAGGCGCAAGGAGAAGAGCTCGGGGCCGGTCCAGAGCCCGCTTTCCCGGAAACGCACTCCGCGCGCGGCGGCCAGGGCGATGGCCTCCCGCCGGAAGGCGAGCACCCTGGATGCGGGCAGGGCCACGTGCACCCAATCCTGATGCACTCCGGCCGCGCTCCGGCGCCGCCGCTCGCTTCGGTCGGCGGCGAACCGCCGGGCGGCGGCGTGGCGTTCCTCCCAAAACCGCCGAGCCTTCTCGTCGTCCAGTCGCTCGCCCCCGCGCTCCAGGCACGCGGCCAGCGCCACACCTTCCTCCGCGGCCACGAGCTCCGCTTTCCCCTCGAACCCGAGGTAGAGGATCGACGGTCCCTCCGGATCCTCCGTCTCGTCGCCGTAATCCAGCAGGATCGGCCTCAGGCCGGCGGCAAAGAACTCCCGGACGGCCTCGAAACCCCGTGTGAAGGACTCGAAACGGAAGGCATGGAGCGACCTCGCCTCGGGAACAGGAAACACCCGCAAGGTCACTTCCGTAAGGATCCCGAAGCAGCCCTCGCCGCCGATGAACAGGTGGTTGAGATCGATTCCGGTGGAACTCTTGGCGACGGGGCGGGTACGGCAGAGCTCTCCCTGGGGCAGCACCGCCTCCACCCCCAGCACCTGGCTCCCCATGGAGCCGTACTTGCCGCCGCGATAACCGAGGCTGTTGGTGGAAACCGCCCCGCCCACCGTGGCCACCGGCAACGTCCAGGGGTCGTGGCCCAGCATGAGGCCGGACTCCCGGAGCCGGAATTCGAGGTCCTCCAGCACCACCCCGGCCTGGACCCGGGCCGTGAATGCGATTGCGTCGACCTCCAGCACGGCGTTCAGCCGTCTCAGGTCCACGACGATGCCCGGGGTCAGCGACGCCGCCGCCCCCATGAGCCCCGACCCTCCGCCGTAGGGCACCAGCGGCAAGCGGGCCTCGTTGGCCACGCCCACGACCGTCTGCACCTCGGCCGCGGAGGCCGGGGTGCAGACGCACAGGGGATGAACGGGGACGATGGGATGACCGGGATGAATGCGGCTCGGGCTCAGCGCATCCCAGGAATACAGGTCCGTCTCATCCGCGTCCGTAAGGACCGAGGCGGCACCCAGCAAGCCGGCGAGCCGGCGGATCGTATCGGCGTGTTTTCCCGTAACTCCTCGAAAATACAGGGATCAGGACCGTGACCCGTCAGTGCATGTTCTGACCCCCATCCACCACCAGGGTCTGGCCGGTCATGAAATCCGCCAGCGGCGAGGACATGAACAGCACGCCGCCGACGAGGTCCTGGGGCACCTGCACCCGCTTCAGGGCGCGCGTGCCGATGTTGCTCTGGCGCATCTTGAGGATCTCCTCGGTGGGGTTCTCCTCGGACAGGGTCGACCCCGGGCACAGGATGTTGACCTGGATGTTGTCCTCGCCCACCTCCCGCGCCAGGGTGCGGCTGAATCCCATCACTCCGGCCTTGGAGGCGACGTAGTGGATGCGTCCGGGAGGGCCGTAGAGCGCGGTGCCGGAAGCGATGTTGATGATCTTGCCTGATTTCTGCTGGCGCATCTGCGGCAGCACCGCGCGGCAGCACAGGAACACTCCCTTGAGGTTCACCGACATGAGCTTGTCCCACTCCTCGATGCTGATCTCCTCGATGCGGCCGCGGCTCATGGGAATGGTGGCGAAGATCGACGCGTTGTTGATGAGCACATCCACCCGGCCGAAACGCTCGACGGTCTTGGCCACCATCTGTTTGGTGGACTCATCGTCGGACACGTCCACGGTCACCGCCATGGAGCCGGCCTCGCTCAGCTTCCCGAGGTCCGCCGCCACCTTCTCCGCCGCGTCGCCGTCGATGTCCGCCACCACCACCCTGGAACCGGACTTGGTAAACCCCTCGGCGTAGGCCTTGCCGATGCCGTGGCCGCCGCCCGTGATGATCACCACCTTGCCCTGCAACCCTTCGATCATGAGTGCTCCTCTCAGGCCCAGCCGGTGGCCCGCAACAGGCGGGGGGCCGGCGCGGCCGCGAAACGATTATGGCACTGCTCTATCGGGAAACCGAGGCCAGTGTCAAGCGGCCCGCACGGCGCGAAAACCCGCCCCCGGAACAGCCGCTCCGGGCCTTCCCCGGCCCGATTTGTACCCCCTGACAAATCGTGTTAACGCAACTCCGATGGCGCGATATCGAGTAGCGGTGGACACCGGAGGCACCTTTTCCGACTTCGTTTTCTTCAACGAGGACAGCGGCGAGATCGGCATCACCAAGGTGCCCTCCACCCCCAGGGAGCCGTTCCAGGCGGTGCTCAACGGGGTGCAGGAATTGCTCGACCAGGGCGTGCCGGCCGGGGACGTCAGCTTCTTCTCCCACGGCACCACCGTGGGCACCAACGCCCTTTTGGAGGAGAAGGGAGCGGTCACCGGCCTGCTGGTGACCGAGGGTTTCCGCGGCATCTACGAGGTCATGGAGCAGAGCCGGGGCTACGGGCCGGTCACCTACGACCTCTTCTTCGAGAAACCCCGGCTGCTGGCCACCCCGTACACCACCGAAGAGGTCCGGGAGCGGGTGGATTTCCAGGGCAACGCGCTGACGCCGGTGGACCCGGAGCAGGCGGCGGAAGCCGTCCGGCGCCTCAAGGCCAAGGGCGTCGAGTCCGTGGCCGTGTGCTTCCTGTTCTCCTTCCTGAACCTCGAACACGAGCTGGCGGTGAAGAAGATCATGGCCGAGGAGTTCCCGGACGCGAGCCTGTCGCTCTCCTGCGAGGTGCTGCCGCAGATCCGGGAGTTCTACCGGATGAGCACCACGGTCATCAACGCCTACATCGCGCCGGTGATGAGCCGCTACCTGAACGCGCTGGAGACGCACCTGCGGGAGCTGGGGGTCGCCACCCCGCAGCTCTATATCATGCAGTCCAACGGCGGCGTGTCGACCTTCAGGACCTCGGCCCGCATTCCCGTGGCCACGGTGCTCTCCGGGCCCGCGGGCGGCGTGATCTCGTCCCTGGGGGCCAGCGGCAAGGTGGGCATCGACAACATCATCACCTTCGACATGGGCGGAACCAGTTGCGACGTGGCGCTGATCCACCAGGGCCGCCCGGTGGTCACCACCCAAGGGCGCATCAGCCAGCGGCCCATCAGCCTGCCCATGCTGGACATCCACACGGTGAGCGCCGGCGGCGGCACCATCGCCCGCATCGACTCGGTGGGGGCGCTCCAGGTGGGACCCGACAGCGCCGGCGCCGATCCCGGCCCGATCTGCTACGACCGGGGCGGCGAGAACGCCACCGTCACCGACGCCAACGTCATCCTGGGGGTGCTGGACCCCGACCACTTCCTCGGCGGGCGACTCACCCTCGACAAGGCCAAGGCGGAATCGCTGGTGGAGGAGAAAATAGCCAAACCGCTGGGGCTGAGCCTCCACGAGGCCGCAGACGGCGTGCTCCGGATCATCAACGTCAAGATGGAAGAGGCCATCAAGGCGGTTTCGTCCCAGCGCGGCTACGACATCCGGGAGTTCACCCTGGTGGCCTTCGGCGGCGCCGGACCCATGCACGCCGGCCGGCTGGCGCTGGACCTGGGCATCCCGACGCTGCTGGTGCCGCTCACGCCCGGCGTCCATTCCGCCTTGGGGCTGCTCATGTCGGACGTGAAGCACGACCACGTGCGCTCCAAGCTGGCGCCCATGCAGGAGCTGGAACCGGACGACATCAACACCTTGTTCGACCAGCTCATGGGCCAGGCCCGCGAGGAGCTGTCCGGAGAGGGGTTTTCGGACGAGGAGATCGTGCTGACGCCCTACCTGGACCTTCGCTACGCCGGGCAGGGCTACGAGCTAACGGTGCCCTGCCCGACTCCCCCGCTCAAGCCCGAGGACATGGAACTGGCGCAGCAGCGCTTCCACGAGGCCCACGAGCACGCCCACGGCCACAAGGCCGAGTCCGAACCGGTGGAGCTGGTGAGCGTGCGGCTGGTGTCCGAGGGGCGCGTGCCGAAGACCCGGCTGTCGCCGTTCCAGGCCACCGGGGCAAGCGTGGACGACGCCCGCACCGGCGAGCGCCGGCTCTTCTTCGGCCGGGACCTGGGCTTCCAGGACACGCCCATCTACGACCGCGACCGCCTGGAGCCGGGACACGAGCTGGCCGGCCCGGCGGTGGTGGAGCAGATGGACACCACCACCGTCATTCATCCGGAACAGCAGGCGCGGGTGGACGACTACAAGAACCTGATCATCACGGCGAAAGGGTAACGGGGAAACCATGGCACATCCGGAATCCAACACCGACACCGCCGCTTCCGCGGACCCCATCACCCTCCAGGTGATCCAGGCGCGGCTGGCCGGCATCGTGCAGGAGATGCAGAACTCGCTCTTCCGCACCGGCTTCTCCACCATCATCCGCGAGTCCCAGGACGCAAGCTGCGCCCTCCTCACCTGCGACGGCGAGGTGGCGGCGCAGCACGTGGTGCTGCCGCTCCACATGGGAGCCTTCCCGGCCTGCGCCCAGGGGGTGCTGCGGAACTACCCGCCGGAGGAGATCCACGAGGGCGACGCCTACATCACCAACCATCCCTACCTCGGCGGCAGCCCCCACGCCCCGGACATGTGCGTGATGACGCCGATCTTCTTCGATGGCGAGTGGGTGGGCTTCTCCGCCACCATGGCCCACAAGAGCGACATCGGCGGGCCGGTGCCCGGAAGCTGCTGGAGCCAGGCGCGGGAGGTGTACCAGGAGGGGCTGCAGGTGCCGCCGGTGAAGTACATCGACCGCTTCAAGACCAGCAAGGACATCGAGGAGATCATCGGCTGCAACAGCCGCACCCCGGAGCTGGTGGTGGGCGACATCCGCGGTCAGGTGGGGGCGGCGCGCCTGGGCGAGCGGCGCTTCGGCGAGATGATGGCCAAGTACGGCCGGGAAACCGTGCTGGCCTGCTACGACCGGCTGTTCCAGCTCACCGAGGAGCGGGTGCGCAAGGAGATCTCGACCTGGCCGGACAGCAGCGCCGAGGGCGAGCGCTTCCTGGACAGCGACGGCATCGACCTGGACAAGCCGGTGCGCATCCGGGTGCGCATCGACAAGAAGGGCGATCGGCTCCTGTTCGACTTCACCGGCAGCGCCGACCAGACCCGCGGCCCGGCCAACATCCGACCGTCGGTGGTGCGGGCGGCGTGCTCCTACTGCCTCACGGCCCTCACCGACCCCGCCCTCCCCACCAACCAGGGGCTGGCCCGGGTGGTGGAGGTCAACTGCCCCGAGGGGAGCGTGCTCAACCCCCGCTTCCCGGCGCCGGTGAACACCTACAACCCCACGGTCCACGCCCTGGTGGAGGCCCTGTTCGAGGCCCTGAGCCGGCTCACCCCGGTCAAGAAGATCGCCGACGGCTGCGCCAGCCGCTCCATCATCATAGGCGGCAGGAACGAGAAGACCGGCCGCAGCTACGTCCAGTACGAGATCTTCGGCGGCGGCTCCGGCGCCCGCACCGGCAAGGACGGCGTCTCGGGAACCAACGTCAACCAGTCCAACGCCCGCATCGCCCCCATCGAGATCATCGAGTCGGAGTTCTCCACCCGGCTGCGGCGCTTCGAGCTGGTGCGGGACTCCGGCGGCGCCGGCCGGTTCCGCGGCGGCCTGGGCTTCGTCCGGGAGTACGAGTTCCTGAACCCCGAGGGCCGCTTCTCGCTCCGCTCCACCAAGCACGTGGTGGCGCCCAAGGGCGTCGAAGGCGGCGGCAACGGCCGCACCGGCAAGGGCATCCTCAACCCGGGCGCGCAGGAAGAAAGGGAGATCCCCTCCCGGTGCTCCGACGTCGCCGTGCGCCGGGCCGACGTCTTCCGCCTGGAGACCCCCGGAGGCGGCGGCCTCGGCGCGCCCCTGGAACGGGATGCCGAGGCGGTGGTGCGGGACGTGAAGAACGGCTACGTGTCGGCGGAGAATGCCCTGGAGGTCTACGGCGTGGCGGTGGAGGAGGCGGGCGGAGCCTTCGTGCTGGACCAGGCGCGGACGGCGGCGGTGCGACAGGAACGGGCCGAGGCGGTGCGCCAGGAGCGGGCCGAGGCGGTGCGCCAGGAGCGGGCCGAGGCCGGGACGCCTTCCGCGTCATCCCGCACCACCTCTCCGTCATCCCGCACCCCCTCTCCGTCATCCCGGGCTTGACCCGGGATCCAGAGGCCGGGGCGGGGACTCGTGGCGACAGGTCGCGGCCGCCGGCACTGGAACTCGCCGGTCGCTGCCCCAATGCCTGGATCCCGGAGCCTGCCGCGGACTTGATCCCGGGTCAAGCCCGGGATGACGGAGAGGGGCAAGGATGACACAGAGAGGCAGGGATGACGCGGAGAGGCGGAAATGACCAAGCGCGCCGGAGAATCCACCGAGGCATGAACCCGTGTCCATGACCAGCCAAGCCGACCCCATCACCGTCCAGGTCATCCGCGCCGCCCTGGACGGCATCGTGCAGGAGATGCAGACCTCGCTCTTCCGCACCGGCTTCTCCACCATCATCCGGGAATCCCACGACGCCAGCTGCGCCATCCTGAACACCAAGGCCGAGGTCATCGCCCAGCACGTGGTGCTGCCCCTCCACATGGGCGCCTTCCCCGCCTGCACCGAAGGCCTGCTGGAGCGATTTCCCCCGGATGAGCTGCGGGAGGGCGACGCCTACATCGTCAACCACCCCTACCGGGGCGGCAGCCCCCACGCCCCGGACATGGGCGTGCTCACCCCTGTCTTCTACCGGGGCGAGTGGGTGGGCTTCTGCGCCAGCATGGCCCACAAGAGCGACATCGGCGGCACCGTGCCCGGCAGCGGCTCGGGTACGGCCCGGGAGATCTTTCAGGAGGGTCTGCACCTGCCGGCGGTGAAGTTCATGGACGAGGGCCGCCCGGTACGCGAGCTGGAGTGGTTCATCCACGCCAACAGCCGGACACCCGAGGTGGTGGTGGGCGACATCCGCGGCCAAGTGGGCGCCAACCGGCTGGGCGAGAGACGGCTGGTCGAGTTGTTGGACAAGTACGGCAAGGACACCGTGGTGGACTCCACCGAAGAGCTGGCGGGACACGCCGAACGGCGGCTCCGGCAGGTCATCGCCTCCTGGCCCGACGGCCGCTACCAGGGCGAAGCCTGCGTCGACAACGACGGCATCGACCTGGACAAGCCCGTGCGCATATGCGTCACCGTGGAGAAGACCGGCGACCGCATCCTGTTCGACTTCTCGGAATGCGGCCCCCAGACCACCGGCCCGGCCAACATCCGCCCTCCCCTGGTGCGGGCCTGCTGCTACTACTGCCTCATCGCCCTCATCGACCCGTTCCTGCCCATCAACCAGGGACTCGCGCGTGTGGTGGAGACCCGTTTCCGCCAGGGCACCGTGGTCTGCCCCGACTACCCCGCCGCGGTGAACGCCTACATGCCCACCGCCCTGGTGGTGGCCGAGGCCGTGCTCCAGGCCATGAGCACCCTGGTCCCGGACAAGACCATCGCCGAAGGCTCCGGCAGCGGCGCCATCGCCCTCGGCGGCCGCGCCCGGGACGGCAAGCGCAGCTACGTCCAGTACGAGATCTTCGCCGGCGGCGTCGGCGGCAGGAACGGCAAGGACGGCGCCTCCGCCACCTCCTTCCACCTGAGCAACGGCAAGATCGCCCCCGTGGAGATCATCGAGTCCGAGTTCCCCACCCGGGTCGAGCGCTTCGAACTCCTCCCCGACTCCGGCGGCCCCGGCCGCCACCGCGGCGGCCTCGGCTTCGTCCGCGAGTACCGCATCCTCCAGGACGAGGTCCGTTTCTCCATGCGCACCGACAAGCACGCCCTCGCCCCCCAGGGTATCGACGGCGGCCACCCCGGCGGCACCGGCGGCTGCATCATCAACCCCGGCGGCGAGGACGAGCGGAGCATGCCGTCCCGCTTCGGCGACCAGCGGCTCAAGACCGGCGACGTGCTGCGGGTGGAGAGGCCGGGCGGAGGCGGGGTTGGGGCGGCCTTCGAGCGAAGTCCGGAGGCGGTGCTGGACGACGTGCGGCGGGGGTACGTGTCAGCGGAGCGGGCGAAGAACGATTACGGCGTCGTGGTACGTCCCCACAGCGGCGAGATCACGTTGGACCCAGACGCCACTGGAGAGTTGCGCGGCAAACAGAACGCCGGTGCGAGTTAATCCGGTCCCGTAACCGTATCACACTTCGGAACCGGTTGTTGAATCGGAACCGGAGACGTAGAATGTCTCAAAGGAAACATGTCCGACGATCAAGAAAGAGACCTACGCGCGTTTGTCGAAAGGTGGCGGCTGGCTTCCGCCAAATTCGAGGAACTGCGACGCAAAGACCTCCGCAACGTCAACGTGGCTGACCACATCGAGGCCCTGAACGGCGCCTTCGAGGCCGCACTGGCAAATCAGACGAGAACCACATCCGGGCTCGTGGAACAACAGGCGATTTTCGCCAAGATGCGAGATGCGCGATCTGTTCCTCCTGGCAAGTGAGGTCCAATCCTTCTGTCAGGTCCGCGGGTGGCGGTTCTGTTTCATCGGCGGCATCGCGTTACAGCGTTGGGGCGAGCCTCGACTGACTGCGGACGTTGACCTTACCATTCTCACCGGCTTCGGTCGGGAAGCGCCGTACATCGACGCACTTTGCAGCGCATTTGCCGGGCGCCTTCCCGACGCTGCCGACTTCGCTCGCAGGAGCCGGACTCTGCTGCTTCAGTCGGAGCGGGGCATCCCCATCGACATCACGCTCGCTGCGCTACCCTTCGAGGAGCGAGTCATTGAGCGCGCTACATTCTATCCGTTCCTGCCGATAGCGCGTTTGAACACCTGCTCAGCGGAAGATCTGGTCATCCTCAAGGCGTTCGCGGACCGTCCCCGCGACTGGAGCGACATTGAGGGTGTCATACTTCGCAGAGGTCAAGAGCTCGCCTGGGACACCGTCGTGACCGAGCTTCAGCCTCTCTGCGACGCGAAGGAAGCCCCGCATATCTTGCCTCGGTTAGCGACCCTGCGCACAGAGAATTGAGACTGAACAAACCAAGGTTGGGGCCTACACGGCCTTGGCCTAGCGGTGGTCAGGGCCGTGCTTCCAGACACACAGGAACTCGCTCGCAGCAAGAAAATTGGGAGCGGGCACCCGTAGTCGCCTGACATGCACTACGGTCGGTATCGGCGAATCGCCCGTTGCAATACCTCGTGGACCGATGTGCGAGAAACCAGTTGGCGGGGTAGTAGGCAGCAACCGTCAGGACATGGGAAGACCAAAGGGCGTCGCACTCAGTCTTCTACCAGAGCCTCACTCCCCCAGGTTTCGATGGCCGTCAAATAGTCCTGCATATCGTGATCCTCTATGTGGTCCAACCCTTCTTCACGAAATGCTTCCAAAGCGCCATCCACCGCATCCAGAAATCTGAACCAGAAACCGGGAGCGTCGCACAATTGTTTTTCTTCGGAAATGTAGATGCAGGTCCCCACATGGCTGTATCCCATTACCCGTGCAGGGACACGCGTGACGATATCGTTGTTGTTCTGAAACCGATACGTTCGCCCAGCCGCACCTTCGGATCTATAGTATCTTGCCGCCTCGCGGTCCATGCAACGTGGCTGGCCAAAAGTATAGACCCCCGAGAACGGACGATCTTCGTACACGTATATCACCCCTGTGATCACGGCCATTGCGCCGCCGAGGCTATGGCCTGTAAACCAGACAGGACGTTTCTTTTGTTTCCTTGCCGCCGCCACAGATTTCTCGATCGCTGTCCAGAGATCCATGACGGATCGATAGAAGCCACGATGGAAGGCGCCGAACAGTTGGGCGGTGGGAATCGCATTTATGTTGTCCAACCAATCCTGCCACTCGTCTGTGCCTCGAAAGGCGACGGCGATATAGTCCCTGTGCAAGACGGTGATGGCTTGCGCACTGTTCTTGTCAAAACCCAGAACCTGCTCGAAGTGCTCATCATCATTTCGCAGGCTTGACAGAATCCTTTTCTCGTCGGGCGATTGACTACCCTTCTTGTCCTTGTAGACGGCATCCGACAAACGCGCCATCCAGTACGCGTTTCCGCAATCGTAACGGGTCTTGTACGGCTTAACGTCAAACATTTCGAGACTCCTTCAATTGCACACTACTTGGTCCATTGCTGGCGTTCCCGAGGCGTAGACCGCACGGAGTCTTCACAGTAAGCTCCTCCAAACGAGATCAAGCAATCAAATACCGGCTGGTCCAAGCCGCCCGATGGTTCGGATCAGGTGGGCGCCACCGGTCGGGCGAGAGACGGTTGGCCGAGCTGCTGGACAAGCCCGTGCGCATTCGCGTCACCGCGGAGAAGACCGGCGACCGCATCCTCTTCGACTTCTCCGAATGCAGCTGACCTGCCCCCCTTGAATGTCCTCACTTGAGGGTTAGTGTTAGCCCAGAGAGGAGGGGCAGATGCGCAGGAGCCGATTCAGCGAAGAGCAGGTGATCGGGATTCTCAAGGAACATCAGGCGGGCTGGCGGTGGCGGAGCTTTGTCGGAGGTACGGTATCAGCGACGCGACGTTCTACAAGTGGCGCTCGAAGTACGGCGGGCTTGAGGTATCGGAGGCGCAACGGCTGAGGAGCCTGGAAGCGGAGAACGCCAAGCTGAAGCGGCTTCTGGCCGACGCGATGCTGGACGTGTCGACGCTCAAGGAGATGCTGGGAATAACTTCTGACGCCCAGATCCAGGAGGGAAGCGGTGGACTGGGCGATGGAGGAGCGAGGGTACACGCGGCGCCGGGCCTGCAACCTGGTGGGGATCGACCCGCGGGTGTACCGCTAACGGTCGAGCAGGCCGGGGGAGGGAGAGCTGAGGCAGAGGCTACGGGAGCTGGCGGCGGAACGTCGCCGCTTCGGGTACCGGCGGCTGCACCTGTTGCTGGCTCGGAAAGGGGTCGTGGTGAATCGCAAGAAGCTCTACCGGCTCTACAAGGAGGAGAAGTTAACCGTGCGCAAACGGGGAGGCCGCAAACGTGCGCTGGGGACCCGGGCGCCGATGACGATTCCCCAGGGAGCCAACCAGCGCTGGTCGGTGGACTTCGCCTCCGACACCTTGGCGGACAGCCGGCGTTTCCGTGTGCTCTGCGTGATCGACGACTTCACTCGGGAGTGCCTGGCCACCATCGTGGACAACTCCATCACCGGAGAGCGAGTTTCGAGAGAACTGGACGGGATTGCTGAACGTCGCGGCTACCCCCTGCTGGTGGTCTCGGACAACGGCACCGAGTTCACCTCGAACGCCATGCTCCGGTGGCAACAGGACCGAGGGGTCGACTGGCACTACATCGCTCCCGGCAAGCCCATGCAGAACGGGCTGGTCGAGAGCTTCATCGGCCGGCTGCGTGATGAATGCCTTAACGAGCACATGTTCACCAGCTACCGCCACGCCCGGGGGATCATCCAAGACTGGAGGATCGACTACAATGCCAGACGACCTCACACCAGCCTCCAGGGACTGACGCCCATGGAGTTCGCTACCCGGTCCTGTGAGGACCACAACCAAAAACCACTAACTTATGGGTGAGGACAAATTGGGGGGCAGGTCAACGGGAATTGAGGTAATGTCGGCGTTCCAAGCCTGATTGGGCTACTCGATCACGAGTTCCTTGAGAAGGGGTAAGCCCGGTGCTGGGCATACCGAGTGGTAGTCCGAAACTCCTTGCCGCCACTGATGACGGACCACTTGGCGGCCGCTCTAGAACGGGTACTACTCAGAGCTCATCGATCCAGCGCCTCAACGCCAAGTTCATCTCAGCCTTTGGTGTGCACTCCGTGTCACCGCCGGCTCACCGCCTCAAACAAATGCAACTGCGGCGTCTTGCTGTTATCGTCCGCCAACACGGGGTAGTTCGCCGTGAAGCAGGCGTCGCAGTAGCCGGTGGTGTCGCCCTTGAAGAAGGTGTAGAGGCCTTCGCGGCTGAGGTAGGCGAGGGAGTCGGCGCCGATGAAGGCGCGGATGCCTTCGACGGAGTGGACGGAGGCGATGAGCTCCTTGTGGGTGGGGGTGTCGATGCCGTAGTAGCAGGGGCTGATGGTGGGGGGTGAGCTGATGCGGACGTGGACTTCGGTGGCCCCGGCCTCGCGCAGCATGCGGATGATCTTCTGGCTGGTGGTGCCACGGACGATGGAGTCGTCCACCACCACCACGCGCTTGCCCTGCAATACCTCGCGCATGGCGTTGAGCTTGATCTTGACGCCGAAGTTCCGGATGTGCTGCTGCGGCTCGATGAAGGTGCGGCCGACGTAGTGGTTGCGGATCAGGGCCAGGTCCAGGGGGATGCCGGACTGCTCGGCGTAGCCGATGGCGGCAGGGACCCCGGAGTCGGGCACGGGAGTCACCAGGTCGGCTTCCACGTGGCTTTCCCGGGCAAGCTGGCGGCCCAGCTCCTTGCGGTACTGGTAGACGCTGTGGCCGTAGACGTTGCTGTCGGGCCTGGAGAAGTAGATGGACTCGAAGATGCACCGGGCGGGAGGGACGTCCGGGAAGGGTTTGATGGACTCCATGCCGCCGGGGCCGAACACCAGCACCTCTCCCGGCTCCACCTCGCGCACGTACTCGGCTTCGATGAGATCGAGCACGCAGGTCTCCGACGCCACCACGTACGAGGCGGACTTGTCGGCTCGCGGAAAACGGCCCAGGATCAGCGGCCGGAAGCCCACCGGGTCGCGGGCGGCGATCATGGTGTCGGCGGTAAGGAACACGAGCGAGTAGGAGCCTTTGACCTGACGGAGCGCGTCGATCACCCTGGCCGTCAGGGTGGTCTCCTTCGAGGTGGCGATGAGGTGGATGATGACCTCGGTGTCCGAGGTGGACTGGAAGATGGAGCCGGCCGCCTCCAGGTCCTGCCTGAGCTGGTTGGCGTTGATCAGGTTGCCGTTGTGGGAGACCGCGATGGGTCCGTTCGCATACTCTACCACGAACGGTTGGGCGTTCTTGATGTCGGTCTGTCCGCTGGTGGAGTAGCGGTTGTGCCCGATGGCCGAGCCGCCCTGGAGGTTCTTGATGATGTCCTCGTTGAAGACGTCCGCCACCAGACCCATCTGGCGGTGCGAGATGAGCGAACCGGCGGCGGAGGAGACGATGCCCGACGATTCCTGGCCGCGGTGCTGCAGGGCATAGAGCCCCAGGTACACCATGTTGGCGGCTTCGGGGTGATTCTGAACCCCCACCACGGCGCACTCTTCATGAAATTTGTCGAACATCACGTCTTTGCATCTATGTTACGGAACACCTCGTTCACTTAACACACCGCTCCAACGCCGTCGACCAGAGATTCCGCAGGCGCTCCACGGGCGCCTGCACCAGGTCGCCGATGATCAACCGGGACCCTCCTACGCGGCCGATTACCGCGCACGGGACCTTCTCCTTCAACGCCAGGTCCGCGAGCTGCCCGTAGTCCCTTTCCTTCAAGGATACCACGATTCGCGAGTGCGCCTCGCCGAATATCAGGGCATCCGGACGGCCATCCGGCTCCAGTTCGATGACCGCCCCAACGCCCGGATCGCCGAAGCACGCCTCGGCCAGGGCCACGGCGAGTCCGCCCTCGGAAACGTCGTGGGCCGACGACAGGAGACCGGTCTCCACGGCCGTTCGGCAGGTCCGCTGGACGCCCCGCTCCAGCGCGAGATCCACCGCCGGCGGCATCCCGGCCACCCGGTCGTGGACCACCTTGAGGTACTCGCTGCCGCCCAGCTCGCCGCCGGCCGCGCCCAGCAGCACCACCAGGTCGCCCTCTTCCTTGAACCACGGCGTGGCGATGCGCTCGACATCCTCCAGGAGGCCCACCATGGCCACCGTGGGCGTGGGATGGATGGACGCCCCCTCGGTCTCGTTGTAGAAGCTGACGTTGCCGCTCACCACCGGGACCTCCAGCGCCAGGCAGGCCTCGCGCATGCCGAGGATGGCCTGGGAGAACTGCCACATCACCTCTTCCTTCTCTGGGTTGCCGAAGTTGAGACAGTCCGTCAGCCCAAGCGGCGTGGCGCCGACGCAGGCCAGGTTCCGGGCCGCCTCGGCCACCGCCGCCATGCCGCCGGTGCGGGGGTCCAGGTAGCAGTGCCGGCCGTTGCAGTCCACGGTCACGGCCAGCCCCTTGGAAGTGCCCTTGATGCGCACGACCGCGGCGTCGGCGCCGGGCGCCACCACGGTATTGCTGCGGACGTAGTGGTCGTACTGCCGGTAGACCCACTCCCGCGACGCGATGTTGGGGGATTCCAGGAGCTGCTCCAGCACCCGGTTCATGCTTTCGGGTCGGGGCAGCTCGTCGGCATCCAGGCGCTGCAGGTCACCTTGACGGGCCGGCCTCGCCGCGGGCCGGTCGTAGGTCGGCGCGGCGTCGGTCAAGGCCGCCACCGGGACGGACGCCACCTCGCGGCCTTCCGACAGCACCCGGAACACCGGCTCGTCGATGACCCGGCCCACCACCACCGCGTCCAGATCCCAGCGCTGGAAGATGGCCTGCACCTGCTCCACCGACTCCGGGTGCGCCACCAGCAGCATGCGCTCCTGGGACTCCGACAGCAGGATCTCGTAGGGGGTCATGCCCTGCTCCCGGAGCGGGACGTTGGAGACCTCCAGCTCGACGCCCGAGCCCGCGCGCCCGGCCATCTCCACCGCCGAGCTCGTCAAGCCCGCGGCCCCCATGTCCTGTATGCCCACGATGGCGTCGGTCTTCATGAGCTCAAGACACGCTTCGAGCAGGAGCTTTTCGGTGAAGGGGTCGCCCACCTGCACCGTGGGCCGGCGCTGCTCGGAGTCCTCGGAAAAGGACTCCGACGCCATGGTGGCGCCGTGGACGCCGTCGCGTCCGGTTTTGGAGCCCACGTACATCACGGGGTTGCCGCTGCCCCGGGCCTTGCCGGTGAAGATCCGGTCCCGCTCCACCAGGCCCAGGGTGAAGGCGTTGACCAGGATGTTGGCGTCGTAGCACTCGTCGAAGTAGACGTCTCCGCCTACGGTGGGCACGCCGATGCAGTTGCCGTAGCCGCCGATGCCGCCCACCACCCCGTTCACCAGGTAGGGAGTCTTGGGGTGGCGGATGTCGCCGAACCGGAGCGAGTTGAGGCTGGCGATGGGACGCGCGCCCATGGTGAAGACGTCCCGCAGGATGCCGCCCACGCCGGTGGCCGCGCCCTGGTAGGGCTCGATGAAGGAGGGGTGGTTGTGGCTCTCGATCTTGAACACCACCGCCAAGCCGTCGCCGATGTCCATGACGCCGGCGTTCTCGCCGGGGCCGTGGATCACCCGGGGGCCTTCGGTGGGGAACTGCCCGAGGTGTTTGCGGGAGCTCTTGTAGCTGCAGTGCTCCGACCACATGACCGAAAACACGCCCAACTCCGTCAGGTTGGGTTCCCGGCCCAGCAGCCGGCGGATCTCGTCGTATTCCTGGTCGGTCAGGCCGTGGGCGCGGACCACTTCGGGGGTCACGGGCCCTGCGTCGGGGCTGCTCACGCGCCGCTCCCGCGCCGGAACTCGGCCACCATGGACGCGAAGATCTTGAGGCCGCTCTCACCCCCGAGCATGGCCTCGGTGGCGTCCTCGGGATGGGGCATCAGGCCGAACACGTTGCGCTCGCGGTTGCAGATGCCGGCGATGCCGTCTACCGAGCCGTTGGGGTTGGCCTCCTCCGAGACCTCGCCCGCCGCATCGGCGTAGCGCAGCAGCACCTGTCCGTTGTCGTTGAGGTCCATCAGGGTCGCGCCGTCGGCGTGGTAGCGGCCCTCGCCGTGCTTCACCGGCATCTCCAGCAGCTCGCCGGGGCGCGCCAGGCGGGTGAACGGGGAGCGGTTGTCCTCCACCCGCAGGAACACCCGCCGGCATACGAAGCGCAGGGAGGCGTTGCGGGTCAAGGCGCCCGGCAGCAGGCCGGACTCGCACAGGATCTGGAAGCCGTTGCAGATGCCGAGCACCAGGCCGCCGGCCCGGGCGAACTCGACGATGCCCTGCATCACCGGCGAGAAGCGGGCCATGGCGCCGGCCCGCAGGTAGTCGCCGTAGGAGAAGCCGCCGGGAAGGACCACGCCGTCGCAGCCGCCGTCGAAGGGGTCCTTGTGCCAGAGGGTGCGGACTTCCTGCCCCAGCACGTGGCGCAGGCAATGGACGACGTCGTCGTCGTCGCAGGAGCCGGGAAAGACGGCCACCCCCCAACGCATGCCGCTATTCCGCGGGTTCCGCGATCTCGAAGCGGTAGTCTTCGATGACCGGGTTGGCCAGGAGCTTCTCGCACATGCGCCGGGCCTGCTGCTCCGCCTCCTCGGCAGCGGGCACGTCCAGGTGCAGCTCCAGATACTTGCCCACGCGCACGTCCTGCACCGCGCCGAAGCCGAGGCTGTAGAGGGAGTTCTGGACCGCCTTGCCCTGGGGGTCCAGAACTCCCTCCTTGAGGGTTACGAAGACTTTGACGAGCATGGGTCGGGTAGTCGTCCCCGCCCCTTGCCCCTGGATACCGGGTCAAGCCCGGTATAACGGGCAGGTGACGGTCGATGACCGCGATTCGCCTAGCTGCCGGTCACCCGGCGGCAGACTTCCTGGTACGCCTCCTCCACGCCGCCCAGGTCGCGGCGGAAGCGGTCCTTGTCCATCTTCTCGAGGGAGCCCTTCTGCCAGAAACGGCAGGTGTCGGGACAGATCTCGTCGGCGAGGACGACCTGCCCTTCGCGCTTGCCGAACTCGAGCTTGAAGTCCACCAGGATCAGGTCCCGCTCGTCGAAGAACGCCGTCATCACCTCGTTGATGCGGAAGGTGAGGCGCTTGATCTCCGCCAGCTCCTCGGCGGTGGCGTAGCCCAGGGCGAGGATGTGGTAGTCGTTGATGATCGGGTCATCGAGCTCGTCGCACTTGTAGCAGAACTCGAGGATGGTGGTGGACAGCGACTGCCCCTCCTCCAGGCCCAGGCGCTTGGCCATGCTGCCGGCCACGATGTTCCGGATGATCACCTCGATGGGCAGCATGTCCAGCTTCCACACCAGCATCTCCCGTTCGTCGAGGCGCTCCAGGAAGTGCGTCGGCACGCCGTTGTCCTCCAGGTGCTTGAACAGCACCTCGGAGATGGCGTTGTTGACGATCCCCTTGGACATGACGGTGCCGAGCTTCTTCTTGTTGAAGGCGCTGGCGTCGTCCTTGAAGAACTGGATCATCTTGGCGGGATCGTCGGTGGCGTAGAGCTTCTTCGCCTTGCCCTCATACATGAACTCGCGCTTTTCCATCTTTCTCCTCGTGCGCGTGCGGCGACGTATTGAATCCGTTCCGGCGAAGCTGCCGCTTCAAGCTTCGCCGAACACCCTGTCGAAGATCGTTTCCACGTGCTTGAGACAGTCCTTGAGGTCCCAGATGTCGTCGATCTCTTTGGCCGTCAGGTGCTCCATCACCGTCGGGTCTTCCAGGAGCTGCTGCTTGAGGTCCTTCCCCTCCTTGGCGGCCACCAGACCGTGGCGCTGGACGATCTTGTAGGCGTCGTCCCGGGCCATCCCCTTCTCCACCAGACGGAGAAGAACGCCCTGGGAGAACACCGCGCCGCCGCTCAGCGCCAGGTTCCGCTCCATGTTCTCCGGGTAGACGCAGAGGTTCCGGATCACGTGGGTCATCCGGTGGAGCATGAAGTGCAGCAGAATGGTGGCGTCCGGGCCGATGACCCGTTCCACGGACGAGTGGCTGATGTCGCGCTCGTGCCAGAGGGCGACGTTCTCCAGCGCCGAGACCGAGTACGAGCGCACCAGCCGGGCGAGCCCGCAGACGTTCTCGGTGAGGATCGGGTTGCGCTTGTGGGGCATGGCCGACGAACCCATCTGCGTCGCCGCGAACGGCTCCTCGGCTTCCAGCACCTCGGTGCGCTGGAGGTGGCGGATCTCCACCGCGAACTTCTCGATGGAGCTGGCCAGCACCGCCAGCACGCTGAAGAAGTAGGCGTGGCGGTCGCGCTGCACGATCTGGTTCGACACCGGATCCGGGGTGATGCCGGCGGCCTTGCACACGTAGGCCTCCACCTCCGGCGGGACCTGCGCGTAGGTGCCCACGGCACCCGAGATGATGCCGCAGCCGATCTCGCCGGCGGCGCCCTCCAGCCGCGAGAGATTCCGGCGCATCTCCTCGTGCCACAGCGCCATCTTGAGGCCGAAGGTGATGGGCTCGGCATGGATCCCGTGGGTGCGGCCCATCATCGGCGTGTCCTTGTAGCGGAACGCCTGCTCCCGCAGCACCGAGAGAAACTCCCGCACCGAGTTCAACAGCAGCTCGCTGGCGTCCTTGAGCTGCAGCGAGAAGCCGGTGTCCATGACGTCCGAGGAGGTCATGCCCACGTGCACGTACCGGGCGTCGTCGCCGATGGACTCGGCCAGGCAGCGCAGGAACGCGATGACCTCGTGGTGGACCTCCCGCTCGATCTCGCGGATCCGGGCGACGTCGACGCGGGCGTTTTGCCGGATGCGCGCCGGCGCGTCCTCCGGCACCTTGCCCATGCCGGCCAAAGCCTCCGTGGCGAGGATCTCGATCTCCAGCCACTTGTCGAAGCGGTTCTCCTCGGACCAGATCCGCGCCATCTCGGGGCGTGTGTAGCGGTCGATCATCTCACGCGTTTTCCAATGTCATGACGCCGCCGGGTCATCGTCGGCGGCAGCGCCCTTCGCCTGTGCCGCGCCCGTGTGCCCGAAGCCTCCGGCTTCCCGCGCCGAGGCCGGAAGCTCGTCCACTTCTTCCCAGCGCACGCGGGGGACGCGCTGAATCACCATCTGGGCGATCCGGTCGCCGTGACGGATGGTCACCGCCTCCGAGCCCAGGTTGATCATAGCCAGTTGCACCTCGCCGCGGTAGTCCGAGTCGATGGTGCCGGGGCTGTTCACCAGGGTCACGCCCTGTTTGAGCGCCAGGCCGCTCCGGGGCCGGATCTGAGCTTCGTAACCCGCGGGCAACGCCAGCGCGAATCCGGCGGGTATCAGTCGCCGCTCCAGCGGCGCCAGCACCACCGGGGCCTCCACCGCGGCCGCCAGATCCATGCCCGCGGACCCCTCGGTCATGTACCGGGGCAGTGGAACGTGGCGCACCCGTTTGATCTGGACCTTGACTTCGGCCATGGGCTCGGACCGGCCGGATCTCGGAAGCTCTCCTGCCCGGCCTTCGGTCACCTCTCCCGACAGGAGAGGCGTTGTCTCAGTGGTTGACGCCGGCAGCCGCTTGCGGGGCGGCCGTGCCGAACGGCAGACCCTCGACGCTATGCCCCTCGAGGTCGCCCAGCAGCGTTGCGGTCATGGCTTCGGGCTGGAAGAATTCGCGGGCCAGGGCCGTGACGGCGTCGAGGGTGACGTCACGGACACCCTGGGCGATCTCTTCCACCGGGATCTGCCTGCCGTGGTGCATCTCGCTGCGGGTCATGTGGCTCATCCACGAATCGGCGGACTCCAGGCCCAGCAGGGTGTTGCCCACGAGCTGGTTCCGGGCCCGGTCGAGCTCTTCCCCGCTCACCTTCCCCCCGGCGATCTTGAGCATCTCCTCGACGGCGAGCTCGACGACCTCCCGGGTCCATTCCGCCTTGGTGCCGACGTAGACGCCGAGGTAGCCCACGTCGCGGTACGCCGACAGAAAGGAATAGACCGAGTAGGCCTTGCCCCGCCGCTCCCGTATCTCCTGGAAGAGCCGTGAGCTCATGCCCCCGCCCAGCAGCGTGTTGAGCACGTGCGCCACGTATTGCCGGGGATCGCCATGGGCCAGCGCCGGCACGCCCAGGCAGATGTGCACCTGTCCGAGCTCCCGGTGATGGACGGACACGCCGCGGCCGACCGCCGGCGGCGTGTCAGCGTTCCCCAACCGACCGGAAGGCAGAGCGCCGAACTCTTCCACCACGGCGTCCACCATCCCGGCATGGGTCAGATTGCCTGCGCCGGCGATGATGACCCGGCCCGGGAGATAGCGGTCGGCCATGAACCCCGTCAGGTCGTCCCGGGCGAACCCGGAGACCGTATCCGCCTCGCCGCAGACCGGCCGCCCGAGCGGATGATCGCCGAAATAGTCGCGGCTGAAGAGGTCGTGGACGAAGTCCTCGGGGTTTTCGTCCGCCGAGGCGATCTCCTGGAGGATCACGGTGCGTTCGCGCTCGATCTCGTCCGGGTCGAACACCGAGTTGAGGAAGATGTCCTTGAGGACGTCGACGGCCAACGGGAGGTGCTCGTCGAGTACCTTGGCGTAGTAGCAGGTGGATTCCTTGCCGGTGAAGGCGTTGATGAAGCCCCCGACGGAATCCATCTCCTCGGCGATCCGTTGCGGGCTACGTTTCTCCGTCCCTTTGAAGAGCAGGTGCTCGAGGAAGTGTGACAGCCCGCCCTGCCGGCGTTCCTCGTGACGGGAGCCGTTCTCCACCCAGATACCGAGGCTCACCGCCCGGGTACCGGAGCGCTGTTCCGTCAGGATTCGGACGCCGTTGTCCAGCAGAGTCTTTTCGAACATCGTGGGGAAGGCGAACCCGTCAGGATGCCTGCTCTTCCTTGAGGGCCTCTTTGCGGCTGAGCCTGATCTTTCCCTGCCTGTCGACGTCCAGGACCTTCACCATCAACTCGTCGCCCTCGTTGAGCACGTCCCTCACGTGGCGGACGTGGTCGTCGGCGATCTGCGAAATGTGGACCAGTCCGTCCGTGCCCGGAAGGATCTCGACGAACGCGCCGAAATCCATCACGCGCCGGACCGTGCCCTTGTAGATCCTGCCGATCTCCACCTCGGCCACGATGCCCTCGATCATGTCCAGCGCCTGGCGGCTGCCGGCCTCGTCGACGGCCGCCACCGTGACGGTGCCGTCGTCCTGCACGTCGATCTTGGTGCCGGTGGCCTCGACGATGCCGCGGATAACCTTGCCTCCCGGTCCGATGATGTCGCGGATCTTCTCCGGCCGGACCTTGATGGTGGTGATCCGCGGCGCATGCTGGGAGACATCCTCGCGGTTCTTCGCCAGGGTGCCGTCCATGATCTCCAGGATATGCAGCCGGCCTTCCCGGGCCTGGTACAGGGCTTCCGTCATGATCTCGCGGGTAACGCCGCTGATCTTGATGTCCATCTGCAGCGCGGTGATCCCGTCGCGGGTCCCGGCCACCTTGAAGTCCATGTCGCCCAGGTGATCCTCGTCGCCGAGGATGTCGGTCAGCACCCGCACCTTGTCGCCGTCCATGATCAGGCCCATGGCGATGCCCGCCACCGGCGCCTTGATGGGCACGCCGGCATCCATCAGCGACAGGGAGCCGCCGCAGACGCTGGCCATGGACGATGATCCGTTGGATGCCAGGATCTCCGAAACCACGCGCAGGGTGTAAGGGAAATCATCCGCCGCGGGCAGCACCGCCGCCAGCGCCCGCTCGGCCAGGGCCCCGTGGCCGATCTCCCGCCGGCCAGGGCTCCGGAGGAACTTGACCTCGCCGGTGCTGAAGGGAGGGAAGTTGTAGTGCAGCATGAACTTCTTGAACTGCTCGCCGGTGAGTGCGTCGACGCGCTGGGCGTCCTGGGCCGTGCCGAGGGTGGCCACCACCAACGCCTGGGTCTCGCCCCGGGTGAAGATCGCCGACCCGTGCGTGCGCGGCAGCAGGCCCACCTCACAGGTGATGGGGCGCACGTCCTTGAGGTCGCGTCCGTCGATGCGCTTGCGCTGCTGCAGCACCAGGTCCCGGAGCTGGAACTTCTCCAGGTCGCGGAAAGCGCCCTTGAGCTCCTTCTCGCGTCCGGGGAACTCCTCCGAACCCGTGGTCATGACCTCGTTTCCCACCTCGTCGATGCCGGCGTTGCGCTGCTTCTTGTCGGCGATGCACACCGCCTGCTTGACCTTCTCCTCGGCGAGATTCTTCACCCAGGCGGTCAGCGCCTCGTCCTTCTGCTCCGGAGGCGGCACCCGCTTGGGCTTGCCGAGCTGCTCCTGGAGCTTCTGCTGCAGGTCGATGAGCGGCTGGACGGCCTGGTGCCCCTGGAACAGCGCGTCGAGCACGTCCTCTTCGGGGACCATCGATGCGCCGCCTTCCACCATGACGATGCCGTCCCGGGTGCCCGAGAGGAAGATGTTGACGTCGCACCGCGCAATCTCGCTCACGAGCGGGTTCATGACCCACTCGCCGTTGATCCTGCCCACGCGAATCCCCGCCAGCGGCCCCTGGAACGGGATGTCGGATATCACCAGCGCTACCGAGGCGGCGAGCATGGACACCGCGTCGGTGTCGTTCTCGCCATCGGCGGAGAGCACGGTGATGATGACCTGCGTCTCGGCCTTGAGCCCGCCCGCGAACAGCGGACGGATGGCGCGGTCGATCAACCGGCAGTTGAGGATCTCCTTTTCCGAAGGGCGGCCTTCACGCTTGAAGAACCCGCCGGGGATACGGCCCGCGGCGAACGTCTTTTCCTGGTAGTCGACGGTCAGCGGAAAGAAGTCGATGTCTTCCCGGACGTCCTTGGAAGCCACGGCGGTGGCCAGGACCACGGTCTCGCCGAAGCCCACCAGCGCGGCGCCGTCGGCCTGCCCGGCGACCTTGCCCAGGTCGATGCATAGAGGCCGGCCGCAATAATCCAACTCGATCTTTGTGTGCATATGTATCCCCTCAAGGGTAGTGGGGGCTGAAGAGAAGAACGCGGGAAGGGACACCAGCGGCCGGGTATCTATCGGCGGATACCCAGCCGCTGGATCAAGGTCTGGTACCTCTGGACGTCCGTCTTCTTGAGGTAGTCCAGAAGCCGCCGCCTCTTGCCGACGAGCCTGAGCAGGCCCATCCGTGTGTGATGGTCCTTCTTGTGAGTCCTCAGATGCTCTGTCAGGTAGGCGATGCGGTGGCTGTGAATGGCAACCTGCACCTCAGGCGACCCGGTGTCGGTATCGTGGAGTCTGAAGTTCCTGATCGTCTCGCTGGTCTGCTCCCGAGCTAATTCCATCTGTACCCTTTTCTTTCTCCCTTTTTCTTGTATTTCACATGGTTTCTAGCATACCGGCCTCGTCCATGTAAAGCTGCCGGCACGTCGCATCACGATCACCGGGAAGGGTTCAGGACCCGGAGGAGCTGCCACGCCCTCAGGGGCTTCTCCCAGCCTATGAGGGCCACCAGTTCCCCGTCCCGGTCCACCGCCCGCCGGGTGGTCTCGCCGGCCACGGGCTCCGGGACGCCGGCCAGGGAACCCTGGATGCCCCGCCGCAGCCGCTCCACCGCCTCGGGGGCGAAGACCGCGCTTTGGAGATGTCCCAACGCCCGGTTCAACGACACCAGCGGCACGTCCGGGGCCGCCTGTAGGTCTTCGAGGGTCATGGCGTCGGCGATCCCGAAGGGGCCCGACGCCACTCTGCGGAGCCGGCTCAGGTGCGCACCGCAGCCCAGGAACGTGCCGATGTCCGCCGCCAGGGTCCTCACGTAAGTCCCCTTGGAACAAGTCAACTCAAACTCCAGCTCGTGGCGACTCACTTGCTCCAGGCGGACCAGATCCACCCGGATGGCGCGGGACTCCCGGCCTACCTCCATGCCCTTGCGGGCCAGCTCGTAGAGCCGGGTCCCTTCCTGCTTCAGCGCCGAGTACATGGGCGGCACCTGATTCAGGCAACCGCTGAACTCGCGCCGCAGGGCGTCGAGTTCCGCCGCGGCGAGGAGGGGCGCATCGCGCCGGGACAGCACGGTCCCGGTGCGGTCCTGCGTGTCCGTCTCCGTTCCCAGCGTGATCGCCCCGGTGTATCCCTTGTCGGCGTCCAGGAAGTGTTGCGCGACCTTGGTGCCCTCGTTCACCGCCAGCGGCAACAGACCGGAGGCGAACGGATCCAGGGTCCCGAGGTGTCCGACCTTCCGGGCTCCGATGATCCCCTTCACGGCGGCGACCACCCGCGCCGAGGACGGACCCTCCGGCTTGTCCACCAGCAGGATGCCGCTCCCAGAGAAGTGCATGGTCCGCGTCACGCCTTCGGCCGGACCGACCTGAGGAGGTCCTCGATGCGCCGGGCCTGGTCGGGAGCCTCGTCGTGGACGAACTCGATGGCGGGGACGTAGCGCAGCTTGAGCTCCGCGGCGACCCGGCCGCGAATGAAGCCCGTGGCTCCGCGCAGACCCGCCAGCGCGTCGTCCTTGCCCGACACGCCGTCCCGCACCGTGAAGTAGATGCTGGCGTGCTTGAGGTCGGGCCTGACGTCCACTCCCGTCAGCGTCACCGAACGAAGGCGCGGATCATCGAGCGAGCGCGCCAACAGACGGGAGACGAACTCGATCAACAGGTCGCCGACCCGCTGCGAGCGCGAGACGTCTGTTTTTTGACGATTCCTCATGTGCCGAACGCAAAAGCGGAGCCTATTCGTGCAGGATCCGGATGTCCGACTCGCCCAGCTCGGCCAAGCCAAGCCGGTCCACGAACTCGATGACCTGCCGGAGCGTGGCCTCGACGATTCTGGCGTTGCTGCCTGCGGCCGCGAACCCCAGCATCGACCGCTGCCACAGGTCCTGGTCGCCGCACTCCGTTACCGAG
Source organism: Candidatus Binatia bacterium (assembly GCA_951813575.1). Lineage (GTDB taxonomy): Bacteria > Desulfobacterota > Binatia > UBA9968 > JAJDTQ01 > JAJDTQ01. The sequence continues at coordinate 1,778,166 of OX638375.1, forward strand.
ATGTTGAACTTACTGGAAACCCGGGATTGGATCCTGCGCAGGACCGACCGTTTCCCCTTGAGGGAGTGATTCTCCGGCAGGATCAACGCGATCTTGAGAACGCCGACCACCATGTGGGTACCGTCCTTCGACTTCGCCCCGCTCCACCAGCGAAGTCGAAGGGAGTCTGAAGCGCTACCGGTCCGCCGAGAGCTGCGCCCCGCCGCCGTCCATGCGCGCCTGTGCACGCGTGATGGGGACCTTCTCGAAACCCTCGATGACGTCGCCTACCTTGACGTCCTGATACCCGTCGATGGCGATGCCGCACTCGTAGCCCGTGCCCACCTCGCGCACGTCGTCCTTGAACCGCTTCAGGCTGGCGAGCTTGCCCTCGTGCACCACCACCTGGTCCCGCAAGAGGCGCACCATGCTCGAACGCAGTATCTTGCCGTCGGTGACCGAGCAGCCGGCGATGGTGCCCACGCCGCGGATGTTGAAGACCTCGCGGACCTGGATCCGGGCGTGGAACTCCTCGCGGAAAACGGGCTCGAGCATCCCCTCCATGGCGGAGCGGATGTCGTCGATCACCTCGTAGATGATGGTGTAGAGGCGCACGTCCACGCCCTGCTGCATCGCCAGGCCCGTGGCCTTGGGCTCGGGACGGACGTTGAAGCCGATGACGATGGCGTTGGACGCGCTGGCCAGCAGCACGTCGCTCTCGGTAATACCGCCCACCGAGCCGTGGATCACCCGGATCTTCACCTCGTCGGTGGAGATGCGGGTCACGGCCTCGTTCAGGGCCTCCACGGAGCCATGCACGTCCCCCTTGAAGACCACGCGCAACTCCTTGACTTCGTTGGCCTTGATCTGGTCGTAGAACTCTTCCAGCGACACCTTGCTGGTCTTGGCCAGCTCCGCCTCCCGCTGCTGGGTCTCGCGGAACTCGGCGAACTGCCTTGCCGTGCCCTCGTCGGTCAGCGCCGAGAACGCTTCGCCGGCCTGCGGCGCCCCCTGTAGCCCGAGGATCTCCACGGGTATGGACGGCGTCGCCTGGTCGACCTTGCGGCCCTGATCGTCGATCATCGCCCTTACGCGGCCGTGATGAGGGCCGGCGAACAGGGGATCGCCCACCTTCAACGTACCCTCCTGCACCAGCACGGTGGAAACCGGACCGCGGCCCCGTTCGAGCTTGGCCTCCACCACCGCGCCGCGGGCCAGCTTGTTGGGGTTCGCCTTGAGCTCCAGCAGGTCCGCCTGAAGCAACAGCATCTCCATCAGGTTGGGCAGACCCTCGCGGGTCACGGCCGACACCGGAACGAAGATCGTGTCGCCGCCCCACGCCTCGGGCACCAGGCCGTGGTCGGCCAGGCCGCGCTGGACCCGCTCCGGATCCGCGTCGGGACGGTCGATCTTGTTCACCGCCACGATGATGGGGACCTCCGCCGCCCGGGCGTGGTCCACGGCCTCGATGGTCTGCGGCATCACGCCGTCGTCCGCGGCCACCACCAGGACCACGATGTCGGTGACCTTCGCGCCCCTGGCGCGCATGGCCGTGAAGGCTTCATGTCCCGGGGTGTCGAGGAAGGTCACACCCCGCCCGTCGAGCCCGACATGGTAGGCGCCGATATGCTGGGTGATGCCGCCCGCCTCCGCGTCGGTGACGTTGGTGCTGCGGATGGCGTCCAGCAGCGACGTCTTGCCGTGGTCCACGTGTCCCATGATGGTGACGACCGGGGGCCTCGGTTCCAGTGCCTCCTCCGGATCGACGACCTCGTGTTGATCCTGGAGCGCGGTTTCGACGTCGAAGGCCACGTCCTCCACCTGGTAGTCGAACTCGTTGCCCACCAGGGTCGCGGTGTCGAAATCCAACACCTGGTTGATGGTGGCCATCATGCCGAGGCCCATGAGCTTCTTGATGACCTCGCCCGCCTTGATGCCCATGGACTTGGCCATGTCGCCCACGGTGATGACCTCTGCCATCCGCACCACCCGCTTGCTGGCCTTGGGCACCGTGATCTCGGTCTTCTTCTGTTCCTTGCCGGGCAAGGCGCGCTTTTTCCGCAGCACCCGGCCGCGCGGAGAGCGGAACTCGCGTTCCTTGAGCTCGATGACCTCCTGCTTCCGGATGACCCGCTTCTTCCCCTTGGTCCCCTTCCCTGACTTGTCCTGCCCGTCGGCTTCGGCCGGCTGACCGCCTTCGCGCGCCACCCGTTCTCCGGCGGCCGGGGCCTTGGGGGCGCCGGCCTTTGCCGGCGCGGGTGCGGGTTTCCGGTTCAGATCGATGCGGCCGAGGATTCGCGGACCGGCGGGCCGCGCCGCCTGATCGGCGGCCGCGCCATTGGCGGCTTCCGCGGCAACTCCGTCCGGGGCCGGCCGGGCCGGCTCGGATCCCTCCGCCGGTACCGGGGCCGCGTCGTCCGCGCGGGTCTCCGCCGCCTCTTCCACCGGCTCGGGCGCCTCGGGCGGACTGACGGCTTCCGGCTCCGCCGGCACCGTTTCCACCGGGGCGGCCCCCTCCGCCGCCGGGGTGTCCGCCGGCTCGATCTCGGGGCTCTCGGGCGCGGATGCGACGGCTTCGGCTTCCTGCGCCGCGACCTCCTCGACCACGGTTTCCTGAGCCGGCGCCGCGATGGGCGCGCCTTCCTGGGGCGCGGTTTCGCCGGCGGCGGCCTCCTGGGCCTCCAGTTCCTCGGCCTCCGGTTCCTCCGGCACCACGGGGTGAATGGGCTTGCGGGTGACCAACTCGACCGTGCTCCTGCGGCGCCGGATGACGTTGGTGCGGACGCGCCGCTCCACCACCTTCTCGTGCGCCTGCACCTCGCCCATCTCCTCGTCTTCGGCGGTGATCGTGCGATCGACGACGACCTTTTCCTCGCCAACCGTCACCTTCGGCTTCTCCATGGCGGCGATCGCCGCCTTGACCGCCTCGATATCCGAGTCGTCGAGGGAGCTCTGCGGCTTCTTGCCACGGATCCGGAGCTTCTCGAGTTGCGCGATGAGATCCTTGGGCTCGATCTCGAGCTGCTTGGCCAGTTGATGCACTCTCACTTTGGTCATTTCCCACTCCGTTGAGCACGAAGCTTTAGCAACAGGTCCTCGCGATCCTTGCGGGGCAGATCGCGACGAAAGGCCCGGTACAGGCTCTTCCTCTTCAGGAAAGCTCGCCAGCAATCCTCGCTGTCATGAAGATAGCCTCCTCGTCCGTTGTGCTCTTCGAGCTGCAAGCCTTCCTCCGTGATCGCTACTCGCCGCAGAACGGCCTTCTGGTCACGTTGACCGCAACCCATGCAGGTCCGTAAAGGCGAACGGCCGCTCATCCCCCGGCTTCACGCCCCTTGCTGGGGAGTCGGCTCCGCTTCCCCCTCACCTTCCGCGGTGGCAGGCTCCTCCACGGCTTTGCCGGCCACCGACTCCGGCTCGGCCGACGCTTCCTCACCCTCGGACGCCGCATCCGCTGCCTCGCTCACCGCTCCGCCGGCGTCGCCCGCGTCTCCCTCCGCGTCGGCTTCCGCCGCTTGGGCCGCTGCGTCCGCTTCCGCCTGCTCCGCTTCCGCCTGCTCCGCCTCAAGCGCCAACCGTTCGCGCTCTTCCTCCACGTGCCTGGTGCTCGCTTCCAGAATGACGACAGCCTTCTCGAGCTCGATCCCGGTGATCTCGTTGATGGTCGACGCCTCGGCCTCGGACAGATCTTCCGCCGACTTGAACCCCGACTGATAGAGCAACTCGGCCATCACCTCGCTGACGCCCGGGACCGCGGCCAGCGACTGCCTTGCCTGCCGGCTTTCCTCTTCGGCTTCGGACTCGCTGCGGGCGTCGATGCCCCAACCGGTGAGGCGCGAGGCCAGCCTGACGTTCTGCCCCTTTCGTCCGATGGCCAGCGAGAGCTGCTCATCCGGCACGATGACCTCCATGCTGTGCGCATCGTCGTCCAGCAGGATCTTCGTGACCTTGGCCGGCGCCAGCGCCCGGCAGACGTACTCGGCCTGCTCCGGTATCCAGTGGACGATGTCGATCTTCTCGCCGCGCAATTCCTGCACCACGGACTGGACCCGGGTCCCCTTCATGCCCACGCACGCGCCCACGGGATCCACGTCGGCGTCGTTGGAGGTCACGGCGATCTTGGCGCGGCCGCCGGGCTCGCGGGCGGCGCCCTTGACCTCGACGATCCCTTCGTAGATCTCGGGGACCTCCTGCTCGAACAGCTTGATCAGCATCCCCGGGTGGGTCCGGGACAACACGATCTGGGGTCCCCGGCTGGTCATCTCCACGCTCACGATATAGGCCCGGATCCGGTCGCCCTGGCGGTACCGTTCCCGCGGCACCTGTTCCTTCTCCGGCAGGATCGCGTTGGTCCGCCCCAGGTTGACGATGATGTTGTTCTTCTCGAAGCGTTGGACGATGCCGTGCACCAGCTCGCCCTGACGGTCCTTGAACTCGTTGAAGATGATCTCGCGCTCGACGTCCCGCACCCGCTGCACGATGTTCTGCTTGGCCGCCTGCGCTGCAATCCGGCCGAACACGGAGGAGTCCATCTTCATGAGCAACTCGTCGCCCAGCTCCACGTCCGGGTCCAGGGTCTCCCGCGCGTCCTCCAGATCGATCTCGGTGTCGGGGTCCGCGACGTCGTCCACCACCACCTTGGCCTCGAACAGCTCGATCTCCCCGATTTCGGGATTGTACTGCGCCTCGAAGCTCCTCTCCGCGCCGAACGTCTTCTTGGCCGCCGATACCATGGCGGACTCGATGGCCTCGACCAGGATCTCCCTGTCGATACCCTTTTCCTTGGTCACCTGCTCGATGACCCGATTAAGATCCTGTTGCATCTTTTTCCCCCAACCCCGGCATCAGGGTGACGCCCACTCGTACTCGACGTTGGCCTTGACGATGACGCCGAACGGGATGAACACTTCACACCCGTCCTGCACCACCACCACGCCGTCCCCGGCGGCTCCGTTGAGAGGTCCGAGGAAGTTTTTCCGGCCGTTGATCATCTCGCCGGTACGAACCCGGACCCTTTGACCGACGAACCGGGCGAAGTGCTCCGGTTTCCTGAGCGGACGATTGACACCCGGAGAGGACACCTCCAGGGTATAGGCGCCCTCGACGACGTCGTGCACATCCAGAATGTCGCTCAACTCCCGGCTGACCCGGCTCAACTCGTCGAGGCCCGGGGCGTCGAGCTCTTCCTGTTTTTCGACTTTGTCCAGATATACGCGCAACACGCGGCCCGATCTTCCCTCGTGCCGGAGCTCGATGTCCACAACCTCCAACTCCACACCGGCGGCCAACGGATCAACGATCTCCCAGAGACGATCCAGTGTCTCGCTTGTCGCCATCGGCACCTCAAATAAAAAAGCGGGCAAGCTGCCCACTGATGTTTATCCTTTTACACACTGACGCCCCCGAATGCAAGTTCGCCGCCGGCGTCGGAACCCCCGGCGAAGGGCCCGGACAGCGGTTGCCCCCCAAGGGCGAACTCGTTATCATCCTGTCCCTGAAACCGTCCATGCTCAACTCCCAGCCCATGCCCACCACACCGCATTCCGGCGACGTCCCGGCGACGGTCTCCTGGCAGGACGTTCTTACGAGCCTGGAGGATGCAGTCATGGTGGTGGACAGCACACGCGCCGTCGCTTTCGTGAACCAGGCCGCCGAAACCCTGACCGGGCTGTCCGCGCGGACCATGCTGACACGGGATTCCGACGATCTGTTTCATGCCAACGGCTGGCTGGTGGCCCTGATAGACAAGAGTCTCGGGCCGGACGAGGGCACCAGCCACGCGGAGAACGACTTCGTCCGGCGGCGGGGGCAGCGCGTGCCCGTGAGCGCCCTGGTCTCGCCCCTCCGGGACCAGGACGGAGGGGTCGCCGGAAGCGTGCTGCTGCTGCGGGACCGGACCCTGCGGCAGGCCATGGAGGAAGACCTGCGGCGATCCGACCGGCTGGCGCTTCTGGGCAAGCTGGCGGCGGGGCTCGCCCACGAGATCAAGAATCCCCTGGGGGGCATCAAGGGAGCGGCCCAGCTCATTCGCGCCGAGGTGGCCCACGACCCCTCGCTGCTGGAAAACACCGACATCATGATCCGGGAAGTGGACCGCGTGAATCAACTCCTGGACCAGCTTCTGGACCTGGCGCGTCCGGTGGGGCTCCACGTGGAGCCGCTGAACGTGCACGAGCTGCTGGAGCACGTGCTGGGCCTGGAGGTCCATACCGCCGCCGCCGCCAACGTGCGCATCCGGCGCTCCTTCGACCCCAGCCTGCCGTCCATCATGGGCGACCGGGGCCGGCTGATCCAGGTCTTCCTGAACCTGGTGGAGAACGCCCTGCAGGCCCGGCCCACATACATGACCGTGACCACCCACATCGAGACGGACTTCTCCTTGCGCACGGATCGCTCCAATTCCACCAAATTCGTCACGGTGGACATCCGTGACGACGGCACGGGGATCGACGAGGACGACCTGCCCGACATCTTCTCGCCCTTTTTCACCCGGAAGCGTCGCGGGACCGGCCTCGGCCTCGCCATCTGCGACCGCACCGTCAAGGAACACGGGGGCCGGCTGGGAGTGGAAAGCCGCCTGGGCGAGGGGTCGGTGTTCAAGGTCTCCCTGCCCACCCAACAGGGTTAGGCGACATGGAACAAGGCCGTATCCTGCTGGTGGAAGACGACGAGTCCCTGAGCCGCGTGCTGCGGAAGGCGCTGGAGGGCCAGGGGTACTGGGTGGCCGCCACCGCCACGGGAGCGGAGGCCCGACAGCTCATGGAGGAGGCCGCCACCACGACCACCGCGGGGCCGCGTCCGGGCTTCGACGCCGTGCTGCTGGACATCGGACTCCCCGACATCGAGGGGCTGGCCCTCCTGGACTTCGCCAAGGAGTCCGGCCTGCAAACGCCGTTCATCGTCATGACCGCGCAGAACACCATGCGCAACGCCATCGACGCCATGAAGGCCGGCGCCTTCGACTACCTCACCAAGCCCTTCGACCTCGACGTCCTGATGGTGGTGGTGGAACGGGCCCTGGACCGGCGCCAGCTCATCCGGGAGCTCAGCGACCTCAAGAAAGAGGTCAAGAAGAAGTACGAGCCCGGGGTCGACATGATCGGCACCAGTGCGGCCATGCAACAGGTCTTCAAGACCATCGGGCAGGTCGCGGGAACCGACACCACGATCCTGATTCAGGGAGAGAGCGGAACCGGCAAGGAGCTGGTGGCCAAGACGATTCACTACAACTCCGCACGCTGGGACAAACCCTTCCTGCCGGTCAACTGCGCCGCCATTCCCAGGGACCTGCTCGAGTCCGAGCTGTTCGGCCATGAGAAGGGCGCGTTCACCGGCGCCCTGGAACGGCACCTCGGCACCTTCGAGCTGGCCCAGGGGGGGACCTTGTTCCTCGACGAGATCGGCGAGCTCCCGCTGGAGCTGCAGACCAAGCTGCTGCGGGTGCTGCAGGACGGCTCCTACCGCCGGGTGGGCGGAAAGGACATGCTCCGGTCCGATGCCCGGCTGCTGGCGGCGACCAACCAGGATCTGGAGAAGGCGGTCCATGACAACCGTTTCCGGGACGATCTCTACTTCCGCATCAATGTCATACCGGTGCAGATCCCTCCGCTGAGGGGCCGCCGCTCCGACCTGCCGGCCTTGATCGACTTCTTCATCGCCAAGGTCAACGGCGATATGGGGACGCAGGTGTCCGGGGTCTCACCGGATGCATTGAAGAATCTCCAGCAATACGACTGGCCCGGCAACGTGCGGGAGCTGGAGAACGCCATCATCCGCGCGGCGGTGCTGTCCCCGGGGCCGGTCCTGTCGGCAAGGGACTTCGCCCTGTCGAGCCCCGAGCCGCCGCCGTCGAGCGACTTTGACAGCCTGTCGCTGGAGGATGTGGTGCGGGGGAAGCTCGAGGACTACTTCCGGCGCACCCGTGGAGTCCAGGTGGAAAATCTCCATTCGGTGATCATGGAACGGGTGGAACGGCCCCTCATCGAGCTGAGCCTGCGGGCCACCCGCGGCAACCAGATCCGCGCCGCTCAACTCCTCGGCATCAACCGCAACACGCTGCGCAAGAAGATCACCGACCTGCGCATCACCGTAAAGCGGGAGCCATGAGCTGTCTGCCGTCCCGGTTGTACGCCATCGTGGACACCGCGCAGACCGGCGGGCGTCCGTTGGACTCGGTGGTCGACGCCATGCTGGCCGGGGGCGTCGCGGTGCTCCAGTTGAGGGTGAAGGACCCGCCGGCGGACGAGTTCCTGCGCATGGCCCTGACGCTGCGGGAGCGGACCGCCCGCGCGGGCTGTCTCTTCATCGTCAACGACCGGGTGGACATCGCCCTGGCCGCCCGGGCCGACGGGGTGCACCTGGGGCAGGAGGATCTGCCGCTGGATGCCGCGCGGCCCCTGGTGGGGAACAAGCTCATCGGCATCTCCACCCACAGCCTCGAGCAGGCCGAAGCGGCGGAGCGGGGCGGAGCGGACTACATCGGTTTCGGCCCCATGTTCCCCACCCGCACCAAGGAAACCGGCTACGCCTCCCGGGGACTCTCGATGCTCGAGTCCGTGCGCCGGCGGGTGGCGATCCCCATCGTCGCCATCGGCGGCATCACCGCGGAAAACGTCGCACAGACATGGGAGAGCGGCGCCGACGCCGCCGCCATGATCAGCTACCTGACCCGGAGCGACGACGTGGAGGCGCGGGTGCGAAGCGTTCTCGACCGATCGCCCTAGTGTCCTGTCCGGTTAATTCGCACCATAAGATGCGCCGGATTCTTCGTTGTCGGCAAGGCGCGATGACGAGCAGTGGCGGTTACGACGCGAGGAAGACCCCGGGTCAAGCTTGCCCCGGGCCTGACCCGGGGCCCGGGGTGACGTACGCGGCCGACGGCGAAAAAGACAAGCAGATTGTGGTGTGAATTAACCGGACAGGACACTAGGAACCCTCGTACTCCTCCGCGCCCGGGTAGCCTTCGTCGTCCCGCCCGGAATAGTCTTCGAACCGGGTGTATTCCTTCAGGAAGGTCATCCTGATGGTATCCACGGGCCCGTTGCGCTGCTTGGCGATGTTGATCTCGGCGACGCCCGGGTTCTTGTTGGCGTCGTAGGCGTCGTCCCTGTACACGAACATGATCACGTCGGCGTCCTGCTCGATGGCGCCGGACTCGCGCAGGTCCGCCATCTGGGGATGTTTGTCGCCCCGTTCCTCCACTCGCCGGTTGAGCTGCGACAGGGCGACCACCGGGACCCTCAGCTCCTTGGCGAGGGCCTTGAGGGAACGTGAGATCTCGGAGATTTCCTGCTCGCGGTTGGGCGAGTCCCGGTGTCCGCGCATGAGCTGCAGGTAGTCGATGATCACCAGTCCGATCTTCCGGGTCCGGTCGCGCAGCAGCCGCCGGGTCTTGGCGCGCACCTCCAGCACCGTAATGGCGGGGGTGTCGTCGATGTAGACCGGCGCGTCCCCCAACTGCCCGGCCGTCTTCACCAGCGCGGGGAACTCGTGCTCCCGGAGATAGCCGGTGCGGAGCCGGGAGTGGTCCACCCGGGCCTCCGAGCACAGCATCCGCAGGACGAGCTGCTCCATCGCCATCTCGAGGGAAAAGATGGCCACGCCGATGCCCTGCAAGGCCGCGTTGACGGCGATGTTGAGCGCGAACGCGGTCTTCCCCATGCCCGGCCGCCCGGCGACGATGAGCAGGTCCGAGGGTTGGAACCCCGCGGTGAGGCGATCGAGGTCGCGATAGCCCGTGGGCACGCCGGTGACCATCTCCTTGCGGTGGTAGAGCTCGTCGACCTTCTTGATGGTGTCGGTCATGACGTCGCCGACCCTCACGAAAGACGCGCGGACGCGGTCTTCCGAGATGTCGAAGATGGCGCGCTCCGCGTCGTCGAGGAAGTCGTCCACGTCGCCCCGTTCCTCCATCCCGCGGGTGGCGATGTCGGTGGACGTCCGGATGAGGTGGCGGAGAATGGCCTTCTCCCTGACGATGCGCGCGTAGTAGGCGATGTTGGCGGCGGTGGGGACCTGGCTCGCGAGCTCCGCCAGATAGGCCGAGCCGCCCACGTCCTCCAGCTCTCCCCTGGCCTTGAGCTGGTCGCTCAGGGTGATGAGGTCCACCGGCTCGTTGCGGTCCCAGAGGTCCACCATGGCCCGGTAGATCTTTCGGTGCGACTCCCGGTAGAGGTCGTCGGCCTTGACCAGCTCGATGACCGTGTTGATGGCCTCGTTGTCCAGCAGCACGCCGCCGAGGATCGATGCCTCCGCTTCCAGGTTCTGGGGCGGGAGCTTGTGAATGCTGTCCGTCACGTCCGCCATGGGTCACCCCTCGCCGCCGGCTCCGGTGTCCTGACCGTGCTCCGCGGTCACCACCGTGTGGATGCCGCCCCGGACGTTGAAATCGCCGGTGACCTTCATGTACTTGGGCGAACAGGCCGCCACCAGGTCGTCGAGGATCCGGTTGACCACATCCTCGTGAAAGGCGCCTTCGTCACGGAACGACCAGAGATAGAGCTTGAGGGACAGGAGCTCGATACACCGCGGACCGGGAATGTAGCGGATCCGGATGGCGGCGAAGTCGGGTTGTCCGGTCTTGGGGCACACGCAGGTGAACTCCGGGCATTCCATGGCCACTTCGTAGTCCCGGTCCTGCCGCGGGTTGGGAATGGTCTCGATCTGTTTGCTGGGTTGCGTCGGCACGGTGCCTGCCTCTCCCACGTCACCCGGCGCCGAGGGCGCCTTGACTTGACGCCCCCCGGACGCCAGACTGACGCCGCATGAAACTCGACATCCACGTTCCTTCCATCGACGGCGTCGTCAGGGCCGAGATCCGATCGGTCGAAGACGGCGACTCGTGGTCGGCCTACCTCGTCCTCATCGGCGGCGTCGCGCTGGCGGATGCCTGTCTGGTGCTGGCGCGCTCCGGGGCGCCGCTCCGTTTCAGCGGCGAGACGGCCGAGGCCGCCGAATCCCAAGCCAAGGAGTACGTCCAGGCTCACTACCGGGTCGCGCGCATGATCTGGTGAGCCCGGGCGCCCGCCTGCCGGGGCGGCCCCGTCACGTCAGCCGCACGCTGTACTCGAGGACCTCGCTGAGCCTTCGTATCTTGGTGGCCTGGTCCAGGCGCTCCTCGCGGGGCGCGAGGAAATAGCGATCCAGGCTGTTCCGGAGATTCCACTCCAGCACCTCGATGCATTGCTCGGTGACGTCCCGCTCGAGCCGCCGTTGTTGCTGCTGGCGGACCTTGCTGATCTCTACGACGCGCGCCATGACACAGGGAGACCACACTAGGAACACGCGAGCAGACTGTCAAGTCGCGGGCTGCTGCTGGGTGACGCAGTGGATGCCTCCGAGTCCGAGGATCAACGCCCGGGTGTCGATGCCGGCCACCCGGCGTCCCGGAAACAGCGGCGCCAGCGTGTCCAGAGCGACTTGGTCCCTGGGTCCGCCGTAGAGCGGCACCAGCACCACCCCGTTGGCCATGTAGAAATTCGCGTAGCTCGCGGGCAGCCGCGAGCCGTCCGCCGTCACCGGATCGGGTTGCGGCAGCGGCACCACCCGGAGCGGGCGCCCGCGCAGATCCTCGGCGGACGCCAAACAGCGGAAATTCTCTTGCAGCGCGCGGTGGTTCGCGTCCCGGGGGTCGTCTTCCACCACGCACACGACGGTATCCGTGCTCACGAAGCGCGCCAGGTTGTCGATGTGTCCGTCGGTGTCGTCTCCCACCATGCCGGCCGGGAGCCAGAGGACGCGCCGGACCCCGAGGGTGGAGCGCAGCACGGCCTCGATGTCCTCCCTTGTCCGGCCGGGGTTGCGGTTGGGGTTCAGAAGGCACGCCTCGGTGACGAGGCAGAGGCCGGCGCCGTCGACGTCGATGGAGCCTCCCTCCAGCACGATTCCCGGAACGAACGCCCGCAGGCCGAGGGCCTCGTTGATCCGGGGCGGCACGGCGTCGTCCGCCACGTAGTCCGGGTACTTCAACCCCCAGGCGTTGAAGCGCCAGTCCACCAAGGCCTCGGACCCGCCCGCCGCGGTAATGAAGGTCGGCCCGTAGTCCCGTATCCACACGTCGACGGTGGGGATGCGATGAAACAGGACCCGGCGCGTATCGACGCCGGCGCGCCCGAGACGTGCCGATGCCGAGGTTTCGGAAAGAGCGTCGTCGACCAGCAGACGGACCCGCTCGCCGCCGGTCAGCGCCCGGATCATCTCGACCCAGGTCTGCCGCACCCGGTCGAGGTCGTGCGGCCAGGTGTCCTGGTTGTGGGGCCACGCGAGCCACGTGGCGGCGTGGGGCTCCCACTCCGCCGGCATCCGGTAACCCGCCGCCCGGGGCTCCGCCGCGTCGCGTCGCACGAGTCAGTCCAGCAGTTGCCGGGTGAGGCCGCCGTAGGCGTCGATGCGCCGGTCCCGGAGAAACGGCCAGTTGTGGCGAGCTTCCGCCACGGCGCCCAAGTCGCATTCCACCAGCAGGGTTTCGGGCCGGTTCCTGCCAGCGCGCGCCAGCACCCGGCCGGACGGGTCGGCGGCAAAGGAGTTGCCCCAGAAGGCGATCCTGTCCTCCCGGCCAACACGGTTGACCGCGGCCACGTAGACGCCGTTGGTGACCGCGTGGGAGCGCTGCACCAGCTCCCACGCTTCGAGCTGGGCGTGGCGCGAGGCCTGGGTCTCGCCCGCGCCCCAGCCGATGGCGGTGGGGTAGAAGATGATCTCGGCCCCGCCCAGGGCCGCCAGCCGCGCCGCTTCCGGAAACCACTGGTCCCAGCAGATCAGCACGCCCACATGGGCGTAGCGGGTGCGGAAGGTCCGGAACCCCAGGTCGCCGGGGGTGAAATAGAACTTCTCGTAGAAACCGGGGTCATCCGGGATGTGCATCTTGCGGTACTTGCCCAGGATCGCTCCGTCCGCGTCGATGACCACCGCGGTGTTGTGGTAGATGCCCCGCGCCCGGGCCTCGAACACGGAAGCCACGATGACGACCTCCAGCTCCTGCGCCAGTGGACAGAAACGCTCGGTGGTGGGACCGGGGACGGGTTCCGCCAGGGAAAAGGCCTCCGTCTCCTCGGACTGCGGGAAATACCGGGAGCGGAACAGCTCCTGGACGCAGACGATGCCGGCGCCGGCGCGGGCGGCGAGCCGGATGCGCCGCGCGGTGGCGGCGAGGTTGCGCTCTGGGTCCGGAGCCGCCCTGGACTGGATCAACCCCACGGTCACGTGGTCATTAGCCATGGCGGAATCCGCATCTTCAAGAGTTCCGGGGTACCGGACGGGACGTGTGTACCTCTAACAAAATGACCGCGGAGGGTCCAGTGCCAATGAGCCTGTGGTTGGAACTTGCGCGTCATCTCCCATATCCTATTGCCCGGGTAGCACAACGATGGCGCAATTGACTTTAGAACGATTATCAAAGGACTTCGACACGATCAGGGCCGTCGATGGCGTTACGCTGACGGTCAAGGACGGCGAGTTCCTGGCCTTGCTGGGCCCTTCCGGCTGCGGCAAGACGACGATCTTGCGTCTCATTGCCGGCTTTGAGCGCCACACGTCGGGCCGCATCCTGTTTGACCAGACGGTGATGTCGGGCCCTGGCGTTCACGTGCCGCCGGAACAGCGGCGCGTCGGGATCGTCTTCCAGTCCTATGCGCTTTGGCCGCACATGAGCGTGGCCGACAACGTCGGCTACCCGTTGCGGGTCGCCGGCGTCAGCGCCAGGGACCGTCACGGGCCGGTCCTCGACGCCCTCGCGACCGTCGGGCTGGAGAGCTTCGCGGCGCGCCGTCCGGCGGATCTTTCCGGTGGCCAGCGCCAGCGCGTAGCGCTGGCCCGATGTCTGGTCATGAAACCGAGGATCCTCCTGTTCGACGAACCCCTGGCGAATCTTGATGTCCATCTGCGGGCCGCGATGCAGGACGAGTTCGTCGACCTGCACCGCAAGACCCGCACGACCATCGTCTACATCACCCACGATCAGGCCGAGGCAATGGCGATGGCCGACCGCATCGCGGTTATGTCGGACGGCCGCATCGAACAGACGGCGGCGCCCGAAACACTCTACGACGAACCCGAAACGCCGATGGTAGGGAACTTCATCGGCGAAGGGGTCATCGTCGAGGCGACCCTGACGGAGACACCGGTAGAGGGCCATGGCCGGGCCAGGGTGTTCGGCCATGAGTGCACCGTAAGGGCCGGCAGCCGCGCCACGCAGGGGCCGGTGCGGCTCTGTCTTCGCCCCGAGGCCCTGCGCCCCGATGAGGGTCACGGCTTTGCCGCCACCGTACGGCGCACAAGCTATCGCGGCGGCATCTATGCCGTCGAGGCGACCGCCGACCATGCCAGGGTACCGGTACGACTGTGGCTGCGACGGCCGCCGGCCATCGGCGAGACGCTGCGTATCGCCGTCGATGACGCATGGGTCATCCCGTCGGTCTAGTGTCGTGTCCCACGTAAATGTTGACAAAGATGCGCCGGATTTTCGTTGTCGGCAAGGCGCGATGACGAGCAGTGGCGGTTACCACGCGAGGAAGACCCCGGGTCAAGCCCGGGGTGACCAACGCAGCCGACGACGAAAAAGACCAGCAGATTTGTCAATATTTACGTGGGACACGACACTAGTGTCGTGTCCCGGGCGATCGTTCACCAATCGGGTGGACTAGCCCTCCCATGGCAGGACGCCGCGGGGCAGCCGCCGTGCAATCACCTGCGTCGCCAACATCAATAGCAACACGACCAGCACCGTGACCACCGCGACCGAGGCCGCCAGCGTCGTATAGCCGCCGTCGTCGAGGTTGAAGACGATGACGCCAAGCGTCTCCGCGCCCGACGACCACAGCAGAGCCGATACGGTCAGTTCGTTGAACGCGGTCAGAAACACGACGATCCCGCCCGCCACGGCAATCGGCGCGAGCAGCGGCATCATCACCGTGCCCAGCCGGTACATCAGGGTGGCCCCCGCCATCTGCGCCGCTTCCTCGAGGGTGGGGTCGAGTTGGTGGTAGCCGCTGATCACCGGCCTTAGACTCAACGTCAGGAAACGCGCCAGGTACGCCGCGAAAATGATCCACACCGTGTTGTAGATGCTGAAGCCGAGCAGCGGCAGAGGCTTCAGGAAGATCAGAATGGCGGCGATGGCGAGGACGACCCCCGGGAGCGCGTAGGGAAGCTCCGCCGCCAGGTTCAGGGCGCCGAGGATGCGGCTGCGTCGTCGGGTCACGAAGTAGGCCAACACCAGCGAGACGCCGACCAGCGTCACGGAGGCCCCGCCCGCCAGGAAAAAGCTGTTGCGAAAGGCACGAATCGTCGCGTCCTGCCGCGCAAGCACCTCGACATAGTTGTCCAGGGTCGCCGTGCCGGGACCCAACGTCACGCCATAGGCGGGCACCAGCGAGGTTGAGATCAACGCCGTCAGGGGCGCCACCAGAATGAAGAAGATCACGAGCCAGCTTGCCGCCTCGACGAACGGCCGCAACCTCCCGAGCCTGAAGTCGAGGGGCTGAGACGCCGGTCCGATGGTCCGGTAGTCGCGCCGCCGCAACATCCAGCCCTGGAGCAGAACGCCCGAAAACGCGATCAGACCCACGATGATCGACAACACCGCGACCTCGGAGATGATGGTGGGTCCGAAGCTCGACAACCGCTGATAGATGAGTGTCGGGAGCACGGTGTAGCGGGCCGGAATACCGAGCAGCGCGGGAATGCCGAAGTTGCCCACCGCCGACACGAACGCAAGCGCCGCACCCGCCACCAGCGCCGGCGTCATCACGGGAATCACCACATCGCGCAGCACTCTGGCGATGCCGGCGCCGGAGGCGCGGGCGGCCTCGACGATCTCCCGCGGCAGGCCACGCAAACCGGCCCGCATGGCCAGGAACACCAGCGCGGAGTGCTGGATGCCGAGCAGCAGGGCGATGCCCTCGCGCGAATACATGGGGTGCGGCGTGCCCGGCGGCGGCGCGAGGCCGAGCGCGTTGAGAAGCGGGCTCGAAGGACCGAAAAGCTGTATCCAACTGAGCGCGGTGATCTGGGGCGGGATCATCAAGGGCAACATGAAGCAAAAGACGAGAGCCCCTTTCGCGCGCACGTCGGTGAGCGCCACCGCCAGCGCAAACGCCGTGCCCAGAGTGGTGGCGACGATGGTGCCCAGGCCGGCCGTGAACAGGGTGCGCCCCGTGGTCCGCCACGTCGAACGCGCCGACAGTACTTCTTCAAGGACCGCGGTATCGAACGCGCCGCCCGGGGCGATGCCTTCCAGCAGAAGCCGCCCCATGGGCAACACGCTCAGCACGCCGACGAACAGAACAAGGGCGGCGAACAGCACGTGTTCGCCGCCCCGTTGAAACCGTCCCCGGAATCGGGTCAAGCGACAATCCCTGGCCGGTGAACTAGTGTCCTGCGTCACGAATAGCTTGATGAATCCGCGAGGGCATTTTTGTCGTCGGCAAGGCGCGATGACGAGCAGTGGCGGGCACCACGCGAGGAAGAGCAACGCAGCCGACGGCGAAAAGGACCCGCGGATTCGTCAAGTTATTTGTGACGCAGGACACTTAGTTCCCGAAGACCTCGCTGAAACGCTTCTTGTTGGTGTCGGCCTCGGTGAGCGCCTTGCCGGCATCGAAGTCCATCAGCTTGATCCGGCTGCGCGGGGGAAAGCCTTGCGGCGGCGACACTTCCGGGTGGGCGGGGAGATACCCCTGACTCGCCGCAAGCTCCTGGCCCTTGCGCGACAGCAGGAAGTCGATGAAGGCCTTGGCCGCCTCGGGGTTCTTCGCCGTGCTCAGGATCGCGACGGGCTCGGTGACCGCGCTCACTCCTTCCTCCGGAAAGACGAAGTTGACCGGCGAACCCTTGGCCTTCTCCCGGATTGGCAGGAAGTCGACAACCATGCCGTACAGTTTCTCGCCGCCGGCCACCGCGCGGAAGGTGCCGCCGTTGCCACCCTTGGGATTGACACCGTTGGCCGCGAGCTTGTCGTAGTAGGACCAGCCCAGTTCGGGATGAGCCGTCAGCGTGGCGAGGTGTATCAGCGCCGCGCCCGAGGTCAGAGGGCTCGGCATGGCAACGAGGCCCTTGGCCTTGGCGTCGACGAGATCCTTCCATGACGAAGGCTTCATCGGGGCCTTGGTGTTGTAGACGATGCCGGTGGTGATGAGCTTTGTGGAGAAGTAGTGTTTCTCCTTGTCATAGAGGGCGGGATCATAGACGTTGACCGGGGCTTCGGCATGGGCCATCAGACGTCCCTCGCGCCGCAAGCCCTCCATGGTGACCGTATCGGCGATGAGCAAGACGTCCGGCTGTGGGCTGCCGGCCGCGAACTCGGCTCGCAGCTTGGCCATGACCTTGGTGGTTCCGTCACGAATCCACTCGACCTCGACGCCGGCGTGTTGGGCCTTGAAGGCATCGACCGTCTGCTGCGCGTCCCGGTTCGGCTGGCTCGTGTAGAGCACCAACTTGCCCGATACGGCCCAGGAAGGGCCTCCGAGGGCGAGCATTGCCGCCAGAACGCCGGCTGTCGTGAGCAATTTTCTCATGTCAAATGTCCTTTCCGGGGCTCCCTTGCACCTTTCTGATAACGGGGCGCAGATGCGCTCGTGGTCGGCACCTTCGGGAGGTGCAGCCTTTATGATATCAGCCCCCTGTGAACGGATTGTGACGTCGGGGTGAAGTCTCGGTGTCGGTTTTGTCGAACCCGTTCGCGGCGGAACGCCTACGCCGCCTGACGGCGGCCCATGGGCACGTAGTCGCGGACACCCGAGCCAAGATAGAGCTGGCGCGGGCGGGCAAGCTTCTGCTCCGGATCCTCCAGCATCTCGATCCACTGGGCGAGCCAGCCGGAGGTCCTGGCGATGGCGAAGAGCACCGGGAACATGCTCACGGGCAGTCCCATGGACTGGTAGATGAGCCCGGAGTAGAAGTCGACGTTGGGGTAGAGCTTCCGCTGGATGAAGTAGTCGTCTTCCAGGGCGATGCGCTCGAGCTCAAGGGCGATGTCCAGCAACGGGTTGCGGCCGGTGATCTCGAACACCTGGTCGGCGATCCTCTTGATGACCTTGGCCCGGGGATCGTAGTTCTTGTAGACCCGGTGACCGAAGCCCATGAGCCGCCCTTCGCCCGCCTTCACTCCCTTGATGAACTCCGGGACCTTGTCCTTGGAACCGATCTCCGCCAGCATACGCAGCACCATCTCGTTGGCGCCGCCGTGAAGCGGGCCGTACAGCGCGGCGGCGGCGCCCGCCAGGGCGGAGTACGGATCGGCCTGGGAGCTGCTGATGCTCCGCATGGCGTTGGTGCTGCAGTTCTGCTCGTGGTCCGCGTGCAGGATGAAGAGCACGTCCAGTGCCTTTTCCAGCACCGGGTCCGGCGAATACTTGAGCTCCGTCATCTTGTACAGCATGTTCAGGAAGTTGCCGGTGTAGCTCAAGTCGTTGTCCGGATAGGCGTAGGGAAGCCCCATGCTGTGGCGATAGACGAACGCCGCCAGGGTGGGAATCTTGCCCATCAGGCGGAAGATCTGCCTGCGCCGGGACTCCGGATCGAACATCTGCTTGGCGTCCGGATAGAAGGTCGACAGCGCCGCGATGGAGCTGATCAGCATTCCCATGGGGTGGGCGTCGTACTTGAAGCCGTCGATGAACTTCTTGATGTTCTCGTGGAGCAGCGTGTGGTGGTTGATGTTCCAGCTCCAGTCTTCCAGCTCCGCGCCCGTGGGCAGCTCGCCATGGAAGATCAGGTAGGTGGTCTCCAGGTAGGTGCTCTCCTCCGCCAACTGCTCGATGGGGTAGCCGCGGTAGCGCAGAATGCCCACGTCGCCGTCGATGAACGTGATGCGACTGTGGCATGAAGCCGTGTTCAGGAACCCCGGGTCGTAGCTCATCAGCCCGAAATCGCCCTCCGAGGCCTTGATCTGGCGAAGCTGGGAAGCATTGATGGCGCCGTTCTCGATGGGGATCTCGTAGGAGGTCCCGGTCCGGTTATCCGTCACGGTCAAAGTGTCTGCCGTCATACGTCGTTCCTCTTCCTGTGCGTTTTCAAAGTAGCTGTCTTAGAACATCCCCGGTGAGGGGTCAACCCAATTGTCAGGGGCTTTCGCTTGACATTCGGGGCCGTTTTCGTTCTCGGAATCCGGCCTCTGAACGGGTCTTCTTGACCCGGAATCACGCGCCGGTGAGGCGCATGCCGCCGTCCACCGGCAGGATGGCGGCGGTGACGTGGGAGGCCGCATCCGACGCCAGGTACAGGGCCGCCCGGGCCACGTCCTCGGGCTCTCCGATGCGGCCCAGGGGCACCCGGTCGGCGTAGCGGGCGAGCTTCTCCGGCGTCGACGTGTCCACCATGGGAGTGCGGTTGGGGCCGGGGCAGATGCAGTTGACCCGGATGTTCTGGCGGGCGTGGTCCTCGGCCATGGCCTCGGTCAACCGGACCATGCCGCCCTTGGACGCGCAGTAGGCGGCCCGCCCCGCCTGCCCCATCATTCCCGAGCGGGCGGCGATGTTGATGATGACGCCGCCGCCGCGCCTGGCCATCTCGGGGATGGCGTGGCGGCACACGTTGAATACCCCCTTCAGGTTGGTGTCCAGGGTCCGGTCCCAGTCCTCCTCGGTGATCTCCGTCACCGCGCCGTTGGTGCGGACGCCGGCGCTGTGGACGACGATGTCCAGGCCGCCGTAACGCTCCACCGCCGCCGCCACCACTTCTCTCATAAGGTCGTGCCGCCTTACGTCGGCCGGCGTGAACATGGCGGTGCCGCCCTCGGCGTCGATGAGCCGGAGAGTCTCTTCGCCCTTGCTCGCGGTGGTGGAGGTCCCCGCCACCGCACAGCCCTCCCGGGCGAAGGCCGCCGCGATGGCGCGCCCCAAGCCGGAGCCGAATCCCGTCACCAGGGCTACTTTGCCTTCAAGTTGTGGCATGGATCCCTTCCTTTCCGGATGCCGGCCGACACTGCCGTATATCCATTTCCACCCCGCCCGGTTTCCCGCTTTCGCGGGAATGACGATACGTGGGTCGGCGCCATTGCCGGCCTTCAGCTCCCGGCGTACTCCTGCACCGCGTCGTCGTCCAGGACCATCCCGTGTCCGGGGGTCTCCGGCAGCGTCACCCAGCCGTCCACCGGCTCGGGCGGGTCCTTGTAGAGGGATCTGGCCATGTGCCAGTCGTTCACGTGGAACTCGGTGCGCCAGCCGTTGGGCACGGCGGCGTGCAGGTTCATGTCGTAGTAGGCGCCGTTGCCGATGGGCAGGTCGAAGGCCTGGGCCACCGCCGCCGCCTTCGTGCCCATGGTGAAGCCGCCCACGGAGCCGACCTGGATGTTCAGGAAATCCACGGCCTCCGCCCGCGCGAGGCCCGCCAGCCCGTAGAAGTCCTCCCATTGGCCGGCGGCGATGGGAATGGAGGTATGGCGCCGCAACGCCGCCAGCCTGGCCGGGTCGTTCCGCAGGAGGGGCTCCTCGAACCACATCAGGTTGTAGGGCTCCAGCCGCTTGCACCACCGGAGCGCCGCGTCGTAGCGCAGCAGGCAGGCGGCGTCCACCATGAGCTCTACTTCGTCCCCCACCGCTTCCCGCACGGCCCGCACCCGGCGCTCGTCCTCCGAGGGATCGTCCTCGCGGTGGGCGCCGCTGGCGCCGCGCATGTCGATCTCGCCGTGGATGTTGACCCGGCCGACCATCAGCTTGAGGCGCTTGTGGCCGCGCTCCACCCAGTGCCGCGCCGCTTCCACCAGGGCGTCCCGGCCGTAGCTCCGGACCCCGAACGTGAAATAGCAGGGCACGGACTGCTGCGCCCCTCCCAGGAGGCGCCACACCGGCAACTCGTAGAGCTTGCCCCGGAGGTCCCACAGCGCGATGTCGATGGCGCTCACCGCGGCGTTCCACACGCCGGGCTCGGCCCGCGGGTTGAAGCGCCAGCGCATCTCGTGCATCAGGCGTTCGTTCTCCAGGGGGTCCCGGCCCAGCAGGAAGGGCGTGAGGTCCGACTCGATGAACCGCAGGATGGCGGATCCGGGACCGTGGCCGATCTCGGCAGTGCCGGTGAGGCCCTGGTCGGTCTCCACCCACACCAGGTCCACGGAGGCGGTCCGGCGGTCGTGGAAGGGCAGGTCCAGGGGAATGTTCGAGAGCCGCCGGGTCTTGATGGCTGTGATCTTCATGGTGTCGAGTCTCCGTCGGTCTGTTGGGGGCCTGTGGCGAAAGCCTGGTGGCTCACGAACACCTCCGCGTCCCGGGGCAGGAAGAACACCAGCCGGACTTCCCGGATGGAGAGGTTGGAACGGAGGGCGTCCTGGATGGCCCGGGACGACACCGCAGCGGCCTCATCCATGGGATATCCGAAGATGCCGGTGGAGATGGCCGGGAAGGCCACCGTGGCCAGACCCGCCTCGGCGGCGAGGGCGAGGGAGTTGCGGTAACAGTCGGCCAGCTTCTCCGCCTTGTCCGCACCGCCGCTGCCGTACACGGGACCCACGGTGTGGATGACGTGACGCGCGGGCATCCTGCCGGCCGTGGTCAGCACGGCCCCGCCGGTGGGAAGACCGTCGGGGTAGCGCGTGCTCCGGATGTCCTTGCACTCCTCCAGGATGGCCGGCCCGCCCGCCCGGTGGATTGCCCCGTCCACGCCGCCGCCGCCCAGCAGCGACCCGTTGGCGGCGTTCACCACCGCGTCCACCGCCTCCTGGGTGATGTCCCCCACCTTGACGACCACACGGCCGTCCTGAAAGCTGGGGAGTTTCACGCCTGTCCCCACACCTGCCGCGCCGTCTCCACCACCCGTTCGAGCTTCCGCTTCTGGTCGTCCGGCGTGATGAGATTGCCGACCGCGTCCGAAGAGAAGCCGCACTGGGGACTGATGGCCAGTTGCTCCAGCGGCAGGAACCGGGCGGCGTCATCGATACGCCGTTTCAGATCGTCCACGCTCTCCAGCTCCGGCACCTTGGTGCTGACCAGTCCCAGCACCACCACCGTGCCCTTGCGGACGAACCGCAGCGGCTCGAACCCCCCGGCCCGTTCGGTGTCGTACTCCAACAGCAGCCGGCGATGCTTCAGTCCGGCGAACAACCGCTCCGCCACCGCGTCGTAGGAGCCCTCACGGTGCCACATGCTGCGCTGGTTGCCCCGGCAGAGATGGATGCCCGACACGGCCTCGCCGAAGGCATCGAGAATCCGGTTGTCGGCGGCGATGGACCGCTCCAGGTTGACGTCCGGGTCTTCCCCCCGCTGCCGCATGGCCTGCAGCGACGGCTCGTCGACGTAGGCCGTGTAGCCCGGTGCGTCGATCTGGATATAACGGCAGCCGGCCTCCACCAAGCCCGTCACCATGGCCTTCTCGATGGCCACGACGTCATCGAGGAAGTCCTCGACCGTGGGATAGATGTCGCGCGAGTTCTCGTAATCGAACCGCTGGCTGATGCGATCGGGGCCCACGAGCGCCACCTTTGCGGGGGTGTGGGTCACGGTGCCGAGGTAACGGTATTCCTCCAGCGGCAGGTTCCGCGCCAGACGCAGGCGCTCCACCGCCGGCAGCCGGTGCCAGACCGGCACCTGGGGGTTCACGTCGCGCTGAACGTCCCAGCGCCGCAGCGCCGTGCCGCCATGGGACTGGCGTTCCAGGATCTCCATGCGGGCCGCCCCCGAGCGAAACCCTTCCACGCAGGCGCCGAAGCTGTCCTGGAAGTTCAGCCTGCGGAACTCGCCGTCGGTCACCACCCCCAGGCCAAGGCTCTCCTGCAATGCCACGGCCGCGCGGATTTCCTCGTCCTCCACCTGCCGTAGTCCGGCGGCATCCACGTCGCCGGCCTCGAAACGGCGCCGCGCCTGCTTGAGCCGCTCAGGCCGTAGCAGGCTTCCCACCACATCGGTCCT
Source organism: Candidatus Binatia bacterium (assembly GCA_951813575.1). Lineage (GTDB taxonomy): Bacteria > Desulfobacterota > Binatia > UBA9968 > JAJDTQ01 > JAJDTQ01. Next base: position 1,800,977 of record OX638375.1, read on the forward strand.
CATGGTCGCCAGTTCGCTCATCTCCAACCTCCTTCCAGCCCGCTGCAACCACTCCGTCTGCTCCATGAGGATGGCGTCTGTCAAGCCCTTGAAGGTCTTGCCCGGCTGCCTCGCCGGGTCGCCGCGTAGGCCGCCATACCTTCTGGCGCCGGCCCAATGCCCGTGATAGAGTCCGCCGACGTGGCTCGTGCAACCCGCGGGAAGCGCGGGCTTGACCACGGGTGTGCCTGTCGGTTTTCGCCGGGAGAGTCACAGGTGTGAAGGAAACCCAAGACGGATCTGAAACCTCTGGCAATCCGACCTTCATCGGGCTCTTGATCGTCGGCTTGTCGTTGTTCCTCGCCCTTTTCCACCTCTACACGGGTGTGTTCGGCACTCTGAATGCGATGCTGCAACGCAGCATTCATTTGGGGGTCGCCCTGGTGCTGGTTTTCCTGATTTATCCCGCGAAAAAGGGGGCCAAAGGCACGCCGGGCGTCTCCAATTACGTTTTCCTGGCGCTCGCGATCACGTCGATGGGTTATCTCTATTGGAATAGCGAGTATCTGACCCAGGAACGCATCTCCATGTTGACACCGGCCACCTTGATCGAGACGGCTCTCGGCATTTGCCTGATATCGGTTGTTCTCGAAGGCGTGCGAAGAACGCTCGGGATGCCTCTGGCCATCGTCGTTGCCGTGTTCATCGTCTACTACATCGTCGGCCCGTATTTCCCGTCCGACGGCATCGGCTATGCGGCGCTCGGCTACGAAGTCTTTATCGACAATCAATACCTTTCGCTGGCCGGGATGTTCGGCCTGGCGCTGGGCATCTCGGCCACGTTCCTGCCGCTGTTCATCATCTTCGGACGCATCATGAACGCCACGGGTTTCGGCGGATTCCTGACGGACTTCGCCATGGGCGTCGCCGGGCGCACACGGGGCGGACCGGCGAAGGTTGCGATCATTTCCAGCGCGCTCTTCGGCACCATCAATGGCAGCGCCACGGCGAATGCGCTCACCACGGGCAATTTCACCATCCCGCTGATGAAGCGGTCCGGCTACTCGGATCACTTTTCCGCCGGGGTCGAGGCCTCGGCCTCGACGGGCGGCCAGATCATGCCGCCGATCATGGGAGCGGCTGCCTTCCTGATGGCCGAGTTTGCCAGGATTCCCTACGTCACCATCATGCAGTACGCGATATTTCCGGCGATCCTCTTCTTCCTGGGCATCTTCGTCACCGTCGACCTGGAGGCCAAGAAGCTGCGGCTCAAGGGCCTCGCGAGCGACGAACTGCCGGACTGGAAATCGCAGGTTCCGAAATACCTTCATTTGCTGGTGCCCATCGGAATACTGATATGGCTGATCGTCGAGAACCGCTCGCTGATGTATTCGATCACGGTCTCGATCATCGCCTTGTTCGTTCTCGCCTATTTGCACAGCGCCACCCGCATGAACTGGCGGGCGCTGGTGGATGCCCTGGTGGCATCGAGCCGCGACATTCTCGGGGTGGCCATGGCAACGGCGGCGGTGGGAATCATCGTCGGAATCGTGGGATTGACGGGGCTCGGGATCAAGCTCTCTTCCCTGATGGTGGACCTCAGCGTCGGCAATCTGTTGGCGTCCCTGCTGCTTGCGTTCCTGGGCGCCATGGTCCTCGGAATGACCATGAACACGTCGGCGGTTTATCTGCTGCTGGTGGCGCTGATCATACCGGGGTTGCTCAAAGTCGGTCTCGCCGTGCCGCAGGCGCACTTCTTCGGCTTCTACTTCGGCGTGCTGGCCCAGGTCACCCCTCCCGTGGCGGTGACCGCATACGCGGCCGCGGGGCTCGCCCGGGCCGACCTGAACAAGACGGGCTATGCCGCGGTCAAGCTGTGCGCATCGGGCTTCGTGGTCCCGTTCATGTTTGCATACTCGCCGGAATTGCTGTTGATCGGCTCCTGGCAGGACATCGCCATCGCCATACCGTCCGCCGTGATCGGGGTCTACGTGGTGTCGGTCGCGGCGTCGGCGTACTGGCTGACGCACATGCGCTGGTATGAACGCCTGGTGGCGTTGGGTGGCGCCCTTCTGACTATATTCCCCGGAATTTGGTCCGATATCATCGGCCTTGCGCTGATCGGAGTCGTGTTGGCGAGCCAGTACAAGCGGGTCCGGGACGAAGACGTGCGTGCGGCGCGCCGGGACCGCGAGTATGACGTTGATCCAGGTGTCACGAAATGAGAAAGGAGGACAATATCCAGGCCCTTTGGAATGCGTTCAACAACACGGTCCGTATCCGCTAACCGTCAATACCAAGGAGGAAATGTCATGAACAAAGGGAACTCGGCGGCGCTCTTCGCCGCGACCGTGCTGATCTCGATTTGTGTCGTGTTCTCCGGCATCCCGTCCGCGGCTGCGCAGAGCGCCAAGAAGGTTGACTTCTTCCTGGCCACCTCCGGCCCGGGCAGTTCGTTCTATCCGCTTTCGGTGGCGCTCGCGGAGGTGTGGAAGAAAAACATTCCCGGACTCAATGTCAGCCTGGCGCCGGGCGGTGGCGTCGGATCGGTGGTGGCCACCGGCACGGCCAAGGCTCATGTCGGCATGACGCTCTCCAGCGCCGCCGTGGACGGCATAAAGGGCAGGCCGCCCTTTCCGGGACCGCATCCGGATGTCCGTGCCCTGGCATCGCTCGACCCGCAAGCCTTCCAGTTCCTGGCCTACAAGCGGTCAGGGCTCACCAAGCTTGAAGAGCTCGCCGGCAAGCGCGTCTATGTCAAGCCGAAGAGATTTGCCGCCCATGCCATCAATCTGCTGGTGCTGAAGGTTCACGGAATGACGCTCAAGAGCCTCTCCAAGGCCGAAACGGTGTCCAAACCCGACGCGGTCAACCTGTTCAAGGACGGCCACGTCGATGCGATGCTGTGGATGGGGCCGGTTCCGGACTCGCTCATCCTGAACGCCTCGCTCAACCGTCCCATCAATCTCCTGCGGATATCCGATGCGAAGAAGCAGGAGCTTCGGAAGATCAACCCGGGTATCGTTCCGCTCGTACTTTCCAAGGGGCTTTACCCCGGCGTGGATGAGGATTTCCAAACTTTGTCCGTACCGCGCGTGCTGGTCATGAGCAAGGATGTTTCGGATGACAAGGCCTACAGCCTTGCGAAGACCCTGGTGGAAAAATGGGAAGACCTGAAACTTGCGGATCCGGGGCTCAAGCTGGTGAAGGTCGAGAGCACCGCCACCGACTTCGGCGTCACTTATCATCCGGGTGCCGCCAAGTACTACAAGGAGCGGGGTTGGATGAAGTAGGACCGTGGACGAAGGGATCGATCCTGTTCGCCGGTTCCGGGGCGGCGGCGTGCGAGCGTGGCCCCGCCGCCGAGCCCGGCGGGGTCGGTCCCGCTTCGTCTCCGCTGTCAATTCGAACGGGAGGGAAGACATTGTCCGCACTCGAGTCCATGAAGGATAGCTTCGAACGAATGCTCCTGATCCGGCGCTTCGAGGAAGGCATGCTGCGCCTGCACCGGCGGCGCCTCCTGCCGTGCCACTTTCACGTCTCCATCGGGCAGGAAGCCACGGCGGTTGCGGTCTGCCGCGCCGCCGAGGAGCATGATGTGCTCTTTACCAACCACCGGAGCAACGGCCACCTGATCGCCCGCGGGGCCGATCCGGGATGGATGTTCGCGGAGCAGTTGGGCCGCGTGGGCGGCAACACCAACGGCAAGGGCGGAACGCTGCATATGATCGCTCCCGAGCTGGGGATGCCCTGGACGACCTCGCTCGTCGGGTGCGTCGTGCCGTTGGCGGTGGGCGCGGCCCTGGTCCACAAGCAGCAGCGCCGGCCCGGCGTCGTCATCGCCTTCTTCGGCGACGGGGTCATGGAGGAGGGCGCCTTTTACGAGGGCATCAACCTGGCCGCTCTGTGGCAGGTGCCGCTTGTTTGTGTTTGCGAGAACAACGGCGTGCCGGCCGAGCTGCGAGGGCTCGACACCACGCAGCCCTCCACGTTTCTGGCCAGACGCCTCGCCGACATTCCGTCCGCTTTCGGCATCCCCTGCGCCACCATCGACGGCGCGGATGTGGAAGGGCTGTCCGACCTGATGACAGAGGTGGTCGGCACGGTGCGGCGCAACCTCGCCCCGTATTTCGTCGAGGTCCGCACCACGCGCTATCCGGGCAACCGGGCCCTGTGGCCGGAGCTGGCGGGGGCGGAAACCGACCTCGGCTGGGCCTGGGACGACGGTGAACCGCCGGAGGAACTGGCCGCCTGGAGCCGTCACAGCGATCCGCTGATGGGTTTCGTTCGCAGGCTCGCGGGCCAGGGAGCCATCTCCCGCGACGAGGCGACGCGGATCGATGCCGCCATCGCCGCGCGCATCGATGAGGCCATGGAGTCCGCCATCGGCAGCCCGCATCCGCCGCCCGACAGCGCTTACCGGGATGTCTGGGCCGGGCAGGAGACCTCGTCATGAAGATGTCGTACCTGCAGGGCTTGGCGGCCGCCATCGACGAAGCCATGGCGGCCGATCCTGGAGTCATAATGATGGGCTCCCGCATGGGGGGCCACTTCACCGCGCAGGAAAACGAGGCATTCGCCGACCTGCTGCACCGCCATGCGGAGCGGATCTTCATGAACGTGCCCATCGCGGAATTCGGGCTCGCCGGCGCCGCGGCCGGCGCGGCGCTGGCAGGCGGCCGGCCGCTTCTGAGTTTCAACATCGCCAGTTTCATGCTGCATGGCTTCCCCCCGATCGTGAACGAGGCCCCCAACGTGCACTACACCACCGGAGGACGGTCTATCGCACCGGTGACGTACTACGCGCTGGGCGGGATCCGGGGGGGCGGTTCGTCCCAGCATTCGCACCGGTTGCAGGCGATGCTGGGCAACGTCCCGGGGCTGCAGCTCTTTGTGCCGGCGACCGCCGGCGATGCCTATGGGCTGCTCAAGTGGTGCCTGCTCAAGAGCCGGAACCCGACGGTCTTCTTCACGCACACCGATTTGCTCCTGTCCGAGGACGAGTTCGATCCGGCGTCGCCGATGCTGCCCGTGGGGTCCGCCCGCATCAGCCGGGCCGGACATGACATAACCCTGATCGCGCATTCCGTGACGGTGTCGAGGGCCCTCGAGGCAGCGGACGCCCTGGCCGCGGATCACGGCGTTTCCGCCGAGGTGATCGATCTCCGGACGCTGGCGCCTCTCGACGCGGCGACTGCGGTCGACTCCGTAAGAAAGACCGGACACGCCGTGGTCGTCGACGAGTGCCACAAGAGCTTTGGCGTCAACGCCGAGATCGCGGCCACGCTGGCGGAAGCGGCCTTGTCGTATCTGAAGGCGCCCGTTGGCCGTGTGGCCACGGCCGAGGTGCCGATCCCCTACAACTTGAACCTGGAGCGCGAGATCAGCGTCACCCCGGACAAGATCGTGCAGGGGACAATGTCAACACTGGAGGGTCGAGCGTCGTGTTGACGGAAGACGGGACCCTCCATGGGCCGGAACCCCTCGGTATTCCTGTTGGGCGAGCCCTTTCCACAACCGTCGACATATTTCGGATGAGGTGCCGGACATGAAAGCGATGGTCGTTGTTCAGAGGAATGGACACGGAGAGCTGGTACTGGAAGATGTTCCCGACCCCGTTGCGGGTGAGGGGCAGGTGGCGATCCGCATGGAGGGAACGGCCGCCAGTTTCGGCGACATCGAAATGCGCCGGGGCAATTATCATACCCCCCGCAAGCCGCCGGTCATTCCGGGACACGACGTCGTCGGCACTTTGGTTGCCCTGGGCCCCGGGACGGCCGGTTTCCGCGTCGGCGAGCGGGTGGCGGCGATCTCGCTCACCGGCACCTACGCCGACATCGTCGTGGCGCCTGCTGCCATAACCTGGTCGCTGCCGGCCGAGATCGACACTATCTCGGCCGCGGCCTTCCCGACCAACGGCGTCACGTCATACAACCTGCTCACGAAGGCGGGGCGCCTGGCGGCGGGCGAATCGGTGTTGATTCACGCGGCGGCGGGCGGCGTGGGGACAACCACCTGCCAGTTGGCCAAGTTGCTCGGCGCGGGCACGGTGATCGGCACCGTCGGTGACGAATCCAAGGTTGATTTGGCCCGCAGCCTCGGCTGCGATCACGTCATCCTGTATCGGACGGAAGACCTCTCATCCCGGGTCATGTCCATCACGGGGGGTAAGGGCGCCGATCTGATTCTCGATTCGATAGGGGGTTCGGTTACGGAGCAGAGCCTTGCCTGCCTGGCCCCCTGGGGGCGCATTGTCGCCTGCGGCAAGTCGAGCGGGAGTGCCGGTCAGATTCCAACCGATCTTCTCCACGCCGGAAACAAATCCGCCATCGGATACAGTACCGGCGGGCATCGCTACACAAGGCCGGAAGCACTGCGGCCCGCCGGCGATGCGGTGCTTGGCTACCTGCGCTCGAAGGAGCTGAGAATGGTGGTGAACGCCCAATTTCCCCTCAGCGAGGCCAACGCGGCCCTGGACCTGGTGGCAAGCCGCAAGAGCACCGGAAGGGTCGTGCTGACCAACTCCTAGTGTGGTGTCTGGTTAATTCGCGTCATAATATGCGGAGGATTTTTTGTCGTCGGCAAGGCGCGATGACGAGCAGTGGCGGGCACCACGCGAGGAAGAGCAACGCAGCCGACGGCGAAAAAGACCCGCAGGTTATGATGCGAATTAACCAGACACCACACTAGCAGGCGCTCTCCAACGCCGCAAAGATTCGTGCGCCCCGCTACAAGAGGCTGTCATAGCCAGGGAGACCCGATATGCTTCCCATCACCGCTTATGCCGACCGCTACTCGGTAGCCCCCGGCGAGACCATCGCGTTCAAGGTGAGTTCGGCCGCGTCCGAGGACTACGAGGCGCGCTTGGTGCGGGTCATCAGCGGCGACCCCAATCCGGACGGGCCCGGCATCCGCGAGCTGCCGGTCGACGCCGCCTTTTCCGGGCGCTACCCGTCCCGGGTGCAGCCGATCCACAGCGGCTCGTATGTCCGGGTTGCCGGCGCGGCGCCCCTGGACGCCCTTCGGAGCTTCACGGTGACGGCGGTTATCTGGCCGACCCTGCCGGTCGTACCCGGCCGGCAGGCCCTCGTGTCACGGGTCGATGCCGCGACCGGCGCGGGCTTCAGCCTGGAGATCGACGAGGAGGGCTCGCTCGCCGCCACCTTGAGCGACGGCGCCGGGACATGCGGCGCAAGCGTCGGCAAGGAGCTGCGCGCCCGGGCCTGGTACCGGGTCTTCCTCAGCTACGACGCGGACAGGGGGAAGCTGGCGCTCGGCCAGCAGGCATTCGCACCGGCGATGATGGTGGACGACTCGGGCGCCACCGTCGCTGACACCACGTTCGGGGAGAGTTGCGCGGGGAGCGGCGATCTTCTGTTCGCGGCGCGCGCGGGCTCGCTCCCTTGCGACCACTACAACGGCAAGCTCGAAGCGCCGCGGGTGCTGGCGGCGGCGCTGGATCCGGACGCGGCGTTCCGCGCCGCGGGCGAGGCTCCCGGCTCGGGCGAGGCAGCGGTTGCGGCCTGGGACTTCTCCCGCGAAATGTCGTCGGCGCGCGTCATCGACACCGGCCCGGACGCGCTGCACGGCGAGACCGTCAACCTGCCGACGCGGGCCATGAAAGGCTCGCGCTGGACCGGCGAGGAGATGTGCTGGCGCCACGCGCCGGAGCACTACGGCGCCATCCACTTCCACGACGACGACATCTACGACTGCGGCTGGGAGACCGACTTCAGCTTCGAGGTGCCGGAGGACTTCAAGAGCGGCGTCTACGCCGTCCGGCTGCGCGCGGGCGAGGACGAGGACATGGTGCCCTTCTTCGTGCGCGCCGCCCCGGGGCGGCCCCAGTCGAGGGCCTGCGTGCTCATCCCCGTCTTCACCTACATCGTCTATGCCAACTCCGTCCGCGACAGGGCCAACGACGCCTACCGCGAGCACGTGGCGCGCTGGGGGGCGAGCCCCTGGACGCCGGACGAACATCCCGAGTACGGCATCTCCACCTACAACTACCACCGCGACGGCAGCGGGGTGGCCTATTCGTCGCGGCTCCGTCCCATCCTGAACCAGCGCTCCGGCTACCTGTCCTACGCGGTTCCCGAAGCCGGTTCCGGCCTGCGCCATTTCCCCGCCGACACCCACCTGCTTGCGTGGCTGGAGGCGCTGGGCCACGATTTCGACGTCATCACCGACGAGGACCTCCACGCCGACGGCGTCGACGCCATCGCGCCGTACAAGGTGGTGATGACGACCACGCACCCCGAGTACCAGACGCCGCGCTCGCTCGACGCCCTGACGGACTACACCGGGCAGGGCGGGCGGCTGATGTACCTCGGCGGCAACGGGTTCTACTGGCGCGTCGCGGTCAATCCGGAGTTCCCCGGCGCGGTGGAGATCCGCCGGGGCGAGAGCGGGATCCGCGCCTGGGCGGCGGAGCCCGGAGAGTACTACAACGCCTTCGACGGCTGCTACGGCGGACTGTGGCGGAGCAGCGGCCGCGCTCCCCAGCGTCTGGCGGGAGTGGGGTTCATATCACAGGGCGACTTTCGCGGCACCTGTTACCGGCGCCTTCCCGCTTCCCACGATTCCCGCGCCGCCTGGATCTTCGAGGGTATCGGGGACGAGGTCCTCGGCGACTTCGGACTGAGCGGCGGGGGCGCGGCCGGCTTCGAGCTCGACCGGCTGGACACGAACCTGGGATCTCCGCCCCACGCCCTCGTGCTCGCCCGCTCGGCGGAGCCGGACGACAGCTTCACGCTGGTCCCGGAGGAGATCGTCGCCCTTTACCGCAGACGTCCCCACCTCGTGCGGGATCTCCTCCGCTCCGAGATCGTGTTCTTCGAGACCCCCAACGGCGGCGCGGTGTTCTCGGTGGGCTCCATCACGTTCTGTGGCAGCCTCCCCCACAACGACTTCCACAACGACATCTCGCGCATGGTCGACAACGTGCTGCGGCGGTTTCGCAGCGACTGAATCGCCGGATGGGTTGCCGCATCGCCGGGGCGGGGGCGAGCACAGTGGTCCAACTCCCTCCTTTGAGGCCCTCCCCAATTCTGGGGAGGACCATGAAACCGTAGAGCACCATACTGTTTCGACAGAAGACTGAGACTCTGGCGAACGAGTAGCGGAAGAGGCGCCAATGAGTCGACCCTGACTCATGCCGAGACAAGACCTTGACCCCACCTTGCCGCTTTCCGACTATGCGAAGGGTGCTGCCGACAGACTTGCGTGGGACGGCGCGGAATGGCCCGCGTATCTGCCCGGCCGTGTCCATCAAGTCGACTGCAGCCGGCTCGTGAGCGGCGTCATCGAACACGGCTACTACCACTGCGGCGCGGTCAACGACGACATTTGCCAAACCATCGAAGGGATGCCGCAAGACTCGCGCGACCGGGCTCGCGAACCCGCCCGTCACAGGTGGCCGAATGTCTGGCGTCTTGTAGATGGTTAGAGAGCGGGAACCGAGGGTCCTTATTCCGCCTCGGCCGCGTAGATGGCGCGCACGGCCTCGATGGTGTCAGCCTGTTCGGCGCGCTTGTCGGGCCGGTACCGTTTGACCCGGGCGAAGCGCAGGGCCAGACCGGCGGGGTACTGCGGGCTCGCCTGAAGGTCGTTGAAGGCCACTTCCACCACCAGTTCCGGTTGTACGTAGACCGTGTGCCGGTCCCGGACGGTCTCGAGCCGCTGCAACAACTCCGTCTGTTCCTTGAGCATCGCATCCGTCAGGCCCTTGAAGGTCTTGCCCAGCATGACGAACGAGCCGTCAGCAGTGTCCCGGGCGCCCAGGTGCAGGTTGCTGAGCCAGCCCTTGCGGCGGCCGTGGCCCCACTCGGCGGCGAGGACTACGAGGTCCAGGGTGTGCACGCGCTTGATCTTGAGCCAGTTGCGGCTGCGTTCACCCACCTCGTAGAGGCCGTCGGGGGCCTTGGCCATGACGCCCTCGTGGCCGGCTGACACGGCGGCGGCAAAGAATGCCTCCGCCGCGGCCGGGCTGTCGGTGATCATCCGGGGCATCCGCAGGGCCGCCGGCACCGTGGCCGCCAGGGCGCCGATGCGGTCCCGGCCGGGTGCGTCGACAAGGGTGTCGCCGTCCAGGTAGAGGCAGTCGAAGAAGTACGGCGTCAACGGCAGCTCGCGGCGCATCTCGGCGACGTCGAGCTTGCGGCCGAAACGCCGCATGGTGGTCTGGAACGCGTGGGGCCTGCTGTCCGGCCGGAAGGCCAGCAACTCGCCGTCCAGGATCAGATCCCCGGCGCCCAGCGCATGCACCGTCTCCACCAGCTCGGGCACGGCCGCGGCCACGTCCCTTAGCCCCCGGGTGAATACCGCCACGTCCGACCCGACCTTGTGGACCTGCACACGCGCCCCGTCCATCTTGTACTCCAGGGCGGCGGTTCCGAGTTGCCGCAGCGCGCCGGCGACATCATCGCAGGGTTGCGCGAGGGCCGGCAGGATGGGCCGCCCCGGCGTCAGTTGGAAACCGCTCAGGCCGGCTTCGCCCTCGCTCAGCGCGACCGAGGCCACCTGCCCGAGGGACCCGTTGACGAAGTAGGCCCGCCGCACGGAGCGGGACGGCAGGCCCGACGCCTTTGCCACCGCCTCCATCATGACCCCCTCCAGAGCGCCGTGACGCATCTCTCCCATCACCAGGCGTTGCAGGAACTCCCGTTCCGTTGCCGAGGCCCGTCCGAGCAGACCGGCCAAGTTCGCTGTCCGCCGCGAGCTCGATCCGGAGCCCGTGGTCCGCCGCACATTCTCGAAACACGCGTCGGCATCGGCCAGAGTCAGGACGCCGCCTTCCGAAGGCGCGCAGGCCAGCGCGTCCTTCAGCATGGACCAGCCGATGCCGATCTTTCCCTGGGGCAGCTCACCGCAGAGGTACGCTACCGCGATGGGGATCTCCTCCGGCCCCAGACGCCGCAGACCTTCGGCCAAGTGTCCGATCTTGGCCAGCCGGCCGGCGCTCCGGGTTACCCGGGTAGAGAGGTCGGCCAGTTCTTGCAGCTTCATGAACAGACCTCCCCTTCACAAGCGCAGGGCGTAGAGCGGCACGTACACCTCGTCGGCCGAAAGCCCCCCGTGATTGCCCTTGTGAACCCGGGCCTTGGTCAGGGAAGCGGTCACGCGGAAGGCGTAGTCGTCGCGGGCCAGTAGAACATAGTCGCCGAGACGGCCCCGCAGAGAGGAGTGTCGCCGGCCGGGGCCGAAGAGTCCGCCATCCAGGAGCTCCTCTCCGGTGATGCAAACACACGCGTCCGCCAGATGGCGGCCCACGACGTCGTGAAACCGCTCCACGAGGCCTGGGCGGACGAAACAGGAGACCTGCCGGCCGTCTCCGACGGGAAGCAGGGTGAGGCAGTCGAACAAACCCGGGACGGCGGCCGGATCGATTCGCCTGGGCGGCGGCGCGTCCACCACCCCGTGGTCAGCGGTGACCAGGAGAAGCGTTCCGGTGCCGGCAAGCCGGCTTACGAGGCGGCCGAGGGAGGCATCGATCTCGGCCAGATGAAGCCTCGTCTCCCTGGCCTGAACGCCCTTCCGGTGACAGAGGGTGTCGTAAAGCGGCCAGTAGACATAGGCCACGCCGCGTCCGCGCTCGCGGGCAAAACACGCGGTCTGCCGCTCCATACCCCTGAGGGTCTTGTAGGCGCCGTACCCGTTCCAGCGGGTACCGGCGTTGGAATAGGCGCTCCGGCCCAGGTTGCCGAAGGACAGCAGCCGTTTGTGCCTGCGCACCGATGAGAGATACGACGGCAGGCCGAGGTAGCGCCTGAGATTGAAGCCGTCCCCCGCCATGGGGGTCCCCGTGAGCGTCATCCCCGGCAAGACCGCCCCAATGAGGCCCAGGTCGGGGAGGTGCAGGTGCCAGCTCAGGACCCCATGTTCGACCGGGGTCGCGCCGGTCGAAAGCGTCGTCACCGCCGCGGCGGTGGTGGTGGGAAAAACCGTCGTGATGCGCTCGAATGGATGACGGGAAAAGAAATGTCCGCCGCCCCCGGAGGCCAGGAACCGGATCAGTTGATTGTAGCCCACCCCGTCGAGCACCAGGTAGACGATTCGCGAGATACCGTCGAACAACCCTGGGGCAACTCCCCTGAGCCGCGGGTGGGGTGAGGTACCGCCCGAGGCATGGATGATGGACGAGAGCAGGTTCACGATGGAGCCGCCCCGGTAGTCGGGGAAGTGGAACCCCGCGTCTTGCAGGCCGTCCAGGATGCCGGCACCGTCTTTCCGGGGCGGCTTCGATGGCGTGCCGGCGAGCTCTGGCGAAACGTTATCGACCATGGAGACCGGATACCCTTTCCGGCGTTCGGAGTCGGCCGGCGGATAGAGAAGATAGAATAGGGAGAACCCCGAAACAACCGCCCTTGACGCACCGAGAAGGAATTTGAGATGAGAAAAGGGAACTCGGAGCCAAGGGAGGGGCGGCCATGGTCATTCGTGAAACAGGTGACGGTTCAACCTACGTGAGCACACAGGAAGAACACGCCGAGCTGTCGGCGCAGTTCGCGGCCCACTGGGGCAACCACCGGTTCGCCCAGCTCCGGCCCTACGACACCCTGGTTTTTGCCACCACGTACCACGACAGCGGCTACCGCGAGTGGGAAGGGATGCCTCGGATGGACATCGAGAAAGGCCGTCCCTACGGGCACCGCGAGAGGATCCCGGGGTTCGAGGACACGGAACTGAAGGCCTACCGGCGAAACGTGGAATGGGTCCGCGGCCACGACCTCTACGCCGGCCTGCTCGTCTCCATGCATCGCACCGGCCTGTGGCGCGGGCGCTACGACGTCCTGACCCGTCCCAAGCCGAGAATCCGCGACTTGAGCGACGGGGTACAGGTCGTGCTCGGCGAGCTCGAGACCCAGCAGAAACAGGATAAGGCCGCGCTCGCCGCCGGCAACGCCGGGTTCGAAGACGAGCTGTGGATCAATTACCGCATGCTCCAGCTCTTCGACCTGCTGTCGCTCTATTTCTGTTGCGACGGCTACGGCGACGGCGCCTTCAAGGAAGAATGCCTCGCGCCCATCCCCGCCGGCTACTCGCCCGACGGCGGAGTCGAGCTTCGCATCACGCCGAACACCGACGGGTCCGTGAAGATGGATCCCTACCCCTTCGATGTCGCGCCGCTCCGGGTCGCCGTGCGCACGCGCCGGATGCAGCCCGGCTCGTACTCGTCAGAGACCGACTGCCGGGAAGCCTACTACAAGACGCCTGCCACACTGCTCCACTTCGATATCACCGACTGAAGGGCACGGCCGAACACAGCTGCTGGTCCGGCCGTATCCCCACTGCCCGGCCTCTCGCCCGGGAGTACGAGTCTAGCCTGGAACACAAGTCGCGAATCCTTGCGGGCAGTCGCAAGGGTCGAAGGAAGGAGCAAATCGCTGGAAACCCACGGGTTATGGCATCCTGGATCCGTTTGAGAACGTCAACTGCCGTAGAGTTGGACGAATTTTCGGGCCGCCCGCGTGGCCCTAACCTCAATATCCGCTTCACCCGGCGCGTCTACCACGCCAAGCAGTCGTCGTGTCTGGAGGTCTCCCAGCAACAGTCCGGCGAAGGTGTCGACGGCCTCATCCGGGTCCTCGACATGGAGGAGGCCGTGCGCGTTGCACTGCTCCAGGTACCGGACGAAGGTGTGGTGAATCGAATCGTTTCCGCCGGTAGTCCCACCTTCAGGAGCCGGGTTGCGAACTCATGGCCGTTTTGCCTGAGAGAGCCGGTCCGCTTTCACCGTCTCCTTTCTGCGGGGCTCCGGAAACACATCCGGCGTGCACAAGACATCCACCAGCACGGGTTGGGTCTTGCCCACGCGTAGCGCCTCGGCGAAGGCGTCCTCGAGTTCGGACGGTTCGGTGACTCGGATGCCGGCAGCGCCGAAGAGGCGGGCGTATTGGTCGAAAGGCGGGTTGCCGATGGCGTCCCCGATGTAGCGCTCGTCGTAGTAGAACTTCTGGTAGGCACGCTCGGAACCGTAGTTGAAGTTGTTGAGGATTATGCAGGTCGTGGGGATGCCTTCGCGCACGGCGGTCTCCAACTCGGCGCCGTTGTACAGGAAAGACCCGTCGCCGCTGAGGGTGACTACCGGGCGCTTGGGGGCGGCGAGCTTGGCGCCAAGGCCCACGGGGTAGCCGATGCCGATGGCGGCGAGTCCCTGGGGCGCCAGCAGGCTCCTGGGGCGCTCGAAGGTCTGGTACTCGTAGACGTAGCCGGGGCCGACGCCGGCATCGAGGGTAACGATGGCATCCTTGGGCAGCACCTTGCGCAAGGCGGCGTGGGCGCGCCGGGGATCCAGCGGGCGGCTGTTGTAGCCGGCCGCCTTGTTTCGATGCCGTTCCTGCGCAGACCTTACCTTCGCGGCTTTGTTCCGCCAGCCCGGGCGGCTGACTCCTTTCCTCTTGATCGACCGCAGGAGGGCCTTCAGAGCGGTCCGGGCGTCGGCCTGGATGCCCACCTGCGCCGGGTAGACCCGCCCGATGTTGTTCCGGTCCTGGGCAATGTGGATCAGCTTGGTTCCCGGCGCGAAAAAATCCGGACGCCAGAACGTGGTCGTGTGACCCAGGCTAGTGCCCACCGCCAGCACCAGGTCGGCCTCCTTGAAGAGGGCCTGGGCCTCGGGCAGCGCCCCCCTGCCGAGAGTGCCGAGGTAAAGCGGATACGAGTACGGCGCCACGTCGTCCCTGCCGGTCGAAGACATGACCGGGGCCTCGAGGCGCTTCGACAACGCGACGATCTCGTCGCTGGCCTCGGACCACAGGACCCCGCCGCCGGCCAGCAGCACCGGGCGGCGCGCCTTCTCCAAGAGCCGCACGGCCGCCGCCACGGCCGCCGCCTCGGGGGCGGGCGCCGCTACCTGGCCGTGAATCAGCCCGCCCATGTCCGGCAGCTCCACGGTCTCGTTCAGGACATCCCGGGGAAGATCCAGATGCACGGGCCCGGGTACCCCCGTCATGGTGCGTTGATACGCTTCCCACGTCAGCGCCGCCGCCAACTCGGGCTTGCGCACCTGCACCGACCACTTGACCACGGGCCGGAAGATGGCTTGCTGGTCGATCTCCTGGCTCGAATCCCGGAACATGTCCTTCATCATCGGCGCGCCGGTGACGACCAGCACCGGGCTCTGGGCGTGGTAAGCGTTGGCCACCCCGGTCAACAGGTTGGTGGCGCCCGGGCCGTTGGTGGCGATGCACACTCCCGGCCGTCCGGCGATACGACCGTAGCCGTCGGCCATCAGGGCGGCGGCCTGCTCGTGGCGGGTGGACAGGAACCGGATGTCATCCCGACCATACATGCCGTCGAGGATCTCCAGCATGCACGACCCCACGACGCCGATCACCTTGCGCACGCCGAGTTGCGCCAAAACTTCCGCGACTGCATGTCCCGCGGTCATTTGCATGATGTCTTTCCTCCGGTTGTTCCGAGCGCCAAGCGGCACGCGCGGTGCTATCTCGGAACCGTAAAGGAGGCATGCGGGCAACACAAGGGCAGCGTCATACCGACGCGAAGGTAACATGGAATCCGCCGGACACGTCTGGTAAGATTCGTGCTGTCGCGAACCGGGTCCGTTCCGGTTTCGTGCAAGCCTCCCCCAGAGAGGAGCGAACACATGGAGCCCAGCGGCATTATATTCACCGAACGCCGGGAGCAGCCTGTCAAGCAGTGGCCGTTCCCGGACAAGAAAGTGGGCGCCACCACCAAGGCTAAACGCCATCCGCAGACCCGGCGTTTCATGTTCATGCGAGAGGACCACGACAGCCGCAACCTGCACGACGGTCCGGTCAATCCCGACCGCCTGGAGACCAAGGACTGGGCCGGGGTGACCCGCACGATGAAGAAAGTGGCGCTGGACATGGGGGCCGAAATCGTCGGCGTGGCGCCCATCGACGAGTTCGACTACGTGCGCGGCACCAAGCCGCCGGAAGGACACAGGGTCGCCATCTCCTTCGCCATCCACATGGACTTCGAGGAGATGAAGCGGCTGGGGCCCCTGGCGCAGATGGAGGTGCACAAGGTCTACTACCTGCTGTCGGACGTCTCCGTCCGGCTGGCCCAGTACATCCGCTCCTACGGCTACCATGCGGTCGGGTATCCCAACGAGGGCGACATTCTCTTCATTCCGGTGGCGTGGAAGGCCGGCCTCGGCGAGCTCGGGCGTCACGGCTCCCTCATCACCAAGAAATACGGCCCGAGCGTGCGGCTGGGCGCGGTGACCACCGAGATGCCGCTGATTCCCGAGGCTCAGCCGGCCAACTACGGCTTCGACGACTTCTGTCTGCGCTGCAACGCATGCACGAACCTGTGTCCCGGCGACGCCATCGTGCCCCAGAAGCAGGACATCTTCGGCATCCTGCGCTGGCACGTGGACACGCCGCAGTGCCGGCCCTTCTTCGAGCAGTACGAGGGCTGCAAGATCTGCCTGACGGTCTGCCCCATCAACGCCCAGACCCATGTGGCGCCCATGTACAAGAACCTGATGAAGGGACTTATGCGGCGCAAGATCCCCATCCGGCAACTCATCGACGAGTGGCGGACGGAGGGCTTTCAGGAGGCCGAGGAGTTCGGCGAGGGTTGGGTTCCGGAGTTCGAGGACGACGGATCGGACGACGGCAAGGAGTAGCGCCGGCAGGACCCGGTACCGCCAACGTCAAAGGAGATTTCATGTTTTTCGAACTGCGCCAGTACAAGACCAAGCCCGGCCAACGCGACGCCTGGGTCAAGACCATGGAAGAGAAGATCCTTCCGTTCCATGCCGCCAACGGCGTGGTGGTTTCCGGCAGCTTCACCGGCCGGGACGACGACGACACCTACGTCTGGCTGCGCCGCTTCGACAGCCAGGAGCAGAAGGAAGCCTTCGCCAAGACCATCGCGGAGAGCGACTACCGGAAGAACGAAGTGGTTCCCGACATCCAGGCCATGCTGGACCGGGAGGCCATGGTGGTCACGGCGCTCGAAGCCACCGCGCTGTCGGTCATCAACTGAGAAGTTCCCGGCCGGTCACTTCGACCCGCCCAGAAGTTCGCAAAGTTCGCGGATGTTCTCCACGCCCTCCAGGGCGTCGATGAGGTCGGCGACTTGCCCGACCTGCTCAGGGTCCAGCGCCCTGCTCGCGCAGGTATCGAACTTGTCCCGCAGCTCCGCCGCGGTCAGGGGCCTTTCGGGCCTGCCCCGTGAGTGGTCCACCCGCCGGCGCAACTCGCCGCCATCCTTGAGACGGACCGTGACATCGGCGGGGCGGGCGCCGTCCGCGGTTTCCACGAGGCCGTCGTCCAGCTCCATGACGATGCTTGCCGCGATGCCCCGGATGGCGGGGTCCGCCGCGGCTTCGTCCGTGAACGTATCCAGAACCAGCGCCCCGTCGGCGAGGGCCCTCGCCAGGATGTAGGGCATGCTGAACTTGGACTCGATGCCGTTGGCCGGCAGCGCGTTCATGATCCGGTCGAAGACCTGGGAGGTCACGCCCACCCGCATGGAATCCACTTGATCCGGCCGTAGACCTTCCTGACGCAACTCCAGCACGGCGTCCACGGCCGAGTGGGTCAGACCGCCGCAGGGATACGGCTTGACGCTGATGCCGATGCCGGTGAGATCGAAGGTACGGCCGAGACTCTCGAAAGCGGTGACGTCGCAGTCGAGCCCGCGCGCGAAACAGTCGAACAGCCCCTTCCCCTCCTCCAGGGTCGCCGGACTGGAGGTGAACCCCTGCCCGGCCAGACGCGCCGCCATCACGCCGTTCTGAGCCGCCAGCCCCGAGTGGAGCGGTTTGGTCATGGTGGCGAAGTTCCACACCATCCCCGATGCCATGGAAGCGGCAATGCCGAGGGCGTTGCGCGTGGGGGCGGCGTCCAGACCCGCCAGCCTCGCGCAGCAGGCCGCCGCCCCCACGGTGCCGATACTGGATGTGGCGTGCCAGTGAGCCGCGGTGGAAAGCCGGGGCATGGATCGCGCCAGCCGCGACACCACCTCGAAACCCGTGACGTAGGCCGCCAGCGCGGCGCGGCCGCTCGCACCCAGAGTCTCGCCCATGGTCAGGACCGCGGGAATCAGGCCGGCCGTGGGCTGACCCATGAGGTAGCTGTGATCGAAGTCCAGGGCGTGGGCCGAGGTGCCGTTGCACAGCGCGGCCAACATGGGCGAGGTCCTGAAACCCTGCCCGATGACCGTGGCCTCGCCAGCGCTGGACTCCTGTCTCGCCAGCGCGGCGCAGATCCGGGCACTGTCCTCGTCCGAGCCCGCCAGCGCCACCCCGACGCAGTCCAGGAACGCCGCCTTGGCCGCCGCGACGACGTCTGCGGGCGGCTTGTCGAAATCACTGTCGACGACGAATGCCGCGATCTTGTCTGCAAGCCCGTCCATTCCTTGTTCCTTTCAAGGGACACCGGCCGCCCCACGCCCCGCCTGGATTCCCGCTTGCGCGGGAATGACGGTTTTTCGGGCGTCGGTGCCCGTCTCGCACCAACGGCGGATCGTGTGGTGGCCGGCGATCAGGGGCAGCGATCGTCACAGCCAGCCGAGAAGGCGGAACAGCCCCGGCCGGTCGGTGAATTCGTCGATGGGGAGACGCTCCAAATACAGAACTCCCTCGGCCGTTACCGGCGGGACGTGGGATCGCGCCGCGTATGAACCGCCGGCGTCGGTCAGAGTGAATCCGTTGTTCGAGAGGTCCACGAACCCTAGCTCGGACAGTTCTTGCAGGACCGCGCGGTCTGCTTCATCGAAGCTCAACTCGATGTCCCCTGCCCTGAACGCGCGCACCAACCCGGCCAGCAACGCTACGGCTTTGGGATCGTGGGCCAAACGATCCCTACGCGTTCTGACCCGGATCCTGGTTCCCCCGCCTCGTGGTGTGGCCCAGGACGGTCGTGGCCGCGCTGATCATGGATGTGATGTCGCTGAGATTCGCCGGGACGATGAGCGTGTTGCCTTCCTTGGCGAGGTTGCCGAAACGCTCGAGGTAGTTCTCCGCCACCCGTAGTTGCATGGCCTTGTCACCACCGTCCGTGCCCAGGGCCTCGGCCACCTTCTTCAACCCTTCGGCGGTGGCTCCGGCCACCGCCAGAATGGCCGAGGCCTCGCCTTCGGCCTCGTTGATCTGCCGCTGCTTGGCCGCTTCCGAAGCCTTGATGACCTGCTGCTTTTCGCCTTCGGCCTCGTTGATCTTGGCGTCCCGTTCGCCCTCCGACGACAGCACGGTGGCGCGCTTCTCCCGCTCCGCGCGCATCTGCTTCTCCATGGCGGAGAGCACGTCCGACGGCGGGTTGATGTTCTTGATCTCGTAACGGAGGACCTTCACGCCCCAGGGATCCGACGCCTTGTCGAGCTCCTCGACCACCCTCAGGTTGATGTGCCCCCGCTCCTCGAAGGTCTTGTCCAGCTCGATCTTGCCGATCTCGCTACGCAGCGTGGTCTGGGCGAGCTGGGAGATGGCGAAGAGGTAGTTGCCGATGCCGTAGGACGCTCTTGCCGGGTCCACGACCTGAAGGTAGAGAACGCCGTCCACCCCCACCTGGACGTTGTCCGAGGTGATGCAGATCTGCTCCTCGATATCCAGGGCGTGCTCCTTGAGGCTGTGCCGGTAGGCGACACGCTCCATGAACGGCACCAGGATGTTGAATCCCGGGTTGAGCGTTCGCGAGAACTTTCCGAGATTTTCGATAACGTAGGCGTTCTGCTGAGGCACCACCACCGCCGTCTTCAGCAACACCACGAGCACCACGATGGCGAGCACGCCAGTCGTGACCAAGAAACCCAAATTCCCTTCCATTTATCTTCCTTCCTCGGATTCGTTCACCCTGTCGTCCGCCAGCCCCTCGATGGAAAGATCCAGGCTGTCTCTTCCGACCACCCGGGCACGGGCGCCCGCCATGATCGGCGCCTGGCCCACGTTGACCGCGGTCCACTGCGTGCCTTGCAAGGTGACCCGGGTCTGTCCGCCGGGAGGAACGTCTTCGCCCACCGATACGATCCGACCCGCCACGGTGTACTCGAAACCCGGCAGCCCGCCGCGAATCCGGTCGTAGAGCTTCCCTCGAAACCACACCATGGACATGACCGCAAGAACCGCAAACACCAACAACTGGCCCGAGACGGGCAGCTCCACTCCCGCCAGGTCGATGATCCCCACGCAAACCGCGGCGGCGCCGACGAATACGAGATAGAACGCGGCGTCGACGGCCGTGAGCTCCACACCCATCAAGATGATCCCAACACTCAACCAACCCCACCAAGGCATGTCCCTACTCCTGCACGTTGGGCTGTTCCCGGCCTTCTCGCCACTTGCTTCCTTGACCCGCCACGACAGCCGCTACCGGTATTGGCTTACCCCAACGATACGAGTATGCTCGTTTACAGGGGCCGGATCAATCCCGCCAAGGAGGTGCTGCCGTGACGTCACCGGATCCATTCATCGACGAGTTGTGGGAATATGCAAACCAGGTGCCAATGGTGGAGCATCCCTGGTTCAAGGGCATCGTGGACCACCGGTGGACCCGCGAACAGATCGTTCTCGGAGAGGTACAGCACTATCTCCGGGTGCGCACCAACCCCATCTACTTCGGCTACATCGCGGTCAATGCGGTATCGAACCGGGAACAGGGGCTGATGGACGTGGTGCTGGAGAACTTCATGGAGGAGCTGTCCGGGGATCGCACCCACGTGGACATCATGTACCAGTTCCTGGAAGGGGCCGGCATCTCACGCGAGGACGCCGACAACGCCGAGCCCACCCCCGGGACGCTGGCGGCCATCGAGATGATCATCGGCTGCTGCCAGCGACGGTCCGCCTTGGAGGGGGTAGCCATGCTCGCCTTCGTGGAGAGCCAGCACGGCGGACGCGACGGCGCGGCCGCCCAGGTCTACAAGGAGCTCGTGGGGCACTACGGCTTTTCGGAACGACAGGTGGAAACGTACCGCATCCACGCGGATCAGGACGTGGGACACGGCGCCCGGCAGATTGAGACCATCTGCCAGGCCGCCACGGATCCGGAAACGCGAGAGAAGATCCGGCGCGCCGTCAAGCTCGGCGTCACCGCGTTCACCCTGGAATGGGACGGCCACGTCCAGGCCATGACCGGCCGGCGAGATTTCTGGGCGGGCGTCCGGCCCCTCGACCCGCGTCAGTCCGAGGCGGGCCTGTCGAAGGTGCGGCAGGCGTAAGAAGCCTGGATCCCCACCCCGTACTTGATACGGGGCCGGGATGACGATGGCGCCCGGGATGACGGTGTGGTCGTCCGGCTAGATCGGCCAGTCGTCCGGCAGCGGCGCGCGCAGCTTCAGGTACTCCGAATCCTCGCCACAGGTTTCCCGGACGCGCTTCAGCGTCGCGACGAGGTCGTCGAGTTCCATGTCAAGCGTGTTGGAGACCATACCCGCGGTCTCTTCGAAGCCGAGGCCTCAATTGCCGTATCAGCCGCCCATGCGCTTGAAAATGTATTTTTCCCGTTCGGTCATGCTCTCCTCTCAGAGCCAGCAAAACACTTGACATCCCATTCGGGTGTTGTCCCGCACGGTGTCATTCCGTCGTCAGTCATCAACATTTGGACACCGTCTCTTAGCACTCGGGCTCGGAAAAGCCCACACGCTGAGCCGTCACGAGCTCGGTCTCGGCCACGGGCGCGCCGTCGGCCGTAAAGCGAACGGTCATGCGAGCCAGTATCCTCCAACGGGCCTTTCGCCATTCCGCCGTGGTGATCAGGAACGCATTCTCGACCACATCACCGTGGTTACCGTTGCAGGCTACCACGGCCTCGAGATGCGTGCTGCCCGAGGGTGCGACCTGGACCTCCACGAGCTCCATGAGGCCGCTGCGGAACTGCCCGTGCGGGAACCGCGCGTCCAGAAACCGTATCCCGGCGGACGTGAGGTTGACCATGCGCCAGCCCATGCGCCAACCCGCCCCATGCCGTGCGCAAGATGCCTGTGCCACGCGGACCCGCGGTTCGCTGTCCGCGTCGCGAGGGGCATGGGCCTGTCCCTCGTCATCTTTCACACTGAGTCTCCCTCCCCTTTCGTACCCAGGACACTAAGACAACGCAGGTTATCTCGACCTGACAGCCTCCATAAGAGACCGCAACACGTTATAGGAGACCGTCAGCGAGCAGTATTGCTCCAAGCACCAAGGGCAACACTGTGTACGCAAGGACGTGAACCGCAAGCCCGACTTTCTCTCCCCACTGCTTTTTCATGGGCTCAAGTTTCCAGAGGTGGTTCGGTGCAAATATTCTAGCGAACAGCGTATAGAGTCCGAACGCGACCACCATTACACCGAGGATGATATCGAAATCCATAGGGACATCCTCCTTGCGCGCCATTGCCGCCTAACCCTTCGCCCGCCGGTGGCGGTACTCGGCCACGGCGATGCGATCGGGGAACTCGATGTCGTCGTTGCGGCAGGCGTCGATGATGAGCTTCGAGCCCCAATCCTTGCCCGGATGCACAGGGTCCAGACGGCTGCCCTTGACGCGGTCGATGATGGAGATGTCGGTGGCGGCGTCCACCCGGGTGGCCACGGCCCAGAGCACCTCTTCCTCGTCGTACACGTCGATGTCTGCGTCCACCACCACCACGTGCTTGATGAGCTCCGAGCCCGTGAACGCCGCCATGGCCGCGAGCTTGGCCTCGCCCTCGCAGCGTTTGTCGATGCTGATGTAGCAGTGGAACCGGCCAGCGCCGCTCAGGGGCAGACACACGGAGCTCACGGTGGGCACCACCGCCTGGACCTTGCGGTAGATGCTGCCTTCCTTGGGGACGGCGCCCAGCAGACGGTGGTCCCGGTGGCCGGCCAGGATGTCCATGCACCAGGCGTCGCGGCGATGGGTGATGGCGGTGACCTCCACCACCGGCGACTTGCCGGGGTTTCCGTACAGGCCGGTGAAGTCCCCGAACGGTCCTTCCACTTCCCGCTGGTGCGGCAGCACCCGGCCCTCGATGACCATCTCCGCGTCCGCGGGCACCATCAGCTCGTCGCCGAAGGTCTCGGACGGCACCAGCCGCAACGGCTCGCCCATGAGCCCGCCGATGCTCTCGTACTCGTCCTCGGCGATGCCGTTGAGGATGCAGTTGCCGAGGTAGTAGGCCGGGTGGTGCCCGACGACACAGGCCACCGGCAGCGCTTCGCCGCGCTCTTCCGCGCGCATGAAGTAGTCCCACAGGTGCCGGCGCTCGAAGAACATCACCAGGTGGTTCGGGTCGCGCACGTAACAGCGGTGGAAGGACGAGTTGTAGACGCCGGTATCCGGGTCCCTGGCGCACCAGGTCATGGTGAGGTAGGGACCCAAGTCGGCGACGTGGTGTGTCAACACCGGGAGGAAATAGAGGTTGGGGTCCATCCTGACCTGCTTCACCGGGGCGTCGGCGGCGTTCACGACCACGGGCTTCTCCCGCCGGGCCTCACGCGCCTGAAACTCCAGCATCAGCTCCCGGCCGGCCTGCTCGGGCGGCAGGCCCAGGGCCACCGCACAGGCGGCGCGGGACGCGAACACGTTCATCAAAAGCGGAAACTCCGAAGGCTCACCGCTCAGATTGTCGACGTTGGAGAAGAGCACCAGCGGCTCCCGCTTCTGCTTCTCCAGGTCGGCGATCATTGCGCAAACTTCCAGACGGATGTCGTGCTTGTCCGCGACCTCCAGCAACCGCTCGGGGGCGAGGCGCCTGACGGACTCCATGTACGTTCTCAGATCCATCGCCCAAGTTTACGGTCGGGGCCTGTGCCCGTCAATCTTGGCCAAGAGCGGCAGGGCTCCGCGCCGGGCGGAATCGCAGTCCAAGTGTCGGATTACGCTTCGCTAGTCCGACCTGCGGGGGCGGTTCCGTTGCAATCCCCGGGCGAAAGTAACAAGCTTTGGTGCTGGCCCAGCGACTCCCCACGGATAAGCTGCGGCGGTCTCCGGCCCATGAGCACCACCACCCACAAGCGCGAGTCCGAGGTTTGGCTGACCGTGCCGGAGGCACTCGACGGCAAACGGCTGGACACGGCCCTGGCGGTCTTGTTGCCCGACTACTCGCGTTCAAGGCTCCAGCGATTCATCCAGGAGGGACATGTCCGGGTCGACGGCCGCGCGCCGGAGTGCTCCGACAAGGTGCTGACGGGGGCGACAGTCGCGCTGGAGGTTCCGGAACCCGCGGAGGTTTCCTGGAAGGCGCAGCCCATACCCCTGGAGATCGTCCACGAGGACACGGCGCTACTCGTCATAAACAAGCCTCCCGGCATGGTAGTCCATCCCGGGGCGGGCAATCCCGAAGGGACCCTTCTCAACGCCGTCATGCACCACACGCCCGGGCTCGCCGCCGTACCCCGGGCGGGCATCGTTCACCGGCTGGACAAGGACACGTCGGGCCTGTTGGTGGTGGCCAAGACCGACGCCGTCCGCCTGCGGCTGGTGCGGGAGCTGCAGGCGCGCCGCATCAAGCGGGAATATCTGGCGCTGGTCCGGGGGATCGTTCGCGCCGGCGGCTCCGTCGCCGCCCCTATCGGCCGTCACCCCGTCCATCGAACCCGCATGTCGGTACAACAACGCGGCAAGGAAGCCACCAGCCACTACAGCGTGAAGGCCGCGTACCGCGGCCACACCTTGCTGCGGGTGCGGCTGGAATCCGGGCGCACGCACCAGATCCGGGTGCACATGGCGCACATCGGACACCCGGTAGTGGGCGACCCGGTCTACGGCGGACGCGGCGCGGCCGGGAACAAGGGCCAGGGACCCGGGCTCACGGACTTGTTGCATCGTTTTCGGCGGCAGGCCCTGCACGCGGAACGGCTCGGGCTTCGCCACCCGGAGACCGGCGAAGCTCTGGAATGGACCGCGCCCGTGCCCGACGACATGCGGACGCTCCTGGAAGCCCTGGAGGAAGACGCCCGCGGCTGACCCGCCACGCGGCCCGCCGAGAGCTCCGAGACGGACCGATGTAGACCCGTTTGCCCCGTTCGTAGTAGATTCGGTGCCGAGTCGAAGAGTTGCGACAACCCACAAGACAAGGAGCCCAGGAATGGACCAGCCAAACAGCGCATACAACTACGAAACCTTCAGCCGATCGGAGAGCTCGGCCAAGGCCGGCGAGTTCGCCAGGCGCCCGCGGGCGGGAGAGGAGGCCCCCGACTTCAGCCTCCCGACCCTCGCGGGCGAAACCGTCCGGCTTTCCGGGTTCAAGCGCAGCAAACACGTGCTGCTGGAGTTCGGCAGCATCACCTGACCGCCGTTCGTGGGCGAGGTCTCGCCCCTGAACGAGATGTACCGGAACTACCGCGACAAGGGCTTCGAGTTCCTGACGATCTACGTGCGTGAACCCCATCCCGGAGAGCACTACGGTCCGCACAAGGACTTTGACCAGAAGCTCGAATACGCCCGCCAGTGCCGGGACCAGGACGGCATCGAGAACCCCCTGCTGGTGGACGACCTGGAAGGCACGGTCCATCAGCTCTACGGCGTCCTCCCCAACATGGTCTACATCGTCAGCAAGGAGGGACGCATCGTCTACAAGGCCATGTGGACCGACCATGAGGAGATCCGGGTAGTGCTGGAGAACCTGGTCATGGCCGACGAGCTGCGCGCCCAGGGCGTGCGCCTGAAGCCCTCCCTCACCGAGAAGATCAACTTCATCCCCGCCCAGTACGCCGGCGGCCTCCGCGAGAAGGTCTTCGACCGGGCGGGGCCGAAGGCCTGGCAGGACTACCGGGGGACGTTCGGGGCGTAGCGCTGCCGACGATTTTGATTCCCCAGGACGACACGATTACGCTCTTGAGTAATTTTACTCAAGAGCGTAATCTGTCTCTATGGCCCTCTACGAGCGCAAGCAACTCGGCACCCTCCTCGAACGTCTTGACGAGACTCCCCGGACTTTGATCTTTGTCGCCGGGCCACGGCAGGTCGGCAAGACCACGCTCATCGAGCAGGCGAAGAAAGCGCTGGACCGGGAATTGCTCCTGGTTCGCGTCGACCAACCCGATCCACGACCATTGCAGCCGTTCACGGAACTACTCGGCACGACATCCGCCGCCACTCCGGTTGCCGTACCGAGGGAACCCGATACCACGTGGCTTGTCGATGTCTGGCAACGTGCCCGTTCACTCGCCGACTTGTCCGAGGAGGGTTGCGTGCTTGCCCTTGACGAGATTCAGAAAATCCCTAGATGGTCGGAAGCGGTTAAGGGGCTCTGGGACGCTGATCGTTACGAACGGCGACGCCTCCACGTAATACTGTCGGGCTCCTCACCACTCTTGATGCAGCGCGGTCTGACGGAAAGCCTGGCCGGGCGCTTCGAGATGATCGGCCTCAAACACTGGTCCTTCGCCGAAATGTCTCAAGCGTTCGGCCTGACCGTGTCGGAGTACGTTTACTTCGGCGGTTATCCTGGCGCGTTGGCGTATGTCGATGATCACGTTCGTTGGCACGACTACATATTTCGAGCATTGGTGGAGCCCAACATCGAGCGCGACATCCTCGCCATGCAACGCGTGGACAAGCCCGCGTTGCTGAAGCAGTTGTTCGAGGTGGGCGCCACATCCTCCGGGCAAATCCTGTCCTACACCAAGATGCTCGGCCAACTCCAGGACGCCGGCAACACCACGACTCTGGCCCGCTATCTGGACCTCCTTGAGAGAGTCGGGCTGTTGGCGGGCCTAAGAAACTACACCGGCGGGATCTATCGCCGACGGGCATCGAGCCCGAAACTGAACGTCCTCAACACCGGATTGATGTCGGCTTTCTCCGGTTACACCTTCGAGCAGGCACAGGCGGACCGGACATTCTGGGGCCGTTTGGTCGAGAGTGCGGTTGGCGCACACTTGTGGAACACGGCCACGGGACCGAGCCGTCTTTGGTACTGGCGTCAAGACGGATCAGAAGTCGACTTCGTGCTTCAACGGGGACCCCGCTTGGTAGCCTTCGAGGTGAAGAGCCACAAGGATCAGGCTGACCGCCGAGGGCTGACCGAGTTTCGGGAACGGTTCCACCCGGTGCAAGCCGTGGTGGTAGGCGGCGATGGCATGGCGCTGGAGGAGTTTCTGTCGGTTCCGGCAGATGACTGGTTCAAGACGTGATGGACAAGCCGGTTGAACGCACCTGCACCGAAGTGCTCGACGGGAATGGAGAAGTCCGTGGCGCCGAATCGCGGCCCTTGGCGGCGTTCCGCGATTGCGGGGCCTATGTGCTGCTTGGAGCGCCCGGCGCCGGCAAGACGGAATCCTTCAAGCAGGAGGCTGAGGCCGGAGGCTATTGCGACGTTCGCGATTTCATCGACCTCAACGCAAAGCGCTGGGACCAAGCCAATACCCTGTTCATCGACGGACTCGACGAGATGCGCGTTACAGCGCCCGACCGGCGCACGCCACTAACTGAGATCCGGGGGAAGCTAGACGCCTTGGGTCAACCACGGTTCCGGCTCTCGTGTCGTGAAGCAGACTGGTTCGGTGCACCGGACCGAACGCGGCTTGAATCGGTCTCGCCGGACGGGGCTGTCAAAGTCCTGCGTCTGGACCCTCTTTCAGAGACGAACATCCGCGACATACTGGACAGTGAAGGTGTGGAAGATATCGACCACTTCGTTAACGAAGCGAGAGGCCGCGGACTCGGGACGCTGCTCTCGAACCCACACACCCTGAAGTTGTTGGCGGCCGCCGTTGCCGCCGGCAAATGGCCGACGACGCGAACGGAGACGTTCGAGGCCGCATGCCTAACCCTCGTTCGCGAAGCCAATAAGGAACATCTCCAGGCCGCTCCACAGCGTTCCGACTCGGAAATGCTCCGGACCGTGGGAGGGCTTTGCGCGGTGCAACTGTTGTCAGGCCAAGCAGGGTATCGTCTGCCCATCAGGACGGACGACGTCGACGACTACATCGACCTGCGCGGCATTCCGGAACCAGGGCAGGAAATCTTGCTCGCGGCACTGCGACGCACGGGGGTGTTCAATGTCACCGACGGGCTGGCCACGCCGATCCACCGGCACATCGCTGAGTTTCTTGCCGGCCGATACCTGTCGGCTCTGGTTGACGACCCCCTTTCGGTGCGGCGGGTTCTTGCCCTTCTCACCGGCGACGACGGCCGTCCCATATCAGCAATGCGTGGGTTAAGCGCGTGGTTCGCCGCGCATTGCAAGGCGGTCCGCGGTGAGATCATGGAGCGGGATCCGCTGGGCACGGTCCTGTATGGTGACATCAGAGATTTCACCGTGGGCGAGAAACGTTACTTACTACGCTGTCTGGAACATGACGCGGAGCGAGACCCCCAGGTGTTTGGCGCATTGCATGAACTGGATTCGCGTTGGCAAGACCTCGCCACACCGGAAATGGAGGAGACATTCAGGGAGATTTTGACAAGCAGGGCGGGAAGCCAAGGAAAGCAAACGGTAGCTCTGGCCGTCCTCAGGTCCCTCAAGCGCAATGCCGTCGTTCCCGGCGTCATCCCCCTCTTGCTGGATGTCGTTAGAGACGGCGGGTGTTGGCCTGCCATCAGGGACGCAGCGTTCGAAGCGTATGTACGGCAGTCCCGCGACGAAGAGGACACCCAGGGTCACTTGAAGACCTTGTTGGCCGAAGTTTACGAAGAGGTCGTGCCGGACCCACTAGATGACCTGCTCGGCCTCCTTCTGAGTAAACTGTACCCGGAGATGGTCCCGCCTTCCGAGGTTGGACGATATTTGCGCGAGCGAACGAGTGCGGTGTTTGCACGGTACGCTGCGTTCTGGGGCTACGATGTTATCGAGCAGTCCACGGACCCCAACCAACTTGCCGGAGTCCTGGATTCGTTGGTCGAGCGATTCGAGGGCCTGGAGAAAACCCGAGGCCACCAGCCTTTGTCCTACTGGCTGCGGACGATCCCGGCCAGGGTCCTCGCGGCTTATCTCAAGCGCTCGTCCAAGGTTTGTCACAAAAGGCTGTTTGTCTGGCTCGGCCTTGCAGCCAAGGAAGCCAGCCACGACGCGAGAGCCACCATTCGTGTATGGCTCAGCGAACATCCATCGTCCTACAAGGCAGTGGTGCGCTTGGCGGCGGACCGTTTTTCGGACTCGTCGGAGTTGCACCTCCAGGTGTACAGACGCCTGTTCTCCGCGGCGGAGCCGTCGGACTTCGAGGCATGGTGTCTTAGGGAAGCCGCCAAGACGGAAACCAACACGCTGGCAGCAACCGAGTTCTTCCTGGAAAAGGCTGCCGGCGCAGTGCCTACCGGAAACACGTCTGACGAGGTCGCGGAGAAACGCCTAGAGTACGACCCGGACTTGTTGGCCAGCTACCGGAAGCGACAGCAACAGAAAGCACAAGACATTGCGGAGTTCACTTCCCGGTCGGCCGAACGGAAAAGGCAGCGTGAAGCCGAAGCCCGACAGCAACGGACAGAATGGTGCCAACTGGTTAACGATCAACGAACCGCCCTGGGTGAGAACCAAGCGGCTCCTGCCCTCTTGCACCAGTTGGCGGCTACGTACCTCGGCTGGTTCGTGGACGTAGAAGGAGCCGACGGACACTCCCGGCTCCGAAACCTGCTGGGTGACGACACCTTGGTGGACATCGTGATCGACGCTATACGGGCATCGACAACAAGGGCGGATTTGCCTGACGTGGCCACAATCTTCCGTCTGAGGGACGAAGGCAAACAACATTCACTGATGCTGCCGGTTCTGGTGGGACTCATCGAGAGTTCCTCGCCTTGTCCCGGCACGGCACCGCTCGATGAGCAGGGCATGCAGCGGGCGCTGGCTCTTCGATTCAATGCGCCCGACCTCTGGAACCAAGAACCGAATTGGTTCCGGCCGGTGCTACAGGCTCGCCCGGAGTTGGTAGCCGATGTCCTGATCCGTTCCGTGCATGCCGATCTGCACCGGGGGTCGAGTTCGGCTCTGGGTCTCTACGAAGTGGTGCACGATCAAGACTACCAACGGGTTGCCGACCTTGCAGTGGTGCCCCTGCTCAAATCGTTCCCGACTCGTCACAAGGTAGAGCAACTACACGTGCTGAAAATGTTGCTCCATGCAGCCCGGCGTCGTGTCGACCGCCGCGAGTTACTGCGAATCGTAGAGGACAAGTTGGCCCGTCGTAGCATGGACTCGGCACAACAGATTTACTGGATCTGTGCCGGCCTACTGACGAAGCCGGCTCTCTTCACAGACCGGTTGCGAGAAAAGCTCACCGGGCGTAGCAACGAACGGCGTGTAAAGCGCGTTGCGGAATTCCTTTGCGATTGCGACATGATGTCCATCGAGGCGATCGACGTCGTCGCGCTGGAGATGCTCATCGAGTCCCTTGGCAACTCCTACCGGCCCATTGGTTGGGCCGACGACGATTCCGAAGCAGGGGGCAGCGTGGCAAGGAATCCCGAGTACAAGGGCCGGATCGTTGATTCGCTCCTCAAGGCGCTTGCTACAAAACCGTCCCACGACGCCACGGACGCACTCCAACGCCTATCCGAGAACCGTTCGTTGAAACCATGGCGCCTCAGACTGCAAGACGCGGCCGGCAGGCAGCGCGACGTTCGCCGCGAAGCCAACTTCCGCTACCCGACGGTCCAACAGGTAGTGGAAACCCTTGGTAACCGCCGCCCTGCAAGTCCAACCGACTTGGCAGCGCTCACGGTGGATGTCCTGGTCGATTTGGCTGGCGAGATACGCGACGGGAACACCTCGGACTGGCGACAGTATTGGAATTTAGACTCAAACAAGCGGGCCCAGGACTCCAGGCACGAAGACGCCTGTCGAGATACACTGCTGTCCGACATGAGACAAAGATTGGCACCGACGGGCGTCGAGGCTCAGCCCGAAGGAACTTACGCCGACGACAAGAGAGCGGACATCCGCGTCTCATCCGACGGCTTCAACGTGCCGATCGAGATCAAGAAGAGCACGCACGACGATCTGTGGAAGGCCATCCGCGATCAGTTGATCGCCAAGTACACGCGCGATCCTAACTCCGACGGCTACGGCATCTATCTCGTGTTCTGGTTCGGCCCCGACCGATGCAAGCGGCCACCAACCGGCCCGTCACCGCAAACCCCCGACACCCTTCGCGACCAACTCCTCGCCGCGGCCGACCTGTCTCCCGAGGAGCGCCGCAAGATCTCCGTCTGCGTCATCGACGTGTCGAAGCCGGAGTCGTGATCTGGTAGCATGCCGGCATGACCGAGAAAATCCGCACCTACTGCGCCATGAGCAAGTCCCGCTGCGGGGTGGTGGCGACGGTGGAGGACGGTCGCTTCGTGCGGCTGGAGCCCGACGCGGACCATCCCAACCGGGGCATCTGCATCAAGGGGCAGGCGGCGCCGGAGTTGGTTTACGACCCGGAGCGGCTGCGCTATCCGCTGCGCCGCACCACTCCCAAGAGCGATCCCGACCCGCGCTGGGAGCGGGTGGGCTGGGACGAGGCGATGGAGGAAGTCGCGCGCCGGCTGACGGAGTTGCGGGAACGCCACGGCGCGGAGTCGGTGGCCTTCTACCGGGGGGCGTCGGGAGGCAGCGCATCGGCGGAGTACGAGCCGTGGCTGATCCGCTTCGCCAGCCTGCTCGGCAGTCCCAATACCGTCTCCACCGGGCACATCTGCAGTTGGCACAAGGACAACGGCTCCCGCTACACCTACGGCACCGGCATCCCCAACCCGGACTTCGAGAACACCGCCTGCATCCTGCTGTGGGGGCACAACCCCAACGCCTCCTGGCCCACTCAGGCCATCCGGATCTCCGCTGCCCGCAAGCGCGGCGCCAAGCTCATCGTCATCGATCCCCGGGCCATCCCCCTGACACGAAAGGCCGACGTGTGGCTCAAAGTGCGCCCCGGCACCGACGGGCTGCTGGCCCTGAGCTTCCTCAACGTGATGTTGGCGGAGAAGCTTTACGACCAGGACTTCCTTCGTGACTGGACCAATGCCCGGCTTTTGGTGCGGGACAGCTCGGGCGAGATGCTGACTCAGGACGCAGTGACGGCCGGGGGCTCGCCGGACCTCTACGGCGTATGGGACGCGTCGGCTAACGGGCTCACGTTCCATGACCCGGCACATGCCACGGCGGCATCGCCACCGGCGCTGGAAGGGTCATTCGAGGTGCGGCTCTCAAGCGGCGCGACGGAGCGGGTCACTCCCGTGTTCGAACTGATGAAACAGCACCTGAGTAGGTACACACCCGAGGCCACGGCGGACACGACCGGTATCGAACCGGACCTGGTGCGCAAGGCGGTGCGCCTCTTCTGCACCACGCCGCCAGCCTGCTACTACAGCTACAACGGCCTGGAGCAGCACGCCAACGCCATGCAGACCAACCGCGCCGTGTGCCTGTTCTACAGCCTCACCGGGAACCTCGACCGTCCCGGCGGCAACGTCCGGTTCGCCAAAACTCCGGTCAACGGCATGGACGGGCGCAAGTTTCTCTCCGGGGAGCAGGAACGAAAAAGGCTCGGCCTTGACGCCCGTCCCCTGGGACCCGTCGCCACCGGCCGGGTGCAGGCCTACGAGGTGTATCGCGCCGTGCTCGAAGGCAAGCCCTACCCCGTCAAGGGTTTCCTGAGCTTCGGCGGCGACATCATCATGGCCAACGGGAACACGCTCCAGGGACGGCGCGCGCTCCAGCAACTGGACCTGTACGTGCAGACCGACTTCTATGAGACCCCGGCGGCGCGTTATGCCGACTTCCTCCTGCCCGCGGCGACGTCATGGGAGGACTGGCACGTGAAGGGCTCCTTCGACCAGGGGGCCGCCACCAGCACCTGGTTGCAGTACCGGGCGCCGGTGGTGGAACCGCAGTTCGAGTCCCGTTCCGACGCCGACATCCTCTTCGACCTGGCGGGAAGGATGGGCTTCGACGAGCAGTTCTGGCACGGCGACCGGGAGGCGGCGCTGGACTATATGCTGGAGCCGTCCGGGGTTACCGTGGCCGAGTTGAAGGACCGCCCCGGCGGTTTGTCCGTGCCCCGGGAAACGCGCTTCCGGAAGTACCGGGAGAAAGGATTCGACACCCGCTCCGGCCTGGTGGAGATCTACTCGCTCCCGTTTCAGGAACAGGGCTATGCGCCGCTGCCGGACTACAACCCGAGCGAAACCGGTTTCGGCGCGGACGTCGTGCGGGACTTTCCGCTCACCCTGACCACCGCCAAGGCCATCAACTTCTGCCACGGACAGCACCGGTCGGTGCCGTCGCTCCGGGCCAAGACCCCGGAGCCGCTGGTGGAGATCCATCCCGAGGATGCCGCCGATCTCGGCATCCTGCCGCGGGCGCCGGTACGGGTGGAGACGAAGGTCGCCGCCGTCACCATGAAGGCGCAACTGAATCCCGAGCTTCCCCGCAAGGTCGTGCGGGTCATGCACGGCTGGTGGCAGGGCTGCCCCGACCTCGGTCTGCCAGGCTATGACCCCTTCAGCGCCGAGGGCGCCAACATCAATCTCGTCATCGACAACGACGTCATCGATCCCATCACCGGCTCGGTGCCGCACCGCTCCTATCCGTGCCGTCTCCGTGCCGCGGGGTAGCCCGGCGGCCGAAAGAATGCTCTCATTGTCCTGTGCGCCCGTTTTCGACGCAGTCTTGCAACACAGGAAGAAAGGATAACCTCTGGTGATGCCCCTACGGACCCCAAGGGCCGCCATGGCCGCGGCCGGGCTGTTCGCCCTGGGCCTGTTCGCCACCCAGTTGTTCCCGCATACGTCGGAGGTCCACGGCCAGGAAGCCATGAAGGGCCGGCCGGCGGTCAAGTACGTCGTCTCGGTGGACTATCCGGTCGACGGCAAGGACCGGTATATCGCCTGGGTGCGAAGCGTGGCCGAAGACCTCAAGGCCCCCGCCGAAGTCAGACGTATCACCTCCTACGACGACTACTACGGCGAGTCTCCGCACCGCGTCGTCGAGTTCGAGTTCGACAGCATCGAGGACGCGGGGAGATACTGGGCGGACAAGAGGGTCCGCGCCGTGTTCGAGGACCTGACGAACTACGGCCTGAACGCGAAAGTGCAGATGTTGCTGCTGCGCAGCGACTACGCGCCCAAGTAGCCTCGTCGCTCAGAACGGCAGGCTGTGTTTCCTGCCGGTGTTGCAGGGTTTGCAACTGGGGACCACGTTGCCCCTGGTGCTCTTGCCGCCGCGGACGACGGGCACGAGATGATCCATCGTCAACTCGCGAGGCGGGAACCGTTCGCCGCAGTGGGCGCATACCCCCCTGCTCGTCCGGTTCTTCCACCACTGGCTGTTGCGGAGCTCCCGGGCCTTGTGGCGTTCCCGGCGGATGTCTTCTTCGGTCACCGGAACGATGAAGGAGTCGGGGTCCGGGACCATCTCACAGCACCTTGTTCTTCAGGGTCCTGAAGTAGACCGCGAAGCCCACGGCGACGCCGAGGTACAGCAGGCTCCGGGCCAGCGCCCAGCCCTCGCCGGCGCCGAAGTAGTTGGTCAGCTCCCACCCGCTGAAGAAGATGAAGAAGACGATGGACGTCCCGATGAGTATCTTGTGGGCGGTGATCAGTCGCATGGGTCAAACGTTCCGCTAAGAGTCTAACGTCGCCTGTCTATTTCTAGTAGATTTCGGGTAGTTCCAACAACCGCCAAGGAGAGACCATGTCCATGGAAGTGATTCATACCAACAAGGCGCCCGACGCCATCGGCCCGTACGAGCAGGCGATCAAGGCCAACGGCTTCGTCTACACCGCGGGACAGATCGGGCTGGAGCCGGGAACCGGCGAGCTCGTGGCGGGGGGCGTGGAAGAACAGGCGCGCCGGGTGCTCGACAACGTCACCGCGGTGCTGGAAGCGGCCGGCGCCTCGTGGGGCCAGGTCGTCAAGACCACCATCTACCTGACCGACATGGGCAACTTCGCCGCCGTCAACACCATCTACGAAGGGTACCTGGGGTCGGCCAAACCCGCCCGCACCACGGTGGCGGTGGCGGGCCTGCCGAAAGGGGCGCTGGTGGAAGTGGACGTGGTGGCCCTGGCCTGAAATCACGTTTTCGGGGAACCGTCCGGGTTGAGGTAGTCCCGCCAGACGTGGGCGGCCGTGAAACCGAGGACCTTCCCCGCCTTGGTGACGTCGAGACCTCCCCAGTGGCCTGAATAGCCTTCCTTGATTTGGGTGCCGGGGATGTATCTCCGGACCAGTTCGTCCGTGGGCTCCGGATAGCGGCTCGTGGGTGCGGCGATGTTGAAGACATGGTGTCCTGAAAGTGGCGCCTCCAAGGCCAGCCGACATGCCACGGCGGCGTCGCGTGCGTCCACGTAGCTCCAGAACGTTCCCATCCTGACCCCGGGGTCTGCCCAGCGGCGCGGCAACTCCCGGTAAGCGGGGTCGAAGTTCACTCCGCTGAATCGAAGGCTCACCATCGTAACGTCGCTATATCTGGTGCAGGAATCGGCCAACTGCTCGCCGAACACCTTCGACAGCGCGTAGGGGTCCTGGGGCCGGCACGGATGAGCCTCGTCCAGAGGCAGGTACTCCGGCGCCCAGATCTTCGGGGCGTAGAGGAAGCCGTAGGCGGCGATGCTCGAAGCGCACACGACGCGCGGGACGCCCAGGTCCACGACGGCCTTGAGCACGTTGTAGGTTGCGGTGACGTTGTTGCTGAAGGTCTCGCAGTCGGGCGCCAGGTTGGGGGCCTGGTAAGCGCCCAGATGGATGGCGGCGTCAGCGCCTGTGAGGGCCTCGTAGAGATCGCCGGAGCGGCGCAGGTCGCACAACCAGGAGTCGCACAGCTTCGCGGGCGGCGGCACGATGTCCAGGCTCAGGACCTCGTAGCCGTGTTCCATCAGGTGGCTGATGGCGTGCTGACCCAGGCGGCCGCTGCCGCCGGTCACTACGACCCTTGGCATCTGGGCCTCACCCCCACGAACGAATCCAGCTTCACCAGACCCTCGGCGTTCTCCTTCAACCGCAACGCCTTGGGCTCCTTGCCCGCCGCCACGGCGTCGATGGCGTCCCGGATCATCCGGCGCAGCATGATGATTCCCCGGTCGGAGGTGCCCAGCCGTTCGTCCCGCTCGCCCAGCAGCCGCTGGGTCCCCTGGGTGACGATGTCCTCCTGCCGGATGTTGCCGCGGAAGGGCATCAGCGGCCGCTTGTCGTAGGGTTTGACGTCGCCCTTGGGGTTCTCCCGTTTCCGCATCTTCCCCAGCCGGTCGAAGATGTCCGGGTCGGGGCCGGTGTAGTAGTCCACGGTGAACAGCATGAAGTGGTCGTCGTCGTTGGGGGTGAGGAACATGAAGTGCTCGTAGTTGGAGCCCACCTTCTCCAGCACTTCCGGCTCCACCCGCGCGTGCACGAACTCCGTATCCCCCACCTGGAGGATGCTCGGCAGCCCCAGGCTCATCTCGTCCACGAACTCTGTGCCCTCCACCCGGCCCGGCTTGGACATGACCATCTTCATGCCGTAAGGGGTCTCCACCGGCTCGTAGGCCGGCGGGCTCTTGGCGCTGAAAAACGAACCGCCCCAGGTCTGCTCACCGTAGGCGCTCCGGCTGTGGAGGATCCACACGTGGCAGGGGTCGGCGCTGTTCTCGTAGAAGTTGAACCAGTTGTAGGCGAAGTGCCGGGTGCTCTCCACCAGCCGCTGCCCGCCGTGGTCCACGAGCGGGGAGTAGTTGGGGAGCGGCGGAGGATTGGCGGGGTCCGGACCCAGGTACGCGAAGATCAACCCTCCCAGGCTCCGCACCGGGTACGCCGGATGCTTCACCTTGGCGCAGAAGGCGGTCTCCAGCGGCTCGGACGGCTGTTCCAGGCAGTTGCCCGCGACGTCGTAGAGCCAGCCGTGGTAGGGGCAGCGGATGCCGCGCTCCTCGATGTCGCCGTATTCGAGAGACGAGCCCCGGTGGGAGCAGCTTTGGCCGATGAAACCCAACCGCCCCTGGCCGTCACGGAAGAGCACCAGGTCCTCGCCCAGCACCCGCACCGCGTGCGGGACGTCGTGCAACTCCGCCTCGGTGCCCACTGCGAGCCAGTAGCGCCGCAGCCACTCCCCGCCCGGCGTGCCGCGCCCCACGCGCGGGATGTCCTTGTTGGTGCTTCGGAAGGTTTTCACGGGACGACCTCGGACCGGTTCGGACACGGACGCGGGCATCAATCCAGAAGGCCGCCGCGGCTCAGCTCCCGGTGCACCGAGTCCCGCGCCTCCGGCGGCAACGGTTTGGTCTCCCACTTGGGGAAGCGCTTGATGTCGAATCCGCGCATCCGGTACATCTCGGCCACCACGGCCCGGCCGTGGCGCTTGATCTGTCCGATGATGACCGCGGTGACGTCGTTGACGCGGTGCTGCAGTTGCACCGCCTGCCCGTAGTCCTCCCGCTCCAGGGCGCGCCACAGCTCCACGCACAATTCGGGAAGGCAGCTCGTGGGCGGATTGATCATGCCGGCCACCCCGAACGGCACCAGTCCGAAGATGTCCGCGTTGCCGGTGAACACCGACACGTCCGGCGGGAACAGCCGCACGTAGTCCAGCATGGCGCCGGCGCCGTAGGCCACCTTGATGCCGCGGATGGTGGGGATCTCTTCCTTCATGCGCTGCGCGAAGGGCGGCGCGATGGAGATGCCGGAGTACTTGGGGTTCTCGTAGATGAAGATGGGCAGCGGCACGGCGTCGGCCACCGCCCGGAAATGGGCCATGAGCTCGTACTCCGAGTGGTCGGAGTAATAGTAGGGCGGGATCACGCCGATGCCGTCGACGCCGTGCTCGGCGGCATGCCGCGCCAGCTCGACGGTGCTTTCCGCGTCCGCGGTCCCCACGTGCACGATGAGGGGGGCGCGCTCGGCGTTCTGATCGACGGCGATCTCCGCGGTGCGCTTGCGCTCGGCCATGGACATGGCCGGTCCCTGCCCCGAGGAACCCAGCATGAACAACCCCTGGACCCCGGCGCCGACATAGAAGTCCACGAGCTTCCGGAGCATCGGCTCGTCCACCGTTCCGTCGTGCTCGAACGGCGTGATGACCGGAATGACGATGCCCTTGATCATGGTCCTGTTCCTCCGTGGTCACCCACGACATAGCCCCCGGCGATTGCCGCCGTCAAGCAGCCAGCAGGCGCATGAGCCGGCCGTAGCCGTCGATCCTCTCGCGCATGCTGATGGCCTTGAAGGCCACATAGAGCTGCGAGGTCATGTTGGCGATGACCGGCAGCCCGAGGTCGGTCTCGATGTCCTCGATGACGTCCACCACCGGGAAATTGGCGCAGGGGATGTAGATTCCGTCCGGGTTGTCCGCTTCCCTCACTGCCCGCTTGGCGGCCTGGTAGATATCTCCCACCGAGACGATGCTGGAAGTCGTGAAGTCCGTCCCAAGGGAAACCAGCGACGACGCCTCGAACCCCCATGCCTTGAGATAGCTCACCACCTTCTCGTTCAGGTCGGGCGGATAGGGGTCGACCACGGCCAGGCGCGAAACCCCAAGGTCCCTGAACGCGTCCAGGGCGGCGACGATGCTGGTGGTGCAGGGCACCCCGGTGATGGTCTCGAGCTGTTGGATGAGCTTCGTCTCGAATCCCTTGCCCTGGCTCAGCACAAGGGGCGAACCGCCGTGGATGATGAAGTCGCAGGAGCGCCGCTCAAGCTCGTGGGCGCACGCCTCCACCTGCTTCAGCGCTTCCTTGTACGCCTCCTCCTTCCAGCCGGCGACCATGCACGCGACGCCGATCAAGCCGATCCCGTCCGGCGCGATGCGGTAGAAGTCGTAGGCGTTGAGCTCGATGACGGAGGGGGAGATGTAGCCTATTCTGGCGCGGTAGCCGAACATGCGCTGCTCCTTTCGTAGAGGTGACCAGACGAACCGGACTCAACCGGCGTCGTTGAACTTGTAAAACGGCTCCACCGGATGCTCTTCGTGCGATTCGAGGAACTCCCTGACCCGCGGGAGAAGCCGCGCGTCGACCCCTCCGGCCTTCCTTCGAGGCGCCGGGGTGATCTTCCGCTTGACCTCCTTCAGGAATGCCTTCTCGTCCAGACGCACGTGCTTCCCGCCGCGATAGAGGATCTCGCCGTCCACCATGACGGTGTCCACGGCCCCTGCCCCGCCACGGTAGATCAGCGCGTCCACCGGCGACTGATGTCTCGCAAGATACGGCTCCACGATGGGCCGCGAGTCCACCAGCACCAGGTCCGCCCGCTTTCCCGGTTCCAGGGTTCCGCTCCCGCCCCAACCCAGGATGTCCGCCCCGCCCGCGGTGGCCGCCCGGAAGATGTCGGCCAGCGGCATCAGGCCAGGACCCGCGCCGGGAATACGCTGGAGGTTGGCGGCCAGGCGCATCTCCTGCAACATGTCCGGCCGGTCGTTCAGCGGGCTGCTGTCGAGCCCCATGCCCAGCCGGACCCCGGCGGCATGGAAGTGCATCAGCGGGGCAATGCCGCTACGCAGGCGCAGGTTGGAACTCGGGTTGTGCACCAACGCGGCGCCCTTGGCGGCCGTGGTCGCGATGTCCCGGCGGTTAAGCCACACACCGTGGGCCAGGCTTACATCCGGCTTCAGGAAGTCCAGATCCGCCAGCCACTGCACCGCGCTCCTGCCGTATTCCCGCAGAAAGTACGAACGCTGGTACTTGGT
This sequence comes from Candidatus Binatia bacterium, assembly GCA_951813575.1. GTDB lineage: Bacteria > Desulfobacterota > Binatia > UBA9968 > JAJDTQ01 > JAJDTQ01. The sequence goes on from OX638375.1 coordinate 1,840,425, forward strand.
CTCCAGCACGTGGATCTGGATCCCCAGTCCGTGCTCGCTGGCCTCTCGCCGGATGGCGCGCAACAGCTCCTCCGTGCACCATTGGGGCCCCGCCGGGGTGAGGAACAGCCGCGCCCGGCCGCCGTCCCCGCCCAATTCTCCGGCGAGCCGGCGGGCCACCCGGAAATAGTCGTCCGGCGCCGCGGTGCGGGCCGTGCTGTAGCGCTCCATCGCCTGATCCCGCAAAGACGCCGGCAGCGACGCCAGGAACTCCTCGTCGCCGTACACGATGTGATTGCGGTTGCGGATGTCGAGTCCGAAGGACACGCGCATGCCGGCATCGCGGTAGGCCCGCAGCCGTTCATTGACGCCGGCCTCGTAGGTGTCGGGCGAGCTGCTGGAGTTGTAGTGCAGGCACGTGGTGATGCCCGACTCGATCATGGTCTTGCAGGCGTAGAGGACGTCCAGATAGGGGTCCAGACCGGCCCGGGCGTCGCCCGCGAACCGGGAGATCTCGAAGCAGTCGTCCATGCCTCCGAGCTGAAAATCCGTCAGCCCCTTGCCGTGCTGGTGGGCGTTGACGAAGCCCGGAATCACCCAGTACCGTGACGATCCCACCACGGTGGCGTTGGGGTACGCGGGCTTGAGGTCGCGATACGGGCCCACCTCGACAACGTCGCGACCCGACACCACCACGGCCCCGTTACGGATCACCCCCTGAGTGCCGTACCGCGGCTGCATGGTAACCACGAACTTTCCTCGAACGAGATAGTCCATTTGACACCCCCTGGTCTTGTATCTCACTACGCGTGACCATGGCGGGACCGGACGTCGGTCCGTGCCCTAGTGTTGTGTCTCACAAATAGGTTTACAAATCTGCTGGTCTTTTTCGCCGTCGGCTGCGTTGCTCTTCCTCGCGTGGTGCCCGCCACTGCTCGTCATCGCGCCTTGCCGACAACAAAAAATCCTGCGCATCTTTGCAATCCTATTTGTGAGACACAACACTAGTCCTCAAGTCCGAGAAACCGCCGGCAATTGCCCGACGACACCCACTCGCGCTCCTCGGCGGTAAGCTTCAGCTCATTGAACTCGTCGTCCGGAGACTGTTCCCGGAACATGAACGGATAGTCGGAGCCGATGACCACCTGGCTCGCGCCGACGGTGTCGATGAGATAGCGCACCGTGCGGTTGTCGAAGAAGACGTCGTCATAGAAGAACATGCGGGCGTACTCGGAGGGCTTCCGGGGCATGAGCGCGTGGAAGTTGGGGTTCCTGTGCCAGGCGTTCTCCAGCCGCGGCAGGAGCTGGGTGAAGGTGCCGCCGCCGTGGCTGAAGCACAGCTTGAGCTGCGGGCACGCCTCCATAAGGCCGCCGGTGACCATGGAAGCGATGGTCAGGGCGCCTTCGAGGGGAAAGGCCACGATGTTCTCGATGAACGGCGGTCCCACCACCCGGTCCATGAAGGTGGCGTGCTGGGCATGCACGAAGACGGGTACGTCCAACTCCTCGGCGGCCTTGAAGAAGGGCAGGAACTCGGGCTCGCCCAGGCTCTTGCCGTTGACGTTGCTCAGCAGCTCGACGCCGTGAAGACCCAGGGACTTGACCCGCTGGAGCTCTGCCGCGGCGAGGTCCACGTGCTGCATCGGCACCGAGCCGAGGGCGTAGAAACGGTCCGGCGCCTGGTCCACCATGCGCATTTCGACCTCGTTCAGATAACGCGCAAGGTCGAGTCCGTCCCGGGGCTCGAGCCGGTAGGCCAGGAGCTCCGGCATGGGCGACAACACCTGGCGGTCCACCGCGTAGTCCGCCTCCGCCATCTCCCGCAGGCGCCGCGGCACCGACCAGCAGCGGTCCAGCACGGTGCGGAAGTTCCGGCCCGCGATCATGACGTTGGCCGTCTCCGGCCCGGTGTGGTCCATGGACGGCCACCGGTTCCCGGCGGCGCGAGCGCCCACCGGAGGAAAGTGTTCGGGGACGATGTGGGTATGAACGTCGATGACCATGAAGGAAACTCCTGATTGGCGATTGACGCGCGAGTTACAAACTTCGATCCGGGAGTCGGGGTCAGGTTACGCGGCATCGGGCTGGGACGGGGCGATGATGAACAGACTCAGGAACCCGGATATCACCAGCGTCACGGCGAACAGCGCGAAGGAAAGCGTATAGCTGCCCAGCCAATCGAAGAGAAAGCCGAAGAACGGCGGCCCCAGCGCGGCGAACCCGTGGATCAACAGAAAACCGAGGCCGCGGATGCTGCCCATGGACAGCCGTCCGAAGAACCGCGCCCACATCAGGTCGGGCAGCACCATGTTACCACCGAGCCCGACCCCGTAAAAGAAGAACCCGGTGTATACCAGAGCCAGCGAGTCGGACGTGATCGCCAGGGTCAGGCCGGCCGCCTGGATCAGGAACTTGACCAGGGTGGCACGGCGCACGTCCACCCGCTCGGCGATCAGGCCCCAGGCCAGCGGCGAGCCGAGCTGGGTCAATGCGATGATTCCCATGATCCCGGCCGCGCCGTGGGCCGAGTAACCGAGGTCCGTGACATAGGGGAACACATGCAGGTTGAGGCCGGTGACGCCGACGGAAGACACACCGAATACGGCGACGATGAGCCAGAAGGCGCGGGTCCGCAGCCCGGCCTTCCGGCTCCAGATCCGGTCCTCGGCGGCGGCCGGCGCAAGCGGCCGCGCCGCCTCACGCTGGGCCACAACCTCGGGATGCAACCCGTCGGGATGGAGCCCCATGTCCTCGGGCGAGCGCCGGATGTAGATCAGCGCCGGGGCCACGAGCAGCACGGTCAACGCACCGAAAAGCGCCCAGGTGTGACGCCAGCCCAGCGACACCAGAAGCGACGCCACCAGGAACGGCATGACGATCTTGGCGAACCCGATCCCCATGCTGGAGAACGCGATGGCGCGGCCACGCTTCTGGATGAACCAACGGCAGATCATGACGTTGATCACCATGTAACCCAGCAGGGCATCGCCCACGGTCACCAAAGTCCAGCGCACCAGCACGAAGTGCCAGAAGACCTCGACCTGACTCAGGATGAGATAGCCCACCGCCGCCACCAACGCTCCCGCGGTCACGAGCCATCGGCTGCCGTGCCGGTCCACCAGCGTCCCCACGACGGGCGCCATGGACGCGCTGATGAGCCCCTCGCCCGAGCGCAGCAGCGAGAAGACGCCACGGGACACGCCCAGATCCGCGGTAAGGGGCTTGAGAAAGATACTGAGGGTGCTGGCCAGGGCGAAGGAGGAGGTGACGTTGGCGATGAACCCGACGGCGACGATGTACCAGCCGTAGTAGATCCGGCCCGATGCATGGACGCGCCGCGTTGAACCGCCTGTGATCACCTGTCACGGGTAGCAGGGTTTGCCGGTGATGAAAAGCACGCCTCACCGGCCGCCCGGGAACAAATGGAACTGCCGGCGGGTTGTGGTATAGAGTGGTGCGGACAGGGCGGCGACACCTCGCAGCGTCATTCTGGCGAAAGCCGGAATCCAGCGGCGGGGACAGGCGGAAAGGAAGAATCATGCGTGTATTGATTACCGGGGCCGGCCTGATCGGCTCCCACGTGGCGGCGGAGTTGAGCTCGCGGGGGGACGAGGTGACGTTTTTCGACGTGGTGCCGAAACCGGAATACGTCCAGCACGTGACCGGCAAGGACCTGCCGCTGATTCGAGGCGACATCTGCGACCTGGCCGCGCTGATGGACGCCTTTCTGACTGTCCGGCCCGAGTGTGTCATCCACTTGGCCGCGTCGGTCGGGGAGTCCAACATTCCCAACCTTTACGCCGGCTTCCAGGTCAATCTCGGGGCCACTCTCAACGTGGCGGAAGCGGTCCGGCTGGCCGGCGTGCGCCGGCTGGTTCACGCCAGCACCCAAGCGGTGTATCAGGACGCCGATGCCGGCGAACTGCTCCGGGAAGACTCGCCCCAGGACGGCCGCGGCCGGGTGTACAACGCCTCGAAGGTGGCGTGCGAGCACGTGCTCAGGACCTATGCCGCCAGACAAGCGTTCGAGTTGGTGATGTTGCGATTCGCCGGGGTGTACGGTTACCGGGCGGTAGCCGGGGGCCCGGGGGTGGCCGTGCAGGAGGCCGTGTGGGCCGCCATGGCCGGGGATGCGGCGGTGCTCAACGCCTATGAAACCGTGGACTTCGTCTACGTCAAGGACCTCGCCGACGGCATCGCCCGGGCTGCGCACACGGCCCCGTTGTCCCACGATGTCTACAACCTCGGCAGCGGCACCCTCACCACGGTGGAGGACGTGGAGGCGGCGCTCCACGCGATCTTCCCGGACGTCCGCCTGAGCCGGGGGACGCTTACGCCGGCGCGGCCACGGATGGACATCACCCGGGCGCATGCGGAACTGGGATACGCGCCCGAGTACAAGCTGGAGGCGGGCCTGCGCGACTACATTGCGGAGTTGAACCGGGAGTGACGGAGCAGGAGCAGCACCCGGCAGGTGGTCGCCCCGTCGGACCGTCTCCCGTCGGACCGTCACCCCGGGGCTTGACCCGGGGTCCAGAGGCGGTGGTGAGGGAGGGTCGCTTGTCGCCGCCCCGCCTGGACCCCGGGTCAAGCCCGGGGTGACGTGGAGGGGTGCCGGGGTGACGTGGAGGGGTGCCGGGGTGACGTGGAGGGGTGCCGGGGTGACCTGGAGGGGCGCCGGGGTCCCGGATGGAGTCCGGGGGGCGGATGGAGTCCGGGGGGCGGATGGAGTCCGGGGGGCGGATGGAGTCCGGGGGGCGGATGGAGTCCGGGGGGCGGATGGAGTCCGGGGGTCCGGGTGGAGTCCGGGGTGACCGGCAAACGGGGCGCGCGCCCTGTTACGCCACGCTCCGCGTGGCGGCGGCCTCCGTCAGCGTCGTGGTGGGCGAAACGTACTCCAGGTCCGTGAGCACCTCGATGAGGGCGGGGCCGGGGGCTTCCAGGGCCTGCTTCAACGCCGGCAGGAACGCTTCGTCGCGGCTGACCTTGATTCCCAGGGCGCCGTAGCCGTTCCCCAGAGCCGCAAAGTCCGGGTTGACCAGGTCGGTGCCGTAGTTCCGGCCCGGATACTGGGCCTCCTGGTCCATGCGGATAGTGCCGAAGGAGCCGTTGGCGTACACCATCACGATGATCTTCACGCCGTACTGGCGGGCGGTGGCGATCTCCTGTCCGGTCATCAGGAAGCCGCCGTCGCCCACGTGGGCGATGACGGTCCGCTCCGGATGGGCCAGCCTGGCGGCCACCGCGCCGGGGACCCCCGTGCCCATGCTGCCCAGGTTGGGGACGATGTAGGAATCGGCGTGGTCGAATTCGAGGTAACGCTGCACCCAGCCGCCGAAGCTCCCCGCGTCGTGGGTGTGGATGGTATCCGGCGGGACGGTGGCCTTGATCTCCGCCATCACCCGTTCCATGGACACGCCGCCGGTGGGACGTTCCGGGGGCGTCGCGTACCGCCGCTGCCGGGCGTGGTAGTCGGCGATCCAGGCGGCCCGGGCCTCGTTGGGACCGGGACTGTCGTGCTCCAGTGCCGCCGCTAGTGCCTGCCTCGGATCCGCGACCAAGGCCAGGTCCGGACGGAAGTTCTGCCCTATATTGCCAGCGTCGGCGTCGATCTGAATGGTCGCGAGCCCCGGATGGGGCAGCGTGTAACCGCTGGAAACCTGCTGATTGAACCGGCACCCCACGATCAGCAGGAGGTCGGCTTCGTCCCGCACGATCTGCTTTGCATGATTGTTGCGGCTGCCGAGATTCCCCGCGTAGTGGGGATGCGTGTTCGGGAACGCGTCCTGGCGCTTGAACGCGCTCAGCACCGGCAGTTGGAACTTCTCGGCGAAGGCCACGAGCTCCTCGTGGGCGCGGGCATATTGAGTGCCCGAACCCGCCAGCAACACCGGCTTCTCCGCCCGGTTGACCCGTTCCACCATGTCCCGGACCAGCTCCGGGTCGGGGCTGGGACGCACCGCGGGATACGGCTCCACCATGGTGATGTCCGCCTCCTCCTCCAGCATGTCCCTGGGGAGCGAGACCACCACCGGCCCCGGACGGCCCGACCGCGCCACGTGGAACGCCCGGGCCATGATGCGCGGCACCTCCCGCGGGTCGTTGATCTCGATGACCCACTTGGCGATGCTGCCGAAGAAATGCGTGTAGTCGATCTCCTGGCCGGACTCCCGGCCCCGGTGCGCCCGCGCCACCTGCCCTATGAGCAGGATCAACGGGGTCGAGTCGTACTTGGCCAGGTGCACCCCGATGCTGGCGTTGGTGGCGCCGGGGCCGCGCGTGACCATGCACACGCCCGGCGTGCGGGTGGTCTTGCCGTAGGCCTCGGCCATGAGGCAGGCGCTGCCCTCGTGCCGGTTGGTGATGAGGGTGATCTCGGGTACGTCCCTCAACCCGTCCAGCAGGGCGATGTAGCTCTCGCCCGGCACGGAGAAGGCGTGGCGCACGCCTTCGTTGCGTAGCGACCACGCGACCGCGTGGCCTCCCGACATCCTGCGGCTCTTTTGATCGACGCTCACCGGTTCACCCCCGACCTTTCCCGGAATTCACGGTTTGGTGCATTCGAGGCCGGGCTTTCGGTGTCATGGAATTCATGGCCGTCCTCCTTGTCGTGCGTCACGCGTTGAATCCCCTAACGCATTTGTTGTCGTGGGGCAAGGAACGGTCCGTATCGTTCCCGTCGGGTGTCCGCTTCCGTTGACCGGGGCTTCTGTCTTCGAATTAGCGACCGGTTGATCCGACGCCCCGGTTTCGCTTAAGGAATCCATACAATGGCGTCCACGGTGTCTTCACCCCGATGTATTTCATCCACGCCCGAAAACCGGATTGGCGGCCGGCCAGCCCTCTTCCGTTGACTGTGCCAATGGTTTCCAACTATTGAATAGACCATCATGCACTCCGCCTTCCTGGACCGCTACATCGAGTTCATGTTGCGCCGCCGTTGGCTGGTCCTGGCGTCGTCCGTGACGGTCATGCTGGTTCTGACGGCCGGCCTCCAGTTCATCAACATCTCCAACGACTGGCGCGACATGCTGGACGAGGACAATCCTCAACTGGTTGCGTACGACGCCCTGGAAGATACCTATACGGCCACCAATGCAGCGTTGATCGCGGTGGCGCCCAAGGGGGGCTCGGTCTTCACCCGCGAGGCCCTCGGCGCCATCGAGGAGTTGACCGAGGCCGCGTGGGAGGTGCCCTGGTCCAGCCGGGTCGATTCCCTCACCAACTACAACCACAGCGAGTCGGTGGAGGACGACCTGAACGTCGAGCGGCTCGTGGACGGCGCCGAATCGCTCAGCGATGAAGACCTCGCGCGGATCAGGAAGATTGCGCTAGCCGAGCCCAGCGTCGCGGGCCGTCTCGTCTCCCACGACGGGCGCGTTGCCGGACTGGTGATCAGCTTCACCCTGCCCGAGCATTCGGACGCCGCCGAGATCCAGACTTACCACTATCTCCGCGGCCTCTTGGACAAGGCCCGGGCAGCCCATCCGGATATCGCCTATCACGTTACCGGCAATGTCTTCGTGAACCAGGTCCTGACCGAGGCGGCCCAGGACGATATGGGGATTCTCGCGCCCGCCGCCTTCCTCGTCATCGTGGCCGTTGGCGCCTTTCTTCTGCGCTCCCTGTTCGGCACGCTGGGCATCATCATTCTGCTCATCTTCATCGTCGCCTCGACCATGGGCATCATCGGCTGGACCGGGCTGGTGCTCAACGCCGCCAATTCCGGCATTCCCCTTATCATCATGACCCTCGCCATCTGCGATTCGGTCCACATCATCGGGACCGTCAACTCCGGCATGAGCCAGGGTCTGGACCGGGACGCGGCCATCGCCGAATCGCTGCGGGACAATGCATGGCCGGTATTCCTCACGACGGCCACGACGATGATCGGGTTCCTCAGCATGAACGCCTCGGACTCGCCGCCTTTCCGGATCCTCGGCAACCTGGTGGCCGTCGGCATGCTGGTGGCCTACGTGTATTCCATGACACTTCTGCCGGCGTTGCTGTCGGTACTGCCGTTGCGCGCGCGTGCGGCACGCGCCGGGGGTTCCGCTTTCTTCCAACGCCTCGGCGCTTTCGTGGTGGCCCGCCGCACGCTCCTGCTCTGGTCCGTAACCGCCGTGGCCGTCGCCCTGGTGGCCGGCGTGCCCCGCGTCGAGCTGACGGACAACTGGACCACTCATTTGGACAAGCGTTACGAGTTCCGGCGCGATACGGACTTCGTCATCGAGAACCTGAGCGGCGTGGAAACCCTGGAATACAGCCTGAACGCCGGGCGTGACGGCGGCATCACCGATCCTGCCTATCTGCGCAAGGTCGACGCTTTCGCCGAGTGGTACCGCGCCCAGCCGGAAGTGGCGCATGTCCAGGTGTTCTCGGACATCATGAAGCGCCTCAACAAGAACATGCACGGCGACGACCCGGCCTTCTACCGGCTGCCCGAAGACTCCCGGCTTGCCGCGCAGTATCTGCTGCTCTACGAGCTTTCGGTTCCCTTCGGCATGGACCTCAACAACCGTATCAACATCGCCAAGTCCGCGACGCGCATGACCGTCACGCTCCGCAGACTGAAATCCGAGGAACTGCGCGCACTCGAAGTGCGCGGTCAGGATTGGCTCCGCGGCAACGCGCCCGACCTGGCGAACGAGGCATCGGGGTACAGCCTCGTCTTCGCCCATCTGGCCATACGGAATACTCTGAGCATGTTGTGGGGGACGGTCACCGGCATGATCGTCATTTCGCTGATCCTGATCGCGATTTTCAGAAGCGTGCGCTTCGGCCTCATCAGCCTCGTGCCCAACCTCATCCCATCGGCCATGGCGTTCGGCGTGTGGGGCTATCTGTACAGCGAGGTGGGGCCGGCCGGATCCCTCGTCACCGCCATCGCCTTCGGCACCGTCGTCGACGATACGATTCACATCATGGCCAAGTATCTGAAGGCGCGTCGCGAGGGCCTTCCCTCGCCCGAGGCGGTGCGCTACGCCTTCAATTCGGTGGGTAGTGCGTGTTTCATCACGACCATGATGCTGGTGCTGGGCTTCCTGGTGTTCGCCACGTCGGGATTCGCCATCAGTTGGATGCTCGGCCTGCTGGTTGCGCTCACCCTCGGCTTCGCGCTGGTCCTCGATCTGCTGTTCCTTCCGCCCCTGCTGATGGCCATCGACCGGAATACCTGATCAGTGGCCGTAAGTGCCGGGGAGACAGAAACCTTGCCCCGACGAATTGCGATTGTTGGTGGAGGCGTGTCGGGTCTGGGCGCCGCATGGGCGCTCCATCGTCACCCGGACCGGTTTGACTTCCGGCTGTTCGAGGCCCAGGAACGGATCGGCGGCAATGCCGTCACCGTCGACATGCCCCAGGACGACGGCGGCTCCATTCCCTTCGACATTTCCGTCACCGCCTGCATCCCGTCGGTATATCAACACATCATGCTGTTGATGGAGCGGTTCGGCATCGGCCTCGTCGATACCCGGTTCAGCTACAGCGTGAAGTATGGCGACGGCGTCTACGCCCACGATTTCGATTCGGACATCAGGGATCAACTGCAATCCGAGATCCGGAAGTTCCAACGGCTCCTGAGGTGTCTGCATCGGTTCGGCCGGCTGACCCGTTCCCGGTCGAAACTGCTGAATGCCCTCAACCCGTTCAACTACGTCAGCATGGGGACGGTCCTGAATCTGGGAGGATTCTCCGGGGACTTCCGATACAAGATCCTGAAACCCATGTTCATCAACTTCGTGCTGGCAACGAACATATTCGACATGCCCGCGGCGCTCTTCGCGAGGTATCTCGAGTTCTTCGACATCGAGACCGCCACGCCCATGCAGACGTGGGACCAGGGAACGCGACGCATCTACGAGAACCTGTCGGCCGCCTTTCAGGACAGGATCTGCCTGAACAGGCCGGTCCGAAAGGTGTACCGGCAGGCGTCCGGTGTCGTGGTGGAGGACGATGACGGTGTCCGGGAGACGTTCGACGAAGTGGTCTTCGCGTGCAACGCGGACCAGACGCTGGAGATTCTCGATGAGCCCACGTTTCTGGAACGCTATATTCTGTCGTCCATACGTTACGACAACGAGATCCATCACCTCGCTATCGTCCACTCCGACGCCTCGGTGCTTCCGGACAACGAAGTGAGGCCCCTGTCAACGCGCAGCAATCATATAGAACAGTACGGTGCAAGACCGGACAACTATGCGATCACGTACATCATGCACAACCAGCAACCCTGGGCCAAAGGGTCCGACAAGCCTTGCCTGGTGACCTACAACCCGGTCAGTCCCATCAACGAACGACAGATCCTCGAGAGGCGTTCGTTCCGGCACATCGTCCATGACGTGCGCCACGTTGCACTGCTCGTCAACTTGTTCCGCTTCATTCAGGGCAGGCGGCGAACGTGGCACTGCGGCGCCCACACGCTGGTCAACAGCCAGGAGACCTGTCTCGTTACCGGGCTCGCCGCCGCAAGACAACTCGGCGCGGACTACCCCTTCGACGATCCCGAGGCCAAGCGGTGGTTCAACTATTACGGGAGCATCCTGTACGGCCGGCGATTCAGGAGGGCGTAGCGTTGGAGCCGTCGGAGTCGCACGGATCGGGATAGAACTGGGCGCAGTAGCGCCTGAAGGGCATGATCTTCCCGTCGGAACGGGAGAGGCGCGGGCGCGATCGATATTGCTTGCGGCTCCAGATGACCACGTCCTGCAGGACGTCACGCTGTTGCTGGGACACCATGAACCGGTTCATGATGGGGGCGCGCCATCCCACCGGGAGGAACCCCAGGCCTGCGATCTTCCGCGCCGGCTTGCGTATCTCGCGCACCTGCGAGACCAACGACATGTCGATGAGCGTGCCGTCCACCGGCGTCGCCAGCACCCACAGGCGCGCATCCATGCCGACGGAGCGTTCGCGGATTTCCACGAACGAGTAACCCAGCCCGAAGACGTGGGTGGTGACCGAGGTGTCGAAGGTGAGGGTCGCGACCCCGGCGATGGTTCGCTTCGTCTTGAAGTCGAAGCAACTCTCGAGGCAGGGACCGTCCACGGACAGTTCCCGGACGGGGTTCACGTCTTCGTAGCCGTGGACGTAGCGCAAGTGCGCAAAATCCACCGAGTTCTCCGACGTCTCCTGGGGATGGCCGGGGAAGCGGAGGGTCTTGATCGCGAATCCGGTCCAGCCGGCCTGGTCCGGCGGCTCCGGGGGCAGGCTCCATTGCGGCTCCCGCCCCCCGAGCCCCCACCAGGCGAAAATCAGCCCCAGAATTTCCCTGGTCTCGAAGACCCGCAACTTCGCGGTCCTGGGTGGAGGGGCAAAGGGAGTGGCGACGCACTGACCGGTTGCATCGTATTCGTAGCCATGGAAAGGGCAAACGAGCCGGCCATCGCGCACGCACCCTCCCGCGGCAGGTCCGAGGTCGGAGCCCAGGTGCGGGCAAACCGATTCCGCAACACAGGCGCGACCGTCTTCCTCACACCAGACGACGACGTTCTCACCCATCCATGTCTTTTGGACAAGTCCGGCCTTCAGCACGGCCTGGCGGGTTGCTACGAAGTACCAACCCTCGGGGAACGGGGAAGGCAAAGTGGCGTTCGTGGCCTCCGTCCTCATCTAAGTGGATTTGTACCACTGTCGTGCCCGCTGTGCTAGAATTGATAACAAGATTGATAAGGTTTGTTCGCGTCAGGAGGGGAGACGATGACTCTCTCGACAGACGGCATGGCGACCCGGCAACTGAGTTTGCCCGAGGAGCTTCTGTTGATGCTCCTCAACGGAGATTCCGGCTACTTTCACCAAGTGCCCGGGTGGGACCTGAACTGCGCCGCCGTCGGCGCGGTGCTCGCGGAGCTGTCGCTCGTATCCCGCATCGACACCGATATGGAGTCCATGATTCTCCTGGACCGGACGGAGGTGGGCGACCCCGTCCTCGACCCCATCCTCAAGGAGATCGCCGAAGATCCGGTCCAACGGAACGCGCGGTACTGGATCGAACGGCTCGCTCCACGGGCGGACTCGATCGTGGACATGACGCTGGACCGTCTTGTCGACATGAAAATCCTGGAGCACCACGAGGGCGACTTCTGGACGTTTTCTCAAACGGCCGGCCAAACCGACCCGACCGCCGGAAACGGAGAAAGCACGGCGGTGGAATTCGTGACATCGCGCATCACGAAGGTGATCTTCCAGAATGAGATTCCCATCCCGAGAGACGTCATCATCGTCGGCCTGCTCAATACGTGCGACGTCCTGCGCTTCATATTCCAGCTCGATGACGAGTCCGAGGCGCGTATCGAGGTCATCTGCCAGTTGGAATTGATCGGCCGTTCCATCGCCGAGGCGGTGGCCCACAACCTTGCCGGCCCGTTGCTTCGCCGTTCCCACTTGACAAAGAAAATCCCGGCGGTCCCGCTGCGCAAGATCCTGCTCAACCCGCATATCCGCACGGGCAACATTCCCGCGGTCTTCGCGGACCTTGCGCAAGAGTACGGCCCGGTGTTCAAGATCCGCCCGCCGTTCAGGAAGCCCATGATCTTCCTGGCCGGGCCCGAGACAAACCACTGGACTCAGAAGCGCGGGCGCATGTACCTGAGAGCCAAGGACTATTTTTCCGACTTCGAGAAGGTCTACGGCGCCAATGGAGTACTGCCCTCCCTGGATGGCGCCGATCATTTCCGCCTTCGCAGGTCCATGGCGCCGGCGTATTCTCGCGGCAGACTCGAAGGGCAACTGGACCAACTCTACCATCATGCCCGAAAGTACATGGCGAACTGGACGGTTGGAGACACCTTCTCCGCCACGAGCCTGTGCCGGCGAATGATCAACGCGCAGATCTCGCCACTCTCCGTGGGCGTCGATACGCAGGACATCATCGACGACCTGATGACGTACAAGGAGCGCGCTCTCACCACTCACATCGTGAAGGCCCTGCCCAAGTTCATGTTGAGCACTCCGGGAATGAAGCGCCGGGCCAAAGCCGTCGACACTTTGCTTGCACGGATCCAGAGTGTCCATACCTCCGCCCAGCGGGCCGGCGCCCCACGGGATCTTGCGGATGACCTGCTGAGCCTGCACGCGAGCGATCCCCAGTTCGTCCCCGAATCGAACCTGCGTTTCGCCCTTTCCGCGGCGCTGATCGCCAGCGTGTATCTTGGCGATGCGTTCAGCTTCACGGTCTACGCCATGGCGTCGCATCCCGAGATCTACGGCAGGATCCGGAGTGAAGCCGACGCCCTGTTCGATGGCGGCGATCCGGATAGTGAGGCCTTCGCCCCATCCGCCATCGACGTGACCCACCGGTTCCTCATGGAGTGCCTGCGCGTGTACCCGATCGTCCCGATGTCCATTCGAAACGTCATGAATACGTGCGTGGTGGAGGACTACGAACTGCCGGTGGGGTCCCAGATCTTCATCGCCCAGACCGCCACGCATTACATGAGCGACGTTTTCCCGGACCCCTTCACGTTCGACATCGACCGTTATCTTCCTTCGCGCAATGAGCACCACAGTCCCGGGTACGCCCCGTACGGGCTGGGCACGCACACGTGTCTCGGCTCCCGGTGGTTGGAACTGCAACTGGCCGTCAACGTGCTGATGCTGGCCCACTACTTCACGATCGAGGTGGCCCCCGCGGACTTCAAGCTCCGGTTCAATCCCCTTCCGTCGATGAAGCCCAGCAAGAAGCTGCAATTCCGCGTCTCCGAACAGAGGCGTGAAATTCGCGCCTGACGCGTCATCGCCGCTTCCCCACACCTGGATCCCGCGACGTTCGCCCAATCGAAAGGAAGCAACATGCCGGATGGAATCGAACAGCTCAACGAGGATGTCATCGCGGCCGCCAGGATCCTCAGCCGTGAGGGACTGGTGCAGGGATTCGGACACGTGAGCGCGCGGATTCCGGACTCGGACCTGTTCGTGATCACGCCGCGGGTCGCCCTGGAACTGGTGGAGCCCGGACAACTGGTGGTGGTCAATCTCCAGGGTCAGGTGCTGGAGGCGCCGGCGCCGGCATCCTTCGAGACCGCGCTCCACACGGCCATCTTCAACGCCCGGCCCGACGTCAACGCCATCACGCGGATACACGCGAGAACCGCCAACATGTTCTCGGTGACGGACACCCCCCTGGAGGCGGTGCACAACCACGGCAGCTTCTTTAGCGGCGGCGTGCCGGTATTCAGGACCATCGACCTCATCTCCACCCGCGAGCTGGGCGAGGGCGCGGCTGCGGCGCTGGGCGATGCGGCCGCCGTGCTGTTGCAGGGGAACGGCCAGGCCACCGTGGGGAGGACCATGCCGGAAGCGGTGATGATGGCCATCTACCTGGAGGAAGCGGCGCAGGTGCTCTATGGCGCCATGCAGATAGGCACGCCGCGTTTCCTTCCCCGGGAAGCCGCGGGCTCCCGGCAGAAGGAGGCTCTGCCGCCGCCGGACATGGAACGCGCCTGGAACTTCTTCAAGAGCCGGGTAGGGATGTAGCCGTTTGACGTTTCCGAAACAGAAACGCCATGCCGGCGACAACGTCGGCATGGCGTTTTGACTTCAAACGGTTCCCGGGATCAGCCGGCGAACTCGATGTCGAGCTTGGCGGTCTCCCCAGCCTTGACCTCGACTTCCTTGGTCTGTGTGCCGAGCTTCTCGTGCCAGATCTGTACCTGGTACTTGCCGGCCGGCACGTCGGTGAGGCTGAACGCGCCGTCCTCGCCGGTGACGCCGTAGTAGGGGTTGCCGGCCACGAAGATCCAGCCGCTCATCCAGCCGTGGACGTCGCACTTGACCTCCATGATCTCGGGCTTGTCGAACTTCACCTTCAGCTTCTTCTTGAACTTGGGCTGCGCCCGGTTCATGGGCTTGTTGACCTTGCTGTAGGTGTGGATGTTGTGCAGCACCTTGTCCGGATTGAGAATGGTTACGTCGGCGCCGGCGGCGACGGCCAGGACATGCGGCTGATAGACGCAACCGTTCTGGTCGAGGGTGACCGCTTTCTTCTCCAGCTTCTTGCCGCCCTTGACCTCGGCGATGTACACCACCACGTTCGCCAGCTTGCCGTCCTTGACCACCAGGGATTCGTCGAACTTGGGCGACTTGTCACAGCGCTTCTTGTCCTTGGTGACCTTGAGCTTTTTCGGCTTCGGGACGTCACCCTTGAACATGACGGCGCCTGAGATGGTTCCGCCGGCGGCCGCGGCCCCCTGATAGGCGCCAAATGCCAGCGTGACGGTCATTATGAGCGCCGGTACGACGAGCGATGAAAACCTGCGGTTCATGGCGATCTCCCCTCTTTGCGTATGGGTTCTGGTTTCAGGTTAGCCCTGTTTGTTGGCTTCCTCAACACCTTCCTTGCCCGGCTCCATAACCTCCCCTTCGGCCTTGGCCGTGGCGGCGGGCTTCAAGCCGAGCGTCATGATGTAGTCGGTCAGCGCCTCGATCTGTTTCTTCTCGTCCCCGTCGAGAATGTCCTCCGGTCCGCCCGGGTAGAAGGACGGCATCTTGGTTCCCGGCTGGAGCTTCTGCGGATCCAGGATCCACTTCTCGATCCAGTCCGGGTTCAGCCGCTGGCGCGCCAGGTTCAGGTCCGGCGCCCAGTCCTCCACCGGCCCTTCGGGCTTCTTGTCGCCCTGCACGTGGCAGCTCCCGCATTCGAAGTAGTCGTCGGAGAACAACGTCGCGCCGGCCTTCAGGTAACCCGTGGGCACCTGTGCCTCGTCAACGTGGACGTAGGGGATTTCCACCTCGGAAAGCCCCACGAAATAGTTCACGAACGTGTCCGCATGGGGCCCGTCGAAGCCGAAGGTGGGCATGCGGACCTTGAGCCACGGCCGGATGGGGGTCTCCGGGTTCTGCAGGAAGCCGAACAGCCAGTTGGCCTGGACCTTCTCCCCCTCGCCGTTGAGCGGCGGCGGCGCCAGGGTTGGGTTCTCTTCGTAGTACTTGCCAACGTGCCCGCCCTCGCCATTGATGACGTGGCAGCCGACGCAGTTGTACTCCTGGACCATGCGCCGTCCGGCGGAGATCTGCCGAGCCCGCTTGGAGTGATCCGCCTTGAAGGCCACGGGCACTTTCCGCTCCACGAAACCGTGCAGCAGCACGCGCAGGGCCTTGATGTCTTCCTCGGGCAGGTCGAAGTGGGGCATCAACTGCTCGACCCGCTCGGTGGCGTACACCCGCGGATTGTCGATCTTGTTGAAGGTCCAGTCCTTCCAGGTGTGCTTGATGCTGGTGTCGTTGCCGAAGAACAGCTCCTCCAGCGGCTTGGAGCCGAAAGTCGTCAGCTCGACGCCGATCCGGGACTCCTTCTCCATCCCCGGGATGTCGTGGCAGCCGGCACAGCCGTACTTCCGCACCAACTTCTCGCCCTTGGCGATGTTGGCGGGCTGCTCCAGACGGGCCGCCACCTCGGGGTTGGGCTCGGGCTTCGTGCCCAGCGTCATCAGGTAGGCGGTGAGCGCCAGTGCCTCGTCTTCGGTCAGCCTCAGGCTCGGCATCCGGGTGTCCGGGTTGTAGCCCTTGGGGTTCCGCAGCCAGTTGTAGGTCCAGCGAGGGTTCGCCTTGGCGGCGATGTCCTTCAGGTTCGGCACCAGATCCTTGCCGGCGACGCGGGTGGTGAACTCACCCTCGGCCAGTCCGTGGCATCCCAGGCACCCCACCGAGCGGGCCAGCTCCTTGCCCTTCTCCACCATGGCCGCGTCGCCCGGCCGGTACCCTTCGGGCATGGGAGACTGCTTGAGCCACTCCTCGGCTTCCTTCCTGGACGCCGCCCACAGGTAGGATGCCGCCGCCAGCGCCTCGTCTTCCTTGAAATAGAAATGCGGCATGCGGGTATCGGGCCGGAACTCGCGCGGGTTCAGGATCCACTGCACCATCCAGGCAGGATCCACCTTGGCGCGGACCTTTCTGAGGCTGGGGCCGACCTTGGGAATGTCGCCGTAACCTTCCACCAGGTGGCAGCCGGTGCATCCAACCTGCTCGAAGATCCGCTGCCCCCGCGCCACCACCCCGGCACCCTCGAGGCCGGCGACGTTGAGATGGCAGGTAACGCAGTTGGCCTGCACGTCGTTGCCCTCGAACAGCGGATGCTCCCAGAACTTAACGTTGCCGTGGGCCTGTGCCAGGCTGTTGACCGCCTCTCCCTGCCCTTCGTGGCAAGTGGTGCAGCCGAAAAAGCGCGGCGGATGGGCGGCATCGCTGAGGAACACCGTACGTTTCGGATGGGTGGTGAGAGGCTGCGGCAGGTCTTCGAAGCCGGCCCGGTTGATGGCGATGTGGCACGACTGGCAGCGGTCCACCCGGTCCACCTGCTGGTCGAAGTTGTTGCGGTCGAAGTCCTTGAGCACCACCTGCTCGATCTTGGGGACCTTGTAGAGGGTGAACTGCGGGAAGCCCTCGGGGCCGACGGTGACGGTGGCGTTGTCCATCTGCCGCTGCCACTTCCGCTTGTCGCCTTCCAGCTCGTAGAGCTGTTCATCGATCTTTTTGACGCCGCCCTGGACTTCCCCGATCTCCGTCTTGACGTCGGCGCGTTTCTTCCGCGCGGCTTCCAGGGCCGGCTCGAGGGCGCGTTGCTGGGCTAGCAGCTCCTGGATGTGACGGCGGTACGGGCCCGCGTCCTGTCCCAACTGGACGGCGTGGTCGAACTCGTACCAGGCCTCGTCCAACTCGCTCTTGACGAACTTGACCTCCTGGTCCGCGTCGAAGTACTCCACCTCGACCCGCTGCTGAAGCTCCCTGAGCTCCGCGAGCCGGGCGCCCTTCTCGCCGCTCTCGAGGCTCTCAACCTCGGCGGCTCGTTGCTTCACCAACTCCGCGTACTTCGGATCCGCGTTCAGCCGCTCCTGCTCCTTGGCCAACGCCGCCGCGGCGCGCTCGTAGTCGGTCTGGATGAACTCCGCCTGGTGTATCTTCCACACCCGCCTGGTGATGTTGTCGTCGAACACCGCCCACAAGGACACCACCACCAGCAGGATGGAGCCTACGAAAAAGACCGTCCCGTAGGATTTCTTTTCTTCGTTGGGATCTACGCCACGAACCGCCATTCATTCTCCCTTACAGCACGCAGAGAATCTCTACCTTACCGTCGTGTCAGGCCGCCTTGCTCTCCAACAGGCGCCCAAGCGAGAACACCGCCACGCCGATGAGGGTCATGATGATCTCCTCGGCCATGGCTATGCCCTGGAAGATGCCCACGAACAACGTGAAACCCACGGCGGCAAGGCCCAGGGCCTGAACGAGCTTGGCTACATAGAACATCAGATATTAAGCCACGGGGTGACCATGATGTACTTGATGTTGAACACCAGCCGCAGGAACATCTTGACCGGAAGCGCCATCATGGTGATGAACAGAAAGGACGTGATGGCGAAGCGGACGGCGCCCCACCGGACCATGAACTCCTTGCCCTTGATCCAGATAACCCACTTGTAGAACAGCCACGTCGAGACCACGAAGTAGAGCAGCACCAGGAAGAGTCCGAAGCCCGCCTGGACCCAGTAGTCCCGCAGGCCCACCAGGTAGGGCAGATCCACGTTGGTGAGGGCCACCACCTTGTGGGGGTCCCACCGCTGCCAGGGCCAGAACAGGTTCCACCCCGGCCCGCGGAAGAACGTCCCGATGATGATCGTGACCACCCAGAGGACGTGGAAGCCGATGAAGAAGGTCAGGAGCTCCCACTTGCGTTCCTTGAACGTGTAGTAGCCGTTGCCCTTGACGTTGATGTCGATGAAGGGGATCACCATGAGGCCGATGATGATGAAGGTCGGCAGCACCACCCCGGCGTACCACGGATCGAAGTAGACGAGCATCTCCTGCAACCCGAGGAAATACCACGGCGCCTTGGAGGGGTTGGGGGTGCGGGCCGGGTTGGCGGGCTCCTCCAGCGGCGCGTCCACCAGCAGCGACCACAGCGTCATGGCCACCATCACGAAGATGGTCACCAGGAACTCGCCACGCACCAGATGCGGCCACGTGTGAATCTTGTCGTCGACGACGATCGTCCGGCTTCTTTCCTCGGCCTCAGCCATACGATGGCACCCTTTCCCTTAGCGATGAAACCCGTGCCGACGCAGCTAGAGCGGAGGGCCGGAGAAGCCGTCGCGGCGGATGCGCCAGAAGTGCACGGCCATGAGCAGGCTGGCCACCAGCGGGATGAAGATGCAGTGGAGAATGTAGAACCGCAGCAGCGTGTGCGGACCGATGTCGCCGCCGCCGAACAGGAACGCTCGCGCATCGTATATCGGATTGGCGCCGACGAACTCCGCGAAGGGTCCCTCATGCCCCAACAGGGGCGTGGCCCGCGCCATGTTGGAGCCCACGGTGACGGCCCAGATGGCGAGTTGGTCCCACGGCAGCAGGTAGCCGGTAAAGCTCAGCAGCAGGGTCAGCACCAGCAGCAGCACGCCGACGATCCAGTTGAACTCACGCGGCGGCTTGTAGGAGCCCGTGAGGAAGACCCGGAACATGTGCAGCCACACGAAGATGACCATGGCATGGGCCGCCCAGCGGTGCATGTTCCGCATCAGCATGCCGAAGGGCATGTCGAACTCCAGGTACTTCATGTCCGCGTAGGCGTATTGCGGCACCGGCCGGTAGTAGAACATGAGGTAGATGCCGGTGATCACCGTGAGCAGGAACATGAGGAAGGTCAGACCCCCCATGCACCAGGTGAAGCGCATGCGCACCGCGTGCCTGCGGACCTTGGCGGGATGCAGGTGCATCCACACGTTGCCCGTGACCATGAGCACGCGGTTGCGCGGCGTGTCCTCATAGCCGTGCCGGAAGATCGACTTCCAGACCTGACTCTCGACGATATCCTTCTTGATCTGTTCCAGGTTGATCATGGTCCGTCTCAAACCTTGAGGATGCTGTTGGGATGCTGCTCATCCGGTTCCCCGCCCGGCGCCATGCGGAACTTCCTGGCCTTGTCCACCACGAGCTGGCCGTCTTCCGCCACGGCGATCTCGAAGCGGTCCAGCGGCCGGGGCGCCGGCCCCTCGAAGTTCAGCCCCGACTTGAAGAAGCCGCTGCCGTGACAGGGGCACTTGAACTTGCTTTCGGCGGAGAGCCAGCGCGGCGTGCACCCGAGGTGGGTGCACTCGGAGGAGACCGCGTAGAAGCCCACATCCTCGCGTACGATCCACACGCGGAAGTCCTTCTTGAACTTCTCGCTCACCTCGCCGATGGCGTAGTCGGACGGAAAGCCGGCCTTGAACGTGGTGGGCGGCGTGAAGAGCACCCGCGGAAACGCCGACCGCATGAAGCCGAAGAGGGAGACCAGGGAGAACGCCCCGAACCCCAGCCAGCCAAGGCGGCCGAAGAAGTCCCTGCGGCTCCAGATGCCTCGCTTTATTTCCCGTTTTTCGTTCGTAGCCATCGCGTCCCTACTTCTTCTTGAACCAGCTTATCACAGCGCCCCACACGATGAAGAACAGGCCCCCGGCCATCAGTGCCAGACCGACAGGCCCGAACACGAATGAAAGGCCCGCCCCCAACACGAAAAACAACACGCCCGCGCCCAGAGGATTCATGGGCGCCGGGGCGGACCCGCTCGCTGCCTGCTGTGGTTCCTCGCCCCGGATCAACTCCTCACGCACAAGCGAAAAGGCGAGTTCCTTCAGATCCTCCCGATTCTCGGGCTCGACGGAACGGATCAACCGGCCGATACGCTCGGCCAGCCGTTCGACTTCCGCTTCCGTCGACTCAGAGTCGGATGTTGGAGTTTCTGAAGCCACTGAGAATAGAAAAAGTGATTAATATAAGCAGTTCCGGATGTCAACAGAGTAGCACAAAACCTGAGCTTCCCAAGTCACCCTCCGGCCCTCAATTCCCGGTGAACACCGGGTCGCCGCGACTCAACGTCTCCAACGGCACCGCCTCGACCCGGTCGGAGAGCGGAAACCGCCGGGTGCCGGGGTACAATATCGCCACCCGCGCCAATCCGATGTCCGTCAACGCGTTTCGGATCGATGGGGTCACCCTGGGCGCGTCGGCGAACTTGCACTCGATGCCGTAGAGGGTATCGCCCCGCCGAAGGACCAAGTCGATCTCCGCCCCCTGGTGAGTCGCCCAGAAGAACGCCTCGTCGTGGGCCTCCGTCGACAACACCTGCTCGATGACGAAGCCTTCCCACGACGCGCCCATCCGCGGGTGGGTGAGCAGGGCTTTCTCGGTCGTAATGCCGAGCAACTGGTGCAGAAGACCGGAGTCGCGAATATAGATTTTCGGCGCCTTCACCTGACGCTTTCTGATGTTGGCAAACCAGGGCCGCAACTGGCGCACCATCATGGCATCGGTAAGCGCATCGAGGTAACGCGCCACAACGGCGGGGCGGACCCCCAGCGCGCGCGCTGGTTCCGCGGCGTTCCAGGTCTGACCGTGGCAATGAGCCAGCATGGCCCAGAAACGCCCCACGGCGACAGCCGGCGCGCTGACGCCCCACTGCGGAAAGTCCCTCTCCAGAAGAGTCTGGATGTACTCGCGGCGCCATGCCACGCTGTCCTCCTCACGCTCGGCGAGAAAGGACCGGGGCAACCCGCCGCGACGCCACAGCCCGGCGAGAGCGTCACTTGAATGGTGCGCCGCCTCATTCGCCATGAAGCCGCCGAGGAGCACCCGCTCCGTGCGGCCGGCAAGGCTTTCGGACGTCTGGCGAAGCAGCCCTCCGGATGCGCTCCCCAGGACCAGGAATCTGGCCGGCGATGGAGTCCGATCCACCAACACCCGCAATGCGGGAAACAACTCCGGCCTGAGTTGCACCTCGTCGATGACGACCAAGCCGCGCAAGGGTTCCAGGGCCGTCATGGGCTCGTCGAGCCGGCCCAGGCTGGCCGGAGACTCCAGGTCGAAGTAATTGACTGAATCGGGGTCGAGGAACTGACGCGCGAGCGTCGTCTTCCCACACTGGCGAGGACCCGCCAGCACCACGACGGATGCGCGACCCAGTGCGGTACGGATCGCCTCGAAAGACCTACGGCGAATCAACATGACGCCAGGATACCATGAAAATAGCACTTAACATAGATGATTTTCATGGTATCCTGGCTGTAAGCGAGCTTCACACCCGCTCGCGTGCAAGTCCCAGCACGTCCTGCATGCCGTAAAGGCCGTTTTCCTTTCCCGCCACCCACTGGGCCGCCCGGATGGCGCCGCGCCCAAAAGCTTCGCGGCTGTGGGCTCGGTGGACCAACTCGATGCGCTCGCCGATGCCGCCGAACATCACGGTGTGCTCGCCCGCGATGTCCCCGGCCCTGACGGAAAGGAGGCCGATGTCGCTCTTCTTTCGCTCGCCAATCCCGCTACGGCCCTCGACGCCCACCCGTTCCAGCCTGCGTCCCAGGGCGTCGCCCGCGGCCCGGGCCAGAGCCAGGGCGGTGCCGCTGGGCGCGTCCTTCTTGAACCGGTGGTGTGCCTCCACGATCTCCACGTCGTAGGCGTCGCCCAGGCTGCGCGCCACCTGGCCCACCAGGCCCAGCAGCAGGTTCACCCCGAGGCTCATGTTGGGAGCGAGGACGGTAGCCGTCCTGGCCGCCAAGGCGCGTATCTGCCTGAGCTGCCTGGCATTGAATCCCGTGGTGCCGATGACGATGGGGGTGGCGGTCTTGGCCGCGGCTTTCACATGGGCGACGGAAGCCTCGGGCGTGGTCATGTCGACGATGACACGCCCTTCTCCCGCCGACGGCTCGATGCCGTCGGCGATCTCGACGCCCAGACGGCCGGCGCCGGCCACCTCCCCGGCGTCCTGTCCCAGCCGCGGGCTGCCGGGCCGGTCCACGGCCCCCGCGAGGGTGACGCCCGGAGTCTCCCGGATCAGGCGGACCAGCACGCCGCCCATCCTTCCTCCCGGTCCACAAACGATGAGGCCCAGTTCGCTCATGGGTCAATCAGGCCGTAGTCCACCATGGCGCCCTTCAGCCGCTTCAGGTTCGGTTCGGTCATGGGAGTCAGCGGCAGGCGAATCTCCGGGCCGCACCTACCCATGGCGGCCAAACCGGCCTTCACCGGGATGGGGTTGGTCTCGCTGAAGAGGCATCGGATCAAGGGCATCAGCTCGAACTGGATCCGGCGGCCGGTGGCCCAGTCGTCCCGCAGGCAGGCTTCGGTGAGGTCGGCCATGGCCCGTGGCGCCACGTTGCCGGTGGTGGTGATGACGCCCTTGCCGCCCAGGGTCATGAGCGAGTAGACCAGCGAATCCTCGCCGGAATACACCGCCAGGGAATCGCCGCACAGCCGGATGACGTCGATGGCCTGGTCCACCGAGCCCGTGGCCTCCTTCACGCCGGCGATGTTGCCGACCTCGGCCAGCCGCGCCAGGGTCTCCGGTTCCATCTTCGAGGCCGTCCGGCCCGGGATGTTGTAGACGATGAGCGGGATGCCTACGTGGTCGGCCACCGCCCGGTAGTGGTGATAGATGCCTTCCTGGGTGGGCTTGTTGTAGTAGGGCGAGATCAGCAACGCGCCGTCGGCGCCCGACTTCTCCGCCGCCCGGGTCAGCTCCATGGCCTCGCGGGTGGAGTTGGAGCCGGTGCCGGCGATGACCGGGACCCGCTGCCTTGCGGCCCGTACCACCGCGTCGATGACCGCGTGATGCTCGTCATGGTCCAGGGTGGCCGATTCTCCGGTGGAGCCGCACGGCACCAGCGCGTGGGTGCCCTGCTCGATCTGGAACTCCACCAGCGCCTCCAGCGACGCGTAGTCCACGCCGCCGTCCTTGAACGGCGTCACCATGGCGGTCATCGATCCGGTAAACATGTCACCCTCCTACAAACAGATACGAATGCCCAGCGAGACTCCACAACCGTCAATCCGGCGACACAGGCTGTGTCAAAACACCACTTCCCAGCGACGAAAGGCCAAACCGCAATTCCCGCACCCTCCCATCGTTCCCGCACCCTCCCATCGTTCCCGCACCTCCTCCCATCGTTCCCGCACCTCCTCCCATCGTTCCCGCACCTCCTCCCATCGTTCCCGCACCTCCTCCCATCGTTCCCGCACCTCCTCCCATCGTTCCCGCACCTCCTCCCATCGTTCCCGCACCTCCTCCCATCGTTCCCGCACCTCCTCCCATCGTTCCCGCACCTCCTCCCGTCATTCCCGCGAAAGCGGGAATCCAGGAGGGGCGAGGCGGGGAAACGCCGCTGCAGCGCCCCTCCGCCGCCCCTGGATTCCCGCTTTCGCGGGAATGACGGGAGGGTGCGGGAATGACGGGAGGAAGTGCGGGAATGACGATTCGGGGGTCGTGCCGGTCAGACGCGGACGCTGCCCTGGAACACCTCCTGTGCCGGGCCGGTCATGTAGACCCGGCCGTCGTCCGCCCAGTGGATATCCAGGTCGCCGCCGATAAGGTGTACCGTTATCTTCCTCCCGGTCCTTTCGGTCAAGGCGCCGGCCACCCCCACGGCGCTGGCGCCGGTGCCGCAGGCCCAGGTCTCGCCAGCGCCGCGCTCCCACACCCGCATCCGCACCTCGCCCGGCCCCACTACCTGGACGAACTCGGTGTTGACCCGGTTGGGGAAGAAGGCGTGGTTCTCGAAGCGGGGGCCCAGGCGGGGCAGGTCCAACCCGTCCACGTCGTCAACGTAGAGCACGCAGTGGGGGTTGCCCATGGACACGCAGGTGATCGAATACTCGACGCCGTCGACGGTGAGCGGCCGGTTGACGATGCGGCCGTCGGCGTCCACCGGGATGTCCCGCCCTTCGAGCACGGGCCGGCCCATGTCCACCTCGACCCGGTCGCCCTTGAGCCGCGGCCGGATGATGCCGGCGAGGGTGTCCACCTCGATCTCCCGCTTCCCGGTCAGGCCGTGCTCGTACACGTACTTGGCGAAGCAGCGGATGCCGTTGCCGCACATCTCCACCTCGCCGCCGTCGGCGTTGTAGATCTCCATCCGGAAGTCCGCCGAATCCGACGGCCTGATGGTGAGCAGTTGATCCGCGCCCACGCCGAAACGGCGGTGGCACAGGTTCCTGGCGATGTCGGCCAGACCCGCGGGCTGGGCCTCCATACAGTCCAGCACCACGAAGTCGTTGCCGCAGCCGTGCATCTTGGTAAACGTGATCTCGCTCATGGGCTCCTCACAGCATGGCCGGGATCTTCTCGCCCGCCACAAGGCCCTCCAGGGTCTCCCGTTCCCGGACCACGGCGAACTCCTTGCCGTCCACCAGCACCTCCGCCGCCCTGGGCCGGGTGTTGTAGTTGGACGCCATGGTAAAGCCGTACGCGCCCGCGCTCATCACCGCCATGAGATCCCCCGGGACGGGCGTCTGGATGCTGCGGTCCTGGGCCAGGAAATCGCCGCTCTCGCAGATGGGGCCGACCACGTCCGCGGTCATGGACCCGGCCTCGCGCCGGTCCACCGGCCGCAGGCCCTGAAACGCGCCGTAGAGAGAGGGGCGGATGAGGTCGTTCATGGCGCCGTCCACCACCACGAAGTTCTTGGCCTCGGTGCGCTTGAGATAGAGCACCCGGGTGACCAGGATGCCGGCGTTTCCCACCATCGACCGGCCCGGCTCCAGCACCAGGGTCACGTCCAGGCCCCGGACCCCCTGCATGAGCGCCTTGGCGTAGTCGCCCGCATCCGGCGGCTCCTCGTCGTCGTAGCGGATGCCGAGGCCGCCGCCCAGGTCCACGTAGCGGATGTCCGCCCCTTCCCGCCGGAGCACCTCGACGAAGGCCCGGACACGCTCTGCGGCGTCCGCGAAGGGCGACGTCGAGGTGAGCTGGGAGCCGATGTGGCAGTCCACTCCCACCACCTCCAGGTTGGACAGGGCGATGGCGCGCCGGTAGGCCTCGGCCGCGGGGTCGATGGCGATGCCGAACTTGCTCTTCTTCATGCCGGTGGAAATGTAGGGGTGCGTCTGCGGGTCGACGTCGGGATTGATGCGGAAGCTCACCGGCGCCGTCACGCCCATGCTCCCCGCCACCTGGTTCAGCGCCTCCATCTCCTGCTCGGACTCGACGTTGAACATCAGGATGCCGGAGCGCAGCGCGTACTCCATCTCGTCCCGCGTCTTGCCCACGCCCGAGAAGACCACCTTGCGCGGGTCGGCGCCGGCCTTGAGCACCCGGAAGAGCTCGCCGCCGGAAACGATGTCGAAGCCCGAGCCTTCGTTCACGAAGGCGCGCAGCACCGCGAGGTTGGAGTTCGCCTTGACCGAGAAGCACACGAGATGCCGGCTTCCGGCGAAAGCCTGGTCGAAGCCCCGGAAGGCGTCACGCAACCGGGCAAGGCTGTACACGTACACCGGCGTCCCCACCGCGTCGACGACATCCCTGACCGGCACGTCTTCGCAGTACAGCGTGTCGTTCCTGTGCGTGAAGCGATCCTCTACCGTTGGCGCCATACGATGCTGACCTCATTGGACGGCCTGCTGAGGGAGCCGTCGGACAACCGGACCCGGACCCGGTACCGGTACACCGTGCCGGTACGGAGCTCGGTATCCGTAAACCCGTAATCGGACTGCTTGAAGAAGCGGCCCTCGTCTTCCACGTTGATGACCGCCCGCTCGCTGTAGGCGGCGCGGCAGTCCGGACAGTCCGCCGCGGTGCTCTTGCGGTACACCACGAACGCCTCCAGGTCCGTGAGCGGCTGGCCGTCGAGAGCCTTGCGGGGATGCGACCAGCCCAGGCGGATGCTGCGGTCCTCCAGCAAGAGCTTCAGGTCGCTGATGGCTACGGGCATCACCAGCTCCGGCGCCCGGGGGGAGCCCTTCTTGCCGCAACCGCCCGCCAGTGTTGCCACAAGCAGGAGCAGGCAAAGGATGGAGCGGAACGAAACGCCGGCGCAGCGGAGTCGAAGGACCATCATACCCCCAGTTTCTTCAGGCGCCGGCGCACGTTGGCGGAGGCGGTGCCGCCGGGGGCGCGCCGGCGCTCGACGCCGGCCCGGACGGTCAGGATCTTGTAGACGTCCGCGCCGATGCCCGGACAGTAGCCCCGGAGCTCGTCCAGGGACAGTTCCTGCAGCTTTTGCCCGGTGTCGATGCAGTGGCGCACCAACCGGCCCACCACGTCGTGGGCGGCGCGGAAGCTGAGGCCCCGGCCCGCCAGGTAGTCCGCCAGGTCGGTGGCGTTCATGAAGCCTTCCTCCGCCGCGGCCAGCATCCGCTCGCTCCGCACCCGCAGGCCGTTCAGCAGCTCCCGGGCCATGAGCAGGCACGCCGACACCGTGTCGACGGTGTCGAACAGGGGCTCCTTGTCTTCCTGGAGGTCACGGTTATAGGCCAGCGGCAGCCCCTTCATGATGGTCAGCAGCGCGTTGAGGTGGCCGTACACCCGCCCGGTCTTGCCGCGGATCAGCTCGGCCACGTCGGGGTTCTTCTTCTGCGGCATCATCGAGCTGCCCGTGCAGAAGCCGTCCGGCAACTCGATGAAGCCGAACTCCTCGCTGGACCACAGGATCAGCTCGTCCGCCATGCGGCTCAGATGGACGAACAGGATGGCGGACGCCGACAGGAACTCCAGCACGAAATCCCGGTCGCTGACGGCGTCGATGCTGTTCTCCGAGAGGCGCGGGAAACCCAGCAGCTCGGCCACATAGGCCCGGTCGATGGGGAAGCTCGTGCCCGCCAGCGCCCCGGAGCCCAGGGGCAAGACGTCGGTTTCGGCCCGGCAGTGGCGGTAGCGGCTCTTGTCCCGCTCGAACATCTCCACGTAGGCCAGCAGGTGGTGCGCGAAGAGCACGGGCTGGGCCCGCTGGAGGTGGGTGTAGCCGGGCATCAGCACGCCCTCGTTACGCCTGGCCGCGCCTCCGAGGGCCTTTTGCAGGGCTTCGAGGTCCCCCAGGATGCCGTCGAGGGCCTCCCGCAGGTAGAGGCGCATGTCCAGGCTGACCTGGTCGTTGCGGCTCCGGGCGGTGTGCAGCTTCTCGCCCACGGCGCCGACCTTCTCGGTGAGCCGCCGCTCGATGTTCATGTGGATGTCTTCGTCGGCGACGCTGTAGGGGAACGCCCCGCTCTCGATCTCTTTCCGCACCGCCCGCAGCCCGGCGACGATCTTGCGGGCGTCGCCGGCGGGGATGATGCCCTGCTTGCCGAGCATGCGGGCATGGGCGATGCTGCCGTCGATGTCGTGCCGGTAGAGGCGCCGGTCCACGTCGATGGACGCGGTGAAGGCCACCACGGAATCCGCGGTGGAGCCGGCGAACCGGCCGCCCCATAGCTGTTTCTTCCTGGCCATGTCGGTTGGTTACGCGCCGGCGACCCGCCCGCCCATCTTGAGCCGCAAGGCGTTCAGCTTGATGAAACCCTCGGCATCCGCCTGGTTGTAGCTCTCGTCCTTCTCGAAGGTGGCGGTCACGGGGTCGTACAGCGACACCGGCGACTTCCTTCCGGCCACCGATGCCGAGCCCTTGTAGAGCTTCAGCCGCACCGTGCCGCTCACCCGCGCCTGCGACGCGTCCAGGGCCTGCTGCAGGATCTGCCGCTCCGGCGCGAACCAGTAGCCGTTGTAGATCATCTGGGCGTACCGGGGAATCAAGGAATCCCGGAGTTGCATCACCTCGCGGTCCAGGGTGAGGTGCTCCACCGCCCTGCGGGCCGCGTGCAGGATCGTCCCCCCGGGGGTCTCGTAGATGCCCCGGGACTTCATGCCGGCGTAGCGGTTCTCCACCATGTCCACCCGGCCGATGCCGTGGCGCGCCCCGAGGGCGTTGAGCGCCACCAGCATCTCCGCCGGCTCCAGGCGCCGTCCGTCCAGCGCCACCGGGTCGCCGGCGGCGAACTCCAGCTCGACGTGCTGCGGCTCGTCCGGCGCGTCCTCCGGCGCTGTCGTCCACAGGAACATGTCCGCCGGCGGCTCCTGCCAGGGGTCCTCGAGCACGCCGCCCTCGTAGCTGATGTGGAACAGGTTGCGGTCCATGCTGTAAGGCTTGTCCTTGGTCACCGGCACGGGAATATCGTATTGCCGGGCGTAGTCGATCAGCGCGGTGCGGGAGTTGAGGTCCCACTCCCGCCAGGGCGCGATGACCTGGATGTCCGGCTTGAGGGCATAGTAGGTCAGCTCGAACCGCACCTGGTCGTTGCCCTTGCCGGTGGCGCCGTGGGACACCGCCTCGGCGTCTTCCTCGATGGCCACCTCCAGCTGCCTCCGGGCGATCAGGGGCCGGGCGATGGAGGTGCCCAGCAGGTAGGAGCCTTCGTAGACCGCGTTGCCCCGCAGCATGGGGAACACGTAGTCGCGGACGAAGGCCTCCCTGAGATCGTCCACCACCACCTTGCCGGCGCCGGTGGCCAGCGCCTTGCGCCGCACCTCTTCCAGGTCCTCTTCCTGTCCCACGTCGGCGCAGTAGGCGATGACCTCGCAGTCGTAGGTCTCCTTCACCCAGCGCAGGCACACAGACGTATCGAGACCGCCCGAGTACGCCAGCACGACCTTGTTCGGTTTCATGAAACTCCCCGTCGATGGTTCAAACTAGTGTCGTGTCCCACGTAAATGTTGACAAAGATGCGCAGGATTTTTCGTTGTCGGCAAGGCGCGATGACGAGCAGTGGCGGTACCACGCGAGGAAGACCCCGGGTCAAGCTTGCCCCGGGCCTGACCCGGGGCCCGGGGTGACCAACGCAGCCGACGACGAAAAAGACCAGCAGATTTGTCAACATTTACGTGAGACACGACACTACGTTCCCGCGGCCAGGCACCAGACCATCAGCGCCTTCTGGGCGTGAAGGCGGTTCTCCGCCTGGTCGAACACCACCGAATGGCGGCCTTCGATGACCTCGTC
Organism: Candidatus Binatia bacterium; assembly: GCA_951813575.1. Lineage (GTDB taxonomy): Bacteria > Desulfobacterota > Binatia > UBA9968 > JAJDTQ01 > JAJDTQ01. The sequence continues at coordinate 1,870,106 of OX638375.1, forward strand.
GGTGATCTCCTGGCCGCGGTGCGCCGGCAGGCAGTGCATCACCGCCACGTCGTCCCCGGCCCGGGCCACCAGCTCTCCGTTGACCTGGAAGGCGGCGAAGGCCCGTTCCCGGTCCCCGGCTTCCGCTTCCTGGCCCATGCTCGCCCACACGTCGGTATAGATGGCGTCGGCGCCGCTCACGGCCGCCGCCGGATCATGGGTGACCGCCACCTCCGCGCCCGCGGCCACCGCCGAGTCGAAGATCTCCCTGTCGGGCTCGAAACCCTCGGGACAGGCCAGCGTAAACCGGAACGGCAGCTTTTCCGCCGCCAGCAGCCAGGAATGCACGACGTTGTTGCCGTCCCCCACGAACACCACGTGGAGTCCTTCGAGGGCACCCTTGCACTCCTGCAAGGTGAGGAGGTCCGCCAGCACCTGGCACGGGTGGTACAGGTCGGACAGCGCGTTGATCACCGGCACCGAACCGAAAGCCGCCATCTCCGCCACGATGTCCTGGGCGAAGGTCCGCACCGCGAGGATGTCCACCAGGCGGCTCAACACCCGCACGCAGTCGGCCGGGGTCTCCCGCTCGCCGAGCTGCACCTCGTCCGGCCCCAGGAACAGCGCGCTGCCTCCCAGCTCGGTCATGCCGATGTCGAAGGTGGCCCGGGTCCTGAGGCTGGGCTTCTGGAACACCAGGGCCAGCTTTTTACCGGCCAGAAGCGGCCGCAGATGCCCTTCCGCGCGCTCCCGCTTGAGGGCGGCGGCCAGGGAAAGCACCTCGTCCAGATCCGCCCGGGCGAGGTCCCGCAACGTCAATACGTCCCGCTTCTTCATCACCGTCACGCCCGTTCCAGCACCCGCTCCAGAATCTCCAGCGCCTCGTCCACCTCGGCCTTCTCGATGGTCAACGGCGGCACCATGCGGAGCACGTTGGCGCCCGCCAGCACCACCAGCAGGCCTTCCTTCATGCATTCCTGGACCAGGGGTCCGCACTCGCGGTCCATTTCCATGCCCAGGAGGAGCCCCTTGCCGCGCACTTCCCGGATGAAGCCGAAGCGCCCCGCCAGCGCCTCCAGCCCCTGGCGCAACAGGCCGCCGACCTCCTCGCAGTGCTCCACCAGGCCGGTTTCCAGAATCGTCTCCATCACCGCCAGCCCGGCCCGGCACACCACCGGATTGCCGCCGAAGGTGGAGGCGTGGGAGCCCGGCGGAAAGCTCTTCGCCACCTCCTCCCGCGCCAGCATGGCGCCCAGGGGAAGGCCGCCGCCCAATGCCTTGGCCAGGGTCATGACGTCGGGCTCGACGCCGAAGTGCTCGTAGCCGAAGAGCCGGCCGGTGCGTCCCATGCCCACCTGGACCTCGTCGAATATCAGCAGCAGGCCCTTGTCGTCGCAGAGCTGCCGCAACCCGCGCATGTAGGACACGTCCGGCACCACCACGCCGCCCTCGCCCTGGATGGGCTCCACCAGGATCGCCGCGGTGCGCCCGTCCACCGCGTCCTCCGCCGCGTCCAGGTCGTTGAACGGGATGTAGCGAAACCCCGACGGCAACGGATCGTAGCCGAGCCGGATCTTCTCCTGGCCGGTGGCGGTCAGGGTGGCCAGGGTGCGCCCGTGGAACGAGTTGAGGGCGGTGATGACCTCGGTCCTGCCGCCGGCCTGCTCGGAGCCGTAGCGCCGCGCCAGCTTGATGGCGGCCTCGTTGGCCTCGGCGCCGCTGTTGCAGAAGAACACCCGGTCGGCGAAGGAATGCTCGCAGAGCGCCTTGGCGAGCCGGGCCTGGGGCTCGATGTGGTAGAGGTTGGAGACGTGGATCAGGCTCCGCACCTGCTCGGACACGGCCTTGGCCACGGCCGGGTGGCAGTGGCCAAGGCTGTTGACCGCGATGCCGGCGACGAAGTCCAGGTATGGCTTGCCGTCCGCGTCCCACACCCGCGTCCCTTCCCCCCTCACCAGCGCGATGGGGAAGCGCGCGTATGTGTTCATCACGTGTGCTTCGGTCAACTGTTGTGTTTCAAGGTTCGACATGATGCATCCATCGGGCACGGGCGTGGCTGTAACCCGCCCCTACGAATCTCGGACCACCTCGGTCCCCACTCCCCGTTCGGTGAAGATCTCCAGCAGGACGGCGTGTCGGTCCCGGCCGTCGATGATGTGGGTCTTGACCACGCCTCCGTTGAGGGCGTCCACGCAGCACTCGACCTTGGGGATCATGCCCGAGGAGATCACGTCCCGTTCGATGAGATCGGCGGACTGGGAGATGGTGAGGGTGCTGATCAGCCCCCCCTCGCGGTCCCGCACCCCTTCCACGTCGGTGAGCAGGATGAGCTTCTCCGCGCCGAGTGCGGCGGCCACCCTCCCCGCCACCAGGTCGGCGTTGATGTTGTAGGTCTCTCCGCTCTCGCCCACGCCCACCGGCGCGATGACCGGGATGAACTTGCCGTCCAGGGAGCGGATCACCGTGGGGTCCACCCGGACGATCTCCCCCACCATGCCGATGTCGATGATCTCCGTGCTCTCCCCGTCGCCCGGCACGGCCACGTTCATCTTGCGCGCCAGGATGAGCTGGCCGTCCTTGCCGCTGAGGCCCACGGCGGCGGCGCCGTGCTGGTTGACGAGCGCGACGATCTCCTTGTTGACCTTGCCCACCAGCACCATCTCGATGATGTCGATGGTCTCCGAATCGGTGACCCGCATGCCGCGCACGTAGCGGCTCTCGATGCCCATCTTCCCCAGCGTCTCGTTGATCTGGGGGCCGCCGCCGTGCACCACCACCACGTTGATGCCCACGTACTTGAGCAGCACGACGTCCTGGGCGAAGCTCTGCTTGAGGGCCTCGTCCACCATGGCCGCGCCGCCGTACTTGACCACGAACGTCTTGCCGAAAAAACGCTTGATGAACGGAAGCGCTTCCAGCAGGACTTCCGCCTTGCCTATGAAATCATCCACTTCAGGCTACTCCGCAACGGGGGCTACAGGATGTACCGGGACAGGTCCTCGTTCTTCAGAATGGCGTCCAGGCGCTCGCTCACGTACCCGGCGTCGATGCGGACTTCCCGGCCGGGCATCTCCGGCGCGGTGAAGGAGACCTCGTCCAGGAGCTTCTCCAGGATCGTGTGCAGCCTGCGGGCGCCGATGTTCTCCATCTTCTCGTTGGCCTCGGCGCTGATGCGGGCGATCTCCTCGATGGCGTCCTCCTGAAAGAGCAGCCGGATCTTCTCGGTCTCGAGCAACGCCACGTACTGGCGGATCAACGCGTTCTTGGGCTCGGTCAGGATGCGCACGAAGTCGTTCTTGTCCAGCGAGCTGAGCTCCACCCGGATCGGAAACCGGCCCTGAAACTCCGGGATCAGGTCCGACGGCTTGGAGTTGTGGAAGGCGCCGGAGGCGATGAAAAGGATGTGGTCGGTCCTCACCAGGCCGTACTTCGAGCTCACCGTCGAGCCCTCGACGATGGGCAGGAGGTCCCGCTGGACCCCTTCCCGGGACACGTCGGGGCCGTGGAGCGATTCCCGCCCGGCGATCTTGTCGATCTCGTCGATGAACACGATCCCCGATTGCTCCACCCGCCGGGTGGCCTCGCCCACCACCGTGTCCATGTCCACGAGCCTGGCTGCTTCCTCCTGGGTCAGCAGCTTCAATGCCTCGGGTATCTTCACGGTCTTTCGCTTGGACTGCTTGGGAAGCAGGTTGGAGAACATCTCCTTGATGTTCGACTCCATTTCCTCCATCCCCTGCGGGGTCAGCACCTCGATCATCGGCGTCATGTTCTGGGTCAGCTCGACGTCCACGTCGCGATCGTCCAGCTTCCCGGCCCGGAGCATCCTGCGGAGCTTCTCCCGGGTGTCCGGCGACGGCCGGAACCCCTCTTCGCCGCCGTTTTCCGTAGCCTGCGGCTCCGGCAACAGCAGGTCCAGCACCCGCTCTTCCGCCAGGTCCCTGGCCTTGACCTGGACCTTCTCCTGCTCCTCCTCCCGGACCAGCTTGACGGCCTGGTCCATGAGGTCCCGGATGATGGATTCCACGTCCCTGCCGACGTAACCCACCTCGGTGAACTTGGACGCCTCCACCTTGATGAAGGGCGCCTGGGCCAGCTTCGCCAGCCTGCGGGAGATCTCGGTCTTTCCCACCCCGGTGGGGCCGATCATGATGATGTTCTTGGGAGCGATCTCGTCCCGCAACTCCTCGGGCACGAGCTGCCGCCGCCACCGGTTGCGCACCGCCACCGCCACCGCCCGCTTGGCGTCGCGCTGCCCCACGATGTAGCGGTCCAGCTCCGAGACGATCTCGCGGGGCGTCATGACGGGGGTCAAAGACTGTCCGTCCGACGTCCGGACGCTCATCTGTCGGCTTTCATCCTTCATGTCATCCGTCGTGAGAGGCCGCCGGCACGCGCCCGTCGGGCGCGTGATACCCGCGCGGGATCAGGGCAGCTCCTCGATGGTCAGCTTGTCGTTCGTGTAGACGCAGATCGCCGCGGCCACCTTCATGGCTTCCTCGGCGATGGCGCGGGCATCGAGCGGACTGTGCCGCACCAGAGCACGCGCGGCCGCCAGCGCATAGTTGCCGCCCGAGCCGATGGCGATGACGCCGTCGTCCGGCTCCACCACGTCGCCGTTGCCCGACACCACCAGGCAATCCTCCACATCGGCGACGATCATCAGCGCTTCCAGCCGCCTGAGCACCTGGTCGGTGCGCCACTCCTTGGCCAGCTCCACCGCCGCCCGCTTGAACACCCCGCCGTGCTTCTCGAGCTTGCCCTCGAACTTCTCGAACAGCGTGAACGCATCCGCGGTGGCTCCGGCGAACCCCGCGATCACCTTGTCGCCGTAGAGCTTCCGGACCTTGCGGGCGGTGTGCTTGAGGGCGGTGTCGCCGAGGCTCACCTGGCCGTCGCCGGCGACCACGATCCGGCCCTCATGCCGCACCGCGAGAATGGTGGTTCCGTGAAACGTCGTCAATCGAATCGCTCCGCGAGGACTGCCCGGGCCGGATCGACGGCACGCCCGTCGCCCTGCAAACAAACCGCCAACTGTAACACGAAAACGCGGACTTCGCAGGCCCTCGCCGCCCGGAAACCGGATTCGGGGGCGGCCCGGACGTCATGTGCGGGCCTCGTGGCGGGCCTTCAGGCCCGGGGATGGGCGCGGTCGTAGACGGCAGTGAGCTGGTCGAGGTTGACGTGGGTGTAGCGCTGGGTGGTGGACAGGCTCACGTGGCCCAGCAGTTCCTGGATCGAGCGCAGGTCCGCGCCCGCGTTCAGCAGGTGGGTGGCGAAGGTGTGCCGCAGGCCGTGGGGCCCCATGCGCACGGGAATTCCGGCGAGGCGCAGATACTTCTCCACGATCCGGGCGACGCTGCGGGTGGTGATCCGGTTGCCGAGGTGGTTCAGGAACACCGGCTCCTCGCCCCGCGCCGCCCGACTCCACCGGCTCCGCTGGTGGTCCGCGTAGTCCCGCAGCGCGGCCAGCGCAACCTCTCCCACGGGCACGATACGCTCCTTGGACCCCTTGCCGAGGACCCTGAGCACGCCCAGGGAGAAGTCCACGTCGCGCCAGTCGAGGCCAACGAGCTCGCTGACCCGGACGCCGGACGAATAAAGCACCTCCATGACGGCCCGATCGCGGGCCGGAAGAATACCGTCTCCCGGCAGGCAACCCAGCACCCGGAACGCCTCATCGACCGAAAGGAAGGTCACAAGCGGGGATTCCTGCTTCGGCGTCGAGAAACCCACCAGCGGATCCCGGTGGATGACGCCTTCCCGCAGAAGATAGCGGAAGAACCCCTTCAGGGCGGCCAGCTTCCGGCCGATGGTGCTCTTCTTGCGGCTGTCGTGGAGCGTCTTGAGGTAGCCCCGGATCCACTGCGTGTCCACGGCTTGCAGCGCGGACGTTCCGGGGCTGCCCAGGTCGAGCCCGTTCTCCTCCAGATACCGGCGCAACCCCTCCACGTCGGTGAGGTAACCCTTGACCGAATGGGGAGAGAACCGCGCCTGATCCCGCAGGTAGTCGCCGAAGCCGTCGATGTGCCGTGCGAATTCGTCCATCGGATACGGTGGCGCGCCCCGCCCGCTTGAAGCGGGCGGGGCGGGTTCGAAACCCGCCCCTACACCCGGGTGCCGGTGCCGGCCATGGTTGCCGCCGGCCTACAGCGCCGGGGCGTACAGGTTGTCCGCCAGGCCCCGGATGTAGTCGACGGTCTCCTCCAGCGACACCACGTCCGCGTACTTCATGTTCATGTCGAAGAGGTTGATCTTGTGGGACGACTGGCCGCGGTCGAAGGTGCACTCCTCCACCACGCTGACGCCGTAGTTGTACGAGAACGCGTCGATGACCGAGGCCCGGACGCAGCCGCTGGTGGTGGTGCCGGCCACCAGCAGGGAGTCCGCGTGGACTTCGTTCAGCATGCTGGTGAGCGGGGTGCCGAAGAAGGCGCTCGGCTTCTGCTTGCGCACCACCACCTCGCCTTTTTGAGGCGCGATCTCGGCAACGATCTCGTTGCCCTTCTTCGCCAGCTCTTCGAAGTCCTCGGTGCCGCGGGAGTTCTTGCCGTGCCAGCGGCCGAAGGCGACGGACTGCTCCTCCCCGTGGCCGGTGGTGTAGAAGATCGGCAGGTGCTTCTTCCGGGCTTCCTCCAGCAGCGTGACGATGTGGTCCACGCCGACCCACCCCTCCTCGCCGCAACTGTTGCGGAAACGCTTCACGGACTCCAGGATGGGCTCCCGCCGGTCGCCGACGAAGTTGTAGTTCACGTCGATGATGAGCACGGCCGGCCTTTGGCCGAACCCCGCCTTGGCGCCGTAGCCCGACAGTGCGAACACTTCCTTGTCACGATCGGTCAGAATATCGTCCCAGGTATTGCCCATGAGTGACTCCTTCTCTGAATGAGTGCCTGCCGGGCAACTGCCCTGGCAGCCCCGACGCAGGCACGGATCTTGCGATTATTCCCCTTGACGGCGCGTCCGTCAAGGCACGGTCATCGGGTGAGTTTCCAGGGACACCTGCCGGTCGGCAAAGGAACGAGCGACACCGTTCCGGTCGCCGTTCGCGTTGTTTCGCCGTCCGGGGTCTTGTAGAATTTCCCGGAAGCGAACGGAGGACGCGATCATGGTGATCTCGCACACGCCCGCGAGAGGAAACGACACGAACCCGACTCTTGGGACGGGTCCGCGTGAAACGCCGCCGCCCCCGCTCGAGAACGGTGACCGGTTGACCCGGGACGAGTTCGAGAAGCGATATGACGCGATGCCTGATTTGAAGAAGGCGGAGCTCATCAAAGGAGTGGTGTACGTGGGTTCACCCGTTCGCTTCGGGAAACACGGCGAGCCGCACGCAAGGTTGCTGACATGGCTGGGAACCTACGCCGCCTTCACGGAGGGAGTTCGGCATGGCGGCAACGCGACCGTCCGTCTGGATTGGGACACGGAGCCGCAGCCGGACGCCTTGTTGCGCCTGGACCCCGAGGACCGCGCCGGCTCGCGGGTCAGCGCCGACGACTACGTGGAAGGTGCGCCCGAGCTTGTGGCCGAGGTTTCCTCAAGCACGGTCTCCTACGATTTGCACGACAAGATGGACGCATACCGTACCGCGGGCGTGAAGGAATACTTGGTCTGGCGCGTGGAGGACCAGGAGTTCGACTGGTTTCTGCTGCGCGACGGCGAATACGTCCGAATCTCACCCGGTCCCGATGGTGTGTACGAAAGCAGCACCTTTCCGGGATTGCGGCTGGCGGTTGCGGCGTTGTTGGCCGGCGACATGGCCCGAGTCATGGGCGAACTTCAAAAAGGTCTGGACGCCGCCGAACACGCCGAGTTCGTTGCGTCGCTGGCATAATCTCGACTCCATCCGTCACGCTCTTGTCGTGTTGCACGGCCCCTGTTTCGTGCGGCCGGCAGTTCCTTGACTTGGGAAGTCCCAGATTCCATATTGACACATCGTGTTGACGGACCAATTGAATCGCCCGCTGCGTGACCTGCGGATATCCGTGACGGACCGGTGCAACTTCCGCTGCACCTATTGCATGCCCTTCGACCACTACGACTGGATCGACAAGCGGGAGATCCTGACCTACGAGGAAATCGGCCGGGTGGTGCGGCTAGCCGTGCCCCTGGGAGTGCGGAAGATCCGGCTGACGGGGGGCGAGCCCTTGCTGCGGCGCGACCTGCCGGACCTGGTACGGCAGCTCGCGGGCATCCCGGGCATCGACGACGTCGCCCTCACCACCAACGGCACGCGCCTGGGCGAGATGGCCGCGGCGCTGCGGTCGGCCGGGCTGGGACGCATCAACGTGAGCATCGACAGCCTCGACCCGGAACGGTTCCGGCGCGTCACCAAGCGGGGGGACCTGGACGACGTCCTGAAGGGGCTGTTCGCCGCCCGGGAGGCCGGACTGGACCCCATCAAGATCAACGCGGTCATCGAACGCGGCGTCAACGAGGAAGACATCCTCCCGCTGGTGGAATTCGGACGGACCCACGGTTTCGTGGTGCGGTTCATCGAATACATGGACGTGGGGACGGCCAACGCATGGCGGCTGGAGCGGACCGTGCCGAAGGCGGAGATCGTGCAGCGGATCGGCGCGCGCTACCCGCTGGATCCGGTGGGCAGGGCCGACGGTAACGCCCCGGCCGTGGACTACGCCTTCCGCGACGGCAAGGGTACCGTGGGCGTCGTGGCGTCCGTCACCGAGCCGTTCTGTGGCACCTGCAGCCGCGGCCGCCTCACGGCGGACGGCCGCCTGGTCACCTGTCTCTTCTCCCGCACCGGGCACGACCTCAAGGCCCGGCTCCGGAGCGGCGCCGGTGACGACGAGATCCGGCAGTGGCTGGAAGCGATCTGGACCGGCCGCACCGACCGCTTTTCGGCCGAGCGGCTCGAAGCCATCCACTCTCCCGACGGCTACGACCCCGGACAACACGACAAGATCGAGATGATTACGCTGGGAGGCTGACGCGCGTCGCCGCCGGTCAAGGCGCCGGCGAGCTCGTGCCTCCGTTCGTCCCCGGTTCAACCCCTCTTCTCAGCAATACTCTGTTCAGGAATACCTATGCTGCTCATCAACAATGAAACCGTCGACGAAATCCTCGACATGAAGGGGTGCATCGACGCCCTGGAAACCGGCTACCGGGACCTGCTGGCGCAACGGGCGGTCTACCGGCCCCGCATCGACCTCTACGTGCCGCAGGAAGAACCCGAACGCATGTACCGCTGGGGGACCATGGAAGGAGCGTCGCGTTCCTTCGGGGTCTTCGCCATCCGCATGAAGTCGGACATGCTGGAGTGGCCGGAAGGCCGCACCGTCGAGAAGTACTGCATGGAGCCCGGCACCTACTGCGGGCTGGTGCTGGTGTTCTCGGCGCGGAACGCCGAGCCCCTGGCGATCATCAACGACGGCATCATCCAGCACATGCGGGTGGGCGCCTGCGCCGGCCTGGCGGCCCGGTACCTGGCCCGGGACGACGCGGCGACGGTGGGCATGCTCGGCTCCGGCGGCATGGCGGAGACCTACCTGCGGGCCTTCGCGGAAGTGCGGAAACTGCGGGAGGTCAAGGTCTACAGCCCCACCGCGGCCAACCGCGAGGCCTACGCGCGCAAGATGAGCGAGATGCTGGGCGTGCCGGTGACCGCCCGGGAGGGCGTGGAAGAGGTGGTCCGGGGCTCGGACATGGTGGCCACCTGCACCGACTCGGTCCGGGTGGTGGTGGAAAATTCCGGCTGGGTGGAGGACGGCGCCTTCGTCACCTGCGTCCGCAGCAACGAATGGGAACCCGGCATCCTCGACCGCTGCGACGTCATCGTGAAGCTCGGGCGCGGCACCATCGGCACACTGGACGAGGGCATGCGGCGCATCGCCGGATATGCCTCCTACGTAGCCGGCACCGACGACGAGACGGAGCGCATCGTCTCGCCGGGAGTCGATCTCTTCGCCGGACAACACCCCTTGCTTACGGATCTCATGGGCGGCACGGCCGAGGGGCGGACGAAGGACTCGGACGTAACGCTTTTCCTCAACGACGGCACCCAGGGGCTCCAGTTTGCATCCGTGGCCGGGTACGTGGTGCGGAAGGCGCGGGAGCTGGGCGCCGGCCGGGAGATCCCCAGGGAGTGGTTCACCCAGGATATTCGGGACTAGCCCCCACGCCACCCCGCCTGGATTCCCGCCTTCGCGGGAAAGACGGATTCGGGTCGCGCGTGGAAACGCGGCTTCAGGGAGAGATTGCCAATGCTCAAGGTCATTCCGGTTGAAGAGGCGGTGGGACTCCGCTTGGCTCACGACATCACCGAGATCATACCCGGCGGGCACAAGGGCCCCCGGTTCAAGCGCGGGCACCTCATCGCCGAGGAGGACGTGCCGCGGCTGCTGGACGTGGGCAAGGCCCACATCTACATCATGGAGCTTGGGACGGACGACCTGCACGAAGAAGATGCCGCCGAACGGCTGGCGCGGGCCGCGGCCGGAAACGGCCTGACGCTCACCGACCCGAGCGAGGGCCGGGTCAACCTGGTGGCGGCAAGAGACGGCATGCTGGAAGTGGACGATGAGCTGCTGTTCCGGTTCAACGAGCTGGGAGACCTCATCCTCGCCACCCTTCCCTCCGGCGGGTTCGTCCGGGAAGGCACGGTGGTAGGCGGCACCCGCACCATCCCGATCGTGGTGAAGGAGGAGCTGGTGGCGCAGGCGGAAGCCTTGTGCAAGAACGCCTCCATCGTATCGGTGAGGGGCATGCCCGCGAAGAAGGTCTACCTGCTGGTGACCGGCAGCGAGGTCTTCACCGGCCGGATCACGGACGGCTTCGAGCCGCGGGTGCGGGAGAAGGTGGAGGGCATGGGCTCGACCCTGGAGCCGGCCACCCTGGCCCCGGACGATCCCGACGTCATCGCCGGCCACATCAAGGACTTCGCCGCCAAGGGCGCGGAGATCATCCTGGTGAGCGGCGGCATGTCCGTGGATCCGGACGACCTCACTCCCGAAGGCATCCGCCGCAGCGGCGCCGACGTCGTCTCACACGGCTTCCCGGTGCTCCCTGGTTCCATGTTCCTCATGAGCTACCTGGGAGAAATCCCGGTCCTCGGCCTGTCCGGGTGTGTCCTCCACGACCCGGTCACCGCCTTCGATTTCATGCTGCCCAAGCTCCTGGCGGGAACCCGGGTCACCCGGGAAGACATCCTGCGCATGGGGCACGGCGGGCTGCAGAAGAAGCACTCGCACCATCACTGAAGTACCAAGGGCCGAAACGGCCAATCCGCCGCCCCGGCCCCTCCTGGACCCCGGGTCAAGCCCGGGGTGACGGGTGGGGTGCGCCGGGGTGACGGGTGCGGTGCGCCGGCGTGACAGTGGGGTGCGGGGAAAGCCAGGGCCCTGGACCCGCCTCCACGTCACCTCCGGGCTTGACCCGGACGTCACCCCGGGCTTGACCCGGACGTCACCCCGGGTTTGACCCGGACGTCACCCCGGGCTTGACCCGGACGTCACCCCGGGCTTGACCCGGGGTCCAGGGGGTGGAGGGTGGGCCCAGGGCAACACCGGGCAGCCCTCACGTCTGAATGACGGATGAGTGGGGTCCGGTCACACCGGGATCTGGGTTACCACGACGCGGCCGTCGTTGTGGAGCCGGATGGCGTTGACGGTGCCGGCGTAGCTGGGGGAGCCGGAGTAGTAGGCGGGGATCTGTCGGTCGCCCACCTGGACGGCGCGGTTCCAGTGGCCCAGGGCCACGTAGTCGGCGCCGCTGGTGGTGAGGTTTTCCTGGCGGATCAGCCACGAGCCCAGCAGCACCGTCGACTCGGGCTCGGCTTCCACGTAGTGGCCGTGGGCCACCGCCAACTGCCAGCGGGTGCGCCGCTCCGGGGGCTCGGGCAACGGCATCATGTCCAGGTAGTCCACATGCGGGCGGCCCCATACCTCCAGGTCCAGCTCCGGGAAGTCGCCACGTTCCGTGGTCAGGCCCAGCACGTGTACGTTGCCGGCGTCGCCGAACTCGGCCCTGCGGTAGACCGAATCCGGGGTCAACGGGTCGTGGTTGCCCGGCAGGATGACGATGGGAAGCCCGGCGTCCGCCATGACACCCGAAACCTCCTCCAGGAACGTGCCGCCCTGGCGGTTGTGGTCGAAGGTATCTCCCGCGAGAATGACGAGGTCGGCCTGCTGGTCGCGGGCCGTGGAAAGGACCTGCTGGAGCACCGGCACGTTGCCGGATACATCGTCCGTCAGGATGCTGTCGGCGCCCAGATGCAGGTCGGACGTGTGGAGGATCAGGACTTCGCTGGCTTCGCTCATCTTCTCGTGGCCCGCGAACCGGGCTACTTCATGAGCTCGGCGTTGATGTCATCCAGCCAGTTCGCCGGCGGCTGCACCGCGTCCTGGTCCAGAAACGCCAGCGGCGTGTCGCAGAGGTTGAGGTCCTCGATGAACTCCGCCCGTTCTTCGTTGAGATAGATGAGGCCGGTCAGGAACTTGTGCTCGGCCACCGCGCCGTGAAGCGCGGTCACCGCCTGCATCCGGCTGGTGGGATCGTAGTTGTGCCCGAGCTTGTGCAGCGTGATCCGCGAGCCGTCGTGCATGGTCACCTCCTGATCGGTCCCCTCCTCGTAGTCCACCTCGATGTTCTCGTAGGGCGGAATGAAGTCGATGTCATGGAGCGGGTCCAGGTGCTCCCGGATGTACTTGAGGCTCTTGGTGGAGCCGGAGTGGTCGTTGAAAGTGACGCAGGGGCTCAGCACGTCCAGGATGGCGGTCCCCTTGTGGGCCACGGCGCCCTGGATCAGCGGCGCGAGCTGCTTCCGGTCGCCGGAAAAGCTCCGGCCCACGTAGGTGGCGCCCAGGGTGATGGCCAGCTCGCATAGGTCGATGGCGGGCATGTCGTTGATCTTGCCGCCCTTCATCACCGTGCCCTCGTCGGCGGTGGCGGAGAACTGCCCCTTGGTGAGCCCGTACACGCCGTTGTTCTCGATGACGTAGGTGATGTTCACGTTGCGGCGCATCATGTGGCAGAAGTTGCCGAGCCCGATGGCCGAGGTGTCGCCGTCCCCGGAAATGCCTAGGGGAATCAACTGGTGGTTGCCGACGTTGGCGCCTGTGGCCACCGACGCCATCCGGCCGTGCACCGCGTTGATGCCGAAGGCCTGGTTCATGAAGTAGTTGGGGGTCTTGGAGGAGCAGCCGATGCCGCTCAACTTGATGACCTTGCGCGGGTCCACGCTGCTGGCGAAGAACGCACGCATGATGGACGCCGAGATCGCGTCATGGCCGCAGCCGCGGCACATGGTGGAGTCCGCCCCCTTGTAGTCTTTTTCCGTTAGATCGACGCGATTTGCTTTTGCCATGATTCATCCACCTTCGTTTCGATTCCGTTGGCGACGGCTTCGCGATGCTGCTCGACCTGCCGCACGATCTCGCCCGCGGTGGCGGGGAGCCCGTCGTAAATGAGGATGCTGACGATCCTGGTGGCAAACTCGGGATACGCCTCCTTGAAGATCGCCGCCATCTGCCCGTCCCGGTTCTGCTCCATCAGGTAGACCACCTCGTGGGAGGCCACGAACTCCCGGACCTCATGGGTCAGGGGCAGCGCTCTCAGCAGCAGGTGGTCGGTCTCCACGCCCGCGGCCCGGAGGCGGTCCCGGGCCTCCCGCACCGCCTCGTAGCTCGACCCGAAGCAGATCACGCCGGTGTTCACCTCCGGCTGGGACTCGACCAAAGGCTTGGGGACATACGATCGTGCGGTGTCGTGCTTGCGCCGCAACCGGTCCAGCGTCTCCTTGTAGTCATTCTCGTCCTCGGAGTAACGCGCCTGGTCGTCGTGGCCCGAGCCTCGGGCGAAGTACGCGGCCATGGGATGCATGGTGCCCGGCAGGGTCCGCTGCGGCACCCCGTCGCCGTCCACGTCGCGGTAACGCGCGAAGCCTCCCTGCTTTTCGAGGTCATCGGCGTTGAGAACCTTGCCCCGATCGAACGGCTCCTGAACCAGCTCCAGCGGGTCCGAGCCCCAGAGGTTCATGCCGAGGTCGAGATCCATCATGACGAAGACCGGGGTCTGGAACCGGTCGGCCATGTCGAAGCTCTTGCGCCCCAGGTCGAAGCAGGACTTCATGTCATGGGGGATCAGGATGATGTGTCGGGTATCGCCATGGGAGGCCACGTGCATGAGCTGGATGTCGGCCTGCTGGGTGCGGGTCGGGAGCCCGGTGGAAGGGCCGCCGCGCTGGATGATGAAGTAGACGCCGGGAATCTCCGCGAAGTACTGGAGGCCGAGGGTCTCGTTCATGAGCGACAGTCCCGGTCCCGAGGTCGACGTCATGGCCCGGGCGCCCATCCATCCCGCGCCCGCCACCATGTTGGTGGCGGCGATCTCGTCCTCGGCCTGGATCACGGCGTAGGTGTTCTTGCCGTCCTTGTCCTTGCGCAACCGCGGCAGGTAGCGCTCCAGGGCCTCGGCCAGGGAGCTTGACGGGGTGATGGGATACCAGGCGCAGAACGTGACTCCGCCGTAGATGGCGCCCAACGCACAGGCGGTGTTGCCCTCGGTGACGATCTTGCCGTCGTTGCCGCCGGGGATCTTTTCCAGCATGGAGATGGACTGGCTCAGGCCGTTGTCCCGCATATGGTTGTAGCCGAGCTCGATACAGAGCAGGTTGGACTCGATGACCGCGGGCTTGTTGCCGAAGGTGTCGCTCAGCACCTCGCGAATCGTGTCCATGTCGATGCCGAACAGATAGGCCAGGGCGCCGACATACAGCATGTTGCGCTGCTTGGCGCGCAACGGGCCGGCTTCGACGTGTTTCTGGACCAGAGCGTTGGCCGGAACGCCGAGATACTGGACTCCGTCGCGTTTCAGGTGGTCCGGCAACGGCTTGGTGTCGTCGTAGAGGATCAGGCCGCCGTCCCGGACCCGGTAGATGTCCTTGTCCGCGGTATCGTCGTTGAACATCACCATGACGTCGATGACGTCCTTCCGTCCCAGGTAGCCGTCGCCGTTGGCCCGGATCTGGTACCAGGTCGGCAACCCCTGGATGTTGGACGGAAACATGTTCTTGGAGGAGCAGGGAATGCCCATCTTGAAGATGGACTTGAACAGGATATTGTTGGAAGACGCACTTCCTGAACCGTTGGCAGTAGCGACGCTAATGCTGAGATCGTTGACAACGGGCATGTCGTTCTCCATTGTTGTGGGGCGAAGTGTGTTGGCTGGCTAGTGTACCAACAGAACGTAACCGAAACAAGGACTTAACCCCTTTTTGACATTGAATTCCGCACGATGGCGGCCGTTTTCCGCCCGGCTCTACCCCGGCGTGTAGTTCTCTTCCGATTCCCAGAACTCCTCGATCTCCTTCCAGGCCTTGCGTACGACGTCGTCGATGTCGAGGGCCTGGGCGTATTGCAGCACGTCTCCCACCGAGACGATGCCCGCCAGCTCGTCGCCGTCGCCGGCCACGGGCATGTGACGAAACCCGTTGTCGCGCATGGTCGCCAACACGTCCTGGACCGGCGTCGATCCGCTGGTGACCACGGGATCGGGAGTCATGACCTCGGACACCGGGACTTGGCCCATGTCCCGGTCTTCCAGGGCGATCCGCGTCAGCACGTCCCGCTCGGTGAAGATGCCGCCGGTATCGTCATCGACGGAAACCATGACGCAGCCCGTCTGCTCCCGCACCATCTTGTCGATGACCTGGGTCACCGGCATGGCGCCATCCACGGTGGGGACGCCGCCGGAGACGACCTCCCCCACGGCTCGCGAGTCCCGCAGGTTCGCGCCCAGCTCCACCACCAGGTTGAGGATCCGCCGCATGGAGACAAGGCCGACCATGCGCCGGTTGTCGCCGTAGACCACCAGGTGGCGGTAACGCCCCTTGTACATCCGCCCCAGCACCTCGACGATGGAGGTCCCCTCGGGAACTCCCTGGACCGGGGTGGTCATGACCCGGCGTATGGACGTCTTGTGCACGTCCAGTACACGGTTCATGACCCGCCTCAGGATGTCGGTCTCGGTGAAGATACCGGCCGGGGCGTCGTTCTCGGTGATGACCACCCGGCCCACCCGGCGATCCACCATGAGCCGGGTGACATCCCGGATGGTGCTTGACGGCTCGGCCGTGATGACAGCGGTCGTCATGATCTCGCTTACCTTGTTGGACAGCATGGGACACCTCCAGAACGCGGGGCAAGGCGGAACAAACCGTTGCCTCGGCTACAAATCAGATTAGTGTCCTGACGGGTCGGTCGGCGAATTGACCCGACAGGACACTAATCCTAAACTAGGATAGCCACAACGCTCGTCTTACGCAATTTCTCATGGAAATGGTCATCGCCTGCTTGTTCCTGGGCTTCCTGTCCGCGGAGCTGATCGTCGAATCCCTGCTCAACGAAGCCAACATGCGGCATCTGGAGCGGCAGTGGCGGCAGGGCCGGCTGCCGGACGGGTTCGCCGCCGGCATCAGCCCCGAAACCCACGAGAAGTCGGTACGTTATGCCCTGGCCCGGGGCCGTTTCGCGCGCTGGTCGGGGTTGTACGGTACCGGGCTGACGCTGCTGGTGCTGTTCGGCGGCGTGCTGCCGTGGGTGGACGGACTCGCCCGCGGGCTCGGCGCCTTCCTGCCCGTGCCGGAGGCCGCCGGCATCCTGTTCTGTCTCGCCGTCGGCGGGGTCTTCACCGTCATGTCCCTGCCCCTCCGGGTCTACTCCACCTTCGTGCTCGAGGAACGCTTCGGCTTCAACAAGACGGACGCGCGGACCTTCGTCATGGACCGGCTCAAGGGGACGGTCCTGGCGGTCGTGATCGGGTCGCCGTTCCTCTACGGCGTGCTGTGGCTCATGAAGGCCACCGGCGCCTGGTGGTGGGTGTACGTCTTCGGTTTCGTGTTGGCGTTCCAGGGCCTGATGCTGGTCATCTATCCCACCCTGATCGCGCCGCTGTTCAACCGGTTCTCGCCGGTGGCGGACGACTCGCTGCGGGACGCCATCGCGGAGCTGGCGCAACGGGTGGGGCTCCGGACCAGCGGCATCTACACCATGGACGGCTCCAAGCGGTCCGGCCATTCCAACGCCTACTTCACCGGCTTGGGCAAGGCCAAGCGCATCGTCCTGTTCGACACGCTGCTGCGGCAACTGGACCGCCCGCAACTCCTCTCCGTGCTGGCTCACGAGATGGGACACTACAAGATGCGCCACGTGCTCAAGGGCCTCGCGCTGAGCGCCGTCTTCACCCTGGCCGGGCTTTGGGTGCTGAGCCTGCTGCTGGACTATCCGCCTCTGTTCCGCGCCTTCGGACTGGACGGGCCGGCTCACCACACGGCGCTGGTCATCTTCTCACAGATCTCCGGGCCGTTTACATTCTGGCTGTCGCCGTTTATGAACCAGATTTCGCGGCGGCACGAGTACGAGGCCGACGGCTTCGCGGTTCGGCTGCTGGAGGACGGCAAGCCCCTGGAAGAGGCCCTGGTGGCCCTGACCGTCAACAACCTGAGCAATCCGACGCCCCATCCGTGGTACTCCGCCTACCATGACTCGCATCCGGCCACGGCCGAGCGGATCCGGGCCATCCGGGCCGCGGTCGCGGGACCGGGCAGGGACGCGGCAACGGCGGGCGCCGCCGGATGATGCTCTCACAAGGAACCCCATGACACGGATACTGAACAACGACGACGTGCGTCAGGCCATGAACATCGACGAGTGCCTGGAGGCCATGGCCACCGCGTACCGGGACCTCCCGGACGGGCGGTCGGTGAACCGCCCCACCACCCACATCTACACGCACCACTCCATGGCCGACGCGTCCTACAGCTTCAAGTCCGTGGAAGGCGCGGTGGAGCGGTTCGGCACCCTGGCCCTGCGGGTGACCTCCGACGTGGTCCAGGAGCAGACCTACAACGGCGCGGTACGGCTGGAAAAGCTCCCTTTGGCCGGCAAGGGGCTGTTCCTGGGACTCGTCCAGTTGTACAGCCTGGAGAACGGCGAGCTGATGGGTATCCTGCCGGACGGCGTCATCCAGCAGACACGGGTGGCCATCACCAGCGCCCTGGGCGCCCAGGCGCTGTGCCGGCCGGAGGCCGCCCGGCTGGGCCTCATCGGCACCGGCGGGCAGGCCCGCGCCCACTTCCGCCTGCTGACCCACGTGCTGCCCATCAAGACGGTCAAGGTGTACAGTCCCCGGCCCGAGCACCGGCAGGCATTCGCCGAGGAGATGGGATCCGACGGCATCGAGGTGGAGCCCACGGGCAGCGTCGCCGCGGCCATCGCCGGATGCGACATCATCTGCACCGCCACCAGCACCTCGTCCCCCATCATCACCGGCGACATGCTGGAGCCCGGCGTGCACTACAACGCCATCCGCGAGTTCGAGCACGACGACACCGTCTTCGCCAAGGCGGACATCACCGGCATCCACACCCAGATGGGCGGTATCCGGCACCATCTGCCCCCCGGCATCGACCACCTGCCGGGAATCCGCCAGGAGAAGCCGAGGGACTGGAGCGTCTACCCGGAGATCTCGGACTTCCTGTCCGGCCGCGCCACCGGGCGCACCGGCGCCGGCCAGATCACCTTCTTCCTCAACAACATCGGCATCGGCGTCCAGTTCGCCGCCATGGGGCACTGCATCCTCAAGGCCGCCGAGAAGATGGGGTTGGGCAAGGAAGTGGCAAGCGACTGGTTCCTGCAGGACATCAAGCCTTGATTCCTTACGGCCCGACGCAGCACACGAAGCACGACTCAAACCCACACGCGGGGGCTTTCTCCCTCTACGTCCACATCCCCTACTGCGTCAGCAAGTGCCCCTACTGCGACTTCAACTCGCACGTGGCCGCCCGTATACCCGAGGAGGAGTATACCCGGGCGCTCCTCCGGGAACTTCGCCACCATTCCGAGCGGGAGGCCTGGACGGGCCGTTCCATCAAGACCGTCTTCTTCGGCGGCGGCACCCCGTCGACCTTCCAGGGAGCCAGCATCGGCGCCGTACTCGACGAAGCCGCCAGGCTTTTCGGCTTCGACGAGGGAATGGAAATCACCCTGGAGGCGAACCCCGGCGTGGTGGATGCCGGCCGCTTCCGCGACTACCGGAGTTGCGGCGTCAACCGCATCAGCATCGGAGCGCAGAGCTTCAACCCCAAGCTGTTGCAGTTCCTGGGCCGGGTCCACAGTGCCGAGGAAACCCGCCAGGCCCTCAAGAGCGCCCGGAAGGCCGGCTTCGACAACTTCAGCCTCGACCTGATCTACGGCATTCCCGGACAGACCGTGGAGGGCGTGGGCCACGACCTTTCACAGGCCCTGAAAAACGAGCCGCCGCACCTTTCCGCCTACAACCTCACCATCGAGGAAGGCACGCCCTTCCACGCCCGCTACCGCCAGGGCCTGCTGAAACCCCTGGACGAAGAGTTGGAGATCGAGATGGCCGCCCGCGTCCAGCACACCCTGGCCGACGCCGGCCTGGAGCGCTACGAGATCTCCAACTACGCCCGCCCCGGCCTCCAGTCCCGCCACAACGTCAACTACTGGGAAGGCGGCGACTACCTCGGCATCGGCGCCGGCGCCCACAGCTACCACCGGAGACCGGACGACCCGTTAGGGGAGCGTTGGCAGAACGAGCGGTTACCGACAGGCTACATGCGCATCGCGAGCGAGGCTGGCCACGCCGTCACCGAGCGCGAGCGCCCTGAGTTGCGGCAGGCCATGGCGGAGTGCCTGTTCACCGGGTTGCGGATGGTCGACGGGGTTTCGGTGCCGGGGTTTGAGCAGCGTTTCGAGACCAGACCAGAGAACGTTTTCCTCGAAATCGCGGAATGGCTCTCAGAAGGGTTACTGGTAGAAGAAAACCGACGCCTGCGGTTTGCGCCACGGGGACTTCTGCTCGCCAATGAACTCTTCGTCCGGCTTATGTAATCGGCTTCACTGACCGACACGTACCTCAAAGGGTAAGTGGGCCTTGAAGCCTACCCCATTGGGGTATATAGCGCAGACCGTAGCCGAGACTCCGACATTCACGCGGCAGTCCGACAAACTCTTCAGGGAGGATGAAATCCAGTCCCTTAACGAAGCACTGGCCCATGCAAAACGTAGAGGTCCCGGCGTCGTGCACGCTCCAGCGACCCCCCGTGAGATCCGCAGGCAGGCTAAGCTTACCCAAGCACAGATGGCGCCGTTGATGGGAATGAGCCTCTCCGGCTACCGGAAGTGGGAACAGGGTACCCGCCGCGTGAACGGGCCAGCCGCCACCCTCTTGCGTGTGATCGAAAAGGAACCGGAGGCGGTAAAACGCGCATGACTCGTCTCCTGAAAGGGCCGGTCGCAGTTGTGAAATGCTGCCACTCAGCGAGCCTGTCTTCGAGTTCGGGATGCCCGAGATCGACAGTGGGCCAGAACTCTTCGAGAGCGGTTCGTCGCACCCTTTCAACGCAGCCCGGGCGGGTTTCCTGTAATACCAGTTCTTGGTATAATGCATTGAAAGAGGTGTATTCATGCCGCGCAATACGTCGGTTTCGCTTGGCGACCACTTTATAGGTTTCATCGACGAGCGTGTTGAATCCGGTCGATACAGTTCAGCCAGCGACGTAGTGCGTGCCGGGCTGAGGTTGCTGGAAGAGCACGAAGCCAAGGTGGAAGCGCTGAGGGAAGCTCTTATAGAAGGCGAGCAATCTGGCCCGGCCACCCCGCTTGACTTTGATGGGTTCATCGCCCGCAGGAAGTCCACCTAAACGGCATGTCGGGATATGCGCTCTCCCCGGCTGCCCAAGCTGATCTCGAAAGCATCTGGGACTATACCGTCACGCACTGGGGCGAGACGAAAGCCGAGGAATACACGCGAAATATCCAGGCGGCGTGCGAGGCGTTGAGCAGAGGTAAGCTGGTCGGTCGATCGGCTGACGACATCCGCGAAGGATACCGCAAGGTCTCGGTCGGATCGCACGTCATGTTTTTCCGGATACAATCCGGCGTTGTGGAGATCATCCGTATTCTGCACCAGAGCATGGATGTAGGACGGCATCTATAGGGTGGGGCTTCCGGAATTCGTTGCGGAAGGGATAGCCGCTGGCAGGAAGGCGACTTCCGGCCAGCGCAGGCCACATACCCATGCGCACTTACACCGCCGTTGTGGAACGTTGCCCGGATACACGCCTCTATGCCCGCGATATCGGCTTGACCGCCGAAGAGTTCGTCGGGCAACACCCTTAGTCGCGGCTGGAATGCCTGAGAAGTCTCCTCAGGTCCCCATTTCCCACGACGACAGGTACTTCTTCTGCTCGCGGGTGAGCTTGTCCATCTGGATGCCCATGGTGCCGAGCTTGATGCTGGCGACCCACTCCTCCACGGCCTGGGGGACGTCGTAGACCTGGGGGGAGAGGTTCTCTCGGTTCTGGACGGCCCACTCGGAGGCGAGGGCCTGGGTGGCGAAGCTCATGTCCATGACCGAGGCGGGATGGCCTTCGGCGGCGGCGAGGTTCACGAGGCGGCCTTCGCCGAGGAGGAAGAGGCGCTTGCCGCCGGGGAGGGTGTAGGAGTCGACGTGGTTGCGCACATTCTTCGCGCGCTTCGTGGCCATTTCGGTGAGGGCCTTGATGTCGATCTCGATGTCGAAGTGGCCGGAATTGCAGATGATGGCGCCGTCCTTCATGGCCTTCAGGTGTTCCTTGCCGATGACGTGCATGTCGCCGGTGAGGGTGATGAAGAGGTCGCCGACCTTGGCGGCTTCCTTCATGGGCATGACGTCGAAGCCGTCCATGGAGGCTTCCAGAGCGCGCACCGGGTCCACCTCGGTGACCACCACCTTGGCGCCCATGCCCCGGGCGCGCGAGGCCACGCCCCGGCCGCACCAGCCGTAGCCGGCCACCACCACCCGCTTGCCGGCCAGCAGCACGTCCGTGGCCCGGATGATGCCGTCGATGGTGGACTGGCCGGTGCCGTAGCGGTTGTCGAAGAGGTGCTTGGTGGCGGCGTCGTTGACCGCGATGATGGGGATCTTGAGCGCGTCGTCGGCCTCCAGCGCCCGCAGCCGGATGACCCCGGTGGTGGTTTCCTCCATGGAGGCCACCATCCCGGATGCCAGGTTGGCGTAGTCCTGATGCAGCATGGACACCAGGTCCGCGCCGTCGTCCATGGTGATGACCGGCCGGTGATCCAGCGCCGCCCGCAGGTGCCGGTAGTAGGTCTTGTGGTCCTCGCCGCGCACCGCGTATACGGACAGGCCTTCCTTCTTCACCAGCGCCGCCGCCACGTCGTCCTGTGTCGACAGCGGGTTCGACGCACACAGCACCACGTCGGCGCCCCCGGCTTTCAGGGTGCGCGCGAGGTTGGCGGTCTCCGCGGTCACGTGCAGGCAGGCGGAAAACCGCAGGCCCTTGAACGGCTTCTCCTTCCGGAAGCGGGCGCGCACGTCGCGCAGCACCGGCATCTCTTGATCCGCCCAGAGCACTCGCTTCCAGCCGTCCGCCGCCAAGCGTGCGTCGGCAATGTCGAATTTCGATTTCGCCATAGTCCTCTCCATCTCCGCCGGCCCGCTTACACCACCGCCGTGCAGCCGTCACCACCGGAAGGGTTGCAGATGTGGGTTTGTTCTAGCCTTCGAGTCCGCTGCTCAGGCTCGCAGCCCGATCGGTCCTCTCCCAGGTGAAGAGACCGTTCTCCGGCTTGCGGCCGAAATGACCGTAGGCGGCGGATTTCTCGTAGATGGGCGCCCGCAGGTCCAGGGCGTCGATGATTCCCTTGGGAGTGAGATCGAAGTTCTTTCGCACCAGCTTCACGATCTCCGCATCCGGCAACTTGCCGGTGCCGAAGGTATCGACGGCGATGGAGACCGGCTCCGCGACGCCGATGACGTAGGCGAGCTGTATCTCGCAACGCCGGGCCAGCCCCGCGGCCACGATGTTCTTGGCCACGTAGCGGGCCATGTACGCCCCGCTCCGGTCCACCTTGGAGGGGTCCTTGCCGGAGAACGCCCCGCCGCCGTGACGCCCCATGCCGCCGTAGGTGTCCACGATGATCTTGCGGCCGGTGAGGCCGGCGTCGGCCTGGGGGCCTCCGATCTCGAAGCTGCCGGTGGGATTGACGAGAAACTCCGTGTCGCCGTCGAGGTACCGGGACGGCACGACCTCCCTGATGACACTGTTGATGATGTCCCTCTTGAGATCGTCATGCGCGACATCGGAGTTGTGCTGGGTCGAAACCACCACGTTGCTGACCCTGTGCGGCCGGCCATCCCGGTACTGGACGCTGACCTGGGACTTCGAATCGGGGCGAAGGAACCCGGAGAGCGGAACCTTCCCGGATTTCCTGATGTCGGCCAGATCGGACACGAGATCATTGGCGAGCTTGATGGGCAGCGGCATGAGTTCGTCGGTCTCGTCGCACGCGTAGCCGAACATCATCCCCTGGTCGCCCGCGCCCTGTTCCTTGTGGAGGCCCTGGCCTTCAGTGACCCCTTGCGAAATGTTCGGCGACTGGCTCACCAGTTTCACGAAGACTCCGCAGGTGTTGCCGTCGAAGCCCTTGTCCGGATGGTCGTAACCGATGTCGAGGGCCACCCGGCGCGCCACGCCCACGTAATCCACTTTGCCCTTGCTCGTGATCTCGCCCGCGATCACGATCAGATCGTTCTTGACCAGAGTCTCGCACGCGACGCGGCTGTCCGGGTCCAGCGCCAGATGGGCGTCGAGCACCGCGTCCGAGATCTGGTCGCACATCTTGTCGGGATGTCCCTCCGAGACCGACTCCGAGGTGAAAACAAAGTCTTTGTTCGTCATGGATGATTCCTGTTCTTTCTTTAGTCGCTCTCGCGGAACTTGTCCTCGATGAGTTCCTCGATGGCAAGCATCGCTTCCTGGGCGTCCTCCCCCTTGGTTTCGACGCGGATCTTGCTCCCCTTGGCCGCCCCCAGCGTCAGGACGCCCATGATGCTTCGCGCGTTCACGACGTTGTCGTCCTTGGAGATCTTCACCTCCGAGGAGAACTGATTGACGGTCTGGACCAGCAACGCGGAGGCGCGGGCGTGCATCCCGAGCCGGTTCCTTATCTCGATCTTCTTCCTAACGCGGTGCATGGATCATCTGTCAATGTCCCGGTGCCGCAACTGGATGCGCCACGGAGTCCCCTCCAGGCGCCTCGCGAACTCGGCGGCCAGAACCACCGACCGGTGCCTGCCGCCGGTACAACCGAAGGCCACGGTCAGGTTGCTCTTGCCCTCACGTTCATAGTTGGGCAGCGTGAATTCCAGCAACGCGCTCATCCGCTCCACGAATGCGCGGGTTTCCGTCCGGCTGAGCACGAATTCGCGAACTTCCGGAGCCAATCCGCTCTTGGCCTCCAACCCACTAACAAAAAATGGATTGGGAAGGAACCTCACGTCGATAACCATGTCCGCTTCCGTGGGAAGACCGTACCTGTAGCCGAAGGACACGAAGAATACCGACATCTGGCGCTTGCCCAGCGCCCGGACACACGACTCCTCGACCACCTGCTTGAGATCGTGGACGTTCAGATGGGTGGTATCGATGACGCGGTCCGCGGAATCCCGCATCCCGGTCAACGCCGTCCGCTCCCGCGCGATCCCTTCCTGGACCGACCCGCCGCCCTGCAACGGATGCGGCCGGCGGGTCTCGTTGAACCGGCGCAACAGCAGCTCGTCGCTTGCATCCAGGAAGACCACCTCCACGCGGTGGCCGGCGGCGCGGGTGTCCTCCAGCACCTCGTGCCAGCCCTCCATGAACCGCGCGCCGCGCAGGTCGATGCCGAAGGCGACCCGTTCGATTCCCTCACGGTAGCCCTGGCACAGGTCGATGAACCTGGGGATCAGCAGCACCGGCAGGTTGTCGATGCAGAAGAAGCTGTTGTCCTCGAGGACCCGCATGGCGGCGTTCTTGCCGGAACCCGACATGCCGGTGATGACGACGATGTCAAGCTGACCACGCATGCGCTTCACGCGGACACATCACGATTCAGAGGTCCCTCTCCTTCTCCTCGATCAGACTCACCACCTCTTCGGGAGTCTGGACTTGCATGAGGTGCTCCCTCAGCGAGGCGTCCTTCACCAGCCGGGACACGCGGGCCAGCGCGCTCAGATGCTCGGAGGTGGAGCCCTCCGGCGCCACCAGGAGGAAGAAGAGATGCGTGGGCGTGCCGTCCTGGGCGTCGAAATCGACACCCTCCCGGCTGCGGGCGAAGGCGATGCACACCCGCTTCAGCCCGGGCAGCTTGCCGTGGGGGATGGCGACGCCCTCGCCGATGGCGGTGCTGCATATCCGCTCCCGGGCGTGGACCACCTCCAGCAGACGCCGCGAATCCTCCAAGCCGAAGTGGCTCGATACACGCGTCACGATCTCCTCGAGGACGGCGAACTTCTCCCGTGCCTCAAGGCTCGGGATGACCGCTTCAGGATCCAGAACGTCCGTGATTCGCAACCCCTACCCCCTTTGTGGACGGCTACCCGCGGCAGCCCGGGTTCCCATGTCCGCGCCGCCCGACACCTCACTCCGAGCGGCGTGATATTGGGCGAACGGCTCCCGTCGCCGGGACGACGGGAGAATGCCGAGCTGCTCCCGGTACTTCGCGACCGTCCGGCGCGCGATGTCGATGCCCAGGCCCTGCAGCTCACCCGCGATCTCCTGATCGCTCAGCGGCTTTCCGGGATTCTCGGTTTCCACCAGCTTCCGTATCCTGTCCCGCACCGACTCCGAAGACATCACCATGGCGCTGTCGTTGCGGGGAATCCCGCTCTGAAAGAAGAACTTCAGCTCGAAGACACCCTGCGGCGTATGGGCGTACTTGTTGGACGTGGCCCGGCTCACCGTGGAGGGGTGCATGCCGATTTCCGCCGCCACCTCGCGCAGCACCAGGGGCTTCAGCCGGGTGACGCCGTGCTCCAGGAACTCCCGCTGAAAGCTGAAGATGCTCTGGCTGACCCTATAGAGGGTCTGCTGCCGCCAGTGGATGCTCTTGATCAACCAGGTGGCGGCCCGGACCTTGGTCTCCAGGTACTCCCTCGCCTTGCGGACCTCTTCTCCCCCCTCGCCGGCCAGACGCCGCACCAGCCCGCTCACCCGCAGGGGCGGGACGCCGTCGTCGTTCAGGACGATGGCGTACTCCCCAGCCACCTTCTGCACCACCACGTCCGGGACGATGGTGCGGACCTCGTCGTCGTCGAAGCCGCGGGCCGGCTTGGGCTCCAGGCAGGCAATGAGATGGGCCGCTTCGAGGATCTCCGCAAGGCTGGCGTTCAAGCTCTGGGCGATCCTGTCATACTGCTTGTACTCCAGTTCGTGGAGGTGATGGGCCACCATGCCGGCGGCGACGCTGTCCTCCAGTCCGGCATTCTGAAGCTGCACCAGCAGGCACTCGCGCAGGTCCCGCGCGGCGATGCCCACGGGATCGAAGAGCTGGATGAGGGTCAGGACCTCCTCCACCGCGTCGGGCGGGGCATGGGCCAGCGCCCCGACCTCCTCCAGGGACATCTCCAGGTAGCCGCGTTCGTCGAGGTTGCCGATGATGACCGTCCCGATGTCCTCGGCGGATGGATCGAGGCCGGCCATGCGGAGCTGCCACAGCAGGTGCTCCTGGAGCGTCTCCCGGCGGGTCACCGTGTTCTCCAGGGAGGGAAAATCCTCCTCCTCCCGCACCACTTCGGGACTCGCCATGTCATGACGGGAGTTGGTGCCCATATAGTCCTGCCACTCCGCCATGCGGTCGGCCACCAGCATTTCCCGAGCCGCTTCGGGCTCCCGGACCGTCTCCGCGCCGCCGTCGTCCTCGTCGCGCGCCTCCTCCAGGGCGGGGTTCTCCTCCAACTCCTGGGCGACCCGTTCCTGGAGATCGAGATGGGACAACTGGAGGAGCTTGATGGCTTGCTGCAACTGGGGCGTCATCACCAGTTGCGGCATGAGTTTCTGGGAGAGCTTGATTTCGAGTGCCATCGGGGCGTCCTGCCTGGCCTGAGGCTGGTGTCCTACAGTCTGAAACCCTCGCCCAGGTAGACCTCGCGCGCCTTGTCGCTGGCGGCGATATCGCCCGGCGTTCCCTCCGCCAGCACCACCCCCTGGCTCAGGATGTAGGCGCGGGTGCAGATCTCCAGGGTCTCCCTGACGTTGTGGTCGGTTATCAACACCCCGATTCCGACCTTGGTCAGCCGCTGAATGACCGTCTTGATTTCCCCCAGGGCGATGGGGTCGACGCCGGTGAAGGGTTCGTCGAGCAGCACGAATAAAGGCGACAGGATCAGCGCGCGGGCGATCTCCACGCGCCGCCGTTCGCCTCCGGAGAGCGTATACGCCTTCTGCCCGGCCAGATGGACGAGGCCGAACATCTGCATGAGCCGTCGGCTCCTCTCCTCCTCCTCGTCCCTGCCGATCCCCAGGGTCTCGAGGATGGCCAGCAGATTCTGCTTCACGGTCAGCCCCCGGAACACCGAGGACTCCTGTGGGAGGTAGCTGATCCCCGCCCGCGCCCGCCGGTAGATGGGAGCGGCGGTAAGGTCCGCACCGTTGAGCGCGACCGTCCCGCCGTCGGCCCGCACCAGACCGATGAGGATGTGAAACAGGGTCGTCTTGCCCGCTCCGTTGGGACCCAGGAGACCCACCACCTCTCCGCCACGGACTTCCAGCGAAACCTGGTCAACGACACGACGGCCCTGGTAGGCCTTTACGATTCCGTCCGCGTTGAGCAGGCTCATCCGACACGCGGCCTATTCGGTTGGACGCTTCAGTTGTTCCGGGAAGATCACCGCCTTGACGCGTCCCCCGGTGTTCTCCACCACGCTGCGGTCCTCGTTGATGTAGATCGTGATGCGGTCGCCCGAGATGCTGTTCTTCCCCTCGCGCACGATGGTGTTGCCGGACACGGTGATGGTCTCCTTCAGACCGTCGAACACGGCCTTGTCGCCGGTCATCTCCCGTCCCGAGTGGCTCACCCGCACCTTCCCCTCGGCGACGACGTTCTTGACCACCCCCTCCTCGGGATCGTACCGCGCCGACAGGACGTCGCTGGCGATCCTCACGTCCTCCCGCTCCACCAGGACGTTGCCCCGGTACACGATGATGTTCTGCCTGCGCTGGAGCTCCATGGTGTCCGCGGTGATGACCAGCGGCGTGTCCTTGTCCGCGAAAAGACCGCCGGCGCCCTGCTTCCCGTCTTCGGCCGCTCGGACCACGGAGACCGTCCCTTGCAGCGGCAACGATGCCGCAAGGCACAGCCACACCGCCCAGTGAAGTCCCCATGTCCCGCCCCGGGCAATGTCTCGTCTCATGGGCTCGCGTCCGTCTCGGTTCACCCGGAGGCCTTGGCGCGCCCCAGGCTCCCCGGATGAAGCGTGGTCTTCACGGCGCCGCGAAGCTTCACCGTTTCGTGGGTCAGCGAATAGGTCATGTTCTCGCCCTCGAACTCGGCGCCGTCCACCACTCCCCAGACCCTCCCGGGGCACACCACCCGGTTCTCGGCATGGAGGTAGATGAGCTTGTCGGTGCGGAACCGCCCCGCCTGATAGGTCATCTCCACCGGGCCTTCCAGGACCGCCCGTTGGAGCTGGCCGCCGGGCAGAAAGACGTTCCCTTCCCGGCTCGTGGCTTCCAGCGTCCCGCCGTCTTCCCGGTGGAAGATCAGGCGCGGCCGCCGTATGACGGCCCTTTCCTCGCCCTTGAAGTAGGTGGCCTCGGCTCCCTTCAGTTCCCAAGTCTTCCGGCCGTCCTCGATCATGCTCCGGTGAAAGTTCTTGACCTGAACCGCCGCGCCCGGGGTGAGCCGCAACAGCGCTCCCGGGGCCCGGAGAGCCTGCTCCCGCAGGTGTTGCACGACCTCGTACCCCACGAAGACCACTCCCGCGACCATAACCAGCAAAATCAGTGACCGTTTGGACCGCATGAATACCTATTCTGGGGATAACAAGTCCGTCTTTGGGTGTAAAGCAACGGGCATGAATTTTGCGTGACGCCCGGTTCATCCGCGGCCCTCGCCGGCACGTTCGCGTCAACGGTCGTATTCCTTCAACAGCGCGTCCCACCTGCCGGTAAGCCGCAGCAGAAGCTCGGCCACCTCCCGCACCGCGCCGTACCCGCCTCGATGGGTCGTGACGTAGTCCGCGTGCGCCTTCAAGCCGCCCCAGGCGTTGTTCACCGCCACGGCGAACGCCACCCTGCGAATCACGGGCAGATCCTGCATGTCGTCGCCGACGTAGGCGATCTCGGCGTCGGTCAGTCCGGCCTCCGCCTTGACCTTTTCGTAGCCGCGCAGCTTATCCGCCACGTTCTGGTAGACCATGCCGATGGCCAGGCGCTCGGCGCGCACCGCCACCGCCCGCGAGGCCCTTCCGGTCAGCAGCCCGACCTGGATGCCCGCCTGTTGGAGCAGCTTGATGCCGTGTCCGTCCTGAACGTCGAAACGGGTGACTTCCTCGCCCCGTTCGTCGATGACGATGCCGCCGTCGGTCAGCACGCCGTCGACGTCCAGCAGCAACAGCCTGACGGCCTGGACTTTCCGCCGGAGCTCTTCGGCCGCCGGTTGCGCGGCAGGCTCAGACGATGCCGGCTTTGAGCAGGTCATGGAGGTGGATGATCCCCTGGGGCCGCTCCGAGTCCCCAGCCTTGATGAAGAGGGAGGTAATCGAGAACCGTTCCATCAGCGCCACCGCTTCCGCGGCCAGCGAATCGCCCCCGATGGTCTTGGGATCGCGGGTCATGATGTCGGCGGCGCGGCGATCCAGGATGTCCGCCTTGCCGTGGCTCCGGGCCAGACAGCGCCGCAGGTCTCCGTCGGTGATGATGCCGACCAGCGCGGACTCCCCATCGACCACGCCGGTCACGCCGAGCCGCTTCGAAGTGATCTCCAGGAGGACGTCCTTGAGCGGCGTGTCCTCGGACACCAGCGGGATCTCCTCGCCGCGATGCATCAGGTCGCCGGTGCGGACCAGCAGCCTCCGGCCCAGCGCACCGCCGGGATGCCGGAGCAGGAAGTCCTCGGTCTTGAATCCCCGCCGCTCCAGCAGCACCACGGCGATGGCGTCCCCCATGGCCAGCGCGGCCGTGGTGCTCGCCGTGGGCGACAGGCCCAGGGGACAGGCTTCCGCCGGCACTCCGACGTCGAGGATCACGTCCGCGGAGAGGCCCAGGGCGGATTGCGGATTCCCGGTCATGGCGATGAGCCTGAGTCCCCAGCGCTTGATGAGGGGAAGCATCTTCAGCACCTCTTCGGACTCGCCGCTGTTGGACACCGCCAGGACCACGTCGTCCCGCATGATCATGCCGAGGTCGCCGTGGCTCGCTTCCGCCGCGTGGAGGAAGAACGAGGGCGTGCCGGTGCTGGCCAGCGTGGCCGCAATCTTGTGACAGATGAGGCCGGACTTGCCGACGCCGGTGACGATGACCTTGCCGGTGCAGTCATGAAGGATGTCCACGGCGCGGACGAATGCGTCGCCCACGCGGTCCCTGGCCGCGACGATCCCGCTGACCTCGATGTCCAGCACTTCCTGCGCCTTGCGAATGGCGTCCGCCGCCCCGCCCATGTCATCCGCCTCCGTGGTCCTTGACCCGGTCGTCGATGTCCTTGACCGTACGCAGCAGCCCGCCCAAGGCGTCCAGGGGGAAGGAGGTGGGCCCGTCGCTCAGGGCCCGGTCCGGGTCCTCGTGGACTTCCATGAACAGGCCGTCCACGCCCACCGCCGCGCCGGCGCGCGCCAGCGGCGCGATGTATTGGCGGTCGCCGCCCGACGCCTGCCCCAGTCCGCCGGGAAGCTGCAGGCTGTGGGTCGCATCGAAGACCACCGGGAACCCGGTCTCCCGCATGATGACGAGGGAGCGCATGTCCGACACCAGGTTGTTGTAGCCGAAAGAGACCCCGCGTTCGGTGAGCAGCAGGTTGCTGTTGCCCGCGGCCACCACCTTGGCCGCGACGTTGCGGATGTCCCAGGGGGCGAGAAACTGGCCCTTCTTCACGTTCACCACCTTGGCCGCCCGGGCCACTGCCGTGACGAAATCCGTTTGCCGGCAGAGGAAGGCCGGAATCTGGGCCACGTCCACGACCTCGCACGCCGGCGCGATCTGCTCCGGCTCGTGCACGTCGGTCAGCACCGGAACGCCGATCTCCCGCTTCACGTCCTCCAGAATGCGCAGCCCCTCGTCGAGCCCCGGACCCCGAAAGGATTCGACGGACGTGCGGTTGGCCTTGTCGTAGGATGACTTGTAGACGAACGGGATGCCGAGGCGCCGGGTCAGGTCCTGCAGGTACCCGGCATGCCGGAGCGCCGAGTCGCGATTCTCGATGACGCACGAACCGGCGATCAGGGCCAGCGGCCGGCCGCCCCCGACGCGGATGCTGCCGATAGGAACCTCGCTGGCGGTCATGGCCTCGACGAGTCCGCGACGATGCGCATGCGCGGGACTTCCTTGACGGACGACCGCCGCTGCAAGGCGGCCCGGATGAAACCCTTGAACAGCGGGTGGCAATCCGTCGGACGCGACTTGAACTCCGGGTGGAACTGGCAGCCCACGAACCAGGGGTGATCTCTCAACTCGACGACCTCCACCAGGTTGCCGTCGGGAGAGAGGCCGCTGATCCTCAGTCCCTTCTCCTGCATCAGCTCCCGGTAGCGGTTGTTGAACTCGTAGCGATGCCGGTGGCGCTCCGAGATCCGCTTCTTCCGGTACATCCTGGCCGACAGCGAATCGGAAGCCAGCACGCATGGATAGGCCCCCAGGCGCATGGTGCCGCCCATCCGGTCCAGGTCCTTCTGCTCGTCCATCAAGTGGATCACCGGGTGCTTCGTCCCGGGGTCGAACTCCACCGAATTGGCGCCCTTCAGCGAGCAGACGTTGCGGCCGAACTCGGCCACCGCGATCTGCATTCCGAGACAGATCCCGAAGAAGGGCACCTTGTTCTCGCGCGCGTAGCGCACCGCGCGGACCTTGCCCTCGGTGCCGCGGTCTCCGAACCCGCCGGGTATCAGGATGCCCTGGACGCCCCCCAGGAGCTTCTGGACGTCCTGCTTCTCCATCTTCTCCGCGTCGATGCAATCGAGCTCCACGTGCACGCCGTTGGC
Organism: Candidatus Binatia bacterium; assembly: GCA_951813575.1. Lineage (GTDB taxonomy): Bacteria > Desulfobacterota > Binatia > UBA9968 > JAJDTQ01 > JAJDTQ01. Next base: position 1,902,080 of record OX638375.1, read on the forward strand.
GATGCCGCCGTGGATCAGGGCCTCCAGCAGGCTCTTGTACGACTCCTTGAGCTCCATGTACTTACCCACCACCGCGATCCGAACCGACTCCCCGGCGGTCTTCAGGGTATGCACCGTCTTCTGCCACTTGCGCAGGTTGGGGGCGCCCGTCCACATCTGCAGCCGCTCGACGATCCGGTCGTCGAGGCCCTCCTGGTGGAGCACCAGGGGCACCTCGTAGATCCACTCCACGTCCTTGGCGGTGATCACCGAATTCTCGTCCACGTTGCAGAAGCTGGCGATCTTGGACTTGAGGCTCCGGCTGAGCAGGCGGTCGGTACGGCACAGCAGGAAATCGGGCTGGATGCCCAGGCCGGTGAGCTCTTTCACGCTATGCTGGGTGGGCTTGGTCTTGAGCTCGCCCCCCGGCGCGATGTACGGCACGTAGGTGAGGTGCACGTAGATCACGTTCTCCCGGCCGCAGTCGCGGCCGAACTGCCGAATGGCCTCCAGGAAGGGAAGCCCCTCGATGTCGCCGACGGTGCCGCCCACCTCGCAGATGGCGATGTCGTAGTCCTCGGCCGCGGCCACGATCCGGCGCTTGATCTCGTCGGTGATGTGGGGGATGACCTGGACCGTGCCGCCCAGGTAGTCGCCGCGGCGTTCCTTGGTGATGACGGTGTCGTACACCTGGCCGGTGGTGAAGTTGTTGGCCCGTCCCGTGGTGGAGGACACGTAGCGCTCGTAGTGTCCCAGGTCCAGGTCCGTTTCCGCGCCGTCGTCGGTGACGAACACCTCGCCATGCTGATACGGGCTCATGGTGCCCGGGTCGACGTTGATGTAGGGGTCCATCTTCAGCAGCGTCACCTTGAGGCCGCGGCTCTCCAGCAGGGCGCCGATGGACGCCGCCGCCAGCCCCTTGCCGAGGGACGACATGACTCCGCCGGTGACGAAAATGAACTTCTGCCGCAAGTTAGCCATAGCGTTCCCTCGGCTGGAGCCGGTTCCAGTACGCCTCCGCCCTCTTCAGGTCCTCCGGCGTGTCCACTTCCACCCCCGTTTCCGCCACGTCGGCGACCCGGATACGGAAACCGTGGTGCAGCGCCCGCAACTGCTCCAGTCCCTCGGCGAGCTCCAACGCCACGGCGGGCATGGCGGCGATGCGCAGCAGGAAGTCCCGCCGGTACACGTAGATGCCCAGGTGGCGATGACCCCACTGTACCGGCGCCGCGGCCGGCTCACGGTGAAACGGTATGGGCGCGCGCGAGAAGTAGCAGGCGAAGCCCTGCCGGTCCGTCACCACCTTCACCACGTTCGGGTTGAGGAACTCTTCCTCCGACGCGATGGGGGTGCGCGCCGTGGCCATGGGAACGGCCGGGTCCCGCATCAGGCAGTCGACGCTCGCGCGGATGGTCTCGGTCCGGATGAACGGCAAATCCCCCTGGACGTTGACGATCCATTGGGCATCGAGGCCGCCGGCCACCTCGGCCAGCCGGTCCGTGCCGCTCAGGTGATCCCCGGAGGTCATCACCGCCTCGCCGCCGAAGGCCCGCACCGCATCCAGGATACGCGGGTCGTCGGTGGCCACCACCGTCCGGCGCACGAGATCCGCCGTGGCGGTGCTCTCGTAGACGTGCTGGATCATCGGCTTCGTACCGATCCTGGCCAGCGGCTTCCCGGGAAACCGTGTGGATCCGTAACGCGCCGGTATAATGGCCACAACCGACATGAGATTGGATGCGATATACGCAACGGAGGGGACGCCTCACACGACGGCGGTCGGTACCGAGGAGCCCGGACTCATCATATCCCCGGCCCGTCGAGGCTGTCAAATCAAAGTCGGCGGCAACCCTTATAAACTTGCTTTCCAGGCCGATTTTCTATAATGTGCGGCGCAACCTTCGACTGGCCGGGTCGCGGCCGGAAACAGGCGGGCAGGCGGCTTCGGCGCGGACCTGCATGACCGTTTCCCGCTGCAAAGGAGGAGTGGAGATGGAGTTGCCGAAATGTCAGAAATGCGACAATGGCACGTTGATCCCGCTGTCGGATTACGGTCAGGACGGTGCTTCGGTCATGTACAAGGCATGGGTCTGCACCAACCCTGAGTGCGGATTCTCCCTCAGGATAGACAAGGGCGAGGTCAGCTACGGCCGCAGGATAGACCTCAAGCGCTGACCTCTACTTCCCGTCCCGGCTCGCCAGGAAGTTCGCCAACCGGGTGACCCCGTACTGCGCCGCCGCGTCGGTGGACCACTCGGCGGTGTCCCTGAAAAACGCCTTGGTCGCCTGCAGCCCCTCCAGGTCCCGGGCCGCCAGCGCCTCCAGCCAGCGCTTCTTCTCGTCCGCCAGCCGGTCCGGCGGCACCACCCGGTTCACCAGACCCTGCCGCTCCGCCTCCACCGCGCTGAGCTCGCCTCCGGTCATGACCAGCTCCAGGGCCTTCTTCCGGTGGATCCACCGGCTCAGGTAGGACATCACGATGGTTGGCGGAAACCCGGCGTTGATCTCCGGGAACGCGAACCTTGCGTCCTCGGCGGCCAGGGTCACGTCGCTCTGGACCGCCAGTCCGCAGCCGAAGCCGAAGGCCTTTCCCCGGACCACGGCGAGGCTGATCCCGGGAAATGACTGCAGCAGCGTGTTGACCCGGACGATGCGGCCGAGGGCCTGAGCGAACCGGGCGGCGTTCTCGGGCCTGGGGACGTCGGGCTGGCGCCCGGAGCAGAAGTGGTCGCCCCTGCCCTCGATGACCAGCACCCGGAGATCCTTGCCGGCCGCGGCCTCCTCCAGCCGCTCGGTCAACGCCAGCATCAGCTCGAGGTCCACCGCATTCCCTTCCTCCGGGCGGTTCAGGGTCAGCGTGGCGGTGTCGCCCGTCTTTTCCAGAAGGACCTTGTCGGACATGGGGCGTTTTCCTTTCCTACGACCGGCTTCTCCTGGCCTCCTGGATGAGCGACCACAGATAGTTGGGCGTCAGCGGCAGCCGCCGGATGGCGATGCCCAGGGGCTTGAGCGCATCCTCCACCGCGTTGGCCAGCACCGCCGGCGGCCCCACGGTGCCGGTCTCGCCGGCGCCCTTGAAGCCGCCGGGGGTGAACGGGTTGGGGGTCTCGATGTGCTCCAGCACCATCTCGGGCATTTCCATGGCCGTGGGCAGGAAATAGTCCTTGAAGGTCGCCGCCATGGGCTGGCCTTCCTCCGAGTAGGGCAGCTCTTCGTAGAGGGCTCCGCCGAAGCCGTGGGCCAGGGCGCCCACGTGCTGGCCCCTGACGATGAGCGGGTTGAGCATGTTGCCGCAGTCGTGCACCGAGACGAACTTGAGGATCCTGAGCAGGCCCGTGTCCGCCTCCACCTCCACCACCGCCGCCTCGGCGTCGTAGGGAAAGCTGCTGAACATGGCCACGCGGCCGCGCTCGTCCGCCTCGAACTCGATGTTGGGATCGCGGAAGTGGTACAGCAACTCCAGCCCCGGGTCCATGCCCTCGGGTAGCTGGAACGGATAGAAGTACGCCACCCGCGCGACCTCCGAGACGGATACCGCCTGCTCCGGCCGCCCTTCCACCGATACCTTGCCGTCGGCGTACTCGAGGCCGCCGGGAGGGTGCCGCAACATCACCGACGCGATCTGGGTCAGCTTCTCTCGGAGCGCCCGTGCCGCCATGGTCACGGCGGTGGTGCCCACCACCGAGAAGCGGCTGGAGTAGGAGCCCGAGCCGTAGGGGCAGGCGAGGCTGTCCCCTTCCACCACCATGACGTCGTCGAACGACACCTGCAGCTCGTCGCCCACGAGCTGGGAGATGGAGGTGGCGTGGCCCTGGCCCTCGTCGCTGCCGCCGGGAAACACGTAGACCTTGCCGTTGGGGTCCATGCGCATGCGCACGCTGTAGTAGCCGGCGTTGTAGGAACCCATGCGCGTGGAGCTGGACGGCTCGATGACAAGGCAGGTGCCGATGCCAAGGTAGCGCCCCTCGGCCGCCGCCTCCTTTTTCACGTTGCGCCAATGGTCCCGGTCCAGCAGCTCCAGCGCCTTGTCCAGCGCCTCTCCGTACCGGCCGCTGTCGTACCGCGGCCCGGTGACGGAGCGGTAAGGGAAGGCGTCCGGCGGGATGAAGTTGCGCCGCCGCACGTCCACGGGGTCCAGGTCGAGGTTCGCGGCGATCCGATCCACCATCCGCTCGATGACGAAGCAGGCTTCCGACTTCCCGAAGCCCCGGTGGGCGCCGTAGGGAGTCTTGTTGGTCACCACCCCCTGCACCTGCCCCTCGTAGTTGGCGATCTGGTAGGCGCCGGGCACGAACATGCCGGTGGTGACGATGGACGCCAGCCCGCCGGTGGGATAGGCCGCCCCGATGTTGGCCACGATGCGGTCCCTGACGCCCAGGATGGTGCCGTCCCGGCGCACCGCCGCCTCGATGTGATGGGTCTGCTCGCGGGCGTGGATGGTGCCGGTCATGTGCTCGCGCCGGGTCTCCACCCACTTCATGGGACGGTGGGTGAGGATGGAGAGCAGCGGCACCAGGATCTCTTCCGGATAGAAGGCCCACTTCTGCCCGTAGCCGCCGCCGATGCGCCGGAAATTCACGTGGACCTTCAGGCCCGGGAGCCCGATGGTGTTCTCGACCAGCGTGCCGATGGCGTGGCCGATCTGCGTCGTGGTCCACAAGCTCAGCGTCTTCACGCTGGCGTCGTAGTCGGCCACCACTGCCCGGGTCTCGATGGGGGTGCCGGTGAACCGGCCGCTGTGGATGGTTTCCTTGACGACCACGTCCGCCTCATCAAAAGCGGCATCGACGTCGCCGCCGGACACCCGGAACGTCAGCATGACGTTGTCGTCCCAGTCCTCGTAGAGGCGCTCGGAGCCGGGCTCCAGGGCCGCTGCGGAGTCCACCACCGGCGGCAGCGGATCGAGCTCCACCTCCACAAGGTCCAAAGCGTCCTCGGCGATGTACCGGTCCGTGGCCACCACCGCGGCCACGGGCTCGCCCACGAACCGGACCTTGTCGTACGCAAGGCAGTAGTGGTCGAAGAACTTGATGGTGGGGTTACCGCGCTTGAACGGGTCCCGGCTCTGGAACGGGAACGGCGACAGCGGGTTGACGTAGCCGAGCTGCCGCACCTGCTCGCCGGTCAAGCCGGCCACCACGCCGGGCAGCTCCAGCGCCCTGGAAAGGTCCACCTTCCGGATCCGTGCGTGGGCCGCCGGACTCCGGTACACCGCCACGTGCAACATGTCCGGCAGGTCGATGTCGAAGGTGTAGCGCGCCTGGCCCCGGAGAATGTCCGGGTCTTCCTTGCGCATGACCGGGGTGCCCACCAAGGGCGGGCGCGGGGCCGCGCTCATGGGTTGCCTCCCTTGGGATCCAGCCGCCGTGCCGCCAACTGCACGGCCTCGATCACGGGCACGTAGCCGGTGCAGCGGCACAGGTTGCCGATGATTCCCTCCCTGATTTCGTCGGGAGAGGGGTCGGAGTTCTGCGAAAGCAGCGCATGGGCGGACATGACCATGCCCGAGGTGCAAAAGCCGCACTGGAGCGCGTGGGCCTCCTGGAAGGCCGCCTGCAAGGGGTGCAACTCGCTCCCTTCGGCGAGGCCCTCGATGGTGGTGAGCTCGCGTCCGTGGGCCTGCACCGCCAGAAAGGTGCAGGACTTGGCGCTCTTGCCGTCCATGACGATGGTGCACGAGCCGCAGTTGCTGGTGTCGCACCCGTAACGCGTGCCCTTGAGGCCCACCACGTCGCGGATGTAGTCCACCAGCAGCATGCGCGCGGGCGCCTCGCCCTCGTGCGGCGCGCCGTTGATGGTGATGCCGATCTTCACTCTATCGGACATGGCCGCCTCTCACGTCTTCACCCCGATGGCGCCGCAGCGCGATGTCCACGGCCTTCCGGAACAATGCTCCGCAGACCGCGCGCTTGTAGTCGCTCGACCCGCGCACGTCGGCCAGCGGGTTCGCCGCCTCCACCACCTGCCCGGCGGCGGCATCCACCACATCCGGAGTGACCTCCTGACCGGCGAGGGTCTCCTCGGCCGCAAGCACCTTGATGGGCGTGAGCCCGGCCGCCCCCAGGGCCACGCCCGCCTTCGTGCAACTCCCCGCGCCGTCCAGCTCGAGCTGCACCGCCACGCTGGCCACCGCAAAATCCCCGGCCCGGCGCTCCATCTTGAGGTAGGCCCCCGCGCTGCCCGGCGGCGGCAAGGGCACCCGGACCTCGGTGATGACCTCGTCGTCCGCCAGCACCGTCGTGTAAGCGTCGACGAAGAACGACGCCGCATCCACTACCCGGACACCCGCCGGCCCGGTGCACTCCACCCTCCCCTCCAGCGCCTGCACCACCGGACCCCAGTCCCCGGCCGGGTCCGCCTCGGCCAGCGCCCCGCCGAGGGTGCCCCAACCCCGCACCTGGGCATCGCCGATGACGCCGGCGGCTTCGGTCATCAGCGCCAGCTTGTCGCGGACCACGGAGGAGACACCCATCTGCGCGTGGGTGGCGAGAGCGCCGATGCGGAGGATGCCCGCCGCTTCGTCCTCCAGCACGTCGGAAAGCCCGGGAAGGCGCCCGATGTCGATGACGTGCGCCGGCTGGACCAGACGCAGCTTCAGGAGCGGCACCAGGCTCTGTCCGCCGGACAGGAGCTTGGCACCCTCTCCCGAACGCTGGAGAAGGTCGATGGCGTGATCCAGAGATTCCGCGACGGTGTAGTCAAAGGCAGCAGGGTACATGGCGTGGTGAGTTCGAGACGCTCGTTGCTAGTTGGAGCCGGGGCTCGTCGCCGCTGATGGAGTCTCGGCCGGGCGATACTCGGCGTTGATAACGTAACCCTGCTGTTGAGTCAAACCTCGTCAGCTTACCGCGAACAAATCCTTCGAGCGGCGCTAAAGGTGCGTCCGAAACGGCCGATTATGTTTCAAGAGTCCGGTGGCAAAGGCGCCTCGACTACGGCTGCAGCATGATCCAACGAAAACCGTGGCGGCTTGAAACTCGCTATAGGGAGCCATATGATGTCCGATGATGGTGCCGCTTCGTTACGTCGGTGCGTGTTTCGGACGTAACTTTCATTACTCCGAGCGGAAGAGTTGAGGAGCCCGCGAATGGAATCGCAACGCTCGGCGACACCGTCAGAGCCACCCCGGTCGAAGTGCCCGCTATGTGGCGGCGACAACGTCACCACAATGATTCACCCCCACAAGTTCACCCATGGAACCGGGGAATCCACCATCGAACTGCCCGTAACCCTGCCGGTGCGCCGGTGTGACCCCTGCGACTTCGAGTATCCCGATGAAGTGGGCGAGGAATTGCTGGCCTTGCCCGGGATGATGCAGCACCTGAAAGAGCTCGTGGAGAGGGGGCCGTGCCCGGTCTCTTCGAACCCGACTACCTCCTGATACAGAGAACTGGGTCCGAGAGATCTCGGACACAACGGAGTCGACCGCGACCAGACGGTGAGGTAGATAGACCCGGCTATCCGTTGCGCGCCAACTTCGGATTCGCATGACAGGACGCAGGCACGCATGATCGACATTCGGTCACTTTCCATCACGGGCATGCAGTGGCACGCGGGGCGCCTGTGGCTCGCGGCGGCCAGCGAGTCCGTCGTGGTAAAATACGATCCCGTCGGCGAATCGTGTGATGAGGTTCTGTCGCTGCCCGGCGTCCGGCACGCCTGTCCGTCCGACGAAGGAGTATGGCTCATCACCGGCGGCGGTCGGCTCGGACAGCAACTGGTGCTCTGGTCGCCCGAAACCAACCGCGTAATTCGGCGTTTCGACTGTCCCGACGGCGCCGCCTCCGGCGCCACCGTCTTGAAAGACAAGCTCTGGTTGAGCCACCGGCGCAACCGCAAGCTCTTCTGCATGGACCCAGAGAAGGGCCGGAACTTGTGGACTATCCGCATGGAGCACCAAGTCTTTAGCCCAACTTCTTACAGGGACGAACTCTGGTGCGTCGAGTGTGATCCCGGCCCCCTCGGTGATTGGAGCGACGAGCGCCAAGCGGACTACGCCTTCCTCCGCTACGACCCGGTGCGCGAGCAGGTGGTCGAACGGATTCCCCTGCCTTTTCGACCGGCCTGCCTTGCTTTGGATAGCGAACACTTCTGGTATGCCGTACAGGACGAAACCGGCGTCCGCTTGCATAGGAGGGGGACCGCTGTCCCTTGGAAAGTCTGCCCCTGACCGAACTACAGGCGATGGCTACTACCATTGCCGACACATGAACACGGTGTATCCAGGAGCCAGTGCCGCCGCCTCCCGGTCACGGCCCATGCGTTGAAGGCACTCGTGGTAGCCGTGAAGGCTCCAGACGTTCTCGCGGTTCTGGAGGCACCGCCTGACGGTATCGTCGAGGCCCAGGTCCGCCCGGTAGACCTGCTCGGCCTCCTCCAGTCGTCCCTGCTCCAGCACCAGGGCGCCGAGGGCGTGGCGGGGCGGACGCATCCAGGGCCAGGACTCGCTGTAGCGCAGACGGTCGTTCAGACAGACAGCCTCCCGCAGGTGGGCAAAGCCGGCCTCGTGGTCGCCCCGGTGGTAGGCCATCTCTCCGTAAAGCATTGCCCGGGCCACGGCCATGACGTTGAGCACCGTATCGTTGGCGTAGATCCGGTCCTCCGGCAGGGCGGCGCAGCCGGCATCGAAGCGTGAACGTTCCCGGTCGGCCGCCTCGAAGTTGCCGAGGGCGGCTTGCGCCACCCCCTTGGCGTAGTGGGCCATGAGGGTCGTGGTCACCGCCTCCACCGCGGCCACGTCCTGGAACCGGGGGGCGGCATTGCAGCCCCCGTCCGAGTGCATGCAGTAGGCGGCGGTACAGGCGACGTCGGCGGCGGTGAACGGGGTACCGTCGGACCACGTCACGCCCTTCCGGAGCTTCCAGGTGACCGACTTGCGGTCGGCCGCGACCCCGCCGTTCTCCACGGTGGGGATCTCCGCAGCGAGCGCCGGGACCATGTTGGCGCTGTCGTCCTAGCGCGCCAGCGGCTCGATGACGAACGCCGCGGCGTGGATGTCCTTGGTTCCCCGGAGAGGAACGGGTTCAGGACCGACGGCGCCTGCCAGTAGAGCATCCTGAGCTCGCCGTCAGCGCCGCGTTGCGCGTACGCCGCGGTGGCGAACAGGACCAGGACAACCGTTGTCAGCATCAAACCACGGAGTTTCTACATCACACGTACCTCCTCGCCTGAATGCACCCGTTGGGATTGTAGAGAATCGATTTTGACATGAGTAGAGACGAACCGGCACGAAGAGTTACCCGTTGACCCATTCCCGACCCTAAGTTGAATTTGCCAGTACCTGCAAGAACGGACAAGCTACCGGAACACCGGGACACGCCCCACCCACCAATTGGCGCCGCCGCGGGCACCTTCAAGCTTGCCGGGCCATGCCATCCAGGCTACTATCTACCGCATCCAAACGCCATTGAACCGAAGGGAGAATGCCATGACGCAACCACGCATTATCGACGCCGACGGACACGTGATGGAGCTCGACGACGAGCTTCGCGACTACATCGGGGGAGCCTACGCCGGACTGGAGTGGCATCGGTCCTACGGTTTCTGGCCCGGGCTCACGATGGACGGCTACCTTCGCTCGCTGAGGCAGCCCGGCGGCTGGGTCGGCGCCGGCACCGGACCCAACGCTCAGCATTGGCTCGACTTCCTGGACAAGAACGGCATCGAGCTGACGGTGCTGTACCCGACCCAGGGGCTGACCCACGCGGCCATCCGGGACCACGAATGGGCCATCACCATGGCCCGGGCGTACAACGACTGGCTGCACGACCGCTTCATGCGCGTGAGCCCGCGCCTGGTGGGGGTGGCGCTGCTGCCCATCCAGGACATCGACGAGGCGGTCAAGGAGCTTCGCCGCAGCGTCGAGGAGCTAGGGATGGTGGGCGCGGTGCTGCCTTCCGCCACCCCGGGAGGCAAGCTCTTCAGCGGACCCGATTTCCACCCGTTGTGGGAGGAGGCGCAGAGGCTGGACGTGCCGGTGTCGCCCCACGGCGGCATGAGCTTTCCGGACCTGGGCATCGACGACACCCGGAACTTCATGGTGGCCCACACGCTGGAGCATCCGTTCGCGCAGTTCCGGCAAATCGTGGCGATGATCTGTGAAGGCGTGTTCGAGCTGTTCCCCACGCTGCGGTTCGGCGTGCTGGAATGCGGCGCGGGCTGGGTCCCCTACCTGATGGACCGCCTGGACGAGGAGTACGAACGGAAGGGACAGTACTCGCCCAACTGCAAGCGCAAGCCCAGCGAGTATTTCCGGGAAGGCAACATCTACTTCGCCGCGGAGGTGGAGGAGACGCTGCTGCCCGAGACCGCCCGGCTGGTGCCGGAACATACCCTCCTCTGGGCCTCGGACTATCCCCACGAACGGGACCAAAGGGACTTCAGCGAGGACATCCCGCACCTCATGGGCCGCGAGGACATGAGCGACGAGCTGAAGCATAAGATCCTGTTCGAGAACCCCTTGCGGTTCTACCCGCGGCTGCGGGCGCGACTGGATGCCACCGCGGTGGCGTCGACGGAGGCGGCCCGGGCTCAAGCGTAGGGGGTGGGTTGGATATTACAGGGCCTGACGGGCGAGTTGACCGGGAACCTACCGAGACATCTCCAACCCGGAAACGGTCGGAGAGAGTCACAACTGTCTCCAGGCACCGATCTGTTCTCGCAGTTCCACCATGAACTCATCAACTCTTCCGTCTTCCGCTTCCTTCTGTCCGACGATCCGGGCCACATCCGGCAAAGTCCTGTTCAGCGTGGCGGCAAACGCTCCTAAAGCGGACTTGGCCTCATCCCGACCGTGTACGGCGCCCCCCGCCAGTTGGGCAAACTCTTGCATGGTTCGTTCGATATCCGATACGGAGAGACCGAGTCTGGTCGCATATTCGTCGGGCCGACTCTGGAGAGCCTCCCAGATCCACGGCTCGGGTGGAGTTTCTCCTGGGAGAAACAAGGGCAGCACCCTGTGTCCGAACTGTTCTGCAATCGCTTGGAGACGACCCTTATGGTCACGGGAGTCTCCATCCAGCACAAAAATAAAGTCCTTGAGCTTACCAAACTTACCGAGAGTACGGATATGGCTGGAGAACTCATCCCTTCCTGTGTTTCTGCCAATCACGACATCTTCATGACGCAAGCCCATCTCGACGTTGAGCACGTCTAGCACCCCTCGAATCAATCCCTCTGCCACTTCGTCTTCGCACAAGACAGAAAGCTGGTCGCGAGACTGCCCGTAAAGTGCCTTTTGGAAAATATCCCTGTAGAGGGGCATTCGAACGACATTACCTGTAGTCTCCTCCCGATCGAGAAAAATCCGCGCCTCTGGTGGTACAGCGTCGAGAACGACCGGGCTGTGTGACGCGACAATGATCTGCAGACCTCTTCGCAATGCGCTGCGTTGCAATTCCAGCATCGCCTGTTGCTGTGTGTAGGGGTGAAGCCCGGTATCGACCTCGTCAATCAGCACCAACGCATTCTCAAGGTGAGAGATATCCTTTGAAATCCGCAATATAGTCCGTTCTCCGGAAGACATATGAAACTCGGAGTAACTCGTCTCGTTAACACCACCAATCTCGGCAAAAAGCAGGTCGTTGGCAGACTTTGCGCTGATTACCGAAAGGTTGCGGTATCGCCAAGGGAGTATCCTGTGGGCGAAGATCAGAAGATTCGGCTCGACAGTCTCCGTGTGAAACTGCTTGCGGCCAAGCTGGAGGACGCTACGGACCTCAGACGGATTGGTAAGATTGGCGAGGGTGCGGAGATAGACACCTCTTTGCGGCTGGCTTCCTCCTTTTCGCCCCATGTAGCTGCGGCTCCATGACTTTCCGCGCCGCCACACCATGGAGAGACGCTCACCGCCGTGGAGGTAGTGGAACTCCAGTTCAGTCTCGTCGAGAGCGTCGGACAGAGTGCCTTGCCGGCTAGCCGCAAACAGCGTGCCTTGCTGGCTAGCAGTAAAATTGGGAAACAAGCTGCTGGGAGCCAACTCTTTCGGGTTACGGTTCGGATCTCGATAGGCGCACGCGCAGGCCAAAAGCACCGTCGACTTGCCACAACCGTTTGGACCTGCCAACACTGAGACCGGGTACTCAATGGGCACTCGAAGATCTTGGATGCCTCTCAATCGCTTGACACGAACTTCTGACAGGCTATCGTCGCGGCTACGGTTGTTGGCCCTAAGTGCGTCCCATACCTCTCTTAGCTCGTTGGCGATTAACGACATTTCATGCCTCGCGTAGAAAAAGTTGCACCGTCCCCAATACCCGACTACGAGCGGCGCTTCCAAAATTGGAACCATGCGCTGGATCGCTGATGATTAAGGAAGCTTCCCAACAACTCCTTTGTTTCAGGCTACGCCGCCAGCGAGTGGCCGTCAAACATCTTCAGACGGATGCGTGCGTTCCGATCCGGGCGGAATAGAGTCAGCAGAAAACCTCATCTCCCGCAACCTCGTATTAAGCCTGCGGAATGTGTCGCCTACCTGTTTAGCTGAACATGACCTTAGCCATCTCCGACCGGAACCGGTCGGCCAACTCGCTGCGTCCCAGGACCTCGAAGATCTGCACCATGGCCTTGCGGGCGCCGTCATCCTCGAAGGCGCGGTCCTGTTTCAGCACCGCCAGGAACTCCTCGAGGGCGGCCTCGTAGCGCTCTTCCGCCGCCAGCGCCTGCGCCAACCGGAACCGCACGTCGATGCGGTCCGGGGCCGACTCGAGCTCCCGCCGCAACGACTCCACGTCGGCGCCGTCGCCCTCGCTCAGCTTGTGACGGGCGATCAGCCGGTCGGCTTCGTTTCGTTCCGGCCCGCCGGGAGGGACCCTCTCCAGAAAGGACAGAGCGCGCTCCGCTTCCGTATCCAGCAGCCCCCGCCCCAGTCCCAGGAGCGCCCCCGGGTGATGCGGCGATTCCTCCACGACCTGCCCGTAGATCTCCAGCGCCTTCCCGGTGTCGCCCGCGGACCACAACCGGTCCGCCTCGACCACCAACTCGTCCTCGCGTGAGGGCACGACCTGGGCGAGCGCCTCGCGCACGGCGGGCTCGGGAAGCGCGCCGGTGAATTCCGTGGCCAGGGCGCCGTCCTTGAACACCTTGACCGCCGGGATCCCCTGGATGCCGAAGCCGGCCGCCAGCTCCTGGTTCTCGTCCACGTTGACCTTGGCCAGCAGCAGCTTGCCGCCGTACTCCTCCGTCACCCGTTCCAGCACCGGCCCCAGGACCCGGCACGGTCCGCACCACGGCGCCCAGAAATCCACCACCACCGGCGTTTCCCTGGAGCGCTCCAGCACCCGCGCCTCGAACTCGGCCTGGTCGACGTCGAAGACCAGCGATTCCGTTTCTCCCGCGCTCACCGCGTCTATTCCTCTTTCCGGCTCGTGTCGAAGTCGGCCCCGTTGAGCGTCACCCGTGTCTCCACCGGCGTCGGCTTCATGACCGTCTGCATGATGTAGCAACCCTGCTCCGAGTTGCGGATCACCGCGGCCACGCGCTCCGGCGGCTCGTCGGACTCCACCTCGAGCTTCGTTTCGACGCCGACGCCCTCGGCCTGCACCGTTCCCCGCAACACCGAGCCCTCGTTCCTGAAGCGCGCGGTCACGTGCACACGCGCCTTGTCGATCTTCACCTTCATCATTTCCCCGTACCGGGAAAGCTGGGTGAGCAGTCAGAATCCGATGGAAAGCGCAAAATACGCCATGGGCGGAGGCGCCGTGTTGTCGCCGCCGATGCGCCCCCCCTCGTCGCACATCACCGTGAAGCCCCGGGCCTCGCCACGCTTCTGCTGCCGCTCCAGCATCTCGGCGTCGGCCTCCATGACGACTTCGCGTTTGACGATCATGTCGTCCGCCATATATCAACCTCCAGGATGTTTGTGACGCGAAGGGTAGCCCATCGACCCGACACCGTCAATTTGCGCAGGTCTCCATGGCCAAACGACACCCCTCTCTGATACCGCTGTCCCACGACCACCACCACGGGCTGGCGCTGGCATTGCGCTGCCGCAAGCACGCCCTCGGGCAGCTCAATCCGGGCGACCCCGCCGCCCTCGAAGCCTGCGCGGCGGAAGTGTCGCGCTTCTTCAACAAGAACCTGACGCCGCACTTCGAGGCCGAAGAGACGGTCCTCTTTCCGCTGATGGCGGCCTACGAGGAATGCCGGGAGCTGGTGGCGCAACTCGAACGCGAGCACCGGGAATTTCACAGGCTGGCGGCCCGGCTGGGGGAGCCCGGAGGACTGCGGAAGTCGCTGTTCGACTTCGGAGACCTCCTGGAGCAGCACATCCGGAGCGAGGAGCGCCGGCTCTTCGCCGCCTTCGAGATGTTCGTGCCGGCGCCCGACGCCGAACGCGCCGGCCAGGAAATCAAACGACTACTGGAGCAAGGTCAGGCCGCCAGGGCCGGCGCCGGAACCGTCACGCCATGAACACCAAGACCGCCATCATCTCCATCGAAGACCTGACCGACACCGCCGTACCGGAGCTGACCGAAGCATTCAACAGTTCTCCCGGCGTCACCGAGGTGGATTTCTCGGTGGAGCGAAAGGTCGCCGTCATCGAGTTCGACCCCGAGGTCACCAGCGTCGACGCGCTGATGCGGGTGGTGCTGGGCAAGGGGTACAAGGTCCTCTAAGGGACGTACGATCCGACAAGCGACACGTGACGGACTCTACCGCGGCAGGGGACGACTCCCGCACCCTCCAACGCCTCTACAACTGGACGCTGCGCAGCGCCGGGACGCGACATGCGGTCTGGGCGCTGGCCGGGGTGTGCTTTCTGCAGAGTATCGTCCTGCCGGTGCCGCCGGATCTGCTTCTCATCCCGATGGTGCTGGCCCGGCGGGCCAAGGCGCTGCTGTTCGCGAGCATCTCCACCCTGTCCTCCACGGCGGGAGGCCTGGCGGGATACGCCATCGGGTACTTTCTCTACGAAGCGGTGGGCGAGCCTTTGCTCGGCCTGTGGGGATACGAAGGGAAGATCGAGGTATTCGAGGCTTACCGGCGGGAGTGGGGTGCCTGGATCGTGGTTGCCGGCGCCCTGACCCCGCTTCCCTACAAGCTCGTGGCCGTCGCGTACGGCGCCGCCCGACTCGACGTCGGCCTCTTCATTCTGGCGTCCCTCCTCTCACGCGGCTTCCGGTTCTACGTCGAAGCCGCGCTGCTGTGGTATTTCGGACCTCCGATCCGCGCGCTCATCGAACGCCACCTGAGCGCGGCCACCGTGGCCGGACTGGTGCTTGTCGCCGGCGTCTTCCTGCTGCTCCGCTTGATCGCATAGGGGCCCAGATTGTCCAGGCTCCGTAACACTTCGAAAACGAATCGTGTCGATTCGATGATCGGATCATCAAGGTGACACGATCGGTCTTGCCATGGCTCCGCTACCCGATTGTACTGCCGAATGCCCTGTCCACCGCACGCCTTACACCCGTCTTGGCCCCGGACGGGAGGTAGGTGCCGTGGGCGGCGATGAGGGCGTCGAAATCCAGTTCCAGGAGCCGTTGGAATTCGCCACGCAACGAAACACCGTGGGAGGTCATCATCTTGAGCCAGAAGGGGCCCAGGACCGTGGTCTTGGGGAAGCCGATGAAGGGCATGGCCAGACGCGCCATGAGGTTGTTGTGGGAGTAGTCGCCGTAGTGCTGGACGGCATCGCAGGTCAGGAGGCGGCTTCCGGTTGCCGGGTGCCGTTGAAGCAGAACAGCTCCGCATCCGGGAACGGCAACTCGGTGTCCGGTTCCAACGGCCGGTCCGGAGGCGGTTCGGGATAGGCCGTTCCACCCGGCTGACACCAGAGCTCGGCGCCGAAGCGGTGCCGGTACCAGGGGTCGTCGATGCCGTGAAGCGCCCCGAGCCGGAGGATGCGCTTAACCGTACCGAGATCCCGCAACTCGCGCTCGCCCGCGGCGCTGAGCCGTATGGGGTTGACGACGGTAAGCTCGGCGCCGTGCCGGACGATGACCATGTTGCGGCTGAGGCGCAGGACGGGATTCATGCGCACGGCGCCACGGACGACATACAGGCGGTCGGTCAGGGCCTGGATGGGATCATGGGTTTGAGGCGGTGGGTAGGTCGTCACGGTATTGCGGGGGCGCGCCCGGGATGGCGGACCGGTTGGCGGCCTGCTACTCCCCCGCCACCGTCATGCGCGAGATCTTGACCGTGGGGGCGGCCACCGGACTCTGCGGGCGGAGGTCGTTGCCGACCATCTCGACCTGGTTGAGCATGTCGTTCAGGTTGCCGGCGATGGTCAGTTCGGCCACGGGATAGGCCAGCTCGCCCTTCTCGATCCAGAGCCCGGACGCGCCCCTCGAATAGTCGCCGGTCACGAGGTTGACGCCGAAACCCATCAGCTCGGTGACGTAGAAGCCGTCCTCCACCGAACCGACGATGTCCCCGGGGCTGTCCTCGCCGGGGATGAGATAGAGGTTCATGGGCGAGACTCCGGAGGCCCGGCCCACGCCCCGGCTCGCGTTGCCGGTGGACTTTGCGCCGAGCTTGCGCGCGCTGTAGGCGTCCAGCAGGTAACTCTTCAGGACGCCCGCCCCGACCACGTCTTTGGGCCGGACGCCGACACCCTCTGAATCGAAGGGCCGGGACCCCAGGGCCGCGGGAATCGTGCCGTCGTCGACGATGCGGACGAGATCGGAAGCCACCCGTTGTCCGAGCCGGTCGCACAGGAACGACGCGCGCTGGTAGAGGGCGTAACCGGAAACGGCCTGGGCCAGGTGCCGGACCAGGGTGCCGGCAATGGCCGCATCGAAGACCACCGGCACCTCCCGGGTCCGCACCTTGCGGGCGCCCAGCCGGCGGATGACGCGGCGGCCGGCCTCGCGTCCCACCGCTTCCGGAGCATCCAGCGCGTCATGGCGGCGCGCCGCCGAGAACCAATGGGCGCGCTCCATGGAACCGTTGGACGTAGCCACCGGGGCCACCGACAGATGGAAGGCGGAGGTGGCATACTCCCCGGCAAAGCCCTCCGAATTGGCATGGATGACCCGGTTGAAAGAGTTGCCGAATTCCGCGCCCTCGGAGTTGGTAATCCGCGCATCGTATTGCAGCGCGTGCTCCTCCGCCACGCGGGCGGCATCGATGCCCTGCTCGACGGGCAGGCCCCGGGCCTCCTCGTCCAGCAGGTCCAGCTCGGGCACCTCGGCGGCCAGCTCCCCGGGTTCGGGCAGGCCGCCGAACTCATCCTTGGCCGTGGCCTGGGCCATGGCGCAGGTCTGGTCCAGCAATCGGTCCAGGGAAGCCCTCGACAAGTCGGAGGTGGACGTGGCGGCCGAGCTCCGGCCGAAGAACAGCCGCAGCCCAAGCCGGGTCTCGTGGGCCTGGCTGACGGTTTCCACTTTCCCGAGGCGCACCTTCACCCCGACGCCCTCGTGCTCCACCACGGTCACGTCTCCCTGGGAGGCGCCCTTCTCCTTGGCCCGGGCCAGCAGGCCGGCGGCGAGTTCCCTATCCGGCGTCAATCGCTCCATCGCCGCCTCAACCCTGGAAAGAACCGGGGCCGCGCACGCTGGTGCCGCCCACCACGAGCTGGTCCACCCGGATGGTGGGCAGTCCGACCCCCACGGGCACGCCCTGGCCGTCCTTCCCGCAGGTGCCGATGCCGTCGTCCAGCGCCAGGTCCGCGCCCACCCGGCTGACCCGCGTGAGCACGTCGGGGCCGTTGCCGATGAGGGTGGCGTCCCGCACCGGATGCGTGACCCGGCCGCCCTCGATCCGGTACGCCTCGTTGGCGGAGAAAACGAACTTGCCGCTGGTGATGTCCACCTGTCCGCCGCCGAAGGAAACTGCGTAGAGGCCGTCCTTCACGGAGCGGATGATGTCCTGAGGGTCCTCGTTCCCGGCCAGCATGAAGGTGTTGGTCATGCGCGGCATGGGCACGTGGGCGTAGCTCTCGCGGCGGCCGTTGCCGGTGAGCTCCATGCCCAGGAGCGAGGCATTCAGCCGGTCGTGCATGTAGCCGCGCAGGATGCCGTTTTCGATCAGCACCGTGCGCTGGGTGGGCGTGCCCTCGTCGTCCACGTTGAGGGAGCCTCGCCGCCAGGGAATGGTGCCGTCGTCCACCACCGTGCACAGCTCCGTGGCCACTCGCTCGCCGATGCGGTCCGAAAAGGCCGAGGTCCTGCGGCGGTTGAAGTCGGCTTCGAGCCCGTGCCCGATAGCCTCGTGGAGGAGGATGCCGGGCCAGCCCGGCCCAAGGACCACGTCCATGGGACCCGCCGGCGCCGCCGCCGCCTCGAGGTTCACCAGCGCCCGGCGCACCGCCTCCCGGGCATGGGCCTCGCACCGCTCGGCATCGGTGCAGTCGTCGAGGGTCATGCGGCCGCCCCATCCGAAGTAGCCGGCCTGCCGCTTGCCCCCATCCTCGACGATGCAGCGGACGTTGCAACGGACCAGGGGCTGGAAGTCCCCGAGCGCCCAGCCCTGGGACGACGCGATGAGGACGATCTTGTTCTCCAGCAACAGGGAGGCGAACACCCCCTTGACCCGGGGGTCGGCCTTTCTTGCGAACCGGTCCAGGTCCTGCAACAGGGCGATCTTGCGTTCCAGGGGGAGGTCGGGGAAGGACCCGGACACCGGATAGAGGTCGTGCCGGGGGCCGGCCGGGGTGGGAACCCGCGCCGGCAGGTCCGAACCCCGGTCGCTGGCGATGACGTTGGCGGTGCGCACCGCCGAGTCCAGGTTCTTGATGGTCACGTCGTCGGTGAACGCGTATCCGGTCTTGTCCTCGGACAGCACCCGCGCGCCCACGCCGTTGGCGGTGGATACCGACGCGTGCTTCACGAGACCCTCTTCGAGGTGCACCTGGTCGTTGGTCCGGTACTCGAAATAGAGGTCGGCATAGTCCGCCCGCGCGGCCATGGCGCGGCCCAGGACCCGGTCCAGATCCCGTGCGGTGACGCCGAACCGCTCGTCGAAGAACGCCGCCGCCGAGAACGCGGGCCGGTCGGCAAGGCTCTTGTCCAAAACGCCCCCCTTTCCTTACATGAGGCCGGTTTGTATGCTATGAAGAAAGACCCTTCAGGCGGCTGCTCCTGCCATGGCCACACGACCAGTGTACCACTCCAAGTCAAACATGGAAGGACGTGTCACGATGCCGCCGGCGGCAGCTTCGAGGAGTTGAACCGATGGACCAGAAGATCGTTCACGTTGTCGGTACGGGGACCATAGGCGAGCCGCTCATCGGCATCCTGGCGAGCTTCCGGGAAGCCTTCGGCATCGACGAGGTGACGTTCAACAAGCAGACCCCCCGGGTCACGGACCGCTCCAAGATTACCGCGCTTCAGGGCAAGGGCGCCCGACTGAGCGTCGAGAAGGACCACTGGGAGGAGTTCGCCAAGCTCGGCATGAACCCGTGCTTCGATTCGGCAGCCGCCATCGAGAGGGCCTCCGTGGTCATCGACTGCACCCCCGTCGGCAACAAGAACAAGGAAAAGCACTACCAGCACTACGCCGGGAAGAACGGCAAGGGGTTCATCGCCCAGGGCAGCGAGTTCGGATTCGGCAAGATGTATGCCCGGGGCATCAACGACGCGGCGCTCCGAAGGGAGGAGGACCGCTTCATCCAGGTGGTGAGCTGCAACACCCACAACCTGGCGGTGCTCATCGACACCCTCGCCCTGGGTCCGGAGAAGGAAGACAACCTCGAGGCCGGGCGGTTCGTCTGCATGCGGCGGGCCAATGACATCAGCCAGGAAGGCGATTTCATTCCGGCGCCCGAGGTGGGACGGCACGACGACGAACGGTTCGGCACCCACCAGGGACGCGACGCCTACTACCTGTTCCAGTCCCTGGGGTTGGACCTGGACATCTACTCGTCCGCTCTCAAGATCAACACCCAGTACATGCACACCATCCACTTCAACCTGATCCTGAAGCGCGCCATCGCCATGGAGCAGCTCATGCAGCGGATCCGGGCGAACCGCCGCATCGCCGTGACCAACAAGAAGTCCTCGGCATCGGTGTTCTCGTTCGGGCGGGACCACGGCCTGTTCGGGCGCATCCTGAACCACACCGCCATCGTCACCCAAAGCCTGGCGCTGCGGGGAGACCGCGAGGTGGTGGGCATGTGCTTCACGTCCCAGGACGGCAACTCGCTGCTGAGCAGCATCGCGGCCACCCTCTGGCTGCTCAATCCGGATACCTACGAGGAGCGCCTGCAGCCCATCCGGCCCTACTTCTTCAGGGAGATCTGACGCCCTCGAAGCGGGCAACGTCGCCCGCGACGATGCGGTTTCGGCGTGCCAGCCCGGCCCGGACCTCCAGCACGTATTGACTTGGAACGCCGACGCTCACGGAACGGGTGGAGAACGGCACGGTGTCGTGGATGATCCCCACCACCCGCCGGCGCGCGTCCATGAAGATGATGTCCAGGGACAGCGGGGTGTTCTTCA
Organism: Candidatus Binatia bacterium; assembly: GCA_951813575.1. Taxonomy (GTDB): domain Bacteria; phylum Desulfobacterota; class Binatia; order UBA9968; family JAJDTQ01; genus JAJDTQ01. The sequence goes on from OX638375.1 coordinate 1,922,440, forward strand.
TCCAGAACGACTGATTCCTCTCTTTCGGGAACACGAACAGCATCCCCTCGTCCGTCCGCAGATCGTTCCGATACATCAACCCCAGGCGCCGCTTCTCGGCGGTGTCCGCCACCTCCACCCGGAAGCCGGCCTTGATTCCGCCGGGGCCTTCGAAAACCACGCGTGGTGAACTGTTGCAGCCGGCCTGAGCCGCGAGCAGGAACGCACCGACCAACAACCCGATCCGGGGTGCTCTCATCCGGCAGGCTTTCAGGAGGTCGGCCACACACCCTCCCACAGCCGGGTAAGGAACTCGCGCCACGGGAGGATATCGATGCCGTCCACCCGACGGGCCATCGGTTCCAGAGACACGAGCACAAAGTGTGACAGGAGATTCTCTTCACGCAGCGCCAGCAATCCCCTCAGATCACGACTGGACACTGCCCTTTTGGCCTTTACCTCGACGGCGAGTCGGCCGACAACGAAGTCCACTTCAAGCTGTGACTTCGAACGCCAGTACCTGGGGGGCTCGAGCAGGTGATAGTCGCAGAATGCCTTGATCTCCTGCAACACGAAGCTCTCGAATGCCTCGCCATACTCGGCCGTCCCCAAGGGCAGACCGCGGCGTCCCTGAAGGTGCCGCGCCAGGCCGACGTCGAACAGGTAGTACTTGGATGTCGAGATCGCCTTGCGTTTGCGGGTTTCGGTATAGGACGCGATCTCGTGGGCGATGAACGTGTCCTTGAGAATTCCGTAGTACTCTCGCACGGTAGACGCGGGCACCTGGGCATCGCTCGCGATCCGCCCGAAGTTGATCATCTGTCCGTGTGACAGGGCTGCCACTTCGAGAAACCGGCTGAATGCGCCGATGTTCCGGACCAGGGCCTCGGCCGCGACTTCCTCCTTGAGGTAGTCTCCCGAATAGGCGGCCAAGTCTTCGGCCGGGGAGTCGGAGAAATAAATGGACGGCAACAACCCGAATTCGAGCGCTCTTTCCAAACGGAAGCGATCGCCGAGCTCGGCACTGACGAACGGGTGCAGCGCGCGGGAACGCGCCCTGCCGCCGAGCAGATTGACGCCCTTGCGTCGTAGCGTACGCGCGCTCGACCCCGTCAGGAAGAAGCGAATGCCATGCTCTTCAATCATGAGCTGGACCTCGTTCAACAGGGCCGGCATCTTTTGAATCTCGTCGATGACAATGACCCGCGTCTCGGGTGTGAGCTGCTCTCTGATGAGCGCCGGATTTCTGGAGAGACGGATGAACAGAGTCTGATCGAGCAGGCTGTAGGTACGGACGTCCGCCAGTTGTTGGCGGATCAAGGTGGATTTTCCCGTCTGCCGCGCGCCAAAGAGGAAACAGGACCTCTGCTTCAAGAGCTCTCGTGCATCGAGATACCGTGGGATGATTGGCGAAGACATTTTAACAACCAACGATGGTCTTGCTGATTATCATGACAATCAACGGTAGACTTGTCAATTAGGCCCTGCCGCGCTCCTGTCCCGGCGGTTACGGCTCGGCACATTCGCGCTAAGGACCCATTTCGGCTAGAATATCCTGGCAGGAGTTGAACCTGTTTCCTTAGGCACCCAACACCCACCAAGACACCGTCGATGATCCAACCTTCGTACCGCGAGTTCGTGGAGCTCGCCAGACAGGGGAACGTGGTTCCGGTCTACGAGGAGATCCTCATGGACCTGGAGACCCCGGTGTCCTTCTACAGCCGCCTCAAGAAGAGCCGCCACTCTTTTCTGCTGGAAAGCGTGGAAGGCAGCGAGCGCTGGGCGCGCTATTCGTTCCTGGGCACCGCGCCGGAGCTGGTCTTCAAGGCCTGGGGCCGCGAGGTCGAGATCACCCGGGGGCGGAAGAAGGAGTCCCGGAGCTGCGACGACCCGTTGGCCGCGCTGACGGAGATCCTCGACGGGTACCGGCCGGCCACCATCGTGCCGGATCTCCCCTTCACCGGCGGCGCCCTGGGCTACGTGGCGTACGACGCGGTGGAGATGCTGCACGACGTTGCCAACCCGGCCGAGCGGGCCAGCCGTTTCCCGGACATCTATTTCCTGCTGGTGCGCACGCTGGTGAGCTTCGACAACCTCAAGCACACCATCACGATCATCGACAACGTCCCCATCGCGAACGGCGCACGCTTGCGCGTGCTCTACGGCGACGCGGTCTCCCGCATCGAGAACCTGCGGTCGTCCCTGCGGAAATCGCCCAAGACCCTGGAGGCCCGGAGCCTCACCGGTTCCGGCTCGAGCGTCAAGTACAAGTCCAACGTCTCGCCGCAGAAATTCCACGCCATGGTACGCAAGGGCAAGGAGTACATCGCCGCGGGCGACGTCATCCAGGTGGTGCTGTCCCAGCGGCTGGAGGCCCGCACGCGGGTCGAGCCGTTGGAGATCTACCGCGCCCTGCGATTCACCAATCCGTCGCCCTACATGTTCTTCCTGGAGCTGGACGATCTGAAGATCATCGGCTCGTCCCCGGAGATTCTCGTCCGCCTCACCGGGCGGAACATCGAGCTTCGCCCCATCGCCGGCACCCGGCCCCGGGGCCGGGACGCGCGGGAAGAACGGGACCTGGAGGAGGATCTCCTGGCCGACCCGAAGGAGCGGGCCGAGCACATCATGCTGGTGGATCTCGGCCGCAACGACGTGGGGCGGGTGGCGGAGGTGGGCTCGGTGGAAGTGGACCAGCTCATGACCGTCGAGCGCTATTCCCACGTCATGCACATCGTCTCCAACATCAAGGCCGAGCTGGCCCGGGGAAAGACCCCGCTGGACCTGTTCGGCTCATGCTTCCCCGCGGGGACGGTATCCGGGGCGCCCAAGGTCCGGGCCATGCAGATCATCAGCGAGCTGGAGCCGCAGAGGCGGGGGCTGTACGCCGGCGCGGTGGGCTACCTGAGCTTCAGCAACAACCTGGACACCTGCATCGCCATCCGCACCATCACCGTCCACAACGGCACCGCGGTCATTCAGGTGGGCGCCGGCATCGTGGCGGACTCCGATCCCGCCACGGAGTACGAAGAGACCCTCAACAAGGCCCGCGGCATGCTCAAGGCCATCGAACTGGCGGAGTCCTGGAGAAAAGAGCGGTAGCGTGATCCTGCTCATCGACAACTACGACTCGTTCACCTACAACCTCTACCACTACCTGGCCGAACTCGGCGCGGAGGTCCGGGTGGCGCTCAACGACCGCATCGACGCGGACGGGGTCGAGGCGCTCCGGCCGGACGCCATCGTCGTGTCACCGGGTCCCTGCACCCCCAACGAGGCCGGCGTCTCGTGCGAGGTGATCCGGCGGTTCGGCGAGCGGATTCCCATCCTGGGCGTGTGCCTGGGCCATCAATGCATCGGCGCCGCCTACGGCGGGCGGGTGGTGCGGGCGAACGAGATCATGCACGGGAAGATGTCGGAAGTGCTGCACGACTCCCGGACCATCTACCGCTCCCAGGAGAACCCCTTCCCGGCCATGCGCTACCATTCCCTGGTGCTCGACCCGGACAGCCTGCCCGACGAGCTCGGCGTCAGCGCCCGCACCCGGGACGGCGTGGTCATGGGCGTGCGCCACAACCGCCACCCGGTGGAAGGCGTCCAGTTCCACCCCGAATCGATCCTGGCCGAGACCGGCAAGACCCTGCTGAAGGATTTTCTGGACTGCTACCTTTAGACGGCATGCCCGACCGGCGCGGGAACGGTTGCGAGTTACTGCTCCGACACGGATCGTGGCGACGCCAAAGCGTTGCTCCACGCAGGCGTCTTCCAGTGGGCGCAACCGCTCGGTCAACTCCCGGAACGAAAGCCCGGGCTTCAGAAGCGCCCTTTCGTGCTGGATCTGCGCGTAGGCGTCGGCGTAGAGGCGTCGTTCGGGGACGTAGACGTAGCGCACCTCGTTGTGCGTGCTCCAGATTTGCATGTTGGTGCCGTCGGTCGCATAACGCGTGTTCACTTGATCATAGAGGACGATGCCGGCGAGATCATGCTCGGAGAGCACCCGGCGAACCCGCCCGAGCCGATAGCGGCGCAGCTCGTCGAGGCTTGAAACCCGCCCTTAGACCTGCTGTGCCGCGTAGGCCTGGGCGCACTCTTCGCTGCAGAAATAGTGGCCGTGGGACTGGTAGGCTTCGTTCTTGGGGACGTAGCTCTTGCAGTGGGGGTCGAGCACCATGGATTCGCCCTGGGACGGGTCGGTGGCACTCCCCTTGCCCTTGCGCTTGATGCTCGAATAGATCAGCACCAGGAACAGATAGGCCAGCAGGCCCAGTATCATAAACCTGAGGAACATGGCAGTGGCACCGTCAATGACACTCGCGGTCGACTCGCCTCACGGGGAGGCCATTTCCCGGACCCGGCCGTTGTCTTCCACCTGGTCGAGCATTTCCCGGACGCCGCTGCCCAGGAGCGGATGCCTCAGGTCCGGCGCGATCTCGCACAGCGGAGCCAGCACGAACCGGCGACGGTGAAGCTCCGGGTGCGGAATGATCAACTCGGGTCCTTCCAAGACCATATCATCGAAGAACAGGATGTCCAGATCAATGACCCGGTCCGCCCAGCGTACCGGGCTGGGGCGGCGGCCCATTTCTCGTTCGACGTCCTGACAGTGCTTCAGGAGGATCCCGGGGTCCAGGCCGGTTTCAACCTCCGCGACTCCGTTGACGTACCATTCCGTGCTGGCCGCGCCCCACGGTTCGGTGACGAACCAGGCAGAGACCTGCCGCACCCGGGTCCGCGGCATCCGCCCGACCTCCCTGACGGCCCGGCGGCAGTTCTCCTCCTTGTTCCCCTGGTTCGAGCCCACCCCGATGTAGGCGCGGTGCCGCACGGTCCCGCTACAGGCTGACCTTCCCGAGCCGCTCCACGGCTTCCTTGAGACGGTCGGCCGGAGAGCACAAGGTCAGCCGGATGAAACCCTCGCCGGGGTCGCCGAAACCGTTGCCGGGAGTGGTGACGATGCCGGCCTCGTCCAGCAGCCGGGCGGTGAAGTCCGCGGAGGTCCACCCCCCGGGCACGGGCAGCCAGACGTAGAAGGTGGCCTGCGGCGCGGGCAGCTCGAAGCCGGCGCCGCGGAGGCCGTCCACCACCGTGTCACGCCTTTCCTGGTACACTTCACGGATGGGCTCCAGAAATTCCTCCGCATGCTCCAGGGCGAGGGTGGCCGCTTCCTGCACCGGCTGGAAGACCCCCGAGTCGACGTTGGACTTCACCTGCCCCAGGGTTCCCACCAGCTCCGCGCTGCCCACGGCCATGCCGATGCGCCAGCCGGTCATGTTGAAGGTCTTGGACAGCGAATGGAACTCGATGGCGACTTCCCTGGCTCCGTCCACCTGCAGGATGCTCGGCGCCCTGTAGCCGTCGAAGCCGAGCTCCGTGTAGGCGGCGTCGTGGCACAGGATGATGCCGTGCCGGTGAGCGAACTCCACCGCCTCCTTGAAGAAGCTCTCGTCCGCCACCGCGCCCGTGGGGTTGTTGGGGTAGTTGATCCAGAGCATCTTGGCCCGCTCGAGTACGTCCGCGGGTATGCTGGAGAGGTCGGGCAGGAAACCGTTCTCGCGCGTCAAGGGAAGGAAATGGACGTCGCCGCCGTTGAAGCGAGTCCCGATGGCGTACACCGGATAGGCGGGGGTGGGCACCAGCACCACGTCGCCGGGGTCCACGTAGGCCACCGCCATGTTGGCCACGCCTTCCTTGGAGCCGATGAGCGAAACCACCTCGGTGGCCGCATCCAGCGTCACGCCGAAGCGCCGTCCGTACCAGTCGGCCACCGCCTGGCGGAACGCCATCATGCCGGAGCTGCTGGGATAGCGGTGGTTGGCAGGTTTGGTCGCGGTCTCGGTCAGTCTCTCTATGATCCTTCCGGGCGTGGGAATGTCGGGATCCCCGATGCCCAGGTCGATCAGGTCCACGCCCTTGGCCTGCGCGGCCCGTTTCTTCCGGTCGATCTCCGCGAACAGATACGGCGGCAACTCCTGGATGCGTTGAGCCTTGTTGAACATTGCTGCTGACTCGCTTTCTACTTTGCGGGGTCGGCGGTTCGGGCCTGCCGGCGGTTCCTCCGCGTGGGCCCCGAGCCGGGACAGTGTTGGTAGAAGCGAGCTTACAACATTTCCCTAGGGCGAGTGAAATCCCCCGGCTCCGGGGACCACGGGAGAAACCTGCGGTTTGTCCACGTCTGGCGGAATCCCCTGGTTCGCGCCGGTTGGCGGAAACCGTTATATTCCGGGATTCTACGTCCAACTCTTACGGAGATTCCATCCATGCCGTTCCATATCGTGGTCGACGGCTACAACGTCATCGGCAGTGAACAGGGCCTGCGCGGCGACCTGGAGCAGAAACGGGCCGGCCTCGTCAAGGAGGTCACGGCCTACCAGGAACGCACGGGCCATTCGCTGACCACCGTCTTCGACGGGTGGCGGAACGGCCGGACCGACGAGACACGGCAGCAGGTGGGGGAGGTGACGGTGGTGTTCTCCCGTCACGGCGAGAAAGCCGATGCGGTCATCGAACGGCTGGCGCGGGAGATCGGCGCCACCTGCATCGTGGTGACCTCCGACCGGGACCTGCGCCGCAGCGTGGAGAGCAGCGGAGCCGTGGCCGTGTACGTCGGCGAGTTCCTCGCGAAGATGCGGACGGAGCCGGTCGGGCCGGACGTCGTCGAGGATGACGACGGTTTCGAGGCTCCCCCGCGCGGCCCGACCAACCGGAAGAAAGGCAACCCGCGGCGGCTTTCAAAGGCCGAGCGGGTGCGGCGCGAACGTCTCGCCAAGCTCTGACGCTTCGCCTCGCCCCACCTGGATTCGGCATACCCCTCACCGGTCGAGCCGTCCGGCGATCTCCGGCGAGTCGGCGCCGTAGCGGTAGGCGCGGAAGACGTAGTTGCCTCCCTTGTAGCTCGGATGGTCTTCGGAGAAGTAAGGCGAAATGTACTCCCAGACGATCTCGCCTGCCGGGGTTACCTCGAAGAAGCGGCCCCAGACACCCTCGCAAATCAACGTGTTGCCCGACTCGAGCCGCTGCGCGCCGCTGATGAACCAGCTGAAGAACGTCCCCGGCGGAGAACCTCGATATTCCCAGACGATCTCCTTCGTCCGGGGGTCCAGCTCGATCACGCGCGACCCCGCGCCCGGGCCGCCGTAGAGCACGTCGGCGCCGTTGGCGAAGAACAGCAGGTTGCCGTTGTCGAGCATGTGCACGTTGTGCTGCTGGCCGAAGGACCAGTCACAGAATTCCCATTTGAACGCCCTGGTCTCCCGGTCGATGATGGCCATCAGGTGGTTGTACCGGAAGTTCACCAGCAGGTCGCCGTTGTCCAGCGGCCAGACCGAGTTGGCGTGGCTGAACTCCACGCGCGCGACGATGGGGTTGAGAGGGTAACGGTACATCTCCTCGGATGAAGCGGCCTGCCATTCCCATACCGGGTTGCCTTCCCGGTCGATCTCGCGGAGCACATCGCCGTAGATGCCGTCGGCGTGCTCGGTGCCCTCGCGCCCGCCCTCCACCCGCCGTGCCTGTTCGCCGGACAGCAGCTTCCAGGAAGCATAGACGGTATTGCCGTTGGCGCAACGGCGCTGGTCATGGTGGTGGCAGGGGTCCACGTGCTCCCAAACCGTGTTGCCGTCCCAGTCGAGCTCCAGGATGTGGCCGCCCTTGCCGCGCATGTTGCGCGGACCGTCGGTGGTCTGAACCGCCGCCAACAGATTGCCGTTGGGCAGAAGGTGGGCATAGATTCCCGCAAAGCCCGGCAGACGCCATTCGTGCACGACCCGGCCGTGCATGTCGATCAAATGGGTGGCTTTCCGGCCAAGCGGGCTGAAGATCGTATAGCCCGGCGTCGCCCGAGCTTCGTCGAAGATCGTGAGTCCGGTCCGGAGGTGCCGCATGGCCGTTGGGAAGCAGGGAGCCCGAGGTTCAGTTCTCGGAGAACGTCAGCCCTTCGCGCTCGTTGTCGAGCTCCCGATCCATGAAGTCCACCACCAGCGGCCAGGCAAGCTTGGCCGTGTGCGGATGATAGCCCTCGGTGCCGGGGTCCACGAAGCCGTGGCCGCCGAAGGGAAAGAAATGCCATTCCAGCGGCTGCCCGTTGGCGAGGAAGCTCTCCCACACCTTTTGCTGGATGGGCACGGTGGAGATGCGGTCGTCGACGCCGTACAGGATGATGGACGGACACTGGATCTTGCGGGCGGCGTCGTACGGGTGGACCGGGCGGATTTCGGTGGTGGGCTCTTCGCGGACCGTGGGGTAATAGCCGACGAAGGCCCGGACCTCGGGAGTGGCGGCGACGAAGTGGATGGCGATGCGCCCGCCCATGCAGTAGCCGGACACGGCAACCCGGCCGGCGTCCACGTCGTTCCGGGAAGTGAGGTAGTCCCAGCCCTGCCGGATGACCCGCACGAAATCCCCATCCTTGGTGCGCGCCTGGATCTGCCGGCCGGTGTGGATATGGGTGACGTCGGGATAGCCGAGCAGCGAGTACAACTCGGGCACCACCACGGTGTATCCGAGATGGGCGAACTTCAGCGCCTCGACCTTGAGGTAGTCGGTGAGCCCGGTGTTCTGATGGGTCATGAGCAGGGCCGGACCCGGCTTGTCACGCTCCGGAGCGGCCAGATAACCGTAGATGCCGTCCCGTTCGGGAGTGAGCATGCGTTCGTGTACCCTCATGGCATGAGGGTAGACGACGGGAGCCATGGTCGTCAACCGGCGGTCGACGCCACCCGGGCCTTTGGAAATTCGGTCACAATGGGGGCGAGCTACGGCGCCCGGGGTCGCGTGTGTCATGCAAACCAGGCGGGGGAGGAGCCTTGACGCAGTCCGACGACCTGAAGCGGGAGAACGAGGCGCTGCGCGCGCGCAGCGCTACCCTCAACGCAGCCATTCTGCGGATCAACGCGAGCCTCGACCTCGACACCGTGCTTAGCGACGTGGTCGAGAGCGCCCGCGGGCTCACCGGCGCCCGCTACGGCTTCATCGTCACCCTCGACGAGGCGGGCGCGACCGTGGTTTTCGTCTTCTCTGGCCTCACTGCCGAAGAACAGCAGGAGCTGCTCGCCTGGCCCTGCAATGCTCGAGATGGCGCCGGGCACACCGGAGCATGCCGTGCCGAGGTGGACATCACCGATGACGAGAATGGAAGCGCTTTAGCTCATTTGGCTTACCCGACGAGTCGTCGGCGCTGGAGAAGCATCAACTGAGGAACACGGGCTCTGGGGAGTTGCGTGGTTGCGGGGGGTGGATTTGAACCACCGACCTCAAGGTTATGAGCCTTGCGAGCTACCGGGCTGCTCCACCCCGCAGGATGGTTGTAGCCCGTCGGTGTGGCGCTGTCAACCGGAGCCGGGAAACGGGGCGTGTTACGGCCGGGGGAACTTCTCCCGAAGCTGTTCGAGCACGACTTCCGGGACGAACGCGGCCACGTCGCCGCCCAGCCCGCACACCTCCTTCACCAGCCTCGAGCTGATGTAGAAGGACGACTCGCTGGTCATCATGAAGAAGGTCTCGATATTCGGCTTGAGCCGGCGGTTCATGGTCGCCATCTGGAACTCGTACTCGAAATCCGACACCGCCCGCAGCCCCCGGATCACCACCTTGGCCGACACGGCCTCCGCATAGTCCACCAGCAGGCCCTGGAAACTGTCCACGCGCACCCGCTCCTCAGACTCGAAGACCTTGCGCACCGTGGCCATGCGTTCTTCCACCGAGAAGAGGGAGCCTCCCTTCTCCTGGTTGTACGCAATGGCGATGATCACCTGGTCGAAGATGCGGAGCGTCCTTTGCACCAGATCCACGTGGCCGTTGGTGATGGGGTCGAAGGACCCTGGATAGACCGCAATGCTGACTTCCGCCATGTAAAGACCGCCTCAGTTGCTCAATTCGAAGAAGGAGAGCACCGTGCCGCCGTACCTCCGGCAATCACGGCGCACCAGCCTGCCGTATTCCTCGTCGACTCTTTCCCGCGCGCTGTGCTCCGCCACGGCGGCGCCTCCCGCATTGAGTATTCCCGCCCTGGAAATCATGGACATCGTCCTGTTCACCCAGCCGCCATCGTAGGGAGGATCCAGAAATATCGCGTCATACGCCGCGCCCTCCTCCGCCAGCCGGCTCAGGGCCTTGCCCACGGGTGTCGACCAGATCCGCGCCCGGTCCATGAAGCCGAGCGTTTCGAGGTTCCCGCGAATCAGGCCCGCCGCCTCCGTCGATTGGTCCACCAGCAGCGCCGACGCCGCCCCACGGCTCAGGGCCTCAAGCGACAGGCTCCCGGTGCCGGCGAAGAGGTCCAGCACTTGCCTGCCGGAGAAATCCCGGGGGAGGATGTTGAACAAGGCCTCCCGGACCCGGTCGGCCGTCGGCCGGATGGTGCTCCCCTTGGGTGCCTTGATGCGTCTTCCCCGCGCTGTCCCTCCGATGATGCGCATGCCGCGGGTGGTTCCTCCGGGCGTGGCGCCGCCACGCGGGCGGGTTGGAAACCCGCCCCTACAACTCGTTGCGCCTCGCCGGCTGCAAAGGACCCTCCGCCGACGATTCAGCCCGGGACCAGGGTGATCTTGCCGAACTGCTGCCCGGTCTCCAGCCTGGTCTGGGCCGCGGCCGCCTCGGCCAGCGGAAAGCTCTTGTCGAGCACCGGCCGGACCCCCGCCGTCTCCACGAACCGCAACACTTGCTCGAACTCCTCCCGGCTGCCCAGGGTCGACCCGAAGATGCTGAGGTGGTTCCAGAAGATCCGCCGGATGTCCGTCGGCGGCGTGGCGCCGGTGGTGGCGCCGCAGGTGACGAGCCGCCCGCCCTTCACCAGCGCCGCGAGGCTCTTGGCCCAGCTCTCGCCCCCCACGCAGTCCACCACCACGTCCACCCCCCGCTTGCCGGTGACGTTGCGTATCTCCCGGGTGAAGTCGCACTCCCGGTAGTTCAACCCGTGGTCGGCGCCCAGCTCCCGTGCGCGGTCGAGCTTTTCGCCGCTGCTCGAGGTCACCGCCACCCAGGCGTTCATGGCCTTGGCGATCTGCAGCGCCGCCATGGCCACGCCGCCGCCGATGCCCAGGATGAGCACCGTCTCCCCGGGCGCGAGCCTCGCGTTGGTCACCAGCATGCGCCAGACCGTGATGAACACCAGCGGAAACGCCGCCGCCTCCTCGAAACCGTAACCCCCGGGGATGGCGAAGCAGTTGGCGGCGGGAATCGCCACGTACTCGGCGTACGACCCTTTCATGCCCTCGCCCAGGACCCGCAGCCGGACGCACATGTAGTCGCGGCTGGTGCGGCAGAACTCGCAGGCGCCGCAGCCCACCGGCGGATAGAGGCAGACCGCGTCGCCCTTCTTCAAGTGGGTCACCTCGCTTCCCACCTCCTCCACCACGCCCGCGCCGTCGGCGCCCAGGATGTGCGGGAACTCCACCTTCATGCCGGTGAGCCCCTTGCGGTTCCACAGATCGATGTGATTCAGGGACGCCGCCTCGAGGCGCACGATCACGTCTCCCGGCGAACGCAGGACCGGGTCGGGAGCCTCCTCGTAGCGGAGCTTGTCGGCCCCGCCGTGCTCGTAAATCTGGACCGCTTTCAAGACAACGACCTCGGAGATGGGTTGGTTCGGTTAAAGGGGATGCGGCCGGCCGTCAGGCCGAAAAGGAGGTGCCGCACCCGCAGGTGCCCGTGGCATTGGGGTTGGAAAAGCGAAAGCTGGCACCCTGGAGCTCGCTCACGTAGTCGATGACCGTCCCATCGAGCTGCTGCAGGATGGCCGTCTCCACGTAGACCTGCAGGCCTCCCATGTCGAGCACCACGTCCTCAGCCTTGGGGCCGTCGTCGAAATCCAGCTTGTAGGAGTAGCCGGAACATCCTCCCGGCATCACGGACACCCGCAGTCCCCGGCCGGCGAGCTTCTCCCGTTCGCGGATCTTCTTGACGTGGGCGATGGCGGCATCGGTCAGGCGAAGTTTGTTGATGTCACTTTCCACAACCTGGAGTCTAGTCAACGGCTACGGGCAAGTCAAGATTCCCGCCGCCCGAGTCCGGCCACGATCTTGTGCGGCAGGTCGCCGAAGCTGCCGTTGGACATTACCAGGACCACGTCCCCCTCCACCGCATCCCGGACCACCACCGCGGCGATTTCGTCCACCCCGGCGAGATGGCACGCGGCCCGGTCCCCCCGGTGCCGGTTGATGCAGTGCACCAGTTCCGCGGGGGCGAGGCGCTCCTCCTCGGGGATCTTCTCCGGGTGGTAGAGGTCGGGGAGGACGACACGATCGGCCCGCGCCAGCGCCCGGGTAAACTCCGTGAGGAAGACCCGCCGGCGGCTGGTCTGGCTGCGGGGCTCGAAGACGGCCCAGAGCCGCCGCCCGGGCCAGGCCTCCCGCACCGCGGCGATGGTGTCCGCCACCGCGGTGGGGTGGTGGGCGAAGTCGTCGATGATGAGGACGCCGGCCGCCTCGCCGACGGTCTCCTGCCGCCGCCGCACGCCGCGGAAGCTCGCCATGGCCGAGCGGACCACGGACGGGCTCAAGCCGATCTCCCTGGCGGTGGCGTAGACCGCCAGCGCGTTCCTGGCGTTGTGGCGGCCGATCAACGGCACCTCCACCGCGCCTTCGGCGGCGCCGTTGTAGCAAGGAGTGAAGGTCATCCGGCCTCCGGCGGCCCGGACGTCCATGGCCCGCCAGTCGGCCGACTCGCCGACGCCGTAGGACAGCACCGGACAGGTGGCGCCGTCCAGGAGATCCCGGGCATGGACGGCCTCGTCGCACACCAGCAGGCCGCCGCCGGGCGCGATGATCTCCACCAGGCGCCGGAAGGCGTCCTTCACGTGTTCCAGGTCCCGGTAGATGTCGGCGTGGTCGAACTCCAGGCTCGTGAGGATGACCCGCTCCGGCTGGTAGTGCAGGAACTTCGGCCCCTTGTCGAAGAAGGCGCTGTCGTATTCGTCGCCCTCCATGACCACCCACGCGCCCCCGCCGGAGCGGAACCCGCTGCCGAAGTTCACCGGGATGCCGCCGATGAAGAAGCTCGGGTCCAGCCCGGCGGCCACCAGCACCCAGGACATCAGCGACGTGGTGGTGGTCTTGCCGTGGGTGCCGGCCACCACCACCGAGTGCTTGCCGTCGATGAGGAACCGGCCCAGGGCCTGGGGCAGCGACACGTAGGGGATGCCGCGCCGCAGCACCGCCTCCGCCTCCGGGTTCCCCCGGGACACGGCATTGCCGATGACCACCAGGTCCGGCCCCTCGCCGAGGTGGGCCTCGCTGAAACCGGGCAGGATGTCGATGCCGATTTCTGCCAGGAAGGTGCTCATGGGCGGGTAGACGTTCTCGTCCGAGCCGGTGACCCGGTACCCCTGTTGCCGCAGCAGGCCGGCCAGGGAACCCGTGCCGACGCCGCAGACGGCGACGAAATGGACGTGGGCGCCGGGTCTCAGGTCCGGGATCATGAAGACAGGCCCTCCATCACCGCGTCGTGCACCAGCGGGCGGAACTCCCGGATGGCCCCGCTGTCCCGGGACGGGTGCACGCGGTTGGTGAGGAAGACGACGTGGAGGTCCCGCTCCAGGTCCCACCAGATGGAGGTGCCGGTGAAGCCCAGGTGGCCTACGGTGCGGGCGGAGAAGTGCCGGCCGCTGGACGACCCCGCGGGCGAAGGCGTGTCCCAGCCCAGCACATGGGTCTGTCCGGGCAGCGTCCGTTCCGCCTCCAGGAAATCGCGCACCACCGGGGCGGGGAGGAACCCGGGCTCCGCGCCGTGGCGGCAACGTCCGAGGAAGCGGATGAAACGGTGAAGGTCCGGCGCCGACGAGAACACGCCGGCATGCCCGGCGACCCCGCCCATGGCGTGGGCGTTGTCGTCGTGGACCTCGCCGCGGAGGATCTTGCCGCGCCGCGGGCAGTCCTCGGTGGCGGCGATGGCCTCGACCGGAACCGGCCGAGGAGCCCGGGAACACCGGCTCAGGTCCGCGAAGAACGTGGACGACAGCCCCATCGGCTCGAAGATCTCGTCGTGGGAGAACTCGTCCAGCCGTCTCCCGCTCAGTCTCTCTACGGCCTCGCCCAAGAGGATGAAACCCAAGTCGCTGTAGACGGCCTTCTCGCCTGGCGGCGCCTCCAGCTCTTCGTCATGAATCCGCTGCTGGATTCCCGCTTTCGCGGGAATGACGGGGGGAGAAGCGGGAATGACGGGGGGAGAGGTGGCAGTGACGGGGGGAGAGGTGGCAGTGACGGGAGGAGAGGCGGCAGTGACGGGAGGAGAGGCGGCAGTGACGGGGAAAGAAGTGGGAGAAACGGTTGTGGGGTGTCTTGGCGCCCTTGTACCAGGGGGCGGTTCCGGTGCGGCCTGTGTCACGGGAGAAACGGTCTGGTAGTAGGGCTTCCAGGCCGGAAGGCCGGAGGTGTGGTTCAGAAGCTGGCGGAACGTGACCGCGGCCCGAGCCCCGCGGCCGAACTCGGGAATGACCGTGCACACCGCGTCATCCAACTCCAGGCGCCCGTCCCGCACCAGCAGCATCATGGCGGTGGTGGTGGCCATGGGCTTGGTGAGGGAGCTCATGTCGAACACGGTGTCGGGCGTCATGGGAAGCCGTCCGGGCGCCAGCGCCCGGTGGCCGTAGGCGCGATGCAAGAGGACGCCCTCGCTGTCGCCCGCCAGCACCACGGCGCCGGGAAAAGCCCCTTCGGCAACGCCGCGGCGGCAGGTCTCGTCGAGGGCGCGCCACATCAGCACGCCGCCCGGGTGGCCGGCTCCACCAGCATCAGCACGCCGTTGCGCCCGTCCAACTCGGCGTTGAGCCCGATGGGAAGCAGGGTGTTCGGGGTGGCGTGGCCGCAGGGCAGTCCGGTCACCACCGGATAGGGCGCGTCGGCAAAGACGTCGGCCAGGACCTCCGTGACGTCCCGCTCGGCGCCGGTCTCGCAGTCGTTGAAGGCGCCGGTCACCACGCCGGCGACGTCGTCCAGTTTCCCCGCCATGCGCAGATGGGTCAGCATCCGTTCGATGCGGTAGGGGCGCTCGCCCACGTCCTCCAGAAAGACGATCTTTCCCGCGGTGTCGATCTCGTAAGGGGTCCCGAGGGTGGTGACCAGCACCGACAGGCAACCGCCGGCCAACGCTCCACGGACGGAGGCGCCGCCGCGGAGCACGCTGGAGCCGTTGATCTGCCAGAGCCGGCGCTTGCCCGTGAGGGCGTCCCAGAAACCGCTGCTCACGCCGCCTTCGAGCTCCCCGGCGAACTCCACCGCGACCATGGGGCCGTGGAAGGCCACGACTCCGCAACGCTGCGACATCCAGTTGAGCAGGGCGGTGACGTCGCTGAAGCCGACGAAGATCTTGGGATGGGCGCGGATGAGCTCGGGGTCGAGGGCGGGCAGGAGCTGTATCGAGCCGAAACCGCCGCGGGCACAGAAGATGGCGGCGATGTCGTCCCGCAGGAAGAAACGCTCAAGCGTTTCCGCGCGCTGCTGCTCACTGCCGGCCAGGTACCCCTTGCGCGCGAGGATTCCCTCGGCCAGCACCACGCGGAACCCGCGCGCCTCCAGGGCACGGACGCCCTTGGCCAGGAGGTCCTCGTACACGGCTCCGGCCGGGGCGATGACCCCGATGGTGTCTCCAGGCCTCAAGGGCGGCGGTTTGAGGAGGTTCATCACGTGTTTACAGGGTGTTAGCCGCCATTCTGTCAAGATTTCGGTGACACGGCAAACGTTGAGGGCAGGTTCTGCACGTTACCGGCCCGGTCCCGCCGGCAGATTTCCGACAAAAGTTGTCCACACCCCTTGACAGTGCCGGGACCGTGCTTAGATTTACCGCCACACCTCATAGTGCACGTCTATCGGTCTAACCGAAATACGTTTTACGGCGAACTTGGAAAAGGAGGAGAGAACATGAACATCAGGCCCTTACAGGACCGGGTCATCGTCAAGCGGATCGAGGAAGAGGAGAAGACCGCGGGCGGGATCATCATCCCCGATACCGCCAAGGAGAAGCCCCAGGAGGGCGAGGTCGTCGCGGTGGGCAAGGGCAAGGCCAACGACGACGGCAAGGTCACTCCGCTGGACGTGAAAGTCAAGGACCGGGTGTTGTTCGGCAAGTACGCCGGCTCCGAGATCACCCTGGACGGCGAAGAGCACATCATCATGCGCGAGGACGACATCCTCGGCATCGTCGAAAAATAAATCCCCACGCTTCTCAAGGAGGACCCAATGGCAGCGAAAATCGTCAAGTTCGAGCAGGATGCTCGGGAGTCCATCGTCCGCGGCGTCAATATTCTGGCTGACGCGGTCACCGTGACTCTCGGACCCAAGGGCCGGAACGTCGTCATCGACAAATCCTTCGGCGCTCCCAACGTCACCAAGGACGGCGTCACCGTCGCCAAGGAAGTGGAGCTGGAGGATAGGTTCGAGAACATGGGCGCCCAGATGGTCAAGGAGGTCGCCAGCAAGACGTCCGACATCGCCGGCGACGGCACCACCACCGCCACCGTGCTGGCGCGCCAGATCTTCGCCGAGGGGCTGAAGATGGTCGTGGCCGGACACGATCCCATGACCCTGAAGCGGGGCATCGAGCGGGCCGTGGAAGCGGTCACCGAGTCCCTCAAGGGCATGTCCAAGGACACCAAGGACCCCAAGGAGATCGCCCAGGTAGGCACCATCGCGGCCAACAACGACCCCACCATCGGCGAGGTCATCGCCGAGGCCATGAACAAGGTCGGCAAGGAAGGCGTCATCACCGTGGAGGAGGCCAAGGGCCTCGAAACCTCCCTGGAAGTGGTGGAGGGCATGCAGTTCGACCGCGGCTACCTGTCTCCCTACTTCGTCACCGATCCGGAGCGCATGGAGTGCGTGCTGGACGACTGTTACCTGCTGATCCACGAGAAGAAGCTCTCCAACATGAAGGACCTGCTGCCGGTGCTCGAGCAGATCGCCAAGACCGGCAAGCCTTTCGTCATCCTGGCGGAGGACGTCGAGGGCGAGGCCCTGGCCACCCTGGTGGTCAACAAGATCCGCGGCACGCTGCACTGCGTGGCGGTGAAGGCGCCGGGCTTCGGTGACCGCAGGAAGGCCATGCTCGAAGACATCGCCGTCCTCACCGGCGGCAAGCTCATCGCCGAGGAGCTCGGCATCAAGCTCGAGAACGTTTCGCTGCAGGACCTCGGCCAGGCCAAGCGGATCGTGGTGGACAAGGAAAACTCCACCATCGTGGACGGCGCCGGCGAGAAGGCCGACATCGAGGGCCGGATCAAGCAGATCCGGGCGCAGATCGAGGAGACCACGTCGGACTACGACCGCGAGAAGCTCCAGGAGCGCTTGGCCAAGCTGGTGGGCGGCGTTGCCGTCATCAACGTCGGCGCGGCCACCGAGATCGAGATGAAGGAAAAGAAGGCCCGTGTGGAGGACGCCCTGCACGCGACGCGGGCGGCCGTCGAGGAAGGCATCGTGCCGGGCGGCGGCGTGGCGCTGCTGCGCTCCGTTCCCGCGCTGGAGAAGCTCGAAGTCTCCGATGACGAGCAGGTGGGCGTCAACATCGTCAAGCGGTGTCTGGAAGAACCGCTTCGGCGGATCGCCACCAACGCCGGCATCGACGGCTCCATCGCGCTGCAGCAGGTCCGGGAGAGCAAGGGCAACATCGGCCTCAACGCGGCCACCGAGACCTACGAGGACCTGTTGAAGGCGGGCATCATCGATCCCACCAAGGTGGTGCGGACGGCGCTGCAGAACGCCTCGTCCATCGCCAGCCTGTTGCTGACCACCGAGGCCATGGTGGCAGAGAAGCCCGACGACAAGCCCGCCATGCCCCCGATGCCTCCGGGCGGCGGCATGGGTGGAATGGGCGGCATGGGTGGAATGGGCGGCATGATGTAACACGCCATACCGGCTGAACCCAGGGCCTGGGGCGTCTCGCGAGAGATGCTCCAGGCCCTTTTTGCTTTATTTCCAAGGGGAGACTATATTACCATCCCTGATTTTTCGGCTTCCCTTGCAGACTCGTCGGCAACGACCTCGACCCCATGTTCGAAAACCTCACCGACAAGCTGGAGCAGACCTTCAAGCGGCTGCGGGGCCACGGCAGGATCACCGAGTCCAACGTGGCGGAGTCGCTGCGCGAGGTGCGGATGGCGCTGCTCGAGGCGGACGTCAACTTCAAGGTGGTGAAGGGCTTCATCGAGTCGGTCCAGGCCAAGTCCATGGGCCAGGACGTGCTCCAGAGCCTGACGCCGGACCAGCAGCTCATCAAGATCGTCAGGGAAGAGCTGATCGAGATCCTGGGCGGGGAGGCCGCCGGGCTCGATCTCAAGGGGCGGCAACCGGTGGTGCTTATGCTGGTGGGGCTTCAGGGCTCGGGCAAGACCACCACGGCCGTCAAGCTGGCGCTGCACCTGAAGAAGCAGCAGAAACGGACGCCCTATCTCGTCTCCGCGGACGTGTACCGCCCGGCGGCCAGGGAACAACTGCGCACGCTGTGCGACGAGCACGGCCTCCCGGTGCACGACTCCGGCGACAGCTCGGCGCCGGTGGAGATTTGCCGCGCCGCCCTCGCCAAGGCGGACCAGCGCCTCTGCGACGTACTGATCGTGGACACCGCGGGACGGCTGCAAATCGACGAGGCAATGATGCAGGAGCTGGTGGCGATGCGCTCGGCGCTGGAGCCCCGCAACATCCTCCTGACCCTGGATGCCATGATCGGCCAGGACGCCGTCAACCAGGCGCAAGGCTTCAACGAGGTCCTGGACCTCAACGGCGTGATCCTGACCAAGCTGGACGGCGACGCCCGGGGCGGGGCCGCCCTCTCCGTGCGCGCGGTGGTGGGCAAGCCGGTGCTCTACGTCGGCGTCGGCGAGAAGGCGGACGCCCTCGAGCCCTTCTTCCCGGACCGGATGGCGTCGCGCATCCTCGGCATGGGCGACGTGCTGTCGCTCATCGAGAAGGCGGAGCAGGCGGTGGACAGGAAGGCCGCGCCGAAGCTCGAGCAGCGGATGCGCAAGGGGGAGTTCACGCTGGAGGACTTCCAGACGCAGATGCAGGCCATCAAGAAGATGGGCTCCATCGGCGGCCTGCTGGACATGGTGCCCGGGGGACGGAAGCTGAGCCAGCAGGTGGACATGTCCAACGCGGAAAAGGAAATCAAGCGCGTCGAGGCCATCATCAACTCCATGACGCTCAAGGAACGGCGCAACCCGGCGCTGCTGAACGGCGGCCGGCGGCGGCGCATCGCCGACGGCAGCGGCACCACCGTCGCCGACGTCAACCGTCTCATGAAACAGTTCATGGAGATGAAAAAGATGATGCAGCGGATGAAGAAGCCGGGGGGCAAGCGGCGCGGCATGCCGGGCCGTTTGTCAACGCCGTTTCAATGAGCTAAAACTTGAGAAAACAAAGAGAAAAGAGACTCCCCTATGAGCGTGAAGATCAGACTCAGCCGACACGGCGCCAAGAAGCGGCCGTACTACCGTATCGTGGTGGCGGATGCCCGCACTCCCCGTGACGGCAGGTTCATCGAGCAGGTGGGCACCTACGACCCCACCACTCCCTCCGCCGCGCTGAAGGTCGACCAGGCCAAGGTCGACGGATGGCTGAAGCAGGGGGCGCAACCGACCCAGACCGTGCGCAGCCTCATCAAGAGGGCCGCGAAGGAAGCCGCCGCCGCCACGCCGGCGTAGGGGCGGGGTTCAAACCCGCCCGCGGCGTCCCAGGTCTGCCGCAGCGGCCGGACCGGGCAGCCAGGAGACGAGGTTTCTTGAAGCAACTGGTGCAGTATCTGGCGCAGTCCATCGTCAACGAGCCCGACGCCGTCGAGGTGACGGAAACGCAGGAAGACGACGCCTCGGTGGTGGAGCTGAAGGTGGCCAGGGAAGATCTCGGCCGGGTCATCGGCAGGCAGGGACGCACCGCCAAGTCCCTGCGGACGATCCTGAACGCCGCCGCCGCCAAGACCGACCGGAAGGTCGTTCTGGAAATCGTCGACGAAGAATAGCCGATCCCTCCTTCCCATTGTCCAGCAACCAGATCGCCCTGGGCGACATCACAGGCACGCACGGCGTCGCCGGCTGGCTCCGGCTCCGATTGTACAACCCGCAAGGCCGGGCTCTCTATTCCACCGCGGAGGTGGATCTGGCCCGCGGCGGGACCCGGCTCACGCTCCGGGTCGACGGGGCCAAGCCCCACGGGGGAGCCGCCCTTCTGAAGCTCCGCGGCATCGACGACATGGACGCGGCCCGGGACCTGGTGGGCTGCCGGTTGTGGGTGCGGCGGGACGCCCTCGCGCCCCTGGGTGCGGCCGAGTACTACTACGAAGAGGTGGTGGGTTTCGAGGTCGTGGACGCCGGAGGTGAGCGCATCGGCACCGTGACCCGGATCTGGCCCAGGGAGGGCGGCGACCTGCTGGTGGTGGCCGGCTCCGCGAAGGAGCACCTGATCCCGGCGGTCAAGGAATTCATCCGGCAGATCGACGTCGTGAACAGGACCGTCACCATCGACGCGCCCGAGGGGCTGCTGGAACTATAGGGCCGGGGTTCAAACCCGCCCGTGCCCGAACCGACGCGAAACACGGCAACACAACCAACGCGCCTGTCATGCATTTTTCGGTCATCACGCTGTTTCCGGAGATCTTCGAGTCGCCGCTGGCCCACAGCATCCTCAAGCGGGCACGGGAGAAGAAGCTCCTCTCCATCGACTTGGTGGACCTGCGGCGGTATGCCACGGACCGGCACCGTACCACCGACGACTATCCCTACGGCGGCGGCCAGGGCATGGTGCTGAAGCCGGAGCCGCTCATCGACGCCATCGAGGACTGCCGGCGCCGGCTCCAGGACCCGCGGGTGGTGCTGCTGTCGCCCCGGGGCAGGGTCTTCGACCAGGAGACCGCCGCGGCGACGTTGGCGCACAAGGAAATCGTGCTGGTCTGCGGCCGCTACGAAGGGGTCGACGAGCGGGTCATGGACTATGTCGACGACACGCTTTCCATCGGGGACTATACGCTGAGCGGCGGCGAGATACCGGCTCTCGCGGTCATCGACACGGTGGCCCGGCTGGTGCCGGGGGTCCTGGGCAACGAGCAGTCGGCCCGGGAAGAGTCGTTCACGGAGGGGCTGCTGGAATATCCGCAATACACCCGGCCGGCGGAGTACCGGGGCATGAAGGTGCCGGAGGTGCTGCTGTCGGGCGACCACGAGGAGATCCGCCGGTGGCGCCACAGGATGAGCGTCGAGACCACCATGCGGCGGCGGCCCGACCTGCTGGCCAAGGCGCCCGGCGAGGCGGCCGGGCCGCGGGCGGACGTCTACGTGGCGCTGCTGCACTACCCCGTGTCCGACCGCCGCGGCGACACGGTCACCTCGTCCATCACCAATCTCGACATACACGACATCGCCCGCACCTGCCGCACCTACGGGGTCGCGGGTTTCTACGTCGTCAACCCGGTGAAGACCCTGCAGAAGCTGGCGGCCAGGATCATCGACCACTGGGAGCGGGGCTACGGCGGCGCCTACAGCGGCACGCGCAGGGAAGCCCTTTCCCGGGTACGGCTTTGCGACACGCTGGACGAAGCAGCGGCCGGCGTGGAACGGGAGCGCGGCACCGCTCCCCGGCTGGTGGCGACGTCGGCCCGGTCCGTGCCGGGCCGGGAGCTGACAACTTTTGGAAAAATGCGGGAAATGCTAATAAGAGACGATGTCCCCTGCATGATCCTGCTGGGCACGGGTTGGGGCTTGGCGGACTCCGTCTTCGCCCGCTCGGACCTGGTGCTGGAGCCCATCGCGGGCAAGGACGCATACAATCATCTCTCCGTGCGAGCGGCGTCCGCCATCATGCTGGATCGTATACTGGGACGGTAGTTTGAAGGGAGTGCCGAATGAACGTCATTGACCGAATCGAACAGGAACAGACGCGGGAAGCGCCCGCGCTCAAGCCCGGGCAGCGGGTCCGTGTCCATGTCCGCATCGTGGAAGGCGAGAAGGAACGTATCCAGGTCTTCGAAGGCGTGGTGATCGCCATCTCCGGAAGCGGCAACCGCGAGACGTTCATGGTCCGCAAGACGTCCTACGGCGTGGGCGTGGAACGCATCTTTCCGCTCCACTCGCCGCGCATCGAGAAAGTCGAGATCGTCACCCAGGGCCGGGTGCGCAGAGCCAAGCTGTACTATCTCAGAAACCTCTCGGGCAAGCGCGCCCGTCTGGAAGAGGATCGCAGGCCGCGGGCGTCGCGCTGACGATGCCGTGGAACTGTTCGACTCCGCGAGTTCCCGCAGCGCCGGGAAGAACACGCCCCTGGCGGAGCGGATGCGGCCGTCCCGCCTGGACGACGTGCTGGGGCAGGAACATCTCCTGGGCCCCGGCACGCTCCTGCGGGGCATGGCCGACACGGGCCGCCTCCAGTCCATCATCCTCTGGGGTCCGCCGGGATGCGGCAAGACGACCCTGGCCCGGCTTCTGGCCGATGCCTGCCAGGCCCACTGCATCCAGTTCTCCGCGGTCAGCTCCGGCACCCGGGAGCTCAAGAACATCCTCCCGGACGCCCGGCGGCTGCAACGGAGCGCCGTCCCGGTGGTGCTCCTGGTGGACGAGATCCATCACTTCAACAAGTCCCAGCAGGACACCTTCCTCCCCCATGTCGAAGCGGGACTGCTGACCCTCGTCGGCGCCACCACCGAGAACCCGTCCTTCGAGCTGATCGCCCCGCTGCTCTCCCGTTGCCGGGTGTGCGTGATGCACCCGCTGACCGAGGAGACCCTCACGCGGGTGGTCGACCGGGCGTTGGCGGAACGCGGACGGGGACTCTGGGACGCCGCCCTGGAGATGGCGCCGGAGGCCCGGACCGTGCTGGTCCAGCGGGCCCAGGGGGACGCCCGGGTGGCGCTCAACGGCCTGGAGGGAGCGGTCACACTGGCGCGCAACGACTCCGACGCCGGCCGCATCGAGCTACCCCACGTCGAACAGGCCCTGCAACTCGGGCCGCTCCGCTACGACAAGTCCGGCGAGGAGCACTACAACCTTGTCTCCGCGTTCATCAAGAGCCTCCGGGGCAGCGACCCCGACGCGGCGGTGTACTGGATGGTGCGGATGATCGAGGCCGGGGAGGACCCGCTCTTCATCGCCCGCCGGATGGTCATCTTCGCCGCCGAGGACATCGGCAACGCCGACCCGCGGGCGTTGCAGGTGGCCGTGGCCGCCAGGGACGCGTTCCACTTCGTGGGGCTGCCGGAGGGGCGGATTCCCATGAGCCAGGCGGCCGTATACCTGGCCACCGCGCCCAAGTCCAATGCATCCTACCGGGCGCTGCTGGAGGCCACCCGGGACTTGCACGAACACGGCGCCTTGCCCACTCCCCTCCATCTCCGAAACGCCCCCACCGGCCTGATGAAGTCCCTGGGCTACGGCGCCGACTACCGCTACCCCCACGACGCTCCGGGTCACGTCACGGACCAGCAGCATCTGCCGCCGGAGCTCGAAGGACGCCGCTACTACGAGCCCAGCGACGAAGGCTATGAGCGGACGATCCGGGAGCGGCTGAAGTCCTGGGAGGAGTTGAAGAAGCGCCCGCGCTAGGGCGGGCTCGACGGCGGGCCGGTTCCCGGCGGAACCGCCGGCGGACGGCGGGCTTCCAACTCCCGCCGCACGGCCCGGACCCGGTCCAGGAAGCGCGCCGTCACGCGCTCGCCTTCCCTCCGGTTGCGGATCACGCGGGGCGTGATCAGGATGACCAGCTCCGTCCGTTCGGACCGTTCGAGGTCGGTGCGGAAGAGCTGCCCCAGGACCGGCAGCTCCATGAGCAGGGGGATGCCGATCCGGGTGCGCCGGCGGTTGTCCGTGATGATGCCGCCGATGACCAGGGTCTGGCCGTCCTGGAGCACCGCGGTGGTCTCCGCGTCGCGGACGTTGAACGCGTCGAAGGATTGCCTCCCCACCACCACCCGTTCGCCCACGTCGCTGACCTCGACCCGGACCTGCAAGTGGACGAGGCCCTCGGAGTTCACCTGGGGCACGATGGTGAGGATCCGGCCGACGTTCTTGAACTGGATGGTCGTGGTGGTCGCCTGGGCCTCTTGCGAGACCACCATCCCGGTGGCCACCGGCTGCTCGCTGCCGACGCGGATCCGCGCGGGCCGGTTGTCCACGGCCAGCAGATGGGGCGATGACAGCACCTTGACCCGGGCGTCCTGCATCAGCGCGTTGACGAACACGCGAAACTCCCTTCCCGCTTCGACAATGGACGTGAAACCCGACTCCAATGCCCGGAAGCCGCCGCTGCCTTGCGGGTTGGCCGGGGCCTGGTCCCCCGCGGCCGAGGGCTCGAAGCCACCTTTCGAAAGCGCGTATTCCACGCCGAACTCGAAGTCGTCGGAGAGCGTCACCTCCGCCACCAGCACCTCCATGAGCACCTGGCGCGGAATCAGGTCCAGCCTCCCGAGCACTTCCTCGATGGCGCGGTATTCCCGCGGCGTCGCGAGAATGACCAGCGAGTTCGTGGCCGGCTCCGCAACCACCCGTACCCCTTCCCCGGCGGCGGACGGCATCGGCGTCCGCCCCGGCCGATCCGGGCGCGCGGCCGCCCGGAGACCTCCGTCGCCGCCCGGACCTCCGGTGAAGCGCGCCGGTCCCTGACGGCCGCCTTCCTTTGTTCCGGCGCCCGGGAGTCCGCCGGCGACGGCGAGCCCGTCCCGGCGCGGCCGCGGATCGCGGATGGACGACCCGCCGGAGCCGTAGAGCCGGCCGAGCACCCGCGCCAGCTCCGTCGCCTTGCCGTTCTCCACGGGCCGGATGAAGATCTTCCGTCCCGGCGTATCGGCGACGACGTCGATACGCGCGATCCAGCGCTTCACGTACTGCCACGCGGCCTCGCTGTAGGCGATGACCAGGAGTTGGTTGATCCGCGGCAGCGGCAGGAACCGGGCGGCGAAGTGGTCGTCCTGCGTCGCGGAAGCCGCGAAGAGCTTCATGGCCGCCGACATCTCCTGGGCAAGGTCCCTCGCCGACGCCGCCCTGGGCCGGTAGAGCTCCATGCGGGTCCCGGCAAAGACCCGGACGTCGATGAGGTCCCTGATTTCCGCCAGACGTCGGATGTTTGACGGTAAATCGACAAGTACCAGATAGTTGCCGCGCACGTGCTCGAGAATCGACCCTCCCTCGCCCATGAACGGCGTCAGCAACCGCTTCATGGCACTCACCGGGAGAAACCGTACGGGAAGGACGTGCATGGAGAACCCGGGACGCCCGGCCGCGGCCGGACCGGCCAGCCCGGACCCCTTGGCGATGGAAGTGATGCGGTACAGGTTCCCCCGCTTGACCGCCACGGCGTCATGGATTCGGAGGAGCTCGTGGAAGATCGGCAGCAGGTCGTCCCGCCGTACCGGATGGCCGCTGAACAGCGTGACCGTGCCCCCGACGTCCTCATCGAGGGTGTAGTTGAGCCGCAAGTGCCGCGCCAGGACGTGTATGACCTCCGCCAGATCGGCGCCGTCGAAATTCAGGGTCACCGTGCCGGCGCGCCCGGAGGGACTCCCGGACGAAACCGCCCCCGACCGGCCGCTTCCCGAGGCGGGCCCGGGCAAGGAGGCGCCCTGGCCCATGACCGGAGCCGGACAGAGGTGGAGGCCCACGATCAACCAGGCGGCAACCCTCAGGGTGTTTGCAGTCATGCCCTGTCGGAGACGCAAATTCCGGACCGGCTCCGGCCCGGTCCGTGATCGCAAGACGGCGGGGCCCGGTTCCTGACGGACCGGACGATTCCTAGGAACCCAGGCCGAGCAGATTGAACTTTACGGAGAAGAGCGTGCGGTCCGGGTTGGTCTGCCGGTCGACGGAGACCATGAAGGTCCAGCACTCGCACTCGGAGAGATACTTGATGCTCCCCCGGTTGCGCGTCATCCGGCCGGCTTCGCCATCGTAGTTGCCGTCGTAGAGCCACAGGACCTGGTCGCTCACGCGCAACAGGGCGTCGGCCTGCACGCCGTTCAAGGGATTCCGTTGCTCGCATCCGCTGTCCCCCGGAGGGCAGTCGACGGCGGCCGGGTGGAGGTTGGCATTCGTCGCGAGCGGCGCAAGCGGGTTTTTTCGTATGTGGCGGTACCGCAGCGAGAGGCGGTTGGGGCGCGCGAAATCCCGGTCGGCGACCCTCGTCTCGAGGGGCGCGTCCCCGGACACGGAGAACCCCGCTACGGCTTGACGGAGGTTCCACGGCCCCGGGTCCAGGCCCACGCCGGCATCGACGTCGAGGTTCCGGGCGGGGCTGAGGCGCACGCCGACGTCCACGTCGGAGAGGTCGTCCCGCCCCTCGCGCGACCGGTCGATGTCGAAGCTCGTGGCCACCCGGGCGACGGCCAGCCGGCGCACCGTCACGGGTTCGCCGGCGGCGGCGCCCCCGGACACCCCCCATAAACGGTTGGTCAACGAGACCGTGAGCACGTTGCGGCGATTGATCCGGTCGATGCCGTCCCAGATCGGGAGCCTGCTCTGGTCCGTATGCGGGATGAACAGGTACTCCACCGCCGGCTCCACCACGTGCCGTATCCGGCTCCACGCGCCTTCGTTCCACTCGTAGACGCGGCTCAGCGAGGTGGCCAGGCTCCCGCGTACCTCGAACAGCTCCCGGGAACTGTTGCGCGGGAACTTGCCGGTGAAGCCGCCCTGCTCGTCGAACCGGCCCTCCACGGCGTCGAGGCGGTACAGGGTCTCGCGCAGCGCGACGCTGGTGGCGAACCTGAAGTGACGGCCGAGATTCACGGGCCAGGTCAACTCCGGCCTGATATCCACCCTCAGGCCGTCTGCGTGCTTCTCGCGCACGAAATTCGTGAGTTGCACGTGCCAGCCGAAGCCGAGCCGGTCGTCGAGCGGGCGGTTGCCGCTGAAGGAGAGGTGGGGGACCCGATGGAGCGTGTGTCTCTGGGGCTGGACCAGATCCTGCTGGTAGTCCAGCAACCCCTGGAGGGTCATCCCCGACTCATGGCGATAGAATCCGAGGCGCGACGCGCTGTAGCGGCTGGTGCGGGCAAGCCGCCTCGCATCGGAGCCCAGGTCGGTAAATTCCAGCAACTCGCGCGTCACCAGGCTGTCGCTGTAGAGCGCGACGTCGCTGAACGTGGCCCAGGGGCCGCGATGGCGGTGCGTCAGCAGGGCGCTCCAACGGTCCTCGGGAATCTCGGCATCCGCGATATGCTTGTCCGCCGCCACCCGGGTATCGCGCATCCGCTCGCTGAAGTAGGCCACGTCCAGGCGGCCGTGGGCGGCGCGGCTGGGCACGGTGCGGTATTGGCCGGCCACGCCGAGGCGTGTCTTGGACTCCACCGCGAAGTTGAGCGTGGCGTCGTTGCTCTTGTCCAGCGCCCAGAAGAAAGGCTGCCGGTACAGCATGCCGTTCTCGTCCGACCAGCCGAAGGACGGGAAGAGCAGCCCGGTGGTGCGTTGCGAGAGAGGGGGGAAGTAGACGTAGGGCAGGTAAAGGACGGGGACGTCGTAGACGTAGAAGGTGGCGTCGTCCGCCACCACCTCGCCTTCACGGCGCAGCCGGAGCTCCCGGGCGCCGATGCGCCACGGAGGCGTGCCGGTGTCGCAGAGGCAGGTGGTGAAAAGCCCGTCCTGGACCTCGTAGACCTGGCCGGGGAATTTCTGCAGCCGGCTTCCGCTGAAGCTGATATGGCCTTCCTCGATGAACACGTCGCCGTCGAGAATCGTGGCGGTCTCGTCTATCAGGTTCATCTCGAGCCGCGACGCCGTCAGCCGGTAGCGCGGATCGCGGAGAAATACCGAACCCTCGGCGCGCAGCGTTTGCGCCGACCGGCGGACGTCCACGGCATCGGCGCCGAAGACGGTCTGTCCCCGCCGTATCTCCACGTTGCCCCGGACCTTCACGGCGTCGCCCTGCTCGCTCACCTCGATGGAGTCGCCGGCCAAGACCTCGACCGGTTCCGCGTCGCCTTCGGATTGGGCCTGGACCATGGCGAAGGGCCACAGGAGGCACCCTGACAGCAGCAGCGACGTCAGGGTCCGGATGTCTGGTTTCGGTCGAAACATGCCTGGGCCGCCATGCTCACTGCGCTATCGCGATCGCGCCGCCAGTTCAAGGGCCTTGCCGCGGACCGCGCCCACGAGATAGAGGGAACCGGCCACGAGAATGGGGACGTCCCGTCCGCGCCGGTCCGCCGCGAGCCGCGAGATGGCGGCAACCGGATCGTCCGCCGTGGTTGCCGGAAGCCCCGCCGGCACGGCCGAAAGAAGCGATCGGGGGTCGGCCCCTCGCTCGGACGGGACCCGTGTCAACACCACCTCCCTGGAAACCCCGCACAGCACGGCCAGCATCGCCGGCCAGTCCTTGTCCGCCATGCTGCCGAACAGCAACCGGACCTTCCCGCCGCCCGGGAGCGTGCGGATCTCGGCGGCGAGCGCCTCCACGGCGGCGCGATTGTGCGCGCCGTCCAGTATGACCGCGGGGCGCCCGGAAACCCTCTCGAAGCGGCCCGGCCAGGCCACCGCCGCCAGCCCGGCGCGGATGGATTTCTCCCGGACGGGCAGCACCGGGTCCAAGGCCTCCAGGGAAGCCAGGGCGACTCCCGCATTGTGTCTTTGATACTCCCCGGGCAACCCCAGGTCGAGACCCTGCAACGACCATTCGCGTCCGTGATAGTCGAACGAGCGGTGGCCGCGGGAGGCGACGGAGAAGTCCGTGGCCCAATGACGCACCGCCACGCCGGCGGCGCGGGCCACTCCGTTCACGACCCGCTTCGCCGCCGGAGGCAGGGCGCCGCACACCAGCGGAACCCCCGGTTTGACGATGCCGGCCTTTTCCCGGGCAATGGAGCCGATGCGGCTGCCGAGGAAGCGCTCGTGGTCCCGGGAGATGGTGGTGATGACGGTGACGTCCGGCCGCACCACGTTGGTGGCGTCGAGCCTTCCCCCGAGGCCCACCTCCACCACCGCGGCCTCCACCCCCTCCCTGGCGAAGTGGAGGAACGCCATCACGGTGGCGAACTCGAAGAACGTGAGACAGACCGCCGCCCGCCGCGTACGCTCGGCGATCTCCCCGACCAGGGCGGCGACCGCGGCCTGGGTGATGCGCCGCCTGCCCACCCGGATCCTCTCGGTGAAGGCGGACAGGTGCGGCGAGGTGTAGAGTCCCGCGCGGTACCC
The DNA here is from genome assembly GCA_951813575.1 of Candidatus Binatia bacterium. Taxonomy (GTDB): domain Bacteria; phylum Desulfobacterota; class Binatia; order UBA9968; family JAJDTQ01; genus JAJDTQ01. The sequence goes on from OX638375.1 coordinate 1,951,496, forward strand.
GGCGACGGACAACACCGAATGGACCATGGCCGCCGTGGAACCCTTGCCGTTGGTTCCGGCGACATGGCAGACCTTGAACCGGTGCTGGGGGTCGTCGAACAACGACAACGCCCGCGCCACCCGCTCGAGCCGGAGATCGATCTCGGCGCCGCGGAGGTTGTAGATAAAATCGAGGCTCTTCTGATAGGAAGTCACGACACCCGGAAACGCCACATCCCAAGGCCGGTCATTCCGCCTTGGCCGCCGCGATGAAGTCTTTCATTCGCTGATGATCCTTGCGGCCCGGCGCCGCCTCGACCCCTGAGCAGACGTCCACGCCGAAGGGCTTCAACTCACGCACCGCCTCGCTCACGTTGCCGACGTCGAGACCGCCGGCAAGGATCACGGGGCGGGCCATGGGGGCGGTCAGCCATTCCCAGGCGAAAGTGGCTCCCGACCCGCCGTACCCGGGACTCCAGGAGTCCAGGAGGTAATAGTCCACCGGATACTCCCCGATCTCCCCGAGGGTCTGCTCATCGCGCACCCGGAACGCCTTGATGACCTTGAGCGGCCAGCGGGCGCAATAGTCCCGGGCCTCATCGCCGTGGAACTGCACGGCAGTGAGCCCGGCGCTTCCCCCGGAGCGGCACGTCCGGAGCACCGACTTCACGTGTTGCCGGGTCTCGTTGACGAAGAGCCCGGCGGTGCACATCCCGGCGGGCAGCTCCCCGAGGATCCGCGCCGCCTGCTCGGGCGGAATGTACCTCGGGCTGGGCGGGTAGAAATTGAATCCCAGCGCGTCGGCGCCGTACTCCACCGCCCTCAACGCGTCGTCGGCGCTGGTGACGCCGCAGATCTTAACCTTGACCATGGTGTCGGGCCGCGCTGGCCGCCCCCAGCAGCTCGGCGAGCTTGGCGCCGGGATCGCCGGCGCGCATGAGCGTTTCCCCCACCAGGAAGACCCGGGCGCCGGAGGCCTCGAGCCGTTCCACGTGGCCGACGTCCTTGATGCCGCTCTCACACACCGCCAGCACATGGGACGGGAGCCGGGGCAACAGCGCTTCGGCGACCCCGAGGTCCACCCGGAAGGTCCGCAAGTCGCGGTTATTGATGCCGACCATGCTCGCTCCGACTCTTAGCGCCGCCTCCAGCTCCGGCTCCGAGTGTACCTCCACCAGCACGTCCAGGGAAAGCGCGCGGGCCTCGGCGTGGAGCGCCGCCAGCTCGCCTTCGTCCAGGATCGCCGCGATGAGCAGCACGGCGTCGGCGCCGAAGCTCCGGGCTTCCGCGAGCTGATAGGCGTCGACGACGAAGTCCTTCCTGAGAAGGGGCAGGGAGACCGTCGGGCGGATGTCGGACAGATAGCGGAGGGAACCGTCGAAGAAGCGTTCCTCGGTGACCACGGAAAGGGCGGTGGCGCCGTTAGCCTGGTAACCGGAGGCGATGCCCACCGGGTCGAAATCCTGGCGGATCACGCCCTGGGAGGGCGATGCGCGCTTGACCTCGGCAATGACGTGGCGTCCGGGCCTCGACAAGGATTCGAGAAACCCCCGGGGGCTCCGCTGGTATAGCGGACTGTCCTTCAGCGACTCCACCGGATGCTCCCGCCGGCGGGAATCGAGCTGCCCGCGCACGTGGGCGACGATCCGGTCGAGGATGTCGTTGGTCACCGGGACACCGCCATCATGACTCATGGGTGAGCCGGATCAGGTGCTCGAGCTTCCCCTGAGCGGCCCCGGAATCGATGCGCTCCCGCGCCAGGCCGATGCCGTCGGCGATGTTTTCGGCCCGTCCGCCGACGCAGAGCGCCGCGCCGCTGTTGAGCAGGACCACGTCCAGGGCGGGACCCGGTTCTCCCTTCAGGACGGCCGTCACGATGGCGGCGCATTCCGCCGGATCCGCCGCCGTCAGCAGCGAGGCCGGTTGCTTCTCGAAACCGAAGTCCTCGGGGTTGAGGGTGTAGCGGGCGACCGCGCCGTCCTTCCACTCGGCCACCGCGGTGGGGCCGCCGAGGGAGATCTCGTCGAGGCCTTCCTCGCCGTGGACCACCATGGCCCTCTCGCTGCCGAGGTTCCCGAGGACCTGCGCGACCATCTCGATGAGCGTGCCGTCGTAGATGCCCATGAGCTGACGGCTCGCCCCGGCGGGGTTGGTCAGGGGGCCCAGGAGATTGAAGATGGTCCGGATCCCCACCTCCCGGCGCGGAGCCGCGGCATACTTCATGGCCCCGTGCATCGCTGGCGCGAAGAGAAAGCCGATGCCGACTTCCCGCAGACAGCGCTCCACCATCTCCTTGGGCACGTCGATGTTGACGCCCAGGGCGCCCAGGACGTCCGCGCTGCCCGAGCCGCTGGAGACCGCCCGATTGCCGTGCTTGGCCACGGTGATGCCGGCGGCCGCCACCACGAAGGCCACCGTGGTGGAGATGTTGAACGTGTTCTTGCCGTCGCCCCCGGTGCCGCAGGTATCCAGCACGCAACCGTCGCCCGCGTCCACGTGCAGCGCCTTCTCCCGCATGACCCGGGCTGCGCCGGTCACTTCCTCCACGGTCTCGCCCTGGATTCGCAACGCCGTCAGGAACGCTCCCACCTGGATCGGGGTGGCCTCGCCCGTCATGACCTGGTTCATGACGTCCACCATCTGCTGCTCGGTGAGGTTCGCGCCACCCACCAACTGCGCTATGGCTTGCTGGATGTTCATTGGTTCCTCGTGATCATCGCGTTCTTGTAGTTCTCGGTCTTGAGTCGCTGGAGGGCGGCCAGGGCTTCCCGGCGGGTGCCGTACCGTCCTACCCGGACCCGGTAGAACTTCCTCCCGCTGAGCTCACCGGATGTGACGTAGGCCCGATGTCCGCGCTTCCTCAGCTCCGCCGCCATACGGTCGGCGGTGGCGCGGGTTCGATGGGCGGCGATCTGCACGGCCCATGGAGGCTGGGGCGGAGGGGTTGCCGCCTTCGGCGCGGGCTTGGCCTCCGACGGCGGCTCGGGCTTCGTCAAGGTATCGTAGAACGTGAGATCGTCGTCCTTCTTCGCCTTGGAGTCGACCGGGACCTTGGCCACCTCCTCCTGCCGTTGCAGGATCTTCCGTTCCTCGATGCTCTGCCCGATGAGGATGCCGAGGAAGAAGATGACGACCGACGCGATGCAGAAGAGGACGGTAACGGTGACGAGCTGGGGGCGGCTGAAATAGACGTGGCCGCCTGCCGTCGACTTTCGATGGTTGAGCATATACGCCAATCGATCCCGTGCTGTCACCAGCGCGGGAAACGGCCCGGGCGGTTTGCCGGGATCCGTTGCGGCAACAGGGGGGCGTGACGAACGGCGGAGCCCGGCTCAGGCCTCGGCAGTCGGGGCCGGCCGGTTCGCGGGGGCGTTACCCGCCGCCGCCTCTTCCCCGGTCTCGGACGGTATCAGCTCGATGACGGAAAGCGGCGCCGCATCGCCGCGCCGACGTCCCACCTTGACGATCCTGGTATAGCCGCCATTGCGATCCTGGAAACGCGGCCCGAGGTCGTTGAACAACCGCGCGACCACGGCCTTGTCCTGCACGAACGCCAGCGCCCGGCGGCGTGCATGCAGGCTGCCGTCCTTTCCGAGGGTGATGAGCCAGTCCGCCCAACGCCGCAGCTCCTTCGCCTTGGCATCGGTGGTGGTGATGCGATCGTGGCGCAGCAGCGACGTGGTCATGTTGCGCAACATGGCCAGCCGGTGGCTGGGACTGCGATTCAGCTTTCTGCCTTTCTTCAGGTGCCGCATGGCCTACGCTGTCTCCTTCTGCTCCGCCTGCTTCCGGCTCTCGAGCTCTTCGCGGCTTGGGAAGTGGTCCAGTCTCATGCCCAGCTCCAATCCCAGCTCGTTGAGCAGCTCCTTGATCTCGTTCAATGACTTGCGTCCGAAGTTCTTGGTCTTGAGCATGTCCTGCTCGGTCTTCTGCACCAGTTCGCCAATGTACTTGAGATTGGCGTTCTGCAGGCAGTTCTGTGCCCTGACCGAGAACTCCAGGTCCTCGACCGCGCGGAAGAGATTCTCGTTGAGGGGAGCGGCTTCGGCATCCGATTCGTTCTCCGAAGGCTGCGGCCCCTCCTGGAAGTTGATGAAGATGTCGACCTGGTCCTGCAGGATCCGGGCCGCGTGGGCCAGCGCATCCTCGGGCTTCTCGCTCCCGTCCGTCCAGACCTCGAGCACCAGACGATCATAGTCCGTGCGCTGGCCGACCCGGGCGTTGGTCACGGTGAAGTTCACCTTGCGGATGGGAGAGAAGACCGCGTCCATGAAGATCGTGTCGACGGGCTGCTCCTCTTCCCGGTTGCGTTCCGCCGGCACGTATCCCTGACCCATCCGCACCACCATCGTGGCGTTCAGCCGTCCCTCCTTCGAAAGCGAAGCGATGTGGTGCTCGGGATTGAGGATCTCCACCTGCGGCCCGCAGACGATGTCCTTGGCCAGCACCTCTTCCGGGCCCGACGATTCGATGCGGACGACCTCCCGCTCGGAGTCGTGAAGCTTCACCCGCACCTCCTTCAGGTTCAGGATGATGTCGGTCACGTCCTCCGTGGCGCCCGGGATGGTGGAGAACTCATGAAGGGCGTCTTCCAACTGGACCGAGGTGATGGCCGCGCCCCTGAGCGACGACAGCAGGATGCGCCGCAGACTGTTGCCGACGGTCTGGCCGAAACCCCTCTCGAAAGGCTCTCCGACGAACTTGCCATAGGTCGGGGTCAGACTCTTCTCGTCGACCTCGATGGCGTCCGGTTTGATCAGTTCGCTCCAATGCTTCTGCATGGGATCTCCAGCCCCGCTGAAGGGCTACTTGGAATACAACTCGACGATGAGCTTCTCGTTGATGGGCGTGGTGATGTCACCGCGGCTCGGCAGCACCCTGACGGTCCCGGAAAAGCTCTCCTGGTTCAACTCGATCCAGTCGGGCACGCCGCGCCGCTGGGCTCCTTCCATGGCGGTGATGACCCGCTCCGACTTGCGGCTCTTCTCCGCCACCGCCACCACGTCTCCGACTCCCACGCGATACGAAGGGATCGTCACGCGCCGGCCGTTGACCAGAACGTGGCCGTGCCGCACCAGCAGCCGGGCATCCCCTCTGGAACAGGCGAATCCGAGTCGGTACACGACGTTGTCGAGCCGTCGCTCCAGAATCACCAGCAGATTCTCGCCGGTGATGCCGCGGGCCTTCTCCGCCGTCTCGAAGCTGCTCCTGAACTGTTTCTCGAGCAGCCCGTACATGCGCTTGACCTTCTGCTTCTCCCGCAACTGGAGGCTGTACTCGGAGAACTTGAGGCGTCGCTGGCCGTGTTGACCCGGGGGGTAGTTGCGCCGCTCGATGGCGCACTTGTCCGTATAACACCGATCGCCCTTGAGAAACAGTTTCAAATTCTCTCGCCGGCAGAGCCGGCAAACCGGACCATGGTACCTAGCCACTGACTATCTCCTCTCAGACGCGCCTGCGTTTGGGCGGTCTGCAGCCGTTATGGGGAATGGGCGTCACGTCCTTGATCAGGCTGATGTTCAACCCTGCCGACTGAAGCGACCTCAGGGCCGACTCCCTGGCCGAACCCGGTCCGCGCACGTAAACCTGTATCGAGTGCATGCCGTGGTCCATGGCCTTGCGCGCCACGTTGTCCGCCGCCTGCTGCGCCGCGAAAGGCGTGCCCTTGCGGGATCCCTTGAAGCCGATGGCCCCGGCGCTCGACCATGCCACGACGTTCCCCTGCGTGTCCGAGATCGTGATGATCGTATTGTTGAAGGTGGAATGGATGTGCGCCACCCCCTCGGCGATGTTCTTCCGTCCGCGCCGTTTCCTCGGCGCCCTCGCGTCACGCGCTTTTTTCGCGGCCTGAGCCATGGATGCTCCTGTTCTGTTTTGGGCCTAACCCTTCGACGGCGGCTTCCTCTTTCCGGCGATGGTCCGCCGGGGGCCCATCCGGGTACGCCCGTTGGTATGCGTGCGCTGTCCCCTGACGGGCAGCCCGCGCCGGTGCCTGAGGCCCCGATAGGAGCCGATGTCCATGTGGCGCTTGATGTCCATGGTGACGTCGCGCCGCAGGTCGCCCTCGACCTTCATTTCCTGGTCGATGATCCGCCGTATCACGACGACCTGATCGTCGGACAAGTCGTCGGACTTGAGCTGAAAAGATATCCCGGCTTCCTTGAGGATGTTCCGGGACGTGGTCGCGCCGATGCCGTAGATGTAGGTCAACGCCACTTCCATCTGCTTGTTCTTGGGCAGATCCACCCCAGCAATACGTGCCATGAGTTATCCTTTCCGAGTCAGCCTGGCCCTTAGCCTTGCCGCTGGGCGTGCTTGCGGGTGACGCAGATGACCCGCACGACCCTGTTCCTGCGAACGATTTTGCACTTGTTGCAGATCTTCTTGACCGACGCTCTTACTTTCACATCCGACCTCTTTGTCCACGCGGAACGCTACAGACGGCTCAACACGTAAGGCCCGTTCTCGGTAACGGCGATGGAGTGCTCGAAGTGGGCCGCGAGACTCCGGTCCCGGGTGATGGCGGTCCAGCCGTCGTCCAGGATGCTGATTTCCTTCTTCCCGGCGTTGACCATGGGCTCCACCGCCAGGACCATGCCCGCCCGCAGGCGGGCTCCCTTGCCCGCGTCGCCGTAGTTGGGCACCGGTGGTTCCTCGTGCAGCTTCCTGCCGATGCCGTGTCCCACGAATTCCCGGACCACCGAATAACCCGAACGCTCCGCGATCTCCTGTATGGCGTTGCCCAGGTCTCCCAGGCGGTTGCCCTCGCGCAGCATCTCGATGCCCTCGTTCAGCGCCGTCTCGGTCACCCGCATGAGGCGTTCGGCCTCGGCGCTCACCCGGCCCAGGCCCACCGTCACCGCCGAGTCGCCGTAGAAACCGTCGTACACCACGCCGAAGTCCATCCCCAGGATGTCCCCTTCCTCGAGCACACGGTCCGAAGGAATCCCGTGGACGATTTCCTCGTTGACCGACGTGCACAGGCTGTGCTCGAACACCCTGCCGGCAACGGCATAGCCCTTGAACGCCGGCTTGGCCCCCTTCTCGTACGTCATCCGCTCCGCCAGCTCGTCCAGCTCCAGGGTGGTCATGCCCGGCTTCACCACCTCCTTGAGCGCCTGAAGGACCTCGGCCACGATGACGCTGGCCCGGCGCATGGTGTCTATCTCGGCCCGGGACTTGAGATAAATCATTCGAGGGTCACCTCGGCGGGCGGCGTCTCCGGCGTTCCTCAACCCCTCCGGCCACGGATGCGCCCTCGCCTCATGAATCCCTCGTAGTTCCTCGAGATCATGTGGGTCTCCATCTGCGAGACCGTGTCCAACGCGACCCCCACCACGATCAGCAATGCGGTTCCGCCGAAGAAGAACGGCACGTTGAACTGCGAGATCAGGATGGTGGGCAGCAAGGCCACCAGCGACAGGTAGACGGCGCCTCCCAGCGTGATCCGCGACAACACCCGGTCGATGAACTCCGCGGTCCGCTTGCCCGGACGGATTCCCGGCACGTAACCGCCGTACTTCCGCATGTTCTCGGCCACGTCCACCGGGTTGAACACCACCGCGGTGTAGAAGTAGCAGAAGAACATGATCAAGCCGACGTAGAGCAGGTCGTGCAGCCACTGTCCCGGCGCCATGGAGCCCGCCAGCGTCTGCGCCCAGGGGTTCTGGACGAACTGGGCGACGGTGGCCGGAAAGATGAGCACCGACGACGCGAAGATCACCGGGATCACGCCGGAGGTGTTGATCTTGAGGGGCAGATGGGACGTTTGTCCGCCGTACATCCTCCGTCCCACCACGCGCTTGGCGTACTGCACCGGGATCCGCCGTTGTCCCCGTTCCATGAAGATGATGATGCCCACCACCAGCACCACGAAGAGCACCAGAATGATCACGAAGAAGATGCTCAGCTCGCCCTCGCGCACGAACTGGAACGTCGAGGTGATGGCCGACGGGAGCGCCGCGACGATGCCGGCGAAAATGATCAGCGAAATGCCGTTGCCGATCCCCCGCTCCGTAACCTGCTCGCCGAGCCACATGATGAAGGCGGTCCCCGAGGTCAACGTCAGCACCGTCATGAGACGGAAGTTCCAGCCCGGGTCCAACACGATGGCCTCGCCGTTGGGACCCCGGGTGCCTTCCAGGCCGATGCTGATCATCATGCCCTGGATGACCGAAAGCACGATGGTGCCGTAGCGCGTGTACTGCGTGATCTTCTTGCGCCCGACGTCGCCCTCCTTCGACAGCCGTTCCAGATAGGGAAAGACCACCGTCAGGAGCTGCAGAATGATGGACGCGCTGATGTAGGGCATGATGCCCAGCGAGAAGACCGAGAACTGCTCCAGCGCCCCGCCCGAAAACAGGTTGAATAGGCCGAAGATGGTGCCCTCGACCTGGGCGAAGAACGCCGCCAGCCCGTCGCGGTCGATACCCGGTGTCGGTATGGCGACGCCTACGCGGTAGACCGCGAGCATCGCCAGGGTGAACAGGATACGCCGCCTGAGCTCCGGTATGCGGCCAGCGCTCTGGAAACCTTCAAGCATGGGAAAGGACTTCTACCGTGCCTCCCGCGGCTTCGATCTTCTCTACGGCGCTGCGCGAAAAGCCATGGGCCTTCACCGTCAGCGGCTTGGACAACTCTCCGCGGCCCAGGATCTTCACCAGGCCCTTGCCGGCCAGCCCCGCCGCCCGCAACGACTCGGGCGAAACCTCCTGGCCCGCGTCGAACCGGCCGAGCCCGTCGAGGTTGACCGGGGTGAAGCTGGTCCTGAAAGGATTGTGGAAACCGCGCTTGGGCACGCGCCTCGTGAGCGGCATCTGGCCGCCCTCGAAGCCCGGCCTGACACCGCCGCCGGAGCGGGAGCCCTGGCCCTTGTGTCCGCGGCCGGAGGTCTTGCCGGTGCCGGAGCCCATGCCCCGGCCCACGCGCTTCTTGGCGTGCCGGGTGCCCTTCGCGGGGCGCAACTCACGCAGATCCATGAACGGCTCCTTTTCGGTGTCCTGTCGCCACGGGACGCCTATCGAATCTCCGCCAACGGCTTCCCTCTCAAGTCCGATACCTCTTCCGGCGACTTCAGGTTCTTGAGGGCCTCGAAGGTCGCCTTCACCATGTTGTGCGGATTGTTGGAGCCGATGCACTTGCTCAAGACGTTGGGGATGCCGGCCGCTTCCACCACCGCCCGTACTCCCGCGCCGGCGATCACGCCGGTACCGGGGGCGGCGGGCTTCAGCAGCACGTGCCCGGCGCCGAAGCGCCCGGTGACCTCGTACGGGATGCTGTCATCCACCAGCGGCACCCGAAGCAGCGTCTTCTTCGCGTGCTCGACTCCCTTGCGGATGGCCTCGGGCACCTCGTTGGCCTTGCCCAGGCCGTATCCCACGACCGAGGCTTCGTCACCCACCACCACCAGCGCGTTGAAGCTGAACCTCCGTCCGCCCTTGACCACCTTGGCCACGCGGCTGATGTGGATGACCTTCTCCTTCAGCTCCAAGCCCTGCGCATCGACTCGTTCCAAAGCAACCCCCGGATCAGAAAACGAGGCCGGCCTCTCGTGCCGCCTCGGCCAGCGCCTTCACCCGTCCATGAAAGAGAAAACCGTTCCGGTCGAACACCACCCGGGAAATCTGCTTCTCGCCGCACCGTTCCGCGATGCGCCGGCCGACATCTCTGGCCGCGTCGACCCCCTTGCTCTCGTCGGAGCCCGCGGCCGGGCTCGACAGCGTCGAAGCGCTCGCCAGCGTGACCCCGCTCTGGTCGGAAATGACCTGCGCGTAGATATGCCTGGAGCTCCGGTACACGCACAACCTGGGACACGTGTCGCTTCCCGTGATTCGCTTCCGCACGCTCCGTTGCCGCCGCTTGCGGCTCACGACCTTCTTGCTCGTCAACATGACGCCACCCGATTCGTTTGGTTCAACCTGCCGCCCCGCCCATGGCCTTGCCGGCCTTCCGCTGGACGAGCTCGCCCTGATACCGGATGCCCTTGCCCTTGTACGGCTCGGGAGGACGGAACCGCCGCACCTCGGCCGCCGCCTGGCCCAGCACCTGCTTGTCATGACACTCGAGGGTGATCACGGTCTGCCGTTCCACCGACGCGGACACGCCGGCGGGCAGAGGGTAGACGATGGGATGCGAGAACCCCAGCGCCATGTGCAGAGACCCGTCCTTGAACTCGGCCCGGTAGCCGACGCCGTTGATCTCCAGCACTTTCCTGAAACCCTCGCTGACCCCCTCGACCATGTTGGCAAGCAACTTCCGGGTAAGCCCGTGCCGTGCTCTGATGGCCTTGGTCTCGTCGTTCCGGCGGACGTGCAGCCGGTCGCCGTCCACGTCCACCGTGATGCCCTCCGGCACGCGGTGGGTCAGCGTGCCCTTGGGACCCTGCATCCGTACTTCGGCGCCCTGGAAATCGATCTTGACCGTTCCGGGCACGACAATCGGCATTTTTCCTACACGCGACACGGAGCACTCCTGGTATTCGAGCACACTAGCTGACGGAACAAAGCAACTCGCCGCCGACCTTGGCCTTTACCGCCTCCCGATCCACCACGATCCCCTTGGGCGTGGACAGGATGTGGGTGCCCAGACCCTTGCGGACCGGTTGGATGTCCTTGTAGCCCAGATACACGCGCCGGCCCGGCCGGCTCACCCGTTTCAACTCGCTCATCACGGGCCGGTGTTCCCGGTCGTACTTGAGGGAGACCCGGAGGGTATCCTGAACCTGGCCGTCGACCTGGATACGCCGGACCTGTCGCACGTACCCTTCCTCCACCAGCACCTTCACGATGCTCTCCTTGAGACGGGACCACGGGACGTCGACGGTTTCGTGCTTCGCCATCCCGCCGTTCCGCATCCGCGTCAGCAAATCCGCAATTGGATCGGTCATGCTCATTCGAGACTGCGCCTCCTACCAGCTTGCCTTGATGACCCCGGGAATCTCTCCCCGGCGGGCGTACAGCCGAAGGCAGATCCGGCACATCCGGAAACGTCGGTAAAACGCCCTGGCCCTGCCGCAAAGCGGGCAGCGGTTGTACTGACGGACCTTGAATTTCGGCGTTCTCGCCGACTTGATGCGAAGACACTTCTTAGCCACTTGTGGTACCCCCGTCGCCGGCGAACGGCAGTCCGAGATGCTTCAACAAGGCCCTGCCCTCCTCGTCGGTACGTGCGGTGGTCACGATGGACACCGTCAGGCCGTGCACCCGCTCCACCGACTCCGGCCTCACTTCCGGGAAGATGCTCTGCTCGCGAATCCCCAACGAGTAGTTGCCGCAGCCGTCGAAGGACCGTGCCGGGATGCCCTTGAAATCCCTCACCTGGGGGAGGGCCACCTGTATCAGGCGATCCAGGAACTCGTACATCCGCTGACGGCGCAGCGTCACCATGCATCCGATGGGGTTGCCGCGGCGCAGCTTGAAGTTGGAGATGTCCTTGCGGGCCCGGGTCACCACCGGACGCTGGCCGCTGATGGCGGCCAGTTCCGCCACCGCCGAGTCCAGCAGCTTGGCGTTCTGCACCGCTTCACCGATGCAGACGTTGATGGAGACGTTCTTCAGACGCGGCACCTGGAGCCTGTTGCGATAGCCGAAGTCGGCCATCATGGCCGGCACGATCGCCTCATTGTATTTCTGTTCGAGCCTTACCATCGTTCGATTCCATTCCACGGGCCCGCGACGCGGCCCTAGCCCAGGCCCTCGCCGCAGCGCCGGCAGACGCGTATCTTCTCACCGTCCGGGAGGACCTTGTATCCCACCCGGACCGGGGCATTGCACGGGTCGCACATGATCATGACGTTCGAGACGTGGATCGAGGCTTCCTTCTCCACGATGCCGCCAGGCTGCTGCGCGCTGCGGGGCTTGGAATGGCGCTTGACGAGATTAACCCGTTCAATGAAGACGCGGCTCTTCTTCGGCAGCACCTTGATGATCTTGCCGGTCTTCCCCCGCTCCCTCCCGGCCACCACCATCACGTTGTCATCTTTGCGGACGAACAGGCTCATAGCACCTCCGGCGCCAGCGAAACGATCTTCATGAAACGCTTCGCCCTGAGCTCCCGTGCCACGGGACCGAAGATTCGCGTGCCCACCGGCTCCTTCTGGTTGTCGATCAGGACCGCCGAATTGTTGTCGAAGCGGATGTAGGAACCGTCCACGCGGCTGAGCTCCTTGGCGGTCCGCACCACCACCGCCCTGACCACGTTGCCCTTCGGCACCTTGGAATTGGGCATGGCCTCCTTGACCGAGACGACGATGACGTCGCCGACGCTGGCGTACTTCCGCCTCGTCCCGCCGAGCACCTTGATGCACCGGACCCTTCGCGCACCCGAATTGTCCGCCACGTCCAGCACCGTCCCCACTTGTATCATCGACTAAACCCCTGCGCTCTCCGGCGCCGCGGGAGCCTCGCCCGCGGCGGGACGATTCAAGACCCGGCTCACGCGCCATCGCTTCTCCCGGCTCAGCGGCCGGCATTCGACGATCACGACCCGGTCCCCGACCCGGCACTGATTGCCTTCGTCGTGGGCCTTTACCCGGGTCCGGCGTTTCAGATATTTCTTGTAACGCGCATGAAGGACCGTCCGCTCCAACTCGACCACGACGGTCTTCTCCATCCGGTCGGTCCTGACCACCCCTTCACGCTGCTTGGTGACACCACGCTCACTCATGATCGCCTTCTTCGTTTGCCGGGGGCCGGCGTTCCGCGAGCACCGTCTCCACCCGGGCCAGATCGCGCCGCGACTGCCGCAGCTTCATGGGGCTCTCCAACTGCCCGGTGGCGCGCCGCAACCTCAGGTGAAAGATCTCCTCCTTGCACTCCGTGCGCTTCTGGCGCAGCTCGTCGGAGCTCAGGTCTCGCAATTCCTTCGCGTGCATCGTGGACCCCGTCTACCGCTCTACGAACACGGTGGCCAGACCGAGCTTTCGCGAAGCAAGCCGGAATGCTTCCTTCGCGGCTTCCCGCTGGACCCCCTCCATCTCGAACAACAGCTTTCCCGGCTTGATCACGGCGACCCATGCGTGCAACGGACCCTTGCCCTTGCCCATACGCACCTCGGCAGGCTTGCGGGTGATGGGCTTGTCCGGGAAAACCCGAATCCAGACCTTTCCATGCCGTTTCAGGTAGCGCGTCAAGGCGATTCGGGCGGCCTCGATCTGACGCGCCGTGATGTAGCCGCGGTCCACGGACTTCAGCCCGTAGTCGCCGAAGGAGAGACTGGAGCCTCGCTGGGCAAATCCGCCCCTCCGACCCTTCTGTACCTTGCGGTATCTGATCCTTCTTGGTTCAAGCATGATTCGCTCCGGCTAAGCCAAGGCAACGAGCCCTATAGCCCCAGAGAGGCCTTCTGCTGCTCTTCCTGCTTGGTCAGAATCTCGCCCCGGAAGATCCAGGCCTTGACGCCGATGACGCCGTAGGTCGTCTTGGCCTCCGCCAGCCCGTAGCTTACGTCCGCCCGCAGCGTGTGCAGCGGAACGCGCCCTTCCCGGTACCATTCCGTGCGGGCGATTTCCTGCCCGCCCAACCGGCCGCCGCACTGGATACGGATGCCCTGGGCGCCCATGCGCAACGCACGGGAAACGCTTTCCTTCATGGCGCGGCGGAAGGCCACCCGGCGTTCGAGCTGCAGGGCGACGTTCTCGGCCACCAACTGGGCGTCCAGGTCGGGCCGCCGGACCTCGTGGATGTTGATGAAGACCTCCCGCGGCGACAGCTTTCCCAGTTCTTCCTTGAGCTTCTCGATCTCCGCGCCCTTCTTGCCGATGACGATGCCCGGACGAGCGGTGTGGATATTGATCTTGGCCTTGTTGGTCGCCCGTTCGATCTCGATCTTGGAGATGCCCGCATGATGCAGGCGCCCCTTGAGAAAGCTCTTGATCTTGAGATCCTCGTGCAGCAATTCCGGATAGTCGTTGCCCGCGTACCACTTGGAGTCCCAGGTCTCGATGACACGCATGCGAAAAACCTTGGGGTGCGTCTTCTGTCCCATCTTAGTGTCCTGTCCTGTTCATTCGCACAACAATATGCGGGTCTTTTCCCCGTCGGCTGCGTTGCTCTTCCTCGCGTGGTGCCCGCCACTGCTCGTCATCGCGCCTTGCCGACGACGAAGAATCCTCCGCATCTTATCATGCGAATGAACAGGACAGGACACTAGGCCCTTTCGTCGACCACTACGGTCAGGTGGCTCAAGCGTTTACGGATCCGGTTGGCGCGGCCCATTCCGCGCGGCATGAACCGTTTCCACATCCCGGCCTGACCCACCTCGGCCCATTTGACGTACAACAGGTCCACGTCGACGCTCTGCGTGTTCTCGGCGTTGGCGACCGCCGACCGCAACGTCTTGGACACGATGCCGGCGCAGCCCTTCGGCACGAACTTGAGGATCGTCAGCGCCTCCCCTACCGAGCGGCCCCTTACCTGGTCCACCACGAGTCTCATCTTGCGGGGCGAGACTCGAGCGAACCTCGTGACAGCACGCGCCTCCATAGCCTATCTCCTCACGCCCCTGGCGTCTCCCCTGCGGTCGCCCGCATGGCCGTGGAACGTGCGCGTGGGCGAGAACTCTCCCAGCTTGTGGCCCACCATGTTCTCGGTGACGAACACCGGAAGGAATTTCCGCCCGTTGTGGACCGCAATGGTGTGACCGATCATGTCCGGGGTGATGGTCGAGCGCCGGGACCACGTCTTGAGGACCCGCCTGACCTGCGACCGATTCATCTCGTCGATCTTGCGCATCAGGTGGTCGTCCACGAAAGGACCCTTCTTGATCGAACGAGCCATGTCTATCTTCCCTTCCTGCGCTTCACGATGTACTTGTCCGAAGGCTTGACGCCCCGTGTCCGGTACCCCTTGGTGGGCTTGCCCCAGGGCGTCTGCGGATGATTGCCCTTGGACCGGCCTTCGCCGCCCCCGTGCGGATGGTCGACGGGATTCTTGGCCATACCCCGGGTCACCGGCCGGCGGCCCATCCATCGGGACCGCCCCGCCTTGCCGTAGGTCACGTTCTCGTAGTCGCTGTTTCCCACTTCGCCGATGGTGGCGCGACACTCGGAGCGGACGTTGCGCAGCTCCCCGGACGGCAGCTTGAGAAGGGTGTAGGAGCCCTCTTTCGCCATCACCTGGGCGGATGCCCCCGCGCTCCGGACGATCTGGCCGCCCTTGCCGGCCTTGAGCTCGATGTTGTGCACCAGCGTCCCGGTGGGGATGTACCCCAGCGGCAGGGAGTTGCCCGGCTGAATGTCGATATCCTGATCGCCGGATATGATGCGGCTGCCCACCCTCAGCTTGTCGGGGGCCAGGATGTAACGCCGCTCGCCGTCGAGATAGCAGATGAGCGCCACCCGGGCGGACCGGTTCGGATCGTACTCGATGGTCTCGACCCGGCCGGCGACCCCCTTCTTGTCGCGCTTGAAGTCGATGAAGCGGTAGCGCCGCTTGTGCCCGCCTCCGCGGTGGTCCTTGGTGATCCGGCCCCGGTTGTTCCGTCCGCCGTGCCCCTTGAGCGGGCGCAGCAACGGCCGGTGCGGCGAGTCGCTGGTGATCTCGTCGAACCCGAAGCCGGTGGAAAAACGGCGCCCCGGAGAAGTCGGGCGGCGGTTCTTGATCGACATGGCCTACAACCCTTGTCCTTCTAACCCACACCGAAGAAGTCGATGCGGTCGCCTTCCTTCAGGGTGACGATCGCCTTCTTCCACAGCGGCAACCGTCCGGTGTTCCTGCCCACCCGGCGCATCTTGCCCAGGTAGCGCGCGGTGCGGACGTCGAGCACCGTGACCTTGAACAGCGTCTCCACCTCTTTGCGGATCTCGATCTTGTTGGCGTCCGGACGCACCTTGAAGATCACCTGGTTCGACGACTCGGCCAGCATCGCACCCTTCTCGGAAATCAGCGGAGCGAGGACCGTATCCCGAACGCCCCTCATTGCGAGAACCTCTCTTCTATCTTCGCCAGCGCTTCGCGGGTCAGCACCAGGTATTCGAACCGCAGCAGGTCGTACACGTTCAACCCGGCGACCCGCAACACCTTCACGTTGGGCAGATTGCGCGCGGACAACTCGATGTTGGCGTCGCTGTCGGCGATGACGAACAGCGACTTCCCCACCCCCAGCGCGGCCATGGCCTCGGCCATGAGGCGGGTCTTGATCTCGGTGACGTCCTCGGGCTCCACCACCACGACCTTTTCTTCCTGGCGCTTCAGGCTGAGCGCGGACAGCACCGCCTGACGGCGGGCTTTCTTGGGAATCCGGTAGGAATAGTCCCTCGGCATGGGCCCGAACACGGTCCCGCCGCCGACCCAGATCGGAGAGCGGACGCTGCCGGCGCGGGCCCTTCCCGAGCCCTTCTGGCGCCACGGCTTCCTGCCGCTGCCGCGGACCAGGCCGCGGGTCTTGGTGGACGCGGTGCCGGCTCGCCGGTTGTTCAACTGCATGACCACCGCCTGATGCAACAGGTGCGGCCGCACCGCCACGCCGAATATGCTGTCCGGAAGCTCCGGCTCGATCCTGCGAAATTCCATGCCCTACCCCTTGACCGCCCTGCGGACCAGGACCAGCCCGCCGTTGGCTCCCGGAATGGCGCCCTTGACCAACAGCAGGTTCTCCTCGGGGCGGACCTCCACCACGCGAAGGTTCTGGATGGACACGCGCTCGTTGCCCAAGTGTCCGGCCATCCGCTTCCCCTTGAACACCTTGCCCGGATAGGAACGGTTCCCGATGGAGCCGCCGTGCCGGAAATACTCGTGGGTGCCGTGGGTGCGGGAGAAACCGTGGAAGTCCCAGCGCTTCATGACGCCGGCGAAGCCCCTGCCCTTGGAGGTGCCGGTGACGTCCACCAGATCCCCGGCCTCGACCAGGTCCGTCACCGTGAGCTCCTGGCCCACCTCGTAGTCCGAGACGTCGTCGACCCGGAACTCGCGGAGCACACGGAAGGAACCCTTCTCCGCCTTGGCCATGTGGCCCCGCAGAGGACGGTTCACGCGCTGGTTCTTCTGCGTGCCGAAACCCAGTTGCAGCGCGTTGTACCCGTCCTTCGCCTCGTCCTTCTTCTGCACCACCACGCACGGGCCCGTCTCCACCACCGTCACGGGGATCACGTTCCCGGTGTCGTCGAAGAGCTGGCTCATGCCGATTTTCTTTCCGATGAGACCTGTCATCTCGCCAACCTATTGAAGCTTGATTTCCACGTCCACGCCGGCCGCCAGATCCAGCTTGCCGAGCGCGTCGATGGTCTGCTGGGTCGGCTCAAGGATGTCCAGCAGCCGCTTGTGGGTGCGGATCTCGAACTGCTCCCGCGACTTCTTGTCCACGTGCGGCGACCGGTTCACGGTAAACCGCTCGATGCGTGTCGGGAGAGGGATGGGGCCGGCGACCCGGCCGCCCGTTCTCTTCACGGTCTCGACGATCTCGCCCACCGACTGGTCCAGGACCCGGTAGTCGTAGGCCTTGAGCCGAATGCGGATTTTCTCGTTCACACCCTCACCTCTATCGAATCACGCTCAGCGGACTGTGCGGTCAGACACGCGCCTCCCGGCCCATCATGTCTTCCTTCACCGTTTCCGGCACTTCCTCGTAGCGCGAGAACTGCATGGTGTACGTCGCCCGGCCCTGAGTCTTGGATCTCAGGTCCGTCGCGTAGCCGAACATCCGCGACAGCGGGACGCGGGACTGCACCACCTGCGCGTTGCCCTTGGAGTTCATGCCCAGGACCTTGCCGCGCCGGGAGCTGATGTCCCCGATCACGTCGCCCATGAACTCCTCCGGCACCACCACCTCCACGTCCATCACCGGCTCCAGCAACACCGGGGAGGCCTTTCCCAGGGCTTCCTTGAAGGCCATGGAACCGGCGATGGTGAACGCCATCTCCGAGGAGTCCACGTCATGGTAGCTGCCGTCCAGGAGAGTGACCTTCACGTCCACCACCGGATACCCCACCAGGCCGCCGTTGGTCATGGCCTGCTCGACGCCGTTCCTGACCGCCGGCACGTAGTCCTGCGGGATCACGCCGCCCTTGGTGGCGTCGACGAACTCGAACCCGCTTCCGGTGGCCTGGGGCTCCAGGCGCAGGAAGACGTGGCCGTACTGTCCGCGGCCGCCCGACTGCCTGACGAACCGGCCCTCCTGCTGCACCGTCCGGCGTATGGTCTCCTTGTACGCCACCTGCGGCTTGCCGACGTTGGCGCCCACCTTGAACTCGCGCAACAGCCTGTCGACGATGACCTCGAGGTGGAGCTCCCCCATGCCCGAAATCAGCGTCTGGCCGGTCTCCTGATCGACCGTGACCCGGAAGGAGGGATCCTCCTTGGCCAGCTTCTGCAGGGAGGTCCCCAGCCTCTCCTGATCGTCCCGGGATTTGGGCTCGATGGCGATGGCGATGACCGGTTCCGGAAAGTCGATGGCCTCGAGCAGGATGGGGTTGTCTTCGTCACAGAGGGTGTCGCCGGTCTTGGCGCTGCGCAGGCCCACGGCCGCAGCAATGTCCCCGGCGCAGACCTCGTCGATCTCTTCCCGCTTGTTGGCGTGCATCTTGAGAATGCGGCCGACACGCTCCCGCTGGCCGGTGGAGGCGTTGTACACGAACGCGCCGGACTTGCGCGTTCCGGAATACACCCGGAAGAACGTCAACGACCCCACGAAGGGATCGGCCATGATCTTGAAGGCCAACGCCGAGAACGGCGCATCATCGGAGGTCGGGCGGACCTCCTCTTCGTTGGCGTCCGGCGCCGTTCCGTGGATCGGCGGTACGTCCAACGGTGAAGGCAGGTAGTCGACCACCGCGTCCAGCAACGGCTGCACGCCCTTGTTCCGGAACGCCGCGCCGCAAAGCACGGGGACGAGCTGCAGCTTCAGGCCGGCGGCCCGAATGGCCCGGATCAACCGGTCGTCGGAGATGGCGTCACCCTGGAGATACGCGGTCATGATGGCATCGTCGCAGTCGGCCAGCGTCTCCAGCATGTTCTCGCGATATTCGTCCGCCTGGGCCTGCAGCTCGGCGGGTATCGGCGCCTCCCGGAAACTGGCGCCGAGATTCTCGTTGTCCCACAGAAGCGCCTTCATCCGCACCAGATCCACCACCCCCTGAAAGCGGTCTTCCGATCCCACCGGGAGCTGGATCACCAGGGGCCGGGCCCCCAGCCGGTCCTCGATCATCCCGACCACACGGAAGAAGTCGGCGCCGACGCGGTCCATCTTGTTGATGTAGGCGATCCTCGGCACGCCGTACTTGTCCGCCTGCCGCCATACGGTCTCGGTCTGGGGCTCCACGCCGCCGACCGAGCAGAACACCCCGATGGCGCCGTCCAACACCCGCAGCGACCGCTCCACCTCGATGGTGAAGTCCACGTGGCCCGGCGTATCGATGATGTTGATCCGGTGGTCGCGCCAATGGCAGGTGGTGGCCGCCGAGGTGATGGTGATCCCCCGCTCCTGCTCCTGGACCATCCAGTCCATGGTCGCGGTGCCATCGTGCACCTCGCCCAGCTTGTAGTTGATGCCGGTGTAGAACAACACGCGCTCGGTCGTGGTGGTCTTGCCGGCATCGATGTGGGCCATGATGCCGATGTTGCGGGTCCGGTCTAGTGGAATCTGTCTGCTCATTTCTCGTAATCGCGTGCGTACGACGGCAAAAAAAGGAGGCGGTTCTACCGCCTCCTTGATTGGACAATGATTGATTGGCAACTACCAGCGGTAATGGGCGAAGGCACGGTTGGCCTCGGCCATCCTGTGAGTGTCTTCCTTCTTCTTGACGGCGTTGCCCCGCTGGTTGGCAGCGTCCATCAACTCCCCGGCGAGCTTCTCGTCCATGGCCTTCTCGCTTCTGGACCTGGCCGCGCTGATCAACCAGCGCAGGCTCAGGGAGAGCCGCCGGTCCGGACGCACCTCCACGGGCACCTGGTAGGTGGCGCCGCCGACCCGCCGGGAGCGGACCTCCACCATGGGCTTGGTGTTGTCCACCGCCCGCTTGAAGACCCCGAGGGGTTCGGTTTTCGTCTTGTCCGCGATGATGTCCAACGATCGGTAAAGGATGCCCTCGGCAGTGCTCTTCTTGCCGCTGCTCATCATGTTGTTGATGAACTTCGTGACCAGCTTGTCCCCGTACTTCGGGTCCGGGAGCAGCTCTATCCGCTTTATTTCACCCTTGCGCGGCATGTCCCTACTTCGGCCTCTTCGCTCCGTATTTCGACCGCCCCTGGCGGCGCTCCTGAACACCGATGGAGTCCAGCGCGCCCCGGATGATGTGGTACCGCACACCGGGCAGGTCCTTGACCCGGCCGCCCCGGATCAGCACCACGGAGTGCTCCTGCAGATTGTGCCCCATACCGGGGATGTAGGACGTCACCTCCGCGCCGTTGGTCAGCCGGACCCGGGCCACCTTGCGGAGGGCGGAGTTGGGCTTTTTCGGCGTCGAGGTGTACACCCGGGTGCACACACCGCGCTTCTGCGGACAGCCCTGCAAGGCCGGCGCGGTGTTCTTCTGCCGCTGGATGACGCGTCCCTTGCGGACCAACTGATTGATTGTAGGCATACTTTCCGCTTTCGCAATAAACCGCCGATTTTACCGGAACTTTGGTCGCCTGTCAACCGTCAGGCTACCTCCACCTCGGACACGTCGATCTCCCCGAGTTGCTCGTCGCATTCGACGTCCAGGACGTTGTATTCGGCCAGACCGGTCCCGGCGGGGATCAACTTTCCCATGATGACGTTTTCCTTCAATCCGCTGAGCGGATCGAGCCTGCCGTTGATGGCCGCCTCGGTCAAAACCTTGGTGGTCTCCTGGAACGAAGCGGCGGAAATGAAGCTGCCGGTGGACAGCGACGCCTTGGTGATTCCAAGCAGAAGGGGCTCGGCCACCGCCGGCTTGCCGCCGTCGGCCAGCACCCGCTGATTCTCCTCCTCGAACCGCCACTTTTCCACCTGGTCGCCCATCAGGAAGTCGCTGTCGCCGCTCTCCTTGATACGGACCCGCCGCAGCATCTGCTTGACGATGACCTCGATGTGCTTGTCGTTGATGCGGACGCCCTGGAGCCGGTAGATTTCCTGAATCTCGTCCACCAGATACTTGGCCAGGGCCTTCTCGCCCAGAATGCCGAGGATGTCGTGAGGATTGGACGAGCCCTGCATCAGCGACTCTCCGGCACGGACCCGGTCGCCCTCGTGCACGCTGATGTGCTTGCCCTTGGAGATCAGGTACTCGCGCGGCTCCCCGACGTCCGGAGTCACCACCACCTTGCGCTTGCCCTTGGTGTCACGGCCGAACGATACCACGCCGTCGATCTCGCTGATGACGGCGAACTCCTTGGGCTTCCTGGCTTCGAACAGCTCGGCCACCCGCGGCAGCCCGCCGGTGATGTCCTTGGTCTTGGTGGTCTCCCGCGGAATCTTGGCCAGCACGTCGCCGGCGGACACCTCCTGGTGCTCGGTGACGTTGATGTGAGCGCCCACGGGCAGCATGTACCGGGCCTCACTGTTGCTGGAGAGCCTGGCGGTCTTGCCGCTGTCGTCCTTGATGGAGAGCCGCGGCCGCCTGTCGATGTTCTTGAAGTCGATGATCACCTTGGTGGAAAGGCCGGTCCGTTCGTCGACCTTCTCCTCCATCGTCGTCGCCTCGACGATGTCGCCGAACTTCACGGAGCCGGCGATCTCGGTGATGATGGGGATCGTATACGGGTCCCACTCCGCCAGCAGCTCACCCGCCTTGACCGCGGACCCGTCCTCCTTCTTGAGCTTGGCGCCGTACACCAGCGGATAGCGCTCCCGCTCCCTTTCCCGTGACCGGTCGGAGCCTTCCGGATAGTCCACGACGGCCAGCTCGCCGTTGCGGTTCATCACCACCAGCTCCCCTTCCCGGTTGGTCACGGTGCTGACGTTGATGAGCTTGACGTAACCGTCCGTGCGCGGTTCCAGGGTGGTCTGCTCGGCGCGCCGGCTTGCGGTGCCGCCGATGTGGAACGTCCGCATGGTGAGCTGGGTGCCGGGCTCGCCGATGGACTGCGCCGCGATGACCCCGATGGCCTCGCCGGAGTTCACCATCTCGCCCCGGGCCAGGTCGCGCCCGTAGCACATCACGCACACGCCCTTCTTGGACTGGCAGGTGAGCACCGAGCGTATCCAGATGCGCTCCAGCCCGGCGTCCTCGATCCGTTGCACCAGCCCCTCGTCGATCTCCTGGTTCGCCTTGACGATGACCTCGCCGCTGAACGGATCCTTGATGTCTTCCAGCGCCACTCGGCCCAGCACACGGTCGCCGAGGGGCTCGATGACCTCGCCCCCTTCCATGAGCGGCGCCATCTCGATGCCGTCCAGGGTGCCGCAGTTCCCCTGGGTGATGATGGCGTCCTGGGCCACGTCCACCAGCCGCCGGGTCAGGTAGCCGGAGTTGGCCGTCTTGAGGGCGGTGTCCGCCAGACCCTTGCGGGCGCCGTGGGTGGAGATGAAGTACTGCAGGACCGTGAGCCCTTCCCGGAAGTTGGCGGTGATGGGCGTCTCGATGATCTCCCCCGAGGGTTTGGCCATCAGGCCGCGCATGCCGGCAAGCTGCCGGATCTGCTGCGCGCTGCCCCGGGCTCCCGAATCGGCCATCATGAAGATCGGGTTGAAGTTGGGGACCCGCATGGTGTAGCCCTGCTCGTCCGTGACGGTCTCGGTCCCCAGGTCGCGCAGCATCTCGTCCGAAATCCGGTCGGTGACCTCGGCCCAGATGTCCACCACCTTGTTGTAGCGCTCGCCGTCGGTGATGAGGCCGTTGTTGTACTGCTCGTCGATCTCCTGGACGCTTCCGTAGGCCTGCTTGAGCAACCGCTCCTTGCTGGCCGGTATCACCATGTCCTTGAGGGCGATGGAGGCTCCGGCCTTGGTGGCGTAGCTGTAGCCCGTGTCCTTCAGCTTGTCCGCGAAGATGACCGTCGCCTTGTTGCCCGCCAGCCGGTAGCTGAGGTCGATGAGATTCCCCAGCTCCTTCTTCTTCATGACACGGTTGACTTCCGAGAACGGGATCTGGGGCGGCACGATCTCGTAGAGCAGCACCCGGCCCACGGTGGAGTCGTATGCCTCACCGTCGACGCGGACCCGGATCCGCGCCTGGAGAGCCACCTCGCCCTGGTCGTAGGCGATGCGGGCTTCCGCCGGGCTCGCCAGGACCTTGCCCGCGCCCTTCACGTTGGGGCGCTCCCGGGTGAGGTAGTACAGCCCCAGGACGATGTCCTGGGAAGGCACGATGATGGGCTTGCCGTTGGCCGGGGAGAGGATGTTGTTGGTGGACATCATCAGCGCCCGGGCCTCCACCTGCGCCTCCACCGACAACGGCACGTGCACGGCCATCTGGTCGCCGTCGAAGTCCGCGTTGTAGGCGGCGCACACCAGGGGATGCAACTGGATCGCCTTGCCCTCGATCAGGACCGGCTCGAAGGCCTGGATTCCCAGCCGGTGCAGCGTCGGCGCCCGGTTGAGCAGCACCGGATGCTCCTTGATCACGTCGTCGAGGATGTCCCAGACCTCGGGCCGTTCCTTTTCCACCGCCTTCTTGGCGCTCTTGATGGTGGTGACGAAACCCCGCTCCTCCAGCTTGTTGTAGATGAAGGGCTTGAACAGCTCGAGGGCCATCTTCTTCGGCAGCCCGCATTGGTGCAGCCGCAGTTCGGGGCCCACCACGATGACGGAACGTCCCGAGTAGTCCACGCGCTTGCCCAGCAGATTCTGGCGGAACCGGCCGGTCTTGCCCTTGAGCATGTCGCTGAGCGACTTGAGCGGCCGCCGGTTGGGACCGGTAATGGCCCGGCCGCGCCGGCCGTTGTCGAACAACGCGTCGGCCGCCTCCTGCAACATCCGCTTCTCGTTGCGGATGATGATGTCCGGAGCACTCAGCTCCATCAGGCGCTTGAGTCGGTTGTTCCGGTTGATCACCCGGCGATAGAGGTCGTTCAGGTCGGAGGTGGCGAAACGTCCTCCGTCCAGCGGGACCAGGGGACGTAGGTCCGGCGGGATGATGGGAATGACTTCCAGAATCATCCATTCCGGGCGGTTCTTGGAGCTCCGGAACGCGTTCAGCACTTTCAGCCGCTTGGCGAGCTTTTTTCTCTTGACCTCGGAATTGGCCTCCCGCAGCTCGGTCCGGAGCTCTTCGGACAGCTTGTCGACCTCGATATGGCTCAGGAGCTCGCGAATCGCCTCGGCCCCCATATTCGCCCTGAAGTCGGTGCCGTATTCCTCCAGCGCCTTGCGGTAGCGCGCCTCGGTGAGGAGCTCCTTGTACTGGAGCTTGGTGGCGCCCGGGTCCAGGACGACGTAGGATTCGAAATACAGAACCTTCTCCAGGTCCTTCAGCGACAGGTCCAGCAACGCGCCGATGCGGCTCGGGAGACTCTTCAGGAACCAGATGTGCGCCACCGGCGTGGCCAGCTCGATGTGTCCCATCCGCTCGCGGCGCACCTTCGACTGGATGACCTCGACGCCGCACTTCTCGCACACGACGCCGCGATGGCGCATCCTCTTGTACTTCCCGCAGTTGCACTCGTAGTCCTTGGTGGGACCGAAGATCTTGGCGCAGAACAGACCATCCCGCTCGGGCTTGAACGTCCGGTAGTTGATGGTCTCCGACTTCCGCACCTCGCCGTGAGACCAGGAGCGGATCTTCTCCGGGGAGGCCAGGGCGATCTTGATGCCCTGGAAGCTGAGCGGGTTCTTGGGCTTCTCGAAAAGACTGTATACCTCTTCCATGGCGCCTCCTATTCCACCAACTCCAGGTCGAGGCACAGGCTCTGCAGTTCCTTGACCATGACGTTGAAGGACTCCGGCAATCCCGGCTCGAGAAAGTGATCGCCCTTGAAAATGCCCTCGTACATACGGGTCCGTCCGGTTACGTCGTCCGACTTGACCGTCAGCATTTCCTGCAGCGTATACGCCGCCCCGTACGCCTCGAGCGCCCACACCTCCATCTCCCCCAGCCGTTGGCCGCCGAACTGGGCCTTGCCGCCCAGTGGCTGCTGCGTCACCAGCGAGTAGGGTCCGGTGGACCGCGCGTGAATCTTGTCGTCCACCAGATGATGGAGCTTCATCATGTACATGACGCCGACGGTCACCTTCTCGTCGAAAGGCTCGCCGCTACGCCCGTCGTAAAGCGTCACCTGTCCGGTAACCGGCAGGTCCGCCTTCTTCAGCAGGTTGAAGATCTCGTTTTCCCGGGCGCCGTCGAACACCGGCGAAGCCAGATGGACCCCGTGCCGGTATTTCTCGGCCAACCGGCGGACGGACCCGGCGGGCAGGCGGTCGAGGCCGACCTTGCCCGATTCGCCCTCGCCCAGATAGTCCTTCAGCCGGCCGGTGACCTCCGACGAGTTCTGGTCGAGCAGAACCTGGATCTGCTGGCCGAGACTGCGGGCGGCCCAACCCAGGTGGGCCTCCAGGATCTGTCCCACGTTCATTCGGGAAGGAACCCCCAGGGGATTGAGCACCATGTCCACCGGCGTCCCGTCTTCCAGATACGGCATGTCCTCTTCCGGCAGAATGCAGGAGATGACGCCCTTGTTGCCGTGCCGCCCCGCCATCTTGTCGCCGACCTGGAGCTTGCGCTTGATGGCCACCAGCACCTTGACCATCTTGATCATGCCCGGAGGCAGCTCGTCGCCGCTGGTCAACCGGCTGATCTTGTCCTGGAAGCGCACCTTCAGGGAGTCCACCTGCGCGGAGGTGCTGGACACGATGCGGCCCGCCTCCCCTTCCAGCGCCGGATCGTCCAGCTTGAGATCTCCGAGGAAGGCGAGGGGGATGCCGTCCAGCAGCTCTTCGGTCAGCTCGTCCCCCTTGGAGATCAACACCTTCCGGTTCTCGTCGGTGAGCCGCGAAGCGGCGCGGCGGCCCAGCAGCAGCTCCTTCAAACGCTTCATGGCGCCGTCCTGGACAATGCGGATCTGGTCGTGTTGATCCTTGATCAGGCGCGCCACTTCCTGGTCCTCGATCTGCCTGGTGCGCTCGTCCTTGTCCAGGCCCTTGCGCGAGAAGATCCTCACGCTGATGACGGTACCCTCGACGCCCGGCGGCACCTTGAGGGATGAATCCCGCACCTCCCCGGCCTTCTCGCCGAAGATCGCCCGCAACAGCTTCTCTTCCGGAGAAAGCTGCGTCTCCCCCTTGGGGGTAATCTTGCCCACCAGCACGTCGCCGGGCTTGACCTCGGCGCCGATGCGGATCACGCCGCTCTCGTCCAGGTCCTTGAGCGCCTCGTCGCCGGCGTTGGGTATATCGCGGGTGATCTCTTCCGGGCCCAGCTTCGTGTCGCGGGACACGCACTCGAACTCCTCCATGTGCACCGAGGTATAGATATCCTCCTTCACCACGCGCTCGCTGATGAGGATCGAGTCTTCGAAGTTGTAGCCGCCCCACGGCATCAGGGCCACCAGCAGGTTCCGGCCCAACGCCAGCTCCCCGATCTCGGTGGAGGGGCCGTCCGCCACCACGTCGCCCTCGTTGACGTAGTCGCCGACGCGGGCGATGGGGCGCTGGTTGATGCAGGTGTTCTGGTTGGAGCGCTGGTACTTGACCAGACTGTAGATGTCCACGCCGGTGTCCGCGTAGGCGCCGGACGGCTCGTCCGACTTGATGACGATGCGGGTGGAGTCCACGCTCTCCACGGTGCCGCCCCGGGACGCTACCACGGTGGCGCCGGAATCCCGGGCCACCACCCGCTCCATCCCCGTGCCCACGAGCGGCGCCTCGGTGCGGAGCAGGGGCACGGCCTGGCGTTGCATGTTGGAGCCCATCAACGCCCGGTTGGCGTCGTCGTTCTCCAGGAAGGGGATCAGCGAGGCCGCCACGCTCACCAGTTGGTTGGGCGAAACGTCCATGAAGTTCACTTCTTCCGGATGGGCCATCACGAACTCGCCGGCCTTGCGCGCGGAAACGAGATCCTGGGTGAACCGGCCCTCGTCGTCGAGGGCGGCGTTGGCCTGGGCGATGACGTGGTCTTCTTCCTCCAGCGCGGACAGATAACGGATCCGGTCCGTGACCCTGCCGTCCCCGACCTCCCGATAGGGGGTCTCGATGAAGCCGAACTCGTTGACCCGCGCGTAGGTGGACAAGGAGGCGATGAGGCCGATATTCGGACCCTCGGGCGTCTCGATGGGACAGACCCGGCCGTAATGCGTCGGGTGGACGTCGCGCACCTCAAAGCCCGCCCGCTCCCGGGTCAGGCCGCCCGGGCCCAGGGCCGAGAGCCTGCGCTTGTGGGTGATCTCGGACAGGGGATTGGTCTGGTCCAGAAACTGCGACAACTGGCTCGACCCGAAGAACTCCTTCAAGGCCGCGGAAACCGGCTTGTGGTTGATCAGCTCCTGAGGCATCAGCGTGTCGATGTCCTGGAGGCTCATCTTCTCCTTGATGGCTCGTTCCATGCGCACGAGGCCGACACGGAAATGGTTCTCCACCAACTCGCCCACGGGCCTCACCCGGCGGTTGCCCAGGTGGTCGATATCGTCCACGGTGCCGTTGCCGTTGCGCAGCTCGATGAGGTAGCGCACCACCTCGAGGATGTCCTCCTTGCGGAGCGCGCCGTGCTCCAGGGGAACGTCCAGCTTGAGCCGGTGATTGAGCTTCAACCGCCCGACCCTCGACAGATCGTAGCGGTCCGCACTGAAGAACAGGTTGTTGAAGAAGGTGGTGGCCGTATCCATGGTGGGCGGATCGCCGGGGCGCAGACGCCGGTAGATCTCCAGCAGCGCCTCGTCGCAGGACTGCATCTTGTCCTGCAGCAACGTGTTCCGCAGGTAGGGGCCGGCGTCCGCGTCATCGAGAAAGAACAGGTCCAACTGCTTGACCCGGCTGCCGCGGATGTCGTCCAGCTTCTCCTCGGTGATGGTCTCGTTGCACTCGAGGATGACCTGGTTCGAGTCCGGATCGACGACGTCGTGAGCCGCCACCCGGCCCAGGACGTCCTGCCAGGCGATGGGGATCCGCTTGATCCCCGCGCTATCCATCTGGCGCAGCACCGTGCGCGTGAAGCGGCGTCCCTCCCGCACGATGAGGTTGTTGCTTTCCGGATCCCTGACGTCGCGAGTGGCCTTCAAGCCCATGAGCTGGCGGGGCTTGACCTCGAGCATCGGTTTCTCGATGTCGCACACCACCGTGTCGGTCTTGTAGAAATAGTTCAGCAGCTCCTCGGGCTGCATCCCCAGGGCGCGCAACAGCACGGTGACGTGGAACTTCCGCCTCCGGTCGATGCGAACGAACAGGATGTCCCTCGGATCGAACTCGAAATCCAGCCACGAGCCGCGGTAAGGGATGACCCGGGCCGAGTACAGGAACTTTCCGCTGGCGTGGGTCTTCCCCTTGTCGTGCTCGAAGAACACCCCGGGCGAGCGGTGGAGCTGACTCACGATCACCCGCTCGGTGCCGTTGATCATGAAGGTGCCGTTCCGGGTCATCAACGGCACCTCGCCGAAGTAGACCTCCTGCTCCTTCACGTTGCGGATGCTGCGCGAGCCGGTCTGGGCGTCGACGTCCCAAAGCACGAGCTGGACCGTGACCTTGAGCGGCGCCGCGAAGTTCATGCCCCGTTCATGGCACTCGTCGACATCGTACTTGGGCTCCCCCAACGCGTAGCTGACATACTCCAGCGAAGCCGTGTCGTTGAAGTCCCTGATGGGGAAAACGGACTTGAATACCGCCTGCAGCCCGATGTCCTGCCGTTCGTCTTCCGGGACATCCTGCTGCAGGAAAAGGTCGTAAGAGTTCTTCTGGATCTCGATGAGATAGGGCAGGTCGATGATCTTCTTGATCCGCCCGAAATTCCGGCGCAGTCTCACATTGTTGGCCACCTGGACCGGCATGTGCTCCCCCTTCACTCGACCCTGAGAATGACGCCCGGCGCCGCCGCCGGCCTGTTGCCGTCGTTCGCTCCGCTATTTGACCTCGACGCTCCCTCCGACCTCCTCGATCTTCGTCTTGATCTCCTCGGCCTCGTCCTTCGAGACTCCCTCCTTGACGTTCTTCGGGGCCCCGTCCACGAGATCCTTGGCCTCCTTCAGGCCCAGGCCGGTGATCTCCCGCACCACCTTGATGACCTGGATCTTCTTCTCGCCGGCGCCGGTCAGCACGGCGTCGAACTCGGTCTTTTCCTCGGCCGCCTCGGCCGCCGCGGGCGCGGCCGCCACGGCCACGGGCGCCGCCGCGCTGACCCCGAGCTCTTCCTCGAGCTCCTTGACCAGGCCGGCCGCCTCCAGAAGAGACATGTTCTTGATGAAGTCCTTGACTTGCTCCCGACTCACTTCCATTGGAACTCCCCCTTTGACTGTCTTGATCCCTTGATTTCCCGAACCTTGCTGTCTTCGTGCCTGCCCGCCGGGGCCGGGACACGGGCGGATTCGAAACCCGCCCCTACTCTCTGCTCTCCCTGAGCGCGTCGAGCAGACGTACCAGTTGGCTTCCCGGTTCCTGGATCGTGCGCAACAACCGGCCGGCCGGCGCCTGCATCAACGAAAGCAACTGCGCCTGCAACTCCGGCAGGCTCGGCAGCGTGGCCAGCCCCTTGACCTGCGCGGGCTGGAGCAACGCTCCGTCGAGCACCGCTCCCTTGATGGTCAACTGGTCATTCTGGTCCGCGAACTTGACCAGCGCCTTGGAGAGGCCCACGGGGTCGTCGTAGGCGAACACCCAACCGTTGGGTCCGGTCAGGAAGTCCTCGAGGGCCTGATAGGCCGTGTCCCTGATGGCCAGCCGGACCAGGTTGTTCTTGGCGATCTTGTATTCGCCCGCCGCGTCGCGGACGTCGCAACGAAGCTGCGTCATCTTGTCCACGGACAGCCCCCGATAGTCGGTCACCACCGCCATGGTGGCGGTCCGGAACTTGTCCTGGAACGCGTCGACGACTGCCGTTTTTTCCTGACGATCCACGCTGTCTCCCATCCAATCCGCAGTTACACCGCCATGACGCGCACTTCCGCCGGATCGATCCTGACGCCCGGCCCCATGGTCGCGGCCACGGCCACGCTCTTGATGTAAGTTCCCTTGGCCGCCGCGGGCTTGGCCCGCAGCAGGGCGCCCACCACCGCCCTGGCGTTGTCCAGCAGCGCATCGGCCTCGAACGACACCTTGCCGATGGGCAGGTGTACGATGCCCGCCTTGTCGACCCGGTACTCGAGCCGTCCTGCCTTGATCTCCGTGACCGCCTTGCCGATCTCCGCCGCCACGGTCCCGGACCGCGGGTTCGGCATCAGTCCGCGGGGCCCGAGGATCTTGCCGATGCGACCGACCGCTCCCATCATGTCGGGAGTGGCCACCACCTTGTCGAAGTCGAGCCAGCCCTCGGTGATCTTCTTGATCAACTCGTCGTTGCCGACGAACTCGGCGCCGGCCTCCTGGGCTTCCTTCTCCTTCTCGCCCTTGGCGAACGCCAGCACCCGGACCGGCTTGCCAAGGCCGTGGGGCAGCCCCACCGCGCCGCGAATGTTCTGGTCCGCGCGGCGCGGATCGACCCCGAGCCGGACGGACATCTCGACGGTTTCGTCGAACCTGGCCGTGGCCGTCTCCTTGACGATCCGTATCCCCTCGTCCAGGGGATACTTCCGGGTCTTGTCCACCTGTTCCGCGACGCCCTGGTACTTCTTGCCCTTCGCTCTCATGGCAGCCCCCGGCCCGATCAGACAACCTTGAGGCCGAGGCTCCTGGCGGTGCCTTCGACGGTCTTGACCGCGGCCTCGATGCTGGCGCTGGTCAAATCGGGCATCTTGATCCGGGCGATCTCCTGAACCTGTGCCTTCGTCACCTGACCCTTGCTTTCCTTGCCCGGCTCCGGGGCTCCCTTCTCGAGCCCCGCGGCCTTCTTCAGCAACACGGCCGCCGGAGGGGTCTTGGTGATGAAGCTGAAGGTGCGGTCGGCGTAGACGGTGATGACGACGGGGATGATCATGCCCGGTTCCGTCTGGGTGGCCGCGTTGAAGGCCTTGCAGAACTCCATGATGTTCACGCCCCGCTGGCCCAACGCCGGTCCCACCGGAGGGCTGGGATTCGCCTGCCCCGCCGGTATTTGCAACTTGATCTCGCCGATCACTTTCTTGGCCATGGTCTAACTCCGCTCCACCTGAATAAAGTCCAGCTCCACCGGGGTCGCCCGGCCAAAGATGCTGATGAGCACTCGCAGCTTGCCCTTGTCGGCCTTCACTTCCTCCACCACACCGTTGAACTCCGAGAAGGGGCCGTCGATGACTTTCACGCTCTCACCCACCGAGAACACCACCCGGGGCCGGGGCCGCACCGCCCCCTCCTCCATCTGATGGGCGATCTCACGCACTTCCTCTTCACTGACCCACGGCGGCTGCGTGGTGCCGCCCACGAACCCGGTGACCTTGGGCGTGGACTTGACGATGTGCCAGGTCTCGTCGTCCATCGTCATGTGGACCAGGATGTAGCCCGGGAAGAACTTTCGCGAAGACGTCCGCTTCTTGCCCTTCACCAGCTCGACGACCTTCTCCGCCGGCACCAGGATCTCGCCGAACCGGTCAAGCTTCTCCTCCAACGCCTTGATCTTGTCCTGCTTCTCCGGATCGTCTCCGGCCCTCAACTCCTTGACATGATTCTCCACCTTGCTCTTGGAGGCTTTGATCCCCTCCTCCAGAGCGGCCTTGGCCTTGTGTTCGAACCCGGCGAACGTGTGGACGACATACCAATGCTTTTCCATGGGTTACCCGGTTGCCTCAGCGCAACAGCCACTGTCTCGCGTACGAAAGCAGGAAATCGACCAGGCCAAGATAAATGGCGAAGAAAATCACCACCAGCACCACGACCCCCGTTGCCGCGTAGGTCTCCCTCCTGGTGGGCCAGTGTACCCGCTTGAGCTCCTGCCAGGCTTCGCGGACGAAGTCGGTGAGCCGCCCCACGGAGGCGAACGAATCAGTGAGTTTTTCCATCGCCGGCAATGAGCTGGCGGGTCAGGCAGGACTCGAACCTGCAACAGCCGGATTTGGAGTCCGGTGCTCTACCAATTGGAGCTACTGACCCGGTTCCGCTACCTCAGACCCGGATTTCCTTGTGCGCCGTGTGGGTACGGCAATGCGCACAGAACTTCTTGAATTCGAGCTTGTCCGTGGTCCTCTTCTTGTTCTTGGTCGTGGTGTAGTTCTTCCGCTTGCACTGGTCACAGGCGAGCCCTACCAGGTCGCGCATCTCTCACCCCCCGCTACTGTACGATCTCGGTCACGACCCCGGCGCCCACGGTGCGGCCGCCTTCCCTGATGGCGAAGCGCAGGCCGTCGTCCATGGCGATGGGGGTGATGAGATCGACGTCGATGTGAACGTTGTCGCCGGGCATGATCATCTCGGTGCCCTCGGGCAGCGTCGCCACGCCGGTGACGTCCGTGGTCCGGAAGTAGAACTGCGGGCGATAGCCGTTGAAGAACGGTGTGTGCCGGCCGCCCTCCTCCTTGGTCAGAATGTACGCCTCGGCCTTGAACTTGGTGTGCGGGGTAACCGTCTTGGGCTTGGCCAGCACCTGGCCCCGCTCCACCTCGTCACGCTTGACGCCCCTGAGGAGGACGCCGA
Source organism: Candidatus Binatia bacterium (assembly GCA_951813575.1). Lineage (GTDB taxonomy): Bacteria > Desulfobacterota > Binatia > UBA9968 > JAJDTQ01 > JAJDTQ01. The sequence continues at coordinate 1,983,983 of OX638375.1, forward strand.
TGTTGTCACCCGCCTGCCCTTCGTCGAGCAGCTTGCGGAACATCTCGACGCCGGTCGCCACCGTCTTGTGGGTCTCCTTCAGGCCGACGATCTCGACTTCGTCGCCCACGTGCAGGATGCCGCGCTCCACGCGACCCGTCACGACGGTGCCCCGGCCGCTGATGGTGAAGACGTCCTCCACCGGCATGATGAACGGCTTGTCCACGTCCCGGAGCGGATCGGGCACGTAGCCGTCCACCGCATCCATCAACTTCACCACGGACTCCGTGCCCAGCTCGCTCACCTCGCCGTCGAGGGCCTTGAGGGCGCTGCCGGTGACGACCGGGATGTCATCACCCGGGAACTGGTACTTCGAAAGCAGCTCCCTTACCTCCAGCTCCACCAGCTCCAGCAGCTCGGGGTCGTCCACCATGTCCGCCTTGTTGAGGTAGACCACGATGGAGGGAACGCCCACCTGGCGCGCCAGCAGGATGTGCTCGCGGGTCTGCGGCATGGGTCCGTCCGCTGCCGACACCACGAGGATCGCGCCGTCCATCTGGGCGGCGCCGGTGATCATGTTCTTCACGTAATCCGCGTGTCCCGGGCAGTCCACGTGGGCGTAGTGACGCTTTTCGGTCTGGTACTCGACGTGCGCGATGTTGATGGTGACTCCACGCTCCCGCTCTTCGGGCGCCTTGTCAATCTGGTCGAAGGGCACGAAATCCGCCGATCCCTTTTCCGCCAGCACCTTGGTGATGGCCGCCGTCAAGGTCGTCTTGCCGTGATCGACATGGCCGATGGTGCCGATGTTGAGATGTGGTTTCGTGCGCTCGAATTTTGCCTTGCTCATCTTCTCCTCCTGTAGATATCACCTGGTCTGATTCAATGGCTTACAAACAGGCAAAGCCCAGGAGCGGGCTTGAACCGCCGACCTCGTCCTTACCAAGGACGTGCTCTACCGACTGAGCTACCTGGGCATGGGGTCCCGCGCGGCCGCGGCCTCCGGTCCGCCTGGCCGCTGTCCACGGGTTCTCGTGTGGCGTCTTCGTTCAGCGCCGGGGCCCTGAGAACGAGGCCCCCGGTATCCACACCGATTCGCTATGGAGCGGGAAACGGGATTCGAACCCGCGACCCCGAGCTTGGAAGGCTCGTGCTCTAGCCAACTGAGCTATTCCCGCAAAAAAACGACTCCTGTCGCCCCGGAGTCTTTCAACTGATGGTGGAGAGGGGAGGATTCGAACCTCCGAAGCCGATCGGCGGCAGATTTACAGTCTGCTCCCTTTGTCCACTCGGGAACCTCTCCCTGACTCGTCCGTCGCTGTTCTCGTGCAAGTCGGAAAGCCCCGGCAAAGAGGCCTCCGCTCAATGAAATCGCTGACTTGGAGCTGGCGATAGGATTTGAACCTACAACCTGCTGATTACAAATCAGCTGCTCTACCGTTGAGCTACGCCAGCGGATGCAGCCGTTGTCACCGCGTCCGAAACAAAAAGCGGATAATAAAGCCACACTTACCCTGTCCCTCTTTCGCGAAACAGGGCAAATGTGAGCTCGCACCAAACGAGATATAAAGCATTTGTCATGGAAAATGTCAACGGGGCGGACTCGAAACGGCAGCCAGCCGCTGTCTCGCCAATTCGTAGGCGAAGGTGCCCCAGGCCACCCCCACGTTCAACGAACCCACCCGGCCTTGCATGGGGATGGAGACCAGATAGTCGCAGTTGCGCCGTATCAGCGGGCGGATGCCGCGCTCTTCCCCGCCCAGCACGACCGCCAGCCTTTCCGGATAGACCGGGTCGCAGACCCTGCTTTCCGCCTGGGCATCGAGCCCCACCACCCAGTAGCCCCTTTCCCGGAGCGCCGATAGCCCGCGAAAAAGATTGGGGACTCGGTAGAGCGCCACACGGTGGGCGGCGCCCGACGAGGCCTTGATCACCGCCGCCGTCACCCCGGCGGCCCGGTCCCTGGGTATGACGACGTGGCCGACCCCCATGGCCTCGGAGGTGCGCAGGATGCCCCCGAGGTTCCGGGGGTCCAGCACTCCGTCCAGGAACAGGACGCAGTCCGGAGCCTCCGCGGCCGGCGCCGTCAGCAGCGCGTCGAAAGAGCCGTAGGCAAAGGGCGCCGCGCGGGCGGCGACTCCCTGATGCCGGCCCCCTTGGGTGAGGGCGCTCAGGGCACGGGCGTCCGTCTCGGAGACCCGGCAACGCTCCTGCCGGGCGGCCTGCTCGACCCGGCGCAGCGCGGCGCCCCGCCGGCCGCCGACCAGCAGGACTTCAATGATGTCGCCGGGCGCGGTCCGCAGCTTCTCCAGCACCGGGTGGATGCCGTAGATCAACGCCGGTCTCCGGATTGAGGAATTCATCAAAGACAGCTACCATTGCCGGGTGCATCGGACCTTGAGCGCCTATGTAGCCGGTCAGATCATCCCGCCTTTCCTGGTCGGCCTTCTCGCCTTCACTTTCGTGTTCCTCGCCGGTCGTATCGTGCGGCTCATCGAATTGGTGGTCAGCCGCGGCGCCCCCTTGGACCAGATCGCCAAACTCTTAGCGCTCATCCTGCCGACGCTGCTGGAAACGACGCTCCCCATGGCCTTCCTGCTGGGGATTCTCTACGGCTGCGGCCGCCTTTCGCGGGACAGCGAGACGCTGGCCTTCAAGGCCTGCGGCGTGGGTCCTTTCCACTTTCTGGTTCCGGTGGCGCTGGTGGCGGTCGCGGTATCGGTGCTGACCCTCGGCTTGTCGATCTTCGTGCGGCCGGCCGCCAACCTGGCGGTCAAGAGGGAACTCTACGCCGTCGCCAAGAACCAGGCCGGATCGCTGCTCAAGGAGAACGTGTTCAACGACCTTTTCCCCAAGGTCCTGATCTATGTCGACAAGGTCGTTCCTCCAGGGAACACCTTCCAGGGTGTCTTGATCGTCGACCAGAGGGAGGAGGCCGCCGAGAATCTTATCATCGCGCGGGTGGGCCTGCTACTGTCCGACAACGAGACCAACTCCATCGGGCTGCGCCTGTTCGACGGCAGGATACATGAGCGAAGGGATTCCGGGGCCGGATTCAGCCAGACGTCGTTCAACGTCTACGACCTGAACCTCGAGCTCGGCCGGATCCTGTCGCCGCTCGACCGCGGGCCGCGAAGCCCGGCGGAGATGCCCCTGCAACGGCTGGGCGAGACCATCCGGTCCCAATCGGCGCAGGGGATCGGCGCCATACCGGAAAGGTTGGAACTGCACCGGAGATTCGCGCTCCCGTTCGCGCCGCTGGTCTTCGCCTTGCTGGGCATCGCCATCGTGCTGGCGCGGAACCCGTCGGCGCGGGGCCGTTCACAGGGAGTCGCCTCGTGCGTTGCCTGGCTGTTCGCCTACTACGCCCTGCTCTCGGTCGGAACCGCCATGGGGGAGAACGGCAAGTTGCCGCCCTGGCTGGCGCTGTGGTTGCCCAACATCGTCGTCGGACTCATCTCCCTCTACCTGTTCCTCGGGACCCTGCGCGAGTCTCCCCTGGACCTGAAGCCCCGGAGCTGGATACGGGCCCTGAGCCGAGGACGCCCGAGCCGGGAGGCCGCCGCGAAATGATCGGCTCCCCGCTGCAACCTCCCCCGGGAAGCAGCCTCGACCGCTACTTGCTGAGGCAGTTCTTCCGCGTGTTCTGCGCGACGCTGCTGGTGGTGATCCTGTTGCACCTCGCCAGCGACGTCTTCAACCGAGTCGACAACCTGATGGGGAGCGAGGTGACGCTGTCGACAGCCGTGTGGTTCTTCATCTACCGCCTGCCGCTCATGATCTCCCGCGTCATCGGCTTCGCCGCGCTTTTCGCCGCGTTCCTGACCCTCGGCTCACTGGCGCGGGGCAACGAGCTGGTGGCCATGGGCGCCTGCGGCATCAGCCTCCACCGGTTCACACTGCCGTTCCTGTTGGCGTCCCTCGGCCTGAGCGCCGCTACGTTTCTGTGGAACGAGACCGCGGTACCCGTCTCCACGCGGCAGGCCAAGCACATCTACGACGTGGAGGTGCACAAGAAGACACGACAATCGGTGTTCGGCGACAAGGAGATCTGGATGCGGAGCAGCGGCGCGTTCATACGGGCCGACGACTTCGACACGGAAGCCAACAGGCTTCATGGCCTGGTGATCTACCGGATCACTCCCGAGTTCACGATGGAAGGGTTCATCGAGACGCCGGCGGCGGCCTGGAGGGGCGGCCGCTGGGTACCCGACGGGGGCACGGAGTGGCGCTTGCTCGAGGGGGGAAGCCTCCACCGGCGGCCCCTCGGGTCAACCCTGCCGCTCGACGAACGGCCCGAGGACTTCCGCATCTTCGCTCGTTCGCCCGACGAGTTCAGCTACTTCGAGTTGCGGCGGCGAATCGCCGACCTGCGCGGCAAGGGGATCGACACGGTACGCGACAGGGTCCATCTGCACACCAAGCTGGCGGTCCCGCTGGTGACGCCCCTGATCATACTGCTGGCCGTGGCGTTCGCGGTCAAGCCCGGGAGGAAGGGCGGCCTCGCCCTCAACTTCGGCCTGACCATCGGGATAGGATTTTCCTACTGGGTGCTGCTGGGCTTCTGCGTGTCGCTCGGCAAGGCCGGGGCGATGCAGCCCTGGCTTGCCGCGTGGTTGCCCAACATTCTGACGGGGTTGTTGAGCCTGTATCTGTACACAGGCTCGGAATGAAGCGGAAGGGGTGCCGGCCGCCGATCAGCGCTTGGAGAACTGCGGCCGCTTCCGTGCCTTGTGCCGGCCGTATTTCTTCCTCTCCACCGCGCGCGGGTCTCGGGTGACGTAGCCCGCCTTCTTGAGCGGGGTGCGAAACCCTTCATCGACCTGCATCAGGGCCCGCGTGATGCCGTGCCGGATGGCGCCGGCCTGACCCGAAATTCCGCCGCCCTTGACGTTGGCGACGATGTCGAAGTCCCCCAGGGTGCGGGTCACGTGGAAGGGCTGCCGGACGACCATCCTGGCCGTTTCACGACCGAAATAGTCCTCCAGCATCCGGCGGTTGATCCGGATGTCGCCGTTGCCGCGTTTCAGATAGATTCGCGCAACCGAGGTCTTGCGCCTGCCGGTCGCGTATATGAGCTCGTCCGCCATGATTTCGATCTCTACCCGCTCATCTCGAGCGGTTCGGGCACCTGGGCCCGATGCGGATGCTCGGGGCCGCCGTAGACCTTGAGCTTGTCGAGCTGGCCGCGTCCCAGGCGATTCTTCGGCAACATGCCCTTCACCGCCAGCCGCACCACCTGCTCGGGTTTCTTCTCCCGCATCTCCGAAAGACTCGCTACCCGAAGCCCGCCGGGATAGCCGGTATGGCGATAGTAGCGCTTGTCACTGTCTTTCGTACCGGTCAGCCTGACGCGTTTGGCATTGACGACGATGACGAAATCGCCCGCGTCCACGTGCGGGCTGAACGCCGGCTTGTGCTTGCCGCGCAGGACCCTGGCGATCTCGGTGGCCATCCGTCCGAGGACCTTGTCCTCGGCGTCGATGATGTACCACCGGCGCTGTGCCAGGGACTCCTCTTTTGTCATCTGAACCGTTCGCATCTCGCAATGAATTTTGGCGGGGCCGACGAGACTCGAACTCGCGACCTCCGGCGTGACAGGCCGGCGTTCTAACCAGCTGAACTACGGCCCCGAACCAAACGGAACCTATAACGTTTATCGTCGACGATTGCAACCGCGGCGCACCGTCACACGCACTTCCGTCCGTGCGACACCACGCAGGGAGCAACGAATGGGCGGTACAGGACTTGAACCTGTGACCCCCGGCTTGTAAGGCCGATGCTCTCCCAACTGAGCTAACCGCCCGAAGAAACTGGCGACAGGACACCCGTCACTGGGGCAGACTGGGTCTGGGTTCCGCGTCCTTCTTGTCGAAGCCGGCCGGCGCGTCGGCGGACGGGTCGTCGAGGTCCCGGTGCGCGAACAGCCTTTCCGGATCGCTGACCACGAGAGCCCGTTTGAGGACGTCGTCCATGTGCCCGACCAGAATCATCTCCACGCTCTTCAGGATCGCCGCCGGGATGTCGTTGATGTCCTTCTTGTTCTCCTCGGGGATGAGGACGGCCTTGATCCCGCCGCGGTGCGCGGCGAGCACCTTCTCCTTGAGGCCCCCGATGGGAAGCACGTTGCCCCGCAGCGTGATCTCGCCGGTCATCGCCACGTCGTGGAACACGGGGATCCGGGTCAGGGCCGATACCAGCGACGTCGCCATGGTGATGCCGGCCGACGGGCCGTCCTTGGGAATCGCCCCCTCGGGCACGTGGATGTGTATATCGTTCTTCTGGTAGAAGTCCTTCTCCAACCCCAGGTCCACCGCCCGCGACCGCACGTAGCTCATGGCGGCCTGGGCCGACTCCTGCATGACGTCCCCGAGCTTGCCCGTGATGGTCAACTGGCCCTTGCCCGGCATGATGGACACCTCGGTGGACAAGAGCTCGCCGCCCAGCTCGGTCCATGCCAAACCGGTGGTGGTGCCGACCCTGTGCGCTTCCTCGGCCATGCCGTACCGGAACTTGGCGGGGCCGAGATACTTCGGCAGGTTCCTGCCGCCCACGGTCGTCTTCGCCGCCTGATCGTTCTTCACCACGTCGACGGCCACCTTCCGGCAGATGGAGGCGATCTCGCGCTCCAGGTTCCGGACGCCCGCCTCCTTGGTATAGTGCCGGATCAGCCCCAGAATGGCCTTGTCGGACAGGACGATGTTCTCGTCGTTGAGCCCGTTGGCCTCGAGCTGCTTCACCACGAGGTACTTCTTCGCGATGTTCAGCTTCTCCAGTTCCGTGTAGCCCGCGATCCGTATGATCTCCATCCGGTCCTGCAACGGCCGTGGGATGCCGTCCAGCGTATTCGCCGTGGTGATGAACATCACCTTCGAGAGATCGTAATCGAGATCCAGGTAGTGATCGTTGAAAGCCTGGTTCTGCTCCGGGTCCAGCACCTCCAGCAGCGCCGACGACGGGTCGCCGCGAAAGTCCATGGACATCTTGTCCACCTCGTCCATGAGGAAAACCGGATTGCTGGACCCGGCCTTCTTGAGGGACTGGATGATCTTCCCCGGCAAGGCTCCGATGTAGGTGCGCCGGTGACCGCGGATCTCCGCCTCGTCGCGCACGCCGCCGAGGGACACCCGGACGAACTCGCGTCCCGTGGCGCGGGCGATGGAGCGCCCGAGGGAGGTCTTGCCTACCCCCGGCGGTCCCACCAGGCACAGGATGGGGCCCTTGATCTTGCCGACGAGACTCTGTACCGCGAGGTACTCGAGGATCCTCTCCTTGACCTTCCCCAACCCGTAGTGGTCGTCTTCCAGCACCTTCTCGGCCTCACCGATGTCGAGCTTGTCCTCGGTGTAGTCGTACCACGGCAGACTGAGAATCCAGTCGATGTAGTTGCGGACCACCGTCGCCTCGGCCGACATCGGCGACATCATCTTGAGCTTCTTGAGCTCCTTCTCGACCTTTTCCTTGGCCTCGGCCGAGAGCTTCTTCTGCTTGATCTTCTCCTCGATCTCCTGCATCTCGTTCTTGAACTCGTCCTTCTCCCCGAGCTCCTTCTGGATCGCCCGCATCTGCTCGTTCAGGTAGTATTCCTTCTGGGAACGCTCCATCTGCTTCTTGACGCGCGAACGAATCCGCCGCTCCACCTCGAGAATTTCGATCTCCGCCCGCATGTGCCCGAGCACCTTCTCGAGACGTTCGGTGGCGTTGATGGTTTCGAGCAGGACCTGGCGTTCCTCCAGCTTCACTCCGAGATGGCCGATGATGGTATCCGCGAGCTTGCCGGGTTCCTCGATGGAAGACACCGACATGACCATCTCCGGGGGGATCTTCTTCTTGACCTTGACGTAGTTCTCGAAGGCGCTGTGGACCTCGCGCACCACCGCGCCCACCTCGGTGCCCTGCTCCACCACGTCTTCCAGCTCCTCCACCTCCACCAGGAAGAACTCCGGATGGGTGAGGTATCGCGCGATCCTGCCTCGCCGCTTGCCCTCCACCAGGACCTTGACGGTCCCGTCCGGCAGCTTCAGCATCTGCACGACGTTGCCCAACGTGCCGATGGGATAGATGTCGTCCTCGCCGGGCTCGTTGGTCCTGGCATCCTTCTGGGACGCCAGAAAGATAGAAGTCTGGTTACGGGACGCCTCCTCCAGCGCACGAATCGACTTCTGCCGTCCCACGAACAGCGGCACGACCATGTGCGGGAAGACGATGATGTCCCGGAGCGGCAGCAACGGCGCCTGCACCGTGTTGTCGGCTCCCTCTCCGCCGTCATCCTTCTTGTCGCTGCGAAATAGCATCGGTAACCCCTCTCACGCGCTCTCCGCCGCCTTCGAGTACACGACCATGGGAGGTTCGTTGCGGGCCATCACCTCCTCCGTGATGACCACCTCCTTGATGTTGGGTTGAGAGGGCATCTCGTACATCACGTCGAGCATGGTGTTCTCCATGATCGCTCTCAACCCGCGGGCACCCGACTTCCGCTTCATCGCCTCCCGTGCAATAGCCCAAAGCGCCTCGTCTGTAAAGTTGAGGTGCACTCCCTCCATCTCGAAGAGTTTGCAGTATTGCTTCGTGAGGGCGTTCTTGGGCTCCCTCAGGATCTGCACCAGCGCCTCTTCATTGAGCTCGTCCAGCGTCGCGATGACCGGCAGCCGGCCCACGAACTCCGGGATCAGCCCGAACTTGAGCAGGTCCTCGGGCTGCACGTCGTGCACGACGCGGGAATCCGGGCGGACGTCGACGTCCGTCTCGACGCTGCCGAAACCCAGCCGCCTGCGGCCGGTGCGCTTGCGGATGATGTCCTCGATGCCGACGAACGCGCCGCCGCAGATGAACAGGATGTTGGTGGTGTCCACCTGCAGGAACTCCTGCTGCGGGTGCTTGCGGCCGCCCTTGGGAGGGACGCTGGCCATGGTGCCCTCGATGATCTTGAGCAGCGCCTGCTGCACCCCTTCTCCGGACACGTCCCGGGTGATGGAGGGGTTCTCGGACTTGCGCGAGATCTTGTCTATCTCGTCGATGTAGACGATGCCCCGCTGCGCCTTCTCGACGTCGTAGTCCGCGGACTGAAGCAGATTGAGGATGATGTTCTCGACGTCCTCGCCCACGTAGCCCGCCTCGGTCAGGCTGGTGGCGTCGGCGATGGTGAAGGGGACCTGCAGCAGCCGGGCCAGCGTCTGCGCCAGCAGGGTCTTGCCGGAGCCGGTGGGGCCCAGCAACAGGATGTTGCTCTTCTGCAACTCCACGTCCCCGGTCAGCATCTGGTTGTCGATCCTCTTGTAGTGGTTGTGCACGGCCACCGCGAGGATCTTCTTGGCCGGATCCTGGCCCACCACGTACTGGTCCAGCACGCGCTTGATCTCGACGGGTTTCGGGACCCCGGACGACGAGGCGATGGCGTCATCGTTCTCGCACTCCTCCGCGATGATGTCGTTGCACAGGTCGATGCACTCGTCACAGATGTAGACGGTGGGGCCTGCGATGAGCTTGCGCACCTCGTCCTGGCTCTTGCCGCAGAACGAACAGACAAGACTGCCGGACCGGTCATCCCCATGCTTCGGCATCGAAGTTCCCCCTCACCCCTTTGTATTTACGTCCAGGCGGCTGGTGATCACTTCATCCACCAATCCGTACTCCAGCGCCTGCTGTCCGGTCATGAACAGGTCCCTGTCCGTGTCCCGCTCGATCCGCTTCAGCGACTGACCGGTATGCTTGACGAGAATCGCGCCCAGTTCCTCCCGCGTCCTCAGAATCTCGCGCGCCTGGATGTCGACGTCGGCCGCGGTCCCCTGGAACCCGCCCAGGGGCTGATGGATCATGATGCGCGAATGCGGCAACGCGTAGCGCTTGCCCTGCTCTCCGGCGGCGAGCAGGACGGCGCCCATGCTGGCCGCCTGACCGAGACAGACCGTGGAGACCTGCGGGCGAATGTACTGGATGGTGTCGTAGATGGCGAGACCGGCGGTCACGGAGCCGCCCGGCGAGTTGATGTAGAAGTAGATGTCCCGCTCCGGGTCCTCCGACTCCAGGAACAGCAACTGCGCGGTGATGAGGTTGGCCACCTCGTCTACGACGGGGCTGCCCAGGAAAACGATCCGGTCCTTGAGGAGCCGGGAGTAGATATCATAGGCGCGCTCCCCTCGACCGGTCTGCTCTACGACAAAAGGAATGAAGTTCATGTTGCCTCAACCCGAGTGGCGACGCCACCAGGAAAGTCTATCCTCTTTTGTTTGGGCCATCAACCGTTTTCCGGAGGCTCCACCACCGTGACCTCCGCCTCCCGCAGCAGGAAGTCCAGCGTCTTCTCGGAAACCAGCTGGGAGCGCAGCGTCGCCCGCGCCCAATCCTGGCCGTACTGCCGGCGCACGGCCGCCGCCTGGTCCCCGCTGGCCCGCGCCACGGCCTCGACGCGGCCGTTCACCTCCTCCTCGGAAGCCGTGATCCCTTCCGCCGCGGCGATCCTTTCGATCAGCAACATCATCTTGACCCGGCGCTCCGCCTCCGGCCTGAGCTCTTCCCTGAGCTCGTCGGTGGTGGGCTCCGGAGCATCCGGGGCGGACATCTCCCGCTGGCTCGCGGCGCGCCGCGCGAGGTACGACAACTCCCGATCGACCATGGACGGAGAGACCTCGAAGTCGTGCTCCTCCATGAGACGCTCCACGATGCGATCCTTCAACTGCCGGTCCTGAAACGCCTCGATCTCGCTCCGCAGCTCCGAGCGCAGCTTCTCGCGCAGTTCTTCGAGCGTTTCGCACTCGCCGTAGTCCCGCGCGAACTCGTCGTCCAGGGCCGGCAGGACCTTGTTGCGTATCTCCTTGACCGTCACCTCGAAATCGGCCGTCTTCCCGGCCAGGCGCTCGTCACCCATCTCCGCGGGAAACTCCACCGCGATGGTCCCGGGCGCGCCGCGCTCCATTCCCACCAGACCTCGCTCGAACTCCGGCAGGGCCTTGCCCGCGCCCACCTCCACCGGATAGCTCTCCGCCGTGCCGCCCGGAAACGCCTCGCCGTCCACCGAGCCCGAGAAGTCGATGAACACGTAGTCGCCGTCCTCCACCCGGTCACGCCCCTCCACCGGCTCCAGTTGCGCGTTCCGGTCCTGGAGCTCCTTCAGGGCGCGCTCCAGATCCTCGTCCTCCACGTCGGCGCGCACGCGCTCGACGGGCACCGCGTGATACTTCTTGAGCTCGATGTCGGGCTTCACCTCGATGACGGCGGTGAACGCGAACGGCAACCCCTCGTCCAGCTCACCGGTCTCGAGCCGCGGCTCGGACACCGGCTCGAGCCCTTGTTCCTTCACGGCGCCGGCGAGCGACTCCTCCACCAGCTCGGACAGGGCCTGCGCCTGGATCTCGGTGCCGTAGAGGCCGCGCAATATGTGCTGCGGGATCTTGCCCGCGCGAAAACCGTGCACCTTCGCCTGCCGTCCCACCTGCCGGTAGATGCGGGCGAACGCCTTGCCGACCCGGTCGGCCGGCACCTCCAGCCGAAGCTTCCTCTGCGTCGGCGTCAACACTTCGACTTCACACTTCATGCCTGTCCTGCCCCTTGTCGCTCCATTGTATTTCCAATCCCGCGCGGACGGGTCGCACCGGTTCCCGGATCCATGTTTCCGATGGAGGGCGAGCCCGCGGTGATTTCGATGGCGTTTCCGTGATGGTGCGAGAGGGGGGACTCGAACCCCCACGGTTGCCCGCTAGATCCTAAGTCTAGTGCGTCTACCAGTTCCGCCACTCTCGCGTGCCGGTGGCCTGCCAGGGAGCACCGACCACGACTGTGCTGTAGCAACCCCGCGAACCGCAAGTCAAGATAACTCCCGTCCGCGGGATACCGCCGGGATCTCGTGAGCCTTGTCGAGGAGGGGGGGAGTGGGCCGCCGGAGACTCGAACTCCGGACCCGCTGATTAAGAGTCAGCTGCTCTACCAACTGAGCTAGCGGCCCGTACACGCTTGATTGGGGTGAGTGAAGGGACTTGAACCCTCAACCCCTGGAGCCACAGTCCAGTGCTCTAACCAATTGAGCTACACTCACCAGAACACCCGTAACCAAAGCACCTGTTGCTGGCGCGCCAGAAGGGACTCGAACCCCTGACCCACGGCTTAGAAGGCCGTTGCTCTATCCACCTGAGCTACTGGCGCGGCGAACCGTTTCCTCAAGGCCCGTTCCCGGTATGCCGGCGTCTCCGGCTCCTTCACGACCCGTCTTCCACGGGCCATGCCACGGAGTGGTCGGGGCGAGCCGATTTGAACGGCCGACCCCCTGCTCCCAAGGCAGGTGCGCTACCTGGCTGCGCTACGCCCCGTCACGGAGTCTGAAGTTTACCTGATGTGGCGCCGATAGCAAGACTAGGGGCCTGTCCGGTCCCGCAGGACCTGTTGCTGGATCTCCAGGATCCGTTGAATGCCGGCACCGGCGAGGCCGATCAACCGATCGAGCTGTCCCGCGTCGAAGGGCTCCTTCTCGGCCGTCCCCTGGACCTCCACGAACTTGCCCGAACCGGTCATCACGAAGTTCATGTCCACCTGGGCCTGGTTGTCCTCGCCGGCGTCGAGGTCCAGCACCGCCTGTCCCTCCACCACCCCGACGCTGACCGCGGCGACACTGTCCCCGAGCAGGCCGTCGGGCACGGTCTTGTCCGCCGCCCACTTCTCCATGGCGCAGCACAGGGCCACGTAGGCGCCGGTGATGGAGGCGGTCCGGGTGCCGCCGTCCGCCTGGATGACGTCGCAGTCGAGCCACACGGTCCGTTCGCCGAGGCAGTCCAGGTCCGCCACCGACCGGAGGCTGCGTCCGATCAGCCGCTGGATCTCGTGGGTGCGGCCGCCCACCTTGCCGCGCGAGGACTCCCTGGGGATGCGGGTGGGCGACGAAGACGGGAGCATGCCGTACTCCGCCGTGATCCAGCCCCTGCCGGTCTTGCGCAGGAACGGCGGCACGCGGTCTTCCAGCGTGGCGGTGCAGATGACCCGGGTATCGCCCATCTCGATCAGGGCCGAGCCGTCGGCGTGCTTGATGAAACCGGGCGTGATGTCGAGGGGGCGCAACTCGCGATCCCCGCGTCCGTTTGTGCGCATGTTCGGTTGGCCTCCCGGCGGCGGAAATCCGTGGCGCGGGCGGGTCCGGGACCCGTCCCTAAAGATGAAACACGACCGTCTTTAGCTCGGTCATCTCCTCGATGGCGTAGCGCGGCCCCTCCTTGCCGAAACCGGACTCCTTGAGGCCGCCGTACGGCATCACGTCGGCCCGCCACTGCGGCCCCCAGTTCACGTGGAGGTTGCCGGACTCCACCTCGCGGGCGAATCTCATGGCCCAGCCGATGTTCTCGGTGAAGATCCCGGCGGAAAGGCCGAAGACCGTGTCGTTGGCGAGCTCGATGGCCTCGTCGATGGACTCGAACGGCATCACCCCCACCGCCGGACCGAAGAGCTCGTCGCGCGAGATCTTCATGTCGCGGGAGACGTCCGCCACCACCGTGGGCGCGTAGACCGCGCCGTTGCGGGACCCGCCGGCCAGCACCCGGGCCCCCTGGCCCACGGCCTCGTCCACCCACTTCTCGACGCGGACGGCTTCGTCCACCTTGATCATGGGCCCCACCTGGGTGGCGGCGTCGAGCTGGCTGCCGGTCGCCAGCGCCTCCACCTTGGGAGCCAGCGCGCCCAGGAAGTCCGCGTACACGCGGCGGTCGGCCAGCACGCGCTGGGTGGAGATGCAGACCTGCCCCGAATTCGCGTAGCCGGTGGCGGCCACCGCCGCGGCCACCTTGTCGAGGTCCGCGTCCGGCATCACGATCACCGGACAGTTGGACCCCAGCTCCATGGTGACCTTCTTGATGCCGGCCATCCGGCAGATGCTCTCGCCCACCTCGCGGCTGCCGGTGAAGGTGATCTTGCGGACCCGCGGGTCGGACACCAGCGGATCGCCGATCTCGCCGCCCGAGCCGGTCAGGCACTGGACGCCCTCGGGCGGAACGCCGGCCTCCAGCAGGATCTCGGTCAGCTTGAGGCCCGACAGCGGAGTGTCCGAAGCCGGCTTGATGATCACCGAGTTACCCCCGGCAAGGGCCGGACCGACCTTGTGGCAGAGCAGGTTCAGGGGAAAGTTGAACGGGCCGATGGCCACCACGACGCCGCAGGGCACCCGCAGCGTGAAAGCCAGCTTGCCCGCTCCCGCGGGGTCGGCGTCCACCGGCACGGTCTCGCCGTGGACCCGCTTGGCCTCTTCGGCGGAGGCGGTCAAGGTCTCCACCGCCCGGCGCACCTCGCCCTTCCCCTCGGCCAGGACCTTTCCCTCTTCGCTCGAGATGAGCGTGCCGAGCTCGTCCACGCGCTCGGCCATGAGGGCCGCCGCGCGGGTAAGCACCCGCCACCGCTCGTGAGCGGTCATCCGGGCCATGAGCGCGGCCCCGCGTTCGGCGAACGCCAGCGCGCGCTCGACGTCGTCGCGGCCGGCCTTCGGCACGCTGTCGATGACGGATTCATCATACGGGTTGCCGACCTCCTGCATCCTCGGTCGATCGACCCACTCTCCGGCGAGAAACATCTTCATCGGCGATCACGCTCCTTCGGAGTTGCCGGCCCTGCCCCGGACGGGACAGCGCGCCGGACACGGGCGGGGTTGAAACCCGCCCCTGCGACATCGCGCCTTGCCGGCGACAACCTCCCCGACAAGACGCCCCTACCGTTACACGAGATCCCTTATGGGCTCCAGCACGGTTTCCGAGATCCCCTGCATCATGGCGGACAGGCGCGGCTGCTCCAACGCCCCGACGGCGGCCAGGGCCGCCCGCCTGCGGTCGTGCATCTCCCTCACCGCGAAGGGCAGCGAGCCGAGCCGGTCGAACAGTCCGGCGACCCGGTCGACGTCCCCGGCCGAGGTGGCCGCCCGGTCCTTGTCCAGCACCTCCAGCAGCCAACGCGCGTCTTCCGCCGACGCGTTCTCCAACGCATGGACCGCCAGGATGCTGCGCTTGCCCTCGGCGATGTCGCTGCCGCGCTGATCACGGCCCTTGTCGCCGTAGAGGTCCAGCACGTCGTCCTGAATCTGGAACAGGATGCCGAGCTGGCGCGCCGCTTCGGCGAGCCCCTCCAGCATCCCCGCCTCCCGGCCCAGCATCTCGGCGCTGCCGGCCATGCCGAGCACGAAGAGCCGGGCGGTCTTGGCTTCGACCATGTCGAAGTACCGCGTCAACGAGGGACGGCCGCTGGCCCGCAGCGCGAACTCCTGCTCCTGCCCGTCGATGACCTTCAGGGTCTCCGCCAGCATCCGCCGCGCCAGCGCCTCCCGCCGCTCGACGGCCACCGGCGCCCGTTGCGCCAGCAACAGCGCGAAGTAGAACATGGCATCGCCGAGGTTGATGGCCCGGGCGACGCCGAAACGATGCCAGACCGTCTCCTGCCCCCGGCGCGCCTCGTCGCCGTCCTGCACGTCGTCGTGGACCAGCGTCGCGTTGTGCAGCATCTCGCAGGCCGCGCCCATGGGAACCGCCCTGGCGGGGTCCTCCCCCAGACAATCCGCCACCAGCAGCGGCAGCAGGGCGCGCAGCCGCTTGCCGCCCGTCCGGAAGTGATAGCGGCACATCTCGGCCAACCCCGACGCGCCGAGCTCGGCCTCCCGGAGCACGTCGTCGAGGAGGAAAAGGACTTCGGGGAGATAGCGCTTCCGGATGCCTTCGAGGTGCTCCAGGAAGGCCTGCTTTGGCGTCGATGCGGACATGCCGCCTGTGCCGTCAGCGGAGCTTCATGCCGAAGGCCACGGGCCCCTTGTCGCCCGCCCGGGTCTGAAACTGCACGCTGTCGCCTTCACCGAAATCCTCGAACTGGACCCGGGGGGCGCCGCTGCTGCGATGGAAGAACACGTCGTCGCCGCCGTCATCCGGCTCGATGAAGCCGAACCCCCTGTCCTTGAGTATCTTCCTGATGGTTCCCGTCACCTCGTTCACTCCGGTTCCCGGACCTGCCGGCCCGTTCGATCCGATGCCACGCACCCGTCTGGCCCGTTTCGCCCGTTTCTAGTGCGGGCGGCGCCGGGAGTCAAGAAGCGCCCGCGGCAACGATGCCTTGGCACTTTGATTTCATCTCGGATGTGATATGCGTCAAGCAGGATGTCCAGCCCCCTGCGTGTCATCGACTTGCGCCGTCTCGACTACGAGGCCGCGCTGGCCGTTCAGGAACGGGTCCTCGAAGAGAAGACTCGGGAGCCCGGGGACGATTGCCTGATACTGGTGGAACATCCGCACGTCATCACCACCGGCCGGAGGGAGGCCGGCGCGCACATACTCGACGCCGGCGACGTCCCGGTGCGCGCCACCAGCCGCGGCGGCGACGTGACCTACCACGGCCCGGGGCAACTCGTGGCCTACCCCATCGTCGACCTCAAGTCCCGGCAACGCCGCGCGGTCCACCACTACCTGCACAGGCTCGAACAGGTCATCATCGACCTGCTGAGCTGCTTCGGCCTGGAAGGCGCGCGGCGCCCGCCCTTCACCGGCGTGTGGATCGGCGACCGGAAGATCTGCGCCATCGGCATCGCCGTCAGACGCGGCGTCACCTACCATGGCGCCGCCGTCAACGTGGCGCCCGATCTGGACTACTTCCACAGGATCGTCCCGTGCGGCCTGGATTGGGCGCAGGTCACCTCCATGGAGCGGGAGACGGGAAAATCCATCGGGATGGAAGAGGTGAAGTCCCTGCTGGCGCGGAGTTTCTGCGAGGGTTTCGGATACGATGGGATCGTGGGGGACGGAGAGGGGGCCGATCCCGCCACGGGCGCCGACGGCGCCCGCCGCGGCCCAGCCGCTACTTCTGAAACCAGTCGGCGTTGATCTGCGTGTACTCCTGCCACTTGTCGGGAACCGCGGCTTCCTCGAAGATGGCCTCCACCGGGCACACCGGCTCGCAGGCGCCGCAGTCGATGCACTCCTCGGGATCGATGTAGAGCATGTTCTCCTTCTCGAATGTCTCGGGGTCGTTCTTGGTCGGGTGGATGCAATCGACAGGGCAAACATCGACGCAAGCCGTGTCCTTGACGTCGACACAGGGCTCTGCAATCACGTAGGTCATTCACTTCCTCCTGGAGATACTAGTCTACGTACAACAGTCTACGTACACCCGTCTGCGTACCAGTCCGTGCGCACCCGCGCCTGCAGTCTCTCGGACCCGCTTCAAACGCGACAACCCTCGATTTTCGAGCTAACAAATAGCCCATTTCAAGTCAAGCGCGCACGCTGCCCGGAGCCCCTTCCGCGGCCTCTTTTCCCTTGTTCCGGGCGCGTTTTCGCGGCGGCGTGTGAGTGGCCGTGCCGTAGAACACCTCGGCGCATTCCATGAGGGTCTCGGAGAGCGTCGGGTGCGGATGGACGGACTCGGCGAGGTCCCGTGCGGTGGCCCCCATCTCGATAGCGAGCACGCCCTCGCCGATCAACTCGCCGGCGCCGGCGCCGGTGATGCCCACCCCCAGAATACGCTCCGTCCCGGGCTCGAGGATCAGCTTGGTCACGCCTTCCGGGCGGTCGAGGGTGAGCGCCCTCCCGGAGGCGCCCCAGGGAAACTTCACGACCTCCACCGCCACCTCCCCGGCCTTGGCTTCCTGTTCGGTCAGCCCGCACCAGGCGACCTCCGGCTCGGTGAACACCACCGCCGGGATCACCACGTCGGCGATGGTGCCGGGCTCGCCGGCGATGACCTCCACCGCCACCCGCGCCTCCTTGGTGGCCCGGTGCGCCAGCAAGGCGCCGCCGTTGGCGTCGCCGATGGCGTAGATGGCCGGATCGCCGGTCTGCTGCTGGTCGTTGCACTCGATGAAGCCATTGGCGGCGATCCGGACCCCGGTGTTCTCGAGACCCAGGTCCTCGTAGCTGGGGGTCCGGCCCACGCTGACGAGGACCCGGTCGAAGCTCTCCTCCCGGGCGGAGCCGTCGACCTCCATGGCCACCTTGATCTTCCTCCCGCTGGTGGCCATTCGCAGCACCTTGGTCTTGAGGCGGATCTCCTTGAAGAGCGACTCCGCCACCTTGGCCACGGGCCGCACGAGGTCCGCGTCCACGCCGGACAGCAGGTGGTTCAGCGCCTCCACCAGGACGATCTCGCTCCCCAGCCTGGCGTACACCATGCCAAGCTCCATGCCGATGTACCCGCCCCCCACCACCAGCAGGCGGCCCGGCACGTCGGCCAGCTCCAGCGCCTCGGTGGAGGTCATGATCCGCCGGTTCCCCAGATCGAAGGCCGCCGGCATGGCGGGCTTGGAGCCCACCGCGATGATGGCCTGGTCGTAGTTGACGAACTGCTGTCCTTCGGCGGTCTCCACCCGGAGGGTCCGGGAGTCCTCGAAGTGCCCGCGCCCGTGGAGACGCCGGACGTCCCGCCGGGAGCACAGGCCCTCCAGCCCACCGGCCAGCTTGTCGATGACCGACCCCTTCCATTCGCGCAGCTTGTCGAGCTTGACCTTGGGCTTGCCGAACGCAACGCCGCGGGCTTCCGACCGCGCCGCCTCGTCGATGACCTGGGTGGCATGGAGGAGCGCCTTCGAGGGAATGCAGCCGCGGTTGAGACAGACCCCCCCGAGCCGCTCGTCCCGCTCCACCAGCAGCACGCGTTTTCCCAGATCCGCGGCGTAGAAGGCCGCGGCATAGCCGCCGGGCCCGGCGCCGACCACGACGATTTCCGTTTTGATGGGTTCCACAGGTCTCCTAACCGATCTCGTGTCCAGTAGCCTCACGAGTCATGAGACGGGCCACTTGATGTCCGCTTCGGGAAAGTCTTCCAGGCAGCGCACGATCTCGCGCAGGAACCGCGCTCCGTCGGCGCCGTCGATCACCCGGTGGTCGTAGGAGAGCGCCAGCGGCAGCACCATCCGCGGCGTCACCTTCCTGTCGCGCACCACCGGCCGGAGGACGCCCCGCCCCATGCCCAGGACCGCCACCTGCGGGCTGTTCACGATGGGCGTGAACCAGGAGCCGCCGATGCTTCCGAGGTTGGAGATGGTGAACGTCCCCCCCTGCATCTCGTCCGCGGTCAGCTTGCGTTCCCGGGTCCGCCCCGCCAGCTCGTCCAGCTCCCTGGACAGGACCAGCACGTTCTTCTTGTCCACGTCGCGGATCACCGGCGCGATCAGGCCCGCCTCGGTGTCCACCGCCACCCCGATGTGGACGTAGTCGCGGGTGACGATCTCCAACGCCTCATAGTCGATGCTGGTCTTGAAGACCGGGTACTTGTCGAGAGCCGACACCGCGGCCATGATGGCGAAGGAGGTCACCGTCAGCCGGGCCCCCGACTTCTCGTAGGCCTTGGCGTAACGCTTCCGGAGCTCCATGAGGCCGGTGATGTCCGCGTCGTCGAACTGGGTCACGTGGGGGACGGTGGTCCAGGACTCGGTCATCCGCTGGGCGATGGTGCGCCGGAGCGGCGACATCCTCTCCCGCGTGCTCGGTCCCCACTTGGCCAGGTCCAGGGTCTGGAAGAGGTTGACCGCAGTCTCCGCCGGCGGGGCGGAGGGCTTGAGGGCGAGTTGCTGAAGCCCCTGGATGTAGCCTCGGACGTCCGCCATCACGATGCGGCCGCCGCGTTGGCTCCCCTTCACCCGGGTGAGGTCGATGCCCAGCTCCCGCGCGATCTTCCGCACCGTGGGCGAGGCGGGCGGCGGCGCGCCGCTGCTGGATACGGGTACGGGGGCCGAGGGCGCCTCGGCGGGCGCTTCCGTCGCGGGCGGCGGCGCCTCCACGGCCGGCGCTGGCGCAGGGGCCGGGGCGGAAACCCGCTCCTCGTCGATGGTCACCAGCGCCTGGCCCACCGACACCACCTGCCCCACCAGCACGTGTATCCGGCCCACCCTGCCGGCCGCAGGGGAAGGGATGGGGGCCACCGCCTTCTCGTTCTCCAGCTCCAGAAGGGTCTGGTCCAGTTGGACCTGGTCTCCTTCCGAGACCAGGACGTTGACGACGGTACCGGAGTCCGCCCCTTCGGCGAGTTTGGGAAGCGTTACGTCCATGATGTGCAGACGGCCTAGATGGCCATTCCGGGATGAGGCTTGGCCGGATTGTAGTGGAGCTCGCGCATGGCCCGCGCCACGGTCGATCTCCTGATCCGGCCCTTCCGGGACAGGGCGTGAAGCGTCGCGATGACCACCGACTCCGCATCCACCTCGAAATAACGGCGCAGCCGCGGCCGGGTATCGCTGCGGCCGAAGCCGTCCGTCCCCAGCGTCACCAGCCCCCCCGGCACCCAGGGCGCGATCTGGTCCGGCACGATCTTCATGTAGTCGGACACCGCCACGAAGACGCCGTCCTCCGGCTCCAGCAGCGACTCGATGTAGGACTTCCGCGGCTTCTCTTCGGGATGCAGGAGGTTCCAACGCTGGACCGCCTGGGCCTCCCGGCGCAACAGGTTGTAGCTGGTGGCGCTCCAGACGTCCGCCGCCACATGGTAGCGCTCCGCGAGGATCTCCTGCGCCCGCAGCGCCTCGAACAGCAGCGGGCCGCTGCCGAACAGGTGCGCGCGAAGCTTGTGCCCCGCCTCGGCCCTCCTGAACTTGTACAGCCCCTTGAGGATGCCCTCCTCCACCCCCGCGGGCATGGCCGGCATCTCGTGGTTCTCGTTGTAGAGCGTGAGGTAGTAGAAGAGGTCCTCGCCGCGCTGGTACATGCGCCGCAGGCCGTCCCGGACGATGACCGCGATCTCGTAGGCAAGGGCCGGATCGTAGGTGAGCAGGGCGGGGACCGTGCTCGCCAGCAGGTGGCTGTGGCCGTCCGCGTGCTGCAGCCCTTCTCCGTTCAGGGTGGTGCGCCCGGCGGTGGCGCCGAGCAGGAAACCCTTGGCCCGGCTGTCCGCGGCGGCCCACATGAGGTCGCCGATGCGCTGGAAGCCGAACATCGAATAGAACGTGTAGAACGGGATCATCGGCGTGCCGTAGTTGACGTGGGCCGTCCCCGCGGCGATGAAGGAGGACATGGCCCCGGCCTCGCTGATGCCCTCCTCGAGGAGCTGGCCGTCCCGCGCCTCCTGGTAGAACAGCAGCGTCTCCCGGTCCACGGGCTCGTAGAGCTGCCCCTTGGAGGAATAGATCCCCACCTGGCGGAACAGCGTGTCCATGCCGAAGGTCCGCGCCTCGTCCGGAATGATGGGCACGACCTTCTTGCCGATATCGGGGTCCCGCAGCAGCTTGCTCAACAGCCGGGCGAAAACCATGGTGGTGGAGGCCCGTGTCTCCGCGGAACCCTTGTGGAACTCCTCGTAGGTCGCCTCCCCGGGCACCGCCAGCGCCTTGGCCTTCCCCTTGCGCCGGGGCAGGAACCCCCCCAGGCTCTTGCGCCGCTCCAGCAGGTACCGCGTCTCCTCGCTGTCCGGCGGCGGCCGGTAGAACGGCGCCTCCACCACGTCCTCGTCCGGCAGCGGCACGCCGAAACGCGAGCGGAAGTCGCGCAGCTCCTTCTCGTTGAGGGCCTTCTGCTGGTGCGTGATGTTGCGCCCCTCGCCCGCCTCGCCGAGGCCGTAGCCCTTCACCGTCTTGGCCAGGATCACCGTGGGGGCGCCCTTGTGGCGCAGCGCCGCGCTGTAGGCCGCGTACACCTTCTGGGGATCGTGCCCGCCCCGGGACAGCTTGCGGATGTCGTCGTCGCTGAGATGATTGACCATCTCCAGCAGCTCGGGATCGGTGCCGAAAAAGTGCTTTCGCGTATAGCTCCCCGGGGCCACCGAATACTTCTGGTAGTCCCCGTCCACCGCCGTCTCCATCCGTTCCGCCAGCAGCCCCTTGGCATCGGCCTCCAGCAGCGGGTCCCAGTCCGAGCCCCAGATCACCTTGATGACGTTCCAGCCGGCCCCCCGGAACAGGGCCTCCAGTTCCTGGATGATCTTGCCGTTGCCGCGCACCGGCCCGTCGAGCCGCTGCAGGTTGCAGTTGACCACCCACACCAGGTTGTCGAGGTTCTCCCGCGCTGCCAGGGAAAGCGCCCCGGTGGACTCCGGCTCGTCGCTCTCCCCGTCGCCCAGGAAACACCACACCCGCGGCTCCTGGGCCAGCAGCCCCCGGGCGCCCAGGTAGCGGGCGAAGCGCGCCTGGTAGATGGACATGATGGGCGCCAGGCCCATGGACACCGAGGGAAACTGCCAGAAGTCGGGCATGAGGTGCGGATGGGGATAGGACGGCAGTCCCCCTCCCTTGGCCAGCTCCTGCCTGAAGAGGTGGAGCTTGCGCGGGCTCAGCCGGTGTTCCACGTAGGCGCGGGCGTAGTTGCCCGGGGACGCGTGGCCCTGGAAATAGACCAGGTCGCCGGGCGCTCCGTCGTCACCGCCGCGCAGGAAATGGTTGAAGGCGACTTCGTAGAGGTTGGCCGCCGAAGCGTAGGTGGATATATGGCCGCCGATGCCCGCCTGCAGGCGGTTGGCCTTGACCACCATGGCCATGGCGTTCCAGCGCACGTAGCTCTTCACCTGCCGCTCGATGCGGCGGTCGCCGGGGTACGGCGGCTCCTGCTCCGGTGGAATGGTGTTGACGTAGGGCGTGTTCAGGCCGGCGGCCGGAGCGCGTTGCCGGTCGCGGATACGCGCCAGCAGTTGCGCCAGCAGCACGTCCGTCTGTTCCGGACCCTTCCGGACCACCTCGCCGAGCAGGGAATCGAGGGAGTTCAGCAGGCTGTCGTCCGGCGACGCGCCGCCCCCGGCCGGCTTCCCCGCCCCGCCCGGTTCCACCCCGCCCCGGATCTCTTCTTCCGTCGCGAAATGGACAGGTGTTATGGACTCTTTGGCACTCATGACGTTCCAGGGATATTATACCAAGATCTGCGGAAGCAACACGTGCGGGGGCAACATATTCGCCGCCGCCCACGCCTGTCAAGTCCTTTCGGGCCGGGCGCGGACCCGTTCCAAAACCGCCCATTGCAGGGTGCCGACCCTGCCGCGAAACATGCAGTGCCTCGACCTGACACTACCGACCCCCGAAGCGAACCTGGCCTGCGACGAGGCGCTGCTGGACGAGTGCGAGCGCAAGCAGGACCGGGAGGTCCTCCGCTTCTGGGAATCTCCGGAGCCCTTCGTGGTGCTCGGCCTCGCCAGCCGGCTGGAGCGCGAGGTCGACCTGCCCGCGTGTACGGCCCGGGGCATTCCCGTCCTGCGGCGCTGCAGCGGCGGCGGCACCGTGGTGCAGGGGCCCGGCTGCCTGAGCTACACGCTCATCCTGCGCATGGCCGGCGAGGGGCCGCTGGAGCGCATCGATTCCACCAATGCCTTCATCATGCAGCGCCACCGGCAGGTGCTGGCGGAAGCCACCGGCCTGCCGATCCGCCGCCAGGGCGCCACCGATCTCGCGGTGGGTCAGCGGAAGTTCTCCGGCAACGCGCAACGCCGGCGCCGCCGCTTCCTGCTGTTCCACGGCACCTTCCTGCTGGACTTCCCGATCCCGCTGATGGAAGAGATCCTGCCGTATCCGCCCAGGACCCCGGCCTACCGCCGGGGGCGCGGTCACCGCGTCTTCCTCACCAACCTGCGGCAACCCGCGTCGCGCATCAAGGCGCTGCTGATGCGCTGCTGGGACGCCGCGCCCGGAGGCGTCGCGGTCCCGCACGCCGCCATCGCATCGCTGGTAGAACGAAAATACTCGGCTCGGAGCTGGAACGAGGGATGGTAGGGGCGAGCGGCGGTCGCCCCCGTGGTTTCGACCCTGCCCGCGCCGGCATCGCGGACGCAATCGGGGCGCCCGGTCACACGAGCGTCAGCCAGTGCAGGTAGCCCTCGTCCCGCCCCCGGATGACGTCGAAGAAAGCCTGCTGCAGATCGAGGGTCACCGGCCCCGGCTTGCCCTCGCCGATGGCCCGGTCGTCCACCTCCCGGATGGGAGTCACCTCGGCCGCGGTGCCGGTGAGGAAGGCCTCGTCGGCGATGTAGAGGGCGTCCCGGGCGAAGCGTTCCTCGTGGACCCGGTATCCCTTGGCGCGGGCCAGCTCGATGACGCTGGCCCGGTTGATGCCGGGGAGGATGGAAGTCACGGGCGCGGTCCTCAGCTCCCCGTCCTTCACGATGAAGAGGTTCTCGCCGCTGGCCTCCGAGACGCACCCCTCGGGGTCGAGCATGATGGCCTCGTCGTAGCCCGCCTGCTTCACCTCGTGCTTGGCCAGAACCGAGTTCACGTAGTTGCCGGAGATCTTGCTGTTGGTCATCATCACGTTCACGTGATGCCGGGTGTAGGAAGACACCTTGGCGCGGATGCCCCGCTTGAGACCCTCGTCCCCCAGGTACGCCCCCCACGCCCACGCCGCCACGATGACCCGCACCGGGTTGTTGAGCGCGTACAGTCCCATCTCGCCGTCGCCCACGAACGCCAGCGGCCGGATGTAGCACTCCTTCAGCCGGTTGACCCGGATCACCTCCAGGATCGCCTCGGTCATCTGCTCGGTGCCGTACGGCAAGGGGGTGCCGAGGATGTGTCCCGAGTCCTGGAAGCGCTTGACGTGCTCGGCCAGCCGGAAGACCGCCGACCGCTCGTCCTCCAGCGAATAGCAGCGAATCCCCTCGAAATAGGCAGTGCCGTAGTGGAGCGCATGGCTCATGACATGGAACCGGGCGTCATCCCAGTCCACCAGCTCCCCGTCCATCCAAATCTTGTCACTCCTCAGAGACATCGAGACTCCCCGGATCGCGTTTCCCACGCAAGCCCGTTAACGACAAAAGGGCCACCACGCCAACGCGATGGTGGCCGCCACGGGTTCATATTTCTTCAGATTCGGTGTGGAATGTCAATCTCATCGCTGAGCCTGGAGGCCGTCTTCCGGGTCGTCGCGGGTTTCCGCGTCGCACGGAAAAACGATGAGCTCAGCGGGCCGGACCGTGACCTCGACCCGGGTTCCGGCCACGAGAGCGCGGGTTGACGGCTGGCTGCTGCGGAGCCGCGCCCCGGACCGCAAAGTGAGGTGGTACAGGTTCTCGGCGCCCCGGAACCGCCGGTGCGACACCACCCCGTCACCGTCGTCGGAGGGCTCGAAATCCACCTCGTCGGGACGCACCACCAGGTCGACCCTGGCGCCGGCGGGTAACCCCGCGTCGTTGGGAAAGCTCCCCACCTCGGTCTCGATGGCGTCGCCCACCACCCCCGGAATGAAATCCGACTGGCCCACGAACTCCGCGACGAAGCGCGTGCGCGGGCGGCGGTAGAGCACCTCCGGCTCGGAAAGCTGCTCGAGACACCCCTGGTTCAGCACCCCGACCCGATCGGCCACCGCCAGCGCCTCTTCCTGGTCATGGGTCACCATGACGGCGCTGGTCTCCGACGCCCGCAGTATCCGCAGCAGCTCGTCGCGCATCTCGGCTCTCATGTCCACGTCGAGATTGCTGAAGGGCTCGTCGAGAAGCAGCACGAGGGGACCCGGCGCCAGCGCCCGGGCCAGCGCCACCCGCTGCTGCTGGCCGCCGGAGAGCTCGTGGGGATAGCGGTGCGCCAGCTCCACCATGCCCACCACGCTCAGCACGTGCCGGGCGGAATCGGCCCGGGACTGCCGGGACCCGTTCCGGAGCCCGAACATGACGTTGTCCAGCAGCGTCAGGTGCGGGAACAGCGCGTAGTCCTGGAAGACCATGCCGATGCGCCTCTGCTCGGGCTCGATCCACATGCCCTCGCCCGATACCGGAGCTCCGTTGAGCAGGATCCTGCCGCTATCGGGCCGGTCGAAGCCCGCGATCAGGCGTAGCGTCGTGGTCTTGCCGGAGCCGCTGGGGCCCAGCAGCGCGAGAATCTCGTTCCGCTCCAGGGCAAAGCTCAATCCGGAAACCGCCGCCGGACTGCCGGGCGCGTGGCTCTTCCAGACGTCCTCGAGGGTGACCAGGCTGGTAGCGGCGCCGTCCATCGGCCTCACGCTTCCCGCGCGGCGGCGGCGCCCTCGCCGGTCTCCAGCCACCAGCGGTCCAGATCCCGAAGGGACCGTCCGGCCATGATCTCCTTCTTGCGCCGCCCCTTGACCTTGCCCGGCAGACTCGGGAACAGGCCGAAGTTGACGTTCATGGGCTGAAAGGCCTCCCGCCCGGTATCGGAGATGTAGCGGAGCAGCGACCCCAGGGCGGTGGTGGCGGGCGGCGTCACCGGCGTCGTCCCGGCCGCCAGCCGGGCGGCGTTGACGCCGGCCAGAAGCCCCGACGCGGCCGACTCGATGTATCCCTCGACGCCGGTGATCTGGCCGGCGAAGAAGAGCCGCGGCGCCCCGCGCCACTGCAGCGTCGGCAGCAGGTGCCGCGGCGCGTTGATGAAGGTATTGCGGTGCAGGCTGCCGTAGCGCACGAACACGGCGTTGGCCAGCCCCGGTATCAGCGAGAACACCCGCTTCTGCTCAGGATACGTCATCTTGGTCTGGAAGCCCACGAGGTTGTACAGCGTGCCCTCGCGGTTTTCCTGCCGCAACTGGACCACCGCGTAGGGTCTCTGGCCGGAAGCCGGATCCACCAGCCCGGTGGGCCTCATGGGACCGAACGCCAGCGTCTCCCGGCCGCGCCGGGCCATCTCCTCCACCGGCAGGCATCCCTCGAAGAAACGCTCGAAGCTTCGCACCGGCACCTTCTCCGCCGCCACCACCGCGTCCACCAGCCGGTAGTACTCGTCCCGGGTCAAAGGCAGGTTGAGATAGTCGCCGGGCTTCTCGTCGTAACGGGACGCGCGGAACGCCACCGACGAATCCACGGACTCCGCGGTGAGCACCGGGGAGATGGCGTCGTAATAGTAGAGATGCTCGGCCCCCAGAAGCTCCCGCAGGCGCTCGGAAAGGGAATCGGCGGTGAGCGGTCCGGTGGCGATGATGGTGGGCCCCGGCGGCACGGCGTCGAGCTCCCGGCGGATCAGGCGCAGGCCCGGCAGGGAAGACACGCGCTCGGAAACGGCCTCGGCGAAGCGCACCCGGTCCACCGCCAGGGCGGATCCCGCCGGCACCTGGTGGGCCTCGCCGAGGGTGACGATCAGGGAGCCCATGCGCCGCATCTCTTCCTTCAGCAGCCCGGCCCCGGTGGTCAACGACTGCGAACGGAACGAGTTGCTGCACACCAGCTCCGCCAGGTGCCCGGTGGTGTGAGCCGCGGTCCGGGTCACCGGCCGCATCTCGTACAGGTCCACCGGCACCCCCCGTCTGGCGAGCTGCCAGGCGGCCTCGCACCCCGCGAGGCCGCCCCCCACCACGTTGACACGCTCCATCGCTTCGTTCATCTCGAATCCGAAAACGGCGCCGCCGGCCGGGTATACCGCTCTCCGAAGGGCCGTGTTCACCCGCCGCCGGCTACGGCAGAGTTTAGCGCATATCTGTTTCCTGGCAACTGCCGGAGCAGACCCTGCAGCTCCATTTCCAGCAGCACCTCGCAGACCCGGTGCGGCGGGAGGCCCGTCCGATCGATGACCTCGTCCATCTGCAGCGGTCCCGCCTCCAGGTCCCGCAGGATCGTTCCGGCGGCGCCGCCGAGGGGAACCGTTCCGAGGGAAGCGCCGTCCGGGTCCGGCGACGGCGCGAAGGCCGGGTCCGCCGCCAGTTGCGGCGCGATCTCCTCGATGATGTCGCCGACGTCCTCCACCAGCTTGGCGCCCTCGCGGATCAGCCGGTGGGGTCCCCGGCTGCGTCCGGCCCCCGCCGGACCGGGCACCGCGAACACCTCCCGGCCCTGCTCCAGCGCCAACCGGGCGGTGATCAACGAGCCGCTCCGCTCGGTGGCCTCCACCACCACCACACCCAGCGAGAGTCCGCTGATGATGCGGTTGCGGGCCGGGAAGTGGTGCGGCAGCGGACGCGTCCCCAGCGGGTGCTCGGAGAGCACGGCGCCGTTTTCCTCGATGCGGCGGCAGAGATCGCGATGCTCCGGCGGATAGGGCACGTCCACGCCCGATCCGAGCACCGCCACGGTCCCGCCGCCGCCGGACAGCGCCGTCTCGTGGGCCTCGCCGTCGATGCCCCGGGCCATGCCGCTGACCACGGCGATGCCCGCGGCCGCCAGCCCCCGGCACAGGAGCCGGGTCATCTCGCGGCCGTACGCACTCGGCGCCCGGGTCCCCACCACCCCCACGGCGGCGCGCCCGGCCGCCTCCGGCGACCCCCGGGCGTACAGCACCGGGGGCGGGTCGGGGATGGCGCGCAGGCGCTCGGGGTACGACGCGTCGGAGTAGCGCACCAGCCGGACCCCCGCCTCCCGCACCCCACGCATCTCGTCCGCCAGGCGGTCCCATTCGGAAAAGCCCAGCAGCCCGTCCACCGCCGCGCGGCTCAGACCAGCCTGCCGCAACCCTCCGCGCCCGCTGAAGAACGCGTCGACGGGGTCCGGGAAGGACTCCGCGATGCGCCGGAAACCGGCGCACCCGAGCCCAGGGACCCGGCCGAAGGCCAGCCAGGCCAGGTCCCGCCGGCCGTCACCCGGCACCGTGGTGTCCCCGGCCCGTCCGCGGCCGCAGGGTCAGGCGCAACGGCGTATGCTCGAGGCCCAGCTCCGCCCGCAGCGCCTTGACGAGGTAGCGCCGGTAGGCGGCGCCGACGCCTTCGGGATGGTTGACGAACAGCGTGAACGTCGGCGGCTGCACGTCCGTCTGGGTGCCGTAGTAGAACTTCACCGGACGCCCGCGGAACTGCGGCGCGGCGTGCCGCTCGGTGAGCCGCCGCAGCGCCTGGTTGAGCGCCGGTGTCTTGATCCACCGGCGCTGGGCGCCGCCCACGCGTATCACCGTATCCATCAGCTTCGTCATGCCCGAGCCCTCCAGTGCCGATACAGAGACTATCGGCACATGGTCGGCAAACGGTAGACGCCGGTGCAAGAAATCCTGGTAGACGCGGAGGCTCAGCCGGTCCGTGTCCAGCAGATCCCACTTGTTGATGCCCAGGACCATGGCCTTGCCCCGCTGGAAGGCGTAGGACATGACCTGCGCGTCCTGGTCGGTGACCCCCTCGGAACCGTCCAGCAGGTGGATGACCACGTCGCCGGCGTCCACCGAGCGCAACGCCCGGCTCACGCTGTAGCGT
This sequence comes from Candidatus Binatia bacterium, assembly GCA_951813575.1. GTDB lineage: Bacteria > Desulfobacterota > Binatia > UBA9968 > JAJDTQ01 > JAJDTQ01. The sequence goes on from OX638375.1 coordinate 2,012,911, forward strand.
TCCACCGGGTCCACCACCCGGGCCTTGCGCCGGATGCCGGCCGTGTCCGTCAGCCGGCAGGGGTTCCCGCGCCAGGTGAAGGCGGCCTGGAGCGCGTCCCGGGTGGTGCCGGGCTGGGAGTCCACCAGCGAGCGGTCGTAGCCCAGCAGCCGGTTCACCAGCGTGGACTTGCCGACGTTGGGCCGCCCCACCACCGCCAGGGCCAGGGGCTCGTCGGCCTCGGCGGCCCCCTCCCGGTCCCCGGGCAGGGCGTCCACCACCTCCTGCATCAGGTCCGCGACCCCCAGCCCGTGCTCCGCGGAAAGCGGGAACAGCCGTTCCACGCCGAGCTGGTAGAACTCGTAGAGGTCGCTCTCCTTGGGGCCGGTGTCCAGCTTGTTGACCGCGTAGAACACCGGCTTGGGCGCCTGCCGCAGGAGCTCCGCCGCGGCCGTGTCCAGCGGCGTCGGCCCGGCGCGGCCGTCCAGCAGGAACACGATGACGTCGGCCTCGTCCACCGCCGTCAGGGTCTGGCGCAGAATCCCTCCCTTGAGTCCCTCGGTTTCGTCCGGCTCCAGGCCGCCGGTGTCCACCAGCATGAAGCGGTGGCGGCGCCACGCCACCGGGTTGTAGTTCCGGTCGCGGGTCACCCCCGGCTGGTCATCCACGATGGCCCGCCGGGCCCGGCTCAGGCGGTTGAAAAGCGTCGACTTGCCCACGTTGGGCCGGCCGACGATGGCCACCACCGGCATGTTTTCGGGAGTGCTCATGTTCGGAGATAGATACGAAAACGGCCCCGACGACCGCAAACGCGAGTCTCACGTCCCCCTCCGTCATTCCCGCGTCCCCCTCCGTCATTCCCGCGAAAGCGGGAATCCAGGAGGGGTGGAGGGGTCTGGCGCTATGGCTGCCCCGCCTCCCAACCTCTGGATTCCCGCTTTCGCGGGAATGACGGAGGGTAGGCGCGAATCACGCGGAACGTCCCTGCATCACGAGTCTCGACAAGATCCGTCACAAGCCGAAAGCCTCCAGGCTCCGGGGGTCCCGGCTCCAGCCGGGCGTGGCCTTGACCGCGAGCTCCAGGTAGACACGGCAGCCGAGCAGGCGCTCCAGGTCCTCCCGCGCTTCGCTGCCGATCTCCTTCAGCGCCGCGCCGCGCTTGCCGATGAGGATCGGCTTGTGGCCCTCCCGCTCGGTGTGGATGGTGGCGGCGATGACCACCAGGGCGCCGCCGTCCTTCTCCTCGAAGCTCCGCACCGAGACCGCGGTGCCGTAGGGGATCTCCTGGCGGGTGCGCAGGAACACCTTCTCCCGGACGATCTCGGCGGCGATGAACCGCTCCGTCTGGTCGGTGAGCTCGTCCTCCGGAAAGTAACGAGGTCCGGACGGCAGCCGCTTCAGCATCCCCTCCACCAGTAGCGCCACGTTTTCGCCCGTCCGCGCGCTGATGGGCACGATCTCCCGGTCGGGCAGCAGCTCCGCCAGCCGCGCCATCACCGGCAGCAGCCGTCCCTTGGACACCGCGTCGATCTTGTTCAGCGCGATCAGGGTCTCGTGCCGGCTCTTCGAAAGGATCCCGGCGATGTCCTGGTCATCCCCGCGAAGGCCGCTGGAGGCGTCCACCACCCACACCACCGCCTCCACGTCCACGAGAGAGCGCTTGGCCACGTCCACCATCCGCCGGTTCAACAGCGACCGGGCGCGGTGGATCCCCGGCGTATCCAGCAACAGGATCTGCCCCCCCGGCATGGTCTTGATGCCCATGATCCGGTTCCGGGTGGTCTGGGGCCGGGGCGAGACGATGGCGATCTTCTCCCCCAGGAGCTGGTTCAGGAGCGTGGACTTGCCCACGTTGGGCCGCCCCAGGATCGAGACGAAGCCCGACCGGAAATCCGCCGGGACGGGCGCCTCCTCCTGCCCGCGCATGGACTCGGGTTCGGTCATCGGACCATTATGGCACGGGCGGAGGGCAGGTCAATCCGCCCGTCCAGCAGCCCGTCACCCCGCCCGCCGCACCTGGATGACGGTGCGTAGCGCCAGGTCCAGGAGGAAGACGCCCAGGGCGGCGGCGGCCAGGGTCCACCAGATGCCCCGGGCGGCACCGGCGGCGTCGGGGTCGGCGGTGAAGAGGCGCTCGACGTCCACGGCCAGGGTGCCGTCCCGCAACGGCTTGCCGCCGGTTTCCCGGGCCAGCCGTTCCAGCAGTGCGGTGTTGGCGTCCATCTCCCGGTACTCTTTCGAGAAGGGTACGATGAAGGGGACGGTGAGGGCCACGGCGGGGGCGCCGGACGGGCCCGGCGGCTGCTTCACCGTGAGCAGGTTGATGCCCCGGCGCGGGGTGGCGAAGCGCGTCCGGTAGCGGCCGGGCGCCACCTGCCGGAAGGTCTCCTCCTGCAGGGTCTCGTCGGCCCGGGTCAGCAGGCCCTGCAGCTTCAGGTGGTTCACCGGCCGCCCCGAGGCGGAGAAGAGGTCCACCACCGCGCTCATGACCTCGCCTTCCCGCACGAAGTCGGTCCGCAGCCGGTGGTCCGAAACGCTCCTCACCGCCAGCCGGGCCATCTGCGCGGCCCACTTGGAAAACTCCGGCCACTGCACCCAGTGCCGTCCCCAGCGGCCGGAGACGTCGGAGGTGAACGCGTACACCCGGCCCAGGCCGTAACGCCACGACACCAGCAACGGGTCCTCGCCGGCCCGCAGGTGGGTCTCCGCTCCGGGCTTCACGTGGGTCAGGACATAGCCCAGGATCCGCGGCAGCGGCCCGCCGGAAAGCCCGCGCATGGGTCCGGCCGGCCCCGCCACGGCAGGCGTCACGGTCTTCTCCACCAGCAGGTCCCGTGAGATCAGCAGGGTCTCGGTGGTGAAGATCTGCGGGATGGTGCGCGGGTCCACGGCGGCGTAGCTCCTGCCGTTGCCGCTGCCGGCGAGCTGGGTCATGAGGCGCCGGTTGGCGTCGCCGCCGATGGATACGGTGGAGACGCTGATCTTCTCCTGCGCCATGCGGGTCACCTGTTCGAGCAGGTCCTCCTTCTCGGTGAGCCCGTCGGACAGCACCAGCACGTGCTTGATGGCCGCCTCCTTGGCCGCCAGTACCCGGCGCCCTTCCACCATGGCCTTGCGGAGGTCGGTGCCGCCGTCGGAGCTCAGGGCGGCAACGTCCTCGGCGAGGCTCTCGCCGCCGCCGGCCGCGCGGAAGGGCACCACCCACTGCCAGTTGGAGTCGAAGGCCAGGATCGCCACCTCGTCGGCGGGGTTCAGCAACTCGGCCGACGCCATGGTGGCCGCCTTGGCCAGGTCCAGCTTGGTGGTGCCGAAGGGGCCGCCGCCCATGCTCCCGGACTTGTCCACCACGAAGAGCAGCGCCACATGGGGCAACTCCATGCGCGCCGGCGGGCGCATCTCCACCGGCAGCGTCTGCTCCAACGGCGTCCGGTAGTAGCCGCCGGCGCCGTAGCTCCGGGTGCCGCCCAGCACGATGAGGCCACCCCCGAGGTCGCGCACGAACCGCTCGATGCGCTCCATCTTCACCTGCGAGAGCTGGTAGGCCGGCACGTTGTCCAGGATCAGCAGGTCGAAGCCCGAGAGCTCCGGCAGCGTCAGGTTGGCCCGCGCCGGGAGCTTTTCCGCCACCTCGTATCCCTGCACCCGCAAGGCCTCGGCCATGAACCGCCGGGCGGCGTCGGCGCCGTGGAGGTAGAGGACCCGGGAGGGTCCCTTGACGCTCACGATGCCCTGCAGCAGGTTGTTCTCCGCCAGCACGTCCGCTTCCGCGTCCACCATCAGCTCATAGGTATGGGTGCCGCGCCGCTCCACGCTGTCGGTGAAGCTCAGCCAGTTGGCGCCGGGTGCCAGCTCCCGGCGCAGGGAACGGATGACGCGCCCGTCCCGCAGCAGCGTCACCCCCGCCGAGGACGCCCGGGTGCTGGTGAGGGCGGCCTTGATCTCGAAGGTCTCGCCGCTGTCCACCACCGAAGGCACGGTGAGCTCGGACAGGTACACCTCGTTCCGCCCCTCGGCGAGGCTCACGGAATACGGCCACACCGCCACCCCGTGGGACCGCAGCATGGGCAGCACCCGTTCCACCGAGCCCCGGTTCTCGTTGGCGTCGGATATGAGCAGGATGCGGCTCTCCCGCCCCTCGCTGAGCTCGCCCAGGGCGCCCTGAAGCGCCGCTCCAAGGTCCGTGGCGTCACGCTCCGGCGGCGGCGGCAACTCGCTCAACGGCGGCTCATGGGTGGGCACGAACTCCCACTGCGGCCGGCGCGCGAAGGAGAACAGCCCCAGCCGCACCCTGGGGCCCACCAGCTCCCGGGCCCGCTCCAGCACGTCCGCGGCCCGGACCCGCGCCTCCTCCCCGGCGCTGTGGGAAAGGTCCACGGCCATCACCACGTCGAGCTCGGGGTCCTGGGCGAGAATCCGGGGGTTCACCAGGGCCACCACCAGAACCGCCGCCGCCGGCACGCGCAGCCACAGGGGAAGGAGCGACCGGCGGGTCCGGCAGACCAGGACGCTCTCCGCCAGCAGCAGCGCCAGCGCCGCCACCAGCAGCGCCGGCCAGAGGTCGAGGCGGGTGCCCGGGCCGCTCTGCTCCGCAGCCGTCGCCGTGGCCGCCGGGTCCGCCCGGTACGAGGGACGGATGCGGGACTCCTCCTCGCTGAACAGGTTCACCGCGAACTCGCCCTCCCCGCGCTTTCCCTGGAACCGGTAGAAGCCCACCTCCGAGGTGCCGGCGTAGGTCCCCCTGCGCTCCCGGATCCGCACCGGGCTGCTCTCGCCGGCGGGGCTCACGAACACCAGCCGCTCCTCGTCCACCCCCACGTCCGCCACGAACGGCAGGCCCGCCGCCACCTGGCTGGCCGGGAACTCGCGCGCCGCGGGGCGGAACCACGAGAAGGCGTTGCGCACCAACAGCGGAAACGACACCCGGAAGGGCAGGTCCGACTGGGTGATGTCGAAGGCGAACACCAGCGCCTTGAGGTTTCCCGACTCCACCGCGTGGATCAGCGGCCCGCGCGCGGACTCGGCCAGCGACACGCCGCCGTCCGAGATCAGCTCCAGCGCGTCGCGCACGTGGAGCCCGTCCAGCCGCACCCCCCGGGTCAGCGGGTGGCCGGCGCCGGTGGACACCAGCGACGGGCGCGGCGTCCGTCCGGCGACCTTCAAGGGCAGCCCGTCGGCCACGGTGCGGATGAGGATGAAATTGCCTCGCTCGAGCGGCGGCGCCGGCACCCGGTCGAGCATCACCACGTCGTAGGCCGCCACCTGCTCCGTGACCCGGTCCACCGGGATGCGGTCGATGCGGGCCAGGGTGACCTGGGGGAAGTACCGCAGCAGCCGCTCCAGGAACGGGTTCCCCGGCCCCACGTACAGCACCCGGGTGGGGCGCTCGTCGGGGAACGACAGGAAGGCACGGTTATCGGTGGGCAGATCGTCGTCGATGGTCAGCAGCGCGGTGGCGCGCCCCCGCAAAGGGCCCGGGACGCCGTAGATCAGCACCTCCCGGGCGAACGGCTCCAGCGACAGCAGCGTCCGGCTCACCACCCGGTCCGCCACGGTCACGATCAGGGGCGCGTGCACCGGCCGCTCCGTGAAGTTCTGCACCACCACCATGGCCTCGTACGCGTCGGCCTCGCCGGCCACGCGGCGAAACTGGAAGCCCAGGATGCCGATGTTGTCCGCGCCCCCGCCCACCTGCACCAGATCCAGGTAGGACGCCGCCAGCGGCAGCTCCTCGATGCCCTTGAAGGCGCCGTCGGTGATCACCACCACCCGGTGCGGGCCCTGACGCCTGAGGAACGTGTGCGCCAGCAGCACCGCCTCCTTCACCGGCGCCTCGGCGTCGGTGGCGGACAACCCCTCGGCGGCCTGCCGGAGGCCGGCCCGGTCCCGGGTGAAGGGCTGGACCACCTCGGGCTGCGCGGCCGCGCCGACGATCATCATGCGGTCGTTGGCGCCCAGCGCGTCGATGCGCGCCAGCAGCTCGGCGCGGGCGGCGTCGAAGCGGGTGCCCGACTCGCCCGCCGCCTTCATGCTGGCGCTCAGGTCCATCACCACCACCAAGTCGCGGCCGGCGCTGCCCACCCCCAGGAGCGCGGGTCCCGCCAGCGCGGCGATGACCGCTAGGGCGGCCAGGAGCTGCAGGATGAGCGGCAGGTTCCGGCGCCACAGCCAGCCCAGGCGCCGGCCCATGGGCCGCTCCCGCAGCACCTTCTCCAGCAGGAAGAGCGCCGTGACCGGGACCCGCGGCCCCCGGGGCCTGAGGCTGTTGAGCAGCAGGATGAGGGGGACGGCTCCCAGCAGGAAGAGAAAAGCGGCGGGAAAGAGCCACAGCACGGCGTTATCCGGGCCGTCGGTCCTGGGTCAGGTAGCTCAGGACGAAGTCGTCGAAGGGGACATCGCTGGTGGTGCGCCGGTAGTCCATCTCCCGGCTCTCGCAGAGCCGCTCGGTGCCGGCGAAGAAGTCCTCCACCTCCCGGTGGAACCGGTCCGCCAGGTCCCGGTCGAGGAAGACCCGCCGCTCCCGGGCCGTCTCCACGTCCACCAGCGACACGTCGCCGCCGGGGTCCAGACGCGTCTCGCCGTCGCCGAGCACGTGCACCAACAGCACGTCGTGGCGCTTCCGCGCCAGCTCGTCCAGCGCGGCGGCGCAACCCGTGGCGTCCAGGAGGTCGCTGAACAGCACCACCAGGCCGGGCCGCGGATAGTGCCGGGTGAAGGTCTTCACCGAGGCCTCCAGGTCGGTGCGGCCGGCGCAGGACAGCGTCTCGAGGAAGTTGAACAGGGCGAGTATCTGGCGCCGGGCGCGGGCCGGCGGCAACTGCGCGGTCACGTCCTCCGCCAGGGCCGCCGCCCCCACCCGGTCGTGGGTCTTGAGGCCGATGTAGCCCAGCGCCGCGGCCACGCTCTTGGCGAACTCCAGCTTGGGCGGAGAGCCTTCGGCCATGGACCGGCTGGTGTCCAGCAGGAGGTAGACGGTGATCTCCTCCTCGGCGGTGAACACCTTCAGAAGCAGCCGTTCCAGGCGGCCGTAGACGTTCCAGTCCACGTAGCGCAGGTCGTCGCCGCGGCTGTACTTGCGGTAATCGGAGAACTCCAGGCTGTAGCCCTTGCGGACGGTGGGATGCTCCCCCCGCGCCATGCCCCAGCTCATGCGCTTGGCCACCAGCCGGAGCTTGTCCAGCCGCGCCAGGAAATCGGGCTCCAGGAAGCGGTGCGCCTCGGCCTCGGCCATCAGGACGGCACCTCCGGCACCCGTTCCACCACCTCTTCCAGCACCGCTTCCGGGGCGATGCCGGAAGCCTCCGCGGCGAGGTTGAGCAGCAGCCGGTGCCGCAGGCTCGGCATCAGGTCCCGGCGGATGTCGTCGAACGAGACGTTGGGCCGGCCGGAAAGGAGCGCCCTTGCCTTGGCCGCCAGGATCACCGCCTGCAGGCCCCGGGGGCTGGCGCCGTACTGCACGTACTTGCGGGCCAGCTCGGTGCCGTGCTCGGTCTCGGCGTGGGTCGCCATCACCAGCCGCACCGCGTAGTCCCGCACCGGTCCGGCCAGGGGCACCGCCCGCACCGCCTCGCGCATCTCCAGCACCGACTCCGCCGCCAGCACCTTGGCCAGGGCTCCCGACGGCGCGGCGGTGGTCAGCTCCGCGATCCGCCCCATCTCGTCGTACGACGGGTAGCGGACGATGAGCTTGAAGAAGAACCGGTCCACCTGGGCTTCCGGAAGCGGATAGGTGCCCTCCATCTCGATGGGGTTCTGGGTGGCCAGGACCATGAACGGGCTGGAGATGGGGTGCAGCGCACCGCCGGCGGTGACGCTCTGGTCCTGCATGGCCTCCAGCAGCGCCGACTGGGTCTTGGGGGTGGCGCGGTTGATCTCGTCCGCCAGCACGATGTTGGCGAACACCGGCCCGGCCTCGAACTCGAACACCTTCCTCCCCGAGGGGTCCTCGTTGACCACGTTGGTGCCGGTGATGTCCGCGGGCATCAGGTCGGGAGTGAACTGGATGCGCGAGAAGCTCAGGTCCATGAGCTCCCCCAGGGAGCGCACCATCAGCGTCTTGCCCAGGCCGGGCACGCCCTCAAGCAGACAGTGGCCGCCGCACACCAGCGCGATGAAGATGCCCTCGATGAGCTCCTCGTGGCCCACCACCGCCTTGCCCATCTCGCTCCTGACTTCCTCGAACGCGCGCTGCGCGTTCAGCATGCGGTGCCGAACCCCTTCGGTCGAAGCGTCCAGGTTCACGTTGACTCCTGTTCTGATTCGTCAGCTTGTATGGGCGACACGACACTATGGCTCTTGCCGGGTCACGCCCAGGGACAGAAAATAGTTCTTGATGGTTTCCTTGAAGGCGGCGGGGATCTCCTCCGATGCGAGCTCCGCCTCCACCTGCCGCCGGTACCGCACCACCACCGGCTCTTCCGCCACGGTGCTGTCGCCCGCGCGGGCCTCGCCCCTGAAGCCGAACCCCCGGCTCGGCCCCTTCCCCAGGAGCCCCTGCAGGTGGGTGCGGACGCGGGCCTGGAAGGCCGGATCGTAAGGCTCCTGTTGCCCCTTGCCGGGCTCGTTCCCGGGCCGCCGTCCCGCCGCCGGCGGCTCGGCGGGATCGCCGGGCCGGGACGATTCGGCGACGGATTCATCGGGCGCATCGTCCAGCAGCAGCTCGGTGAGGAACTGCCGCGTCTCCCCCAGGGCGCGCCGGTCCTGCTCCTGCCGGGCCTCCCGCTCCAGCCGGTCGAGGAACTGCTGCACTTCCCCGGCGCTCATGTCGGTGGAGCCTTCCGGCCGCCGGTCGAGGGAGGACAGCCCCAGGGACTCCATCAGGTCGGACCGGCTCAGGCCCCCGGACGAACCGTCCGTGTCCCGCAGGTCCGACCGCCGCAGTTGCTCCCGCAACTGCTCCAGGGCCTTGTCGGACAGGGCCGGCCACTCCAGTCCCGCGCCCCGGGGCCACGACCGGGTCATCTCTTCGAGCACGTCCGCCATGGCTCCCACCGACGCCGCGAGGCGGGACTCTTCCGGGTCGCCCTCGGCCAGTTGCCGTTCGGCCATTTCCCGCAACGCCTCGGCCATGCGCCGGCTCTCGGCGAGGTCCTGCTCCCGCGCCCGCTCGTCCAGCTCCCGTGCGTGCTCCTGGAGCGCCTGGGCCATCCTGTCGGGCGCCGGCGCCGCCTGGGGGGCGCCGCCGGGAGGCAGCCACAACCCCGCCGCCGCCAGCACCACCAGCACCGGCCCGGCCACCGCGTGCCAGGTGAACCGCCGCCGGCAGAGCGGCCGGAGCGGCACCACGCCGAGCTTTTCCGCGGCCTCCCCCACCACCAGGGCCTCCTCCGGGGGGACCCGTCCTTCCGGCGTCTCCCGGGGCCGGAACAGGATGTCCCATGCCGTCAGCACCCGTTCGTCAAGCTCCAGCCGGTCGTCCACCTGGGTGAGCGAGCGCAGGAACGCCTGCTCGCGCCAGGGCCGCAGCAGGAACACCGCGACCGCCGCGGCGGCGAAGACCGCCGGCGCCAGCCACAGGAGCGCGGCGTCCACCGGCAGCAGGGCGCGCGCCGCCACCAACCCCGCCGCCGCCAACGCGGTGTAGAAGAGGCTTTCCAGCAGCAGGCGCTCGCGCCGCTTGCGCCGTTCCCAGCGGCGCAGGTCGGCCAGCTTCTCCTTCAGAACCGGTCCCGGATCGCTCACGAATAGCCTTTCTGGACGCGTCTCAGGCCCCGGGCCAGCAGCGCCAGCCCGACGACGAACACCAGGCCCTGGAAGGTCCAATGAACCAGCGTCGGAGGCCACGCCGGCCCCCACGGCGCGGTCATGTCCAGGGTGCCGAGATGATAGAGCAGAAACGCCACCGGATTCAATGTCTGCGCCCATGCCCCGAACGCCCCGGAGATCAGGAAGAAACAGACGAAGATCCAGCGGATGAAGACCCGCCGGCTGTCCGCCTTGCGCTCCCAGAAGGCCAGGCCCACGAGGCCCCAGATGCCGTAGCCCACCCCGTACAGGAACAGCATGGGAAGGGTGGTGCCGATGTCGCGCAGGGGAGCGCGCGCGATGGCCCCGGACCAGCCCAGCAGCGGCGCCGCGAGAAGGAGCAGGATCAGGCCGTGGACCGCCAGTACGGCCAGCAGCCCGGATACCACGGCGGCGACTCCGAGACGTTCCTCCTCCAGCCAATGCCGCAGCGGCGAGAACCGCCAGGCCAGGAACTCCAGGCCCGCGAACCGCAGGGTCAGGTAGACGATCAGCAGCAGCGTGGCCACGCTCGAGAACTTGAAGAGGAAGGCGGGTCCGATCCAGAAGCTCGCCTCGCCGGAAGGCAGCACCAGCGCCAGCACCTGCAACGCGCCCAGAATGGCCACGTAGAACAGGTAGGTGACGCACGCCTGCCCCTCTTCCCAGTAGACCGCCGCCGCTTCCCGGAAGACCGGATTGGCCCAGGGTCTCACAGGTCCTCCTCCCCGCCGCCCAGCGGGATGGCGACGCGGAACAGCTTGAAGTGGTGCGCCGTCACCCGGGGATCCGCCACCCGCAACTCCGGCTCCTCGTCCCGGACCCAGCCGATGATGAAAGCCGTCCCGGGGTTCTCGTTGTTGCCGTCCGGGAACACCGAGCGCCGCAGCAGGACGTCGAGGACCTCCTCACCGAACCGGACGTCCTCGGGTTGCGGGGCCCCTTCGTCCCCTTCCCCGGCGTTCCCGGGCTCGGGCAGCTCGCGCCGCAGCAGGCCGCCCGGCGGCACGTCCCCGAGCTTGTAGCCCTGTCCGCCGATCACGAGCCAGCATTCCGTAAGCCTGCCGGAGCCGCGGTTGGCGATGCCGACGCGGTAGGTCCCGCGGGAGTGCTCCCACTCGATGGCCACCGGCCAGGGGCGCACCGCGCGAAGCCGGAACAGCGCCGCGTTCCATTCCGGAAGGGGCACGTGGATGCGGTCGCGCGGCCGTGCCTGTTGCAGCACCAGCGATGCCTTCGCGTCGCCGCCGGGCGGCAGCACCAGATCGAGCTGGGTCAGGTCGCGGCGGAGACTGAACGAGAAATCCTTGTGCCGGGTTGCGAAAAGCCCCACGTTGGCGTGCACCGGCGCCAGGTCCGACCAGGGCGTCCCGTCCACCACCGTGGAGGAGATCAGGATCCCGTCCGGCACGTGGCCGCCCCGGTCGAAGTACCAGTAACCGCCCACGGTGCACGCCAGCACCAGCGCCGCCGGGGCCAGCACCTGCCGGTATCGTGACGCTCCGTCGCCCCTCCAGTAGCGGAACCAGAGCAGCAGCGACCCGATGTAGAGCCCGAGCGCCAGCAACAGCGCCAACATCGGCGAACGCAGGCTGGAGAAACCGAAGCCCCGGAGCAGCGTCGTGAACACTTGCTGGTTCCAGGCGGTCCACGGGTCCGAGGGTCTGGCGGGGGCAGCGCCCAGGATCTCCCCGAAGAGCGGCACCAGGCCGGTCCAGTCCGCCACCGGCGGCCGGCCCACGTCCAGCGCCAGATAGACCACCCTGCCCTCGCCGTGGCTCCGCTCCACCAGGATCGGCGCGGCTCCCTCCGACATGAGCACCCGGCCGTCCTCGCCCGGGACGGCGTCCTGCACCAGCACGTCCTCCAGGACGCCGCCGAACCTTTCGGTCAGCTCGGGCAGGGCGTCCAGCCGCTTCAGGCCGCGAACCGCCACCGGCAGCAAGCCGGCGGTAGCCTTGTCCTGATACAGGGCGTAGTGGGCGCCGCCCAGCACCACCAGCACCCCGCCGCCGGAGAGCCAGTGTTCCAGCGCGCGCCGCTGGCCCCGGGACAGGCCCCGCAGGGACTGCTCGTAGAGCATGACGCTCCACACCCCGCCGTAGGCGCGGATGTCCTCGGAAAGGTCGCCCAGGGGAAGCGAGACCACGGGCACGGGGGTCTGGGAGTCCAGCGGGATGGCGGGGGCGACGTTGCTCCGGGTGAGCAGCAGCACCAGCGGCTGGCCGGTGAACCGCCCGCGCAGGCTGACCGAGGTTTCGTGGCTCCGGCCGCCGCCCGTGAAGCGCAGCACCAGGGGCTGCGCCACCGAGTCGGGATCGACGGTGACGAAGACGACCTTGCGGGCGTGGGTGGACAGAAAGATGTCCCGGCGCTGGATGAACGAGTAGGGCTCCATGCCCCGGGTGGGGCCGCCGCGGGCTTCCACCACCTCCAGGACGCCCCGGACCGCCACCCCGGAGTTCACCAGCTCGATGCGCAGCGGCAAGGGCTGGCCGAGCCGGAAGATGCCTCCGAAACCGGGCTGCGCGCGTATCGAAACGTCGGCCGGCGCGTGGACCGGCAAGAGAAGGATAAGCCCCGCGAGAACGCCGAGGCTATTCGATGAAAGAGACGTCCAGTACCTCGAAGTTCCGTACGCCCGCGGGCGTGCGCACCTCCACCAGGTCACCCACCCGGCGGCCGATCAGGGACCGCGCCACCGGAGAACCCAGGGATATTCTTCCTTCCCTGGGCTCCGCCTCGTGCTCGCCGACGATCTTGTAGACGACGTCCTCGTCGGTGTCGTCGTCCACCAGCTTGACGGTGGCGCCGAACACGATCTTGTCGCCGGACAACCTGGACACGTCGATGACCTGAGCCCGAGCGATCTTGTCCTCGGTCTCGCGAATCTGGACATCGAGCAGCGATTGGCGCTCCTTGGCCGCGTGGAACTCGGCGTTCTCCGACAGGTCGCCGTGGGCCCGGGCTTCCTCGATGTCCCGAACATTCCTGGGACGCTCAACGGATTTGAGGCGCTGGAGATCCTTTAGCAATTGGTGATGCCCCTGTGCCGTCATCGGCACGGGGCCGTCGTTGTCTGCCATCTGACTGCCACCTCTGAAAAAATTTCCGGGCAAGCCGAGTTGCCTCCGCCTGCCCGTGGATTTCAGCCGGAGGGAAGTGTAACACCGGGCCGCGAGAAATCAAAGAACGGGTTCGGGGGTCCTCCTCCCCGTCACCCCGGACTTGATCCGGGGTCCTCCTCCCCGTCACCCCGGACTTGATCCGGGGTCCAGAGGCGGGGTGGGGCCGGGGAGGCGTATCCGTGGCGGCTCAGCCTCTTCTCTGGATCCCGGGTCAAGCCCGGGATGACGGAGGGGGACGGGATGACGCAGGGGACGGGACCGACGCAGGGAAACGGGATGGCGGAAAGGAACAGGACGACGGGGGCGGCGGCTCAGGTTTCCCGCGGGGGGTTGGGCCAGGCGCGTTTGCCGTGGCCGAAGACGTGGCAGGCGGTGCCGTGGCCGCCGAGGGAGAACTCCAGCTCCGGCTCCACCTCGGTGCACTTCTGCTCGCGGAAGGGGCACCTGGGGTGGAAGTTGCACCCGGACGGGGGGTTGACGGGGCTCGGCACGTCCCCTTCCAGCACCATGCGGTCCTTCTTGGGATTGGGGTCGGGCATGGGCACAGCCGACAGCAGCGCGCGGGTATAGGGGTGCCGGGCGTCGGTGTAGATGGCATTGCTGGGGGCGATCTCGACGACCTTGCCGAGATACATGATGGCCACCCGGTGGCTCACGTGCTCCACCACCCGCAGGTCGTGGGAGATGAAGAAGAACGTGAGGCTCATGCTCTCCTGCAACTCCTGCAGCAGGTTGATGATCTGGGCCTGGATGGACACGTCCAGGGACGACACCGGCTCGTCCGCGACGATGAACTTCGGCGACACGGCCAGGGCCCGGGCGATGCCGATGCGCTGGCGCTGGCCGCCGCTGAACTCGTGCGGGTAGCGGTCGTAGTGCTCCTCCCGGAGGCCCACCTTCTGGAGCAGCCCCATGACCTGCTCCCTGCGGTCGCCGCCCGAGGCCATGCGATGGATCTTGAGGCCCTCGCCGATGATATCGCCGACTCTCATGCGGGGATTCAGCGAGGCGTACGGGTCCTGGAAGATGATCTGCATGCGCCGGCGCAGGTCGCGCATCTCGGCGCTGGAGATCCTCATGATGTCCTTGTCCTCGAACAGGATCTCGCCGTCGGTGGGCTCGATCAGGCGCAGGATGGTCCGGCCCAGCGTCGACTTGCCGCACCCGGATTCGCCCACCACGCCGAGGGTCTCGCCGTCCTCCACGGTCAGGCTGACGCCGTCCACCGCCTTGACGTCGCCCTTGCGCCGGGCAAGCAGCCCTTCCTCCACCGGGAAGTACTTCTTGAGGTTCCTGATTTCCAGCAAGCTCATGGCATAGGGTGTCCTGTCGCTCGGCGCGCCGCCTTCAATTGGTCCGGTAACACGCGACCCATTGATTGCGCGCCTTTTCCTCCAGGGTGGGCTCATGGCCCTCGCAGATCCCGGACGCCTTGAAACAGCGGTCACGGAAGCGGCACCCGCTAGGCAGGTCCAACGGACTCGGCACCACGCCGGGGATGGCGTCCAGGCGGCGCTTGCTGGTGCCGCTGGGCAGCGAGTTCAGCAGGCCGATGGTGTACGGGTGCAGGGGCTTGCTGAAGATCGCCTCGGGCTTGGCCCGCTCCACCATCCGGCCGGCGTACATGATGGCCACCTCGTCGGCCTGCTCGGCCACCACCCCGAGGTCGTGGGTGATGAGCAGCAGGGCCATGCCGAGCTGGTCCTGAAGCTCGCCCATGAGCTCCAGGATCTGGGCCTGAATGGTCACGTCGAGGGCGGTGGTGGGCTCGTCGGCGATGAGCAGGCTCGGGTTGCAGGAAAGCGCCATGGCGATCATCACGCGCTGGCGCATGCCGCCGCTCATCTGGTGCGGGTAGTCGTTGACCCGCGTGTGGGGGTCGGCGATCTTCACCAGCCGGAGCATCTCCACGGCCTTGTCCTTGGCCTCCCGCCGGGTCACCTTCTGGTGGAGCCGGATGGCCTCCATGATCTGGTCCCCGACCGTGAACACCGGGTTCAACGAGGTCATGGGCTCCTGGAACACCATGGAGATCTCGTTGCCGCGGATCTGCCGCATGGACTCGTCCGGGAGCTTGAGGAGGTCTTCCCCGCGGTAGAGGATCTCGCCGTCCGCCACCTTTCCGGGCGGGGACGGAATCAGCCGCATGATGGAGAGGGCCGTGACGCTCTTGCCGCAGCCCGACTCGCCCACCAGCCCGAGGGTCTTGCCGGCCTCGATGGTGAGGTTGAGTCCGTCCACCGCCGGCAACTCGCCGTCGGTGGTCACGAACGAAGTGTGAAGATTTCTGATTTCGAGCAGTATCGCCATGCCCCGCGGCCACTCCCTGCCAACCGGCCCTACCGTACCCGCACGCTACCCGCACGCTACCCGCACGCTACCCGCACGCGCGCAATGTACCAAAAAACGGCAGGGGTGCAAACGAAATGCGGGGTGCGTCCTTGCCGCTCAACGCCTGTATCCCGGAACACCAACCGTCATTCCCGGCCGCCTGGACGCCATCCCGGCACACCTCCCGTCGTCCCGGCCCCACCTCCCGTCGTCCCGGCCCCACCTCCCCGTCACCCCGGGCCCCGGGTCAAGCCCGGGGCAAGCTTGACCCGGGGTCCAGTAGTGGAGCCGCCCCGCGACGGATCCTCCAGCACCTTCCGTGACCCCGCCGGTAGACGTTGCGGACCCAGGCGGTTGCTCCAGTGAGGAACCGGCGGGACGGGAATGCTCGTTGCGGGGTTCCGTCCATCGTGCGCCGCCTGTGATGGTGGTTGCCCCGACGCCGGCGCTTCTGGACCCCGGGTCAAGCCCGGGGTGACGGAAGGGTAGGAACGGGGTGACGGAAGGGTAGGAACGGGGTGACGGAAGGGTAGGAACGGGGTGACGGAAGGGTGGGAACGGGGTGACGGAAGGGTGGGAACGGAATGACGGAAGGGTGGGAACGGAATGACGGAAGGGTGGAAACCGGGTGACGGAAGGGTGGGAACGGGGTGACGTCGGTGCGTACGGCGGCGCTGGAGCAAGGCGTGGCGCGGCAGGGGCCGGGGGCGGCGGGCGGACGCAGCGGGGGTGGCGGGCGGGTCCGGGGGTTGAGGGAGGCGGGTGCACGCGCGCCTTCCTTGATAGGCGGTACGAATCCTGTTAGACGCCAACAACGCGGTCTTACGCTGCCACGAGCCATGGAAGCGCCTCACCACAGCCACACCGGGAACACGGACGCGCTCATCGAGCATCTCGCTTCGGCGGTGCACGCCCGGCGCATGACGGTGCCGGCGATCCTTTTCCTGGAAGCCCACAAGCCGCTGACGTCGCTGTTTCATGCCGCGGCGGTCATGAGCCTGCCGATGTTGCTGCCGCTGTTCGGGGCGCGGGCGCGGGAGCTGCCGGCGTTTCTGCGTTCCCGCGACAACGTCGAACGGTTGATCCGCCGCATCGAGGAGCTGCAGGACACGGTACCGGCGGCGAAAGGGGATGACGGCTGATGGCCGGGTTCGAGAACGCCACCCCCGCGGTGCTGGTGATCATGGCGCTCATGATCGGGCCGGTGCTCTTCTACATCCGCGTGGCCCGGCGCCGTCACGACCTGTACGTCCGGCGCCTGGCCGGGGTGGACGCCATCGACGAAGCCGCCGGCCGGGCGGCGGAGTTGGGCCGGCCCCTCTCCTTCTGCACCGGCATCACCAATGTCAGCCCGGTGCTGTACGCCTGCCTGGGAGTGCTCTACTACGTGGGACGCAAGGCCGCGCAGTACCGCTCGCGCCTGCTGCTGCCCCAGAACACCCCCGAGGTCATGGCCATCGCCGAGGACGTGCTGCGCGACGCCTACCGCGCCGAAGGCCGCTCGGCCCAGTTCGACCCGCGGAACATCGTCTTCCTTTCCGAGGAGCAGTTCGCCTTCGCCGCCGGCTACATCGGGCTGGTGCAGCGGGAGCGCGTGGCGGGCGCCTTTCTCTTCGGCCACTTCGCGGCCGAATCGCTGATCCTGGCGGAAGCGGGGCAGCAGGTGGGGGCCATGCAGGTGGGCGCCTCGGTGAGCCCCGAGCAGGTGGCGTTCTTCATCGCCGCCTGCGACTACACCCTCATCGGCGAGGAGCTGTTCGCCGCCTCCGCCTACCTCACCCGTGAGCCGATCCAGCTCGGCAGCCTCTACGGCCAGGACCGGGCCAAGCTCTTCCTCTTCCTCATGATCGTGGCGGGCGTCGGCATCGCCACCCTGAACTCCGTGTGGCCCGATCTCGGCCTCACCAACCTGGACACGCTCATGCATCTCGGCTGGGGCTTCGGGTCATGAACTTCCGGTCGCGTCTCATCAAGCTCGTCACCTTCCTGGGCGGCATCTATTTCTTCCTGGAGTTCGTGCTGCCGGGCACGGTCTTCGGGGTGAAGGTCGACGCCTACCACGACCAGATCTCCAACGGCTTCATCACCGTGGCGGCCATGGCCGCGGGGCTCGGGCTCATCAACCTGCTCATGCAGCACGGCTCGAGGATCGTCTTCCGGCGCAGGGATTGGATCTACAGCCTGGCGCTGCTCACCGGCCTGGCCGTCATGATCGCGGTGACCCTCCAGGACTGGCGCGGCACCGGGCGGGTGGCGGATGAGGTGGCGGGCATCTCCCGGCTGGCGGATTTCGCGGAGCGCATCACGTCGGATCACGAGGACGGGACGGAAGGAGTCCTGCCCGCGGCCGCGCGCAACCGCGCGCTCCGGGAGGCGGCGGACCGGCTGCTGACGCGCATCGAGGACGAGAGCGGCGCCCTCGACCTCGACCGGCTCGGGCGCGGCAGCATCGACCACACGCTGGCGCGGGGCTACCTGGCGGACGCAGGCAACGGCGCCGCCGCGGTGCGGGCCGCGGTGGCGGAGCTGGCGGTGACCGACGGCGAGGCGCCGGACCCGGCCGCCAACGCGGCGGTGGCGGGCGCCCTGCGGGGCCTCGCCGAATCCTGGCGCAACCTGCGCAACCTCGAGTACGAGCACTCCACCCCGAAGCACGTCTACCGGCTGCTGTTCGAAGGCCTGTTCGTCGCGCTGGGCTCGGCCATGTTCTCGCTGCTGGGGTTCTACATCGCGGCCGCGGCCTACCGCGCCTTCCGCGTGCGCTCCGCCGAGTCCTCGCTGATGATGATCGCGGCCGTCCTGGTCATGCTCGGTCAGATCCCCTTCGGGGTGTGGATCTGGTCCGGGTTGCCGGACGTAAGGCTGTGGCTCCTGGAGGTGCCCAACTCGGCGGCGTTCCGGGCCATCACCTTCGGCGCCGGGGTGGCGGGGCTGGTGATGGCGTTCCGCATGTGGTTCTCCATCGAATCGGAGTCCTTCGACCGGGAGGGAGGGTAACGTGAACCTCGCCCGGCTGGACCGCCGCTGGATCTACCTGCTGGTCTTTCTGGCCTTGAGCGTGCCCATCCTCACCCAGTACGCGGTGGAGCCCGCGCGCATGAGCGGCGCGGACCGGTTCTTCGAGGTGGTGGACGGCATCGAGGCCGAGCCCGGCCGCTACGCCTTCGTGGCCCTGGACTTCGGCCCCGGCACCAAGGGCGAGAACCAGCCCCAGGCGCGGGCGGTGGTTGAGCACCTGATGCGCCGGCGCATCCCTGTGATCCTGTTCTCGCTCTACTACCTGGCCGAGCCGTTCCTCAAGTCCATCCCGGAAGAGGTGGCGCGGCAGCTCGAGCGCGAGCACCCGGACGAGACCTGGGAATACGGCCGCGACTGGATCAACCTGGGCTACCGGCCGGGGGCGGGCGTCCTCATCCAGGCGATCCCCAAGTCGGAGAACCTCGCCGAGCTTTTCGAGAAGGACGTGCGCGGCAACCGCATCTCCGACCTGCCCGCGTTCAGCGGACTGCGCACGTTGCGCCAGATCGCCTTCCTGGCCGAGTTCACCGGGCTGGTGGGCGTGTTCGACAACTACGTCCAGTACTTCACCAGCAAGGACTACACGCCCGCGTTCGGCCACGGCTGCACCTCCATCACCATCCCCGAGGCGTTCATCTACCTCGACTCGGGGCAGATCCAGGGACTGCTGGGCGGCCTGGCGGGAGCCGCGTGGTACTCCGAGCTGCTGCGCCGGCGCTACCCCCGGCGTCCGGTGGACGAGTCGCTGATGCTCAACACCGGGCTCGGCGTGGCCCAGCTCGTGGTCATCGCCTTCATCGTGCTGGGCAACCTGGCCGGGTTGCTGCGCCCTTCGGCGCCCCGGCGCGGCGCCCGGAACGGACGGGACAAGGACCCCGGACAGGACAGGGAACCATGACGGTCCTGGACTGGCATACCGCCACGGTCCTGGTGGGAGGCATCGGGACGCTGGCGATCTTCAGCTTCCTGATCAGGGAGAACCCGTTCTTCCGGCTGTTCGAGCACCTGTTCATCGGCATCGCCGCCGGCTTCGGCCTGGTCCTCGGCGTCAAGAACTTCCTGTGGCCGAAGGTCCTCCTGCCCATGCTGGGCCTGGACATCGTCACCTACCCCGACGGCAGCCCATCCCACGAGTACGACCCCCGGCTGCTGCTCTACCTCCTCCCCGTGGTGTTCGGGCTCTTCTACTACTTCATCTACTCGCAGCGGTACGCCTGGCTCGCCAAGCTGGTGATCGGCTTCTCGCTGGGGATGAGCGGGGGGCTCGCCTTCAAGGGGTTCTTCAACCAGATCATGCCCCAGGTGGCGAGCAGCTTCCGGCCCCTGGCGGTGTTCGAGGACGGCGCCCTGAACCTGGCGAGCAGCCTGGAGAACGCGTTCTTCATCTTCACGCTGCTGGCGGTCATGTACTACTTCTTCTTCTCGTTCCGGCACGGGAACCGGGCGGCCAACGGCATCTCGCTCTCCGGCCGGTGGCTCCTGATGGTGTGCTTCGGGGCCTTCTTCGGCTCCACGGTCATGGCGCGCACCGCGCTGCTGGTGGAGCGGGTGCAGTTCCTGCTCATCGACTGGTACGGAGCGCTCGCGGGGCTGGTGACGTGAAGACCGACCCGGACACGCTCCGCACCGTGCTGGTCACCGACTGCGGCTCCACCACCACCAAGGCGCTGCTGTTCGAGAAGACCGGGGAGGGGTGGCGCCAGACCCACCGCGGGGAGGCGCCCACCACCGTGGAGCAGCCGGTGGCCGACGTGACGGCGGGGGCGCTGAACGCTTTCGCCGAGGTGGAGGAGATCAGCGGCCGGCAGATCCTGACGGCGGATGCGGCGCCGGACGGCGCCCCGTTCGTCGAATCGGGCGAGGACCCCGCCCGGGGCATCGACCTCTACCTCTCCACCAGCTCCGCCGGCGGCGGGTTGCAGATGACCGTGGCCGGGGTGGTGCGTCAGATGAGCGCGGAGTCGGCGGAGCGGGCGGCCTTGAGCGCCGGCGCCATCGTCATGGACGCCATCTCCGCGGACGACGGCCGCGAGGACCACCAACGCATCCAGCGGCTGCGCCACCTGAGGCCCGACATCGTGCTGCTCACCGGCGGCGTCGACGGCGGCTCCCAGGAGCACGTGGTGGAGATGGCGGAGACCCTGGTGGCGGCGTCGCCCCGGCCGCGGTTCGGCGACTCGCTGCGGCTGCCGGTGATCTACGCCGGCAACAGCCACGCCGTGGACGACGTCCGGGGCATCCTCGAGAAGGCCGCCCAGGTGGCGGTGGTGGACAACGTGCGCCCGACCCTCGACGCCGAGAACCTCGGCCCGGCCCGGGAGGCCATCCACGAGTTCTTCCTCACCCACGTCATGAGCCACTCGCCGGGCTACGACAAGCTGCTGCGGTGGACCCCGACGCCGGTGATGCCCACACCCGCGGCGGTGGGAGACATGGTGCGCGGCTACGCCGGGAGCACCGGCCGGGCGCTCTTGTGCGTGGATATCGGCGGCGCCACCACCGACGTCTTCAGCGTCTTCGAGAACCGGGACGGCGAGCCGGTGTTCAACCGCACGGTGAGCGCCAACCTGGGCATGAGCTACTCCGTGGCCAACGTGCTCATCGAGGCCGGCGCCGGGTCCATCGGCCGCTGGCTGCCCTACCACCTGGACGCCACGGAGCTCCGGGACCGGCTGCGCAACAAGATGATCCGCCCCACCTCCATTCCCCAGACCCTGGAGGACCTGTGGCTGGAGCAGGCGGTGTGCCGCGAGGCGCTGCGGCTGGCGCTGGTGCACCACCGCTCGCTTGCGGTGGGGCTCAGCGGCGTGCAGCAGCAGCGCGGCATCGCCGACATCTTCTCGCAGACCGCCGGCCGCTCGGACCTGGTGGACATGATGAGCCTCGACCTCGTCATCGGCTCCGGCGGCGTGCTGAGCCACGCGCCGGACCGCATGGCGGCCGCGCTCATGATCCTGGAGGGTTTCGAGCTCCAGGGCTTCACCCAGATCGCGGTGGACTCCATCTTCATGATGCCCCACCTGGGGGTGTTGGCATCCGTCCACCCCGAGGCCGCCCGGGAGATCTTCCTGCACGACTGCCTGGTGAACGTGGGCCACGCCGCCGTGCCGGTCTACTCCCGGAAACGGCGCGCGGGATCGCTGCTGGCGGAGGTGTCGGTGGACGGCGCCCGGTCCGGCGCCATCACCGCCGGCGCCGTCGGCCACGTCCCGCTCGACGCCGGCGCCGCGGCCCGCATCATCATCGAGCCCGCGGCAAGGGACGTGGACGTGGGCGCCGGCCCGGGCGCGGCCCTGCTGCGGGAGTTCACCACCGGACTCTGCGGCCTGATCCTCGACGGCCGCAACCGCCCGCTGCGAACCCCGGCGTCCCGGGAGCAGGAAGTTGCGGCACGCAAGGGCGTGATGGAGGAGCTGGGGCTCGCCGGATCATGACCCAGGCGCTCACACCCGGACTTCAGGTGCTGGCCGGCACGGTGGTGCGGAAGACCCGCGAGCTTCCGGTGCCGGGAGAGATCCTGTGCCGGCGGGGCGACGCCGTGACGCCCCACGCCGTGGTGGGCCGGGCCGAGCTGCCGGGCGACATCCACATCATGCGGATACCCGAAAGCCTCGGAATCGAGCCCTTCGAGGCCGTCAAGGGGCTCAAGGTGGACGAAGGCGACGTGGTTGCCGAGGGCGATCTCGTGTGCGAGCACGTGGGCCTGTTCAGGCTGTTCCGATCGCGCCTCCATGCGCCCGTGGACGGCACCGTCGAGTTCGTCGCCCGGAGCACCGGCCACGTGGGGCTGCGGCTGACGCCCCACGCCATCGAGCTGCGCGCCTACGTGTCCGGCACGGTGGTGGGCATCGACCCCGGCAAGTCCGTCACCATCGAGAGCCGCGGCGCGTTCATCCAGGGCATCTTCGGGGTCGGCGGCGAACGCTACGGCACCATCCGCATGCTGGACGGCGGACCCCGGACGGTGGTGGGGACGACGAAGATACCCGAGGACGCGGCCGGACAGGTATTGGTGGGAGGCACCCGACCGACCCTGGAGGCCATCGAGCGGGCCGCGGAAGTGGGCGCCGTCGCCATGGTGGTGGGATCCATCGACGACCAGGCCCTCACCGCCTACCTCGGCTACGAGCTCGGCATGGCCGTGACCGGCCACGAGGCCGTCCCCCTCACCGTCATCGTCACCGAGGGCTTCGGCTGGCTGCCCCTGGCCGAGCGCACCCACTCGCTGCTCCAGAGCCTCGACGGCCGCGCCGCCTCCGTCAACGGCGCCACCCAGGTGCGGGCCGGGGCGGTGCGCCCGGAAATCATCGTCGCCCGTGACGACGTCGAGCCCGGCGGCGGAAAACAGGGCGCGGAGACCGGCCTGCGGATCGGCGCCCCCATCCGCATCATCCGGGTCCCCCACTTCGGCGTCACCGCCGAGGTGGTCGCCCTGCCCCCCGAGCTCCGTCCCATCGAAACCGGCGCCCGCACCCGCGTCCTCGAAGCCAGGCTGCCCGACGGCGAGACCGTCACCGTGCCGAGGGCCAACGTCGAGCTGCTCTGACCGCGCGCCGGCCCCCTCCGCCCGATCCGGACCACCTCCCGGCCATCCCGGACCTCCGCCCGGTCGCCCCGCCCCTCCGCTCCCGTCACCACGAACCCTCCGCGTCACCCGGATCTCCTCCGCGTCACCCCGGGCCACCAACCGACACCCCAGGCCACCACTCCGTCACGCCAGGCCACCACTCCGTCACGCCACGCCACTACTCCGTCACGCCACGCCACTACTCCGTCACGCCACGCCACTACTCCGTCGCCCCACGCCACTACTCCGTCGCCCCACGCCACTACTCCGTCGCCCCACGCCACTATATCGTCACCCCGGGCTTGACCCGGGGTCCAGGCATCGAACCGCGGAGGATCGACATCGACGCCGATCCCCAGCCATCGCGCGTCGTTCCGTACGTCCGCCCCGGCCCCGCCTTCTGGACCCCGGGTCAAGCCCGGGGTGACGGATAGTTGGTCCGGGTGACGGGAAGTGGCCCGGATGACGGGGAAGTGGTCCGGATGACGGGGAGGTGGTCCGGATGACGGAGAGGTGGTCCGGATGACGGAGAGGTGGTCCGGATGACGGGGAGGTGGTCCGGATGACGGGGAGGTGGCCCGGATGACGGGGAAGTGGTCCGGGTGACGGAGAGGTGGTCCGGGGTGACGGAGAGGTGGTCCGGGTGACGGGGAGGTGGTCCGGGTGACGGAGAAGGGGTCCGGATGAGGGTGCCGGGTCCCTGACGGTGCGGTTGCCCAGTGGCGTTGCGTGTCCGGACGGCTTGCGGTGTTCCCTGACGGTGTTCGGCTGCCGTTCTTGCAATGGGGTGCCCCGGCAATCATACTTGTTTCCATGTCGATGTCTCGGGCGCGGCGGTGGTTTCGGTCTGAGCGAGGGGAGGTTCCATGCGATCGAGTGGGGTAACGGCGGCGTTGTTGTGGGCGTTGGGTCTGGTCCTTGTGCCTGGTTCCGGAAGCTCGAGCGACGAGGTCCGACCCAGCCATGGCATCGCCATGCACGGCGACCTCAAGTACGCGCCCGACTTCAAGCACTTCGACTACGTCAACCCGAAGGCGCCCAAGGGCGGGGCGGTGCGGCTCCAGGCCATCGGCACCTTCGACAGCTTCAACCCCTTCATCGTCAAGGGCAGCCCGGCGGCGGGCATCGGGCGCATCTACGAGACCCTCATGGCCGGGTCCGCGGACGAGCCCTTCAGCGAGTACGGGCTGCTGGCGGAGAGCATCACCGTGCCCGAGGACCGCTCCTGGGTGCAGTTCACGCTGCGTCCGGAGGCGCGCTGGCACGACGGCAAGGCGGTGACCGCGGAGGACGTGGCGTGGACCTTCGAGACGCTGATCACCAAGGCCGTCCCCTTCTACCGCGGCTACTACGGTGACGTGAAGAAGGTCGAGAAGCTCGACGCAAGGACCGTGCGGTTCACCTTCGGCGGCGGCACCAACCGCGAGCTGCCGCTGATCCTGGGCCAGCTCGTGGTGCTGCCGAAACACTACTGGGCCGAGAGGGACTTCGCCAAGACGACCCTGGAGCCGCCCCTGGGCAGCGGCCCGTACCGGATCGGCGGCTTCGAGCCGGGCCGGCACGTGGAGTACGAGCGGGTGGAGGACTACTGGGGCAAGGACCTCCCGGTGAACGTGGGACGCAACAACTTCGACCGCATCCGCCATGACTACTACCGGGACGGCACCGTCTCGGTGGAGGCGTTCAAGGCCGGGGAGTACGACTTCCGATACGAGAACAGCTCCAAGAACTGGGCCACCTCCTACGACTTCCCCGCGCTGCAGCAGGGCCTGGTCCGGAAGGAGGAGATCCCCCACGACCGCTCCACCGGCATGCAGGCGTTCGCCTTCAACACCCGCCGGCCGCTGTTCCAGGACCGCAAGGTCCGGCAGGCGCTGGCGTATGCTTTCGACTTCGAGTGGTCCAACCGGACCCTCTTCTACGGCCAGTACAAACGCAACCGCAGCTACTTCGACAACTCCGAGCTGGCGGCCACCGGGCCGCCGGGCCCGGCGGAGCTGGCGATCCTGGAGCCCTACCGGGGCCTGTTGCCCGAGGAGGTCTTCACCAAGGCCTACGATCCGCCGGCCACGGACGGCTCGGGGCGCATCCGCGCCAACCTCCGCCAGGGATCGAAGCTCCTGCGGGAGGCCGGCTGGAGCATCGACAAGACCACCCGCAAGCTCACCCACAAGGCCACCGGCCGGGCCATGGAGTTCGAGGTCCTGCTGGTAAGCCCGCTGTTCGAGCGTATCGTCCTTCCCTTCAAGAAAAACCTCGAGCGGCTCGGAATCACCGCCGGCGTGCGCACCGTGGACAGCGCCCAGTACCGGCGCCGGCTGGACGACTTCGACTTCGACGTGGTCATCGGGAGCTGGGGACAGTCGCTCTCCCCCGGCAACGAGCAACGCGACTTCTGGGGATCGGACTACGCCGACCGCCCCGGCAGCCGGAACCTCGTGGGCATCAAGGACCCGGCGGTGGACGCGCTCATCGAGGGCGTGGTCAACGCACCCGACCGCAAGAGCCTGGTGAACCACGTGCGCGCCCTGGACCGTGTGCTCCAGTGGGGCCACTGGGTAATCCCCCAGTGGCATATCCCCTACGACCGCCTGGTCTACTGGGACCGCTTCGGCCGCCCCGAGGTCACTCCCACCCAAGGGGTCCAGTTCGACACCTGGTGGGTCGACGCCAAGAAGGTGGAGGCACTGGAGGCGAAGCGGTCAGGGGGGTGAGACGCCCCGCCCCACCCCGCCTCTGGACCCCGGGTCAAGCCCGGGGTGACGGAGTGGTGGTGCCAGGGTGACGGAGTGGGGTGACAGGGCCACCTCCCTGTCACCCCGGGCTTGACCCGGGGCCCAGGGCCATCTCCCTGTCACCCCGGGCTTGACCCGGGGCCCAGGGCCACCTCCCTGTCACCCCGGGCTTGACCCGGGGCCCAGGGCCATCTCCCTGTCACCCCGGGCTTGACCCGGGGTCCAGGGCCATCTCCCCGTCACCCCGGGCTTGACCCGGGGTCCAGGGGCGGAGGGGCGGGGTGGGTCCGGAATGACGTAGCTATTTCATGTTCGCGTACATCATCCGCCGGCTGCTGCTGATCGTGCCGACGCTGTTCGGCATCATGGTGCTGAACTTCGTGATCATCCATTCGGCGCCGGGGGGGCCGGTGGAGCAGCTCCTGGCGAAGCTCCAGCAGACCGATGTGTCGGCCACCGAACGGTTCAGCGGCGGCGGCGACCAGCGGGAGGCGGGGCCGTCGGCGCAGCAGTCCGGCGACGCCGGCAGCAGCCCCGCCGGCCGGTACCGCGGCGCCCGCGGCATCGATCCCGAGTTCATCAAGGAGATCGAGCGCCAGTTCGGCTTCGACAAGCCGGCCCACGAGCGTTTCCTGCTCATGATGGGCAACTTCCTGCGCTTCGACTTCGGCGACAGCTTCTTCCGCGACCGCTCGGTGGTGCAACTGGTGATGGACAAGCTGCCGGTGTCCATCTCGCTGGGCCTGTGGACCACCCTGCTGGTGTACCTGGTGTCGATCCCGCTGGGGGTGGCCAAGGCGGTGCGGGACGGCTCGCGCTTCGACATCTGGAGCTCCGGGGCGGTGATCGTGGGCAACGCGGTGCCGGGCTTCCTGTTCGCCATCCTGCTGATCGTGCTGTTCGCCGGCGGCCGCTACCTGGACTGGTTCCCGCTCCGCGGCCTGGTGTCGGACAACTGGAGCGAGCTGGGCTTCTGGCAGCGAGTCACGGACTACCTCTGGCACATCACCCTGCCGGTGGCGTCCATGGTCATCGGCGGCTTCGCCGGCCTCACCATGCTCACCAAGAACTCGTTCCTGGACCAGATCAACCAGCAGTACGTGATGACCGCCCGGGCCAAGGGGCTGAGCGAGCGGCGGGTGCTGTACCGCCACGTGTTCCGCAACGCCATGCTCATCGTCATCGCCGGCTTTCCCGGCGCCTTCGTCGGCATTCTGTTCACCGGCGCGCTGCTCACCGAGGTGATCTTCTCGCTGGACGGCGTCGGCCTGCTGGGGTTCGAGGCGGCCATCAACCGCGACTACCCGGTGATGTTCGGCACACTCTACTTCTTCACCCTGCTGGGGCTCGCGATGAAGCTGGTGGAGGACCTCACCTACGTGGTGGTGGACCCGCGCATCGACTTCGAGAGCCGGGAGACCTGACCGCACGCCCGGAACCGCCCGCATGACGCCGCTCAACCGAAGACGCCTGCAGAACTTCCGCGCCAACCGGCGCGGCTACTGGTCGCTGTGGATCTTCGGCGTGCTGCTGCTGGTGAGTCTGTTCGCCGAGTTCATCGCCAACGACCGGCCGTTGCTGGTGCGCTACGACGGCGGGTTCTACGCACCGGTGCTGGTGGACTATCCGGAGACGGATTTCGGCGGCTTCCTGGAGACCGACGCGGACTACGGCGACCCCGAGGTCCGGACGCTCATCGAGGAGCGCGGCTGGATCCTGTGGCCGCCCATCCGCTACAGCTACGACAGCATCGTGTACGACCTGCCGACCCCGGCGCCGGCGCCGCCGAGCCTCCGGAACTGGCTCGGCACCGACGACCAGGCCCGGGACGTCACCGCCCGGTTGATCTACGGCTTCCGCATCTCGGTGCTGTTCGGCCTGATCCTCACGCTGGTGAGCTCGGTGGTGGGGGTCGCCGCGGGCGCGGTGCAGGGGTACTTCGGCGGCTGGCTGGACCTGCTGTTCCAGCGCTTCATCGAGATGTGGTCCGGCCTGCCCACCCTCTACCTGCTCATCATCCTGGCCAGCGTGGTGACCCCGAGCTTCTGGTGGCTCCTGTGCTTCATGCTGCTCTTTAGCTGGATGGCGCTGGTGGGCGTGGTGCGGGCGGAGTTCCTGCGCGCGCGGAACCTCGACTACGTGCGGGCGGCCCGGGGCCTGGGGGTGGGCAACCCGCGCATCATCGCCCGCCACGTGCTGCCCAACGCCATGGTGGCGGCGCTGACCTTCCTGCCGTTCATCACCAGCGGCGCGGTGGTGACCCTGACCGCCCTGGACTTCCTGGGCTTCGGCCTGCCGCCCGGCTCGGCCTCCCTGGGCGAGCTGCTGAAACAGGGGAAGGACAACCTGCAGGCGCCGTGGCTGGGGTTCACCGCGTTCTTCGTCATCGCCGTGATGCTGAGCCTGCTGGTGTTCATCGGCGAGGCGGTGCGCGACGCCTTCGACCCGCGCAAGACCTTCGCCCCCGAGCCCGCCGCCTACGGCGAAGCGGACGCCGCCGGGACCCCGGCCGGAGCGGCGGCCGGCGCCGCGGGAGCGCGGACGGGGGCGGGCACGGCGCTGGTGGCCATCGAGGACCTGGCGGTGCGCTTCGGCTCGGGTCCGGCCGCGGTGGAAGCCGTGGACGGGGTCTCCCTCACCATCCGCCGGGGCGAGACCGTGGCCCTGGTGGGGGAAAGCGGCTCGGGCAAATCGGCCACGGCGCTGTCGATCCTGCAGCTCCTGCCCTACCCCGCGGCCAGCCATCCCCGGGGCAGCATCCGCTTCCAGGGCACGGAACTGCTGGGCGCCGACGCCCGCACCCTCCAGGGCATCCGCGGCGACCGCATCGCCATGATCTTCCAGGAGCCCATGACGTCGCTGAACCCGCTGCACACCATCGAGCGCCAGCTCGGCGAGACCCTGAAGCTGCACAAGGGACTCGACGGGCCCGCCGCCGCCGCCCGCACCCTGGAGCTGTTGCGGCTGGTGGGCATCGCGGAGCCGGAGCGCCGGCTCGGCGCCTACCCGCACGAGTTGTCCGGCGGGCAGCGGCAGCGGGTGATGATCGCCATGGCCCTGGCCAACGAGCCGGACCTGCTGATCGCGGACGAGCCCACCACCGCCCTGGACGTGACCATCCAGGCGCAACTGCTGGCGCTGCTCATGAGCCTCAAACAGCGGCTGGGCATGGCGATCCTGTTCATCACCCACGACATGGCCATCGTGCGCAAGCTGGCGGATCGCCTTTGCGTCATGCAACAAGGCAGGATCGTGGAGGCCGGCGCCACCGCCGACGTGCTGGAGCGGCCGCAGCATCCGTACACCCGGCACCTGCTGGCGGCCACCCCCAAGGGCGGCCCGGGGGCGCCCGACTCGGCGGTGGAGCCGCTGCTGGCGTGCGACGACCTCAAGGTCTGGTATCCGGTGAAGGCGGGCATCATGCGACGCACCGTCGACCACGTCCGCGCCGTCGACGGCATCTCGGTGGAGCTCCGGGAGGGCCGCACCGTGGGCGTGGTGGGCGAAAGCGGCTCGGGCAAGACCACCCTGGGAATGGCGCTGCTGCGCCTCGTGGGCAGCAGCGGCTCGGTCCGCTACGACGGCCGGGAGATCCAGGGCCTGCGCTCACGGGCGCTGCGGCCGCTGCGGCGGGACATGCAGGTGGTGTTCCAGGACCCCTACGGGTCGCTCAACCCGCGCCTTTCAGTGGCGCAGATCATCGAGGAAGGCCTGGTGGTCCACGGCCTCGGCGACACCGCCGAAGAGCGCGACGGCCTCATCGTGGAGGCCTTGCGGGAGGTGGAGCTGGAACCGGAGGCCCGCCACCGCTACCCCCACGAGTTCTCCGGCGGACAGCGCCAGCGCATCGCCATCGCCCGGGCCATGGTGCTGAAACCGCGGTTCGTGGTGCTGGACGAGCCCACCTCGGCCCTCGACGTGTCGGTGCAGGCGCAGATCGTCGCCCTGCTCCGAAGGCTCCAGGAACAGCACCGCTGCGCCTACCTGTTCATCAGCCACGACCTCAAGGTGGTGCGCGCCATGAGCCACCACGTGCTGGTGGTCCACCGCGGCGTCGTGGTGGAGCAGGGGCCGGCCGACGCCATCTTCGAGACGCCCCGGCACGAATACACGCAGGAGCTCGTAGCCGCCGCCTTCGACATCGAGGCGCGGAACTCCTGCTAGCCGGCCGGCCCCGGCGTTCTCTCCAAGACCCCGCTCAGAAAGATTTCCGGGAGGGCTAAGGAATCGCCGCCGGGAACCGATGTATTCCTTGACAGTCGTTCCATTTATTGTTGCAGTTGTCTTGAGTGGCGCGGGCCGCCCGCGAACACCTGGCAGGTCGAAGCATGGGTTTGATCGTTACCGAATTGTACGACGCGCTGATCGAGGCCGGGGTCACCGAGGGAAAGGCCCGGGCGGCGGCTGCCGCCATCCCCCTCACGGAACATCTCGCCACCAGGGAAGACCTCGTGGTCACCGGCCGGCAGCTCGCGGATCGGACCGCCGGCCTGGGGGTCGATCTCAGACAAGAGATCGCGGACCTTCGAAGTACGATCAACGAAGGCCTCGCGAAATTCAGAGCCGAGGTTAAGGAAGACATCGCCAGGCTGGACAAGAGAATCGCGGTGCTCAACCTGGGGGTGTTCAGCTTCGGTCCGGCCATACTCGCTCTACTGGTCAAGCTGGCCTTCTTCCCATAGGCCGGCTCAGCCCTTTTCCGGACCCCGGATCGAGCTTGCCCCGGGCTCGCGGTTCAACCGGTCGGCGACGGGAGCGGGACCCTCACGGCGCCCTCGGGGAGCTTCTGGACGAAGTGGGATTCGGGCAGGACGATGTTCAACTCGGGCTTGTCGTAGCGGATCTGGAGGAAGCGCTGGAGCGGCGGGGTTTCCAGGGTGATCTTGAGCGGGAAACGTCCGAAGGGGGTTTCCGAGAAATCCTCGAAGGTGGCGACGTACTGGGGTTCCCCGTCGGGGCCGATGCGCCGCCAGCCGGTGGGCGCCTTGCCCTCCGGGTCGAAGGTGAGGACGTCGGCGCCGCCGTCGGGCCGGGTGCGCCGCAACGCCCGCGCCTCCGCGTCCCACCCGGCGCCGGAGTCCACCGGCGGAAGGCCCATGAGCAGGGCCACCATCTCTTCCAGCTCCAGAAGGATCTGGGTGGCGCGGAACAGGTTCTCGCGGGAAGTCCTGCCGCGATAGTAGCGCGCCTGGGACGGCAGGAACCCGGTGACCTCGCCGTCGTCCACCGTGACGATGAGCGCGGCGCCGACCACGGAGAACGCCTCGAGCCGCAGCCTGTGGGGCCTGCGCACCAGCACGGCGGCGTCGAACGCGCCCCTTTCCTGGCTCACCCGATAGCTCACCCGTGCCAGGCTCCGGAGCGATTGCAGCGACTGGTTGCGCTCGGCCAGCCGCGAAGCGAGGCGGGGGTCGGGGCGGAGCTGGGGCGCGGGCGCCGGGACGGGCGCGGGTTCCTGGACCGCGCACCCCGCCAGCAGGCTTCCTGCGCAAAGAACCGCCGCGATCAGGCTGACTCGCATCCGCCGCATCCGGTCAAATCCCTTCGAGCTCGCGGATCTTCGAACGGATCCGCTTCAACTGCTCCTCCTCGGTAGCCGCCTTGAGCGCGTCGCGATAGCTTTGAAGGGCCTTGTCCGCCTGGCCTACCTTGACGTACGCGTCGCCCAGGTGCTCGATGATGACGGGGTCGTCCACCACCAGGTGCACCGCCTTCTCGAGCTGCTCGATGGCCTTCGGGTAATCCCCCTGGCGGTAATAGACCCACCCCAGGCTGTCGATATAGAAACCGTCGTTGGGGACGATCTCCAGCGCCCGGATGATAAGCCGCTCCGCGCGGTCGAGCTCGACGCCCAGGTCGGCGTAGGTGTACCCCAGATAATTCAGCGCGGCGGCGTTGTCCGGGTTCAGCTCGATGGCCTTCTTCATGTACTCGATGGTCTTGTCCTTGTCCTGGCTCTGGTCGTAGAGGGCGCCCAGCGCGAAGTGGACCCGGTCGCTCTCGGGGTCCAGTTCCACGACCTTGAGCATGGCCTCGATGGCGTTGGGGAAGTCCCCGGCCTCGCGGTACACCTCCGCGAGGAAGCGGAACAGCTCCTTGCGCCGCCGGTCGTCCCGGTCCAGGGCGGCGCGGATGGCGGCCACGGCATCGGCGAACCGGCCCTCCCGCTCGTGGACGGAGGCGAGCTGCACCCGCGAATCGACGAAGAATTCACTCTCCGGAGGGATGCGCGAAAAATGCGCCACCGCCCGCTCGCCGTCCTCCAGCCGGCCGTAGGTCAGGCCCAGGAAGAAACGGGCGCGATGGTCGTCCGGCCGCTCCATCAGGGCGAGGCTGAATTCCGTCACCGCCTTCTCGAGGCTGCCGAGCTCGTAGTGAACCAGCCCGACCTTCATCCGCACGGCGCCGGGGGTGGCCTCCACCGAGCGCAGGCGGTCGAACTCGGCGCGCGCTTCGGAGAGGTCCCGCCGGCCGGAACGGGCGCGCCGCACCGCCCACGCGTTCCGCGGATCGATCTTGAGAAGCCTCTCGTAGGTTTCCAGCGCGGCGCTGCGCCTGCCGCGGAACTCGCGGACCAGCGCCAGCTCGGTCAGCACCGGGGCGGACGAGGGGTGGAGCTTGAGCGCGGCCGCGTAGCTCTCTTCGGCGCCGGCCAGCTCCCCGGCCTCGGCCAGCACCCGGCCGAGGTAGTAGTGTCCCAGGGGCGATCCGGGATTGCGCCGGACGTACCGTTCCAGGTGCTCGCGCGCCTGCCCGAACTCCCCCTGGCCGAGTTGGAGAGCGCCCAGGTAGAGAAGCGTCTGAGCGTCGTCGGGATACAGCTCCAGCAGCTTCCGGTACTGGGGAATGGCCTGCGAGACCTTGCCGGCGGCGCCGTACAAGCCGGCCAGCAACCGGTGGCCGTCCCGGTTCTTGCCGTCGAGCCTCACCGCGGCCTCCGCCGCCGCCAGCGCCTTCTCCGCCTCGCCCAGGGCAAGCCAGGACTTGGCCAGCCGGGCGCGCAGGAAAGCGCTGGACGGATCGTGCCGGCTGGCGGCCTCGATATTCCGGTGGGCCGCTTGCGAATCGCCTCCGATCAGATCCAACCGGGCGCGCAGAAAGCGGTACATCGCCCCGGCATCGGCCGGGACCACGGCCTTTTCCTCATTCGCAAAACGGCCGGAGGGGGCCTCGGGAACCGGCTCCACGGGGGCGCAACCGGCCAGGAACAATGCGAAAACGATTCCCCAGCCAAGGGACCGCATGGTAGTTTTCCGACGGATAGTACTCATGAACCGTTGCAATTCGTAACAAAAAAGTTGCTATCACAGGTGCCGTGACCGGTCAACGAGGCCGCCACACGGCGGTGGAGCGGCCGGGCGCGCGCGTGAGAGCGGGAGGATCCGATGGACTTGACCGGGGCCGTGCGGAAGATCGGGGACGACAACCTGTCCGGTTCCCAGACCCTGACCCGGCGGGCGGCCGCGCTGGTGGACGAGTGGCTCGCCGAGGCTCCGCCGGGACCTGATGGGATGGAGAGCGGATTGCTGGAGCTGGGCGCGGCAATCATCGGCGCGCACCCCGTCATGGCGCCGCTCCGCAACCTCTTCCAGGCGCTGCTCCAGGCCCTGGACGACGGGCCCGCGGACGAAGCCGCGCCGGGCCGTGTCCGGCGGGCCGCCGCGTGCTTCGTGGACGGCATGGACAGCCACAACCAGGCCATCGCCCGCGGGTTCCTGGAGGTCCTCCGTGAAGCGCCTTGGAGCCCGGCCGGTTCCGCCGCCTCCGCCGGCGGCGGGCAGCGCGAGGTCCTCGCCGGCGAGCCCCAGGTCTTCACCCACTCCGCGGCGTCCACGGTGCGCCATGCGCTGCTGCACTGCCGGGAAGCGGGGGTCGGGCTGACGGTCCACTGCACCGAGTCGCGCCCCGTCAACGAGGGCGGCGCGCTGGCCCGGGAGCTGGCCGGGCGCGGCATCCCCACCACGCTGTGCACCGACGGCCTGGCGTTCTCGCTCCTGCGGCAGGCCGGACGCGCGGTGTTGGTGGTGGGCGCGGACGCGGTGACGGCGGAGGGGGTGGTCAACAAGGCCGGCACCCTGGGACTGGCCACCGCGGCCCGGAGCTGGGGGGTGCCCTGCTACGTGCTGGCTGGAAGCGAGAAGTTCATGCCCGCGGCCGCACCCGGACCCCGCCAGCGGGAAAGGCCGGCCGGCGAGGTGCTGCCCCACGCCCCCGAAGGACTGTGGGTCGTCAACCGCTACTTCGACACCACCCCGTTGGACTGCATGACCGCCGTCATCACCGAGGAAGGCTTGCTGACGCCCCCGGAAACGGCTCGCGAGCTTGCGGCCACGACCGTCCACCCGCGGCTGCGGGACCTCCTTGCCCGGTTGTCCCGGACTGCCTGACCGTCATCCCGGGCCGGGATTCGGCAGGCCTCCCAGACTGGATTGCGGACTTGACGCTGGAACCGCCGGGGCCCCGGTCCCCGCCCTCTGGACCCCGGGTCAAGCTTGCCCCGGGCTTTGACCCGGGGCCCGGGGTGACGCTTGGGGGGCCGCGGGCCGCCCCGATTGTAGGGCCGCGGGCCGCCCCGTTTGTAGGGCCGCGGGCCGTCCCGTTTGTAGGGCCGCAGGCCGTCCCGTTTGTAGGGCCGCAGGCCGTCCCGTTTGTAGGGCCGCAGGCCGTCCCGTTTGTGGGGCCGCAGGCCGTCCCGTTTGTAGGGCCGCGGGCCGTCCCGTTTGTAGGGCCGCAGGTCGTCGCGTTTGTAGGGGCGCAGGCCGTCCCGATTGTAGGGGCACAGGTCGTCCCGATTGTGGGGCCGTGGGCCGCCCCACTTGTGTCGTACCGTTGCCCCGACCTGCCGCACCACCGTCCACGGCCCCTCCTCGAACGCCATCCCGGCCCCCAGCGGCGTCATCACCGCCCCCAGCGGCGTCATCACCGCCCCCACCACGTCACCCCGGGCTTGACCCGGGGTCCAGAGGGCGGGGCCGGCGGCCCTGCTTGTTGACAGGGCCGCGGGCTGACATACATCATGAGGAATTCCGTGGCAGGGGTTGAAGGAGCTTGACGGTGACCGATTCGCTGGAGGCGTTGAAGGCGGAGATCCGGGAGTTGACCGACAAGGTAGCGGAGCACGGTTACCGCTACTATGTCCTGGACGACCCGCGGATTACCGATTCCGAGTACGACGAGTTGTTCCGGCGCCTTTCCCGGCTGGAGCGGGAGCATCCGGAGCTGGCCTTGCCCAACTCGCCCACGGCCAAGGTGGGGGGGCCGCCGCTGGACAGGTTCACCACCGTGCGGCACACCCTGCCGATGCTGTCGCTGGACAACATCACGAACCGGGAGGAGCTGGCGGACTTCGAGCAGCGCATCCAGCGCTTTCTCAAGACCACCGACCCGTTGGAGTACGTGGTGGAGCCCAAGATCGACGGCGTCGGCGTCGAGCTGGTGTACGAGGACGGCGAGCTGGCGGTGGCCTCCACACGGGGGGACGGGGTGGACGGCGAGGACATCACCCAGAACGTCCGCACCATCCGCTCGGTGGCCCTGTCGCTGCGCCGGGACGGGGCGGCGGTGCCGCGGCTCCTGGCGGTGCGGGGCGAGGTGTTCTATCCCACCGAGGGCTTCCAGCGCCTCAACCGGCAACGGGAGGAAGCCGGCGAGTACATATTCGCCAACCCCCGCAACGCCGCCGCCGGCGCGCTCAAGCAACTGGACTCCAAGATCACCGCCAGCCGGCCGCTGGACCTGTTCTGCCACGGCATGGGGGCGGTGGAGCCGGCGTCGTTCGCCGGCCACGCGGAGTTCCTGGCGGCGCTGCAAGACTGGGGGCTCAAGCCGGTGCCGCTGACCCGGGTGTGCGGCAGCGTGGACGAGATCGTCTCCTACCAGGAGGAGATGGAAGGCCGACGGGACGCGCTGCCCTACGAGATCGACGGCGTGGTGCTGAAGGTGAACAGCCTGGAGCTGCAGCGGCGCCTGGGGCAGATCGCCCGCTCGCCGCGCTGGGCCATGGCCTACAAGTTCAAGCCGCGCCAGTCCACCACCCGCATCCTCGACATCCAGCCGCAGGTGGGCCGCACCGGCACCCTCACGCCGGTGGCCAGCCTGGACCCGGTGCAGTTGGCGGGGGTCACGGTGCGGAACGCGTCGCTGCACAACATGGACGAGATCCAGCGCAAGGACATCCGCGTCGGCGACACCATCGTCATCGAGCGCGCCGGCGACGTGATCCCTTACGTGGTGCGGGTGCTCGCGGAAGAGCGCGACGGCAGCGAGCGGCCCTTCGAGATGCCAACCCAATGCCCCATGTGCGGCTCCCAGGTGTACCGCGAGGAGGGCGAGGCGGCCTACCGCTGCGTGGGGCTATCGTGCCCGGCCAAGCTGAAGGAGAGCCTCAAGTTCTTCGGCTCGCGCCACGCCCTGGACATCGAAGGGCTGGGCGAGAAGCTCATCGAGCAGTTGGTGGAGAAGAAGCTCGTGGCCGACAGCGCGGACCTCTTCGGGCTCGACGAGGAGACGCTGGCGTCGCTGGAGCGCATGGGGGCCAAGTCCGCGCAGAACCTGATGGGGGAGCTGCACCGCCGCAAGGACGCCACGCTGTCGCGCTTCGTCACCGCGCTGGGGATACGGCACGTGGGGGAGGCCACGGCCAAGGTGCTGGCGGAGCACTTCGGCACCCTGGACGGCATCATGGGCGCGGACGAGGAGGCCCTCACGGAGGTGCGGGACATCGGCCCGGAAGTGGCCAAGAGCATCGCCGGCTTCTTCGCGGACGCGGGCAACCGCCGGGTCATCGAGAAGCTGCTGGCCCACGGGTTCCGGCTCAAGGCCGAAGCCCGGGCCGAGGGCGCCCTGAGCGGGAAGAGCTTCGTGCTCACGGGCAGCCTGGAGACCATGTCCCGCAGCGAGGCGCAGAAGATGATCGCCGCCCTGGGAGGGCGGGTGTCGGGGAGCGTCAGCGGCAAGACCGACTACGTGGTGGTGGGTGCGGACCCGGGGTCGAAGGCCACCAAGGCGGAGGAGCTGGGGGTCCGGGTTCTTGACGAGGACGGGCTGAGGGCTTTGCTGGAGGGGGGAGGATGAGGGGCCGGGAGGATGGCCGTCGGGATCGGAGGCAAGGCCCCGTGATGATGGAGGGCGGACCCAACACCATCACGGGGCCTTGCCCCCGATCCCTGGCAGCAGCGTCGTGCCGGGGCCTGACCCCGGGGTCGGCTATATCGTCACCCCGGGCGCTGCGAAGCGTCACCACACCGGGCCACTATATTGTCACCGGGTCATAAAACGTCACCCCGGGCTTGACCCGGGGTCCAGAGAATGGCCGGAATGCACCAGCCTTCCGCCTGGACCCCGGGTCAAGCCCGGGGTGACGATATAGTGGGCTGGGGTGACGTTTTAGTGGCCTGGGTGTCGGGAGTGGTGGCCTGGGGTTTCTCCGGGAAATCAGGACGCATCCGCGGCCTGGGGTGACTGCGGATCGGTTGGGAACATGCTCTACGTGGTTGCGACGCCCATCGGCAATCTGGAGGATATCACGCTGCGCGCGTTGCGGGTGCTGCGGGAGGTGGATCTGATTGCGGCGGAGGATACCCGGCAGACCCGGAAGCTGTTGGCTCGGTACGACATCGATACGCGGGTTACGAGCTACCACGAGAACAATGAGCGCACCAAGGCGGATGCGCTGGTGGGGCGGCTGGAGGCGGGCGAGAGCATTGCGCTGGTTTCGGACGCGGGCACGCCTACCATCTCGGACCCGGGGTACCATCTGATCCGGGCGGCGGCGGAGAAAGGGGTGGCGGTGACGCCGGTGCCGGGGGTGTCGGCGGCCGTGGCGGCGCTGAGCGTGTGCGGGCTGGCCACGGACCGGTTCGTGTTCCAGGGGTTCCTGCCGGCGCGGCAGGGCAAGCGGCGGGAAACGCTGCGGCAGCTTCAGGGGGACGACCGCACCCTGGTGTTCTACGAGGCGCCGCACCGGATCCGGGAGGCGCTGGCGGACATGGGCGAGGTGTTGGGGGACCGGGCCGCGGTGGTGGGCCGGGAGCTGACCAAGGTGCACGAGGAACTGCTGCGGGGGAGGCTGTCCCAACTGGCGGGAGAACTGGAAGAGACGCCGGCGCGCGGGGAGTTCGTCATCGTGGTGGAGGGGCGCGGCGAGACGCCGGGGGTGGACGAGGAGACATTGCGGGCGGAGATCGGAAAGCTCCTGGAAGCCGGCCGCTCGGCCAACGACGTGGCCAAGCTCATCGCACAGACGTTTTCGCTGGTGAAACGGGACGTTTACAGGTTGGTGCTGGAGGTTGCCAAGCGGCGGTGAGAGGCGAGCGGCCGTTGCGATCCGCCACCCCGGGGGGTCTTGCATCACGCCCGGCTGGCTCGGATCTCTCCCCGCAGCTCGGAGAACTCCCGCGCCAGGTCGTGAAGCTTCTTCTGCAGACCGTCCAGCCTGCCTTCCAGCCGATCGAACCTGATCTCCAGGTGGTCGATCCTGGTTTCCAGGCGGTCAATCCTGGTTTCCAGGCCGTCGATCCTGACCTCCAGGTGGTCGATCCTCTCGTCGAGTCGATCGATCCTCGCGTCGAGACGGTCGATCCTGGCATCAAGACGCGTCTCGAACCGGACCATTACCCGCCAGTTGAAAGCGGCAAGGGCTATGCCGACCCCGACAATTGCGATCATCTCACCCGTCACGTGCCGTCCTCAAATGCCGTGCGCGAACATGTCCCATCCTAGTTAATTCGGCATGACCGGTCAATTCTTTAATCAGCGTTTTGAAAAAGGCGGAGCTGCCGCCCAACCCCTGGAAGCGAGGGAGTTACTTCCCCCAGTCGCGGGAGTAGCGGAAGTCGCGGTCGATGGTGCGGTGGGAGACCTTGGCGATGACCGGGAGGCGGCGCTTGAACTGGGAGGTCTGGATGCGGCGGGCGATGTCGTCGACGAAGTCGGGGGCGAAGCCGGCGGCGACGAGGTCGGGGCGGCCGTAGCGCTGGTCCACCATGAGGTAGAGCAGCTCGTCGACCTCGCGGTAGCTGAAGCCCAGCTCGGCCTCGTCGGTCTGCCCGGCCCAGAGGTCGGCGGAGGGCTTCTTGTCGACGATCGCGTCCGGGACGCCGACGGCCCCGCTCAGGGCCCAGACCTGGGTCTTGTAGAGGTCCCCCAGGGGGTTGAGGGCCGAGGCCATGTCGCCGTGCAGGGTGCCGTAGCCCAGCAGCAGCTCGGTCTTGTTGCTGGTGCCGGCCACCAGCGCGTCCCACCGGGCGGAATGGTCGTAGAGGATGGTCATGCGCTCCCGGGCCATCTTGTTGCCCCGGCGCTTGGGGTCGGCGTCCGGGAACGCCTCGAAGTAGGCGTCGATCTGGGCGGTGATGTCCACCGTGGCGGAGCGGATGCCGCTCTTCTCCACCACCAGCCGGCCGTGCTCCAGGCTCTCGGCGCTGGAGGTCCGGTAGGGCATCATGATGCCCAGCACCTGCTCCGGCCCCAGGGCCTCGGCCGCCAGCATGGCGCTCAGGCTGGAGTCCACCCCGCCGGAGAGGCCCACCACCACCCGCTCGAGGCCGACCTTGCGCACCTCGTTCCGGATGAAGGCCACCAGGATCCGGCGCAGGAGTGACACGTTGGTGGGAATCATCGCCCCTCTGCTTCCTCAGTCGCGGCGGATGCGTTCCAGTTCCCGGATGGTGAGGTCCACGTCCTCGTCCCGCAACAGCGGCGCGCGGGTGCGCTTGCGGCGCGCCACCTCGTGGGAGACCTCCCCGGCCAGGAAGGCTTCCTCGTAGTAGTCCGCCTTGCACACCGTATGCCCGAAGGGGTCGAGGATGCCGGAGCCGCCCCAGAAGCCCACGCCGTCCTCGAAGCCCACCCGGTTGGCGTGCACCACGAAGAGGCCGAAGGTCTCGGCGTAGCTCCGGGTGATGAGCTCCCAGTAGCGCGCGTTGTCGTCCTGGTCGGCGCCGTCGGTGACGCCGCGCAGCGGGCTCGACGACGGACAGAGGACGGTCAGGGCGCCGTCCAGGGCGGCCAGGTAGACCGTGGACGGATGCCACAGGTCCTCGCAGATGAGCAGCGCCAGCCGGCCGTGGCGGGTGTCGAAGGCCCGCAGCCGGCCGCCCCGGGCGAAGTAGCGCTGCTCGTCGAACATTCCGTAGGTGGGCAGGTACACCTTGCGGTGGACGTGCCGGACCTCGCCGTCCTCCAGGTAGACCGCGGCGTTGAAGAACCGGTGGTCCGCGCTCTCCAGCACCAGCCCCGCCACCAGCGACACGTCCCGGCTCAACGCCTTGAGCCGCTCCATCTCCGGACTCTCCAGCCGCACCGCCACGTCCGGAACCATGTCCCGCAGGAAGTAACCCGTGAGGCTCAGCTCGGGGAAGACCACCAGGTCCGCCGCCGCCGCGACCGCCTCCCGCACCCCGGCCTGGTAGAGGTCCAGGTTCGCCGCCACGTCCCCCAGTTTCGGGTTGATCTGCGCCATGCCCACTCGGAACGACATGAGAGGGGGGCTAACACATTTCCGGAGTTTCGTCACCCCGGCGCGGACGACGCACGGGTGACGGCTTGGCCGGTGGTCCCGGGCAGGGACCGGGGTGCGGGGGGGCGGAACGGAGGGGGGCGGAGGAGCGGCGGGCTGGCGGCTGCATGCCTGGACCCCGGCTCAAGGCCGGGGTGACGTGGAGGTGGATTCCGTCACCCCAGACCCCCTGAAGCGTAACCCGGCCCCACTCCCGCCACCCCGGCCCCACTATATCGTCACCCCGGCCCCACTATATCGTCACCCCGGCCTTGAGCCGGGGTCCAGAGGCGGGGCGGGGTCCGTCAGAGCAGTTCGTCGTACAGGTCCCGCCACGTGGGATTGGTCTGCTCGATCAACGCCAGCTTCCAGTGGCGGTGCCAGCGTTTCAGTGACTTCTCCCTGGTTATGGCGCCCATCATGGATTCGTGGGATTCGTACCAAACGAGGGTGTGGACGCGGTAGCGGCTGGTGAAACCCGGGGTCACATGGTTTCTGTGCTGCCAGACGCGGTGTACGAGGTCGGAGGTGACGCCGACGTACAGTGTGCCGTTCCGTTTGTTAGTCAGGATGTAGACGCAGGGGTTATTGTCCATGGTAGGAATGATCGGCGGAAGAGGTGCGAACTTTAGAGCTGTGATGCCTGGACCCCGGCTCAAGGCCGGGGTGACGCTCAGGGGGGCCGGGGTGACGGAATCCACCTCCACGTCACCCCGGACCCCGGGTCAAGCCCGGGGCAAGCTTGACCCGGGGTCCAGGCGTTGCGGCACCGGGTGGTCATATCGTTACCGGCGTCCGGAAATCCCTCCTGGAATTCGGGAACACCATCGGCTACATGGAATCCATGGACGGGCTGACCGACAGAGTGGCGGAGAAGGCGGCGCAGGTGTTCGGGCCGGGGGTGCGGGTGACGGGGCTGGCGGCGCTGGCGGGGGATGCGTCTTCGCGGCGCTATTTTCGGGCGTGGCTGGTTGGGGCGGGGGCGCCGGGGTCGGTGATGGTGATGGAGTGGAGCGAGGTGGGGTTGCCGGTGTCGTCGGAGGAGCTGGCGGTGTTCGAGGAGCCGCCGGAGGAATTGCCGTTCCTGAACGTGCACCGGTTCCTGCGGGGCGTGGGGGTGCGGGTGCCGGCGCTGTACGGGTACTGGGTGGACGAGGGGCTGATGCTGCTGGAGGACCTGGGGGACGTGAGCCTGTGGGACCGGGTGCGGGAGGCGCCGGAGGCGGAGGCGGCGGCCTGGTACCGGAAGGCCATCGACGAGCTGCTGGTGCTCCAGGTGCTGGGCACCCGGGCGCGGGACGACGGCTGCATGGCGTTCCGGCAGGCCTTCGACCGGCGGCTCTATCTCTGGGAGCTGGACCATTTCACGGAGTACGGGCTGGAGCGGGGGGACAAGGGGAGCCTGCCGGATTCGGAGCGGCGGGTGCTGGATGCGGCGTTCGAGGGCATGGCGGAACACCTGGCCGGGCAGCCGCGGGTGCTGAACCACCGGGACTACCACAGTTGGAACCTCATGGTGCATGACGGCGCGGTGGCGGTCATCGACTTCCAGGACGCGCTGCTGGCGCCGGGCCCGTACGACCTGGCCTCGCTGCTGAACGACCGGGAGACCGACCGGGTGGTGACGCCGGCGCTGGAAGCGCGGTTGGTGGACTACTACATGGAGCGCACCGAGGCCCTGGGGGAGCCCCGGCCGGATCGCCACGCGTTTTGGGAAACCTACCTGCTGTCGGCACTGCAGCGGGACCTCAAGGTGGTGGGCCGGTTCCGCTACCTGGACCTGGTGAAGGGCAAGCCGGGCTACAAGCGCTACATCCCGCCGACCGTGGAGCGCATCGGCCGAAACCTCCGGCGCGCGCCGGGCCTGGAGCGCCTGAGGACGGTGCTTTCGGAGCACTTCGAGGAGATCCGGTGAGGGCGATGTTGTTCGCGGCCGGGCTGGGCACCCGGCTCCGGCCCCTCACCGACAGCCTGCCCAAGTGCCTGGTGCCGGTGAACGGCCGGCCCATGATCGACTATTCGCTGCTGCTGCTGCGCCACTACGGCATCCGCGAGATCGTGGTCAACGTGCACCACTTCGCGGACCGGGTGGAGGACTACCTGGGAGACGGCTCCGGGTTCGGCGTGGAGGTCGCGTACTCCAGGGAAGAGACGCTGCTGGACACCGGCGGCGGCCTGCTGGGGGCGCGGCGGTTCCTGGACGACGGCACGTTCGTGGTGGTGAACAGCGACGTGCTCATCGATCTGCGGCTGGACCAGGTGCTGCGGTTTCACCGGGAACGGCGGGCGGCCGCCACCCTGGTGCTGCGGAAGGACCCGGAGGCGGAAGCCTACGGGGCCATCTGGACGGACGGACGGGGCGTCATCGGGCGGTTCCTGGAACATGGGGCGCCCGGCCGACCCTCGGGGAAGCTGGAGCAGTACATGTTCACCGGGGTCCACGTGCTGGAGCCGGATATCTTCCGGTACATGGAGGGCGCGGAGCCCTTCAGCATCACGCGGGCGACGTATCCGGCGATGTTGAAGGGGGCGGAGCGCCTTTGCGGGTTTCCGTTCGACGGCGAATGGCAGGACCTGGGGACGCCGGAGCGGCTGCGGGCCACGGAGCGAAGGCTCCGGGAGGGGGATTGGAGGCCGCACTTTCTGGGCGCCGGGTCAAGCTTGCCCCGGGGCCCGGGGTGACGGATTCCACCTCCACGTCACCTCCGGGCTTGACCCGGGGTCCAGAATGACGGGGAGGTCGAGGACGGTTGTTGCAATCAGTCTTGCCGAGAAATGGAATTCTGGAACGTGCTTTAGAATTGCTGCTCCTTGCCGATTGGTAGAGGCAAGGAGACTGTCATGACCGAATTCGAAACCGCAACGCGTGCCTACCAGACTGCTACGCTGCCGTCCGCCAAGCGGCGAGACGTGCAGCACGCGGAAACGATGGCGGTTTATGCGGAGCGGCACGAAGAAGTCAGGGTCGCCGATGCGAAGCGACACGAGGAAGTCATGGCTGCGCTCTCACAACGCCAGTAGGCCGGACCTCGGATCAAGCTTGCCGTTCCGTCGTCAGCGGCGGTCCCTGCCGCTGTCTCTCTTGCCTTCCAGGTATTCGGCGTGCTCCTTGTACGCCTCTGCGTCGTAGAGTTGCTGGGCGATTCGGTGCAGCAGGTCCTCGCCCGCCACGATGAGCGCTGATTTCCGTCGAATGCCTTCACGGGCCAGGGAAATGTTGCGCCGCAGGGCCCGGCGGACCGTCCCTTTTAGGTCCCAGAACTCCGCGGTGAAGTCTCTGTAGCCATCGCGGGTCGCCCTGGCCAGCAGCGTCAGCCCGCCCTTGTAGCTCGCGAGACCTTGCTCGTCTTCGCCCCGCTGGAACTGGGTCAACCCCAACACCAGCCACGCGATCTCGTCGTTCTTGTTGACCGCCAACGCGCGCTTGAGCACCTCCAACGCCGCGGTGTGCCGACCGGCGTGGTAGTACGCCCGTCCGAGCTGCGTCAGGCTGTCAAGGTAGGTGGGGTCCCGGGTGACCACGTACTGAAGATTCACGATGGCCTTCCGCGGATCGCCGCCCCTCCGGCTCTTGCTCAGCTCGTTCACGCCGTCGATGTACTTTCCGCCCACGCCGATTCCGGC
The DNA here is from genome assembly GCA_951813575.1 of Candidatus Binatia bacterium. Taxonomy (GTDB): domain Bacteria; phylum Desulfobacterota; class Binatia; order UBA9968; family JAJDTQ01; genus JAJDTQ01. The sequence goes on from OX638375.1 coordinate 2,056,510, forward strand.
CGGCCTCCAGCAACCCGCCAGACCGGCCGCCACCAGCGCCAACACCATCACCTTGAGCGTCAACCGGCTCATCTTCGTGCGCGAATCCATCCCGTGATCTCCACAAAACCCGGACATTTTCCGAACGCCACTCGTCCAATACCGTACTCCCTAACCATATAACGAAGGGACCGTTCCCGGTCAAACCATGCGCGCAGCGCAGCGCTCACCGCGGTCCGAACCGCGGACAAAAAAAGGGCCGCCCCGATCGGGACGGCCCCTTTTTGCTTGAGCGAATTTCAGCCTAGAACCTGTACTCTGCTGCCAGAGTGAAAGTGTTGAAGCTGTCATCGCCGTCCGATGCCATAGTCCCAACATCGGCGTGGCAGACCGACGCGTCGCAACGGTAGTTGTCCCAGATGCCGCTGAGCTTGAGCCAGCCACCGGGGACATAGAAGTCGATGATGACGCTGGTGTTGGTGACCTCGCCGCCCGGCACGCGGACGTACGTATCAGGGGCAGCGTTGTTGTTACTACCGGCGGCAATTGGTGTACCGTCAGCCTGCAACCCCGGCGTAATCACGGCTCCCCGCTTCTTGATGTCGACGACGGTGTATACCGGAGCGATGGAGATTCCGCCTTCGCCCGAGCTGCCGCCCAACGCGCCGCTCTTGGGGCCCCACAGCCACATGCGCAACCCAACCCCCAACTCGTTGACGCTACGATCGTGCATCTCCGCCGCGCTGGCGTTAGTCGCTCTGACCTCAGCACTACCGTCGAGAGCACCCGTATCCGTATTCACAGCGAAGTCGACCGCGTCGGCCCACACTGAGGCAGCCGTGCCCGCATCCGCGTCACCACTATAGCTGACGTAATGGGTGGTCAGGCTCAGGAAACTCAGCGGGCTCCATTCGAGACTGTGGGCATAGTAGGTGTGGTCGCCGTCGACTTTGCCGATATCCGCCAAGTTGACCGACTTCGTCCTGTGGACCGTCCCAAGCGTGCCGACACCTTCCGTGTACCCGTTCCGAAGGCTCTCGTACGCGAACTTGTAGGTGAGGCTGCTCATGTCGAGGCCGCCCATCGCCTTGGCCGCACCCAAAGGCTTGATGCCGATGGAGGCCGCGAACGAACGGGAGTTGTCGGTGGTGGGCGGGGAGCTCCCGTACTCGTCCAACTCGTCGTGACCGATGGCGAAGTTCAGGTGAGAAACCTTGGCCATCCCCATGGCGGGAAGGCTCTTCCACGACAGCACGAGGCTGCCGTCCTGGGCGCCGCCCATGGCGAGGGCGTCGGAGAAGAGCGCGTCTTCGGCGCTGAACAAGCTCTTGGAGATACCCGAGAAAGAGGGGTTGTAGCCCCATCCCAGACTGGGCAGGAACGGGTTGATCTTGTTGAAGTTCAGGTAGCCGTCGCCGTCGAAAGCCACGGTTTCCTTGCCGCTGAAAGTCCAGTTCACGGCATAGAACCCCTGTTGCGAGGTGACGTTGATGGACGGCCGGAAACGGCGCACACGCAGTTGACCGTGCTGATAGCCATCCTCGACGCTGTCCTTCGTCATGTAGAAGGTCGAATAGACCTGCAGGCGCTGTGCGAACTTGATGCTCCAGTTGTTGTCCGCCGCGGCGATGGTGAGCCCCTTGCCGCCGGAGTAGCTGAACGTCGGCCCCTTCGCCTCGGCCGCGAGGGCCCGCTCTTCGCTGGCGACCTGGTTCTGCTTCAACTGGGCCAGCTCGCGCTCGAGGGCTTCGATCCGGGTGTCGACGTCAGCCGCCTGCACCGGAGACGCTACGAGCGCCATCGCTCCCATAAAAACCAGGGCACTCGCTAATCCTAATGCCCTCTTCGCGAAGTTGGTCATGTCCTCCTCCTTGTGGGTAAAAATAGATCTGCCAAAAAAACAACTACGCATCCGCATCTCCTACTAATTCTACTGGGTCTGTGCAATGGCCGTAAAGTACTGTTTTCTACCCAAGGACGCCGTATGCCGCTCAATTGCTAGGTCAAAGGTTGCAGTTTTCGACGAAAATGGATAGAGATTCCTGATTGACGTTACGCCTTGCGGGAGAAACCGTTAATGGACTCGATAAAGATCGCCATTGCCGATGACCATACACTATTCCGCGCCGGATTGAAACGGCTGCTGGCGCGGGAAAAGGACCTCGTGGTAACGGGCGAGGGGGAGAGCGCCGGGGAGGTGGAGCCGGCGGTGGCCAGGGGCAAGGCGGACGTGCTGCTGCTGGACCTCAGGATGCCCGGAGGGGAAGCGGTGCAGACGCTGCTGGAGCTTGGGGAAAGGCACCCGGAGACGCGCACGGTGATCCTCACCGCGTTCGACGACGAGGACGCGGTGCTGGAGACGGCCAAGGCCGGGGCGCGGGGCTACGTGCTCAAGGGGGTGTCGCCCACGACCCTGTTCCAGGCGATCCGGACCGTCCACCAGGGCGGCATCTGGATCGACCCGGGGCTGTCCCAGGCCGCGGAGTTCACGGCCATCGCGGCGCGGCAGGCCCAGGCGCAGCCGGCCAGGAGGGAGCCCGACGGCATCGACACCCTGAGCCGGCGGGAGCTGGAGGTGCTGAAGCTGGTGGCCGAGGGGCTGTCCAACCAGGAGGTGGCCAACCGCACCTACATCAGCGAGCACACGGTGAAGAACCACCTGAACAAGATCTACGAGAAGCTCGGGGTGGAGAGCCGGATCAAGGCGGCGCTGGCGTTTATCCGAAGGCGGCAGGGGTAGGGGGCGCCCCGCCACCCCCCGCCTCTGGACCCCGGCTCAAGGCCGGGGTGACGAGGCTCAAGGCCGGGGTGACGATTGAGTGGGCCGGGGTGACGTTTCAAGCACCCTGTCACCGCGGGCCACCCTCCCGTCACCCCGGGCTTGACCCGGGGTCCAGGGGGCGGGGTAACGGGGTGGTTACCCGCTCCTTCCCTCTGGCCTCGTCGACGCGGTGCACGAGGGCGAGGCCGATGACGAAGAAGACCACCACCACGGCCATGCCGGCGCGCTGGGAGGCGAACAGGCGGGTCAGCTCGCCCAGAAGAAAGGGGCCCATGAAGGCGGTGGCCTTGCCGGAGAAGGCGAACAGGCCGTAGAACTCGTTCCGCTTGCCGGGGGGCACGAAGCGGCCCATGAGGGAGCGGCTGGCGGCCTGGTTGGGGCCGCCGCAGAGGCCGATGAGGAGGCCGGCGGCCCAGAACAGCGCGCGGCTGCCGGTCAGCAGCGCGGTGGAGGCGGCCACGATGAACCCCACCAGGCTGATCTGGATGGTGCGCTTGCCGCCCAGCCAGTCGTCCACGAACCCCAGGGCGAAGGCGCCGGACCCGGCGGCCACGTTGAGCACCAGGCCGAACACCAGCAGCTCCTCGAAGGTGAAGCCGAAGGTGCCGGCGGCGTAGATGCCGCCGAAGGCGAAGACGGTGTTGAGGCCGTCGGCGTAGAAGAGGCGGGCCAGAAGCAGGCGAAAGATGTCGGGGTAGCGGCGGATCTCGCGGAAGGTGGCGGCGAGCTGGCGCAGGGAGCCGGCCAGGGACGCCCCGGAGGCGCCGGCGGGCGAGCGCCTGTCCTTCACCCACAGGAACAGCGGCAGGCTGAAGACGGCGAACCACACGGCCACCAGCAGGTTGGTGGCGCGGATGTGCTGGTAGCCCTCCCTGGAGAACCCGAACCAGGGGGTCTCCGCGTCCACGAAGCCCACCAGCGCCAGCCCCAGGGCGGACAGGCCGCCGGCGTAGCCCAGCGCCCAGCCGTAGCCCGACACCCGCCCGATGCGGTCCGGCGGCGCCACCTCGGGCAGGAAGGCGTTGTAGAAGACCCCGCCCATCTCGAAGGCGATGTTGCCCAGGGTGAACCAGAACAGCGCCCATGCCACCTGGCCGGGGACGGCGGTGTAGAGCATGGCGGCGCCCAGCACCGCAACCGCGGTGAAAAAGCCCAGGAAACGCTTACGGTAGCCGCCCCGGTCGGCCAGGGCGCCCAGCACCGGCGACATGAGCGCCACCGACACCGCCGTGATGCTGACGCACCGGGACCACTGCCACGTCCCCGTCACCTCGTCCGGGGCGATGACCTTGGTGAAGAAGGCCGCGTAGATAAAGGTCACCACCAGCGTGGTGAAGGCGGAGTTGGCAAAGTCGTAGAGACACCAGGCGGCGACGGCGCGGCGGGAGGCGGGCATGGAGGGCGATGCTACACGGGACGGGGGGGTGGATGCCACCCCGCGCCGCCCCACCGCCCCTGGACCCCGGCTCAAGGCCGGGGTGACGGGATGGCGGGCCGCGGCGACAGGATGGCGGGCCGCGGCGACAGGATGGCGGGCCGCGGCGACGGGATGGCGGGCCGGGGTGACGGGAGGGGGCCGCGGCGACGGGATGGCGGGCCGGGGTGACGGGGAGGGGGCCGGGGTGACGGGAGGGGGCCGGGGTGACGTTTCTACCATTCCGTCACCCCGGCACACCATTCCGTCACCCCGGCACACCATTCCGTCACCCCGGCCTTGAGCCGGGGTCCAGACGGGGTGGTGGGGCCGGGGTCCAGGGGCGGGGCGGGGCGGGGTCCCACCAGCCCCCGCGTATTGCAAACGCGCCCGGAATCGGCTGAAATGAAACTATCAGCCCATGTCTACGCCATGTCTACATTCCAGGAGGCATCCATGAGTTGCGCACAGCGAATCCGGCGGGCGGTGGTGCCGGTGGTGGTCCTAGCGTTCCTGGCGGGGGCGGCGGGCACGGCGTGGGCCGTGGACCCGGTGTTCTCCACCTATCTGGGGGGCGCCATCCGGGGGTACGACCCGGTGGCCTACCACGCGGAGGGGAAGCCCGTGAAGGGAGAGCGGGCCCACCGGGTGGAATGGAAGGGGGCCACGTGGTCCTTTGCCAGCGCGGAGAACAAGGCGCTGTTCGAGGCCGACCCGGAAAAGTACGCGCCCAGGTACGGCGGCTACTGCGCCTGGGCGGTGAGCAACGGCTACACCGCCTCCATCGACCCGGACGCCTGGAGCATCGTGGACGGCAAGCTGTACCTCAACTACAGCCTGGGGGTGCGGACGCAGTGGTCCGAGGACATCCCGGGCAACATCGCCAAGAGCGACGTCAACTGGCCCAAGCTGCTGGCGGGCAAGTAGGGCCGTCACCGGTCCGGATTCAGGGCCAGAGTCCATCCGTCCGCAACGCCTCGAGAAACCGTTTCACCGGCCACACGTCAATACCGTCTTCGGTGCGGAAGGCGCGCCGGCCGTCGTGGACCAGAACGCGCCGGACCAGTCCCGGCAGGTCCTCGATGGCGCGCAGTCCCCTGAGCAAGGCGGTGTTGTACCGCCTTGCCGCCTTGGCTTCGATGGCGAGGTGCTCGCCGTCCCGGCGGAGCAGGAAGTCGACCTCGGTGCCCGATTCCGCCGGAGCCCAGTAGTGGATGCTATCGAACATCGGCCGCTCTTCGGCGTGGGCACGCAGCAGGCCGAGGATCCAGCCCTCGAACAGGGCGCCGCGTTCCTCCGCGGACACGGGCCCGAGTTGGCGTTTCACGGCTCGCACCACGCCGGGGTCCACCCAGTAGAGCTTGGGCCGGCGGCGTTCGCGTACCCGCAGCCTGGCCTCGAAGGCGGGCAGGCGCCAGGTGAGCAGGGTATCTTCGAGGACGTCCAGGTAGCCGGCGACCGTGGTGCGTGCCACGCCCGCGTCCCGTGCGATGCCCGCCACGTTCACGGCCTGTCCGTGCAGCAGAGCGGCAATCGGCAGGAAACGAACGAAGCCCGGCAGGTTGCGGACGACGGCCTCCGCGCGGATCTCTTCCCGCAGGTATAGCTGCGTATAGCTTTCGAGAACCTCGCGACGGCTGTCCGCGGTCCAGACCACGGGGAGGCTGCCGTACATGAGCACGTCGTCCAGGTTGAAGTCCGCGCCGAGCTCCCGCGGGACCAGCGGATACATGGACTTGCGGACGGCCCGTCCGGCCAGCAGGTTGGTCCCGGCGGTCTTGAGCTTTCGCGCGCTGGAGCCGAGCAGGGCGAAGCGCAGGCCGCGTTCCTCGATCTGCCGGTGGACCTCGTTCAGCAGCGCGGGAACGCGCTGCACCTCGTCAATGACGACCCAGTCGCCCGGCGCGACAGTGGAGACCAGGTCCCGGAACAGCGACGGGTCGGCCAGGAGATCGTGAAACAGGGCTTCGTCGAGCAGGTCGAAGCGCGGCGCGTCCGGCAGGGTCGCGCGTGCCCACCAGCTCTTGCCGACGCCCCGCACGCCGAACAGGAAGAAACTGCGGGCCGGCAGCCGTGTGATCCGGCTGTACAACATGCTGTCAAAAATAGCCGAAAAGTGACGGCGATACAATCATTATACATGAGGCGCCCGGATCCCGGCGGTGGCGTTTCAGCATTGATTTCGGCATTGATTTCAGATACCTGTCTCGGTGACAGCCTTTGCAGACCCGGCATCGGAACGGAGCCACCATGAAGTACTCGCAGCGCAAAGGCAAGAACCACACCCGAATTGATCGACAGTTCTGGTTTGAATGCGCTGAAATTCGAGCTCATTCCGGTTCGGCGTCGACTTGGCACGCGTTCGTCCGTTCAAGTGAAGTAGAGATCGTCCTGTCTGCACTCGAGAACCGGCGATTCAACCGAGCCTTGGAGATAGGCGCTGGAGACGGTTTGCAGAGTGAGGTGCTCGCCGCACGTTGCGAGACATTGGTCTGTACCGACGTCGACCGACAACAGTGGGACAACGGTGAGCGATGGTCTTCTCCAGACAATGTGTCGTTCATTCTCATGGACGTAACGGACCTCTCGCGTTTCGCTGACGATTCTTTCGATCTGGTCTATTCGAGCAACGTATTGGAGCATATCGAAGATGTGGACCGTTGCATTCACGAGACGCACCGAGTGCTGAAGCCGTCAGGAATCGGCGTTCACAGCGTTCCATCGCGATTTTGGAAGTTGTTCAACAGCTTGTACCGCCTTGCCAGATGCCGCATGCCCAAGATACACGGCGTTCAGTCCACGAATTGGCAAGAGTTCGTCTCGTGGGGCTTGGCGGATTGGATTCGAAAGTTCGAGGGCGCCGGATTTGCCATCGAGAGAATTTACGGAATGCCTTTTTATTTCGGAGCTTCCGGTCGTTACTCGGCCCTCGTCGGGCTTGGCAACCGCTTCCGATTCCCTTCAAGCTATACACTGTTCGTGCGGCCCACCCCGGGTGGTCGAGGACAGGGGTTCTGAGTTCCAACGACAAAGGAAGGCGATACGGTACCCACTGGAGGAAGGTCGCCGGCGGCCGCTTGATGGCCCTGAGTGCGGTTGGTAGAATGGTTCCCATCGAAGTCATGAGCGGGCAAGTTGCAGCCGCCTCCGGTCGCGGAACGGAGCCACCATGAAGTACTCGAAGCACGACGCCAAGGCCTACGCCCGGGAGCACATGAAGGGCGTCTGGGCGGCGGCCATGAACCCCTTCAACGACGACTTCTCGTTCAACGAGGAGGGGTTGCGGCGGAACATCCGGCACTGGGTCGACGACCTGGGGATCGCAGGACTGTTCATCGCCGGCAAGCAGGGGGAGTTCTTCTCCATGTCGCTGGAGGAGCGCAAGCGGAACTTCGAGATCGCGGTGGAAGAGACCGCCGGCAAGGCGGGCACCATCATGTCGTGCTCGGACCAGAACTTCGACACGGTGGTGGAGCTGGCGCGGCACGCCGAAGCCGTGGGGGCGGACTACATCGTGGTGCACGCGCCCATGCTGCACTTCGTCAGCGACCGGGACGACGCCGTCTACCACTACTACAAGGCGGTGTGCGACCGGGTGGACATCGGCATCGCCATGTGGAGCCACCCGGACTCGGGCTACCTGATGAGCCCGGAGCTGTGCCAGCGGGTGGCGGAACTGCCCAACATCGTCGCCATCAAGTACTCGGTGCCCCGGCCCATGTACGCGGACCTGACCAAGCTGGCCGGGGACCGGCTCATCGTCAGCACCGCCTCGGAAGAGGAGTGGCTCGACAACATCGTGGAACTGGGCTGGCAGCTCTACCTGTGCTCCTCGCCCCCCTACCTGCTGCAGACCCGGAACGACCGGCGCATGCACGAGTACACCCAGCTCGCCCTGGACGGACAGGGCGACAAGGCGCGCCAGGTCCGGGACAGCCTGAACCCCGTCCGGGAGGCCCTCGCCGGATCCCGCCCCGGCGGCAAGCCCCACGCCCACCAGAAATACTGGCAGGAGCTCCTGGGCCAGGTGGGCGGGCCGGTCCGCCCGCCGTTCCTGCAGCTCACCGAGGAGGAGAAGGAACGGACGCGGGAGGCGTTCGAGGGGTGCGGGCTGAGGGTGTAGGGGAAGCCATATCCCAGGGTCCGGCCTCGCCCATGCACGTCGCGTTCGTGATCCCCTACCTCGGCGGCAACGGCGCCGAACGGGTGGTCTACCGGCTTGCCCGCGGTTTCGCGGCGCGCGGTCACAAGGTGGACATCGTCCTGTTCCACACCATCATCCACCGAAGCCTTCCCGAGGAGGTGCGGGTGTTTCTTGCGGGAGACGCGCCGGACCGGCTCACGGAAGAACGAAACGGGGACGTGCTCGCGCGCGCGGTGCGGTTGCATGCACGTCCCGGCCCACGGGACTGGATGCGCGCGGCCGGCGCCTTCCGCTGGAACCCGCTCTGCCTGCCCAGCGGCCGCCTGCTCCGGCAGACCCGGGCGGTCGCCTCGTACATGGAGACGGAACGGCCGGACTGCATGCTGCCGCACCTCTCCCGTTCCCAGGCGGCCACGTTGCTGGCCGGCCGCCTGCTGGGCGGGCACCCGCCGGTCATACCGACGGTGCACAGCGACGTCCATCACCGGTCGCGCCGCGACCGGCGGAGGTCCCGGCGCCTTGCCGGCGGCGCGGCGCACTTCGTCGGGGTGTCCCGCGGGGTCTCCGACAGCCTGACCGACGCCGCCGGCATTCCGGCGAAACGCATCACCACGATCCACAACCCGGTGGTCATGCCGGCCATCCGGACGCGGGCCGAGGAGCCCGCGGACCATCCGTGGCTTTCGGACGGCGGGCCGCCGGTCATCCTGGCGGCGGGCCGGCTGACCAGGGAGAAGGACTACCCGACACTGATTCGGGGGTTCGCGCTTCTGGCCGGCCGGCGCCCCTGCCGCCTGGTGATCCTCGGGCAGGGGGAACAGAAGGCGGAGATCGAGCAGCTCGCCGCGGGCCAGGGCGTCGCCGACCGCGTGTCGCTGCCGGGATGGGTGGAGAACCCGTTCGCCTTCATGTCCCGGGCGTCCCTGTTCGTGTTGTCGTCGATCTACGAAGGGCTGCCAAGCGTCCTGGTCGAGGCCATGGCGTGCGGCTGCCCCTGCGTCAGCACCAACTGTCCCGCCGGCCCCCGTGAGATCCTCGAGGACGGACGGCTGGGGCCTCTCGTTCCGGTGGGCGACGAGGGCGGGCTGGCGGACGCCATGGAGCGGATGCTGGACCGGCCGCCCGATACGCGCGCGTTGCGGGAGCGGGCCGAGGACTTCTCCGGCGAGGCCTCGGTGGCCGCTTATGAGGAGTTGATTTCACGCTTCGTGTGATTCCAGTGCATGTCGCGTTCACCATTCCCGGCCTCGGCGGGGGCGGCGCCGAGACCGTGGTGCTCAACCTGGCGGAGGAGTTGATTTGCCGCGGGCACCGGGTCGACATCGTCCTGCTCCAGGCCATCGTTCAACGTCATGTTCCCCACGGAACACGCCTCTTCGTCGCCGGCGACGCGCGGGGAACGGGGGGTTCCGCGAAGGTCGTGCCCGAGACCCGACCGGAAGCGATCCAGGCGCCCACAAACCCGATATCCGCCGACTGGATGCGCGCGGCAAGGGCCTTGAACTGGGACCCGCTTGGCCTGCCCAGCATGCGCTTGGTGCGCCAGGCGCGGGCGTTGGCCGGTTACATGGAACACGAAAAACCGGACTGCGTTCTGCCCAACATCCGCCGCGCGCAACTCGCGACGCTTCTCGCGTGCCGCCTTTTCAAGCGCCATCCGCCCGTGGTGCCGATCGTCCACAATCTCGTCCGCGGGAAACGGCACCTGCGCCGGCTGCGTCACCTGGCCGAAAACGCCGCGCGTTTCATCTGCGTGTCCCACGGCATCGCCGCCAATCTGGACGCCGCCGTGGGCGTCCCGCACGACCGCGTCACCACGATCTACAATCCCGTGGTGACGCCGGAACTGCACGCCAAGACATCGGAACCGCCGGCCCATCCCTGGCTTGCGGACGGCGGCCCCCCGGTCGTCGTCGCGGCGGGACACCTGGAAGAGCGCAAGGACTTCGCCACGCTCATCAGGGCCTTTGGGCGCCTGAACGCGCGTCGCGCGTGCCGGCTGGTCATCCTCGGCGAGGGGAAGCAACGGCAACAACTCGAAACGCTCGTCACGGATCTCGGCCTCGCCGGCGGGGTCTCGCTGCCGGGATGGGTCGAGAACCCCCTGGCGCTGTTTGCCCGGGCGTCGCTGTTCGTGCTTTCATCGGTCCACGAAGGGCTCCCGACGGTGCTGATCGAGGCGCTGGCGTGCGGCTGTCCCTGTGTCAGCACGGACTGCCCCGCTGGCCCGGCGGAGATCCTGCAGCACGGCTCATTCGGCCCCCTCGTTCCGGTGGACGACGAGGCCGCGCTGGCGGAGGCCATGGATCAGGTCCTCCAACGACCACCGGACAGGAACCGGCTCCGGCAGCGGGGAGCGGACTTCTCGGCACAAAAGGCCGGCGATGCCTACGAGCAGTTGATCGGGAGCCTGGTCTGATTGGCAATGGCTGGACATCGGGAGCGTGACTTCGTGAAGGGAAACGTGCGTGCATGTCGCTCTCGTCATTCCTGATCTCGGCGGCGGCGGCGCCGAGCGCTCGATGCTGGCGTTGGCGGGCGGGTTGATCGAACGCGGCCACAAGGTCGACCTTGTCCTGTTCCGGACGCGGATTCACTACGCCGATGAGGTCCCGGACGACGCGCGCCTTTTCGTCCTGTCGAGCCACCGCCCCGACCGGCGCACGGAGGAAACCGCCGGGGACGTGGTGTCTCGACTGACTCCGGTCTCCTCGACCTCGACCCCGCTCGACTGGGTCCGCCTGGCCGGCGCGCTGGATTGGGACCCACGCTGCCTGCCCGGCAGGCTCCTGGCGCGCCAAGCCAAGGCCGTGGCCTCCTATGTCGCACGGGAGAACCCCGACTGCGTGCTGCCGAGCCTTCCCCGCCCCAAGATCGCCACCCTGCTCGGGTGCAGCCTGTTGGGCGATGCTCCCCCGGTGGTGCCCACGGTCCGCAATATCATTCAATACAGCGACCGGCAGAGGCGGCAGGCCGGGCACCTGTTTCCCAAGGCCGCGCACTTCATCTGCGTATCCAACGGCGTATCCGAGAGCCTGGCCTCGTCCATCGGAATCCCGCGAGACCGGATCACGACCATCTACAACCCCGTGGTCACCCGGCATCTCCGCGCGGGGATGAGCCAACCCCCGGACCATCCCTGGCTGCTGGACGGCGGCGCACCGGTCGTGCTGGCGGCCGGGCGGCTGACGCCGCAGAAGGACTACCCTACCCTGCTCAAGGCCTTCGCGCGGCTGGCGGCACGACGCCCGTGCCGGCTGATCATCCTCGGTGAAGGGGAATGCCGGGATGAGCTCGAAAGGCTGATCCATGAGCTGAACCTGACGGGTTCCGTCTCCCTGCCGGGCTGGGTGGAGAATCCGTTCGCGTTCATGTCCCGGGCGTCACTGTTCGTGTTGTCGTCCCTGCACGAAGGCCTGCCCGGGGTCCTCATCCAGGCCCTGGCCTGCGGCTGCCCCTGCGTCAGCACCGATTGCCCCGCGGGTCCCGCCGAGGTCCTGCGGGACGGGGAACTCGGCCCGCTGGTCCCGGTAGGCGATGAAATCGCGCTGGCCGATGCCATGGCACGAGTCCTGGATGAACCTCCGGACCCGCAAAGGCTAAAGGAGCACGGGGCGCGCTTCTCCGAAGAGCGGGCGGTGGCGGCGTGCGAAGACCTGATCTCGTCCGTGGTGGGGACGGCCGGCCGAACAGGGGCACGGGCCGAGACATCGAAGCAGACGGCATGCGCGTAGTCCTGATCAATCTCGAGCGGGCTCAGGATCGCCGCGCCACGATGGCGCGCGAGTTCGCCGCCGTCGGCCTAGGGTACGAACTCAAGACGGCGGTGGACGGCCGCCAGCTCTCGGAGGACCAACTCGCCCAGGTGGACCGGGACGGCCGGAGGCGCCTCGGCCTCCGTCCCCAGGACAACGGCTCCATCGCCTGCTGGCTGAGCCATCGCGAGGTGATGCAGGATCTCGTGGCCAACGGCCCGGAGATGGCGGCCGTGTTCGAGGACGACGCCCGGCTGACGCCGAAGCTCCCCGAGGTCCTCGACGCCCTGGAGGGCAAACCGTTCTCCTTCGACGTCGTCTCGCTGTACCGGGGACACCCCCGGCGCGCCTTCATCCCGTGCGCCTCGCTGACGGAAGGCTGCGCCGCGGGCCGCGTACGGTATTCGGACACGGGCACCGTGGGATACGTCATCACGCGCCAGGCCGCCGAGCACTTTCTGCGGAACAACCCCAGGATGGTGCTGGCCGTGGATCACGCCCTGTTCCGTTTCTGGGCCAGCGGCCTCAACACGTTCTACGTCGACCCGCCGGCGGTTTATCACGGCGGCGCGGACGACTCCGAAATACACGGAGGGCGCCGTGCCGCCAGCACGACGCAACGGGACAACGACAGCTTACCGCTCATACTGTGGCGGCGGGCCGTGGCCGGGGGCCGGCGTTCGGTGAGGAAGCGGCTGGCGTTCCGGAGACTCTTGCGCGGGGACATCGGGGTGACGCGGTGGCCCCCACCGCGTCCACACCACACAGCACCGCCCCTTCGCTGAATTCTGCGACTCTTGTGCGTCAGTCTTTGTCTTTGCTGGACTCAGAGTGTAGTTCGCGGGAAATGCGGGATCGGTTTCCTCGTCAGGTCTTTTATGGCCCGTCTGAGGCTACGTTGTTTATGCACCACATCGTGAATTATCGGGCGCTTGAAACAGGTGTCAATGTCCAACATCTGTCCAAAAACAGGTTCGTCTTTCGTCTTGTAACATCCAGCCAAGGGCCAGAAGGTGAGTTCACCGAAGACGGCGCGATCCTGGTAATGGTAAAGGTCGACGCGCACGTAGCGAAAAGGCTCGCTGAGCTTGCGGGCCAGAGCCCTCATTCCGCCCCAAGACGACGGCCGTGGAGGCCCTTGAGGTTCGTGAACCATCTTGTGGTCCATGTGTAGCGGGAGATTCGTATAGTGTTCGTCTACTATGGTTTCTTTTGGAGTACCAGAGGCGCGGTCCGCAATGATTTGAACCCAGAATATCTGTCCAAGGGAACAATGGAACTTGTAATCGACAATCGGGCCAGGCATGTATTCTTCCGCGAACACGTAGGGGGAAATATGAGAGTAGGCCCACTCCCCGGTATTGAGTCCGTAAGTGCGCTTCAAGCTTCTACGGATCTCCCTTTTGACGCGTCGGAGACCACGCCGTTCCGTAATTACATGCACCGTGCCGCTGTCATGGTTAGATTTTAGTACAAAGCGTTCCGGTAAAACGTCGAACTCAATTTGATCCACGCTTTTTGATATCTGATAGATCCCCAGCAGGCAGCCTGGGGCACATCGTTCTGCAACGTAGGCACGAGCCAATAACTTGTTGCAGCAAGTGACGTGGTCGGCCATTTGGTCGTAGAGTTTCAGCCAGTTTATCTTGTCATTGTACCCTTTCGGTCTCTCGATGTTGGGGAACACGCCCAACTGACGGTAACAGTATTCATTTATGACGTCGACCAATTGCCTAGCCATCTCGCCTTCCGACCTCCTGTCAGCCGAGTCTGCGATTCAGCTTAACAGTTGCGACCCTCTCCCAGGGTCAGCCCTGGGCGTTCCGCTGCCGCAACCTTCCGTACCTCCATTTCCACACAAAGTATTTCGCGATGCCAAAGGGCAACGCGACTATCCACAGTAGTCTGGCCCTGGTTGTCACCAAGTCGGCAAATTGCTTGCCAAATCCGACACGGCTTTGAAGTCCGTATCGGCTGACATTCATCGCTCTTTTCCAGAACCACAAGGGCTCGTATCGGAAATAGGCAAGTTCGTCGCGAAGAATCGACGAACTGTAATGGTAATGCCCGCGTCGCGGTTTCGTTAACCGGTGCGGCCCGCGCAGGTGGTCGTCTTCGGTAAGACGGCGAATTCCATCGTAACGATAGCGACACCCTATTCGCGGTGCGACATAAACGAAGTCATACAATCTGGCAAAAGGAGCGTGTGTCGTCCGCTCCGGTACATGGTCCGGCGGAGGCACTTCGGGATAGTGCAGTCGTTCAAACAAGCCTTTCTTCCAGACGTACTCGATTTCGCCGCGCAATCCATGCACAAACCAGGCATCGAGATACGATGCTCGGAGAGGGTCCGCGACCGTCTTGCACAACGGCGTGCCGGTTTCGTCTTCGTAGACGAAGCCAAGTCCTCCCAACGCCGGGTCGGAGGATACCTGATGCAGACCCAGAACTGTCTCGATGGTTTCAAACGCGCCGTCTTTGAAACAGTCGTCGCTGTCCATGATAGTCACGAACTCACCGGAGACGAGACTATTGGAAGCATTGACGGCCGCGTTGCGGCCGCTGTGCGGTATACGCTGGTATAACAGCGGGAATGGGCTGGTTGCTTGCCACCGCCCGACGATATGACAGGTGTCGTCGGTGGAGCCGTCGTCGACTACAACCCACTCAAAGTGTATGGGCTTTTGGCGGATGAGGCTTTCCCAGACACGGGACAAGGTGTGAGCCCGGTTATGCGTTGGTGTAACAACGGACAAGAACCTCGTCATTCAAGTGACTCTGTTGACGTTAGCCGGAAGAATGCGTGGCGAATCCACGCCAAGCAGGTGCCCGCACTCAGCGTCCGCCAAGTGCCGCTTGGCTCTGTAAATCGGCTCAACCTCCAGGGTCCCTCTGAAATGCCGCACAGACTTCCTGGTGCGGAATAGCAGGTCTCCGAATCGATTTCAACGATATGGTGCCGGGGATGGAACAGACCCGGATTGCAGGACCGGGGAATGTCGTGATAACTCCGGAGGACGCCTATGGAGACGATTCCAAGCCGCTTCGTCGTGACATCTTTGGATCACAAGTTGACCGAACTGCGCGTGGACGGTTTGGCTGCGGACTGGTATCGCCGCTCATGCGAAATACTGAGAGGTGGAGACCGCGGATTGCTTCTTTACAAGCTGGTCCGCCAGCGGCAGGACGGAACCCACCCTCTTGTGATCCTGGATGTGGGCACCGCCAGAGGATTCTCGGCTATCACTATGGCGCGTGCTCTGCATGAAACGGATGTTGGATCCGTCTATACCATTGACGTCATCGACCACCACGACGCGCGCAGCTGGCAGGTCAAACAGCAACAGTCCCCGGAGCCGTTGGCCGGAATGACGCTGAGCCGGTCCGAGATCTGGCGTCGTTGGTACCCACGTGAAGCGGAACTGGTCACACCCATCAAAGGCCAATCCTGGGCCGTCTTGGGCGATTGGTGTTACGGGCCCATCGATGTCGCCTTTATCGACGGCGACCACAGTCGTACGGCCGTGAGCAAGGAACTTGCGCTGTTGAGCCAGTTCATGGCGCCGGGGGGAGTGATTGTTCTCGATGACTACTTCATGGAGGCAACTGTGTTAAGGGTGCGTTCACGGTACGTCAATCGCCTCGCCAACTCCATTGGCAAGCGCATAAGAGGCCCATGGCCATCGGCGTCGCGACGGTTACGTCTTGGATGGGACAACGAGTTCATCCTCGTGAAGCAGAAGTTCTCGGGTATCAAGGCGGCCGTGCAGGAATTCCTGGTCGATCAACAAGGTGGATGGGCGCTCGAAGTCATACGAATGCCGGAGCGCGGAGGCTCTGATCACGAGGATTATTCTGGCTACTCCCTGGCCCTGCTTACCAAGACCTAGTCTCCTCCCTTGACTCCTTCCGGCCGATTATTTTCCCTTACAACAAACCTCGAGGCGGGGATTGCGTTGCGGTTCCGCGGAACCACGCAAGGTGGTTGAGAGATCGACGCGGACTGCCCCTGGTTCTGGACCCCGGGTCAAGCCCGGGGTGACGCCTAGGGCGACGCCGGGGGGGTCCAGGGTCCAGATTTCGGAAGGGTTGCGGCTCTCGTTTACTTGGGGGATAATCCCCGCGTGCGAACACGGGACAATTCCCTGGGCGCCGGCATGAGGCCGGCGCGTGGACGGCTATAACAAAGGAGGACGGTATGAAATCTCGAATAGTGGGCGTTCTGGCGGGCGCGTTTCTGGTGCTGGCCCTGGGTGCGGCGGCGCAGGCGAAGTGCGGCAAGGTCACGATCTCGGAGATGAACTGGGACTCGGCGGCTGTGGCGGCGCAGGTGGAGGCCATCATTCTGGCGAAGGGCTACGGATGTCAGGTGGAGTTGGTGCCGGGCGACACGGTGCCGACCGTGACGTCCATGACCGAGAAGGGCGAGCCCGACGTCGCCCCGGAAATCTGGATCAACTCCGTCAAGGAAGTGGTGGCCAAGGCGGAGAAGGAAGGACGGCTGAAAAAGGCCGGGGAGATCCTGAGCGACGGCGGCGAGGAAGGCTGGTGGGTGCCCGAGTACGTGGTCAAGGCAAACCCGGAGCTCACCACGCTGCAGGCGGTCATGAAGCGCCCGGACCTGTTCGCGGACAAGGAAGAGCCCGGCAAGGGCCGCTTCTACGGCTGTCCCTCGGGTTGGGCATGCCAGATCATCAACGCCAACCTGTTCAAGGCCTACGGGCTCGACAAGGCCAAGTTTACGCTGTTCGATCCGGGGTCCGGCGCCGGGCTGGCGGGAGCCATCGCCAAGGCCTACGAGCGCAAGCAGCCCATCTTCACCTACTACTGGGCGCCCACCTCGGTGCTCGGCAAATACCCCATGGTGAAGCTCGGCGGGATGAAGCACGACCCCGCGACGTACGCGTGCATCACCGACAAGGACTGCGCCGACCCGAAGCCGAACATGTACCCGAAATCCGCGGTGCTGACCTACGTGGTGGGCAATTTCGCGGAGCGGGAGCCCGAGGCGTTCAAGTTCGTGTCGAGCGTGTCGTGGCCCAACTCGGTGGTGAACAAGCTGCTGGCGTGGAAGGCCGACAAGAAGGCCGACGCGAAAGAGACCGCGGACCATTTCATAAAGACCGGCGGTGAGACGTGGACGAAATGGGTGTCGGCGGACGTGGCGGCCAAGGTGAAGGCCGGCATGTAGCGGCGGGGGAGCGCCGACGCGCCCTGCTCTCGCAGGGTTCGAAGGGCGCCCTCGGACGGATGTCTTTGCGGTTCCCGGAGGCTCAGTTGCCTCCGGGAACCGCAAAGACTACGGGTTCCTTGTCTCCGACTTCTGCTTTTCGGAAGCGCCGGTACCGGTATCGGACGCTTGCGGATCTCGCTTGACCCCGGCCACGACGAGCATCACGGTTTCCGTCAAACGGTCTATTCTCTGTCCCATGGCCCGCATCTCCGTGCGGAGTCCTGCCATCTCGCCGCGCAGTTCTCTACGGAGGTCGCCTATTTCGCCTCGCAGATCGCCTATTTCGCTCCGCAACCCTGACACGTCCCCTCGCCGCTCCTGACGCAACCGGGCATCGCCTTCGTGCATCGCGGCCAGCAACCGGGCGTCGTCCTCCCGCATTGCCGCTAGTAGCTGGGCGTCGCCCTCCTGCATCGCCGCCAGAAGCCGGGCGTCGCCCTCCTGCATCGCCGTGCGCAACGCCTCTATCTGGCCGGCCAAGCTGTTCCACCCGGCGAACAGGCTCACGAGCATGGTCAGGCCGATGGCGAGGATCATGATCGTTTCCCGGGAGATCTTTGCGACGCCAGACTTGATCCATTCACTCATGCCACGGTCCTCCACCGATGTGTCATTCTCTACTAACCATCGGCACCGGAATCCGTTTCCTTAATAGAAGAACACATATTCCAATTGTAAATCAAGTGTCCTTGCTTTCGGTTCAGGAGGCAACGTAGAGTCGGCTTCAAGGCCGGACCGGCATTGTTCCGGCCACGAGAGGAGGATGTCCATGTACGGCCACCGCGCGCGCATCGGATACACGTCGCCGCCCATCGTCACCGAGGTCTTTCCCTACGAGTTCTACAAGATGGCGCCGCCGGGGATCACCCTGGCGCTGACCACCCTCATGGTGGCGCGGCACTCGGCCGAGTCCGGGGAGGCAGAGGAGAGCTGGAACCACGCGGTGCGGGCCACCCGGGAGATGGTCCGGGCCGGGGTGGACATCATCGTCTTCGGCGGCGGCCCGGTGAACTACTCCGGGGGCGCCCAGCGGGTCGAAGACGCCATGCAGGCGCTGAGGGACGACTCCGGCATCCCCGTCACCAACAGCACCACCGCCTACCACCAGGCGGACGCCGTGCTGGGCGCGAAGGTCGTGGGGTCGGTCACCTACTCATCGGCGCCGGGAAGCACCGAGCACCTGCCCAACGAGCGCTTCACCGACCCGGACAAGACCGCCCTGGTGGGCCAGAAGTTCGCCGGCGTGCCGTTCATCGAGGTGGGCGCGATCCCGTCCGAAGTGCCGCTGCGTCTGGCCCGGGAGCTCAAGCAGGAACACCCGGACATCGACACCCTCCACCTGGGCTCCCCTCACTGGGCCACCGGCGCCGTCATCGACACCCTGGAGCAGGAGCTCGGGGTCAACGTCGTGCAGGGCAGCCAGGCCATCCTGTGGTGGGCGCTGCGCACCCTGGGGATCGAGGACCGCATCGAAGGGTACGGAAGGCTTCTGCGGGAGCACTAATCCGCATCGCTCTGGCCGCCGGGGCGCACCGTCCACGACACCGTATTGGCAATGCACTCCGGTTCGGGTTAGAGGATCAGGGACGTCAAGACACCTACCGGAGTGCGGCATGGCGAAACTGAAGACTGCTTTGTGCGACGTGCTCGGCATCGGGCACCCCGTCATCCAGGCGGGCATGTGTTGGGGCACGGCCTCGCCCATCGTCGCCCAGGGCGGCGAGGAAGACCTCATGGACATCCGCGTGGCCGGCAACCGGCAGACGGGATGAAACGCGCGGGCCGGAAAGAACGCGCCGGCCGGAAAGCGAGGGCGTCGCACCCCCAACGCCGGGCATCGCGCCTCCCCCTGGAATGGCCCTCACGCCTGACCCTGCTCGGCATCCTCGGGATCGGCGTCCTGGTGGTGGCGAGCTACCTTCCGGCGCTTCGCGCCGGCTTCGTTTGGGACGACGTGATTCTCACCAAGGGGCCGGTGATCCGGCAGTGGTCCGGGCTGTGGAACATCTGGCTCTCTCCCTCGGACATCGAGAATGAAGGGCACTACTGGCCCATGGTGTTCACCAGCTTCTGGCTGGAGCACAAGCTGTGGGGCCTCGCACCCTTCGGCTACCACCTCGTCAACGTGTTGCTGCACGCGGCCATCTCGCTGCTGGTGTGGCGCCTGCTGGCGCGCCTGGCAGTGCCCGCCGCCTGGTTCGCGGGCGCGTTGTTCGCGGTGCATCCGCTGCACGTCGAGTCGGTGGCCTGGGTGATCGAGCGCAAGGACCTGCTTTCGTCCTTGTTCTACCTCGCCGCCGTGCTCACCTGGATCCGCTTCGTGGAAACGCCCCGGTGGGGATACTACGCCCTGGCCCTGGCTCTGTTCATCGCGGGGCTGCTCTCCAAATCGATGGTTATCACCCTGCCGGCTGCGCTGCTGGTCTGGCACTGGTGGAAGCGGGAGCGGGTCACCTCCACCGATCTGGTGCGGCTGGCGCCGTTCTTCGTGGTGGGGCTGTGCATCACGCTGGCCGACTATTCGTACTATACCACCCGCGAGTCCGTTTCCCTGGGCTACACCTTGGTGGAGCGCGTGCTGATCGCGTCGCGCGCCCTGTGGTTCTACGTCGGCAAGCTCCTGTGGCCCTCGGATCTGGCGGTGATCTATCCGCTCTGGGAGATCCGCGCGACCGATCCCGTGGGTTGGCTGTATGTCCTCGCCGCGGCGGCGTTGCCGGTGTTCCTGTGGCTTGGCCGGGAGCGCGTGGGCCGGGGGCCTCTGGCCGCGGCGCTGTTCTTCGCGGTGACGCTGTCGCCCGTGTTGGGCTTCGTGGACTTCGGCTACATGCAGTACTCGCTGGTGGCCGATCGCTTCCAGTACCTGGCAGGCATCGCGGTGCTGGCGGTGCTGAGCGCAGCCGCCGCCCACGGGCTCGGCAAGCTGCCGGAAACCGCCCGGAAGGGCGCGCCGTATCTCGCGGCGGTGGTTCTGGTGTTGCTGGGGGCGTTGACCTGGCGCCACGCCGGCATATACCGCGACGGCGTTACGTTCTTCACCCACGTCGTCTCGCTCAACCCCGACGCGCGCAACGCCCACACGAACCTGGCCAGTGCGCTGATCGAGGCAGATCGTCCGGAGGAAGCGCTTCCAGCCGCCCGGCTGGCGGTGGAGAAGCGTCCGGAGTCGGCGCTCGCTTACAGCAACCTCGGCCTGGCACTGCTTCGTCTCAAACGCTTCGGCGAAGCCGAGGAGACTCTGCGCCGCGCCCTGGAGCTGGACCCGCGCAACCGGTACGCGGGCGTGAACCTGGCCGTGTTGCTGCGGCAGCAGAAGCGCTACGAAGCCGCGGTGGAGACCTACCGCAAGGTGATCGAGCGCCACCGAAAGTACGTCAATGCGCATGCCGGACTGGGCAATGCGCTGTTTCACCTCGGCCGGTACGAGGAGGCGCGCTCACACCTGAACAAGGCGCTGTCGCTGGCACCACCCGCGTCCCTGGTGGCGAGCCTGCACGGCACCCTGGGCCGTACGTTACTCAGGCTCGGCCGGATCGAAGCCGCGGAGGAACAGCTCCTGTACTCGCTGAAGATGGATCCGGAGCTGTCGGCAACCCTTCTGGGGCTGGCCGCCCTGCGCGCCGAGCAGAAGCGTTTCAAGGAGGCCGACGAATATTTCGAGCGCGCCCGCAAGCTCAACCCGCAGGACCCGGTGACGCTCCAGAACACGGCCGAGTCGCTCAGGAAACGGGGCCGGAACGACGAGGCGCTCGGATTGTACCGCGCGGCCCTGGAGATCGACCCCGACTATGCCTTGGCCTACGCCGGCATGGCGCACGCGCTGTTCAACCTGAAGCGCTATGAAGAGGTCGTCGGGGCCGTCGACCGTTCGCTTTCGCTGGACTCGAATCCACGCACGACGCCGCCCCGCCACGTGCTGAAGGGTCACGCGTATCGGGAGTTGGGATGGGTGGAGGATGCCCTGGCCCAATACGAGCGCGCCTTGACGGTCGATCCGGGCTACCGGACGGCCCTCGAGCATCTCGCCACCGGGCGTTTCGGTCAGAAGCGCTACCGGGAAGCCCTGGAGCTGGGTCGGAGGCTCGCCGAGGCGTATCCCGACAGCGGCCAGTACCAGTCCGCCATCGGCATCGCGCTCTACCACCTGGGGCAGCCGGAACAGGCGCTCAACGCCTTCGAACGGGCGCTGGCGTTGGACCCGTCCCTGGAGACCGCGCGGGAGGGCCTCAAGATGATGCGGCAAGTCCTGGATCAGCGCAAACCATAACCGCCGGACCCGGCTGCTTGGCTCAGGTGTCGGGGCGCCGGCAGGCGGTGTTGGTGCCGCCGCTCCGGGACCGGAGATACTCCTCCACGTCCGAAACCGAATCCATCATCAACTGCTGGCGCGCGGCCACGAGCTGGTCCGTGCGCAGGGCCTGGGACAGGGGGAGGTCCTTGCCCACCTGCACCGCGATCTTGGCGCAGCCAGGGCCGCCGGGTGGCGCGTGCCGATCTCCCCGGCGAGTTGGAGGGTCACTTGCACCACGCCGTCGGCCGGCCGTTCCGGCACCAGGGTCGACCACTCCTTTGCCATTCCCGTTGCCTCCCGGTTGCGTCCAGTCGGGGCGCGGACCTCCCCTGCCCGCCGCCCCTCTGGACCCCGGGTCAAGCTTGCCCCGGGCTTTGACCCGGGGCCCGGGGTGACGAGGAGGTCGTCCCGGCCCACCACTTCGTCACCCCGGCCTTGAGCCGGGGTCCAGAGGGCGGCGGCGGGAGGCGACCATCCGCCCGGTCCGTCCCTTTACCTCCTCCGGCAACCGGAGTAGATTCCCCCTGCGAACTCTGGACCGCCGCTCCCAGGTGGAGCGCGAACGACCGGGAGGGAAGATGCTGCCCGACATGCCACGAGAACAGCGGCTGGAGCTGCTGCGGAAGATGCTCATGATCCGGCGCGCGGAAGAGCACGTCGTCCGGTTCAACGAGGAGCACGAGGGCCTCATCCGCGGCCATTTCCACATCTACATCGGCCAGGAGGCGACCGGCGTCGGCGTCTGCGCCGCGCTGGCTCCCGAGGACTACGTCTTCAGCACCCACCGGAACCACGGGCACGTCATCGCCAAGGGCGGCGACCCGGGCAAGGTGCTGGCGGAGGTCATCGGCCGGGAGACCGGCTACTGCCTGGGGCGCGGCGGCACCTTCCACGTGGCGGCGCCGGACCTGAACATGCCCCACACCTCCGCCATCGTCGGCGGCAGCACGGCGCTGGCCTCAGGGGCGGCGCTGGCCGCCCAGTTGCAGGAGACCGGCGCGGTAACGGTGGCGTTCTTCGGCGACGGCGCCATGGACGAGGGCGTCTTCTACGAGAGCCTGAACATGGCCAAGCTGTGGGAGCTGCCGGTGATCTTCCTGATGGAGAACAACTACCGGCGGGCCGGAAGGGTCAACGAAGGCGCCAACGACCTGGCCAACATCCCGCGGGCCCTGAACGTCGAGACCGTCACGGTGGACGGCGGCGACGTCGGCCAGGTGTACGGCACGGTCAGCGAGCTGGTCCGGCGCACCCGGGCCGGCGAGGGACCGTTCTTCGTCGAGGCCAGCACCCACCCGTGGCCGGGCAACGACGGCGCCCATCCCGAGCTGGTGGCCGGTGTCACCGACATCAACTGGGCCTGGGACCCGAGCCCGGTGCCCGAGAAGGTGCGCGCCTGGTACGCCGAGGGCGACGGCATCCTCGCCTACGCGCGGGAGCTTGCGGACAGCGAGGACTGCGACCGGGACGCGGTGGTGCGGGCGGACGAGGAGGTGCGCCGGGAGGCCGGCGCCGCGGCGGAGTTCGCGCTGACGAGCCCGCTGCCGGCGGCGGAGGAAGCGGTCAAGTACGCATACGCGGGAAGGGGTGACTAGCCATGGCGCGTGAAATGACCCCCCAACACGTCATTCCGGGCTTGACCCCGGATCAAAGTCCGGGGCAGGCTCCGGAATCCAGCGAAAGGATGACGGAGCCATGTCGAGAGAAATGACCCTGGGGGAGGCTCTGGTCGAGGGGTTGGCCGAAGCCATGGAGAAGGACTCGCGGGTGGTGCTGATCGGCGGCGGGCTGGTGAGCTCGGGACCCGCCGCGGCGCGGTTCCGCTCGGTGCGCGAGCGCTACGGCAACCGCATCAAGGCGCCGCCCATCGCCGAGCTGGGCTACTGCGGCATCGCCGCGGGGGCGGCCATGGCCGGGCTGCGGCCGCTGGTGGACATCGGCACCGCGACCTTTTCCTACGAGGCCATCCCGCAGATCAACAACGAGGCGGCCGTCGCCTACTCCAACTCCGGCGGCCGGACCAACGTGCCGGTGACCTACTTCATGCGCTACGGCATCCGGGGCGGCGGCGGGGTGCAGCACTCCGGCAGCCCCCAGCCCTGGTACTGGAACACCCCGGGCCTGCAGGTAGCCATGCCCGCCACGCCGGCGGACGCCAAGGGGCTGCTGCGGACGGCGCTGTTGAAGAGCCAGGACCCCACCATGTTCTTCGCCCACGAGCGGTTGCTGGGCGAGCGCGGACCGGTGCCGGACGGGGAGTACGAGACGGAGTTCGGACAGGCCGCGGTGGCCCGGGAAGGCAGCGACGTCACCATCGTGGCTGCGGGCGTCCAGGTGCCCCGTGCGCTGGCGGCCGCCGACGCCCTGGCCGCGGACGGCATATCGGCCGAGGTGGTGGACCCCCGGACGCTGGAGCCGCTGGACACCGGCACGCTGCTGGCGTCGGTCGGGAAGACCGGCCGGCTGGTGGTCACCGACGAAAGCCACGACAACTGCGGCGTCGCCGCCGGCCTGGCCGCGCTGATGGCGGACCTGGCCTTCGAAAGCCTGAAGGCGCCCATCAAGCGGGTGGCCATCCCCCACGTGCCCGTGCCCTTCGCCGTGCCGCTGGAGGACTACGTGACCCCGACGGCGGGCCGCATCGAGGCGGCGGCGCGGTCGGTGATGGGGTGAGGGGGCCCCCTCACCCCGCCCCTCCACTGGACCCCGGGTCAAGCCCGGGGTGACGTTTTAACTCTCCGTCACCGGGGCTTTGACCCGGGGTGACGCTTTTACTCTCCGTCACCGGGGCTTGACCCGGGTGACGTTTTTACCTCTCCGTCACCGGGGCTTTGACCCGGGGTGACGTTTTAACTCTCCGTCACCGGGGCTTTGACCCGGGGTGACGTTTTCACTCTCCGTCACCGGGGCTTGACCCGGGGTGACGCTTTTACTCTCCGTCACCGGGGCTTTGACCCGGGGTGACGTTTTCACTCTCCGTCACCGGGGCTTGACCCGGGGTGACGTTTTTACCTCTCCGTCACCCCGGGCTTGACCCGGGGTCCAGAGGAGGGGGGCGGCGGGGGCGCCTATTCCGCCTCCCGGTACTCCCGCGCGAACTCGCACAGCCGTTCCACGCACAGCTCGAACAGCTCGCCGCCCTTCTCGGGGGTGGCGAGGGTGGAGTCGCCCATGACGCCCGAGGGCGACAGGTCCTCGCGCGGCGTCTGGACATAGCCCCCTACCCTGCGCACGAAGTCGGGCATCTGCGGGCCGAGGTGGGTTTCGAGGCTGCCCTGGGCGGCCAGCTCCCCGCGCAGGAACTGGTTGATGGACGTCTCCACCGCACCGGCGTGGCCCACGCGGCCCCCCGGCATGTTCTCATCCGGAAACAGCCGGTCCATGTCGTCGTTCACCAGTCCGAACCAGTTCAGCACCACGATCCGGATCCCTTCCTCGTCCTGAAGCGCCGACACCGTCGCCCGCGACAGCGCCACCTGGCCGCCGTGGCCGTTGAACAGCGCGATGCGGGTAAACCCGTGCCGGTGCACCGACCGGACGATCTCGCGGATCAACGCGGACCAGGTGCCGGCGGTGAGGCTGATGCTGCCGGGAAAGTTCTTGTTGCTGGGCGTGAAACCGAACGGCACCGTGGGCCCCACCAGAATCTCCGGGTCCCGCCGCGCCGCCGCCCGCGCCATCTCCTGGGCGAAGAACGCGTCCGTGTCCAGCGGCAGGTGATGCCCGTGCTGCTCGATGACTCCGATGGGGATGATCACCACGCACCCCTTCTCGGCACACTCCTTGATCCGCGGCCAGCTCAACTCTTGCCATATGGGCATGGTGATCCTCCTTGCGGGCTCGAGACCCGTCCCTGCATTTTGCCCGCCGCCTCTCGACGGCGGCGAGAGGCTCCGTGCTTTTCCGCCCTCGAATCCGTGGGATGACCCGCCACCCACTCCGTCATCAGGTGCTTGATCTGGGTCTGATAGCGTACGTCGTGCAGGCGGGCCTTGGCCTTGAACGCCTCCAGCAGCTCCTCGGGCACCTTGAGGCTGATGAGGCGACTGCCGCTTCGCCGCCCCGGCGCATGAAGCCTGCGGAACTCGTCCAGAAACCGCAGGATATCGGCCGGCTTCATCCGTTTGCACTGCTCCAGATACTCGTCCGTGAAGTACTGCACGGGTCTCATGAGCCGAGCCGCCTCAATGCCCGAACATCCTCGAGGTCCTGCGGCCGGCCGCTTTTCTCCTTCATGCGGATCAGGTCGGCTGCCGCCACCACCGGCAACCGGAGCCTTCCAACCGGGACCATGTCCACCTGCATCGTCTCCAGATCCTCGGTGAGGATGATATCCACGATCTCCGTGGGGTCCGCCGGGTTGACGAAGCTCCAGGCGATCAGGTTCCGGTTGCGGATGTACTCCTCGCGAAAATCGAACACCTCTTCCGCCTTCAGCGGCAGCCGCGACCGCAACCCCATGCGGTTGAGCGCCGTTTCCGCGGCGGCAAAATTCTCGCGCGAGAACGTCAACACCAGGTCGATGTCCAACGTACCGCGCACCGCTCCGTGCAACGCGACCGCGTGACCGCCGGCGATGGCGAACCGGACCCGCGACCGCCGGAGGGCGGAGACCACCTGCTCCAGGACCATGCCGCAGTATATACCAATTACATACTGGCGGTGAAAGAGGCCTTCAGCGCGTGGTTGTCTGCGAGCCTGGTGGCTGCCGTCCCGCCCTGCCCCGCCCTGGACCCCGGCTCAAGGCCGGGGTGACGGGATGGGGTGTCCCGTGTGACGGCATGGGGTGTCCCGTGTGACGGGGTTGTTTGGTTGTGACGGTTCGACCACCTCGTCACCCCGGCCTTGAGCCGGGGTCCAGGAGGGGGCGGGGCGGGGCATCCCGCGCTTGTCGTCGGGCTCCCTCAGTCCAGGACGAACACGCACTTGCCGGTGGTGGCGCTGTCGAAGACGCGGAAGGCTTCGACGGCGTCGTCGAGGGCGAAGCGGTGGGTGACGAGGTCGTCCAGGGGCACCTTCTCCTCGACCATGAAGCGGCAGATCTCGATGAGCTCGGACTTGTTGAAGGTCCAGGAGCCGATGATGGTGGCCACCTTGAAGATGACGTCGTCCCGGAAGTTGATGGTGGACGGGGGGCCCATGCCCACGTAGCAGCAGCGCCCGAAGGTGCGCATGGCCTTGAGGATCTGGCTGCGGCATTCGGGGTTGCCGGAGGTCTCCAGCGCCGCGGTCGAACCCAGGCCGCCGGTGAGTTCCTTGATGCCCTCCACCGGGTCGGTGTCGGAGGCGTTGATGACGTGGTCGGCGCCGTAGCCGCGGGCCAGCTCCAGCCGCTCGGGCACCACGTCCACGGCGATGACCTTGGCCCCCATGTACTTCGCGCACATGGTCCCGCTCAACCCCACCGGCCCCTGTCCGAAGATGGCCACCACGTCGCCGCCGGCCACGTTGATCTTCTTGAGGCCGTTCCAGGCCGTGCCGGTGCCGCAGGAGATGGCCGCGCCGCCTTCGAAGGAAAGCTCTTCCGGCAGATGCGCCAGGAGACGCGACGGCACCAGGATGTAGTCCGCGTTGGCGCCGTGGGCGTCCACGCCGCCGAAGGTCACGTGGCCGTGGGGGCAGGCCTGCTCGAAGCCCTTGGAACAGATCTCGCAGATGCCGCAGCCCTCGTAGTGGTGCACCACCACCCGGTCGCCCACCTTGAGGCCGGCCGGGGCGCCGGCGCCCAACTCGTGGATGACGCCGCAGGGCTCGTGGCCGGTGATGGCGTTGATGGCCACGTCGCCGCGGTAGCGGTGCAGGTCGGTGCCGCACATGCCCGAGGCGCGGATCTTCACCACCGCCTGGCCGGGTCCCGCATGGGGGTCGGGAAACTCGCGTATCTCGCACTCTCTGTTTCCGTTGAACATCACGCCGCGCATAGTGTTTCTCCTGTCCGTCCGTGAGGATTTTGACTAACGCCCGTATCACGGCGCCGGGCGGCAAGGCAACCGGAGGGACGGGACGACGTGGAGAGGCCGCCTGGACCCCGGAGCCTGCCCCGGACTTGATCCCGGACGTCACCCCGGGCTTGACCCGGACGTCACCTGTATGTTGAGGAATCCCCTTGGACAGGCCAGTCTGAGGGGAGGCATGGGGGGCGCGCCGTCCGTCACAGGGTGAGAAGAGCCGATAGGCACTTCTGCACCGACCCGGAGTGGGGCACCCCTCATGCCAGTTGTCGCTCCGAACAGATGCAGGGGGAGCAAGCCCCGTATAGCAAGTGTGGAGGACAGCGCGAATCCTATCAGATAAGGAGGCGTGCATGAAGGTAATAGCAGGGATCGACGTGGGCAAGCGGGAGTTGGTGGTATCGGTGTCTGGGGGTCCGGTGCGGAGTTTCAAGAACGAGGCTGAAGGCATCCGGGAGTTGGGCGAGTGGCTTCGTACGGAGGGGGTGACGCAGGTGGTGTGCGAGGCGACGGGGGGCTACGAGCGGGGGGTGGTTCAAGGGTTGAGGGGCAAGGGGATGGCAGTGCACCGGGCGCATCCGAGTCGGGTGCGGAGTTTTGCTCAGGCGTCGGGGCAAGGGGCCAAGACCGACCGGTTGGATGCGCAGGTGCTGGCGCTGTACGGGGAGGTGTTCGAGGTGGAGGGGCAGCGGGTGCGGGACCGAGCCGAGGAGGAGTTGCGGGAGGTGGTGGGCCGGAGGCAGCAGTTGGTGGAGCAACGGGTGGCGGAACGCAATCGGTTGGAGAAAGGGCTTGGGGGAGCGAGCAAGAAGTCCATGGAGCGGCATGTGGCCTGGCTCGGCAAGGAGATCGCGCGCTTGGACAAGGCCTTGGAGGCCCTGGTGGGTGGTAAAAGCTGACCGCGGCCGCCTTGCTGGCCCACCTGCCGGAACTGGGCCAAGGCGACGCCAAGGGCATGACCGCTCTGGCCGGCCTGGCGCCGTGGTCCCGCGACAGCGGCCAGCATCACGGCAGCCGCGCCATCCGCGGAGGTCGCCAGAAGGTCCGCCGGGCCTTGTACATGGCCGCCCTGGCAGCCATACGGTTCAACCCCGTACTGAAGACCTTCTATCGGCGCTTGAGGCGCAAGGGCAAGGTCGGCAAGGTGGCCTTGGTGGCCGTCATGCGAAAGCTCCTGTTGCAGCTCCATGCCATCGCTCGCCGAGGTACCCCCTGGGTGACCGCTCCCGAAGCTCCTTTTTGACCCTTGTTTTCCAACACAGATACTCCGGGCTTGACCCGGGGTCCAGGCGCCCTCCACGTCACCCCGGGCTTGACCCGGGGTCCAGGCGCCCTCCACGTCACCCCGGGCTTGACCCGGGGTCCAGGCGCCCTCCACGTCACCCCGGGCTTGACCCGGGGTCCAGGCGCCCTCCACGTCACCCCGGGCTTGACCCGGGGTCCAGAGGCGGGGTGGAGGCTGGGACGCAATCCGCCGTCGCCTGTCTAGCCACGGCGGATTGTGTTAATGGCTTGGATGCCGGATCAACACCGGCAACCCTCGAACAAGGAGGCCGTCCATGGAATTTGCGAGTCTTGCGGAGAAGGCCGACACCGGGCAGCGGTTCACGCGGCTCTTCGGAACCGAGAAATCCTGCACCTGGATGCTTCATTTCAAGCCCGGCGACCACACGGACATGCACTTTCACGCGGAGCCGGAGACCTTTCTGGTGGTGGAAGGCAAGGCCAGCGTCAAGGACATCAACGGGGGTGAGCGCATCATCGAGCAGGGCGAGGTGGTCTTCTTCCCTGCCAAGGATTACTACCAGCTCACCAACGTGGGCACCGGCCGTCTGCTTCTCTACGGCAACCGCCCCGAACCCTTCGGCGGCGTCCACGTCACCGCCAAGTAACCGCGGGACCCTGACGGCCCGCGCAGGGACGATTGTGGAAAACTCGCCATCCAAGTCACGATACCTGGTGGGCTCGGTGTGGCCTACCAACCGTACCGGCGTGCTCGGGGACAAGGAACTGGACCCGAAGCTGCCGGCCAGCATCGAGCTGGTGCACCTGAGCATGGAGTTCACCCAGGGCAACCAGGCCGAGTTCCGGGCGTCCATGCCCGGCTACGAGGCCAAGGCGGCCGAGCTGGCGCTCCTGAAACCGGACCTGATCCGGGTCATCGGGGCGCCGCCGTTCATGCTGCTGGGTTACGAGGGCGAGGGCGAGACCATCCGCGCCTGGGAGAGCCGCTACGGCGTCCCCATGGTCACGTCGGGAATGAACCATGTGCGTGCGTTCCGCACCCTGGGGGTGCGGCGGATCGTCGGCGCCAGCTACTTTCCCGAGGAGCTGAACGCCCTTTTCCGCGCCTACCTCACCGACGCCGGCTTCGAGGTGCTGGGCATGGAGGGCATCGACGTGCCCTTCGCCGACGTGCCCAAGGTGCCGTCCTCGGAGATCCGGCGGCAGCTCACGGACATGTTCGCCCGGCATCCGGGCGGCGAATGCCTGTACATGCTGGGGTCGGCCTGGAAGACCCTGGACATCATCGAGCCGCTGGAAGCCGACCTCGGCGTGCCGGTGGTGCACGCGCTGCCCGCGCGCTGCTGGGAGACCCAGATGCGCCTGGGCGTGCGCCAGCCGATTCCGGGCTACGGGCGGCTGCTGGCGGAGATGCCGGACCCCGGGTCAAGCCCGGGGTGACGAGGAGGTGGGCCGGGGTGACGAGGAGGTGGGCCGGGGTGACGAGGAGGTGGGCCGGGGCGACGGGGAAAGGGGCCGGGGCGACGGGGAAAGGGGCCGGACCGCTAAAACGTCACCCCGGGCCCCGGGTCAAGCCCGGGGCAAGCTTGACCCGGGGTTCAGGAGGGGTGGGGCGGGGCGGCATCTCGCGGCCCTTTGGCTAATCTGGTACACACTTGTGAAGTCCCGTCACGAGACCCCGCGGGGAACGCGGGTCCATCCACACCTACAGGGAGGAATCGAAATGTCGCTGCGACTCATGGTCACCATCAGTGCGGTCGAGGGTAAGGGCGCGGAGCTTGCCGATGCGTATCGGGGGCGCTGCGAGGAGGTCATGAAGGAGCCGGGGTGCGAGCAGTTCGAGGTGTTCCGCAGCGTCGTGAACCCGGACAAGCTGGTGCTGGTGGAGCGCTGGGTCGACCAGGCCGCCCTGGACGTGCACGCGCAGGTGAACACCACCCGGCCGCCGCTCCTGCCGGAACTTCGGTCCGGCGCCACCGAGCGCGAAGACTACGAGTACAACCGCACCCGCTGAAGCGAACCCGCTGGAAAGGTCCCGCCCCATGCCCGGAGCACTGGAAGGCATCAAGATCCTCGACATCACCAACTACATCGCCGGCCCCTACGCGTCGCTGCTGCTGGCGGACCTGGGGGCGGACGTCACCAAGATCGAGACCCCCGGCAAGGGGGACCCGTTCCGCACCTGGGACAAGGAGCCCAAGGACTACAGCCCGAGCTTCTGCGCCCTCAACCGCAACAAGAAGAGCCTCACCCTGGACATGAAGGCGCCGGAGGGCAAGGAGGTGTTCCTGAAGCTGGCGCGGGACGCCGACGTGATCGTCGAGAACCTCCGGCCCGGCGTGGTGGACCGCCTGGGCATCGGCTACGACGCGGTGCGGGAGACGAACCCGCGCATCATCTACTGCTCCATCTCCGCTTTCGGCCAGGACGGGCCGTACCGGAAGCGGCCCGGCTACGACACCATCGGGCAGTCGCTGAGCGGGCTGCTGAGCGTGCTCACCGAACTGGACAATCCCCACGGACCGGGCGCGGCCTTCTCCGACCATCTCGGCGGCATCTTCGGCTGCTACGGCGTGCTGGCGGCGCTGGCCGCCCGGGAACGCACCGGCGCCGGACAGAAGGTGGAGACGTCGCTGCTGGAATCCACCATCTGTTTCCTGGGGCTCGGCCTCACGCAGTATCTCTTCAGCGGCCAGGTTCACAGCATGCGCAGCCGCACCAAGACCGCCGGCGTCTACGCGCTGGTGGCGGGCGACGGCAAGCCGTTCGTCATCCACCTCTCGCACCCGCCCAAGTTCTGGATCGGCGTCACCGAGGTCATGGGCCGGCCGGACTTCCAGACCGACGAGCGCACCAAGGACCGCCCGGCCCGGGCGCAGAACTACGACTTCATCTCCGAGACCTTCGGCGCCGTGGTGCAGTCGAAGCCCCGGGACCACTGGCTGAAGGAGCTCGAGGCCAGGGACGTCCCCTGCGCGCCCATCAACAACTTCGCCGAGGTGTTCGAGGATCCGCAGGTCAAGCACCTGGACCGCCTGATGGAGGTGGACCATCCCGACTTCGGCCCCTTCAAGCTGGTGCGCAACGGCCTCAACCTGCTGGACACCCCCATCACCCTCCGGCTCAAGCCGCCCAAGCTGGGCGAGCACAACGAGGAGACCCTGGCGGAACTGGGCTACGGCCCCGAGGAGATCCGTTCCTTCCGGGAAAGAAACATCGTATGACGGGCGCCTCGTCCCGGCACCGCGGCCGGCGTCCATGAACACGGTGTCCTTGAGCCTCCGTTCCCGGGCCGCGGCGGAGCTGCGCCGGAGCCTGGCGGATCTCCGGGAGCGCCTCCCCGCCATCCTCGCCGCCCTGGCGGCGGGCATCCCGGCGGGATACGCCTGCGCCGCCCTCGACCTGCCCATCCCGTGGATGATCGGGCCCATGGTGGTGGTGGCCGTCCTCAACCTCCGGGGGGTCCCCATGGACTCGCCGCCCTATGCGCGGCAGATGGGCCAGGTGCTGCTCGGTTCGGGGATAGCCCTCTACTTCACCCCGCCGGTGGTGACGGCGCTGGCCGCCTACTGGCTGCCCATCGTGCTGTCCACCCTGTCGACCTTCCTGATCGGAGCGCTGGGGGCGGTGATCCTGAGCCGGGTGTCGGGGGTCGAGACCCGTTCGACGTTCTTCGCGTCCATCCCGGGCGGCGCCATGGCCATGGCCAACCTAGCGCACCGGTACGGCGCGCAGATCGCGCCGGTGGCGGTGGCCCACAGCCTGCGCGTCTCCATCCTGGTCCTGGTCATCCCCTTCGCCCTGACCTACGGCGGCATTCCGCTGGAAACCGGCGACTACAAGCCCACGGTGCCGCTGGACGTGGCCGTGCTGGTGCCCTGGCTGCTGGCGGGGTTCGTGCTGGGGGAGATCTCCGAGCGGCTGCACATGCACAACGGCTACCTGCTCATGCCCATCTTCTTCGGCGCGGCCTTCACCGTGAGCGAGGTGCAGCTCTCGGCGGTGCCGGACTGGATGACCAACTTCGCCCAGCTCATGTTCGGCCTGGTGCTCGGGGCGCGCTACGAACGGGCGTTCTTCGCGCGCTACAAGCTGTTCATCCCGTTCGCGCTGCTGAATTCCTTTTTCGTGCTGGCGGCCTCCATGGTGGTGGCCGTGGCCCTGGCCTGGGGCTTCCGGCTGCCCATCGCCACCATGATCATCTCCACCTCGCCCGGCGGGCTGGCGGAGATGGCCATCACCGCCCAGGCCTTGCAGATCGGCGTCCCCGCGGTCATCGCGTTTCATCTGGCCCGGGTGGTGGTGGTAAACATGGGGACGCAACACATCTACGTCGGCGCCACCCGGTGGCGGCGGCGCGGGTGACGGGCGATCCCGACCGAGGAGGCATCATGGAAGAGAAGATCCGTTTCTACAGCGGCCCCGGCTACGCCCTGTCCGGCGTGCTGTCCGTCCCCGACTCCCGCGACCGCTCGCAACCCCGCCCGGGGGTCGTCCTGTGCCAGGGCTACGCCGGCCTCAAGGAGTCCCTCATGCCCGCGGTGGCCGCGCGCCTGACCGCCGAGGGGTACGTGACGCTGCGCTTCGACTACCGGGGCTTCGGCGAGAGCGAGGGACCACGGCACCGCCTGATCCCCGTGGAGCAGATCGAGGACATCCGCAACGGCCTCACCTGCCTGGGCGTGCGCGACGAGGTGGACCCCGGGCGGCTGGCCATCTGGGGCACCAGTTTCGGCGGCGCCCACGCCGCCTACGCGGCCGCCGTGGACGAACGCGTCCGCTGCATCGTCAGCGTCGTGGGCGTGGGCGACGGCGAGCGCTGGCTCCGTTGCCTGCGCCGGGAGTGGGAGTGGCAGGCGTTCATGAATGAACTGGAGGAGGACCGGGACCGGCGGGTCCTGAGCGGACAGTCCCGGCGCGTGCACCCCTACCACATCATGGAAACCACGCCCGAGGGATGGGAATTCTGGAACGAGACCGTCGCGGCCAACCCCGAGAGGGGCCAGGTCGAAATGCCGCTGGAGTGCGCCGACGCCATCATCGAGTACAAGCCCGAGACCATCGCCCACGAGATGACGAGCCCGGCCCTGTACGTGTCCGCCGAGCTGGACACGCTGACTCCGCTCGACGAGCAGTTGAGCCTCTACGACTGCTCACCCGAGCCCAAGCGCTACGAGGTGCTTCCCGGCGTCAACCACCACGAGGTCTACAAGGAGCCGCACCTGACCCACCTGCTGGACCTGTCGGTGGACTGGTTCAACGAGCACCTGCGGGGGTAGAAGGCTCGGTAGATTTCCGGTTACCCGGACAGGCTCATGGCCGCCCCATGGAGAGTACGCGGGGCAGCCGCCGGCATGGCGAACGCATCCACGTCGATGAGCTTCCGGTTCACGGGATCGATGCCCAGGCCGAATATCTCCAGGGTCACCGCGCCCAACAGGGGGCGGGTGTCCTCGTCCCAGAACACCACGGGAGAGATCTCCTCCCTGCCGTTGAACCGCATCCAGGTACTGCCGAAACCCCGTTCCACGCGGCTGCCGTCGGCGAGGACGAAGCGCCGGGAGCCGTGTGGAACCACGCCCAGCCGCGCAAGGATCGAAGCGGGAACCAGCGTATAGGTCGCGCCCGAGTCGACCATCGCCTCGATGGTTTGATGGTGCCGGTTTTCCGGATCGGCTACCTGCAATAACACAGTGAACGTGCCCATTCTCTTCCTCCTTCGCCGGCAAAGGCACCGTCACGTGCACCTTACGCCGGTCCAATGCCGTCCGCAAACGGCGTGTGACGCAACTCCGGCCCGTCACCCGCCTGACCGCTTGTCCGTCGCCAGGGTAGAATGGCAGCGCGGCACGGTAAGACGGGTCTCCCCGGATTCCACGCCGGTCCGAGCCGTTTCCAGGACGACGTCGCAGGGGGTGACGGCCCTGACCCGGACGCGGCGGCCGTCGAGTCGGGAGCCCGGCTGGACGACGTGGCCGTAACCCTCGGCATCCCTCAACAGAGCCACGGCGGCGTGCTCCTGCCAGACGATGCCCACCGCCCGGTACCGCGGCGCGGGATCGGGCTCCGGCGGCGGCACCGAGACCGCGTCCCGCTCCGGCTGGCCGTCCGGGTCCGCCTGCACCGGGACGTGGTAGGGCTGGAACGGATCCCGTCGGGGCAGTGGAAGCGTTTCGGCCGGAAGCGGCTCCGCAACGGCTGTCCCCGCGGGCTCGGGCACCGGCGCCCCCACGTCCGCAATGCCGCCGGCCCGGCCCTCGTCCGCCGCCGTCGCCGCGCCGCCGGCTTCTTCCACGGCCGGGAACCGCAGGGTGGCCATGTCCAGCGTGATGCGGAGGACGGTACGCCCGTCCTCGACGCCGGCCGCCTCGACGACCAGGTTCCCGGGGCTCATCGAACGACGGGGTCCCGGCGAGCGCTCGAGGAACTTCAGGAGATCATGGAAGCCCCCCTTGAGCTCCACTTTCATGGGATGCTCGGCAAAATGCTCGCCTTCGACGGCCGCGCCCGGGTGCAGGCGGATCACCTCGAGCCCGGCCGCCGCCGCCCGCACGGTCACGGCCTCCAGCAGGGAAGACGGCTCGGCGCTCGGTGAGAGACGCGACTGCAACTCGCGCCGCAACCCGGCCAACTCCTCGCGGAGTTGCGGCAGACGCCCCAGTTCCCGGCGCAGCCGCGCCTCGTCGAGACGGGCAAGGTCGAGTTGCGCGGTGGCCCGGGCAATGCTTCCGGTCTGCGGGCGGTACAACAGGGCGTAGTCCAGCGCCGCCAGCAACAGCATCGTCCCCAGGAGGAACAGAACGCGGTGCGGCAGGGGGCGTTCGAGCAGCAGGCCGAGGTAATGGCGCATGAGCCGGCTCTACGGTGGTTGTTCCCCACCCCGCCCTCCGGACCCCGGGTCAAGCTTGCCCCGGGCTTGACCCGGGGTCCAGAGGTGGGTGGGAGGCGGAGCGGCATTCGGAGGCAACCCGTTCCGCCCGTGGACGACGAAACGCCTCAGACCTTCACCCTCGGCCGCCTGGCCGGCCTCCACAATGTTCCGGGTCTCGAAGGTCCCGGAGAGGCTGCGCAGGAAACCGGCGATGGACTCGTCGTCCATGGCCTCTCCCTCCAGGATCGTGGCGTCCTCGGACTCGGCGTAGCGGGTCAGCCACAGTTTTTCCGGGGCCGCCGTGGCGAGCCCGCGCAGCACCCGTGGATGCTCGGCCCGCCGCTCCAGCCAGGCCGTGACGGCGCGGTTCTTCAAACGCGCCTGCTTCACCATCTCTTCCCGCGCCGTGACGTCCTTGGCCGCCACGCGCATGGCCGCTACTTTCTGCCGCAGGACCGCCAGGTCGGACTCGAGGGCGTTGCCCCGGCGGTGCTGAGAGATGTTGCCGGCGGCCAGCGCGGCGGCAGTCAACAGGAGGACGGCGGCGCCGGACACGAGGGCGCGGCGCTTGCGCCGAAGCGCGCGTATCTCCCGGGTGGGCAGCAGGTTGACCCGGATCATATGCATGGCGTCCTCCCTGCCTCGCTGAATGTGCTTTCCTTCTCGCCGCTCACTCGGACGGGCTCCTGGCAGCGAGTCCGGCCACCACGGCGAACGCCGGCCCCTGCCGCCGGGCCTCGGGCGAGGAAAGGCCCTCGCCGGCGAAGGGCGGACGGTACACGCGGACGTCGGCGTCCAGGACCCGGGCCAGACTTGGACCGAGGCCGGGGAGAAGCGCCCCGCCGCCGCTCAGCACGATGCGGCGCGGCCCGATCCCGTCCCCGAGCCCTCCCAGCAGACCGAGGCCACGGCCTACATCGGCGGCGAAGCGGTCGCACCAGGACTCCAACAGGCCGGCCACCTCCGGCGGCGGGTCGCCGCGCTTGAGCGCCTCGGCCTCGTCGCGGGGCACCCTCAACCGCTCGGCCAGACTCTCGGTGGACTGCTCCCCGCCCCACGGCAACTCGTTGGTCAGGCCCGGCGGCTCACCCGCCGGCACATGGAGGGTGGTGGAGCGGGCGCCCACGTGGACCAGGGCGTCGGGCGACTGTTCTCCGGGCGCGCCAACGCCGGCCCGGAGCGCGAAATAGTCCACGTCCACCACGGCCGGAACGAGCCCGGCGGCGTCCAGAAGGGTGATGTAGCCTTCCACCAGGGTCTTCCGGGCGGCGATCAGCAGGACCTCCAGTCCACCGTCCTCCGAGGCGCCGAGGAGGTGATAGTCCAGGTTCACGGCGTCGAGGTCCTCGGGAATGGCGTCCATGGCCTCGAACTCGATGGCCTCGTCGAGCTTTTCCACGGGCCCGGGTGCGATCCGCAACCGCTTCATGATGACTCCCCGGCCCGGCACCGACACCACCGCCCGGCGCGGCCGGCCCCGGGCGGGGCCGGCGAACCCGCGGACGGCGTCTCCGACCACATCCGGCCGGCGCACGAACCCGTTCTCCACCGCCCCCGGCGGCACCGGCAACGAACCGGTGCGCAGCACGCCTCCACCCTCCCCCACCTCCGCGATCTTGACGGCGCTTGAGCCCACGTCCAGCGCGAACCAGGAGCTCGCACGGCGGGACCAGGGGAGTCGTGGGGCGAAGCCGCGCATGGGGAGGTGTGGTGCAAAAGCGGGGCCAGCTTGCGAGGGCGGCGGCCCAAGGCGGACGGAAATCGCGAGCGGCCGGCGGCACGGGGGCGAAACAGTGTTGTTTGTCGAGGGGTCGCGCGCCTTGGGCCGTAGCCTCCGGCACGGACAGCGGCGGCTTGCGCCGTGACGGGGCCGGGCACTCCATGCGCCGGTGCACTGTCATGCCCACGGCGGTCGTCAGCGTTCGGACGGTTGCCCCCGTTGTGCCGGATCCGGCCGCGGCGCTGGGGATGACCGCCTCCACCCCGCCCCTGGACCCCGGGTCAAGCCCGGGGGGACGTTCTTGGGTTGCCCTCCACGTCACCCCGGCCTTGAGCCGGGGTCCAGAGGCGGCGGGCGGGGCGGGTCCGCCCGGCGGGGCGTGGCATTCCGGGCCGGTCTCGTGATTTATTCGGGGGGATGGACGCGAGGGGGAAATACGCGCTGGTGGCGGTGCCGGCGCCGCTTCAGGAGCCGTTGACCTATGCGGTGCCGGAGGCGTTGGCGGGGCGCCTCCAGGCCGGGATGCGCGTGCTCGTGCCGTTGGGCCGGCGGCGGGTGACCGGGGTCGTGGTGGGGTTTCAGCGGGAATCGCCGGTGGCGGGGGTCAAGGAGGTCTCCGAGGCGCTGGACGACGAGGTGCTGTTCGACCGGGCGTTCCTGGACCTGTGCCGCTGGGCGGCGGACTACTACGTGGCGTCCCTGGGCGAGATGCTGGCCACGGCGCTGCCGCCGCTGCTGCGCACCGAGAGCCGGGTGGTGGCGGCGTTCGCCGCCGACCCGGAGAGCTTCCACGGGGACCTGGACCGGGAGGTCCTCGACGCGCTCCGCAAGCGCGGCCCTCTGACCCCGGCCGCGCTGGGCCGGCTGTTCCCGCGCCGCGGGGTCAAGTCCGCCCTGGACCGGCTGGCGGCGGCCGGAGCTGTCACCCTGGGGGAACGGCTCCGGGGCCACGTGCGCGAGGCCCGGCGCCGGAAGGCGGCCCGGCCCGAACGCGCGGCGGAGACGGCCGTGCCCGGCGCGGCGCCGGTGCTCACCCGGGAACAGCAGCGGGTGCTCGGGTCCATGGAGGCGCGCCTGCGCGACGGCGGCTTCGAGACCCTGCTGCTGCACGGGGTCACCGGCAGCGGCAAGACCGAGGTCTACCTCCAGGCCATGGAGCGGGTGCGTAGCCGGGGCCTCCAGAGCCTGGTCCTGGTGCCGGAGATCGCGCTGACGCC
Organism: Candidatus Binatia bacterium; assembly: GCA_951813575.1. Taxonomy (GTDB): domain Bacteria; phylum Desulfobacterota; class Binatia; order UBA9968; family JAJDTQ01; genus JAJDTQ01. The sequence goes on from OX638375.1 coordinate 2,095,112, forward strand.
CCAGTTGCTGGACCGGTTGGAGGCGCGCTTCCCGGGCGACGTGGCCGTGCTCCACAGCCGCCTCACCGGCGCCGAGCGCTGGCGCCAATGGTGGCGCATCGCCCAGGGGCTGGCCCGGGTGGTGGTGGGGGCCCGCTCCGCGGTCTTCGCGCCGGCCCGGGCGCTGGGGCTCATCGTCGTGGACGAGGAGCACGACTACAGCTACAAGCAGGAGGAAGGCGTCCGCTACCACGGACGCGACCTGGCGGTGGTGCGCGGGCGCATCGTCGGCTGCCCGGTGATCCTGGGCTCCGCCACCCCCTCGGTGGAGAGCTACCACAACGCCCGCAGCGGCCGGTACCGGATGCTGGAGCTGACGGAGCGGGTGGAGGCCCGGCCCATGCCCGCGGTGGAGATCGTGGACCTCAAGAGCCGGCCCGGTCAGGCGGCCGGCGAGAAGCTCTTCTCCGAGCCGCTGTTGCGCGCGCTCCGGGAGAACCACGAACAGGGACTCCAGAGCCTGATCTTCCTCAACCGGCGCGGCTTCGCCTCCTTCCTCCAGTGCTGGGCCTGCGGTTTCGTGGTCCAATGCCCGCGCTGCAGCATCAGCCTCACCTACCATCTGGGGCGCCACAGCGCCTTCTGCCACCACTGCGACTTCCGCCAACGCAAGCCCGACGCCTGCCCCGGCTGCGGCAACCTGTCCCTGAGCGAGGTAGGGGCCGGCACGGAACGGGTCGAGCACGAGCTGCGCCGGCTGCTGCCCAAGGCGCGCATCGGCCGCATGGACCGGGACACCACCGGCCCCCGTGGCGCCCAGGAACGGATCTTCCGTTCGTGGGAGAAGGGGGAGCTCGACATCCTGGTGGGCACCCAGATGGTGGCCAAGGGCCACGACGTGGGCGGCGTGACCCTGGTGGGCGTGATCCTGGCCGATTCCTCGCTCAACCTGCCGGACTTCCGGGCGGTGGAGAAGACCTTCCAGATCATCAGCCAGGTGGCCGGCCGGGCCGGGCGGGCGCTCCGGCCCGGCCGGGTCATCGTGCAGACGCTGGTGCCGGGCCACTACTGCTTCGGCCCCGCCAGGGGCCACGACTACCCGGCCTTCTTCGCCACCGAGACGGAGTTCCGGCGGGAGCTGGGCTACCCGCCGTTCCAGCACCTGGTGCACCTGCGCATCGACGGCGCCGACGGCGACAAGGTGGCGCGGAGCGCCCGGGACCTGGCCCGGGACCTGCGCCGGAGGGAAGCCCGGGAGCCGGTGGAGATACTCGGCCCCGCGCCCGCCCCCATCGCCCGGCTGCGCAACCGTTACCGCTGGCAGATCCTGCTCAAGGGAGCCAACCGGCCGGCGCTCCTGGCCGCGGCCCGGCGCGCGGTGGCGCTCATGCCCAGGGGCCGGGCCGCCCGGATCCACGTTGATGTGGATCCTTACAACATGTTATGATTTTCCATCGGGGAGCGTCCCCGATATTTCCCCCGATATTTCAATTCCACGACACGATTCCAGGATACCGACCCGACATGATCCTCGACATCCTCAAGTTCCCGGACCCGGTCCTGCGCACGCCCGCGCGGCCGGTGGAGGCCATCACCGGCGAGACCGCCGAGCTCGTGCAGAACATGCTGGAGACCATGTACGCGGCCCCGGGCATCGGGCTGGCGGCGCCCCAGGTGGGGGTCTCCCAGCGCATCATCGTGCTGGACCTGGACCACGAGAACCCGGGCGACAACGTCATCAAGCTGGTCAACCCGATGATCTACGAGGCCGAGGGCGAGGTGGTCTTCGAGGAGGGCTGCCTCAGCGTCGTCGACTTCACCGCGGAGGTGCAGCGCGCGGAGCGGGTGGCGGTGTCCGGATACGACGACAACGGCGACGAGGTGGACATCGAGGCTGACGGGCTCCTGGCAGTGGCGCTGCAGCACGAGATCGACCACCTCGACGGCAAGCTCTTCATCGACCGCATCAGCCGCCTCAAGCGCGATCTCTACGTGCGGAAGCTCAAGAAATCCATCCGCACGGGCAGGGAGATGCCGGAGAACCGCGGCGTCGTCATCTGACCCCTGCATGCGCATCGTCTTCATGGGCACGCCGCACTCGGCGGCGTCCTCGCTCCGGACCCTGCTCGACGGCCCCCACCAGGTGGCGGGGGTGGTGACCCAGCCGGACCGCCCTTCGGGACGGGGGCAGGCCACCATGCCATCGCCGGTGCGCCGGGTCGCGGAGGAGCACGGGATCCCGGTGCTGACCCCGCTCAGGATGAAGGACCCCGGCCTGCTGGAGCGGCTGCGCGGCTGGCGGCCGGACCTCATGGCGGTGGTGGCCTACGGACGGATCCTGCCACAGACGATCCTGGACCTGGCGCCCCTGGGCTGCGTCAACGTCCACTATTCACTGCTTCCCAAGTACCGCGGCGCCGCGCCCATGCAGTGGGCCATCCTCCAGGGTGAGCGCGTCACCGGAGTGACCACCATGCGGCTGGTGGCGGAGATGGACGCGGGGCCGGTGCTGCTGGCCGAAGAGGTCGTCCTGGAACCCGGCGACACCGTGACCACGCTGGAGGCGCGGCTGGTGCCCCTGGGCGCGCGGCTCCTGGTGGAGACCGTGGCGGGCCTGGAGCGGGGATCGCTCACGCCCCGGCCCCAGGACCCGGCCGCCGCCACCTTCGCGCCCATGCTCAGGAAAGAGGACGGGCTCATCGACTGGAGCCGCCCGGCGGCGGAGATCGAGCGGCGCGTCCGGGCATTCACCCCCTGGCCCTCGGCCTTCACCTGGTGGCAGGGGAAACGCATCAAGGTCCACGGCGCGAGGCCGGCGGACGGGCCCCCCGCTCCGGGCCCCGAAGCGCCGGGGACGGTGGTTCAGGCCGGCCCGGACGGCATCCGGGTGGCGGCCGGGGACGGCGCGCTGCTGCTGACCGAGGTGCAGGCGGAAGGCCGGAAACGGATGCCGGCGGAGGCCTTTCTCCGGGGCGCCGGACTCCGGCAGGGGATACGGTTTGACCCCGGGTCAAGCTTGCCCGGGCCTGACCCGGGGCCCGGGGTGACGTAGGCAGCCGACGGCGAAAGGGACCAACAGTTTCATAGAGCTATTCATGGAACAGGACACCAAGAATCCCCGTGAGTTGGCGCTGGCCATCCTGGACCGCGTCGACCGCGGACAGGCCTACGCCGACGTGCTGCTGAGCGCGCGCCTGGACCGGGCGGCCCTGCCGGCCGCCGACGGCGCGCTGCTGACCCAGGCGGTCTACGGCACGCTGCGCTGGCGCGGGCGCATCGACTGGGTGCTGAGCACACTCCTCCGGAAACCGCTGAAGGACCTGGACCCCCTGGTCCGCAACCTGCTCCGCCTGGGGGGCTACGAGCTGCTCTTCCTGGACCGGGTGCCAGCCTACGCCACCGTCAACGAGCTGGTGGAGCTGGCCCGGAGACGGGCCGGACCGGGCAAGGCGCGGCTGGTGAACGCGGTGCTGCGCCGGATCGCGGACCGGGAACGGGAGGCCTGGTCGCCGGCCCCCGCCTCCGGGAAGAAGGAGGACGTGGCCGCGCTGCTCTCTCACCCGCCCTGGCTTGCCGCCATGTGGCGGGAGCAGTTCGGCGCCGGCGAGAGCCGGCGGCTGATGGAAGCCAACAACGAGGAATCGCCGCTGGTGCTGCGCGCCAACCAGCGGAGGATCGGCCGGGACGAGCTGGCGCGGCGGCTGCGCGACCGCGGCGTCGACGCCCGGGTCGGCGCCTGGTCGCCGCTGGCCGTCCGGGTGCGCGGCGCCGCGTCCCCGGCGCTCCTTGCCGAGTTCCGCGACGGTCTGTGCCAGGTGCAGGGAGAGGCTTCCCAACTGGTGGGCTTGCTGGCGGCCCCGGAGCCCGGCATGCGGGTGCTGGACGCGTGCGCCGCCCCCGGCGGCAAGACCACCCACATGGCGGAGCTCATGGACGACCGGGGCGAGGTGCTCGCCTGCGACGTGTCGGAGCGCGGCCTCGGCAGGCTCGCGGACAACGCCCGCCGCCTGGGCCTGAGCTGCATCCGCGCCCGCGCCGGCGACGCCGCCCGGGACCTTCCGGGCGAGCCGGAAAGCTTCGACCGCGTGCTGGTGGACGCGCCCTGCTCCGGCCTGGGAACGCTGCGGGCGCACCCCGAGATCCGCTGGCGGCGGGCGCCGAGGGACCTTGAGCGGCTGGCGGCGCTGCAGGCCGCCGTTCTGGAACAGGCCGCCTCCCGGGTACGCCCCGGCGGAGTGCTGGTGTACGCCACCTGCACGCTCTCGCGGGTGGAGAACGAAACGCTGGTGGAGGCGTTCGTCGAGCGCCGTCCCGAGTTCGCCGTCGAGGACGCCGCCGCTCACCTTCCCGACGCCGCCCGCGCCATGACCGCGGGACGCTGGTTCACCGCCCTGCCCCACCGCCACGACACCGACGGCTTCTTTGCCGCCCGGATGCGGCGCGGTCCAATCCGATGACACGGCGCCCCGCGGGGAGCTCGCCGGAGATCTTCAATAGTTGCGCCTGCTCTCGTTACGCCTGCTCTCGGTCATTCCTCATCTCTCCGTCATTCCTCATCTCTCCGTCATTCCCGCGAAAGCGGGAATCCAGGGGCGGTGGAGCGGCACACAGCGGCGTTTCCCCACCTCGCCACCCCTGGATTCCCGCTTTCGCGGGAATGACGATTCGGGGGGCCGTCACCTCTCTCTAATGGTGGTTTTGACACAGCCTGTTTCGCGGGAATGACGGAGAGATGAGTATGCCTGGGTAGCTGGCATCCATGATTTACGTCTCCCCCGCCGTGTGTTAGATTTCCTGTCGACGGCCCGGGTTCCACCGGGCCGACAGTCGGGGCGTGGCTCAGCCTGGTAGAGCGCACGGTTCGGGTCCGTGAAGTCGCTGGTTCAAATCCAGTCGCCCCGACCACTCCTCCCCACCCCACCTCTGGACCCCGGATCAAGTCCGGGGTGACGTCCGGGTCAAGCTTGCCCCGGGCTTGACCCGGGGCCCGGGGTGACTTTTTGCGGGCCCGGGTGACGTTTGCGGCGTTCGCGATGACGTCCTGTTGTCCGCACGACGTCCCGTGTCCGCACGACGTCCCGTTGTCCGCACGACGTCCCGTTGTCCGTACGACGTCCCGTTGTCCGGGACGGCGGCGCGCGTTTATCCGAGGCGGAAGAAGTCGACGGCGTTGCCGGCCACCAGGCGGTGGCGCTCGTCCGGGGGGACGCCGTCCATCTGCGAGTCCAGGAGCTGCATGGAGTGCGGCCAGCGCGTGACGACGTGGGGGAAGTCGCTGCCCCACATCATGCGGTCCACGCCCACGTCGTGGCGCAGCCGGACGCCCACGCGGTCCTCGAAGAAACCCCAGTAAGCGTGCTCGCGCAGGTACTCGCTGGGCAGCCGCTTCAGGCGCGGCAGCCCCATCTGCCGCTCGGCCCAGAACCGGTTGATGGAGTATTCGTGGTCCATCTGCTCGTAGAAGTACGGCAGCCAGCCGACGTTGTTCTCGGCCCAGTAGATGCGGAGCTTCGGGAACCGGTCGAAGATCCCGGCCACCACCATCTGGCTGGCCTCCACCGAGCCCGAGTGGTACGGACCCTGCCGCGCCAGGCGCTGGACGAGGTCCGTGGGAGGCCGGCGCTCGCCCGGGGGCTCCTGGGGGTACTGGAACAGCGGGGTCTCCCGGGTGCCGACCTTGGTGGTGAAGGAGGTGTGCACCACCACCGGCACGTCGAGGTCCAGGGCCGCGGCCCAGAAACGGTCGTCCTCCGGTGAAGGATAGCCCCTGCCGCCGGGATAGGTGCTGAGCCAGACCGCCTTGAGGCCGAGGCGCTTGCAGTGCTCCATCTCCGCGATATCGTCCTCGACGCCGCGGTTGGGCAGGATGCCCACGCCGATCAGGCGCTCCGGATCGACGGCACAGTACTCCTCCGCCATGAACTCGTTGAAGTGGTGGATGATGCCGACGTACACCTCCCGGTCCCGGATCGCGGGACTGCGCACCTCCAGGGCGAACAGCACCTCCGCGTCGACGCCGTCCTGGTCCTGCTCGCGCAGCCGCTGCTCCGGACCGCCGCAACCCGGCGTGTTGTCGAAATCGATGACCGTGGGATCGAACTCTTCCGGCGGCCGGCCGGCATAGTAGCTGGTGCCGCCGTACACCAGCGGCCGGCCCTCCCGTTGCAGCGCGTCACGGCCGTCGGGCAGCCGGATCCTTCTGGACGCCCTGTCCCGGTACTTTTCGGGAATGCGGTGCCGCCACAGGTCGGGCGGGGCTTCGAAGTGACTGTCCGCGGAAACGTGCCGGTAGGCGCGCGCCATGCGAGCGTCCTCCGCCGCCTAGGCGGATTCGGGGAACGGCCAGTCCAGCCATTCCGCCAACGCCCTGCCCAGGATCCACTCCTTCTCGTCGGCGGTCAGGTTGTCCAGCTCCTCGGTAAAGAGCGTCAGCGCCTGCCGGTAGGGACACGGGAGGTGGGACAGGTCGGTGCCCCAGAACACGCGCCTGGGTCCGAAGGCGTCCACCACCCGGCGGATCTGCGGGTGGAGCGACGGATAGGGGTAGCTTTCCGTCGAGTAGCACGGCAGCGCGGAAGCCTTCACCGCCACGTTGGGCAGGGCCGCGAGCTTGACGACCCCGTCGACGATGGGAGCGAGCGGCTTGCCGATGAGGCTCGAGTTGAGGCCCATGTGGTCGATGCACAGACGCAGGCCGGGGTGCCGCGCGGCCACCTCGGCGAGGCGCGGCAGCGCGTGGGGCGCCAGCGCCATGACCGGGACGTCGTGGCGCTCGGCCGCCGCCCAGAACCAGTCGATGGTATCGTCCTCCAGCCAGGTCCGGTACCGGCCGCGATGGAAGGTCAGGCGGATCCCCAGCATGCCGGGTTGTTCCTTCCAGGCGGCCATGCGGTCCCGGCTTTCGGGCGCGTCCAGGGTCAGCCGCCCCATGACCGCGAAGCGGTCCGGGTGGAGGCGCGCGGCCTCCAGCGACGTGTCGTTCCGGTCCGCTTCCCAGGTGGGCGGCACCAGCACCGCCCGGGCGACGCCGGCGCCGTCCATCTCGCGCAGTAGTTCTTCATGTCCCAGGGGCTCGGGGCGGTGGGGCTTGGCGGCGTCCACCCGGTCCCAGGGCTTGTCCGAGGTCTCGGCGGCCCAGATGTGTACCTGTGAATCGATGATCTGCATGGCCGGGCGGATACGGATACTCGTGACGGGCCGCGGCTACCCGGCCGCCTGCTCTTCGGCGTCCCGGTAGGTCCACTGGAAATCGTGATCGCGGTAGACCTCGTCCGGCATCAGGCTGGTGAGCTGCCGCTTGTCCAGCTCGCCCTCGAAGCGATCGCGGATCGACGGATCCTCGTCCGCGTACTCGATCTGGTCCCTGGCGCGGTCCTCGACCTTCTCGGCGTGGCCGCGGAACTGCCGGGGCGGATGGAGCGCCAGGTAGCGGGCCGGCGTGCCGCCGGCGTTGAAGTGCTGGTGGAACCACTTGCCGGGGGGGACGAACATGCTGGCCTCGTGCCACGGCGCCACCACCTTCTCCTTCCCCTCCTCCCACAGGATGGAGTAGCCCTCCCCGGCCGGGATGACGATGACCCGGCCCGGGCCGTGCCGGTGGGCCTTCTTGTAGGTGCGGGAGGGGAACACCGACATGTGGCAGGACATCTCGGAGTTGGGGAAGGTCATGAGCACGCTGTGGCCGCCCGCGCCCCGGCGGCTGCTGCGGTTGAGCTTGTTCCAGGAGCCCATGTCAGGGAAGAAGTTGCCGTACCAGAAGATGCCGCTGCGGCCGCCCCAGGTCCGGGTCGGGTCGCCGTCGCGCACCAGCTTGGCCTCGGAGTAGAGCTGGGCGCCGTCGGACAAGAAATCCTCGCCCTCGTGGTGATTGTTGAAGAAGAACGCCGGGTCGGTGTTGAGCGACATGGCCAGCGGGAGATAGCTGTAGCGCAGGAGCCGCACCGGCTGGTCGCCGCGCATGTTGCTCATGGTGTGGTGGTAGTTGTGCGGCACCTGGAACAGGCTGCGCGGCTGCCACTCGAAGCTGGTCTTGGCGCCGCTCTCGCCCGGCCACACCGTGGTGACGCCCTGGCCCTGGAGCACGTAGACCAGCTCGTCGAGGGCGAACTTCAGCGGCGGCAGCGTCTCCCCCGGAGGGATCTCCTGCACCATGGCGGAGGTGACCCCCTCCTGCCCCACGAGCTGGATGAAGGCGCTCTCGCACCCCCGCTCCTCCCACCAGCCCAGCTCCACCGTACGCAGGTCCTCGATGAAGTAGCCCCGATGGATCGGCACGCCGATGGAGGCCATCCAGTCATCGTAGGTGTACTCCTTGACCTCCAGGTCGGGAGCAACGGTATCGTCGGAACTCGTGTCGGGGTGGATCTGCGTCGTCAATGTCGTTCTCCTTTGCTCGCCCGTCCGCGCCGCCCCGCCTCTGGACCCCGGGTCAAGCTTGCCCCGGGCTTGACCCGGGGCCCGGGGCAAGCTTGGCCCCGGGTCCAGGCGGGGACCGGGGGGTCTTGCGTTGTACAGTTACGAGCCGGCTACCTCGTCGAAAGTGGGCTCGGGCATGCCGTCCTTCCAGGTCGGGTCGCGGAGCTCGAGGCGGTTGCCGCTGGGGTCCGAGAAGTAGAGTTCGCGTCCCGGGAAATAGCCGCCCTTGCGGTAGTAGAGCTCCGCCACCGCCACGTTCTTCTCCTTGAACACCTTGCACGCCTCGTTCAGGGTCTCCGGACTGACCGTGAAGGAGTGGTGGACGCGATCATCCTCCGCCTTGTCCGGGATCTCCCTGCGCTCGCACAGGAGGATGTTGTGGTCGCCCACGTTGAAGCACGCCATGACGTCGTTGGCGAGCCGCCCCAGGGACTTGAGGCCCAGCAGATCGCCGTAGAACTTCTCCGCCTCGCCCAGGTCGTTCACGGGGATCGACCAATGCGTAACCCCTTCGATCTTGAGCATGTGCCTGTCTCCTTTCCTGACTGTTGCCGAGCGCCGGGGCACTCGGGCTGACATCAACCTACATGACCTCCCGCTCTTCGATCAAGGGATTGCATTTCCACTACACTGTAACTACAATTCATTCTCGTGGCTGAACTCCGTTTCCAGCAGGGCGAATCCCACGGAGCGTACCGAGTACAACCGCAGGTGGAAAAATGAGAGATGACTACGACTTCTCGAAGGCCAAGCGAAATCCGTACGCAAAGCACCTCAAGAAACAGATCACCCTGCGGCTGGACCAGGACACCCTGGCCTATTTCAAGGCTCTCGCCCACCAGAACGGCGTTCCCTACCAGACCTTGATCAACCTGTATCTACGTGACTGCGCCACGAGCGGGAAGAAGCTCGTCTTCCGTTAGTGCTAGCCGATCCAGGAGCAGGGCGGGAACAGGCAGCCGAGAGGCTCTTCAATGACGCCGTTCAGCGCCGCGATGGACACGCCGAAGAAGACGATGACGAAGATGAGCACGGCCGCGAACCGCAGCACCCCCGACGCTCGCGACAGCGGGCGCATGCTGCGGGCGTCGTACCGGTGGTAGTCTGCGTCGTCGTGATCCAGCACGCCACGGTCATCGAGTTCCACGATGCGGCGAGCGTAGTGGCGGACCCACGAATCGGTCTGGTCCTGCATGAGATAGCGGAAGAAGATCGGCTCCAGCCTCTTGGCGTCCGCCTCGGTACCGAACCAGTCCGCGTGGGCGAGCTGGAAGATCTGGAACTCCCCCACTCCCAGGCGGTTGGCGGCCTGGGCGACGATGTTGTCTTCCGGCTCCTCCAGCGAATATAGTATTTTCAACCTGGACAGCATGTCACCGTAGGGGCCTCTTTATCATGCCGGACATGGATGACAAATGGTTCGATGTGATTTTCGTCGTGGTCACCGCGCTGATCGCGTGGCACGGCATCAGCTTCCGCACCAAGGACGGCGAACGGGAGTGGATACATGCCCTGTTCGGTTGTATCGCGCTGTTCTTCTGTATCTGGGTGCTTGCCGACGACCTCCTGGAGATCTTCTGACGGGTCGCGGGTGGCCGGCGCCCGGCGGCCGGCTCAATCCTTCCCGTGGACCTTGTAGGAGCGTTGCGCGCCGTCGAGCTCCGGCACCTGCAGAAGGCGCTCGGCCGGCGGCTTCTTGAGTTCCTCGGCGAGGTAGACGGCGCGGTCCCGGATGGTGGGGGGCGCCTGGGGCTGCTTGCGAAAGAACCGTGTGATCCAGCCGGGGCCGTCGGCCAGGGTGGCGTCCAGCGCCAACGCGTGCCGGTAATCCGCAAGCGCCTTTTCGCTCAGTCCCATGCGGTCGTGGAGTATCCCGCGATTGGCGAACGCCGCCGCGAAGTCCGGCTTCAACGCGATGGCGTCATCGATGGCGGCCAGGGCCTCGTCGTCCCGCGCCATTCCCATCAAGGCCAGGCCCTTCCCGAGATGACCGGCGGGTTCCCGCGGGTGGAGCCGCAACTGGCCCTCGAATTCGGTCAGGGCTTCCCGGTAGAGGCCGTCTTCCAGCCGCAGGTTGCCCCTGCGGTAGTGTAGCTCTCCCTGGTCGTGGTTGGTGAAGACGTACTCGTAGAGCACCGAAGAGGCCACGACGATGCCGGTGGCCACGGCAAGCCACACCATGAGCCGGTGGATGCTGGATCCGGTCTGGATCACACCGCTCTCCCCGCGTGGGAGTCCCGGCCCGAAGGCTGTCTGCCTGGCGTCATGGTCGCTAGCGAAGCACGACGTGGTTGAAGAGGTAGGCGAAGGTGAGGACGATGAGCCCGGCGCCGATCCGTGTCTTGAGGCGCAGGGCCTCGACCTCTTCGCCGGAGGGCTTGTTGCACGTCCGTGCTTCCAGCCTGCGCACGCGCATCACCCAGATCAGCCGGTGCACGGGAAAGTAGAGCAGTATCGCCAAGAGCCATGTCGTGATCCAGAACCACGCCAGCGAGGGGCCGGAGGAGGACATGGGTCACGTGAGCGGGCCGGCGGGAGCGTGTGGCCGCGCAGATGAAAAAGACCCCCTCCGGCGCGGGCCGGAGGAGGTCCTTGACGTCTGGACGCGGGTCACGCGCCGGCGACCTGCTTGTCGCCGATGTCCTCGGTGAGCGCCTCCACTTCCTTGCTCGGCACGATGGACATCTCCATCTTGTAGGCCAGGAACCACATCATGGCGACGCCCAGGGCCCACCAGATGATCTGCCACACCCAGATGGACGGCATTCCGAACACCCACCAGGAGGCCGGGTTGTTGGGATCGCCGAACAGGGTGTTCCCGATGACGGCGCCCGGGCCGATGGCGAAGACGAACCACACCAGGGTCACGATCCAGGCCACGGGCACCATGCCGCGCTTCTCTTCAGGCAGGCTCGAATGCTCCGCCAGGAAGTTGTGGTACGACATGCGGTGTTTCAGGTCTTCGGCGTTCTGCGTCACCGCGGAGATGATGATGGCGAGGCCGAGGTTGAAGAAGATGCCCCAGCCCGCCGCGTGGATGGTCCAGGGCCAGCGGCCCCACGGGAGCCCCCCCTGGAAAATGTTCTGACCGATGGTCTCGGTGAACGTCACCGCGATGATCCCGGCCAGGAGCCCCCAGCTCACCCCTGCACGCGTGAGCCAGGGCCACCAGCATACCGCGATCAGGGCCGGCCACATCTGGAAGCCGTAGGCCACCGCAAGGCCTCCCAGCAGCACCAGCGCGTCGGTGGAAACGGTTGCCACGATCAGGGCCGCCAGCACGATGATGAGGACGCCGACACGTCCCACCCACACCTGGGTGGCGTGGTCGGCGCCGGGGTTGAGGTACCTCTTGTAGAGGTCCCGTGTGAGCATCGAGCCGGCCGTGGACATGTAGGCCGCGCCGGTGGACTGCATGGCGGCCAAGGCGCACACGGCCAGGAGGCCCAGCAGCCAGGGCGCGATGTCACTCATGAGGTTGATCATGGAGGGGACCAGGAGTCCCTGGGGCATCAGCCCCGATTTGGCATTGTAGGCCGCGTCGATGCCCATGACGTTGGCTCCGAGTCCCGCCTTGAGCATGAACTCGTTGCCGCCCAGGAAGTGGCCGGCCATGGCCTGGAAGGCCGTGAAGAAGAACAGGATGAAACCGATGGCCAGCGACGAGGCCCAGACCTGCTGGGGCGCGAACGGCGCCGGGTTCCGGTTCGAGAACGACCACATGGAGAAGGCCGGGGCCGACTGGATGCCCATGAGGGCGAACATGTAGGTGAGGATCATGATGCCGGTCCAGGCCCCTCCGATGGCGGAGGGCCCGGATGAGACGAACTGGATAACCCCCGGTATCGCTATGTAGTGGCTGTAGCCGTCCGGCGTGAGCTTTATCTTGTTGGCCACCTGGTACTGGACGAGCTCGGCGATCTTCCCGGTGAGGGCGCCGAAACCGCCCACGTAGGCCAGGCCGATGAAGCCGATGATCGTGATACCCAGGGCCAGCAGAATACATTGCAGGGTATCCACGTAGGCCACGGCTCGCAGCCCTCCCGAGGCTACGTAGATAAACACGACCAGGGAGAGCATCCACATGCCGACGTCGATGGTCAGCGCCTGGTCGGTGAGCACGTGGAAGAGGAAGCCCGAGGCCCGCAACTGCACGCCCAGGTAGGGGATCGAGAAGAACAGCGCCACCACCACCGTCAGAATGCGAATGAAATCGCCTCGGAAGTAATCGGCGAACATCTCGCCCGGCGTGACGTAACCGTAGCGTTTGCCCAGCATCCACTGGCGTTTCAGGAACATCACCCCGGTGAACGGGATCGTGATGGTGTAGAAAGAGGCGTAGGCGTACTGGAATCCGTCACGGAACACGAGGCCCGGGTGCCCGATGAACGTCCAACCGGAGAAGGACGTCGCCGTGGCGGCCAGCACGAAGACCCATAGTGGCAACACCCGTCCGGAAATGAAGTAGTCGGCTGCCGTTCGAGCCATCCTCGCGCCGCGGATACCCCAATAGATGCAATAGGCCCAGTAGAGTATGACGAACGCAAACAACCAAATGACCTTGGCGGACATGAGCATGGCGGACATGAGCACCTCCTTCAGAGAAAAGGATCACCTGTGCACGACAGAAGTGTTGCGTCTGAAAGGTGGTCTCGGTCGAGACCGCGTCTCGGTATGGGCTGCTCGTCGGGCAAGCGTATTCCCCCTCTAACGCCAGCGCCGCAAACATTGCACGATCCCGTTGCAGGATCTTATTTCAATGCCGTTACACGCAACCGCACTGATTTGTCAAGGAAAAACTCAAAAAATCTGCCGTAAGCCTGTATCCCTGCCCGAACTTTGAGGCGTTATGCCTTGGGGTAACCCAGACGGCCCAGGTCCTCCCCGATCTCGTCCAGAATGGCCGGGTCGTCGATGGTGGCCGGGGCCTTGTAGGGGGTTCCGTCCGCCATGCTGCGCACCGTGCCCCTGAGGATCTTGCCGGACCGGGTCTTGGGCAGGCGCTTCACCACCAGGGCCTGCTTGAAGTCGGCCACCGGGCCGATCTTCTCGCGCATGAGGGCCACCAGCTCCGGCACCAGTTGCTGTTCCGTGACCTCCACCCCCGCCTTCACCACGATCAGCCCCAGCGGCGACTGCCCCTTGAGCGCATCCGCGACGCCCAGCACCGCGCATTCGGCCACCGCGGGATGAGCGGCCAGCACCTCCTCCATGGCGCCGGTGGAAAGCCGGTGGCCGGCGACGTTGATGACGTCGTCGATGCGTCCCATGATCCACAGGTAGCCATCCTCGTCGCAGTACCCCCCGTCCGAGGTGACGTAGTGGCCCGGATACTGCTCGAGGTAGGCCTTGCGGTAGGCCTCTTCGTTGTTCCACAGGGTCGGCAGGCAACCCGGCGGCATCGGCAGCTTCACCGTGATGCTGCCCATCTCGCCGGCCGGCAGGTCGTTCCCCTGGTCGTCCAGCACCCGGACGTCATAGCCCGGCACGGCCCGGGCGGGGGAGCCGGGCTTCACCGGCAGCGGCTCGATGCCCATGCAGTTGGAGGCGATGGGCCAGCCGGTCTCGGTCTGCCACCAGTGGTCGATGACCGGGACGCCCAGCATCTCCTGGGCCCACACCAGGGTGTCGGGGTCGCAGCGCTCGCCGGCGAGGAACAGGGTGCGGAAACGGTTGAGGTCGTATTTCTTGACGTGCTCGCCCCCGGGATCCTCCTTCTTGATGGCCCGGAACGCCGTGGGCGCCGTGAACAGCACGCTGACGCCGTGCTGGCCGATGACCCGCCAGAAGGCGCCGGGGTCCGGCGTGCCCACGGGTTTGCCCTCGTAGAGGACGGTGGTGCAGCCCTTCAGCAGCGGCGCGTAGACGATGTAGGAATGGCCCACCACCCAGCCGACGTCGGAGGCGGCCCAGTAAACTTCGCCCGCGTCCACGTCGTAGATGTTCTTCATGCTCCACTTGAGGGCCACGGCGTGGCCGCCGTTGTCGCGCACGATGCCCTTGGGCTGCCCGGTGGTGCCGGAGGTGTAGAGGATGTAGAGCGGGTCGGTGGCGGCCACGGAGACGCACGGGACCGGGCCGGCGGCGGCCACCGCCTCGTTCCAGTCCACGTCCCGGCCGGGCGTCATGGCGGCCCGCGCCTGGGGCCGCTGCAGCACCAGGCAGGCGGCGGGCTTGTGCCGCGCCAGCCGGACGGCCTCGTCCAGCAGCGGCTTGTACTCGATCACGCGGTTGACCTCGATGCCGCAGCTCGCGCTCACGATGACCTTGGGCAGGGCGTCGTCGATGCGGGTGGCGAGCTCGTTGGCGGCAAAGCCGCCGAACACCACCGAGTGGACCGCGCCGAGACGCGCGCACGCCAGGATCGCCACCACCGCTTCCGGCACCATGGGCATGTAGACGATCACCCGGTCGCCCGCGCCCACACCGCAATTCCGTAGCGCGCCGGCGAAGGTCGCGACCGCGTCCCGGAGCTCCGCGTAGGTGAAGACCTTGGCGCTGCCGGTCACCGGGCTGTCGTAGATCAGCGCCGGGCGCGCGCCGTTGCCCTGCTCCACGTGCACGTCCAGGGCATTGTAGCAGGTGTTGAGCGCGCCGCCGGCGAACCAGCGGTAGAACGGCGGCCGCGAGTCGTCCAGCACCCGGTCCCAGCGCCGGTCCCAGTGAATGTCCTCGGCGGCCTCGGCCCAGAAACCCTCGGGGTCCGTCAGCGCCCGTTGGTAAACATCCGCGTAGCCTTCGTCGCTCATTTGCGTCTCTCCACACCGAGAATTTGTCCACCTCCATAAACCCTGTGGACGGCACCGCGCAAGTGGAATCGTTTCTTGCCAAGCCCGGCGGCGCGCGAGTAGAATCCGGGGGAACGCAACCCATGCCCATGGCCGCATCGTCGGACAGATACTCGGCTTTCGAAACCCGGATCGGACAGCTCGTGCCCCGCGCCGGGGTCGGCATCGGCCCCGACCGGACCATCCGGGAGGCGGCGGAGCGGATGACGGAGGAGTCCATCGGTTCGCTGGTGGTGCTCGAATCGGGAGAGCCGGTGGGCATGGTCACCAAGACGGACGTGGTGCGGCGGGTCATCGCCGCGGGCCTGGACCCGGGCGAGCCCGTGCGCCGCGTCATGAGTCCGGAGGTGGTCACCGTCAGCGCCGACGCCTGCGTGTTCGACGGCCTCATGACCATGATCCGGAACGGCATCGGCCACCTGGTGGTGGTGGACGCCGGCAGGTTCGCGGGCGTGCTTTCCGAGGGCGACTGGCTCGCCTTCCAGCGACACCACCCGCTGGCGCTGCTGCAGCGCATCGAGAGCGCGCCGTCCGTGGATGCGCTGGCGGACTACCGGCGCGAGGCGCTGGACTTTCTGGCGGCGCTGTTCGAGAGCGAAGGCACGGCGCGTTCCCTCACCGAACTGGTAACCGAGATCAACGACCGGACGGCGCGCCGGGTCATCGACATCAGCCTGACCGAGATGGCGGAGCCGCTGCCGGCGGCCTTTGCCTGGATCGCCATGGGCAGCGAGGGGCGGCGGGAGCAGACCCTGAGCACCGACCAGGACAACGGTCTGGTGTTCGCCGACGTGGCGGGCGCGGAGACGGAGCCGGTGCGGCGATGGTTCCTGGCCCTGGCCAAACGCGTCAACGGGCACCTGGCCACCTGCGGCTTCCCCCTGTGCAAGGGGAACACCATGGCCGGCAACCCGGAGCTGTGCCGCCCGCTTTCGGAATGGCACGGGCTGTTCCGCGGGCTGGTGCAACGGGCCGACCCCCGGGACCTGATCCGCGCCTCCATCTACTTCGATTTCCGGTGCCTGTACGGCGACGGCTCGCTGGTGGACCGGATGTGGCGGGACCTGATCGAGCACGTCGGCGACAACCGAGCCTTCCTTCGCTTCCTGGCCGGCGAGGGGGCCGTGTACGGGGGCTCGCCGGTGAACTCCCTGTCCTGGCGGCTGCGTTCCCTGGTGGGGCTGGCGCCGCCGCCGGTGGACGTCAAGCGGCAGGGCATGAACCCCCTGGTCCGGGTGCTGCGGGTGGTGGCGCTGGACCTCGGTTCGTCCGAGACCAACACGCTGGAGCGTCTCGATCTCGCCCGGGAGCACGGCCGCCTCCCCGCCGACCTTGCGGAATCGGCGGCCGCCGCCTATGAGTTCGTGATGCTGAAGCGGCTCCAGTGGCAGCTGCGCCGAAAGGACGCGGGGGAGCCCAACGTCGTCGATCCCAAGGCCATGAACCGCCTCGAGAGGACCTTTCTGGTGGAGGCGTTGAAGACCATCGTCCGGGTCGAAGAAGAGGTGCGCGGACACTACGGCGGCGTAACCATCCAATAGGCCGCGGCGCGGAGACCCATGACCTCCATTTCCCGGCTTCTTGCCACGATCCGCCGGCGCCCGCGCGGCGCCGGCCCGTACCGCCGGTACTGGTGGTGGACGCTCGCCCTCGGATGCGGCCTGCTGCTGCTGGCCGCCCTCCAGGCCGTGCTGTTCTGGCACGACCACATGGAGTTGTTCCAGGACCTCCAGCCCGGATTCCGGACCCGGCTGGCCGTCTTCACGGGCATTCTGGCGGCGTCGACGCTGGGCGTGTTCCTGCTGGTGCTGCGGTACTTCTTTCAGGCCTACGTCGTGCCGCTGCACCGTCTGGAGGAAGACCTCGAGGCGCTGGCCGTGGGCGCGCCGGAAGCGCGGGTGGACGCGGCCGGCGCCGAGGGCGCGGAGCGGTTGGCGGGGGGCCTGAACCGGCTCATGGAACGGTACCAGGACTCCGAGGCCAGGATCGGGGAGCGCGTCGCCGAGGCCACGGCTTCCGCCGACGCCGAAACGAAGCAGCTCGGGACCGTGCTGGACTCCCTCGGCCAAAGCGTCATCGTCTGCGACGCTGCCGGCGCGGTGGTCCGGTACAACCGGACGGCCCGGAGTCTCCTGGAGCCCCGCCTCGGGCGGCCGGTGTACGGCATCGTGGAGAAGGAGCTGTGCGACTACGCCCTGGAAACCGTCGCCGCCCAGCTTGCCGCCGGCGTGCGCCATCCCTCGGTGGAGTTCACCGCGGAACGAGCGGCCGGGGAACCGCTCTGGGGCCGCATCGCCCCGGTGGCGGGCGATGATGCGCCGCTTCACGGCTTCGTCCTGACCCTGGAAGAAACCGCGCGGCCGCTGTCATCCACCGAGCTGCTGCCGGCCGTGCGGGTGAAGTTTCACACCGACCCCGAGCTGGCCCTGCTGAGGGAACTGCGCTTCGTGGTGTTCGATACCGAGACCACGGGCCTCAGCCCGTCCAAGGGAGACGAGATCATCTCCGTCGGCGCGGTCGTGGTCGCCCAGGGCCGGGTGGTCGCCGAAGAAGTGTTCGAGACCCTGGTGAACCCGGGCATTCCGGTGAGCGCGGCGTCGACCCGGATCCACGGTTTGACCAACGACGACCTGGAGGGGCAACCGGGCATCGACGAAACCCTGGTCGCGTTTGCCCGATTCACGGAAGAGGCGGTGCTGGTGGCCCACAACGCATCCTTCGACATGGAATTCCTCAAACGCAAGGAGGGCGACACCGGCATCGCGTTCCGTCAACCCGTGCTCTGCACCCTCATTCTGTCCGCCATCGTTCACCCCAACCAATCCTCCCACGCGCTGGATACGCTGCTGACGCGCTACGGCATCCGCCGGGCGGGCCGCCACGCCGCACTCGGAGACGCGCGCATGACCGCGGAGCTCCTGCTCAGGCTCCTCCCGCAGCTCGAAGCCCGCGGCATCACCACCCTGGAGCACGCCGTCCGCGCTTCGCGGTTGAACCCGCTGTCGCGGCTCAAGTACTAGGCGGTTCCGGACCCACGGCGCCGTGCCGGACCCGAGGCGCCATCCCGCACCCTCGCATTCGTCATTACGGGCACCCTCTTCGTCATCCCGGGCTTGACCCGGACGTCATCCCGGCCCCCCACTCGTCACCCCGGGCTTGACCCGGGCGTCATCCCGGCCCCCCCACTCGTCACCCCGGGCTTGACCCGGGCGTCATCCCGGCCCCCCCACTCGTCACCCCGGGCTTGACCCGGGCGTCATCCCGGCCCCCCCACTCGTCATCCCGGGCTTGACCCGGGATCCAGGCGGGGAGCGGCGGTGGCCGGTGGCAGTGGAATGCCGAACCTTCGCCCCCCGCCTCTGGACCCCGGGTCAAGCCCGGGGTGACGAGTGGGGGGCCGCGTTGACGGTGGGGAGCCGGTCACGGTGCGGAGGCCGGTCACGGTGCGGGCGGGGTGACGGTGCGGGCGGAGTGACGGTGCGGGGCCGGTCACGGTGCGGGGCCGGTCACGGTGCGGAGGTGTGGCGGCACGCGGCTCTGCCGCCGGTCTTTGACAGGGCAGTTCACTTGGTCTAGGTACTAGTTTCCGACAGGGCGGACCCTTTATGAGCTACAAGACCATCCATCATCAGGCTGACGTGCTGGTCATCGGCGGCGGCGCGGCGGGGGCCATGGCGGCGATCCGCGCCCGGGAGGCGGGCGCGGACGTGCTGCTGGTGGACAAGTCGGTGTTCGGGCGGAGCGGCTGCGCGGCGCTGGCGTCGGGGGCCTACATCACCTACATGCCCGGCGACGACATGATGCTTCACCTCGGCGGCCGCGGCGTGCTCACCAACCAGACCAAGGCCATCGAGGCGATCCACGCCACCTACGACGTGCTCAAGATCCTCGACGGCTGGGGCGTGAAGTTCGTCAAGGAGGGCGGCGAGCTCTGGCGCGGCAAGGGCGGCTCCGGGGCGGCGGCCAGCGGCGGCCTGGCCGCGGGGCTGGTGGGCGGCGGCACCGCCATGATGAAGGTGATACGGGGTGTGGCGCTGCGCGACGGCGTCCGGGTGCTCAACCGGGTCTCGGTGACGGACCTGCTGACCTCGGACGGCCGGCATCCCACCGGCGGCCAGGTGGTGGGCGCGCTGGGGGTCTCCGGGCGCGAGCGCGAGGTCCACGTGTGCGAGGCCAAATCCGTGGTGATGTGCGCGGGGGGCTTCAACTTCGGCTACAAGCGGCCGGGGCAGTGGTTCGCCGGCATGCCCCTCAACATCACCAGCGACGGCGTCGCCATGCAGATCCGGGCGGGCGCGGTGATGGGCAACATGGCGGTGGGCAGCAAGTACCTCCAGACCATGGAGTTCATGTGCGCGCCGGGCATCGAGCACTTCACCACCATGGGCACCAGCTACTTCAACAGCCGGGGCGAGGACGTGATGAAACGGTTCTCGGAATCCGAGGCCGAGTTCACCCGGCGGCTGTCCCTGGGACAGGCGGTGGCGCTGGAGATGCTGGAAGGCAACGGACCCGTGTACCTGGACTGCACCAAGCTCCCGCCGGAGAACATCCGGCTGCTGTACGAGGTCATCCCCATCATAATGAACACCTTCGAGGCGGCCGGGTACGAGATCAGCAAGGAGCGGGTCCCCTATCTCCCGGTGCTGGCGGCCACCTACGGCTCCAGCCACGGCGGCGGCGCGGTGGTGGACGACGAGTGCCGGACTTCGCTGCCGGGCCTGTTCGCGGCCGGCGCCAGCAGCGACGGGATGAACATCTCGCCGAACCTCAACCTCTCCTGGTGCATGGTGCTGGGCTGGTGGGCCGGGCTGCACGCCGCCGACTACGCTCGGAACGCGGACCTCAAGGGCGCCGTCGCGCAACAGGTGGAGTCGCTGTCCAAGAGCACCACGCAGTACCTCAAGCCGGACGGGACTGACTTCAACGAGGTCCACGGCAGGGCCGCGGACCTGCTGCACGAGTTGGGAGTCATCCTCAGCGACGAGAAGATAACCCGGGTGCGGCGCGGGCTCATGGATATCCTGGACACCTACGACAACGTCATGGCCAGGGACCCCCACGACCTGGTGAAGGTGCTGGGGCTGCGGAACTCCATCGAGGCGCTGACCGCGGTGCTGGACTATCTGCTGCACCGGCAGGAGAGCCGCGGCTCGGTGATCAACCGCGACCATCCCGAGACCGACAACGAGAAGTGGCTGGTGTTGAGCAAGTCCATCATCGAGAACGGCGCGCTGAAGATCTGGGACGAGCCCATCCCGCGCGACGAGTTCTACGTGCACTACCGGCCGAGGGCCGGGAAGGCCATGCACCCCTTCTTCAAGGTCGCCGGGCAGGCGGTGGAGGAAGGGTAATAGGGGCTGTCATGGCTGAAGAGCTGCATCTGCCGAGGGTCGAGATCTCCAGGGAAGCGTGCATCTCCTGCACGGCGTGCGACGACGCCTGCCCCACGGACGTGATCCGGATCGCCAAGGACGGCTACCCGTTCGCCATGTACGAAGAAGACTGCCAGGGCTGCTTCATCTGCGAGTGGGACTGTCCCGTCGGCGCCATCAGGATCCGCGTCGCGCGCTGGTACGAGGCGGGACAGTAGGTGTCCCGTACATCCGTTCGCCGGCCTGACCGCGCGAGCGGAACGCCCACGCGGCCGGAAGCGCGCGGGCAAACCGCATCAGGCCGCCTCCTGCACCTCACATGGCCATAGTCTACGCCCTGATCGCGTCGCTGGGCTTCGCGTTCTCCCACATCCTGATCCGCCGCGGCCTCGCCCAGTCCAATCCGCTTGCGGGGTTCGCCATCTCCATCGTCATCTCGGCGTTGACGCTCTGGTCCATGGCGGCCTTTACCCTGCCCCTGGCCGTCTTCTGGACCCACGCCATCTGGTACTTCGCGGTGGGAGGTCTGTTCGCGTCCGGCCTGGGCCGCTGGCTGGTGTATGTTTCCATCGACCGGCTGGGGGTGGCGCGCTCCATCCCGGTGGTGAGCACGACCCCCATGTTCGCCTCGATCCTGGCCGTCATCCTGGTCGGGGAGCACTGGACGCTGGGCGCGTTCTTCGGCACCGTGCTGATCATCTGCGGCGTCATCGTCATCTCGCGCACCCACGAGGAAAAGGCCGATTGGCGCCGCGCCGACCTGATCTTTCCGCTGCTCGGGGCGCTGTCGTTTTCCTTCTCCGCCAGCGTCCGCAAGCTCGGGTTCTTCATCGAGAACCTGCCCCTCATGGCCTCGTGCGTGAACGCCACCACGGGCCTGGTGCTGGCGATCCTGATGATCTACGGCCAGGGCGGCCCGCGCAAGGTGCTGCCCATGCCCCGCTCGGTGTTCTGGTGGTTCGTGGCCGCGGGGATCTGCAACACCACCGGAATGCTGGCCAACTTCTACGCCCTCTCGGCCGGCGACATCGTCATCGTGGAGCCGCTCATCAGCACCAACCCCGTGCTGACCGTCGTCCTCACCGCCATCTTTCTGCGCGACGTGGAGACCGTGAACCTGCGGGTGTGCGTGGGCGTCGCGTTTACCTTCGTCGGCACGCTGCTGCTGGTCTACTCCAAGGCGGGCGGGGGTTAGGCCGCCGCTCCCGCCACCGGGCCCCTCCTGGACCCCGGGTCGAGCCCGGGGTGACGGAGCGGAGGACCCCGGGTCGAGCCCGGGGTGACGGAGCGGAGGACCCCGGGTCGAGCCCGGGGTGACGGAGCGGAGGACCCCGGGTCGAGCCCGGGGTGACGGAGCGGAGGACCCCGGGTCGAGCCCGGGGTGACGGAGCGGAGGACCCCGGGTCGAGCCCGGGGTGACGGGGTGTGAGGTCTCGTGTCCTTTCCCCGCCGGCTTCGCTACAATGACCGCGTGCGCACCGGACTGGAAAGACTCCTCGACGACCCGCGCCGCTGGCTCGGGGCGGCGCGCCTCGGGCTGGTGGCCAACCCCACCACCGTGGACCGCAAACTCACCCACGCCGCCGACCTGCTGCACCGGCACCCGGACGTGGACCTCCGCTGCCTGTTCGGCCCCGAGCACGGACTGCGCGGGTCGGCCCAGGACATGGTCGGGGTGGGCGACGATACCGACCCCACAACCGGCCTCCCGGCGGTCAGCCTCTACGGAGCCACCTTCGAATCCCTGACGCCCACGCCGGAACAGCTTTCGGGCCTCGATGTGCTCTTGTTCGACATCCAGGACGTGGGGGCGCGGTACTACACCTACGCCGCCACCATGGCCCTGTGCATGGGGGCAGCGAAGTCCTGCCGGGTCAAGGTCGTGGTGCTCGACCGGCCCAATCCCATCGGCGGCGCGGCGGTGGAGGGCGGCGGTCTGGACCAGGGGCTGGAGAACTTCTGCGGCCTGTACCCGGTGCCCCAGCGACACGGCATGACGCTGGGGGAGCTGGCGCGGCTGTACAACGACACGTTCGGCATCGGCTGCGAGCTGGAGGTGGTGGCGTGCGAGGGATGGTCCCGGAGCGCCCACTACGACCAGTGCGGCCTGCCCTGGGTGATGCCGTCGCCCAACATGCCGGCCCCGGAGACCGCGCTGGTCTACCCCGGCATGTGCCTGCTGGAAGGCACCAACCTGTCCGAGGGACGCGGCACCACGCGGCCCTTCGAGCTGTTCGGCGCGCCCTTCATCGATGCGCCGGCGCTGGCCGGGGAACTCCGGCGCCACGACCTTGCCGGGGTGGCGTTCCGCCCCTGCGTCATCGAACCGGCGTTCCACAAGTTCAAGGGCCGGCGCTGCGGCGCGTTGCAGTTGCACGTTACCGACCGCGGGGCCTTCGAGCCCTACCGCACCGGCCTCGCCGTGTTGACGGCCGTGCGGGAACTGTGGCCCGAATCGTTCGCCTGGCGGACCGAGCCCTACGAGTTCCGCTCCGACGTCCCGGCCATCGACCTCTTGACCGGCCGCCCGGCCGTGAGGCAAGCCATTGACGGCGGCGCAACCCTCGACGAGGTGGTGCGCGTGGCTTGCGGCGGCACCGAGCTCTACGACGCCGGACGCGACGAGGCCCTGTTGTACGGTTGAGCGGCGAAGCCCGTTGCGGAAGACGACACTCATGGATCGCGAAGGAGGCAGATCATGGCAGATCAGGAAGTAGCAGTGGTGGTGGGCGGAGGGCCGGGGCTGAGCGCTTCGCTCGTGCGGCTGTTCACCCGGGAAGGCATGAAGGCGGCCATCGCGGCCCGCAACCCGGACAAGCTCCAGGCCCTTTCGGACAGCACCGGCTGCCGGACCTACCGGTGCGATGCCGTTGTGCCCGAGGAAGTGGACGGCCTGTTCGCCCGGGTCGCTCAGGACCTCGGAGACCCCGACGTGGTGGTCTACAATGCCAGCGCCCGCGTCCGCGGACCGCTGGCGGAGCTCGACTCCGGCGCCGTCAGGGACGCCATCATGGTGACCTGCTTCGGCGGTTTCCTGGTGGGACAGGCGGCCGCCAGGAGCATGCTGCGGACCGGCGGCGGCACCATCCTGTTCACCGGCGCATCGGCGAGCGTCAAAGGTTACGCCAACTCCGCCTCCTTCGCCATGGGCAAGTTCGGCCTCAGCGGCCTGACCCAGAGCATGGCCCGGGAGCTTCAGCCGCAGAACATCCACGTGGCGCAGATCGTCATCGACGGCGGCATCGACTCGCCCAAGCGGGACCCCGAGCGCGGCGCGGACACCTGGCTGAGCCCGGACAGCATCGCGGAGACCTACCTGCAGCTTCACCGCCAGCACCGTAGCGCCTGGGCCTCGCAGATCGAGCTGAGACCCTGGGTCGAAAAGTTCTGAGGGACAGGACACTAAGGTTTCCGCGCCGGCTGCCGATCTTCCCTAAGGGATGGGAAGGAAGGCTCCATGCGCGGAGACGCGGCGGCTCGGGGCTCGCCTCGGAGGCGAGGCGGGCGTCGTCCTGCCGTCAGTGCTCATGCTGGTGGCGGTGCTGACCGTGGTGGGGGCCGCCGCCATGAACGCGGCCCTGACCGACCTGCGCATCGCGGGCGCCCACTACAAGAGCGTGGCCGTGTTCCACGTCGCCGAGGCCGGGCTCGCCCATGGCAGGCACGAGGTTTCCGACCAGGACGGCGTGCAGGATTTCGCCGCCATCCTGGCGCCCGCCACCCTCTTCAGCGCCCGCGTTTTCCACGACGGCAACTACACGGTGACGGCGACCCCCGTCACCGGCGCCGTTCCCGCCCGAATCCGCCTTCGATCGTCCGCATGCTATCCCGCCGCCGACCCCTGCCCGCGCGAGAACGCCAGGGCCTCGGTCGAAGCGCTGCTGGAGCACGACCCCGCCGGCGCCACCCCCTGGGAACGGGTCCGCCTGGTGGCCTGGAGGGCGCTGGATTGACTGGGCAACCCATTCCGGTACAATCGTTCCTGTTTGGCTGCTCTTGAAAGGCGACTGCCCATGAGTGTCCTTCCGTATGACGTCTATATCCTCCTGGCCATCATCGGCACCGGGGTCTCGCTAGCCGGGCTGATTCTGCCGGATCTGCGCGCCGTAAAGCGGGATATCGGCGACCTCCGGGAACGCATGGCCCGCTTGGAGGGTCTGTTCGAAGGATTCACCCGGCAGGACGACAACCGCGAGAGCCTTCACAAGCAGTCCATGCCATGAGTGCCGTTCCTCCGTCACCCCGAACCACCACTCCGTCACTTCGGGCCGCCAAAACGTCACCCTGCCCACCTCCCCGTCACCCCGGGCTTGACCCGGGGTGACGGGGAGGTGGCCCGGGTGAATCCCGGATCGAGTCCGGGGTGACGGGGAGCGGTGCCTGCCCCGGATCGAGTCCGGGGTGACCGAGGTCAGGCCCGGGATGATGTATCCGGGCCTCCCAGCACTTCCAGGACCCGCTCCGGCCGGAGCGGCAGATCCTTCACCCGCAGCCCGCCCAGGGCGTTGGCCACGGCGTTGCCGATGGCGGGTTCCACCGGGCCGAGGGCAGCCTCGCCCATGCCCTTGGCGCCGAAGGGGCCGTCGGGATGGGGGTGCTCCACGAGGAGGGACGAGAAGGTCTCGGGATGGTCCTGCATGGACGGGGGGAGGTAACTGAGGAAGGTGCAGTTGATGGGCTGGCCGTTGTCGAACACCATCTCCTCGAACAGGGACGAGCCCAGGGACATGAGCATGGAGCCCTCGTTCTGGAGATGGCACTGGCGCGGGTTGATGGCTTTGCCGGCGTCCACCGCGGTCACCAGCCGCACTACCCGCACCTTGCCGGTCCCGGTATCCACCTCCACCTCGGCGGCGCACGCGGAAAGAAAGAAAAAGGCCGAGGCCTTGCCCTTGCCGGTGGCCGGGTCGACGCCGCCCCGGCTCTGAAAGCCGGCGCTGCCGAAGAGGCTGCCCACCACGCCGCCGAAGCGGGCGCGGAAGAGGTCGCTGATGGGGAGCCGCCGCTCGGGGACGCCGGCCACCTGCACGAAGCCGTCCCGCAGCTCCAGGTCGCCCGGGTCGGCCTCGAGCTCCCCGGCGCCGATCTCCAGGAGCTGGCCGGCCACCTCCCGGGCGGCCCGTACGGCGGCGTTGCCCATGCTGAAGACGGTGCGGCTGGAGCTGGTGGACTGGTCGAAGGGAGTGACGTCGGTATCGGGAAGGGTCACGGAGACCCGTTCCCGGGGCAGCCCCAGCACCTCGCTCACCATCTGCGCCAGACTGGTCTGGACCCCCTGGCCGATCTCCACGCTGCCGGCCAGCAGCGTCGCCGAACCGTCGGCGTTGAGCCGGACGCTGGCGGAGGAATGGGACGGCGTCATGGTGGTCTTGATCATCACCGCCACGCCCTTGCCCCGCACCAGCGGTCCGGCCGGCCGGGGCGCCTGCTCCGCCCCGCCGTGCCACTCCACGGCGTCGGCGGCGGCCCGCAGGCAGTCCTCCAGCCCCACCGCCTCCAGGGTATCGCCGGTGACGAAGACGTCGCCGTCGTGCACCAGGTTCCGCAGCCGCATCTCCAGCGGGTCCAGCTCCAGCCGGCGCGCCATGTCGTCCATCTGTGCCTCGTAGGCCCAGCACACCTGCGGCACGCCGAAGCCCCGGTAGGGACCTGTGGGCGGGGTGTTGGTGTAGACGCACCAGGAGGTCAGGCGCTGGTGTGGAATGCGGTAGGGTCCGCCGGACACCTCGCCGCCGTTGCGCGAGGTGGACGGCCCGGTGAGGGCGTAGGCGCCGGTGTCGTAGACGGCCTCCACCTCCCGCGCCAGGATCGTGCCGTCGCGCTTCACGCCGGTCTTGATGCGCACCACCGAGGCGTGGCAGTGGCCGGTGAGGAACACTTCCTCGCGCGTGAGCTTCCACTGCACCGGGCGGCGCGCCTTGCGGGCCAGCGCCGCGGCCAGGGGTTCCAGCCGCAGGTGCACCTTGCCGCCGTAGCCGCCCCCGACGTAGGGCACCACCACCCGCACCATGGATTGCGGCAGCTCGAACAGCTCGGCGAGCTGGACCCGGATGGACGAAGGGTTCTGGGTGGCGGAATAGAGGGTCAGCTTGCCGGCCGCATCCCAGAGGGCGGTGACCACGTGGGGCTCCAGGTGGCCGTGCTGGATCTTGGGGGTGGTGTAGACGTCCTCGAAGACCAGGTCCGAGGCGGCGAAGCCCTCCTCCATGTCGCCGCGGCCCACGCTGTAGGAGGTCAGGACGTTGGCGCGGTCCTCGTAGTGGTAGTGGCCCTTGTCCAGACGGCTCTCGGACTGCACCCGCGTTTGGTGGAGCACCGGCGCGCCGGGCTCCATGGCTTCCATGGGGTCCAGCACGGGCGCCAGCGGCTCGTACTCCACATGGATGAGCTCCACCGCTTCTTCCGCGATGCCGGGCTCTTCGGCCGCCACCGCGGCCACCACCTCGCCGGCGTAGCGGACACGGTCCACCGCCACGATGGGCTGGTCCTTGACCACCGGTCCGAAGTGGGAATGGCCGGGCGGGAGGTCCGCGCCGGTGAGCACCGCCACCACCCCGGGCAGGGCCTCGGCGGCGCTCGCGTCCACGGAGACCACCCGGGCATGGGGATGGACGCTTCGCGACACCTTGACGTAGGCGAGTCCCGGAAATTCCAGGTCGCCCGTGTACTGGGCGGCGCCGGTGACCTTCGCCGGTCCGTCCACGCGTAATGCGTTTTCGCCTATGGAACTCATGGAGACTTACGACTGACGTCAACCGCACGGGAACAGGCAACGACAACCGTAAGAACGTCATTCCCGCGAAAGCGGGAATCCAGGGGTGGTGGCGCGGTACGCCGTGGTTCCCCGCTCCGCCCCTCCTGGATTCCCGCTTTCGCGGGAATGACGTTCTTGCGGATATGAACGAGCAAGTTTCTATACCTCCGCCGCGGCCCAGAGCACGCGGATGGCGGGCAGGCCCAGGAACTTGCTGCCCCGCTTCTGCCGTCCGACACGCTCCCAGGTGTCGCCCCGGTCGGGGGTGCGGTAGATGTCGCCTTCCCCGGGCGGGCCGGCGGTGTGTCCCCGAGCCACGTCTCCGAAGGCCGCGATGATCGCGTTGTCGTCATAGGGGTCGCGGGCCAGTTGCCAGCACATGCCGGGGTGCGTCACCGGCAGGCCTGCGCCCACCTGCCGCCAGTTCTTGCCGGAGTCCTCGCTGCGGTAGATGCGACCGTCGGCGCCGGTCGGGCGGTCCCAGTACTGGGGCGAGCCGTGTCCGCCGGCCAGGAACAGCGTCGAAGGGTCTCCCGGCAGCATCACCACGTCGTGAAAGTAGTCGCTCTCCATACCTCGTTCGGCGCGTCGCCATCCGGCCTCGGGAGGGTCGCCGCGAAAGAAGCCCCTGGAGGTGGCGGCAAAAAAGGTACCCTGGTCGGCGGGCGAGCGGACGATCATGTGCACGTCCGGGTACTCGATGCCCTCGCTCACGTCCTCCCAGGTCTTGCCCCGGTCAAAGCTGCGCACGATGCCGCCGTGCTCCAGGGCGAGATAGAGAGTGTCGGTGTTGTCCGGGTCGATGTAGATATGGCGCACGTGGCCGTGGTGCGGCGGATACGGGAACCACCAGTGGTGCTGGACCTCGGGCGGGAGCGCCCGTAGCCCGTCCAGCTCTTCCCACGAATCGCCGCCGTCCTCGCTGCGGAAGAGCATCACCGGCTCGGTGCCGGCGTACACCACCCGGTCTTCGGCCGGGTCCACGGTCACCCAGCGGATGTCGCCTTCGAGCACCCGCTGCCAGTGGCGCCCCTGGTCGCGGGTGCGGTAGAGGCCGTCCTGGGTCACCCCCGCGTAGACCACCTCGGGGGTGGTGCGGCATCCCCAGACCGAGTCCACCACCTGGTCCGGGAAGAAGCTCTGGTACTCCCTCGACCCGCGCATGGAGGTCCAGATGTCCCCGACCCCGCGCAGGATCACCATGCCGGCCTGGGTGCCGGCGTAGAGTCTGAGAGCCTCGGCCATGTGCCGTCCCCTCCGGAACCGCGGCCTGTCAGGCCTGCTGGAGCTTCTCCACGAAGGTCGCGGAGTCCATCACCACGCCGAAGTGCTTGTCGAAGTTCTCGAGGGTGGCCGCCTGTTCCTCGTCGGAGAAGCAGGCGTTGCTGTCCGAGAGGAAGAGCACCTTGAAGTCGCGCATGGCGCCGTCCCGGGCGGTGCTGTCGCAACACACGTTGGTGGCCACGCCGGTGATGGCGATGGTGTCCCGTCCCAGGCGCCGCAGCACGTTCTCCAGGTTGGTGCCGTAGAACCCGCTGTAGCGGAACTTCTTGATGGTGATTTCGTCCTCCCCGGGCTTCACGCTCTCCAGGATCTCCGCGCCGGGCGCCCCCTCGATGTTGGTCCAGGGATCGTCCGTGTGGTGGGTCACGGGCTTGAGATCGGCGAACACCCCCACGTCCGCCAGGTCCTTCCGCTTGGTGGTGTAGAGGTAGATGACCGGCACCTCCGACGAGCGGCACACCGTCAGGAGCTCCTGGATCCTGGGGATGATGTCCTCGGACGACGGCAGGTAGCGGGTCCCCCTGGGGTCCACCCACATGTTCTGCATGTCCACCACGATCAGGGCCGTGTTGTCCTTGCCGATTCGCCAGTGGTCCGCGGGGCGTGTCTCGTCCATGTTCCACCTCCTGTGGGATCGAATCCACGGCGGGCGCCGGAACTCCCGTCTAACACAGACGAAACCGCGGTCACAAGCCGACCTCCGCGTCTTGTGCCGGTTGACAAAGCCCCGCCCTTCCACGAGAAAGGGGGTCCACTTCGGGCGCTTCAGGAACAGGAGGACTGCATGACACGGATCGTAATCGGAATACTGGCGCTGATATTCGCGGCGCAGGGCGTTCACGCGCAGACCGTGAGCATCGGCACCAACCCCCAGGGTTCGCTGGCGTACGCCACCGGAGCCGGCGTGGCCAAGGTGGCCATCGAGGCGGGGGGCGTGAACATGCGCGTGGTGCCTCAGGGCGGGCCGGTGGTGACCCTGCCTCTGGCCAACAACGCCGAGCTGGACTTCACCATATCCAACGTCGCCGCCAGCTCGTTCGCCGTACTGGGCAAGGAAATGTTCAAGGGCCGGAAGCAGGAAAACATACGGCTCGTGGCCGTGCTGTTCCCGCTGTACGGCGGCTTCTACGTGCGCAACGACTCGGACATCAAGACCCTGAGCGATCTCAAGGGCAAGCGGATTCCCAGCAAGTACACCAAGCAGAAGATCGTCGGCCTCAACTCGCTGTCGGTCCTCAACACCGTGGGGCTGGGCTACAAGGACGTCGTCGGCGTACCGGTGCCCAACGGGGTGCGCGGCATGCGCGACTTCATGGAAGGGAAGAACGACGCAGCCTACTTCTCCCTGACCTCGGGCATCACCCGGCAGGCCCACGCCGCGGTGGGCGGAATCCGGGTCCTGTCCATGGAGAACACGCCGGAGGCGCTCGCCGCGTTGCGGAGCATTGTCCCGGCCGGCAGCATCGCGACCCTGCAACCGGCCAAGCTCTATCCCGGCGTCATGAAGCCCACCCACGTGTTCCAGGCGTCCTTCGTCGTCAACGCCAGCACCAAGACCCCGGACGACGTCGTATACAAGGTGGTGAAGGCGCTGCACGCCAACAAGCAGAAGCTGATCGGCTCCCACGGCATGTTCAAGCAGTTCAATCCCGGCAAGATGCACGTCGACCTGGGGGTGCCGTACCATCCCGGGGCCGCGAAGTTCTACAAGGAAAAGGGTCTCTAACAGGGTCGACGACAACGCATTGAACCCTCGCCATGACCGGCGGTGACGGAGACACCGTCCAGGCGCCCTTCGCGTCCTGGACGGTGCGGATCGCGGGACGCCTGCTGGCGGGCCTGCTCACGGCCGCGGCCCTGGCCGAGGCCGCCGACCTCTACCGGGCCGTCGGTATCGTGGTGTTCGCCGAGCAGCGCCTGCTGGCGTTGCTTGGCCTCGCCCTCGGGACCCTCTACATCCTCAAGGGAGCCGGGCCGGGGCCGCGCCTTCGCGTGCCCTGGTACGACGCGCTGGCGGCGGTGGCCGGCGTGCTCGTGTGTTTCTACCTGAGCTGGCACTACGAACGGATCTTCGAGGAGCTCTACTCACGCCCGCGCGATGCCCTGCTGGGCGGCATGGTCATCCTGGTGCTGGTGGCGGAGGGGGTGCGCCGCTCCGCCGGCCCCGTGCTGTTCATTTTCCTGCTCTCGTTCTTCGTCCTGGGCCTCGTGAGCCATTTCATCCCCGGCCAGTTCCAGGGGCGGGACGTGGACTTCGACCGGCTGGTGATCTACCTGAGCCTCGACTCCAACTCGCTGGTGGGGATTCCCCTCACGGTGGCCACCACCATCGTCATCGCCTTCATCTACTTCGGCAACCTGCTGGACCTGTCCGGCGGCTCCCGGTTCTTCACCGACAGCTCCACTGCGCTCATGGGCCGGTACCGCGGCGGCTCCGCCAAGATCGCGGTCACCGCGTCGTCACTCTTCGGCTCCATCTCGGGCAGCGCCACCTCCAACGTCGTCTCCACCGGCGTCATCACCATTCCGCTGATGAAGAAGGGGGGCTACCCGGCCCATACCGCCGGGGCCATCGAGGCCGTCGCCTCCACCGGCGGCCAGCTGATGCCGCCCATGATGGGCGCCGCCGCGTTCGTCATGGCCGAGTTCCTGCAGATCTCCTACCAGGAGGTGGTGCTGGCGGCGCTGATCCCGGCGGTCCTCTACTACGTGGCGCTGTTCATCCAGGCCGATCTCTTTGCCGCGCGGGAACGCATCACGCGGGTCGACGAAGCCTCCATCCCGCCCCGCTGGCCCGTGTTCCGGGCCGGCTGGCCCTACGCGGTGCCGTTCGCCGTGGTGATCCTGTGCCTCTTCTACCTCAACCTCAGGCCCGAGACCTCGGCCCTGTGGGCCGCCGGGAGCCTGGTCCCCATCGGGCTGTTCATCGGCTACCAGGGCGAGAAGATGCGCTGGTGGGTCATCCTCACCGTCCTGGCCAAGACCGGCGCCCTGTGTGTGCAGGTGTTGATGATCAGTTGCATGGCCGGGATCATTATCGGCGTCCTCAACATCACCGGCCTCGGCTTCGCGCTGACCCAGGCCATCATCCACCTGGCCGGCGGAAATACCGCCATGATCCTGCTGCTGGCCGCGCTGATCTCCATCGTGCTCGGCATGGGCATGCCCACCCTGGGCGTCTACCTGCTGCTGGCGACCCTGGTGACCCCCTCCATGGTGGAGGTGGGCATCCCGCCCATGGCGGCGCACCTGTTCGCGCTCTACTTCGGCATGCTGTCCCTGATCACGCCGCCGGTGGCGGTGGCGGCCTTCACCGCCGCCACGGTGGCCGAGTCCGATTTCCTGCGCACCGGCTTCGCCGCGGTCCACTTCGGCTGGACCGCCTACGTCGTCCCGTTCCTGTTCGTGCTGGCGCCGGAGCTGCTCATGGAGGGTTCCGCGCTGGAGATCGTTCACACCTCGGCCACCGCCGTCATCGGCGTCTGGCTCGTCTCCGCGGGTTTCATGGGCTATTTCGCGAGACCGTTGGGCGCCGGCCACCGGGTTCTGTTCATGGCCGCCGGGTTGCTGTTGTTCTTTCCGGCCAGCGGCGTGAGTCACGGCATCTGGACGGACGTGGCCGGGGCCTGCCTGGCCGGGGTTCTGGCCGTCACCGGGGGTTTCCGGGGCGAGAGGCGCTGACTACAACGCCTCGGCCCCGAACCGTTCGATGACCTCCAGGGTCTCGCGGACGTCGTCCCAGGTGGTGTGGTGGTTGATGATGCACAGCCTGAGGGAAAACTTCCCGGCAAGGGTCGTCGATGAGATGAGCGCGCGGTCCTCCCAGAAGACGCGCGCGAGCACGTTCCGGTTGACCTTTTCCAGCCTCTCCTCGTCGAGGTCCCGGCCGGCGGGGTTCATCCGGAAGCACACGATCCCCAGCGATGCGGGGTTCAGCGTCTCGAGCATGGGACTCTCCCGCACGTACTCGTCGGCCCGGGCCGCCAGCTCCATCCCCCGAGACACCGCCTGCCGGAACGCGGCCATGCCGAAGGTCTGCACCGACATCCAGATCTTCAATGCCCGCGCCGAGCGGCTCAACTGCAGGCCGCGGTCCGAGAAGTTCGGATGGTTGGCGCCCCAGATGGTGTCCTGGAGCACGTCGTGGTGCACCTCGAACGCCTTTTCGAGCGTGGCGGCGTCCTTCACCAGCAGGCCGCCCACCTCGTAGGGCTGGAAGAACCACTTGTGGCCGTCCAGGTTCACCGAGTCGGCGCGCTCTATGCCGCGCAGGAGCTCCTTGCCCCGCTCCGTCACCACCGCGAAACCGCCGTAGGCGCCGTCGACGTGCAGCCAGATGCCCTCCGCCTCGCAGAAGTCGGCGATTTCCCCGAGCGGGTCGATGGCCCCGGTGCTGCTGGCTCCGGCGTTGGCGCACACCGTGACGGGATTCAAACCGGCGGCGCGGTCTTCGGCCACGGCGCGAGCCAGGGCATCCACATCGAGGCGGAAACGTTCGTCCGTCGGCAGCAGCCGCGTGTGCTCCCGCCTGACGCCCGTGATCCTGGCGGCGCGGACCTGGGCGCTGTGGCTCTGGTCGCTCATGTACACGGTGGCGCCGTCGGGGTTGCCGGCGGCTTCCCGAGCCGCGACGAAGGCGTCCACGCTGGCCGCCGAGCCTCCGCTGGTCAGAATCCCTCCGGCGCTGTCCGGGTAGCCGATCCAGCGCTTCAACCAGTCGATGACCACCAGCTCGATCTCGCTGGGACCGCTCGCCACCAGCCAGGTGCATTGGTTGAAGTTGTAGCCGGCGGCCATGAAGTCGGCCAGCACACCCGGCCACGTCGGCGAAGACGGGATGAACGCGAAGCAACGCGGGTGATCCAGGCGCGTGGCGAACGGGAGCACCTCGCGCGCGGCCCATTCGATAACCTCCGCGCCCGGCCGGCCGTCCTCCGGCGGATCCTCCTTGAGCTTGGCGTCGAGCGCCTGCTGGAAATCCCCTTCCCAGGCGTTGTCCCCGGGCAGACCCTTGATCCGCTCCACCAGGATCTCCGCCGCCTTGCGCGCGAGCTCCAGCATGGCCTCGGGCGCCATCTCGAGGGGGCCGTGACCGGGCGTGTCCACTGCCGACCCTTTGCCATCCTTGCCCTTGTTCGAATGTTCCATTCCACCTCCGATAGCACATGTTGCCAGTGTCAACGAATCTCTGTTCGGGTAACGTCAAAAGGATTGTGTCAGGGAGAAGAGTGAGGGGACTCCCTGGGACCTGTTTTCGTGAGTGAAGACGGCGAACAAGATACGGTCCATGGAGGTACGATCCTGGAAGACGCCCATGGGACGGGTACGTCTTCGGACTTCACGGAACCTGCGTTCGATGGCATTGGTGGTTCGCACGGCCTTTCGTTGTTCCAAGGTGGGATAGCGGAAACAGGAGAGCAGATCGTCGAGGTCTGTGCGCAGGGAGTTGACGACGTTGGGGTAGGCCACCGACCAGCGTTGAGCGAGGCGGCGGGCCTGGGAGCGGGCCTTGCGCAGGTTCGAAGCATTCATGATGTTGTGCAGGGCTTTTTTGACCGCGGGTTGGTCGACCTTTTTGACCCGGTCGAGGAGATTGCGGATCTTGTGCGCCCAGCAGCGCTGAACCGCCACGTTGGGGTAGACCGTGGGGAGGGCCGCGAGAAGACCCTTGCCGCCGTCGGTACAGATCATCTCAAGGGTCTTGCCTTCGAGGCCGCGGCGGTAGAGGTCTGTGAGGAACAGCTCCCACTGGGCGGCGCTCTCGGCCGTGGCCAGGCGGTAGTCCAAGACCTCCTTTTTGCCGTCCGGATGGAGCCCCAGAGCCACCAGCACCGGACGACGGAGTGCGCCCAGGCCGGTCTTGCGCGCCAGCACCACGCCGTCGAGCTCTCGATCGTTGCCCTCTGTGGCATCGGGGGTGCTCCTTCCTATGTGGATCTTGGTTAACCCACTGGAGTACCCCCTCCTCTCCCCCTGACACAAACTCTCATACATCACCCTGTTCGCATACCGTTGAGACGAGTCCTTGAACCGCCGCCGACGGGCGGGATAGACTGGCCGCCGACCCGTGGGGAGGATCTGTCATGACCGAGGTCATCATGATCGGGACGGGAGTCCCGGAGCCCAACCCGAACCGGCAGGGATCCTGCGTCGCCATCATCATCGACGGCAAGCCCATGCTGCTCGACTGCGGCCGGGGCGCGCTTACGCAACTCGTGCGCGCGGGCATCGACCCGGCACAGGTGGAGCAGGTGTTTCTCAGCCATCTCCACTACGACCACATCATCGGGCTTCCGGATCTCCTGCTGGGGAGCTGGATGGTGGGACGCAGCACCGGCGTCGAAGTGTTCGGACCGGCAGGGACCACGGCGTTCGTGGAAGGGCTCCTGGAAGCCTTCAAGATCGATATCCAGGGCCGCAAGGCCACCGGCACCAACTCGAAGTTCGAGGTCTCCACCCGCGAGATCGACGAGGGGCAGGTGTGGAAGACGCCGGAATGGAAGCTCGACGCGGTGCGCGTGGTGCACATACCCGGCAGCCTCGGCTTCCGCGTGGACACGCAAGACCGGTCCATCGTGTTCTCCGGCGACACCCGGCCGTGCCCGGCCCTGGTGGAGCTGGCCAGGGACTGCGACCTGCTTGTTCACGAGGTCCTGTTCTCGCCGGAGCTGGAGCAGAACGGCGCCCCCGCCGGCCGGCACCCGGAATTCATTCATCCCGAGTGGGCCAACCGCGTGCGCCATACCAAGCCGAATCAGGTGGGCAAGATCGCGGCCGAGGCCAATGCCAAGAAGCTGGTGCTCACCCACCTGTGGTCCGAGAGGGAAGAGGACCGGCTCAAGGCGGAGGTGGCGGCGCACTATTCCGGAGAGATCGTCGTGGCCCGTGACCTTATGCGGGTCTGACCAGGGCACGCCTACGGGCCCAAGGAGGAACCATGCTCGAAGCCAAGGACGTGCAAGGGGTGCTGGCGATCATGCCGACGCCGGCCAAGGACGGCGCCGACAGCCTGGAGGCCGTGGACACCGTGGACCTGGACGAAACCGCCCGTCTGGCCGAGAGTCTGGTGCGCGACGGCGTCTCCGGCATCATGGTGCTGGGGACCATGGGAGAATGCGCCACCGTGTCCCGGAGCGACTACGAGGCCTACGTCACCTGCCTGCTGGAGACCGTGCGCGGGCGCGTGCCCACCTTCGTCGGCACCACCGCCCTGGGCGGACACGAGATCGCCCAACGCATCCGCTTCGTCAAGGAACGGGGCGCCACCGGGACGCTCCTGGGCATCCCCATGTGGCAGCCGGCGACCCCGGACATGGCGGTGCGTTTCTATGCCACCGTGGCGGAGGCATTCCCCGACTTCCCCATCATGGTCTACGCCAACGCCCGGGCGTTCCGGTTCGCCTTCGACACGGACTTCTGGCGGCGGGTGGTGAACGTGGCGCCGACGGTGATGTCGGCCAAGTTCTCCAACCGGGGCATCCTCCGGGACGTGGTGGCGGCCACCGCGGGGCGGGTGAACTTCGTCCCCCCCATCGGGCTGGCCTACGAGTTCGCGCAACTCTCGCCGCGGACCGCCAACACCTGCTGGACTCCCTCGGTGGGGCCGCAGCCGGCGCTGGCGCTGATGAAGGCCCTGGCGGCCGGCGAGGCGGACCGGGCCAAGGCCGTGGCCGACGACATCGCCTGGGCCGCCGAGCCCCACCACGCCATCACCGGCTCCCAGGAGGTCTTCGCCTCCTACAACATCCAGATGGAGAAGGTCCTCATGGGCGCCTCCGGCTACTGCAAGCCCGGCCCCATCCGGCCGCCCTACGACGTCATGCCCGAGGACTTCGCGGAGGGGTGCCGGGAGGCCGGCCGGCGTTTCGCGGAACTGAGGACCAAGTACGCACAACCCTCGGGTTGACCCCCATCCGGGGGGCGCCTAAACACGGGCACGATGACGCTCATCCTCACCAACGAGGAGATCGAGAGCTGCTTCACCCTGCAGGAGTGCTTCGAGGTGATGGAGCCGGCGTTCATCGACCTGGGCAACGGCGCGGCGGCCAACCTGCCGCGGCAGGACCTGCTGGTGCCCGGTCCCCTGGAGGGCAGCTATCACGGCCTCAAGTCCGCCGGCGGCTCCATGCCGCGGTTCGGCGTGACCGCGGCGCGGCTGACCTCCGATATCGTCACCTGGCCGGAAGTGGACGGCCGAAGGCGCCGGGTCAAGGTGCCGCTGGCCATGGACGGCAAGTACGTGGGCCTGGTGTTCCTGTTCAGCACCGCCACCGGCGAGTTGCTGGCCATATTCCCCGACGGCCTGGTCCAGGCCATCCGGGTGGGCGTCACCAACGCGCTATCCGCCAAGTACATGGCGCGGCCGGAGTCGTCGGTGCTGGCACTCTACGGCTCCGGATGGCAGGCCCGTTCCGGCCTGCTGGCCATGTGCTCGGCCATGCCCATCCGCGCGGTGCGGGTCTTCAGCCCGACGGAGGGGCATCGCCGGGGTTTTGCCGACGAAATGAATGGCCTCGTGGAGGCCGAAGTGCGGGCGGTGGACGTTCCCGAGGACGCCGCCCGCGGTGCCGACATCGTCCTCCTCACCACCAACGCGCTGGTGCCCTTCTTCCCCGCCGCGTGGATCGGAAACGGTATGCACATCGCCACCGTGCGCTCCAGCGAGATGACCGTGGACGCGCTGCTTCGCTGCGACCGGGTGGTGGTGTCGAGCCGGGAGGCGGCCCGGCTGGTGACGCTGCCCGGCGAAGAAGAGCGTATCCCCGAGGCCGGCGAGGGCGATTACCGCCGGGTGGAGCTAAGCGGCACCGAAGCCGACTGGAGCCTCAAGCCGGAGCTGGGAGAGCTCATGGCCGGGAAGGCGGCGTCGCGAGAGCGCCCGTCCGAAGTGACCTGCATGCTCAACTACGTGGGGCTGGGGCTCCAGTTCGCCGCCGCCGGCGCTCGGATCTATGAGTTGGCGAAGGAGCGGAGCCTGGGGAGAGAACTGCCCACCGAATGGTTCTCGCAGGACCTGCATTCGTAGGCGTGCCCACTGCCGCCTCGACTCGTCATCATCCCCGACGCTCACGAGTCACCCCCGACTTCCGGGGCAAGCGACGACTACGTGACCAGCAGGATCTTGCCGGTAGTCTCTCGGGAGGCCAGCAAGCGGTGGGCCTCGGCAGCCTGGGACAGAGGGAGCGTGGCGCCGATGCGTACGGCGAGCCTTCCGGACTCGATCCATCCGAGCACCTCGCCGGCCCGGGCCAGGATCTCGGCGCGGTCGGTGGTGTGATGGGTCAGGCTCGGGCGGCTGAGGGAGAGCGATCCCTTGGCGTTGAGGACCGCGGTGTCGAAGGGCGGCACGGCGCCGCTGGACTGGCCGAAGATCACCATGCGGCCGCGCGGCGCCAACGCGTCGAGGCTCTGCTCGAAGGTGCTCTTTCCCACCGAGTCATAGACCACGTTGACACCGTGGCCGCCAGTGAGCCGGCGCGCCTCGGCGGCGAAGTCCTGCGCGGTGTAGTCGATGACCGCGTCGGCGCCGGCGTCCCGGGCGATGCGTGCCTTCTCGGGCGTCGACACGGTGCCGAACACCCGCGCGCCACGCATCTTCGCCATCTGCACCAGCAGCAGCCCCGTGCCGCCGGCGGCGGCGTGGACGAGCACGGCGTCGTCCCGCGCCACATGGTAGGTGTCGCGGGTGAGGTAGTGGGCGGTCATGCCCTGGAGCATGGCCGCGGCCGCGGTCCGGAGGTCCGCGGCCGCGGGTACCCGGACAAGGTGCCTCTCGGGCACCGCGGCGAGTTCCGCATAGGACCCGTGGCCGTTGGAGATGCCGTAGGCGACCCGGTCGCCGACCCGGACCTCGGAGACGCCGCTCCCCACCGCGCGCACCGTGCCGGCGCCCTCCGCGCCGGGGATGTAGGGGAGCTGACGCCCGTGATGTCCGCCCCAGTGGAAACCCGAGCGGTAGTAGATATCCAGGTAGTTGACCCCGGCAGCGGCCACCTCCACCAGCGCCTCGTCCGTCCGGGGCTCGGGCGCCTCCACCTCCTCGTAGCGGAGCACCTCCGGACCGCCCAGCTCGTGCACCCGGACGGCCTTCATCGCCAACGTCCCAATGCCCGCGCGACGACTCCCGGCATCAGTCCAGCAACGCCACCACCCTGGCCGGGGCGGACTCCGTCTTCCACTTAGCCGGAAGTGCGATGATCTTCGCGGTGGCGCCGATCTGGTCCAGGTTGATGAGGTTCTCGATCTGGCAGGTGACCCTGGGCAGGATGATGCGGTGGACCGTCATGCCGCTGGTGAGAATCTCGTCGGCGTGCTGATAGTCCGCGCCCTTCTCTTCCTGGGCGAAGTCGTAGCCGATGACGGCGGGCTGCTTGTCCACGACCCACTGGGCCGCCTCCCGGGAAAGGTACGGCGAGTCGTTCCACCAGGACGGGTCGGTGGTCGCGTGCCCCTTGGGCCAGTCGGTGCGGAGCAGCAGGATGCCGCCGGGCTCGATCTTCACCCCCTGCTCCGCCAGCGCCGCCTCCGCCCGCTCCATGTCCTCGGGCGTGATGCGCGCACCGGGCTGGCACCGGAAGGACAGGTCCAGCACCACCGCCGTGCCAATGAGGGGTTCCAGCGGAAGCTGCTCCACCGAAGGCTTGTCGCGGAAGAAGTGGTGCGGGGAGTCGATGTGGGTGCCCGCGTGAACGGTCAGCTCCACCAGGTTGGAGACGAACCCTTTCTCCTCCCAGTTGATGATGGGCTTTATCTTGAAGTAGGTCTCGTCGGGCGCGAACGGAGCCGAGTCGCACTCCTCTACGGTCATGCTGAGATCGACGATGCGCATGGAAAAGGCTCCTTTCCGCAAGACAAACGGTCCGCGTCCTTATATCATTGCACCGCGTCTGAAAGCCAACGTGGCGCCGACGGTCTGGAACCCCATCGGCCGGACGCCCGGCAACACCATCGAAGGAGGCGACACCATGATCTACGAAGTGAGGATTCAGACGGTGGATCCCGAAAAGCGAGGCGAGTACGTGAAGGCCTACAAGGACGCCATCCAGTCCAGCAAGGAGGCCGGATGCCACGGAGGGTTCATCATGTGCAGCGACGACGATCCTTCGAGGGTCATGGTCCTGCTCCACTGGCCGACCCGCGAGCACCACGAGCGCTGGCGCGGCACGCCGACCCACGTGAAGTTCCGCCAGACCATCGACCCCTGGCAGACGGAGCCCAGCATCGGCGACTACTACGTCGCCGAGACCATCTGACGGTTGCCGCCGAGGTTCGCCATGGACGTGGATCCGATCCGCTACGAGATGTTTCTCCATCGCCTGTGGGCGGTGGGCGAGGAGGGGCGCTCCACCCTCCAGCGCGTCACCGCCTCGCCCATCGTGGCCCAGGGCGGCGAGGTCATGAGCTCGTTCTACGACGCCGAGGGCACCATGGTGCTGGCCTGCTCCGGCCACCTGCGGTTCGCGGCCGCCACCTCGGACGCCATCAAGTACCTGATCGAATGGTACGGCGAGTCGCCGGGTTTCCACGACGGCGACCAGCTCTTCTTCAACGATCCCTACGTGGCCGGGTCCCACACCTACGACATGATGGTGATCAAGCCCATCTTCCTGGAAGGGCGCCTCATCGCCTGGATCGCCACCAGCACCCACACCGCCGACACGGGCGGCGTGCTGCGGGGCGCGGCCCTGGAGATCTTCCACGAGGGCATCCGCATCCTGGGGGTCAAGGTCGTGGAGCGGGGCGAGTTCCGCGAGGACGTGTTCCGCACCCTGACCGAGCAGTGCCGGGACCCCCAGTACGTGGGGCTGGACATCAAGGCCATGATCGCCGGCAACAACGTATGCTCTTCCCGCTACCTGAGCCTGGTGGAGAAGTTCGGCCTCGAGTTCATCGAGGCGGCGGGCGAGAAGACGCTGGCGGACGCCGAGGAGATGGCCCGGGCCAAGCTGCGCTCGCTGCCGGACGGGGTGTGGCGCTCCCGGGTCTACTACTCCGCGCGGGAGGCCGACCAGTCCGACGCCGACATCATCGCCGTGATCTGCGCCGTCACCAAGGAGGGCGACAGCCTGGACATCGACCTGGACGGCACCAGCCCCCAGACCTCCGGAGACACCAACTCGACCCTTCCGAGCACGGTGGCGCACCTCAACATCGCGCTCACCAACCAGCTCTTCTGGGACATTCCGTGGAACGACGGCAAGCTGGCGCCGATCCGCATGAGGGTGCCCGAGGGGTCGGTGCTGAACTGCACCTTCCCGGCGGCCTGCGGGCTGGCGCCCATGATCGGCGGCATGTTCGTGGCCGCGGTCAGCGAATGCCTGGCCAAGATGCTCTACGCCGCCGGCCGCCGCGAGGACGTCAACGCCGGCTGGTTCGGCGCCTGGTACTCCGGCGGCCCGGGGTTCATGTACGGCGGCCACAACCGGGAGGGGCTGGCCAACGCCCAGGGGCTCTACGACGTGCACGGCGGCGGCCTCGGCGCCAGGCCGGACCGGGACGGCGTGAACACCGGGGGCCACATGAACATCCCCTCCGGAGGCATCTCGGACATCGAGCGCATCGAGATGCAGTACCCGTTCATCTACCTGGCGCGAAGGCACGTGAAGGACGGCTCCGGCTTCGGCAAGCATCGCGGCGGATACGGCAGCGAGCGCCTGCTGTTCGTCTACGGCTCCACCGACGTGACCGCCAACTACCGCCCCTACGGCGCGGTGCCCAACGGCTTCGGCCTGTTCGGCGGCTATCCCGCGGGCTTCGGCGGCAACCGGGCGCTCTATCGCACCGAGGACCTGTTGCAACGCCTGCGCGAGGGCGCCTACCCCACCGGCGCCGACGAGCTGGAGGGCCTCGACTGGTGCCGGCTGGACCTGCCCGAGGGCTTCCGGCCGCGGGTGCCCATCCCCGAGCTGTCGTTCATCACCGACGTCACCCAGAGCGGCGGCGGCTTCGGCGACCCGCTGGAGCGGAACCCCGCGCACGTGGAGCGGGACGTCCGGACCGGCCGCACCAGTCCCGACGTGGCCGACCGGATCTTCGGCGTGAAGCTCGACGGCGCCGGCGGCGTGGACGACGCCGCCACCGCCGGGCGGCGCGAGGAGCTTCGTACGGCGCGTCTGGAACGGGGGTCCCGGCCCGACGGGCCCCGAAACGGGGGCAACCGCGGCTCCGACGGCCCCGCCGCCGCGGCAGGCGCCAACGCCGCCGACGGCGAGGTCCTGCTGCACCTCCACGAGTACCTCGATCTCGTCCGCACCGCCGGCCGCCTGGTGGTGCGATGCCGGAAGTGCGCCCACGCGTTCTGCGACGGGGGCGAGAACTACAAGAACGCCGCCGTCGAGATCACCATGGACCTCGAAGAGGTGGCGGGCGGACGCGTCCCTTCGGGGGAGCCCTACCGCGGCGTGCTGCTGGGCTACGTCTGCCCCGGATGCGCCACCCTGCTCCAGGTCGACGTCTTCTGCCCGACACGGGACGACCAACGACCCCTCTGGGACATCCAGCTCGACTGCTCGGGACTCGACTGAGCTCAAATTGCAAACCACCGCGTTCCTGTGATAACCCCGCGGGTGTGCATGGACAGGAATGTGAGACGCGCGTATCGCGCACGGCCGAGTGACACGGGTTTGGCAACCCGGGTTTGGCAAGTTTGCCACGGAGGTGAGCCATGCGGAGAAGAACGAGTTTGCCGAAGTCTTTCAGGTTGTTGGTCGCGGGTGCGGCCGCAATGCTCCTGTGCCTGGTGGTGGGCTCCAACGCCGGCGCCCAGAAGCTGCCGGCCAAGATCACCTGGATCGTCCCCTTCGGACTCGGGGGCGGCACCGGCACGTCGGCGCTGCTGCTGGCGCCGAAGCTGCAGAAGAAGCTGGAAGGCAACGGCGTCAAGGAAGTCAAGGTGGTGAGCCTGCCTGGGGCCGGCGGCACC
Organism: Candidatus Binatia bacterium; assembly: GCA_951813575.1. GTDB lineage: Bacteria > Desulfobacterota > Binatia > UBA9968 > JAJDTQ01 > JAJDTQ01. The sequence continues at coordinate 2,137,628 of OX638375.1, forward strand.
GTGGGGACGAAAAAGCTGTTCACCTCGCCGCCCGACGGGAGCGTCATCGGCAGCATGCTGCCGGCCGGCGGGCTGGCGCAGTCCGCCACCCGGGACGTGGGCTTCGACCTTTCCAAGTTCACGTACCTGGCCAAGATCACCACGGCGCCCCGGTTCCTGTTCGTGCAGGGCGACTCCCCCATCAAATCGCTCGACGCCCTGATCGCGGAAGGCAAGAAGCGTCCGCTGAAGGTCTCGTCGGTGGGTCCCGCCTCGGCCGGCTCCTTCGTGCTGGCCAACATCATCGACAAGACGGGCATCCAGGTGAAGGACGTCACCGGGTACAAGAGCGGGCGTTCGCTGGTGGTGGCGGTAGCCCGCGGCGACGTGGACACCACCATCAAGACCACCGGAGGCGTGATCACCTTCATCAAGTCCGGAGAGGTCCGGGGCCTGGTGCAGCTCTCCTCCGAGAAGGACAAGGATCCGTTCTTCCCGGACGTGCCATCGGCGGAGAGCCTCGGCCGCAAGGACCTCATGGCAGGCGGCATCCTGTACATCCTGGTGGCCGCGCCGCCCAAGGTGCCGCAGGCTGTCGCGGACGTGTTGAGCAACGCCGTGCACCAGGTCATCACCGAGTCCAAGGCGGAGCTCGAGAGCAAGGCCCAGGTCATCCACTCTCCCGCCACCGGCAAGGAGACGGCCATGCTCGTGAACAACCTGATCAAGGACTACGCGAACCTGATCGCTCTCTACAAAGCGCAGCAGAAGAAGTAGGCCCACGGCCTGCCAACGCACCGTCCGGCCCGGATTGATCCGCGGAATCTCCCTTCCCCGGTCAACCGGGCCGGCCCTTTGCGCACCGGAAGAAACGACCCGTGATTGAGGCCATCGGTGTAGCGCTCGTCAACGTTTTCGGGTTTCCCAACGTCCTCGTGGTGCTGTTCGGCACCACGGTGAGCATGCTATTCGGAGCGCTCCCCGGGCTGGGCGGCATCGTCATCCTGACGCTGTCGCTGCCCATCATCATGGCCCTGGAGCCGGCGCTGGCCATGATGGTCTTCGCCGCCTCCATCGGCGGCATCACCTTCGGCGGGTCCGTCTCCGCCATCCTTCTCAACGTTCCCGGCACCGTGGCCAACATCGCCACGGTCTTCGACGGTCACCCGCTGGCGCGGCAGGGACGCGCCGGGTACGCCCTGGCCATCTCGGCGACGGCGTCGGCCCTGGGCTCGGTGTTCGGCTACCTGATCTTTCTGCTGCTGCTGCCCGTGGTGCGCTCCGTCGTGTTCTCCTTCGGTCCCCCGGAGTTCTTTCTCATGGCGCTCCTGGGCATCAGCCTGATCGCGTCGCTGACCCAGAAGGAGCCGGTCAAGGGACTCATCTCCGCGGGGCTGGGGTTCCTGGTGGCCTTCATCGGGTACTCTCCCATCACCGGTGACGAGAGGTTCACCTTCGGCTACCTGTACCTCTGGGACGGGGTCCACACCGGGGTCATCGCCATCGGCATCTTCGCGGTCTCCGAGATGTTCTTCCTGGCGGTCAAGGGCGAGGAGCTGGTGCAGCAGACCGAGGTGGTCCGTCCCACGGCCCGGGACGTGTTCGACGGCATCCGCTTCGTATTGGCCAACTCGTTCCTGCTGCTCCGGAGCGCGGTCATCGGCTGCGTCGTGGGCATCATCCCCGGCGTCGGCGCCAACGTGGCGGCCTTCCTGGCCTATGCCTCGGCCCAGGCCACCTCCCCCAACCGCGCCAACTTCGGCCAGGGGGCTCCCGAGGGCGTGCTCGCGCCGGAGGCGTCCAACGACGCCAAGGACGGCGGCGCGCTGCTGCCCACCGTGGCCTTCGGCATCCCCGGCAGCGCCCCCCACGCCATCCTGCTGGTGGGGCTGCTGCTGCTCGGGCTGAACCCGGGGAAGGAGTTGCTCACCACCCACCAGGCCACGGTGTTCACCCTGGTGCTGGCGCTGATCGCCGCCAACGTGTGGACCTCCATCCTGGGCCTGATCTTCGCCAACCACCTGGTGAAGATCACGCGGATCCGGGTGTCGCTGATCATTCCCATCGTCCTCGTCATCAGCTTCGTGGGCGCCTTCGTGCTGCGGAACAACCTCGTGGATGCGTTCGCGGTGCTGGTGTTCGGGTTCATCGGCTACGGCATGAAGAAGTACAGCTACTCCTTCATCACCTTCATCCTCGCCTACGTCCTGGGGGAGATCGCCGAGGTCTCGTTGTTCCAGACGCTGCTGATCTCGGACACGGGCTTCCTGATCTTCGTCACCCGTCCCATCTCGCTGGTGCTCACCCTGCTCATCCTGGCGGCCCTGGGCCTGCCGCTGGTGACGCCGATCAAGCGGGCGTGGCAGGGGCGGCGGCTGCCCGACGCGCCGTAGCCGCCCATGACCTTCTACGCCGACCTGCACGTCCACTCCCGGTTCTCCCGCGCCACCAGCCGGAACTGTGACCTGGAGCACCTGGCCATCTGGGCGCGCAAGAAGGGCATCGGCGTCGTCGGCACCGGCGATTTCACCCATCCGGCGTGGCGCGCCGAGTTGAAGGAGCAGCTCGTGGCGGCGGAGCCCGGGCTGTTCCGGCTGCGCCCGGACCTCGAGCGGGCCGTCGAGGGACAGCTCCCGCCGGCCTGCGCCGGCAGCCTCGCGCCGGTGCGGTTCATGCTGTCGGTGGAGATCTCCACGATCTACAAGAAGGGCGAGAAGACCCGGAAGATACACCACCTGGTCTACTGCCCGGACTTCGATTCGGCGGACCGGCTAGTGGCCGGCCTGTCCAGGATCGGCAACCTGCACTCCGACGGACGGCCGATCCTGGGGCTGGACTCCCGGCATCTGCTGGAGATGACGCTGGAGTCGGGGCCGGGCTCCTACCTCGTGCCGGCTCACGTGTGGACCCCGTGGTTCGCCGCGTTGGGCTCCAAGTCCGGCTTCGACGCCGTGGACCACTGCTACGGGCACCTGGCGCCGCACATCTTCGCGGTGGAGACCGGTCTCTCGTCGGACCCCCCCATGAACTGGCGGGTATCGTCCCTGGACCGTTACCGGCTCATGTCCAACTCCGATGCCCACTCGCCGGAGAAGCTCGGCCGCGAGGTGTGCGTCTTCCACACCGACATGGACTACTTCGCCCTCCGCCGGGCGCTGGAGACGGGCGAAGGCTACGGCGGGACCCTGGAGTTCTTCCCGGAGGAGGGCAAGTACCACCTGGACGGCCACCGCAACTGCAACGTGCGCCTGGAGCCGGACGAGACCCGCAGGCGCGACGGCCGCTGCCCGTCGTGCGGCAAGCCCCTGACCGTCGGGGTCATGCACCGGGTCGAGGACCTGGCCGACCGTGGGCTGGACGCGGCGCCGCCGCACACGGCGGGGGACACCCAAGGGCTGATCCCGCTGCCGGAGATCCTGGGCGAGATCCACCGGGTCGGCCCAAAGAGCAAGCGGGTGGCCCAGGACTACGAAGGGTTGCTGGCCCGGCTGGGGCCCGAGCTCCAGCTTCTGAACGCCCTGCCGCTGGAGGACATCGAGCCGGCGGCGCCGTCCCTGGTGGCGGAGGCGGTGGGGCGTCTGCGCCGGAGGGAGGTGATCCGGGAAGCCGGCTACGACGGCGTCTACGGCACCATCCGCCTGTTCCGGGACGGAGAGCTCGATGGCCGGAGCCGCGGGGCCTCGCTCTTCGGAGACGCAACCGCGACAGGCGGGGCGGTTCAGTCCCCGCCGGCCGGACCACGCCCCGGCCAGGCGCGCGCCCCTCGGGAAGAGTCCGGCCCGGAACCGGCGCCGCCGGATCCCGCGCCTGCGCCCCACCCCGCGCGGGAAGAAGAACCGTCGGAGCAACTGTCGCTGCCGGTAGCGCTCTCGCGCGATCTCCTGGCCGGACTCGACGGCGACCAGCGCCGGGCCGCGGAGATCGTGGACGGCCCGTTGCTCATCGTGGCCGGACCGGGCTCGGGGAAGACCCGGACCCTCACCCACCGCCTCGCCCATCTGATCGCGAGCCGCCATGCCGAAGCGGCGGGCTGCCTGGCCGTGACCTTCACCCGCCGGGCGGCGGACGAGATGCGGGACCGTCTGCGGGCGCTGTTGCCGGACGCATGGGCGGACATCCCGCTGCACACCTTCCATTCCCTGGGGCTGAGCATCCTCCGGGAGTACTGGAACGCCGCCGGGCTGCAGCGCGGCTTCCGGGTGGCGTCGGAGGCCGAGCGGCTCCGGTTGTTGCGGGACGCCCTCAAGATCTCCGAGCGGCAGGCCCATGCCGGCCTGTCGGCCATCTCCCATGCCAAAAGGACCGGCGCGCCGCCGAGCGAAGAAAAGCTCGGCCGGGCATGGGAAGCCTACCGGCACGAGATGGAAGCCCGCAACGGGTGCGACTTCGACGACCTCGTCATCCGGGCCGCGGACGCCCTGGAAGCGGACCCCGGGGTCCGCGACGCGGTGCGGCGGCGGTATCCCCAAGTGTGCATCGACGAGTACCAGGACGTGGACGGGCAGCAGATGCGGCTGATCCGGCTGCTGGCGCCCGCCGACGGCAACATCTGCGCCATCGGCGATCCCGACCAGGCCATCTACGGGTTCCGGGGCGCCGACCCGCGTTTCTTCGCCGGCTTCACGGAGGACTTTCCCAGCGCCCGGGTAGTACGGCTCGGCCGCAACTACCGTTCCGGCGCCAACATCGTCACCCTTTCGTCCCAGGTCATCGGGCCGTCCACGATTACCGGATTGCCGATCCCCGTTCTCGACGATGCCCCCAACCGGGTCACCCTCCACGAGGCCCCGAGCGAGAAGGCCGAGGCGGAATTCATCGTCCAGTCGCTGGAGGAAGCCCTGGGCGGCCACAGCTTCTTCTCCATCGACAGCGGCCGCACGGCCGCGGGGCAGGGACACGACCTCTCATTCTCGGACTTCGCCGTGCTCTACCGCACGGAAGCCCAGGCCGCCCCCGTGGTGGAGGCGCTGCAGCGCTCCGGCATGCCCTTCCAGCAGCGCTCCCACGACCCCCTGCTGGCCCATCCCGGCGTGGCCGCGCTGGTGGAAGCCCTGGGACGCACCCCGGGCACGGGCGCCGTGCGGCAACGGCTGGAAGCCGCCTGCCGCGGCGACGCGTCCCCGGCGCGGGAAACGGCCGAGGCCCTGGAGCTCCTGAAACCTCTGGCCGCCGCCTGCGGCGACGACCTGGAACGGTTCCTGTCCGAGTTGTCCCTGGGTAGCCAGGTGGACACCTGGGACCCCCGCGCCGACCGCATCTCGCTGCTGACCCTCCACGCCGCCAAGGGCCTCGAGTTCCCGTTGGTCTTCATCGTCGGCTGCGAGGACGGCCTGCTGCCCCTGAGCTGGGGAGGAACCGGCCCCGAAGACCCGGACGAGGAACGGCGGCTCTTCTACGTCGGCGTCACCCGCGCCCGGACGAAGCTCTACCTGTGCCGAGCCCGCAAGCGCCGCTGGCGCGGAAAGGTCCGCGAGATGGCGCCCTCCCCCTACCTCGCCGACATCGAAGAGCGGCTGCTGGAGCAGAGCCGGGCGAGGCGCCCCGGGCGGCGGGACCGGAAGCCGGACAGCCAGTTGGACTTGTTTTCGTAGGCACCCAACCACAGGTTCGCGAGGGGGACTCTGCTTGACACTACGTTCCGCCTTGCGTTACGCTTGAAGATGATCAAGAGCTTCGCCGACAAGCGGACCGCGGCTGTGTTCGCAGGTTATGCCGTCCGCAACCTGCCCATGCAAATCCAGCGGCGAGCGCGGGCGAAGCTGCTGTTGATCGACGCGGCTGGCAGGCTGGATGACTTGCGCTCGCCTCCGGGTAACCGCCTTGAAGTGCTGCACGGTGATCGAAGAGGTCAGCATAGCGTGCGCGTCAACGATCAATGGCGCATCTGCTTCATCTGGCGACGTGGACAGGCGATGGCCGTGGAGATTACCGATTACCACTGACGGGGGCAGCGAGCATGACCATCAAGCGCGAAGACGTCGATCGGCAAATGGTCGATTTCTCGGATGTGGCTACCGGGCGGCGGTTGCCGCCAGTCCATCCGGGCGAGGTTCTGCGGGAAGAGTACCTGAAGCCGCTGGCGCTCAGCGTATACCGGCTCGCCCAGGAGCTAAAAATTTCCCGACCTCGGCTGAACGATATCGTTCTCGGACGGCGCGCCGTCACCATCGATACCGCCCTGCGTCTCGGACGCTATTTCGGCACCACTCCGGAGTTCTGGATCAATCTTCAGACCCGGCACGATCTGGATACCGCGGAGGCCACGTTGCGCCTTAAAGTCGAACGGGAGATAACACCGCGTGCCGCGGGCACGGACGCCGTGCCCATCAGCCACGCAGGGCCAGTATGAATTCAGCCTTCATTTCCAGTTCATTTCTGATCCGCTGCCTGTAGCCCACCGTTTTTCGTTTCCGCTTCAACTCCAGTCGTTTCGCGTCCGGTGGATCATGATCCCCTCAGGTGAGGGGGATCATGATGTGCTCCCGGTAGGGGGGGCGTTCGCACAGGCGCGCGTACCAGGCCTCCACGTTGGGCATGGAGGGGCGGTCGATGGGCATCGTGAACCAGCGGTAGGCCCAGATGCCGACAGGGATGTCGCCGATGCTGAAGGAATCGCCGGCGAGATAGCTCTGGCCTTCGAGGTAGCGCTCGACGATCTGCCACTTGGGCACGGCCGCGGCCACCGCCTTCTCGATGGCGGCGGGGTCGCGCTCGGCCTCGGGGGTGCGGACGATGCCGAAGAAGATCGGCACCAGGAACGCGTTCAGGGTGGTCAACTGCCAGTCCATCCAGCGGTTGGCGTTACCCCGCCCCTCGGGGGTGCCGGGCAGGAGCCGGCCGCCGTTGTACTTGTTGACCAGGTACCGGACGATGCTGTTGGACTCCCACAGGACGAAATCGCCGTCTTCGATGGTGGGGACCACGCCGTTGGGGTTCAGGCTCAGGTAGGGCTCCTCCCTGTTCCCGCCGAACTCTCCCGCCAGATCGATCCGCTCGAACGGGATCTCCAGCTCTCCGCAGCACCACAGGACCTTCTGCACGTTGGATGAAGTCTTCCTTCCCCAGATTTTCAACAACTTGCACACCTCCATGACAAATTTGGATCCAACCGGGCCGCGCAGAGCAGGCAACCCGCCGGACTTGGACCGAAATCTACTACGAAACAGGTAAAAGGGTCCAGACACCCCCTTGACTGTGGCCAAATCGTGCTTAGATTCGCGCTCAAATCCTATCACTTCACTCTTAAAGGGAGGTTCTTATGGCGGCAAAAGTGAAGCCTTTGCACGACAGGATTATCGTCAAGAGGCTCGAAGAGGAAGAGAAGACGGCGGGCGGCATCATCATCCCCGACGCGGCGAAGGAAAAGCCGCAGGAGGGCATGGTCGTCGCGGTCGGCTCAGGCAGGCGCGAGGACGGCAAGGTGTTGGCTCTCGACGTCAAGACCGGCGACAAGGTCCTGTTCGGGAAGTATTCCGGCACCGAGATCGAGCTGGACGGAGAAGAGCATCTCATCATGCGGGAAGACGATATCCTGGGAATCGTCGAATAAGGAGGTACGGCGAAAATGGCTGCAAAGGATGTAAGATTCAGCGAGGAGGCGAGGGCCAAGGTCCTGAAAGGGGTCAAGATCCTCGCGGACACGGTTACCTGCACCCTGGGCCCCAAGGGCCGCAACGTGGTGCTGGAAAAATCCTGGGGCGCCCCCAACGTGACCAAGGACGGCGTCACCGTCGCCAAGGAGATCGAGCTCGAGGACAAGTTCGAGAACATGGGCGCGCAGATGGTCAAGGAGGTCGCCAGCAAGACCTCGGACGTGGCCGGTGACGGCACCACCACGGCCACGGTGCTTTCCCGGGCCATCTTCACCGAAGGCCTCAAGATCGTCGCCGCCGGCCATGATCCGATGGCGGTGAAGCGCGGCATCGACAAGGCGGTGGAGAAGGTCGTGTCCGAGCTCCAGAAGCTGTCCAAGTCGACCCGGGACCGCTCCGAGATCGCCCAGGTCGGCAGCATTTCCGCCAACAACGACAAGACCATCGGCGAGATCCTGGCGGACGCCATGGACAAGGTCGGCAAGGAAGGCGTCATCACGGTGGAGGAGGCCAAGGGCCTGGAGACCACGCTGGAGCTGGTGGAAGGCATGCGCTTCGACCGCGGCTACCTCTCCCCCTACTTCGTCACCGACCCCGAGCGGATGGAAGGGGTGCTCGACGAGCCCTACATCCTGATCCACGAGAAGAAGATCTCCAGCATGAAGGACCTGCTGCCGGTGCTGGAGAACATCGCCAAGAGCGGCAAGCCGCTGCTGATCATCGCCGAGGACGTGGAGGGCGAGGCCTTGGCGACCCTGGTGGTCAACAAGATCCGCGGCACCTTCAAGTGCATCGCCGTCAAGGCCCCGGGCTTCGGCGACCGCCGCAAGGCCATGCTCGAGGACCTCGCGATCCTCACCAACGGCCGCATGATCGCCGAGGAGCTCGGCATCAAGCTCGAGAACGTGACCCTGAACGATCTCGGGACGTGCAAGAAGATCATCGTCGACAAGGAAAACACCACCGTCGTCGAGGGCGCCGGCGGCAAGGCCGACATCGAGGGCCGCATCAAGCAGATCCGGGCGCAGATCGAGGAGACCACCTCGGACTACGACCGCGAGAAGCTGCAGGAGCGGCTGGCCAAGCTGGCCGGCGGCGTGGCCGTGGTCCAGGTGGGAGCCGCCACCGAGATCGAGATGAAGGAGAAGAAGGCCCGGGTCGAGGATGCACTGCACTCCACCCGCGCGGCCGTCGAGGAAGGCATCGTACCGGGCGGCGGCGTGGCCCTGATCCGGGCCGCCGCCAAATTGAAGGACCTCGAGGTCAACGAGAACGAGTCCTTCGGCGTCCGGATCGTCCAGCGCGCCGCGGAAGAGCCCGCCCGCTGGATCGCCTCCAACGCCGGAGCGGATGCCTCCGTGATCGTCGACGCCATCAAGAAGGGCAAGGGCGCCCACGGATACAACGCCGCCAAGGGCGAGTTCGAGGACCTCATCAAGGCCGGGATCCTGGATCCCACCAAGGTGGTGCGCTCGGCGCTGCAGAACGCCGCGTCCGTGGCCGGCCTGCTGATCACCACCGAGGCCATGATCACCGACAAGCCGGAGAAGAAGCAGCCCGCTGCCCCGGCCATGCCGGAAGACTACTAGGATCGGCGGGGCTCCGCTCGGAGCCCATGCCAAACAAAAGGGGGAGGACATGCGTCCTCCCCCTTTTTCGTTCCGAAAAACGAACCCGCCGGCGGCGTCATCACCCGTAGCCAAACGCCCGGAGCGATTCGAACATGACGTCCGTGTCCGGCTCGCGGCCGAACCAGGTGCGGAAGGATGCGGCGCCCTGGTGCACCAGCATGCCGATGCCCTCCACCGTCCGGCACCCCCGCCGCCTTGCCTCCTTGAGCAGCACGGTCTCCCGGGGCTGGTAGACGATGTCGCAGACGTCGTGGCGCGGACCGAGGAGCGTGGGGTCGATGGGACATCCGCGCACGTCCGGGGTCATGCCGACCGAGGTGCAGTTGATGACGAGGTCGGCCCCGCTTCCGAGAGTAGCGAACTCCGCCAGCGGGCCGGAGCGCACCGCCGTGTCCGCCGCGCTTCCCGCCGCGATGTCGTGCGACAGCCTTTCGGCCTTGTCCGGATCCCGGCCCAGCAGGGTGAGCTCGGGCAGCCGGAACGTTTCTCTTTGGCCGCCCGCGCCGAGGCAATGGCCCCGGGCCAGCACGAAGGCCAGCGCACGGGCCGCGCCGCCGGTTCCCAGAATCGTGACTCGCTTGCCGTCGAGCTTGATGCCCGCCTGACGGAGGTTCAGCACGGCGCCCGGGGCGTCGGTGCTGGTCCCCATCAGCCGGCCCCCCTCCCAGTAGAGGGTGTTGACGCTTCCGGTGAAGCGGGATTCCTCGCTCAACCCGTCGAGATGCTCGATGACCGCCTGCTTGTGCGGGATGGTGACGTTGGCGCCGAGGAAGCCCATGCCGCGGAGGCCGGCTATAACCTCGCCCAAGGCCTCGGGCGGGCACGGCAGCGGCACGTAGCAGGCGTTCAGGCCCGCCGCCTGGATGGCGGCGTTGTGCATCACCGGCGACATGGAATGCTCCACGGGCCAGCCCAGCACCCCCAGAAGTCTTGTCGATCCGTCGATCATGATGCCCGTGCGGTCTCCTCGGCCGGCAGCCCGAACAGCGTCCGGGCATTGTGGCTGGACGCGGCGGCGACCTCGTCGACCTCGACCCCCCGGACCCGGGCCACGGCATCGGCCACGAAACGGACGTAGGCGGGCTCGTTGCGCCGGCCCCGCTTGGGAACGGGCGCCAGGAACGGCGCGTCGGTCTCGATGAGCAGCCGATCCAGAGGCACCCGGCGGGCGACGTCCCGCAGCCCCTCGGCGTTCTTGAAGGTGACGATGCCCGAGAACGACAGGTAGAAGCCGAGGTCGAGGAACGAGCGGGCGGCCGCCTGGTCGCTGGTGAAACAGTGGATCACACCTCGTAGCGTTCCGCCGCCGCGGCCTCGGATGGTCTCCGCCACCTCGCGGTCGGACTCCCGGTTGTGCACCACGATGGGTAGTCGCGTCTCAACGGCCAGGCCGGCGAAACGGTCGAACATTTCCCTTTGGACGTCCCGGGGCGAGTTGTCGTAGTGGAAATCGAGGCCGGTCTCGCCGATGGCCACGACCTTGGGATGGCCGGCGAGGCGGCGCAGCCGGTCCATGTCTTCCGTGGCCACGTCCTTGGCGTCGTGCGGGTGCATGCCCACCGTGGCGTAGAGACCCGGGTGGGCTTCCGCCAGGCGCACGGCCGCGTCGTTGGTGGAGAGGTCCCCGGCTCCTCCGACGACGATCAGGGTGTCGACGCCGGCTTCCCTGGCGCGTGCCAGCACCTCGTGGCGGTCCTCGTCGAACTCCTCGGTCTGGATATGGCAGTGGGTGTCGATGAGGGGTGCGAGATTGGGATTCATGGCACCCCTCCGTCAGGGGTGCGGCGATACCGCTGAGGTCCGGCATCCGTCATTCCCGCGAAAGCATGCCCTCGACCACGATCGGGGGCGGGGATCCAGGAGGGGGCGGGGTGAGGAAGCGGAATGCCGCACCCCCCGTCCCCGCCTCTGGACCCCGGGTCAAGCCCGGGGTGACGGTGCGGGGGCCCGGGGTGACGGTGCGGGGGCCCGGGGTGACGGTGCGGGGGCCCGGGGTGACGGTGCGGGGGCCCGGGGTGACGGTGCGGGGGCCCGGGGTGACGGTGCGGGGGCCCGGGGTGACGGTGCGGAGACCGGGGGTGACGGTGCGGGGGCCCGGGGTGACGGTGCGGGGACCCGGGTTGACGGTGCGGGGACCCGGAGTGACGGTGCGGGGACCCGGGGTGACGGTGCGGGGACCCGGGGTGACGGTGCGGGGGCCCGGGGTGACGGTGCGGGGGCCCGGAGTGACGGTGCGGGGGCCCGGGGTGACGGTGCGGGGGCCTGGGGTGACGGTGCGAAGGCCTGGGGTGACCGTGCGAAGGCCTGGGGTGACCGTGCGGGGGCCGGGGTGACGGTGCGGGGGTCGGTGCCATTCCAGTACCCGAGCGGGATTCTACGATGGGCTCCCGTCGCCGTCGTCCGCGATCTCTTCGATCCGGGGGAAGAGAATTTCCGGCGGTTGGACCTGGTGCCCTTCGGCGAAGGAACCGCCCCACTCGGGACGGAGCGTGTCGGTGGCCGGAAGACCCAGCAGGTTCCGCACTGCGGTTCCCGTCTCCGGGAGGAAGGGCGCCAGCAGGTCGCCGGTGAGACGCACGCTCTCCAGCACGTGGTGCAGGATCTCGCCCACCCGTGGCTTCTGGTCCGGGTCCTTCACGAGGGTGAACGGCGCGGTCTGCACGATGTACTGGTTGGTCTTGTCCAGTGCCACGAAGATCGATTCCAGCGCGCGGTGGAGGGCCATCTCCTCCATGTGACGGTCCACGTTTTCCGCCGCCGCCATGAAGGCTTCCTTCAGTTCCCGGTCCTCGGGCCGGGCGCCGTCGCCCATGGGCTGCACCACGCCGCCGAAGTACCGCTTCTGCATGGCGAGGACCCGGCTCACCAGGTTGCCGAAGTTGTTGGCCAGGTCGGCGTTGACCCGGTTCACGAACGCTTCCATGGAGAAGGTCGCGTCCTGGCCGAACACCATCTCCCGCAGCAGGTAGTAGCGGAACGCGTCCATGCCGTAGCGTTCCTTCATGTCCAGGGGGCGGATGACGTTGCCCAGGCTCTTGGACATCTTGCCCTTGTCCATGATCCAGTAGCCGTGGACGTTGAGCCGGTGGTACAGCGGCAACCCCGCGGCCATGAGCATGGTGGGCCAGAACACGGCGTGGGGCTTGAGGATGTCCTTGGCGATGAGGTGGTTGCAGCAGGGCCAGTAGGCGTCGAAGAAATCCGCGCCCTTGTGCTCCAGCGCGCTCACGTAGTTGATCAGCGCGTCGAACCACACGTAGGTGACGTAGTCCTCGTCGAAGGGCAACGGAATGCCCCATTGCAGCCGGCTCTTGGGCCGGGAGATGCACAGGTCTTCCAGCGGCTCGCGCAGGAGCGCCAGCACCTCCGCGCGATACCGCTGCGGCGTAACGAAATCGGGGTTCTCGTTGAGGTGCTCGATGAGGCGGTCCTGGTACTTGCCCATGCGGAAGAAGTAGTTCTTCTCCTCGATGTAGGCGGCTTCGGTCTGGTGGTCCGGGCACTTGCCGTCCTGCAGCTCCTTCTCGGTATAGAAGCGCTCGCAGCCGTAGCAGTAGAACCCGCCGTACTCGCCGAAGTAGATGTCGCCGGCGTCGTGGATGTGCTGCAGGATCCGGCTCACCGTCGCCTTGTGGTAGTCGTCGGTGGTGCGGATGAAGTGGTCGTAGGCGATGCCGCAGGTGTCCCAGGTGGAGCGGAACAGCCCGCTGATCCGGTCCGCGTAGGCCTTGGGGTCGATGTTGTCGGCGGCCGCCGCCTGGGCGATCTTGTCGCCGTGCTCGTCGGTGCCCGTGAGAAAATACGCGTCCCGGCCGCGCATGCGGTGGTAGCGCTTCAGCGTGTCCGCGATGATGGTCGTGTAGGTGTGCCCGAGGTGCGGCTGGGCGTTCACGTAGTAGATGGGCGTGGTGAAGTATATGCGGTCCATGGCGGTCTGACGATCCTTTTCAAGCGAGTAGTCTCGGAATGAAGCCTTCCAGGACCATGCGCCGGTTGAAATTCCGGTGAATGGCACGGGTGGCGTTGTCGATCTCGGCCAGGGCTTCCGTGGACTGCGACACCCGCCGTTCCGCGGCCGCGCGCCCGAGCGGCTCCAGCAGGTCCCGGTTGTAGATCGCCGACGGGGAGCCCGTGACCTGGAGCACCATGATATCGCGCAGCCACCCCTTGACCCATTCCAGGAATCGCAGCGTCTTCTCGCGGTCGGCGCCCATCTCCTCGGCCAGCGCCGTGATCCCGCGCATGTCGTCGACCGCAAGACCGGCCAGCCGGCGGAAGCATTCCCGCCGCTCCTCCAGCACCCCTTCGTCGTTGCCGGCCAAGGCCCTGCCGAGGCTGCCGTAGCCCAGCGCCGCCAGCAGCAGCGCCCGGTCTTCGGGAACTTCCTTGCGCCTCGCCACCACCGCCGCCGCCTGCTCCACCGTCAGCGGGGAGAACCGGAGCCGGAGACAGCGGGACAGCACCGTGGGCAGGACCCCGCCGGTGCTGTCGGCGACGAGGATCAGCAAGGACTCGCCGGGGGGCTCCTCCAGCGTCTTGAGCAGTGCGTTCTGGGCATGGAGGTTCATGAGCGTCAACGGGTCGACGATGGCGATCTTCTTCTTCCCGCTGAAACGGTGCAGGGCCAGGTCCCGCTGCAGCCCCCTCACCTGCTCGATGGCGATGTCCCGCTTGCCCTTGCGCTGTTCCAGCCAGTGCACGTCCGGGTGGTTGCGGTCGTCGATGCAACGGCAGCTCGCGCACTCGCCGCAGGCGTCTCCCGCGCCGTCCGGGCATTGGACCGCCGCCGCCAGCGCGGTGGCCACGGTGCGCTTGCCGGTTCCTTCCGGGCCCACGAAGAGATAGGCGTGATGCAGCCGGTCGCGCTGGACGGCCCGCCGCAGCAGCTCGATCTGGCCCTGGTGGCCGACGATGTCCCGGAACCTCAGCATCGTGCTCTTGGACTCATGCCCCGTCGGCCCCCGCGCCCATCCGCTCGGCGACGACCCGCCTGACCTGCTCCTGGGTGGCCTCCACCGGGCCGTCGGAGCGGACCACCACGCAACGTGAAGGCTCGGCCGCCGCCAGCTCCAGGAAGCCCTCCCGCACCCGGCTGTGGAACGCCACGCCCTCGGCCTCGAACCGGTCTTCCCGCACCGCCTGCCGGTCCAGCCGCTCGGCGGCCCGGGCCAGCGCCGCCTCCACCGGACAGTCCAGGATGACGGTGAGATCCGGCATGGTGCCGCCCGTCGCCACGAGGTTCAGACGGCGCAACAACTCCAGGTCCATGCCGCGCCCGTAACCCTGGTACGCCAGCGTCGAGTCGGCGTAGCGGTCGGACATCACGAGCCGGCCCTGCTCGAAGGCCGGTTGGACCACCTCGCGCACGTGCTGGGCCCGGTCCGCCAGGACCAGGAAGAGCTCGGTCTCGTCGGACAGGGAGTCGGGGCCGCCCTCCACCAGCAGCCGTCTGAGCTCCTTGCCCATAGGGGTGTCGCCCGGCTCCCGGGTAATCAGGGGAGATACCCCGCGGGTATCCAGATACTCGCCGAGCAACCTGATGTGCCGGGTCTTTCCCGACCCGTCACCTCCCTCGATGGTCACGAAACGCAACATTCGAACCCGCCGTGGTCAACGGCCCACCGCCGACCGAGGCGGGCTCCCACGCATGGACAGGATATTACACGAGAATGGGAGCGCTGCCCAACCGCGGCCTCCCCCGGGAGGGGCTCGTATTGCAACGCGGGCCTTGGTTCTGGTACGGCTGGTCCGGGCGGCAGCGTAGAGGCGACGCTCCCACCAGGGGCGTCCTCAAACACGGGAGCTCTTCATGCGCGGAACCACGCCGAGACGAATGCAGGGAATGGCCGACCCCGTTCTGGCCTCCATGGTCCATGACCTGGGAATGGAGGAGGTGCCCCACTACGCCAGCCGTACCGGGACGGTGGTGGGCTACACTCAACGCTGGGTGGAGAACGCCAAGTTCCGGGACGGTCCGGTGAACCCGCAACGGGTGGAAGTAACGGACCGGTCCGCCATGACCGCGCGGATCAAGGCCAAGGCGCGGGAGCTGGGCGCCGACCTGGTGGGGATCTGCCGGCTCACTCCCACCATGATCGACCTGGGGAAGGAGGTCCCCCACGAGTTCGTGATCGCCGCCTGCGTCACCGAGGACTACCACAAGGTGCTGGAGGGAGCGGACGCGGTGGAGGAGGAGGCCATGCGGGTCTACGCGGCGTGCGCCGACCTGTCCACCGAGCTGGCGGCCTACATCCGCGACCTGGGGTATCCCGCCTGGGCCCACCACAACGGCGTCCGGGAAGTGCAGGCCATCCCGGTCTTCTACCAGGTGGGGTTCGGCGAGCTGGGCCGGCACGGCAGCCTCATCAACGAGAAGTACGGCGCAGACTTCAGGCCCGGGATGGTCACCACCGACCTGCCGCTGGACGTGGACGAGCCGCGGGAATTCGGCGTCCAGGACTTCTGCATGAACTGCAACGTCTGCATGCAGAACTGCCCGGGTGACGCCATCCCCGAGGACTACGTGGTCACCGACGGCATCAAGCGCTGGTTGATCGACCTGGAGAAGTGCTACCCCTACTCCCGCCTGCGCGACGAGTACTGCCACCTGTGCGTGGACGTGTGCCCCTACAACGTCCGCAGCCACCGCACCACCTTCAAGACCTTCATGAAGGAACGCAAGCGGATCGGCTACAAGACCCCCAAGTACTGAGGCGGTTCCGTGGACAAGTTCTACCTTCAGGAGCGCAGGCCCGACGGCGAGGTCAGCACGGTGGGGCTGTTCTACTCCCGCGAGGAAGCGGAGGAGGTCATCGCCGAGCTCCGGGAGTTGCCGGACAAGCAGGGTTGCGAATACGTCCTGGTCCGACCCCCCGAGTAGTCCGGAAGGCCCTGATTCCGGGAGTCTTCCGACCGCCGGGACGGTCTCGTGGCCGCCATCGCCGGCGGCGGCGTCACAACCCCAGGTTGGCGGGGGTCACCACCGAGCGGAGCGTGTGGGTGCGGTAGCCGCCGTTCAACGGGTAGCGCGGGTCCCGCTTGCCCGTCCTCGCCGTCACGGTGATGCGGACCCGCCGTATCTCGGCGGCAACCGTGGTGGCGTTGCCGGCGGCGTCGAGGTACTCCACCGTGAAGTCCTGCACGTCTTCCGCCACCGGCTGGCCGCCGCCCCCGGTGTCGCGCTTGAGCCGCAGACGGCCGGGGTCGTGGAAGTAGACCACCCTTTCGTTGGCGTCGGACACGTCCCCGTCGCCGTTGTGGTCGGCCACGATGCTCAGCCGGGCGGGATGGTAGGAGAGTCCCGCGGACCCTGATCGCGCCGGGTCGTACCCCGCCGTGCGCGCCTCCCGGATCACCAGGCTCATGGCCGCGCGCGCGGTCTGCTGCATGCCGTTGAGTTGTTCCTGGAGATCGTAGGCGGTGATCTGGCCGGTAACGCTCGTCACCACCGCGGCCAGCAGGATTCCCTGGATCGACAGCACCACCAGCAGCTCGATCAGCGTGAACCCCCAATCCCGGCGCTTGTGCGTCTTGCGCGAAATCACCGGGCCAGAATCGTCCGCAGGACCGCCGAGCGCGCGTCCCGGCGCCAGTGCACCGTAACGGTGACGGTGCTCAAGCCGGCCTCGGGGGTATCCGGCCGGACATCGGTGACCCGCCGGTAGGGGGGGAAGCCGGGTATCGTCCCGTAGTCTTCGGTGGCCGTGACCGGGCTTCCTCCGGCAAGGCCCTTGAGGCTTTCGATTCGGTCCTGCGCCAGCAGCGTGGCCACCCCGTGGTGCCGGCTGGCGCGGTTCCCCTCCATGACCCCGACCGTGAGGCGAGCGACCCCCAGGAGGGCCGTGGACAGGATCAACATCGCCACCAGCAACTCGATCATGGAAAAGCCCGCGGGCGCCGGACCGGGGGCGCGGCGCCGGACCGGCAACGTCACGCCGTGTGCCGTCACCGGACCCGCACCCGGCCGGCGATGCTGATGCTGACCCGCTTCGAGCCGGCGGCGTTGGCGAGCGTTATGGTGGCCAGGCTGCTGGCCGTGCCCCTGGGGCTGAAGACCGGATTGTTGTTGGAACGCATC
Organism: Candidatus Binatia bacterium; assembly: GCA_951813575.1. Taxonomy (GTDB): domain Bacteria; phylum Desulfobacterota; class Binatia; order UBA9968; family JAJDTQ01; genus JAJDTQ01. The sequence goes on from OX638375.1 coordinate 2,154,907, forward strand.
TCCACTCCCTCGTAGTCCGCCCTCAGGTCCCGGGTGAGGGTCCATTCCCCAGGGTCCACGGCGCCGTCGTTGTCGGCATCGTCGAGGATCCGGTACTCGTGACCGCTCACGAAGAACACGCGGTAGCGGTTGTTCCTCTGAATCGCCCGCATGCGCGCCCACATGAGGTCGCCGGTGAGCTGGCGCACGGCGCCGTTCAGGCGGTGCCTCGGCACGACCTTCAAGTACCCCGGAACGGCAATGGCCATCATGATGCCGGCCAGGGCCAGGGTGACGACCTGGCCCAGGAGCGAGAATCCCTCGGTCCGCCGGAGCGCGGGCGGGACCATCCTCATTGTCCTCGGAACACACGCAGAAGCGCGGCCAGACAGAGGAACGGCCCGAACGGCAAGGGTGTCGTCAACGAGACATCCCTTCGGGCAGCCAATAACCCCATACCCCACAGCGACCCCGCCAAGGCACTCAGGAAGAGAACCTCGGGGACACCGTGCCAGCCCACGAAGGAACCGATCATCGCCAGCAGCTTCACGTCCCCGCCTCCCAAGCCGTCTCTGCCGGTAACAGCGCGGTAGCCGCGCGCCGTTGCCAGCAGCACGCCGCCGCCCGACAGCACACCTGCGAGCGAGGCGGGAGGGGACGGCAGATCCCGGATCGAGAGGGCCGGGGCGCACCACGACAGAACGAACGCCCAGGCCGTTCCGTAGACGGTGATGACGTCCGGGATGATCCCCGTTTCGAAGTCGATGACGGCCGCCACCAGCAAGGCCCAGGCGAAAGAGAGCTGCACCATGAAGCCCGTGCCGGGCCCGAACCGGCGGTACCAGGCCACCGTCATAACCGCAGCGCACAACTCGACCAGGAAATAGCGCGGGGAGATGCGGACGCCGCAGCCGGCGCACTGTCCGCCCAACAGAGCATAGCTGATCAGGGGAACCTTGGCCTGGACCGGCAGCGCCTTCCTGCACGCACGACAATGCGACGCGGGGAAGAGGATCGACTCGCCCGCAGGGAGCCGCGTGATGCAAAGGTTCAGGAAGCTGCCCACGCACGCTCCGAGAACGAAAAGCACGAGCTCCCACGCCTGTTCCAGTGGCGCTATCGCCGTGGTTTCCGCCATGAAGGAATAGTCGGCGGAAGCCGACGGAACTTTAGGCCCCGGAACGCCCGCCACCCGGAAACCGCCTCCGTCACCCCGGACGGTTCAACCCCGGGTCAAGCCCGGGGTGACGGAGGCGGGTTTCGGGGTGACGGAGGTGGGTTTCGGGGTGGCGGAGGTGGGTTTCGGGGTGGCGGAGGCGGAATCCGGGGTGTCGGGATCTTCAGGTCAACGGTTCCTGGCTTCCAGCCATCGCCGGACCAGGGGGAAAACCTCGGTCCTGGCCTTCTTGCCGAGGATCAGGTCGAAGTGGCCGTAGCTGACGTCCTCGTCGGGGTCCGACCAGAAGATCATGAGGTCGCGGTCCTCCGAGGCCAGTTCCTGGTAGACCTTCTTCAGCGCGTCCGGCGGCGCGATGGGGTCCACGCCGCCGCCCACGATGAGGGCCGGCACGCGAATCCTGGATAGTGTGTCACGGTAGCTGATTTCGCCGTCGGCGGAGACGAACTCATCCTTTTCCACCATGGTGATCAACTGCTTCAGGACTCCGGGGTTGACCGGTATCAACAACTCTTCCAGCAGCACCTGCGCGACCCGCGGCTCGAGGTTCCCGGGATTGTAGAACACGTCCCTGAACCCGGGGAGGCTGAACAGGATGCGGTTGAAACCGGACGCGTTCCAGGAGAGAAGCGCGTCCCGCACCACCGGACGACGGTCAAGCTTGAGCAGGATGTCCAGCCCGTCCTGCTCGGGGCTGTCGAAGGACATGGGCGCGGCGATGCTGACGATGCCGGCGACGCCGTGCTCCCGCATCCTGCCGGCATGGGCGAGGGCCAGGGCTCCGCCCAGCTCGTAGCCCACCACGAACACCTCGGGGCTGCCGGTCGTCTTCCGCACGTAGTCCATGACCGCGGGAAGATCGTCCCGGAGGATGTCGTCCAGGGTCCAGGGTTTCTTGCCCCATCGCAGGGGGTTGAGGCTCCGGCCGGTGCCGCGGAGCGAAAGGTTCCAGACGTCGAAGCCGGCCGCGGCCAGATAGGGAGCCAGGCCGTCGCGGCCGAAGTCGAGGAAACGGCTGTCCACCAACAGGCCGTGGATGAGGATGACGGGCCGCGGGTACCGTACGTTCTTGTTGAGACGATGGCGCTTGAAGGAAATCTCGAACTTCTTCTCGGTGACCGCCCAGTGACGCTTCCAGGTTACGTACTCGTCGTCCAGGGAGGCCGCCTTGACCGGTCCCGGCAAGAGACACCACAGGACTGTTGCCAGGCAGCAGAAGTAAAACCGGTATGTGATGGAAACTCGTGTCATGACCGCACGGTTTGCATGATAGTCACTGCCCGGAAACCTGACCGGAAGTGTTATGCGGGCCTGTAGCGGACCACCCGTAGCGGCTTCAAGTTCCCGGAATTGCATGGATTGAGCACCTGAGGACAATTCGACCCGGCCACCAGGACATCCATGTCGGCGCGGAAGTCGATGTAATCGCCCGCCTTGGATTTCGGTGGTTCGATGGAGAACGTCCCGTCAGCCTGGATGGGGCAATTCATGAAGACGTTCATGTTGTAGGGGATGTCTTTCCATGCAAGTCCCCACGGCCCGAGAGCGGCGACGAAGTTGTCCCGGCAATTGGCAGCGCCCGGAACACCGTAGCGGTATTCGTTGGTGTAGCGGGAACAGGCCCCCGCGAGCATGTCGTGAGTGCCGCAAGTATCCGCCACGATCGTCATGAGCTTGCCGGCCTTGTCCGAGAGCAGGGTGTAGCCGACCGTCGGATAAATCTGCTTGTTGAGGTTCAGCGTGTTCTCCGGGGCGAGCTTCTCTTCCGGATCATGAAGATTGAAAGCCAGGAAATCCATCACCTGCTGCCCCTCGATATCGACGATCCGGAACACCTCTCCTTCCCGCACTTCCCCGGCATAATGCCCCGCCGGTTCGATGATTCGGTCGTCGATGATTTCTCCGGAAATCTTGTCTGCATCGCTGCTCATCATCGGCCCTCCTTGAGTCGGACGGTGATCGCGCCGCCCGAGATACTCACGCCGAGTACGGCGAAACGGGCGTGATGTTCCTGTAGTCCACCGGCAGGGGCTCGACCCGGACGCCGGCGTCGATCTCGGCCATGCGCACTTCGGTCAACGGATAGCCGAAGGTTTCGTTGCGGAGCCTAAGGTGGACCATGGCCTTCTCGGTGATGATGCGGCGCGCCGTTTCGAGGTCGTCGTCGTCGCGGATGGCCTCGGCGATGCGGGGAATGTGGACGGGCCCGTGGCGCATTTCGTCATGGAAGATGATGCCCATGGCTTCGGCGATGGCCCTCTCGACGGCACCGCCGGAGTAGGAGGTGTAGGGGAGCTCGAGGATCCGGTTGCCGACGTAGAAGATGGCCGCGCCGGCGCCCTCCGAGAAACCGAGGGCCACCTCCGCAAGCTCCCCGTAGGTCTCCTGCAGCCGCCGGGTGGCCTCCACCTCGGCGGTCATGGCGGGCAGGTCGGGATGCCCCCTGCGTTCGCGCTGGCAGCCCGACAGGGCCATGAGCTCCCGGGGATCCGGTCTCTCCCCGGCGATCCGCTCCATGATGTCCGCCAAGAGCCGGTAATGCCGCGCTTCCTCGTAGACCGACCGCGCCGAGGCCTCGAAGGATCCCCGGCTCACCGCCGCCTCGATACCCGCGAGGTCGCCAGGCAGGGCCTGGAGCAGCCGTTCGACGGTGCCGAGCTCCCGCGCCGCCTGCAGCTTGAGCCAGTGCAGGTCGTCCTCCCGGGTCCGGGGATTCGAGAAATAGGTCCGCACCACTTCGGCCTCCCCGGCCCACCAGCGCAAAGGAGCGGCTTCGAGCACGGCGATGCGCTCATCGAGTTGTCTTGCGTCCGGTCCGGCCTTTGCCATGGTACCCTCGCTCGGAAGCCGCCGCCGGCCCCCTTCCCTCCGGGACGTTGATTACGGCGGGGGCGATTGTATATAGACCTGAACGGAAGGGTCAAGGACCGTGGGGCGGAAGACGCCACGGCTCGGCCGACGGCCTCATTCCGATTCGGCGAGAGGGGAACACAATCATGCGCGCGAGCACCGAGAGAAAGATGAAACGCTGGCAGGAGCAGCGCTGGATACTGGACCAGGTCATCAAGGTGAGCGGCCTCGACTTCGATCAGGGCCGCTCGGGCAAGATGCTGCGGAACTGCGGCCCCGGCATCGCCGGGGAGCTCCGGGGGATCGGGCAGCGGGTGCAGAAGTTCACGGACTTCCCGCGGGAGTTCTCCCACGCCGCCGAGCGGCGGGAGCAGCGGGGGCGGGCCGCGGAGGCGCTGGGGCACACGGTGGAGGCGCGCGAGCACTACTACGTGGCGGCCACCTACTACACCGCGGCCCAGTGGGGCATCTTCGAGGACGGCAACCCGCGGCGGATGGCTTGGGCGGAGAGCAAGCGGGACTGCTACGACCGCTACATCGGGTTCGCCGACCATCCCATCGAGCGGGTGGACCTTTCCGTGCCGGGCGGCAAGCAGGCAGCCTTGCTGCATTTGCCGCACAAGCCGGCGCCGGGGGAACGGTTCCCGTGCATCCTCTATCAGCCGGGCATGGACGGAGTGAAGGAAGACAACCCCTTGACCGGCGATCCGCTGCTGCAGCGGGGGCTGGCGATCCTGTCCATCGACGGTCCCGGACAGGGCGAGACCCGGGAACGCGGCATCACCGTCACCGCGTCCAACTGCGAGGACGGCGCCAGGGCGGGCTACGCCTTTCTCAAGACCCGCCCCGATATCGACGGCGACCGGGTGGCGGTCTACGGCTCCAGCATGGGCTCCTACTGGGGCACGCGCATGGCGGCGGCGGTGCCCGAGTTCAAGGCCTGCGCGGTGGTGGGCGTGTGCATGGAGCCCAGCCAGTACACCATCTTCAATACCGCCGCGCCGACCTTCAAGCTCAACTACATGTACATGTCCGGCTACGACGACGAGGCGGAGTTCGACGAGTCTTGCAAGACCCTGACCCTGGAGGGGGTCGCGGCGAGAATCCGCTGCCCCTACATGGTCGTGGCGGGAGAGGACGACGAGCTCTGTCCCATCGAGTTCGCCTACGAGGTCGTGGACGAGGCCACCTGCCCCAAGGTGCTCTACGTCTACCAGGGCGAGCGCCACTCGCTCCGCAACCCGGCGGCCCGCACCATCGTCGTGGACTGGCTCAAGGACTGCCTGGACGGCAAGCCGGTGAGGTCGGAGAAGGTCTACGTCGAAATGAGCGGCAAGGAGACCCGGACACCGTTCTGACGCGTTCCGGTTCCGTTGCGGACGAGGTTCGCTCTTATGCCCCGGCCGCCTGGGTCGTGCGCTCTCGGAGAGCCCCCATTTCTTCCCGCAAGGTGGTTACGTCCCGCCGAAGCTCGCGTACGTCCTCACGCACTTCGGCGATGCTCTGTTCCACTTGAACAAAGCGTTGTTCCACCTGAACAAAGCGTTGGTCCACATGATCGAAGCGTTGGTCCACATGACCGAAACGCAGGTCCATTTCCCGGTGCATGTCCGCGCGCAGGGCATGGATCATGCGACCCAATGCTATGCCCACGCCGATGACCGACAAGATGATGGCGATTGCCGAAATATCGACGTTCATTCGAACGACCCCTTACCCGACTTTTTGATACAGAATTCCCCTGAGTCGGTCAACACAGTTCCTTGACAGGCCTGCGCTGACATGGTTCATTCTGCTTCAGCCTTCGACTGACGCAGATTCGCCGAAACCGACCCCTACACCGGTTACGACGCAAGATCCCGGCCAAGTCCCGCGGGCTGCAAATTTATTCATTCACGAGGAGAGTTCGTCCCATGCAGATGTTCATTGCAGGCGAGTACACCGATACCGCAAGCGGAGAGACCACCACCATTTACGATCCCGCCACCGGCGAGGTGGTGGACACCGTTCCCAAGGGCACGGCCGAGGACGTGAAGCGGGCCGTGGCGGCCGCGGCAGAAGCGGCGGTGGAATGGGGCAAGTTCGCCCCGTCCAAGCGCGGCGAGTGCCTGTCCGAGGCCGCGCGTCTCGTGCTGGAGAACGAGAAGGAGCTCACGCAGCTCCTCACCAAGGAGCAGGGCAAGGCGCTGCGCGAGTCGGTGCTGGAGATCCGCCGCTTCGCCCACACCCTGGAGCACTACGCCGGCATGGCCAAGACCCTGCGCGGCGGCTACGTCAAGCTCGCCGACGGGCGCTACGGTCTCATCATGCACAAGCCCATGGGCGTGGTGGGCTCCATCGTGCCGTGGAACTTCCCGGTGTCGCTGATGGGCAACAAGGTGGGGCCGGCGCTGCTGGCCGGCAACGCCATGGTCATCAAGCCCGCCAGCACCACGCCGCTGACCGCCACCCGGTGCGTCGAGCTGGTGCAGAAGGCGGGGCTTCCCAAGGGCACCATCAACATGGTCACCGGACCGGGCGGCGCCGTGGGCGAGGAGATCCTCCGCAACCCGGTCATCCGCAAGGTGGGCTTCACCGGCGCCACCGACACCGGCAAGCGGATCATGGAGGTGGCGGCCCAGGAGGTCAAGCGGGTCACCCTGGAGCTTGGCGGCAGCGACCCCATGATCGTGTGCAGCGACGCCAACATCGACCGGGCCGTGAGCGCGGCCTCGGTGGGCCGTTTCTTCAACTGCGGCCAGGCCTGCCTGGCGGTGAAGCGGCTCTACCTCTACGACGAGATCTACGACGAGTTCGTCGGCAAGCTGGTGGAGAAGGTACGCAAGCTCCGGGTGGGCAACGGCCTCACCAAGGGCACCATGCTCGGACCGCTGCACACCAAGGGGCAGCGCGAGGAGGTGGAGGAGCAGGTGGAGGACGCGGTGCAGAAGGGCGCCAAGGTGCTGGTGGGCGGCGACCGCCCCAAGGGCGACGACTTCGACAAGGGCAACTTCCTGAATCCGTCCGTGGTTGTGGACGTCGATCCCGCCTCCAAGCTGCTGTCGGACGAGGTGTTCGGCCCGGCCCTGCCGGTGGTGCGGATCAAGAACCTCGAGGAGGGCTTGACGCTGGCCAACGACTCCATCTTCGGACTGGGCTCCTCGGTGTGGACCCAGGACGTCGACAAGGCCATGTACGCGGCCGAGAAGCTGGACGCGGGCTACACCTGGGTCAACTCCGCGCAGATCATCTACGACGAGCTGCCCTTCGGCGGCGTCAAGCAGAGCGGCGTGGGCAAGGAGCACGGCAACGAGGCCGTCGAGCACTACAGCGAGGTCAAGTCCGTGGTCATGGCCACGGAGCAAACTTCCGAGATGGTGGGAGGCGAATAGGCCGAACCCGTACCGGTACCCGCTGCCGAGGTCCGGCAGCGGCCCGGGTTCGCGCGACTCGGGAGAAGAATGAGCGCTCCGCGACTCGAACTGCCGGCTCCCTACAACGCGGCCACCACGTTCGTCGACGACAACGTCGCCGCCGGCCGCGGCGAGCGTACCGCGATCCTGTACCAGGACCGGCGGTTCAGCTACCGGCAGGTCCAGGAAGCGGTCAACCGGGCCGGAAACGCCTTCCGTGCCCTCGGCTTGGACACCGAGCAGCGTGTCCTGCTGGTGCTTCCCGACTCCCCGGAATTCGCCTTCAGCTTCTTCGGCGCCATCAAGATCGGCGCCGTCCCCATCCCCGTGAATCCCTGGATGAAGGCCGGGGACTACGAATATCTCCTCAACGACAGCCGGGCCCGCATCGTGGTGGTGCACGAGTCCGCGCTGCCGGAGATCGAGGCCATCCGGGAACGGCCGCGCTACCTGCAACACGTCATCGTGGTGGGAGCCGCGGCAGGTGACGCCGCCGCGTGGGACGCCCTGCTGGAGGGCCAGTCCACGGAGCTCGACGCCGAGCCCACCGGACGCGACGACGTGGTCATGTGGAACTACACGTCGGGCAGCACCGGCAACCCCAAGGGCGCCGTCCACCTCCACCACGACATGGTCACCATCACGGACCTGTTCGTGAAGCCCGTGCTCGGCATGACCGAGGACGACGTCTGTTTCTCGGCATCCAAGCTGTTCTTCTCCTACGGTTTGGGCAACTCCCTCTACTTCCCTTTCCGCTTCGGCGCCGCCGGCGTGCTGTGGCCGGAAAAGCCGGATCCCGAAGGGATCCTCAGGACCATCGAACGGTACCGTCCCACCTTCTTCTTCTCGGTGCCCACCCTCTACGCGCGCATGTTGCGTGTGGAAAAGGAGTACGACCTCAGCTCGCTCCGGATCTGCCTGTCGTCCGGCGAACCGCTGCCGCCCGCCCTGTTCCACCAGTGGCGGGACAAGGTCGGCGTGGAACTGCTGGACGTGGTGGGCTCCACCGAGGCGACCCACGACTTCCTGGCCAACCGCCCGGGACGGGCCAAGGCCGGAAGCAGCGGCGAGGTCACGCCGGCCTTCGTCGCCAAGGTGGTGGACGACGAGGGACGGGAGGTACCCAACGGCGAGGTGGGAAACCTCTACGTCAGCGGCGACGCCACCGCGCCCTACTACTGGAACAAGCACGAGCAGACCCAGCGCACCATGCTCGGGGAGTGGCTCAAGACCGGCGACACCTACTACCGCGACGACGACGGCTACTTCTGGTACTGCGGCCGCTCCGACGACATGCTCAAGGTGGGAGGGCTCTGGGTCTCGCCCATCGAGGTGGAGAACGCGCTGATGGAGCACCCGGCGGTGCTCGAGACGGCGGTGACCGGAGAGGCCGACGGCGACGGGCTCATCAAACCCAAGGCCTGGGTCATCCTCAAGACCGAGCACCAGGGCGCCGACGGGTTGGCCCAGGAGCTGCAGGACTTCGTCAAGGGCAGCCTGGAGCCGTACAAGTACCCGCGCTGGGTGGAGTTCGTGGACGACCTGCCCAAGACCGTCACCGGCAAGATCCAGCGGTTCAGGCTCAGGCAAGCGAACGGGTGAACGCCCGTACGGGGGTTTCATGGACGACTTGGTAGCGTTACGGGACAAGGTGGCCATCTCGTGCAACATCCTGGCCATCGACGGACACTGGGACAACATCCTGGGGCACGTATCGGCCCGGGTGCCGGGCGAGAACGCGATGTTGATGAAGCCCCACAGCTACGGCTTCGAGGAGATCCGGCCGTACCACATCATCAAGGTGGACTTCGACGGCAACAAGATCGAGGGCGACTACGAGCGCCACTCCGAGGTGTTCATCCACACCGAGATCTACAAGGCGCGCCCGGACGTGAACTGCGTCATCCACAGCCATCCGCCCTACGCCACGGCCTTCGGCGCCCTGAGGCAGCCGCTGCGTCCCGTGAGCCACGAGGGCTCCATCTTCCACGACGGGCTGCCGCTCTTCGACTACACCACGGTCCTTGTCCGGAGCCCGGAGCTGGGAGTGAAGGTGGCGGAGAAGCTGGCCCAGGCCCGGGCGGTGCTGATGAAGAACCACGGCACCACCGTCGTGGCCGAATCGGTGGAGACCGCCACCCTGTACGCGATCTTTCTGGAGAAGGCGTGCCGCATCCAGCTCCTGGCCAGCGCATCGGGCGACCCCACCTGGAGCAGCGACGAGGAGGCGCGCGAGAAGTACGACCAGATCTACACGCCGCACCGACTGGGCAGCATGTGGGACTACTTCGTGCGGCGGGCGAAGCGGCTCGCCATCGACTGAACCGACACCCCGCGTCGCCGGGAGCTCCGGTTTCCCCGACCGCGCGAGATTGGGAGGAAAAAGAATGGCCGAGAAACTCCATCTGACACTCGCCTGCGGCGACTACGAGAGCATCCGCGCCCTCAAGGAAGGCGTGATCCAGCCCGACGGCATCGAGCTCACGGTGCTTACCGACATGGACTCGTCCACGCGGCACTGGCGCATCGCCCGGTTCCGCGAGTTCGACGTGGGCGAGCATTCCGGCTCGTCCTACCTGCTGGCCAAGGACCGCGGCGAAGCGGACGACCTGACCGCCATCCCGGTGTTCCTGCACCGCCGGTTCCGCCACGGCTTCATCTTCGTCAACGCGGACAAGGGCATCCAGTCGCCCAAGGACCTCATCGGCAAGACCGTGGGGCTCAAGAACTGGCAGGCCACCGCGCTCCTGTGGATCCGCGGCACCCTGCAGGACGAGTACGGCGTCTCGTTCACGGACCTGGAATGGCGCGCCGAGAGGGAGGAGGACGTGCCGTTCGATCCGCCGGAGGGGCTCCGGATGGAGCGCCTGCCCAAGGGCAAGCGGGTCGAGGAGATGCTCGCCGAGGGCGAGCTGGACGCGGTCATCCACCCCGACATCCTCGCGCCCATGCTGGAAGGCGACACCCGGGTCAGGCGCCTCTTCGACGATCCCAAGCAGGTGGAGATGGACTACTTCCAGCGCACCGGCATCTTTCCCATCATGCACACGACGGTCATCAAGCGGGAGATCGTGGAAAAGCACCCCTGGGTGCCCATGAACCTGATGGTGGCGTTCGAGAAGGCCAAGCAGTGGACCTACAACCGCATGAACAACCCCCGGATCGTGCCGCTGGCGTTCTTCCGGGACGCCTGGGAGGAGCAGTTGGAGCAGATGGGCGAGGACCCGTGGGTCTACGGGCTCAACGACACCAACCGCAACAACTTCGGCACGCTGGCGCGCTACTCCCGCGAGCAGGGCATGTGCAGGAACGAAGCCGACGTGGACGAGCTCTTCCACGAGTCGGTCCGCGGCGAGGAGTGGAAGCTGGCGCGCTCGCGTGGCTGACGCGCGCCCTTTGAAATGATCCCTCCCCCCTTCGAGTACCGGGCGCCGGAATCGCTTCCGGAGACGCTCGCGCTGCTCCGCGAGCACGGGGACGAGGCGCGCCTGATGGCGGGAGGGCAATCACTCCTGCCCATGCTCAAGCTGCGGCTGGTCCGTCCGGCGGTCATCGTCGATATCGGGCGGCTCCAGGAGTTGGACGGCATCCGGGAAGAAGCGAATACGGTGCGCCTGGGCGCCCTGGTGACGGAGCGCACCCTCGAACGCAAGCTGGAACAGCGCCTGCCGCTCCTTTCGGAGGCCGCCGCGAGCATCGGCGACATTCACATCCGCAACCTCGGCACCCTCGGCGGCACCCTGTGCCAGGCGGACCCCTCGGGCGACCTCGCCCCCGCGGCGCTGGCGCTGGAGGCCACCCTGACGGCGCAATCCACGGATGGAAGCCGCGCCATTGCGGCCCATGAGTTCTTTTCCGGTCCGTTCGACACCTGTCTGGCCGACGACGAGATGGTGACGGGGGTCGAGGTGCCGGCGGCAGATCCGGAGAGTGTCCGCGGGCATGGCTACATCAAGCTCGCCCGCCGGGCCGGCGACTACGCGGTGGTAGGAGCCGCGGCGCTGGTGAGCCTGGGGCCGGACGGGTCCTGCAGGGATGGACGCGTCGCCCTGTGCGCGGTGGGTCCCACGGCGTTCCTGTGCGAAGCCGCGGGCCGGTCACTCCAGGGCACCCGACTGACCGACGCCGATCTCGCGGAAGCCGCCGACCTGGCCGGGAACGAAGCGGACCCGGTGAGCGACGTCCACGCGTCGGCGGAGTACCGGAGGGCCATGACCCCGGTGGTGGTGAACCGGGCCCTGACCAGGGCGCGGGAAAGGGCGCGGGCGAGTCACGCGCAAAGACCGTAACCGCGGAATCATGCAACGGATCACCCTCCACACCACCATCAACGGCAAGGAGTTCTCGTTCGAGGTGGAGCCGCGGCTGCTGCTGGTGGACCTCATCCGCGACAAGGCCGGCCTCAAGGGCACCCACGTGGGCTGCGACACCGGCAACTGCGGCGCCTGCACGGTGGTCATGAACGGCGTGACCGTGAAGTCGTGCCAGGTGCTGGCGCCCCGAGCCGGAGGGGCGGACATCCGCACGGTGGAAGGGCTGGCCCGGGACGGAACGCTGCATCCGATCCAGGAAGCCTTCTGGGAGTGCGACGGGCTGGAGTGCGGCTTCTGCACCCCCGGCATGCTCATGACCACAGCGGCGTTCCTCGAAGAGAATCCCCATCCGTCGGACCAGGAGATCCGCCGTGCCTATTCCGGCAACCTGTGCCGCTGCACCGGTTACCTGAACATCATCAAGGCGGTGAAACGGGCGGCGGAGACGACAGGCTGATCGGACGACCATGGCGACCTACGTCGGCAAGAGCATCAAGCGCAAGGAGTCCTTCGACTCCATCCAGGGGAAGAACACCTACATCGGCGACGTCGAGGTCCCCGGCATGCTCCATGCCGCCATCCACCGAAGTCCCCACGCCCACGCCCGCGTGACGCGGGTGGACCTGTCCGAAGCGCTGGCGCAGCCCGGCGTCGTGGCGGCCATGAGCGGTCAGGACGTCCGGCGGCTGTCCCGGCCCCTGGCGCCCTTCCCCTTCACCCGGACCAAGCCGTACACCAGCGACTATCCCCGGGTGCGGTTCGCCGACCACTACGGCCTGGCGGTGGACCGGGTGCGTCACGTGGGCGAGGCGGTGGCGGTGGTGGTGTCGGAGGACCGCTACGCGGCGGCGGACGCGGCGGAGGCGGTGCGGGTGGAATACGAGCCGCTGCCGCCGGTGGTGGACGTGGAGGCCGCGCTGGAGCGGGGGACCGTCCGGCTCTACGAGGAGTGGCCCGACAACATCCAGTACGAGTTCCGTTTCAGCGAGGGGCCGGTGGAGGAACTGCTGGAGGAGGCCCCGGTGGTGATCCGGGAGCGCATCGTGCAACACCGGTACACCGGAACGCCCATGGAGCCCCGGGGAGTCATCGCCAGCGTCGACCAGCGGGACAACCTGCTGACGCTGTGGTCGTCCACCCAGGTGCCGCACGCGCTTCCCAACCTGGTGCTGGAAACCCTCGGCCGCGCGGACCTCAAGATCCGGGTGATCTCGCCCACCATGGGAGGCGGCTTCGGCATCAAGTGGGCATTCTATCCCGAAGAGGTGCTGATGCCGCTCTTGTCGCTCCAGCTCAACCGGCCGGTGGGCTGGCGGGAGAGCCGCAGCGAGCACATGGTGGCCTCACACCATTCCCGGGCGCAAGTGGACCATGTGGAGGCGGGCTTCGACCGGGCCGGCCGCATCACGGCCCTCAAGACCCATGTGATCGTGGACCTGGGCGCCGCCTACCCCAGCGGCGGCACCTCCCTGGCCTTCGTCACCGCCAACTTCATTCCCGGGCCCTACCGGGTCGACAACTACGCCACCACGTCCTTCGGCGTGGTCACCAACAAGACCGCCGCGGGCCCCCACCGGGCCAACGGCAAGGCCGAGTCCAACTTCATCATGGAGCGGGTGATGGACCGGGCCGCGCTGGAGCTGGGCCTGGGCAAGGACGAGATCCGGCGCCGCAACCTGATCCAGCCCCACGAGTTCCCCTACACCTGCGTCACCGGGTCCACCTACGACAGCGGCGATTACCCCGCGTGCCTGCGGAAGGCGCTGGCGGAGGCGGACTACGCCGGCCTGCTCGCGGACCGGGACCGGTGCCGCCTGGAAGGGCGCTACCGGGGCGTCGGGCTGGCGTTCCTGCTGGAGCCCCTCAGCTCGCTCCGGCCCAATGCCTACAACGCGGGCTACGAGACCGTGACGGTGCGGGTGGACCCGGTGGGCAAGGCCTGGGTGTTCTCGGGCGACGTGAACATGAGCATGAGCCACATGACCACCCTGTCCCAGGTGGTGGCGGACGAGCTGGGCGTACGCTTCGAGGACGTGCAGGTGTTCGAGGGCGACAGCGCCCTGGTCTCGGCGTCCAGCGGATCCTACGCCAGCCGGTTCTCGACGGTGACGATTTCGGCGGCCATCAAGGCCAGCCGCGCGGTGCGGACGAAGATACTGGCCATCGCCGCGCACTCGCTCCGGACCCATCCCGAGGCCCTCGAATGCACCGGCGGCATGATTCTGGGCCGGGACAAGCCGGGCGTCGCCCTCACGGTCAAGGAAGTGGCCAACATCGCCTACTACTCCATCAACCAACTGCCGGGGAACATGGATCCGGGCCTGCACGACACCCACTATTTCATCAATCCCAACACCAGCTTCGAGCCGGACGCCAAGGGGCGGACGTCGAACTTCTCGACCTTTCCCTACGCCGTAAACTTGGCTTACGTGGAAGTCGACGTGGCCACCGGCGACACCCAGATCCTGAAGTATCTCACCGTGGACGACTCCGGCAACCTGTTGAACCCGATGATCGTCGACACCCAGATCACCGGGGCCATCTCCCACGGCATCGGGGGCGCGTTTCTCGAAGAGCTGGTGTATGACGAGCAGGGACAGCTCCTGTCCGGCACCTTCGCCGACTACCTGATCCCGTCCATGGCGGAGATGCCGGACCTGGAGATCCATCACATGGTGACGCCCATGCCCTTCACCCCGGGCGGGTTCAAGGGGGTTGGGGAGATCGGCGCCATCGGCCCGCCGGTGGTGCTGGCCAGCGCCATCGAGGATGCGCTGGCGCCGCTGGGGGTCAAGATCATGAGTCTGCCGCTCAAGCCGGAGAACATCTGGCGGGCGATACACGAAAAACGAGGAACAGGAGACAAGCGATGAGCGAGGCAGGAAACGGTTTCACGGAACGGGCGACGCGGGAGCTGGCGCGGGTGGCGGCGGTCTTCGCCGCGGGCGAGGCGGAGATCGCCGACACCTACTTCAACTGGGACCAGCGGGACCGGGAAAAGGAGGTCCTCTGGCTCACCAAGCAGGCGGGCCGGGAAATCGAAAGCACCTTCACGGGCCTCAAGGAGGTCGTCGAGAAGGTGGGCGGCGACTTCATGAAGTCGGACCAGTACTGGGTCGACCGGTGGGGCGGCGACGTGGACCGGAACTGGCTGGAGGAGAACCTCTGGCGCACCAAGCAGGAGCTCAACCACGGCAACCGGTGCGTGGATATCATCGAATGGCTCACGGGCGAGCCCGTGGACATCAAGGAAGTGGTGCGCCGCTACAACCGCTGGACCCCGGATCCGTCGCTGCCGGACATGAAGGAATGGGTGCGGCTGGCGGAGGTGTTCAAGGAGCAGGAGGCCCGCCAGGAACCTTGGGCGCGGCTCATCAACTCCCAGGGATTGCTCGAGGGCGGCAGTTGCGGCCTGTTCTACGCGGCATCCCAATTGAGCGGCAGCGAGCTCAACGACCGCCTTTCCGAGGCCTTCACCGTGGTGCTCGACGACGAGCGCGGCCACGGGCCGGCCAACATCTACCAGATCGCCGACGCCTTCACCGCGCGAGAGGCGGTGGACGGCGCCAGAGGACTCATGGTGGAGCGCGGCATCCAGAGGCTGCGCATGCGCAACGAACAGTTCAGCTTTCCCATCGACGAAGCCCGCATCCAGGACATCGCGGCGGGCAACATCGGCCTCGACGTGACCAAGGCCATCTGGGGCGAGACCCTGGCGAAGTTCATCGACTGAACGCCGTCAGGCCGAGGAAAACCGGATAGTGGCCTCCTGCATCGATCTAGACGCCAAAGACGGCGTTGCCTTCATCACGCTGAACCGGCCCGAGCGGCTCAACGCCATGAACGAGGCGATGTGGGCGGATCTGGGCCGGGTATGGGACGCGTTCGCGGCGGACCCGGCGCTTCGGGTGGCGGTGGTGAGCGGCGCCGGTGAGCGGGCGTTCTCCACCGGAATGGACCTGAAGGAGCGGGCGGTGGCGGGTGATCCACGGGCGAGGGAGTTCTGGACCTCGGCCCTGGCCCGGGACCCGGGGCGCCGGGAGCCCGTGTGGAAGCCCATGATCGCCGCGGTGCACGGGTACTGCCTGGCCGGGGGCTTCGAGATCGCCCTTTCCTGCGACATCCGCATCTGCAGCGAAGACGCCACCTTCGGCCTGCCGGAGATCAAGCGGGGGTTCTTTCCCGGCAGCTCGGGGACCGTGCGGCTGCCGCGCATCGTGCCGTTGGGGATGGCCCTGGAGATGCTCTATACCGGCGAGTCCATCTCCGCGGACGAAGCCTTCCGCTGCGGCCTGGTGAACCGGGTGGTGCCGCGGGACGAGCTGTTGCCGGCGGCGGAGAAGCTGGCCCGGTCCATCGCCGACGGGCCGCCGCTGGCCCTGCAGGCGGTCAAGGAGGTGGTGCTCCGCAGCCTCGACCTGCCGCTGGCCGACGCCGTCCGTTTCGAGGCCGGGTTCCGCGCCATGGTGGGCGGCACCGAGGACGCCGGCGAAGGCCCACGGGCCTTCAGCGAGAAGCGGAAGCCGCGGTACAAGGGGCGCTAGCGCGCGGCGCCGACGGATCCGCGACGCGGCGACACGGGAGAGGACCCACATGTACCAGGATCTCCGGGAATACCTCGAACTGCTTGACCGGCAAGGGCTGTTGCTGCGGGTGGCCGCTCCGGTGGACAAGGACACCGAGCTGCATCCACTGGTGCGCTGGCAGTTCCTGGGACTGCCGGATCACCAGCGCAAGGCGTTCCTGTTCGACAACGTGACGGATGCCAAGGGCCGGCGCTACGAGACCCCTGTGGTGGTGGGTGCGCTGGCGTCCAACGAGGCCATCTACGCCCTGGGCATGGGCTGCGAGCCCGGCAAGAGCTTCGAGAAGTGGTCCGCGGCGGTGGCCGCGCCGCTGGCGCCGGAGCTGGTGGACACGGGCCCGGTCAAGGAGGAGATCCACGTCGGCGACGGCCTCCTGGAGCACGGCGGCCTGGACGAGTTCCCGGTGCCCATCTCGACGCCGGGGTTCGACAACGGTCCCTACTTCACCGCCTGCCACTGGATCACCAAGGACCCGGACACCGGCATCCGCAACGTCGGCAACTACCGCGGCCAGATCAAGTCTCCCACCAAGACCGGCGTCTACCTCATCAGCGCCCAGCAGGACCTGGCCATCCACTGGAACAAGGCCAGCGCCCTGGGCCGGCCCCTGCCCGCGGCGGGCGTCATCGGCGCGGTGCCGTGCCTGTCGTATGTGGCGGTGCAGAAGATCGCCTACGGGGTGGACGAGCTGGGCGTGGCCGGCGCCATCCTGGGCCGGCCCATGCCGCTGGTGAAGTGCGAGACCGTGGACCTGGAGGTGCCGGCCGACGCGGAGATCGTCATCGAGGGCTACATCCGCACGGATCGGCTCGAGCCCGAGGGCCCCTTCGGGGAGTCCCACGGCTACATGGACCCGCGCAGCCTGAGCCCGGTGTTCGAGGTGACCTGCATCACCCACCGGAGGAACCCGCACTACGTGGGCGTGCTGAGCCAGGTGACGCCCAGCGAGAGCAGCAAGATCAAGCACCGGGGCTGGGAGTCGCTGGTGCTGGACCACCTGCGCAACCATTGCAGCCTCAAGAGCGTGGTCCGGGTGGGCATGCACGAGCCTTTGGTGAACCTGCGCCAGTTCGTGGTGGTGCAGATGCGCAAGACCCACAAGCTCGAGCCCTGGCAGGCCATGATGGCGGTGCTGGGCTTCCGCTACGACCTCGGCAAGGTGGTGATCGCCGTGGACGACGACATCGACCCCGAGAACCTCGCAGCGGTCAACTGGGCCATCTGCCATCGCTCGCAGCCGCACAAGGACGTGCGCATCATCGAGGGCCGCCAGACCGTGCACTCGCCCATCAACCTGGTGCGCATGCACGGCCACGCCGGCGACTACGACAGCGAGGACTCGTCGCTGCTCATCGACGCCACCAAGAAGGCCGAGTTCCCGCCGGTGTCGCTGCCCACCCGGGAGTACATGGAACGGGCGCGGAAACTGTGGGAGGAGCTCGGGATGCCGGAGCTCAAGTACGGCAACCCGTGGCACGGCTATTCCCTGGGCCTGTGGCCGTCGGAGCTCGACGAGGAGGCGGCGCTGGCGGTCCAGGGGGAGCACCACCGCATCGGCGCCAAGCTCGACGAGCGCGCCGTGCCCGTAGAGCGCGGCGAGCGGCTGCAGGACGTGCAGAAGCGATGGAAGCCCGAGTGACGGGCACTCTCCGCCATGGAGCTTGACGGCACCCTGGTCCTGGTTGCCGCGGCCATCTTCTTCGCGGGCTTCGTCAAGGGCGCCGCCGGCATGGGCTTCCCGCTCATCGCCACCCCCATGCTGACGCTGCTGCTCGACATCCGCATGGCCATCGTCGTGCTGGTGCTGCCCAGCGTCGTGATGGACCTGAGCCAGATCTTTCGCCACGGCGTCCCCACCGCCACCTTCCGGCGCTTCTCGTCCATGTTCCTGTTCGCGTTGGCGGGCGTGTTCCTCGGCACCTGGGAGCTGACCCAGCTCCCTCTGTGGGTGTTGAACCTGATCCTGGGAACGGTGGTGATCCTCTTCGCGGGGTCCGGGCTGTTCTCGTTCACCCTTACCACCTCGCCCCGGGCGGAGCCGGTGATGTCCCCGGTCATGGGATTCGCCGGCGGCTTCTTCCTGGGCCTGACCAACACCATGGGGCCGGTCATGGCCCTCTATCTGCACGGCTTGAGGCTCGACAAGGCCGACTTCGTGAAGGCCATCTCCACCGCCTTCATCATGGCCAAGTTCTGGCAGATCGTGGCCATCTCCACGTGGGGCTTGTTCACCATCGAGGCCATGAAACTCTCGCTGTTCGTCACCGCGTTCATTCTCGTGAGCTTCTACCTGGGCCTGAAGGCGCAGGACCGGATCCGCCAGCAGACGTTCAACCGGGGCATCCTGTTGCTGCTGATCTGCACCGGGCTGATGCTGGTCTACCGCGCCCTGAACGCGGCTTAGCGCCCGACCCGGCTGCAGGTTTGTCCGCCCGCAATGCGCCCGCCGGTGACATCTTTGCCCGCTATCTGCTATTGAGATTCTGCGAAGACTGGCGTCCCAAGCGATCCGGAGCTGAACCGACTGCGACGGACACACAACTCATGCAGGCTTTCGACTACGACGTCATCGTCATCGGCAGCGGCCCCGCGGGCTACACCGCCGCCGTTCAGGCGTGCGAGCTCGGCGCCAGGGTCGCCGTCCTCGAGCGGCAGGAGACCCTGGGCGGCATCACGCTGCTTTCGGGCACCATCCCCAGCAAGACCTTGCGCGAGGCCATCATCTACCTTCGCGGGGTCCGCCAGCGCCCCTTCTACGGAACCGATTTCACCGAAAAGAAAGACATTACCCTCTCGGACCTGTTCATCCGGGTTCGGAAAGTGGTGGAACGGCGGGTGGGGACCATGGAGGACCAACTGCAGGTCTACCGCGACCGGAACCGGATCGACGTCTTCCGCGGCTACCATGCGACCCTGGACGGTCCCAACTCGGTGCACGCCTGGGTACTCAAGAACCCCATGGAGGCCATCACCCTGAAGGCGGAGAAGATCATCATCGCCGCGGGCTCGAGGCCTCGCTTCGTGCCCGACATACCCATCGACAACGAAGTCATTTTCGACTCCGACTCCGTGTTCACCCTGGAGTTCAAGCGCAAGTCCCTGCCGGAATCCCTGATCGTCGTCGGCGCGGGGGTCATCGGAGCGGAGTACGGCTCGGCGTTCGCGGTTGTGGGCTGCAAGGTATCGCTGATCCAGCGTGACCACACTTTCCTGACGTTCGCCGAGCGTTCCATCGTCGATTTGCTGATCCGGCGCATGGAGGACTACGGCGTGGAGTTCGTCTGGGGTGCCTGGTACGACAAGATCGAGCGGATGTCCGGTTGGGAGGAGAAGGCCCGGGTCTCGCTGGCCGACGGCCGGGTGCTGGAGGCGGACGCAGTGATCGTGGCCAGCGGACGCGAGGTGGCGGTCAAGGTCCTGGGGCTGGAGGACGTGGGGGTGGAGACCACCGAGCACGGGCTGATCAAGGTCAACGAGCTGTTCCAGACATCGGTGCCGAGCATCTATGCCGCCGGCGACGTGGTGGGCTTCCCGGCCCTGGCCTCCACCAGCAGCGAGCAGGGCCGCATGGCCGCCAACTACGCGCTGGGACGCCGGGCGGGCGGGCGCAGGACGCTGTTCCCCATGTGCGTCTACACCATCCCCGAGATCGCCATGGTGGGCTATACCCAGCAGGAGCTGGAAGCCAAGGGCATCCCTTACGCCAAGGGCGTGGCCGCCTACGACGAGATCACCAAGGCCGGCATCATCGGCGACTCGCACGGTATGCTCACCATGCTGTTCGAGCCCAACGGCGGGCACTTGCTCGGTGTGCACATCATCGGCGACCAGGCCTGCGAGCTGATTCACATCGGGCAGGCGGTGCTGAGCTACAACGGCACCATCGACTACTTCATCGACAATGTGTTCAACTTCCCGACCATGGGGGAGGCCTACAAGATCGCGGCCCTGAACGGGGTCAAGGGACTCGGCGCCTGAACAGGCCCATGGCGGCAATGGAGTCGCGTTCAGGAACCTTTGATTCGAAATGTGAACAAGCATACGATCGGACCGGTCTTTGCCAGCTGACCCGGAATACAACGAACTCGAGAGGAGCGAACCATGAAAAAGCTGATTCCTGTTATCCTGTTTGTCTTCGTTTCCATGTATGCGACCGCAGCCCTTGGAGCCGACGTCAAGCTGGGCGTGGTGTTCGGTTATACCGGACCCATCGAGTCGCTGACCCCCCAGATGGCGGCCGGCGCCGAGCTTGCGATGAAGGAAGTCAGTGACAGCGGCGCGTTGCTCGGCGGCGCGAAGGTCGTCTCCGTGCGAGCCGACTCCACCTGCGGCGACTCCGCCGCCGGGTCCGCGGCCACCGAGCGGATCGTGACCTCGGACAAGGTGAACGCCATCGTCGGCGGCGACTGTTCGGGTGTTACCACCGCCATGCTCAAGAACGTGGCCAAGCCCAACGGCATCGTGATGATCTCGCCGTCGGCCACTTCTCCCTCCCTTTCCACCGTCGAGGACGACGGCCTCTTCTTCCGGACCGCTCCGTCCGACGCCCGCCAGGGGGCAATCATTGCGGACATCCTGAAGGAGATGGGGGTCAAGGAGGCCGCGCTGACCTACACCAACAACGACTACGGCAAGGGGCTGGCGGACAGCATCGCCGCGAATGTGAAAAAGGGCGGCGGCAAGATCACGATCTCGGCGCCCCATGAAGACGGCAAGGGCGACTACAGCGCCGAGGTGGCGGCGCTGGCCGCGGCGGGCGGCGACATTCTGATCGTGGCCGGCTACGCCGACCAGGGCGGCAAGGGTATCATCCAGGGCGCCCTCGACACCGGCGCCTTCGACAAGTTCTATCTGCCCGACGGCATGATCAGCGATTCCCTGGTCAAGGCCATCGGCAAGGGCCTTGAAGGTGCCATTGGCGCCCACCCGGGCACCGACAGTCCGGGAACGGCCAAGCTCGGCGAGATCGCCAAGGCGGCGAACGTCAAGTCGGACAGCCCGTTCGTACCCGAATCCTATGACGCGGCCGCCCTGATCATGCTCGCCATGCAGGCGGCGAAGTCAGCCGAGAGCGGCAAGCTCAAGGACAAGGTCATGATGGTGGCCAACGCGCCGGGCGAGAAGATCTATCCGGGCGAACTGGCCAAGGGACTCGAAATCCTCGCGGGCGGCGGCGACGTGGACTATGTCGGGGCCTCGGCGGTGGAGCTGATCGGGCCGGGCGAGAGCGCCGGCAACTACCGCCAGATCGTGGTCAAGGGCGGCAAGATCACGACCGTCAAGTACCGGTAGCCTCGTGAGCGGACGGGCGGGAAGGGTTCTTCCTTTCCCGCCCCGGGTGCACCCTGACGGTCAGGGGGTCCTTCGACTTCGCTCGGCTGTGCCTCGCTACGGTCAGGACCAACGGCCGAGCGTCCGAAGTGCGTCGGTCCTGAGCGTAGCGAAGCGGAGTCGAAGGATGATCTCCGTAGAAGACCTGCACATGAACTTCGGCGGCATCCGGGCCGTCGACGGCGCGTCCCTCACCATCGAGCGCGGCAGCATCACCGGGCTCATCGGCCCCAACGGGGCCGGCAAGACCACCCTCTTCAACGTCATCGCCGGAGTCCACAAGCCCACCGCCGGAACGGTCTACCTCGAAGGCGAGGACGTCACCGGGCTCACGCCTCACGAGCTCTTCTCGAAGGGGGTGCTCCGCACCTTTCAGATCGCCCACGAATTCTCCACGCTGACGGTCCGCGAAAACCTCATGACCGTGCCGGCGGGGCAATCGGGCGAAAGCCTCCTCGACGTGTGGTTCCGGCCCGGGAAGATCCGCGCGCAGGAAGAGGCCATCCGCACCCGGGCCGACGAGGTCATCGACTTCCTGAAGCTGGAGCCGGTGGCGGGGGAGCTGGCCGGAAACCTCTCGGGCGGGCAGAAGAAGCTGCTGGAGCTGGGCCGCACCATGATGGCCGAACCCCGTGTGGTGCTGCTCGACGAGGTGGGCGCGGGGGTCAACCGGACGCTGTTGAAGGACATCGCCGGCGCCATCCTGCGCCTCAACCTCCACCACGGCTACACCTTCTGCATCATCGAGCACGACATGGAGCTGATATCGCTCCTGTGCGATCCGGTCATCGTCATGGCCGAGGGGAAAGTGCTGATGCAGGGCTCTCCGCCCGAGGTGCGCTCCGACGAGCGCGTCATCGAGGCCTATCTGGGCCGGGGGCTGGTGACCCGGGAGGAGCGGACTCCATGAGCTTCCTGGTGGGCGAGGAGCTGACCGGGGGCTACGGCGGCCCGGACATCCTGCAAGGCTGCGCCATCGCCGCGGAGCGTGGCGAGATCACCGTGGTGGTGGGCCCCAACGGCGCCGGCAAGTCGACGGCCATGAGGGCGCTCTTCGGCATGTTGAACCTTCGTTCGGGCACGGTGCACCTGGACGGCGAGGACATCACCGCGCTGGCGCCCCAGGCGCGGGCCCACAAGGGCATGGGCTTCGTGCCGCAGACGGACAACGTGTTCCGCTCCATGACCGTCCAGGAAAACCTGGAGATGGGCGCGTTCGTCCGGGACGACGACATCTCGGAAACCCTGGACGAGGTCTACGGCCTGTTCCCGGCCCTCAAGGACAAGCGCCGCCAGCCCGCCGGCGAGCTGTCCGGCGGCCAGCGCCAGCAGGTGGCCATCGGCCGGGCGCTGATGAACCGGCCCCGGGCGCTCATGCTCGACGAGCCCAGCGCCGGCGTGTCGCCCATCGTCACCCGCGAGCTGTTCGAGCGCATCGTCGACATCGCCCGGAGCGGCGTCGCCGTCCTCATCGTGGAGCAAAACGCACGCCAGGCCCTGGAGCTGGCGGACAAAGGCTACGTGCTGGTGCAGGGCCGCAACCGCTTTACCGGGACCGGCGAGACGCTGCTGGGCAATCCGGAGGTCCGGAAGTCGTTTCTCGGGGGATGACCGTTGGAGGATGTCGTCAACGCGGTCGTGCTCGTCACCAATTTCCTGGTGGTCCCCGCCACCGCCTACGGCTGCCAGCTCGCCCTGGGCGCCCTGGGCGTCACCCTGGTGTACGGCGTCCTGCGCTTCTCCAATTTCGCCCACGGCGAGATCATGGCGTTCGGCGCCATGGTCACCATCCTGGTCACTTGGCTGCTGCAGTCCTGGGGCGTGGGCTTCGGGCCGCTGCCCACCGCGCTGCTGGCGCTGCCCGCGGGGATGGCGGTCACCGCCGGTCTGTGCCTGCTGATGGACCGCTGGGTGTTCCGGTTCTACCGGCGGTCCAAGGCGCCGCCGGTGATGCTGCTGGTGGTGTCGGTGGGGTTGATGTTCGTCATCAACGGACTGATACGCTTCGTCATCGGTCCGGCGGACCGGGTGTTCACCGACGGCACCCGCTTCCTGCTCACCGTGCGGGAGTTCAAGGCCCTGACCGGACTGTCCGAGGGGCTGGCCATCAAGACGACCCAGACCCTCAGCGTGGTGGTGGCGGTGGTGCTGGTGGCGGCGTTGTTCTGGTTCCTCGAACGGACGCGCACCGGCAAGTCCATGCGCGCATTCTCCGACAATGAAGATCTCGCGCTGCTGTCCGGGGTGAGCCCGGAGAAGGTGGTGGCGGTCACCTGGCTGATCGTGGGCGCCCTGGCGGCGGTGGCGGGCACGCTCTACGGCCTGGACAAGAGTTTCAAGCCCTTCACCTTTCTGTCGCTGCTGCTGCCCATCTTCGCCGCCGCCATCGTCGGCGGCCTGGGCAATCCGCTGGGCGCCATCGTCGGCGGCTTCGTGGTGGCCTTCTCCGAGGTGTTTCTCACCTATCCTTACCGGAAGTTCCTGGCGTATCTCGGGCCCGAGGACTGGCGGCCGGACGGTCTGGTGCAGTTCCTTTCCACCGACTACAAGTTCGCCGTGTCGTTCGTCATCCTGGTGGTGGTGCTGCTGGTGAAGCCCACCGGGGTCTTCAGCGGGAAGTCGTCATGAGCGACTTCCCCGCGACCCTGTCCGCGCGCGCCGGCGGGATGTTGCGGGCTCCCCGCAAGTCCGCGCTGTTCGCCGCCATGGCGGCGCTGATCTGCCTCGTCGGCGTGGCGCAGAGCTGGTCGCTGGCGCTGGCGATCCTGAACCTGTGCCTCATTTCGGCCATCATGACCCTGGGGGTGAACATCCAGTGGGGCTACGCCGGCCTGTTCAACGCCGGGGTCATGGGCTTCGCCGCCCTGGGCGGGCTGGCGGGGGTGCTGGTCTCCATGCCTCCGGTGAGACCCGCCTGGCAGGCCGGGGGCGCCGGCGTGGTGCTGGCGCTGGCGGCGGCGCTGGTCACCATCGTGGCGGCGGTGCTGGTCCACCGCCGGATCCGCCAACGGGGCTACCGGAAGCTGGCGGTGGCGTTGGTCGTCGTCGCCGGCTGCTTCGCCGCCCGGGCACTGTTCGATCCCGCGGTGCGCGCCATCGAGGCGGTGGACCCGTCCGTAACCGGCTACCTCGGCGGGTTCGGCCTTCCGATTGTCTTTTCGTGGTTCGTGGGCGGCGCGCTGGCGGCAGGCGCGGCCTGGGGCGCCGGCAAGATCAGTCTCGGCCTTCGCGCCGACTATCTTGCCATCGCCACCCTGGGCATCTCCGAAATCATCGTCGCCTTTCTGAAGTACGAGGAGTGGCTCTCCCGGGGGGTCAAGAACGTCTTCGGCCTGCCGCGTCCGGTCCCTTATGAAGTGGACCTGCAGAACGCCGTGTGGTTCCAGGAGTGGGCGGCGACCCTCGGGGTGTCGCAGGTGGACCTGTCTTCCATCGTCGTGAAGCTGTGCTACGCGGCGCTCTTCGCCCTAGTGCTGGTGGTGCTGATGTGGCTCTCCGAAGCGGCGCTCCGGGCACCGTGGGGCCGGATGATGCGTGCCATCCGGGACAACGAGACCGCGGCCGAGGCCATGGGCAAGGACGTCACCGCCCGTCACCTGCAGGTCTTCGTGCTGGGCTCGGCGGTGATCGGCATCGCCGGAGCCATGCTGGCGACCCTGGACGGGCAGTTCACGCCCACCACGTACCACCCGTTGCGCTTCACCTTCCTTATCTGGGTCATGGTCATCGTCGGCGGCTCCGGCAACAACTGGGGCGCGGTGCTGGGCGGTTTCGTGGTGTGGTACTTCTGGGTGGAGGCGGAGCCCATGGGCCTGTGGCTGATGGATTTCATCACTTCCCCGCTTGCCCCGGACAACCCCGTCAGGAGCCATCTGATGGAGAGCGCGGCCCACATGCGCCTGGTGGTCATGGGGCTGGTGCTCCTGCTGGTCCTGCGCTTCGCGCCACGCGGTCTGATACCGGAGGAGCGGCGTTAGCCCGCATATTTCCGAAACCGCGCTTCGACACAACAGTCCTTGACCACATGGGTCGGTGTCCTGTTCAGAATAGGGGAGTACCAGAGCTATAAACTTAGTTATCAAGAAGGAAAACTTGTGCCGACGGTTTAACAGTGTTAGGATTTCCCAATCTCAGAACCAGCGGAAGGAGGCAGACATGAAACTGAAGGCTCTTATACCCGTGACGATGGTGGTTGCAGCCATGTTCGCGCTGGCAACGAGCGTTTCGGCACAGACCATCAAGATCGGCCTCAACATCCCGCTGACCGGCGACATTCCAAAGGTCGGCGAGGGTTCGAAGTTCGCGGCCGAGATGTGGCTATCCGACGTCAACGGCGCCGGCGGCCTCGAAGCCGGGAAGAAGAAGCACAAGGTGGAGCTGGTCATCGAGGACAACGAGTCCAAGGCCGAATCCGCGGTGAAGGCCGCCACCAAGCTCATCACCGAGGACGAAGTGCTGGTCATCGTCGGCCCGCAGTCGTCCAAGCAGGCGGTTCCCGCGGGCGGCGTGTCCCAGGACCGGGCGACGCCGATGATCAGTCCGTGGTCCACCAACCCCAACACCACCAAGGACCGTCCGTACGTCTTCCGCGCGCCGTTCCTGGACCCGTTCCAGGGGCCGGTGCTGGCGAACTTCATCACCAACGAGTTCAAGTTCACCAAGGCGGCGGTTCTCTACGACCAGGCCAGCGACTATCCTAAGGGACTGGCGGAGTTCTTCAAGGGCGCCTGGGAGAAGCTCCACGGCAAGGGCTCGGTGGTGGCCTACGAGAGCTTCACCACCAAGGACACCGACTTCAGCTCCCAGCTCACCAATATCCGCAATTCGGGCGCCCAGGTGCTGTTCACGCCCCAGTACTACAACGAGGTGGCGTTGATCGTGCAGCAGTCGCGCCAGCTTGGCTTGAAGAGCCCCATCGTCGGCAGCGACAGTTGGGGTTCGGCGGAGACGGTGGAGCTCTGCGGCAAGGACTGCCACGGGGCTTTCTTCAGCAGCCACTACGCGGCCGCGGGGGCCACCGGCGCCACCAAGGCGTTCATCGACCGCTACAACAAGACCCACGGCTACGTGCCCGACGACGTCGCCGCCCTGACCTGGGACTCGTTGCGCATCGTGGCGACGGCCATCAATGCCACCGGCGGGCTCACCGGCGACATCAAGAAGGACCGTGCGAACGTCGCCAAGGCCATGGCCGGGATCAAGAAGTTCGCCGGCATCACCGGGAACATGACCTTCACCCCGGAAGGCGACCCCATCAAGTGCGCGGTCATCGTCCGCATCAGCGACAAGGGACAGTTCGAGTTCTACAAATCCGTATGCCCGTAGGCCCGGCCTCGATATTTATGGAGCTACCGGACCGCGTTGCGGTCCGGTAGCTCCATAGCGGCCGGGTTTCAACACAAGGCGGGCCGGGATGAGGGTCCCGGTTCGCCCTTCTCGAACTTGCCGGGGCACGTATAACGACGGGATGGCGCTGTTTCTCCAAAACTTGGTAAACGCCCTGCAGTGGGGGAGCTTCTACGCCCTCATCGCGCTGGGCTACTCCATGGTCTACAGCATCCTGATGCTGTTCAACTTCGCGCATGGCGACATCTTCATGGTGGGCGCCTATATCGGCGTCGGGGTCGCCTTCGTGCTGATCGCCATGGCCTCGCAAGGAGCTCTGGCCCTTCCGCCCTGGGCGATACTGATCCTCACCATCCTGTTCGCCATGATACTGACGTCGTTCGTCGGAATGCTCGTCGAGCGCATCGGCTACCGGCCCCTGCGGGCCGCGCCGCGGGCCTCCGCGGCCATCACCGGGCTGATGATCGGCATCATCCTGGAGACCGGCAACCTGGCCCTGCTCGGCGCCCGGCGGATACGGTTTCCGTCCCTCATCGATACCACGGTCTACGAGGTGGGCGGCGTGTTCATCACCAACACCAAGATCATCATCGTGGTGGTGGCCTTGTTGCTGGCAACGGCGATGCACCTGTTCGTCCGCAAGACCAAGTGGGGCCTGGCCATGCGGGCCATGGCCTTCGACTACGTGGCGGTGCCGCTGATGGGAGTCTCCGTCAACGCCATTGCGGCGCTGACCTTTGCCCTGGGCTCGGCCCTGGCGGCCGCCGCGGGGATACTCTACGCCCTCGCCTATCCGGTGCTGGACCCCTACATGGGCATCCTGTTCGGCTGGAAGGCGTTCGTGGCGGCGATCCTCGGCGGCCGGGGCTCGGTCATGGGGGCCACCCTGGCGGGCTTCCTGCTGGGGTTCATCGAGATCTTCGCGGCCATGATCTTCCCTTCCAGCCTGCGCGACCTGATCGCCTACTCCATCGTGCTGCTGATTCTGATCGTCCGGCCGCACGGCTTCTTCGGCGAGCCCTACAGCGCGCGCCTGAGGCTCTGAGATTTCGGCGGCGCCCTGACCATGGAACTGCGCGGGACGATACGCGGATTCTCACGGGTTCCCCTCCTGGGGTGGCTGGTGGCGGCGTTTGTCGCGGTGTTGCTGGAGATCGCGGTGGGGACTCCCCTGGCCCTCTCGCTGGGCCTGCCCAAGATCCCGGTGCTCTTCGGCGTGATCCTGGCGCTCAAGAAGCCGTTGTTGTTCCCCGGCGCCGCGGTCTACGTGCTGCTGATCTACGCCCTGCCCATCGCGCTCATCGCCCGGCTCGGCGCCGGTCTCGCTAACCGGGCCGCGGGCCGGCTGCTCGCCTTTCCGCTGCTGGTGTCCGTGGCCGTGCATCTCGGCGTCTTCTACATCACCCTCGAGCTGTGGTCCGGCCTGAGCGACTACCGCGACCTGGTGCTGCGCTTCACCCTGATCGCGGTGATGGTCACCCTGAGCCTCAACGTGATCAACGGCTACATGGGGGAGTTTTCGTGCTCCCATCCCGGCTTCATGGCGGTGGGAGCCTACGTCGCGTCGGTGCTGACCATCGACCTGTTCACCAACCACAGGGTGTTCGGCTCGGCGCTCCTGCCCGCCGCCCTGGGTCCGCTGACGTTTCCGCTGATCCTGATCATCGGCGGCCTGGTTTCGGCGATGAGCGCCCTGGTGGTGGCGATTCCCTCGTTCCGGACCCGGGGCGACTACCTCGCCATCATCTCATTGGCGTTCATGTTCATCGTCAAGAGCCTGATCGAGAACCTGGACATCGTCGGCGGCGCCCGCGGCCTGGGCGGACAGCCGGACTGGGCCGGCCTGCCCACGGTGTTCCTGTGGACGGTGGTGTGCGTCTGGGTCATCAACAACTTCGTCCGCTCGACCCTGGGCAAGGCGCTCAACGCCGTGCGCGACAACGAGATGGCGGCCACCGCCATGACCGTCGACACGCGCTACACCAAGATGGTGGGCTTCCTGTTCGCCGCCTTCTGGGCCGGGGTGGCCGGCGGCCTGTTCGCCCACGTGCTGCGATACGTGAACCCGGGCACCTTCGGCATCCAGAAGCTGGCCGAGGTGCTGGCCATGGTCTACTTCGGCGGGCTGAACTCGGTCTACGGCTCCATCGTCGGCGCCGTCGGCATCAGTCTGCTTGGAGAGGCCCTGCGGCCACTGGAGATCTTCAAGTGGATCATCATCCCGTTGCTGCTGATCCTGGTGATGATCTACCGGCCCACCGGCCTGGTGGCCTTCAAGGAGTTCGACCCCGAGGCCATCCTCAAGCCGAAGACGGACCCGGAAAGGGAGCGTGATGCCCTTCCTCAAGGTTGACAACATCACCCACCAATTCGGCGGCCTGCGGGCCGTGCACGACTACGAGCTGTCCGTCGAGCCCGGGCAGATCCGCGGCCTCATCGGGCCCAACGGCGCCGGCAAGACCACGATCTTCAACCTGATCACCGGCATCTACAACCCGACCCACGGACACATCTATCTGGACGGCGAGAGGATCAGCGGCCTGCCGCCTCACCGCATCGCCTCCATGGGCATCGGCAGGACCTTCCAGAACCTGCTGCTGTGGCGCCACATGAACGTCCTGGAACACGTGAAGATGGCCCGTTTCTCGAGGATCGGCTACGGCCTGCTCGGGGCTTGCTTCGGCACGCCGCGCCGCCACCGGGAAGAGCGGGAGATCGAGGAGAAGGCGTATGACCTGCTGGAGATGCTGGACATCCGCCACCTGGCCGGCCAGGCCGTGCCCAACCTGCCGTACGGCGCCCAGCGGAGGGTGGAGATGGCCCGGGCCCTGGCCACCGAGCCCAAGCTGCTGTTGCTGGACGAGCCCACCGCCGGCATGAACCCCGACGAGCTGGTGCAGATCATGGAGATCATCCGGCGGGTGCACCGGGAACTGAACCTGGCGATCTTCCTCATCGAGCACCGGATGCGGTTCGTCATGGAACTGTGCGACAGGATCCAGACGCTGGACTTCGGCGAGGTGATCGCCGAAGGGACGCCGGAGGAGATCCAGAACAATCCCAGGGTCATCGAGGCCTACCTGGGAGCCACCGAAACGTAACGGCGATGTTGTTGTCCGTCGAAAATCTACGGGTCTCCTACGACCGTATCCGCGCCCTCCAGGGGATCGGCTTCGAGATCGACGAGGGCGAGATCGTCTGCATCATCGGCGCCAACGGCGCCGGCAAGAGCACCACGCTGCTGGCGATCTCGCGCATGGTGGCGGTGGAAGCGGGGACCCGCATGCGGTACAGGGACAAGGACCTGCTGCAATACTCCGCCGACAAGGTGGTGAGCCAGCTTGCCATCTCCCACGTGCCCGAGGGCAGGCGCCTGTTCGACAACCTCACGGTGATGGAGAACCTCAGGCTGGCGTGTTTCGCCAGAAGGGATGCCGGCATCAAACCGGACATCGACCGGGTCCTTGCCATCTTTCCGCGGCTGGCGGAACGGGAACACCAGAAGGCCGGCACCCTGAGCGGCGGCGAGCAGCAGATGCTGGCCGTGGGCCGGGCGTTCGTGAGCGGCCGCGAGCTCATGCTGCTGGACGAACCCTCCATGGGACTGGCGCCGCTCATGATGAAGACCGTGTTCGACGCCCTACGGGAGATCAACCAGGAAGGTACCACCATCCTGCTGGTGGAGCAGAACGCGCAACTGGCGCTCCAGTTCGCCGGACGGGGCTATGTGCTGGAGAACGGCAATCTCGTGCTGGAAGGAAAGTCGGCGGACCTTCTCGCCGACCCCGCCGTCAAGCAGGCCTACCTGGGCGGCTGACACTACGAGGCACCAGTCCGACCCCGATTTCATTCGGATATCCGAACGGGTATTTTTCTTTCCGTTTGTGTTATGATTGACTCCCTCAGTAGTTGGGACGCTTATCCGGTTACCGGGCCAAAGGGTTAATTTGGGCAAAATTTTGAAGGAGGTACTGATGAAGAGTTCGATACGTGCGTTTTCGGTGGGTCTGGCGGCCATGGTGCTGCTGGCGGCGTCATTGGCGTCAGCGGGGACTCTGGACGACGTCCGCAAGCGAGGACACTTGATTTGCGGAATCAACACCGGCCTGGTGGGCTTCGCCGCGCCGGACGACAAGGGCGTGTGGAAGGGCTTCGACGTCGACGTGTGCCGGGCGGTGGCCGCCGCGGTATTCGGCGACGCCAACAAGCTCAAGTACAAGCACCTCACCGGCAAGACGCGTTTCACTGCGCTGCGTTCGGCCGAGATCGACATGCTGTCGCGCAACACCACCTGGACCTTCAGCCGGGATGTCGACCTGCAGCTCACCTTCGTGGGCGTGAACTACTACGACGGGCAGGGCTTCATGGCTCCCAAAAAGCTCGGCGTCAAGTCCGCCAAGGACCTCGCCGGCGCTTCGGTCTGCATCCAGACCGGCACCACCACCGAGTTGAACCTCGCGGACTTCTTCCGCGCCAACAACATGAAGTATGAGCCGGTGCCCATCGAGACCAACACCGAGGCGCGCACCAACTACCTGGCCGGCCGTTGCGACGTGTACACCACGGACCGCTCCGGTCTGGCGGCGACCCGTGCGGCCACCGACAACCCGGACGCTCACGTGGTGCTGCCCGAGATTATCTCCAAGGAGCCGCTGGGACCGCTGGTTCGCCACGGCGACGATCAGTGGGCGGACATCGTGCGCTGGTCCCTCAACGCCATGATCGCGGCCGAGGAGATGGGCGTGACCTCCAAGAACGTGAAGGCGATGGCGTCCAAGGAAAACAAGAACAAGGAGATCAACCGTCTGCTCGGAGTCGAGGAACTGCAGGGCCGCGAGCGGCTGGGGTTGTCCAAGGACTGGGCGGTCAACCTCATCGCGCAGGTGGGCAACTACGGTGAGGTTTTCGAGACCCATCTCGGCACGAAGACGCCCATCGGCCTCGCCCGGGGCCTCAACGCGCAGTGGACGGACGGCGGACTGCTCTACGCCCCGCCCTTCCGGTAGACCGGACGGGTTTCACACCCCATGAGTCGTGTGGATCCAGTGTCGCGCCGCCATTGCGCGTGACACTGGTAATCCATACGGCTCATGTCGTATGACTACCGGGCGTGGCGCAACCTAACGACAGACCCGGTCCGCCTCCAGGTCCCGCCTTCAGCCTGGGCAGCCTGTGGTACGACGAGGCGGTACGCGGCGTCATCATCCAGATCCTGGTGCTGGCGGGCGTCTTCGCGACCGTGGCCTGGATGGTCGCCAACGTCGTCGCCAACTACGCCATCCTCGACAAGACCTTCGGTTTCGACTTCCTCTGGCTCCCAGCCAACTACGACATCAACCAGACGCTCATCGAGTACACCAACCGGGACACGCACCTGCGCGCGGCGGTGGTGGGGCTGATCAACACGGGACTGGTGGCCTTCCTCGGGATCATCCTGGCCACCGTGCTCGGCTTCCTCGTCGGGATATTCCGGTTGTCGGAGAACTGGCTCGTGTCGCGCCTGGCGTACTGCTACGTCGAGTTCACCCGCAACACGCCCGTGTTGCTGCTCATCCTGCTGTGGCACGGGATATTCATCAACACGCTGCCCCATCCCCGGCAGGCCATGACCGTCGGAGGCGCCACGTTCCTCACCAACCGGGGCTTCTACGTTCCCAAACCCGTGTTCGAATCGGGGTTCGAGTGGGTCGCGCTGACACTGGCGGCGGCCATCGTGGGGGCGGTCCTCGTCCACCGTCACGTACGCCGGGTTCGCGAGGCCACCGGCCGGCAGCTTCCCGGCGGCTGGATTTCCGCCGCCCTGATCGTGGGACTGCCGGGGCTTGCCTTCGCGGCGGTCGGCGCTTCCCTGTCCTTCGACGTACCGGAGCTCCGGGGGTTCAACTTCCGGGGCGGACTCTACCTCACGCCTGAGCTGGTGGCGCTGACCTGGGCGCTGGCGTTCTACACCTCGGGCTTCATTGCCGAGAACGTCCGCGCCGGCATCCTCGCCGTGGACAAGGGCCAGATCGAAGCGTCGCAGGCGCTGGGACTGCCCCGCGGACGCGTCTTGCGCCTGGTGATCCTGCCTCAGTCGCTGCGGGTGATCGTCCCGCCGCTCACCTCCCAGTACCTTGACCTCACCAAGAACTCGTCCCTGGCCATCGCCATCGGCTACGTGGACCTGGTGGGGACCCTGGGGGGGATCACGCTGAATCAGACAGGGCGGGAGATCGAGTGCATGATGCTGGTCTTGCTGGTTTACCTGGCCATTTCCCTGAGCATTTCAGTGTTCATGAACTGGTACAACCGCCACGTCCGGTTGGTGGAGCGCTGATGTCGGTTCCCGCCACCGCAACCCCGACCTATCCGCCCGGACAGCACCCGGACCTGCCGCCGCCGCCGGGCACCGCCGGCGTCATCGGCTGGTTGCGCGCCAACCTGTTCTCGTCGGTGTTCAACACCGCGCTGACCCTCGTTTCCGTCTGGCTGATCTACGAGTTCGTCACCGCCGCCATCGACTGGTTCGTGCTGGACGCGGTGTGGGAGGCCGGCTCGCGCGTCGATTGCCGCAAGCAGGGCGACGGCGCCTGCTGGGCGGTCATCGCCATCCGGCTGGACCAGTTCGTCTACGGCTTTTATCCCGCCGACCAGCGCTGGCGTCCGGTGCTCACCTTCGTCCTGCTTTTTCCCGCGCTGGCGCCGGTGCTGTTCGATCGCACGCCCTATCGCAGCCAACTGCTTTGGTTCTCGCTGGCCTATCCCGCGCTGGGCGCCTGGTTGATCTACGGCGGTTTGGGCCTGCCGGTGGTGGATACCGACGCCTACGGCGGGTTTCTGCTCACCATGATCCTGGGCGTCACCGGCATCGTCGCGTCCCTTCCGCTGGGCATCCTGCTGGCCCTCGGCAGGCAGTCACGGCTGCTGGCGATCCGTGTCCTGTGCGTCACCTTCATCGAAGTGGTGCGGGGGGTGCCGCTGATCACGCTGCTGTTCATCGCCTCCACCATGCTGAACTACTTCCTGCCCCCGGGGACGAGCTTCGATCTTCTCATCCGGGTGCTCATCATGGTCACGCTGTTCGCCGCCGCATACCTCGCCGAAGCCGTGCGCGGCGGATTGCAAGCCCTTTCTCGCGGCCAGTACGAGGCCGCGGACTCCCTCGGGCTGTCCTATTGGAAGAAAACCTGGCTGATCACGCTGCCCCAGGCCCTCAAGATCGCCATCCCCGGTATGGTCAACGTCTTCATCGGCCTTTACAAGGACAGCACGCTGGTAGTAATCATCGGCCTGTTGGACCCGCTGGGCGTGGCCCGGGCGGTGCTCGCCGACGCCAAGTGGAACGGGCTGTCCAACGAGACGTATCTCTTTATCGCGCTCTTCTTCTTCCTGAGCTGCTTCGCCATGTCGCGTTATTCCCTGTGGCTCGAAGGACGACTGAGCGTCGACGACCGTTAGCAATTTTCTCATGGCTACCATCGAAGACACGGAACGCATCCGATCCGCCGCCGACACCTCCAGGGTCATGGTGGAGGTTCGGGCCATGCACAAGTGGTTCGGCACCTTTCACGTGCTGAAGAACATCGACCTGCGGGTGACCGCCGGCGAACGGATCGTCATCTGCGGGCCGTCGGGCTCCGGCAAGTCCACGTTGATCCGGTGCATCAACCGGCTGGAGGTGCATCAGCAGGGGACCATCGAGGTGGACGGCATCGAGTTGACCCGCGACGTCAAGAACATCGAGCAGATCCGCTCCGAGGTGGGTATGGTGTTCCAGCACTTCAACCTGTTTCCCCACCTGACGGTGCTGGAGAACTGCACCCTCGGCCCCATGTGGGTGCGCAAGCTGCCCAAGGGCGAGGCGGAAGAGATCGCCCAGCGCTACCTGGAACGCGTGCAGATTCCCGAGCAGGCCGACAAGTATCCCGGCCAGCTCTCCGGCGGCCAGCAGCAGCGCGTGGCCATCGCCCGCTCCCTGTGCATGCAGCCCAAGATCATGCTGTTCGACGAGCCAACCTCCGCCCTCGACCCCGAGATGATCAAGGAAGTGCTGGACACCATGCTCGAGCTGGCAGAGACCGGCATGACCATGCTGGTGGTGACCCACGAGATGGGATTCGCCCGCCGCGCCGCCGACCGCGTCATCTTCATGGACGAGGGCGAGATCATCGAGAAGAACGCCCCCGAGCCGTTCTTCAACAACCCGCAGAACGACCGCACCAAGCTGTTCCTCAGCCAGATCCTGTCCCACTGAGCCGCGGACGAAGCGCCATTCGCCCTGGACCCTATCCCGTCGCCACGGATTTCAACTCGTCGCCACAGACCACCACAACGTCACGCCGCACCACCTCTGCGTCACCCCACAGACCACCTCTGCGTCACCCCACA
The DNA here is from genome assembly GCA_951813575.1 of Candidatus Binatia bacterium. Classification (GTDB taxonomy): domain Bacteria; phylum Desulfobacterota; class Binatia; order UBA9968; family JAJDTQ01; genus JAJDTQ01. The sequence goes on from OX638375.1 coordinate 2,190,248, forward strand.
GACCACCTCTGCGTCACCCCACAGACCACCTCTGCGTCACCCCGGGCTTGACCCGGGGTCCAGGGGGTGGACAGCGGGATGACGGGAGGCCGCCTCACCACCGCCTCTGGACCCCGGGTCAAGCCCGGGGTGACATTGTGGTGGTCTGTGGCGTGACGTTGTGGTTGTACGGCGTGACGCAGAGGTGGTGCGGGGTGACGTTGTGGTGGTGCGGCGTGACGTAGAGGTGGTGCCGGGGTGACGTAGAGGTGGTGCCGGGGTGACAGGCGGGATCTCGTGCGGAGTGGCGGAGAGGTCGTCCGTGACGGCTCGGTCCGGGCGCCGCGCCTGAATTTCGCCGGGTTCTATGTTACGGTCGTGAATCTGAATCTTTGCCGCAGAGAGGCTTTGAACACATGCCCGCAACACTGATCAAGAACATCGGGACTCTGGCGACCGGCATGCTGGAGGATCCCCTCCGGGACGCTGACTCCATCCTCGTGGCGGACGGCACCATCCAGGAGATCGGCAGCGGCCTGAGCGGCAACGTGGACCGCACCATCGACGCCAACGGCACCACGGTGGTCCCCGGACTCATCGACTCGCATTCCCACCCCACCTTCGGCAACTTCACGCCGGCCCAGAACTCCATGGGCTGGATCACGCACTACATGCACGGCGGGGTCACCTCCATCATTTCCGCGGGGGAGTTGCACGTGCCGGGGCTGCCGCTGCCGCCGGACCCGCTGTGCGCGGTATCGCTTTCCATCGTCGCCAAGCGCTGTTGGGACAACCTGCGGCCCACCGGCGTCCGGGTGCACGGCGGCACGCTGCTACTGGTGCCGGGCCTCGAGGAGAAGGACTTCGACACCATCGCCGAGGCGGGCGTCCGCCTGGTCAAGTTCATCTTCTACGACTACAGCCTGCTGCCCACGGGCGAGGCGGAGCGCTACGTGAAGTGGGCCAGGGCGCGGGACATCAAGGTCAAGATCCATTCCGGCGGCGTTTCCCGTTCGGGCGTGAGCCAGGTGGCGGGCGTGGACATCGTCAAGGCCATCGACCCCGACGTCATCGGCCACAGCACCGGCGGCCCCATCCCCATGCCGGAGGAGGACCTGCGTCGCATCGTGGCCGAGACCGAGTACTACGTCGAGATCTGCACCTCCGGCAACCTGCGCATGGGCATGGTGCTGGCGGACGCGGTCAGGAAGTGCGGAGCCGAGGCCCGGGTGCTGGTGGGAACCGATACGCCGGGGGGCACCGGCGTGGTGCCACGGGGAATCCTGCGCGAGATGTGCTTTCTGGCCTCCCTCGGCGGCATCGCGCCGGAGCACGCGGTGGCCATGGCCACCGGCAACACCGGGCGCGCCCACGGGCTGGACCTCGGCATCATCGCGGAGGGCCGGCCCGCGGACCTGGTGATCATGGACCGTATCACCGGCTCCGTGTCCAGTGACGCCCTCGATTCGTTCGCCAAAGGCGACCTGCCGGGGATCTCGGTGGTGATGATCGACGGCGAACTCACCGTAGCGGGGCGGAGCCAGCAGACGCCGCCGCCCGAGCGGGGAGTGGCGATCAGCGGCTAGGAACGGTGCCCGGCGGCTGAGGGGTCGTTTCTTGGACTATGAAAATCGAGGTTCAGTGCGGCTGTAACTTGCTGCCCACACTGGAAAAAGGGGCGCGGCCGGCGGGCATGAAGCCACGGCCGGCATTCAAGGAGGTTTCCCGGTGAGCTCACTACAGTACGGCGTGGGAATGTTTCCCACGGAACCCATGTCGCGCATCATCCAGCTCAGCAAGCAGGCGGAGGAGCTGTCCTACAGCCACATCTGGGTCGGCGACTCGCATCTCATCTGGCGCGAGGCCTTCGTCAACATGGCCGCGGTGGCGCTCAACACCTCGAAGGTGATCATCGGCACCGGCGTCACCAACCCCGTGACCCGGCACCCCTCGGTGCTGGCCAGCGGCTACGCCACCCTGGACGAGATGGCGCCGGGCCGGTTCGCCGTGGGCATCGGCCTCGGCGACAGCTCCCTGGAGACCATGGGCCGCAAGCAGGCGCGGCTGGCCGACTTCGAGGAAGCGGTGGCGCAGATGCGGACCGTCATCGAGGGCGGCGAGGCCGAGCTCGAGAGCGGCAGCAAGATACACCTCAACTTTGCCCAGAACCGGAAGATCCCATTCTACGTGGCCGCCAGCGGCCCCAGGATGCTCGAGCTTTCGGGGCGCATCGCCGACGGCGTCATCATCCTCGTGGGCGTGGATTCCGGCGCCATCGAAAGGGCGGTGGAGCGGATCGCGGCGGGGGCGGCATCGGCGGGCCGCAAGCTCTCCGACATCGACCTGGTGCTGTGGGTGCCGTGCGCGGTGTCCGAGAACCCCGGTGCCAAGGACGCGGTCAAGGCCCACGTAGCCCGGGTCATCGCCCACCCGCTGCCCTTCACCCTGGACGAGCGGGAGCAGAAGGTCCTGGACGACATCCACCAGGCCTACAACTACTACCAGCACATGAACCCGCTCGCCGCCCAGGCCCGCGTGATCCCGGACTGGCTCGTGGACAAGTTCGCCGTCGCCGGCACCCCGGACGAATGCCGGGCCAAGGTCGAGGAGATCAAGCAGAGCGCCATCAACCAGGTGGCGATCATCCCCTACAACGTCGGCGACGCCGACCGCGGCGAGACCCTGCGGCTGTTCGCCGGGGCCATGTAGACAAGGCCCTGCCCCAAACACCTCGCTGCTAGGCGGGACGCCAAGAATCGGTGCGAACTGTCACCCGCTACTACCTGTTTCAGATTCCCGGCTGGGCCCTGACGGCCGTGCTGGTGACGCTGTTGCACGCGTGGCTGGGGCTGCCGGTGTGGGTGGCGCTGACCGTCCTCGGGGTGGTGGTGCTGAAGGACGTGATCTTCTATCCGCTCCTGCGCAGGGCCTACCAACTGGAAGCCTCCGGCGCCGCCCAGCTCGTGGGACTGCGCGGGGTCGCCCGCGACCCCCTGGACCCCACCGGCTACGTCTACGTACGCGGTGAACTGTGGCGCGCGCACATCGAGCCCGGCGCGGCCGCGATACCCGCGGGCACCGAGGTCCGCGTGATCCGGGGACACCGCATGACGTTGACGGTGGCGAAGGACTGACCAGACACCCGCTGGCTGCCCGCCATCCGAGGTCCCTGCGTCAACAACCGTTTCAGGCGTCGGTGCAGGGACAGTTCAAATTTTACAGTCCTTCTTCGCCGCGAGCTTCTGGAGGCGATCCTGCCGGTCCCTGGCAGCGTTTACCGCTTCGTCAATGTTCGAGTAGGTCGCTAGCAATGCGGGCCAGAAAAATACTGCCGCGGCGACATTTGTCCCCGTTGCACCCTTCTCTCTTCGCGCCTTTTTTTCGAAGTCCTGGGCCTCGGCGAATTGCTCTCTGATCTGTTCGCAATTCAGGTCTTCATCGCCGATTTTCTGGACATTCACCACTTTCGGTGTCGCACACGCCGAAACCAGGAACCCGAGTGTCAGGGCAATGCCCAACAAAGCGTTCTTCCTTGTCATATCTGATTCTCTCCCCTTTCAAGTAATGAGTTTTGCTCTTTGATCGTATAGCATTCTCCAGCACGCCAACAACCCTCACCCGCTAACCGATGAACCTAAAGGAATCCCTTGTCCTGGTAGAAACTTCGCGCGCCCGGGTGCAGCGGAATGCCCAGAGGCCCGGCGTCGGTGTCCCGGCAAACCTCCCGGATGTTCAGCCGGTGGGCGTCCACAGGGATGTCGCTGCGGCGCCGGTAGATGGACTCGCAGAGGGAGTAGGCCATATCCTTGCTCAACCACTTGTGGGTGATGACCGGCCAGCCGATGAAGTCCACGGTGCGTACGTCTTCCTTGAGACCGGGGAACCGCCGCCTGGGGATCACCGCGCGCTTGAACCCCAGGGCCTCCATGCCACGGATCACGTCCTCGTCGAGGTGGAGCACCTGGTAGCCGTTCTCCAGCGCGGCTTCGAGCCATTTCGTGGACAAGCCTTCGTCGAAGACCGCGTCCACGCGCCTGGCCTTGATGGACTCGATGCGCTTGGGCGAGGAAGGATGGGCGCACTCGTCGACCTCGCCGCCCCAGCGCGTGATCTTGCGGAACGTCAGTCCGTAGAGCGACATGATGGTGGAGATGGCATAGTGGGTGGAGTTGTCGATGCCCGCGGTCCGGGTGGAGACCCTGAGGGGTATCCTGTTCTTGACGATGTCCCGGACCGAGCGGACTCCAAGCTCCGCCGACACCACAAAGGCGATTCGGTCCCAGGAGGGGAAGCTGGCCAGCGCCCGCAGGGGCAGCGCCTCCTTGTAGTATCCCTTGCCGCGGTAGCACATGGTGGCGATGACCGAGGGGTTGACCTGGGATACGTCCACGCGGCGCTTCCCCACCTCGATGGGCGTCTTCATGCCGCCCAGGAACTCGCCGTGGACGCCGAACCGGAGCGGCGGGAAGATGTTGTCTTCCTCGTCGGTGGAGCGGATGGACACGTCGAGGGCCACGCCCAGGTCGAGCTTGCGGTCGGCGTAGACCCCGGCGGCCATCTCCAGCATCGTTTTGACCCGCTTCATCCGTGAATTCGGTTTCTGTTGCGCCATCCGGTCCCCCTTTGAATGTTCCTGACCGTGTATCAAATAGCGCGGCCGCCCGCTAACCGGCGCGACAAGGCGGTCGGAACGCCCTCCGCCGGTGGTGTTCCTTGCAGTCCCGTGACCCCTCAAGTATGAATAATCCCATGAGCGACACCGCACAGCGCCTCAAGGACATCATCGACGACGACCGGCAGGATCTGGTCCAGTTGTGCCTGGAACTGGGGGGCATGCCGAGCCCGCACGCCAACGAAAGGGCCCTTGGCGAGGCCACGGTGGCATGGCTCGAGCGAAACGGCATCGAGAGCTGGCTCCAGTGGATCACCGACGAAAGCGTCAACGCCGTCGGGATGATCCGGGGCTCGGGCGACGGCTCCAGCCTCATCCTCAACGCCCACATGGACACCGGCCCGGAGCTGGCGGCAGACGCCTCCGAGGCGGACGTGCGGATGGAGGGAGCGTGGGTGGACGGCGACCTGATGTACGGCAAGGGCCTCATCAACGACAAGGCCCAGCTCTGCGCCTTCATGATCGCGACCAGGGCCATCAAGAAGGCCGGCGTCGCGCTCGGCGGCGACTTGTACGTCACCGGCGTCGCCTTCGAGACCGGCGAGCCGTCGGTAGACGACACCCAGGGGGTGAATTTTCCGGGCGAGGGCTTCGGCGCCTGGTGGTTGATCAACCGCGGCGTCACCGCCGACTACGCCCTCGTCGGGGAGACCTCCGGATTCGGCATCATCATGGGCGAATGCGGTGCGGTATGGCTCAAGATCCGCTGCAAGGGGCGCGAGCTGTACACGCCGCGGCTGGTCCGGGGGGAGTCCCTGCGCGAGCATCCCAACCCCTACATCAAGATGGCTCATGCGGTGACGGCGCTGGAACAGTGGGCCATCAACTACGAGCACGAGGCGCGCTTCGAGTTTCCCGGCGGCACCATGATCCCCAAGGCTCAGGTGGCCGCGGTGCGCGGAGGCCCCGGCTACTGCGATATCTACTTTGACGTGCGCATCGTGCCCAAGACCGATCCCCAGCACATCAAGCGCGAGATCGAGGGGGTGATGGCGACCCTGGACTTCGACTCCGAGGTGTCGGTCTACCAGTATTCCAGGGGGCACGTGGCGCGGAACGCCGACATGCTCATCGACTCCATCGACCAGGCCCACCGCGACGTCATGGGCGCCGACCCCCCGGCGCCGCCCTCGGCCGAGATCAGCATGTGGCGGGACATGAACATGTTCAACGAGATGGGGATTCCGGCCGTATGCTACGGGCCGCCGCGGCAGAAGGAGACCATCAGTCAGGCGCGGAACCGCGCCATGAAGATCGACGATCTCGTTGCCGCGACCAAGGTGTACGCGCTCACGATCCTGTCGGTATGCGGAGAAGCGAAGTGAGGGGAGGTTGCCTTGGGTAACTCGAAGGCGGTCACACGCGGGGTCCGGGTCGAGGTCAGCACCGAATACGACCCCAACCGTTCTTTCCCCGAGCACAACCGCTGGTTCTATCTCTACACGGTGGAGATCAGCAACGAAGGCTCGGAAACCGTGCAGCTCGTGAGCCGCCACTGGATCATCACCGACGCCTCCGGCCACGTGGAGGAGGTCAAGGGACCGGGAGTGGTGGGCGAAAGCCCCGTGCTGGAAGAGGGTGAGTCCTTCGAGTACACCTCCGGCTGCCCGCTGTCGACGCCCTACGGCACCATGCACGGCACCTACCAGATGGTCACCTCCGACGGCGACCGCTTCGACGCCCAGATCGCCGAGTTCGTGCTCGGCGAGCCGCGGTCGCTGCACTAGCCAGCGTAGTTTCGTCCTATTAAAGCCCGACCACGGGTTTTCCAGCGATTCGTACGAACCATCTGTAAATTTCCGCGAATTTCGCGGATATTCACATATACAACCCGGGGAACGCCCGAACCGAAAGGGGCGGAACCTCCCCTCGCGGCTCATTGCCGCGAGGATCCGTTCCGCCCCTTGTCGGCGTGCTATCCGGTCCAGCCGGTCTAGCTCTTCCGGCTCAATGCTTCGAATACCTTCTCGGACGTGATCGGCAGCGACGTGATGCGCACGCCGCAGGCATCGGCCACGGCGTTGGCGATGGCGCCGGCCGTGGGGATGTTGGCGGTCTCGCCGATGGCCATGCTGTTGTAGGGGCCGGGGCCGCGCTTGTGCTCCGTCACCAGGGTGGTCAGCTCCGGGACGTCCCGGACCGTGGGGATCTTGTAGTCGCCGAAGTTGGCGGTGGTGACCTTGCCGTCGTCCACCATGAGGTGCTCCATCAGGCCGTAGCCGATGCCGGTCATGCTGGCGCCCTCGATCTGGCCCTGGTGCATGAGCGGGTTCAGGATGGTGCCGGTGCTGTGGCTCGTGACCAGCCGCTTGAGGTCGATGTTGCCGGTCTCGGGGTCCACCTCCACCTCGGCGATCTGCGCGCACATGGCGGCATCCGCCACCTTGGAGGTGTCGTCGTAGAGCCCCTCGGTCTCGATGGCCGAGCCCTTGGCCTTGACCACGTCGGCGTAGCTCATGCCGCGGTCGGCGCTCTTGTGCACCACCTGTCCGTCGGCAAGGTCGAGGTCCTCCCTGGGCACGTCCAGCGCGTTGGCGCCGGCTTCCAGGAGCTCCTCCCGCGTCTTCATGATGCCGTCGTAGCCGGCGTTGCCGTAGACCCGGGTACCGCGGCTGCCGCCGAGGCCGGAGTCCTGGATGCCGGCGCTGGTGTCGAAGTGCTCGAACTTGATGTTCTCGGCCGGGATCTTGAGCTCCTGCTCCGCCATCTGCTCCAGCAGCGTGAAGGTGCCGACGCCCTGGTCCAGCATGGCCGATGACACCGTCAGGGTGCCGGTGTCGTCGAGCCTGAACTTCACCAGCCCCTTGCCGCCGTTCACCGACCACTGCACGAGGCCGATGCCCCGGCCCACGTTCTTGGGCCGCGGCTCAAAGTACTTGACCTCGTCGAGGGCCTTGTCGAAGACCGCGTGGGAGCCGACATAGTCCACTTTCTCGCCCACGGGCGAGTCGGCGACGCCCTCCAGCAGGTTCTTCTTGCGCAGCTCCGCCGGGTTCATGCCCAGCGCCTCGGCCAGCAGGTCGAGCTGGCTCTCGTTGGCGAAGAAGCCCTGCGGGTCGCCCGGCGAGCGCATGTGCCCGCACGGCACCTGGTTGGTGTACACCATGTGCTCTTCCACGAAGGTGTTGGGCATGTTGTAGGGGCCGGGGGACTTCTGCGGCCCGCCGAGGATGCCGTTGGGCTTGAACGCGCAGTAGGCGCCGGTGTCGAAAATGAAGTCCATGTGATGGGCGGTGATGGTGCCGTCCTTCTTTGCCCCGGTCTTGACCTTGATGATGGAGGCATGGCGCGGGTTGCCGGCGATGAACTCCTCGTCGTAGTCCATGACGATCTTGACCGGCCGGCCGCCGCTCTTCTTCGACAGCGAGTAGCACAGGGCGATGTCCATGAAGTCGCCCTTGCCGCCGAAGTCGCCGCCGATGTAGCAGGGATGCACAACGATGGACTCGGGGTCCACCTGCACCGCGGCGGCTACCTGGCCGCGGATGCCGTAGGGCACCTTGCTGCAGGCCCAGATCTCGGCCGCGCCCGTGGCCGGGTCGGTCCTGGCCACGCAGGAATGCGGCTCGATGTAGGCCTGGTGGACCTTGGGCGTGGTGAAGGTGTTCTCGACGATGATGTCCGCCTCCTCGAACCCCTTCTCGATGTCGCCCTTTTCCCAGTTGACGTAGATCACCCGGTTGGTGGGGCCGTCGAGCTTCTGGGGCAGGCCCTTGTAGGTGTGGACGTCGGGGTGCAGCAGCGGCGACGAGGACTCCATGGCCTCGACGGGATCGAGCACGGGATCCATTTCCTCATACTCGACCTCGATGAGCGCGGCGGCTTCCTCGGCCGCATCTTCCGTCTCGGCGGAGACCGCCGCCACCTTCTCGCCGATGAAGCGCACGATGCCGTCCGCCACGATGGGCATGTCCACCACGCGCCGGCCGATGCGCAAGCCGGCGACGTCCTCGCCGGTGAGGATGCCGACGACGCCGGGCACCTTCATGGCCTTGCTGGTGTCGATGCTCTTGATGCGGCCATAGGAAATGGGGCTGCGCAGGATCTTGCCCCAGAGCATGTCCGGGAACGTGACGTCCACGGCGTACTTGGCCTTGCCGCTTACCTTGTACTCACCATCGATGCGGGGTGTGGGAACCCCCACGCTGTGCTTTTCCGCCATTGGCTCACCTCTGAAGGTTGTTGAAATTGAAGTGCATTAAGCCCGAAAATGATCCATCTTGCATAACACACGCACCGGTCGATGTGTACCGGCCCCGGACCCGATCCCGCCCCGGACCCGATCCGGGGCGGCACACAGAAAGGCAGGAGGTATGAGCATGCACTCCGGTATCGACACGTCCGCCGTCACCCGGTTCCTGCGCCTGGGGCTCGCGCTGCTGCTGATCACCGCCGCGGCCGGAGCCCGCCAGGCCCTCTCCGACGTTCTGGACCCCGCCGAGGTGACCAACCACGAGTACCGGGAATTCATCCGCGCCACCGGGCGTGCGGCGCCCGAGCATTGGCATGAAGGCTCATACGCGGACGGCCTGGCTTCGGCGCCCGTGGTGCTGGTGACCTGGCACGATGCGGTGGCCTATTGCCGCTGGGCGGGCGGAAAGCGGTTGCCGGCCGTGGCGGAATGGCTGGCCGCGTGCAACGGCGGCGACCTGACCAAGGAGGGCGATATCTGGGAATGGACGGCAACGGAGGTGGGCGCGGAGGGCGACCCCTTCAAGGCCTTGTGCGGACCATTGGGTACCTGCGACTGCTCCCACCGGTACCGGCCTCATTGGCTGAACGAGGTGAAGGGATTCCGGTGCGCCCGGGACCGGCCGCCCCTGACGCTCGAACGAAAACGGCCCGGCAGTGGGTACTGCCGGGCCGGGGATGTTGCTGTCGCCGATCTCGCCCGGGTCAGACCAGCCGGCTCTCCGGGAACATGAACGAGCGGATGGTGACCGGGATGACCTCGGTGACGCCCATGGCGTTGCCCACGTCGATGAAGTCCAGGTCGCCCACGTCGATGCCGTCGACGGCGATGACCTCGGGAACGACCTTCAGCTCTTCCTTGAGGATGCCGCCGAGGGATTTGGCCACGTCCATGTCCAGGATCAGGAACACGTCCAGATCCTCGTCCTGCGGCTCCTCCGCTTCGTTGACCACCGCGGCAATGCCTTCGGCCACGCGCCGGATGAACTTGTAGTTGGGCACGCCCTCGAGGCCCAGGGCCAGCGCCAGACCCGCCTTGTACTTCTCCAGGTCGAACTTGGCCAGCGCCGTCCGGATGGTGCCCTGGATATCGGAATTCTCGTCGATCAGGGCCTTGACCACCTGCAGGCCGTAGACCGGAAGCGGCGTCTCGCTGGAGATGTAGCTGGTGTTGCCGCTGGCCTGGATCGTGTATTCGCCCGCGCCGATGACGGTGGCGCGGATGCCTTCCGTGGGCTCCTTGACCAGGTCCGCCCGGTTGAGCTCGGCGATGTGATCACGGATTTCCTTGCCCAGGAACGGTCCGACGTCGCCGTAGGACGGGGTGTCGTGGTCGTAGACGTGCTCGGAAACGCCGCCGGAGAAGACGATGTGGTCGATGCTGTTCAGACCGTCGTAGTCCGGTAGCTGATCGGTTACCAGCAGGTGGGTCTCCAGGTCGGAAAGCGGCTTCGCCTGGATCACGCTGAAGAGGTAGTTTCCCATATACGCGGCGAACGCTCTCTTGAGGTCGTCGGTAATGGTCTGGCCCACCTCCACCGGCATGCCCAGTTCCTTGGTGATGAACTTGGCCGGGAGCTCGACCCGCGTCACCACGTTGTCTTCGTCGAACGCGATGAGACGGGCGCCAACGCTGATGGCCGCGGTCTGGGTTACCGTTCCATCCCGGATGACCGACAGCTTGGTGGTGCCGCCGCCCATGTCGATGTTGAGCACGGTGGCGTTCGCCGACTTCGACAGGTCCACCGCGCCGCAGCCGTAGGCCGCGAGCAGCGCCTCGTGGTTGGGTCCCGCGGACGCGCAGATGAACTTGCCGGAGTCCTTGGCGAAATACTCGAGGATCGGCCGGGAGTTCTCCTTGTTCAGGGCCTCCCCGGTGATCACCACGGCGCCGGTGTCGATGTCGTCGTGGGTGTAGCCGGCCACGCGGTAGGACTCGTGTATGAAGTCCTCCACCTTGGCCGTGTCGATGAGGGTCCCCGAGCTGTACGGCGTCAGCATGATGGGCGAACGGTACAGCACCTCCCGGTCGGTCACCCTGAACCGGGCCGAGAGTCCGGCCCCTTCCCGTCTGAGGGTCAGATGGGAGAAGACCAGGTGCGAGGTGGAGGAGCCGATGTCGATGCCCACGCTGGTGAGCGAGAACATCTCGACCCCTTCGATGTCCTCCACGATGGCATCGGGGCCTGGGTGAAAGTGTTCGGGATTGTCGGCGTCGTCGTGCATGGCTTACTGTCTCTGAGTTCCTTGGACCTACTGTTTTCCCATCCCCTTGGACCACTCGTAGTCGGGGTTGGTGTAGGCTTCCTCGTGCATGAGGCTCGTGGTGCCCCGCTTCGCCAACTCCTCCTCGAACTTGGCCCGGATGAAGGGATCCTCGTCCGGATACTCGATCTGGTCCTTGGCCCGGTCCTCGACCTTTTCCGCGTAGCCGTGGAACTGCATGGGCGGATGGAACGCCAGGTACCGCGCGGGCGTGGTGCCGGCGTTGAAGTGCTGGTGGAACCACTTGTTGGGCGGCACGAAGACGCTCGCCTCGTGCCAGGGCACCACGATCTTCTCCTTGCCCTCTTCCCACAGGATCGAGTAGCCCTCGCCCGCGGGAATGACGATGACCCGGCCCGGGCCGTGGCGGTGCGCCTTCTTGTAGGTACGCGACGCGAACACCGACATGTGGCAGGAAAGCTCCGAGTTGGGGAATTCGATGAACACGCTGTGGCCGCCGGCGCCGCGCTTCTTGTTCTCGTCCAGCTTGTCCCAGGCTCTCATGTCCGGGAAGAAGTTGCCGTACCAGTAGACGCGCCGGTTCCAGACGTTCCACTTGCCGGAGTCCGTGACCATCTTGGCCTCGGAGTAGAACTCGCCTTCCTCGGAAGCGATGACGTCCTGGCCGGAAAACGGATTGTCGAAGAAGAAATCCGGATCGCCCACCGAGGACATGGCCAGCGGCAGGTAGTTGTAGTGCAGCAGCCGGACCACCTTGTCGCCCTGCATGTTGTTGATGGTGTAGTGGTAGTTGCGGGGGACGATGAACATGCTGTTGTTCTGCCACTCGAAGGTCTTCTTGGTGCCGTTGTCGTCGCGCCACACCGTGGTGGTGCCGCGGCCTTCGACCACGTAGCACACCTCATCCAGGGCGAACCGTACCGGCGGACTCGACTCTCCGGGGGCGATCTCCTGGATCCAGGCGCCGGTGACGCCCTCCTGCCCCATGAGCTGCATGAAGGCCGCCTTGCACTTGCGGTCCTCCCACCATTCGAGCTCGCAGGTGCGCAGGTCCCCGATGAAATACCCGGTGTGGATCGGAATCCCGAGGGCCTCCATCCAGTGGTCATAGGTGAACTTGGTCTTCTCTACGACGGCATCGCTGATATCTTCTCCCATGAGACAACTCCTTGAATTGAGATTGGCTGGAACTCGCGTCTTTGTGGAACAAGAATCGGGCCGGCGGTTTGCCCAGCCCGAGAAACAGGAAATACCTATATAGCGTCCCGCGGCACCGGGGGTCAAGACCGTCAGCCGGACCGGCCGTCCCGCCCGGGATGGGCCCGGAAACGACCCCGGGCCGCATATTGACAGAACACACCTACTCTGTGAGACTTCAGTTGCTTACGGCGATAGGCTCCCCATAAAGGTTCTTTTTCTCGCCTTTGAAGAGGGAAGACCCATCATGTCCATTCTGCACATGATCAGCCGACCGGCCGATCTCAAGAAATTGTCTCCAGAGCAGTTCCCCGAACTGTGCGAAGAGATCCGCGAAGAGATCATTTCGGTCATTTCCAATGTCGGCGGCCATCTCGCCTCCAATCTGGGGGTGATCGAGCTGACCGTCGCCCTTCACTACCTGCTGGACACACCGAAGGACCTGATCGTCTGGGACACCAGCAACCAGGCCTACGCCCACAAGCTGTTGACCGGGCGTCAGGATCAGTTTCACACCATCCGCCAATTCGACGGTTTGAGCGGGTTCTGCAAGCGCGAGGAGAGCGAGTACGACACCTTCAACGCCGGCCATGCCGGCACCGGCGTCTCGGCCGCGGTGGGGTTCGCTGAGGCCCGGGAGCAGCGGAAGCAGACCCACAAGGTGGTGTGCGTCGTCGGCGACGGCGCGCTGACCTCGGGTCTGACCATGGAAGGTCTTCAACAGGCCGGCGGACTGGACAGGGACCTCCTGGTCATCCTCAACGACAACCAGATGTCCATCTCCAAGAACGTGGGGGCGATCTCCGCCTACCTGAACCGGACCATCACCGGCGAGTTCTTCGACCGCATCACCGAGGAGACCAAGCGGGTCCTGGGCAAGATGCCCCACATCGGCGAACAGGTGCAGCGACTGGCCGGCCGGGCGCAGGAACTGGTCAAGGGACTGCTGCTGCCCGGGCTCCTGTTCGAGGAGTTGGGGTTCCGGTACGTGGGACCCATCGACGGCCACCAGTTCGAGCATCTGCTGCCCACCCTGGAGAACGTGCTCAAGCTGGAGGGTCCCACCCTGCTGCACGTGGTCACGAAAAAGGGATTGGGCTACGGGCCGGCCATGGACAACCCCGTGTGGTTCCACGCCAGCTCGCCCTTCGACCGCGAAACCGGCAGGCCCAAGAAGAAGGCCGCGAGGCCTTCGTACAGCAGCTTTGCCGTCAACACGCTCATTCAACTGGCCAAGGAAGATCCGCGCATCGTGGCGATTACCGCCGCCATGTCCGAGGGGACGGGTTTGGGTGCGTTCGAAAACCTCTTTCCCGAGCGGCTCTATGACGTCGGCATCGCCGAACAGCATGCCGTGACCTTTGCCGCGGGCCTGGCCGCCCAGGGCATGCGGCCGGTGATCCCCATCTACTCGACCTTCCTGCAACGGGCGTATGACCAGGTAGTCCACGACGTGGCCACGCAGAACCTGCCGGTGACGTTCTGCATCGACCGCGGCGGACTGGTGGCCGAGGACGGCACCACTCACCACGGCGCCTTCGATCTGGCCTACCTCCGGCATGTGCCGAACATGGTGGTGATGGCTCCCAAGGACGAGAACGAGCTGCAGCACATGGTCAAGTCGTGCATCGGCTACGACCGGCCCGCGGCCGTTCGCTATCCTCGGGGATCGAGTCTCGGGGTGGACATGGACCCGCTGCCGCAAGCGCTGCCCCTGGGCAAGGGCGAGCTGCTGCGGGAGGGGACGGACATCGCCCTGGTGGCCATCGGCGTGACGGTGCACCAGGCCGTGGAGGCGGCCGAACGGCTGGCTCGGGAGGGGATCTCCGCCGCGGTGATCAACGCGCGGTTCGTCAAGCCGCTTGACGGGGACCTGATCGCGAGCATGGCGGGCGAAGTGAAATGCCTGCTCACGGTGGAGGAGTCCACGGCCATGGGCGGGTTCGGTTCCGCGGTTCTTGAACTGTTGTCCGAAAAAGGTATCATCAACCTGCCGACGAAGTGTCTGGGGTTGCCCGACCGGTACATTGAACAGGGGCCCCAGGATCTGCTTCGGGAGAAGTATGGCTTGACCACCGAGGGAATTTATCAACGAGCTAAACAGTTAGTCGCTGAGGTAACCGGCGAAGCAGCGGTTGCCTGAGGAAGACTACTCGCGCGTCCTTGCGGAATCCGACGCCCGAGATCAGAGAGTACCTCCGTGTATCTGTCGGAAAATCGGGAGGGGAGTCAGGAGGTTTGAAATGGTACAGTCACCTCAAGCGTACGCCGAAGGTTATGCCAAGGCCCGGCTCTACGACGAGGCAGCGGCCGACAACTATATCCGGCACACCACCATCGGCGACCCCGAACTGGACCCGCTCATGGAGGAGCTCTCTTCCTCGATGGATCCCAGCGACCTGCACCGGTTCATCGGAGCCGGCATAGAGCAGCACGAGGAGGCTCTACGCGAGGCGCCGCAGGCGCTGCGCGATTTCTTCAAGAATCTCGAAGATCCTCCCTGGCTCGACTACGAAGCCTTTCGTCCGGGGATTCGCGCCTTCCACGCAAACGTGGACCTCATGCTGGTCGCATTCGTGACAGGCGTGCTGGTGGAAGGGTTTTCGACGCTTATCGCCAAGTCTTTCAGGATTACCGGACGAGTGGCGTCGACCAAGAGACGCCTCCAGCAGAACAACCGCCACATGATGGACATATTCTTCCCCGGCGGCTTGCACAGGGACGGCGATGGCTGGAAGCTGTCCACGCGCATTCGCTTCGTTCATACTCGAATAAGGGGCCTGATGGCCAAATCCGACGATTGGGATCACGAAGCCTGGGGCACGCCGGTAAGCACGGCGCATCTGGGTTTTGCGATTTCCGTCTTTTCCAGGCGTCTGTTGGACTACTCGGTGAAGCTCGGCGCGAAGTTCACACAGGAAGAATATGACAGTGTCATGGCCGTCTGGCGCTACGCCGGCTATCTCATGGGGATACCTGAAACCATCCTCTATACCGACAGCGCGGCGGCGGAAAAGACCTACAAGATCGGCTATATGTGCGAGCCGGCGCCGGACACCGATTCGGTAACCGTGGCGAACATGCTCATCGACGCCATTCCATCGGTTGCGGATATCAAGGACCCGGTTGAACAGAAAAATCTGTTGGTTTTGGCCCACCGCCTTTCACGAGCGCTCATTGGAAACAGGCTTGCTGACGCGTTTGAGTTCCCAAAGCGCTTCAACCTGCTGCCGACGCTGTTCAGTTACCGGATGCAACAACGCATGAAGCGAATGATGAAGAGCGACCAGTTGATCAGATCGGGAAATTTTACCCAGCTTCTCCAAATCTCGGTGTACGACGAGGGTGGACTGAGCTACAAGATGCCCGATCACGTCCACACATCGAAATCGAGCGAATGGTAAGGCTGCCTGAGCCCGCTTCCTGCCCTGGATAGACGAGTCGATGACTTCCGTGCCTTTGGACCGCTACGTCGCCGCCGTTCTGCGTCGTCGCTGGTGGGTGGTTGCGCTCGCAACGCTGGTCATGCTGGTCATGACCGGGGGCGCCCGCTTCCTCGGCGTCACCAACGACTACCGGATCATGTTCGGCGAAGGCAATCCGCAACTCGCCGCTTTCGACGACCTGGAGAGCACCTACACCGTATCCAATACCGCGCTGATCGCGGTGGCGCCCCGAGAGGGCTCGGTGTTCACTCGCGAGACCCTTGGCGCCATCGAGGAGCTTACCGGAGCCGCGTGGGGCGCGCCCCATTCCAGCCGGGTCGATTCCCTCACCAACTACAGCCATAGCGAGGCGCGCGGCGACGACCTGGTCGTCGAACCGCTGGTCGACGACGCGCCGTCCCTCGGCGACGCCGACGTGGCGCGGGTCCAGAACATCGCGTTGAACGCGGTCGACATTGCCGGGCGCCTGGTCTCCCGTGACGGCCGCGTGGGCGGGTTGGTGATCAACTTCGTCCTGCCGGAAAATGCGGACGCCGCGGTGGTGGAGATCACCGACTATCTCAACGCCGTCCTTGACAAGGCCCGGGCGCGCCATCCGGATCTCGCCTATTACCTCACCGGCCTCGTGGTCATGAACCGCGCCTTCGCCGACACCACGCAGGACGATATCGAAACCCTGACGCCCCTCGTATTCCTGATCATCGTGGCCGCCGCGGCCCTTCTCCTGCGCTCGGTATGGGGCACCGTGTCCATCGTTGTCGTGCTTGTGTTCGCCATCGGCACCACCATGGGGTTCGCGGGCTGGCTCGGCGCGGTGTTGAGCCCGACCAGTTCGGGCGTACCGATCATCGTCATGACGGTTGCCGTGGCGCATTCGGTCCACGTCGTCACCACCACCTTGTTGGGCATGAGCCGCGGACTGGACAGGAATGCGGCCATTGCCGAGTCGCTCCACGTCAATGCCTATCCGGTGTTCCTCACCGCCATCACCACCGCCATCGGGTTTCTCAGCCTGAATGCCTCGGATTCGCCGCCATTTCACCTGCTGGGCAATCTCGTGGCGTTCGGCGTCGCGTGCGCCTTCGTCTATTCCATGACTGTCCTGCCGGCGATGCTCTCGATCCTGCCGTTGCGCGCGCGCCCCGTCCGCTCCGAGCGGCCGGCGTTCTTCGACCGCTTCGGCGCCTTCGTCGTCGCCCGCCGCAGGTTCCTGCTCTGGTTCGTCACCCTTCTGGCGGTGGCCCTCGCCGCGGGCATTCCCCGCAACGAGCTGACCGACAACTGGACACGGTATTTCGATGAGCGCTACGAGTTCCGGCGCCATACGGACTTCGTCATCGAAAATCTGACCAGCTTGATTACGCTGGAGTACTCGCTGAAGGCGGAGCGCGACGGCGGCATCACCGATCCCGATTATCTGCGCGCGGTGGATGCATTCGCCGAATGGTACCGAAGCCAGCCCGAAGTGAGCCACGTCCAGGCCTTTCCGGACATCATGAAACGGCTCAACAAGAACTTGCACGGGGACGATCCGGCCTTCTACCGGTTGCCGGACGATCCCGAGCTTGCGGCGCAGTACCTGTTGCTCTACGAGCTCTCGCTCCCGTTCGGCAGCGACCTCAACGACCGCATCGACGTCGCCAAATCCGCAACCCGCATGACCGTCGTGGTCGACAGCACGTCGTCTCGGGAGCAACGCGAGCTCGATGCGCGGGCCCAGGACTGGCTTCGCGCCAATGCCCCTCGGTTGGCCACCCCGGCCACGGGCCTCAGCATCGTCTTCGCACACCTTTCCATACGAAACATCACCAGCATGCTGCGCGGCACCATCATCGCCATGGCGCTCATCTCGTTCATCCTGATGGTGGTTTTCAGGAGCGTGCGCCTCGGCCTCGTCAGCCTTCTGCCCAATTTCATTCCCGCGGCCATGAGCTTCGGCCTGTGGGGCTATCTCGTCGGCTACGTTGGCATTGCCTCCTCGGTGGTGGTTGCTATCTCCTTCGGGATCATCGTGGACGACACGATTCATTTTCTGACCGAGTATCTGAAGGCCCGCCGGCAAGGCCTCGCGGCGCCCGAGGCAGTGCGCTCGGTCTTTCGCACCGTCGGTCACGCGCTGTGGACCACCACCGCGGTCCTGTGCGCGGGGCTGCTGGTGTTCTCGTCATCGGGGTTCGAGTTGAGCTGGGCCCTCGGCCTGCTGGTGACGATCACCCTCGTCTTCGCACTGGTAGGCGATTTCTTGCTTCTCCCCGCTCTGCTGATGACCATTGACCGGAGGAACTCATGATCCACGCTCATTCCATCCGATGTGCGTCGCTCGCGGCGTGCCTTGTTTTCGTCGCTTCCTTGGGCGGCCCGCCGGCGGCGCGGTCGGAGACCCCCGAGGAAAAGGGGTTGCGGATCGCGCGCGAAACTCGCGAGAAGGCGAAGGGCTTCGGCAACTTCACGGCAAGCCAGACCATGGTGCTGCGCAACAAGCAGGGGCAGGAAAGCAAGCGCCAGGCCCGGATCAAGGTTCTGGAGGCGCCCGGAGACGGCGACAAGAGCCTTTTCGTGTTCGACCAGCCGCGGGACGTCAAGGGGACGGCTTTCCTCATCCATGCCCACAAGGACAAGGCAGACGACCAGTGGCTCTTCCTGCCGGCGCTCAAACGGGTCAAGCGCATCAGCTCGTCGAACCGTTCCGGCTCCTTCATGGGCAGCGAGTTCGCCTACGAGGACATGGGCAGCCAGGAAGTGGAACGGTACACCTACAGGTACCTGCGGGACGAGCCTTGCGGCGACGCCACGTGCACGGTGGTCGAACGCTTTCCGGTCACCAAACGATCCGGTTATCGCCGTCAGGTGCTGTGGCAGGACAAGGACGAGCTACGGCTCCGGAAGGTCCACTACTTCGACCGCAAGAATGCCCATCTGAAGACCCTGACGCTGGCCAAGTTCCAGAAATATCTGGACCGCTACTGGCAGGCGCATGAGATGACCATGGTCAATCATCTGACGGGCAAGAGCACGGTGCTGACCTGGTCGGACTACAAATACGGGACCAAGCTCAATGAAAGGGACTTCACCCGCACCGGCCTGAAACGGGCGCGTTGATGCCCCGCGCCTTTCTCCAGATGGCGGCGGCCGGAGCGGTGCTGGTCCTGGCCTCTGTCCTTGCCGCCGGCCGGGCCTCGGCGGTCGAGGTCTCCGGACGGGTGGGCCTGGAGAGCCGGTGGTACGACCAGGACGAAGCCCACCCCGGCCAGCGCTCCCACGCCTCGGGCGTCGTCGTCGAGCCCAAGCTGTACGCCGAGGACGACGAGGGCAGAAGCGTCACCCTGGCGCCCTTCTTCCGCTATGACGGCGGCGACTCCCGCCGCACCCACTTCGACGTGCGGGAAGCCTACTTCCTGGTCTTCGGCGCGCTCGGCGAAGGCGAGTGGGAGTTGCGCCTGGGCGCGGACCGGGTGTTCTGGGGCGTGACGGAATCGCGCCACCTGGTGGATATCGTCAACCAGACCGACCTGATCGAGAATCCCAACGAAGAGGCCAAGCTCGGGCAGCTCATGGCCCACCTCACATGGTCCGGCGAGTGGGGCGTGGCGGAGTTCTTCGCGCTGCCCTATCACCGGGAACGCACGTACCCGGGCCGGGAAGGCCGCCTGCGCGGCCAGTTCGTGGTGGACGACAAGCGCGTCTCCTACGAGAGCTCTGCCGAGGAATGGCGTGTGGACCTCGCGGCCCGGTACAGCCACAGTTTCGGCCCGCTGGATCTGGGCCTGAGCGTCTTCGAGGGCACCAGCCGGGAGCCCTGTCTGGTCTGCCGGCCGCCGCGACTGAACGAAAGATTGGAGTTGTTGCTGGTCCCGCACTACGAGCAGATCCGCCAGTTCGGTCTGGACGCCCAGCTCACCGTCGAATCATGGCTGTTCAAGCTCGAGGCCATTCACCGAAGCGGCTTTTCGAACCTGGCGGGGCGCGAGGAAGACTACGCGGCCTTTGTCGCCGGCGGAGAGTACACGTTCAGCGGCATCTTCGAGTCGGACCTGGAGCTCGGCCTGCTCGCCGAATGGAACTACGACAGGCGGAGGGAGAACGCCACCAACCCCTTCGACGACGACCTTTTCCTGGGCGCGCGCCTGGGGTTCAACGACGTCCAGAGCACCGAGGTCGTCGTCAGCCTGCTGGCGGACGCCGAGCATTCCACGCGTTCTCTGTTCGTCGAGTTCAACCGCCGCCTCTCGGACAGTTGGTCGCTGCACGTCGAGAGCGTCTTCTTCCTGGCGGTGGACAGGGCGGACCGGACCACCTACCCGACCCGGCGCGACAGCTTCGTCGAACTGCACCTGAGCTACAATTTCTGACAGGAAAGAGAGGATACGGCGGCGCCGGCCGGCACGCCCTACACGGCTGATTCCTGCGCGCCGGTCAGCTCCCGAGGCAGCTTGAAGGTGACGTTCTCCTCGATGCCGTCGAGGTCGGACAGGGTCACGTCGAACATGTCGCAGAGCCGGTCCACCAACCCCTGCACCAACTCTTCCGGAGCCGAGGCACCCGCGGTGATCCCCACGGTCTTCGCCCCGTCCAGCCAGGCCGGGTCCAGGCCGCCGGCATCGGGGATGAGGTGGCTGTCGGTTCCGACCTCGTCGCCGATCTCGCGCAGGCGGTTCGAGTTGGAGCTGTAGTCGGCGCCGATGACCAGGATCACGTCGGACTCGGCCGCCAGCAGCCGCACCGCGGTCTGCCGGTTCTGGGTCGCATAGCAGATGTCCTTCACGTCAGGGCCCCGGATCTCGGAGAACCGGGATCTCAACGCGGCGATGATCTCACGGGTGTCGTCGACGCTGAGGGTCGTCTGCGTCACGTACGCAAGCTTCGAAGGGTCGGCGGGCTCCAACGCCGCCACGTCGGAGATGTTGGACACGAGATGCACGGTGCCCGGCACCTGCCCCATGGTGCCCTCGACCTCCGGGTGTCCGGAGTGGCCGATGAGAACCACCTCGTAACCCTGGCGCGCATAGCGCTGCGCCTCGACGTGCACCTTGCTTACCAGCGGACAGGTGGCGTCGATCACCTGGAGGCCTCGGGCATCAGCGGCGTCCTCGACTTTCCGGGACACGCCGTGGGCGCTGAACACGGTCACCGCGTCTTTCGGGATGTCCGCGACCTTTTCGACGAAGCGGGCGCCCTTGGCGCGCAACCCGTCCACCACGTGCTTGTTGTGGACGATCTCGTGGCGCACGTAGACGGGAGCGCCGTAGATTTCGAGCGCTCGCTCGACGATGTCCACGGCTCTCACCACGCCGGCGCAGAAGCCTCTCGGCTGCGCCAGGATGACTCTCAAGGGTCGCTTTGCCATTGGGTTTCCTCCGCTGGAAGCGCACTGTGCCCTTCGGCACTCTTCACTATGCAGCAGGCCACGGCAAGGGTCAATGATTCGTGTGGCCCTACGAAACAGCGCTCTCGACGGCCCGCGCGGCCATGTGCCCGGACCGGACGGCACTCTCGATGGTGGCGGGAAGCCCGGTATCGATCCAGTCCCCGGCCAGGTAGAGGTTGGCGAAACGGCTTCGCGTGCCGGGACGGAGCCTCACCTGCGCGGGCGTCTGCGCGAACGTCGCGCGCTTCTCCTTGACCACGCGGTAGGGCGGCAGCGGATCCGGGTCGCGGCCGAGGGCGACGGCTACGTCCTGCCACGTCTTCACGGCGATCACTTCCGCCTCCTCGTCGATCGTGTCGTCGGCCGCGCTGATGGTGATGGAGGCCACGTCGCCGCGGACGAACAGCCACTGGGCGGTGCCGCCGATGAGTCCGAGAAACGGCAGGTCTTCCGGCAGGACGCCGGATTCCGGCAGCCGGAAGTGGGCATTGACGATGGCATGACTTTCTTCCGGGACGGTCAGGTCCGGCACCAGGCTCGCCGCCGCCTGGGGCGGCAGCGCCAGCACCACGCCGTCTCCGTCGTCCAACGCCACCGTGTCGGCGCCGAAGTCGAGGCGGCGGGCCACGACGCCCTCGAACGCGATGCGCCGCAAGCGGGCTCCGAACCGGACCGCGGCGCCGCTCCGGCGCAGCAGATCCAGCGCCGGGTCGACGAAGGTCGCGGAGAGTCCCGTCCGGGCGATCCGCGGCCGGCAGGCGGCCTCGCCCCGGCCGAAGGTTTCCCGCAGCACCGGCCACAAGAGACGCGCGGCGCCGGCCCGCACCGGGCTGTTCAGCGCCGCCACCGCCAGCGGCTCCCAGAAATTCTCGAACAAGGCGCCGCTCTCGCCGACGCAGTCGGTCACGGTGCGATCCGCCCCGGCCCAGGCGAAACGCACGCCGGACAGGTAGTCCCGGGCCCGCGTGCCGGGGACGCGGCGCCGGGCGTCGAGTATCCACCAGGGTAGCCTCCCGGCATTGGGCCGAAGGCGCCATCGCCGGCCCGTGCGCAGATCCAGGAAAGGGAAGCAAGCCGAAGCCGGCCCCGCCAACGCGCCGGCGGCGTCGATATCCTCCAGATACTCCATGGTGGAGCTGTTGCCGGTGAGGAGCAGATGGTTGCCGTTGTCGATGGCGCAATCGAGCCGGGCGTCGAAATAGGAGCGGCAGCGGCCGCCGGCCTGGCCGCTCGCCTCATGGAGGTTGACGGCATGGCCCGCCCGCGCCAATGCCACCGCGGCGGAAAGGCCGGCCACGCCGGCGCCGATGATGTGGGTGCGGGGCACGGAAGGAACGCCGTCAGAGAAGCCCGTATCGCAGGGCGACCCACAGTTTGCGCGCCCGCGTCAGCCGGACCGGCCGGTCGATGCGCGTCCAGCCCCGCTCGTCCAGGCGCCGGAGCGTCTCCCGATAGACCGCCATCATGAGCACGATGGGCCGCATCTGGCGCCACCCGAGCTGCGCCAGCAGCCGGTCGGTCCTGTCGTAATGGTCGCGGGCGAGATCCGCCAGCTCGGCGCAGGCGGCGGCAAAACCCGGATGGAGGAAGACCGCGCCCAAGGTGTCCTCCGCGACGCCGTGCCGCTTCACCATCTCCAGGGGGACGTAGAGGCGCTCGTTGGCCGCGTCCTCCTTCACGTCACGCAGGATGTTGGTGAGTTGCACGGCGTTGCCGAGGGTCTCGGCGATCCGGTATCCCGGATCCTTGGGGACGCCGAAGGCATGGATGGAAAGCACGCCCACCGCGCCGGCCACCTTGCGGCAATAGCCCAGCAGGTCATCCAGGGTCTGCATCCTCACCGCAGGCGCCGCGTCTGTCTCCACGCCGTCGATGACGGCGAGGAATTCCTCCCGCGGCAGCTCGAAGCGTCGCACCGGCTGCAGCAGCGCCCGGGTGGTGAGCCACCGCGGTTCGCCGACGTAGAGCCGCGCGATCTCTTCCCGCCAGGCCGCCAGTCCCCGCTTCTTTTCCGCGGTCTCCCCGGGCTCGTCGGCGACGTCGTCCACCTCCCGGCAAAAGGCGTAGATGGCGTACATGGCGCGGCGCCGTTCCGCCGGCAGCACTCTCATGCCCCAGAGGAACGAGGTGCCCGACCGCGCCACCACCCGGTGGACGTGGGTCCACGGCTCGACGGCGTCGCGGGCCGCCACGTGCGTGGCGCTATCCGTTTCCATTGGACGTATCCTGGCGGCGCCGCCGGAACAGCGCCCGGCCGATGCCCCGCGCGCCGCAGGCCGCGAACTGGGCCTTGGTCAGTTCCACCCGTTCGGCCAGGGGATCGCGCCGGCGCAACTCCACGCCGAGCCTGTGGGCGATGGCGACGATGACCGCGGCTTCCATGGCGAACCGGAGGTTGCGGAGCCGTCCCGGCAACGTGTCCGCCAGCTCCAGCAGCCCGTCGGCGGCGTCGAGACACCGGTCCAGCACCCGCCGCAACGCGGTACCGGACCGGCTCTCCCCGAGCGCCTCGACGCCGGTCCCCGCCTCGGCCATCCAGTCCCGTGGCAGATAGACCCGGTCCAGCGCCTTGTAGTCGTCGCCGCAGTCCTGCAAGTGGTTGAGCACCTGCAACGCGTTGCAAAGGGCATCCGACGCCGGGTAGGCCGCGGCCGACTCGCCGTGGAGATCCACGAGGTAGCGGCCCACCGGGGCCGCGGACAGGTTGCAGTAGCCCATGAGGTCGTTCCAGTCGTCGTAGCGCGACTTGACGGCGTCCTGCTTGAACGCCCGGGTCAGGTCCACGCAGTGGCGGTGCGGCACCCCGGTCTCCGCCAGGCTGCGGCGGATCTCGTGGGCCTTGCGGAAGGCAGGGTCCGCGGTGTCGGCGCCGCTCACCGCCCTGGCGAAACCGTCCAGGCGGGCGACCTTGTCGGCGGGTTCCAGGTCGGGGTTGTCGGCGATGTCGTCGATGGCCCGGGCATAGGCGTAGAAGGTCGCGACGTGCGGCCGCAGGCGCGCCGGCAGCAGCCAGGAACCGACGGGAAAATTCTCGTCCGCCGCGGCCTTGCCGGACGGCGTTTCTATGGCGACTGACTCGGCCATCGGTTACTCATGGGTGGGTGGCGTGCCTGAGATCAGGCTATCACGAAAGCGGCGGTTACTGCCATACGGCGGATCGCCGGCGGTGCGGGTGCCAAAACCGGATGTCTCGTGATATGGGAACCCCGTGATGACGGCTCGTATTGCACTGATGGCCGCCATGGTGCTGCTGGCCGTGGTCGGCGCTCTGGCCGAGGAAAAGAGGGTCCGCGTCTACAACTGGACCGACTATATCGACAAGGCTATCCTCGTCGAGTTCACGGCGGAGACCGGCATCGAGGTCGTGTACGACGTATTCGACTCCAATCGCACCCTCGAAGCCAGGCTGCTGGCCGGAAACACCGGCTACGACGTGGTGGTGCCGAGCGGCGCCTTCCTCGCGCGACAGATAGAGGCGGGCCTGTTTCGGCCGCTGGACAAGAGCCGGCTCTCGAACCTCCGTCACATGGATGAAGCCATCGCCGCACGGGTCCGCCAATGGGATCCGGGAAACCGCTACGCGGTGACCTACCTGTGGGGCACCACGGGCATCGGTTTCAACGAGGCCAACGTCGCGGCCCGAAACCCGGGCGCGCCCACGGGCTCCTGGCGCATGCTGTTCGACCCGGCAGTGGTCTCGAAGTTCGCCGATTGCGGCGTCTATCTGCTGGACGAGCCCGGAGAGGTGATCCCGGCCGTCCTGAACCATCTGGGACTGGAGCCCGCAAGCCACGACGTGGCCGTCATCGCGCGAGCCGAGCCGGTGCTGCGGGCGATCCGTCCCCATGTCCGCGGCTTCCACAACACCGCGCAGATGGACGGCCTCGCCGACGGGAGCATCTGCCTGGCCATGGGTTGGTCCGGCGACATGCTGCAGGCGCGGGAACGCGCGAGTGCGGCCGGACAGGCAACGCGGATCTCCTACGTGATACCGGACCAGGGCGCGCAGATGTGGTTCGACATGATGGCGATCCCGGCCGACGCGCCCCATCCCGACAACGCCCACCGTTTCATCGACTACCTCACGCGCCCGGAGGTGATCGCCAAGGCTTCCAACCACGTGTTCTATGCCAACGGCAACGCTGCGGCGACGCCGCACATGAAGCGCGAGTTGCTGGAGGACCCCGGCATCTACCCGCCGGCGGCGGTGAGGAAGAAGCTCTACGTGACACAACCCTATCCGGCCGACACGCAACATTTCGTGACCTCTTTGTGGAGCCGGATCAAGGGTCGCCCATAGCCGCGACGGCGGCGATAGCGGACCGCGTCTTGCCGGAATCCGGCGCGGATGTGATGATGACGGCGTGCGCCTCTGGAGCCTACATCCCCAATACCTCGATTCCCGCGGACTCGTCGCGCTGTGGCGGGAAGGCCTGCTCGCCCAGGCGGTGATCGCCGGGAAGACCGCGGGATACCGCGGCCACCCTCAACTGCTCCGGTTCCGCGCGCAACCGTCGCCTCTCTCCTTCATCGCGCAGTACCTTCGGGCCGTCCATGCGGAATCGGCGGCGCGGGGATACCGGTTCGACGGGCGCAGGATCGGGCGGCGCCGTGCGCCCGGACAAATCGACGTCCCCGAGGGACAGATGGATTTCGAGTGGGGCCATCTGATGAACAAGCTGGCCGCCCGCGCACCCGAGCGGCACCGGGACTTGCTCGCGGTGACTTCCCCGTTGCCGCACCCCTTGTTTCGCGTGGTCCCCGGCGGCATGGCCGAGTGGGAGAAGGCGGAGAGCCTGTCCGGCATCGACAGCAGGCGCATCGAAAGACAGGGCGACATCATCGGGCCGCTGGATGAGTCGCGGGAAGCCAAGGAGGCATAATGGAAGAAACGTCCAGCGATCTCTTTCGGGTAACGCTTCTGGGCACCGGGGCGCCGCCGCCGGTGCTCGACCGGTTCGGACCGAGCGCCCTGGTGGAGGCGGGCGGCGAGAAGCTCCTGTTCGATGCCGGACGCGGCGCGCTGCAACGGCTGCACCAGCTCGATATTCCCTTCGGCGACATCACCGGCCTCTTCCTCACCCACCACCATTCCGACCACGTGGTAGGTTTCGCCGATCTCTGGCTCACCGGATGGATCGGCCGCCCCTGGGGCAAACGCACCGTGCCCCTCAAGGTCTGGGGACCCGACGGCACGAACCAGATGGCCGAACACCTGCCGCTGGCCTTCGCCACCGATATCCGGGTCCGCAGCCACAGCTACAACGCCGAGGGGGTGAAGCTCGAATCCAGCGAGATCGAAGAAGGGGTCGTCTTCGAGTCCGGCGACGTCCGGGTCTCCGCCTTCAAGGTCGACCACGGCGGCGAGCAGCTCGACGCCTACGGTTACCGCATCGACTACAACGGACGCTCCGCGGTGCTGTCCGGCGATACCACCTTCAACGAGAACCTCATCGCCCACTCGCAAGAAGTCGACCTGCTGGTGCACGAGGTGACCTACGGCATGGGCCAGGGCGTGGAGCGCGCCAACCTGGAGCGGATCCGGCGGAACCACACCATACCCGAGGATGCCGGCAAGGTATTCGCCCGCACGAGCCCCAAGCTCGCCGTCTACACGCATCTCCTGCTCTTCGGCGACGCCACGGCCGCCGACCTGGTCCCGGCCACCCGCGGCGCCTACGACGGACCCCTGCTCGTGGGCGAGGACCTGATGCGGTTCGAGATCGAGGAAGAGGTGCAATGCAGTCGATTCACGTCTTCGGCCGACACCAGCGCGACGCGTTGAGACCGCCGGACTGAAACATTGACCTCAAAGGAGTCGCAACAGAGTATTTCAACCGCTCCTTCGTCGCGGTTCCGGCCACGAACAAGGACGTCTAGCGCAGACATGGGCCAGACGCTGGACGACTCTTCTTTTCTGTGAAGGCGAAATGCCGTGCCATAGCCGTACAATGGCTCTGTACGCAGAGCGCCAACCCGGGCCATTGCCATTACGTCGAGATCTGGTAAGGATATCTGGTCGACAACAGGGGCCAAAATGACCTCCGCAAACCACCTCGACGCTTTCGTTCCCCACGTATTTCAAACCCTGAGGGATCCCGCCCGGGACCTGCCTCGGCTGGCCAAGGACGCACGCGCGATGACGGCCCTCGAAGCCGCCATGCGCCGAATTCCCACTAGACACGAGGTGTTGTTGGGTGACGCTCGCGTCGCGGACTTCGCCCCCGGATCCGTCCACCTAGTTGTGACGTCGCCTCCCTATTGGACACTCAAGGAATATCGCAGAAGCGAGGGCCAACTGGGCTGGATCGAGGACTACGGCGAATTTCTCGACCAACTGGACGAAGTCTGGCGCATGTGTCATCGGGCGCTGATACCCGGCGGACGTGTCGTCTGCGTTGTCGGCGATGTCTGTCTCTCGAGACGCAAGAATTCCGGACGACACACGGTCGTTCCTCTGCACGCCTCCATACAGGAGCGCTGTCGGAAACTCGGGTTTGACAATCTGGCGCCGATAATCTGGAGCAAGATTGCGAACGCGGCCTACGAGGTCGATCGAGGCGGGGCCGGATTTCTGGGAAAGCCCTACGAGCCGAACGCGGTCATCAAGAACGACATCGAGTTCATCCTGATGCAGAGAAAACCAGGAGGCTACCGGAAGCCTTCCGCGACGGCGAGGATCTTGAGCCTGCTCCCCAAGGATTACTTCCAAAGGCTCTATCGTCAGGTTTGGACCGACGTTCAGGGCACCTCAACGCGCACGCATCCCGCACCCTATCCGGTAGAACTGGCCGAACGGCTGATCCGTATGTTCAGCTTCGTAGGCGACACCGTGCTCGATCCCTTCACGGGAACCGCGTCGACCCAGGTCGCAGCCGCCCGGTGCGGCCGGAATAGCATGGGTATCGAAGTCGATCCCGTATACATGAAGGCGGCTCTGAGCCGGCTGCGAAACGAAGCCGGTGATCTATTGAGAGACGTACAGGTCGAGGCGGGCAGGATCTCGGCAAAGGCCATCTTGTCACACAATGATGCTGTGGCCGGATAGTCCTCGCAGTGTGAACCGAGAACATGATCTCCCTCGATGACGCGGTCCAAGACCTCTATCGGATAGCCGTTGTCGAAGGCAAGACCACATCTACCATTCGGCTGCAGACGCTGGCCGACTACTGCGTTCAGGAGTTGGAACATCGCGGGCTTGAGGACGTCGAGAAAGAGGCAGCAATTGCCGGTGCGGGGCGAGAAAAGCAATGGGATGTCGCTTGGAGCTACGATGGCAAGTATCGTCTCGGGATCTCGCTCAAGTCCATACTGCGAAACATCGCTGGGACTGTCCCTAACAGGGTCGACGACCTGATCGGAGAGGCGGCGAACGCCCAGCTTCATTCTCCCGAGATCGTCATCGGCTACGTCATGCTCTTCGATGTTCAGCACGACACGGTGTCAACGAAACATCATGCGAGATGGTCGGACATCGTTAATGAGCGCCTGACCTCCCTGTCCGGCAGGAAGCCCCCTTCGTGGACCACAGGGACCATAGAAGACTACGTGCTCGTCAAGGTCGACTTCAGCTCATCATCCTCGATCATTGGGCTTTCGCAGCCGTTTGTGGACTTCTTTGACACGTTGGTAGGCGAAGTCGCTCACCGAAACCCGAATGCGATCCGCTAGGTTCCTCCACATTGCCATAGACCAAGGAAGCCCACACGGCCGCTCTTTTCGGGCTAAGGGTATCGCCAACCGACTGTAGGGTTTGAAAGGAAATGGACTTGGCGCAGAAACAGGTAACCGCCGGACCCCGTGGCGTCCCCCTCGACGTCGCCAGCAACTACTACCCGTTCTTCGGCGCGCTGATGAACGGGCGGCACCAGGCCTACGGGCTGGACATCCGCTGGCACTACGTGGATCCGCCGAACAAGCTGTTCCGGCAGGTGCTGAAGTCACCCCGGTACGACGTCACCGAGCTTTCCCTGTCGAGCTACACCATGATGCGGGAGCAGGGCTGGCGCGCCTACAAGGCGTTTCCGATCTTCACCTCCCGCCGTTTCCGGCACTCGGCGGTGTTCGTGCGCAAGGGCAGCCGGCTGGTGAGCGGGGAGCAGCTCAAGGGCAAGCGGGTAGGGGTGCCGGACTTCCACATGACGGCGGCGGTGTGGATCCGGGGCATGCTCCAGGAGGAATACGGTGTGAGGCCGGAGGACATCCGCTGGTTCACCGGCCGGGTGGAGCGGGTCAACTTGCCGGCCGCCATCGCCGAAAAGACGGTGTACGTGGGCAAGGAGGCGCGGCTCTTCGACTGGCTGCTGGAAAAGAAGCTCGACGCGGTGATCTACGCGCACCTGACCAAGCCGCCGGTGGCCGAGGGCGCCGTGCGGTGCCTGTTCCCCGATGCCGTGGAGCGGGAAAAGGCGTATTTCCGGAAGCACGGGGTCATCCCCATCATGCACCTCATGGCCATCAGGGAGCAGCACCTGGAGAAAGGGCTCGGAATCGCCCGCAAGGTAGAGCGGGTGTTGAGGAAGGAGAAGGAGTCCTTCTTCAAGCGGCTGGACATGGTGAGCTCGGCCGGCGTCCTCCCCTGGTTCTCCGAGTACGTGGAGAGCACGGCCGGAGTCCTGGGCCGCGACCCCTGGCCCCACGGCATCGAGGCCAACCGCAAGGGTCTGGAGAAGTTCCTGGACTACTCCATGGCCCAGGGCCTGATCTCGCGCAGGCCGGATCTGCGTGAGCTGTTCCTCGACGTCTGACGAATCCCGGGGTATCCGGCAATACCCGGCCCGGGCCTCACAGCACGAACGGCATGGTGGCCGCCAACAGCACGCTCTGGTCCAGCAGCATGGTGCGCTTGCATATCTTCCAGTGGCCGTCCACCTTGCGCAGCACGTCGTCGCGCTTGCCGGCGAAGATGTCGGTGCTGTCCTCGAGCTTGTTCCGGTAGATCAGTATCCGGTACTTGACGCTGACTTCCTCCGGGTCCTCCAGGCTCGGGGTCGCACGGATGGCGTGGACGTTGGAGATGATGCGGGAGACCCTGGGCGACGGCTCTTCCACCCAATGGACCCCGGAGGTGATCTGCTTGATGCGCAGCCGCAGGGTGGCCTTGCCCTCGTCGAACCAGTTCATGTCCCGGCCCTGGCGGGTGTTCTCGGTGTCCCAACGGCCGAACTGCACGTTCCGCCGCATGGGCACCCAGTAAGAGATGTCGTCGGTCAGCAGCTCCAGCCACTCCTCGTAGCGGCGCTCGTCCAGCAGGTCCGCCTCGGCGCACAGGAACTCGTGCACCTCCTGGGCCAGCAGCAGGTAGGGCAGCCCCTTGCCGGCGCCGTCGGCGGCCGGATATCCGCCGCTTTCCCGTTCGTGGAACGCCGTGGCCGGCGTGGTCCTACGGCTCGTCATTCATCAGCTCCGCCCAACGCCGGTAGAAGGCCCGGGCGCCTTCCTCGGAGAACGACGCCTTGACGGTCACCGCATCCGGGAGGTTCTCCACCGGCTGGGCGAACCCCAGGCCCATGCCGTAGTGGTAGGGGTAGCGCCGCGCGATGGTGCCCCGGCTGGCCTCGGTGGCGTAGACCCAGTTGTCCATGTCGTCGGACTCCACCATGCCCGCCGGGCCGGTGAACCGCATGTAGTAATGACGCAGCAGGTCCTTGACCTCCCAGGGGGCGTCCTTGTCCACCAGGTACCAGCGCCAGGCCTCGGTCGTGCTCGGACCCACCGGATGCCACACCACCATGGTGCGGGGGAACCAGGGGTGGAACGCGGTGTTGGGGAAGACGTTGCCGTTGCCGGGGGTCACCGCGACCTTCCCCTTCAGGTGCTCCCGCCGCTTCCGTTCCACCTCCTCGAAGTACTCCGCCACCAGCGGATCGTTGGGGAACTCGGGGAACCATGGCTCGGCGCCCACTTCCGGCGGCCCGGTGATGGTGGCATGGCCGAGGCCCGGGAACGCCAGCAGTCCGCTGGTGAATCGTTTGGCCTGGTTCTTGTGGGCCGAGCCGTGACGCTCCTGTCCTTCCCCGCCCGGCCCCAGGCCGGCGATCTCCGCGGACTTGTGGGTGGTGGGGCTGTGGTAGGTGTCCCAGGCAAAGTTCTCGGCGGCGAACTTCCAGTTGCAGGGCATCCGCCACTTGACCATGCCGCCCAGCACCTCCGAGCCTCCCGCGCGGCCGTCCCGCGCGTCCAGCAACGCGTCCAGGTACAGGCGCATGCCGCCCAGGTATTCCTCGAAGGACGGCGCGGACTCGTCCCAGGTGGCCCAGATGGTCCCCTTGTAGACCTCCATCCCCGCCACGTGGATCAGTCCCCACTCCGACTTGTCGAGCTGCTCGCGGTAGCCGGCGCGGTACTGGGGAACGCCGTAGAGGTCTCCCGGCGTCTTCACCAGGCCGCCGTCGGTGGAGTAGCTCCAGCCGTGGTAGGGGCAGGTGAACACCGCGGTGTTGCCCTGGTCGTAGCGGCACACCTTCATGCCCCGGTGCCGGCAGGTGTTCAGCAACACGTGGATGTGGCGTTGCGGATCCCGGGTGACGATGACCGACTCCTCGCCCATGCGGGAGAGGAAGAAGTCGCCGGGCTCGGGGATCTGGCTCTCGTGCCCGACGAAAAGCCAGGTGCGCGCGAAGATCTGCTCGAGCTCGGAGCGGTAGATGTCCTCGTTGACGAAGATCTCCCGGCTGATGATGCCGCGGTCGACGTCCACCCACGCCCCGTTCCGTTGTCTGCCGTTGCCCACGACGCCTCCAGAGTGGGTTGGTTCGAGAATGACTAATGGAAACAGCGGAAACCGCGTGTTGTCAAGGATTCCCGCGCCGCCCACCCCCCGCCTGGATTGGGCCCCGGACTTGATTCGGAGCCGGGACGGCGTTTTGCGGAACCGGGATCACGTCCGCACCTTGCGCAGGCTCGGCAAGAACAACACTACCACCGCGGCCAATACCAGCACGATGCCGCCCATGGCTACCACGGTATGGGGAGCGCCGACAAAGTGGGCGCTGATCCCCGCCAGCATCGCGCCCGCGGGCGTGATGCCGCGGTCCAGCATGTAGATGCTCATGACCCGGCCCCGCAGCCTGTCCGGGACGGTCATGTGCAGGAGCATGTTCGAGACCGACATGAACATGACCTGGAATCCGCCAACGACCATCAAGGTCAGCAGCGACAGCGTCAGGGTGCGCATCAGAGCGAACAGGATGAGGAAGGCCCCCTGGAACACCAGACCCGCGATCATGAGGAACCCGGGGCGGTTCACGCGGCCGGCGAAATGCGCGACGCACAACATGGCCACCATGGCGCCGAGGCCCGGCGCCGCCATCATCAAACCGAGGCCCTCGGGCCCCACCTGCAGCACATCCTTCTGGAAGACGGGCAGAAGGGCCTGGTACGGCATGGCGAACAGCCGGGGGATCATGGCCGTGGTCATGACCGCGAATGCCACGGGATCCGACCAGACGTAGCGGATTCCCTCGCGCAGGTTGCTGAGCACCGAAGTGCGGGCGGCCTCCCGGGCCTGCTCCGGGACCCTCATGCGGTAGACCATCCACAGGACGAAGAGGTAGGTGGCGCTTTGGACGTAGAAGTTGCCCGCCAGCTGGCTGGAGAAGTTTCCATACAGTGCGAAGAAGGCAATGAGCCCCCCGCCCACGCTGGGGCCGATGATCTTGGTGAAGTTGAAGGCCG
Source organism: Candidatus Binatia bacterium (assembly GCA_951813575.1). Taxonomy (GTDB): domain Bacteria; phylum Desulfobacterota; class Binatia; order UBA9968; family JAJDTQ01; genus JAJDTQ01. The sequence goes on from OX638375.1 coordinate 2,223,000, forward strand.
CGGAATTCAGCGCCACGGCGTTCATCAGCTCCGCCCGCGGCACGATGTCGGGAATGAGCGCCTGCCGCACCGGCTCGCTGAAGGACCACACCGTGCCGGTCGCCAGCGTGAAGGCGAACAGGTGCCAGACCTCCAGCCACTCCAGGTGCGCCACCAGGGCCATTCCCAGGGCTGTCACCAGCACCCACCACTGGGTGATGATCATCATCCTGCGCCGGTCCGAACGGTCCGCGGCCACTCCGGCCAGCGGGCTGAAGATGAGGAAGGGCACGAAGCGCAGGCCGTTGATCGCGCCCAGCAGGATGGACGAGCGGGTCATCTCGTAGCAGGCCCAGCCCACGGTCAACTGCTGGAGCCAGTGTCCGCCGCTCAGGAAACAGGTGCCGGCCCACAGGTACCGGAAATCCCGGTTGCGCAGGGACGAGAAGGTGCTTTGGGAGCCGGTAGCCATGTCCCCCTTACGCGTCCCGGTCGGGCCCGGCCATGGCGGCCACCAGGCTCAGTTGACGCCGGTCCAGTGTGGCGCTCTTGATGAGCGCATAGATTTCACGTCCCGGCGCCAGCGCCAGTTCCCGGACGGCCTGCCGCGTCACCAGGGCGGTCAAGGGTGCGTCCCCGATGCGCATCCTGAGCTCCGCAAGCGGCCCGGCGTCATCATCGGGACCGATCTCCACCAAGGTCCCCTTGAGGACGTTGCGCAGGCTCAGTCCCCGCGGCGGCTCCGTGGCCACGCTGACGTCCCGGGCCCGGATCCACACCCGGACCGCCACCCCGGCGGGAATATCCACCAGCGGCACCCGCAGCTCGCCGCCGCGGAAATCCAGGTGCGTGAGCCCCGCTTCGGAATCGTGACGGGAAACCCGCGTCGCCAGCATGGTCCCGATCTCGGTCTCGTCTCCCGGCGACCACTGCTCCAGGTCGCTCAGGATCTCGTCGGCCCCTCCCGACCTCGTGACCCGGCCTCCGGACACCAGCACCAGGTTGCGCGCCAGGCGCGACACCTCGTCGAGGGAATGGCTCACGTAGAGGACCGGAATCCCGGTCTCGTCCAGACGCTCGATGTAGGGCAGGATCTCGTTCTTCATGAGCACGTCGAGAGAGGCCAGCGGCTCGTCCATCAAGAGCGCCCGAGGGTTGCTCAAGAGCGCCCGCCCCACGGCCACGCGCTGTTTCTCGCCGCCTGAAAGGGAGCGCGGACGGCGTTTCAGCAGCGCCCCCAGGTCCAGCAGCGCCACCACCTGCTCCAGTCCGAGGCGGCGCTCCGCCGCCGGAGCGAAGCGCCAGCCGTAGAGCAGGTTCGAGCGGACGGTCAGATGGGGGAACAGGCGCCCTTCCTGGAATACGTAGCCGATGCGCCGCTTCCAGGGCGGCAGGTCGATGCCCGCGCCGCTGTCGAACAGGACGTGGCCGCCCACCTCGATGCGGCCCTCGTCCGGCTTCAGCAGCCCGCTCACCATGTTCACGATGGAGGTCTTGCCCGCGCCGGAACGGCCGAAGAGTGCCGTGACCCCCTTGTCGCTGCTGAACCGGGCTTCGATGCCGAAGTCCCCGAGCCGCCGTTTGACGTCAACCTCGAGCATGTCCTCGCCCTACCCCTGCGTCCTCCGGGCAACGTAGCGGCCCAGCATCTCCGACGCCACCAGCGCCACCACGGTGACCACGATGATGATGACGGTAAGGCGCATGGCCCCCGGCTCGCGCCCGGGCACCTGCAGCGCGGAATGAACCGCCAGGGACAGGGTCTGGGTCTCGCCGGGGATGTTGGACACGAAGGTGATGGTGGCGCCGAACTCCCCGAGGCTCCGGGTGAAGCCCAGGATCGCTCCCACCACCATGCCCGGAAGGCACAAGGGCAGCGTGACCGTGAGCCAGGTCCACAGCCGGTTGGCGCCGAGGGTGGCGGCGGCGGACTCGAGGCGCCGGTCGATGGCCTCCAGGGAAAGCCGGATGGGGCGCACCATCAACGGAAACGCCACCACCGCCGCGGCCACCACGGCCCCGGTCCACCGGAACGCCAACACCACGCCGAAGGTCTGCTCGAGCCACGCCCCCACCAGGCCCCGCCGCCCCAACAGCAGCAACAGCAGATATCCGGTGACCACCGGCGGCAGCACCAGCGGCATGTGCAGGAGAGCGTTCAGCACCTCCTTGCCCCAGAAGCGGTAGCGCGCCAGCACGAAGGCGGCCAGCACCGCCGCCGGGAGGCTGGCGAGCGTGCTCCAAGCCGCGATCCGGACACTCAGGCCCAGGGCCTCGATCTCCTCCGGGCTCAAGGGCCACAGAGACATCAGCGTCCGGCCCCCCGGACCGCGAAGCCGTGGGCCTCGAAGACCGACCGGGCCGCGGGCGACCACAGGTAGTTCAGGAACGTCTCCGCCTGGGGATGTGTGCTGGCGGCGGGGACCGCCACCGTGTAGTGGATGGGCGGATGATATTCCTCGGGGAAGACCCCCACCACCGCGACGTTGGGGTCCGCCTTGGCGTCCGTGACATAGACGATGCCGTACGGCGCCTCCCCCCGGGCCACCAGCGCCAGCGCGTGGCGCACCGTGGGGGTACCGGCCACCCGATCCGCCACCGCCCGCCAGACGCCCAGGGTCTCGAGCGCCGCCCTGGCGTACTGCCCGGCGGGGACGTGGCTCGGGTCTCCCATGACCAGCCGGCCGCGGCCGAGAAGCTCCGCCAGGGGAAAGCCGCGGTGGATGGGTACGGGCGCGCCTTGTCCGGCGGGGGCCACGAGCGCCAAGCGGTTGCCGAGCAGATTGCCGAGGGTGCCCGGCCGCAGCCAGCGGCCGGCGCCCAGCCGGTCCGTCCATTTCGGGCTCGCCGACACGTAGACGTCCGCGGCCGCGCCGCGCTCGATCTGCCGCGCCAACGTGGAGCTGGCGGCGAAGGAAACCGTCACCCGCGACCCGCCCGCCTGTTCGAACCGCCGTCCGACGGTGTCCATGGCGCCCTGCAGGCTGGCGGCGGCGAACACGAGCAGCCGTTCGGCCGCCGCGGCGGGGCCGGCCCACGACGCCCACAGCAGCAGGAGTCCGGCGAGGATGCAGCCGCGTTTGCGGCGCGGACGGTCTTGAAACCCGCCCTCACGTCTCCTCGCCGACGCTACGGACAGTATCCTGCGGTCGATCGGAGTCTCCTTGCGGTGTTGGGGCGGGGTTCAAACCGGCCGCCCTTGTCGCGCACCGCCTTACGCTGCGCCGGGGAACGATTCCATTTTTACTTGGCATTTTGTCGTCTATAATACCACACGGCGGGTGCCCGCTCCGGAAAGAGCGCCGGCACGGATCCGGCGCGCCGGACCCGGCCAGGTACACACACGGCCCCGAGCCGCCGAAAGGAGCCCATGGCTGGACGGAAAGTTCCCTACGATCCCGCGACCGCGGACCTCTTGTGCTACGCAGCCGCGGTTCCCGCCTTCCTCGAAGGCAACGACACACCCCGCGCCTATCTGGAGCGGTGCCTGGAAACCATCGAGGCGCTCGAGCCGGAGGTCAAGGCGTTCGTCCGCATGAACGTGGACGGCGCCCGCAAGGCGGCCGACGCCGCCTGTACGCGATACAAGGCCGGGCAACCCCTGTCGGTGGTGGACGGCATGCCCTTGGCCATCAAGGACGTCCACGAGACCGAGGACATGCCCATGGAAGTGGGCAGCCCGGCGCTCAAGGACCACCACACCGGCTGGGACGGCGCCGCGGTCCACTGCCTGCGCAAGGGCGGCGCGCTGATCCTGGGCAAGACCGTGACCACCGAGTTCGCCTTTGCAGCCCCCGGACCCACCCGCAACCCGTGGGACGTGTCGCGGACCCCCGGGGGTTCTTCCAGCGGCAGCGCCGCCGCGGTGGCGGCCCGCATGGTGCCGGCGGCCACCGGCACGCAGGTGCGCGGCTCGGTGCTGCGGCCGGCGGCCTACTGCGGCACCTTTGCCATCAAGGCCTCCTACGGCGCCCTCAATTCGCTGGGAGGATTCCCGTCGGCGCCGAGCCTGGCTCATTTGGGGATTCTCGCCGGGACCTTGCAGGACACCTGGGCCACGGCCTACTACGTCTCCCACACTGCCGGCGGCGACCCCGGGCATCCGAGCCTGGGGGGCGAGCCCTCGCTACCGCCGGCGGAGAAGCCCCGCCGGGTGGTCCGGCTCGAGACCGCCGGATGGGACGTCACCGAGGACGGCACCCGGGCGGTCTTCGAGGGGTACGTCGAGAGACTTCGGTCCGAGGGTATCGAGGTGGCCGGCCGGGCCGACGACCCGGACGTGGAGGCGCTGGAGCACAAGCTCAGAGAGCTGCCCGCGGTGATCCTGCTGATGCTCACCTATGAAGGGCGCTACCCGCTGGCGGTCTACGCCGACCGCTGTCCCGAGCTGCTGAGCGAGCGGGTGCTGGAGCGGGTGGAGGCGGGCCGCGGCCTCACGCCCGACGACTATGCCGGAGCGCTGGACTGGTGCCGGGACTTCCGCCGCCAGTGGGAGGCCATGGCGGGCCGCGCCGACGCGTTCATCACCCTGAACTCCGTCGATGCCGCGCCCGTGGGCATGCCGGTGGGAAACTCCATCTACGGCGAGTTGTCGTCGGTCGTCGGCGTTCCCACCCTGAACCTGCCGCTGCTGGTGCTCGACGAAATGCCGCTGGGCGTTCAGTTGCTCGGCTACTATCGCAAGGACTGGGAACTCGTGGGCATCGGACGCTGGCTGGCGGAGCACTGAACCCCGGCATCCAGCTTTCAAGACGCGCTTCGCAGCCATACGGTCTTTACGTGAAAGTTCTCGTCAGCCTGCTCGTCTCCTTCATGGAGCACCCCGAAACCCGGCGCAACCTGGGCGTGCTGTTCAAGTTCGTCGGCATCCTGCTGGGCATCATCGTCGTCTACACCGTCATCTTCCACTTCATCATGGTCAGCGTGGAGGGGAGGGACCACTCCTGGGTCACGGGGCTCTACTGGACCCTGACGGTGATGAGCACGCTGGGGTTCGGGGACATCGTCTTCGACAGCGACCTCGGCAAGATCTTCAGCATTGTCGTCCTCGTGTCGGGCATCATCCTGCTGCTCATCCTGCTGCCCTTCACCCTGATCCGCTCGTTCTACGGACCGTGGCTGGAAGCACAGATACGCGGCCGCGCCCCACGTCGGGTGCCGGAAGACATGGCCGCCCACGTGGTCATCTGCAGCTACGACGCGCTGGCGATCGGTCTGGCGGAGCGGCTGGCGCTGTACGACATCCCCTACTGTTTCGTCGAGCCCGATCCCGCCGAGGCCGCCCGCAAGCACCGCGAGGGCCTCTCGGTCATCACCGGCGACGTGGACAGCCGGGAGACCTACGTCAATCTGCGGGCCGCCAACGCGCGCCTGATCCTCGCCAACCACGGGGACGCGGTGAACACCAACATCACCATCACCGCCCGGGACGTGGCCCCGGGCGTCCCCATCGTCGCCACCGCCGAGGCCGAGGACTCCATCGACGTGCTGGAGCTGAGCGGCTGCACCCACGTGCTGCCCCTGCACCAGCAACTGGCGGAACGTCTCGCCAACCGCGTCAACGCGGGCCATGCCGAAGTGCACGTCATCGGCGGCATCCGGAACCTGTGCATCGCCGAGTTCGCCGTCCACAATACGCCGTTCGCCGGCCGCACCATCCGCGAGACCCAGATCCGGGAAGCCACGGGAGTGGAGATCGTCAGCGTGTGGGAACGCGGAAAGCTGCTGCCGGCCCGGCCCGACACCTACCTCTCCAATTCCAGCCTGCTGGTGGTGGCGGGCACGGAGCAGCAGATCCTGGAGCTCAACCTGCTGCTGGTGATCTACGACATCAACTACAACCCGGTGCTGGTCATCGGCGGCGGCAAGGTGGGCCGCGCCACCGCCAGGGCTCTGAGACGCAAGGACGTGGCGGTGCACCTCATCGAGCGCAATGAAGCCCTGCGGCCGCGCATCGGTGACATCCCCACAGAACTCTTCCTGGGTGACGCGGCGGACCGGGACCTGATCATGGAGGCGGGTCTGAGCAACACTCCGGCGGTGGTGCTGTCCGGCAGCGACGACGCCATGAACATCTATCTGGCGGTCTTCTGCCGCCGCCTCAACCCCGAGGTCCTCATCCTGAGCCGCCTCACCCACCCCCGGAACCTCGAGGCCATCTACCGGGCCGGCGCCGACTTCGCCTTGAGCTACACCTCCCAGGGCGTCGAGGACATCTTCGCCCAGCTCCATGCCCGCGAGTTGCTGGTCATCGGCGAGGGCGTCGAGCTCTTCGTGGTACCCGCCCCGTCCTCCCTCGTGGGCCGCGAACTCGGCGGCTGCGCCGTCTCCGAGCGCACCGGCCTCACCGTCGTCGGCGTCCAACAGAACGGCGTTGTCGTCACCAACCCCTCATCCACCACGTCGCTCCACGAGGGCAGCGAGCTGATCATGCTCGGCAACACCGCGCAGCGGCAGGCGTTCGCAAGGGACTTCGGGTGAGGTGGTCCCGGAGAATCGGACAGGTTGCCAAGGTGTATTCCACCGAGAAAGAGAGAAGGATGCTCAATGAGCACGAGGCGACGGTTCAGCGGGGAGTTCAAGGCCAAGGTGGCATTGGGGAGTCGCCATCGAGCAGCCCCATCACGTCTGCTCGTCATCGCGCCTTGCCGACAACGAAAATCCTGCGCATCTTATGGTGCGAACTAACCGGACAGGACACTATGTCGCGCACCTACGGTGCTAACTGACTGATACAACGTTGCCTTTTCCTCCTGATTCGGCCGCTGGAGGCGCAATCGATCCCCGATTTCGCCCCGGCTGCAACACAGAGCGCAGGAGGATCACAAATTGCGACGTCATACAGGCAGCACCAGGGACGGCGAGTCTGGAAGATCGTCGGCGATGCCGGTTCCATCGGCACGGACGAGGCCCGCGGCCGGGCGAAGACACCGATGGCCGCGATCCGGGAAGGCAGCGACGCGCAGGCCGCAACGCCGCCCGACATCGCCTTCGAGACGGCCGGCGACGAAGTCTTCCGGCGCTATGCCCGAAACTGGAAGCCGTCCACGCTCAACGTGAACCAAGGCTACTACCGCAACCAGATTCTGCCTTGGTTCAAGGGGCACCCGATTGCCGCCATCACCGTGAATGACGTTCGGCGCTGGTTCGCGTCCCTTCACGAGACGCCGGCGGCGGCCGACCGTGCGGACCCACGACCTCAGGCACAGGTACGCCAGCCACGTCCCGCCGCCGGTCGTCTCTCGTTTGCACACCATGTCCCTTACGACAAAGGCGTCTATCAAAATCCGGCGCCCACCTCAGTAGGCACCGTCCGCCACGGCTTTCAGCAGGGCCGACAGCCTTGTTTCTAAAGCCGCCTTTCGTTTTTCGCCGCTGGATTTCCGCTCAAGGCTCCCCGCCAGTCTCATACGATTTCTTTCCACGAGTCGCTCCCTGGATCGTTCGTGCTCCTCCTTGGCCGCGGCATGAAGCTTCAGGCGCTTGAGATCGAGGCTCGCATCGGCGAATTCGAGTCGCTCGATCTCGGCCCGTAGTGAGGCTGCCTTACCGTCGCCTGCCTTCGTTTTCCGCAGCTTCCGGATCCGGCTTTGCACCGCCTCAATGTCTCGTACGATTTGCGCCCTCTCGCGGGCGATATTTCGATCTATCTTGGACAGTTTTTTGGCGAGTTCGGCTTCCGGCGTCCACGCCCGCGCCTGCTCGATGGCTTGCTCGGCCCCGGCGATTTCCGCACTGGCGGCAGCGATGCTCCGTTCAACGTCACGGATGTCCCTGCCGCGGTCGAACGCCTTCAGAAAGGCGCTCTCAAGGCGTTCGGGGCAAACGCCTCGATAGCTCTTGCCTCCACGGCCGAGCTTGAGTCCGTTGGAGCGGGTGCAGTATTGCAGTAAGCCCTTTTCGCGACCGCGGTTGTAGGCCGCTTGGTCCGGAGCGACATTGACTCTGCGGCAAGCCTTGTCATGGTCCTTTATGCGTTCGGCGCCGAGACCCGCCGCGCCGTCGGCATAACCGATTTCGACCCAATTGCCAGCCTTGCACTCGGCTTCGGTAAGGCTGTAGCTGCAGCCACTTCCGGCGAGTGCAACTGCAAGCACGGCGGCCGACGCAAACCGGCCAATCCGGATGTCGGACAGCCGAGCGTCAGTCCGAATCCCGGGCCGAAACGGCAGCTTCGCTCCGAAGATCGCGTACCTACCCTTAGTCCGGCAAGCACTGTCGCTCATATAGCTTCCTCCTGGCGATTACTTCTTCGCAAGTATGAATTATCTTCCATAACTCAAGCCGTGTGTGCAAAGAGGATCAGGAAAATTGTGCCACGATGGTAATCAATCGGGGTTTCGCCGCCTAGCGGTTGCTGCGCTACTGGCCGTCCTCTGTGTCGGTTCTTTCCAGGAGCAAGCTTCCTCCGATCCGCAACCGCCTGCTGATTTCCTGATTTGGCGGTACGACATGGGCAAGGGCGAAGATTTGGCCGTCGTCTCTCCCTCCGTCACCGACCGAGTGGTTCATGTCGCTTCCTACCGAGGGCAGGTCCACGCACTGGACGCGAACACCGGGACTCTCCGATGGCTCTTTGAGGCCGATGACGTGAGTCCGCCGGCCTTGGTGGCTGGCGGAGTCGTGCACGTGAACGGCTACGCGCTGGACGCATCCACGGAAAAGATGCTGTGGCAGCGAGAGCGAGACCTGTCGCCTGGTAACTCTCATTACTTCTCGGCGACGAAAACGGCCGTCTATACGGCCGCCTATTCCGACACGGTTATCGAGCTCAGAGCGCTGGACGCTGCATCGGGGGCATCCCTTTGGAAAGACAATCTCCCGCGGCGCTCGGACGAGTTCTTTCCCCCGTTGTTCCCCATAACGGCGGCATTCCACTTTCTACGCACTGGACCATTCGAACGGGGAACAGCTATGGAGCCACGAAACCCATCACGCCGCCAGGGGAGGTCGGATCTCGCCGCAGATGGCGTGTTGTATCTGAGCGATTTCACCCTGCGCGCCCTCAATGCCTCCACGGGGGAGCCGATCTGGTCCTTCGCGGTGGACCAGGAGAAGTCCGACCTCGGGGTAGCAGTTACTGAGGCGCACGTAGCCGCTGATGGCATGGTGTTCGTAAGCACGGTTTTCACATACGAGCCGCAAAGGAACTCCCTGCACGCGCTTAAGGCTGCAACCGGCGACCCGGTGTGGAGCCTCACAAACAGCATCGGCATCACACCAATGACGCTTGCTGACGGTATCGTTTACGCTCATTCGCTGGATGGTCGTGTTCACGCAATCGATGCATGGACCGGTGAGATCATCTGGAGTTTCGATGTCAACTATCAATGGTGGCGCCAACCTTTTGCCGTTTCGAATGGCGTGATGTACGTGTTTGCCGCCGCGACTGGAACGGAACGCCCAACGCACGGCGTATACGCCCTTGCGGCTCCCAAACCCAGGTAAGGCATAGGGAAACTCTGATCAATTGCCTGAGATGGTCCTGGTACGCGGGGGCCGTTATGGCGCGATCATCCTTCAAGCGGCCTCTTCGTCCTGGCGCGCGCAGGCATGGAGGTCCGTCTCCAGGCCCGCGATCTTCACCCCGAGCTCGGCAATCTGAGCGAGCAGAAGGCCGTCCAACTCCCGCACCGGTCCGGCAGCCCCGAGTCCGGATTCTCCACTGCCCATGCCGGCCGGCCGACATGGGCCGGCCCCTGGGGCGCGATGACGCCGTTACTCCGCTAGTGTCCTGTCCCACGTAATACTTTACCGAGATGCGCAGGATTTCTTGTGGTCGGCAAGGCGCGATGACGAGCAGTGGCGGGAACCACGCGAGGAAGAGCAACGCAGCCGACGACAAGAAAGACAAGCAGATCAGTATAGTATTACGTGGGACAGGACACTAGGGACCCCGCAGAGCGTTGATCGCCTGCGTGCGTTGGCGCACCAGCAGGTCCCGCGTGCGGAACAGCATTCCCCGTGCCTGCTGATCTTCGGTCTTCACCGCCACGAAGCGCATGGTCGGTCCGTTGCGCCGCCTCGCAGATCGCCTACGCGTCCGCTACATCGTTTTTCTGGCGCTTCACGAACGGCTTCACGTAGATCGGCGGGATCAACTTCGCCTCGTGGCCCAGATACAGGATCTCCCGGCCCCAATGTACGCACTCGCGCACGCCTCCACCGCGACTGCACATCGTGGCCGCGAGGCAAGAAAGTTCAACAGCCTTTCACGGCTCAACTTCACCCGGAACCCCACCGACCCGTCAGCCCGCGCCCCAGGCACCTGAAAGCTTCGCTTCGCCAAGTCGATCCCGATCATGGTAATAAACAACGGTAATACTGGATAGTTATGAGTGATTCCCGAGGTCGATACATGATCGGCATCGACGTCGGCGGCACCTTCGTGGACTTCGCCCTCTATGACGCGGCCGGCGAGATGGCCGTCCACAAGGTGCCGGCCGAACCGGCGGACTTGGCCGGGTCCATCATGGGCGGCATCGCGGACCTGGCGGCGCAGCGCGGGACCGACGCAGGGACTTTCCTCGGGGGCATGGACCTCTTGGTCCACGGCACCACCGTGGCCACCAATGCCGTTCTCACCGGCACGGGCTGCCGTACCGGCCTGCTCACCACCAAGGGCACCCGGGACGCTCTGGAGATGCGCCGGGGCGTCAAGGAGGAGCCCCTCGACAACAAGTACGAAGCACCGCCGCCGCTAGTGCCGCGCTATCTGAGACTGCCGGTAGACGAACGCGTGGACTGGAACGGCGACGTTCTGGCGGAGTTGGACACGGACTCCCTTGAAGCGGCTGTCCAGGCCCTGAAGAACCACGACGTGGAGGCGGTGGCCGTGTGTCTCATGCACGCGTACGCCAGCGACGCGCACGAGCGCCGGGTTGCCGTGCGGCTGCGCGAAGCACTGCCAAACGTGTACATCACGGTCTCCTCGGAGTTGTTGCCGCAGGTGGGCTACTACAGCCGCGTGAGCACCACGGTGCTGAACAGCTATGTGGGTCCTCTGCTGAAGTCCTACCTGATGTCGCTGGCCGCCCGCCTCGCCGGTGCGGGTTTCGCCGGTCAACTGCTCATCATGAACTCCGCGGCCGGGCTGATGGCGCCGGAGGAGATCGTCCCGCGGGCGGCGGCGGCGCTGCTGTCCGGCCCGGCGGCGGCGCCGGTGGCGGCGCGGGTCTACGCCGGCGCCGCCGGGGCGTCCGACTGTGCGGTCATCGACATGGGCGGCACCAGCCTGGACATCTCCCTGGCGTCGGGAGGGGAGCCCCGTGAGGTGACCGAGGGCCGTGTCGGGCGGTACGCCACGGCGCTGCCGATGATCGACATCCGAACCATCGGCGCAGGCGGCGGCAGCATCGCCCGGATCGATGCAGGCGGGGGCCTCCGGGTGGGGCCCGAGAGCGCGGGAGCCTCGCCGGGACCCGCGTGCTACGGCAAGGGCGGAACGCTGCCCACCTGCACCGACGTCGACCTCTTGCTGGGCTACCTCGATCCCGATTATTTCCTGGGCGGCCGCATGCGGCTCGAGCCGGAACCGGCGGAGCGGGCGGTGCGTGAGCACCTGGCCGAGCCGCTGGCCGTTTCGGTGGAGGAGGCGGCGGTGGCGGCCTACGAGGTGATCAACGCCGGCATGGCCGCCGGGGTCCGCGACATGATCGTCGACCACGGACTCGATCCCGAGGCCATGCCCATGGTGGTGGGCGGCGGCGCCGGGCCGGTGCACGCCGCCGCGGTGGCCATGGAGCTGGGCATGCCGAAGGTGATCGTTCCCCGGCAGTCCGGGGTCTTCTGTGCGGTGGGCATGCTGTTCGCCGACCTGAAGCATGACCTCGTCCGGAGCTACTACGCCTCCGGCGAGCAACTGGATCCGGAACGCTGGCGGGCGCTGTTCGCCGCCATGGCGGTGGAAGGCCGCCGTACGCTGGTGTCGGAAGGGGCGCGCCCGGACGAGGTGGAGGTGCGCTGCTCCGCCGACCTCCGCTACCTGCGCCAGATCCACGAGCTCAATCTTCCCGTCGACGAAAACCTGGCGGAGTGTCTGGATATCGACGACCTGCACGCCCGTTTCGACGCCCTCCACGAGCGCCATTTCGGCTACGGTCTTCCCGAAGAAGCACTGGAGGCGGTCAATCTGCGTGTCCGGTGCGTGGCCCGCAGGCCCCGGCCGGAACTCCCGCGCATTGGGACAAACGAGGCGGTGACGCCCGCGCCCCACGGAACGCGGCGCGCCTACAGCCCGGGGGAAATGAGCTTCCGGGAGTTCACCGTGTATCGCGGGGACTCCATGGGCGCGGGTCGCCGGCTACAGGGGCCGGCCATCGTCGAGCTGGCGCAGACCACGCTGGTGGTGCCGGCGGTGTTCGACGTGCTGGTGGACGAGGCGGGCAGCTTCGTTCTGAGCCGGCGCAATGCCTCGCGGGAAAAGGTTGGCCAATAGCCCTCGAACGGGGTTAGTCTAGTGTCGTGTCCCACGTAAATGTTGACAAAGATGCGCAGGATTTTTCGTTGTCGGCAAGGCGCGATGACGAGCAGTGGCCGTTACCACGCGAGGAAGACCCCGGGTCAAGCCCAGGGTGACGTACGCAGCCGACGACGAAAAAGACCAGCAGATTTGTCAACATTTACGTGGGACACGACACTAGTGTCGCAGGAATCGCCATGACCCTTGAGCTCTCGCAATCGGCCCGCACGGTGGTGTTCCAGCGCCGGGTCAAGTCCCTCACCCACGAGATGGCCCGGGCGCTGTACCGCAGCAGCCGTTCGCCGCTCATCAACAACGGCGACTTCGCGCTGGGTTTCCTGGACGCCCGGGGGCGGATGCTGGAGCAGGACGAGCACCTCCCGTTGATGGCCTTTTCGCTGTACCCGGGTTGCGGCTACCTGATGGACTTCTTCGGCGGCGATATCCACGACGGCGACGTCTTCATCCACAACGACGTCTGGTGCGCCAACCTGCAGCACGCGGACGTGGGGTTCTACAAGCCCGTCTTCGCGGGGGGTGAACTGGTGGCCTGGACCGCCTGCCGGGGACACTGGGCGGACATCGGCGGCGCGGTCAAGGGCACCTGCAATCCGGAGGCGGTGGAGGTCCACCAGGAGGCGCTCCGCATCCCGCCGGTCAAGCTGTGGGAGAAGGGCCGGCTCCGGCGCGACGTGTGGGAGCTGATCTTCGCCAACGTCCGGCTGCGGGAGATCGTCGAGGCCGACGCCCAGGCCCAACTGGGGAGCTGCGGCCTGGGAGAACGGCGCCTGCTGGGCTTGCTGGAGTCGGAGGGCGCGGGAGCCTTCGCCGCCAACGTCGAGCGCCTCTACGACATGACCGAACGGCGGGTGCGGGCGGAGGTCGCGGCCCTGCCCGACGGCGAATACTCCGGCGAGAGCACCGTCTACCAGGACGAGCCCGGCCATCCCTCGACTTCCAGGATCGCCGTGAAGGTGACGATCCGGGGGGACCGCATCGCCTTCGACTACTCGGGCACGGACCCGCAGACGCCGACTTTCACCAACGCCTCCATGACCTCCACCACCTCCGCCACCCTGACCACGCTGCTCTACCTGTTGAGCCCCGAAGTGCTCCACAACCACGGGCTGGTGCGGGCCGTGGACATCCACGCGCCCGAGGGGTCGATCCTCAACGCGCAATACCCGGCGGCCACCTTCATGGGCAACAAGCTGTGCCAGCACACCGGCGAGGCCGTCATGCTGGCGCTGCGCGAGGCGCTTCCCGAGCGGGTCACCGCCCCCTGGGGCCGGCGCCTGTCCTACCGCATGACCGGGAAGGATCCCCGCAACGGCCGCGGGTTCCACGACATCTTCTTCCTGACCTACGAGGGCGGCGGCGCCACCCACGGCGTCGACGGCTACAACCAGCCCGGACTCATGGGCGGCGGCAACGTGCTGGCGCAGGACTACGAGACGTTCGAGGTGCAGAACCCGGTGCATCTCATCGAGCACGAATACGTGACCGACTCCGCCGGCCCCGGCCGGTGGCGGGGCGGGCTGGGGACCCGGACGCGGGTGCGCTACTACGGCGAGGAGACCGGCGGCTCCACCCACGGCGACGGCACTCTGGAACCGTCCCCGGGTGTCCTGGGGGGCGGCGCCGGAACGCTCAACCGCGTCGAGTTCCAGTTTCCCGAGGGCGGGCGCCGGAACGCTCATGCCATGGAGATCATCCCCGACATTCCCCCCGGCACGGTTTCGATCCACGACGGCGGAGGCGGAGGCGGCTACGGGCCGCCGGAGGAGCGCGACCTGAAGCGCGTGGACGAGGACTTGCGCAACGGTTTCATCTCCGCGCGGGCCGCTACGGACATCTACGGCGCGGTGGTGACCGCGGATGGGTCCGGGGTGGATTTCGAGGCGTCGCGCAGGCGGCGAAACCTGCGTGGGCGGGGACTGTAGAAAACGCCTACTCGCCGGTCTTGGTGAACGAGCCCATCCCGGGGCGGTATTCCTTGGCGAGGAACTTCTCGATGCCCTCGCCGCCCCGGCCGGTCTGCTGGTGGCGCCAGCGGAGCTCGTTGCTCTTGCTCATGAGGAACCAGTAGGCCTGGTCGTAGGACATGTCCACCACCTGCTTGAAGGCCTCCTTGGTGGCCCGAACGGCCGCTTCGTCCAAAGACGCCAGGTGCTCCGCCAGCGCCATGACCTCTTCCCGCAGCCGTGCGGCCGGCACGGATTCGTTGACGAGCCGCACTTCGGCGGCGCGGCGGCCGTCGAAGCGCTTGCCGGTCATGGCGAAGTAGAGGGCATCGCGGTACGGCATCAGGGTAGCGGCCACCTTGGACACCAGCCCGGCCGGCAGGGCGCCCCAGTTCACCTCGCTCAACCCGAACACCGCGTCGTCGGCGGCCAGCGCGAAGTCGCAGGAAGCCACGATGGTGAAGGCGCCGCCGAAGCAGTGGCCGTTGACCATGGCGATGGTGGGCTTGGGAAACATCCGCAGCATGCGGTCGCACCACTCGTTGGCGACGCGCCGGTTGATGTGGCGCTCAGCGTCCGCATCATCGACGTCGTGGAAGTATTCCTTGAGGTCCATGCCCGAGCAGAAGGCCGGCGGCGCGCCGGTGACCACCAGCACCTTCGCTTCCCGGTCCCGCTCCACTTCGGTCAGCACGTCGATCATCTCCCGGTGCATCACGGGGTTCATGGCGTTGCGCTTCTCCGGGCGGTTCAGCACGACGGTGGTGACGGCGCCTTCCTTCTCGATGGCAACGGTCCGGTAGTTCGTCATGGCGGCTCCTCTTCAACTGTCGATTCGCGGCGGAAAATGATCATGGATCCTTACCACGGCACGTCCCCGAACAGGACCCTCGCCCGTCGCCCAAGGCGCTTGAAGCCCCCGTCGAGGGCATGATAGATTTTTCCATCATGTCCTTGCGAGCCGTACCCTTGCGAACCGTACGTATGAGTCGATGGAAACACGTGATGATGGTTCTCTGCGGAGTCCTGGCCGCCTCGATCCTGAGCGGCTGCGACGCGACGGGGGAAAGCCCGAGGCTGCCGAAGATGGGGGACATCACCGGCGCGGTCACCGACCTGTTCAGCTCCGACCCGCCCTCGGTGTCCAACCCTACGGCCGAGGCGTTGTATCAGGACGGCATCGACTATTTCGACAGGGAACGCTACGCGCGCGCCATCTCGTTTTTTCAGAAGCTCCGAGACGATTACCCCTTCAGCGAGGAGGCCGAAGCCGCGGAACTGAAGATCGCCGAGGCCTACTACCTGAACGAGGAATACACCGAGGCCGACGAGACCTACAAGAACTACCTCACCTTTCAACCCACGGGACGGCACACGCACTTCGTCAAGTACCAGCTCGGCCGGGTCAACCTCGACCAGTTCACCGGCATCGACCGCGACCTGGAGAAGGTGAAGGCCGCCAAGCGGTACTTCGAATCGGTGATCCAGGATCATCCTGACTCCGAGCACGTTCCGGATGCCCGCAAGAAACTGGCCGAGACCCGCCTCCACCTGGCCGAGCGCGAACTCTACGTGGGCAATTTCTACCTGAAAGAGGAGAAGTACCGGCCCGCGCGCGAGCGTTTCGAGAACGTCCTGCGCGACTATCCCGATACCTCCGTGGCGGAACGGGCGCGGACGGCACTGGCCGCCATTCCGGCGGAACAACAAGACGGCGCCGCACGCGCACCGGCGCGGAAGAAGGCCGAGGCGCCGCGCGAGGCGCAACTCATCACAAAGGAAGGCTATGTCCACGAGGACCCGGATCGGAGACGGTGGTACAGCTACCTGAACCCGTTGTCGTGGGGCGACGACGAGCCGGAAGAGGAAGAGGCCGCCGCAGCGCGGCAAGCCGCTGCCGGAGAGGGTACGGTGGCCGCCGAAGAACCCACGACCGTGGACAAGGTCACGAGCTTCTTCAACTCTCTCAATCCGTTCGCCGCTTCAGAGGCAGACAAGGCCGCGGAGGCGGAAAAGCCGAGCCCCGCCGAAACGACGTCGGCCAAGGCGGTGGTGGAAGATATCGACAAGAGGTTGGGAACCCGGGGATCCTCGGGGAGCGGCGCGCCCGCGCCGCCGGTAACCGAGCTTCCGCCGGATGAGAAGCCTTCGGGTCCGGCGCCCAGCGACCCGGCAACGGTATTGGGAGATATCGACTCCAAGCTCGGCGGCGGGACGAAACAGGTGGACACGCCGACCCCGCCGGCTTCGGATCCGGCGCTGTTTACGGTCAAGAAGCCCAAGGACACCGAAGGAAAGAGCTCCGCCGTTGGGGCCGAGCCGGGATTGCTGGAGGGAATCGACAAGCAACTCCAGCGGGAAGGGATCGGCAAGCCGCCGTCGCTGCCTCGTCCGCCCGCCAGTCCTTGATCGAGCCCCGGGGAAGGGCTGCCCAACCGCCCCGACCAGCTTGCTGGTGTCCTGTCCGGTTAATTCGCGGACAGGACACTAGTGTCGTATCCCACGTAAATGTTGACAAAGATGCGCAGGATTTTTCGTTGTCGGCAAGGCGCGATGACGAGCAGTGGCGGTTACCACGCGAGGAAGACCCCGGGTCAAGCCCGGGGTGACGTCGGGTCAAGCCCGGAGTATCTGTGTTGGAAAACAAGGGTCAAAAAGGAGCTTTGGGACAAGCGGTCACCCAGGGGGTACCTCGGCGAGCGATGGCATGGAGCTGCAACAGGAGCTTGCGCATGACGGCCACCAGGGCCACCTTGCCGACCTTGCCCTTGCGCCTCAGACGGCGATAGAAGGCCTTCAGTTCGGGGTTGAACCGTATGGCTGCCAGGGCGGCCATGTACAAGGCCCGGCGGACCTTCTGGCGACCTCCGCGGATGGCGCGGCTGCCGTGATGCTGGCCGCTGTCGCGGGACCACGGCGCCAGGCCGGCCAGAGCGGTCATGCCCTTGGCGTCCCCTTGGCCCAGTTCCGGCAGGTGGGCCAGCAAGGCGGCCGCGGTCAGCTTTCCCACGCCGCTCACGCTCTGGTAGAGCTCCGCGCGCCGGCGCCACTGCGGGTTACCACCCACCAGGGCCTCCAAGGCCTTGTCCAAGCGCGCGATCTCCTTGCCGAGCCAGGCCACATGCCGCTCCATGGACTTCTTGCTCGCTCCCCCAAGCCCTTTCTCCAACCGATTGCGTTCCGCCACCCGTTGCTCCACCAACTGCTGCCTCCGGCCCACCACCTCCCGCAACTCCTCCTCGGCTCGGTCCCGCACCCGCTGCCCCTCCACCTCGAACACCTCCCCGTACAGCGCCAGCACCTGCGCATCCAACCGGTCGGTCTTGGCCCCTTGCCCCGACGCCTGAGCAAAACTCCGCACCCGGCTCGGATGCGCCCGGTGCACCGCCATCCCCCTGGCCTCCAACCACCTCACCACCCCCCGCTCGTAGCCCCCCGTCGCCTCGCACACCACCTGCGTCACCCCCTCCGTACGAAGCCACTTCCACAACCCCCGGATGCCCTCAGCCTCGTTCTTGAAACTCCGGACTGGACCCCCTCTCACCGATACCACCAACTCCCGCTTGCCCACATCGATCCCTGCTATTACCTTCATGCACGCCTCCTTATCTGATAGGATTCGCGCTGTCCTCCACACTTGCTATACGGGGCTACTCCCCCTGCATCTGTTCGGAGCGACAACTGGCATGAGGGGTGCCCCACTCCGGGTCGGTGCAGAATGGCCTAACGGCCTTCTCACCCTGTGACGGACGGCGCGCCCCCCATGCCTCCCCTCAGACTGGCCTGTCCAAGGGGATTCCTCAACATACAGGTGACGTACGCAGCCGACGACGAAAAAGACCAGCAGATTTGTCAACATTTACGTGGGACACGACACTAGGGGTTGAATGTGGAGCCTTGGCCCATGGCGCGGGCAAGCCGGGCCTCCGCCACCTTGTGATCGTAGACCGACCGTATGTGGTCCGTCTGAGCCCGGGTATTGATCACCTGCGCCTCGGTGATCTCGATGATCGAGCCGACCCCGACCTGGTAGCGGCCGTTGGCCAGATCGAGGTTCTCCTTGGCCGACCTCTTCTGCGCCTCGTTGGCCTTGATCCGTTCTCCCGCCTCCAACAGGTTGAGATAGCTCTCCTCCACCTCCAGTGCGATGCGCTGCCGCTGCTCTTCGCGCTGAGCCTTGATCACCGCGTAGTCGCGGACGTTTTTCTCTATCTCGGGCTTCACGGTGAAACCGGCGAACAGGGGAATGTCCAGGATCAGCATGGAACTGGCGATATCCTGATCATTGTGCCACGACTCGCCGTATTGCCCGTCGAAGCGGAGCCTGGGCATGCGCCCCAGCTTGGCCACGTCGATGGCTTCCTGTTGGGCCGCAAGGCGCGCTTGGACCTCCTTGAGCTCCGCGCGCGACTCGAAAGCAGCCTTCACCGCCGCTTCCAGGGACATCGTGGCCGGATGCACGACGACGTCGGCGGCCACCGGGCGCTCCTCGAAACGGGTTACGCCCATGGCGTTCTTGAGTCGCGCCCACGCGATCCGGACGCCGTTCTGGGCGGCGATGAGGCCGGCCTCCGCGGCGAAGAGGCTCGCCTCCGCCCGCGCCACGTCGATCTTGGGCCGGGTGCCCACGTCGAAGAAACCGCGCGCCTGCCGCACCAGGGTCTGACGGTCCTTGACGGTATCCTGCTCGACACGGACCAAGGCCTCGGCACGCAGGTAGTCGAAGAACGCCCGCCGCACGCCGAAAACCACTTCCTCCAACGAGGTACGACGAGCGAAACGCCGGGCTTCCAGGGTACCCTCCTCCCGCCGGATCGTGCCCTCACGGCGCCCAAAATCGGTGAGGAGCCAGTCCACTTCGCCGGTGGTTTTGTAGAAGTTCTGCTCGGCTCTCGGGGTCGCGGGCCACGGCTTGTTCTCGTAAGTGCCCTTGGCCCCCAAGGTGGGGTAGTACCCGGCCCGGGCCTTTTCCACCGACGCTTCCTGCACCTTGATCCGTTCGTCGGCCCCGCGGATCCCCGGATGGTTCTCCAGGGCGATACTCTCGGCCTGCTGCAACGTCAGCATCTTCGGCTCCGCCTGTTGCCCGCCGGCCGTCGGGACCAGCCACGACAACACGATCACCCCGATCCACAGGAGTACGGCGCAGTTCTTACGGCATTGCATAACGACCTCCTTGTGACGGTCGCCCCGGAGCCCGGGCTCCACGTCGACCGTGCAAGCACTTTCTATATCAAGCGTCGGCCCGGCAACAAGTGGAATTTCTGTTCCCGATCCTTCCGAAACCGGCCCACCTCGAAGGACCAACGCGGCCCCCGGACAACCTGGTTCCGCAAAACACGTGCCACCGAGTGGATGGAACTTCGATGCCACGGCCGCCCACGTCGTTTCCCGGCACGCTCATGTTACGCCTCGGCGCCGGGTCTGATAGATTCATGCACTAGTGAGCTCGCTGACGGACAGGATCGCCCTGGTCACCGGCGCCGGACGCGGTATCGGACGGGCGGTGGCCCTGGCGATGGCGCGCGCGGGCTGCCACGTGGTTCTGGCGGCGCGGACGCGGGAGCCCCTCGAGGCGCTGGCGGCCACCATCCGCGGGTACGGACGCGAAGCCCTCCCGGTGGTCTGCGACGTCGGGTCCAGGGCGGCCGTGGAGGCCCTGGAGGCCACCGCGCGCCGGGCGGGCGTGGTCCAGATCCTCGTCAACAGCGCCGGAATCGCCCCTGCCGCAAGCTTCCTGGAGATGGACGACGCGCTTCTGGAGGAAGTCATGCGGGTGAACTTCATGGGCACCTATCATTGCTGCAAGCGGTTTCTGGAACCGATGATCGGCGCGGGGTGGGGGCGTATCATCAACATCGCCTCCACCACCGCCAAGACCGCCTATCCCCATACCGCCGCCTACACGGCATCGAAGCACGCGGTGCTGGGGCTCACCCGGGTCATGGCCCTGGAGACCGCGCGCAAGGGCGTCACCGTCAACGCCATCTGCCCCGGCTACGTGGACACCGGGCTGACGCGCGAGAATGCACGGCGCATGGCCGCCGCGCTGGGAAGCACGGCGCCGGAGGCGCTGGAGCGCTTTGCCCGGACCTCGCCCCTGGGGCGGCTGATGACGGTTGACGAGGTGGCCGACCTCGCGGTGCTGCTGGCAGGCCCGGCCGGCGATGCCGTCACCGGACAGGCCATGAACGTGGACGGCGGCGCGGTCATGTGCTGACGGACGGGTCGAAAAACGTGCACGGGCGGTTCCGAACCCGCCCCTGCCCATAAGGCGCCACAGGACGGTAGCATGGCATACGACAGTTTCGACTACGTGCTGGACGACGGCATTGCCACCGTCCGCCTCGACAACCCCGCGCAGCTCAACGCCCTGACGTTCCGGACCTACGAGGAGCTGGCGGAGCTGACCGGCTCCCTGGCCGCGGACCGCCGGGTGAACGTGCTGGTCCTTACCGGTTCCGGCAAGGGGTTCTGCGCGGGGGGCAGCGTCGACGACATCATCGGCGAGCTGTTGAAGATGGACGGGGCCGGGCTGTACCGCTTCACCCGGCTTACCTGCGACGTGGTGCGCAACATGCGCCTGCTGGAGAAACCGGTCATCGCGGCGGTCAACGGCATCGCCGCCGGCGCCGGCGCCGTCCTGGCCCTGGCGAGCGACTTCCGGGTGCTGTCGGAGCGGGCGAAGATGGCCTTCCTCTTCGTCAAGGTGGGGCTCGCCGGATCGGACATGGGCGCGATCCATCTGCTGCCGCGCATCGTGGGCCTCGGACGGGCCATGGAGCTGCTGTCGCTCGGCGATACCATCGACGCCGCCGAAGCCCACCGCATCGGCCTGGCCAACCGGGTGGTGCCGCACGACCACCTCATGACGGAGGCCCTGCGGCTGGCCCGCAGGCTCCAGGACGGTCCGCGGTACGCCATCGGGGTGACGAAGAAGCTGCTGGACGTCGAAGCCGGCATGGACCTCGACGCCGCCCTGGAGATGGAGGCCATGACGCAGGCCCACTGCATGCAGACCGCCGACTTCCGCGAAGGCTTTCGCGCGTTCATGGAGCGGGAGACGCCTCGATTCAACCGGGGGGACCAGGAACAGGCAAGGCCGTCGGAAATCGGCCGGAAACCGGAGCGCAGTTGACAGTTGCCGGCGACAACGAGTTCAGGCCGGGTGAGATCCCGGACTGGTTGGGCGCGCCGCAGGCCCGGCTGCGCGGGTCATTGTCGGCCTGGGCACAGGCCGAGCTGGCCGGGGTCGCGGCGGACGGAGGCGACGAGGCCGCGCGGGCGGCGTTCCGGAAGCTTGCCGGGCGCGGCGTCTTTCGCTACGTGGTGCCGCGCGGGTCCGGCGGCATTCGCCGCCGCGTGCAGGTGCGGGACCTGTGCGTCATCCGCGAGACGCTGGCGGGGGTGTCGCCCCTGGCGGACACCCTGTTCGCGGTGCAGGCGCTGGCCGCCTGGCCGATAATGGCGGCAGGTACGCCGGACCAGCAGGCCGCGTGGCTCCCGGGTTTGGCCGCGGGCCGGGGCATGGGGGCGTTCGCGCTGACCGAACCCGACGCCGGCTCGGATGCAGCCGCCGCCCGGTTGAGGGGCCGGAGGCGGGGCGGCGCCTACGTGCTCGACGGCGTCAAGAGCCTCATTTCCAACGCCGGCCTGGCCCATCTCTACGTGGTTTTCGGCAGCACCCACCCGGCGCGCAAGGGGAAGGGCCTCAGCGCGTTCGTGGTCGAGGCGGCGACCCCGGGGGTGGAGGTCAAGGAACGGATCGACCTGATCTCGCCTCATCCCATCGGCACCGTGGGGTTCGAAGGCTGCCGCGTGCCGGCCGCCCAGCTCCTGGGCCAGCCCGGACAAGGTCTGGGGATCGCCCTGGGCACCCTGGAGGCCCTCCGTTGCAGCGTCGGCGCCGCCGCCACCGGCATGGCCGGGCGCGCCCTCGCCGAGGCGGTGCGCCACGCCAGGCGCCGGAGCCAGTTCGGCCGTAACCTGAGCCGCTTCCAGGCCATCCGGTTCAAGATCGCGGACATGACCACCGACCTCGAGGCGGCGCGCCTGCTGGTCTACCAGGCCGCCCGGGCCCACGACCGGGGCGACGGCGACCTGCGCCGGAAGGCGTCCATGGCCAAGCTCTTCGCCACCGAGGCGGCCCAGCGCATCGTCGATCAGGCCCTGCAGATCCACGGCGGCCGGGGGCTGGTGGCGGGCAGCGTGATGGAGCGGCTCTACCGCGACGTGCGGGCGTTGCGCATCTACGAAGGGACCTCGGAGATCCAGAGGCTCATCGTTGCGCGCGAGGTTCTGGGCAGGCCATAATGATGACCGTTCTCCAGTGGAGGGACCATGGATTTCGACCTCTCGGATGAGCTGCTCGCGGTCAGGGAGCTGGGCCGCGAGTTCGCGGAGAAGGAGATCGCCCCGACGGCCGCCGAAGACGACCGAAACCATCACTTCCGGCGGGAGACCTTCGAGAAGATGGGCCGGCTGGGCTTCTTCGGCTGCGTCGTCCCCGAGGCCCACGGCGGCACCGGCCTGGGCTACCTGGCGATGGTGCTGCTCACGGAGGAGATCGCCCGTGTGCACAGCTCGGTCCGGGTGCATGTCAATACGCAGATGGCCCCCTCGGTGACCCTGGCGCGGTTCGGCACCGAGGAACAGAAGCGCCGATGGATCCCCGGTCTGGTGGATGCCTCGCTGATCGGCTGTTTCGCCATCACCGAACCTGACTCCGGTTCCGACGTGGCCTCCATGTCCACCCGGGCCACCCGGACGGACGGTGGATATGTCCTGAAGGGCAACAAGGTCTGGATCTCCAACGCGCCCATCGCCGACTGGGCGCTGGTATACGCCGTAACCGATCGGGAGGCGGGACACCGCGGACTGTCGGCCTTCATGGTGGAATTGGACGGCGCCGGCGTCGGCCGCGGTACCCTGGACAAGATGGGGGCGCTGGCGTCGCCCACGGGAACCCTGGATTTCGACGACGTGCCGGTGCCCGCCGACCACCGCATCGGGGCCGAGGGACAGGGTTTCGCCATGTGCATGTGGCAGCTCAACCAGACGCGCCTGAGCTGCGCGGCCGGCGCCCTCGGCGTGGCCCGGGCGGCCCGGGAGGCGGCCGTGGCCTACGCCAACCAGCGCCGGCAGTTCGGGCGGGAGATCGGACGTTTCCAGATGGTCCAGGACAGCCTGGCCCGGATGATCGTGGAGGAAGAATCCGCGCGCCTGCTGGTATACCGGGCGGCCAATCTCGCCGACCACGGGCAACCCAACAACCTGGAAGTATCCATGGCGAAGTACGCCGCCGCGGAGGCCGCGGCCCACGCAGCCGACGACGCCTTCAAGATCCTCGGCGCCTACGGATACTCCACGGACTTCCCGGTGGAGCGTTACCTCCGGGACGCGAAATCCTATCAGATCGTGGAGGGCTCCTCGAACATTCACAAGTTGATCATAGCCCAGGACGCGCTGGGGTACCGGAAGGCGAACCGCCCGCCGGAGCCCCCTTGATCCGGCCGGGTGGCTGCTGCGTGTTCGTTTCGCTGTTTTTCGTTTTTGTATCAGGCATTTTATGTATTAATATGGTCGTGTGTGACTGATCCTGTCTCCATGCTAGCCGCAGCGCATCATTCAGCGTCCGCCAGTGTCCGGGTTTTTTCGCGACTCGGGTCGCTGCTCGTCTGCCTGTCGCTCATCCTCACCGCCGGCGTTACACGGGCCGACGAATCGTCGCCCTCCGTCAACCCGAACCCGGCCGGGGCCGCGGCAGCCTTGGACACGCGCGAATGGCGCGTGTCCAAGCGGGTTGCGGGGAGCGAGACGCTGCCCCTGCTGCTGGAGAAATTCGGGGTTTCCCCGCAAAACCGGAGACGCTGGCTCAAGGCCGTCGCCAAACAGGTGGGCGTTGCCGCAATCCTCAACGACGGGGACGACGTCCACTTTTACTTCAAGGACCCGCCGTGGGCCTCCGGCCGCCGGGGCGACCTGACCGGCCTTCGGATCGAGCGCGCCGGCTCGAAGCCCAAAGTCTGGCAAGTCCGGGACGGCCAGATCGTCTACCACAGAACGGCAACAGCCCGGCCTGCCGTGGCCGCGACGCCTGCCGTCGCTCCCCCCAAGGTCGCCGCGAAGACGCCGGCGAAGAAGGTCGCCAAAGCTCCGGCGAAGAGGGTTGCCAAGACGCCGGCGAAGGCTACCTCGCCGGTCGAGCGGGTGACCCATGTCCTTCGGAAGGGGGAAACTCTCGGCCGCGTGCTGCGGGCCAAGGGAATCTCCGGGAACGCGGCGCAGCCCTGGATCCGGGCCGTCGGCAAAAAGTTCTCGCTGAAGCGGCTCTACCCCGGGAAGAAGATCGTCCTCCACTTCGTTTCCCGAAGCGGAAGCCGGCCGACCCTCGACGCCTTGCAGATCGAGTCAAGAAGCGGGGACCTGCTGACATGGCAACGGACCGAAGGCCGGATCGGGTACCTGGGCAGGAACCAGCGGGTGGTGGAAAGACATCTCGCGGGGCCGCCCTCGCCCGCGCCGGTCACGCGCCCGCCGGCCGGCCCTCCGACGGCGGTCACCGACCGGCCGCTGCCTCCCACGCGGTCCTTCGAACCCCTGGAAAAGGTCATCCGCACCATCCGCCGCGGCCAGACCCTGGGGCGGATACTGAAACCCCTGGGAGTGGCCGGAAAGGAAAGCGAAGCCTGGTTCGACGCCATCGACGCACAGTACCCCGTCACCAGGCTCAGGCCCGGACAGCGCCTTCACCTGTACTTCGAGAGGACTCCCGCCAGACACCGCAGGGATAACCTCAAGGCGGTCGAGCTCGAGGTCAGGAAGGGAAGCAAGCTGACCTGGGAGAAGGTCGGAAACAAAATCCGTTTCGGCAGCGGTTCGGTGCTCGGGCGCAAGCGCTCGGAGGGCTCCGTGATCCGCCTCCCTTCCAACGGGGTCCCTTCAACCGCACGGGAAGGAAGCTTCCTTTCGGAATACGCGCTGGCCCGGATCAAGCAGCGGAACGGGCTGCTGGAATACACGCCACCGCCCAATGGCGCCCGGAACGGCGTCCGCCCGGTGCCGCCTCTCGATAACGCCGAGCGGGTGAGGCACAGGCTCAAGTCCGGGGAACACCTGTGGGGTGTGCTCCGGAAGTACGAACTGGATGCCAAGGAGAGGCGCCTTTGGCTCAAGGCCCTCCAGAAGCAGAAGCACGTGCGCAGGCTTCGAGCCGGCAGCCGCATCGACTTCTACTTCAAGGCGCACGAGAACGGCAACGGCACCGCCACCGCCGGCTCCAACGGTGCCGGGAACCTGAAGGCGCTGGAGATCGTGCTTCGTTCGGACCTGCGGCTGACATGGTATCGCAACCACAAGGATATCCTGTTCTACAAGGACGAAGTGCCGTACCAGCAGGAAGTGCGGACCGTGAGCGGCGTGATAACCGAGGGATCGCTCTACGGCAGCGCCAAGAGGGCCGGCGTTGACGTCGCCGTCATCTCCCGCATGGTGGATATCCTCGGCTGGGACATCAACTTTCAGAAAGACCTGCGCACCGGGGACACGTATCGCGTGCTCTACCGGAGAAAGTTTCGCCCCGGCAGCAAGAGGTCCGACCAGATCCTCATACTGGCCGCGGAGTTCTTCAACCGGGGGCGCAGGCACAAGGCCATCTACTTCCAGGGGGCGGACGGTCGCGGCAACTACTACAACCCCGACGGCCGCTCGGTATCCCGGTCGTTTCTGCGTTATCCCGTGGATTTCAGGCGCATCAGCTCGCGATTCTCGTTGCGCCGCTTCCACCCGATCCTCAAGGTGCGGCGACCGCACTACGGCGTGGATTTCGCCGCCCGGACCGGGACGCCCATCAGGACCGTGGCCGACGGGCGCGTCACCTACTCGCGGTGGAAGGGCGCCTACGGCCGTCTGGTGGAGGTCAGCCACGGCGGCGGCATGAAGACACGGTACGCGCACCTCAGACGCTACGGGCCCGGGATACGGCGCGGCGTGCATGTGAAGAAGGGCCAGACCATCGGCTACGTGGGATGTTCCGGCTTGTGCACGGGTCCCCACCTTCACTTCGAAATGTGGCAGGACAACCGGTACGTGGACCCGTTGAAGGCCAACGTGCCGGTCGAAAGGCAGCTCGACCCCTTGCTGATGGAGATCTTCGAGGACACCAAGGAACTGTTCTTCGAACGACTGGAGGCGGATCGCAAGACCGCGGGGCTGCCCTCTCCGACACCTTCGTGAAGCCGGCCGCTAAAGAAAACCTGCCGGCTGCCGAAAGAGATAATGATGCCGACCTTGCGAGCATTCGTCGGCGTTCCGGTAGGCCCGGCACTGGTCCGGCGAATGTCCGCGGTGCGTGCTGAGTTCGGCGACAGGGCGGTTCGCTGGATCCCGGCACCCAACCTCCACCTGACCCTGAAGTTCCTGGGAGACGTCGAAGAGGCCCAGGTTGTTTCCATACGCGCGGCCTTGCGGGATGCCCTGTCCGACATCACCGCTTTCCGTGTCGCCGCCAGAAGCCTGGGCGTCTTTCCGGACGCCCGGCGGCCGCGGGTCCTCTGGGTCGGGCTGTCAGCACCGGAGTTGGCGCTCGTGGCGAGGCGGGTAAACCGGGCCGTGGAGCCCTTTGGCATCGAGCGGGCCACGGCTCCGTTCCGGCCGCATGCGACCATCGGCCGCTGGCGGCGGCCCGATCCAGGCGGCGGACGTCTTCAGGACGACCTCGCGCGCTGGCGCGACCATCAGTTCGGCGAGTTTGGTATCGACGATGTGACACTCTTTCAGAGCACGCTACGGCCCGGAGGGGCCGTATACTCCGCGCTGGAGGTGTTTCCCCTGAAGCCCCGCGAGAGCGGTCCGGCCGGAACGGAGAGCCGCGTGACCGAAGTTTCGAAAACCCACTAAGGAGAATCCATGGACGCGAACAAGGAGAAAGCCATCGACCTTGCCGTGAGTCAGATCGAGAGACAGTTCGGCAAGGGGGCGATCATGAAGCTCGGAGAGGGCGGGCAGATCCGCGACATCCCCACCATACCCACCGGCTCCATCGGCCTCGACATCGCCCTCGGGGTAGGCGGGGTGCCGCGCGGCCGCGTGGTGGAGATCTACGGCCCCGAATCCTCCGGCAAGACGACCCTGGCGCTCCACATCCTCGCCGAGGCCCAACGGCTGGGCGGGATGGTGGCGTTCGTCGACGCGGAGCACGCGCTGGACCTGAGCTATGCGAAGAAGCTCGGGGTACAGACCGACGAACTGCTGATCTCCCAACCGGACCACGGCGAGCAGGCCCTGGAGATCGCCGAAACGCTGGTGCGAAGCGGCGCCATCGACGTGCTGGTGATCGACTCGGTGGCGGCACTGGTGCCCCGGGCCGAGATCGAGGGCGAGATGGGCGACTCCCACATGGGGCTCCAGGCCCGGCTCATGTCCCAGGCATTGCGCAAGCTCACCGGCACCATCTCCCGCTCCCATTCGGTGGTGATCTTCATCAACCAGATCCGCATGAAGATCGGCGTCATGTTCGGCAACCCCGAAACCACCACCGGCGGCAACGCGCTGAAGTTCTACGCCTCCCTCCGCATGGAGATCCGCCGGACCGGAGCGCTCAAGGACGCCGACTCCGTCATCGGCGGACGCACCCGGGTGAAGGTGGTGAAGAACAAGATGGCGCCGCCCTTCCGGGAAGCCGAGTTCGACATCCTCTACGGCACCGGCATCTCCAGGGAAGGCGAGCTGGTGGACATCGGGGCCGACATGGGCGTCCTCGCCAAGAGCGGCGCCTGGTACTCGTTCGAGGGCGACCGCATCGGCCAGGGCCGGGAGAACGTCAAGCAGTTCCTGCGCGACCACCCCGACATCTCCGGCCAGTTGATGGAGCTGATACGGGCCAAGGCCGGCCTCAAGAGCCCCCAGCGAGCGCCTGCAAACGGGCCGGATGGCGACTAGATCGACATTGCCTTCCCGCTGGCGGGAATGCTATCAATGGCCGTCATGACGTCCGGAAAAGAGATACGCAACAGGTTCCTCGACTTCTTCAAGGACAAGACCCACACGGTGGTGCAGAGCTCGTCTCTGGTGCCGCAACAGGACCCCACCCTGCTCTTCACCAACGCGGGGATGGTGCAGTTCAAGAACATCTTCCTGGGCGTGGAGCGGGCCGCGTCCAGGCGCGCCGCCAGCGCCCAGAAGTGCCTCCGCATCAGCGGCAAGCACAACGACCTGGAGTCGGTGGGGCGTGACACCTACCACCACACCTTCTTCGAAATGCTCGGAAACTGGTCCTTCGGCGACTACTACAAGGAAGAGGCCATCGCCTGGGCCTGGGAACTCCTCACGGGGGTATGGGGACTGCCCAAGGACAAGCTCTACGCCACGGTGTTCCGCACCGACGACGAGGCGGAGCAGTTGTGGCATCGCATCACCGGCCTGCCGGCGGAGCGGGTGCAGCGCTTCGACGAGAAGGACAACTTCTGGGAGATGGGCGAAACCGGCCCCTGCGGGCCGTGCAGCGAGATCCACCTGGACCGGGGCCCAGAGGCCTGCGACCACAAGGGCGAGGCGGGGCACGTGTGCGCCGTCAACGGCGACTGCGCCCGCTACATCGAGCTCTGGAACCTCGTCTTCATCCAGTACAACCGCGACGCCGGCGGTGAGCTCCACGAGCTGCCCGCCAAGCACGTGGACACCGGAATGGGGCTCGAGCGCATCACCGCCGTGCTCCAGGGAGTCTTCTCCAACTACGACGTGGACCTGTTCCGCGACATCATCTCCGCCACCGAGGAGCTGGCCGGGAGAGGCTACGGCGAGAACGCCGGAGCGGACGTCTCGTTCCGCGTCATCGCCGACCACGCCCGGGCGGTGAGCTGTCTCATCGCCGACGGCGTGCTGCCGAGCAACGACGGCCGCGGCTACGTGCTGCGCCGCCTGCTCAGGCGCGCCGCCCGTCACGGCCGCCTGCTGGGCTTCGAGGAGCCGTTCCTGTTCCGGCTGGTGGCGCCGGTGGCCGGGGTGCTGGGAGACGCTTACCCCGAGGTGCGGGCCGAGGGGGAACGCATCGGGGAGACCATCAAGGCCGAGGAGGCGCGCTTCGCCGACACCCTGGACAAGGGACTGGTGCTGCTGGAGGACTCGCTGGCGGACCTCCGCAAGACCGGCGGCCGGTCGCTGCCCGGCGACGTCGCCTTCCGCCTCTACGACACCTACGGCTTTCCCGTCGACCTCACCGAGGACATCCTGCGGAACGAAGGCATCGCGGTCGATCACGAGGGGTTCGAGCGGCTGATGGAGGCGCAGCGGACGCGGGGCCGGGCGGCGCGCGAGACCACCGTCCACGGCGACAGTCTCAACGCCGCCGACGCGCTGCCCCAGAGCCGGTTCCTGGGCTACGACCGCCTGAGCCACGAGTCGCGGGTGAGCGCGCTCTATCGCGGCGATGCGCCCGTGGAAGAAGCCCAAGAGGGCGACGCCGTGGAGGTCATCGTCGCGGAGACGCCGTTCTACGCCGAGGCCGGCGGCCAGGTCGGCGATCGGGGCGTCATCCGCACGGAACGCGGCGACACCGTGGAGGTGCTGGATACGTGGCACCCGGCGCCCGAGGTGTCCGTGCACCGGGGAAAGGTGGTCAGCGGCCGTGTGGCGGCCGGGGACACCGTGGAGCTGGCGGTGGACGGCGAGCGGCGCCAGCGCGCCATGCTCAACCACTCCGCCACCCACATCCTGCACGCCGTGCTGCGGGAGGAGCTGGGCGCCAACGTGCGCCAGGCCGGATCGCTGGTGGCGCCGGACCGGCTGCGGTTCGACTTCACCCACGGCGGCCCGGTGGACCCGGAAATCCTGGAGCGCATCGAGCGGGAAGTGAACGAGCGGATCCGCGAGAACGGCGGGGTCTCCACCGAGGAGATGGACTATGACGACGCCATCCGCGCCGGCGCCATGGCGTTCTTCGGGGACAAGTACGGCGACCGCGTGCGGGTGGTGCGCATCGGCGACTTCTCCACCGAGCTGTGCGGCGGCACCCACATCCTTCAGGCCGGCGACATCGGGCTGTTCCGGCTGAGCGCCGAGGGCGGCGTGTCCGCGGGCGTGCGCCGCATCGAGGCAGTCACCGGCGCCACCGCCTTCGACGTGATGCGCGCCTACGACGCCGTCCTCGCCGAGATCGCCGGACTGCTCCGGAGCACCAACGAGGACGCCCCGGAAAAGGTGCGGCGTCTGCTGGAACGGCAGAAGGAGCTGGAGCGCCAAGTGACGGAGCTCAAGGGCCAGCTTGGGCAGAACCGGGTGCCGGAGCTTCTCGGCAAAGCGCAAACGAACGCTGCGGGCGCCAGCTTCATCATCGAGAAAGTAGAGGGAATGGACGCCCGGCAGCTTCGGGAGACCGTGGACCAGCTCCGGCAGCAACTGACCGAGGGCTTCGTCTTCCTGGCCTGTCCCGGCGAGAAGAACGTGATGCTGGCGGCCGGGGCGGGCAGCGGCCTGGACGGCCGGTATCACGCGGGGAACATCATCAAGCAGGTGGCGCCCGCCGTCGGCGGTGGCGGCGGCGGCCGCGCCGACTTCGCCCAGGCCGGCGGCAAGCAACCGGACAAGACCGATGACGCGCTGCGCCTGGCCCGGGAGATCGTGTCAAGTATCTCTTGATGGATATCGTCACGTTCAGGCTCCACGAGCAGACCAAGGGCTTCTGCGACATCATCGACATCACGCCAAAGGTCCGAAAGGCCCTGGGCGAGGCAGGACTTCGCAATGGCCTTGCCAGCCTCTTTGTCTCCGGCTCCACCGCCGCGCTGACCACAGTGGAATTCGAACCGGGGCTCGTCGAGGATCTCGGTGAGTTGTTCGAGCGCCTCATTCCATCCGACAGGCGCTACCATCACGACGACCGTTGGGGCGACGACAACGGGTTCTCTCACCTCAGAGCCTCGCTGGTGGGGCCTTCCCTCCAGGTCCCCGTGGCCGACGGAGAGCTGGCGCTGGGTACCTGGCAGCAGATCGTTCTGGCGGACTTCGACAACCGGGCCCGGAGCCGGGAGATCGTGGTCCAGTTCATGGGAGGTGGCTAGTGGCTCAAGCTACCGTCGAAAGCATGCTGGCGGTGCCCCATCTGGCATTCAACGATCCGCGGCTGTTCCGGGAGCTTCTGGGCAACCAGGACGAGCACCTGAAGATCGCGCAGCGGGCGCTGGGGGTCAAGTTCCGGGTCCATGGCACCGAGATGGAGATACAGGGCGACCCGCCCGAAGCGGAGTTGGCCCGGGAAGTGATGCGCCAGCTCTACGGGCTGCTCGAACGGGGCTACCCCGTGTACGGCAGCGACGTCGACTACGCCATCCGCATCCTGAGCAGCAACGGCAAGGCGAACCTGCAGGAGATCTTTCTCGACACTATCTACATCTCGTCCCACAAGCGCACCATCACCCCCAAGAGCGTCGCCCAGAAGAGCTACATCGACGCCATCCGGCGCCACGACATCGTCTTCGGCATCGGCCCGGCGGGAACCGGCAAGACCTATCTGGCCATGGCCATGGCGGTGTCCGAATTGATGAAGAACAACTACGCCCGCATCATCCTCACCCGACCGGCGGTGGAGGCCGGGGAGAAGCTGGGCTTCCTGCCCGGCGACCTGGCCGAGAAGGTGAACCCCTACCTGCGGCCGCTGTACGACGCCATGCACGACATGGTGGATTTCGACAAGGCCCGCCGGCTCCTGGAACGGGGCAGCATCGAGGTGGCGCCGCTGGCCTTCATGCGCGGCCGCACCCTCAACGACTCCTTCGTCATCCTGGACGAGGGGCAGAACACCACCCCCGAGCAAATGAAGATGTTCCTCACACGGCTGGGCTACGGCTCCAAGGCCGTCATCACCGGCGACGTGACCCAGATCGACCTGCCCGCCGGCCGGCTGTCCGGGCTCAAGGAGGCCTGGCGCATCCTGCAGGAGGTGGAGGGCATCCGCTTCATCACCTTCACCGAGAAGGACGTGGCCCGCCACCGCCTGGTGCAGGACATCATCACCGCCTACGAGCGCGACACGCGGCAAGACGAAGACCGGGATGGGTGACGTCACCGTCGACGTGGCGCGCCAGGGTCCGGCCAGGCGTATGCCCGTGCGCGGACTCAAGGCCACGGCCCGCCGTATCCTGCGCCTGCTGGACCTGGAGGACTGCGAGCTCAGCCTGGCGCTGGTGGGGGACGAGGAAATCCGCCGCCTGAACGGGCACTTCCGGTCGCGCGACGAGCCCACCGACGTGCTTTCGTTTCCAGTGGACGATCCACCGCCCTCCGGCCCGCGGCTTATCGGCGACGTCATCATCTCCGTGGAGAAGGCGGCCCGTCAGGCCCGGAAACGGCGCCGGTCGTTGGACGACGAGATGGAGGTGCTGCTCATACACGGGATCCTGCACAACCTTGGCTACGACCACGAGCGCGGCCCCGAGGACGAGCGGGAGATGCGCGCCCTGGAGCGGCGCCTGCGGAAACAGCTCAAGGCCGGGCTGACCTAGTGTCGTGTCCCACGTAGATGTTGACAAATCTGCTGGTCTTTTTCGTCGTCGGCTGCGTACGTCACCCCGGGCCCCGGGTCAGGCCCGGGGCAAGCTTGACCCGGGGTCTTCCTCGCGTGGTAACCGCCACTGCTCGTCATCGCGCCTTGCCGACAACGAAGAATCCTGCGCATCTTTGTCAACACTTACGTGAGACACGACACTAGCCGGCACTTTTGTTGTCCGGCGGAACATCCGCTATATTGAAGACCATCGCCGGTCGGGGTTAATGGACCCGGCCGCAGGAGCCCACCATGTTTGACGAAGCACGCGAACAACTGACACAGCTCGAGGACAAGCTCGGCCAGCTACGGAGGCGTCTTTGACGTCGACGGCAAGCAGAAGCGCATCGACGAGCTGGTGACCCTCACCGCCAAGCCCGACTTCTGGAACGACAACGACAAGGCCCAGGAGGTCCTCAAGGAGCAATCCGTGCTCCGGGAGGCCGTGGACGACTACGGGAAGTGCCACTCCGACATCGAGGAGGCGCGTTTCTTTCTGGAACTGGCCGAGGAAGAGGATGATCCCGAGGCGTTGGAAGAGACGGAAACCCGCCTTCGGGAAGTCTCGGACAGCTTGGCGGACATGGAACTCCGGCAGCTTCTGGGCGGCACGGACGACCGCCGGGACGCCATCGTCACGCTCCATCCCGGCGCCGGCGGCACCGAGTCCCAGGACTGGGCCGAGATGCTGCTGCGCATGTACCTTCGCTGGGGCGACCGGCGCGGCTACAAGACCGAGATCATGGAGTACCAGCCGGGCGAGGAAGCGGGCCTCAAGCGGGTCACCTTCACCATCGCCGGCGAGTATGCCTACGGCTACCTGAAATGCGAGGCTGGCATTCATCGGCTGGTGCGCATCTCCCCCTTCGACGCCAACTCCCGGCGCCACACCTCCTTCGCCTCGGTCTTCGTCTACCCCGAAGTCGACGACGCCATCGAAGTGGAGGTCAACGAGTCCGACCTACGCATCGACACCTACCGCGCCAGCGGCGCCGGCGGCCAGCACGTCAACAAGACCGACTCCGCCGTGCGCATCACCCACCTTCCCACAAACATCGTGGTGGCCTGCCAGAACGAGCGCTCCCAGCACAAGAACAAGGCCATGGCCATGCGCATCCTGCGCTCGCGGCTCTACGAGCTGGAAGTGGAGAAGCAGCGGGAGATGATGGACAGCTACGCCAAGGCCAAGAAGGACATCGCATGGGGCAGCCAGATCCGCTCCTACGTCCTCCACCCCTACCGCATGGTCAAGGACCACCGCACCAACGTGGAGATCGGCAACGCCGACGCCGTCCTCGACGGCGACATCGACCGGTTCATCCAGAGCTATCTGATGGAGGGGGAGGAGGGGTAACTAAAGGCGGCGGAAATCTCAGAAAAGGCCCTCTACCTGCCCCTCGGCGTTAATGTGGATACTCTCCGCGGCCGGCGTCCTGGGCAGGCCCGGCATGGTCATCATGTCGCCGCAAATGGCCACCACGAACTCCGCGCCCGCGGACAGGCGCAGTTCGCGCACCTGCACCTCGTGGCCCTCCGGGGCGCCCTTGAGGGCGGGGTCGGTGGAGAAACTGTACTGGGTCTTGGCCATGCACACCGGATAGTGGCCGTAGCCGCCGTCCTGTAGCGCCTTGAAGCGGTTGCGCACCGCCGGCGTGGCGGTGACGCTCCCGGCGTGGTAGATGCGCTTCGCCACCGTCTCGACCTTGTCCCACAGCGGCATGTCGTCGGGATACAGGGGGCGGAAGGACGCCTCTCCCGCCTCGACAACATCCACCACCCGGCGCGCCAGGGCTTCGGTGCCGGCGCCGCCGTCGGCCCAGTGGGTGCACACCAGGGCGGGGACGTCCAGCGCGGCCGCGACCTCCGTCACCGCCTGGAGCTCGGCCTCCGTGTCGGTGGGAAACCGGTTCACGGCCACCAGCGCCGGCACCCCGAACTGCCGCACGTTGGCGAGATGGCGCGCCAGGTTGGCGCCGCCCGCCTTGACCGCCACCACGTTCTCGTCCCCGAGAGCGGCCAGCGCCACGCCGCCGTGCATCTTCAGCGCCCGCGCCGTGGCCACTACCACGACGGCGTCGGGCGCGAGGCCGGCCTTGCGGCACTTGATGTCGAAGAACTTCTCGGCGCCCAGGTCCGCGCCGAAGCCCGCTTCGGTCACCACGTAGTCGGCGAGCTTGAGGCCGGTGCGGGTGGCGATGAGCGAATTGCACCCGTGGGCGATGTTGGCGAACGGCCCGCCGTGGATGATGGCGGGACTGTTCTCCAGGGTCTGGACCAGGTTGGGGGCGAGAGCGTCCTTGAGCAGGACCGTCATGGCTCCATCCGCCTTCAGGTCGCGGGCCGTGACCCACTCACGGGCGCGGGTCTGTCCCACCACGATTTTGCCCAGGCGGCGCTGGAGGTCGGCCAGGTCCGCGGCCAGACAGAAGATCGCCATCACTTCCGAAGCGACGGTGATGTCGAAGCCGTCGCTGCGCGGGAACCCGTTGCCGAGCCCGCCGAGGGAACAGACGATCTCGCGCAGCGCGCGGTCGTTCATGTCCACCACACGCCGCCAGGAGATGCGGCGCGCGTCCAGCCCCAGCGCGTTGCCCTGATGGATGTGGTTGTCGATGAGCGCGGCCAGCAGGTTGTTGGCGGCGCCGATGGCGTGAAAGTCGCCAGTGAAATGCAGGTTGATGTCCTCCATGGGCACCACCTGCGCATACCCTCCACCCGCTGCCCCGCCCTTCATCCCGAAACACGGTCCGAGGCTCGGCTCACGGAGACAGACCACCGTCTCCTTGCCGATACGGTTCAGCCCATCGGCCAGACCCACCGACGTGGTGGTCTTGCCCTCGCCGGCAGGCGTCGGCGTGACGGCGGTGACGAGCACGAGCTTGCCGTTCTTGCGGTCGGAGAGGGAACCGACGTAGGAGAGATCGATCTTCGCCTTGGTGTGTCCGTAGGGCAGCAGCGCCTCCCGCGGAACCCCCAGGCGGTCGCCGATCTCCGCCATCGGCTTGAGCACCGACTTCCGTGCGATCTCGATATCGCTCTCTGCCATGCCCCCTCCCCCGGCTTCCGGTTCCCGGCTCGCTTCAGTGCCGGTAGCCCCGGATCCGGTCGTAACGCTCGATCTGCTCGGCGGTGAGCTCGCGGGCGCTCTCGATGTGTGCGACCAGGTGGATGGCCTGGAGTTGTCCGCGCATGTTTCCGAGGTGCTCGGTCATACGGGTCGTTTCCGCCGCGGTGGGCCGTCCCGCGGCAAACAGGTTCGCAAGGTGCAACTCCGCCTGGAGTATGGCCTCGCCCTTGGCGATGGCCCTGGTCTTCATTTTCGCGTGAATCGCCTCGATGCGCGCGATCTGTTCCCGGGTGAGATAGAGGTCTGCCTTGAGATCGAGAAGGTGCCGCGGCCCGGGAAAACTGTTCAACTCGGCCGCTCGAGCCAAGCCCATGCCTTCGCCACTCCGCAACTCGCGCACCTCGTCAGTTGTGAGGGTTGCGAACTCGGCGCTTTGGGTATGCGCGTAAGGGGACATCGTGTGATCATGCTGCGCCAACGCCCAGGTCGCTGCGAGGGCGAAGAGGCCGATACAGCCAAACAATCCAAACGTCTTTGTCGTAGTGGTCATCGTCAAGACTCCGTGGGTGCGCCTACACTTCCACGCCGCCAGTGAACCCATGGACACGGGGGGGCAACAACGATCGAGCATGGCGTTGGTAGTGGCAGAGCGGCGCGGTGACCCCACGCGCCGCCGGGGCCGGCAGTTTGGAATCGTGCACCAAACAACCGGCCGAGCGGCGCGTGAAGCGATCCGGACGCCTGAGCAGCGGCGGGTTTCGGCTAGTGCAACGGCGAGAAGGACGCCGGCACGACGATGGAGTTCTCCTGGTGGAGCAGCATCTCGCGGGTGGCGGGCGGCCAGTTGGGGAGCTTCATGGCCTCGGCGCGGAGCCTGGACCGCTCGCCCATGTCCTTGTAGGGCCAGATGTGCACCCACTGGTTCAGCGAGCCGTAGGTGGTGAACCAGCCGGCGGCCAGGGGCGAGATCTTGACCCGGTCCTCGATGCAGTCCTGCCAACGCTCGATCAGCGTCGGGATGGAGCCAGGGTGGACCGTGTAGGTGCGGATCTCGTAGATGTTGCCCATCTCCCGGGGCTCCAGCGGCGGGGAGAAGGGCGCCGCCTGGAAGATCTTGCTTTCCTGAGTCACCATGAACTCGCGCACCTTGGGCGGCCAGTGGCCGGTGGCCCGGGCCTCGGCGCCGATGCGGTCCTTCTCCTCGAAGCTCTCGTACGGCCAGATGTGGATCACCTGGTTCAGCGCCCCCACCTCCGAATGAAAGAACGCCCCCAGCGGGGAGATCTTGGCGCGGTGCTCCAGCCCTTCCTCGAACGCCTTCTCGAAGTCCGGCGTCTTGCCGGGCTTCAGCGTATAGGTCCTCATCTCGATGATCATGTGTTTCCTCCTGAGGTCTGCCGGTGAAGTCTGCTCCCTTTCTTTCCGTTTTGGCGGGCAAATGCAAGCCCCGACGACGCTGCGGAAAGCGGGACGTGGGGAACGGCCTGGCGGGACGGCGTAGCGGGGACGCTCCGCCGGTGAGTCAGGGGAACAGTATGCGCTAAGTGCGGGATTCTCCGGTTTCGGGGCGGGGAGCGGGCTCTCCCTGACGTATCAAAATGCCCTCGATGCGCCCCACACGGCCGGTAAGGTCGGTCACCCGGTCCACCAACCAGTTCAGACGACTTTTGACTTCGTCCAAGTCCCTGTCAATACGTGCGAAGTGCTTCTGTGCATCGGCCTTGTCCGACCGGCTCACCCGCCAGTTGAACAATCCGAGCGCCACCCCTACGCCCAAGATCGCGATCAACTCGTTGCTCATGGTTCCATCCTTCGCAACTCCGACTGTAACCCAACTCGGAACGGCCATCAACGTTGGTGACCGGTCAACCAACGCGCTATCTCACATGGGAACCAATCGGCCGTTGACAGCGGAACTTTAGACCTGCCTTCTCCCGTGCAACGTGCTGACGCCTACCCCGTCCCGTTCGCCTCCAGATACTCCCGCAGCGCCCGGGCCGTGTAGGACCGTTTGCCGTCCCGGGCCACTTTGGACGGGGGGCCGTGGGCGACCACGCGGCCGCCCTTGTCACCGCCTTCGGGCCCGAGGTCCACGAGGTAGTCGGCGTCCTTGATGATCTCGAGGTTGTGCTCGATGGTGATGACGGTGTTGCCGGCGTCGACGAGGCGGTGGAGGATGTCGATGAGCTTCTCGACGTCGGCGAAGTGGAGGCCGGTGGTGGGCTCGTCGAGGATGTAGAGGGTCTTGCCGCGGGACTCCTTGCCCAGCTCGTAGGCGAGCTTGATGCGCTGGGCCTCGCCGCCGGACAGGGTGTTGCTGGCCTGTCCCAGGGTGATGTAGCCCATGCCGATGTCGTCCAGGAGCTTCAGCGGGCGGTAGGCCTTGGGGAAGGAACGGAAAAACTCCACCGCCTCCTCCACGGTCATCCGCAGCACCTCGGCGATGTTCTTGCCGTTGAACTGCACCGACAGGGTCTCCTCGTTGAAGCGCAGGCCGCCGCAGCCGTCGCAGTTCACGAACACGTCGGGCAGGAAGCTCATCTCCTTGCGGATCCGGCCCTGGCCGGCGCACTCGTCACAGCGGCCGCCGCTGACGTTAAAGGAGAACCGGCTCGGGGTGTACCCGCGCATGCGCGCCTCCGGATGGAGCGCGTAGATGCGGCGGATCTCGTCGAGGAAGCCCACGTAAGACGCGGGAACCGAGCGCGGGGTCTTGCCGATGGGGGTCTGGTCCACCTCCACCGCCCGCTCGATGGGTTGCCAGCCGGCCAGGTCCCGGTGCCGGCCGGGGCGGCCGGTGTTGTGTCCCAGCCTCGTCTTGAGGCCCTTGAACAACACCTCCTTCACCAGCGTGCTCTTGCCGGAGCCGGACACTCCGGTGACGCAGGTCCACTTGCCCAGGGGCAGCCGCACCTTGAGGTTCTTGAGGTTGTTCTCGCTGGCGCCGGTCACCTCCAGCCATTCGCCGCCCCGAAGCGGCCGCTCGGGCCAGAGCCGCCGCCGGGCGGTGCCCAGGAAGGCGCCGGTTACCGAGGCGGGGTTGGCGCGCACCTCCTCCGGCGTGCCCATGGCCACCACCCGGCCGCCCCGCACCCCGGCGCCGGGACCGAGGTCCACCAGCACATCGGCCGCCCGGATGGTGGTCTCGTCGTGCTCCACCACCAGCACCGAGTTGCCGACGTCCACCAGGCGCCGCAGGGTGGCCAGGAGCCGGCGGTTGTCGCGGGTGTGCAGGCCGATGGTGGGCTCGTCCAGGATGTAGCAGACGCCGCGCAGGTTGGAGCCGAGCTGCGCCGCCAGGCGCACCCGTTGGGCCTCGCCGCCGGACAGGGTGTTGGCCCGCCGGTCCAGGGTCAGGTAGCCCAGGCCCACCTCATCCAGGAAGCGCAGCTTGTGGTGGATCTCCTTCTGGGT
This sequence comes from Candidatus Binatia bacterium, assembly GCA_951813575.1. Classification (GTDB taxonomy): domain Bacteria; phylum Desulfobacterota; class Binatia; order UBA9968; family JAJDTQ01; genus JAJDTQ01. The sequence goes on from OX638375.1 coordinate 2,262,419, forward strand.
CTTCTCCAGCACCAGCCGTTCCTTGTCGGCGATGTTCTTGACCAGCCGCTCTTCCAGAGATGCGTAACGGCCCAGCGCCTCCTTCACCGACAGGGCGGTGATCTGCCAGATGGCCTTGCCGGCGATGCGGACGTTGCGCGCCCGGGCGTTGAGGCGGGCGCCGTGGCAGGACGGGCAGGTGCGCTCGCTCACGAACGACCCGAGATAGCCGGCCAGCGGGCCGTCGCTCTTCACCTGGAGCCCGGCGAGCACCTTGAGCAGGCCCGGGACCGAGGGACGGGAGCGGCCGTTCACCAGCACCTCCCGCTGCTTGGCCGAAAGGGTCTTGATGGGGACGTCGCCGGGGATGCCGAGCTTCCGTTCCAGCTCCCCCTGGCACTGGTTCAGCCGCCGCTTGAGGCCGGCGCGCCCCTCGGGGGCGTCCGCGCACAGCCGGTTCACGACCTCCGTCAGGCTCAGCTCCGGATCCGGGATCACCAGATCGGCGTCGAGCTCCTCGGAGGAGCCTACGCCGTGACAGTCCGGACAGGCTCCCTGGCGGCTGTTGAAGGAGAACAGGCGGGGGTCCAGCGGCTCGTAGCCGACGCCGCAGGCGCGGCAGAACAGGCGCTCGTTGTAGATTTCCTCGGCGCCCTCGGCGAGCACGTGGATGACGCCGTTGCCGAGGCGAAGCCCCTGTCCCAGCACCGTCTCCATGCTCAGGCGGCCGGCCTTGGCGGTGCCCACCACGATGTCGATGTCGTGCTCGTGGAAACGCCCCAGGCCCTGTTGGAGGAGCGAGGCGTTGAGGGCCGTCATGGCGCCGTCGATGCGGGCGCGGCCGTAGCCCAGCCGGCGGGCCGCCATCATCACGTCCTTGTGGTAGCCCTTGCGGCCCCGCACCACCGGGCTCAGCACGGTGATGTCCTTGCCGCGGTACTTGCGGCCCACCCGGTCCAGGATGCGGCTGCGGGTGAGCGAGGCGATGGCGCCGCCGCACTGCGGGCAGTGCTGCTTGCCCACCTTGGAATAGAGCAGGCGCAGGTAGTGGTACAGCTCCGTGACGGTGGCCACGGTGGAGTTCCGGCCCCCCTGGCTCAGGCGCTGCTCGATGGCCACGGTGGGGGGTATGCCCGCCAGCACGTCCACGTCGGGCCGCGCCATGATCTTCATGAACTGGCGCGCGTAGGCGGAGAGGCTGTCGATGTAGCGCCGCTGGCCGTCCGCGTAGATGATGTCGAAGGCCAGGGACGACTTGCCGGAGCCGCTGAGGCCGGTCACCACCACCAGCCGGTCCCGCGGAATGTCCACGTCGATGCCCTTGAGGTTGTGCTCCCGGGCGCCGATGACCTGGATGGCTCCGGTCCCGTTGGAACGCGCCGCCGAGGTACGGCGCCGAGGCGCCTTGGCCAGGGTGGGGGTGAACCGGGACCGCGACGGCGCGAGATGGTCCTTCAGGTAGCGTCCGGTGTGGGACCGCTCCACCTCGGCCACTTGCGCCGGCGTGCCCGTGGCCACCACCTCGCCGCCGCCGTCGCCGCCCTCGGGCCCCAGGTCGACGATGTGGTCGGCGCACTTGATGACCTCGGGGTTGTGCTCGATGACCATCACCGAGTGTCCCTGGTCGATCAGCTCCTGGAGGGCCGACAGCAGCCGCCGGATGTCGTGAAAGTGGAGGCCGGTGGTGGGCTCGTCGAAGATGAAGAGCGTGCCGGTCTTCGTCGCCCGGACGATGTGGGCGGCCAGCTTGAGGCGCTGGGACTCGCCGCCGGAGAGGGTGGTGACGGGCTGGCCCAGGCGCAGGTACTCCAGCCCCACCCGCGCCAGCGGCCGCAGCCCCCGGACGATCTCCGGCTGGTCCGCGAAGAACTTCATGGCCTCGGCGATGGTGAGGCCGAGCACGTCGTGGATGTTCCGGTTGCGGTAGGTGACCTCCAGCACTTCCTGACGGTAGCGGGCGCCGCCGCATTCCGAGCAGGTGGCGAAGACGTCCGAGAGGAACTGCATCTCGATCTTCTCGAACCCTTCGCCGCGGCAGGACTCGCAGCGTCCGCCCTCCACGTTGAAGGAGAAGGTGGAGGCCGTATAGCCCCGGAACCGCGACAGGTCCACGCCGGCGAACAGGCGCCGGATGGGGTCGAAGGCCTTCATGTAGGTCACCGGGTTGGACCGGGGCGTGGTGCCCAGCGGAGACTGGTCCACCAGGATCACCTCGGGCACCCGGTCGATGCCCCGGATCTCGTCGCAGTCCGTCAGCGTCGCCAGCGGCGAGGCCTTGAGCCGCCGGATGTTCCGGGAGATGACCTCGTCCACGAGGGTGGACTTGCCCGAGCCGGAAACGCCGGTGACGCACACCAGCCTGCCGAGCGGGATGCTCACGTCGATGCCCTTGAGGTTGTTGGCCCGGGCGCCGAGTACGTCCAGGGTACGGCCCCGGATCTTGGGCCGGTAACGGACCGGCAGCGGGATCACCTTGCGCTGCGTCAGGTAGTCGGCGGTGAGGGAGGTCTCGCTTGCCAGCAGCTCGTCATAGGAGCCGGCGAACACCACCTCGCCGCCGTGCTCGCCCGCCCGCGGCCCCAGGTCGATGACGTGGTCGCTCTCCTTGATGATCTCCGGGTCGTGCTCCACCACCACCACGGTGTTGTTGTTGGAGCGGAGGCGGTGAAGGATCTCCACCAGCCGGTGGCTGTCCCGCGGGTGCAGGCCGATGGAGGGCTCGTCCAGCACGTACAGCGTGTTCACCAGCGACGAGCCGATGGCGGTGGTCAGGTCCACCCGCTCGAGCTCTCCGCCGGAAAGGGTCCGGGACTGCCGGTCGAGGGTCAGGTACTCCAGGCCCACGCCCATGAGGTAGTCCAGGCGGCGGCGGATCTCGTGGAGCACCAGCGCGGCCACCTGGTCGCGGCTTGAATCGAGCTCCAGCCCCTGGAAGTAGGCGTGCGCCTCGGCCACGCTCATGCGGTTCACGTCCGCGATGTTCCGTCCGGCGATGAGGAAATTCAGGCCTTCGGGCTTGAGGCGGGTGCCCTGGCAGTCGGCGCAGGTCACGTAGCAACGGTAGCGCGCCAGGAACACGCGCACGTGCATCTTGTAGCTCTTCCGCTCCAGCCACTCGAACCAGCCCCGTACGCCGTAGTACTTGCCGTCGTGCCAGCTTCCCTCGCCGTCGATGATCAGCCGCCGGTCCTCTTCGTCCAGCTCGGCGAACGGGCGGTCCAGCGGGATGCCCCGGCGCTCGCAGAACTTCTTGAGCTCCCGCACCTCCCAACGCGCCACCCGGGTGGTCCAGGGCTTGATGGCGCCCTCGGCGATGGACTTGGAAGGGTCCGGAATCACCAGGTCGAGGTCGAGGTCGATGGAGCGGCCGAAGCCGTGGCAGGTCTCGCAGGCCCCCAGCGGGCTGTTGAACGAGAAGAGATTGGGCTGGGGCTCGGCGTAGGACAGGTCGCAGGCGGAGCAGTGCAGGCGGTTGCTGAAGCCTTCCCGGCGCCAGCCGTCCTCCATGTCGTGGAGGTCGAGCCTGCCCTTGCCGAACTGGAAGGCCTGCTCCAGCGAGTCCGTGACCCGCTTGCGCGTGGACTTGCGGTAGACGAAACGGTCGGCCACGACGTCGACGACCTCGCCGGGCGGAGCATCGAGCGGTTCCAGCTCCACCAGGTCGCGATCCCGCAGGAGCCGGTGGAACCCCGCCTGGAGCAGACCTCCCTTGACGTCTTCCCAAGGCAGCGACGGCGGCAACGGCACCGGGAAGGTCAGCACCCACCGCAGCCCCTCGCCGCGGGCCTGGAGCTGTCTCGCGACGGACGGGGCGCTGTCCTTGGAGATGACCTTGCCGCAGCCCGAGCAGTGGAGGACACCGATCTTGGCGAACAGCAGCTTCAGGTGGTCGTACAGCTCGGTCATGGTGCCGACCGTCGACCGCGAGGTCTTGACCGGCCGGGTCTGGTCGATGGCGATGGTGGGCGGGATGTTCTCGATGGCCTCGACGTCCGGCTTCTCCATGCGGTCGAGAAACTGCCGGGCGTAGGCCGAGAAGCTCTCCACGTACCGGCGCTGGCCCTCCGCGTAGAGGATGTCGAAGGCGACGGTGGACTTGCCCGACCCGCTGACGCCGGTCACCACCGTCAATGCGTTGAGGGGGATCTGGAGATCGAGGTCCTTGAGGTTGTTCTGCTTCGCGCCGCGTACGTGTATCCAGCCCTGATCCATGGTGGGTAGGGGTCGGGATGAGGGATGGGCTGTCGCGATCCCCGATTTAGCCGATGCCGAGCTTTTCCCGAGCTTCTTCGCTGATCCGGCTCGGGTCCCAGGGTGGATCCCATACCAGGTCCACGTTGGCTTCCTTGACGCCGGGGATCTCCATGATCAGGGACTGGGCGTTGGACGCGATCATGCCGCCCATGCCGCACCCCGGCGCGGTCAGGGTCATCTTGACCGCCACGGCGTCGTCCTCGACCTCGACGTCGTACACCAGGCCGAGGTCCACGATGTTCACCGGGATCTCGGGGTCGTAACAGTCCTGCAGGGCCTCATAGACCTGTTCCTTGGTAACCATGACTCCTCCTCGTGCTCAGCTCTTTTCGCACTCGCGGCACGGACAAAGCGAGCGCAGGTAGTCGTAGGTATAGATGCCCGTGACGTGCCCGTCGCTCCAGCGGAAACCGATGGCGTAGTTGCCCACCGGTTCGATGACATCCAGCCCCACGTCGGGCACCTCCACGAAACGCTTCTCGATGGCGGCTTCGTGGCCCTGGCAGAGGGCGCAGGGACAGTACCCTCTGAGGTACTCCTTGGGATAGTCGCCCGAGTGCCCGTCGTCCCACGTAATGCGGACGATGCCCTGGGCCTTGACGTGATTGATCTCTACGGGAACAGCCACGACGTCCCGCGGTCAACTCGTCACGATCTTGAGGCCCGGCGCCTTGTCGGCGGCCTCGGAGGCGATGGAGAGCTGGCCCGCCAGCCGCGCGGCCGCCTCCAGGAACGCCTTGCCGGTGGCCGAGTCCGGCTCCTGCGCCAGGATCGGCGTCCCCTTGTCGCCCCATTCGCGGATCGCCGAGACCATGGGAATCTCGCCGAGAAAGGGCACCCCGAAGCTGTCGGCGGCCCGTTGGGCCCCGCCCCGCGAGAATATCTCGTGCTGCTTGCCGCAGCCGTCGCACACGAAATAGCTCATGTTCTCCACCATCCCGACGATGGGGATGTGGACCTTGTCGAACATGGACTTGGCGCGCACCACGTCCGCCAGGGCCACGTCCTGGGGCGTCGCCACCAGCACCGCCCCGCTGCACTTGAGCTGCTGCGAGAACGTGATCTGCACGTCGCCGGTGCCCGGCGGCATGTCCACCACCAGGTAGTCCAGCTCGCCCCACTGCACGTCGGACATGAGCTGCTGCAGGGCCTTGCCGAGCATGGGACCGCGCCAGATCACCGCCTGGTCCCGCTCCAGGAAGAACCCGATGGACATCACCGGAACGCCGTGGGCCACCGGCGGCGCCAGCTTGAAGCCGCCTTCCACCTCCACCTTGCCCGGCTCCCCGTTGACGCCCATGAGGATGGGCACCGACGGTCCGTAGATGTCCGCGTCCAGGAGCCCCACGGCGGCGCCGTGCATCTTGAGCGCCACCGCGAGGTTGGCCGCCACCGTGGACTTGCCCACGCCGCCCTTGCCCGAGGCCACCAGCACGATGTTCTTGACGCTGGGCAGCAGGTCCGTGGTGCCGGCGCCGGACTTGCTGCCGCGCACCTGGGCGCCGAACTCCAGGGCCACCTCCGACACCCCTAGGGGCGCCAGGGCCCGCTCCACGTCGGCCTGGATCTGGTCCTTGAGAGGGCACGCCGGCGTCGTCAGCTCCACCGTCAGGGAGACCTTGCCGTCCGTCACCGCCAGGTCCTTCACCATGCCGAGTGTGACGATGTCCTTGTGCAGCTCGGGGTCCTGCACGGTCTTCAGGGCTGCGAGAACGGTTTCCTGCGTGGCGCTGGACATGTCGCTCCCCTTCTCCCCCTCGGTGTTGCGCCGCCAGAACGGCGTGCCGAATAGTGCCATCAGACTGTCCTCGCGGTGCTGTTCCGCGCAGGGCCGGTGCTGCAAAGGTTTGGATCGGCCTGGAGTTTCCGAAACATTTGACTATAGACTCGCAAGGCTTCTATTTCAACGTGCGACGGGGCTGGTGCTCCGGCCGCAACAGGTCGAGCACGGTCTTCACCGGCGCGAAGGTCTGGGCGGGCATCTCGACGAACACCGTGTTCCAGCGCGCCATGCCGCCGTTCCAGAGGCCGGGGTGCTCCAGGGTCTTGAACCCGCTTCCGCCGGCGGATTTGATGGCGATGAACGCGGCCCGGGGGTCGCGGAAGGCCATGAGGTCGAAGCACGCTCCCGAGGGCCGGCGGACGCCGCACACCAGATCCACCGGATTGAAGTGGGTGGACGCGGCGAAGGCCTCGCGCTGGCGAGGCTCCTCCATGTCCACCTGCGAAGACTCGACGATCTGGAGCGAGCACCTTCCGCGGGCGTCTCGCACCCAGAAGGGGCCGCCGCCCGGTTCGCCGGCCGACGGCACCATGCCGCAGACCCGGAGCGGACGGTCGAGGGTTTCGCGCAGGAAGCCGGCGCGTCCGGCCGCGGGCCCGTCCGGAGGCGCCACGGACAGCTGGTCCCGGGCGAACCGCGACGCCTCGTCCAGGAGCCCCAGCGACGGGCCGGCGTCAAGCCCGTCGAGGTAATGGAACACCCGGGCCTGCAACTCCACCAGCAAGCCTGCCAGCGCCTTCCGGTAGCGGACCGCGGTGCCGGCATAGACGGCGACGTTATCGACGTTCTGGATGAACACGACGTCCGGCGCGAGATCGTTGAGGTTCGCCAGGAGGGCGCCATGGCCGCCGGGCCGGAGCGAAAGGTTTCCGTCCGGTTCGCGGAACGGTTGGTTGTCGAGGGTCGCGGCCAGGGTGTCGGTGTCGGGCCGCTGTACCGAAAGGGTCACGTCGAAGGAGGTGTCGGGCTCCTGGTAGCGCCGGCACATGGCCGCGACGTGGTCCTCCACCTCGCCCCAGTGCTCGGGAGAGACCGTGAGATGAACCCGCACCATCCCCGTCCGGTCCCGGACGTACCGGCGGGCCTCCAGCAAGTGCTCGGCCACGGGCGTGCGGCAGTCGTCGGCGTAGCGATGAAACGGGACCAGACCCTTGGGAAGGGCGGCGTAGCCCATTCCGCCGGGATCGAGGAGGCAGTCCAGGACCTCGCGGAAGCGTCCGGCTTGGCGCAGCGGCTGAAGGCCCTCGCCACGCCGCGCCACCGCCGCCTCCAGTTCCGGGTAGAACGCGAAGCGGTCGAGGTGCGCCAGGAACTCCCGCAGCGTCGGGTACTCCGGCGCATCGCGAAGGTCCTCCACGGTCGCCGAGGCATCCCCGGTCCGGCCGCGGGCCGCCAGCAGCGCCTGGAACATCCGGCTCGCCGCCCCCGACGCGGGAACGAACTTCATGAGCCTTCCCTCCCGCGCCGCCTCCTCGCCGCGGCGGCCCAGGCGGTCCAGCTCCGCGTCCTCCAGGACCGTAATGCCGTCGCCCCTCGTGCAGGGCCGGTCCAACACCGCGTGGGGCACGCCCGCGGCAAAGGTCGCCAAACATTCCGCGGCCCGCTCCGGGGAGATGCCGCGGTCCCGGAGTTGCCGCAGGTCGCGTTCGGTGAATGGATGGGAGACAGTCACGCCCGCCGCTTCTAGTGTCCGGTCTTGACCTTCTTCATCAGCTCGTCGTCGGCGTCGTTCATGTACCCGCGGCAATTCCCGGCGCCGCACACGCACTCGTACAGCTCCTCGCCCTGGAGACGGTAGTCGAAGGTGATCTCCTCGCCTTCGGCGATGCTCCGCTCGGCGATGAACCAGATGCGGTTGCGGATGATGTCCACCCAGGCATTGCCGTCGCAGCAGTGGTTGGCGAACCGTGCCTCGTTGCCGTTCACCGAGCCGTCGACGTCGTACTTGTCGTTGAGGGTGAAGATGTAGGTCAGCTCCTCGTCATCCCTGGACCGGGTGGTGCCTTCCCCGGAAGGAACCTTCTCGCCCTTGTACTCGATGATGCGCCGGCCCTTGCGGATGCTTTCGCCCGCGAACAGCCCCTCCCCGTGAATCGCGGACCTGTCCACGAACACCTTGGGAAGCACGCGCTTCGATGCCTTTGCCACCGTTTCCTCCGGTCTCGCGACAGCCTTCAACGGTGGATGGTGTATAGCATTCCCCGGTTCGAAAGTAGACCCGGGGAAGGGACCGCCGAAGTGTTCCCAACGGCCTTGATTCGGCTACCGGATAACGTAACTTGAGAAATGTGAAGACGAAGGTGCGCCTGTCTTTGAGGGTGCGGGGGAATGCCGGATGCATACGTTCTAGAAACCGATGGCCGTTCTGTCGCTGTTGTTCTCGGGGGCCATATTCGGCTTCTTCTATGCCTGGGTCTGTTCGACCCTGTGGGGGCTGGACGCGGCGGACCCCAATGTCGCCATCGCCGCCATGCAGGCCATGAACGCGAGCGTTCGCAACTTCGTCTTCGCGCCGGCATTCTTCGGCACACCCTTCGTGCTGATCGCCACGCTGGTGGCGTGGAGGGGCGGCGAACGTCAGGCCGCGCTCCTCTTCGGAACGGGCGGCGTGGTCTACCTCGTGGGCGGGTTGACGCTGACCATGATGGTCAACGTACCGATGAACGAGGCCCTCGCCCTGGTCGAGACGCCGTTGGATGCAGCCCGGGCGCAGGAGGTCTGGCAGGGCTATTCCATTCCATGGCAGCGCTGGAATACCATCCGGGCGGTGGTGTCGGGCGTCAGTCTGCTGCTCGCAGGTCTGGGCTTTCTGAAATGCACCTGCGCCCCTCTACCGGTTCACTGAAGCCATCGTTTGGCACCCTAGCGCCATCGCCTTGCCGCTACCCCGTCAATCATATACGAATAGCCTCGAACCGTTCTTAGGGGTCCCGAAGCGCGAATTCTGAACCCCCGAACAAGGAAGGAACCCGATGGCCAAGACAACCCTGTTGAACGTGACCGTGGCGGATGCCTATCTGGCGCTGCTGGCGGACCGCGGCGTGGACTACTTCTTCGCCAACGCCGGCACGGACTTCGCTCCCATCGTGGAGGCCATGGCCAAGGCCCAGAACCTGGAGACGCGGATTCCCGAGCCGGTCACCTGCCCCCACGAGAACACCGCCATGCACATGGCCATCGGTTACTACCTGGTGACGGGCAGGCCCCAGACGGTGATGGTGCACGTCAACGTGGGCACCGCCAACGGCATGAACGGGTTGCTGAACGCCTCCCGTGGCAACATCCCGGTGCTGTTCACCGCCGGCCGCACGCCCACCAACGAGGAAGGTCTCGCGGGACACCGGAGCCTGGACATCCACTGGACCCAGGAAATGTTCGACCAGGCCGCCATGGCGCGCGAGGCCGCCAAGTGGGACTACGAGCTGCGCAACGGCAAGCAGACCGAGACCATCGTGGACCGGGCCCTGTCCGTGGCCAAGAGCGAGCCCACCGGGCCGGTCTACCTGAGCCTCCCCAGGGAAGTGTTGTCCGAGCAACTGGACGAGTTCACCTACGAGTCGCCCGGGCGCCAGCACGCCCCGGCGCCGCCCTATCCCAACGCGGGGGCCGCTGACGAGGCGGCGGCGCTCCTGGCCGGCGCCGAGAACCCGCTGATCATCACCAACTGGGCCGGGCGGAACCCGCGGGTGTGGGGGCCCCTGGGCGACCTGGCCGAGCGCTACGCGATACCCGTGGTGCAGTACCGCAACCGCTACATGTCGCTGCCCACCGACCACCCCATGAACCTGGGCTACGACCTCAACCCGCTGCTCGGGCAGGCGGACGTGATCCTGGTGGTGGACGTGGCGGTGCCGTGGCTGCCGGCCACAGACAAGGTGCGCGAGGACGCCAAGGTCATCCACATGGGCGCCGACCCGCTGCACAGCTACGTGCCGCTTCGCGGCCACCCCTGCGACATCGCCCTGGCCTGCGGCACCGACGTGGGCCTCACCGCCCTGGACGAGGCCATGTCCGCCCACGAGGGCCGGGTCAAGGCGAGCATCGACAAGCGCCGGAAGACTCTGACCGAGATGTGGCGAAAGCAGCGCGACGGCTGGGCCAAGCGGCTCGACGACGTCAGAGACAACAAGCCGCTGCATCCAGTGTGGATCACCCATTGCATCAACCAGATCAAGGGCGACGACACCATCGTGGTGAAGGAGTCCGCGCTCGCGTCGACGCACATCGACATCTCCCAACCGGGCACGCTGCTCAACGCCGGCGCCGCGTCGGGCCTGGGCCACGGCCTCGGGGTGGCGCTGGGCGCCAAGCTCGCCGCCCGCGACCGGCTGGTCATCGGCACCCACGGCGACGGCTCCTACATGTTCGGCAACCCCATCGCCAGCCACTACGTGGGGGCCGAGCAGAAGCTCCCCATCCTCACGGTCATCTTCAACAACCAGCGGTGGCAGGCGGTGCGCCGGGCCACGGTGGGACTGAACCCGGAGGGCTACGCCGCCCAGAGCGCCCACCAGCCCATCACCATGCTCGACAGCGTCGACAAGTACGAGAAGGCGGTGGAGGTGGCCGACGGCTACGGCCAGCGGGTGGAGGACCCCGCCGACCTGATGCCGGCCCTGGAGCGGGGCCTCAAGGCGGTGGAGGTGGAGAAGCGCCAGGCGGTGATCAACGTGATCTGTTCGGCGTAGCAGAGTGCACCGAGCAGGGTGGGCGGCGTCCCGGAAATCTGTCGACGGCGGGCGGACGTGCTTCGTGATCGCGATCAACTACCCGTTTCTCGTGCGACGCACGACGGCTGGCTCCGCTGCAACCGTCGCCTGATTTCCGGGACGCGGCCCACCCTGCTCGGTGCCGCTCCGTACTAGTGTCGTATCCCACGTAAATGTTGACAAATCCGCTAGTCTTTTTCGTCGTCGGCTGCGTTGCTCTTCCTCGCGTGGTACCCGCCACTGCTCGTCATCGCGCCTTGCCGACAACGAAAAATCCTGCGCATCTTTGTCAACATTTACGTGGGACACGACACTAGAGGTAACCTTTCTCCCTGTAATATCGCTCGGCGCCGGGGTGTAGCGGCAGGTCCAGCGGGCCGTCCGGGGTGTCCGTGCAGAACTGGGTCATGGGCGGCACTTCCGGCGTGTCGTATTCGATGTTCTCGCGCATCTGCTCGATGACTCCGACCATCTGATAGGCCAGCTCGTCCGGCAGGTCGGCGTGGGTGACGATGGGCCAGCCGCTGAAGTCCACGGCGGTGACGGGCTCGGGCAGCCTGCCGTCGAACAGCGGACCGTTCAGGGGCGCGTGGCTGAAGCCGTAGCGGTCGAGAGAGGCCATGGCCTTGGGCGAGAAGTGCAGGAACGCCATCTCCTGTTCCACGGCCGCGGCGGCCCAGGACGACAGCCCCTCGTCGATGACCACGTCGACGTCACCGGAGACGATGCCCTCCAGACGCCGCGGATTGCTGGGCCGCACCACCGGGTCCAACACGCCGCCCCATTCCTCGAAGCTCTTGAGGCTCATGCCGTGGGCCCTCAGCGCCGCGTTGATGGCGAAGTCGATGCAATCGTTGGTGGCCACCGAGACCCTCAGGGCGGGCTTCCGCCGCTTGAGATCGTCCATGGAACGGATGCCGTGCTTCTTCGCCACCGCCACCACCAGGCGGTCATAGGAGGGGAACACCGCCAGCGCCCGCAACGGCAGCTCTTTCCGGAACGCGCCCCGCCCGTGATAGGCCATGGAGGCGATGCACGACGGGTTGAGCCAGGCGATGTCGATCTTTCGCCGGCCCACCAGGCGGGCTCCCTGGATGCCGCTGCACCAGGCCGGGCTGATGGCGATGTTGAAGGCGAAGGGCGGACCAGCGGAGCCGGACGCCCCGGGCAGATCGACGAAGAGCCTGATGGCGCTGGTCATCATGGTCGGCACCGTGTCGTAGAGGCCGGCCAGGAGCTTGGTGCCGATCTGGGCGCGCAACAGGCTCGAGCTCATGGGTTTGACGCTGCGGTCGTCGTAGGACATGTCTTCGCTCCCCTTCGTTGTGACCCCGCGGCACTCGCGTGATGGGTGTCCTTCCGTATCCGGCACAGGTTAGCCTATCTCTCGCGGGTATTGTATAGTGGGCCGTCCCGCATGGTTCCCTCACGAACCGCCGGTTCCCCTTACACATGGCAACACTGACCGCCCTGGCAGCCGCGTTTTTCTTCGGCTCCGCCCACATCCTGGTACGCTACGGCCTCCGCACCGGCTCAACCACCACCGCCATCACCTTCAACATCGCCACCATGGGCGCCGTGTTGCTGGCGGTCATGGGGCCCTGGGCGGACTGGTCGCAGGCGTCGCATCCCGCGGTGGGCTGGTTCATGCTGGCCGGGGCGGTGGCGCCGCTGACCACCCAGTTCCTGTTCTACGCCGCCATCTCCCGGGTCGGCGTCGCCCGGGCCTCGCCCCTCAGGAACACCTCGCCCCTGTTCGCGGGCATGGTGGCGGTGGCATGGCTGGGCGAGCAATGGACCCCGGCGCTCCTCAGCGGCACCGTTTTGATCATCCTGGGAGCCACGGTGCTGGGCCTGCGCGACGCCAGGGCGCTGACGGCCTTCCGCAAGCGCGATCTGCTGTTCGCCCTCGGCGCTTCGGTCCTGGGCGGCGCCGCCAGCCCCATTCGCAAGTTCGGCTACTCCATGATCACCTCGGTGCCGCTGGCCATCTGCCTGACGTTGATGGGGAGCCTTGCCGGGCTGATCCTCTTCCTGGTGGTGTGGCGGGGCTACCGCGACGTCATGGTCAACCGCGGCACGGTGCTGTGGTTCGGGCTCTCGGGCGTCGTCACGAGCTGCGGCATCACCTCCTACATGCTGTCCCTGAGCATGGGCGACGTGGTGCTGGTGGATCCGCTGATCGCCACCACGCCGCTGTTCTCGGTGACCTTCACCCATCTCCTGCTGAAGGACCATGAACGGGTCACGTCCAAGGCGGTCCTGGGCGCGCTGCTGGTATGCGCCGGGGGAGTGGTGCTGACGGCCTTCTGACCTTGGTGCCGATGCGCCCTTGCAAGCCCCGGTTGACAAGGCACGGAGCGGCCGTTAACCCGCATATTCCATGGATCCGGGCGATGAAATCGTGGCCATTGTGGACGAGGACAACAACGTCGTCGGCGCCGCGGCGCGGCGCGAGATGCGGGCGAGAAGGCTTCCCCATCGCGCCACGTATATCCTGGTGTTCAACTCCGCGGGCGAAGTCTATGTACAGAAGCGCACCCGGACCAAGGACGTGTTCCCGGGTTACTACGACACCGCGGCCGGCGGCGTGGTGCTGGCCGGCGAGAGCTACCTCGAAGGCGCCCTGCGGGAACTCGAGGAGGAGATGGGCATCCGCAGCGTGCCGCTCCAGAGCCTGTTCGAGTTCTGCCATTCGGACGCCAACAGCCGGGTGTGGGGCGCCGCCTTCCGGTGCGTCTACGACGGCGACGTGACCCTGCAGGAAGAGGAGGTGGAGAGCGGTGCCTTCATGGCGATCGACGGGGTGTTCGCAGCCGCGGCGACGCAGCCGTTCACCCCGGACGGCCTGTATGTGCTGCGGCGTTACGCGGAAATGGTCGACGAAGCGAAGCGGTGAGCCGTCGCCCCGAAGCAACGGCGGGGGATCAAGATCCGGAACTACGCTCCCGAAGGAAGATACACGCTGTACCCACGTGCGGCTATCAGTTGGGTGACTTTGCCATGTCCAACAGCATGAACGGCCAAGAAGACGGCTCGCATTCCTTGTTGCACCACATGCCCCACCGACTGTTCCCAAAATCAAAGAAGTTGAATTTCAGTGTTTTGCCGGAATTGCTGGAAACGACGAGCGAATAAGCCACGGGCCTTTTTTTCGATTTGTCAAAGTACGCTTCGAACATCTTGATCGCTGCATCCGCTTTCTCTGCGTGGAGAGCCTCCATCTCGATCCGGGTAAAGTATGATCGACTACCCAAAGGCTCTGGGTTCTGCCGAACCATCTGCGATGGAATCATTACCGGGCTATATGTCGTAGGAAACGTCCAGATCCACCCCTCTCGGCTTGTTATGATATAGCCATAAGGAGTGCATCTGAGTTGCCCCCACTCACTCAGTGGTGACGGCAACTCGACCACCGCATCCCCAGGCGCTCCATCACAGGTACCCGCCGGCGACGAATACGCGGTCAACGGAATCAGGAACAATGCCAACGTCATGAAATATCTCATCGACACTCCTTGGGACCCTGTCAGCTCGTCGTCACGAGGACATTATACTCGCCGTGACGCATCCTCGGGAGCGGAACGCCGTTCTGCACTTCTTGGTTAACAAACGGTCGACGGTTTCAACAACCATCAGGTGTGACCTCGGTATCCCGATGGGATTGACAATGCGAAAGCCGGTCCATTAGCGTCTCCGTCGTCCTGGGCGGTGCAAGTCCCCGGTGGGGAGAGATGGATAGGACACGCGGGTCAGACTCAGCTTGATGTCCCGCGTGGTTCCAAACGGCAAGTTTGCAACCACTTGCGGGAATGGGCCACTGACCGGTCATGGCGGCTCCAGTCATTCAAATCGCCGGTATTCTTGACGCAGCCGAGGCGCGGATGTTGGCGGAGAGCGGTGTCAACCGGCTCGGCTTTCCCCTTCGGCTCGATGTCCACCGGGAAGACCTCTCCGAAGACGAAGCGGCGGTGGTAATCGGAAGGCTTGGGCTTGGCCCGCGCGCATGGCTCATCACCTACCTCGACGAACCGCCCGCCATCGCCGCGTTGTGCCGCCGGCTCGGTTGCACTGGCGTCCAACTCCACGGTGACATTGGCGAGCGCCAAGTGAGTGACCTCAGGACGCTTCATCCGGAACTGCAAGTGATCAAGAGCCTGATCGTACGCGACGACAACCTAGGGGAGTTGGAAACACGGGTGTCGGCCTTGGCGCCGTACGTCGACGGCTTCATCACCGACACCTTCGATCCCGCCACCGGAGCGTCCGGGGCCACCGGCAAGACTCATGCTTGGACTGTCAGCCGCGCGCTGGTGGAACTCAGCCCCCTACCTGTCATACTGGCAGGAGGCCTGACGCCGGAGAACGTCGCCCCGGCCATACGCACGGTACGCCCTGCCGGGGTCGACGTCCACACCGGCGTGGAGGGCCCGGACGGCCGCAAGGACCCTGACCGGGTGCGGGCGTTTGTGGCGGAAGCGGGCAACGCGTTCAATGCGCTTGCAAGCGACGGGGGCTGATGCGACCCAAGGGCAAGGCAAGCGCACAACACGAGGAAACGGGAGAACCGATGAAACTGGGACTGAGCCCGTTGCAGGGCACCGAGAGCTTCGAGGAGACCATCCTGGAGTGCGAGCGCGCTGAAGCCGCGGGTTTCGACTCGGTCTGGCTCGGCGAGCACCACAACAACCCGGTCCTCTATCCGGCGCCGCTGCTGGGCCTGGCCGCCATCGCCGCCCGCACCCGCCGGGTGTCGCTGGGGACCGGGGTGCTGCTGCTGCCGCTGTACCATCCCATGTGCGTCGCCGAGGAGGGCGCGATGGTGGACATGATCTCGGGCGGCCGTCTCATCCTCGGAGTGGGGGCCGGATACGCGCCCGAGGAGTTCGCCGCCTTCGGCCTGTCGGTCAAGCAGCGCGGCAGCCGGCTGGATGAAGGGGCCGCGCTGCTGCGGCGGCTCTGGAACGAGACCAACGTCACCCATCACGGCCGCTACTACCACGTGGAAGACGCCACCATAGGCCCGCGGCCGGTGCAACAACCGGCGCCGCCCATCTGGTTCGGCGCCTGGACCGCCCCCGCCATCGAGCGGGCGGCCCGCCTGGGCGATGCCTGGCTGGGGGGACCGTCTGCGGCCCTGTCGGAGCTGTCGTCGTGCGTGGAATCGTACCGCCAGGCGCGGGCGGAGTTGGGCAAGGAGCCGGGCGAGATCGCCGCGTTTCGTTACGTGTTCGTCGCCGGCACCACCGGGAAGGCTTTCGAGTCCGCCGGGGACTCCTTCATCCAGGCGTACGAGAACATGTACTTCCGCTGGCCGCACCCGATCATCAAGCGGCCGCCCGGGGAGCTCACCATCGAGCGGCTGGCCGAGAACCGCATCATCCTCGGGGATCCCGACACCTGTGTCCGGGAGCTCTCGCGCTTCCGGAAAGAGCTCGGGCTCGACCACATCATCTGCCGCTTTTCCGTCCCCGGGATCTCCCGCGAGGCCTCCATGGCCTCCCTGGAGCTCTTCGCGCGGGAGGTCATGCCGGCCCTTCGGTGACCGCGGTCCGAACGGATTCGAGGGCGGAATCGAGCTCCCGCCACCAGTTGGCCATCACCTCGCTCTGGGCCATGAGCTCCCGGACCCGACGCCGCTCGTGGCTCACGGCGGTGTAGTCCAGCCCGCCGAGATGCGTCCCGATGGCCTGCTGGGTCATGCCGCCGCAGCGGTACAGCAACTCCATCAACACGCCGCGCTGGTCGCGGCAGCGGCCCCGTTTCCGCCGGAGCCGTTCGGGCGCCAGGTTGAAGTACCTGGCCGCCTCGGCCGTGATCCGGGCGGGGTCCATGCTCGGCATGGGTGACGCGGCCGGACCGGAACCACCCGCGAGGCTGGCCCACTGCTGCCTGGATCTCTCCCAGAAGCGGTCGTCGCCCAGGATCACCTGTCCGCGCAACTCCTTCCAGGGACTCGACACGTCCTGCTCCAATCCGTCCTGGACGAACCGGCCGTAGCGCTGCGGGGAGTTGCCCAGCCGCGACAGGACGTCGTCATAGTGGACCCAAGGTTCCCGGCGCCGCACCGAGACGTATCCTCCCAGGCTGCTCCAACGGTACCGCCACAGTTGCCGGACCTGCTCCGGGACGATGCCCCGCCGGAGGCGGGGCGTGCGCACCGGATTGATGTGAACATGCCGGCTCAACGGCAGCAGCCACGCATCCGGCTGGATCAGGATGGCCTTGAACCGGCCGTGGTAGAGGTGGCCCGTGCGGCGGTGGCGCCGGTTGAAGAACGACGTGTAGGCCACGTTGAAGTGCCGCATGAACTCGGAAAGATTGGCTTTGGGAGTCTCCGTCACGAGGTGGAAGTGATTGTTCATCAACACGTAGCAGTGCAGCTTCACCTCGTAGATCTCCAGGGACTTGCGCAGCCTTTCGACAAAGGCATGCCGATCATCGTCGTCCCTGAAGATTCGCCGCCGATCGTTGCCGCGACAGGTGACGTGGTAGTGTGCGTGCGGGAACTCGATCCGTAACGGCCGTGCCATGTTACCCCCGTAACAACACAGTTCAAGGTCTGACCCTTGCTGGTATTATCGCCGGGGGGAATCCGGTGTCAAGAGGAGCCGGCCAGACCAACCCTCGCCCCACCTACCACAGAGTGTTCAGTCGTACGCGCAGATGTCATCCCGGAGGAATGAGCGCCATGACGGATACGCAAACGTCATCCCGGACTTGATCCGGGATCCAGAAGGAGCGTTCCCGCAGTCGAGCCTGGGCGTGGACCTTCAAGTGAGCGCAAGATTTCGCGGAAGTCCGGGCTGACTCAGCCTTTCCTCTGGATCCCGGGTCAAGCCCGGGATGACGTTTTGGGGGCTCCGGTATGACGAGGCGGGCCCCGATACAATGCGGGGGGTTTGGCGACGCGGGCGTCGGGATGATGATCGGACGGGTGGAAGCCCGGTGTGGCGGAACGCTTTGCGGACGCAGTCAGCCGGTGAGCCGTTCGATGACGGCATCGGCGAAGGCGTCGGTGCCGAGGCTGCCGCCCAGATCCCGTGTCTTGCAGTCCTCGTCGAGGGCCTGGTCGTAGGCGGCCTTGATGCGTTCCGCCACCTGGCGGCAGCGCTCGTCTTCGCGGGTATCCGCCAGATGGTTCAGCATCATCACCGCGGACATCAGCATGGCCAAGGGGTTGGCCGTGCCGGTGCCGGCGATGTCCGGCGCGGAGCCGTGCACCGCTTCGAAAACGGCCCGGTCCTCGCCGAAGTTGGCCCCCGGCACCACCCCGAGACCGCCCACGAGCCCCGCGCACAGGTCGCTGATGACGTCGCCGTAGAGGTTCTCGAGCAGGAGGACGTCGAAGCGGCCGGGGTCCTGCACCAGCTTCATGCAGCCCGCGTCGATGATGTTCTCCTCGTACTCGATGTTCGGGTACTCGTGCTGGTGGATGCGGCGGGCACACTCCAGGAACAGTCCGTCCGTCACCTTCATGATGTTGGCCTTGTGGAAGACCGTGATCTTCCGGCGCTGGCGCCGGGTGGCGAACCGGAAGGCCCAGTGGGCGATGCGCAGGCTGGCGCTCTTGGTGGCCACCTTCATGCTCATCACCACGTCGTCGGTGACCTGGTTCTCCACGCCGCTGTAGAGCCCCTCGGTGTTCTCCCGGACGATGATCAGGTCCACGTCCTCGAAGCGGGTGGGCGCCCCGGCCAGGGAGCGCACCGGACGCACGGCGGCGTAGAGGTTGAGTCGCTGGCGCAATTGGACGTTGACGGAGGTAAAGCCCTCGCCCACCGGAGTGGTGCACGGTCCCTTGAGGGCCACTCCGTGGTGCTCGATGGCTTCGGTGGTGGACTCGGGCAGCACGTCGGGGCCGCTTTCCAGAGCGGCGACGCCGGCCTTGCGTTCGACCCATTCTATGGGCGCGCCGGCCGCTTCGAGGATACGGCGCACGGCCGCGGTGATCTCGGGACCGATACCGTCCCCGGGGATGAGCACTGCGGAATGTGTCTTCATAAGCGTTGGTTTGGTTGTCGTGTGTCAGGCACACGGACAGCCTTCAATATAGCCGAAAGAAACGGGTTCAGGGACCCCTCCGCGATGTCGCGGACAAAGGGTTCCGCGCACCGGCCGAGGGCGTTCGCCATAGAGCGCTTTGCATTTTCAGTCCCTTTCTGGCAACGGACTATTGCGAGCGATGCCAATGTTCGAGGGATTTGCGACACACGATATCCGCTGCGAGAATGCCACCATCCATTGCCGCGTCGGCGGTCGAGGCGAACCGCTCTTGCTGTTGCATGGCTTCCCGCAAACTCATGTTCAATGGCACCGGCTGGCTCCCCTGCTGATGGATGCGTTTACACTGGTCATCCCCGATCTCCGTGGTTACGGAGCCAGCCGGGGACCCGCGCCCGATCCCCAGCATGTCAACTACTCCAAGCGCGAGATGGCCAAGGACATGGTTCACGTCATGTCGGAGGTTGGGCACGACAGGTTCGGCGTGGTCTCCCATGACCGTGGCGCCAGGGTCGGCTACCGGCTTGCGCTGGACAGTCCCGAACGGGTCAGCCACTTTGTGAGCCTGGACACCGTCCCGACGCTGGACAGTTGGGAGGCCACGGACATGGACGTATCCATCAGGCGATTCCATTGGTCTTTCCTGGCTCAACCAGCGCCCTTGCCGGAACGAATGATGGGCGCGGACCCGGACTTCTTCCTCTTGCATTTGCTGGACCGGTGGGCCGGGCGGCCGGGTGTATTGGACCCGGTCGCGGTCGAAGCGTACAAGGCGGCGTTTCGAAAACCGAGCGTGCTGCAAGCGATGGCGGAAGACTACCGGGCCGGTGCCACGATTGACTTCGAGCTTGACCGGCAGGACCGGGAAGTGGGAAGGAAGCTCCAGTGCCCGGTCCTGGCGCTGCGAGGATCGCCTCGCAAACCCAAACCGCTTCGCCCGATCTGGGAAAGATGGGCCGACGACGTGTCCGAGGCTGCCGTGGAGTGCGGCCACTTCATTGCCGAAGAAGCGCCGGAAGCCTGCGCGGAAGCCATTCGCCGCTTCTTGTCGGCCAGGTAAGCTCGATTCATCCGGGGTGAGAGCAATGACCACACAGATAGAGATCCGGCTCGACGTTCCGTACGGGGGAGGCCCCGACGGCAAGCTTTGCAACGACGTGTACCTGCCTGCCAGTCCGGGGCCGCATCCGGCACTGATCTGTTTCCATGGCGGCGCCTGGGCCCGCGGAAGTCACCGCCAGTACCAGGAATGGGGACCGTGGCTGGCGGCCCGAGGCTACGCACTGGTGGCGGTGGACTACCGGCTGTCGAAGGACGTGTCGCCGTCCTGGCCCGGGGTGCACGAGGACATCCGGCGGGCGCTGCGCTGGCTGCTGGCGGAGGCGCCCGCGCTGCACGTTGACCCGGCGCGGCTAGGGCTCGTGGGGGACTCCGCGGGCGGACACATGGCGGCGCTGCTGGCCCTGGAGGACTGGGTCCGGCCGCACCTGCGCGCGGTGGTGGGAGTGTACGGCATCTACGATCTCCTGGACTGGTGGGAGGTGACCCAGGCGAGGAAGGACGACCCCGTGGGCGCGCTCATGGGCAGGACTCCGGCCGAGGCGCCGGAGGACTACCGCCGGTTCTCGCCGCGCCAGGGAGTCGAGGCCGAGGGCGTGCCGCCGGGGGTCCCGTACCTCATCATCCACGGCGAGCAGGACCCCATCGTCCACCACAACCAGTCCGAGCGCTTCATAGCCGCGCTCCGCGCGGCCGGCGCTCCGGTGGAGACCCTGTTCATGCCGGGCGCGGGCCACTCGTGGTTCACCTACCTGCCCAACGAGCCCGACCGGCGCCGCGTGGATCAGGAGCCCAACCTCACGGTGGCGCCGGTGCTGCTCGATTTTCTCCAGCGCAACCTGGCATCCGGTACCGGCGACTCCTGACATTGCCGAAGTCCTTGCTTCCGATCGCGGAAGACATGCAGGAGGCGGGTTTCAAACCCTCGTGTCATTTCTCGGGTTTCCGTATTTCAGCCAGAACTTCTCTTTCGCGGCCATCGACGGCGAGCTTGACGTGTATGGGGATGTCGCGCGCCCGCCAAAAAGTAAGCGGCTTCCAACCGTCGACCCATAGTTCGATGCGCATCGTATCGAATGTACCGGCCGGAGTGGTAATTGTCTCCATGGCCTGAACCTCGGCTTGTCCCTGCTTTAAGAAGCTGCCGGGTCGGCCTCTGCGCCTGGGCACCACAATCACTTGCTCGAAATTGGTCCGGTAAAACTTTCCGACCCATAACGGCCAGTCGAATTCGGATTCATGGGGTACATAATACCGCATCAGAGTGCCCGAACGGTGAACGGCAATGAGGTTGTGCGTTGCCGAATCCACTGTATTGCGTCGGCCGCGGCGAGTCACCGTGCGGTACACCGCGCGTCCTTTGTAAGGGGACGTGTCTTCAGAAACGGTCCGCGAATATCTCTTGCCGTTTGGGACGTCAAAGATGAACTGCGTGTTGGGCGCAGGGGCCGGCGGGGGCTTGAACAGTAGGGCACCCGCGGGTGGCGTTTGTTGCGCGTATCCCCACCCCGACATCAAGACCAGACACAACACAACTCCGTAGCATCGTAGCACTGCAGCACCGCAGCTTCCCGACATTCTGTAACCCTCCTCTCTTGGTTACACGGCCCGTTGCTCGTTTCGGGGAGCAGCGTAGCAGCCCTGTGGGCCATTCGCAAACGAATGACAAAAAACCAGCCGGTTGTCGCCGTGCTGGCCTTCAATCGTCAACACGATTCCAGAAAGCACGCGGCCTCGGTCTTCAGCTTGTGTCAATGGCAACCGAAAACTGCACACTTTTGGCAATCGAAAACTGCACAGTTCCGAGAAGGGCGTCAGTGCAGATCTGACGCTCTTCGGTTGGTTCCGGTCGGGCGAGAGGGGTTGGACGGAGGGCGCGTAGCGACTGGAGTCCAACCCCTCTCGCGTGCCGGATCGGCAGGACCTGGTGTTCATAGCGCAACCCCTTGGCGGGGCTGCTCGGATGCGGGCCGTACCAGGTTCCGGTGCTCGCGCATCCGGTAGCTGTTGCCGCGGATGTTGACGATGTGGCAGTGGTGCAGCAGCCGGTCAATGAGGGCTGCGGCCATGACCTCGTCACCGAGGACGCCGCCCCAGTCCTCAAAGCCCTTGTTGGAGGTGAGCACGGTGGAGGCACGCTCGTGCCTGGCGTTGATGAGCTGGAAGAAGAGCACGGCGCCGTCCTGGCTGACGGGCAGGTAGCCGATCTCGTCCACCACGAGCAAAGCGGGATGGGTGAGGACCCGCAGCCGACGGGAGAGATCGCCGGCGGCCTTGGCGTCCATAAGCGATTCGATCAGTCCCGCCAGGGTACCGTAGTAGACGCGACGGCCGGACTCGGCGGCGGCGACGGCCAGACTGATGGCCAGATGCGTTTTCCCGACTCCTGGCGGGCCGAGAAAAATGACGTTTTCGCGGCGCTCGAGGAAGCCGAGTTCATGGAGGCTCTCGATCTGCTCGCGCTTGATGCTGGGCTGGAAGGCGAAGTCGAACTGGCCCAGGGTCTTCACGGTCGGCAGCCGGGACGAGCGCATGGCGGTTTGGAGGCGACGGTTGTTGCGAAGCCTGATCTGGGCGTCCAACAACTGCTCGATGGCCTCGGCTGCGGTGGCCGCGCCGCTATCCGCTTGGGCGAGGATGCCATCCACGGCTTCCAGGGCACCGGGCATCTTGAGGTCTGCGAGCATCTCCCGCAGCCGGTCGCGCCGGTTGCCTGCCTCGGCCCTCATGACACGGCCTCCGCATAGACGCTCAGCGGGCGGCGCTCGACGTCCACGGTAACGGGCAGGGGGCGCCGGGTCGGTTGGGGGAGCCTGGCGCCAAGGCGTCGGTACGGGCAGCTCGCCAAGGGCAGCAGCGCCTGTTGCTCGTCGCGCTCGAAGCGATCCACCGGACGCTCCCCGGTGGTGCCGTGCCGGCGCACGTTGGCGGTTCTCTCGAGCCACAAAAGCGCCTGCTCGTTGAGATCCTCGTCGTTGACGAACTCCCGGCCGTAGAAGAAGCTGTTGCGGATGTAACGGATCGGCCGCTCCACCTTGCCCTTGGTCTGTGCTCGGTAGGGCCGGCATGCCCGAGTCCGGAACCCCCAGTGCGCGGCGAACCGCAGGAAGTCCGCGTTCAGTACCAGTTGGCCCCCGCCCACGCGGCTGTCCGACAGCACCACCGAGCGCATCTGATCGAACAAGAGCTCCCGCGGTACCCCGCCGAACCACCCGAAGGCGCTCTCCAGGCCTTCGATCAGTACCGCCATCGTCTGTCGGCGGTAGAACCGCAGCCACAAGAGCCGCGAGTGGCTCAGAACCGCCACCAGCGCATGCCGCCGCCCCCAGGGAAGCGTGAACGTCGCAAAGTCCACCTGCCCCTGCCGCCCCGCTGGCGTCTCGAACCGCACCACCGCCTCCTCAGGCTCCCGCGGCCGCACCGCCCGAACGTAGCCCCTCACACGGACGTACCCGCCCGTGTAGCCTGCCGCCCGGACCTCGTCGTACAGCCGCTTCGCCGACAACCGGGGGAACTCCGCCAGTCGCGCATCGATGATCCCCTTGTACCGGTCCAGCTTGTGCTCAACCGCAGGCCGCGGGCTGTACCGCGTCCCGCCTCCCTCAAGGTCCCGGTCCAACTGCCCCGTCTCGATCCACTCGTGGATCGTCCGGCGGCTCACCCCGAACCGCCGCGACAGCTCCGTCTTCGTTACACCTTGTTCCAGGTAGTGCCTGAGCAGCATCCTTGTCTCCCATCCGTGCATCTGTGCTCCGCTCCGTTCCTGTTGGTCTTGCCAACAGCGTGGACCCGGGCACTTACACCGGCAATCAATGTGTGCAGTTTTCGGTTGCCACAAATGGGAGATTTACAGTTGCCACCAACAGCTTGAAGCGATTTCGCCCTGATCGAGTTCGTACAACCGTCCCAGCGCCATCGCGACACCAGAATCCTGTCTTCGCTCGCAAACTGTGCATCCCTTGCAAGCGCCTCCGTCCGCGCCGGTACTCGGGTTTCCATCGGAATGGTCTCACAATCGCCCCGACGGACCGCCAGCGGTGAAACCCGCAACCTTCTGGACCGGTATGCCGAGCTGCCGCGCCTTGTCGACGAGGTTCTCGGTGGTGCCGCTATTGGGTTGACACCACATTGGCTGAGACAGCGCGTTGCGGTCCTGTCGATTTCGACCAAATGTCGATCTTGGGGGTTGCGCGCCGGCGCGTTCGCAACGACCAACCATTAACTTATGGGTGAGGACAATTTGGGGAGCAGGTCAGTAGGAGGTAAGCTACGGGAGCCAAGTTTCAAACCCGCACACACAGTCGCGGTCTACGTGCAAGGGCGGGTTTGAAACCCGCCCCTACGAGTACTGGGCGGCGCGGCGCTGCCTGAGGAATTCCCCGGCCGCGATGGGCGGATATTGCCGGGGATGGTCGGCGCTGTAACACGTGTCCATGCAGCGTACCGTCGCCTCACTGTTGGGGTTGTAGAAGAACACGTTGGAGTAGCGGGACTGCTTCACGTCCGCGCCGGGCAATGCCACGCGGTGCTTCGGCGACCGGTAGATGCCGTTGGTCCAGCGCGACAGCAGGTCCGCCACGTTGACCGTGACTGTGCCCGGCACCACCGGCACGGTCAGCCAGCGGCCGTCCACAAAGGCCTCCAGTCCTTCCACCCCATCTTGAAAGACGAGGGTCACGGTGCCGTAGTCGGTATGGCTCCCGGCCCGCAACTGCCCGGCGCCGGGCCGATGCTCCACCGGCGGGTAGTGGAAGAAACGCGCCGTGCTGGCGTGGGGCGCGTGCTTGTCCACGAAGAAGTCCTCGGGTGCGTCCAGGGAGAGCGCCATGGCCTGGAGCAGCGCCGCGCACGCCCGCGCGCCGGCGTCGTGGAGGTCCAGGACCGTTTCCCGGAAACCGGCCACGGGGATGTGCCAGCGATCCAGCAGCGCCATACTGGCCTGGTTCAGGCTGAAGGATTCCTTGAGGTCCCCCGGCTGTTGGGTGTCGAGGTGCTCGACGGCAACGCCGACGTAGCCCGAGATGACATCCAGTTCGGACCGGCCGATGGCTTCCTTGACCTCGCCGGGCAGGGCGAAGAACTCCCTGGCCTTGGCCGACACCCGTTCAAGCAGTCCTTCGGGCAACGGCAGGTTGGCGACGTTGAGAAAGCCGAACTCGCTGCAGGCCGCGCGAATCTCCGCGGCCACGCGGCGGCGCGCAGCCGCGGCGCCGTTCATGAACGGTTCGAAGTCTATTTGGGGTATGACGCGCACTACTCGGCAGCCCCGAGCCGCGAGCTCGCCTCGGTGACGAGCCGCTCCAGTTGTTCGTAGGGCTCGGCGCCGACGATGGCCAGCCCCTCCGACAGGTAGGTGGGCACGGCGGTCACGCCGAGGGAGTAGCAGCGCTGCCAGTCGTCGTTGACGGCCTGCTGGAAGGTACGGTCCGCCAGCACCTGGCGCGCCTCCTCCACCGGCAGCCCCGCCTCTTCCACCAGTTGGAGCAGCAGTTCCGGCTGGGCGATGTTCGCCGCGTCGACGAAGTACGCCCGGAACACCGCGTCGTTGAAGGCATCTTCCCGGCCCTGGTCCTTGGCCCATTTCGCCAGCTCCTGGGCCGACCGGCTATTGTAGCTGAACTTCCGCTCGGTGAACGGCAGGCCCTCCCGGGCCAGCATGGTATCCACCCGGCTCGGGCCGCTCATGTTCCGCGGCTTGCCGTCCGGCGGAGTCTCGGGATGCAACGGGAACTGGGTGTAGACAACGTTGAGATTGTAGTTATGTCGCAGTTTCTCAATACGCCCGGTACTGAGATAGCACCACGGTCAGACGAAATCCGAGAAGACCTCCAGGGTCACTTGATCGGCCATCGGCATCTCCTTCCCTCGCGTTGGCAAGTGAGTCGCGAGGAGTCGCATGTTATCAGATTTACCTCGATAATTCCCACATAGCCCGGCGATTTTCACGTATAGTCGGCCCCAGGAAGGATCCATGCCTGCCGAACCCCTGTCAGAGTCCATCGCGAGGTTCCTCCAGCGGGTGCGAAGCCGCGGGGTGCCCCGGCCGGTCCGGGAGACGGCCAAGGAGCATATACTCGATGGGTTCGCCGTCATGCTGGGCGGGGCGCCGGAGGAGGCAAGTCGAAGGATACGGGCGCACGTGGCCTCCATCGGCGGCCGGGGCGAGGCCCGCGTCATCGGGACCGCGCTGAAGGCCCCTTGCCAGATGGCGGCGCTGGCCAACGGGGTGCAGGGGCACGTGCTGGACTACGACGACGCGCAGCTCACCACCGCGGTCGGCCGGCCCTTCGGGCAGCAGGTCCATCCCACGGCGCCGGTGCTGGCGGCGGCCCTGGCGCTGGCGGAAAAGACCCGTGCGAGCGGCTCGGAACTGCTGGCGGCCTACGCGGCCGGCGTGGAGGTGGCCTGCCGGTTGGGCGACGCAGTGGAGCCGGGCCACTACATGGACGGCTTCCACCCCACCGGCACCTTGGGCGTGTTCGGCGCCGTTGCGGCCTGCGGCCATCTCTTGGGGCTCGACCGCAAGCGAACCGGGTGGGCACTGGGCATGGCCGGCGGGCTGAGCGCCGGCCTGCGCGCCAACCGGGGCACCATGGCCAAGGCGTTGAGCGCGGGCCGTGCGGCGGAGAACGGCGTGATGGCGGCCACGTTGGCGGCCAAGGGGTTCACCGCATCGGCCGGCGTCTTCGAGGATCCCATGGGGTTCTTCAGCGCCGCCTGCGGAAACCGTTACGACCGCGAGCTAATTCGTTTCGGCAGTCCCTGGTTCCTGAGACAGCCGGGCATCGCCATCAAGCGCTACCCCTGCGCGGGCGTGATGCATCCGATGCTGGATGCGCTGCTGGCGTTGCTGGAGCGCCGCCGGATCAGCGCGGACGCCGTGGACCGGTTGCGGGTCCGCCTGCATCCCGACGCCGCGCGGCCGCTGGTCTACGACCGCCCCGAAAGCGGCCTGGAAGGAAAGTTCAGCCTGCCCTACACGGCCGCGGCGGCGCTGCTGGACCGCCAGGTTACCCCGGGACACTACACCGACGCCCGGGTGCGCGACCCGAAGATCCGGGCGCTGATGTCTCGGGTGGAACTGGCGCGGGACCCCGGATTGAGCCCGCCGGGCGGCCCCGGGGCGGCCGCCGGCGTGGAACTGGTTTTAACGGGCGGCCTTCGGTACTATGAAGCCGCGCCCGACCGGCCCGCCAGACGCCCGGGCCGCCCGGCGTTGGAGCAGAAGTTTCAACAGTGCGCCAAGCATGCGCGCATCGGGAGAGGGAGCAGCCTCCGGAAGTTCGTGGACACGTTGTGGTCCCTGGAGAGCGTCGATTCCCTGGCCGCTTGGCTGCGTCTCTTGCGCCAGTGATATGAACGGACGGACATGAGCGAGATACGTTTCATCGACACCACCCTGAGGGACGGACATTTGAGCCTTTGGGCCCTGCGAATGCGCATCGGCCACATGCTCGGCGCCGCCCGGCAGATGGACCGTTGCGGCTTCGAGTCCATGGAGTTCTTCGGCTTCGCCAGCATCATCAAGCAGGTGCGGGAGTTGAAGGAGAATCCCTGGGACTGGGTGCGGCTGGGCGTGAAGCAGTTTTCCAGGACCCGGCTGCGCTATCACGGCGGCATCGGCTCCGGCTTCGAGCCCATTCCCCCGTGCATTCGCCGTCTGTTGCTGGAATGCGTCATCGCCCACGGCATTACTCTCACGCGCTCGTCCAACCCGTGGAACGACTACGGTGTGCTCGCCAAGGAGCTCGAGTTCCTGGGAAACAGGGGCATGGAGGTGGTGGGCAACATCATCTACTCGGTCTCGCCCAAGCACACCAACGAGTACTACGAGCGGAAGACCCGCGAACTGGCGGCGCTGCGTCCCTACCGGATCTGCTTCAAGGACGTGGGCGGGCTGCTGACGCCCGATCGCACCCGGGAGATGCTCCAACTCGTCATTGCCAACGTCGGCGACATCCCGCTGGAGTTCCACGCCCACTGCAACAACAGCCTCGCGCCCTTCAACTATGTTGAAGCCCTCAAACTGGGGGTCAAGACGCTCCACACCGCCATTCCGCCCCTTGCCAACGGCTCGTCGCAGCCCTCGATCTTCAACGTGGCGGCCAACGCCGAGGCCCTGGGGCTGACGCCGATGGTGGACCTGGAGGCGGTGAGGCCGGTGGAGGAGCACTTCACCCGTGTCGCCCGGCAGGAGAACTTTCCCTTCGGCGCGCCCAGAGAATACGACTACGCCCAGTACCTGCACCAGGTGCCCGGGGGCATGATCTCCAACCTGCGCTTCCAGCTCGAGGCCGTGGGCATGGGCGACCGGCTGGAGGAAACCCTGGAGGAGGCCGGACGCGTGCGCGAGGAGTACGGCTATCCCATTATGGTGACGCCGCTGGCCCAGTTCGTGGGCACCCAGGCGGCGGTCAACGTCATGGCCGGGGAACGCTACAAGGAGGTCACCGACCAGAGCATTCAGTATGCGTTGGGATATTGGGGCGAGGAGGGGGCGCGGCTCATGGACCCGGAGGTCAAGGACAAAGTTCTGAGCCGGCCCCGAGCCCGGGAATGGGAAAGCTGGACTTGGCCGGAGCCCTCCCTCGATGAAGTAAGGCGGAAGTTCGGCGGCCCGGGGGTCTCGGACGAGGAGCTGGTGATCCGGGTCATCGCAAGCCCCGATTCGGTGAAGGCCATGCTGGCGGCAGGCGCGCCGAGGGAATTCCTCGATGCCAACCGTCCGGTTTCGTCGCTGATGAAACAGCTCGCCGACGTCCGCAAGCTGCGGCAGGTCCATATCCAGCGGGACGGCCTCTCGTTGAAGCTGGAACATAGGGACGCCTGAAGGCGGCCGCGCCGGCCGCCTGCCGGACTCGAGGTGCACGCGTGAAGCTGAACGACCGGACCCTTTTCACTCTCGGCGTCTTCGTTCTCGTTCTGGTCTTCCTGGTCCTGTCTCTGGGGTACCAGCCGAGGGCCCGTCTGGTACCCGTCATCATCGCCGTCCCCACGCTGTTGCTCACCCTGTTCCAGCTCCTGATCGACATGATTCCCGTGGTCGCCCGCCGCTTCAGCTTCTTCCAGGAATACGACCTATTCGGCATCGAGACCGGCCGGGCCGACGCTCCCTCCGAGGAGACCCGCCCCTCCGGCGCGGTCTTCCGCCGCGAGCTCAACTTCACCGCCTGGCTGCTGCTGCTCGTGGCCCTGATCTACTTCATCGGCTACCTCGTGGCCATCCCCTTGTTCCTCGTCCTGTTCATGCGCCTCCGCTCCTCCGAGAGCTGGCTCATGACCCTCTCCATCACCGCCGCCACCTGGGCGTTCGTCTACATCGTCTTCATCGTGGTCATGGGCGCACCACTCCACGAGGGGGTGGTGTGGAAGGCGATGGGATTGTGAATCTACCTACGTGGAAACGATCTTCCAGGTCCCATCCGGCTGGCGGCAGGCGGTGCCGTAGCCCTCTTCGGTGCGTCCGCCGACCCTGATGGTCTGGGTGAACTCGCGGCAGTAGGTTCCGTCGTCGCGCTGGTAGGTCCTCTGGGGGGTCACGGTCCCTTCGTTGCCGGAATCGGGGTTCTTCCAAACGGTGGCCTCACCCGCCGGCGCCGACTCCAGCGACTCCTGCGTGGTCCGGTCGATGGCCACCTGGTCCGCCCGGTCGAGGGAGATGCCGATCTCCCGGCCGGCGAGGCTTCCGATCAGTGTACCGATGGTGGTGGTCACCAGCTTGCCCCGCCCCTTGCCGAACTGCGCGCCGGCAAGACCGCCGGCGGCAGCGCCCACGAGGGTTCCGATGGTTTCCTTCTGACCAGGCCGTTGGGTGCAACCCGCGACAGCGAGTGCCGCCGCCACCACGACGATCAGGACGATTCTAACTGGATACATGGCGTCTCCTTCACCCGTGCCTATGGAAGGCCGTGGCGCGTTTTCGTCCGCCGACGGCCTTCGACTTCCATATATCCGTTAAGTTCAGGAGCGCGCCAAAAGGTTCACCGGTCGAGAAGAAACCCCTTGCGGTGGGCCAGCGCCGGCAGTCTGCGGCGCACCTCCTCCAGGTAGGCGAGGTCGATCTCGGCCCACACCAGGCCAGGCTCGGTGCCGGCCTCGGCAATGATCTTGCCCCAGGGGTCGACGATCATGGAGTGGCCGTAGGCGTCCATGCTCGCGGGGTGGCGGCCGGTCTGGTCCGGGGCGATGATGTACACTTGGTTCTCGATGGCGCGGGCCCGCAGCAGCGTCTCCCAGTGGGCACGGCCCGTGGGCACGGTGAACACCGAGGGCACGAAGATCACCGTGGCGCCGGCGGCGGCGAGGCGGCGGTAGAGCTCCGGGAAGCGCAGGTCGTAGCACACCGAAAGCCCCATGGGGCACAGGGGCGTGTCCGCCACCACCACGGCGTCGCCGGGCCGGCGGTACTCGGATTCACGGATGGGGGCCTCGCCCTCGATGTCGACGTCGAACAGGTGGATCTTCCGGTACTTGGCGACGATGCCGGTTGCGGGCCCGATGAGGACGCTGGTGTTGTAGGCGCGGCCCTCCGCGTCAGCGGCCTCCAGAACCGACCCGGCCAGCAGATGCAGGCCCAGCTCGGCGGCCAGCGCGCTCATGCGCTCCGTGGAAGGCCCGGGCACCGGCTCGGCGTGGGCCGCGGTGTCCGCGCCGCGGCCACGCCAGTTGAAGACCTCCGGCAGCACCACGAGCCTCGCTCCTTCGGCATGAGCCCGGCGAATCCACCCCTCGGCTTCCCGAAGATTAGCCTCCTTGTCCGACGTGGCCAGCATCTGGACGGCTGCCGCGATAAATTGCATGGTCTTCACCAACGACGCGGGAACAGGGGATGGCGCCGTACGGAGCGCCCCCAAGGAAACGATAGCAGCGCACGGCCGTTTTTCAACCGTCCGTGCGAACAACACGGCAAATTCGAAATCATGTCCGTCTATCCGTCATTCCCGCCTTCCTCTCCGTCATTCCCGCGAAAGCGGGAATCCAGGGGCGGTGGTGAGGTGCTACAGCGGCGTGTCCCTGCCGCACCCCTCCAGGATTCCCGCTTTCGCGGGAATGACGATTCCGGGGTTGTTGCCGCTCTCAGATGGTGCCTTGACATACCCGGTTTCGCGGGAATGTCGGAGGGCAGGCGGGACTCTTGAAGAGCTCTGGCGACCACCGTCGCGCATGACAACCCGGCCGGAAGGATGGTAATATCGGGGAATGGCTGGAAAAACTCCGTCCAGGGACAACCCGCAGGAGAAGCTGTTCCGGGAGCTCCGGAGCTATGCGGAACAGCAGTGCGGGATCCAGGTCCGGTGCGAGCGGCTGACGCGCGAGTTCGGCTATAGCGTGCGCAGCGGCGCCTGCATGGTCAACGGGAAGAAGTGGGTGATCGTGGACCGGGCGCTCCCGGCCCGTGACCGGATGGATCTTCTGGCCGACGAGATCAAGCAGACCGTCGACGCCAACCGCGAGATACCGCCCCGCATCCGGGCGCTCCTGCGCTAGCAGCCGTCCCCGCTACTTCATGAAGAAACCCAGCGAGCCCGTGGTGTAGTCCAGCAACGGTCCCCAGTAGACACCCAGCACCACGGTCAGCACCATCAGGGCGCCCAGCAGCGGCACCGCGCTCGCGGTGGCGGTCACCGGACCGTCGTCGGGACCGGGGTCGTCCAGGAACATGGTCTTGGCGATCCGCGCGTAGTAGTAGAGCGAGATGACCGTGTTGATGATGGCAGCCACGGCCAGCACGTAGAATTGACCCTCGATGATCGCGGCGAAGAGCAGCAGCTTGCCGATGAATCCCGCCAGCGGCGGCAGTCCCGTGAGCGAGAACACGAACACCGCCATGCACACCGCCGGGAACGCCGCGCCCCGCCAGGCCAGCCCGCGGTAGGCCTCCATGTCCTCGCGCCCGGTGGCGTTGGCCACCACCATGACCACCAGGAAGGCCCCCAGGTTCATGATCAGGTAGACCACCACGTAGAACAGCATGGCGGTGAGGCCGTCGTTGTTCAGCACCACGAGCCCCATCATGATGTAGCCCGCGTGGGCGATGCCGGAGTAGGCCAGTAGCCGCTTGACGTTGTTCTGGTTAAGGGCCGAGAGGTTGCCCCAGGTCATGGTGACGATGCTCACGGCCACCAGCAGGTCGGTCCACTGCAACGCGGGAAAGGCCTGGAACGTCCAGATCCCTTCCTGTCCCAGGGTGGACACCGCCGGGTAGAAGAAGCGGATCAGGATGGCCAGGCCGGCGGCGTTGGAGGCCACCGAAAGGAAGCCGGTGAAAGGCGTCGGCGCCCCCTGGTACACGTCGGGCGACCACATGTGGAAGGGCGCGAAGGCCATCTTGTAGCCGAAGCCCGCCAGGATGAACACGAAGGCGATGAAAAGGCCGGCCTCGTTGCCGTCGCCCTGGGACATGGCCGCGTTGATGGCGGCGTAGTCCAGACTGCCGGCCATGCCGAACACCCAGCTCATGCCGTAGATCATGGTGCCGGAGGCCACTCCGCCGTAGATCAGGTACTTGAGCGCCGCTTCCGCAGAACGCCGGTTGTGCGGCAGCATACCGGTCAGGATGTAGGACGTCAGGCTCACCAGCTCGAGGCCGAGGTAGGCCATCAGCAGGTTGTTGCCCGAGGCCATGAAGAACATGCCGAAGCCGCAGGTCAGCAGCACGATGTAGTACTCGCCCAGGTGCACCTGCCGGACCTCGCCCGATCCGATGGACATCCAGATGGCGGCCACCAGCGCCACCAGGGTCACGACCTTGAAGAACAGGGCGAAGTTGTCCAGCGCCACCATGCGGTGGAACAGCAGCGTGGGCTCCGTGCCGTAAAGCTCCAGCGTGGCGGCCAGGGCGACGAGGCAGCCGGCCAGGCCCACGTAGGCCATGAGCCGCTTGTTGGCCACCACCAGGTCCAGGATCGTCAGCAGGATGATGGTCCCCGCGAGGACGATCTCCGGATGGAACAGCTTGAGGCTTGCGAGGTTACCGAGGTCCATTTTGCGTTACGAAAGGTGCGAGATCACCATCTGGTTGATGTTGTTGAGCGAGGCCTGGAGCAGGTCGAGCACCACCCGGGGGTAGACGCCGACGACCACCACGATCACTCCCAGCGGAAACAGCGTGAAGATCTCGCGGCCGTTGATCTCGGGCAGGTCCCGGTACTTCTCGTTGGGCGGGCCGAGATAGACCCGCTGCATCATCCACAGCATGTAGCCCGCGGTGATGACGATGCCCAGGGCCGCGATGATGGTCAGCGCATGATACTTGGGCCAGGCCCCCAGCAGCACCAGCACCTCGGAGACGAAGCCCGAGAGCCCCGGAAGCCCCATGGAGGCGAAGAACGCCAGCGCCGTGAAGCCGGCGTACACCGGCATGATGCCCGCCAGGCCGCCGAAGCCGTTGATGTCGCGGTGATGGGCGCGGTCGTAGATCACCCCCACGAGCAGGAAGAGCATGGCGGTGATGGTGCCGTGGTTGAACATCTGCAGCACCGCGCCGTTGATGCCCTGGGTGTTGAAGGCCGCCATGCCCAGCATGACGTAGCCCATGTGGCTGACGCTGGAGTAGGCCACCAGCTTCTTCATGTCGGTCTGCGCCATGGCGCAGAGGCCGCCGTAGACGATGTTCCAGGCGCCAAGGGCGGCAAGGAACCAGAACGCCAGGTCGGCGGTGGCCGCCGGCAGCATGGGGTAGTTGATGCGCAGGATGCCGTAGGTGCCCATCTTCAGGAGGATGCCCGCCAGGATCACGGAGATGGCGGTGGGCGCCTCGACGTGGGCGTCGGGCAGCCAG
The DNA here is from genome assembly GCA_951813575.1 of Candidatus Binatia bacterium. GTDB lineage: Bacteria > Desulfobacterota > Binatia > UBA9968 > JAJDTQ01 > JAJDTQ01. Next base: position 2,295,987 of record OX638375.1, read on the forward strand.
GTGTGGAACGGGAACGCCGGGATCTTGATGGCGAAGCCGATGAACAGCGCCATCCACACCACGTGCTGGAAGCCCCAGCCCCACACGTTGAACGGCCACATGGCCAGCGGCGTGGTGCTGTAGAGGCTGCTCCGGTCCATGAGCTTGGTCATGTCGAAGGTGTTGGGCTCGGAGTAGAAGTAGAGCGCCAGGATCGCGACCAGCATGAGCACGCTGCCCAGCAGCGTGTAGAGGAAGAACTTGATGGCGGCGTATTCCTTCCGCGGGCCGCCCCAGATGCCGATGAGGAAGTACATGGGAAGCAGCATGACTTCCCAGAAGACGTAGAAGAGCACGAAATCCAGCGCCACGAACACACCGGTCATGCCGGTGTCGAGGAGCAGGAACAGCGCGAAGTAACCCTTGACCCCCTTGTCGATGCCCCAGGAAGCGAAGATGCAGAGAAAGGAGAGCAACGCCGTCAGCAGCAGCATGGAAACGCTGAGCCCGTCGACCCCGATGAAGTACTCGATGTTGAACGCGGGGATCCAGGCGGCCCGCTCGACAAACTGCATGCCGGTGGTGGTGGTGTCGAAGTTGGCGTACAGCCAGACCCCCAGTATGAGCGGCGGCACCGTGGCCGCGGCCGAAACCCAGCGTATGAGATCATGGCGCCCGCTGGGCAGGATCAGCACCACCAGCATCCCGGCCAGGGGGAAGAAGACCATGTAACTCAGCACATGTTCGGTCATTTTCGCATCTCTCCTATCCGACTCTCTCCGATCTGAATCAGCTCCAGTAGCGCAGCTTGACGATCAGGGCGACGACCACGGCTCCCACCACCACGTAGAGGTAGCTGTTGATGTTCCCGGTCTGGACCCTGCGGAAGTTGTTGCCCACCGCGAAGGTCACGTTGGCCACGGCGTTGACCAGCATGTCGATGACGTACTTGTCGAACAGGCCGTTGAACCAGGCAAGGATGGTGGTGACCTTGGCCGTCCCGTCCACGATGGTGTCGATGATGTAGCGGTCGAAAGCCGCTCCGACCCGCGCCAGCAGCAGGGTGCCGCCAACGAAGACGAACTGGTAGACCTCGTCCACGTAGTACTTGTTGAACAATACGCGGTAGGCGAATCCCCTGGCCTCCGGCGACTCGTCCCGGGACGGAGTGCGGACGTAGTACAGGAACCACGCCAGCACCACACCCGCGGCGGCGGCGACAATGGACACGCTCATGACCCCGACCTCTTCCATCACCGCGTGGTGCTCGCCGTGGGGGACGTGTATCACCGGATCGAGCCAGTGGTCGAGCATGCTGCCGCCCAGGAACGCCGGCAGCCCGAGGTAGCCCACGACGACCGAGCCGGCCGCGAGGATCCACAGCGGGTAGGTCATGATCTTCGGAGACTCGTGCAGGTGCTCCTGCACGTGGTGGTCGGCGCGGCATTGGCCGAAGAACACCATGAAGAACTGGCGGAACATGTAGAAGGCCGTGAGCCCCGCCACGAACACCGCCACCCCCCAAAGCAACTGGTTGTGAGTAGCCCAGGCCTGCCACAGGATCGCATCCTTGGAAAAGAAGCCCGCCAGAAACGGCGTTCCGGCAATGGCCAGGACGGCGATGGCGAAGGTCCGGAAGGTCGCCGGCATCACCTTCCTCAAGCCGCCCATCTGGCGCATGTCCTGCTCCCCCTGCATCGCGTGGATGATGCTCCCGGAGCCCAGGAAGAGGCAGGCCTTGAAGAACGCGTGGGTCAGCAGGTGGAAGACCCCGGCGGAGTAGGCGGTCACCCCCATGGCCAGGAACATGTAGCCGAGCTGGCTGATGGTGGAGTAGGCCAGCACCCGCTTGATGTCGGTCTGGGTGATGGCGACGGTGGCGGCGAAAAAGGCCGTGGCCGCTCCCACCACCGCGATGATCTGCAGGGTCGCGGGGGCCGCCGAGAACAGCCCGTTGAGCCGCGCGATCATGTAGACCCCGGCCGTCACCATGGTGGCGGCGTGGATCAGCGCGCTTACGGGGGTCGGGCCCTGCATGGCGTCCGGCAGCCAGACGTAGAGCGGGATCTGCGCCGACTTGCCGGTGGCGCCGATGAACAGCAGGATCGTCACCAGGGTCGCCACGCCGACGCCCCAGAGCTCCAGGTCGGCCAACAGCCCCACGTGCTCCGCGATCTCGCGGAACGCCAGGGTGCCCTGGCCTTGCCCGGACAACGTCCAGTAGAGCAGGAAGATGCCCAGCACGAAGCCGAAGTCGCCGATCCGGTTGACGATGAAGGCCTTGTTGCCGGCCCGGGTGTTGGTGTGGTCGGTGTACCAGAAGCCGATGAGCGCCCAGGAGCACAGTCCCACGCCCTCCCAGCCCACGAACATCACGAGCAGGTTGTCGCCGGTCACCAGCAGCAGCATGGAAAAGGTGAACAGGTTCAGGTAGGCGAAGTAGCGCCACATGGACCGGTCGTCGTGCATGTAGCCGATGGAGTAGAAGTGGATCAGTCCGCCGATGCCGCTCACCACCAGGATCATGATGGCCGACAGGGGGTCCACCCAGAACGCCACGTCCACGCTGAAGGAGCCCATGGGGATCCAGGTATAGAACCGGTCGATGAGGAAGCGTTCCTTGGCCGGCAGCCCGAGCAGCCTGCTGTAGGCCCAAAGCGAGAACAGGAAGGACAGGGTCACCGGGGCGCAGGCGATGAAGGCCACCATGCGCTTGCCCGCGCGTTCCTGTATGCGCGCCCCGAGCAGGCCGTTCACCGCCGCGCCCAGCAGCGGGAACAGCACGATCCAGCGCAGAAAGTCGGTTTGAACGGGGTGATCCATGGCGAAGCTACTCGTGAGGGCTGACTAATCGGCCGGCTTAATCCTTGAGCGTCTCGGTGGCCTCGACGTCGATGGTGGCAAAGAGCTGATAGATGGCGAGGACGATGGCCAGGCCGATGGCGGCCTCCGAGGCCGCCAGCATGATGATGAAGACGGTGTAGATCTGCCCGTCCACGTTTCCGGTGCTGAAGTGCGAGAACGCGACGTAGTTCAGGCCGGCGGAGTTCAGGATCAGCTCGACTCCCAGAAGGATGCTGATGGCGTTGCGCCGGGTGAGGACGATGTAGATGCCCAGCGCGAACAGGATGCCGCCCACCACCAGGTAGTGCTCCAGTCCGACCTTCGTCAACATTGCAACGTATGCAGCCATCTCGCGAGACTCTATTCCTTGATTTCCTTGCGCGACAGCGTGATGGCGCCGATGAGGGCCACCAGCAGCACCACCGCGGCGATCTGGAACGGCAGCAGGTAGTCGCCGAGGAAGAGGTTGCCGATCGTCGCCGTGGTGGGCGCGTACGCCACTTCCTTGACCTTCACCCAGTCGGTCTCGCCGATGGCGTAGACCAGGATGCCCAGGAACACCGCCACCGCCACCAGCCCCGGGATCCGGCCCACCGTGCGGTTGGTGATGTCGATGTCGCTGATCCGGTGGGTCAGCATCACCGCGAACAGGATCAGGACCAGAATGCCGCCGACGTAGATCAGCACCTGCACCGCCGCCACGAAGTCCGCGCCCAGGAACACATAGAGCCCGGCCACGCCGCCGAAGGTGCCCAGCAGCGAGAACGCCGAATGCACGATGTTGCGCGAGAACGCCACGATGCAGGCCGACCCGACCACAACGAGCGAAACCAGATAGAAGATGAGGACGTCTATGGAAATCTCCATGATCAAAACACCCTTTTAGCGGGGAACGGTCGGCTCGCACAGGCCACGCGCCGTGGCGGTGGGGCCGGGAGCCTGTCCGACGAAGAGTCCCGTGAAACCTGATCCGGCCGATGGACCGTCAGTTTTCGGGTTCGGCGATCTCGTCCAAGTACCTCTTTCCGATATCCACCTTCTGAATCATCCGGGGTTCCGTTTCCCCACCCTTCTTCGGCTTGTAAAGAGGCACTTTCTCGGTGATGAAATGCCGCACCAGACCGGCGGGATTGTTGCAGGCGCCCTCGAACTCCTGCGTGTGACGGATGGAACCCGTGGGGCAGGCCTCCATGCACAGCCCACAATACATGCACTTGCATATGTCGATGTCAAATTGGGTGAAGTCGCGCTGCTTCGTCTCCGGATTCATCTCGATGCCGATGGCGATGCAGTTGATCGGACAGACCCGCTCGCAGGCCAGGCAGCCCGTGCAGATGTCCATGTCGACCTCGAGGATGCCCCGGTAGCGCAGGGGCAGGGTCGCCTGCACCTGCTGTGCGATGCGGTCGGGGTACTGCACCGTCGACGGTTCGCGGACGAAGTGGGAGAAGGTGATGGTCATCCCCTCGAAGATGCTCTTCACCGTGTCTCTGACGTTCTGAAAGTATTCGATGACTCCATTCATGGACGTTTCCCCGGCCGATGCTATACGTACGGCTTGAAATAGAGGGTGGGGCGCGAGTGCATGATCTGGAAGACCACCCGCCAGACGAAATAGAGCATGACGAGACCCGAAAACGCCAACGTGGCGAAGGTCAGGGCCCTGTTCCCCTCGGGCCAGATCACCAGGAACAGAATGGTGCCGAAGAGACAGATGAACGCGATGGGCACCATGTACTTCCAGCACATGGCCATGAGCTGGTCCACCCGCACGCGCGGCAGGGTGCCGCGCACCCACATGGCGACGAAGGCCCACAGGTATGCCTTGAGGAAGAAGACCGTGAACTCCAGCACGCCCTTGAGCAGCGGGTGATCGGCCATGGTCATCCCGAACACCGTCGCCGGTATCTGCCAGCCGCCGAGGAACAGGGTCGCCGAGATGGCGCCGATGACGTAAAGGTTGCCCCACTCCGCGAAGAAGAAGAACAGGAAACGCATGCCGCTGTACTCGGTGACGTAGCCGGCCACCAACTCGGATTCGGCTTCGGGGATGTCGAACGGCGTGCGGTTGCCCTCGGCCAGCGCCGCAACGAAGAACATGAAAAAGGCGACCAGCGTAAAGGGATTGTAGAAGATGAACCAATCCCACGGCGCCCATCCCTGGGCCTGGATGATCCCCTGCATGCTGAGCGTGCCCGACAGGAAGATCACCGTCAGCACCGCAAGGCCGGCGGGGATTTCGTAGCTGACGATCTGCGCGGCCGAGCGCATGCCCCCCAGGAGCGACCACTTGTTGTTGGAGGACCAGCCCGCCATCAGGATCCCCACCACCACCAGGGATGTGATGGCCAACAGATAGAGGATGCCGATGTTGAGGTCCGCGGGGATCAGCCAGCTTCCGAAGGGGATCACCACGAAGGCGCCGAGGAACCCCGAGAAGACGATGTACGGCGCCAGCAGGAACAGCTTCCTGTCGGCAGACGCCGGGATGATGTCCTCTTTCTGGATGTTCTTGACGCCGTCGGCGAGCCACTGGAGCAAGCCCTGCGGCCCCACCCGGTTGGGACCGACCCGGGACTGCATGCGCGCCCAAACGCGCCGCTCCAGCCAACTGGTCACGCCGGCCAGCGGCGCCACGAAGGCGGACAGCACGACGACGGCCACGAGAATGGCCGCCAGGGTATAGCCCAGGGCCGCCGGCATGGCCTCCGGCAGCAGCCCTTGTATGAAGTCGTGAACCGTGAATTCCATTACAACGGCCTATCGGTCGATCTCGGGAGCGTCCACGTCGAGGCTCGCGATCAGCGCGATCAGATCGGCGACCATGATTCCCGGACTGATCTTGTCGATGATGCTCATGGCGGTGAAAGAGCCGGTGCGGATCCTCACCCGGTAGGGGTACTCGCTGCCGTCGCTGACCACGTAGTAGCCCATGTCCCCGCGCGGCGCCTCGATGCGCACGTAGGTCTCGCCCGCCGGCGGCTTGAACTTGCGCGCCACCTTGGCGATGGCGGGGCCGTCGGGCATCTTGTCGAGACACTGGCGGAGGATCTTGCAGCTCTCCATCAATTCCTGAATCCGAACCTGGTAGCGGTCGTAGGAGTCGCCCAGGGTGCCGCGCTCGCCGCAGCCCACCGGAACCTCGAAGTCCAGTTCCGGATAGACCGAGTAGGGGATGTCCCGGCGGATGTCCCACTGGACCCCGGAGGCCCGCAGGTTGGGGCCCACGAGGTTGTACTGGAGCGCGTCCTCCCTGGAGATCACCGCGACGTTGGCCAGCCGCTCGATGAAAATCTTGTTGTAGGACAGCAGCCGGTTGTACTCGTCGACGATGGGCTCGAAGTGGTCGAGGAAGGCCGTGATACGGCCGCAGGTCTCAGGCTTGATGTCGTAGCCGACGCCGCCGATCCGCAGGTAGTTGTAGGTGAGGCGGGCGCCGCAGATCTCCTCCATGAGATCGTTGATGGTCTCCCGCTCCCGGAGCGCGTGCAGAAAGGGGGTGATGGCGCCGATGTCCTGCCCGAAGGTGCCCACCGCGATGAGGTGGCTGGCGACGCGGTTGAGCTCGCAGGCGATGACCCGGCAGTACTCGCCTCGGGGCGGCACCTCGACGTTGCCCAGCCGCTCCGCCGCCATGCAGAAGCCCTGGTTGGCGAACATGGCGGCCAGGTAGTCGGCCCGGTCGGTGTAGGGAACGTAGCCGTGCCAGGTGCACTTCTCACCGATCTTCTCGATGGAGCGGTGCAGGTAGCCGACGTCGGGGATGGCCTCGTTGATGACCTCGCCGTCCGTCTTGACCACGAACCGCAGCACCCCGTGGGTGCTCGGATGCTGCGGCCCCACGTTCAGGGTCATGTCTTCGGTGTGCAAGCCGGTGCGTTCGGCGACCTCAGCCATGATATCCTTCCTTCGTCAACGCATGTTCTCCGGAACCAGCGGCTCGCGCTCGGTGCTGATGCCGTCGTACTCTTCCTGCTCCACGAAGTCCTTGCGCAGGGGATAACCCACCCAGTCTTCCGGAAGCAGGATCCGCCGGAGGTCCGAATGCCCTTCGAAGACGACGCCGAAGAGATCGAACACCTCGCGCTCGAACCAGTTGGCCACCTTCCAGACGTCTTCCACCGTCGCGATCCGTGGCGCATCCCGGTCCACGTCCGCCTTGACCACGATCTCCTGCCGGGTCTCGTAGCAGTACAGGTGGTAAACGACCTGGATCACGTTCTCCGTCGGGAGATCCACCGCGGTGAGATCGGAGAGCACGCTGAGCTTCAGCGCGGCGTCGTCCCGCAACGCCAGGCAGACCTCCTTGAGGCTGGCCGGTTTCACCTTGAAGAACGGCTCCAGGCCCTGCTCGTCAAGGTCCTCCACGCCGCCGGGGCAAAGCTCTCGGACGCGCTCGTGTATCTCTTTTGCCGTCATGTCGTCGTTACCTGCCTGGTGGCCTGACCGTCCGCGCCGCCGCTAGTTCTTCACCCACTCCAGATCGCCCTTGCACCAGTCGTAGATGAGGCCCAGGAACACGATCATGGTGAAGACGGCGATGGCGCCGAACGCGAACAGCCCGGCGTCGTTCTGAAGCCAGTCGCGGAAGACGACGGCCACCGGGAAGATGAAGGCGATCTCCACCTCGAAGATGATGAAGATCAGGGCGATGAAGTAGAACCGGACGTTGAAGTTGACCCACGCGCTCCCGGACGCAGGCTCGCCGCACTCGTAGGTGGAGAGTTTCCTGAGTTGGGGATTGTTGGGCCGCAGCAGGCGGCCGATCAACAGGTTCACCCAGACGAAGGCCGCACCCAACAAAGTGAAACACAGTACGCTGGCGAAGTCGAAAAGCATTTTTCCTCGGGTAAGATAAAGAAATCAATAACCTTTTGCAGAGGGTCACTATATACACAAAAGCGTTTCCCGGTCAACAAACCGGCCCCTGCGCTCCGCCGGCCTGCTTACACTGCCCCATCATTCCTGTTACCTTGCTCCGGAGAGTCGCGGCCCCGGGGGATCCGCGCCCGTCACCACCCCGCCAAAAGGGAGAGATGAACCGCCATGGGCAAAGTAAGCATCACCGTCGCCTGTTGGGACTATGACCGGACACGCCCCTTGCAGGAGGGCCGGGTACCCGTGGAGGGGGTCGACCTGACCTACCTGCCGTTCCGCGTGGAGGAAACCTTCTGGCGCATGCTGCGCTATCAGGACTTCGACGCCGCCGAGATGTCCATGGGCTCCTACCTGATGTCCAAGGACAAGGGAAACCCGCGGTTCGTGGCGATTCCCGTGTTCCCCTCCCGCGCTTTCCGGCACTCCGGAATCTACATCCATACGGGCTCCGGCATCAAGGAAGCCGGCGACCTCACGGGCAAGCGGGTGGGCGTCCCCGAGTACCAGATGACCGCGGCCATCTGGCAACGCGGCATCCTCCAGCACGAGTACGGCGTGGATCTCGAGAAGGTCAATTGGTTCACGGGCGGCGAAGAAACCCCCGGCCGGGAGGAAAAGCTCCGTCCGGACCTGCCCGACACCCTCTCCATCACCCCCATCGGCCCGGAACAGACACTCTCCTCCATGCTGGAGAACGGCGACCTCGACGCCATGATCTCGGCGCACATGCCGTCGCCGTTCGTGCGCCGCTCGCCCAAGGTGGCGCGCCTGTTCCCGGACTTCCGCTCGGTGGAGGAGGACTACTTCCGCAAGACCGGCATCTTCCCCATCATGCACACCGTGGTGTTCCGGGAGGACGTCTACGAACGCCACCCCTGGGTGGCCCAGAACCTCTACAAGGCCTTCTGCGAATCCAAGCGGCTCTGCGCCGAGTCCGTGTACGAGTACTCCGCGCTGAAGTACATGCTGGCCTGGTCCATCGAGCAGATGGAAAAGGAGAAGGAGCTCATGGGACCCGACCCCTGGCCCTACGGGCTGGAGGCCAACCGCCACGTCCTGGAGACGCTGGTGGGCTACGCCCACGAGCAGGGCCTGATCAAGCAGCGGCTCGAGGTGGACAGCCTGTTCGCGCCGAGCACGCTCAACGAGTTCAAGGTGTAGGGCGGCCAACGGAACCCGGGCGACGCAATGTCCGATCCTGACAAACCCGACGTCGAATCCCACGCCCCCGAGGCAGCGGGCGCTGCCGGCGACCCCGCCGTCCAGGAGGTGAAGTGGTGGATCGACACCGGTACCAAGCGGCAGCCGGATGGAAGCGAGCGAGAGCCCATCGGCGTCATCGAGCGCTGGGCCTTCGAGCTCCTGAAGGACTACCGGCAGGAACGGGCGCTGCAAAACATCGTGGACATCAACGGCCAGGTCCTGCGCGAACTCGACGCCAACGAAGACCGCTGGGTCTACCTCTCGCTGGGCGTCGGTGAATTCCCCGCCAAGCGCCTCGACCACATCAAGGACTCCCTTCGAATCCCGCGCTACGCCCGGGCGCTGGCCATCGACGCAGGCTACTCGATCCGCGTCCTCCTCACCGGCGACCCTCCGGGCGAGAAAGTGCTGGACATCAACTTCACCGACGCGCCGTCACTCGACTACTGGATCAACCGCGAGCTGATTGAGGAGCAGATGTTCCGCTCCATCGACGACGCCCTCAAGCGCCTGCGGAACTCGGTTCACAGGTACTTGCGGAAGAGCCCGGTCGAAACGCTCACATAACCCTGGCTACGCCCGTAAGGTACACGGCCGTTCCGAAGTCAGCCACATGGATGATGCGTGGGGTGTGAGAACCGACCGCCGAAGGGCGTCCCCAATCGCATCGTAGGAAATATACCCCGAAACGCGTCCGTTTTAGGTTTGTTCTTCATATCAAAATATTTTGGCTATGGATCGCTCCGGCGGCAGCATCCTTGGTTTCCGCGGCGAAGCGCGATCCCCGTGAATCAGCACCTCGATACCGATACGGAAACTCCGTTCTCGTGTCGCCGGGTTATGCATCCGCCTTTCGGGTCGCGCTCGATCCCCCGGCCTTGCTTCGTGCCGTGCACAAAAGGAACTTCTTGAAATCTGCCGTCGACATAGCGTACCACCCATCGACCGTGTTCCTTACCGTGCTCATATTGACCTTCCCAAGTGCTGTCAGACATGCGCACAGCCCAGCGGCCATGCCTCTTGCCATTGACGTAGGGGCCTTCGCTCACCGTCCTGAACCCGGGTTCCACCCAGCGGCCATGTTTCTCGCCATGCACGTAGGAACCCTCGCTTGCTCTCCCGTCCTTGAACCGCTTGACCCACCGGCCATGTCTCTTGCCATCCACGTAGGAACCCTCTTGTCCTCCCCCGTCCTCGAACCGCTTGACCCACCGGCCGTGTAGTTTGCGTTTGCCGTTCTCATACAGGTACTCGGCGATACCACGGCGTCCGCGGACCACCCACTGGCCATGTCTCTCGCCATGCCGGTAAGTACCCTCTTGCCCTCCCCCATTCTCGAATTTGGCGACCCACCGGCCATGTCGTTCGCCTTTGCCGTTCTCGTACAAATATTCGGCGATACTTCCATTATGTCCGCGCTTGACCCACTTGCCATGCTTCTGGCCCTTCACGTACGGGCCTTCGCGCACGTCCCCGTCCGAGTCGCGCTCGACCCACCTTCCATGCTTCTGGCCCTTCACGTACGGGCCTTCGCGCACGTCCCCGTCCGAGTTGCGCTCGACCCACCTTCCGTGCTTCTGGCCGTCCACCGCCTCCCCTTCATGGACGCCCCCTTTGGCGTAGCGGATGACCCAGCGGCCGTTGGGCTTGCCGTTCACGTAGGCGCCTTCCACGACGGTGCCGTTGGCGTAGCGGACGGTCCATTTTCCCTGCTTCTTCCCGCGGGCGAGCGCGCCGGTTTGCTCGCTGGACTTGCCGTCCTTCGTCCACACCAGCGTTCCCCGGCCGCCAGCGACGCCGCCCGGGCACGCCCCCGACCAGGTCACTGTCTGGTCGGTCAGGAGATGGGTGCTCCAGACATGGCACCCGCGCTGGTTGGCGGTTTCCTTCCAGCATTTGGCGCCCTTTTCGAGCCCGGCGCATTTCGGGTCCAGCGCGGCCTGAGCGCCCGCCTCGACGAGGAACGAGGCGTGGACGAAAGCCTCGCCGCCTTGCGGTCCCTCGATCCTCGCCCATTCGCCGTCTTCGCCGGTCACACGGACCTCCTGGCCCGCCTCCAGAAGCCCCACCTTGTCGTGCTGCGTGCCGGGGCCGCTTCGGACGTTGACGCGGGTCCGCGCCTGCATCGTGCGCGCCGCGCCGGACGCTACCCGTTCGCCCTTCCTGTCGCAGGCCCGGTCGTAGCCGCCGGCGCGGTCGAGCGCCCGGTGGATGTCCCCGCCCTCCCGCGCCACGCTGTAGGGGATGTAGCCTTGGCCGTCCCGCGCGCAGGGATCGGCGCCGCCGGCGAGCAGCGCCTCCGCGACCCGCACCTTGCCGCGGTTTCCACCGGTGCGGATGGCGGCATGAAGCGGAGCTTCGCCGTTGGGGTATTTCCGACTGGGGTCCGCGCCAGCGTCGATCAGCATCGCCGCGGTGTCGCCCTGGTCCGGCCCCACCCGGACGAAGAGCTGGAGAACCGTCAGCCCGTCGCCGTTCGCCGCCTTGGGATTTCCCCCGCCCTGGAGCAGCGCACCGACCGTGCCTGGCCGGCCGAGACCGGGCCCGACCGCGACGTGAAGCGGCGTGTCGCCCGACCGGTCCTTGCGGTTTGCGCCCGCGCCGCCGTCGAGCAGCGCCGCCACCGCGCCTTCGCCGTAGGGGCTGCTTGCGGCCACATGGAGCGGCGTCCGACCGCGCGCATTGGCCCGGTTGGGATCGCCCCCGGCGCGCAGCAGCAGGCGGATGGTGGCCACCACTCCGCCGACCGAGCGCGCGGTGGCATCGGCCGCGAAATGGAGCGGCGTGTTGCCGTCCTCGTCCCGCACGTTGGGCTTGCCGCCGGCCTCCAGCAGCGCCTGCATGGTCTCCGCCGCGCCGATGCTCGCCGCGCGGTGAACCGCCGTCCGCCCGTCCCGATCCGGCACGTTGGGGCTCGCCCCCCTGGTGAGCAGGGTGCGCACCTCGCCCGCATAGCTCGCCGCCTGGCCGGCGATCTGGCGAAGACGGCTTTCGTCGGCGGTCTCGGCGAAGGCGGCCGGGGCGGCGGCGAGAAGAAGAGTCAGGGCGGGGATCACGAAACGGTGTGGGCTGTGCATGACGGTTCCTTTGCGCAAACAGTATACCCGAATTACTGCATAGCGGGCGGCGTCGCGTCAAGCCGGGCCGGCCGGACAGCGCCACCCGTCGGGCGGAGCCCGTCGCGTCGGCCGCCCCCTTCGTCATGTCGACCAGAGCCGTGCGGAGCGGAGATATCCTTCGCCCCGATGCCGCGAGGCCACCGCTCCGCACTTACTCGGGATGAGGCCCAAATAAAGGGCCCTATGTACAAAAGAAAGTAACCAAATGACCTCTTGAACCGAATGGAGAGGCGACCAAGGCTGTAGAGATGATCGGTGACGATTGGCTGGACGGTATCGGTGCGTGCCTTTTGCGCGTTCCCTCGGTGATCGTGCCGATCGCCGAATCCGACGACAGAAACATCCTGATCAACCACCGACACAAGTCGGTCGCCAGTATTACGATCACTTACGCTGAGACCTTCGAATACGATCCGCGGCTACTTACCTTCCGGTAGGTAGCCAAGCCTCGGCCTCAGCCCCCGGTGGCGCCGCGCCGGATGGTGCCGGGGCGCATGGGGAAGGGGACGGAGCTGGTGACCTCCAGGCCGTAGCCGGACAGGCCCACGAGGTTTCTTGGGTTGTTGGTGACGAGCTTGAGCTTGCGGATGCCCAGGTCCCGCAGGATCTGGGCGCCGATGCCGAAGTCGCGGAAGTTCCTTGCCTCTCTGGCTTCCTCGGTGCGCAACCCCTTGCCTTCGGGCTGGAGGTAGAGCAGGACCCCCTCGCCTTCCTTGGCGATCAGCTCCATGGACTGCTTGATGACGGACCCGGTGTCGAAGAACTCGAAGCCGAACACGTCGCCGGGGAGGAACTTGGTGCACACCCGAACCAGGGTTTCGTGGTCCTCGGAGATCTCGCCCTTGATCAGCGCCAAGTGCTCGGTGGAATCCACGTGGGTGTTGTAGACCACCGCCCGGAAGTCGCCGCCGTAGCGGGTGGGCAAGCGGGTGTCGGCGACCCGGTGGATCAGCGAGTCGTGCTTGAGGCGGTACTGGATGAGGTCGGCGATGGTGCAGATTTTGAGGTCGTACTTCTCGCCGAACTCCTCGAGGTCCGCCAGCCGGGCCATGGTGCCGTCGTCCTTCATGATCTCGCAGATCACCCCGGCGGGCCTGAGTCCCGCCAGCCGGCACAGGTCCACGGAACCTTCGGTCTGACCCGTGCGCACCAGCACGCCGCCGGTCCTGGCCCGCAGCGGGAAGATGTGCCCGGGCGTGCACAGGTCCTTGGGCCCGGCGTCGTCGGCGATGGCCGCGAGGATGGTCTCGGACCGGTCGGATGCGGAGATGCCCGTGGTGACGTTCTTGACCCCGTCGATGGAGACGGTGAACGCGGTGCCGAAGGGCGCCGTGTTGTCCCGGACCATCATGGTGAGGCCGAGCTGATCGACCTTCTCCTCGGTCAGCGTCAGGCAGATCAGGCCCCGCCCCCAGGTGGCCATGAAGTTGATGGCCTCGGGCGTGACCAGCTCCGCGGCCATGGTGAGGTCGCCCTCGTTCTCGCGGTTCTGGTCATCCATCAGGATGACCATCTTGCCTTGCCTGATGTCTTCCAGGGATTCTTCGATAGTCGCTACGGGCATGGGTTCCTAACTTAACATTTCAATTGACAAGGTCAAAAGACCGCGGCCATCTCGGCGACCACCGAACGGGCCGCCGCCGCCGGGTCGTCCGCGCCGGTGATGGGCCTGCCCACCACGATGCAGTCGATGCCGGCGCGCACCGCGTCGCCGGGGGTCATGACGCGCTTCTGATCGCCGGCCTGCTGGCCCGCGGGCCGGATGCCGGGAGTCACCAGGAGAAAGGAATCGCCGCAGGCGCGCCGGATGTCCGGGACCTCCCGGGCCGAGCAGACGACGCCGGCGAGCCCCGCCTCCTGTGCCATCCCGGCCAGCCTCACGACGTGGGCGGGAACGGCCCCCTGAACCCCCATGGACTCGAGGTCCGATGCGTCCAGGCTGGTAAGGACCGTGACGCCCAGCACCGACGGCCTCCGCAGGCCTTCCTTCTCGCACACCTCCTCCACCGCCGCGGCGGTCTGCCGCATCATCTCCAGGCCGCCGGAGACGTGAACGTTGAACAGCTTGACTCCGAGCCGGGCGGCCTCCACGGCCGCCGCGGCCACGGTATTGGGGATATCGTGGAACTTGAGGTCGAGGAAGACCTCTCCGCCCAGATCTTGGATCATGCGGACGACGTCCGGCCCGGCGTTCACGAAGAGCTGCTTGCCGACCTTGAACATCCCCACTTCCGGCGCCAGCCGGGTCGCGAGGGTCCGCGCTCTCGCCGGGTCGGCCAGATCGAGGGCCACGATCAGGCGCTGCCTGATTTCCGACGTCATGCCCGTCCGTTGTCCAGGGCCGCGCCGATGCGTTCCACGGCCTCGTCCACGGGAACCTCGGAGGTGGCCCCCTCCCCGCGCCATCTGAGCTCCACGATGCCCTTGGCCAGACCCTTGGCGCCGATGGTGACCCGCAACGGGACGCCCACCAGGTCGGCGTCCTTGAACTTGACGCCGGGCCGTTCGTCGCGGTCGTCCAGCAGCACCTCGCGCCCGGCTTCGCTCAGCCCCTGGTAGATGCCCTCGGTGACCTCCCGGACGGATTCCTCCTTGTAGTTGAGGGGCACCAGCTCGACGGAGAAGGGCGCGATGGACAGCGGCCAGATGATGCCGTCGGCGTCGTTGTTCTGCTCGATGGCGGCCGCCATGAGCCGGGTGACGCCGATGCCGTAGCAACCCATCTCCATAACACGCTCCTGCCCCTCGGCGTCGAGGATGGTGGCGCCCATGGCTTCGCTGTACTTCCGCCCGAGGTAGAAGACGTGGCCCACCTCGATGCCGCGGTACTCCTCGATGACCCCCGTCTCGCAGCGCGGACACGGGTCCCCGGCCTCGACCAAGCGCAGGTCGGTGAAGCGGGCGGGGGTGAAGTCCCGCGGCTGGTTCACGTGGATCGTATGCGCATCCGCCCGGTTGGCGCCGGTGACGGCGTCGGTCATGCCTTCGACCGCATGGTCCGCCCACACCTCCAGGGGCAGGCCGACCGGGCCCAGGAAGCCCGGCGGCGCGCCGACCGCCTGTTGCACCTCGTCCTCATCCGCCATCTCCATCGCGATGGTGTCGAGAAGATTGCCCAGCTTGGTCTCGTTGACCTCGTGGTCGCCCCGCACCAGCACCGCCAGCAACCCTCCCGACGGCTTGCGGTAGATCATGGTCTTGATGAACCGTTCCGGCGGCACGTTGAGGAACTCGGAGACCTCCGGGACGGTCTTGAGGCCCGGGGTGGGCACGGTCTCGGGCGGGGCATCGGACCCGCCGCCGCTCTCGACCGACGTGAGGCGCGATTCCGCCTTCTGCACGTTGGCTGCGTAGTCGCAGGCGCCGCACGCCGCCAGCGCATCTTCGCCCGAGTCCGCCAGCACCTGGAACTCGTGGGACAGGCTGCCGCCGATGGCGCCGGAGTCGGCCTCCACCGCGCGGAACCGCAGGCCGCAGCGGCTGAAGATGCGCCGGTAGGTGTCGTACATGTTGTGGTACTCGCGCTCGGCGTCCTCCCGGTCGAGGTGAAAGCTGTAGGCGTCCTTCATGATGAACTCGCGGCCGCGCATCAGGCCGAAGCGCGGCCGCACCTCATCACGGAACTTGGTCTGGATCTGGTAGAGGTTCATGGGCAGCTCGCGGTAGGAGCGGACGTCGCGGCGCACCAGATCGGTGATGATCTCCTCGTGGGTGGGGGCGAGACAGAAATCCCGCTCGTGGCGGTCCTTGAAGCGCAGCAGTTCCTTGCCATAGACGTCCCAGCGGCCGCTGTCCCGCCACAACTCCGCCGGTGAGGTGACCGGCATGAGCAGTTCCTGGGCGCCGGCCCGGTTCATCTCCTCGCGTACGATGGCCTCGATCTTTCGGAGGGTCCGGAGCGCCAGCGGAAGGAAGTCGTAAACCCCGCGGCTGACCTGCCGGATCATGCCGGCGCGCACGAGCAGCCGGTGGCTGGTCACCTCCGCGTCCGACGGCTCTTCCTTGATGGTGGGAATGAACGAGGTTCGCCAGCGCATGCGATCACTTATAGGAAGCGCCTCGGGGACTGTCAAACAGCCCCCGGACAGGGTCCGGGGGCTGTCCCTGACCCCGGGTCAAAGCCCGGGGCAAGCTTGATCCGGGATCCAGGTGGGGCGGGCCGGCGGCCGGCACCCGGGATGTAATCCGAGGCACAGGAAAGCCTGGACCTCGGGTCACCCCGAACGGCTCCACGTAACCTCCGGGCTTGACCCGGACGTCACCCCGGGCTTGACCCGGACGTCACCCCGGGCTTGACCCGGGGTCCAGAAGAGGGGCCGGAAGGGGCCAGCGAAACGGTCAAGACGACAGGCACAAGCTTGGCAACGGCACTGGAAATGGCCGGCGGCGGATAACCGTCTGGACCCCGGGTCAAGCCCGGGGTGACGTGGTGGAGGTGCCGGGGTGACGTGGTGGAGGTGCCGGGGTGACGTGGTGGAGGTGCCGGGGTGACGTGGTGGAGGTTTCAGGTGACGGGGTCGCGGTGCGGCGGTGACGTTGTGGAGGTCCGGGTGCGGCGGTGACATTGTGGAGGTGCCGGGGTGACATTGTGGAGGTGCGGGAAGACGTTGTAGGGGTGCGGGAGGACTTGGTGGTGGGGGTGCGGGACCCGGTGGAACCGGGAGGGTCCGCGGAGGTGGGTGGGCGTTACAGGGGCGCAAATGCAGGGCTTGTCAGTTCCGGGATGGGGTTTCGGGGATCGGCTCGGCTGGGAGTCCCGGGGGGGTCGTGTCTCCGGAGCGGAGGAATCTCCGGGCGATCGCCTTGGCGTCGTCGAGCATGGCGTAGAGACAGGGGGTGAGGATCAGCGTCAGGACGGTGGCGAAGGACAGCCCCCAGACTACCGAGATGGCCATGGGCGAGAGGAACTTGGCCTGGCCGGTGGCGAAGAAGGCCAGCGGAACGAGGCCGCCCACGGTGGTGACGGTGGTCAGCAGGACGGGCCTCAGGCGCACGACGCCGGACTGGATGATGGAGTCGTACGCCGGCGTGCCGCTTCTTCGGCTGCGGTTGATGAAGTCCACCAGGATGAGGGAATCGTTGACCACCACTCCCGCCAGGGCGATGAAGCCCAGCAGGGACATGAAGCTCAGGTTCTCGCCCATGACGAGATGGCCGATCACGACACCGCCCAGCGCGAAGGGAATCGCGGCCATGACGATGAACGGCTGTATGAACGATTTGAACAGGGAGCCCAGGACGAAGTAGATGACGAACAAGGTGATCAGGGAGATTTGCGGCAGGGCGGCCAGGGACTCCTCCATCTCCTGCCGTTCGCCCTTGACCACCACCCGCTGCCCGGGGTAGCGCCGGCCGGCGTCGGCGAACTGCCGCTTCAAGGCGTCCGTGGCCTCCACCACGGTGGTCTTTCCCGTCTCCACCTCGGCAAAGACGCTGAGCGTCCGCTTGCGGTCGTCCCGGTTGATCTGGCTCGGGCTGATGCCGGCGCGGATGTCGGCGACGTCACGCAGAAAGACGCGCTCGCCCGAGGGCAGCGTGAGCTTCATCCGCGACACGGTGTCGACGTGGCTGCGCTGGTCCCGGGGAAACCGGATGAAGATGGGCACATCCTCGTCTCCCCGCTGGATGCTCGAGGCTTCGACCCCCTGGAAACCCTGCTGCACCTGACGCGCGATGCCCCTCACGTCGAGACCCAGCGTGCGGCCCTCCGGCTTGAGGCTGATGCGGAGCTCCTCCTTGCCCGCGACCAGGTCATCGCGGATGTCCCGTACCCCGGGCAGGGTAGCAAGGAAGCCCTTGACCTCTTCGGTCAGGCGCCTGAGGCTTTCAAGATCCTCGCCGATGACCCGGGCCTCGATGGCGGGGCCTCCGGGCCCGGCCTGCAGACCGAGGAACTGGAGCTTGGTGATGCCCGGAATCCGCTCCATCTTTCCCCGGAGGTCGTCGATGACCTCGGCCGTCGTCCGGCTGCGGTCGTCACGCAGCTCCAGGGTGAGCTGTCCGACGTTGCTTCCCCGTACCGCCCTGTTCACGTCGAGGAAGGCGGCGCCGACGGTAGTGGCCAGGGACTTGAGCTCACCGGGCGGCAACCCCAGGACGATCTCTTCGGCCTGAACGAGCACGGCCTCGGTGTCCTCCAGCTTGGCGTTGGCCGAAGTCTCGACGTTCACGAAGAACTGGCTCGACTCGAACTCGCGAAAGAGCACGAAGGGCACCCGGTACTGGGCCGCCGCGGCCAGCAGCACGCTCGCCGCCACGATCACGGTCACCGCCACGTAACGCCAGCGGACCGCGAGTCCCAGGACCCTTTCATAGACCTGGCGCAGGCTGGTCAACCACAGGCGCTGGCCGCGCACGTGCAGACGGCGGACACCGGTCAGCCGCTCACGACGGCGCAGCCGGGTTAACCACAGACGCTCGCCGCGGCGCAACTTGTTGGCATAGGCGGGCGTGATGACGTCCGAAAGATGCGAGGGCAGGATGAACAACACCTCCAGCAGCGAGAGCAGCAGGGCGAAGGTCACCACCATGGGGAGAGGCTCCAGGAAGAACCCCATGGTTCCCGGGAGCAGCAGGAACGGGACGAACGCGGCCACGGTGGTCAGCACGGTGGTGACCACCGGCCAGGCAACTTCGTAGGTGCCCTGGAGGGCCGCCTCCTTGGGAGACATGCCCTGCTCGACGTAGCGGTACACGTTTTCGGTAACGATGACCGCGTCGTCCACCAGAAGGCCGAGCACCAGGATCAGGCCGAAGGCGGAGATCATGTTGAGGCTCACGCCGAAGACCGCCATCAGGACCAGACAACCGAGCACCGCGAAGGGTATGCCGAGGGAGGTCATCAGGGCAATCCGTCCGCGGACGAAGATGCAGAGCGTCGCCAGCACGATGGCGAGGCCGATGGCGCCGCTCTCGCCCAGGGTGCCCAAACGGTTCCGGATGAACACCGAGAAGTCATTGAAGACCCCGACGGAAACGGTCCCGGGCAAGATCTTGCGGATTTCCGCCACGGCGTCGCGGACGCCTTCCGCGACGCTGATGGTATCGCCGCTCCGCTCCTTGATGACCACGAGGTTGATGGACGGCTTCCCGTCGAAACGCGCCAGGAACGTCGGGTCCTCGAAGGACTCCCGCACCCCGGCGACGTCCCCCACCGTGAGGGCGTGTCCGGTGTCGGTGGAACGAAGGATCATGCGCTCCACGTCGGCCACGCCTCCGGCCACCCCCAGGGTCCGCACCAGCACCTCGCCCCGGGCGGTCTTCAGCGCGCCGCCGGGCACATTGCGGTTCTGATTGTTCACGGCGGCGCGGATCTCGTCCAGGCTCAGCCGGTACTGGTCCAGCCGTTCCGGATCGATCTCGATGAGTATCCGGCTCTCGCGGATGCCGAAGACCGACACGGTGGCGACGCCATCGACGCGCCGGAGCTGGTCCCGGACATCCTTGCCGATCTCCCGCAGCTCCTGTTCGGGTATGTCGCCGCTCAATGCCACGGTGATCACCGGGATGGTGGACAGGACCTCGCTAACCCGGGGGTCTTCGGCCTCCTCCGGCAGTCCGGCGACCCGGTCCAGGGCCGCGCGCACGTCCCCGAGAGCACGGCTCATCTCGGTGTCCGACTGCATCTGCAGGCGGATTTCGGATTGGCCCTCGCGAGAGGTGGAGAGCATCTCGTTGACGCCGTCCACGTTGCGGACCTGCTCCTCGATTCTGGCGGTGATGAGCTCTTCCACCTCCTCGGGCGAGGCGCCCGCGTAGGTCGTATCGATACGGACCACTTGGCGGGAAAAGTCGGGGAACAGCTCTCGTTTGAGCCGGACAAAGGACACCACGCCGGCGGTGACGATCAGGAGCACCAGCAGGTTGACGACGACGGGGTTCCCGATGGAGAACTGGATCAGCTTCTTCATGGGGACAGATCCCGGCGCGTGACCACGCGGATGCGGGCGCCGTCCAGCAGCAGGCGCTGTCCGGCGGTCACGAGGAGGTCACCGGGTTCAAGACCCGCGGCGATCATGTAACGCGCCCCGAACCGCCGGGCGATGCGCACCTCACGGCGGGCCGCCACACCCCGCTCGGGGTCCGCCACGAAGACCGCGGGCTTGCCGTCCTGGAAGATGACGCTTTCCCGCGGGACCAGAATGGCCCCGGGATAGTCGCGGACCGGGATGACGGCCCGCGCGAACATCCCGGGAAGGAGCTTGCGGCCGGGGGCGTTGGACATGAAGATCTCGACCGGAAACGAACGGGTTTCCTGGTCCGCCCGCGGGCCGATGTTGGCAACCCTTCCGGCAAACTCCTCCTCCAACCCGCGCACCCGGATCGTGGCCGCGATCCGCGAGCCGAGCCGGTGGATGTCGGCGGCCGGAATGCGCACGTCGAGCTTCACCGTCCCGATGTCGGACAACTGGAAGAGCACCTGCCCCGGAGCGACACGCTCGCCCAGGGTCACGTTCTTGCGCGCGATGACGCCGGCGAAGGGCGCGCGGATCTCGGTATCGGCCAGGGTTTCCCGCGCCTGCTCCAGTTGAACATCGGCCAGGGCGAGGTCCGCCTCGGCGATGGCGCGCAGCGCCTGCGTCTCCCGCTCTCCGCTCCGGGCCGACTCGAGCTCTTCCTCGATCCGCCGCCAAGCCAGCTCCTGCCGCTCCGCCTCCTGGCTGGAGACCAGCCCCTTCTTCAGAAGCTTCTTGAGCCGCTCGTGTTCGGCCCGCGCCAGCCGGAGCTGCTCGCCGTTGAGCCGCACCAGCTTGCGCTGCCTCTCGATGTCCACCGCGGCCTTGCGGACCCTCGCCCTTGCGCTGGCCACCTGCGCAGCCGCCTTCCGCACGGCGATCTCGAAGTCCTTGGAGTCCACCCGTGCCAGCAGATCGCCCTTCCCGACCACGCTGCCCAGGCCGATCTCCGACGGTATCCCGACGATACGGCCGCTTATCTCCGCGCTGACGGGACCTTCCCGCACGGCGGCGACGGTTCCCAAGGCCTCGATCCGGTGCACGAAATCCGCCGCGACCACCGGGGCCACCTCCACCGGCACGGGCACGGCCGCCGGCTCGACCCGGGGCGTCTCCTCGACATCGCTGATGACGTACACGCCCACCGCGGTGACGGCGCTTACCAGGAGGATGAGCACTATCGACAGGGCGATGCGGATCTTCATTCCAGGCTCCTCATCACCGCCCGCGTGAGGGCTTCCGCCATCTCGTCGAGGTCGAAGGCCTCCTCGTCGTACAGCCAGTGCAGCGCCAGGCCGTCGACGGAAGCGAGGATGTGCTCGGCGGCGAGCCTGGGGTGGTCGCAGTGGAAGAAGCCCCCGGCGACACCCGCCTCCACCACCCGGACCAGGTCGTCGATGGAGGTTTGGTACGCGTCCCGCAACTGCATCCGCAGGAGACTCTGCTGTTCGGCCCGGCCCGCCTCGGCCCAGACGTCACAGAAGACGTAGAAGAAGGGCTCCCATTCGCGGAAACTGGCGAGGGCGGCGGCCAGGAAGCCTGCGATGATCCGGGGAGGCTCCTCGATGCCCTTCAGCTTCTCCGTGTAATAGTCCTTGAGCTTCGCCAGCATGTAGTCGTGCAGCGCCTGGAGGAGCTGGTGCTTGCTCTCGAAGTACTCGTAGATGGTTCCCTTGCCGATCCCGGCGGCAGCCGCGACTTCCTCCATCCTGGAACGATGAAACCCCTTGCGCGCGAAGACGGTCATGGCCGCTTCGAGAATCTCCGAACGCTTGCGTTCCTTGTCGACTACGATAGGCATCCCTTTTTCCCTGACCGGTCAGCCGGTCAATACCAGACTACGCTTGACCGGCCAGCCGGTCAAGCAAAATCCATAGCAACAATTCCTTCATGTCAACGGACATTCCGCAGTCATCCGTGTTTGCCGGCGTCCGCTTCGGGAGACTTCCGATCCCCTTCCGGGATGATCAGGAGGCGGCGGTAGGCGCCCTGTCCGAGGCTCTCGGTGGTAAGCCAGGGATCGTCCTTCAGGGCCATATGAACAATGCGCCGGTCGCGGGCGCTGAGGGCGTCGATCTCCTGGGACTTGCGGCTGCGTTTGGCCTTCTCGCCCAGCCGTAGTGCCATGTCTTCGAGGGATCTCACACGCCGGCCGCGGTAGTCTTCCACGTCGACCACGGGCTGAGGACCGTCCGGCCCGACCTTCTCGGCCACGATCCGGGCGACGATGTGCTGGAGGGCCTCCAAGGTCTGACCCCTGCGGCCGATGAGAAGGGCGCTGCTGTCTCCCTCGATGTCGAGGATGAATTCCGAAGGGCCGGTGCCGGGCTTGACCGCCACCTTCGCCGTAACACCCATGAGCCGGAGTATCTCCTCGAGAACCTCGACACCGACCTTCCGGGTCTCCTCGGAGCGCTCGGCCGTGTACGCCGGCTCCTCGGAAACCTCGCGGTCATGGGCCTCATCGTCCTCGGGCTCACCGTCGTGGGACTCGCCGACGACGGCCTCGGCTTCCTCCGAAACCGCTTCGGCCGGCTCGTCCGGCGCGGACCCGCCGGTCCCGCCGGCCCCGGGTTCTTCCTCGTCCACTGCCTCGCGGATGGTGGCCCGCACGCGCGCGTTCTGGCGGCCGAAGCCCAGCACGCCGATCTTCTCCTCCGCGAGTATGTCCAGGGATACCTTGTCCCGCTCGACGCCCAGCAGGCTCAACGCCTTGGCGATGGCGTCGTCAAGAGTTTCTCCTTCCATTTCGACTTGCTTCATCACGCACCTCTCCTCCACGGGTCGCGACATGTCCCGGCGCGGGCCGTCAACGTTCCTTCCGGTTGATCATGTATTGCTGGACGATGCTCAGGATGTTGTTCACGAACCAGTAGATCGTGAGTCCCGACGGGAAGCTCACGAATATCACGGTGAATATCAGCGGCATGAGCATCATCATCCGCCGCTGGTTGGGGTCGCCGATGGCGGGAGACATCCATTGCTGGATGAACATGCTGGCGCCCATGAGGAGCACCAGCACCGGAATGCCCACGTCATAGCCGAAAGCCGAGAACGGGAGCGACTCCCAGTCGGGACGGGACAGGTCCTTGATCCACAGGAAACTCGCGTGGCGCAGCTCGATGGGCGTCAGCAATGCGTTGTAGAAGCCGATGAAGAAGGGAAACTGAAGGAGCATCGGCAGGCAGCCCCCAAGCGGGTTCACCTTGTTCCGCTTGTAGAGGTCCATCATCTCCTTGTTGAGCCGGGTCTTGTCGTCGCCGAACTTTTCCTTGAGACGCTGCATCTGCGGCTGGAGCTTCTGCATCCGCTTCATGGAGACGAAGCTCTTCTGCGTCAGCGGCCACAGCAACAGCTTGATGATGAGCGTGAGCAGGATGATGTCCAAACCGTAGTTGCCGGTGTAGGTCTGGAAGAAATGCAACGCGTGCAGCATCGGCACCGAGATGAAGCCGAAGTAGCCGAAGTCGATGGATTGATCGAGGCCCCGGTCGAAGGACCTGAGCAGGTTCAGCACCTTGGGGCCCATGAAGAGCTGGTAGCGAGCGGTGCGCTCCCCACTCGACAGCACCCGGCCGCGGGTTTCCAGCACAAACCCCGGATCCCGGCCGGCGCTCGGCGCCACGGTCGCGTCCGCCTCGACCCCTTCCGCCGGGATGAGTGCGGCGAAGAAATAGGTGTAGCCGAAGCCGACCCATGAAAGCGGGCCGTTGAGGTTGACCCGGTTTTCGATGTCGCCCGGCCATTCGCGCTGCAGGTCACCCTCGTGCAGCGCGATCACCCCCTCGAAAAGGGCATCGCCCTTGACGCCCTTGTTTTCCCCGTTGGTGCTGAGGAGCAGCGTGGCGCCCTGCGCCGATCCGGCGATCGATACGCCCACTTCCACCATGTAGCTGGAGCCGCTGAAGGTGAATCGCTTGACCACGCGACGGCCCGACGGCGTCGAGCCGACGAAGGTGAGGCTCCCGTTCCTGCCCTCGTCGAGGGTCAGATCCGTGCCCTGAACTTCGTAGACGATTCCCTGGTCGGTGCCGGCGGGCGTGTCATCGAGGCGAAGCCCGAGAGGGTATTCCAGCCCCGGCCCGGGGGAAACCATGTCGATCAACGGGCTGTCCGCCTCCACCCCCGCGCGGTACCGCTTCAGGCGAAAGCTCTTGAGCCGGGCTCCCTGGTTGGTGAACCGCGCGATGTAGTCCGGCGTCTCCACCGTCACTTCCCGCACCGGTACCGCCTCGGCGCTCCGGGCGACCTCGGCGGCGGGAGCCGGGGAAGGCGCCGGAGCCTGCACCGGCGCCGGACGTTGCGCCAGAGGCTTCGCCTCGGTTTGCTTCGCGGGCGGCTGAGGCGGCGCCGGCGGATAGAAGCGCCGCATGTACTCCTGGTAGAGGATGATGATCAGGATCGAGACGACGACCGCTATGAAGGCTCGCTTTTCCATGGAACTTTCAGGGAACCGGGTCATACCCCCCGTCGTGGAGCGGGTGACAGCGCAGAATCCTCAGGGCACCGAGGCCGAGCCCCTTGACGACGCCGTGACGGTCCACCGCCTGGAGCGCGTAGGCGGAGCACGTCGGAAAGAACCGGCAGGAAGGCGGCAACAGCGGCGAAAGAAATCGCTGGTAGGCCCGGATGCAGACTCGCACGGCGGTACGGGGAATCGAAGTCATGGGCTCACTGGGGCTGCGGGCCGGCGTGGCGCTGGACGCCGACCAGTTTCCGAAGCTCCGCGGTCATGGCCGGGTAGCTCAACTGTCCCGCTCCTCTGCGGGCAATGATGACCGTATCCTGGTCGGGGCGAAAGTTCTCCCGTCCACGACGGAAGAACTCACGCAACCCCCGCTTCACGCGGTTGCGCACCACCGCGTTCCCCACCTTGGAGCTGACCGTGACCCCCAACCGTTGGCCCAGATGGTCGTTGTCTCTGCGGATGATGATGAAGTGCGGCGTGTAGAATTTCCTGCCCCTGCGGCCCAGCAGCAGGAACTCGGAACGTCTCGTCAGGCGGGCTTCCCTGGGGAAGCCCTCGCGGTCACCGGACAACGGCTCGTCCTAGGAGCGAGGACCCTTGGGTGGGATGACGACGGTCAACCGCTTTCTTCCTTTGGCCCTCCGGCGCTTCAGCACGTTGCGGCCCCCGGGTGTCTCCATTCGCGCAAAAAAGCCGTGGGTTCTCTTTCGCCTGAGATTGCTCGGTTGATACGTCCGTTTCATTTCGCACCTTCAACTTTCAGTGGTCTATTTCAAGCATACGGGGAAGGGCTTGTCAATTTGCCGAAGGCACGCGCCGGGATACGGTTGATGGCAAGAGAGGTCCTCAATCCGCCTCCGCCCGCTGGGTCCGGCCCATGAGGTCGCGCACCGCCTGCACGGGGTCCTTGTCCTCGTAGAGGACGTGGTACATCTGCTCCACGATGGGCATCTCGACCCCGTGTCGCCGGGCCAGGAGGTGGACGGTGCGGGTATTGCGGACGCCTTCGGCCACCATTCGCGTCTCCGCGACGATGTCGGCAAGGCGGCGCCCCCGGCCCAGCTCGACGCCGACCTTGCGATTGCGGCTCAAGTGGCCGGTGCAGGTGAGCACCAGGTCGCCCAGGCCGGGCAGGCCCGCCAGTGTGACCGGGTCGGCGCCTATCCTTATGGCTAGCCGGGTCATTTCCGCGAGGCCCCGGGTGATGAGGGCGGCCCGGGCGTTGTGCCCGAGCTCCAGGCCGTCGCTGACTCCCGCGGCGATGGCGATGACGTTCTTGATCACGCCGCCCATCTGCACCCCGATGACGTCGGTGGACGTATAGACCCGGAATTCCGGGGAACCGAGAGTGGCCTGAACCGCCCGCGCCACGCCGGGGTCGGAGCCCGCCGCGGTGATGGCCGCCGGCAGTCCCCTGGCCACCTCCAGGGCGAAAGTGGGGCCGGAAAGGAACGCGTGCCGTTCGGAGTGACCCAGGACCTCGGCCAGAACGTCGCCCATGGTCATCAGCGTCGACTCCTCGATTCCCTTGGAACCGCACGCCACGATGGTCTCGGGCGCCACGAACGGAGCGGCCTGCATCATGACCTCGCGCAGGAAGTGGGACGGGGTTACGCAGACGAGCAGTTCCCGGCCGGATGTGGCGGATTCCAGTGAACGGGTGGTCCGGAGGCGGTCAGGCAGCCTGACGCCGGGCAGGTAGCCGGCGTTTTCGCCGGTCTCTTGTATCCGCGCGAAGGTCTCCTCGGAGTGGCACCACAGGGCGACGTCGTCGTGCTTCCTGCACAGCAGCACCGCCAGGGCCGTGCCCCAGCCGCCCGCGCCTATGATGCCGATGGACATTCCGGGAGTCCGGAGAGGTCAGGGGCCTAGTTTTCGTCTTCCACCAGCCGGGCGAGGGAGACCACCCGCTCGCCGTTGTCGAGGTCGATGAGATGAACGCCCTGGGTGTTTCTGCCGATGATGCGGAGGTCGCCGATACGGAGTCGGATGATCTTGCCGCCGTCGGTGATCAGCATCAACTGGTCCTCGTCCACCACCTGCTGCACGCCCACCACGCGGCCGGTCCGGTCGGTGGTGTTCATGGTGATGACGCCTCTGCCGCCACGGCCCTGGAGCCGGTACTCGCCGATGCCGGTGCGCTTGCCCATGCCCTTGTCCGAGACCGTGAGGATCGAGGCGCCGGGGTGCAGCACTTCCATGCTCACCACCTGGTCCTTCTCCTCCAGCCGGATGCCGATGACCCCCATGGTATCGCGCCCAGTGGGGCGGACCTGCTCCTCCTTGAAGCGGATGGACTGTCCGTCCATGGTGGACAGCAGGATGTCCTGGTCGCCGTCGGTGAGCCGGACCTCGATCAGCGAGTCGTTCTCGTCTAGCGCGATGGCGCGGATGCCGGTGGCCCGCGGACTGGAATAGGCCATCAGGTCGGTCTTCTTGACCAGGCCGTTCTGGGTCGCGAATATGACGTAGCGGCCCTCCTGGAACTCCCGTACGGGCAGGAAGGCCGAGACCTTCTCGCCGTCCTGAAGCTGCAGCAGGTTCACCACCGGCCGGCCCTTGGCGGCGCGGCCGCCCTGGGGCAGCTCGTGGACCTTGATGCGGTAGACCTTGCCGATGGTGGTGAAGAACAGGATGTGGGAGTGGGTGGAGGCGACGAACAGCGACTCGACGAAGTCCTCGTCCCGGGTGGTGGTGCCGACCTTGCCCTTTCCGCCGCGGCGCTGGGCGCGGTACAGGGTGATGGGATTGCGCTTGATGTACCCCTCGTGGGACACGGTGACGACCATGTCCTCCTCGACGATGAGGTCCTCGATGGATATATCGTCGGCCTTGTCGACGATGGCGGTGCGGCGCACGTCGCCATAGGCCTCCCTGACCTCCCGAAGCTCGGCGACGATGATCGCGTAAATCTTCTTTTCATCCGCCAGAATCGCCCGAAGCTCCGCGATGGCGGCCTCGACGGCCCTGTGCTCCTCCATGACCTTGTCGCGCTCGAGCCCGGTGAGGCGCTGCAGGCGCATGTCCAGAATGGCCTGGGCCTGGGCCTCGGAAAGGCGGAGACTCGGGTCGGGCGCGTCCGTCTGGGCGAAAGCGCCGTCCATGAGCCCTTGCTTTGCGGATCGCGGATCGGGCGACTGGCGGATCAGGGTGATGACCTCGTCCAGGTGATCCAGTGCGATCTTGAGCCCTTCCAGGATGTGAAGCCGCTCCTCGGCCTTCCTGAGTTCGTGGGCGGTACGCCGGGTGACCGTTTCCCGGCGGTGCTCGAGAAACGCATCGAGGATCTCCTTCAGGTTCAGAAGCTTCGGGCGGCCGTCGATGATGGCGAGCATGTTGACGCCGAAGGACTCCTGAAGGCTCGTGTGCTTGTACAGGGCGTTGATGACGATCTGCGGCACCGCGTCGCGCTTGGGCTCGATGACGATGCGCATGCCGTCGCGGTCGGACTCGTCCCGCAGGTCGGAGATGCCCTCGATCTTCTTCTCGTTGACCAGGTTGGCGATCTGCTCGAGGAGGCGGGTCTTGTTCACCATGTACGGGATTTCGGAGACGATGATCTGCTCCTTGCCCGTACGCTTGACGGTCTCGGTGGAGACCCGCGCCCGCATCTGCACGCTGCCCCGTCCGGTCTTGTAACCCTGGCTGATGCCCTCACGCCCGTGGATGAACCCCCCGGTGGGGAAATCGGGGCCGGGGATGTACTCCATCAGCTCGTCGATGGTCAGGTCCGGTCGTTCCACCAGCGCGATGAGGCCGTCGATGACCTCGCCCAGGTTGTGGGGCGGGATGTTGGTGGCCATGCCCACGGCAATGCCCGACGCGCCGTTGATGAGCAGGTTGGGAAGCCGCGACGGCAG
The DNA here is from genome assembly GCA_951813575.1 of Candidatus Binatia bacterium. GTDB lineage: Bacteria > Desulfobacterota > Binatia > UBA9968 > JAJDTQ01 > JAJDTQ01. Next base: position 2,324,293 of record OX638375.1, read on the forward strand.
CACCGACGGCTCCTCCATGGAGTCGTCGTAGTTGGGCAGGAAGTCGACCGTCTCCTTGTCGATGTCCGCGAGCAGCTCCTGGGCGATGCGCGCCATGCGGATTTCCGTGTAGCGCATGGCGGCCGGCGGATCGCCGTCGATGGAGCCGAAGTTCCCCTGTCCGTCCACCAGGCAGTAGCGCATGGAGAAATCCTGCGCGAGACGGACGATGGCGTCGTAGGCCGCGGCGTCGCCGTGGGGATGATATTTTCCGATGACGTCTCCCACGACCCGGGCGGACTTGCGGTAGGCGTTGTTCCAGTGGTTGCCCATGTCGTGCATGGCGAAGAGGACCCGCCGATGCACCGGCTTCAACCCGTCCCGCACGTCCGGCAGCGCCCGCCCCACGATGACGCTCATGGCGTAGTCCACGTAGGACTGGCGCATCTCGTCCTCGATGTAGACGGGTATCTTCTGTTGTCTCGCTCCGGCTTCCATGGAACAGGCCTCAGTAGGGGCTTCGAGCGCACGCGCGACACGCTGCCGGCGGGAAGGGGGCTCGCGACGCCGGCGCCTGTCGTTTCATGCTGGACACGGTAAGTAACTGGAGACTAGATATCGAGGTTGCGGACCGTCAGGGCGTAATCCTCGATGAACTTCCGGCGGGGCTCGACGTGGTCTCCCATGAGCGTGGAAAAGATGTCGTCGGCCTCGACGCCGTCCTCGACACGGACCTGCAGCAGAACCCGGGACTCGGGATCCATGGTGGTCTCCCAAAGCTGCTCCGGGTTCATCTCTCCCAACCCCTTGTACCGCTGAATGTACTGTCCCTTCTTGCCCCGCTCCATCACGTAGTCGAGGAGGGCCTTGTGACCGGGCAACTGCCTGTGGGAGGACGCCGGGCTGGTGCCTTCGCCTTCCTCGACAAGGAAGGGCGCGTGGCCCGAAGCCGACAGCTCGCCATGGAGACGCTTGAGCTCACGGTACTCGGGGCTGGTCAGCAACTCCCGGTCGATCACGGTACGGATGCCGCTCCCGTTGGAGCGGGTCGAGCACACCAGCTTCCAGCAGTTGTGCTCCGGGTCTTCCTCCACCACCCCGGACATCGGCCCGACCTCCGGTGCCACCAGGTTGACGTAGGACGCGAGGTCGCTGGCGAGGGTCTCCAACTCCTTGGCGTCCTTCAGCCGCTCCGGGTTGAAGTCGGTGTGCAGCAGCAGCGCCTCGATCAGGGCGCGCTCCTTGTGTTTCCTCGCCATGAGCTGCAGCAGCTTGTCCCTCCGCACGACCTTCTTGATGAAGGTCTGGAGGATGGCTCCCTTGACGTCGCGTGGCTGAACGTCCTCTCCGTTCCCGTTGGAAACCGCGGACCGCAGCCTCAGGTTCTCGGTGCCTTTCTCGATGAGATAGTCCTCGAGGCTGTTCTCATCCTTCAGGTACCGCTCCTGCTTGCCGCGTTTGACCTTGTACAGTGGCGGCTGCGCGATGTAGAGGTAGCCTCTTTCCACCAGGTCGGGGATCTGCCGGTAGAAGAAGGTCAGCAACAGCGTCCGGATGTGGGAGCCGTCCACGTCCGCATCCGTCATGATGATGACCTTGTGGTAGCGCAGCTTCTCCGAGTCGTAGTCGTCCTTGACACCCGCGCCCAGGGCGGTCAGCAGCAGGCGTATCTCCTGCGACGAGAGCATCTTGTCGAAGCGCGCCTTCTCCACGTTCAGGATCTTGCCCTTGAGCGGGAGGATGGCCTGATTGCGCCGGTCGCGCCCCTGCTTGGCGGAGCCGCCGGCGGAATCGCCCTCCACCAGGAATATCTCGCTCAGGGCGGGGTCGCGCTCCTGGCAGTCCGCCAGCTTGCCCGGCAGCGAGGCCGAGTCCAGCGCGCCCTTGCGCCGCGCCAGCTCCTTGGCCTTGCGGGTGGCCTCGCGCACCCTGGCGGCCTCGATGCCCTTGGCGGCGATCTTCTTGGCGTCCCCGGGGTGCTCGGCGAAATAGCTCGCCAGCCGCTCGTTGACCAACGTCTCCACGATTCCCTTGACGTCGCTGTTGCCCAGCCGGGTCTTGGTCTGGCCCTCGAACTGGGGCTCCGGCACCTTGACGCTGATGACCCCGGTCAGTCCCTCGCGGACGTCGTCGCCCTGCAGGTTGTCCTCATCCTTCTTGAGCAGGTTGGAGCCGGCGGCGTAGTTGTTGATGGTGCGGGTCAACGCCGCCTTGAAGCCGCTGAGGTGGGTGCCGCCCTCGGTGGTGTTGATGTTGTTGGCGAAGGCGAAGACCGTCTCGGTGTAGCTGTCATTCCACTGCAGGGCGATCTCGACGTCGGTGCCGTCCTTCTCGCCCTGCAGGTAGACAACCTTGGGATGGACCGCGGTCTTGACCCGGTTCAGGTGCTCGACGAACGAGACGATGCCGCCCTCGTAATAGAACTCGTGCTGCTTGTCGTGGCGCTCGTCCTCGATGAGGATGCGCAGGCCGCGGTTCAGGAACGCCAGCTCACGGAGCCGTTGGGACAGCAGGTCGAAGCTGAGATCCACGGTTTCGAATACCGTCGAATCCGGCTTGAAGGTAATGCGTGTTCCCCGCTCCGTGGAGGTGCCCGTTTCCTTGAGCGGCGCCAGCGGATCGCCGCGCTCGTAGGCCTGCTGATACACCTTGCCGTCGCGCTTGATCTCGACCTCGAGGTGCTCCGCCAAGGCGTTCACCACCGATAGTCCGACCCCGTGCAGGCCTCCGGAGACCTTGTAGGCGCCCTTCTCGAACTTGCCGCCGGCGTGCAGCTTGGTAAGCACGACTTCCGCGGCGGGGAGCCCTTCGGTGGCATGCATGTCCACCGGAATGCCGCGGCCGTTGTCCACGACCGTGACGCTGTTGTCGATGTGTATGGTGATTTCGATGCGGTCGCACTGGCCGGCCAGCGATTCGTCGATGGAGTTGTCGACGATTTCATAGACCAGATGATGGAGCCCCCGTTCGGAGGTGTCTCCGATGTACATGCCGGGGCGCTTCCGGACGGCTTCCAGCCCCTCGAGAACCTTGATGTTGTCGGCTTTGTAATCGGACTCGGAAGAAGCCATCATGTGGATCGACTTTGCCGCCCTTCGGTCTTTAAGGGTTGACGGAAAGTAACAGGAGGAACTTCATCCAACTATAACATCTGCGGTGAATGAATGCCACTACGCCGCGGGATCACCGGGCCGTTGGCCGCCTTGGCCGGCCTCCGATACGAACACGGCGATGTTCACCGTGCCCAGCGCCAGGACGCATGCCAGCGCCTGCCATGCGATGGCGTAGGAGCCGGTGACGTCCACGATGGCGCCGAACGTGGGAGTACCCACCACGGTGCCCAGCGCATTGATGGTGATCATCAGGCCCAGGGCCATCCCGGCCCGGGACTGTCCCGCGATCTCGCTGATCAGCGAATAGGACACGCCCTGATAGCCGATCATGGTGAACCCTGCGAGGAAGGTCAGCGGCACCAGGATGAACGGCGAGACGCCCTTGTCGATAATGCTCAAGGCGACGGCAAGGAACACCGAGATGACGCCGATAAGCACCAGCACGATCTTGCGCCTGCCGCCGTAGAGGCGGTCGCTGACCGTGCCCCAGCCGACACGGCCCAGCACCGCCCCGCTCTGGGTGATGGACAGCCACTGGCTGGCGTGAACCGTGGAAAACGCCAGCTTCTCCTTGAGGAACAACGGCAGGTAGGTCAGCAGCGACATCTGTCCGATCAGCAGCAAGGCGGTGCCGCAACTCAGGGCCAGCAGGCTCCTGATCCGCAATCTCCCGCGGCCGGCCGCTCCGGAACGTCCCGCGCCGTTCCCTTCGGCTTCGGCGGGCTCGCGCCAGAGAAACCAGAAGACCAGGCCGAAAAGCACGTTGACCACTCCCAGGCCCGCCAGCGTCGCGCGCCAGCCGAAGACCGCCGCCAGGGGAGCGCCCACGAGCGCCGTCAGCACGCCGCCGGCCGGCACCCCGGTCTGCTTGATTCCCATTGCGGTGGCGCGATGGCGCCGGAACCACATCAGCACCCCTTTGGTGGAAGCGGGGTTGAGGAAGCTGTAGCCCAGGCCGGTCAGAAGGAAGCAGATGAAGGCCCAGACGAAGGACCCCGCGGAGGACGCGAAGATGACCGCCGTTCCGGCGAACACGTGGCCGATGAAGGACGCCCTTCGCACGCCCAACCGGTCGCTCAGCCATCCCGCGACGAACGAGAAACTCGCCATGCCGATGTAGAAGGCGGTGAAGAACAGCCCTACCTGGGCGCGGGAGAGTCCCAGCTCCTCCTGGTAGAACGGCGCGAAGGTGTTGATGCCGTACTGCGCCGACGCCCCGATGACGTGGGTGACGGTGATCAGGGCGAGGATGAACAGGGGGAAAGAAGCCATGACGTTCCGGCGCCGATGGTCCACCGGCGCCTTTCGGCTGAGGCGGGCCGCCTACTTGTCCGCCGCTCCGGTCTCCACCGCGGCCCGCAGCGCCAGCAGATAGCTCTGGGCGCCGAAGCCCGCTATCTGCCCCATCGCCACGCCGGAGATCAGGGACGTGTGCCGGAACGTTTCACGCTTGTAGATGTTGGAAAGGTGGACCTCGATGACCGGAAGCTCGCACGCGGCCAGGGCGTCGCGCAGCGCGATGCTGGTATGGGTGTACGCGCCCGCGTTGACGATCACGGCCCGGAAGCCTTCCGCGCCGGCCTGCTGGACCCAGGTGACCAGCTCGCCCTCGTGATTGGACTGGCGCGCATCCACCGCGACGCCCAGCTCCGCGGCCAGGGCGGCCAGGCGGGCGTCGATGTCCGCCAGTGTGTCGCGGCCGTAGATCTCGGGCTCACGGGAGCCGAGCAGGTTCAGGTTGGGTCCGTGGAGGACCAGGATCTTGGTGTCGGGCATGGTCTTGGGCTCTTCGTTTCAGGTCAGAGGCCGGGGGCTAGTGTCGTGTCCCCCGTAAATGTTGACAAATCTGCTGGTCTTTTTCGTCGTCGGCTGCGTTGCTCTTCCTCGCGTGGTAACCGCCACTGCTCGTCATCGCGCCTTGCCGACAACGAAAAATCCTGCGCATCTTTGTCAACATTTACGGGGGACACGACACTAGTTCCCGGACGATCTCGGTTGCCGAGAACCATTGAAAGCGGGTCCTGCCGATGCCTTCGCACAGCACGAACTTGATCTTGCCGGCGTGCGACTTCTTGTCCAGGGCCATGCCGGCGACAAGGTCTTCCAGGGCGATGTCGTCGGGGATCCGCCACGGCAGGCCGGCCCTGCGCACCAGCCCCTCGATGCGCCCCAGCTCGCCGGCGCTCAGCAGGCCCCGGCCCGCCGACAGGGCCGCCGCCTGGATCATGCCGATGGCCACGGCCTCGCCGTGGAGGAAGCGCTCGTAGCCGGTAAACGACTCCAGCGCGTGGCCGATGGTGTGGCCGAAGTTGAGGATGGCGCGGCGGTCGTCCTCCCGCTCGTCCTGCTCGACCACCGCCGCCTTGATCCGGCAGGAGCCGGCCACGGCGGTCTCCACCGCCGCCGGATCCAGGCGTATCAGCGCATCCATCTCATCTTCCAGAAACCCGAAGTAGCCGGCGTCCTGGATGATGCCGTGCTTGATCACCTCGGCCATTCCCGCCGCGAACTCCCGCGGAGGCAGCGTCCGCAGCGTCTTCATGTCGATGACTACCAGCCGCGGCTGGTGGAAGGCGCCGACAAGGTTCTTGCCCTGCTCGTGGTTGACCGCGGTCTTCCCGCCCACGCTGGCGTCCACCTGCGCGAGCAGGGTCGTGGGGATCTGGACGTAGCCGATGCCGCGCAGGAACGTGGCCGCGGCGAAACCGGTGATGTCCCCGATGACCCCGCCGCCCAAGGCGATCAGCGTAGCGCCCCGGTCGAACCGGTTCTCCACCAGCGCGTCGTAGATCAATCCCAGGGACGCCGTGTTCTTGTGCCCCTCTCCCTCCGGAATCAGCACCAGCGCGGTTTCATAGCCCGCGGCCTGGAGGGACTCCCGGACCTCCTCCGCGTAAAGGCCGGCCACCGGCGGGTTGGACACGATGCCGACGCGGCCGCCGATTCCCTGAGCCTTCATGAGCTCGCCCACGCGGGGGAGCAGCCCCTCACCCAACTCGATGGGATACGAGCGCTGTCCCAGATTGACGGTTACGGTCTGCATAGTCGTTGTTGGATGCGCTGCACGACCTGAGCCACGGTCGGCTCATCGGTGTCCACCGTGACGTCGGCCTGGGCATAGATGCCTTCCCGCTGTGCCGAAAGCTCCTGGATCCGTTTGAGCCGGTCCGGACCCCGCAGCAGTGGACGGTCATCGCCTCCTCCGACCCGGCTCAGAACCGTTTCGGGCGACACTTTGAGCCAAACGAGCAGGCTGCGCTGCTTGAGCAGCGTCAGATTGTCCGGATCCACCACCGCGCCTCCGCCCAAGGCGATAACCTGCTCGGAACCGTTCAGCACCTGTCCGAGGGCCGTCTTCTCGCGCTCCCGGAAGTAAGGCTCGCCGCGGCTCGCGAAGATTTCACCAACGGCGAGTCCCTCACCCGCCTCGATGACGGCGTCCAGGTCCACGAACGACCAGCCCAGGACCCGTGCCAGCCTCCGGCCCACTACGGTCTTGCCGGCGGCCATGAAACCCGTCAGCGCGATGTTCGCGGCGTCGAGCGTCATGTCCTGCCCGTTGGACACGACATTGGAGCCGACCCGGCCTCAGAGGCTCTTGATCTGGTCCAGGTAGCCGTCATAGTTGCGGGTGATCTCCGCCAGCGAATCCCCGCCGAACTTCTCCAGGAACGCCCGCGCCAGCTCGAAGGAGACGATGGCTTCGCCGATGACGGCCGCCGCCGGCGCCGAGCAGACGTCCGAGCGCTCCACCGAGGCGTCCTCGGGCTGCTTGGTGTCGAGATTCACCGACTGGAGCGGGCTCATGAGGGTGGAGATGGGCTTCATCGCCACCCGGACGACCAACGGAGCGCCGGTGGTCATGCCGCCTTCCACCCCGCCCGAGTTGTTGCTGCCGCGATAGAAATCGGTGGGCTGCATGCGCGGCCGGGTGTCGGAGACCATGTGCTGCGGGTCGAAGAAGATCTCGTCGTGCACCTCGGACCCGCGCCGCATGGCGATGTCGAAGCCGCGCCCGAACTCCACCCCCTTCATGGCCTGGATGCTCATGAGGCTCTGGGCCAGCCGGCCGTCGAGCTTCCGGTCCCAATGGACGTGGCTTCCCAGGCCCGGCGGCACCCCGGTGGCCACCACCTCGAAGACGCCTCCCAGAGTATTGCCTTCCTTCTTGCATGCGTCGATGAGCTCGATGGCCTTCTTCTCGGCCTCGGGATCCGCCATGCGCACCGGGGAGTCCTCGGCCAGCTCGAAGATCTCGTCGTAGCTCTTCCCCTCCACGTCGGCCTCGATGCCGCCGAGGGAGCGCAGGTAGCCCCGCACCTGGACCGAGAACGGTTCGACGAGCTGCTTGCAGAAGGAGCCCACCGCCACCCGCGACACGGTCTCGCGGGCGCTGGCGCGCTCGAGGATGTTGCGGATATCCGAGTGGCCGTACTTCAGGACGCCGGTGAGGTCCGCGTGGCCCGGACGCGGCTTCTTGACCGGGATCGCCTGGCCCTCGTCCTCCGCGTACGGGGACATCTTCTTGGTCCAGTTCTTCCAGTCGCGGTTGTCGATGCCGAAGGTGACCGGCGAGCCCAGGGTCTTGCCCCACCGGAGGCCGGACCGTACCTGCACCTGGTCTCTCTCGATGAGCATCCGGCCGCCTCGGCCATAGCCCTGCTGCCGCCGCCAGAGATCGTGGTTGACCTTCTCGATGTCGATATCGAATCCCGCCGGCACCCCCTCGATGATGGTGGTGAGGCACGGACCGTGGGATTCACCTGCCGTGAAATAGCGCAACATGTTCCACATCTTAGCCCAAATGCGCCCCCCCGGCCAGCGCGCACGGCAGGTTGGGAATTCCCGCGGGCCTGTCTCCATGTGGGAAGGTGACATCCCTACCGCTCCTGGATTCCCGCTTTCGCGGGAATGACGGAGGGGGCGCGGGAATGACGGAGGGCGGGGGAATGACGGTTCCCGGTGCCGGCACCGGTTTCGTACCGATGAAGGTGACGGGCGAGTTTCGTTGGCGGAGCAGCCGGCCGGTCAGCGCTGACTGGCGGTATCGAGTCTGAGCAGGGCGCGTTTCAGGGCGGCCTCGGCCGCCACCAGCGCCTCGTCGTCCGCGTTGTCGCGGTCTTCGAGGGTGCGCTCGGCTCTTGCCCGGGCGTTCTCGGCCCGGGCGGTGTCGATCTCTGCGGGGAACTCGGCGGCGTTGGCCAGCACGGTGACCACATTGTCCAGCACCTCGGCGTAGCCGCCGGTCAGCGTGATGACGGAGTTGGCGCCGGACTTCTTGTAGCCGAGCTGGCCGATGTCCAGGGTGGTCATGAGCGCGGCGTGGTCGGGCAGGATGCCGAGCTGGCCCAGGGGACCGGGCGCGGTCAGCTCGTCCACCTGCTCTTCGACCACCAGACGGACCGGAGTGACGACTCTCAGTGAAATGTCGCCGGCCATGACCTACTCGGCTGCGAGCCGTTGTCCCTTCTCGATGGCGCTCCCCATGGTGCCGACCATGTAGAAGGCCTGCTCCGGGAGGTCGTCGTGCTTGCCGTCGACGATGGCCTTGAAGCCCTCGATGGTGTCCTTGAGCTCGACATAAACGCCCGGCGTGCCCGTGAACACTTCGGCGACGTGGAACGGCTGCGAGAGGAAACGCTGCACCTTCCGGGCTCGAGACACGGTCAGCCGGTCCTCTTCGGAGAGCTCGTCCATGCCCAGGATGGCGATGATGTCCTGGAGGTCCTTGTAGCGCTGGAGGATGGCCTGCACCTGCCGCGCCACGTCGTAGTGCTCGTCGCCCACCACCCGCGGATCGAGGATTCGCGAGGTGGAGTCGAGGGGATCCACCGCCGGATAGATGCCCAGCTCCGCGATCTGCCGGGACAGAACGGTGGTGGCGTCCAGATGGGAGAACGTGGTGGCCGGCGCCGGGTCGGTCAGGTCATCGGCCGGCACGTAGATGGCCTGCACCGAGGTGATGGAGCCCTTGTGCGTGGAGGTGATGCGTTCCTGCAGCTCGCCCAGGTCGGTGGACAGCGTGGGCTGGTAACCCACCGCCGAGGGCATGCGGCCCAGCAGCGTGGAGACCTCGGAATTGGCCTGGGTGAAACGGAAGATGTTGTCGATGAAGAGCAGGATGTCCAGCCCCTCCTCGTCCCGGAAATACTCGGCCATGGTCAGCGCCGACAGCGCCACCCGGGCGCGGGCGCCCGGCGGCTCGTTCATCTGCCCGTAGACCAGCGTGGTCTTGTCGAGGACGCCCGATTCCTTCATCTCCAGCCAGAGGTCGTTGCCCTCACGGGTGCGTTCGCCGACGCCGCCGAACACCGAGTAGCCGCCGTGCTTCATGGCCAGGTTGTTGATGAGCTCCATGAGGATGACGGTCTTGCCGACGCCGGCGCCGCCGAAGAGGCCGACCTTTCCGCCACGGGCGTAAGGCGCCAGCAGGTCGACGACCTTGATGCCGGTCTCGAAGGCCTGGACCTGGGTTTCCTGGTCGACGAACGGAGGAGCCTCGCGATGAATCGGGAAGTGCTGCTCGGCTTCGATGGGCGCGCCCTCGTCCACGGGCTCGCCGACCACGTTCAGGATGCGGCCCAGGGTCTTCTCGCCCACGGGCACGCTGATGCCGGCGCCGGTATCCATGGCGTCCTGGCCGCGGACGAGCCCTTCGGTGGAGTCCATGGCGATGCAGCGGACGGTGTTCTCGCCCAGGTGCTGCGCAACCTCCACCACCAGGTTCCACTCCCGGTCGTCGATGGCGCTGTTGCTGACCTTGATGGCGTTGTAGATCGCCGGCAGGTGCCCGTCGGAGAACTCCACGTCGATCACGGCGCCCAGGACCTGAGTAATCTTCCCCATCTTCATAGCGTTCTCGTCCTCCGGTAACAGGAGTTTCATTGGCGGCTCTGCAAACCGCCTCGGTCAATCAAACTAGCGCCTCCGCCGTGGAGATCACCTCCAGCAGCTCCTTGGTAATGGCCGCCTGCCGCGCCCGGTTCATCTGAAGCGTGAGGTCGCTGATCAGGTCCGAGGCATTGTTGGTGGCGGATTCCATGGCCGTCATTCGTGCTCCGTGCTCGCCGGCGGTGGCCTCGAGCAACGCCTGGTAGACCTGCACCTCCACGTTCTTGGGCAACAGGTTGGAAAGCAGGTCGCCAATGCTGGGCTCGACCAGGTACTCGGTCAGTTGCTGCTCCTCGTCCATTTCCGAGGGCGCCACGGGAATGATCCGGGCGGCCGTGGGCACCTGGGACAGGGCCGAGCGGAACCGGCTGTAGACGATGTACGCGGCGTCGGACTTGCCGTTCAGGAAACGCCCGATGAGCCGGCCGGCGGCCACGGAGGCGAGCTCGTCCGGCGTCGCATGCCAGGTCACCGTACCGTCGTCCAGGGCGGCCACTTCCCGTCGCCGGAAGTACTCCGAGCCCTTGCGTCCGACGAAGCGGAAGGTGAGTTCCTTCTCCCGCTGATCGGCGCGAAAGTTCTCGGCCAGACGGATCACGTTGCTGTTGTAGGCGCCGCACAGGCCGCGGTCGGTGGTGACCAGAAGCACGTCGATGCGCTTCTCCTCCCGCTCGATCAGCAGGGGGTGGCTGTCCTCGGACACCCGCGCGGAAAGGTTCGACAAGAGCTCGCGCATCTTCTCCGCGTACGGCCGCGCTTCCACCGCGGCGTCGTGGGCCCGGCGCAGCTTGGCCGCCGCCACCGCCTTCATCGCCTTGGTGATCTGCTGCGTGTTGCGGACCGAGGAGATCCGCTTCTTTATGTCCTTGATGGTGGCCACTTACGTTTCAAACTGTTGGTTGAATTCCTTCAGCACCGTCTCCACCTGCCCCTTGATGTCATCGTCGATCTGGCGCTTCTCCGCGATGGCCGGGAACAGGTCCGGGTGTTTCGCTTCCACGAACTCGAACAGCTCGTTCTGGTACCGTTGCAGGTTCTCGGGGGCGACCTGGTCGACGAAGCCGTTGGTGCCGGCGTAGATGATGAACACCTGCTTCTCCACCGGCATGGGCTGATACTGCCCCTGCTTGAGGATCTCCACCAGCCGGCTGCCGCGGGCGATCTGCCGCTGGGTGGCCACGTCGAGGTCCGACCCGAACTGGGCGAAGGCCGCCATCTCGCGGTATTGGGCAAGGTCCAGCCGAAGCCCGCCGGCCACCTGCTTCATGGCCCTGATCTGGGCGTTGCCGCCGACACGGGAGACCGACAGGCCGACGTTGATGGCCGGACGGACACCCGAGTAGAAGAGGTCGGTCTCCAGATAGATCTGGCCGTCGGTGATGGAGATGACGTTGGTGGGGACGTAGGCGGAGACGTCGCCCGCCTGGGTTTCGATGATCGGCAACGCCGTCAGCGAGCCGCCGCCCTGGGCATCGCTCATCTTGGCCGCCCGCTCCAACAGCCGTGAATGCAGGTAGAAGACGTCGCCGGGAAAGGCCTCGCGGCCCGGCGGGCGGCGCAGCAGCAGCGAGAGCTGGCGGTAGGCCACCGCGTGCTTGGAGAGGTCGTCGTAGATCGCCAGCGCGTGGCCGCCGTTGTCGCGGATGTGCTCACCCATGGTGCAGCCGCTGTAGGGGGCGATGTACTGGAGCGGAGCCGACTCCGAGGCGGTGGCGGCCACCACGATGGTGTAGTCCATGGCGCCGTATTGCCTGAGCTGGTCCACCACCTGGGCCACGGTGGAGCGCTTCTGGCCCACCGCTACGTAGATGCAGGTGACGTCGCCGCCCTTCTGGTTGATGATGGTGTCCAGGCAGACCGCGGTCTTGCCGGTCTGGCGGTCGCCGATGATCAGCTCCCGCTGGCCCCTCCCGATGGGGATCATGGAGTCGATGGCCTTGAGCCCGGTTTGCAGCGGCTGGGTCACCGGCTGGCGCGCGACGATGCCCGGGGCCTTGAGCTCGATGCGGCGCCGTTCCGTGGTCTCGATGGGACCCCGGCCGTCGAGGGGCTCCCCGAGCGGAGACACCACCCGGCCCCGGAGCGCGTCGCCCACCGGAACCTCGACGATGCGGCCGGTGCGGTTGACCCGGTCGCCTTCCTTGATCAGGTGCGACTCGCCGAACAGCGCCGCGCCGACGTTGTCCTCCTCCAGGTTCAACGCCATGCCGAACACGTTGTTCGGAAACTCCAGGAGCTCTCCGGCCGCGGCGTTGTCCAAGCCGAAGATGCGGGCGATGCCGTCGCCCGTGGACAGGACGGTGCCGACCTCCTCGACCTTGACGCCCTTGTCGTAGTCTTCGATCTGTTTCTTGATGATGCTGGTAATTTCGGCGGTGCCGATTTCCATGACTTGCTCCTGAACTGGTGTACTGTGTCCGCGATACGGGCGGGTTTGAAAGCCGCCCCTACATGTGTGCTCTCTCCGTCACGCGCGCGGGCTCGAACCCCGCCCTTGCGGGTCCGCGCTAGTGTGGTGTCTCACAAATACGCTTATGAAGATGCGAGGGCATTTTGGTCGTCGGCAAGGCGCGATGACGAGCAGTGGCGGGTACCACGCGAGGAAGAGCAACGCAGCCGACGGCCAAAAGGACCCGCAGATTCATAAGCGTATTTGTGAGACACCGCACTAGTAGGTCCGTTCGATGTTCTTCCTGAGACTCGATAGCTGCGTCCGCACGCTCCCGTCGTAGACCTTGCCGCCGACCTCTACGATGATGCCGCCGATGATGCCGGCGTCCACTTCTTCCGTGAGAAGGGCGGTCTTGCCGGTCATTTCCCCGACCACCGCCGCCAGGCTGATTCGCTGATCTTCGCCGAGGGTCTGCGGCACGACGACCGTGGCGTTCACCCGGCCCGCCGAATCGTCCAGCAAGCTGTGGTAGCGGCGCGCGATGGAGGGCAGCCCGTCCAGGCGGTCCCGTGTCACCAGCAGGGAAAGGAAGTTGGTGGTCAGGTCCGAGAGGCCCAGGCGTCCCGACAGCTCCACCACGATCTCCTTGCGGCGGTCCTGGTCGAAAGCAGGGTTGCCCAACACCTTCCTGAGGTCAGGGTCCTCGTACACCTCCAGAAAGCCGTCGAGCTCGGTCCCCACGGCCTCCTCGCGGCCGGCGGCGAGCTCGAAAACGGCCCTTGCGTAACGGCGGCTCAGCTTTCCTTCGATCATCGGTTATGAACCCGGTTTCCCTGGCCTGATCGGCAAGGCTTCGCGTTCCCAACAGGGACCCGCGTCACCTCAGAGTTCCTGTATCTGCTCCGAGAAGCTCTGGACCATGCGCTCCTGGTCGGCGGCCGCCATGTGCTGCCGGATCACCCGTTCCGCGGCGGCCTCCGCCAGCAGCGCCATCTCGCCGCGAATCTGCTGGCGCGCCATCTTGACTTCCTGCTCGGCCAGGAAGTCGGCGTCGGCCTTGAGCTTCGCGGCCGACTCTTCCGCGTCGGCCACGATCCGTTCCCGTTCACGCTCGCCCTCGGCCCTCAGGCCTGTCCGTATCCGTTCGCACTCATCGTCGATAACTTCCAGCAATTCCCTATACTTACGGACATAACCCTCGGCCTCGCCCTTGGCCTGCTGTGCCGTGGCCACGGATTCGACGAGTCCCTGACGACGCTGCTCGAGGTGCTGCCTTATCAGCGGAAGGCCGTAGCGTTTGACCAGGAAGGCGAAGATCAGGAAGTTGATCAGGGGGAAGACCAACTCCGTGATGGAGGGGACGTGAGCCTCGCCGCCGGTCGCGGCCCATGCCACGGGGACCAGCATGTCGGTCAAAAGGGTCATGTCAGCTTCCGGCCCAGGACCTTCTCCGCCATCTCCTCCGCCAGCGCGTCGGCGTTGGCCGAGGCGACGCGGCGCGCCGCTTCCAGTTCCTTCTGGACCTCTTCGCGAATCTCCTGGATCTTCTGGGCGGCGGCGTCACGCCCCTGGGAAAGGATGGCGTTGCGGGCCTTGAGCGCCTCCTCCCGGATCTCGCCCTTGATGGCCTCTCCCTCGACCCTCGCCTTGGCGATGGCGGCGTCGTACCGCTCCTGCAACTCTTTTCCGTCCTCGACCAAGGAGCGCGCTTCCGCGTGGGCGCCGTCGGTCCGGCGCTCCCGTTCCGCCATCAGACGCCCCACGGGCCCGAACAGCACCCGCCGGAGAATGCTCCAGAGGATCAGGAACAGGACAATTTGGACCACCAGGGAATAGTCTATGCTGATCATGCTTCGCGTTCGGTGTTGATGACGCCGGACTCGGACGGCGAGTCCCGGTCATGGAAGATTCGGAGATGGCGTGAACCGAGATGTCGTCTGCTGGCTTCTATAAAACGTTTCCTTCCCGTGTTGGCCGTTTACGCCTCGCCGTGATCACGCTTCGACGTCCCGGCAAAGGAAAACCCTTGAAAATCTGCCCGGTTACACGGAATCGCGGCGCTAGTCCGCCGCGCCTGATGGGGCTGTGCTTGCAGTCTGAGGAAAGGCAACCTCTTTCAACTGCCGACCACGGACAGGTCTATAGCATTGACGCCTGTGGTTGTCAAAGAGAGCGGCGATGACCCAGGCTGCCCGGAGCCGGGGGCGCCGCGGCTACCCGGTCCCCATCATCATGCTCGTGATCCGGTCCAGGTCGTCGTGCGAATAGTACTCGATTTCCAGCTTCCCCTTGTCGCCGCGGACCCGCTGCATGAGGCGGACCCGGGTGCCCAGACGGCGCTGCAGTGTTTCGATAAGGTGGGACAGGTCAGGGTCCGGACGGCTTTCGTTCCTGGTCCGCCTGGGGGTGTTCAGCCGTTTGACCAGCGCCTCGGTGTCGCGGGTGGACAGCTCTCTGGCCATCACCTCGCGCGCGGCGGCCGCCATCATCGACCGGTCCTTGAGGCCGAGCAGCGCCCGGGCCTGCCCGGCAGCCAGCTCGCCATGTGAGACATGCTCCTTGATCTGGTCGGGCAGGGACAGGAGCCTCAACGAGTTGGCCACCGCGGACCGGCTCCTGCCGACCCTTTCCGCCACCTGTTCCTGGGTCAGGTTGAACTGCTCCTGCAACTCGGCGAAAGCCGCCGCTTCCTCGACGGGGTTCAGGTCCTCACGCTGGAGGTTCTCGATCAGGGCCAGCAGCAGCGAGTTCGGGTCGGCGGTTTCGTGAATGATAATGGGTACTTCCGAAAGTCCCAGCCTTTGCGCGGCGCGCAGGCGGCGCTCGCCGGCGATGAGTTCGTAACCGCCGGCCGTGGTCCGTACCACCAGCGGCTGCAGCATGCCGCTCGCTTCGATGGAGCTCGCCAACTCGTCTATCTTCGCGTCGTCGAAGACCCGCCGCGGCTGGTTCGGATTCGGGACGATCAACGATGGGGCGACCGCGGTCGGGGAAGCCTCCGGGCCGGGATCCTGGACGACCGGCTCCTTGCCCGGCAGGAGGGCATCGAGACCGCGTCCCAGTCTATTCTTCTGCATGACTCCGCTCCTTTTGGCCCATCAATTCAGCGGCCAGACTCAGGTAGCTCTGTGCGCCGGTCGAGCGGGCATCGTAGAGCAGTGCCGGCCTGCCGTGGCTGGGACTCTCGCTAAGGCGAACGTTTCGCGGGATTACCGTCCGGAAGACACTGTCGGGGAAATGGCTGCGGACGTCCTCCGCGACCTGGGCCGAGAGGTTGCTCCGGCCGTCGTACATGCAAAGTAGGACGCCCTCGAACTCGAGGTGCTGATTGTACGATGCCCGGACCCGCTTCATGGTGTCGAGGACCGCGCTCAAGCCCTCAAGGGCATAGTACTCGCACTGCAAGGGCACCAGCAGCGAATCCGCCGCCGCCAGCGCGTTCAGCGTGAGCAGGCCCAGGGAGGGTGGACAATCCAGCAGGATGTAGTCGAAACGGTACTTGACGCTTTCCAAGGCGTGTCTCAACCGTCCGATGCGGTTCTCCATGTCGATCAACTGGAGTTCCGCGCTCACCAGGTCCCGGTTAGCGGGCAACAGGAACAGTGAAGGCATTTCCGTGGCGCAGAGCGCCTCGGTGACGAAGCAATTCTCGAGCATCACGTCGTAGATGCTCTTGTTGAGAGACCGGGGATCGACCCCGAAGCCCGTGGTGCTGTTTCCCTGCGGGTCCAGGTCCACGAGCAGCGTCCTCTTCGTGGCGACAGCCAGGGATGCGCCGAGGTTCACCGCCGTGGTGGTCTTTCCGACGCCGCCCTTCTGATTGGCTATGGCGATTATCTTTCCCAAAACTCTTTATATTTCAACAAGTTATGAATTGGCCAGCATTCTGATTTGTAACACGCCGGGGCTTGAAAAGGAAGCGCAATGTTTCACGTGAAACATCGACACGGCCTTGAATCAGGCGTGCCGACATTACTCCGACCCGCACGATCTTTGGAACGTGAGGACGGTCCGGCGCTCGCCGCCGAAGGGCAACTCGAAACGGATGCTTCTCTGCGCCGAGAGGCCACAGTCGGGCAGGTGTGATCGGATCTCATCCAGGACCGTGCTCCCCTTGGGCCCTTGCATCAGGACGGCCACGCCTCCGGAGGCAAGGAGATCTCCACTGACCCTCAGGAAGCCGGGAAGGTCCGAAAAGCCGCGGGCAATGGTCTCCGCCATTGCCGGCAGTTCATCGTCCGCCAGGCTTTCGACCCGGTTCTCGATCACGTGGACGCCCGTCAGCTTCAGCTCACGTGTGACGTGCCTCAGGAAGTTCGCCCGCTTCCGGCGCGGCTCCACCAGATACACGGGTTTGTCCGGAAGCGCGAGCTTTATGGGAATGCCGGGAAAACCCGCGCCGCTGCCGACGTCCAACAGGTTGCCGGCAGGGCTCAGCAACCGGACGACGGAGAGGGAGTCTATGAAGTGGAGCCGTACCACGCTCTCTTCTTCGCGGATGGCCGTGAGGTTGAGCCGAGTGCTCCAGAACGAGAGCAGGGAAAGGTAGCGAGCGAACGCCCCGGTCTGAAGCGGTGACAGTTCGACATCGAAAGACCTTGAGCCCGAGATCAGAAGTCGCTCGTTGTTTGCTGGGTCTGTAACGGACACGAGTCCTGGGCCGGCCTCTTGCCGTCAGCCGGCCTTTTGCTTGTACAGGTAGAGCGAGAGCACGGAGATGGCCGCCGGAGTCACGCCAGAGATCCGGTAGGCCTGTCCCAGGGAACGGGGCCGCACGTGGGACAGCTTTTCCTTGATCTCGCGCGAGAGACCGTTGATCTGCCCGTAGTCCAGGTCATCCGGAAGGGTGACGTTCTCCATCTTCTGGAAACGCTTGAGACCCTGGGCCTGTCGATCCACGTAACCGCTGTATTTTATTGATACTTCCACCTGAAGCGCTACATCCGACGGCACCCCTTCCAACTCTGGATCGAAGGCCGTCAAGTCTGCGGAATCGACCTCGGGGCGTCGGAGCAGTTGCGCGAACGTAACGATATTTCGGATGGGCGCCGTTCCCAAAGCGCGCAGTTGCGCCTGGACCGACCGCGACGGATGGATGCGGGCGGTCTCGAGTCGATGCGTCAATTCGGTGATCTGTTCCTGTTTCCGTGCGGTTCGCGCGTGGGCCTCCGGGGTGGCGAGCCCTATACGGTGGCCCAACTCGGTAAGGCGCAGGTCAGCGTTGTCCTCCCGAAGCAGTAACCGGTACTCGGCCCGGGAGGTGAACATCCGGTAGGGCTCGCCGTCGGTCCCCTTGGTGACCAAGTCGTCGATGAGCACGCCGATGTAGGCCTGGTCGCGAGAAAGAATCAGCGGTTCTTCCCCCTTGAGGCTGAGACACGCGTTGATGGCTGCCATCAGGCCCTGGCTGGCTGCCTCCTCGTATCCGGTGGTCCCGTTGATCTGCCCCGCCAGATAGAGACCTTCGATGGCCTTGGTCTCGAGGGACGGCTTCAGTTGTGTCGGCTCCACGTAGTCGTACTCGATGGCATAGCCGGGCCGCATGATCTCGGCCTCCTCCAGACCTTCGATGCTGTGGACCATGTCCGCCTGCACGTCGAGCGGGAGGCTCGTGGAGATGCCGTTGGGGTAGACCTCCACCGTGTCGTAACCCTCGGGCTCGAGAAAGATCTGGTGCCGCTCCTTTTCGGCGAAACGCACCACCTTGTCCTCGATGGAGGGGCAGTAACGGGGACCGCGGCTCTTGATGACCCCGGAATACATGGGTGAGCGGTGGATGGCCGCCCGGATGATGTCGTGGGTCTTGGGGTTCGTGTACGTGATGTGACAGGGGATCTGTGGCTGCTCGATCCTCTCCGTGCCGAAGGAAAACGGCGCCGGCGTCTCATCGCCGTACTGGACGGAAAGCCTTGAATAATCAATGGTATGCGCGTTCAATCGCGGGCATGTTCCGGTCTTGAGCCGTCCCAGTCGCAGCCCCAGCGCACTCAACGACCCGCTCAGGCCCTGGGCGGCGAAATCCCCGGCGCGACCGGCCGAGTAGTTGCGATCGCCCACGTGGATCAAGCCCTGGAGGAAAGTCCCGGTTGTCAATATGGTCCTTCTTGCCTTGAAGACCTCCCCCATCTGCGATTCGACGCCCGTGACCTGTCCATCCCGGCACACGAGCGCCTCGACACTGGCCTGCTTGAGGGTGAGATTCTCACAGTTCTCCACCACGCGCTTCATACGCTGGCGGTAAAGCGCCTTGTCGGCCTGCGCCCGGGAAGCCCTGACGGCCGGCCCCTTCTTGGTGTTCAACATGCGGAACTGGATGCCGGTTTCGTCGATGGCCCGTGCCATCTCACCCCCAAGGGCGTCGATTTCCTTGACCAGATGGCCTTTGCCGATGCCTCCGATGGCGGGATTGCACGACATCTGCCCGATGTGGTCGAGGTTCAGGGTCAGCATCAAGGTGTCGAAACCCATGCGAGCGGCGGCCAGAGCGGCTTCGATGCCGGCGTGCCCGGCGCCGACCACGATGACGTCGTAGACTTTGTCTTTTCCCTTATCCGACTGTTTCACGTGAAACATCCTTCGCGGAATTACTGCTCACGACTCCGATTCTGCCAAATTTGCCGACGAACTTCCACGCATTGTATCCAAACATCCAGTGATCGCGGTTACTTGCCGATGCAAAACTGTGAGAAGATGCGATCGAGAATGTCGTCATTGGTGACGGTGCCAATGATCTCTTCGAGACTGTCGCGGGCCTCCTGCAGATCCACCGCAACGATGTCGGGCGGCAACCCGTCGTCCATCGCTCGATGGACCTCCGCCAGACTGGACCGTGCACGGTCCAGCGCTGCCTTGTGCCGAACATTCGTTACGACGATTTCGGGCTCCTCCGCGGAATCCAGGAAACAATCATGCAAGCCGGTCCGCAACTCATCGAGCCCCTGCTCGGTGAGCGCCGATACCTCGAACTGCCGCAGGCGTGGCAACAACTCCGCCACCGCCGCCCGGTCGATCCGCTGCCGCAGATCGTTCTTGTTGATGACGACAAGACCCTGGCTCCCGCGCAACCTCTCCATCACCTTCCTGTCTTCACCGGTAAGCGGCGACGATCCGTCCAGGACCAGCAGACATCCCTGGCTCTCCGCAAGCCTTTGGAGGGTCACATCGATGCCGATCCGCTCGACGCCTTCGGTCTCCTCCCTGAGACCCGCGGTGTCCCACAGGACCACCGGAAGCCCGCTGAGATTCACCGTCTCCTCGATGAAATCCCGAGTCGTTCCCGGCGTATCCGTGACAATGGCGCGATCGACCCCAAGCAAGGCATTCATCAGACTCGACTTGCCGACGTTCGGCCGCCCGACGATGCATACCCGGACGCCTTCGCGAATCAGTCGACCCCACTCGTAGCTGTCGATGAGAGCCGACAGCCTGTCCACGACTCCGGCCACCTTCCGGGCCAGCTCCGCGCGCTGCAGCAGCTCGATCTCTTCCTCCGGGAAGTCGATGGCAGCCTCCACCTGCACCAACGTGTCCACCAGTTGTTCCCTGAGGTCCCGGACCTCCTGCGAAAGGCCGCCCTCCATCTGACCCAAGGCGACATTCGCGGCCTTGTCCGTACGTGAGCGAATGAGGTCCAACACGGCCTCGGCCTGGGTTAAATCCAAACGTCCGTTCAAAAACGCCCTTTTGGTAAATTCCCCCGGTTCGGCATGCCGTGCCCCATGCGCCAGCACCAGACCGAGCACCTGGCGGACCACGTAGGGGCCTCCGTGGCAATGGATCTCAACGGTGTCCTCTCCCGTGTAGCTCTTCGGCTGCTGAAGGAATGCGAACATGACCTCATCCACGACAAACCCGCGGGCCGGGTCACGCACCCTCCCGTGATACAATCGGTGCGAATCCCAGCCATCACCCTTGCGCCCGAGGATCTCGCTGCCGATGCGTCGCGCGTCGGGCCCGCTCAGGCGCACCACGGCCACGCCACCCTCCCCGGGAGGCGTGGCCACGGCCGCTATGGTATCCGCCTGGTACATGATGGGATCTTCAGTTTCTCCATTTCCGCAACATTATACCCCATCTGTCGTCGACCCGCCTGCCGTCGGACCGTTGCGCAACGGCCCCTCAAACACCGTACCACGCCCCCGCCCGGTTACTCGCCTCTCCTGAAAAACTGTGTTAGATACGATCGTTGGAACGTCATGACCCAGACTACCGACGACCTCAGAATCGAGAATCTCCGTCCCTTGGTCCCTCCGATGATTGTCGTGGACGAAGAATTGCCGATTACGGAACCGGCCACGGCGACCGTGACTGCCGCCCGTGGTGCCATCGCCGACATCATCAACGGCCGGGATCAGCGGCTCCTGGTCATCGCCGGACCGTGCTCCATTCACGACCCGAAAGCCGCGCTCGAGTACGCCGGCCGGCTGAAGCGGGAGTCCGACCGCCTCGCCGACGACCTGCTCGTCATCATGCGCGTCTACTTCGAGAAACCCCGCACGACCGTGGGGTGGAAGGGCCTCATCAACGACCCTGATCTCGACGGCAGCTTCAACATCAACCAGGGGCTGCGAATCGCCCGGGGCTTGTTGCTCGATCTGGCGAACATGGGATTGGCGGCGGGTTCGGAGTTCCTGGACACCATCACACCCCAATTCACCGCCGACCTGGTGTCATGGGGCGCCATCGGCGCGCGCACGGCCGAGAGCCAGGTGCACCGCGAGCTCGCGTCCGGGTTGTCCATGCCGGTGGGATTCAAGAACGGCACCGGCGGTTCCATACAGATCGCCATCGACGGAGTGCGCGCCGCGTGCCACCCACACCGCTTCCTCGGGGTTACCAGCCAGGGAATCGCCGCCATCATCTCCACGTCGGGGAACGAGAGCTGCCACGTCATCCTGCGAGGCTCCAACAACGGCGCCAACTTCGACCAGGGCGTGGTTGACGACACCGCCCAAAAGCTGCGCGACGCCGGACTTCCGCACCGCGTGCTCATCGACTGCAGCCACGGCAACAGCCAAAAGGACTACCTGCGGCAGCCCCAGGTCTGCGCCGATGTATGCGAGCAGGTTGCCGCCGGTTCCGAAAGCATCTGCGGCGTCATGATGGAGAGCCACCTCGTGGCCGGCCGCCAGGACATCAAGCCCGACACCCCGCTCACCTACGGCCAGAGCGTCACCGACGCCTGCATCGACTGGGAAACCACCGTGCCGATGCTCGAGGACCTGGCCCGCGCCTCGGCCAAGCGGCCGTCCTGAACGGTCCGACCCTGGCGTCGCGTCCTCAGGATCACCCCAACCAATAGAAGGCAGCGAACGTTACGGGTGGTGTTCTGGATTGCAATCTCAGGCGTTCTCAACGAGCCCGAGGTCGTCGTCGAGGCCTAGCGATTCGAGCACGGGACCGAAGTACCCGGCGAAGGAGCCCGTCACGGAACCGTCGACGATCAGACGCGGGTCGTCACCGCAATGGATAACGAGGGAATCCGCCAAGTGGCGCGACAAACGGTGGAAACGGACCTCGTGTTTCAGGTAGGTTCTCGGCTCGCCGTCATCCAGTGACAGATCCTCCTTCGGAACCTCCCCTACAACGACACGGTCAGGGAACAGGAGCACCCAGCGCGCCCGCGCGTTGCCGGACGACGCCTCGAACACCGCGACGGCCCGGTTCCGAACGTCCGACGTGACGACGCGGCCAGCCGGCGCAGGGAGTCCTTGTTCGCCGATCTGCCGCAGGATAGCTGGCGCCGATCCTGTCGGCACAGTCGACAGCGTCCCGTACTTCAGCCGATCACGCAGCCGCGACTCCACCGCCTTGAGGTATCGCGACCACAGCGCGGCGACCTGCTTGCGCTCCGGGAG
Source organism: Candidatus Binatia bacterium (assembly GCA_951813575.1). Taxonomy (GTDB): domain Bacteria; phylum Desulfobacterota; class Binatia; order UBA9968; family JAJDTQ01; genus JAJDTQ01. Next base: position 2,346,525 of record OX638375.1, read on the forward strand.
CAAAACCGAAGCATTGAGCAGCACCATATGGTCGTGTTCGACCGGCCAGTCCGCCGCAGCCTTCGTCGCCAGTAGATCGACGAAGGACGCCATCAGTGGTCCGGCCAGGAGGTCTCCAACCAGATCGCGCGGAGGCTCGATCAAGCGTTGCTCGCTTTCCGCGACGCGGTCAGATTCGAGGCCGCCATCGTCGAAGGCCACCGGCATCGCCTTCTCCAGCAGCACGCGGTTCACGTCGGCATCGCCGATACGCTTGTGCGCCGCCACGGCGAACGCGCTGCCTTCGATCACCTGCCGCGCTTCCTCGATGTCGAGTCGACACCAGTCGCGGGCAAGCATCGCGAGCTGAATGAATCCCTCCTCAATGCGTATCTCCTCGCGGCTGCCGCCGCCGATCAGATCAACCTGCAGACCGATAGACAGATCCTTTTCCATTTCCTCTATCGCCTTGCTGGCCTTCGGCTCGTTCAATCCGCGCATGTCCCGCAGGATCGCGCCTAGAGACTCGGCAATCGCATGGCGTCGTGCGGGGGGCAAGGAGGCGAAGTCGATTGGCGGCGTCAGCGTGGAGTCCGGTTCACCATCGTCGGCAAGGGCGCGCAGCAGCGTCAACTTGGCGAACTCGTCCGGAATCCGGGCGCGCAGAATGCGGTCCAGCAGGAGCTTGCGGTTGTGGTCGACGCCCGGAATCAGCCTGTGAATGCGAAGCGCCTCGACGAGCCCCAGCCAGTCAGCGTTCCGGTACGTGTGGCGGGGATCGTATGTGCGCGCCACCTGCAGATAGACCAGCGCGACAGAGCCTTCCAGCAGTTCCTTCAACCAGACCTCGGCGTACCTCCGGATCACGTGTTTGCCGACCCGCGTCAATGCCTCCCCGGCGAGAGTCGACGCTACCAGTGTGACCGGGTTCGCACCGAGGGCAAGGCGAGCAGCCAACGTCGCGCCGCGCACATAGTGCTGCCAGGGCGTGTACATCCGGTAGAGGTGGCGAGCCTTCTGCGCCCGTTCGAGCCACACCACGACTTCCCTCACGGTCCAACCGGTGACGTTGACGACCGGCGCCTGCTGTGCCGCTTGCAGGAGCTCGCCGATCGCGGACCGTGCTGCAAGCGCGATGTCGCCGATGCGCGCATCGAGCTCCGCTTTCTCGGCATCCTTCCCGTACAGGCGGGCGACTTCCTCCACAACGCCGCGGACTTCCTCGAAAATGGCGCGGCCGTCGAGGCCGTCGATCTCCCCGCGCTCTTGCTTCACGTAGCGCCGGTCCCGGATACCATCCCAGACGCGGTCGCAACGGGCCTGGATCATTTTGCCCAACCGCGCGTCGAGTTCCGCCGGCGCGCTGTCCGTTTCGGGGCTGTGCGACCGCTGGAGCGCGCTCCAGGCCTGCTCCACCGGCGACACGCCCTCGGCGAGCCAGCGCTTCTCAACCTCTCTCAGGTCGCGCTCTCGCAGTTCGTCGATGTGCTGTTCGACCTCCGTGACGAGCCTTCGGTCCACGGCGGCGGATCGCGTCAGGCCCGCCGCGAAACCGAGCGCACCGGCGCCGAGCAGGCTGACCGCGATCCCCACTTCTACCGAGAACAGAAAAAGGAGAGCGACCCCCAAGACCGTGACACCGCATCCTGCGAGGAACCAGCCGACGGACGCGCTCATTCGGATCAATCGCATGTCGCCATGCTTCGGGAGTGCGCCGTGACGGTAGAGCCCATCTCCTTGCGTCGCAGCAAATTCCTGCTTACTCGGACAGGCTCCTAGAGCTCCACCGCCCGTCCCTGTTCCGACGACGCCGCGATGGCGTCGATGAGCCGGTGCAAGTCCACGGCGGTGTTGAAATCGGGTTCGCAGCCGGTGCCGTTGCGGATGGCGTCGGCGAATCTCACGTACATTTCGCCGACGTTCCTGGGCTCCTTCTCCGGCGTCTCCGCGGGCGCCGTCACGTACTCGGCCGGCACCTCCATATCCTCGAGGCCGGACCCGCCGGCCTTGGTTCCCTGAAGACGCACCGCCAGGAGTTGCGGGGTGTTGCCGGAGGAGGCCACCAGCGTGCCCTCCCGGCCGTAGATCTCCATGCGGTAGCCGGCCGCGCTCCAGGGTACGGCGGCCACGTAGACCGAGGCCACGGCGCCGTTGGCCAACCGCCCGCTCACGAGAACGTTGTCCGGGGCGTCGACGTCGACGTAGCGCTGCGTATCGGTCTCGAACCACTGGCGCGCCTGCGTGCTCACCACGGCGGAAACGGAGCTGAAATCGCCCACGATGTAGCGCAGCGCATCGATGGTATGACCGCCCGGGATCGTCAAGGTGTGGGCGCCCAGGGAGTTGTCCTTCTGCCAGGTCCGGTCAGAGGGCCGCTGCAGCACGCCGCCCCGCGCCACGCTCACGTGGCACGCCATGACCTCGCCCACGTAGCCGTCCGCCACCAGGTCCCTGGCATACCGGATCGAGGGGTTCGCCCTGGCCTGCAAGCCCACCATGTGCCGGAGTCCCTTGGCCTCGGCGAGATCACGCATCTCCACGGCCTCCGCGCCGGTCTTTCCCAGAGGCCACTCCGTGAACACGTGCTTGCCGGCGTTGAGCGCGTCCACGGTCACGTGATAGTGGTTCGGCACCACCAACACCACCGCCACCGCCTCGATATCGGGACAGGCCAGCATCTCGCGGTAGTCATGGAACGCCATCCTTGCGCCGTACTTCTCGGCCGACGCCTCCGCGCTCTCCTTGCGGGTCGTGCACACCGCGGTCAACTCCACGTCGCGGCTTGCGACAATGGCGGGAAGGTGGGCCCTGGGACCCCATCCACGGGTAGGATTCGCGCCGATGACGCCCAACCTTATCTTTTCGGCCATTCTTTTCCTTTCAGCGTTAAAACACCGGGTTATGAACTGTCGCCATAGTCCAAGAACCGGCCCCTACGGTTCCAGCAGAGGCCCCAGCCCCTCCCAGTCGGTCACCGGCGCCGCACAGGTGAAATTGCGGCAGACGTAGACCGTCGGCTTGCCGTCGATCTGCGATTTTCCCTCCAGCAAAGGGGAGAGCTCCTCCAGCCTGGAGTCCGGGCCGACCCACCGGAACGTCTTGTTGGGCAGGTAGCTGTCCTGTACCTGTTGGACGATTCCGCGCGCGTCCGCGTCGTCCTTGCCCGCCACCATGACGATCTCAGCCGGCATCGACAGATGGAAGTCCAGCGCCCCGAGCATGGTGGCCAGGCCGAACGGCTCCTTGGCCATGGCGTCATAGTGAAGGCGCAGGACCTTCTCCGCGCGCTCCAGCAGGTCCTGCTCTCCCGTGTAGTGGTGGAGCCGCAGCAGCACCGAGGCCGCCACCGAGTTGCCCGACGGGATGGAGTGGTCGAACCCGGGCTTGGTGCGGCTGATGAGCTGCTCGTGGGACTTGCCGGTGTAGAAGAACCCGCCGTTGTCCTCGTCCCAGAACTCCTCCACCATGGTCCGGGCCAGGGCCTTGGAGCGGTCCAGCAGCTCGGCGTCGAACGTAGCCTCGAAAAGGTCCAGCAGGCCCGCGATGAGGAACGCGTAGTCGTCCAGATAGCCCAGCAGCTTGGCCTGTCCGTCCTTGTAGGTGTGCAGCAGCAGATCCTTGTCGAACATGCGGGTGAAGATGAAGTCCACGGTCCTGAGGCCGGCCTCCCGGATGCGGGCGTCGCCGGTGATGGCGAACCCGGCAGCCACGCCCGAAAGCATCAGGCCGTTCCAGGAGACGATGACCTTCTCGTCGCGGAAGGGCTTGACCCGCTTCTCCCGCTCCTCGAACAGACGCGCCCGGGACTCGGCCAGGACGGCCTCGATCTGCTGCTCGTCCTTGTTGAAATACCTGGCCGCCTGCTCGACGGTCAGGATGGGGTGCAGGATGTTCTTGCCCTCGAAATTGCCGTGGTCCGAGACGTCGTAGACCCGGCAGAAGATCTCCCCGTGCTCCTTGCCCAGCAGCTCCAGGACCTCCTCGCGCGTCCACACGAAGAACTTGCCTTCCTCGCCCTCGCTGTCCGCGTCCTGGGCGGAGTAGAACCCGCCCTCGGGCTGGCACATCTCCCGCATGACGTATTCCAGCGTCTCCTCGACGACGCGCTTGAAGAAGCCGTCCTTGGTGATCCGGTAGGCCTCGGCGTAGACCTGCGCGAGCTGGCCGTTGTCGTAGAGCATCTTCTCGAAGTGTGGCACGAGCCACTTGTCGTCCACGGAGTAGCGGTGGAAGCCCCCGCCTAGCTGGTCGTACATGCCGCCCTCGGCCATCTTCCGGAGCGTCTCGGTGATCATCTCCAGGTACCGCGTGTTCCCCGACAGCCGGTAGGAGCGCAGGAACAGGTTGAACACCCCGGCGTTGGGGAACTTGGGCGCCCGGCCGAAGCCGCCGTGGGCGGCGTCGTAGGCCGGGGTCAGCCCTTCCGCGCCCCCGGTAACGACCTCCACGCTCAGTTCCTGCCCCGTCTCGCTGAGCACGCTCATGCGATCCAGCGCCGCCACGAGCTGGTCGACGTTCTTGGCCACGTCCTGCGGCTTGTTGCGGTAGGCGTCCACCACCGCCCGCAGCACCCGCGGAAAGCCCGGCATGCCTTGCCGGTCCTCCGGCGGGTAGTAGGTGCCGCCGTAGAAGGGCTTGCCCTCGGGCGTCAGGAACACGGTCATGGGCCAGCCGCCCCGCCGGATCAGCATCTGAACGGCGTTCATGTAGATCTCGTCCAGGTCCGGGCGTTCCTCGCGGTCCACCTTGATGCTGACGAAGTTCTCGTTCATCAGCGCCGCGATGGCCTCGTTCTCGAACGACTCGTGCTCCATCACGTGGCACCAGTGGCAGGCCGAGTAGCCGATGCTCAGGAGGATCGGCTTGTCCTCCGTCCGGGCCTTGGCGAAGGCCTCCTCCCCCCAGGGGAACCAGTCCACCGGGTTGCCGGCGTGCTGCAGCAGGTACGGGCTCGTCTCGTTGGCCAGGCGGTTCATCGACGGGTTCTCCTATTGCGCTTCTCCGAGTTCAGTATTTCCGGATCACGGCCACCACCACCCCGCGGATCTCCACGTCTTCTTCCGCGGCCGTGATGGGGGCGAGCCGCTCGTCGGCGGGCTGCAGCAGCACTTTCCCGTCCTGCCGGTGAAGCCGCTTTACCGTGGCCTCGCCCCGGACCAGGGCCACCACCGTGTCGCCCTCCCGCGGCGCGGGCGCCGACTGCGCCAGGATGACGTCGCCGTCGCCGATCTGCTCCTCGATCAGGGCATCTCCCCGGACGCGCAGCGCGAACGTGTCCGGGCTTCGCGCCATCTCCCCGGGCGCGCCCGGAACGTCTTCCACCTCCACCGGCTCCAGGACCTGTCCCTGCCGCCTCCCGACGGTCATGGCACCAGCTTAGCAGCCTTGGGAATCCATGGCACCTTTGGCGGCGTCGACCATGCCCTGGGCCTTCACCGCGTTGGAGTCCCCGGCGCCGTAGAACTTCCCGAGGTAGGCCGCCACCTTGCGCAACACCTCGTAATGGGCCTCGGCGCACGCGCTTCGCGCCTCGGGCGACAACTCGTCGAACTCCCGCTCGATGTTGCCCAGCCAGCCCGGCAGATACTCCGTCTCGATGTCCGTGCCGGTATAGAGGTACCCCTCCAGGGAACCCACTCTTGCCGCCAGACCGTAGACCCGCTTGACGTCGGATGCATCCATGATCGCGTCCTCCCTCCTGTCGCGGTCGATGCCGCCCGCCGGCGACAGGCTATCAAGAAAGTATCGAATGTTCCTACGGCGTCTCCGCGCGACGATTCTTCTGGTATTTCCTGACCGCCGCGTTGTGCTCCCGGAGGCTCTCGGAAAAGTGGTGACTGCCGTCGTTTCTGGACACGAAATACAGGTAGTCGACTTCGGCCGGATGGAGCGCCGCCTTCAATGCCACCAGACCGGGGTTGGCGATGGGACCCGGGGGCAACCCGCGGATCGTGTAGGTGTTGTAGGGACCGGGGCTCCGGAGATCCTTGCGCGTCAGGTTGCCGTTGAAGTCTTCCAGGCCGTAGATCACCGTCGGGTCGCTCTGAAGCCGCATGCCCCGCTTCAAGCGATTGTGGAATACCGCGGACACCAGCGGCATCTCCACGGTCGGGCCGCCTTCCTTCTCGATAATGGACGCCAGCGTCACCAACTCGTGCCGGGTCAGACCCAACTCCCTGGCCCGCGCCTGCAGTGCCGGCGTGAACCTGTCCTTGAACTCGGCGAACATCGTCTTGACGATCTCTTCTTCGGTGGCCAGCGCGCGGAAGAGGTAGGTGGTGGGGAAGAGATAGCCTTCCACGCTGTCGGCCCCCAGGGAGGCGAGCAGGGATGGATCGGCGACGGCCGCGGCGAACTTCTCCGGCATCGCCAGGCCCTTGCTCTCGAGCACCCGGCCGATCTGGCGCACCGTGAAGCCCTCGGGAATCGTGACCTTGTAGACGACCGTCCTGCCGCGGACGAGCCCGTCGAGCACCGACCGCGGCGACACCGCCCCCTCGAAGCGGTAGAGGCCGCGGTGCACCCGAGTGTCGAGTCCGCGAAGCCGCGCCCAGAACGCGAAGAGCCGCGGGTGCGAGACGACCCCTTTCTCGCCGAGCTCGCGAGCCACCGCCGCAAACGTGTCGCCGCGCCGGATCTCGATCTCCGCAACCGACGAATGGCCGTGGTAGGGGGTCAGGAGGAAAGCGGCCATGTAACCGAGGACGATGAGGGCGGCGACCAGAAGGAAAGCGCCGCCAACCAGCAGGCCTCGACGACCGGAAAGCAGGGACTCGAGCACCTTCAGTTGTCGGTTACGTTCACCTTCATCCATCCTTCGATCTGCTTGAGGAAACCTGAGAACGGATCCTTCTTCGGCGAAGCCGCGAAGTAGGTCTTGTGCATGTAGTCGAGCGCCCCGGACAGGTACTCGAACTTCTCCGAGAGCTCCTGATAAAGCAGAAATCCGGTCCGGTAGAGGGACAGGTCCACTTCGGAGACCTTCCAATACGACCGGCTACCCTCCTGAAGATAGTAGTCCAGGTAGCCGCCGCGCTCGACATAGGAACGGAAGACCCCGCTCATGAACAACGTGTAGTCACCCATGTACTTCCGCATCCGCCGCTCCTGCATGAGGGGGTCCCCACGCGAGAATGTCTGCTCGTCCTCCGCCAGCATCGCCACGACGCTGTCGAGCCTCTGGTTCTTGCGGGAGCGGACGCGGTAGAGCCGGTCGCTGCGGGCGAACTCCGTCAGGACATCCGCCACGTAGCCCGTCACCTCCGCGTCCCGGATCCCCAGCTCGTCGAAGCATCGCTGCGTCATATTGAGGAAGAACCCCTGCAATCGGTCTTTCGAAATCATCTTTGTCATGGCATCACCCGTGGCGGGGTATGCCATCAAGAAACGGCGGGGATGTCAAACTGAATTTCCTTCGGGTTGACCCTGCCTTGCATGGCTCGTAACCTGCGGAGGTTCGGTTCGGTGGCACCCGCATGAAGATCCACAAGGCACTGACCATCGCCGGCTCCGATTCAGGAGCCGGCGCCGGCCTTCAGGCCGACCTCAAGACTTTCGCGGCGCTGGGGGTGTACGGCACGTCGGTGGTCACGGCCATCACCGCCCAGAACACCATGGGCGTGACGCGGGTCCTGGAAACGCCGGCGGCCATGGTCGCCGCCCAGATCGACGCCGTCATGGACGACATCGGCGCCGACGCGGTGAAGACCGGCATGCTCGCCAACGCCCGCATCATCCGGACGGTGGCCGACAAGATCCGGCAGCACGGCGTCCAGCGGCTGGTGGTGGACCCGGTGATGGTGGCCAAGGGCGGCCACGCGCTGCTGCGCCCGGACGCCATCCGGACGTTGAAAAGCCGGCTGTTCCCGCTGGCCGCCGTGGTCACACCCAACCTCCCCGAAGCCCAGGCGCTGACGGGAGTGGAGGGGACCGGCGTGCGCGCCATCAGGGAGATGGCCCGGCGCATGGTCGACATGGGCGCGAGGAGCGTCGTGGTGAAGGGCGGGCATCGGAGAGGCGCCGCTACCGACGTATTCCATGACGGCGCGGTGTTCCACGAGTTTCCGGCGGCGCGGATACGGACGAAGAACACCCACGGGACCGGGTGCACGTACTCGGCCGCCCTGGCCTGCGGCCTGGCCCGGAACCAGCCCGTGGAAGCCGCGGTCGCCGAGGCCAAGGAGTTCATCACCCAGGCGATCCGGCTGGCATTCTCCATCGGCTCCGGGCACGGACCGGTGGATCACTTCCACCGTTACCGGGCTGTCGGCCGGACCCGCGGTTGTTGAAACGGGTGGCCTTCAACGGCCAAATGGAGACCAATCTACCGGAGTATAGGAGGGGGATCGATGCAGTATGGGGCAAGAACCGTCGTAGGGTTCTGTCTTTTCCTGGCGACGGCGACGACCGCGTGGGCGGAGTTCGATGCGATAGGGGGCGAGCGGGTTGAGGCCGTGGCAGGCTATTGTATCGCAACCGGGCGGGGCGGAAAGGACGGCAACGGTCAGGGAAAATACGTTGCTCCGCATGGCTATTCGATCGTGACGGCGGAACCCGTGGCGACAACATGCAAGCGTTGCAGCATTTCGCCGGCCGACACGACCCAACCGACTTTCGTCTCCCTGCAACAGGACACCGGCACGGACTACGGTGAAGCGTTCGCCCCGTATGCCGATCGAGTGTCGAAAACGGACTATCTTCGCATTCGTGCAGTCACGACAATCCTCAACAGCAAACGGGTCGTCGACAAGAACGGCTACGCTTCGACAAAGCATCGCTGTCATGCAGAGAGTCACAAGTGTGGAGGATTTCTCTGCCTGGAAGGGCACGACAACGGGCGGGCACGGTACGACCTGAAAATCGTGCTGCGTCGTGAACCGACAGCGTCCGACTATTCGAAACTGGTGTTGAGCCTCATCGAGGCGCTGGACCGCGGCGACCGGAAAGAAGTCCTCGCGATTCTCGATCAGATAAAGAACGCGGGTTAGCTGTCGCGGCTTCCTGGTCCCGAACGAACGCCCCTGCGAAGGATTCCGCGTCCGGTCGCCTAAGACGCCAGGCGCGCAGCACGGCGCCGGGCGGCTTCAGCGACCGCAACCGGGTCCACGGTGGTCAGCTCACCGTCGCGGACCACCGCGCGGCCTTCCACCAACAGGTCACGCACGGTGAACGGGCCGCAGAGCACGAGGGCGGCTACCGGGTCCCAGGCCCCCGCGGCGCCCAGGCCGGAAACGTCCCATATCGCCACGTCGGCTCGTTTGCCCGCCTCGATGGGAGCGACGCCGACCCGGACCATGGCGTCGCCGGACGCATCATGGAAGCCGTCGACCACCCGGACGCAGTCGTCGAGGATGTCCGCCTCCCGCTCGGTCAGGCCGTCGGGGGGCAAACCCCCGGCGCTCTCGCCGATGCTCATGTCGCCGCGGGTGGCGTGGAGACGCAAACCCACGGTGGCCGCGGCTTCGATGGTGTGCTCCAGCCGCACGCCGTCGGGAAAGATATAGTGGTGGTCCGAGGTCATGCCGCAGCCCGACAGGGCCAGTTCCGCCAAGCCGAGCTGGGCCGCGACGAACACGTCCTCGGGCCGCGGACGCGCCCACACCGGATAGAGCGACCTGAGCCAACCGAACAGCAGGGCGTCCTGACAGGCCGGCACGGCGCGCGTCAGCGTCTGGAAGAGGTGATGATGGGTGTTGACGAGGGCCGGCGTCACCACGCAACCGCCGGCTTCGATCACCTCCCAGCCGGCCGGTTCCTGGGGACCGCCCGCGCCTACGCTCTCGATGCGGCCGGCCACCGCCAGGATGTCCGCGCCGGCCAACTCGCGCCGGTCCGAGTCCATGGTGACCACAACGTCGGCGTTACGTATCCACCGTTTCTCGCCAGCCAATGTATTTCTCCCGTCTTGTGATCGTGTGGGCACAACCCGCTCGGCGTCAAACCATTGGGGGCCTCCGGTAATCTTTGATCCATTAAGATATATCGGACAGAGTTAATGATGTATTTTAACATATCACACCTTGAATCATCCTCCTTCGTTTGATATAAATTAATATATCTAATATATGCTACGATATAGAATTGGATATCGACATGATCCATTCAACCGAACATATCGCACTGGCGCTCAAGGGCGCCCGCGAAGCCCTGGGGCTGAGCCAACGCGCGCTCAGCGTCAAGTCCGGCGTCCCGCAAGGCCATATCTCGAAAATCGAGAACGGCGCGGTCGACCTGCGGGTCTCCAGCCTCGTGGAACTCGCCCGTGTCCTTGATCTGGAGCTAATGCTCGTTCCGCGCAAGACCGTTTCCGCCGTGCGGGCCTTTACCCAGGGCAGCCTCAAAACCGCGGTTGTGGTGCGACCGGCTTATGACCTGGATGTGGATGTCCATGACTGATGTTTCCATCCTCAACGTCCTGCTTCACGGCGCTCCCATCGGCACACTGACGCGCGTAGCCGGTGACCGCACGCTCTTCGCGTTCAACGAGGCCTACATCGCGGATGAAAACCGGCCCGTCCTCGGGCTCGGTTTCAAGGACCAGCTCGGGGAGCTTATCACTGACTTCAGGCCGACGCAGACCAAAGTGTTGCCGTTCTTCTCCAACATGCTGCCCGAAGGCCATATGCGCAGCTATCTGGCCGCGCGCGCCGGCGTGAATCCCGCACGTGAATTCTTCCTGCTGTGGGTGCTGGGCAGCGACCTGCCGGGAGCCGTCACCATCGAGCCCGCGGAAGAAGAGGCCTGGCCGTCCGACGCGGCCGATGATGAGAGTGTTGAAGACCGCTATGACCATGCCCTGCGCTTTTCGCTCGCTGGCGTCCAATTGAAGTTCTCGGCCGTTGAAGCGGCTAGAGGCGGGTTGACCATTCCAGCCAGGGGTGTAGGTGGATCCTGGATCGTCAAGTTGCCGTCACGGGAGTTCGCCGGCGTGCCCGAAAACGAATACGCGATGATGACGCTCGCCCAAATGATCGGAATGGACGTGCCCGCGCTTCGTCTCACCGATATTGATGCCATCGGGAACCTACCCGAAGGTATCGGTGTGCTGAAAGGACAGGCGCTCGCTGTCCAACGCTTTGACCGGCTTTCGGACGGCACTCCCGTCCACATCGAGGACTTCGCCCAAATCTTCGGTGTCTATCCCGACGACAAGTACAAGAGAGGCAATGCACGTAGTATCGCCAACGTCATAGCCGCCGAAGGCGACGAGGCCGACATTGCCGAGTTCATCCGCCGGCTAACCTTCAACACCCTGATCGGCAACGCTGACATGCACCTCAAGAACTGGTCGATGATCTATCCCGACCGGCGCCGTGCGGCTCTCGCGCCTGCCTATGATCTGGTCTCGACGATTCCGTACACCCCGGACCCGAAGGCCGCGCTCAACGTAAGCCGCACGAAGCGTTTTGATGAATTCTCCGAGGACGAGCTGTCACATCTTGCCGCCAAGGCGCGCCTGCCGCGAAAGCTTGTCCTCGATACCGCGCACGAAACCGTCGCACTCTTTCATCAGCACTGGAAAGCGGCGAAGGCGAGCCTGCCGCTTGCCGGCGATGTCATCAAGGCCATCGAAAAACACCTGAAGACGATACCGATTGCCTAGTTCAACCGGGGCGAGGAGCCGAGGACGGTATGGGCAAGGTGTCCCAGCCACACCGCGAGAAGGCACAGCGCCACCGAAAGGGCGACGTTGCCGAGAGCCTGGGGCCATTGGCCGGTGCGCAGCAGGTCCAGGGTCTGCAGGCTGAAGGCGGAGAAGGTCGTGTAGCCCCCGCACACGCCCACCATGAGGAACGCCCGCGCTTCGGCTCCCGGCAGCCAGGACCGGCCCGGGAAGGGATCCATCGACGCCAGGAATCCGATGGCGAACGATCCCGCCACGTTCACGGCGATCGTGCCCCAGGGGAACCCCTCCCCCAACGCTCCGGAAACCAGGTTGTTGCACCAGTGGCGGCCCGCGCCGCCGATGGCGCTGCCCAGCGCAACCCAGAAATAAATCATGGCAGACCGCGTTTCTGTTGAGGTTAGCCGCCCACTTAAGGAGGTCGTTTCCAAGCTTGAGTTTTATGTTTCCAAGAGTATTATTATTGAAACACTTAAGTCAAAGGCATGGCAGCTATAAGCTGGCCCAGACACCGAATGGAGCCCCGAATGGATCAGGCACAGGTGAAGGCGGTCAAACCGGTGGTGCAGTTCATCGAACGGCTGCAACAGACCGGTGGGTTGAAAGGAACCGACATCGCGAACTTCACCGGCGTTTCCAAAGCGACCGTGTCCCGCTGGACCACCGGTCAGAAGTCGCCGCATCCGAACACACAGCTCATCATCTCCGACTTGTCCTATGTGGTGCTGCGGCTCAGTGAGTACTATAGCCGGGAAGAGGTACGCGCCTGGCTCTACGCGCGCCATCCGCAGTTGGACGGGGAGCGGGCCATCGACCTTGTACATGGCGAGCGAACGGAGGAAGTGATCGCGATCCTCGATCGCCTCGACGCCGACGCGTACATCTGACCGCGGTGCAAGGGAGCAGACCTCAGACCCGTCGCCGCATACGTGATCGGCGGCTGCTCGACGCGCTGGAAGCCGTCGGGCAGGCTCCCTATTCGGGAACGGTGTGGCGATCGGTCCGAGAAGGCCGCGATCCGCTTGCCTGCTGGCGGTCCGGCGGCCGCTGGGACGACGGGACGCTGGACGTGCTGTACACCTCGGAAACACGCGAGGCCGCCATAGCCGAGCGACGGTTTCATCTCTATCAGGGCCAACCCATTCCGCCTTCCAGGGTCCAATATGAACTATACGAACTTACCGTCTCTCTTGAGGCGGTCATGCGCTTTCCCGACCTGGAAGCACTCTCTTCCGTCGGGTTCGATACGGCGCGCTACGGCCAATTGAGCTATCTTGAGCGGCAAAAGGAGTATCCCCGCTCCCAGGAGGTGGCCGAGGCTTGCGCGTTCCTGGGCGCCGACGGACTGTTGGTCCCGAGCGCTCGCGTGCCCGCGGCAAGCAATTTGATCGTCTTCTGCGAACAGGAGACACGGATCGTGAAGGAGGTCGTCCGGAGCCACGGGGTGGTTGATTTTGGCTGAACCCCTTGCTCGTCCACTGACAACCGGATGGTCTCGGGCCGGACGGAGCATGGTATGGCTCTTTGTCTCCGGCCGTCGCCCCCGGGCGGCCAACTCGGGGGACCGTCCTACTGTTCGGACACCAGCAGATAACCGCGATTTTCGACCGTGTCGAAGGTCCGCATGGCGGCGATCAGATCGGCGGCACGGACCCAGACCCACGGGGCGCGGGTGGGGTTGACGTCCAGGATGAGAAACGAGTCCGAGTCGGCGTCGTATGCGCCGAGCGGGGAGATGTGCCCGCCGCCGGGCTGGCCGAGCGCGCGACGGGCGTAGTTGACCACCACGAAGTTGTCCGGCGTGGCGAGATTGTGCGCGAGCTCACGTGTGATCCGGGCGGCGTCGGCCTGGGCGTCCACCACCCGGGTCGTAACGGCAAGGTCGTAGGCGCGGAATACCTGCGCGAGTTGACGAAGCTGGAGGCCGAAGTCGCGCTGCCGCTTCCCGTCGATGACAATGGGTTTGCCCAAGACTTCGAGGCGCGTCTTGGTCTCTTCAGTAAGCACATTGTGCGGTGTGTACTTGCGCAGAAAGGGGTTTGAGCCGGGACGCATCCAGGCCCGGTCCTCGGACGTGAGCGAGTGGGTCGTGAGCGGCGCGTCCGGGTGTCGCGGGCGGAGGGCGTTCAAGACGATCGCGACCGATGTCGGGCCGCAGAAGATCTTGTTGTCCTGACCGACAAAGTGGTTGCTGAGCGGGAAGAAGTCCGCCTTGTGCGCCGAGCGGATCAGCCGGGCCTGACTCGCGGGCGTGGTCCAGCTCACCAGAACAGGCGCGCCGGGAGTCTCCTGGGCGTGACCCGGGCTCCAGACGCCGATCATGCCTGCGGCTACGACGAGGGCAAGCACCTGCCATACGAGTTTGGGCATCACGTGCGGTTCCTTTCCGTGACAGACATAGACCATCCAACCGATACATGTGACCGGCCCGTCGGACTCGGCCCGACACACCTCCCTCAGTCTAACGGCTGCTCGCTCTCCCGTACACTGAAGAATCAACTCCGGACGGCGATGATGTACCCCTCGGCGTGATCCCCAATGACCTCGCAGCACGTCTCTCCCCATCTCCAGAAATACAATGCCATGTAGGCGCAAAGCACCGCGTCCAGCCGGTCTTCCAGCGACTTGAGGGCCGAGCCGCGCAGTTCCCGGGGGTCTTCGCCAAGCAGCCGGGAGAGCTCGGGCGACGGCAGCAGGGGAGGGTCCTGGCGGGTCAGGTGGGTCCCGATGGCCGTCTGGAAATCGGCCAGGCCGGTTTGCCGCACGGTCACAGGGCCCTTCTTGTACTTGATGATGCGGGGACGCTCGAAGAAGGCCACCTGCACCAGATGGGGAAAGATCTCGAGCTGCCGGCGGCCGCCGCGGCCGGGCAGCAACGGGTTGGACGAGAAGCCCCTTCGCCGGAGCTTGCGGCACAACCGGATCGGCCGTTCGCAACGCACCCGGTTGGCCGGATAGGCTCCCGCGTGATAGCGGCCGAACCGGGAAGAGACCATCTTGTCCGCGGGCCGGGACGTCCCGGGCGGGTTCCTGGCGATGATGGGGGCGTCGATGCCCAGCCAGACATCTTGCCCGCCGCACGCCTCCACCCACTCGATGATTTCGGCGTCGGTGGTGCGCCGGGCCGAGCTCACGAGGCGGCAGCCGGCATCCCCGGACACCAGATGGGCCAGTCCGGTCGGATTGCGGTTGCCCCAGGCAAGATCGATGCCGATGAAGTTCATGACGAGGACGGGGAAAGGGCATCCGCCCTTCCGGACCACCGGACGGGCCGGTTTATCCGCCCGAACCACGCCTGCGCAGCTCGAACGGAGGCTCTTCGCCCGCCACCAGGCGACGGATGTTCTCCCGGTGGCGGACCACCACGAGGATTCCGATGACGAGGCTCATCCAGACCGTTTCCACCGGATACGACAACGCCCACGCCGCAACCGGAGCTGCCACGCCCGCCGCCATGGAGCCCAGCGACACCCGCCGGGCAACGAGCATCACCAGGAGGAAGACCCCCAGCACGACCAGGAGGCCCAGAGCCATGGCGCCAAGGTAGACGCCGGCGGCGGTGGCCACGCCCTTGCCGCCCTTGAAGCCCAGGAACACGGGGTAGAGATGACCCGCGAAGGCGGCCAGGCCGGCGGCCGCCGCCGCGGCGGCGCCGAGGTCCAGCAGGTGGGCCGCCAGCACCGGCAGAAAGCCCTTGGCGACGTCGGCGAAGAGGGTGACGAGGCCCTTCTTCCACCCCAGCGTCCGCGCCACGTTGGTGGCGCCGATGTTGCCGCTGCCGGCGCTGCGCACGTCCACCCCCGCGGACGAACCCACCAGGAACCCGGCGGGAACCGATCCCAGGAGATAGGACAGTAGGGTCAGGATGATCGGAGCAGCCATGGCGGACAAAAAAAGGGAGGAAGCACGCGGGCTTCCTCCCTTGGTCAAAAGCCCTTTCGTTAGGCAGCAGGCTTCGCGTACACGCCGGGATCCATCCTCGACTCGGCCCCGAGCCGGGTCATGTCACCCTCGAACATCTCGCGGATGTACTCCGGCTGGTCGTAGTACTCGATCTGGTTACCGCCGGACTTCACGTCCTTGTCGACCTTGGAGATGTCTCCGTAGCCCTCGCCCATGCTGTGCTTGATGCCGCCGAAACGCAGGGGCAGGTAGCGCGCGCCGGTGGGGCCGAGGTTGAAGTGCTGGTGGAACATCATCTCCGGCGGCACGAACACGCTGCCGTCCTGCCAATCGTAGCGCTTGGGCTCCTCGCCTTCCCACCAGAACAGCGAGAAACCCTGCCCCTTGATGATAATGACGTTGAAGCCGGGCCCGTGGCGGTGGGCCTTCTTGTAGGTCCCTACCGGGAACTCGGAGATGTGCGCCGCCATGGTGCCGTCGCACATTTCCAGGAAGACGTTCTTGCCGCCCGCGCCCCGTTCCTTCCATTCCTGGAGGTTGAAGGTGCGCGTGTCGGCGATGAAGTTGGTCTCCCAGATGCGGCCGGGATGCTGCGTGCCCTGGCTGGAGAAGTAGTCCGGCCGCCCGTCGAAACGGTCCGCGAAGTCGTAGGGCGTGTTGAAGATGAAGTCGTCATTGTGGAACAGGCTGAAGACGATGGGCATGTTGTTGACCGAGAACAGCCGCGCCGGCTTGTCGCCCTGGCCGTTGAAGTGCTGGTGATGCACGTTCAACGGAACCGAAATGAGACTCCCTTCCTGCCACTCGAACGTCTGCTTGGCGCCGTTGTCGTTCCAGATGGTGGTGGCGCCGCGGCCCTGCACCACCAGGATCAACTCCTCGTAGAGGTGGCGCATAGGGTTCAGGCTCTTCCCCGGCGCGATCTCGACGATGTAGGCCCCGGTGGCATCGCCGGCTCCCTCCATGTTGAACAGGGTCCCGTCACCGCCCATGCGGTCCCACCACTTGAGCGGAACCTCCTTCAGGTCCTTGATGAAGAAAGTTTCGACGACGTCGACTCCCTCGCCCTTCTGCCACTTGTAGAAGAAGGGGATGTTGTCCATCGTGGTGGTCTCAGTCTCTTGCGCCGACTTGGCCATGTGCTCCTCCGAATCTTCCAGTAAAATTCAAGGGGTATCTCTTACATTAGGCGTCTTGAAAATACAAGAACCGTCGCGGCGCGCAACCTCCCGTCACCAAATCGGCGGGATGCCCCAGGGCACCATCCGCCTTCCTGGGACAACCGCCTTGACAAGGCAAGACGTAAAAACTAATTTATAACTCAATTAGTTTTTCATTCACCACAAGCAGATGAAGATCCCCCCAACCCCACTCAGTTACGAGGACATCCTGTTGAACCTCAAGGAGCCGGCCCAAGTGAAGCGGATGGCCGAGATCCTTGCGAAAGGAGAGGTTGGAGCGGCGCCCGGAGGCCGATATCGGCACTGGGAACACTTGCGACGGCTCCGGCCCCCGGACGGACTCTCCTCCGAGGAGTGGTGGGCCGCGATCAAGTTCGCACGCCGCCAGACACGGCGGGCCGTCCCACTGGAGGACAAGGACAGACGGCCGTTTGCCTACACACTCGCGGACCCGGTGCTTGAACTACTCCACGCAATCGATCGCGACACGAGCGGCAGGATTACGACAAGCGACCCGATCGTCAATCCACAAACCAGGGAGAGATTCATCGAGAGTTCCCTGATAGAGGAGGCCATCACTTCGAGCCAACTCGAAGGGGCGTCCACGACCCGCGAAGCAGCGAAACAGATGATTCGCTCCGGCCGAAGTCCGGTGGATCGAAGCGAGAGGATGATTCTCAACAATTACCGGGCCATCCACCTCATCAAGAACTTCAAGGACAAACCCCTGACGCCGGACGTGATCTTCCATATTCACCGTATCCTCGTCGATGGTACGCTGGACACGGTTGCCGGACCGGACTACCTGAGGAGACCGGGAGACAACATTGCTGTCTACCACGACGCCGACGGGACCTTGCTCCACCCGCCGCCGCCCGCGAAGGATATCAACCGCCGCATGGCCGCCATGTGCGATTTCGCGAACAAGACACAACCCGACGCCTTCCTGCACCCGATACTCAAGGCCATCATCCTGCATTTCTGGCTTGCCTACGACCATCCCTTTGTCGATGGCAACGGCAGGGCCGCGAGGGCGTTGTTTTACTGGTCGGCGCTTTCACAGGATCTCTGGATGTTCGAGTTTCTCTCGATTTCGGGGATCATTCGGAAAGCCCCTGCCCAGTACGCCCGGTCGTTCCTCTACACCGAGACCGATGAGAATGACCTGACCTATTTCATTCTGGCACAACTCCAGGTCATCCGGCGCGCGATTGCTATCCTGTACGCGTACCTAGACAAGAAGGCTCAGGAAATCCGGACCATTGAGCAGATCCTCCGCTCCTCCGTTTCGATAAACCATCGACAACTCGCACTCCTCGGACATGCCCTGCGACACCCCGGGGTTCGTTACACGATTGCGGGCCACAAGAAGACCCATGGCGTGACGTACCAGACCGGCAGGTCCGACCTCCTCGATCTTGCCTCTCGGGAACTGCTTGACCAGACCAAGACGGGGCGGTTCTTCACCTTCACCGCCCCCAATGACTTGGCGAAGAGACTACAAGCATCGTCCTGAGCTCAAACAAGTCGCCGGCATCCGCACCCACATGCGCCTCCACCGGGGGCCCCAAGCCGAAATACTAATCGTAAGTCAGTTAGTAGCAATCTAGTATTTGACACGGATTCGTCGCTCCTTTACTCATTGCCGTCATGACATCGCTGCTCTCCAAACGAAGACCGCGTGTCCCACAGAGTCGTCTGGCCCGGCTGTTGACGGCGACCGTGCTGCTGGTGGTGTCCCTCGCCGGCAGCCTCGCGCCGAATGCCGTGGCAGAGCCGTTGAAGCTTGGGCTGATGATGAACTTCAGCCGAAACGCCCCGGGGCGCGCCGTCGAGAGGCGACGGGCATTCGAGCTGGCCATCAAGCACATCAACGAGGCCGGCGGCGTGCTCGGCCAGCCGGTGCGACCGACGGTGGCCGACTCCACCCGTAGTCCCTCGGGTGCCGTGGCGGCGGCGCGGCGCCTCGTACACACCGATGGGGTCCACGCCATCGTCGGCCCGAGTTCAAGCGCCATGGCCCTGGCGGTGGCGGAGCAGGTCACCGGCCCCGCCGGCGTTCCCACCATCAGCCCGTCGGCCACCTCGCCAAAGCTCACGACGGCCGCCGACAGCGACTACCTGTTCCGAACCGCCCTCTCCGATATCGCCCAGGGTCCGGTCCTCGCCCGCGTCACCCGCGAGAGAGGTTTCCGCAACGTCGGCCTGCTCTACCGGGACGATGCCTGGGGACAGGGACTGGCCGGGACTTTCACCGCCGCATGGGACGGTACCGTGACGGCCGTTGCTTTCGAGCCGCGGCAAACCGGCTTCAGCGCGGAACTGCGGCGGAGCACCGCCGCGGGCGCCCAAGCCCTGGTGGTGGTCGCGGACGAACAAGAGACCATCGCCCTGCTGCGCGACGCCGTCGAGCTCGGGCTGTACCGCCACTTCACCTTCGGCGACGCGTCGAAAAGCCCGAACGTGGCCCGGGAGGTAGGCGCCGAACGGTTGCACGGCATGTACGGCACGGCCGGGGCCGCGGTCCCGGACAGCCCTGTCTCGGCTGCCTGGCGGGCGGCCTACGTGGCCGAGTATGGCGGCCCGCCTGTGTTTACCTATGTCCCGCAGACCTACGACGCCACCATCGCCCTGGCGCTTGCGGCCCAAGCCGCCGGGAACACCCGCGGCGACGCCATTCGTGACCGGCTGCGGGCCGTCGGCAGCGCGCCCGGTCTTGCGGCGAACGCCGGTCCCGAAGGGGTCGCCGCCGCGCTGCGCATTCTGGCCGCGCGCGGAGAGATCGACTACCAGGGCGCCGCGGTGACTCTGGACTGGGACCGGCACGGCGACCTGCGGCGCGGACACATCGGCATCTGGCGATTCACTCGGGACGGAGGCACCGAGGACCTCGAAACGGTCCCGTTCATCTACGAAGCGGACCCTCCGAAGCCGGGGGCGGCGGACCGTTGACTCCGGCCCGGCGGGCGCGGGCTACGCACGCGCGCCGATGGCCCTCACCGCATTCACGAACTCCCTCACCCTTCTGGACGGGGCCCGGAGGTTCGAGGTCAGAATGCCCAGGCTCACGGGCAGGGCCGGAGAGATCGGCTTGATGACGGTGCCGGGGTAGTCGCGGATATGGGCGGGAAGAGGCTCGGACAGTATCGCAACGCCCTTCTCCTGGGCAACCATGTAGCAGGCGGCCTCCTGGGTCCGCGCGTCGACCCGGATTCGTGGTCTGATGCCGCATTGTCTGAAGGCGTGCTCCGTCATCAGATGGATCTGGGTGCCCGTCGTGGCCGAAATCAAGGCCTCGCTCTCCAGCGACTCCAGTCGAATGCTCCTCTGTCCGGCAAGAGGGCTGCCCTCCGCCACCACGCATACGGCCCTGTAGTCGGCGAGTCGCTGGACATCGATGGCCGGGTGCTTCACCGGCAGGACCGCGACGCCGACGTCCTGCTGGCGCAGGGCGATCATTGAGCGCGTGCTGGAGATAGCCCGGGGTTTCCGTGACATGGGAGGGCCGGGGCCGGGCTAGTGTGGTGTTCGCCGCCGGCTTCCGCCGGGATGAACCCGCGGGCGCTTGTTTGACACCGCCGCTGGGGCTTCCCTATATTCACTGCGTTCTCAACGCCTTCGCGACAACGCCGATTTCCATCGCCAGGAGTTTTCTCATGTGGATCAACGAACCGCGGGCCAGGCGGGTGCTGGCCGAACGGGACCTCGACGGCCTGATGGCCGCCACCAACATTCCCAACGTCTTCTACCTGAGCGGGGTATGGCGCCGGCAGGACATCGCCGCCATCGTCACCCGGGACGCGGTGACGGCGCCCTGGATCGTGATTCCCCGGGGCGAGGTGGACTACATGGTGGACACCGTGCCGCCGGCAGGGGTGGTCACCTACGGCACCTTCCACCGCGTGATGGAGGACAACGGGCCGCTCACCCTTCGCGAGCAGCGCATCCGCGAGATCGGCATCGACCTGGAGCCGGTGAAGGACTTCGTCGAGGGCATCGTGCGGACGCTGGAGAACGCCGGCCTCGACCGGAGCCGGCTCGGCTACGACGAACGGGGCCTGGACCCGGCGCTGGCGGAGCGTCTCAAGGAGCGGCTGCCGCACCTGCAACTGGTGCCGGCCATGTCGGCGTTCCGGGAGATCCGCATGGTCAAGAGCGCCGCCGAGATCGAGCGCATGACCGAGGCGGTGCGGGTCACCGAGGAGTCCATCTACGAGGCTGCCGGCGAGGCCCGGGAGGGCATGACCGAGGCGGAGATGTGCATGGCCTTCGACCTTGGACAGGTGCGGCGCGGCGCCGAGCCCAACATGAACCACGTGGGCTTCGGCCGCAGCGCCGCCCTGGGCATGACCAACGTGCCGGAAGACACCCTCAAGGTGGGCGACATGGTCCGTTTCGACGTGGGATGCCTCTACAAGGGCTACCTCACGGACATGTCACGGACGTTTTTCTTCGGCTCTCCGGACGAGAAATTCTCCAGTTATTACAACGCCATACTCAAAGGCCAGGATCTGGCCCTCGGCCTTGTCAAGCCGGGCAAGATCGCCTCGGAGATCTTCAACGACACGGTGGCGGAAGTTCGTGAATCCGGCATACCGCACTACGGACGCCAACACGTGGGACACGGCATCGGCCTGGGCCTCGGCGGCTACGACCGCCCCACCATCTCCCCCGGCGACGACACCCCGCTGGAGGCCGGCATGGTACTGTGCATCGAGACCCCCTACTACGAGATGGGCTGGGGCAGCGTCCAGGTGGAGGACATGATCGTGGTGACCGAGGACGGCTACCGGCGGCTCACCTCGTCGCCGCGGCACCTCCAGGTGCTGGAGCCGCGTACCTGAACGTCGAGCGCTCCAGATCCGTATGAGCCACCTCACCGGCCTCGCCTGCATACGGTGCGGCGCGTCCTTCGGCATCGAGCCCCGCTTCGACGGGTGCCCGGAGTGCCGGCGGGAGGCCCCCTCGAACCTCACGCCCCGGTACGACCTGGACGCCGCCGCCCGGGAACTCTCCGTCGAGTCGCTCCGGAACCGGCCCACCGGCATGCGGCGCTACCGCGAGTTGTTGCCGCCGGACATCCAGGACGCGGCCACCCTGGGCGAAGGTGACACCCCGCTGCTCCACTGCGAGCGCTACGGCCGCCGGCTCGGGCTCGAGCGGCTGTTCCTGAAAGACGAATCGCAGAACCCTTCGGGCTCCTTCAAGGACCGGCTGGCGTTCACCGCGCTGGCCATGGCCAAGCGCTTCGGCGCCCGGGCCGTCGGCGTCAGCTCCACCGGCAACGCCGGCGCCGCGGCTGCGGCCTACGCCGCTCGCGCCGGGCTGCCCTGCATCGTGCTCACCGTCCAGGGCGCGGCCTCGGCCATCGTCACCCAGATGCAGGCCTGCGGGGCCATGGTGGTGGCCACCCGCACCAAGGCCGACCGCTGGAGGTTGCTGCAGACCGGGGTGGCCCAGTGGGAGTGGTATCCGACCTCGCCCTACTTCGGCCCGCCCGTGGGCAGCAACCCCTACGGCGTGGACGGCTACAAGACCCTCGCCTACGAGGTGTGCGAGCAGATGGAGTGGGAGCCGCCCGACTGGTGCGTGCTGCCGGTGGCCTACGGCGACGCGCTGTTCGGCATGTGGAAGGGCTTCGAGGAGCTGGCCGCCCTGGGGTTGATCCCCAGAAAGCCGCGCATGGTCGCGGCGGAGATGGCCGGCTGCCTGGGAGCGGCGCTGGCCTCCGGCGAGGACGCCGTTCCCGAGATGGCGGCGCCGGCACCCTTCTTGGCCGGTTCCATCAGCGTGAACCAGAGCACCTATCAGGCGCTGCATGCCCTGCGGGCCTCGGACGGAGCCGCGCGGGTGGCGCGAAACGACGAACTGCTGGGCCTGCAGCGGGATCTTGCGGCGGCCGAAGGCATCTACGCCGAGCCGTCCTCCCTGGCCGCCCTTGCCGCGGTGAGACGCCTGTGTGAGGAAGGGCGTATCGGCCGGAGCGACACGGTGGTGGTGGTCAACACCGCCACCGGCCTCAAGGACACCGCCGCCACCGCGGGAGCCGCGCCCGAGATCCCCACCGTCGACGACGGAGACGCCGCACGATTCCTGGAGATCCTGAAAAATGCCCACGGCTATCGTGTGGAGGCCTGAGCCGGTCATGAGCCACAGCGTACAACGGACAAGAAGAGGCCGGTCGTGGCACGTCGCCACCCCACCATCTGGATCCCGGGTCAAGCCCGGGATGACGGGGAGGTGGGGCGCGCGGAACCGGCATTTTGGGCGCCCTGAGCGTCGTTCCGGGCGCCCTGAGCGTCACCCCGGACGCCCTGAGCGTCATCCCGGACGCCCTGAGCGTCATCCCGAACGCCCTGAGCGTCATCCCGGGCGCCCTGAGCGTCATCCCGGGCGCCCTGAGCGTCATCCCGGGCGCCCTGAGCGTCATCCCGGGCTTGACCCGGGATCCAGTCCGGGGCAGGCTCCGGGATCCAGAGAAATGGCGGCCTGGCTACTATGAAGTTCAGCATTCAACTCCCCACCTGCACCGAGGGCCTGGTCAATCCGGTGCCGTTCGTGGAACCCGCGGAGTTCGTCCGCATGGCACAGGAGGCCGAACGGCTGGGCTACGACGCGGTCTGGGGCAACGACCACATCACCCCGGCTGCCTACGCGCGGCAGAAGTGGCCGCAGCCACCCAACTTCTACGAAGTGCTGGTGACCCTGGCCACGGTGGGCGCCCGGACCACGCGCATCCGGCTTGGCACCGCGGTGCTGGTGCTGCCGCTCAGGGACCCGGTGCTGCTGGCCAAGCAGGTGAGCACCCTGGATCGGTTCACGGGCGGCCGGGTGATCCTGGGCACCGGCATCGGCGCCTACCGCGAGGAGTTCGACGCCCAGTGGCCGCGGCGCAAGGCGGAGCGGCGCGGCGACCTGCTGGACGAAAGCCTGGAGGCGCTTCGGTGCCTCTTCCGGGACACCGACGCCAGCTACGAGGGGCGTCATATCGCCTTCAGGAACATCGCCATGCGCCCCAAGCCGTTGCAGGATCCGTTGCCGGTGTTCGTGGGCGGCCACAACGAGGCCATGATCCGGCGCGCGGCCCAGGTCGGGCAGGGATGGCTGCCCGGCTGGCGGCCCTTCGATCAGATCGTGGATCGGGTGGCGTTGCTGCGCCGGCTCACCGAGGAGGCGGGCCGGGAAACCAGGGCCGTGGAGGCCTGTTCCCAGTTCACCCTGTGCGTCGGCAAGACCCTGGAGGCGGCGCGCGCCCGCTACCGCAAGACGGGCATGGTGCAGCACCGCGTGTCGCTGGCGCACACCGGCCGCGACCCCGCCCTGGCCGAAACCCACAACCTCATCGGCAGCCCTGCCAGCATCCTGGAGCAGGTGGCGTTCCTGGAAAAGGCCGGTATCGACCACGTGTGCGCGCTGCAGCTCCCCTCGCACACCGGCTCGGAAATGCTGCAGCAGATCGAGTGGCTGGCGGAAGAGGTGATGAAGCCGTTCAACGGCAGGTAAGGGAGGAAAGGTAGTCTCATGTCACAGCCAAAGACCACCGTAGGATACCTGCTGCCCACGCGCGAAATCGTGATGGCGCAGGCGACCCCCGACTGCGGCCGCATCATGGACCTCGCGGAGAGCGCCGAAACCCTGGGCTTCGACTCCATCTGGGTGGGCGACAGCATCCTGGCGCGGCCGCGGCTGGAGCCGTTGACCACCCTGGCCGCGGCGGCTTCCCGCACCAGCCGGGTGAAGCTCGGCACCGCGGTGCTGCTTCCCGCCCTGCGCCACCCCGTGGTGCTCGCCAACGAGATCGCCAACCTCGACCTCCTGTGCAACGGCCGGCTCATCCTGGGCCTGGGCATCGCCGGCAACAACGACCTCATCAAACGCGAGTTCGCCGGTTGCGGCGTGGATTCCCGCCACCGCATCGGCATCTTCGAGGAGGGCGTCGCCCTCATGCGGCGGCTATGGACCGAAAACGAGGTGAGCTTTCACGGGCGCCACTTCCAGCTCGACGGCGTGCGCCTGGGGCTCCACCCGGCACAACCCTCCGGCATCCCGCTGTGGCTCGCCGGCAGCGTGGACAACGCGCTGCGCCGGGTGCTGCGGCTCGGCGACGGCTGGTTCCCGCTGCCCAACTCCCCGGAGAGCTTCGCCCGCAACTGGGAGCGGATCGAATCTCTGGCGCAAGAGATGGGACAGGACGCCGCCCGGCTCGCCCGCGCCGTCTACGTCACCGTCAACCTGAACGACGACACCGCCCAGGCCGAGCGCGAGATGCGCGCGTTCATGGAAGGCTATTACAAGGTGTCCTACGAGACCATGGTGGCCGTGCAACCCCCATGCAACGGCCCGGCCGCCCGATGCATCGAATGGCTCCAGGCCTACGTGGAGCGGGGCGCCAAGACCATCGTCGTGCGTTTCGGCAGCCCCGACCAGACCGCCCAGCAGGAACGCTTCGCCACCGAGGTAATGCCCGCGCTCCGCGCCGCATGACAGGAACGCCACCGGAAGGAAAGCATGTCAGACCTCCAGTTCGACCTCGGCTTCAGCTCGCGCACCGTCGCCTCCTACCCGCTGGGCCGGCGGGTCGCCATCATCAAGAGCGCGGAGGCCCTCGGGTTCGACCGCCTGTGGCATTCCAACGAGAAGTTCGGCCGCGACATGGTGGCCAACATGACCCTCAGCGCCGCCCATACCGAACGCATCGGCATCGGCGCCGCGGTCACCGACCCCTACAGCGTCCATCCGGCTCTAACCGCCGCCGCCATGGCCACGGTGGACGACATTTCCTCGGGCCGAGTCGTCGTCGGCATCGGCGCCGGCGGCTCGGGCTTTCCCGCCATGGGCATCCAGCGGGAGCGCCCGGTGGCCGCCATGGCCGACGCCATCGCCATCATGCGCGGCATGTGGGCGGGCAAGCCCGCCACGGTGGACGGCAAGGTGGTGAGCGTGAACAACGGCGTGCTGGGATTTCCCGCCCGGGCCGACATCCGCATCGTCATCGCCAGCCGCGGCCCGGCGGTGTTCCGCCTGACCGGACGCATCGCCGACGGCGCCATGATCGCCACCATGGCCACGCCCGAGGGCGTCCGCACCGCCTGGGACTTCGTCCGGCAGGGCGCGCAACAGGCCGGCCGCGACCCCGAGGACATCGAGATCATCTCCCGCGTCGACACCTGCGTGGACCGGGACCGCGACAAGGCCCGGGCCGGAGTCCGGCAGATGATCGCCTTCCTGTTGTGGAGCAGCTACCCCAACCGCGACTTCGTCACCCAGTTGGGCATGGAGGTCCCCGCCGAGCTGGAGGCCATGATCGCCAAGCGCGACTACGAGCTCATGTTCAAGGCCGGACCGCTGGTGCCCGAGGAGTTCGTCGACGCCTTCGCCTGGGCCGGCACCCCCGAGGAAGTCGCCGCCAAGATCACCCGCATCGCCGAAATGGGCATCCGCCGCTTCGGCACCTGGGTGCTCGCCCCGCCGGGAGGCGGGATCGAGTCGGTGATTCAGTTGATCGCGGAGGAAGTGATGCCGCGGGTGCGAGCGGCCTTCTCATAACCCCCCAAACGCCGAAAGCACCATATCTACCAGAATCCGCGGCGGCCGCGTCAGGGGGTCGGTGACCGGGATGCCGAGCTCGTCCTGGTACCCCGCGATGGCGGCGCTGACATCGGCGTCGGTCATGTTCTCGTGGTTGATGGTGAGGCCGATGACCTTCGTGTCGGAGAAGGTTTGAATGAGATGGATCTCGTCGGCCGGCTCGGGCATCGGCATGTGCGCAAAGTCGGCACGGTGGGCTCGCGCGGGTGCGTGCTGCAACACGACGCCGTCGGGACAGGCGCCGCGGAGGATCAAGGCGGAGGTCGGGTAGGCGGGGTGACTGAGAGCGCCTTGCCCTTCGACAACGATCACGTCGGGTTTCTCGGCTTCGAACGCTTCCATGATCGTCCCTTCGAGCTCGCCGGCGCAGAACTGTGAAGGAACGGCGTCGAGGGCGACCCCATACCGGGCTCCCTGGATCAGGCCGGTCTGGCCGGTGCCGATCATCACCGCGTTGATGCCACGGTCATTGAGCGCCCGGGTCAGGACGGTTGCGGTGGTGCGCTTGCCGACGGAGCAATCGGTGCCGAGGACGACGATGCGGGGGCAGGTGACCTCCGCGATGCGGCCGCTGAAAGTTCGCAGGCTCTCCCTGGCAGGAGGCTTGCGGACGTCGACGATCTTCACGTTTCGTGCGGCGCTGGCCGCTACGAACTCCGGGTCGTCGGTCAAGAACTCGTGAAGCCCGTTCACGACGTTCATTCTCAGGTCGATGGCCTCGAGCAGCATACCCCGATCGCGGGACGACAACCTGCCGCTGGCGGGAGCCATGCCGAAAATGAAGTAGTCGGGGGTGGCGCCGGCGCGCGTCAGCGCATCGGCCAAGTCGCGGCAGACGGGAATCCCTTTCGGCGGCTCGCCAAGCACGGCGCCGGCATCGAGACCGGCCTTCTCGCTGTCGATGACCGAAAGGATCTCATAGAGCTCGGAGTGCCGGACCAGGCCGTTGGCGGTCTTTCCGTCAATGGCGCCGAAGTTCCCTTCGCAGTAGACGATGGCCGTCGCGGCTTCGGGCGATTGTGCGGTCTTGTCAGCGGCCGGTGCGATAAGGTCCTCTTCTCTTTAAGGCCGAATGCGGCTCCGGGCACTTGTCCGGGAGGCCGGCTTCGACTCGCCTGTATTCCGTGCCGAACGGCGGCCGGCTATCCGACAGCGGCGACGCGGAGCCGCGCCCGATACCACTCCCACCCGGTCAGGGCCCCGCCCACCACCAGGCCGACGACGTTCCACTGGAGCCACGGGGTGACCATGCCCAGGCTGGCGGCCAGGAAGAGCAGGCGGGTTATTCCATCGAGGTTCCTGTAGCAGTAGCCCTGGACGGCCATGCCCATGGCGATCATGCTCAACACCGCGAAAGCGACGGTTACGGTGACCTCCGCGGCGTTGCCGATGGTGATGAGCGCGGAGTTGGCCACGAACGCGTAGGGGAGCACGAAGGCGGGCAGCGCCAGCTTTACGGCTTCGATGGACGTGGGCACCACGGGAGACTGGGCGATGGCCGCCGCCGCGTAGCTCGTTGGCGCGGTGGGCGGCGTGATGGCCGAGATGGCGCAGAAGAAGATTACGAACAGATGGGCCTGGGGCACGATCGCGTCGGCATCGAGTCCCATGTTCCTGAGCATGACCACCAGGGCCGGGATGGCGATGCCCACCTGCACGATGTAGGCGGACGACAGCGGCAGGCCCATACCCAGGATGATGGCGGTGATCATGACGAAGACCAGGGCCAGCAGCAGGTGCCCGCCCGCCAGGTCCACGATGACGCCGGAGAACTTGATGGCGACGCCGGTGAGGTCGAAGATGCCCACCATGATGCCGGAGGTGATGATGGCCACGGCCACCACGGTGGACTGGATGCCGCCCTGCACGAGAGCGTCCCAGATGTCCTTGAGGCCCATGCGCGTTGCCTTGCGGAACCAGCTCACGATCACGATGCCGACGATGCAGCGCACCACCGCGTAGCCCGGGCTGAAGCCGGCTACCAGGAGATAGATCAGGATAATCAGGGGCAGCGCCAGGTGCCCCCGGTCCATGATGGTCTTCTTGAGGCTCGGCAACTCGTCCCGCGGCACCGTGGGGATCTTCTCCTTGACCGCGTAGATGTGCACCATGATGCCCACGGCGAGGAAGTACAGCACCGCGGGGACCAGGATGTACTGCATCACGTTGACGTAGGGGATGCCGGTGTACTCCGACATCAGGAAGCCGGCGGACGCCATCACCGGCGGCATGATCAGGCCGCCGGTGGACGCCGACGCTTCCACCGCGCCGGCCATGTAGTCCTTGAAGCCGATCTTCTTCATCATCGGGATGCTGAAGGAGCCGGTGATCACGGCGTTGGCCGTGCTGCTGCCCGAAATGGAGCCCATCAGGCCGCTGGACACCACCGCGATCTTGGCCGGCCCGCCCCGGAACCGCCCGGCAAGGGCGGTGGCGAACTCGATGGTGAACAGGCCGAAGCCCGACTTCTCGAGGAAGGCCCCGAAGACGATGAACAGGAAGATGAAGTTGGCCGAGATATGGGTCGGCAGCCCGAACAGCCCATCCGTGAGGAAGTACTGGTTATCCGCCACCTCCGACGCCGTGTAACCCAGGTGCGTGAGGAATCCAGGCAAGTAGGGCCCAAGGAACGCGAACAGGAAAATGATCAAGGCCAGCGCCGCCAGCGGCCAGCCGACCGCGCGACGGCAGGCCTCGAGGGTCAGCGCCACCGCGCCGAAAGCCAGCACGACCTGGAAGGGGGCGAAATCCTCCGTGTAGCCGATGTGCTGGATGATCCACTCGTACTCGTAGAAGAGATAACCCATGGTCGTGAGCCACAGGCCAATGACCACGACATCGTACCAGGGAAGCTTTCCGTCATCCGGCCGGCGGAACGCCGGGAAGCTCAAGAAGGTAATGCCCATCATCAACGTGACGTGGATCACGCGATGCAGGAAGGCTTCAGGTTGCCCGAAGAAACCGGTGTAGATGTGGTAGGCCGAGGTCGCGAAAGCTACCAGGGTCAGGATGATCCCGGCGACCCCTGTCAGGTTGCGCTGCATAGGACCGCTCTCTGCCACGTGCCCGATGCGGCGCGGACACCCGGGCGTTCACTCACGTCAGGTGGTTTCACGTTGGTTGAAGGTGTCGAAGTGAAAAAAGAGGGCCGGCGTTCCGCGCCGGCCCTCTTTGCGCAGGGTCCCTCTACTTCAGGACGCCCTTCTCCTTCAGGTACTTCTCCATGCCGGGGTGCCGCGGCGCGCCCACGTCGTTGGTGGCGTTGGCCACCTTGACGCGCTCGAAGGCTTTCACGGCTCCGGCGAAGTCGCCCAGGTTGTCGTAGACGGTCTTCGTGAGCTTGTAGACGCGCTCCTCCGGAACGTCCTCGTTCGTAATGATGAGCAGGAAGGTCTGAACGGTGTTCACGTCGTTCTTCTGGTCGTAGTTCTTCTTGTCCAACGTGAAGGGGCCGACGCCGGGATTGGCCGTGTTCATCTTCGCAATGTCTTCCTTGGAGAAGGAGAGAATGCGGATCGGCGCATGCGCCGCCAACTGCACGATGGGCGCGTAGTTCTCCTCGCCGGGGCCGAGGTACGCGTCAATGTGGTTGTCCTTCATCTGGGCCACGGCGTCGTTGAAGCCCAGATAGTTGACCTTGGAGAAATCACTGTACTTGATGCCCAGGGCGCCCAACATCTGCTGGTTCAGCGCCTGAAACGAGAACCGCTTGGGCATGACGTTGACTCGCTTGCCCTTGAGCTGCTCGTACGACGTGACATCGGATTTCGCCCACACCAGCCAGAACAGGTAGTTGGGGTACAGCACCGCGGCCACGCGCACCTTCTTGGCCTGCGCCTCCTTGCCCTTGAACATCTTGGCCCCCTTGAGGGCTTCCTGGATGCTCGTTGCGCTGGAGAGGCCGAAGCTCAACTTGCCGGCCATGACGTTCAGCAGGTTGGACGTGCCGCCGCCGATTTCCACGGTCACCTTGTCGCCGTAGTTCTTGTCGGCCAGCCGCTGCAACACGGTCCCGATGGGGTACCAGGAACCGCCTGGCTTCGAGGCGCCAAACTTGTAGCTCTCCGCCAGGGCCGCCGGCGCGAGCGTCGCGACAAAAACCGCGATCAACGAAACTACCATAAACCTCTTTAATCGACTCATCGGGATCTCCTTTCGCTGCTCTCTCCCGCACACGCGCGCGCGGGTGCTCGGACAATTGAAGTAGCCGAAGCTACTTGCGTTGCACCTAAAAGTCAAGAACGATAGTGCCGGGAAGGAGGGCGACCATGAGCATGACCCGACGTGACTTCATCCAGTCCCTGGGCGCGGTCGCCGGGGTGGAGGCGGTCCACCGGACCATGCAGGCGCTGGGGCTGTCGGGGACGGGCGAGGCCCGCGCGGCGGCGCCCGGTCTGCCGCGCGGCTCGGGCCAGGGAAAGAGCGTCGTGATTCTCGGCGCCGGCATCTCCGGCATGGCGGCCGCCTACGAGCTGTCGAAGGCGGGCTACCGCTGCACGATCCTGGAGGCCGACGGGCGCGCCGGCGGGCGCAATCTGACGGTGCGTGGCGGCGACGTGATCGAAGAGACCGGCGGCCGGCAGCGGGTGGCGTTCGACCGCGGAGACCACCTGTACGCTAACCTCGGGCCGGCCCGCATTCCCTATCACCACCGCGCGATTCTCGGTTACTGCAAGGAGTTCGGCGTCGAGTTGGAAGTTTTCACCAACGACAACCGCGCCGCTCTTTTCCACAACCGGGAACGCTTCGGCGGCAAGCCGGTGGCGGCCCGCCAGGTCGTTACCGACACCCGCGGCTACATCGCGGAGCTGCTCGCCAAGGCCGTCGACGGCGATGCCCTCGACGGCGAACTGACCGGCGAGGACAAGGAGCGGGTGCTCGAAATGCTGGTCCAGTGGGGCGGCCTGGACCCGGACCGGCTCTACAAGGGCTCGGACCGCGCTGGCTATCGCGGCGAGGAACTCCACGCGGGCCTCAAGGCCGGCGGCGAGGTGAACCCCCCGCTGGACTTTGGCGACCTGCTCAAGGCGGACTTCTGGCAGTACAAGCTCCACTTCAGCCATTTCCTCAACCAGAACCCCACGTTGTTTCAGCCGGTGGGCGGCATGGACGCCATCGCCAAGGCTTTCGAGCGGCGCGTCGGGCCGCTCATCCGATACCACAGCCCCACCAAACAGATCCGCAAGACGCCGGACGGCGTTCGCATCGTCTACCGGCAGGGCGGGCGTGACGCCGACGGCGCCATCGACGCGGACTTCGCCGTCTGCACCATCCCCGCGCCCGTGCTGAAGGACATCCCCAACGACTTCTCCCGGGAGACGCAGTCGGCCATCGAGTCCATCGAGTTCGTGCCCGCGGTCAAGGTCGCGTTCCAGGCCCGCCGCCGGTTCTGGGAAGAAGATCACGCTATCTACGGCGGAATCTCGTGGACCGACCAGGACATCACGCAGATCTGGTATCCGCCCTACGGCTATCACCGGGACAAAGGGATCATCGTTGGAGCCTACATATGGGACGACAAGCCCGGACTGCGTTTCGGGGAAATGACCCCGGCGGAGCGGCTGCGGGCCGCCGCCGCCGAGGGCGAGCGCATCCACCCCGGATATGCCGCGGAGATGGAGTCCGGGGTCAGCCTGGCCTGGGCCAGGAGGCCCTTCCAGAAGGGCGGCTGGCCGAAAAGCCGTCACAAGTCGCCGGAAGCACTGCAAAAGCCCGACGGACCCATCCACTTTGCCGGCGACCAGGTCAGCGGCCTGCCCGGATGGCAGGAGGGTGCCGTGCTCGGAGCCCACATGGCCGTCAACGCCATCCATGAGCAAGCGATGGCGAAGTAGCGCGCTTCGGGCACGGGCGCCGGCTTTCCCGTCCATCTTGACAACCTCGGGGTAATTGGCTAGGCACCCCAGAAAGCAGCATCCGCCCCCATGAAACCCGCACCCTTCACCTACTACTGTCCGGACACCCTCGATGAAGCGGTCCGCCTGCTCCACGAGCACGGCGACGACGGCAAGATCCTTGCCGGCGGACAGAGCCTGATGCCGCTCATGAGCCTGCGCCTGGCCCGGCCGGCCGTGATCGTGGACATGAACCGCGTTCCCGGCCTGGACCGCATCGCGGTCAACGGCGACGGCGGTCTGAGCATCGGCGCCATGACGCGCCAGCGGGCGATCGAACGCGACGCCGCGCTCGCCGAACGGAATCCACTGCTGGCGGCGGCGGTGCCCCTCATCGGCCACTTCCAGATCCGCAACCGCGGCACGGTGGGCGGCAGCCTGGTCCATGCCGATCCGGCGTCCGAGCTGCCGGCGGTGAGCGTGACCCTGGGCGCCGACTTCGTGCTCGCCAGCGCCGCCGGGGAACGGGTGGTCAGCGCGGAAGACTTCTATCTCGGCTACATGGCCACGGCCTGCGAGGCCAACGAGGTGCTGACCGAGGTCCGCGTGCCGGCCTGGAAGGCGGGCCGGCTCTGGGCCATCGACGAAGTGGCCCGGCGCAAGGGCGACTTCGCCATGGCGGGCGTGGCGCTGTGGGTGGACATGGACGGCGGCGCCTGCGCGGACGCCCGCATCACGCTTTTCGGCGTCGGCGGCAAGCCCGTCCGGGTGGAGAAGGCGGAGCAGCATCTCAAGGGCGCGGCCCTGGACGACGCCACCCTCAAGGAGGTGGAGCGCATCGTGTTCGAGGAGTTGGAGCCCGACTCCGACATCCACGCATCGGCGCTGTACCGCAAGGAAGTGGGCGGCGTGCTCACCCGGCGCGCGCTCGGCGCGGCCGCGGCGAGAGGCACGGAGGCCGCATGAGCACCAAGAGCATTCTCAACCTGACGGTCAACGGCAAGGCCTACGAGAAGCTGGTGGAAGTGCGCATGACCCTGGCGGACTTTCTCCGGAACGAGCTGGACCTCACGGGCACGCACCTGGGCTGCGAGCACGGCGTGTGCGGCGCCTGCACGGTGATCATGAACGGCGAGGCGGTGCGCTCCTGCCTGCTGCTGGCGGTGCAGGCGGAAGGAGCGACGCTGGAGACGGTCGAGGGGCTGGCGGACGGCGACCAACTGCACCCGCTCCAGGCCGCCTTCCAGGACCGGCACGCGCTCCAGTGCGGCTTCTGCACCCCGGGGTTCCTCATGACCGCGTCGGCCTTCCTCAAGGAGAACCCCCAGCCCACGGACGCCGAGATCCGCCAGGCCATCTCCGGAAACATCTGCCGGTGCACGGGCTACCAGCCCATCATCGAGGCCATCGCGCAGGCGGCCCCGGAGGTGGGCGGCTCACCCCCACCCCGTCATTCCCGCGAAAGCGGGAATCCATGAAGGGCGGACCGTGGCCGTGCTGACCCCACCTCACCCCTCCTGGATTCCCGCTTTCGCGGGAATGACGGGGTGGTTTGCGGGAATGACGGTGGAGGTGGCGGCGTCGACTGTAGAGGTGGCGGCGTCGACTGTAGAGGTGGCGGCGTCGACGGTGAAGGTGGCGGCGTTTTCGAAGCGGCTGCAGGACAACAACGGCACCTTGCCCTGAACGGAACATTCGGCCATGGCGGAATCATACATCGGCGCTCCCATCAGGCGGCGCGAGGACATCCGGTTCATCACCGGCGCGGGCACCTACGTGGATGACATCAAGCTGCCCCACATGGTCCATGCCGCCATCCTCCGGAGCCCCCACGCCCACGCCCGCATCCTGAGCATCGACACCAAACGCGCCGAGGCCCTGCCCGGGGTGGTTTCGGTCTTCACCCTCGAGGACATCGGGGAGCTGGACGCCACCGTCCCCATCCGGATGTACAAGATCCCGGGGCTGGACAAGTATCTCCAGCCTTCGTTGGCGCGGGACATGGTGCGCTACGTGGGCGAGCCCGTGGCCGTGGCGGTGGCGGAGAGCCGCTACCTGGCCGAGGACGCGCTGGACGCCATCGACGTCGACTACGAGATTCTCCAGGAAGTGATGGACGTGCGCGAGGCGCTCGAGGACAAGGTGCTGGTGCACGAGCACAACGGCACCAACCTGGCCGGAGTCCACCACGTCTCCATCGGCG
Source organism: Candidatus Binatia bacterium (assembly GCA_951813575.1). Taxonomy (GTDB): domain Bacteria; phylum Desulfobacterota; class Binatia; order UBA9968; family JAJDTQ01; genus JAJDTQ01. Next base: position 2,380,836 of record OX638375.1, read on the forward strand.
ACGCGGACAAGGCCTTCGCGGAAGCCGACTATACCCGCCGCGAGGAGTTCCGGGTCCACCGCTTCACCGGCAACCCCATGGAGACCCGCGGCGCCGTGGCCCACTTCGACCGCGGCAAGGGAGAGCTCCGGGTCTACGGCGCCACCAAGCTGCCGCACCTGAACCGGCAGACCATCGCCGCTTTCCTGCAACTGCCCGAGCACAAGTGCCACTTCGAGGAGAACGACGTGGGCGGGGGCTTCGGCATCCGCGGCGAGCTCTATCCCGAGGATTTCCTGATCCCCTTCGCCTCCGTGCGCCTCGGCTTGCCGGTGAAATGGATCGAGGACCGGCGCGAGCACCTGCTGGCCGCCAACCACTCGCGCCAGGTGACCTGCGAGCTGGAGATCGCCGCGCGGAAGGACGGCACCCTGCTCGCGCTGCGGGCGCAGATCTACGGCGACATGGGCGCCTACGTGCGCACCCACGGCGGGCTGGTGCCCTGCTCCACGGCCGCGCTACTGACCGGCCCCTACCGGATCCCCAACTACGAGGCCAAGATCCACTGCATCATGACCAACAAGACCGGCCTGGGCACGCTGCGGGCTCCCGGCCGGGTGGAGTCGTGCTTCTACCGCGAGCGCATGCTCGACATGATGGCGCGGGACCTGGACCTCGACCCGGTGGAGCTGCGGAAGAAGAACCTGGTCACGCCCGAGGAGATTCCCTACGAGATTGGCTTCACCCGGCCCAGCAGCCACCCGACCATCCTTGACAGCGGCGACTACGCCAGCGCCCTCAGGCAGGCCCTGGAACGGTTTCAGTACGACGAGATGCTGGAGTTGCAAGGGCTGCGGGACGACGGCCGCTATCACGGCGTCGGCCTGTCGTACTTCGTCAAGAACACCGGCGGGCTGGAGCCCTACGAGGGCGCCCGCATGGTGGTGGGCGAGGGCGGCGGCGTGAGCGTGTACTTGAGCATCGCCCAGCTCGGCCAGGGCCACGAGACCGCCATGGCCCAGATCTGCGCCGACGCCCTGTGCGTGCCCATGGACGCCATCTCGGTGTTCCACGGCAACACCGACCTCTCGCCCTTCGGCTGGGGCACCTTCGCCAGCCGCGGCACGGTCATGGCCGGCAACGCCGTGCACCTCACCGCGCTGCAACTGAAGGACAAGATCCTGGAGGCCGCGGCCCGGCACCTGGACGTGGACGCCGCCAACCTGTCGCTGGAGGACGGCAACATCGTCCAGACCGGCACCGAGGCGCCGGCGCTGCCGCTGGGCGAGCTGGTGGCGCACATGCGCGAGTCCATTACCCCCGAGCAGGGGGTCCCGGAGCTCGAAGCCACCGCCTACTACAACTCCAACAACATCACCCACACCTACGGCGTGCACCTGGCCCACGTGGCCGTGGACCCCGAGACCGGCATGCTGGAGGTGCTCAAGTACCTGGTGGTGGAAGACGTGGGCCGGGTGGTGAACCCCTTGATGGTGCACGGCCAGACCGTGGGCGCCGCGGTGCAGGGCATCGGCGGCGTGGTGCTGGAAGAGCTCGTGTACGGCGAGGGCGGCCAGCTCCTCACCACCACCTTCCTGGACTACCTGCTGCCCACCAGCACCGACGTCCCCCCCATCGACGACCTGGTGCTGGAAGAGGCGCCTTCACCCTACAACCCGCTAGGCGTCAAGGGCGCCGGAGAAGGCGGCATCGTCGGCACCGCCGGCGCACTGGGCAACGCCGTCAGCAACGCCCTCGGCATCGAGGTCAAGGACCTGCCCCTCAGCCCCGACCGCATCCGCGCCTGGCTCCGCGCACGCGAGGACGGCTAGGCCATCCTCGGTCATTCCCGGTCCCTTCCTATCCCCCATCCCTCAACGCACGCCACACCCGCTCCGGCGTCAGCGGCAGGTCGCGGATGCGTACTCCGGTGGCCCGGGCCAGGGCGCTGACCACCGAGGGGGCCACGGAGAAGATGCCGCCCTCGCCCATGCCACGGCTGCCGTACGGGCCAATGCCGTCCCGGTTCTCCACCAGGAACGTGTGAAACTCCGCCGGCACGTCCTTGAACTTGGGCACCCGGTAGTCGACGAGGTTGGGATTCAGCAACTGGTGGTCGTCGTGCACCATCTGTTCCATGAAGGTGTGGCCGATGCCCATCATGGCCGCGCCCTCCTCCTGTCCGATGCAGTGTTGCGGATGGATGGCCTTTCCGACATCCGCCGCGGAAACATAGCTCACGAGCTTCAGCGCGCCGGTGTCGCGGTCGATGTCCAGCCCGGCGACCCCCATACCCACCTCCCAGAGCACGGGCGTCTTCCATCCGACCATCTCGGGCCCCATGGTGCCGCGACCCACGATCTCACCGGCGACGGCGCCGAAGCGGCAGACGAGGGCGTCGGTGAAGGACATTTCCTGCTCGCCGGCGACGAGCCGCCCCTCCGACAGCTTCACCTTTCCGGCCGTGACCCCGAACGCCTTGGCCGCGATGGCGCGCAACTGCCGCTTGAGGTCCCGGGCCGCGGCCTGGACCGCCCGGCCCATGACCGTGGTGGAGCGGCTGGCCCCGGTGGAGTGGTCGTAGGGCGTGACCGTGGTGTCCACGGGCACGGGCTGCACCCTATCGCGCGGCAGCCCCAGCTCTTCAGCGACGATCTGGGTGAACGTCGTCTTGACGCCTTGCCCCATCTCGGTGCTGCCCGCCAGTATCGACACGTGGCCGTCGGGACCCAGCCGCACCAGCGCCACCGACACCGGCAGCACGCCGCCGGCGTTGGTGGAGCCGCAGGCGACGCCCAGCGGCGCCTTGCCGTCGCGGGCGCGCCGCCGCCAGCGGGATCCGGAGACCAGCCGCCGGAGGCTGGAATGCAGATTCACGTCCACCGGCCGCAGCTTCGGCTGGAGCTTCTCGCCCTTCTTGAGCAGGTTCCGGTCACGCAACTCCACCGGGTCCATGCCCAGCTCCGTCGCGATCTCGTCCATCTGCGACTCGCAGGCGAAGATGGTCTGGGGCGCGGCCACGGAGCGGAACGAGCCCGCGGAGCCGGCGTTGGTGTGGACCGAGTAGACGTCGCTCCGGAGATGCGGTATCCGGTAGGGCCCCAGCACCCGGGTGGCCGCCAACTGCGCGACCATCCGCGTGTTCTCCGTGAACGCTCCGGTGTCGAGGTGAATCTCCGCCTGCCGGGCGGCCAGGGTACCGTCGTTCATGACGCCGGTCTTGAGCTTTACGGCGGCACCGTGCCGGCGCACCGTCACCATGGCCTCCGGGACCGACAGGCACAGCCGCACCGGACGGCCCGCCTTGCGGGAAAGCAGCACCACCAGAGGCTCGAACTTGCTGTAGGACTTGCCGCCGAAGCCGCCGCCCAGGAAGGAGACCTGCAACCGCACCTGGGAGCGGGTCAAGCCGAAGATGCGCGCGATGTCCCCCTGCACCAGGAACGGGTGCTGCGCCGAGGACCACAGGTCGATACGGTCCGCGCCGTGACGGGCCACCGCCCCGTGGGGCTCCATGCTGTAGTGGTAGACACTGGGAAACGTATAGCGGCCCTCGAAGACGCGGTCTGAAGCGGCGAAGCCCTGGTCCACGTCCCCCTGCTCCACCCGCGCATGGGCGCACACGTTGCCGGGGGCGTCGTCGTGGATCAGCGGCGCTCCCGGCGCCAGCGCCGCATCCATGCCCAGCGCCGACGGCAGCTCCTCGTAGTCCACCTCGATGAGGGCGAGGGCCGCCTCCGCCGTGTGCTCGTCCTCCGCCGCCACCGCCGCCACCGGCTCGCCCACGTAGCGCGCCTTCTCCATGGCCACCACCGGGCGCCCGTTGTAGAACGGGTCCAGGCCCCCCAGATCGCCGGCGGTGACTACCGCGCGCACGCCGGCAAGCGCCTCCGCCCGCGTGGTGTCCATGGCCCGGATGCGCGCGTGCGGCAAGGGGCTTCGCAGGATCCGCCCCTCGAGCATTCCCGGCAACACGATGTCGCCCGTGTACTTGGCACGCCCGGTGACCTTGTCAACGCCGTCCACACGGGGAACGCTTCGGCCCACGTGCTGGAAACTGGATTGCGGCATGGCTTCTCCTGGCTGTCTCGCACGATTGAGTGACTACGAACACGGCAACCATACCACAGTCCCGTACACGCCATCGCCGCCGGGCCGGCGACTCCGGTAGTGGTGCAGTGATGGTCGGATGCGGCAGGACCGTCCGAGGACCGTGTTCTTCTTGAATCGCGCGTTGAGTTGCGATAGTTCCAGAGGCGTCATCGGACGTGCCCCGGTTGAGCTGTCGGCGGAGGTGGTACGGTACCCGCGCGGGCCAATGATCTCAAGGACGATAGGGATGCGAGATGGCACAATCAAATGAATCCGGCCGGCCCCAATGGCTCGGCTTCGTTTCGCCGAAGTTCGGCAACGGCGGATCGATACCGGCCAACGAGACGTTCGTCAGGATCGATCCCGCCGAACACGAGCTCCGGGTGGAAAGGGCGGAGATGGCGGTAAAGGCGGCGGAAGCCCGGGTGTGGGTCGAGAAGGCCGGCGGCGAAGAGGACGCGAGGGCGTTCTCGCGCGCGAACCCGGGCGCCGAGGTTTCCGACTCGGTGCGCCGCCTGCCGTCGATAGCGGAAGCGGAAGCCGAGTTGGCGCAGGCGCGGGCGGTGCTGAAGCTCGCGAAGCTTCGACTGGAACAGACGAACATCTCCCTGCCGTATGACAGCCGCGTGCTGGCAACCGAGCTGGAGGTGGGCGAATTCGTGGGGCCCGCCAGGTCGGTGGCGGGGCCCGCGGGGATGATCGTCGACGGGCGCCACGAATAGCCTGGAGCCGTCGGGTCAGCCTTCCCATCATGCCCTCCCTGACGCCCATCCGGCTCATCCAGTTCCGAGCGGCCTACAACCTGCCGGTGCATGCGGCCATGGAGAACGGCGCGTTCGCCGCCGCGGGCCTCGCGGTGGAGGCCGAGTACACGCCGGGCTCCGCGTTTCTCGTGGAGGCGGTGCGCACCGGGCGCTGCGCCATCGGCCACGCGGCCGCTGACGACGTGGTCTGCGACGTGGAGAACCAGCCTGGCTCGGATCTGTTTGCGTTCATGGGGCTCCACAGCGGCCTGTTGAGCCTCGTCGGCGCGCCCGGGTGCGCCACCATGGAGTCCCTGCGCGGCAAGCCGCTGGCGGTGGACGCGCGGGACAGCGGCTTCGTCTTCATCCTGGAGAAGGCCCTGCGCGACCACGGCTTCGGCCCGGACGAGTACGCGCTCGTGGAAGTGGGCGGCTGGGAGAGTCGCTACCAGACGCTGATGGAGGGCAAGCTCTTCGCCACGTTGCTTACCCCGCCTTTCGTGGGAGCCGCCCTGGAGCGGGGCTGCCACGTCATCGCCCGCGGCGAGGAGATGGCGCCCGTCTACCAGGCGACCGTGGGCCTCGCCGGCCGCTCCTGGGCCGAGGCGAACCGGACCCACCTGGTCGACTACATCCGCTGCTACGTGGCCGCCACCGAGTGGTGCTTCGCACCCGAGAACCGGAGGGCCTGCCTCGACATCCTGGAGCGGCACAACGGCCTCACCGGCGTCGCCGCCGAGGAAACCCTGGACGCCCTGCTCGACCCCGAGCACGGCCTCTACCCCAGGGCCGCGCTGAACGTCCCCGGCATCGCCGCCGCCCTGGATCTCCGAGCCGGCATGGGCTATATCGCCTCCCCCCCGCCCGCGCCGGAGAAATACATCGACGTTTCGTACTACGAAGCAGCCGTGGGCTGATTCGGACCCATCCCTTCGCCCCGCCTGGATCCCGGGTCAAGCCCGGGATGACGGAGAGGTGGCCCATTGACGGAGAGGTGGCCCATTGACGGAAAGGTGGCCCATTGGCGGAGAGGTGGCCCATTGGCGGAGAGGTGGCCGTTGACGGAGAGGTAGCCAGGTGACGGAGCGGTGGCGGGACGGCGGAGCGGTATCCGGATGACGCTGGGCGCCCGGGTCGCTTCCCCGTCATCCCGGGCCCCGGGTCGAGCCCTGGGCGGGCTTGACCCGGGATCCAGGCGGGGCGTCTACAGCGTCAGGGACAACTGCTCCGGAGCGCCGGCCCGCGACGGCCGCGCGCGCTCCGGCAGTTCGGCGATCCGGGACTCGAGCCAGCGGATGTAGGTGCGGCGGCTGGAACGTTGGCGGATGGCCTCCACGCACAGGGAGCGCACGCGGGCAGCGTAGTGCCGCCAGTTCTCGCGCACGGTGCGCGGCATGCGCAGATAGGTGGGGGCGTCGTCGCAGAAGAGCTCGCTGCGGGCGAGGGTCCAGATGTCGCACTGGGTCTCGCCGCCGGGAAGCGGCGCCCACGCCGGGGCTCCTTCCGGGGGCGGGAGCTTCGTCAACCCCTGAAGCAGATGGGTCAGCTCATGGCCGATGGTGTTGTAGGTCAGGCCCCGGACCCGGAGGCGGATGTACAAGGGAAGCCGGAGCCGCTTGGGAATGAACGCGACGCCGAGTTTCGTCTTGGTATGGCCAACCCGGAGCTCCAGGTTCCGCAACTCCGGAAACTGCCGCAGCGACTGCTTGAGCATCCGCACGGCGCGCTGCGTGAGGCGCTTCTCCATCTGCGGCGTGAACGACACGGTCACGCCCATTCCGGGTGACAACAAGGTCATGGACAAGATGCGCACCCGGTCCGGCCGGCGGGCTTCCTGTCCTGTCCCGCCGACGCTGTGCTAAGATGCGCAGGGTAACAGGAAGAATCTAACGCAGTGACCGACCGTTTTCACCCTCTGGTCCGCGACTGGTTCCGTGACCGTTTCGGCCGGCCGACGCCGCCGCAGGCGGCGGGCTGGAAAGAGATCGCACGGGGCCGGGACACGCTCATCGCCGCCCCCACGGGATCGGGCAAGACCCTGGCGGCGTTTCTCTGGTCCATCAACCGCCTCATCGAGCCGGCGGAGGCGTCCCGGGACCACACCCACGTGGTCTATGTCTCGCCGCTCAAGGCCCTGGGCAACGACATCCAGAAGAACCTGCAGGAGCCGCTGGCGGAGATTACCCGCTCCGGCCGGCGCCAGGGGCTGCCGCTGCACGACATCCGCACCGCCGTGCGCTCGGGCGACACCCCGGCCACCGAGCGCCAGCGCATGATCTCCCATCCGCCGCACATCCTCATCACCACGCCCGAGTCGCTCTACATCCTGCTCACCGCCGAGCGCAGCCGGCAGGTGCTCAAGCACGCGCACACGGTCATCGTGGACGAGATCCACGCGGTGGCCGGGGACAAGCGCGGCGCCCACCTGGCGCTTTCCCTGGAAAGGCTGGATGCCCTGGCCGGCAGGCCGTTGCAACGCATCGGGCTGAGCGCCACCCAGAAGCCCATGGACGACATCGCCCGCCTGCTGGTGGGCACCCGCAGGCTGAAGCGCGACGGTACGCCGAAATGCGCCATCGTGGACGTGGGACACAAGCGGGAGCTGGACCTGTCCATCGAGGTGCCGGACCAGGAGCTGGGACCCATCACCTCCCATGCACTGTGGGCCGAGGTCTACGACCGTATCGTGGCGCAGATCCAGAGCCACCGCACCACGCTGGTGTTCGTGCACACCCGGCGGTTGGTGGAACGGGTGGCCCACCAGCTCACCGACCGGCTGGGCGAGGGCAAGGTGCTGGCGCACCACGGCAGCCTGTCCCGCAAGACCCGCCTCGACGCCGAGCAGAAGCTCAAGGCCGCGGAGGTGCCGGTGGTGGTGGCCACCGCCTCGCTGGAGCTGGGCATCGACATCGGCCACGTGGAGCTGGTCTGCCACATCGGCGCGCCGCGCTCCATCGCCACCCTGCTGCAGCGCGTCGGACGCTCGGGGCATTGGCTGGGGGCGGTCCCCAAGGGCATCCTGTACCCGCTGACCCGGGACGACCTGCTCCAGTCCGCGGCCGCGGTGTACGCCGTGCGCCAGGGAGAGCTGGACCGCATCGGCCTGGTGCGCCAGCCCCTGGACGTGCTCGCCCAGCAGATGGTGGCCACGGTTGCGAGCCTCACGCCCGCCCCCAAGCCGGGCGAGACCTTGCCGCTCCTGCCGGAGTCGAAACCGCCGCAGGGCATCGCCGAGGAAGACCTCTGGGAGCTGGTGAGGAGGGCCTACCCCTTCCGCGGTCTCTCCCGCGGCGATTTCGAGCAGGTCCTCCACATGCTGTGCGAGGGGGTGGCGCCGGCCAGGGGCCGGCGCGGCGCCCATCTCCACCGCGACCGGGTAAACCGGATGCTCAGGGCGCGCCGCGGCGCCCGGCTCGTGTCCATCACCAACGGCGGCGCCATCCCCGACACCGCCGACTACGACGTGGTGGAGGCGCACAACGAAACCTTCGTGGGCAAGGTCAACGAAGACTTCGCCATCGAGAGCCTGGCCGGAGACATCTTCCTGCTCGGCAACACCTCGTGGCGCATCCAGCGGGTGGCCTCCGGCAAGGTGTGGGTCCAGGACGCCCAGGGCGCGCCGCCCACCATACCGTTCTGGCTCGGCGAGGCCCCGGGGCGCTCCCTGGAGCTGTCGCGGGCGGTGTCCGACGTGCGCGAGAACGTCGCCCGGCGGGCCGCGGACGGGGACGCACCTGACGGGTGGCTGCAACGCGAGGCCGGCCTCGGGCCGGCGGGCGCCGAGCAGATCGTCGCCTACGTCAACGAAACCCGCGCGGTGCTCGGCTGCGTGCCCACCGTGGACCGCGTCGTCGCCGAGCGGTTCTTCGACGAGTCCGGCGGCATGCAGCTGGTGCTGCACACGCCCTTCGGCGGACGCATCAACCGCGCCTGGGGGCTGGCGCTGCGCAAGCGGTTCTGCGTCAACTTCGACTTCGAGCTGCAGGCCGCGGCCACCGACGACGGCATCGTCATCTCGCTCACCGACCGCCATTCGTTCCCGCTGGACACGGTGTTTTCCTACCTCAACCCGGCCACGGTGGAACGGGACCTCACCCAGGCCTCGCTGGCCGCGCCCATGTTCACCAACCGCTGGCGCTGGAACGCGGCCCGGGCGCTGGCGGTGGAACGGTTCAGCCGGGGCAAGAAGGTGCCCATGCAGATCCAGCGCATGCGCGCCGAGGACCTGCTGGGGGCGGTGTTCCCGGACCAGGTGATGTGCCAGGACAACCGTGCCGGGCCCGTGAACCTGCCGGACCATCCGCTGACCCGGGAGACCATGGAGAACTGCCTTCGCGAGGCCATGGACGTGGACGGCTTCAAGGAAACGCTGGAGCGGCTCCTGGAGGGCGAGATCGCCACCGTGGCGGTGGAGACCCCGGCCCCCTCGCCCATGGCCCACGAGATCCTCAACGCCAACCCGTATGCGTTCCTCGACGACGCCCCGCTGGAGGAAAGGCGCGCCCGGGCAGTGGCGCTGCGGCGCACGGACCCGGACCTGGCCCAGGGCATCGGCGCGCTGAGCCCCGAGGCCCTGGCGGAGGTGAGAGGGCAGGCGTGGCCGGACATCCGCGATGCCGACGAGTTGCACGACCTGCTGCTCACGGTCATCCTGTTGCCGGTGCGGGAAGCCGAGCCGTGGCAGCGGTACGCGCAGGAACTGATGGCGGCGCGAAGGGCCACGGTCGCCGAACCCGCTGGGGGCGACGGCGAGACGTTCTACGTAACCGCCGAGCGCCTAGCGGAGGCCCGTGCCGTGCTGGGACACCTCCGTATCACCCCAGCGGTGGTGGCGCCGGACACGGACGTTCCCCACACAGCGACACACCACTCACGTCATTCCCGCGGAAGCGGGAATCCAGGGGTTGGGGAGCGGTCCTGGATTCCCGCTTCCGCGGGAATGACGGTCGGGGGGCCGGCGGAAGACTCTGTAGTCAAGCCCTCCCATGACGACGCCTTGCGCCGTACCGTGCAAGGCTGGATGGAGATCAGCGGCCCGGTCACCGCCGACGGACTGGCCGCCCGGACCGGCCTGCCCGTCGAATCCGTGGCGCGCGCCCTCACGGCCCTGGAGGTTGCCGGGGTGGTGCTTCAGGGGCACTTCTCGCCCGGCGGCGGCGCCGATGCGGCCTTGGAGTGGTGCGAACGCCGCCTGCTATCGCGTATCCACCGCCTCACCCTGGGCCGGCTGCGGCGCGAGATCCATCCGGTGTCGGCCACCGACTTCATCCGCTTCCTGCTGCGCTGGCAGCACGTGCAGCCGGGCTCACAACTCCACGGCCGCGACGGCGTCCACCAAGTAGTACGTCAGCTCCAGGGTATGGAGTTGCCGGCGCCGGCCTGGGAACAGCATGTTCTGCCGGCCCGCATCGCCGTTTACGACCCCGCCGACCTGGAGCACCTTTGCCTCGCCGGCGTGGTGACCTGGGGACGGTTGCGGCGCGACACCGGCGCACCCGAGGATGATCCGGCCGCGACCAAGCTTTGGGACGCGGCGCCGCTGGCGTTGAGGTCGGCGTCCGGCAAGCCCCGCAGGACCGCGCCCACCCGTTCCGCGCCCCTGGCCTTCGTGATCCGCGAGGACCTGCCGCACTTCATGGATCCGGAAGCCCTGGACTGGCGCGGCCTCCAGCGGCTGTCGGCCGCGGCCCGCGACGTCGCCGCGTACCTCGAGGAACACGGCGCGTCCTTTCTCGCCGACATCGCCCGGGGAACCGGAAATGTCATGGTGCGCACCGAACGGGCGTTGTGGGAGCTGGTGACCCGGGGCCAGGTGACCGGAGACGGCATCGCGGGACTGCGCATGCTGCTGACGCCGGAGCTCAAGAGGAAGGATTCCAGGCGCGGCGGGCGGAAGGGCGCGGCCGCTCAAGCCATGCCCGTTGGGCGCTGGTCGCTGTGGCGCAGGGAGGACCCCGCCGCAACCGAAGCCAACGCCGAAACCCTGGCGCGCCTGCTCCTGCAACGCTACGGCGTGGTGTTCCGGGAGTTGCTGATCCGGGAGACCCGCTGTCCGCCGTGGCGCCTGCTGCTCCAGACCTACCGCCGCCTGGAGGCCCGCGGAGAGATCCGCGGCGGCCGCTTCGTGAGCGGGTTCGTGGGCGAGCAGTACGCCCTTCCGGAAGCCGTGGAGGCCGTGCGGAACGTACGCCGCCTCGCACCCGACAAGGAACCGGTCATCGTGTCCTGCACCGATCCCTTGAACCTTGTCGGGGTCCTCACCCCCGGTCCCCGCGTTCCCGTGCAGTCACGCCAGTTCATTGCCTACCTCAACGGCGCTCCCGCCGAGATCGGCCCCCTCGGCAACGTCCTGAGCCGCGTGCAGCCGGTCACCGGATCGGGGCTGGAGTGAACATACGGTGCGCCGAAGTAGGCTTTTTCGCTCCCCACTGTCATTGAACAACCGATACCGTAGGCGGCGCTCTCGTACGTAGCTGACCATCAGAAGGCAACGAGTGGTTGTCGCCACTATCAGCTCTCTTCTGGAATTAGCGGCTCCAATTTTGCGATCAACACCGGCAGGTCATTACGTACTGTATCCCACACGAGGCGCAGATCGATGTCAAAATATGCGTGAACCAGACGATGACGCATTCCAACGATCTCGCGCCAAGGGATTCCCGGGTGCGACTCTCTTGTCTCGGCACCCAAGCAGGCGGCTGCTTCTCCTACAATCTCCACGGATTTCAGAATGGCGAGTTGACTCCTTCGATCCGTCGCGAACTGGCTGTAGGACAACCCTTCTGCGAAAGCGACCGCATCCCGAGCCGCGACCAGCATGTCCAATAGGAATGACGCGTCATCACGTCGCATAGACTACCTGCGCGGAGTCAAGAATTGACTTACGACGGATGTAGTTACGGCTCCCTTCGACAGCGGCACGAGTAACGAGATCCACGTTTCGCCCAAACAATCCGCTCAACTCGTCCTGCATCCGGACAATGTCGAAGAAAGTGCGCCGCGCTTGGGGATCGAAACGGATCAACACATCGACGTCGCTCTCGGGACCGAAGTCATCCCGAATTACGGAGCCGAACAGCGACAGTTCTGCAACCCTCCAACGTTGGCAGAAGGCGGCAAGCTTGTCGGGATGAATGTCAATATGAGCCGTCACGTCTGGAATGCCCGGTTGGCGTCGATGTCGAAGCCAGCGACCTTCAACTCCTGAATAAGCCTTGTTCTCCAGCCGCCGGTATCGTCCAAAGGCGTGTAGACGACCCCATCGTAGTCAGACGGCGTTTCTACGTCGCCCTTCACAAGCGGGCAAACCCGTTCCCGGCCGAGTTTTCCGAGAAAGAATCCCAGTTCGAGAATGACATTTTGCCTTGCACGGGGTTTCATTTCATCCCCATTCTTGGCAAGTGCGCCCACATCGTCCGGGGTTAGGAGTACAACAGCGAAATCGACGTCCGCATGGTCCTCAAACTTCTCGATGATCGTGCGGCCCATATTCGGCTGTTCGTGCAAGATAACGGCCTTGAGTTCCAGTTGTTCCAAGAACCTTGCAACCGATTCTCGAGCGGATTCGTCATGGCCATGAATCACGAAGACTCTACTCCTACTCCTTGAGATTGAGGAGCCGGCATCGAAGGCCTTGGGCGATTGCTTCTCTTCTTCCCAGTATTCTTCGATCTCATCGATCATGGATTGCAACACAGCAGTGGCTGACTCCAAGCCTCTCTCATATGCCGCCTGGAATGCTGAATCTGGCGTACCGGAAGAAAAAGCCATCAGGGAATAATTGATGTTGTTAAAGTCCGTTCCGTGACTTGAATCGGTTCCGAACGTATGAGTGATGGTTACTTGAACGTTTCTGCGCCACTTCTGGAACTCCAATGAGCCAGACGACAGCCTCTTCAGTTCGGGTACCGTATCCAGTACCTTCCGCAAGCGTTCAATTGCCTTCGCTTTTGGCGGCCGCGTCATCACCCAACTCCCCTATCTTTCTGTCGCCAGGAATCAGTCGGTCGGTCAACCTGCGATAGTAACTCGTAGAATTTAGCCAATGAGACAGCGGATCACAATTGGGTGCCGTCGCACAACGACGGGACAGAACCGGTCCGCGATCCGTTCACGGCAGAGTGATTCAATCACAGCGATAGGGCAAGGCGGAAAAAGAACAGGGGGCGGCGCACGCGCCGCCCCCTGTTGCTTACCGCGAGTGGGCCTAGTGCTTGGTGGCGGGCCACCTTCCTTCGACCATGGCGTTGAACTCGTCGGTGAAGAAGAACTTCTCCTGGCCGAAGGCCGGGCGCAACTGGTCGAACCAAGTGGCCTCCGGGTCGTAGGCCGCGTAGAACGGCCGGCTGACCCAGTCGGGACTACGTCCCTGAAGGAAGCGGAGGATGAAGACCTTCTCGCCGGCGAGCTCCTGCACGTCCTGGATCTCCACCTTGCCCGGGGTGGCGCTCATGCTCGGGCCGCGCACGGTGCGGGCCAGGCCGGAGACGTACTTGTAGGCGTTCCGGAAGATGTCGCAGGCCTGCTCCAGCGGCACCTCGAAGTAGTTGCGCGCGCCGGTGTCACGCTCCACGAACATGTAGTAGGGGATCATCCCCAGCCGTACTTCCTCCTCCCACATGCGAATCCACACATCCGACGAGTCGTTGATGTGGCGCAACAGCGGCGCCTGGCAGCGGATCACCGCGCCGGCGTCGCGCAGGCGGCGGATCGCCTCCCGCACCACGTCCGTCTCGAGCTCCCGCCAGTGGTTGAAGTGGGCCATGATGGCGACGTGCTTGCCGGCCTTCACGATCTTCTCCAGCAGGCGCAGCATGTCGTCCGCATCGTCGTCGCCGACGAACCGGGCGGGCCAGAAGGTCAGGGACTTGGTGCCTATGCGGATGTCCTGCACGTGTGCGAGGCGCGGGTCCTCCACGAAAGGCTCCAGGTAGTTGCGGAACACCGCGGTCTTCATGATCATGGGGTCGCCGCCGGTCACCAGCAGGTCGGTGACGTCGGGATGCGCCGCCAGGTAATCGTGCAGCCCGTCGGCTTCCTTGGCCACGATCTTGAGCGTGTTGTCGCCCACGAACTGGGCCCAGCGGAAGCAGAAGGTGCAGTAGGCATGGCAGGTCTGCCCCTGGCTGGGGAAGAACAAAACGGTCTCGCGGTACTTGTGCTGAAGGCCGTGAATGGTCTCCTGCGCGACCTTGGGAATGTTAAGCTCCCGTTGCCCGGCGGGGTGCGGGTTGAGCTTCTCGCGGATCTCGTGGGCGCCCTCCTTGATCTCGTTCGCGGAAGCGTCGCGCCGCAAGAGGTCGGCCATGTGGAGAAAGTCGACCTCCTCGAGCATCCCCTGTTGCGGGAAGGTCATCTGGTAGACCGGGTCGTCGGGCACCCGGTCCCAGTCGATGAGGTGGTCGATCACGTACCGGTTGGACCGGAACGGCAGCACGTTGGCCACCACTTTCATGGCGAACCGGTCATCGCGGGATAGTCTCTCTAGCTGCGGAATCTCGTCGAGGTGTTTGGTCGACAACGCCTTGTAGCGTTCGGACGGAAAGATCGGCACCTCATGGGTGAGGGATTGTTCTTCCTCTTGAAGGGACATCATCCCCGGATCGCGTGCGGGCTCGTTTCCGGGTTCCGACGGGACTTTGCTCATGACTTACCTCCCAAGTTATCTCGTCGCTTCTTTCAATCGGCGACTCTCAGTTAAAGTATACTCCGCCCACGCCAATTTGAAAGAACAAAAATGAGAATAATCGTTGCCAACACCGTATTGCAAGGGCCGGAGCCGTACTCTCCAATTCGATTTTTCGGCTTTGCCGTTTTTTCTGCTTTACTGTTTCTTAGAGACAATCGGTTATCGGATGCAGCCTCCCAAAGGCTCGAAAGGAGCGACATTCCATGGCCACCGATCTTTTCTCCACCGCGCGGGAACGCCTCGAGGACGCCGCCCGCTACCTCGACATCGAACGCGACATCATCGACCAGCTCCGATATCCCAAGGAAACGCTGGCCGCCACTTTGCTGGTTCGCATGGACGACGGCTCACGCAAGGCGTTCAAGTCGTGGCGCTGCCGCTATGACGACACCCGCGGCCCCACCAAGGGCGGCATCCGTTTCCACCCCGCGGTCAACGTGGACGAGGTGATGACGCTGGCGTTCTGGATGACCTTCAAGTGCGCGGTGGTGAACATCCCCTTCGGCGGCGCCAAGGGCGGCGTGTCGGTGGACGTCAAGACCCTCTCCCGGGCCGAGCTGGAACGCCTGAGCCGGGTCTACGTCGAGGCGTTCTCACGGTTCATCGGACCCGAGCGCGACATCCCGGCTCCCGACATGTACACCAACGGCATCGTCATGGCCTGGATGGCGGACGAGTACGGCACCATCACCGGCCATCCCAGCCCGGCCATCATCACCGGCAAGCCGGTGGCGCTGGGCGGCTCGCTGGGACGCGACGACGCCACCGGCCGGGGCGGCTTCTACATTCTGCGCCATCTGGGAGAGGATCTCGGGGTCAGCTCCGACAAGTCGCGGATCGTCCTCCAGGGATTCGGCAACGCCTCGTTCCACTGCGCGCGCCTGCTCCACGACGACGGCTACCGGATCATCGGCCTCTCGGATTCGACCTCGGCCATCTACGATCCCGACGGCATGAACCCCTACGCGGTGATGGAGCACAAGGAACGCACCGGACACGTGGCGGGCGCTCCGACCCACGGCAACGCGCGGCAACTCGACAACGCGGAGTTGCTGGAGACGGAGTGCGACGTGCTGATTCCCGCCGCGGTGGAGAACCAGATCACCGAAGCCAACGCGGCCAGGATCAAGGCGCCGGTCATCCTGGAACTCGCCAACGGCCCGACGACACCGGCCGGCGACGCCATCCTCGACAAGAAGGGCACGGTGGTGGTTCCGGACATCCTGGCCAATTCGGGCGGTGTGACGGTCTCCTACTTCGAGTGGGTACAGAACAAGGCAGGCTACTACTGGCCGGTGGAAGAAGTGCACTCGAGGCTGAAGGCCATCCTGGAGCCCGAGACCCGGCGGGTCTGGGAGGTGGCCAGGGACAAGGCCGTCAGCGTGCGCACCGCGGCCTATGTCCACGCCCTCGAACGCATCGGCCACGCGGTGGAGGCCCGCGGCACCAAGGCGTTCTTCAACCAGAAGAACTGACTCCCCGCGGGATGCGGACCGCGCGGAGGAACCGTCCGGACGCGGTTGCCTTCAAGGGGTCGAGATCGGCCGTGGGGCCGGCTGCGTGTTCCAGCATATCCGCCGGAGCTGGGCCAACGGCTCATCGTCGTCCCCGAAGACCCTTCCCGTCACGCGATCCGCGCGACGCACGGCTTCAAGCCGTTCGCGTGTCGGGGGGTGCGTCGAAAGCATACGGGAAAACGGGCCGGCGTCCTTGTCCCGCTCCTCCATCAACCGCGCAAAAAACCGCTCCAGACCGCTGGAGTCGATACCCGCGGCGTACAGCCGTTCCAGCGCATATTGGTCGGCCTCCCGCTCGGCGGCGCGGGAATAGCCGGTGTTAAGCACCCATTGACCGAGGCCCGTGATCAAGATGCCCCCGGCAGCGTCTCCGGTCACGAGGCCTGCCAGCACCGAGACCGTCGCGGTGCGGTACATGCTTTCGATCGGGTGGTCGTGCGCGACGTGGCCCATCTCGTGAGCGATGACGCCCGCCACCTCCTCCGCGCTCGATGCGTTGTCGATCAATCCCTGGGTCAAGACGACCATGTCGCCCGGCAGCGCGAAAGCGTTGACCACCTCCGTGTTGACCACCACCACGCGTAGCGCCATGTCCGCGGTGAGGCGGACCAACATGGTCTGGAGGGCATCGCGTCCCCGATCGTATCCGCAATACGCCTGCCGCATGTGCGGGGGGCCGCTTCGGTCGATGGGAAGAAGGCGTGGGAGCTGGCGCAACGTGGCGGCGCCGATGCGCTGCCGTACGGCGTCCGGGGTGACCGCCGCCATTTGCCTCGACAGGGAAGGCACGACCACGAGAATGATGAAGGCGACGGCAACCACGGCGGCGCCGGCCCAGGCCGCGATCCTGGCAAGACCGCTCCACGACAGACGCACGCGCCGGTACAGTTGAGGCGCCATCGGCCGAAGCGTCTCCATGACGCCCGGGTCATCGACGACCAGCCGGGCCGTGGTGCCGTCGAGGCCGAGCCGTACCGGCTCGCCGCCGCGCGGCAGCTCCACAAGGACCACGCGTCCGGCGGGCCAGCTCGAAAGCACGGTCCCGTCCGCGTCGGAAATGGCGACCCCGTCGTCGGTGACGTCGATGGCGACAGTTTGCGCCCGCGCCGTCACGCCGTCGTAGTAACTTGCCGCGTACTGCATAGCCGTTCGGAACGCAATGCCGCTCAGAAACCGCCCACGTCCAGGGCATCGGCGAGCCCTTCGCCGTGGCCCGGGAGCGAAGCCGCGGACTGCACCGTCCGTTCCAGCGCCTCGGGTTCCTGGACGGACAGGGTGTCGCAGGCCAGGGCGAGCAGGGAAACATCGACGATCAGGGTCCTGGCCAGGCCGTAGAGCCAGTAGCCGGAGCCGGCCACCAACAGACCGAAGATAAAACCGAGCGCGGGGTTCACCGTCAGGCCGCTCTCCTTGATGATGATCTGGAGAACACCGAACACCCCCAACGCGGAAAACAAGGCCGCGCTGAAGACACAGATGTAAAACACCAAGTAGACTCCGTAGACGGACCCCGCGTCCATGCGGGATTGCAGTCGGTTTCCTCCGATGCGTGCGGCATTGACCAGATGGCGGAACTCGCTGACGCGGTACCACGGGAAAACGACCGCGCTCACAAGGACGAGCCCCAGTGGCGCGAAATTGAACCGGCCCGCGGCGGCGATGAAGGACGGACCTTCGAACTCCGGGTCGCGAAGCAGTTTCCACAGCACGGTCAGCGCCTCTTCGTTCACGAGGAAGAAGAGCAGTACGGCCGCCAGGGTGGGCGCCATGACCACCAGCCATCGCAAAAACAGCCGGACCGTGCCGCCCTCGAAGGAGAAGCGGGTGGTGCCGAACCGGGCGTTGCCGGCGAAGTAGCGCGTCGTGGCCACGCGCAGCCAGGGGTAGGCGAGTCCCGCCGTCGCCAGCGTCGCCAAGCCGTGGAGGCTCCCGATCAACGCGTACCTGAACGCCGACCCGTCGAGCCCGAAGCGTACGCCGCGCCACGCCGTACGGGTGAGGCGATAGCGCCGCACACGGTAGACGGCCACCTGCACGAGGAAACCAAGGGTCCCGTAATAGACGGCTTGCAGGATGAGAACGCCGTAGGGCACGCTCTGCGGCACAAGCGAAGGAAGCCACGAATACACGGTGGTGAGCGGGGCGATGAAGACGACGGCGATCAGGAAGCCGATGAGCAGCTCGGTGCCGGTCCCAAGGTACTCCAGGGGTTCGTCGAGAAGCCTGACGTGCCGCCACAGGAAGCCGCGCACCCGCGTCTTGGCCCAGAAGCGGTAGATCCCGAGTGTCGACAGCGTCAGCAGCAGGTTTCGAAACAGCAGGCCGGCCAACTCGCCGCGGCGGCCGTCGAAGAACACCACGGGGGCCGGGTGGACAGTGGCTTCGACACCGGCCGCTCCAACGTCGTCATGCATGTTGAGGGGTTCCACTCCGCCTCCGGATGAACAGTGCCGCCGCGCATTCGGTTCTTGATCGTTTGACCGGAAAAACCCACAGCAAGTTTAGCGGGCCGCGCCAGGGTATCGCAACCGGCACATGAACGCATGGATCGCAGCCGGCCAACAGTTGCAATTCATCGAGCCTTCCTTGAAAGAAAATCCTATGGCGACCCACGGCAGACTCGGCCGCCTCGACCAACTCGAAGCCGAGGCCATTCACATCATGCGCGAGGTCGCAGCCGGTTTCGTGAAACCGGTCATGCTCTATTCCGTCGGCAAGGACAGCTCGGTCCTGGTGCGCCTGGCGCGGAAGGCCTTCCATCCGGCGGCGCCGCCCTTCCCGCTGCTTCACGTGGATACCACCTGGAAGTTCCCGGAGATGTACGAGTTCCGTGGACGCACGGCCCGCGAGACCGGTATGGAGCTGATCGTCCACGTCAATGAAGAAGGCCTCGCCAAGGGTATCGGCCCTTTCACCCACGGCTCGGCGCTTCACACGGACGTGATGAAGACCCAGGCGCTGAAGCAGG
Source organism: Candidatus Binatia bacterium (assembly GCA_951813575.1). GTDB lineage: Bacteria > Desulfobacterota > Binatia > UBA9968 > JAJDTQ01 > JAJDTQ01. Next base: position 2,399,823 of record OX638375.1, read on the forward strand.
CGCTCGACAAGCACGGCTTCGACGCGGCCCTGGCGGGGGCCCGGCGCGACGAGGAGATGTCCCGGGCCAAGGAACGCGTGTTCTCCCTGCGTACCCGGGGACATCGATGGGACCCCAAGAACCAGCGCCCGGAGCTCTGGCGCCTCTACAACACCCACATCCGCCAAGGCGAGTCCATGCGCGTCTTTCCGCTCTCCAACTGGACGGAACTGGACGTGTGGGGCTACATCGACAGGGAGAACATCCCGGTGGTGCCGCTCTATTTCGCGGCCCCACGGCCGGTGGTGCGACGCTCGGGGACGCTGATCATGGTGGCGGACGAGCGCATGAAGCTCGAGCCCGGTGAAGAGCCGGAGATGAAGCGGGTGCGCTTCCGCACGCTGGGCTGCTACCCGCTGTCCGGCGCCATCGAATCCGATGCCGACAGCGTGCCGGCCATCATCCGGGAGATGCTCTCGGCCACCTATTCCGAGCGCCAGGGGCGCGTCATCGACCACGACGGGGAAGGCTCCATGGAGCGCAAGAAGCAGGAGGGTTATTTCTGATGTCCGCCGGCCCGTCCCCGGACGGCCAGGAATTCCGGGCCTACGTCAACGCCCGGGAAGACCGGGAAATCCTGCGCTTCATCACCTGCGGCAGCGTGGACGACGGCAAGTCGACGCTCATCGGCCGCCTGCTCTACGAATCCCGGCTGGTCTTCCAGGACCAGCTCGCGCGGGTAGAGGCCGACAGCAGACGGCACGGCACCCAGGGCGACAACCTGGACCTGGCGCTTCTGGTGGACGGCCTTCAGGCGGAACGCGAGCAGGGCATCACCATCGACGTCGCCTACCGAACGTTCTCCACCGCCAGACGCTCCTTCATCGCGGCCGACGCCCCGGGGCACGAGCAGTACACCCGCAACATGGCCACCGGCGCCTCGACGGCGGATCTGGCAGTGGTCCTCATCGACGCACGCAAGGGCGTGCTGCCTCAGACCTGCCGGCACACCACCATCCTTTCCCTGCTGGGGGTGCGCCGTGTGATCCTGGCCATCAACAAGATGGACCTCGTCGACTGGTCCAGGGACGTGTACGACGGCATCGCGGCGACCTTCGGCGACTTTGCCAAGCGGCTCGACGTCACCGACGTCACCTGCATTCCGGTATCGGCCCTTACGGGCGACAACGTTACCGGGCCGTCGGCCGCCATGGACTGGTACGATGGGCCGCCGTTGTTGCAGGCGCTGGAATCGGCCGACCTCACCACCGGCCTCCAGAGCGGCCCCTTTCGCATGCCCGTGCAGTGGGTCAACCGCCCCAACGCCGAGTTCCGGGGCTTCGCGGGCACCGTGGCGTCGGGCCAGGTGCACCCCGGCGACCCCGTGTTGGTGTGTCCCTCCCGGAAGGCCTCGGTGGTGGAACGTATCGTCGGACCGGACGGCAATCTCGACCGAGCCGGGGCCGGCCAGGCCGTCACGCTCACCCTCGCCGACGAGATCGACGTGAGCCGCGGGGACATCATCGCGTCCATCGCCGAGCCGCCGAGCCTCAGCGACCAGTTCGCCTGCCACATCGTCTGGATGCACGAGACCCCGCTGCTGCCCGAGCGACCGTATCTGCTGAAGATCGGCACGCGCCTGGCCGGGGCCCAGGTCACGGCCATCAAGCACAGGCTCAACGTCGACAACCTGGAGCACACCGCGGCCAAGACCCTCGAGCTCAACGACATCGGCTACTGCAACATCGGCCTCGACCGGAAGATCGCGTTCGACCCCTATCGGGAACTGAGGGAGACGGGCGGGTTCATCCTCATCGACCGTTACACCCATGGGACGGTGGGCGCGGGCATGATCGATTTCGGCCTGTGGCGCGGCTCCAACCTGACCCCCCACCAACTCGCCATCGACAAGCCGGCACGGGCGGCCCAGAAGAACCAGAAGGCCTGTGTCCTGTGGCTCACCGGGTTGTCGGGCGCGGGCAAGTCGGCCACCGCCAACGCGGTGGAAAAGCGCCTGCACGCCATGGGCCGGCACAGCTACACCCTCGACGGCGACAATCTCCGGCACGGCTTGACCCGGGACCTGGGCTTCACCGCGGCCGACCGGGTGGAGAACGTGCGCCGCATCGCCGAGGTCGCCAGGCTGTTCGTCGACGCGGGATTGATCGTTCTGGTCTCCGTCATCTCGCCCTTCCGCGACGAGCGCCGCATGGCCCGTGAGATGATGGAGGAAGGCGAGTTCATCGAGGTGTTCGTCGACTGCCCCATCGAGGTCTGCGAGCAGCGCGATCCCAAGGGGCTCTACCGGAAAGCACGGGCCGGCGAGATCGGGAACTTCACCGGCGTGGACAGCCCCTACGAACCGCCCGAGAATCCGGAGATCGTATTGAAGACCGCGGAGCAAGGTGTCGACGAGGTCGCGGACCAGGTTGTCGACTATCTGCGATCGAGGGTGGATGTCGCCTGACTCCGCATCCTCGCCCAGCGGACGGGAATGAGATCCGGCGAGATGGGTATCAGAGTGTCAGGGAGTGCCCGTGGGCTCCTCGTCGTCCTTGGCTTCGGGTTCGGGGGCTGCCGCCGGCCCGTCTTCGGCCGGTGCCGCGGCCTCAGCCGGCGCCTCAGTCTCCGCCGGCGCCTCAGTCTCCGCCGCTGCCACCTGCTCGGGTGCCGCCTCCGCCGGTGCCGCCTCCGCCGCTGCCACCTGCTCTGGCGCGGCCTCAGCCGGTGCCGCGGCCTCGACCTGGGCCGAGGCGGCGCTCTGCGCCTGGAGCGTGGCCTCTTGTGACAGCTTGCGGGTCTTCCGCTTCAGTCGCCGGATCTTCTGCCGCAGGATCTCCCGCTTGCCCGACTCCTCGACTCCGGTCTTCTCTTCCCTGAGCGTCTTGATCTGCTCCTTGACGGCTCCAATGCTGGTCTCTGCTGCCACGTGGGCCTCCTTCGGATGAGTGAACGGTAACGGGTATCACATGGAGGTGGGAATCAAAAGCGGCGGCGGAGCAGCCGCCCTCCGGCCCACCTGGGGGTTCACCGCAGCGAGCGGGTTGACCGGAGAGTATCGACCGGAGGTGGCAGGGTTAACGGCTCTACCGGTCGTCATCCCAGCCGCCCCACCGGCGGCTCCTGGCGTAGGGGTTCGGGTGCGGCAGGATGAAGAACTCCGTTTTCTTGGGCAGCATCCGGCGCGTGAGCACGAGCCGGGAGTCGGGTTGGCGCGCGACCGGATAGCGGCCGTCGAGAAAGGACGCGAAGTACTCGGCCTGGGCCGGGTCGTCGTAGTGCATGGGCAGGACGATGGGCGGCTTCACCTGCTCGATGACCTTGACGAGGTCGCTGAAGCCCAGGTTGTTGCGGGCGTCGATGGGAATCATCATGACGTCCACCCGGCGCAGCAGCTGCTGCTGCTTCTCGGTGAGCAGATGGCCGATGTTGCCCAGGTGGGCGAGACAGAGGCTCCCCATCTCGAAGACGAAGATCGAGTTGGCGATGCGGGTGAAGTCGTAGTTCCGGGCGCTGGGCAGGTTCACCACCACGATGTCCTTCACCTTCCGCCTCACCGGCTGCCAGCGCTGGTCCAGCGTGATGCCCCTGAGCACCAGGGGATTCCCGCGAACCGCCTCGACGTTGTTGTGGGTGTAGTGGCCGTTGCTCACGGTCACCGCGTCGGCGGTGATGCCGGGCGTGACGTCGAAGTTGGGATCGGCCACCACACGGGTGCCGGTGCCGGACCGGATGGCGAAGCTCGAGTGGCCGAACCAGCGGAGCTGATACTGGCCCAGGCCGACGTCCGGCTTGGCGGATGCACTGGCCAGCGGGCCGATGGACCGGGCCAGGTTGAGACCCGAATCGAAGGAACGCACCAGGTTGGGATTGCAGATGGCAAAGGCGGCCTGCGCGCTGAGCCAAACCGCCAACCCGAGCACAAGACCCGTCATGTGGTGTTTTGACATGGCTCCTCCCCGAGTGGCCCACGGCTCACACCCGCGGGCATCATGAGCACGCCTCGCATGTCCCGTAGAGAGAAAGCTGGTGGGAGGTCACCGTGAAACCGGTGTCGGGCGAGAGGAAGGGCTCGGCTTCTTCCCTACGGTCGAGGGTGACATCATAGACCTTTCCGCAACTTTCGCAAATGAAATGTGGATGTTTGTCCAGGATCGGATCGAAGTGCTGTGTGCGTCCGATGTTGACGATCTGCACCTTGCCGTCGGCGGCCAGCTTTTGAAGGTTGCGGTAGACCGTACCGAGGCTGATGTGCGGAACCTCCCTTCGGACCCGCTCGTAGATCTGATCCGCGGTGGGATGGGACATCTCGTCCTTCAGGACATCCCAGATGACTTCAAGCTGTCGTGTCCGTCTCGTGGACATGGACGATCCCCGCCGGCGGCGCGCGGGACACTACCCCAGGTCGCTGAGCAGCTCCGCCTTGGTGGCCGGGCTCAACAGAGCCTCGGCGTGGTAATTCTCGTGGTCGACCAGGATGCTGGCATCCCGATCCCGCAGCGCTTCGGCTTCGTCCGGGGTGAGGCCGAAGGTGATGTACTGCACCGCGCTTATCTTGTCGTCCTTGCTGCGGCCCTCCTCGAAGCGGGCGCGGACCGTGCGGTCCCCGCCGATCCTGAGGAACACCCTTTCGTCAATGCCGAGAAACTTGAGCAGCTCTCCGCGCAGGTCGGTCTGATCCTCGATCTCGAGGAAGAGGGTCGCCCTGAGCTCTCCGGCATCGGGGATGAGCTCGTTGTAGACGTCGATCTCCTCCCGGATCTTGTCCAGATCGCGGATGCTCTCCGCCCGCAGCATCTCCTGTATCTGAAAGATCACCGTCGCCCGGTTCTCGAACACCAGGGAAACCTTGTCGCCAACGGAGACCCGCCGGTGCTTCTTGAGATCGATGATCTCGCGCCGGAAAGCGGCGCGTTTCTGCTCGTAGACGTTGGCGCCGACGATGTCGTTCAGGGTCACCTTTTCCATTCGGGCAACCGGGAATCCAGGCGTTCCCGGACCCCCAAGGCCTGGCTCGGGGTCCGGGAACGCGAAGTTTCCGGAGCTACGGCCGACGAATCAACCGGCGTCCGCAGGGTCCTTGCCGGCGACGGCCTGCAGTCCCTTGTTGAAACGGCCGGCATGGGACTTCTCGGCCTTGGCCAGGGTCTCGAACCACTCGGCCAGCTCCTCCAGGTTCTCGTCCCGGGCGGTCTTGGCGAAGCCGGGGTACATCTCGGTGTACTCGAAGGTCTCGCCCTCCACCGCGGACTTCAGGTTCTTCTCGGTGGAACCGATGGGAACGCCAGTGCAGGGATCGCCGACTTCCTTGAGAAAGTCCAGGTGACCGAACGCGTGGCCCGTCTCCGCCTCGGAGGTGTCACGGAAGAGTCCGCCCATGTCGGGGTAACCCTCGATGTCCGCCTGCCGGGCGAAGTAGAGATAACGCCGGTTCGCCTGGGACTCGCCCGCAAAGGCGTTCTTCAGGTTCTCGTGGCTCTTGGTGCCATTGATGCTAGCCATAGGTGCCTCCTTATCAGTAATGGTTCTGATTAGTATCCGAAGCCCGCCCGCAATTCAAGGGCTGGAGGCGCCGGAAACGCCGTCCGTCGTCCCCGGCGGGCGGCAACTGGCCCGCCGCCCGGTGTTTTGCTATCCTGCTGTAAGTTGACCGCCTTCATCCAACCCATGGACGACCTCATCACCATCGACGACTTCCGCGCCCTCGACCTGCGCGTCGGCACGGTCACCAGCGCCGAGCCGCATCCCAATGCCGACCGGCTCATGGTGCTCAAGGTGGACCTGGGGTCGGAGGAACGCCAGCTCGTGGCCGGCATCCGCGGCCACTACAGCCCGGAGGAGCTCACGGGCCGGCAGCTCGTGGTGGTGGCGAACCTGAAGCCGGCCAGGCTGAGAGGCATCGAGAGCCAGGGAATGATCCTGGCCGCATCCGCCGACGACCAACTCGTCATCCTGGCGCCGGAGCAACGGATCGCTCCGGGCGCCAAGGTTTCCTGACACGCCGAGTGTCTTCCACCGATAAAACCGAGGGGACCTGCTGTGTAGTCGACCTGTCGGCCTTGCGCGCCAACCTGCGCACGGTGCGCCGGCTCGTGGGCCCCGGCGTGGCAGTCCTCGCGGTGGTGAAGGCCGACGCCTACGGCCATGGCGACATCAAGACCGCGCGCGCCTTGTGCGCCGAAGGGGTCAGCCGCCTGGGCGTCGCCACGGTGGCGGAAGGCGCGCGGCTTCGGAAAGCCGGCATCGATGCCGCGATCCTCGTTCTCGGCAGTCTTTACTCCGACGATGCGGCCGCCCTGGTGCGGTATTCCCTGGACCCTGTCGTTCCGAATCTCGACCTCCTGAGACACCTTGACGCCTTCGGCGCGGAACACGGCGCCGAGATTCCCTGCCACCTCAAGCTGGACACCGGCATGGGCCGGCTGGGCCTCTTGCCGGACGCCATCGAGGAATGGCTTCCCGAGTTGGACGGGCTCAAGGGCGTCAGGCTGCAAGGAGTCATGTCCCACTTCGCCAGGGCCGAGGAGCCGGAGTCGCAGTCGTGCCGCGGACAACTACGGGCGTTCCGCCGGATGCTGAAGCGCATTCGCGCGGCGGGGCACGATGCGCCGCTGGTGCACATGGCCAACAGCGCCGCCACCATGGCGCTGCCCGAGGCCCGTTTCGACATGGTCCGGCCGGGCGGAATGCTCTACGGCATCTTCTCCCATCCGCCCTTGGCCGAACTCGTCCCGCTGGCTCCGGTGCTCACCTGGAAAACCCGCGTGCTGCAGCTCAAGACGCTCCCGAAGCATTCCCCCATCAGCTACGGGGGCACCTTCGTAACCTGCCGCGAAAGCGTCATCGCCACCGTGCCCGTGGGCTACGCGGACGGCTACAAACGTTCCCTGTCCAACAAGGCCGCGGTGCTGATCCGAGGCCGTCGCGCGCCCGTCGTGGGCCGTGTCACCATGGATTTGACGATGGCGGACGTCACCGCCATAGACGGTGTTCAGCCGGGAGACGAAGTGGTGCTGCTGGGGACACAGGACGGCGAGACCATTTCAGCCGAAGAGATGGCCGGCTGGGCGGACACGATCTCGTACGAGATCCTCACATCCATCAGCAAGGGCGTTCCGCGTCACTACATCGAGGCCAAACAGAAACCGGACGGCGTCGGCGGCTATTGAATGGTACAGGTTTCTATCGTTTCGTATCGTTGGAGGAATTTGCGGGACGGCGGTTACCGAGGAAAGCGGCAGCGTGACAAGCATGGTCGTACCCTTGCCGATGCCGTCGCTCAGCGGGCGAATCTGTCCGCCCATTCCGTCAATGAAGTTGGCGGTCGAATGGAGACCGAGCCCGCCCCCGGATTTCTTGGTGGTATAACCCGCGGTAAAGAGCATCCTGGGGTTTGTCCCGGCAATGCCGGGGTCTCCCTGATGCTGTCAGATCATCGATGGCTTCCATCGCGTCCTGGGTCAGGTTGACGATCATGTGATGAAATCGGCTCCGCTGAATCCGGATCTCTTTCGGCGCGCATTCACAGTCGCTATCGATCTTGACACTCCTTTTCCTGAGCGGATCCTCCAATACACCAACGGCGGCCGTCAACGCAGTCCGGAGGTCCACATCCACCCGGTCTACCTTCGAATTTGCCGGCTATGCCCTGGGTGCGAATGATGTCCACGATGTGGTTCGCCCTGTCCTTGACGCGCCCGACTGTCTTTGCCAACTCTCCATTCCGACTGGCGAAATCTTCGGCGAGCGCAATGACGAAGGGCATCACCTTCTGACCTTGCGAGTCGTTCGGGGAATCTGGTGGCAGGACACCAGGGGGCAAGGGGTATCACGCCGGCCGAAAAACCAAAGTGGCTTGCCTCCATGGATCCATGTCCCAATATCGTACCGGCGTCTCCGATGACTTCCCCGGAGTCGAACGGTTGGCTTGGGAAGTCCGTGTTTGATTTGTTATCCTGCCACGAACCGACGGATGGCCGCCTGTACCCATGGACGGCCAAGGGAAACAAGTTCTCGAACGCCTCGCATCGCTGGAGCCGTGAGGCTTGAACCGTTGGAAAGAAGGAGGAACCCTGCACCCGTGGGCAAGATAAAGAGAGCATTGGTCAGCGTATCCGACAAGGACGGCATCGTCGATTTCGCCGCCGGGCTGGCGGGACTGGGCATCGAGATCCTGTCCACGGGAGGGACGGCCGCATTGCTGCGGGAGAACCGCATCGACGTGACCGAGGTGGCGGACGTCACCGGGTTCCCGGAGATCATGGACGGCCGGGTCAAGACGCTCCACCCCAAGATCCACGGCGGCATCCTGGCGCTGCGGGACAAGCCCGAGCACCGCGCCCAGATGGAAGACTTGGGCATCGACGCCATCGACATGGTGGTGGTGAACCTCTACCCGTTCGAGGCCACGGTGGCGCGGCAGGCGCCGTTCGACGAGATCATCGAGCAGATCGACATAGGCGGCCCCGCCATGATCCGCTCCGCGGCCAAGAACCACCCGCACGTGGCGGTGGTGGTGGAGCCGTCAGACTACGCGGCGGTGGCCGAGGAGCTTGCGGCCGGCGGCGGCGACCTGTCCGGCGACACCCGGTTCAGGCTCGCGTGCCGCGCCTTCCATCATACGGCGCGCTATGACGGGGCCATCTCCAACTACCTTGGACGGCTCGACGAAGACAGACAGGCCGGGCCGTGGGGCGAGAGGCTCAACATCCAGCTCTCCAAGCTGCAGGAGCTGCGCTACGGCGAAAACCCGCACCAGAGCGCGGCGTTCTATGCCCACGCGGATTCCACGGGACCGTCCGTGGCCCGGGCCACGCAGGTCCAGGGCAAGCAGCTCTCGTTCAACAACATCCTGGACGCCGACGCTGCCCTCAGCACGGTCATGGACTTCCCCGAGACCGCCGCCGTCGCCATCAAGCACACCAACCCCTGCGGCCTGGCCACCTCCGGCGTGTCGCTGGCGGACGCCTTCCGCAAGGCCAAGGCCGGCGACCCCGTGTCCATTTTCGGCGGCGTCATCGCCCTGAACCGCCCGGTCGACGCGGAGACGGCCGAGGAATTGAAGCAGGTCTTCCTGGAAATCGTCATCGCGCCTTCGTTCACATCCGAAGCACGGGAGATCCTGTCCTCGGCCAAGCGCCTGCTGAACATCCGCCTGCTGGAGATCGACATGACCCCCGACAACGACCGGAGCCTCGACCTGCGGCGGGTGCACGGCGGCGTGCTGGTGCAGGACTGGGACCACAAGCCCATCGACGTGCGGGAGTGCAAGGTGGTCACCGAGCGGCAACCCACCGACGACGAGTACAAGGCCCTGGGGTTCGCCTGGCGCGTGTGCCACCACGTGAAGTCCAATGCCATCGTGTTCACATCGAGCGACCAGTTGCTCGGCGTCGGCGCCGGCCAGATGAGCCGGGTGGATTCCGCCCAACTCGCCGTGACCCGGGCGAAGACCCACGGCCTCGACCTCGTAGGCTCCGTGGTGGCCTCCGACGCCTTCTATCCCTTCCGGGACGGCGTCGACGCGGCCGCCGAGGCGGGCGCCCGCGCGGTCATCCAGCCGGGCGGCTCCATCCGCGACGAAGAGGTCATTGCCGCCGCCGACGAGCACGGCATCGCCATGGTCTTCACCGGCATCCGGCACTTCCGGCACTAGTCCGGCGGATGAACTCTTGGAGCAGGATGCTCTTCGGCGTGAAACTGCCCAGGACGCCCCGTATCCGTCATACGCCCCGTATCCGTCATTCCCGCGGAAGCGGGAATCCAGGGGCGGCGGAGGGGCGCCACGGCTGTGTGTTCCCCGCCCTGCCCCTCCTGGATTCCCGCTTCCGCGGGAATGACGGATTGGAGGAGAATGACGGATTGGAGTTGTTGGAACCGTGAAGATCCTGGTCATCGGCAGCGGCGGGCGGGAACACGCCCTGACGTGGAAGCTGCGCCAGAGCCCGCAGGTGGAAAAGCTCTACTGCGCGCCCGGCAACGACGGCATGCGCCGGCAGGCGGAACGGGTGGACATCGGAACCGGCGACATCGAGAGGCTCGCCGACTTCGTCGCCGGGGAGGGCATCGACCTCACGGTGGTGGGTCCGGAGCAGCCGCTGGTGTCGGGCATCGCCGACCTGTTCGAGAGCCGGGGCCTCCGGGTGTTCGGACCGAGCCGGGAGGCCGCACGGCTGGAAGGCAGCAAGGCCTTCGCCAAGGAGGTGATGCTGGAGAACGGCATCCCCACCGCGGCCTGTGAGGTGTTCTCCGACATGGACGAGGCCCGGCGGTACGTGGCCCAGGATCGGCCCTGCGTGGTCAAGGCGGACGGGCTGGCCGCGGGCAAGGGCGTGATCCTGTGTTCCGGCAGGGCGGAAGCCGAAGCCGCCCTCGACGCCGTCATGGGGCGCAAGGTCTTCGGCGAGGCCGGCGAGCGGGTCGTCGTCGAGGAGTTGCTCACGGGCGAGGAAGCTTCGTTCATGGCCCTGATGGACGGCGACGACTTCCTGCCGCTGGCGTCGGCCCAGGACCACAAGCGCATCTTCGACGGTGACGAGGGCCCCAACACCGGCGGCATGGGCGCTTACTCGCCGGCGCCGGTGGTGGACGCGGCCGTGCACGACGCCGTGGTGGAACAGGTGCTGAAGCCGCTGGCGTCGGGCCTCAAGCGCCGCGGCCTGGTGTATCGCGGAGTCCTTTACGCCGGGCTCATGATCACCGAGGACGGCCCCAAGGTGCTGGAGTTCAACTGCCGGTTCGGCGACCCTGAATGTCAGCCGATCATGATGCGCCTCGAGAGCGATCTTCCCTCGCTCCTCATGGCCACCGCCGACGGCAGGCTCGGAGAGGCCGCCGCCGAGTGGTCGGACCAGGCGGCGGTCTGCGTGGTGCTGGCGTCCCGGGGCTATCCGGGCCAGTATCAAACGGGTATGGAAATATCCGGACTCGACGCGCTCGATTCCTGGCGCGACGGATACGCGTTTCACGCCGGGACGAAACGCGAGGGAGACCGCTGGCTCACCGGCGGCGGACGGGTGCTGGGGGTCACCGCGCTGGGCGACACCATCGAGGGGGCCACGGGGCAGGCTTACGACGGCGTGAGCAGGATCTCGTGGGAGGGCATGCACTACCGCCGGGACATCGCCCGCCGCGCGATAGACCGCGGTGCACCCTGAGGTCCACCAACGAAAGGGGCGGGTTTCAAACCCGCCCGCGCAACACGACAGGACCGCGCGCGGCGCCTGGACGTTCGAACCGAAGCAAGAAGGAGGAGACACACGTGGCGGAGCAGACTCCGAGAGTAGCGATTCTCATGGGCAGCGATTCCGATGTCGAGGTCATGAAGGAGGCCGCGACGCGGCTGGAATCCTTCGGCATCCCGTACGAGATGCATATATCGTCCGCGCACCGTTCGCCGGAGCGGACCCACGCCTACGCCAAGGGCGCGGCGGACCGGGGCATCGAGGCGTTCATCGTCGGCGCCGGCGCCGCGGCCCATCTGGCGGGGGTGGTGGCGGCCGTCACCACGCTGCCGGTCATCGGCGTGCCGCTGAGCGCGTCGGCCCTGGACGGCATGGACGCGCTGCTGGCCACGGTGCAGATGCCGGCCGGCGTGCCGGTGGCGACCATGGCCATCGGCAAGGGCGGGGCCGCCAACGCGGGCATCTTCGCGGCCCAGATCATCGCCCGCAAGGACCCGGAGCTGGCGGACAGGCTCACCCGTTTCAAGGAGGAGTTGGCCGCCGGGGTCGAGGCCCGGGACCGGAAGCTGCAGGACAGCCTGAAGGCGTAGCGCCGGAGAAGCGGGCATGGCACAGATCTTTCCCTTCCGGGGCCTGACCTACAATCCCGGCAAGATCGCCGACTTCTCCAGCGTGGTGGCGCCCCCCTACGACGTCATCTCCGCCGAGCACCAGGCGGAACTCTACGACCGCTCGCCGCGGAACGTCGTGCGCATCGATTATTGCCGCGACGCCGATCCCTACGAGACTGTGCCGCGGCGATTCCGGGAATGGCAGGAAGACGGCACCCTGGTACCCGAAGACGCCCCGGCCATCTACTACCTGAGCCAGGAATACCGGCTGCAGGACGGCATCCCCAGGGAACGGCGCGGCTTCATCGCGCTGGCCACCATCGAGGACTTCGGCGGCGGCATCCACGGCCACGAGAACACTCTGGCCGAGCCCAAGGAGGATCGCCTGAAGCTGATGCTCGCCTGCGACGCCCAGTTCAGCTCGATCCTGGGCCTGTACACCGACGAGCGGCCGACCCTGACCGACGCCCTGAGCGACCACGTGAAGGCACGGGACCCCAAGGTCGAGGCGGAGCTGGGGGAGTTCGGCACCTCCCGGCTGTGGGCGGTGACGGACCCCGGCCTCATCAGCATGGTGCAGGAGGCGTTGAGCCGGCAGGAGGTCTTCATCGCCGACGGGCACCACCGCTACGAGGCCGCCTCCGGCTACCGCAACCGGCGTCTGGCGGAACGGCCCGGCACCGGCGGCGTCGAGGGCTTCAACCGCGTGATGATGTACTTCGCCAATCTCCGGGAAGAGGGCGTGGTGATCCTGCCCACCCACCGGCTGGTGCGGGAGCTGCCCGACGTGTCGTCCGCGGAGCTGGAAGAGAGCCTGCAACGCCACTTCCACGTGGAGGCTTTCCCCCGGAACGGCGACGGGCGGCGGCGGTTTCTGGACACGCTCCGGAACCCGAAGGGCGGCCAGCGGCTCCTGGGCGCGAGTTTCCGGGGCGATTCGCGCCACCTGGCCCTGCGCCTGAGAGACGGCGAAACGATGCGGCGGTTGGCTCCCGACATGGGCCCCGAGTTGCGCGCCCTGGACGTCACCACACTGCACGTGCTGTTGATGGAGCATATCCTGGGCGTGTCGACCCGCGGCGCGGTGAATACCGATGCGGTCGCCTACACCCACGACGCCGAAGAGGCGCTGGCCGAGGTGGAGGCCGGCGGCTGCCAGGCCGCATTCATCCTGAACCCTCCGAGCGCCGGCGAAATGATCAGCGTCTCCCTCAAGGGCGAGAAGATGCCCCAAAAGTCCACGTATTTCTTTCCCAAGCTCGTCACCGGCCTGGTGATCCACAAGGTGGACGTCTAGAAGAGTGAGGGACACTCGCCGGGGCCACCGGTCCGGCGGGCCAACGTGCAAGGAACACACTCATGTCGAAACTACATCTGACGCTGGCGTGCGGCGACTACGACCGCACCAAGACGCTGCAGGACGGCTCCCTCGATCCCGACGGCATCGCCCTCAACTACCTGCCGATGCAGGCCGAGGAGATCTTCTGGCGCATGGGGCACCACCAGGAGTTCCACGCCTCCGAGATGTCGCTGGCCAACTACATCACCATGACTTCCCGGGGCGAAAGCCCGTTCACCGCCATCCCGGTGTTCCCGTCGCGCTACTTCCGCCACTCCTGCGTGTTCATCAACACCGACCGGGGGCTGGACAAGCCCGAGGACCTGCGCGGCAAGCGCGTCGGCGTGCCCGAATATTCCATCACCGCGGCGGTGTGGATCCGCGGTTTTCTGAGCGACGACCACGGGGTCAAGGCCGGCGACGTGGAGTGGTTCACCGGCGGCCAGGAAGTCCCGGGACGGAAGGAACGCATCGAGCTCAGGCTGCCGCCGGACATCAAGGTGCAGCCCATCCCCCAGGACCGCACCCTGAACGACATGCTGGACAAGGGCGAGATCGACGCCTTGGTCACCGCCCGCATCCCCTCGTGCCACGCCGCCGGCGCACCGCACATCCGCCGCCTGTTTCCCGACTTCAAGTCCGTGGAGATCGACTACTACCGGCGCACCGGCATCTTCCCGATCATGCACACCGTGTGCATACGGAACGACGTGTACGAGGCCAATCCCTGGGTGGCCCGAAGCCTCTACACGGCCTTCTGCCAATCCAAGGACGACGCCATCGACCGCATGAACATCAACAACACCATGGCCAGCACGCTGCCCTGGCTCCAGGCCGAGATGGCGCTGCTGCGGGACGTCTTCGGCGACGACTGGTGGCCCTACGGCATCGAGGCCAACCGCCACGTCATCGAGGCGTTGACCCGCTACATGGGCGAACAGGGCCTGCTGGGCGACAAGATCCCCGCGGTGGAGGAACTGTTCGCGCCGACGCTGTTGGGGGATTACAGGCTGTAGCGGCCCGGCCGCCCGGGCCCCACCTCGCCTGGATCCCGGGTCAAGCCCGGGATGACGCCCGGGTCAAGTCCGGGATCCAGAAAACAGCACTTTCGCAACAAAGACGAGGTGCGCATTGGCCGGCGATCTTCGAGGCAATACCTGGTTGGAGACGCAACGGTATCCCACGGTAAGGTCATGACCCGCAAGGAAGCCGCATTCATCCGCCAGGCCCGCGTCGGCCATCTGGCCACGGTCGACGAGCAGGGCCAGCCGCTCAACCTGCCCTTCTGCTTCGCCTTCGACGGCGAGTCCCTGTACTCCCCCATCGACGAGAAGCCCAAGGCCGCCGCGCCCCGGGAGCTGAAGCGGGTCCGAAACATCCGCGCCAACCCCCGGGTATCCGTAGTGGTCCACCGCTACGACGACGAAGACTGGTCGCGCCTGGCCCACATCATCGTCCAGGGCAGAGCCAGCGTCCTGACGCGCGGAGAGGCCCACAAGAAAGCCGTCCGGTTGCTGCGCCGGAAATACCCGCAGTACCGGGCCATGGCCCTGGACGAGCGGCCCGTCATCCGGATACGCGTGGCGCGGTGCATCCGCTGGGGCCGGATCTGACGCCTACGCCACCTCCTTGATCGACGACACGCCGGTGGCCTTCATCATGCGCTCGATGAAGGCATGCACGTGCGTGTGCTTGCCGTCGATCTCGCGGTCCAGGGCGGTGTAGAGGTAGTGGAGCTGCGCGTAGATGGAGATGTCGGCCAGGGTCATGCGGCCGAAGATGAAATCCCTTCCGGAGTAGAGCAGGTCGAGGTTCTCCAGGTGGACCGCCAGGTCTTCCTCGGCCTTCTTCACGTCATCGTCGTTCTGGGCCCTTCGGAAAGCCATGACGGCGCCGTTGAGGTCCTCGTCGGCCCAGTCCTCCAGCATCAGGCACAGTCCCTTGTCGGAGGAGTTGTCCGGGTAGATGGTGGGCTCGGGAACTTTCTCCTCCCAATACTTGGCCAGGATGGTGGAATCCTGAATGCACTGGCCGTCGATGTCCATGGTGGGGACCTTGCGCTGGTTGGAGAAGGCGATCAACGACTCGCGGTTGTCGGCGCGGACGTCCACCACCTCGTACGAAACCTTCTTCATGGTCAGGACCACGCGGAGCTTCTCGCAGAACATGGAGTTCTTGGAGTTGAAGAGCCTTGTTGCCATGGGATGCCTCCTTGTGCCGCCTGGGCGGCGGGTAACCGTTGTTGTTGGTTCCTACAGATCAGCGCCTTGAACATCTCGGGGTGGTCCAGCCCCATCTGGAGCACCATGACGCCGCCGACGCTGATGCCGGCGGCGATGGCCTCGTCGGTCCCTTCCTGCCGGCACCCGGACTGAATAGAACGTCGCCCGGCCGGCGTCAATGCCGGGACGCGCCCCGTAGCGTGACGGGGCATCCCGGACCCCGCCTCATCATCCCCGGCGCTTCAGCGTCATCCCGGGCGCCTCAGCGTCATCCCGGGCGCTTCAGCGTCATCCCGGGCCCCATGGCGTCATCCCGGGCTTGACCCGGGATCCAGAGGGGGCGTGACAGGGTACAGACAAGATGGCCCGCCCACCCCCGCCCCTGGACCCCGGGTCAAGCCCGGGGTGACGCCTGAGGCGCCCGGGATGACGCCTGAGGCGCCCGGAGGTGACGCCATGAGGGGCCCGGGTGACGCTGCAGAGGGGCCGGGGTGACGAGGTGGTTGGCCGGGGTGATGGGGGCCTGGACGGGTGTCCGGGGGTCGAGTCTGGAATGACGCATAGGGGGCCGTTGTGCTAGGGTTGTGCCCATGAGCGAGATTCACTTCGTGGACACGACGTTGCGGGACGGGCAGATGAGCCTTTGGGCCACGCGCATGCGCACCGGCATGATGCTGCCCATCGCCGAGCGGATGGGCCGGGCGGGTTTCGACGCGCTTGAGTTGATGTCGAGCATCTTCCTCAAGAAGTGCGTCCGGGACCTCAAGGAAGATCCCTTCGAGCGCATCCGTCTGGTGAAGGAAAGGATGCCCGACACCCCGCTTCGGATGACCTCCGGACGGTTCAACGCGTTCGAGGTGACTCCGTACTCGCTGTACGCGCTCTACCTGCGGCGCATGCGCGAGAACGGCATGAGCCAGGCCCGGATATCCGACGAATGGAACGATCCGGCGGGGTGGAAACAGAAGGTGCAGACGGTCATCGACGCCGGGCTCGAGCCGATCCTCAACCTCATCTACTCGGTATCGCCCAAGCATACCGACGAGTACTACGCGGAGCGGGCGCGCCAGGCGGCGACCCTCGACGTCACGCGCATCTGCCTGAAGGACCCCGGCGGGCTGATCACCCCGGACCGGGTCCGCAAGCTGGTGCCGCTGGTGCTGGAGAACGCCAACGGGATCCCGGTGGAGTTCCACACCCATTGCACCACCGGGCTCGGGCCGCTGTGCTGCGTGGAGGCCATCAAGCTGGGCATCACCATCGTGAACACCGCCGTCCCGCCGCTGGCCAACGGCTCGTCCAACCCGTCGCTGTTCAACGTCGCGGCCAACGCCCGGGCGCTGGGCCATGCCACTGCGGTGGACGAAGAGTCGATGCGGATCGTGTCCGAGCACTTCAACCGCATCGCCGAACAGGAAGGTCTGCCCCCGGGAGAGCCCGTGGAATACGACTACGGACAGTACCTCCACCAGGTGCCCGGCGGGATGTATTCCAACCTGCGCCACCAACTGGAAAAGGTGGGCCTGGGGCACAAGTTCCAGGAGGCCCTGGAGGAGTGCGGCCGGGTGCGGGAGGAGTTCGCCTATCCGATCATGGTGACGCCCCTGTCGCAGTTCGTGGGAAGCCAGGCGGCCATCAACGTCATCGTCGGCGAGCGCTACGCCCAGGTCACCGACCAGAGCATCCTCTACGCCCTGGGGCTTTGGGGCGAGGAGGGCAGCCGGCTGATGAACCCCGAAGTCAAGGACAGTATCCTGGACCGGCCCCGGGCCCGGGAGCTGGCCAAGTGGGAACCGCCGCAGCCGTCCATCGCCGAGATCCGCAAGAGCTTCGAGCCTGGGCTCTCGGACGACGACCTGCTGCTGCGCTGGCTCGTCACCAGGGACGAGTTCAACGCCATGCGCGACGCCGGCCCGGCGACGCCCTACACGGGCAACGGCGTGCTCGGCCTGCTGCAAAACCTGCGCGGGCACAAGGTCAACCACGTGTACATCAGCAAACCGGGGCTGAAGCTGTCGCTGCAGGGGGCGGCGTAGGGGCGGGTTTCAAGCCCGCCCGCGCCTGTACCCGTGATTCGACGGCGGGAGGTATCCCATGAGCACAAACACGGAAACCGAGGCATTCTACCGGGAAGTGGACGAGAAGCACCTGGTGCCGCTGTGGAACATCACCCAGGACGCCCTGCCCGCGGAGCCGCGGTCGCCGGTAAAACCGCACCTGTGGCGTTGGGCGGACCTGCGCCGGCTGGCGCACCGGGCCGGCGACCTGGTGCCCATCGAGCGGGGCGGCGAGCGGCGGGTGCTGGGGCTGGTGAACCCGGGGCTGGGCGGCAAGCACGCGGCCACCCGGACGCTATGGGCCGCGGTGCAGATCGTCAAGCCGGGAGAGATCGCCCCCTGCCACCGGCATTCGCCCTCCGCCATCCGATTCATCATCGAGGGAGACCGCACCTACACCAACCTGAACGGCGACAAGTGCGTCATGAGCCGGGGCGACCTGGTGCTCACGCCGAGCTGGGACTGGCACGACCACGGCTGCGAGTCGGATGAGCCGATGATCTGGATGGACGGGCTGGATCTGCCGCTGGTGGGCGACCTCGACGCCACCTTCTTCGAGATGTACCCGGACCACCGGTTTCCCATCACCGACGTCAACGAGTCGGAGCGGAAGTTCGGCGTGACGCACCTCCGCCCCACTTGGGAGAAGCCGCCGGAGGACCGCTCGCCGCTGCTCAACTTCAAGTGGGAGCCCACCTACGATGCTCTCCAGCGCATCGGCGAGGGGCCGGCCAGCCCCCACGACGACGTCTGCTTCGAGTACCTGAACCCGAGCACGGGCGGGCCGGTGTTGACCACCATGAGTTGCACCATCCAGATGGTGCGGCCCGGAGTCCGCACGCATGCACACCGGCAGGTGCAGAGCTCGGTGTATCTGGCCTTCGCCGGAAAAGGCTACTCGGTCATCGACGGCCAGCGGTTCGAATGGGAGGAAGGAGATTTCTTCGTGGTGCCGCCCTGGGCCTGGCACGAGCACGCCAACGACACCGACGGCGAGTCCATCCTGTTTGCCATACACGACACGCCGGTGATGAAGGCCCTTGGCCTCTATCGCGAGGAAAGCTATACAGAGGGAGACGGCCACCAGGAGATCACGGGGAGCTTCGAAGCATAAGGCTTCAAGGCAACGGCCCTCGAAACGCGGAAAGACCGGAAATGGCGAAGTACCTCCAATGCAGTGAGTGCGGCAAGCTGGCGTTCTACTACGACGGGTACGTCGGCACCGAGAAGCCCTTCTACCTCAAGAACATGATCTACCCGGACGGCAAGCAGCCGGAAACTCCCCGCTGCATAAGCTGCAACGCCGTCCCGCGCCTGCTCTTCGACTTCATCAAGGAAGACAAGGAGCCCCTCCCGACACCGGCGCCCGTATCCGAGCCCGAATCGGAAGCGGCGCCGGAGTAGGCAAGGCGACATTCCCAATCGCGTTTCTCGAATCAGGTTCCCGTACCGGTTTCGCCCGTCCCGCGCGCCCGGCCGGCGAATCGCTCGAACAAGCCCCCCAGGCGGGTAAGCCGCTGCTCCAGTTTCGCGAAGCCTTGCTCCAGCCGGGTGAGCCGCTCCTCCACCCGTAGGAAACGTTCCTCCAGACGCGTAGTGCGCTCACGCAGGCCCGCTACGTCGTGATGGAGAGTCCAAAGGAAGCCGAGAGATGCGGCGTTGGACAAGCCTACGATGATGATGGCGATGAGTTCCGGTGACATGTAAGCTCCCGACTGTTCCAGAATAACTTATTGGACCATTTTACATCAAGGGTTTTTCGGGTCCCTCGGACTTCGGGTCATCCCGGGACAGCACCTACGGCGCGCATTTCACCAAAGTGACACTGCCGGCGGCGCGGTCGTAGGTGGCGACCCCCGTGCCCTCGCCGCAGCCGCTGGCGACCGTGGCGGTGACCACGAACGTGGAGGCGTCGCCGGTGGTGATGGCCGGGGTAATGTTGGCGCTTTGGGTGTAGCCGAAGGCCGTCAGGTCGGCGAGGGTCGCCGTGTAGCTGTTGTTGTCCACGAAGTAGGCCTCCTGGGCCAGGGCCATGTTCCTCACGTTGGCCTGGGCATCGGCGTCGTAGCCCTTGCGCCGGTAGGCGCCGAACTGGGGAATCGCCATGGCGGCGAGGATGCCGATGATGGTGATCACCACCAGCAGCTCGATCAGGGTGAACCCGGCTGCCCGGTCCCGGCGGCGGCCGTTCATTCCGGCGGCATCTCCATCTATTCCGAAAACGCCGCCCTCCAGACCCCTGGCGCAACCATCCATGTTCATCTCGAAGCTCCTTATTGCACCATGCCGCCCATCTGGAAGATCGGCAGATACATGGCGATGACGATGCCGCCGAGCACCACGCCCAGGACGATCATCAGCACCGGCTCCATCAGCGTGGTCAGCCGGACCACCGCGCGGTCCACCTCCTCCTCGTAGAAGGCGGAGACCCGGTTGAGCATCGTGTCCAGAGCCCCGATGTTCTCGCCCACGGCGACCATGTGGCAGACCAGCGGCGGAAACAGGCCGCTGGCCGCCAGCAGGTCGGCCAGGGTCATCCCTTTCTCCAGACCGTCCCGGGTCTCCAGGATCGCGCGCTCCAGGACCTTGTTCCCGGTGGTCCCCGCGGTGACGGTCAGGCTGTCCAGCAGGGTCACGCCCGACCGGAGCAGCAGTCCCGTGTTGTGGCTGAAACGCGCGATGGCGGCCTTGCGCGCGAGACCGCCGATCAGCGGGAACCTCAGCAGCCATCCGTGGAACCCTCTGCGCCCGCGTTCGGTGCGCCAGGCCGCATGGGCCGCAACCGCAAGGACCGCGGACCCGCCGAGAAGGGCCGGAGAATAGTCGTAAAGGCCGCGGCTCAAGGCGATGGTCAACTCCGTCAAGGGGGGAAGGGCCTGTCCCATGCCCCGGTAGACTTCCGCGAACACCGGGATCACGTGGAGGAGCAGCACCGCCACGACCACCGCGGCCACCACCACGACGGTGGCGGGATAGACCATGGCCGTCCGGACCTTGCGCTTGAGCCGCGCGGACCGCTCGATGAACAGCGCCAGACGGGCCAGGACCTCGGGCAGGACGCCGCCGTGCTCGCCGGCGGACACCATGCGGACGAACAGGGTGTCGAACAGCCTGGGATGTCTGGCCATGGCCGCCGTCAGCGTCATCCCGTTGGAGACGTCAAGCCGCACGGCCTGAAGCGCCTTCTTCACCACTCCGTTTCCGGTCTGGTCGGCGAGCACCTGGAGACACTCGACGATGGGCACGCCGGCCTCGATCATCACCCCGAAGTTCCTCGTGAGCATGACGATGTCGTCGGCGTTGACCCTGGGATTGAATCCGGGCACGTGGATCTCACGCGTCAGTCCGGCTCCCTTCTCCCGGATGCCGGACGGCAACGGGCGGATCCGGCGGCGGCGGAGCTCGGCCGTCACCGCCGCGCGGTCCGCCGCTTCCATCTCGCCCCGAAGGAGTCTTCCCTCCCGGTTCCTGCCCTGCCACCGGTACCGCGCCATGGAATCACCCGGACGTGGAAGCCGCGGGGATGTCCGAGGGGTCCGGCTCCGTCACCCGCAGCGCCTCCTCGAGGGTGGTGACCCCCTGGCGGACCTTCCCGACGGCGGCCTGACGCAGGGTCCGCATGCCCTGGCGGATGGCCGCTCGTTTCAGGTCCGCAGCGGAGCCGCCCTGGAGAATCAGCTTCCGAAGGTCGTCGCACAGGGTCATGACCTCGTAGACGGCCACGCGCCCCCGGTAGCCCGTGTGATGGCACTCGGCACAGCCCGGCCCGTGGGATGCCTCCACGTCACGCACCGCCTCGGTCCGACCGGCCGGTGCCGTGAGCATGCCTGGGTGCAGCGCCGCCCCAACCCTGCATCCGTCGCAAACCCGTCGCAGCAGGCGCTGGGCCGCCATCATGGTGATGGCGGAGGCGATGAGGTAGGGCTCCACTCCCATGTCCTTCAGGCGGTGGACGCTGGAAGGCGCGTCGTTGGTATGGAGCGTGGTCAGCACGAGATGGCCCGTCAACGCCGCATTGACGGCGATGCGGGCGGTCTCCGCGTCGCGGATCTCTCCCACCATGATGATGTCGGGGTCCTGGCGCAGGAACGCCCGCAGGCAGGCGGCGAACGTCAGCCCGATCTCGCCGTGGGTCTGGACCTGGTTGACGCCCGCGAGATGGTACTCCACCGGGTCCTCCGCCGTGGAGATGTTCACCCCGGGGTGGTTGAGCTCCGACAGCATGCCGTAGAGGGTGGTGGACTTGCCGCTTCCGGTGGGGCCGGTGAGCAGGATCATGCCGGCGGGCTTGCTCATGGCCTCGGTGAAGAGCCGCCGGTCGTGGGCTTCCAGCCCGAGCCCGTCGAGGCTGGTGACGAGATCGGACCGGTGCAGCAACCGCAGCACCACCTTCTCCCCGAACCGGGTGGGCAGCACGGACACCCGCACGTCCACTTCGCCCCCGGCGGCGGCCAGCTTGAGGCGTCCGTCCTGGGGCAGGCGATGCTCGGCGATATCGAGGCCCGCCAGCACCTTGACACGGGAGGTCAACGCCAGCTTCATCTCGTGCGGCGGAGTCATGACCTCCTGCAGCACGCCGTCGATCCTGAAGCGGATGCGCACGTCCTCCTCGTAGGGCTCGATGTGGACGTCGCTGGCGCCGCGCGCCACCGCGTCCTTCAGAAGCGAATCCACCAGCGCCACCACCGGCGTGTCCGTGGCGGGCGGCGTCGAGGCCGAGCGGCGGCGAGCGCTCGTCCGTTCTCCATGCGCCGTGTCACGCAAGGAGGCATCGTGGCCCACGGTACGGGGACGATCTTCCAGGATGCTTCGGATGGCGGAGGGGCGCGCCAGCACCGTCCTCACGTCGTGTCCGGTCATGAACCGGATCTCGTCGACGGCGGCCAGGTCCGTGGGGTCGCTCATGGCCACGTCCAGCACCGAGCCCGAACGGGCGAGCGGAAGCATTCCGCGTTTCCGCAAGAGCGGCAGGGGCAGCAGGCCGGCGGCCGCGGCCTCGACGGCCGACGGGGTCAGCTCCGTCTCTTCCAGCCCGAACCGCCCGGCGACGAATGCCATGACCCGGTCCTCGTCCGCGGCGCCGTCCTCCACCAGGGCCGCCACCAGGTTGGCGCCGGTACGCCCTCGGGCAGCCGTGGCCCGGTCGAGCTGCTCACGCGTGACAACGCCGGCCCCTACCATCGATTCTCCAAGAGAGAGTTCCATAGGACTTGTCTCCTGAAGTTCTTGATCGGCCGGGCGGCCGAAAACTGTAGGGGAATGTGTGAGAAAACGGTCCGGAGGCTACTCGGGGCTACCCTTCGTCCGGAGCGCGGCCTGGGCCGCCGCCAGCTTGGCGATGGGAACGCGGTAGGGGGAGCAACTGACGTAGTCGAGGCCCAGGTCGTGACAGAAGACCACCGACTTGGGGTCGCCGCCGTGCTCGCCGCAAATGCCGACGTCGAGATCCTCGCAGGCGCTCCGTCCCCTCTCCACGCCCAACGCCATCAGCGCGCCGACCCCAGGCTCGTCGATGGTCACGAACGGATCCTCGGGCAGCAGGCCCTGGGCCACGTAGCGGGGCAGGAACTTGCCGGCGTCGTCCCGGGACAGGCCCAGGCAGGTCTGGGTGAGGTCGTTGGTGCCGAAGGAGAAGAACTGCGCCTCCCTGGCGATCTGGTCGGCCACCAGACAGGCCCTGGGCAGCTCGATCATGGTGCCCACGGCGTAACGCACCTTGACCCCGTACGCCTTCATGGTGTCCCGGGCGACCCGATCCACGATCTCCCGCTGGGCACGGAATTCCTCGAGGCTGCCCACCAACGGGATCATCACCTCGGGGCGCGGGTCCTTGCGCTCCTTGCGCAGCTCGCACGCCGCCTGGAAGATGGCCTTGGTCTGCATCTCCGTGATCTCCGGGAACGAGATGGCCAGCCGGCAGCCGCGATGGCCGAGCATCGGGTTGGCCTCCCGGAGCGCTTCCACCTTCTCGCGCACCTTCCTGGGGCGAATGGAGAACACCTTGGCCAGCGCGGCGATGTCGGCGCTGGTGTGGGGCAGGAACTCGTGCAGCGGCGGGTCCAGCAGGCGGATGGTCACGGGCAGCTTGTCCATGATCCCCAGGATCGCCTTGAAGTCGCCCTTCTGCATGGGCAGCAGCTTGTCCAGGGCCTTGCGGCGCCCTTCCTCGTCGTCGGCCAGGATCATCTCGCGCACGCTGTGGATGCGCTGCTCCTCGAAGAACATGTGCTCGGTGCGGCACAGGCCGATGCCTTCGGCGCCGAAGGCACGGCTGATGCGGGCCTGCTCCGGCAGGTCGGCGTTGGTCTTGACGCCGAGCCGGCGGGCCTCGTCCACCCAGCGCATGAGCTTGGCGAAGCGCCGGTAGTCGGGAGAGGCGGAGGCTTCGCGATTGCGGTCCAGCAACACCCGCAGGACGTCCGAAGGGTGGGTCCGGAGCTGGCCCTGGATCACCTCGCCGGTGCTGCCGTCCAGCGACAGCCAGTCCCCTTCCTTGAGCACGGCCTTGCCGATCCGGGCTTCGCCGGAGCGGTAGTCCACCGACAGTCCGTCGCAGCCCACCACGCACACGGTGCCGAGCTGGCGCGCCACCAGCGCCGCGTGGGAGGTCATGCCGCCCCGGGCCGTGAGAATGCCCTGGGCCGCCTCGATGCCGCGGATGTCCTCGGGGCTGGTCTCCACCCGGCACAGGATCACGCTTTCTCCCCGCGCCCGGCGCGCCTCGGCGTCGGTGGCGTGGAACACGATCCTTCCCGTGGCCGCGCCCGGACCCGCGGGCAGTCCCCGCGCCAGCACCCGGCCCTTGGCCTGGGCCGTCTCCTTGGCCGCGTGGTCGAAGACCGGACGCAGGAGCTGGCTCAAATGGTCGGGCTCGATGCGCTGCAACGCCTCGTCCCGGGTGATGAGGCCCTTGTCCGCCATGTCCACGGCGATGCGCACCGCGGCGAAGCCCGTCCTCTTGGCGGTCCGGGTCTGCAACAGCCAGAGCCGGCCCTCCTCGATGGTGAACTCCATGTCCTGCATGTCGCGGTAACGCTCCTCCAGGACGTGGCCGAGCCGCTGCAACTCGCGGTAGGCCGTGCGCTGGACCCCGGCCAGCGCGCTGATGGGCTGCGGCGTGCGGATCCCGGCCACCACGTCCTCGCCCTGGGCGTTCATCAGGAACTCGCCGTAGAACCGCCGCTCTCCCGACGCCGGATCGCGGGTGAAGGCCACGCCGGTGCCGGAGGTGTCTCCCTGGTTGCCGAACACCATGGTCTGGATGTTCACCGCCGTCCCCCAGTCGTCGGGGATGCCGTACATCTTCCGGTAGGCCGCCGCGCGGTCGTTGTTCCACGAGCCGAACACCGCGCCGATGGCGCCCCAGAGCTGCTCCACCGGATCCTCGGGGAACGGAACGCCACGCTGCCGCCTTACTTCGCGCTTGAACTGCGCTACGAGACCCTTCAGGTCCTCGGCGGTGAGCTCGGTGTCGTCACGGACGCCCCGGGCGCGCTTCTTGCGCTCCAGCAACGCCTCGAACACGTCGTGCGGGTCGGCCTTGTCGGGCTTCATGCCCAGCACCACGTCGCCGTACATCTGCACGAACCGGCGATAGGAGTCGTACACGAACCGCGCGTTGCCGGTGCGCCGTATCATGCCGGCCACGGTTTCGTCGTTGAGGCCCAGGTTGAGCACGGTGTCCATCATCCCGGGCATGGATTCACGCGCCCCCGAGCGGACCGACACCAGCAGGGGGTTGTCGCCGTCGCCGAAGCGCCGGCCCATGATCTTCTCCACCCGGGCCATGGCGCGGGCGACCTCCCGCTCCAGACCTTCGGGGTAAGTGCCCTGATTCTCGTAGAAATGGGTGCAGACGGCGGTGGAGATGGTGAAGCCGGGGGGCACCGGAACGCCCATCCGGGTCATTTCGTGGAGGCCCGCGCCCTTGCCGCCCAGGATCTCGCGCATGGAGGCCCGGCCCATCGCCTTGCCCGCCCCGAACGAGTAGACGTGGCGGGCCATCAACGGTCCCTCGTGCGCGGGTCGATGCGGCGCCGGAGCTCGTCCACCAGCCGGTCCACCGGAATCCTCACCTGGGTCATGGCGTCCCGGTCGCGCAGCGTCACCGTCTGGTCCTTCATGGTCTCGTGGTCCACGGTGATGCCGAAGGGGGTGCCGATCTCGTCCTGCCGCCGGTAGCGCCGCCCGATGGAGCCGGCCTGGTCATAGACCACCGGAAAGTGCTCTTTCAGGAAATCGCGGATCTCCTGCGCCCGCTCTGGCTGTCCTTCCTTCCTGAGCAGCGGGTAGACGCCGGCCTTGAAGGGCGCCAGGCGCGGGTCGAGACGCAGCACGATCCGCCGGTCGCCCTCCACTTCCTCCTCGTCGTACGCGTCCACCAGGAACGCCAGCAGGGGCCGGTCCACGCCGGCGGAGGGCTCGATGACGTATGGGATGTAACGGCTGCGGGTGGCCTCGTCGAAGTAGGTCAGGTCCTTGCCGCTGTACTCCATGTGCTGCTTCAGGTCGAAATCGCCGCGGTTGGCGATGCCCTCGAGCTCGGACCAGCCGAACGGGAACTCGTACTCCACGTCCACGCAGGCCTTGGCGTAGTGGGCCAGCTCGTCGCTGCCGTGGGGGCGGATACGGAGGTTCCCGGCGCGGACGCCGTTGTCCACGTACCACTGGAGACGCGCTTCCTGCCAGGACTGGAAGGCCTCCTCATCCTCCCCGGGCTTGACGAAGTACTCGATCTCCATCTGCTCGAACTCGCGGGTGCGGAAGATGAAGTTGCCGGGGGTGATCTCGTTCCGGAAGCTCTTGCCGATCTGTGCGATGCCGAAGGGGATCTTCTGGCGCGCGGTGTCCAGCACGTTGGCGAAGTTGACGAAGATGCCCTGGGCCGTCTCCGGCCGGAGGAAAACCGTGCTGGCGGTATCCTCCACCGGCCCCATGAAGGTCTTGAACATGAGGTTGAACTGCCGCGCCGCGGTGAGCTCGCCGCCGCAGTCCGGGCAGACGCCGTCCTCGACGTGGTCCTCCCGGAAACGATGATGGCACGCCTTGCACTCCACCAGCGGATCGGAGAAGCCGGCGACATGGCCGGAAGCCTCCCACACCCGCGGGTGCATCAGGATCGAGGCGTCCAGGCCCACGGTGTCGTTGCGGCCGGTCACCACCGCCTTCCACCACGCCTCCTTGACGTTGCGCTTGAGTTCCACGCCCACGGGCCCGTAGTCCCAGGTGCTGCCGATTCCTCCGTAAATCTCGCTGGACGGAAAGATGAACCCTCTCCGTTTGCAAAGGTTGACGACCTTTTCCATCGTCGCGTGCTCGTTCATGGGTACTCTGGCTCTCCTGTGGTGTTGTCTGCCGGAACGGAGCCCGCCGGGACCTGGTGGCCTGTAACGTCCAAATGGAGGTCCCTAGTGAAACGAACCATCCAGGAAGGCTGCGGACTTCAGCTTCTTACTAATCTGGTACTGGATAAACAAGGGGACCACCGCACGGGTCTCCCGGAGCGCCGGCGGCGAGAATACCGGCGTTTCTCCGTGCATCCAGCCGTGTCGCTGGAAATGCGCCAGGATGTCCAACGCCTCGGTCGACAGGGGCACCGATTCCCGGCGGAGGCCGCTGCAGCCGCGGCACAGGACGCCGCCGTCCCGGGGACTGAACTCCCACCGGCCGTTGCCGGGCGAGGGCCGGACGCCGCAGCGCTGGCAATGCTCCAGGGTGGGCTGGAACCCGGCCAGCCGCAGCAGCGTCAACTCGAACGCGGTGAGAAACTCGGTCGACGCCTCGTTCTCCTCCAGGAACCGCAACCCGTCCCGCAGGTGGTCGAAAAGCGACAGGCTGTCGTCGCCGTCCCGCGTCAGTTCATCGGTGATTTCCACGAGATAGGAGGCGTGCGCGATCTTGGCCAGGGTCCGGGTTATCCCCCGGAACACGTACACCCAGTCGCAGGCGTGGACGAACGCCAGCGGGCTGTTGGATCGCTGATGGAAACGCAACTGGACAAGCGTGAAGGGCTCCAGAACGTTCAGGAATCGTTTGCGGGACCGCTTGGCTCCCTTGGCGATGCCCCTGATCTTGCCGTAGTCCCGCGTAAGGAAAGAAACGATCTTGTCCGACTCGCCGTAGGCCCAGGATCGCAGCACGATGGCCGGGCTCGACCGTATCACCGGCACTCAAATCCCCCCCCGACATGAACGGCGTCCCCTCGGTGCCTGGCAACCTGCCTCCCGGTCCCGCCGTGCAATCGTCGCTATCCGTACGTATACACCAAGGCGTCGAAAAAGTCGCGCCGGACCAGGTTCCTGCTTCCGCGGGAATGACGCTTTTACGGCGATTTCAGCCACCTTGACAAGGTTCACTTCGGTGATTAACTTTTGTCCGCCGTCGCCGGGGGCAGGTGCGTCTTCGTACCGGCTGACCGGCTCTTTTTTCCGGACGAGGCATCGAAAACGAACCTCATCATGGCTGAAGACAACAAAGAACAAGCCCGGGCCGCCGAAGAAAACGAGGAGACGGCAACCCGACCCGAAGTCGGCGAGGCGCCTGTCGAGGCGCCGGAGCCGTCGGAGATCGAGCGGCTCGGGGCGGAGCTGGATGCCGCAAGAGAGGAAGCCCGGCGCCATCACGACCTCTACCTGCGCGAGGCGGCCGAGACCGAGAACTACAAGAAACGCGTAACCCGCGAAAAACAGGACGCTATCCGCTACGCCAACGAATCGCTGGTGCGCGATCTCCTGCCGGTGATCGACGACCTGGAGCGGGCGGCTCGGCACGCGCCGGGCGACGGCGACCCGCACGCGCTGGTGGACGGCATCGAGCTGGTGATCAAGGCCTGTCTCGAGGCGCTGCAGAAGCACGGGGTCACGCGGGTCACGGCCAAGGGACAACCCTTCGATCCCGAGAAACACGAGGCGTACGCCCAGGTGGAGACCGGCGAATGCGAGCCCAACACGGTGGTGGACGAGATCCATCCGGGCTACTACCTGGTCGACCGGCTGCTGCGGCCGTCCCTGGTAAGCGTCGCTAAGGCGCCGACTTTACAGGACAAATCATCGCTGGAAAATGGCGAATCGGCGGTTGAAAACGACCGGGGCGATGATTAGATTCACATTGAAACGCGGTTGAAGAACAAGGAGACGAAGAGATGGCAAAGGTCATAGGCATCGATCTTGGGACGACCAACTCCTGTGTTGCGATCATGGAGGGCAGCGACCCCAAGGTCCTGACCAATGCCGAGGGGAGCCGGACCACTCCTTCCGTCGTGGCTTTCTCGGAGAGCGGCGAGCGCCTGATGGGCCAGATCGCCCGGCGTCAGGCCATCACCAACCCTCAGAACACGGTTTTCGCGGTCAAGCGCCTGATCGGGCGGGTGTTCGACGACCCCATGGTGCAGAAGGCCCTGCCGCTCCTGCCCTACAAGATCGCCCGGTCGGACAAGGGCGACGCCTGGGTGGAGAGCCGCGGCAAGGGCTACAGCGCGCCCGAAATCTCCGCCTTCATCCTGCAGAAGATGAAGCAGACCGCCGAGGACTACCTGGGCGAGCCGGTAACCGCGGCGGTCATCACCGTGCCCGCCTACTTCAACGACAGCCAGCGGCAGGCCACCAAGGACGCCGGACGCATCGCCGGACTGGACGTGCAGCGCATCATCAACGAGCCCACCGCGGCCGCCCTGGCCTACGGCCTGGACAAGAAGGCGGACGAGAAGATCGCGGTGTTCGACCTGGGAGGCGGCACCTTCGACATTTCCATCCTGGAGCTGGGCGACGGCGTCTTCGAGGTCAAGGCCACCAACGGCGACACCTTCCTCGGAGGCGAGGACTTCGACCAGCGGATCATCGATTACCTCGCCGACGAGTTCAAGAAGGACCAGGGCATCGACCTGCGCGGCGATCAGATGGCGCTGCAGCGCCTCAAGGAGGCGGCGGAGAAGGCCAAGTGCGAGCTGTCCACCTCGGTGGAGACGGACATCAACCTGCCGTTCATCACCGCCGACCAGACCGGCCCCAAGCACATGAGCATCAAGCTGAGCCGCTCCAAGCTGGAGGCCCTCTGCGCAGACCTCATCGAACGGACCGAGGCGCCCTGCCGCCAGGCCCTGGCGGACGCCGGCTTCTCGGCCGGCGAGATCGCCGAGGTGATTCTGGTGGGCGGCATGACCCGCATGCCCGCGGTGCAGGAACGCGTCAAGAAGATCTTCGGCAAGGAACCGCACAAGGGCGTCAATCCCGACGAGGTGGTGGCCATCGGAGCCGCCATCCAGGCGGGCGTGCTCACGGGCGACGTGAAGGACGTGCTGCTGCTCGACGTGACGCCGCTGTCCCTGGGCATCGAGACCCTGGGGGGCGTCTTCACCAAGCTGATCGAGCGCAACACCACCATCCCCACGAAGAAGAACCAGGTCTTTTCCACCGCCGCGGACAACCAGCCCTCGGTGACCATCAGCGTGCACCAGGGCGAGCGGGAGATGGCTCAGTACAACAAGCTGCTCGGGCAGTTCAACCTCGAGGGCATACCGCCGGCCCCGCGCGGCATGCCGCAGATCGACGTCACCTTCGACATCGACGCCAACGGCATCGTGCACGTCTCCGCCAAGGATCTCGGAACCAGCAAGGAGCAATCCATCAAGATCACCGCTTCCAGCGGGCTCAGCGAGGAAGAGATCCGGAACATGGTGAAGGACGCCGAGGTCCACGCGGAAGAGGACAAGAACCGCAAGGACGCGGCCGAGGCGCGCAACCAGCTCGACTCGCTGGTCTATTCCACCGAGAAATCGCTGAAGGAATACGGCGACGACCTGGACGCCGAGGTCAAGTCCAACATCGAGACGGCCCTCGAAAAGGCCCGGAAGGCGCTGGAGGGCGAGGACGCCGGGGCCATGCGGGCCGCGGCCGAGGAACTGAACCAGGCCTCCCACAAGCTGGCCGAAGCCATGTACGCCAAGGCGTCGCAGCAACAGGCCCAGCAGGATCCCACGCAACAGCCGCCGGAGTCCGGCGAGACCCAGTCCGACGACAACGTGGTGGACGCCGACTTCGAGGAGGTCAAGGAAGAAGAGCAGGAAACGAAGTTGTAGGGGCGGTTTTCAAACCCGCCCGCGCCCGCATCGCACCATCGGTCGATACAGCCTCCCAGGCGGGACTAGACATTGGACAAACGGGACTACTATGAAATTCTCGGCCTGAGCCGCAACGCCGGCGAGGACGAGCTCAAGAAGGCTTACCGCAAGCTGGCGCTCCAGTACCATCCCGACCGGAACCCGGGCGACAAGCAGGCGGAGGAGAAGTTCAAGGAACTCTCCGAAGCGTATTCGGTGCTCTCCGATCCGGAGAAGAGGTCCAAATACGACCAGTTCGGCCACGCCGCCTTCGGCGAAACCGGTCCGTTCGCCGGCTTCGACTTCTCCCAGGGTTTCGAGGACATTTTCGGCGACATTTTCGGCGAGTTCTTCGGCGGATCGTCCCGGGGCAGGGCCAGGTCCCGGGCCCAGCGGGGCGACGACCTGCGCTACAACCTCGAGATCACCTTCGAGCAGGGCGCCTTCGGCACCGAGAAGAAGATCAAGATCCCGCGCCACGGACCCTGCGACGAGTGCGAGGGCAGCGGCGCCGAGAAGGGCACCTCGCCGCAGACCTGTCCCGCCTGCAAGGGCTCGGGACAGATGGCCTTCCAGCAGGGCTTCTTCACCGTATCCCGCACCTGCAGCCAGTGCGGCGGGCAGGGCCGGGTGATCCCCCATCCCTGCACCATGTGCGGCGGCGCCGGCCTGACCCGGAAGTTCCACACCATCAACGTCAAGATCCCGGCGGGCGTCGACACGGGTTCGCGGCTCAAGCTGCGGGGCGAGGGGGAAAACGGCGCCCGGGGCGGCCCGCCCGGAGACCTGTACGTGGTCATCATCGTCCAGGACCACGCGATCTTCGCCCGGGAAGGAACCGACGTCATCTGCGAGATGCCCATCAGCTTCGTCAACGCCACCCTCGGAGCCGAAATCGAGGTGCCCACGCTGGAGGGCAAGGTCAAGATGAAGATCCCGCCGGGGACCCAGTCGCACGCGGTCTTCCGCCTGAAGGGCAAGGGGATCAAGGACGTGCACGGGGGGCGCCGGGGCGACGAGCACGTGCGCGTGCTGGTGGAGACGCCGACACGCCTCAACGCCCGCCAGAAGAAGCTGCTCAAGGATTTCGCCGAGGAAGGCGGGGAGGAAGCCCATCCTATTGCCAAAGGGTTCTTCGAGAAGGTAAAGGAACTGTTCGACTGAGGGCAACGCATGGACGTATCGGACAAGGACACCGCGGAGCTCGTGGCGGACCGGCCGGTGAGCGACATCCCCGACGTCATACCGCTCCTGCCCATCCGCGACATCGTCATCTACCCGTACATGATGATTCCCCTGTTCGTCGGACGGGAGATCTCCATCAACGCGGTGAACGAGGCGCTGGCGCGGGACCGCCACATCTTCCTGGTGGTGCAGAAAGACCCCACCGAGGACGACCCCGAGGCCGAGGACCTGTACCGCGTGGGCACGATAGCCACCATCCTGCGCATGCTGAAGCTCGACGACGGGCGGGTGAAGATCCTCGTGCAGGGCCTCACCAAGGGCGCCGTCGAAGAGGTGCTGCAACAAGAGCCCTATTTCGAAGTGCGGATCGAGAAGGTCGTCGAGCAGCAGGTCATCGAACTGTCCATCGAGGTCGAGGCGCTCATGCGCAGCGTCAAGGAGAAGATCGAGCAGATCCTCAACCTCAAGAACCTCCCGCCGGAAATCGTCATGGTCACCGACAACGTCGTCGACCCCGGCGTGCTGGCGGACCTGGTGGCCTCCAACCTGCGGCTCAACATCGAAGAGAGCCAGTCCATCCTGGAGATCTATGAACCCATCGAACGGTTGAAGAAGGTCAACGACCTGCTCACCCGCGAGCTCGAGCTCGCCACCATGCAGGCGCGTATCCAGAACCAGGCCAAGGACGAGATGAGCAAGACCCAGCGGGAGTACTTCCTGCGGGAGCAGCTCAGGCAGATCCACCAGGAGCTCGGGGAGGGCGACGAGAAGACCGAGGAAATGAACGAGCTCAAGGCCCAGATCGACAAGGCCGGCATGCCCGCGGAGGTCCAGAAGGAGGCCACCAAGCAGCTCAAGCGGCTGGAGCAGATGCACCCCGAGTCCTCCGAGTCCTCCCTGGTGAGGACCTACCTGGACTGGATGGTGGAGCTCCCCTGGAGCGAGCGCACCGAGGACAACCTCGACCTGAAGAAGGCCAAGGAAGTCCTGGACGAGGACCACTTCAACCTGGAGAAGATCAAGGAGCGGTTTCTCGAGTACCTGGCGGTGAACAAGCTGCGGCAGAAGATCCGCGGCCCCATCCTCTGCTTCGTGGGCCCGCCGGGGGTCGGCAAGACCTCCCTCGGAAAATCCATCGCCCGCGCCCTCGGACGGAACTTCGTGCGCATCTCGCTGGGCGGCATCCGGGACGAGGCGGAGATCCGGGGGCACCGCCGGACCTACGTGGGGGCCCTGCCCGGACGGATCGTACAGGGCATGAAGCAGGCCGGCACCAACAACCCGGTGTTCATGCTGGACGAGCTCGACAAGCTCGGCAACGACTTCAGGGGCGACCCGTCGGCGGCCCTGCTGGAGGTCCTCGATCCGGAGCAGAACCACGCGTTCAGCGACCACTACCTGAACGTCCCGTTCGACCTGTCCAGCGTGCTGTTCATCTGCACCGCGAACCTGCTGGACACGGTTCCGCCGGCGCTGAGGGACCGCATGGAGGTGATCAACCTCTCCGGCTACACCAACGAGGAGAAACTGGAGATCGCCCGGCGGTTCCTTATCCCGCGGCAACTGCAGGAGTCCGGTATCTCCGACGATCTGCTGGACGTCTCCAACGACGCGGTGCTACGCATCATCGAGCAGTACACGCGCGAAGCCGGTCTCCGGAACCTCGAGCGGGAGATGGCGGCGATCTGCCGGAAGGTGGCGCGCAAGGTGGCGGACGGCCGCACCAGCCGTACCCGGATCACCCGGAGGAACCTGCACCAGTTTCTGGGCCCCGCCAGGTTCCTGGCGGAAGAGACCCACGAGCAGAACGAGATCGGCGTCGCCACGGGGCTGGCCTGGACCAGCGCCGGCGGCGAAGTGCTGCACGTCGAAGCCTCGCTGTCCAAGGGCCGCGGCAACCTGACCCTCACGGGACAGTTGGGCGACGTCATGCGGGAGTCGGCCCAGGCCGCGGTGAGCTACGCCCGGGCCCATGCGAAGCATCTGGGACTCGAAGAGAACTTCTACCAGAAGCAGGACATCCACATACACGTCCCGTCCGGCTCCATACCCAAGGACGGTCCCTCCGCCGGGATCACCATGGGTACCGCCCTCATCTCGGCTCTGACCCGGCGGCCGGTAAGCCGGAGCGTGGCCATGACCGGGGAGATCACGCTCCGGGGCCGCGTGCTGCCCGTGGGCGGCCTGAAGGAGAAGTGTCTGGCGGCGTTTCGTTCCGGGGTCGCGACGGTGGCCATTCCGTTCCAGAACCGCAAGGACCTCGAAGAGATTCCGCGTCCCTTGCGCAACAAGCTGCATTTCATCCTGGCGCGCAACATGAACGACGTGCTGGCGGCGGCCTTCGGAGACACGCCGCCCGACAGCCCGGTCCACCCCGAGCCGAAAACCAGGGCCGCGGCCAAGAACAGAAAGCCGGCCCGGCGGACCCGCCCCAAGGGCGCGGGGGGCAGGACGGTTCCCGCCAACGCGTGAACCGGGACGCCCAGGGATTTGGCGTACGGGCGGGTTGCAAACCCGCCCGTGCCCGTACACGCGACGGAGCGCGCAAGAGCGCTAACGCCCCATGAGACTTCGGGATTTGGGAGAGTTCGGGCTCATCGACCTGATCCGGAGGAAGACCCCGCGGACGCGCGGCGTACGTCTGGGCATCGGCGACGACGCCGCCCGGGTCTCCACTCCCGAGGACTCGCTTCTGTTCACTTCGGATCTTCTCATCGAAGGCGTCCACTTCAACCTCGACTGGATCTCGATGCGGGACCTCGGGCACAAGTCCCTCACCGCAAGCCTGAGCGACATCGCCGCCATGGGCGGACGGCCGGCCTATTTCCTGTTGTCGGCGGCCCTGCCCGACGTCGCCGTGCAGCGGGCGGCCGCGCTCGTCCGGGGCATTCACGCCCTGGCCGCGGAGCACCGGGTGGCGCTGGTGGGAGGCGACACCTGCGCGGCGGACCGGGTGATCATCGACGTGTTCCTGGCCGGCTTCGCCCCCTACGGGGCGGTCACCCGGGGCGGCGCCAGGGTGGGCGACGACATCTACGTCACCGGCACGCTGGGAGACTCGGCGCTGGGTCTGACACTGCTTTCCAAGCCCCGGCCCACGGTCTCCGCCAGGGACCGGAACTACCTCGTCCGGCGGCACCACCACCCCACCGCCCGGGTGAACACCGGCATGCAACTGGCGAAGGAAGGCCTCGCCCGGGCCATGGTGGACGTCAGCGACGGGCTTGCCCAGGACCTGGGCCACATCTGCCGGGCCAGCGGCACCGGGGCGGTGGTACGACAGGACCGGGTGCCGCTGTCGCGCGCCTTCGGCCGCGTCGCGGGCGCGGACGACCTGACCTGCGCGCTGGCCGGCGGCGAAGACTACGAGCTGCTGTTCACCGCGGCCGGCGACGCCCGCCAGGGAGTGGAGCGCGTGGCCCGGCGAACCGGCGTCCCCATCACCCGCATCGGCGAATGCGTGCCCCGAAAGCAGGGCCTCACGCTGGTGGACCCGCGGGGGGAAAGCACACCGCTGGCGGCACCGGGCTACGACCACTTTCACCCGGCCCCGGCCAACCCCGCCCCGGTCGGCTCGGCCGCGCCGCCCCTGGATTCCCGCCCCCCTCCGTCATTCCCGCGAAAGCGGGAATCCAGGGGGGGCGCGGCGGGGAGCTAGACTACCATGGACGAAGCGAAGCTGGCAGAGCTCCTGGACGGCGTGCGGCGCGGCGAGGTCACGGTCGACGAGGCCCTGAAGCGGTTGCAGCATCTTCCCTTCGAAGACCTGGGGTTCGCCAAGGTGGACCATCACCGGGCCTTGCGGCAGGGGTTCCCCGAGGTCATCCTGGGTGAAGGCAAGGAAGTCCCGGACATCGCCGCCATCGCCCGGGCGATCCGGAAGGGCGGCGTCAACGTTCTCATCACCCGCCTTTCCGAGGAGAAGATGGAGGCCCTGAAGAAGCGCCTCCGCGGGTTCCGTTTCCACCGCCAGGCCGGGTGCGCCACCTGGCGCGCCAAGGACGCGGCCATCACCGGCAAGGGGACCATCGCGGTGGTGTGCGCCGGCACCTCCGACATACCGGTGGCGGAGGAAGCCGCGGTCACCAGCGAGATCATGGGCAACCGGGTGGAGCGCCTTTACGACGTGGGCGTTGCCGGCCTGCACCGGCTGCTGGGCCACCACCGCCAGCTCACCGAGGCCGCGCTGCTCATCGTGGTGGCGGGCATGGAGGGCGCCCTGCCCAGCGTGGTGGCCGGACTGGTCCGGCGGCCGGTCATCGCCGTGCCCACCAGCGTCGGCTACGGCGCCAGCTTCCAGGGACTGTCGGCCTTGCTGGCCATGCTGAACTCCTGCGCCGCGGGGGTAACGGTTGTGAACATCGACAACGGATTCGGCGCCGGCTTCGCGGCCTCGCTGATCAACAGGGATTGACACGGCAGTGCCGTATATGGGCTAATTTCGTTACCGGGATCACGACAATGGCCGATGAAGACAAGAAATACCGCGTGCTGAGACGGTCGTCGGAGTTGAGCGTCCGGCTCTCCGGCGACTCGCTGCCCCAGCTTCTGGCGGACGCCGGGCTTGCGCTGTTCGACCTGTTGGTGGACCTCGATTCGGTGGAAGCTCGGGAGAGCGTCACCCTCGAAGTGGAGGGGCTGGACAACGACGACCTGATGGTCAACTGGATCCGGGAGCTCCTCTACGAGTACCAGGCCAGCGGGTTCATCCTGAAGGAGTTCGACATCCGCGACGCCGGGGAGTTCTTCGTGCGCGCGGAGGCCCGCGGCGAGAAATTCGATCCGGACCGCCACGAAGAACGGGAAGCCATCGCAGCGGTGGACGAACGCCTGAGCCACCTGGGGAAAATGGGCTCCCAGTGGACCGCCCAGGTTGGTTTCGAGCTGTGACCGTCAACGGGGCGCTCCATGCGTGACGAGTACTCCGGGTGCTCCCTCATCGCCGACCCGATCCACCGCTACATCCCCTTCACGGTTCCCAAGGACGCCGACGAGGTAACGGAAAAGGAACTGATCGACTCCCCCTGGTTCCAGCGCCTCCGGTACATCTTCCAGCTTCAGAGCGCCCGCTGGGTCTACCCCTCGGCGGAGCACAGCCGTTTCCAGCACTGCCTGGGGGCCATGCACCTGGCCGGCGCCTTCGCCCGCGGGCTGTACCCGTCGCTGCGCAAGGTGCTGGGCGAAGAGTGCCCTTCCGCCAACTATGTGGAAGAGTACATGCGGGTCACCGGCCTGCTGCATGACGTCGGCCACGGTCCGTTCTGCCACTTCTTCGACAACCACTTCCTCAGCCAGCACGGGCTGATCCACGAGGACATCTCGCAGGTCATCATCCGGGAACATCTCGGCGACCTCATCCGCGGCATCCGCCGCAGCCCCACGGGGCCCTTCGCGGACGGAGAAGTGCTCGACCCCGAGGACATCGCCTTCCCCATCAAGAAGGACTCCGCGGACGATCCCACGAAACCCCTTTGGCTGCGGTTCCTTCAACCCCTGACCAACGGCATCTTCACCTTCGACAACCTCGACTACGTGTCGCGCGACTCGTACATGTGCGGCGTGGCGGTGGGACCCATCGACCGTGACCGGCTCATCTACTACACCTTCATCTCGCCCAAGGGACTGACCCTGCACCGTTCCGGCGAGGGCGCCCTCACCATGTTCCTGAACGCGCGCAAGTACCTCTACGAGAACGTCTACTTCCACCGCACCACCCGGGCCATCGACGCCCACCTCCAGGAGCTGTTCCCGGAAACCATGGCGCAAATCGCGCCGGGAAATCCGCTGGACCACATGGAGCAGTACCTGCACCTGACGGACTGGTCCCTGTTGCAGGAGGTGTCGCGCTGGCGCCGGCTCGACACCCCGCTGGGCCGCGAGTGGGGCCGCATCCTCGACCGCGATCTCAAGTGGCGGCTGGCGTACGAACGGACCCTGTCGGCGGCGGAGATGGCGAGCGGGCTCGACCTCATCGAGGTCCGCGAATGGGAGGTCCTGATCCGGGCGGCCCTGCCCCCGGAGGAACGGGACCTGGTCTACCACGTGGACATCGCCAGCCAGGACTCGCGGCCGGAAAACCCCATGGCCATGGGCAAGAAGCAGATCCACACCTACGATCCGTCCACCGGGGTCATCACCAAGGAGTCCATGGCCGAGCTGTTCGCCTACATCCCTTCCAAGATCGTCAAGTTCCGGGTCTTCGCCCTGGACCACGCCCACGACCGTCTGCTGGCCGCCGCCACCGAGGAGGTGTTCCAGGGCGCCGGAAAATGAGTATCGGCGCCTCGCTCAGGTGTTCTTCCGGTGGGCCAGGCCCAAGTCAGCCGCTACCGACCGCAACAGCTTGTCGCGCGTCCATAGCCTCGCCGGCGGAGCCAACGCGGCGGCCGCCAACAAGTGCGCGTCCACATACCCGATGCCCCGCCCCATCAATCGGTTCTGTTCGATGAAATGGAGCACCTCCGGATCGTCGGCTCTGGACAGCGCGGGCAGATTCCGCACCATGGCCAGTATCTCCCCGCGTCGGGCCAGATTGCCGCAAGCCAACTCGCCGATGACGAAGGGGTGGACCCGCGCCCGGTCCGCGTCGAGCAGAGCCGCCAGTTCCCGGTCGCCGGAGCGCAAGTGGTCGATCCATACCGAGGTATCGATCAGAATCATCGGCGGGACGGACGACCGCCGGCAAGACGGCGGCGCGGAATCGGCTGGAGGTCCGGCTGGCTGCCGCCCAGCCGCGCCAGCCGTCGAGCGCTCTCACGCTCCACGAGGGCTTGCAACGCCGCCCGAATCAAGGCCGGCTTGCGCGTTATGTTGGTGAGGTCGCGCGCGCGGGCCAACAGCTCATCGTCTATGTTCAAGGTCGTTCGCATCACGATACCCCCGGACTGCCCCCGGTCTACGCCCGGGCAACGGCCGATTTAGTCATCAATATTAGCATCATTTGATGCCATTCTCAACGTTTCCACAGCCACCCCACGGCGTGGGTGCCGAGCACCAGCCCGCAACCCAGGGCGACCATGGTGGGGCCCAGCGGAAGATCGAAGCGGTAGCAGACCGCGAACCCCGCCACGCCGATGCCGGCGCCCGCCAGGGAGGCGGCGATGAAATAGGGTGCCATGCGCGATACCAGAGGCCGCACGGCGATGGGCGGCAGCACCAGAAAGCCGAAGGTGAGCAGCGGCCCGGCCATGATCACGCCCAACGCCACGGTGACGCCGGCCAGGAGATAGAGAAGGAGGTCCCAGACGGCGGCGCCCCCCTTCAGAAGGACCGTGAGGTCGCGATCGAACGATGAGATCAGCAACTCGCGGCGAAACAGGATCAGGCACGCCATCACCACCGCGTAGACTCCGCCCAGGGTCGCGAACTCGGTCCAGGACAACACCACCGCGTCTCCCTTGACAAGGCTCAGGATCGCCACGTCGCCGAAGGGATGGAACGCCACGAAGAGGACCGTGAGCGACCCGGCCAGAGCGTAGGCCACGGCCAGGCGGATCTCCGCGCGGCCGGCGCCGCGCCGCTCCATCAGGCCCAGCAGCACCATGCCGGCGAAGGTGAACAGCAGCGAGCCGCCGTAGGCGAGCAGGCGCTCGACCTCGTGGGCGTCGCCCGACGTATGGCCCGGATGCGGCACCAGCCCCACCTCATGCGCGAACAACGAGAACGCCACCCCCGCGGCCGCCAGTTGCGGCAGGGTCAGGCCCAGCAGCACGCTGCGCCTCAGCACCAGGAAGCCTCCGACCACCGGACAGACCAACCCCAGGACGATGCTTCCGACCACTGCGGGAAACAGCACGAAGGAAGGGTCCAGGATTTCCGCGAGGGCGCCCGCCACGTCCGCTCACCCTACGCCGGCTCTTGCAAACCCCCGTTGGAGGCACGGATCACGCGTCCACAGGTCCGGTCCAGGATCTCGTTGTCGTGGCTGGAAAGGACGATGGTCATCCGCGAGCCGTGGTTGAGGTCCACGAGCTGTTGTGCGATGTCTGCCTTGGAGTCCCGGTCGACGCCGGAAAACGGCTCGTCGAGAAGCAGCAGGGCCGGCTCCATGGTCAAGGCCCGGGCGATGAGAGCCCGCTGCCGCTGTCCGCCGGAGAGGTGGGCGAACACGGTCCGGCCCAGGCGGCCCAGCCCCACCCGATCGAGGGCCCTGTCCACCCGCCTTCTCTCGTCTCCGGGGAACAGCCGCCACGGTCGAAGCCGCCCGTAGGCGCCCATGGCCGCCACCTCCCACACGCTCAACGGAAAGTAGGCGCTCAGGGAATCGTTCTGGGGTACGTAGCCGAGCCGGGCGCGCGCGAGGTGGCGTTCCACTCTGCCGCCACGCAGCGGGAGCAGGCCCAGCATGGACCGGAGGAGGGTGGTCTTGCCGGACCCGTTGGCCCCCGCCAGCCCCACGAAGTCGCCAGCATGGATCTCCAGGTCGACTCCTTCAAGCACCGGCTCGGCGCCGTACCCCAGACACGCGCCCTGGAGGGCGATGACCGGATGCGCCGGCGCGGCCCCCATGGTCACGGACCGGCCGCTTTCGACAGATGCGTGACCAGGTAGTCGATCAAACCGATGTAACTGTCGACGCCGGGCCGGCCGCCCACGTACAACGGAATGTGCACCAACCTTGCACCCGTCTCCCTGGCGACGCGCTTCGGTACCCGGCTCGGATAGGTCCCGTACACCACCAGCGGAACCTTCGCGGCCTTCATCCGCTCCACCAGTCGGACGATGTGCGCGGGCGTCGGCCCTATGCCGGACGCAATCTCCAGGGTGTCGAACTGCCGCATGCCGTAACGCCTGGCGAAATAGTTGAGCGTGTCATGGTAGCTGACGAACCGGATGCCGGTGAGGCTCCGGGCGTTCCTCTGCCACTCGGGTATGCGCCGGTCCAGCTCCGCCAGATAG
This sequence comes from Candidatus Binatia bacterium, assembly GCA_951813575.1. GTDB lineage: Bacteria > Desulfobacterota > Binatia > UBA9968 > JAJDTQ01 > JAJDTQ01. The sequence continues at coordinate 2,440,390 of OX638375.1, forward strand.
GCCTTCAGGTTCTCCATGAAGAAAGGACGGTGTTCGGCGTAGGCTTTCGACAGGCCCTCCGCAACGTTCCGCGCGATGAGCTTGCCCATGACCGGGTCCAGATTGTAGTGGGGGTTGCCCATGGGATGGACGTCGCCTCCCTTGCGCGAAAGAGTCTCCGGCATCCCCAACGGCACGACTCCGGTGGATGTATCGATATGGCCGATCCCTCCGCGTGATACTCGCGGGTTGTCGGCCACGTCGAGCAAGGCAGGCAGGAACGAATGCTCCAGCGTAAGCCCCATCAACACCACCGCATCCGCGCGGTTGAGCAGGGTGACCATGCTCGGCTTCACCTGAACGCTGTGGATATCCCGGACGCCCAGGGTCAGGCTGCTGACCGACACCCGGTCCCTGCCGATCTGCCGGGTGATGTCGGCCAGGTCCGGTATCGTCGTGATCACCCGGATCTTCTGGGCCGCCACGGAACCCGAAAGTATCGAGACGAACGCCAGCGTCGTGACGAACGCCGACAACTGCTTCGCGGACACGCTCTTCACGAGAAGTCCTCCTAACGCCGCTCGCGAAAGCCATGCGTATGGCTGCCGAGCACGGTGGTCCACTGAAGGTAGAACTGAGCGCCGTCGTTCCCCGATCCCGCTCCGCCGACGTCATCCCGACCGTGGGTATACTGCAGACGCAGACGGTTGAACTCGCTGGGCGACCAGGAAATGTAAGGCGACACGCTCTGCGTCTTGTTGGTGGGATTCTCCAGGTCGGGCGCGGAATCGAGCATCAGCCCGAGACTCCAACGGCCCTGAATCTCCGGATTGAGATTCCACTCCGCGTAGGCATAGCCGCCGCGGGCGGCGACCCGCCCCAAGTCATGGAACGTCTGGCGGTTGGTGAACCACTCGCCCGCGAGCGTGAACCCTTCATACAAACCCGCAACCAGAGGCCGGTGCCGGAGTGTCACGTCGAAACCGAGCAGAGAGCGCTCGCTCCGTTCCTCCTCCGTCTCCGTCCTTGGCGTGAACGCCAACGAGGAACCCACTTCGAAGTTCCAGGTCTCGCTCAGGTCGAAAAAGGCATGCACCCGGCCCAGGTAGGTCAGGTGGCTGAGGAAGCGCTTGCTTCCGGAGGCGTCGTCCTCCGCATGTTCGTCACCGTCGCCGCCGTGAGTGTGACTCCCGTCGCCGCTGTCGTGAGCGTGATCCCCGTCGCCGTCGTCGTGATCCTCACCTTCCTCGTCGTGCTCGTCGTGCTCGTCACCGTCCGGGTGGGCATGGCCGATTTCGTTGAACACGCCACCCGTGACGGCCAGGTAGAACGGTGTCGGGAAGAGATAGCGCGATTGGACGCCGGTGCCCAAGGCCTCCCCGCCCACCATGCGGGTAAGAGACAACGGCGCATTGACGAACGGAAGCTCGTGCTGATGAAACTGCCCCAGACGGCCGAAATCCGCGAAGAACCGCCCGGCGGTGAAGTTGACCGGCAGAGCGGTGGTTTGCACGGCCGCCTCTTCGATCTCGACCCCGCCTTCCGAGCCGCTGATGAACGTATAGGCCCTGGCGTACGGATCTATTTCAGCCGACAGTCCGACCTCCAGCGTCCGGAACCTGAACTCTCCGTCGCTGTCACCCCGGTGTTCGAAAGTGGTGTCGATGGAAGCCCCGATGGAAGGATTCAGGATCGAAGGGCTCTTCTGAATCGATTTCACCGATTGCTCCACCGAATCCACACGGGCGGCCTCCGCCTTCTTCTGCTCAAGCTCGTCGATGCGCTTCATCAGCCGGCCCATCTCCTCCTGCATCGCCTGCAGTTGCTTCTTGAGCGCGTCCACCGCCTCTTCCGCCCCGGCCGGCGCCGCCAACCCGCAGGACAGCAAGAGCGCGAGGCACCCGACAAACAACCTCTCCATCACGAAAACCCGTCCCATCAGCGTCTCCTTTCCACGCACGGAACTCGATACTCCCGGACCTTTATTAAGAATAAATTCTCATTAGTCAACCCCTTTCAGGCTTTCATATATGGCGTTTTGCGATAAACTTTACTTGATACTAGTATTAAACGATCAATATACTGGCGGTCCGGACGGGTGTGGCCGAAAGGACCTCCTGCTTTGCATGTCCGAAGCGCAGTGGTGTATAATCGGAGACCGATTATTCAGGAAGAGGACGGAACGCACCGCCCGCGGCAGGATCGGGAGACTCCCATGACCGACGAAAAACGCCACGCCGAAGAAGCCGCTTCCCAGCATCGCCCCCGCGCCAAACGGCGGACACGGCAACGAAGCATCATCCAGCGGGTGCTGCTGGAAGCCAACCGGCCGCTCAGCCCCCACGACATCCTCCAGGCCGCGCAGGCCACGGCGCCCGGACTGGGCATCGCCACCGTCTACCGCGCGATCCACACCATGATCACCGAGGGCCTGCTCGTCGCCGTGGAAATACCCGGGGAGGCTCCCCGTTACGAGACCGCGGGAAAGGAACACCACCATCACTTCCAGTGCCGGACCTGCGACGACATCTTCGACATCCAGGGTTGCCCGCCGGCCATCCAGCAACTCGCCCCCAAGGGTTTCCGGCTCGAAGGCCACCAGGTCGTGCTCTACGGCGTGTGCCCCCCGTGCACGGGAATGCCCGCGTAGACGGACTTGCGTTTCCCCATACGATGACGTATCGCGGAAGTGGGTCTTACGACCCGCTCACTCGCTTTGCCTTCGCGGCACCGGCCCTTGGCAGGTCAAGGCCAGCCGTGCCGTGAACGCCGCCACAGGAGACCGATATGAGCGCCCTGCGTATCGAACAGGAAGGAATGCCGGCACAGGAGCTGGATTTCCGGCAACTCGCGGAGCTGGACGGCCAGATCGCCGACGTCGGCGCCCTGATCCCCGGCCGGGTCGGCGGCGCGGTGACGCTTCAGGCCGTCCTCGACCGGCTCAATCCGGACCCGGACCTCGACTACCTGACGGTGGAGTCCACCGACGGCGGCTTCGCCGCCAGCGTGCCGCTGGAGGCGCTGCGCCACGCGGTCATCGCCTACCGCGTCGGCGACGAGCCGCTGCCCCGGGACAAGGGCGGGCCGCTGCGGTTCCTGATCCCCGACGACGAGGGCTGCGCCACCGGCGGCGCCGACGCCTGCGCCAACGTAAAGTTCGTGGGCACGCTACGGTTGACCAAGGGGCGGGGCAAGGATACGCGCCCGGAGACCCCCCGGCAGCACGCGAGGCTGCATGAGGAGGAAGGGGAAGGGGGACGCTAGCCCCGCACTTCCCGGGAATCGAACGGAAAGGACACTGAATGGCCTCACTCAAGGACAAGTACGCGATCGTGGGCGTGGGACACTCGGCACTCGGGAAGGTGCCCGAGCTGAGCGACTACGGCCTGCAGGTGATGGCGGTGAAGGCCGCCCTGGACGACGCCGGCCTCACGAAGAACGACGTCGACGCGGTGATCACCCACAGCCACCTGCTGGGCGCCGTCCGGGTGCATCACCAGAACCTCTCCGAGCGGCTGGGCATCGATACGGCCTTCGGCGTCTCCCTGTCCGCGGGCGGGGCGACCTCCTGCCTCATGGTGCAGGTGGCGGCCGCGGCCATCGAGGCGGGCTTCTGCAAGACCGTGCTGTGCGTGCACGGCGACAAGGGCGCTACCCGCAAGACCCCCGGAAGGGGCGAAGGCGGCGGCGAGTTCGGTCCCGAGTACGGCCTGTACGGCGCCGCCGGACAGCACGCCTTCGGCCTCACCCGGCACATGCACGAGTACGGCACCACTCACGACCACATGGGCGCCATCGCCGTGGCCTGCCGCAAGCACGCGCAGCTCAACCCCGTGGCCGCCATGCAGGCCGACATGACCCTGGAGGACTATCACAACTCGCGCTGGATCGTGTGGCCGTTCCACCTGTTCGACTGCTGCCTCCGGAGCGACGGCGCCGCCGCGGTCATCGTCACCTCGGCGGAGCGCGCCAGGGACATGAAACAGAAGCCGGTCCACGTCATGGGCATGGGCCGCGCCAACAACTCCCGCGGCTACATCCACGGCGACCACATGACCGAGCTGGGCGCCAAGGAGTCCGGCGCCCATGCCTTCGCCATGGCCGGCCTCACGCCCAAGGACATCGACACCGCCCAGATCTACGACTGTTTCACCTACATCCTCATGGCCACCCTGGAGGACTACGGCTTCTGCAAGAAGGGCGAGGGCGGCCCGTTCGTGAGCGGCGGCCGCATCGAGCTGGGCGGCGAGCTGCCCACCAACACCTCGGGCGGCATGCTGTCGGAGTGCTACATCGAGGGCATGCTCCAGATCGTCGAAGGGGTGCGCCAGTTGCGCGGCGAATGCGGCCCGCGCCAGGTCAAGGACGCCGAGACCGCCATCATCAGCGGCAACGGCGGCAACGCCGTGTGCCACTCGACGCTGATATTGAGGAACTAACCGTGAGCGACTACGCGAAACCGATACCGACGCCGTCCGAGGATTCTCAGCCCTACTGGGAGGCTGCCAGGAACCACGAGCTCAAGCTGCAGCAGTGCGCCGCGTGCAGCGCCTTCCGGTTCCCGCCCGCCGCAGTGTGCTCCGAGTGCACCTCCGACGCCTACGAGTGGAAGCCCGTATCCGGCAAGGCCCGGGTGTTCTCCTTCGTCATCTACCACCGCGCCTACCACCCCGGCTTCAAGGAAGAGCTTCCCTACGTCGTAGCGGTCATCGAGCTCGACGAGGGGCCGCGCATGCTCTCCAACGTCATCGGCTGCAAGCCCGAGGAAGTGCGCTGCGACATGCCGGTGGAGGTGGCCTTCGAGGACATCACCGACGAGATGACCCTGCCGAAGTTCCGGCCGGCCTGAGCCGAAAGGAAGCGGAGCCTGTCATTCCGTGCCCCTCTTCCGTCATTCCCGCGAAAGCATGCCCTCGACCCGATCGGGGGCGGGAATCCAGAAGCGGCGCGGCAAGTGGAACCGCCGAACGCGGCATCCCCCACACAAGGGAAGGCAACCATGTCATACCGTGACCTGAGAGAATGGCTCGAGCAGGTGGACGCCATGGGCGAGCTCCGCCGGATTCCGGGTTGCGACTGGAACCTGGAGATCGGCGCCCTGGCGGAGGTGGCGGGACGCGGGCAGGACGCCTCCGCGCTGCTGTTCGACAACATCAAGGACTACCCCGAGGGGCACCGGGTGCTGGTGGGCATGGTGGAGTCGCTCAAGCGCGCCGCCCTCACCACCAACCTGCCCACCGACATCACCCGCAACGAGTTCATCGCCGCCTGGAAAGAACGCCTCAACAACCCCAAGCTGATCCCGCCGGACAAGGAAGAGCTTCCCTACGTCGTAGCGGTCATCGAGCTCGACGAGGGGCCGCGCATGCTCTCCAACGTCATCGGCTGCAAGCCCGAGGAAGTGCGCTGCGACATGCCGGTGGAGGTGGCCTTCGAGGACATCACCGACGAGATGACCCTGCCGAAGTTCCGGCCGGCCTGAGCCGAAAGGAAGCGGAGCCTGTCATTCCGTGCCCCTCTTCCGTCATTCCCGCGAAAGCATGCCCTCGACCCGATCGGGGGCGGGAATCCAGAAGCGGCGCGGCAAGTGGAACCGCCGAACGCGGCATCCCCCACACAAGGGAAGGCAACCATGTCATACCGTGACCTGAGAGAATGGCTCGAGCAGGTGGACGCCATGGGCGAGCTCCGCCGGATTCCGGGTTGCGACTGGAACCTGGAGATCGGCGCCCTGGCGGAGGTGGCGGGACGCGGGCAGGACGCCTCCGCGCTGCTGTTCGACAACATCAAGGACTACCCCGAGGGGCACCGGGTGCTGGTGGGCATGGTGGAGTCGCTCAAGCGCGCCGCCCTCACCACCAACCTGCCCACCGACATCACCCGCAACGAGTTCATCGCCGCCTGGAAAGAACGCCTCAACAACCCCAAGCTGATCCCGCCGGAGTACGTGGACGAGAGCCCGCTCTACGAGAACGTGTTCACCGGCAAGGACGTCGACGTGCTCAAGCTGCCGGTGCCCAAGTGGCACGACGAGGACGGCGGCCGCTACATCGGCACCGCCCACGTGGTCATGACCCAGGACCCGGACGAGGGCTGGGTGAACATGGGCACCTACCGCACCATGGTCCACGAGGCCGACCGGCTGGCCGTCTACATCTCGCCGGGCAAGCACGGCCGCATCCACCGCCAGAAGGCCTTCGACCGGAACAAGCCCCTCAAGGTGGCCATTTCCTTCGGCCAGGACCCGCTGCTGTTCCTGCTGTCCTCGCGGCAGATCCCCTGGGGCGAGCAGGAGCTGGACTACGCCGGCGGCATCAAGGGCGCACCCATCGACGTGATCCGCGGCGAGTTCACCGGCCTGCCGATTCCCGCCCACGCCGAGATCGCCATCGAGGGCGAGATCATGCCCGACGAGACCCGGGACGAGGGCCCCTTCGGCGAGTGGCCCGGCTACTACGCCAGCGGCTCGCGCCAGGAACCGGTGGTGCACGTCAAGAGCCTGATGTACCGCAACAACCCCATCCTCACCGGCTCGCCGCCGTTCCGGCCGCTGCCCGGCGCCGACGGCTGCACGTCGCTGATCCGGGCCGCGTTCATCTGGGATTCCATGGAAAAGGCCGGCGTCCCCGACGTCACCGGCGTCGCCTGCTACCAGAACCGCTTCTTCACCGCCGTCTCCATCCGCCAGCGCTACCCCGGACACGCCAAGCAGGCCGCCCTCATCGCCAGCCAGAACCACACCGGCGCCTACCTCGGCCGCTACGTCGTGGTGGTGGACGACGACATCGACGTCGCCGACCTGAACGACGTCGTGTGGGCCATGTGCACCCGCTGCAACCCCGCCGACTCCATCGACATCCTGCGCCGCACCTGGAGCGGCCCCCTCGACCCCATCATCCCCCGCGACCAGAAAGGCCACAACTCCCGCGCCATCATCGACGCCTGCCGCCCCTACGAATGGATCAAGGATTTCCCGCCCGTGTCGGGGGCGAGTCCGGAGCTGAAGGAGCAGGTGCTGGAGAAGTATGGGGAGTATTTGAAGGGGTGAGGGGGCGGAGTCTCTCCCCCGCGACAGACATCACACTTGGGCATGTGATCTCCTCCAGGAGAAATTGACCCACTCTTCCTGGCCCTCACGCATGGGCTAATGTTTGCAAAATAGAAATGGATTTCTAATTTGTCAGAATGCCGTGTTGCGTGCCCGCCGTCAGCCACTACCCCGTATCTAGAATGTAGGCCGGCTACGACACCCGCCAGTTACGGCTGTACTCGCGGGTTCCTTTGGTCGCCCGCGAAACCAACCGAATGGTGACACAGGTGTCATCGTCCAGGGCGGCCAACATTTTCATGAGCCGATCCAGCGTGAAACGTCCCAAATCGGCATTGCGGATTCGGGAGAAATCGGCGGCCGCAAAGCCAGTCTCTTGCCCGGCCTTCCTGACCGTAAGCCCGCGGTTGTCCAGCACCGCTATGATCCTAGCCGCAACGATCGCCTTGGCCTGCTTCAGATCCGCTTCTGGATCACCCAAATCTCGAAAGACGTTTCCGCTTCCCTCTTCCAATTCTAAGTCGTCCTTCATTGCAACAAACCCCTCTTCAATCGCCCCAGGCGCGCCTTCACGAGGTCGATATCGCGCTTCGGCGTTTTGATGCCCGTCTTCGATTTCTTTCCGAACACGTGAACCACCCACAATTTCCCCGCGATTTCAGTGACGTAGACAACGCGCCAAGCATTCGCCTGGTAGCGCAGGGCAATCTCCATGACGCCGGGCTCAAGACCCTTCAGCGGCTTGGCAATATCTGCCTTCCCGCCTTCCGCCGCGATCGTAAGCGCGGTGTTGATCCGGTCGCGCACAGCCTTTGGGAAAGTCTCATAGACCTTCCGCACTGCCTTGACCCAACCAATGGGCCTTGTCGTGCGACCAAGTTTTATTGTTGTCATTGATGACTACGCGTGTCAATCATGTGTTGCCTTGTGTCAAGGGCGCAGGCCGGGCCAACGGAGAACAGGGTCGTGTACGCCTTCGACTCAAGACTGATCTCCCTTCAACCCGCAAAGAATGTGCCAGTCCCAACGGTCGCGGGAGTTCCACGACCCGGAGGATGTGTTGGGATCGTTCAGGCGGCAACTGAAAACACGCCGGTCTCGGAATTTGCCGTCCACAGCTCGCCAGTATCGATGTCGAACCACCAGCCGTGCAGCGCGAGATCGCCCTTTTCCACTCGATCCTGAATCCACGCATAGGACCTAAGGTTTGCCAGCGACCTGAGCACGGATCGCTGCTCCGCCGCAGTCGCCGTTTCCGCGTCCGTGCGCTCGCCCCCGGAGCCCTCCGTCACCACCTCCCGGCAGGCACCGTCCGCCAGCGCTACCCACGGCCCGAGGCACTCGAACGGGGGTGGTTCTTGCCCCCGCGCCGCGTCCATTGCCGCCTTGATGCCGCCGCAGTGGGAATGACCGCACGCAACCACGTGAGAGACCCCGAGCGCCTTGACGCCGTACTCCACGGCCGCCATCACCGCGTGCGCCATAAAGTCGCCGTCACTTCGGGGCGGAACCAGGTTCGCCACCACCCGCACGACGAAGATGTCCCCGGGCCTGGCGCCGAAGATCAGCGCGGGGTCCACGCGGGAGTCGCTGCAGGCGATAATGAGGACATCGGGGTCCTGACCTCGTGACAGGCGGGCCATGAGCGGATGCTCACCGTTGTACTCGGTCTGGCGGAAGGTATGAGCTCCATCGAGGAGCGCCAAGAGGCTTCCCTTACTTTTTTCGGTCACGGTTTCAGGCCTTTCGCGAGTTGTCGATCCCTGCGTGCAGTGGTAGTGTTGCCCTTAACGGGCCACCTCCGCAGACATGAACCGCAACCAGTTCCTCAGAACGATCGACGCAATCAACGTCTGGAAACGCGGCGGACAACGTGCACCGCACAAACCGCTATTGCTCCTACTGGCGCTTGGCCGAGTGCTCAGCGGCCGGGATCGCCTAGCGTCCTACTCACGGGACATCGAGCAAAAGCTCGAAGAGTTGTTGCAACACTTTGGTCCTCCTCGCAAGGCCCTACACCCCGCGCTTCCTTTCGGCCACCTGCGCACGGACGGACTGTGGGAAATCCCCGGAAGCGATGGTTTGTCGGTCACATCAAGCGGCGACCTCTACGTTGGCGAACTACGGCGCGAAAACATCGTGGGCGGTTTCCCGGAACCCATCTACGACATGCTGCGCAACTCTCCGGAACTCGTGCGGGAAGCCGGGCAAAGACTGTTGGACGGTCATTTCCCGGAATCGTTACACGACGACATCCGTGAAGCCGTCGGCATTCCTCGCACCTGGGAAATACACGATTCTCCCGTCCAGCCCCGGGACCCGGCTTTCCGGCGCGAGGTGCTGCGCGAGTACGAGCGTCGGTGCGCCGTGTGTGAGTTCGACGTTCGTCTCGGAGACGAACTGATCGGAATCGAAGCTGCCCACATCAAGTGGCATGCAGCAGGCGGCCCCGACACGGTAATCAATGGACTGGCGCTGTGCTGGCTTCACCACAAGGCTTTCGACCGTGGGGCGCTAGGTCTGACCGCTACGGGCGACGGCTTCAAGGTCCTTGTTTCCAGCGAAGTCCACGGGTTGAGCCAACCTCTCCACTGGTTCCTGGACTTTCATGACAAACCTCTACGGCCGCCTCGAAACAGGCGACTAGACCCGAAGGCAGAGTTCGTCGACTGGCACCAACGGCAAGTCTTCCGAAAGCCCCCTCTCGCGTGAGCCGTCCCCGGCCTTGCCCCTCACACCCCCCTCAGCACCTCCGCCATCTGCCTTACCCCAACCACCTCCACCTCCCGCGTCAACGGATAGCGTTCCGTTCCCGCGTACACCACGAACGCCTTCTCGGGCCGGACGTCTTCCAGCGCGTGATGGAATCCGCGGGTGGGGCGCGGGGCAAGGCTGTGCTTGATCTCGATGGCCCAGGGGGCGGCGCGGCCGGGGAGTTCCAGGACCAGATCGATCTCGGCGCCGGCGGCGGTGCGGTAGAAGCTGGGGAGGGTCCGCCAGGGTGCCACGGCGAGGAGGTTCTCGATCACGAAGCCCTCCCAGCTCGCACCCATCACCGGGTGACCGGTCAGAGTAAGCTCGTCCTGAATGCCGAGGAGCCCGTGCACGAGGCCGCTGTCCCTGACGTAGACCTTGGGGGACTTCACCAGCCGCTTGCGGGTGTTCGCGATGAAGGGCGGCAAGCGCCGGACCAGCAGGAGATCCGTCATTAGATCGACGTACCGGGTCACCATGGGCGCGCTGATGGACAGGCTGGCGGCCAACGCCGAGGCGTTCAGCAAGGACCCCTGGCCATGAGCGAGCATCCGCCACAGCCTTTCCAGCGTGGTGGCGGGGACAGGGTGCGGCGAGAACTGCGGCATGTCCCGCTCGAGGTAGGTGGCGATGAAGTTCAGCCGGTACGCGAGGCTGCCGGCGTCGTTGCCGGCCAGGAAGCTCTCGGGGAAGCCGCCGCGTACCCACAATCTCCTGAGGGCCTCGTCGTCAGGCGCTGCTTCGAGAACGTCGAAGGGATGGAGCGCCACGTATTCGATTCGCCCCGCAAGGCTCTCGCTCGACTGCCGCAGCAGGTCCATGGATGCGGAGCCCAGGATCAGAAAACGGCCCGTGCGCCTGCCCGCCCGGCGGCCTTCATCGATGAGGCCGCGCAGCTCGCGAAACAACTCGGGGGCGCGATGGACCTCATCGATGATCACCAGACGGTCGGCGTACCGCTCAAGGAAAAGCCAAGGCTCGGCCAGCCTGTCCCGGTCCGTGCTTTTCTCAAGGTCAAGGTATACGTTATTGTCAACGTCGGCGATTTGCCGCGCCAGCGTGGTCTTGCCAACCTGACGCGGGCCGATGAGTGCCACGGCGGCCTGACGACCCAGAGCCACGCGGATGTCTTTGGCTGCGCGACGCGTGATCATCCTTGCAAATTAAAATGATTTGTTTGGATTTGCAAGGAGTAGCCTCCACTCTGCGGTTGATGGTGATAATTGGATGCCTCCCCCTTGGATCGAAGCTCTGCGGCGTATTGCCGCCACGTTCGCCTCGAAAAGCCGCAACGTTCGCGGGACGGTAGACGACGACCCCCACGACGACACCCCGCCCGACGAAGACGCAGTCGTCCTCCCCTTGGAGGACCACATCGACCTCCACCCCTTCGCGCCGAGGGACATTTCGAGCGTGGTGGAAGAGTACGTCTGGCAGTGCCACGAAGAGGGGCTCCGGGAGGTGCGGATCATTCACGGGCGCGGCAAGGGGGTGCAGCGACGCATCGTACAATCGGCGCTGCAGAAGAACCCGCTGGTGGAATCGTGCCATGACGCGCCGCCGGAGAGAGGCGGCTGGGGCGCGACGGTTGCGGTGATCCGGTCGAAGCAGTCCGAGGAGTAGTTTCAGCTCCCGTCCACAAGACGCCGTATGCAGCCCAATGCACGCCGCAGACTCTCCGTATGATGCGCGGCAACCACAGGCCTCCAGCGCGACTGGACGTACTCGATCAGCCTCGTGGCATAAACCGGTCCCGCCGTTCGACCGCTTCCTTCACGCGGGACCATATCCATACGGATCTTTCTTTTTCGGGAACGACGTGCGAGGCCAACCATGGCCCGCTTTGGATCTGGGACATCTTCCGGAGCCGCAGGGAGCTGTGTCCTTGGGACACCCAAGAATGAGGACAACGTTTGGGCATCTGCCATCAGCCACGCTTCAACTGCTCGAACGACGACACGAAAGCACATATGGGGTGCAGGGTGTGGAATCCAGGCCGCCCGGAGCGACGGTGCACATTCGGCACTCGAATCGAGATCGACGAGCACGATCCACGGCGAGTGGCGCGCCGCATTGTTATAACCGCCTATTCTCTCCCTCAATAAATCCTTGCCGGTCTGTCCATAGATCGTTCCAGGCTCACCGCCACACTCGGCGATCAATCTCTGAATGACCGCGGCATCCAAGATACCTTCGACCGCCGCCGACACCACCCTCACAACGCGCACGTCAAGCGTCCCCGAACAGCACAAGCTGCGTCGCCTGATTGGGTCGGGTCCTGGGGATGACAATATCCGCCAGTGAGAGTCCTCCGTCTAGCAGGTCGCGGATATCCAAGTGTGAACTTGCCGGGCTCACCACGGTACCTTCGGTGCCAGGTGCCAGGAGCAGCGTTTCGTCGAGACCGATACCTTCGTCGCGGAGCAGGTCAGGAGAGTGCGTGCTGAGAAAGATCTGCCGCCTAGTCTGGCGTTGAACCCTCGCCAGCATCTGCGGAAGCAATCGGACAATCTCCGGGTGCAGCGAAAGCTCCGGCTCTTCCAACAGCAAGGGGCCCTCTCTCTCCATGGCCACCCACAACAATCCCATAAGCCTCAGCGTGCCATCAGAGAACTGTTCTTCGGTCTGCCAAGCTCCCTGCGGTCGCCAGTGCTGGTACTTGCCCCGCAGATGTGGCGTGCCGCGGTCATCGCGCCGCAACTCTATTTCCTCGAGTTGTGGAACCGCGACGCGGAGGGCCTTCTGAATTCGTTTAAGTCTGGCGTTGCGGCTACGGTCCTGCGTCGTTGCCACCTGCTCCAGGAAGTCCCCGCCAAAGGGATCGTTGGATTGCCCCACCGAGCGATCGGGCTCACGGACGAGTTGGGGGACGATATGCATGTACCGGATCGACGCGAAAAACGAGACGAGATCTCGAAACTTCTGGTTGACGTTTACTTGTTCGAGATAGGTTTGTGTCAGGCGCGCGGGGTCGGCAGTGTCGTCCGCATTGGGACGCTCGACCAGTTCGACATCGTCATGCAATACGCGCTCCCTACGGACCAGTGGTCTGCGCTGGTTATCTTGGCGCAGGGCCAACTCGTACTCCCATCGAGACCCACCCTCTTCTTCTTCCAGTTCGACTTGAATCTCAATGTCCGGGTTCTTGCGGGCCGCAAGGCAGCGAACCGCGCTCACGCCGCCACGCCGCGCCACGGCCTCCTGAAAACCACCACCCGACGATGCAAGGTCTCTCAAGAATCGAAAAACATCCAGGAAATTAGATTTCCCCGACGCATTGGGTCCGACAAGAAACAAGCGATCCTGAACGGCAACCTCCACGGCAGCAAAGTTCTTCCAGTTTTGTAAACGCAATTTGCGGAACCTCAAGTTCGTGCTCATGACGTTTGCCTCTCGGGGATTCTCTGTTGGGTGCCCTCTTTACCTCTGGACTCCCGCTTTCGCAGGAACGACGTATTCCGGGCGTCGGCATGTCGCGTGCCCTCTACCCGCCCCTCCCCTCCGCCTCCCGCACCAGCGCCCTGATCCGGTCCGGGCTGAGCGGCAGCTCCTTGATCTGAATCCCCAGCGACGACAGGGCGTGGGACACCGCGTTGGCCAGGGCAGCGCCGCAGGCGACGATGCCGCCTTCGCCGGCGCCCTTGACGCCCAGCGGGTTCAGGGGCGAGGGGGAGTACTCGGTGATGATGCTCTCCACGGGCGGGATCTCCGTGGCGGACGGGAGCGGGTAGTCGAGCAGGGTGGTGGTCAGGAGCTGGCCGTCCTGGTTGTAGGCAAGCTCCTCCAGCAGCGTGCCGCCGATGCCCTGGGCGGCGGCGCCGAGGGCCTGGCCGTGCACCAGCAGCGGGTTGACGGCGCGGCCCACGTCCTCCAGCACGAGGTAGCGCAGGATGTCCACCATGCCGGTCTCGGGGTCCACGGTGACGTGGACCAGGTGGCCGCCGTAGGTGTAGGTGAGCAGGTTGTTGTGGAAGTACTCGGTGGCCTCGAGGCCGGGGGCGGCGTCGCCGGGGGCCTTGCCGGGCCGGGTCATCTCGAGCAGGTCGCCGAGGCCAAGCAACGGGCGGTCCGTCCCCGCCACATCAACCCCTGGATTCCCGCTTTCGCGGGAATGACGGGGGGCGGGCGGCGGCTGGGGGGTGCCTGCGGCGTAGACCCCGCCGTCGCGGAACTCCAACCCGCCCGGGTCGGTCTCCAGGCGTCGCGATGCCACCTCCAGCAGGCGTTTCTTGAGCGCCTGGGCGGTGAGGTGCACGGCGTTGCCGGCCATGACGGTGCCGCGGCTGGAGTAGGTGCCGCCGCCCCAGGGCATGAGGTCGGTGTGGCCGTGGAACACGGTGATCCACTCCATGGGCACGCCCAGGGCGTCGGCGCAGATCTGCGACATGATGGTCTCGTGGCCCTGTCCCAGGGTGGCGATGCCCAGGTAGACGGCCACGCTCTCCGGGCCGGTGATGGCCACGCGCGCGCCCTCGGACGGCCCGAGGCCGGTGTTCTTCACGAACCAGCCGATGCCGATGCCGTGGTAGCGCCCGTCCCGCTTCTGCCCCTGGAGCGGCCGCAGCTCGTCCCAGCCGAAGCGTTCCAGGGCGTGCTCCAGCGCCCGCGGATAGTCGCCGCTGTCGAACACGGTGGAGGCGATGCCGGGCCGGGTGGGGCCCAGCTCGTAGGGGATCTCCTCCGGCTGGATGAGGTTCTTGCGGCGCAGGTCGATGGGGTCCATGCCCAGGTCCTCGGCCACCATGTCGAGCATGCGCTCCCGGAAGTAGCAGGACTCGTAGCGCCCGGGTGCGCGGTAGGTGCCCACCCCCATCTTGTTGGTCATGACGCAGCGTATGTGGGCCTCGTAGGCCGGGACCCGGTAGGGTCCGGGCAGCACGCCGGCGGTGGAGGCCGGTACGAGCCCGCCGTGGGTGCGGATGTGGGCGCCCATGTCGCCGTGGATGTGGGCGCGCATGCCCAGGAGCGTGCCGTCCTTCCGCGCGGCGATCTCCAGCTCGCAGTGGACTTCCCGCGAGTGGTTGGCGGCCATCAGGTGCTCGCGCCGGTCCTCGATCCACTTGACCGGTCGCCCGAGCTTCATGGCGGCGTAGGGGACCAGGTAGTCCTCCGGGTAGAACTCGCCGCGGATGCCGAAGCCGCCGCCCACGTCGGGCTCCACGAAGTGGATGCGATGCTCGGGAAGCTCCATCAGCGAGGACAGCACGGCGCGGTTGAAGTGCGCCACCTTGGTCATGCCCCACACCGTCAACTCGTTCCGGCCGGCGTCCCAGGACGCCACCAGACCGCGGGTCTCCATGGGGTTGCCGGTATGGCGGTGCGTCCGCAACACCTCCTTGCGGGTGTACTCGGCGTCGCGGAACGCGCCGTCCACGTCGCCCAGCTTGATGTCGTGGCCGCCGGCCACGTTGGTGCCCTGCTCCTCGTGGATGATCACGTCGCCGCGCAGCGCCGCCTCGACGTCCGGCACCACTCCCAGGGGCTCGTACTCCACTTCGATCAGGTCGGCGCCGTCCTCGGCCACGTAGCGGTCCACCGCCGCCACCAGCGCCACCGGCTCGCCCACGTAGGCGACCTTGCCCCGGGCCAGCGGGTACTGCAGGAAGCGGTCCAGCCCGTCCAACTGGTACATGCGCAGCGGGATCGGCTTGACGCCCGCCGGCAAATCCGCAAAGGTGAGCACGCCGACGACCCCCGCGAGCTTCAGGGCCTCCGACACGTCCACCGACTTGATGCGCGCGTGCGCGTGGGGACTCCGCAGGACGGCCGCATACAACATCCCGGGCAGCTTCACATCGTCGATGAAGGTGGCCTTGCCGGTCAGGAAACGAACGTCTTCGCTACGCCGGATCGGCGCCCCGATGTAAGTCTGCGTCATGTGCTGCTCCGTGACTTGACCCCCCACCCCTGGATTCCCGCTTTCGCGGGAACGGCGGTTTCGGGGCGGCGGTGTCCGTGCCAGTATTCGTACCAGACTAGTACACGCGTGTCGCATTTCGCAAAGCAATGGTGCTCTTGAAGCAACTTACCCGCCCGGAGACCCTGTTCGTGCTTCTATGGGGGAGCCAAGTGGTCAGGATGGCTTGGCCGGGCGCGGCCATGGACCTCGCGGGGGCGGTCTTCGCCGCGTTGTTCATCCTCCGGGTGTTCGTATTCCTGCGCCGGGCGACCATCGTGCTGTGCTGCGCGCTCACCGCCCTGGCCGCCGTGCTCATCTTCATCTACGGCGGCCCGGCCACGGTGCTGACAGGGTTCACGGCGGCGCCCATGTTCGCCGGCTTCTTCGGCACCATCGTGCTGCTGCGCGCCACCGGGGAGCAGCTCCGGCAGATCACCCACGCCCGCGAGTTGTTCGAGCGGCTCAAGCCCGACCACCGGCTGGGCGGCTTCCTGGTGGGCAGCCACCTGCTGGCGGTGGTGCTGGGCCCCGGCGCCTACGCCATCACCGCCCCCATCATAGGCCAGAGCAAGGCGGAGGACGAGCACCTGGCGGCCATGCGCGCCTGCCATCGCGGCGGCGGCCTCGCGGGCCTGTGGTCGCCGTTCTGGATCGCCATGGCGCTGTCGTCGCAGTACGTGCCGGGAGTGCCCCTGTGGCACACCATGGCGTTGGGCATGTCCATGGCCGCCCTGGCGTTGACGGCCTCCCACGTGCTCTTTGCGCCGGAACCGGGCATCACCCTCCTGTGGCGGGCGCTGCGGAGCCTCCAGCCCATCGTCCCGCCGGTGGCGGTGTGCGTCCTGTCGGTAGCGGTGCTGTCCGGCGTCACGGTGTTGTCGGGCCTGGAGGCGCTGATCGTGAGCGTGCCGGTTCTGTGCGCGCTGGCGCTCCTGGGAAAAGGCCGGCGCGCGTTCGTGACGGCCCTGGCCGGCACCTACCGGGGCACCGCCTATGTCGGCAACGAGATCGCGATCCTGACCCTGTCGCTGGCCCTGGGCGGGGTGATCCGCCACGTCTTCGCGCAGACCGGCATTACCGTCTGGATCGGCGGCCTCGATCTGCCCGCCATTGCCGTCATCGCCACCATGATCGGCGCCACCTCCCTCGGCGCCCTGGTCGGGGTGCACCAGATCGTGTCGGTGTCGTTGCTCCTGTCCGTGTTCTCGGACCTGCCAGTGCGGGTGGCGGGCGTGGTGCTCATCGAGAGCACCCTGGCGGCCTGGTCCTGCTCGTCCATAGTCGGCCTCTCCGCCATCATGGTCGGCACCGCCACCACCATGTTCCGCGTCCCCCCGGGAAAGGTCATCCTCGGGCCCAACCTCCAGTTCACCGCGCTGTTCGCCATTGGATGCATCGTGGTGTTGGCGGGGGTGAACGCGCTGCTGACGTAGCCGGAGGCCCGACGCCCTCTGGATCCCGGGTCAAGCTTGCCCTGGGCTTGACCCGGGGCCCGGGATGACGATTGCGGGGCCCGGAGCGGACCACTGCCATCCCGGGGCCCCTCTCCGTCATCCCGGGCTTGACCCGGGATCCAGAAGCGCGGACGCCCGCCCACGGCTGACTTGGCGCACCTCCGCGAATATGAAAAACTATGCCGCTGGAGTTCGGCAAGCACCCACGAAGGACCGAGGGAAGCAGGAGGCACCCCCATGAACAGCCTGGCCAAGGACACGACGGCGACGTTGATTCCGGCGGTCCGCTACCGGGACGCGGCCGCGGCCATCGACTGGCTGTGCGAGGCCTTCGGCTTCCAGCGGCATCTGGTGGTGCCCGGCGAGGGCGGCGCCATCGTCCACGCCCAGCTCGTGTTCGGCAACGGCATGTTCATGCTGGGCTCGGCCCGGGACGACGAGTTCGGCGTGCTTCAGCGGCCCCTGGCCGGACCCGGCGAGCCGGTTTCGCAGAGCACCTATGTCATCGTCACGGACGTGGACGCGCACCACGCCAGGGCCGTGGCCGCGGGGGCGGAGATCGTCATGGCCCCGGAGGATCAGGAGTACGGCGGCCGCCTTTACTGCTGCCGCGACCCCGAAGGCAACCTCTGGAACTTCGGCAGCTACGACCCATGGGAGGAGAACGAGCAATGAACAGAACCCTCAAGACCTTGGCGCGTTATACGGACTACGGCACCGTCGAGACCGGCTGCGAGCTGTCTCAACCGTACATACATGAGCTTCCCTTTCAACGACCTCTCACATGCTCTGTGCAGCACGCGTGATTGCACGGTTTCCAAAGGGGTTCAGGTTCCGGCGGGCCGTCAACGCCCCGCGCTTACCGTCTTGCGACGCTCGACGCCGCGCAAGGCCGCGTAGACGATCCAGGCCGGCCCGCTGAGAACCAGAGCGTAGATCAGGATCGCCACGGGCCCGAGCAGGCCGGCGAAAAGGGAAGCCACCGCGGTGAGCGGCGCCAGAACGGCGAACGAGACCCAGGCGGTGGTGCGGTACCCCAAGGCCAGGAGCCTTCGTGTGGCCGCCGCCAGCGGCAGGCCGCAAGGCGCCACTACCACCAGCGAAAGCCACGCCTGGGGCTCCACCGGGAACGGCATCGTACCGCGGGCAGCAGCCGCAATCGTGATACCCGCCGGAAGCCACAGCCATGGCAAGACACGCCACACGGCGCCGGGCCTTTCGGACATGCTACCCGGCGCAGGTCGTGCCGGCCATGCGGAAAACCGAGTCCTGATTGAACCGCTTCGTGTACTCGGCCGAAATCTCCTCCACGAGCTTCATGCCCTGGGCACGGTCGGACCACGAAGCGATCAGCACCACCTTGACGGGCTCGCGCAGCAGTTTCCCTGACGGCGCCAGCCACTGTCCTTTGCCGTCGAACACGGTCAACCCGTCCGGGAAACGCGGTGTGACCGTGTCGGCGAGGAACTGCCGCCACTGGTCCTTCGTAACGGCCTTTCCCTCTTTGTCTATCAGCCCGAAGAGCATCCGGAACTCGGTGGCCGGCTCCAGCCCCTTGGGACATTCCTGGCCGGCCAGGGAGGCGCCTGCCAGTGACACCAACAAGATGCCGGCGACAAACCAGGTTCGTGTTGTCTGGTATATCAGAGAGTTATTGCCATAACCCCATAGTACAAGGTCTGACACCGAGGCCGGTCTCAGGGAACCAATCCGGCACACGCCGGGTAGCGATATGATACACCTGACTCCGGCGGAACCGCTTCGCGAACTCGTTCGAGATCTGGGCGTGTACAAGGCAGCCAGGGAGGCGGGCAAGCTCGCCATCGGGGTCGACAGCAACCAGAACTACCTGCATCCCGGCACCATGCCGACTTCGATGATCAAGCGCGTGGACCTGGCGGTCTACGAAGCCTTCAAGAGCGCACGGGACGGGAGCTGGCAGGGCAGCGTCCGGGTCCTGGGCCTTGCCGAGGGCGGCGTGGGCTGGGTCCTCGACGAGCGCAACCGGAGTCTCGTGAACGCAGGCATGGAGGCCGCCATCGAGAAGGCCCGCAAGGCCATCATCGCGGGCGAGATCAAGGTCACGGACTACATGGCGCAGTAACCGCGCCCGGGGCCTCTGGGGTCGGAGCCCGTGAATGCCGGGCTAGGGCTGCTTCGCGGGAAGCGGCACCCAGCGCGAAAAGGTCGCGGCCTGTCCCCGCTTGGTGCCGTGCTCGTCCAACACGTTCCACACGGTGGCCTGCTTCACCAGGAAACGCCGGCCGCTCTTCGAAATGCGCACGCCCTCGTAGTCGGTGATGAAACCGTGCTCTTCCGCCTGATGGAGCATCCGGGCGCGCTCGGTGCGGTTCGCCGGCTCCGCGGTCAGGCGTGATGGGATGGCGGTCAACTCCGCCCAGGTCATTTCCCACAGGACCAGGGCCTGCCGGTTGCCGTAGTTGAGGACGGGGTCTTCGGCGTTGGCGTGGGACACGACCACGAAAGGCGCGGAGAAGAGCTTTTCGCACTGCTCGTCCAGGGTGCCGGTCCGCTCGATGAGATCGCGTTTCAACCAGGATGCATAGCTGTCCAGGAGCCAGCGTATCCACGTCAGGTCCATGGCCGGCATCGGGTGCGGCAAGCGTTCGGACGGCTCTTTCATACGGAGTTTCAATCTATGTTCGGGCCGTCGACCGGTCAAACGGTCCGCCCGGGACCCCGTGATTCCGCGGACGGGGGAGCATCATTTGACTTGTCCCCGGAAAAGCCCGATAAAGGGAAAATCGGGCGTTCCGCAGCTAATTCCCAGCGCAAGGAGAACATCCATTGGCAACCTCCGTCACCGCTCCCATGGTTGGAAAGATACTGAAGATCGAGGCCGATACGGGCGCAACCGTCGAAGAGGACGATGTGATTATCGTGATGGAGGCGATGAAGATGGAGATTCCGGTGGTGGCGCCCGCGGGCGGGACCGTGAAAACCATCAAGGTGGAGGTCGGCCAGTCGGTGGAGGCGGGGGAGGAGCTCGCCGAGATCGAATAGGCCCGGCCACGGAAGCATTCACCTGGCATCTTCGGCATGGGCATTTGGGAATTCGGTTTGACGGTGGCGCTGGTAGGGAGCGTGGGCACGCTCCTGGTGCTGTGGTTGCTGAGCCTCCTGATCCTCCTGATCAGGAAGGTCTTCCCCTCCTGAGTACGATCCGCTGGGCGCGACAAGCATAAGACCCTGACTCTATGGAATCGGCGATCCTCTCCGGAGCCTTGGGGCTCCTAGACGGCATGTTTCACCTGGCACCCGGCCAGGTGGTCATGATGGCCATCGCCGGAGTTCTCCTCTACCTCGGTATCCGGAAGGGGTTCGAGCCGCTGTTGCTGGTGCCCATCGGGTTCGGCGCCATCCTGGTCAACATCCCCCAGGCCGAGCTCATGGCCGAGGGCGGCACGCTGCGGTTCTTCTACGACTTCGGCATCCGCACGGAGATCTTCCCGGTGCTGATCTTCATCGGCATCGGCGCCATGACCGACTTCGGGCCGCTGTTCTCCAACCCGAAGATCATCATGCTGGGCGCGGCCGGCCAGTTCGGCATCTTCCTGACGCTGCTGCTGGCCCTGGCCCTGGGCTTCGACAAGCTGGACGCCGTGGCCATCGCCGTCATCGGGGCCTGCGACGGTCCCACTTCCATCTACGTGAGCTCTCGCTACGCGCCCCACCTGCTGGGGGCGGTTTCGGTGGCGGCCTATTCGTACATGTCGCTGGTGCCGCTGATCCAGCCGCCGATCATGCGGGCGCTCACCACGGCCCGGGAGAAACAGATCGTCATGGAGATGGTGCAGCAGGCGCCGGTGTCCAAGACCACCCGCATCCTCTTCCCCATCGTCGTCACCATCGTGGCATCGATCATCGCCCCCCTGGGGACTCCGCTCATCGGAATGCTCATGCTCGGCAACCTGCTGCGGGAGTGCGGGGTGGTGGAGCGCCTCAAGCTGACTTCGGAGAACGAGATCGCCAACATCGTCACGCTGCTGCTGGGACTGGCCATCGGCGGCACCATGGCGGCGGACGGGTTCCTCCGGGTGGAGACCCTCATGGTGCTCGCCCTGGGGTTGGTGGCCATCGGGCTGGACACCGTCATGGGCGTGCTGTTCGGCAAGCTCATGTGCCTGTTCACCCGGGGCAAGATCAACCCGCTCATCGGCGCCGCCGGCATCTCGGCCTTCCCCATGGCCGCGCGGGTGGTGCAGCGCGAGGGGCAGCGCTACAACAAGAAGAACCATCTGCTGATGCATGCCATGAGCGCCAACGCCGGCGGCCAGATCGGCTCGGTGATCGCCGCCGCCGTCATGCTCTCGGTGCTCAAGGGCATGGGGATCATCTGACCAAGGGTTTGGCCCGCACCCCGATACCGTCCTTCCCGAGAAAGCGGGAATCCAGGGGTGGCGGCCGGGGGGACACGAATGGCCGACGAAACCACCACCCCGAAACAAGAGACGCCGGACACGCAATCGCCCGACGAGAAGCTCGCCGAGCTCGAGGCCCGCGTCCTGGAAGGCGACGCCCGAGCCATCGACAAGCAGCACGGCGAAGGCAAGCTCACCGCCCGCGAACGCATCGACAAGCTCGTGGACCCGGGCAGCTTCACCGAGGAGTTCATGCTGGCCGAGACCCAGTGCACGGACTTCGGCATGGCGGAGCGGCGCCAACCCACCGACGGGGTGGTGTGCGGCTTCGCCCGCATCGACGGGCGGCCGGTGTACCTGTTCGCCCAGGACCGGACCGTGCTGGCCGGAGCCGTGGGCAGCGCCCACGCCGAGAAGATCGCCAACGGCATCCGCACCGCCCGTTCACTCGGCATGCCGTGCATCGGCCTCTACGACTCGGTGGGGGCGCGGATCCAGGAGGGGTTGAGCGTCACCTCCGCCATCGGCGAGATCTTCTTCGAGAACAGCATCGCGTCCGGCGCCGTGCCGCAGATCTCGGCGGTGATGGGGCCGTGCATCGGCGTGGCCTCCTACTCGCCGGCGCTGACCGACTTCGTCCTCATGGTGCGCGGCACCAGCCAGATGTTCATCACCGGGCCGCCGGTGATCAAGGAGGTGCTGGGGGAAGAGGTCACCATGGAGGAGCTGGGAGGCGTCCGCATCCACTCCGAGGTGTCCGGGGTGGCGGACGTGGTGAGCGCCGACGACGAGGCCTGCCTGACGCAGATCCGGGAGCTGCTGGGGTTCCTGCCCGCCAACTGCAACGAGCCGCCGCCACGCAAGGAGAGCGGCGACGACCCGGAGCGGCGGCTGGACGGCATCGAGAAACTGGTCCCGGACGACAAGCGCAAGCCCTACGACATCGTCAAGGTCATCAAGGCGATGGTGGACGGCGGCGAGTTCCTGGAGCTCAAGCGCCGGTTCGCGCGCAACCTGGTGATCGGGTTCGGACGGCTGGACGGCTACCCGGTGGGGTTCGTGGCCAACCAGCCCATGTTCCTGGCCGGCAGCCTGGACGTGGACGCCTCGGACAAGGCCTCGCGCTTCATCCGCTTCTGCGACGCCTTCAACATCCCCATCGTCACGCTGATGGACGTGCCCGGGTTCTTCCCGGGCCGGCAACAGGAAGAGCAGGGCATCATCCGCCACGGCGCCAAGATGCTCTACGCCTACGCCGAGGCCACGGTGCCCAAGATCACCATCGTGCTGCGCAAGGGCTACGGCGGCGCCAAGCAGGCCATGTGCACCCGGGAGATGGGCGCCGATCAGCTCTGGCTCTGGCCCGGGGTGGAACTGGCGGTGATGGGCGGCGGCGGCGCCGTCAACGTGCTCTACCGGCGCGAGATCGCCGCCTCCGACGACCCCGAGCGCACCCGCCGGGCAAAGATGGCCGAGTTCGCCGAGCGCTTCAACGGCCCCTTCGAAGCCCTATCCAAGCAGTTCTCCCAGGCCGCCATCCAGCCCGCCGACACCCGCGCCCGGCTCACCCGGACGCTGGCGCTGCTACGCGAAAAGAAAGAGACCCGGCCCGCCAAGAAGCACGGCGTGATGCCGGTGTAGCAGGCGGGCAGGTCATGCCCGCGGCCCCGCCACCCCTGGATGCCCGCGCGCCCCCCTCCGTCATTCCCGCGCGCCCCCTCCGTCATTCCCGCGAAAGCGGGAATCCAGGGGTGGCGGGGCCGCGTGGCGCATCCCCGCCACCGGCCCCCCCGCGCCGGGTCATGATCGCGAGCCGGTCCAGGCCGGCGGACCGTGCGGCATCCATCACCGCCACCACCAGGCCGTGGGGGACACGGCGGTCGGCCCGGATCAGCACCCGCGGGTCCCGGCGTTCGCCGGCCATTCCCACCAACCCCGCCCCCAGCGCCTCCAGCGTCACCGGCACGCCGTCCAGATGGATGACGTTCTCCGGCGTGATGAGAACGCGGATGTCGTCGTCGTTGGGCGCGACCTCGCGCGCCGACGCGCCGGGCAGGTCCACGGTGATGCCGGGATTGGCCAGGAAGTTCATGGACAGGGCGAAGAAGATCAGCAGATTGAAGATCGTGTCCAGGAACGGCGTCATGTCGAGGAAGCCGCCCGCGGGTCTCCTGCGTGGCCGGAAGTCCATGTCAGCCCTCGACGCCGTCGCAGAGAAGGTCCATGAAACGGGTGGACTGCCGCTCCATCTCCAGAGTCAGGGCATTGGCCTTGTTCAACAGGTAGCGGTGCATGACGATCACGGGAATGGCCACGCTCAAACCCACCATGGTGGTGATGAGCGCCTCGGAAATGCCGCCCGCGAGGGTGCCGGGGTTGACCGCGGTCTGGGAGGAGATCACCGCGAAGATCTCGATCATCCCCGAGATGGTCCCCAGAAGACCGAGCAGGGTGCTGACCCCCGCGATGGTGCCGAGGGTGTCCACGAACCGTTCCAGCCCGGCCGCTTCCTGGCGGCCGGCCTCTTCGAGGTGCTCCTTGATGATGCCGCGGGGTTGCCCCGACACGCGCACGGCCACAAGCAGGACCCTCGCGAAAGCGGCGCGGCTCGAGCGCAACAGT
This sequence comes from Candidatus Binatia bacterium, assembly GCA_951813575.1. Classification (GTDB taxonomy): domain Bacteria; phylum Desulfobacterota; class Binatia; order UBA9968; family JAJDTQ01; genus JAJDTQ01. The sequence goes on from OX638375.1 coordinate 2,464,528, forward strand.
TCCACGGCGGCGGCGACATCCCCGCCGGCGATCAGCGCTTCAGCCCTTCGCACCAGGTCCGCCGGCACCACGCGATGGCGTCTCAGGCTGAAGAGCCGCTCCACGAAAATGGCCAGGGCCACGATGGAGCAGAGCAATATGGGCGCGATGAAGACGCCGCCCTTGCCGAGGAATTCGAGCATGCTGTCAAATACCACTAATCGTCGACTTCGGGTAACATGCTTTCATTGACCCGGCTTGTTTCCCGGCCCTGCACGTTCTATTTCAATAGAAGGGGCCACAGGTCCCGCGATCATCCATGCGCAGACAGATCGGACCGCTGGTCGTCGACGTCTTTCCACCGGAACGGAACAAGTTCCGGCCGCCCATCGTCATGGTCCACGGGCTGTGGGTGGGCGCCTGGTGCTGGCACGAGTGGGCCACCCGCCTGTGCAACCTGGGCTGGGAATGCTGGTCGCTCCATCTGAAGGAGCGCAACGGCGGCGCGCCGCAAACCCCCGAGGAAACCGTGCAGGACTTGCGCGCGGTGCTTGGAGAGGCGGCTTTCCCGCCGGTGCTGATGGGCCACGGGACCGGCGCGCGGCTCGCCTTGACGGCGGCCTCTGATTGCGCGGTCACGGCCGGCATCCTGGCCGCCCCGGACATCTCCCCCTACCTGGCGGCTTTGCCCAAGGCCCTGCGCCTGCTGCGGCTCCGGTATCTGGCGCTGCTGGTGATGCGCCGGCGGATACTCATCCGGCCGGCGGACTTCCGTGAGCTGTGGCTCAGCACCGTTCCGGCGGACCGGCAGCGGGAAATCGTCGAAGCCCTGGCTCCGGAGCCGCCACAGATGGTCCGGGCGCTGTTCGAACGCGGTCTCGAGCTCCCGGAGTTGCGGTTCCCGGCGCTGGTCCTCGGCGGCGCCGAAGACCGGGCGGTGACGAGCCGGGCCGTCCGGGACTTTGCCCGGGACATCGGCGCCGACTACCTGGAGGCCGGCGGCCGGGGCCATTGGCTGCTCGAGGACGGGGACCTCGTGAGCCGGACCCACAACTGGCTCGTGCGGACTCTCGGAGAAGACATACAGAAACCGTTATGACCGACATCAACCTCTTCGTTGCCTTCACGGCCGGCGGGCTGTCGTTTCTCAGCCCTTGCGTCCTGCCGTTGATCCCGTCGTATCTGTCGTTCGTCTCCGGCATGTCGCTCCAGGAAATCCGCGAGGGCGGCTCCGGCGGCGCCCGGGTGATGGGGAACGCCCTGGCGTTCGTGTGCGGCTTCTCCCTGGCATTCGTCGCCCTGGGAGCGTCCGCGAGCTTTCTGGGGAGCCTGCTGATCGCCTACCAGGACGTCGTCCGGTGGTTGGGCGGCCTGTTCATTCTCTTGGTGGGGCTCTACCTGACGGGGCTCTTCAAGGTCGTGGCCCTCGACCGCTACGCGCAGTTCAACCTGCGCAGCAAGCCCGCGGGCTATCTCGGGTCGGTGCTGGTGGGCCTTACCTTCGCGGTGGCGTGGATCCCCTGCGTGGGTCCGATCCTGGGCGCCATCCTGACCCTCGCCGGCACCACCAGCGAGATCCAGCGGGGCGTGGTGCTGCTCTCCGCCTACGCCGCCGGGCTGGCGCTGCCGTTCCTCCTGAGCGCGCTGGCCATGAACCAGTTCTTCAGGGTGTCCCGCGCCATCGGTTCCTGGCTGCCGGCCATCCACGTCGCCGCCGGCCTGCTGCTGGTGGCCGTCGGCATCCTCCTGCTCACCGACACCATGACCGCGCTCAACGCCTACGCCCTCCGCTTCACCCCGATCTGGCTGGTGGAGAGGCTGTAGGTATCGGAATTTGCAACTCCAACCCTTGAATGACAAGCGCTCAAACGATACAAACCCGCACAGACGCTCGGTGACGTTCCGGGTCGGGTTCTGTGAGAGCATTGGAGGGCGTGGTAAGATAGATTACTGGGCTCCTCTCAACTGAATAAGGCAGCGACTTCGCCGATAAACTAATAGATGAGTTTCGTCACGCTCCGCACCTGACCTTGGAACTGCTCAAACCGCGACGAGTCCTGAAATGCCCATAGCCTTCAAGAAACCGCCGATCAATGAAGTGGTGGTCGCCACTTATTTCACCCCACCTCTTTCCACGCTGCGTAGCGAGCATATCGGACTGTTCTGGCAAACGATCCGCGACGAATTCCCTATAGCCCGCCAGCAACCTCCCGTAGCGCTCCCAAACGAGATCGTCGCGCTGACTCCCGAAGTCGCCAACGACGAATTCCTTCCGATGCCACGGTACTGGTTTATCGCGGACAACGAAATCAATCTTATTCAGGTCCAGAAAAACGCCTTCATGTTCAACTGGCGTCGCAGGGACCAGGGATACCCACGCTTCCACCGGAACATCAAACCTATGTTCGACAAATACTACGGCCGTTTCAATGAGTTTCTTCGGAAGGAACTCAACACGGAAGACCCTACCGTCGACCTTTGTGAGTTAAGCTATATCAATGCTTTGGAGCGCTGTGATTTCTGGGATGGACCGGATGCTACTGCGACTGTCATCCCGTCTTTTTCGATTCTAGCTCCCGACATCGACACTGCTGGAACCGCCGCGTTCAACTGCAACTACGTGTACAAGATGAGTACGGATTTGCAACTCAACATCGGGATACGTACCGGCGTTGCCACCCAACAGCAAAACAAGCCCGTGCTAGTATTCGAAATAAAGGCGAGCGGCCGTGTGGGGGAGATCGCTAAACCAGCAACGGACGAATGGTTCGAGCGAGCTCATGACGCGATTTTAAAATGCTTTTTGAGCATCACGAGTGGCGACGTTCGAACCCGTTTCTGGGAGGCCGTGGAGGAAACGCAATGATGTCGGAACTGTCTAGCCTTGTCGCTGCAGACTACCCATCACGCGAACTGCTGAGCGAGCACGGTTCCACCTCTGACTTTGACGTAGAGCCCGTTTCGCGGCAACCAAGAATTCCTCGCATCCTTGTCTCCCATCGCACGTCAGAATCGGGCGACAACTTCCGCTGTAGCGCGGTCGACGAATGCGTTCTCACACCTACCAATGATCCCACAGTCCTTCTTGGTCCGTGGGACCTCTTCATGGCCGAAGTCGCCGACAACATACGGCAGACGTTGGTAATCGGACAAGCATACCGGAACCGAATCGAATCACTTCGCAGCGATGCCGCGCTCGATGGTTTCCTCGTTAACAAGGCCTCCGAGCGGGACTTCTGGTCTTTTGTGAAGTCAATGCCTTTCGCCCAAAAGGCAGACGTAGTCCTCGTGGACAACGGCAATCTTCGCGCAATTTGGGACAGGGAGGACGGTACCCACCTTGGACTCCAATTTCTTGGCAATCGCACGCTGCAATACGTCATTTTTCGACGGCGGCAGGGAAGTAGCAATATCTCACGTGTGGCCGGTCGCGATACATTCGAAGGTGTTTCACAACAGGTACAGGCTTTCGGACTCAAACCGCTCCTGCAAAGATGACCGGCATCGACCTTCCGGACGCGGCTCACGTCGTTCGATATGTAAAGCCGACAGACGTACGTGACGGCGGAAAAATCGCTGGTGCGGCGTTCTGCCTCCGAGCGTGGCGACCCGATGATACCAGCTTGTCTGTCAACTGGCTTGAATGCTTTGACAACCTCACAAATGAGCAGCAAGTCGCCGAGGTGAGGCGGCTGTCAAGACTAACGATGCGGGAACGCGGTCGGCTTGCTGAATTGAACGTAGGTGCTACCAAAGAACACCTCCGCAGCCGACTCGACTCGGTTCGCTTCGTTAACACACCCCTCGCCAAGGAGGGTACTCACGAAGCCGATCCTTCCCATAGCGAAGTCACCGCCCTGCCTTCCGCAGACTCCCCCGAAGCCGAATTGATCGGGGACATGATCGCACAAACCATAACCACCATCTATCCCGCAATCCAAAGATAGTCGGTATCTCGGGACCTTAGGAACTCGCCGCGGCGAAGGCCTTCCTGCCGGCGTAGCGGGCGCGCCGGCCCAGCTCCTGCTCGATACGCAGGAGCTGGTTGTACTTGGCGGTCCTCTCGCCGCGGCAGGGCGCGCCGGTCTTGATCTGGCCGGCGCCGGTGGCCACGGCGAGATCGGCGATGGTGGTGTCCTCGGTTTCGCCGGAGCGGTGGGAAATGACCGTGGTGTAGCCGGCGGCGCGGGCGAGCCGGACGGTCTCCAGAGTCTCGCTCAGGGTGCCGATCTGATTGACCTTCACCAGGATGGAGTTGGCGACCCCGCGCCGGATCCCTTCCTCGAGCCGCCGCGGGTTGGTGACGAAGAGGTCGTCGCCGACGAGCTGGACCTTCTCCGCCAGGGCGGCGGTCAGCACCTCCCAGCCCTCCCAGTCATCCTCGCCGAGGGCATCCTCGATGGAGACGATGGGGTAGTCCCGGACCCACTTCTCGTACAGCGCCACGAGCTCCGCGCTGCTCATCCGGGCGCCGCCCGACTTCTTGAACACGTAGGAGCCGGCGGCATGGAACTCGCTGGCGGCCACGTCGAGTCCCAGCACTACCTGGGAGCCCACCCCATAGCCCGCCTTCACCACCGCCTCCAGCAGCAGCTCGATGGCCTCCTCGTTGCTCTTGAGCCGCGGCGCGAACCCACCCTCGTCGCCCACGCTGGTGCCGTAACCCTTCCGCGTCAACACGCTCTTGAGGGTGCCGTAGATCTCCGCCCCGGCCCGCAGGGCCTCGGAGAACGCCGCGAACCCCCACGGAATCACCATGAACTCCTGCACGTCGACGTTGTTGTCGGCATGGGCGCCGCCGTTGACCACGTTGAGCATGGGCACCGGCAGCGTGCGCGCGTCCTCACCGCCGAGATACCGGTACAGGGGGACCTTGTCCGCCGCCGCCTGAGCCCGGGCCGCGGCCAGGGACACGCCCAGGATCGCGTTGGCGCCCAGACGCCCCTTGTCCGGGGTGCGGTCCAGGTCGATCATGCTCTGGTCCAGCTTGCGCTGATTCCGGGCATCCAGCCCGACCACCCGCCGGGCCAGGTTGCGCCTGACGTGACCCACAGCCCTCGCCACACCCTTGCCCATGAAGCGGCTGCCGCCGTCCCGCAGCTCCACCGCCTCGTGCTCCCCGGTGGACGCTCCGGACGGCACGGTGGCCCGGCCCAGGGCGCCGTTGCTCAGCGCCACCTCCACCTCGACGGTGGGGTTTCCCCGCGAATCCAGCACCTCACGTGCCGCCACGCCCTTGATCTTCATCGCTTCCTCCGATCGGTACTCCCCTTCGTAGCAGATCTTCGTAGCAGATTTTTCCGTCCGGAGCGCCTGTCCGTCCGGTTGCACTCCGGGCGCCGATCCCACATGATAGTAACGTCGCATGGCCTCGCCAAAACTATCGCAACGCGCCCTGAACTACGGCCTGGTGCTCGTACTGGCCCTGATGCTGTCCTTTCTGGCTTTCGGCGAGTGGGGTCTCGTTCACTACTGGCGTCTGTCCGGGGAAAGGCGGTCGCTGGAGGAACGGTCCCAGGCCCTGCAACGGGACAACGAACTGTTACGGGAGAAGATCTACCGGCTGAGGAAGGACGACCGGTACCTGGAGAAAGTCGCCCGGGAACAGCTCGGGCTGGCCAAGGACGGCGAGGTCATCTACCTGTTCCCGTCCAACGGGGTCAAGGAAACGAGTGCGACGGCGGCGGGTCCGGCGGTAGACGAATAGCACGGCACGCGGCCAGATTGACTTCGTTTCCACGTTAAAATAAGACGTAAACCAGAGCGGGCGTAATTCAGCGGTAGAATGCCAGCTTCCCAAGCTGGACGTCGCCGGTTCGATCCCGGTCGCCCGCTCCACTCCTCCACACCACACCACCGCCCCCCTGGACCCCGGACCCCGGATCAAGTCCTGGGTGACGCTGGGCGTCCTGGGTGACGTTGGGTGCCCGGCGGGACCCTGGGCGCCCGGCGGGACGCGGCATGTCCGAGGCGGCCCTACGCGGCGCCGGTCAGGCGGTCGCCGGACAGGGCGTGCACCATGCGGCCCACCGAGATGGCGCCCACGGTCTTGCCCTTGACGTCCACCACGGCGGCATTGTCGTGCGGCGACGCCACCACCCGGGGCAATGCGTCCTCCAGCAGCATCTCCGAAGGAATGGAGTAGTCCTTGCCGGCCTGGCCCTGCGGGCGGGGCTGGGTAGGCTCCATGATGGAGCCGACGCGGATCACCCGGCCGCGGTTGATGTTCTTGGTGAAGTTGGAGATGTAGTCGTCGCTGGGCTTCAGGACGATCTCCTGGGAATCGCCGTTCTGGACCACCTCGCCGTCGCGAAGGATGGCGATGCGATCGCCCAAGGTGATGGCTTCCTCAAGGTCGTGGGTGACGAACAGGATGGTCCGGTTGAGCTCCCGCTGCAGCTCCAGCAGCAGCGTCTGCATGTCCGTGCGGATCAGCGGATCCAGGGCGCTGAAGGCCTCGTCCATCAGCAGGATCTCCGCCTCGGTGGCCAGCGCGCGGGCGAGGCCCACGCGCTGCTGCATGCCGCCGGAGAGCTGGTGCGGATAGGACGCCTCGTAGCCCGAGAGTCCGACCCGCTCGATCCACCGCTCGGCCCGGGTGTCGCATTCCGCCCGCGCCACCCCCTGCATCTGCAGGCCGTACCGGACGTTCTCCAGGATGGTCCGGTGGGGAAACAGCGCGAAGCGCTGAAACACCATGCTGACCTTGTGCCGCCGCAGGTGCTGCAGCGCGGCCTGATCCAGGCCGAGCACGTCCTGGCCATCCACCAGCACGGTCCCCTCGGTGGGGTCGATGAGCCGGTTGACGTGCCGCACCAGGGTGGACTTGCCGCAGCCGCTGAGCCCCATCACCACCTGGATGCCGCCCGGCTTGACCGTCAGGTTGATGTCCCTGAGCCCCAGCACGTGGCCGTGGGACTCCAGCAGCTCCTGCTTGTCGACGCCGTCCCGCACAAGGGGCATCACCGACGGGGGATCGTCGCCGAAGATCTTGTAGAGGGAATGGATTTCGATATTCGAAGCGCTTGCCGTAGTCATGACGTCTGCCTGCTGCTTTGTATACGCCTGCCGTAGCTCTGGGTGATGCGGTCAAAGACGATGGCGAGCGCCACCACGGCCGCTCCGTTGAACAGGCCGAGGGCGAAGTATTGGTTGGTCACCGCCTGGAGCACCGGCTGGCCCAGGCCCTTGACGCCGATCATGGAGGCGATCACCACCATGGAAAGCGCCATCATGATGGTCTGGTTGACGCCGGCCATGATGTTGGGAAGCGCCAGCGGCATCTGGATGTCGAACAGCCGCCGCCAGGTGTCCGTGCCGAAGGCGTCCGCCGCCTCCAGCACCTCCTTGTCCACCAGCCGGATCCCCAGGTTGGTGAGCCGGATCACCGGCGGCACCGCGTAGATCACCACCGCGATCAGCCCGGGGATCTTGCCGAGCCCGAACAGCATCACCACCGGGATCAGGTAGACGAAGATGGGCATGGTCTGCATGATGTCCAGCACCGGCGTGATCAGCGACTGGACCCGGTCGGAGCGGGACATCCAGATGCCCACCGGGATTCCGATGGCGATGGCGATGAGGGTGGACACGAAGATGATCGCCAGGGTCCGCATGGTGTCTTCCCACATGCCCAGGTAGCCGATGAGGAAGAGCGACACGGCCACGAAGATGGAGAGTTTCCGGCTGCGACCGGCCACGTAGCACACTCCGGCCACCACTAGGATCACGGCCCACCAGGGGGTGGAAAGAAGAAACCGTTCGAACCACACCAGGAAGTACAGAAGCGGGTCGAAAAAGCCCTCGATGGCGTCGCCGTAACTCCTGGAAAACGACCGGTACCCGGAGTCGAAAGCCTTCTTGAGGATGCGCAACGAGGCTTCGTCGAGGGTCGGAAATTCCTGCAGCCAACCGGTCATGAGTACCCCCTTTCTTCCCTGCGCTCCCTACGCATGCGCCTCCGCCCAGTTGTCCCCGGTGTGCACGTCCACCACCAAGCCGCAACGCAGCTCGGCGGCGCCTTCCATGCACTCCGTGACCAGGCTCGTGGCCCGGTCCAGCGAGGAACGAGGCACCTCGAAGACCAGCTCGTCGTGGACGGTGAGCAGCATCCGCGCCACCGGCTCTTCCACGAGCGCGTGGTGCACCGCGATCATCGCCCGCTTCATGATGTCGGCCGCGGTGCCCTGGATCGGGGCGTTGAGGGCCATGCGTTCCCCCACCGCCCGCAGGCGGTAGTTGGCGGACTGGAGCTCCGGCAGATAGCGCCGGCGGCCGAACATCGTGGTGGTGAAACCGTCCACCCGGGCCTTCTCCACCTGCGAATCCAGAAACGCCTTCACCGCCGGGAACTGCGCGTAGTAGGCGTCGATGAACTCACGGGCCTCGCCCACCTCGATCCCCAGCCGCTGGGACACCCCGAACGCGGACATGCCGTACGCGATGCCGTAGGAGAACTGCTTGACGCGGCCGCGCATCTCCGAGGTCACGTCCGGCAGGTCCACCCCGAACACCTTGGCGGCGGTGGCGGCGTGGAAGTCGTGGCCCTGGGCGAACGCCGCCAGGAAGCTCCCGTCCTCGGACAGGTGCGCCAGCACCCGCAGCTCGATCTGGGAATAGTCGGCGGAAAGCAGCACGCTGTCCGGAGGCGCCACGAAGGCGCGCCGGATCTGCCGGCCGAGATCGGCCCGGATCGGGATGTTCTGGAGATTCGGGGCGGAGGACGACAGCCGCCCGGTAGCGGCCGCCGCCTGTTCGTAGGTGGTGTGGATCCGCCCCGTCTCCGCGTTCACCAAGCTCACCAGGGAGTCGGTGAACCCGGTCCTGAGCTTGGCCACCTCGCGGTACTCCAGCAGCGCGTCGATGATGGGATGGTTGCCGGCCAGCTTGCCCAGCTCGGCGGCGTCGGTGGAGTAGCCGGTCTTGATCTTCTTGGTCTTGGGAAGCCCGAGCTTGTCGAACAGGATACTCGATAACTGCGGGTGGGAGTTCACGTTGAAGGCCTCGCCGGCCAGTTCCTGGACCCTGGTTTGGAGCGAGTCCATGCGCTCCCCCAGCTCCCGGTTGAACTCGCCGAGATAGCCGTCGTCCACCAGGATCCCGGCGTGCTCCATGCCGGCCAGCACCTCGGTCAGCGGGAACTCCAGCGTCTGTGCCAGCTCCCAGCTCCCGGCCTCCTTGAGGCGCGCCTCCAGCACCGGCGCCAGCGCCTGCACCGCCGCCGCCTCGGCCGCCAGCCCGTGCCGGCGGGCCGCCTCCGTCCGGTCCTCGTCGCCGGGGTTGAGGAGGTCGCCCTGAGGGCTGCCGTCCGCCGCCTCCACCGTTTCGCCGTCCAGCTCCGCGTCCAGGTGCCGGCGCACGATGTCCTTGAGCGCGTAGCCGCCGCTGGCCCCCGGGTCCAGCAGGTACGCCGCGATCTTGAGGTCGCAGCGCACGCCCCGCAACCGTGCCCCGTGCCGGATCATGGCGCCGCACAGCGGCTTGGCCTCGTAAACCGCCTTGGCGGTGCCCTCGGCCGCCAGCACCTCGCCCGGCCCCGCCGCCAGGGCGAACGGCAGCACCCCAACCTCCCCGGGCCGCGCGCAGAAGGCCGCCATGCCTTCGTCCCAGGCCACGGCCACGGAGTCCGCCGCGGGGATGTCGGCGCCCGAGTTCCAGCGCGAGATGGACGACGGCCGGATGACCGCCTCCTCCGCCGGTTCCGCGTCCGGGGCCAGCGCCAGGAGGCGCTGGTACAGGGTCCTGAACTCGAACGACGTGAACAGCTTGCGCACCGTCTCCGGATCCCAGGCCTGGCGCACGAAGAGGCCGTCGTCGGCCTCCAGCGGCACGTCGTCCAGGAGCCGCCCCAGGGTCCGGTTGAGCTTCACCTGGTCGCCGCACTCCTCGATGCCCTTGCGGATCTTGGGGGTGAGCTCGGCCGCGTGCTCGATGATGCCCTCGATGTCGCCGTATTCCTTGAGGAGCTTCGCCGCGGTCTTGTCGCCCACCCCGGGCACGCCGGGAAGGTTGTCGGCCTGCTCGCCCTTGAGGGCGGCGAAGTCGGTCCAACGGTCGGGGCCGACGCCGTAGCGCTCCACCACCATGGCAGGGTCGTAGCGGATCATGTCGGTGACGCCCTTGCGGGTCATCAGCACGGTGACGTCGTCGTTCACGAGCTGGAGACAGTCGCGGTCGCCGCTGACGATCACCATGTGGTGCCCCGCCTCCCGGCCGCGCCGGGCCAGCGTGGCCAGCAGATCGTCGGCCTCGTAGCCTTCCAGCTCCACCACCGGGATGCGCAGCGTCTCCAGCAATTCGCGGATGAGGGGAAGCTGTTGCCGCAGGGTCTCGGGGGTCTCGCTGCGGCCTGCCTTGTACTCCGGATACTGGTCCAGGCGGAACTGCGGCGCGCCCTTGTCCATGCATGCGATGACCGCGTCCGGACGTTCCTCGCCCTCCAGCTTGATGAGCATCGAGGTGAAGCCGAACACCGCGTTGGTCACCTGGCCGGCGCTCGTGGTCAGGGTCTCCGGCAGGGCGAAAAAGGCACGGAACGCGAGGGAGTAACCGTCCAGCAGGACGACCCGGCTCTTCCCGGAGCCGGCGTCGGACGCGCGGGTCTCCGACCCTCCGGATCTGTCACCGTTCGCCGCCATCAAATCAGTCTACTCTGGCCCCCGGAGCAGGGTCAACAGACAGTTCCTTCCGTCGCAGGCCGGAACGCCGCCCTCTCCGTCGCTCCCCTGCACCACCCACTCCGTGGCCACGGCCCGCCCGCTCCATCGCCACGGCACCACCCACCCCGTCACCAGGCCCACCCACCCCGTCGTCACGGCACCACCCACCCCGTCGTCACGGCACCACCCACCCCGTCGTCACGGCACCGCCCACCCCGTCGTCACGGCACCGCCCACCCCGTCACCCCGGACTTGATCCGGGGTCCAGGGGGTGGGCGGAGGCCCCGGACGCCTGCAGCAGACTCGGGGCGAACTCCGCCGGGGGAGCGTAGCCCAGAAGCTCCAGCAGCGTGGCCGCGAGGTTGGCCAGACCCGCGTCCGGGGGCGGGGCGAGGCTGTAGCGGCGGCCCGAGAATTCCCGGATCAGGAACGGCACCGGATTGACGGAGTGGGCGGTGCGGAAGACTGGGTTCCCGTTTTCGTAGAGCGGCGCGCCGCTCTTGCTCCGCTCCACCATCTCCTCGGAGTTGCCGTGGTCGGCGGTCACCACCAGGCAGCCACCGGCTGCCTCCACCTCCGCCAGGATCCGGCCTATGGCGGCATCGATGGCTTCCAGGGCGGTGACGGTGGCTTCGAGGTTCCCGGTATGACCCACCATGTCGCCGCCGGCGAAGTTGGCGCGGATGAACCGGTAGCGTCCGTCGCCGATGGCGCGGCTTACCGCCTCGGCCGTTTCCGCCGAGCGCATCCACGGCCGCTGGTCGAAGGGGACCCGGTCCGAGGCGATCTCGACGTACTCCTCGAGGGTGTCGTCGAACTTGCCCGACCGGTTGCCGTTCCAGAAGTAGGTGACGTGCCCGTACTTCTGGGTTTCCGCACAGGCGAACTGGGTCACCCCGGCGCCGGCGAGGTACTCGCCCAGAGTCCGGCTGATCTCCGGCGGAGCCACCAGATAGTGTTCCGGTATTCCAAGGTCGCCGTCGTAGAGCATCATGCCCGCGAAGGACACGTCGGGGACCCGCCCGCGGTCGAAGCGGTCGAAACCGGCGCCGGCGGTGAAGGCCCGGGTGATCTCGATGGCGCGGTCGCCGCGGAAGTTGAAGAAGATCGCCCCGTCGCCGTCCTCCATGGTGGCCACCGGGGCGCCGTCCGGCCGCCGCACGGTAAACGCGGGCAGCACCTGGTCGCTGATGCCTGGCTCCCGCGCGCGGAAGTGCTCCAGCGCGGCCGCGGCACTGGGAAAGCCCGGCGCCTCCCCGTGGACGTGGGCGCTCCAGCCCCTGGCGACAATGCTCCAGTCCGCCTCGTAGCGGTCCATGGTCACCACCATCCGGCCGCCCCCGGACGCCACCCGGTAGTCCCGGCCGCCCTTGTCCCTGATCGACCCCAGCAACGCTTCGAGCCGTTCGAGGTACACGGTCGCGGTGCGGTCCGGAACGTCACGTCCGTCAAGCAGAGGGTGTACGTAGACCCGCCGCAGGCCCTCGTGGTCGGCGCGGCGTACGAGCGCGTGCAGGTGGTCCTCGTGCGAGTGGACGTTGCCGTCGGACAGCAGTCCCAGGAAGTGCAGGGCGCCGCCGCCGGACGCCAGCCGCCGCACCAGGGTCTTCCAGTAACCGTCCCACAACGTGCCGGTGGCGATGGCGCGGTCGACGCACTTGGCGCCCTGGTCGAACACCCGGCCCGCCCCCATGATGTTGTGCCCCACCTCGGAGTTGCCGATGTCGGCGTCCGAGGGCAGGCCCACCGCGGTCCCGTGCGCCCTCAGCGATGTCGCCAGGCCGGTCCCACCCAGCAGATCGAGGTTCGGCGTGCGCGCCAGTGCCACGGCGTCGAACTCGTCGCGGGCGCCGATGCCGACTCCGTCCAGAATGAGAAGGACCACCGGACCTCCCGGCGCGGGCAGGCGCGTATGCCTGCGCAGCGTGAGGGCCCCGGCCCCGACAGCGTCTTCCATATGCATCTCCCCGGCCTGGTGCCGTGCCGGTTGAGTTTAGGCGTTTTCCACGTTAGGGGGAAGGTTGGCCGACCCGTCCCCCGTCATGATGGTCTCCAAATACCCTGCCAGCCGGCGCGCCGTGGTGATCCGGCACGTTGCCTTCGAGGATCTGGGCTCGTTCGCGGAGCCCCTTGCGCGGCACGGCTACCGGGTGGACTACCTGGAGGCCGGCGTGGACGATCTCGGCGGCGACGAAGTCCGGAACGCCGATCTTCTCATCGTCCTCGGCGGCCCCATCGGCGCCGGCGACGAACGGCAGTATCCCTTCCTGACCGCCGAGCTCCGGCTGCTGGAGCGGCGCCTGGGCGACGACCGCCCGACCCTGGGCATCTGCCTGGGAAGCCAGCTCATGGCCCGGGCCCTGGGCGAGCGCGTGTTCGGGGCCGGACGCAAGGAGATCGGCTGGAGCCCCCTGTCCCTGACCGAGGCCGGACGCGCCTCGGCCCTTCGCCACCTGGCGCCCGAGAAGACCGCCGTGCTCCACTGGCATGGCGACACCTTCGACCTGCCGCGCGGCGCCGTCCACCTGGCCGCCACCCCGGCGTGCGAGAACCAGGCCTTCCGGTGGGGCGCCGGCGGGCTGGCGCTCCAGTTTCATCCGGAGGCGACGCCCGCCGGGCTCGAACGCTGGTTCATCGGCCACACGCTCGAGATCGAGACCACGCCCGAGGTCTCGGTGGAGCGGCTCCGCGAATCCACGCGCCGGCTCGGGCCCGCGCTGTTGACGCAGGGCCCGGCTTTCTTCGACGAATGGCTCGCCCAGGCTGGCGCCGCCGCTCGGGAATGACGGCGCCGCGCGCCCCTATTGCCGGATCTCCTCCAACTCCTGCCGGGTGTCGATGTCCTTGGCAAAGGAACGGATGCGCGTGACCACCATGGCGGCGGAATGGGCCGGCGGCGTGCCGTCCGGCACCATGATCTGGCGGGCCAGCTCGGCGGCGAGCTCGGGAACGGTGAGGCTTCCCCGGGAGTACCTGAAATACGTCCTGAAGATGCCGTACGGCGCCGCCACGACGCGGTACGGCCACCGCAACGAAGCCACCCTCCGGATGTCGTCCGCCAGCCACAAGCCCAGCACCCGGAGCGTGATACGGACCGTGCGCTCGTAGACGCTGCGGTTGCGGAAACGATAGGCCAGCATCAGGAACCGGTTGAACCAATCCAGGCGGACGGCCCCGGACCGCAGGATCAGGAGATGACCCGGATAAAGGTTCAGCGGCGGTTCGTCGCGCGCAGGCCGAATGCGATAGCTGGGCTTCCAGCTACTGGCGCCCATCTCCGCCGGCTCGGCCGCGATGAGCTGCCACCAAAGCCCGCTGTCGGCGTAGGGCCGGTACAACCCGTCCAGCAGTTCGCGGAACTCCATCGCGGTGGGGAGGATGTCGCAGGCGGAGACCGCAACCGGACGGTCCGGGTACCGTCGCGTCATGAGCCCGGTGTATGCGGTGATGGTGGAGAGGAGGTCGCCGCTGGTATCCACGATCTCGCAGTCCACCAGGTCGCCGTAGACCCGCCGCGGCCCAACCAGCACGGGGGCCTCGAACCGGCCGCTTTCACGGACCCGCTGGACCAGCTCGTCCGCGATGCACCGTCCGGACGGCAGCCTCACCGCGCCCTTGAACCCGCGCAACACATCGGCGGCGGTAAGCCCGTCGGGTACCGTTTCCAGTCGATCGTTGCCGCCCGCCAGAATGATTATCGGCAACAATTCGCTCATCCCTGTCCGGCTCCCCTGCTCCCGTTGGGTGTCCGCCCCGCCCTGACAGCGTGCCGGCCCCGCGGGCCGGTGCTCCGTGAAGTGATGTCTAGTATGCACTGGTCTGGACGCGCTCTCAACCTTCTTTCGCGATCCTCCGTGGATCCGCCGCTTTGAAAAACGTCGCCGAACTGTTACTCAAAAGGGTACGGTCGCGCGACGCCGGGAGCCACGGCGACGCGGGGCGGCCCGAATGCCCGGAAACCGATGACGACCTCCGTCAACTGCCCTGTTTGCCAGACCGAAACCCCGTGGACCGGCAACCCTTACCGGCCCTTCTGTTCCCGACGCTGCCACATCGTCGACCTCGGCGCCTGGGTAGACGGCACATACCGCATTGCTGGCGAGGACGTGGAACCCGAGTCCGTCCCGGCCGACGAAACCGACCGTCAATGAAACAGGAGTCCTTACGCGACAGCGCCGTTCGGTGGGCGATCCGGCCGCTCGAGCCGACAGGACACTGAGGGTCCGTACTCCGGAAAATCCTGCATGTCGATACATCCCACAGCCGTGGTGGATCCGCGGGCGGAAATCCACGCCGAGGCCGAGCTCGGTCCCTTCACCGTGGTCGACGGGCCTGTCAAGATCGGCGCGGGGACCCGTCTCATGCCCCATGCGGTGGTGCTGGGCTGGACGGAGATCGGTGAAGGAAACCGGATCCATAGCGGAGCGGTGCTTGGCGACGCGCCGCAGGACATCTCCTATAGCGGCGCGCGGTCCTATCTGCGGATCGGCGACCGCAACGTCTTTCGGGAAGGCGTCCAGGTGCACCGGGGCACGACCGAAGATTCCGCCACCGTCATCGGCAACGACAACTTCCTGATGGCCAACTCCCACGTGGCGCACAACTGCCGCATCGGCGATCGCATGATCCTCACCAACAATGCGGTGTTGGGAGGCTACGTCGAGGTCGGCGACCGCGTGGTCCTCTCCGCCAGTTGCGCGGTTCACCAGTTCGTCCGGCTGGGCCGGTTCGCGATCATGCGCGGGCTGAGCGCCACCAGCCGGGACGTGCCGCCGTTCTCCATCATCGACTGGCAGCACACGGTGCGCGGGTTGAACGTGGTCGGCTTGCGGCGGGCGGGTTTCGACGAACCCAGGATCCGGGTCCTGAAGAACGCCTTTCAGATCCTTTTCCGGAAACGGCGGAACCTCACCGCGGCTGTGAACGAGCTCGAGGCGGTCGCCGGAGAGTCGTCGGAAGACGTGCGGGAGCTGCTGGAGTTCCTCCGTTCGTCGAAGCGCGGCGTTTGCGCCGGCCCCAAGGGGCACCCGCCGGGAAGACCGTAGGGATTGGAGATCGTCACTCCCGCCCCCTCCTGGATTCCCGCTTGCGCGGGAATGACGGGAGAGGGGCCGGGTCACACCGGCCTGAGAAACCGGCCGAGACACCGCTTGATGTCGTCGTCGGAGAGCGGGAACAGAAACATCTCGTTCCTCATCCGGACACGCTGCAGGCTGACGCGCTGGATCGCACGCTTCATGGTCATGAGGTCCCGCTTGTTGCGCACGGCCGCGGCCGCCTCCCGCGCCGCCTCCCGGTAGTGGTTCTTCTCGTCCTGGTAGATGACCTCCATGGCCGCGGCGACCTTGCGCTCGAGGGGGCTGCCCTTCAGCCTGCGGCCCTCGCGAAACAGCCTCGCGCCACCGCCCTCCGTCACCAGCACGGCGGCCTTTTCCACCGGGGATCCCGCAACGTAGCTCCGGCGGAGGTCGCCGAGGGCCTTTTCTTCCGGCAACTGGTTGGTGTCCTCCGCGCCGATCTTGCGGCCGAGCAGGTATTCGAGGATGTCGGCCTGGAGCACGTAGTGGTTGAACTCCTGCACCATCTGCTCCATCAGCCCGTGGTAGTGGTGCCGGTCGACGGTGCGGTCCACCTCCGGGAACATCTCTACGAGGTTGGCCAGCTCCCGGTGAAGGCCGCTGAAGTAGCCGTCCACGGGATGCAGCTCCTTCCATAGCTGGGCCTTGAGCCAGTAGACGTGTTGCTCCCGAGTGGGCTTGCGGCGGAAGAACCGCCTGGCGATGGCCGCCTCGGTCTCCCAATAGGGATAGGCGACGTCGATCAGGTATTGCTCTGTCTGTCTCATTTCCCGAAAACCTCCAAAGGGACTCTTCCTGGCGGCACGCTGCCGGCAAGGCCGCGGCTGCCGGGACCGCGGGTTGTCCCACCAACGTCCCGTGTCATACTATGGGCTTCACCATGTCGAAGACAGCCGGCATCATCATCATCGGCAACGAGGTCCTGTCCGGAAAGACCCAGGATATCAACTCCACCTTCCTGTGCGGCGAGTTGCGCCTTCTCGGGGTCGACGTGCAGCGGGTGACCGTGATACCCGACGACCTGGAGCTGATCGGCCGGACCGCCGCCCGGTTCTCCGCCAAGTGGGACCTCGTCTTCACCACCGGCGGCGTCGGCCCGACCCACGACGACGTCACCATCGAGGGCATTGCCCACGGGTTCGGCGTCCCCGCGGTGATCCATCCGCAACTGCAAAGACGTCTTTCACGGCGCTACGGCACCGACCTCAACGAAGCGCGGCTGCGCATGGCCATGGTGCCGGAAGGCGCCGAGCTGCTGGCCGCGGGGGCGATGTTCGCGCCAGTGGTGCGGATGAACAACGTCTACATATTCGCCGGCGTGCCACGCATCCTGCAGGACCGCTTCAACGCCATCAAGGAACGGTTCCGGGAGGCGCCGTATCATTTGAAGAACATCTACATCACGGACGGCGAGGGTGCCATCGCCGGGACGCTGAACGACCTGTTGGAGCGGTTTCCCGAGATCATGCTCGGGTCGTATCCGGTGCTGGACAATCCGGAATACAAGGTGAAGGTGACGGTGGAGTCCAAGAGCGGGGAATACCTGGACGAAGCCGTGACAACTCTGCTGGAAAGCCTCCCCGAGTCCACCGTCCTCCGCATCGAAGAGGGCTGACTAGTCTCGAGAACCCACGGCGGGGGCCTCGGTGAACCGCTCACCCGTCTGACTGCCGATCCAGATCTCGCCGCCCTCGTAGATCTCCTTCTTCCAGATCGGGACGCGCTTCTTGAGCTCGTCGATGGCGTAGCGGCAGGCCTTGAAGGCGTCGTCGCGATGCGGCGCCGACACGGCGATGGCCACGCTGGCCTCGCCGATGGGCACGTTGCCGGTACGGTGGACGATGGCCATCCGGGTGATCCGCCACGTCGTCGCGGCCTCTTCCCCCAGGCGGGTCATCTCCTGCTCGGCCATGCCCGGATAGGCCTCGTAATCCAGCGAGATGATCGAGCGGCCCTCGTTGTTGTCCCGGGTCGTGCCGATGAACGTGGCCACCGCGCCGGCGCCGGGGTCGCCGACGAAGGCCAGCAACTCGCTCACATCGATGGACTTATCCGTAAGGCGGTACACGTCATCCTCCGCTCACCGGCGGTATGAAGGCCACCTCGTCGCCGTCCGCCAACCGGTGTTCCAACCCGACATATTCGCTGTTGACCGCGTACAGGAGCCTCAACTCGACGCCGGAGAGTCCGGCGTGTTCCCGCCGGAGCTTGTCCCACAGTTCCTTCACCGTGGTGCCGTCGGGCACGTCCTGAAGATCGTCCCCGGTCCCCGCCCGTTCCCGCAGCATGGCGAAGAGCTTGACCCTTACCTTCATAGTCCGCGGGCCTGCGCCACCATGTGGCCCAACTGCGGCAGCAACAGCGAGGTCATGGCGAGTTTCACGGCTCCGCTCGAGCCGGGCAAGGATACCACCACGCGGGATCCGGCCGTACCGGCCAGCGCGCGGCTCAGCATCGCCGCGGAGCCGATTTCCTGGTAGCTGAGGAAGCGAAACAGCTCGCCGAAACCGTCGATGCGCTTGTCCAGGACGCCGCTCACAACCTCGTAGGTACCGTCCCTCGGGGCAATGCCGGTGCCGCCGTTAAGGATCACCACATCCACCGCCTCGACCGCCAGGGCCTTGGCGATGAGTGTCCGGATATCGTCGGGTTCGTCCTTGACGATCTCGTAGCCGGCGACCGCGTGCCCTTGCTCTTCCAGCAACGCCTTGATGGCGCCGCCGCTGCGATCCGTGGTCTCATCGCGGGTGTCGCTGACCGTGATGACGAAACACGCCACGGTCTTGAGGCTTCTCTCGGTGTGCGATTTCTCTGCCATACGGAACCTGCTCGGGCACCCACGGGATTCCGGCCCACGGTCGGGCCGGGAGACGTGCTTGCATGGAAACGATGGGTTGCGGCCTGGGGGTTTTCTGTCGTGCCGGGACCGTCTCGCGCTATATCCTCATGGGCATGACCACATATACCAGGGAGTCGTCGTCCTTTCGTTTCAACAGCGTCGGACTCTGGTCGTCCTTGAGGGCCATGGCGATGTGGTCCTGGTGGCCCAGCACGCCCAGGATGTCGAGCAGATACTGGGCGTTGTAGCCCACCGCAAGCCGCCCGCCGTTGTAGTCGACGTCCAGTTCCTCCACCGCTTCGCCCAAATCCGGGTTGTTGGCGGAAATCGCCATGTTACCGCTCGTGAACTCGACTCGAACGCCCCGGTACCGGTCGCTGGACAGCAGCGAAACACGCCGCAACGCCCGGAATAGACTGTGTTGCGCGACACTGGCCTCACTGTTGTTGTCGCTCGGTATCACCTTGTCGTAATCGGGGAACTCGCCGTCGATGAGCCGGATGGACATCTCCACGTCCCCCTTCCACACGAACACCATGTTGTCCGCGAAACCGATGGACACCTTCTCCTCGCCGCTGTCTTCCAGAAGCCTACGGAGCTCGGCGAGCCCCTTTCGCGGTATGATCACGCCCCGGTCCACTCCCAGGGGCCCGATCTCCCGCTCCACCAGAGAGAGCCGGTGCCCGTCGGTGGTCACCATCCGCACTTTCGACTGATCCAGCTCATGAAGCAGCGCGCCGTTCAGGTTGGACCGGGTCTCATCGGTCGAAATGGAGAAGATGGTCTTGTCGATCATCTCTTTGAGCGCGTCGCCGGGGCATTCTTTCCTGTTTTCCTCCGAGCTCTTCGCAAAGGCCGGAAACTCCTGGGCGTCCAGCCCCACCATCTTGAACACGGACTTGCCGCTCTGTATCTCCACCCGGTCGTTGTCCAGGCGCTTCAACTCCACCATTTCCTCGGACAGCTCCCGGACGATCTCGTAGAGCTTGCGGGCGTCCACCGTCACACGGCCGGAGGTGATGATCTCTCCGTTGAGGCTGGCGCGCACGCCCACCTCGAGGTCCGTGGCGGTGAGCCGGACCCGGTTCGCATGGGTCTCAACCAGCACATTGGCGAGTATCGGCATGGTATTGCGCCGCTCCACCGTGCTTTGAGTCCAATACAACGCGCTCAGAAAATCTTCACGCCTGGCTCTGATCTCCATTTGTCCTCCTGGATCACTCGTGCCGACTAGATCTTATATAGAATTTAAAGAACCAAGAGTAGTAGTAGGGCCTGTGGATATCGGGATAGATGGCCGAACCTGCGGGTATTAAACCATCTTTTCGGTGGAAAAAAAAACCCGGCAATACGCGCTTTCCACACCGCCAAGGTTGGCACGCGTTACGGCCGATGGTCTTTCAACAGGGGGCACCGGCTTATCCACAGCGTGTCCACGAGAGGCCGGTCCCGGAAGACCGTTGCGGATCGCTTGTGGAGGCGGGCGTTACCGGCCACTAGTTCTTGAGTTGGCGTACCAGCCGGTCCACCGTGGCCTTGATGATGGGGTCGTCCTCGGCCTTTCTGGCTATGGTCTTGGATGCATGAATGACCGTCGAGTGGTCTCTCCCGCCGAACTCGGCGCCGATGGCGGGATAGGAGGTGGAGGTGAACTTGCGGCACAGGTACATGGCCATCTGACGGGCCAGGGCCAGGTTCCTGGTGCGCCGTTTGGACTTGAGGTCGCTGATCTTGAGATCGAAATGGTCGCAGATCGCCTTCTGGATGTTTCGGACGGTAACCTGCTTCTCGTTGTCCTTGAGGGTGTGGCGCAACACCTCCTTGGCCAGGTCGACGGTGATGTCCACCTTGGTCAGCGAGGCGAAGGCGCCGAGGCGGGTGAGGGAACCTTCCAACTCCCGAACATTGGACCAGATGTTGGTCGCCAGGAAGTTGGCCACGTCCTGCGGAAGGTCGATTTCCTCGTCCTCGGCCTTCTTGATGAGGATGGCGATACGTGTCTCGATGTCCGGGGGCTGGATGTCGGCGGTGAGGCCCCACTCGAAACGGTTGCGCAGCCGATCCTCCAGGTTGGGTATTTCCTTGGGAAAACGGTCCGAAGTGATGATGATCTGCTTGTGGTTCTCGTACAGCGAGTTGAAGGTGTGAAAGAACTCTTCTTGCGTTCGTTCCTTGCCGGCGATGAACTGGATGTCGTCGAGGATCAGCACGTCGATGTTGCGGAAGTGGTTCTTGAACTCGTTCATGCGGTCACGGCGAAGGGAGCCGATGAGCTGGTTCATGAACGATTCGAACGTGATGTAGACAACCTTCTGGCCGGGATTCCGGCGCAGCAGCCGGTGGCCCACGGCGTTCACGAGATGGGTCTTCCCGAGCCCGACGCCGCCGTAGATGAACAGCGGATTGTAGTGGTCCGCGGGCTTGTTGGCCACCGCCAGGCAGGCGGCGTGGGCGAACTGGTTGCTGGCGCCGACCACGAAGTTCTCGAAGGTGTAGCGCGGGATGAGCGTCGTCGCCTCCGCTTCCGGCGCCTTTCGCGCCGGCACGGCTCTCTCGGCGTCGTCCGGGCGCTCCGGGTTGACCGAGAGCGCGACGCTCATGGGCTTGTCGTAGAGGTGTGAAAACCCGGCCTCGATGGCCTCCAGGTAGTTGTCCGTGAGCCAGTCGCGAAAGAGCGTGCTGGGTACTTCGATGGTAACTTCGTCGTCGCTGACCGTGGACAGCCGTAGCGGTTTGATCCAGGTTTCGAAATTGTGTAAGCCGAGCCGTTCCTTGAGGCTTTCCCTTATCTCGGGTGGGAGCGGTTTCATTCTACCTTTGCCTTGTTCGGGTGCGTGCTTGAGCGTAAGTTATCAACAATTCTGTCAACAGTTGTGGAGAACTCTTACCCGCTTGAGGCCGGACTTGTCCTGTCCTTTGCTGCCGCGAACCCGCGTTGCGACGACAAGTATTGAGCCCGTGTTGCGACTGATTCGTGATCAAAGAAAGGAGCCGTCTTAATGTTTTTTCAAACACAATGCAAGAAGAAAAAACGGCCGAAAATATTTCGTAACGAAATCCGACAGATTCACGGCGGCAGGTTGTCGCGGCGCGAAGGAGCCGCCGATGGGTAGAGCGTTTCAAGCGTCATCCGAGCTGTTCCGGCGCTCGAAAGAGGTGGTGCCCGGGGGCGTCAACAGCCCGGTACGGGCGTGGAACGCCGTTGGCGGCGAGCCTTTGTACATCGCCCGCGCCGATGGGTCTAGGGTCTTCGACGAGGACGGCCGCGGCTACATCGACTATGTCTGCGCGTGGGGGCCGTTGATCCTGGGCCACGCCCCGAGAGCGGTGCTGGACGCCCTCGCAGAGGCGGGCCCGCGGGGGACCGGTTTCGGAGCGCCGACCAAGGGCGAGCTGGAGTTGGCGGAGCTGGTCTCCGCCCGGATGAAGGGCATCGAGCAGTTGCGGCTGGTGAACTCCGGCACCGAGGCCACCATGAGCGCCATGCGGCTGTCGCGGGGCTACACGGGGCGGACCAAGGTGCTGAAGTTCGACGGCTGTTACCATGGGCATGTGGACGGCCTGCTGGCCAAGGCCGGCTCCGGCGTGGAAAGCCTGTCGCTTCCGGACAGCGCCGGGGTGCCGGAAAGCTTCACCGGCGAGACCCTGATATCCGGCTTCAACGACGTGGACTCCGCGCGCCGTCTCATCGCCGAGCACAGGGAGGATCTGGCGGCCGTGATCGTGGAGCCGGTGTGCGGCAACATGGGCGTGATCCCCCCTGAGCCCGGGTTCCTGGAGGCACTGCGGGAGTTGACCCGGCGTTACGGCGTGGTGCTGATCTTCGACGAAGTGATCACCGGTTTCCGCGTGGCCCCCGGGGGCGCCCAGGAACGCTACGGGGTCACTCCGGACCTCACCTGCCTGGGCAAGGTCCTGGGCGGCGGCCTGCCGGTGGGAGCCTTCGGGGGCCGCCGGGACATCATGAGCTGCCTGGCGCCTGTGGGCCCGGTCTACCAGGCCGGCACCCTTTCCGGAAACCCCGTCACGGTGGCGGCCGGCTTGGCCACCCTGAGGGCGCTGGAGGAGAAGGGCGTGTACCGGGAGCTGGAGGAGAAGGGAAGAAAGCTCGAGGAGGGGTTCAAAGGCGTGCTTTCCTCGGGTGTCGAAGGCGCCGTGAACCGGGTGGGGTCCATGTTGACGCTCTTCTTCGGACCGGACCGGATCGCGGCGCCGGAGGACGCCAGGGGCTGCGACCGCGACCGCTTTTCGAGGTTCTTTCACGGTATGCTCGCGCGGGGCATCTATCTTCCGCCGTCGCAGTTCGAAGCGCAGTTCGTGTCGCTGGCCCACGGCGACGACGACATCGCGGCGACGGTGGCGGCGTTCGCGGACTGGGCGGCCGAGGACTCGTCGCGGCGTTGACCGGCCACCGCCGGCGTGTTAGAAAATCCTCTCCAGTGAACAACGGAAAGAGCCCTTTTCTCTTTCGTGCCGCCAAGTACACCGCGGTCGGCTTTGAATTCCCTACAACGGTCGGAGCCGGTCTGGTCCTGGGTTACTACGCGGACCAGTACCTCGCCACCTCTCCGTGGATGGTGCTGGTAATGGGGCTTCTGGGGCTGGCGATCGCTTTCTACCGGCTGGTGCTGCTGTTGCGTCACTTCTCGGCGGAGCGGAAATGAGTTGGGAGGCGCAGGGTCTGCCGGTGTTTCGGGTGGAGCTCTGGCACGGGCTCCTGGTGCTGGCCTCCATGGCGCTGGTGCCGCTGGAGTGGGTAGAGCCGGGCGGGCTGCTGCTGGGCGGCCTGTTCATGGGCGTCAACTTCCTGCTCCTGGCGGTGGGCGTCCGATGGGTCATCACCCCGTTCGCGAGCAAGGGAAGGGTCCGGGCAGGGGTCGCGTTGCTGATCCTGAAGTTCTGCTTCCTGCTCGGCGCCTCCTGGGTCCTGTTGACCCGGATCGCTCCGGACGCGGCGTCTTTCGCTTTGGGGGTTAACTGCCTGATCCTGGCGATCTTGTGGGATCGGCTCTACGATACAAAGTTGAGCAAGTAAGATGGGACAACATCCGTTTACCTGGTACGACCTCTTGCCCGCGGCCTTGCAGGGCGTGTTGCCGTTGCAGATTTTCTTCTCGGTGGTGAGCATGGTGCTGCTGGTCTGTCTCGCGCTGGGCGTGCGGCGCCGGCTGCTGGACACCCACAACGCGGTGATCCCCAGCGACCGCATCACGCTGTTGAACATCTTCGAGTTGTTGATCGAGTTCGTGATGGGCCTCAGCGACAGCATCATCGGCCACAAGGGCCGGCAGTACCTTTCCCTCTACGGCACCTTCTTCATCTTCATCCTGCTTTCCAATTTTATCGGCCTGGTGCCGGGGTTCTCACCCCCCACGAGCAATCTCAACGTCACTCTGGGCCTGGGGCTGATCTCCTTCGGCGCCTATCACTACTTCGGCGTCCGGGAGCACGGCGGCGGCTACCTCAAGCAGTTCATGGGCCCGTTCCTGGTGATCGCGCCGCTGTTCTTCCTGATCGAGGTGTTCTCCCACATGTTCCGGCCGCTCACGTTGGGCCTCCGGCTGGCCTTCAACATGTTCGCCGACCACTTGGTGGTGGAGATCTTCACCGGCCTCACCTACGTGGTGATTCCGGTTCTGTTCTACCTGTTAGGGGCCCTGGTCTCGGTGATCCAGGCCTTCGTTTTCACCTTGTTGAGCATGATCTATGCATCCCTGGCTATGAGCCACGATCATTGAGCGCCACGGCGGCACGCGGGGAGGATGATGAGGAGAGGTTGGCCAAACGTCCGTAGCGCCGGAAAGGAGAAAAAGATGAAACAACTGACAGCCTTCGTACTGACGGGACTCTTCGTGCTGATCCTGTCGGGTGTCGCCGCCGCGGCGGACGCTCCCGGCAGCGCGGCCAACATGGTCCCGGGCATCATCGCGTTGGGTGCCGGTCTTGGCATCGCCATAGCGGCTTTCGGCTGCGCGCTCGCGCAAGGCCGGGTCGGCGGCGCCGCCATGGAAAGCATCGGCCGCAACCCCAACTCAGCCGACAAGATCTTCACGCCGTTGATCCTGTCCCTGGCCCTCATCGAAGCGCTGGGCATCTACGCCCTGATTATCGCTTTCATCCTCGCGGGCAAGGTTTAAGGCAAGTCCGCGCCGCCGGATAAGCGGTGCGAAAGACCCGAAAAGGCAGGGGCCGCCGTGGGCAGCTCCTGCCTTTTTTCGCACGCCCGCCGTCATTCTCCGCTTCCCGCTAACGTCGTTCCCGCCCGCCTCCGTCATTCCCGCCCGCCTCCGTCATTCCCGCGGCTCCTCCCCGTCATTCCCGCGGCTCCTCCCCGTCATTCCCGCGAAAGCGGGAATCCAGGGGCGGGGAGGCCGGGTACCCTCAGGGCATGCCCACCGCGTGCAGCCTGACGCCCGTGTGCTCGAGGATATCCGCCACGGTATCGAGCTTGTAGGGCTTCTCGTAGAAGATGTCGCCGATGCCCGTGTTCACCAGCACCTTGAGACAGTGGATGCAGGGGGTGTGGGTGATGTAGATGGAGGCGTCCTTGATGCTGGCGCCGTTCTTCGCGGCCTGGGCGATGGCGTTGATCTCCGCGTGAATGGTGCGGAAGCAGTTCTGCTCGATCTCCCCGTCCGGGTTCTTGGACTCGTAGACCAGACAGCCCGCCTCCGTGCAATGGGGCATGCCCGCGGGTGAACCGTTGTAACCCGTGGCGAGGATGCTCCGGTCCCTGACGATCACCGCCCCGACCTTGGCGCGGGTGCAGGTGGACCGTTCCGCCACCTGCCGCGTAATGGTCATGAAGTATTGATCCCAGCTAAGTCTTTCGTCGTCCGTCCCCACGTTTTCGGACCTTTCCCCTGGGCGCCGTATCGCCGCCGGTATCGTCTTTGGGCGCACACTATATCATGCAAAACCCTGCGCGTCGCAGCGTCCTGCCGCCACGAGCGCTAGGAAACCTCGCCACCGTCCGTGTCCATCGCCACCCGGGCTCCGACCCCCGCGCCCAGGGCGGCCTGGGCATTGCCGTTGCAACGGGAAATCTCCAGCAAACCCCAGCTATTGACGAGGGCCAGGTAGTTGCCGGTCCCGGCCGAGGCGTAGTTGGGGGAAAGGCCGCGGATCACGCGGTCGCCGACGCGCACCGAGACGTGTCCCGGTTCGAACCGCTCCAGGTCCTCCCGGCGGAGGTTGGTGGTCAGGTTGCCGAAGCCGTCGACGTAGATCACCTGGCCTTCCACGCGGTTGTCGCCCTGCCTTTGCGGGGCCGGGATGTGCAGCTTCTCGAAGGCCTCCACCGTCTCGCCGAGCTGTTCCGGCGGAACGCCCCCGGAGACGTGGGCGGCCGCCGGGGCGAAGATGTCCCGGCCGTGGAACGTGGTGCTGGTGGGCCGCAGGTGATATTCGGGATTGGAGAGGTGGATGACGCGGGTGAGCCGTTGCCGGCCGGCCGCAAGGCTCATGAGCCCGTTGTCCGGGCCCACGTAGCAGGCGCGGTCGGTTTCGAGGAGAACGGGCCGCCGGTTGCCGCCGACCCCGGGGTCCACCACCGCCACGTGGATCGTCCCCTCGGGAAAGAAGTCCACCGCCGCGGCCAGGGCCAGCGCGCCGCCGGTGACGTCCTGGGGCGCCACGCCGTGGGTCACATCGATGACCGCGGCCGCCGGGTTGATGGCGGACACGACGCCCTTCATAATGCCGACGAAAGGGTCCCGGTAACCGAAGTCGGTGGTGAGGGTGATGATGCGGGCGGGCGGTACCATAGGAGACGGACCCTAACGGAATACACTCAGCGGGTAAAGACGGAGGACTGCCATGATCGAGCTCTACACCAGCGCCACCCCCAACGGGCAGAAGATCCATATCATGCTGGAGGAGACCGGCCTCGCGTACCGGCTTCACTGGGTCGATCTTCGGAAGGGGGAGCAGTTCGACCCGGAGTTTCTCAAGATCAGCCCCAACAACAAGATCCCGGTCATCCTCGACCGCGACGGCCCCGGCGGCGAGCCCCTCTCGGTGTTCGAGTCCGGCGCCATCCTGCTGTACCTGGCGGAGAAGACGGGAAAGTTCCTGCCCGCGGAAACCCGCGCCCGCACCCGGGTGCTCGAATGGCTGATGTTCCAGGTGGGCGGGGTGGGCCCGATGCTCGGTCAGGCCCACCACTTCCGCGCCTACGCGCGGGAGAAGATCCCCTACGCCATCGAGCGCTACACCAACGAGGGGGCGCGCATCTACCGCGTGCTGGACAAGCAGCTTTCCGACAACCAGTACCTGGCCGGCGATTACTCCATCGCCGACATGGCGGTGTTCCCCTGGATCCGGCTGCACGAACGGCAGGGCCAGGACATGGCCGACCATCCCCATCTGACCCGTTGGTTCGACGCCATCGCCGCCCGCCCCGCAGTGGCCAGGGACATGGAGAAGACCCGCGACGTGGTGGGCGCCATCAATGACGAGATGTGGGACAACCTCTGGGGAAAGAAGCAGTTCGGGCGCCGGTAGACCCGGGGCGCAGATCCGGGGCCGCCAGGCCGGTCACGAACCGGAGCGTCAGCCGTCCTGCTTCTCGGCGGTCTTGACGCCGTCGAAACCGGCGCGGTCCGCCAGGCTGGCCGGCGTCAACACCCCGGTGTGACGCTGACCCTTGATGATCCACGTGGGATAGCTGCGGATGCCGGCCGCCAGACACTTGGTGGCGGTCGGGCCGCTGCGTCCCGCGGGACTGCATTCGACGTACGGGATGCGGTGGGCCGACGCGCCGAAAAGCTCCTTCTGGTGCGCGCACGCGGGACACCAGAACGCCCCGTACATCTGGACGCCGGCCTCTTCCAGGTGGACGGCCAGCCCCTTGATCCAGGGATCCTCGTTGCCCGACGCCACTACCGTGGCGCCGGAATAGAAGATCAAGTGGACCGCCAGCACACCGACCGCGGCCGCCATGGCGCTCGCGCCGAGCCAGGGCTTCCATGCCAGGCGCCGGCTGACCTGCGGGATCTGGAACAGCGTGATGACGAAGATGGCCGCGAGCAGCCCCAGCGACGTCAGGCAGTAAGGGCAGGCGGCCTCCAGCCGAAAGAGGGAGATGGCGGTGAGATACACGCTGTAGGCTACGCCGAACAGCGATACCGCGGCCAGCACCTTCCAGCGCCGGCTCCGGCGCCTGGTGAAGGCCGCGCCGGCAAGCACGGCGTAGACGAGAAAACCCCACAGCGAAGTCGGCAGGCCCAGGAGCGTGGACCAGCGGCTGTGCAACACGATGTCGCAGTCGGCCCCGGCCTCGCAAAAGGCGGCTTTCTCCCCCGACCAGGAGGTTCCGGTCAAATACCCCGCCAGCACCAGACCGATCAGCGCCAACGCCAGCACTGGCCAGTTCGGACTCGCGGGCGCGGCCGTAGCCGGTTGCTGCTGCCGGGGTCCGCGCCCGCCCTTTTTTCTCGATGCCTTAGCCATGATTGTTCCCTCGGGATTCCGGCCCGCCAGTTGGCACTACCGTGAAATCTAACAGACGCACGGGTTCCAGGACAACATCGGCGGCGCCCTACGCCTTCCCCGCCAGCAGCCGCCGGGCGCTCTCCCGCAGCCTTTCCAGAGCCCGCGGGTCGTTGCTGTCGTAGTAGCCGCGGATCTCGCCGTCACGGTCCACCAGGACGAAGCGGGTGCTGTGGAACATCACGGGATCGAGGGTGGCGCCGTCCACCGGGGCGGCGCTCAGGCGAAACCCCTCCTGCACGATGCGCCGGATCTCCCGGACCTCGCCGGTCAGGAACAGCCAGCGTTCCGGATCGGCCCCGTACCGTTCCGCGTACCGGGACAGCAGGGCGGGAGAGTCGTTCTCCGGATCGACGGTAATGGACACGGAACGCAGGTCGCCGTAGGCCTTCAGGTCCGTTTGAAGCGCGCCCATGGCGCGGCTCTGAAGCGGGCAGGTGTCCTTGCACTGGGTGTAGATGAAGTCAGCGATCCAGACCCGGCCCCGCAGGTCCCGGGCGGAGACCGCCCGGCCGCTTCGTTCGACCAGGGCGAAGTCCGGCGCCGGCCCGTACCGCGCCAGCCGCTCCAGAACGGGCTGGCGCGGGGCCGCCGGGGGCGTGCGCATCTGCTGGATGACCAGGCCCACCAGGACCAGGAAAAGGACGGTCCCGACGGTCACCTGGAGCGCGAAATGGCGTTGCGTCACGGTCCGGACCTCGTGGCGCCCGGCGGCGCGGCGACACTTGACGATGCCCCGCGGCGAACGGCCCCGCCGGGATCAGCCGGGAGGAATCTTCTGCAGCAGCCTGTCATTTTCGTAAAGCTCGTACCCCTTGATCAACAGCTCGTAACCGCGGCCCGGATGATCGCTCAGGTCCAGCAGTTCCAGGTCCAGGATCACGACGGTGGTCAGGCCTGCCTTGAGATCGAAATCGAGCCGGATGGGACCCACGGCGTTCTTGACCGGGGCGGGCGCTCCGCTCTTCCGGAGAATCCCGCGGATCCCGGTGACCTGCAGGTCGACGGCCGCGAAGCGCCGCGGCCGGAGCGAGCCCCGGTAGACCGTTGCCGCGGCCGTGCCGTCCTTGTACCGGGCCAGGTCCATCCGGCCGAGCTGCGGCGTCAGCTCCAGCCACCCCGGATCGGCGGATCGGAGGCGCGCGTCGGGCGACAGCCGGAGCTTCCCGAGGCTCAGCTCCACGCCGCTGAAGTCGTCGATGGCGTCGCGGTGGTCCTTGACCCGGACCTCCAGGGTGCCCTCGGCCTGAGCCCGGGCCTCGCCGTCGCCTTCGGGAAACCGGTCGCTCGGGTAGAACTGGTAGGTGACGTGGAACTCGCCGTTTTCACGCGGCACGTCCCAGTCCACCCGAAACACGAGCGGAAGCTCCTTCGCCTGGCCCGGCTCCAGGGTTTCCTGCAGAAAGAAGAAGCACTGGATCACGTTGAGGTATTTGGCGGCGGCTTCCTTCGGCCTATCCAAGTGGCGCGCCTTGCCCGTGACGGTCCGGTCCGAGAGGTTCCGGACCCGATAGGAGGCGTGGAGGGTCTCTCCGGGCCGCGCCAGCACCATCTTCTGGAGCGGCTCGAAGGCCCAGGGCAGGCCTTCCCGGACCGCGGCGTGGAAGAACACCTTCACCGCCTCGTCCCAGTTCCGGAAGATGCTCCACCGCCCCTCCTCGCGAAGCAGGTCCAGCGACTCTTCCCCGGTGATGGTGGACAGGCGGCCGGCACGGCTCATTTCGTCGAGGGTCTCGAGGACTTGCCGGCGGTTCTCCGGCGTCAGCCGGTTGAGCGCATCGGGGTCGAATCCGGCGAAGAGCTTCTGCAACTCGGCGGAATTGGCGTCCGGAAGGCTGATGTCGAAGCGGACCGTGGCGCTGTCGCCCCGGACGTCGGAGGACAGGGGGCCCACCTCGATCCGCCGGGCCAGAGCGCGGGCGAGGTCCCGGGCGGCGCCGGTGAAGGAAGGGTTCTCGCTCAGGTAGGCCGCCTCGCTTTTGGCCCGCCGGTCGCGTTGCGACACGTACCGGTAGGCCTCCGCGTAGTCCTGTGTGTACACGGCCTCGAGGTAGCGCGACACCAGGTCACGGAAGCGGGCGGTGTCTTCCGCCGCCACGGCCCCGGAGAAACCCACGCAAACGGCAAACGCCATCGCCGCCGCCGCCAAGCCCACCCGGGCGAAAAAACGCTTCTTGTTGCTCAACCGGTTCATCATCAGCCCGCCTGCGGCGTGCCTCCCATTAAAGCATGATCATCCGGCAAGTGCAGGCACTCGCGCCTCTTTGTCGGTTCCGTGCCTTCCTCGTCACGCCCCGCCCGCATCATCATTGCCGTCCCGTCATTTCCGTTCCTCTTCTCCGCCGTTTCCACCCCTTCTCCGTCATTCCGCCGCTCCTCGGTCGTTCCGCCGCTCCTCGGTCATTCCGCCCCTCCTCCGTCATTCCGTCCCTCCTCCGTCATTCCGTCCCTCCTCCGTCATTCCGTCCCTCCTGCGCGATTCCTGCCCCCTCCTGCGCGGTTTCCACCCCTCCTGCGCCGTTCCCGCCCCTCCGTCATTCCCGCGAAAGCGGGAATCCAGGGGCGGTGGTGGGGTGCTACAGCGGCGTTTCCTGCCGTACCTCTCCTGGATTCCCGCTTTCGCGGGAATGACGGAAGGGGTGCGGGAATGACGAAGGACGGTGGGGAGGAAGGACGGTGGGGAGGAAGGACGGTGGGGAGGAAGGACGGTGGGGAGGAAGGACGGTGGGGAGGAAGGACGGTGAGGAGGAAGGACGGTGAGGAGGAAGGACGGTGGGAAGGAACGACGGTGGGAAGGAACGACGGTGGGAAGGAACGACGGTGAGGGTGGAGTGCTGGAACGGCCCTACCGGCTTCCACGGAGCCACCGGCGGCCTCCCACCAGGAAGAAGACCAGCGCGAAGGTGAGGACGATCATGGCGCCCGAGGAGATGTCGATGAAGTAGCTGAGGTACATGCCCGTTGCCGCGCACGCGGCGCCGATGATCGGGGTGATGACCAGCAGGGTCTGAAACCGCTGGGTCAGGTAGCGGCCGATGACGGGCGGGATGACCACGGCCGCGGACACCAGGGTGACGCCGAGGATGCGCGTGGACGCCACGATGGTGACGGCGAGGAGCAGGACAAAGATGAGCTCGGTGCGGCCCGTGGAGATGCCGTAGACCGGCGCCACCTCCGGGTCGAAGGTGGAGAACAGGAGCTGGTGGCGGATGACGATCATGGCGAACGCGACGGCGGCGGCGGTGGCTGCGATGACCCAGAGGTCCACGGGCGTGATGCCGAGCAGGTTGCCGAAGAGCGCGGCCTCGAAGTCCAGGGTGAACTTCCGGTAGGTGGAGACCACCGCCACCCCCAGGGCGAAGCTCGAGGTGGTCACCACCCCGATGGCGGCGTCGGCGCCCACCAGGCGTCGGTGGCTGATGAGGTGGATCAGCACCGCGCTGACCAGCGCCCAGACGCCGGCGCCGATGAAGAAGTTGACGCCGACGATGGTGCTCAGCACCGCGCCGCCGAAGAGCGCATGGGCCAGCCCGTGGCCGATGTAGCTCATGCGCCGGAGCACGACGTAGACCCCGACGTAGCCGCACACCGCCCCCACGATGATGGAGGCGATCATGCCGTTGCGGAAGAACTCGTAAGCGAACGGCTCCAGCATCAGCGCCCGTTGGGAGAGTGGGGCCGTTCTCCCACCATGATCATGTCGCCGTGCTGGAACACCACCATCTCGCCCTTGTAGGTCTCCCCCAGCACCTGGGTGGTGAACACCTCCTGGGGGTCGCCTTCGGCGATGACGCGCTGGTTCAGGCACACCACCCACGGCAGGTGCGCGGCCACCCAGTTGAGGTCGTGGCTGGTGATGAGGATGGCCACGCCCGAGTGGTTGATCTCGTGGAGGAAGTGCACCACCTCGTCCCGGGAGCGGATGTCCAGGCCGGAGGTGGGCTCGTCGAGCAGGATCAGCTCCGGCTCCCCCAGCAGGGCTCGTGCGATGAACGCCGCCTGCTGTTGCCCGCCGGAAAGCTCCCGGATCTGGCGCTGCCCCAGCTCCAGGAGGTTGAGCCGTTGCATGATCTCGTGCGCGCGGTCCCGCTCCTCCGCGCCGGTGCGGCGATACCAACGGCGGTCACGCGACAGGCCCAGCAGCACCACCTCCTCCACCGTGATGGGGAAGGTCAGGTCGATCTGCTCCAGTTGCGGCACGTAGCCCATGGACGCCGGGGACGAGCCGCCGGCCGCGTTGATCTCCACCCGGCCCTCCCTGGGCCGGATGTGTCCCAGGATGGTGCGCAACAGTGTCGTCTTGCCGCCGCCGTTGGGACCCACCACCGCCAGGAACTGGGCCGGCCAGAGCTTCAGGTCGATGTGCTCGATGCCCAGGGTCTGCCGGTACCCGCTGGACACGTCGGTAAGCTCCACGATGGGCTGCCCGTGCTCGCTCCATTCACGGAGCCCGGCATGCGGATGGCCGTGCAGCCTCCCGTGTACGTGATGGACCCTGTCGGTGTGCTTTCCGGTGGCCACTGCGCGGGGCTAGATCTTGTACAGGCGCTTGGGATTCTCCGACAGGATCTTTCGCTTGGATTCGGCGGAGACATCCTCCCGCGCGAAGAACTCCGGCAGGTCGCCGAAGAACTCCGCCCGCGCCCGCTCGTGGGGGTAATCCGACGGCCACACCAGCTTTTCGTCGCCCAGGAGCTGGATGAAGAAGGGCAGCGTCCGTTCCTCGATCTCGAAGGAGTAGTAGACGTTGGGGTCCATCAGGTACTCGCTGGGCTTGCGCTTGAGGTCGCCGGCGCCCTTGCGCTCGAACTGTTCGTCGAGCACGTCCATCAGGTACGGCACCCAGCCGCAGCCAGCCTCCAGGTAGGCCACCCGGAGGTTCGGGTAACGGTCGAACACGCCCTGGGAGATCATGCTGGTGGCATGGCTCATGAGCGGGATCACGTGCTTGAGGGCCCGCACCTCCCGGTAGGTGCGCAGCGGGTCGGCGAAGTTGTGGGCGCCGACGAATCCGCCGTGGACCGCGATCATGGTGTCGAGATCGTTGGCGGCGGCGTAGATGGGGTCGAACTCCGGGTTGCCGTAGGCCATCAGGGGCGAGGAGATGGACGGCAGGATCGCCCCCACGAAGCCCAGCTCGCCCACGCAGCGGCGCAGTTCCGTCACGCAGGCGGCGACGTCGTGCACCGGCAGCAGGGCCACCCCGAGGAGGCGCTCACTCTGGCGCAGGAACTTGTCGTGGAGCCAGTCGTTGTACGCCCGCGCCAGGTCCACGGACCACTCCACGCGGCGCACCATCCCCACGGCCGCGGCGTTGCTGGGATACAGCACGGTGGCGCTGATGCCGGCCTCGTCCAGGAAGCTCAGCCACATGGCCGCGTCCGGGACGTCCTGCTTGTGCGGGTCGACGACGCCGAACGCCCA
Source organism: Candidatus Binatia bacterium (assembly GCA_951813575.1). Classification (GTDB taxonomy): domain Bacteria; phylum Desulfobacterota; class Binatia; order UBA9968; family JAJDTQ01; genus JAJDTQ01. The sequence continues at coordinate 2,497,998 of OX638375.1, forward strand.
GGAATCCTGGGGAAACAGCGAGTAATCGCGGTTGCCCGGGATGCGCCGGAACCGCTCCGGCAGGTACTGGGCCATCTCCTTGTCCGGCTCCACCACGTGGCCGTCGCCGTCGATGATGGGGTAATCCACGTTGATCATCGGAATCCGTCCTTTCCTCGGGTGCGAATGCGAAGAACCGTACCACTATTCGACCGGCAGCACCATTTTTCGTGCCGGTTGCCGCGTCGGTCGGGTCGGCGGGACGCTACAGGCCGTTACCGGTAGCGTGCGTGGTGGCCGGCCACCGGCGCCGGGTCCACGGCCTTCAGGGCGTCGGCGGAGCCGCCCAGGGCCGTGACCATGGTGCGGATGTTCTCGAGCATCATTCCGGTGTACGAGTGGACCGGGTCGCCGGCCTCCCCGGGGAGGTCATCGTCACGCAGGTTGTCGACGAACGTCGTTCCCGCTTCCCGGGCGATCTGCCGGAGCACCGGGCTGGGGAACACCTCCGACCCGAACACCGCGGGCAACCGCTCCCGCTTCAACTGGTCGATGAGCCGGGCCACCTCCCGGGGACTGGGTTCCGCGAAGCTGGAGGGCTGTACCGCGCCGATGACACGGAAACCGTAACGCTTGGCGAAGTAGGGCCACGAGTCGTGATAGGTGAGGAGCCGGCGATTCCGCGGCGGTATGGTGGCCACGGCCGCGGCGGCGGCCTTGTCCAGCGCCTCGAGCTGCTTCAGGTAGCGCTCCGTGTTGGCCGCGTACACGGCCCTGCCCCCGGGGTCCCCCTCGATCAGGGCGTCACGCACCAGGCGCGCGTAGTTCATGACGTGGACGGGGTCGGGCCAGAGGTGGGGGTTGGGATGCCCCTGGTCTTCGGGGAAGCTGAAGTCGAAAAGGTAGCCCTGTTCGGCCACGGTGTGGTCGCCCAGCAGCAGCACCGGCGTATCCGGCCGCTTGTTGGCGCGGGCCAGCTTGAGCGTGGGGATCTCCAGGTTGAGGCCGTTGAGGATGATGAGGTCCGCCCGAGCCATGGTCCGGGCCACGGAAGGGGCCGGCCGGAACGTGTGGGAGTTCACCCCCTCCGGCACGATGCCGGCAACCCGCGCGCGATCCCCGGCCACGTTCTCCACGATGCTGGTGATGGGCGCCACCGTGGTGACCACTCGAAGGGCCGCGGCGGAAAGCTGGGCCGGTGCCGCCAGCATCAACCCGAGCAGCAGCGCCAGCGCCACCCACGTCCCCGCGCCACCCCGGCGGGGGCCATGCCGCTCCGTGATTTCCGTCCCAACGGTGACGTCCACCCCCGCAGTAACGTCCGCCCCTACGGTTACGCCCGCGCTCCAAGTGACGTCCGCCCCCACGGCGACCCCCGCCCTCCCAGTGACGCCCGCCCTCACGGCGACCCCCGCCCCCTCCGTCATTCCCGCGAAAGCGGGAATCCAGGGGCGGCGGAGGGGTGCGACGGCCGCGGTTTCCCGCCCCACCCCGCCTGGATTCCCGCTTTCGCGGGAATGACGGAGAAGAAGACCGGAATGACGGAGAAAGAGGCCGGAACAACGGAGGAGGAGGCCGGAATGCCGCAGGAGGCCGGAATGCCGGAGAAAGAGCCCGGCATGGCGGGGAAGGCCGCGGAAACGACGCATTCGAGTCCCGAGTGTCAACTTCGTATCCCTTACCCCTCCGCCATCCGCGCCGGCTCGTTGGCGCTGACGAGTTGGGTCATGACCAGGTTGGCGTAGAGGCCGTTGGACCGGAGCAGGTCGTCGTGGGTGCCCTGCTCGGCGATGGCGCCGGAGTCCAGCACGACGATGCGGTCGGCGTCGCGGATGGTGGACAGCCGGTGGGCGATGACCAGCGTGGTGCGGCCCTGCACCAGCCGGTCCACCGCCTGGTGGATCAGCTCCTCGTTGATGGCGTCGAGGTGCGAGGTCGCCTCGTCGAGGATCAGCACGGGGGCGTCCTTGAGCAGCGCCCGGGCGATGGCGATGCGTTGCCGCTGGCCCCCGGAAAGCTGCACCCCGCGCTCGCCCACCACCGTGTCGTAGCCGGCCGGCAGGCGGCTGATGAAACGATGGACGTGGGCCAGCCCGGCGGCTTCCTCCACCTCCTCCTGGGAGGCGTCGGGCCGCCCCAGGCGGATGTTGTCCCGCAACGTGGTGTTGAACAGGTAGGTGTCCTGGGATACCAGCGAGACCTGCTCCCTCAGGTGGTCCAGGGTGAAGTCCCGGAGGTTCCGGTCCGCCAGCCGCACGGTGCCGGCCGCCGGGTCCCAGAAACGCAGCAGCATGTGCGCGCAGGTGGTCTTGCCGGCCCCCGAGGGGCCCACCAGCGCGACGGTCTGGCCCGGCTCCACGTCGAGACACACGTCCCGGAGCGCGAGGCCGTTGCCGGTTTCGTAGCCGAAGTTCACGTGGTCGAAGCGGATGGCCGGCGGGGTGTGGCCGTCGCTGGCGATTGCGGGCACGCCGGCGCCGTCCCGCACCGGCACGGGCTCGTCCTTCACCTGGAATACGCGGCGGCCCGACTCCAGCGTCTCCATCAGCTCCTTGACCGTGCGGGCGACGTCGGTCACCGGCCCGAAGGCCAGGAGCGCCAGCACGATGGCCAGCGGCAGCAGCGCCCGTTCCATCTCGAGCTGGCCCACCAGCCACACGCCGGTGGTCAGCACCGCCAGGGCGCCGAGGCCGGTCACCGCCTCGTTGAAGCTGGCCTGAAGCGCCTGGTCCCTGTGGAACGCGAGCTGGGTCCTGGCCAGCCGCAGGCTGTTGGCCAGGACCGCGGCCACCTGGTGCTTCTCGTGGCCGAAGGCGACCACCTCCCGCATGCCCTGGATGCTGTCCACCAGGTGGGCGTTCATGTGCCCCAGCTCCCGGCGCACCGCGCCTCCCAGCCGGTCCGACCGCTTCTGGGCCAGGAACGGCGACGCCGCCAGCAGCAACAGGAACGGCGCCAGCGCCAGCATCAGCGGCCAGGCCACCGCGCCCAGCACCATCAGAATGCCGGCCGGAATCACCACCGCGATGAAGGCCGGAGTAATGGTATGGGCGAAGAAGAGCTCCACCGTCTCCACGTCGGCGCCGGCGATGCTCACCAGGTCGCCGGAACGGCGCCGGGTCAGATAGGCCGGCGCCAGCGGGTCCAGGGTGTTGTAGAAGTCGATGCGCATTTCCGCCAGGAGCTGGTAGGCGAGGTCGTGGGGCAGCCAGCAATCGGCCCAGGCAAGCATGGACGCGAGCCCCACCATGGACCCCAGCAGGATCAACTGGAACGCGATGTCCTCGCCGCGGATGAGCTGCCCCACCAGCAGCGCGCTGGCCGCGCCGACCCCCACCACCGACGCCTGGAAGAGCACCCCGGCGGAGAACGATACCGCGAGCTTGCGGCGGAACGGGCGCACCAGCCCCGCCAGCCGCCGCAGCACCGTGAAGGCCGACAATGGCGCCGCCGCGTCCACTGTTGGCGCGACGGAGGCGTCGGCGGCTTCCTCGGGCTCGGCCGCCGCGGCCGTGGCCGGGGCCTCGCGCTCCGCCAGTCCCTCGGCGTCGCCGGCCTGGGCCTGGGCGGCCATGAGCCGGGCGTAGGTGCCGCCGCCCTCCAGCAACTCCCGGTGGCCGCCGGTTTCCACCACCCGGCCCCGTTCCAGCACCAGGATGCGGTCCGCGTGGATGACGCTCGACAACCGGTGCGCGATGATCAGGGTGGTGCGGCCCTCCATGAGCTTGCGCAGCGCCTCGTTGATCACCGCCTCGCTCTGGGCGTCCACGCTCGACAGCGCCTCGTCCAGCACCAGGATTGGCGCGTCCTTGAGGATCGCCCGGGCGATGGCGATGCGCTGGCGCTCGCCGCCGGAGAGACGCACGCCGCGCTCGCCCACGACGGTGTCGTAGCCGTCGGAGAGTCCGGCGATGAACTCGTGGATGTTGGCCGCCCGGGCCGCCGCCTCGATCTCCTGCTGGGTGGCCTCGGGCCTGGCCATGCGCAGGTTGTCGGCGATGGTGCCGTAGAAGAGGTACATGTCCTGGGCCACCACCGCGATGTGGCGGCGCAGGACGGCCAGAGGGATGGCCCGGATGTCCTGGCCGCCCAGCAGGACACGCCCCTCCTGGGGGTCGGCGAAGCGCAGCATCAGCGAGACCAGGGTGGACTTGCCGGCGCCGCTGGGGCCCACGACCCCGAGCTTCTCGCCCGCCCGAAGCTCCAGGGAAACGTCCCGGAGCGCGGGGCGGCTGCCCTCCTGGTAGGCGAAGCTCACGTCCTCGAAGCGGACGGCGGGCTCGAAGGAGGTCCCGGCCGCTGCCTCGGCCCCCGCCGGCTCGCGCACCGTCACCGGGGTCTCCAACAGATCGAAGATGCCCTCGGCCGCGGCCATGGCGTTGATGCCCTGGTGGTAGAGGATCATCAGCTCCCGGATGGGGCGGAAGATCTCCGCCCCCATGATCAGGATCACGATCAGCGAGCGCACCTCCAGCTCGCCGGCGCTGACCTTGAGGGCGCCCCAGCCCAGGGCGCAGGCGGTGCCCCCCAGGATGCCGAAGGTGGCGACGCCCACCGAGACCATGTTGACCGCCAGGACGCCCATGGTCGCGCGGTAGAGATCGCGCGCCCGGGTCGCGAGGTGCTCCCCCTGGGCGCGGCTCCGGCCGAAGATCTTGAGGGTGGCGATGCCCTGGATGCTGTCCAGGAAGTCGGCGCCGAAGGCGCCGTAGGAGGCCCGGCGGCGCCGGCTGCTCTCCCCGGTGAACACCAGGAACAGCGGGGTCTCGACCAGCGTCAGCAGGGCGAAGGCGACGAAGATGAGCCCGATGACGAGGTCGAAGGACGCCATCAGAAAGAAGATCAGCACGGGCGCGATGCCCGCCACCACCATCTGCGGCAGGAACTGGCCGTAGAAGACCTGGAGCCGTTCCACCCCCTCGCCCAGCGACACCAGCACGTCGCCGGTCCGCTCCTGGTTGAAGTGCCCCGGCCCCAGGTCGAGGGCGTGCCGGTAGAGCTTGTCGTGCAGCCCTTCCTTCACCCGGGCGGCGGTCTCATGGCTCACCATGTCCCGCAGATACTGAAACACGGCGCGGAGCGCGATGAAGCCGGCGACGGCCGCAAGATAGGGAATGAGGGAGGAGAACGCCGCGCCGGTGAGGACGCCGGCGATGATCAGCCCGGAGAAGGCCAGCCGCGAGATGCCGGCGGCCACCGCGCACAGGCCGAGCACGGCGGCCGCGGCGATGCGTCCGCGCACGCCGCGGGTATGGGTCAGCAGTCTTCGGTCCAGGTACATGGTGTCATCGATCCCGGTTTCAGAAAGTAGAAGGTCGTGGCCGCGAATACAAGGCCGGTCGTCCGGAGCGGATGTCCATGGCCTACCTGCAGCCCGTTTCCAGGCAAAAGAAAAATTTTGGTCGACCTAACTTTAGGTATTGCATTACCGTTAAGCTTGAAGTAAGCAAGCCGGAAATATCTCTTGAAGGGAGACCTTACAATGTCGAGAAAAGCGTTAGGCGGCAAGCTCCTGGTGGCCATGATGGCGGTCCTGGGCCTGTCCATTGGGATGGCCGGCAACGCGGTCGCCAACGGTGAAGTCAACATCTACTCCTACCGGCAGCCGTTCCTCATCAAGCCGATGCTGAACGCCTTTACCCACCAGACGGGGATCAAGACCAACGTGGTGTTCGCGCCCAAGGGGATGATCACGCGCCTGAAGAAGGAGGGCAAGAACAGCCCGGCCGACGTCGTCCTGACGGTGGACATCGGGCGGATCAACGATGCGGTGGAAGCGGGTGTGCTGCAACGGGTAAAGACGAAGAAGCTGGCCGCCAACGTTCCGTCGTGGGACCGGGACCCGTCGGGCCTGTGGTACGCGCTCACGAGACGGGCGCGCATCGTCTACGCATCCCGGGAGCGGGTGAAGCCGGGCGATCTTTCCACCTACGAGGCGCTGACCGATCCCAAGTGGAAGGGCCGCATCTGCATCCGGTCATCGCAGAACGCCTACAACGTGGCGTTGCTTGCCTCGCTCGTGGCGCATCACGGAGAAGCCAAGGCGGAGGAGTGGGCCAAGGGGTTGAAGGCCAATCTGGCGCGCAAGCCTCAAGGCAACGACCGGGCCCAGGTCAAGGCCATCTTCTCGGGCGAGTGCGACATCTCCCTGGGGAACTCCTACTACATGGGCAAGATGCTCACCAACGAGAAGCAGATCGCGTGGGCGGAATCCGTGTTCCTTTTCTTCCCCAACCAGGATGGCCGCGGCGCCCACATGAACATCAGCGGCGCCGGGGTCACCAAGTACGCGCCGCGGAAGGACAACGCCGTCAAGCTGCTGGAATTCCTGAGCGACGACCTGGCGCAGAAGATGTACGCGGAGCAGAACTTCGAATATCCCGTGAAGCCCGGCGTGCCCTGGTCCGGCCTGGTGGAGTCGTGGGGCAAGTTCAAGGCCGACGAGCTCGACATGGTCAAGGTCGCCAAGAACCGCGCGACCGCCGTCAGGATCTTCGACCGCGTGGGCATTCCCTAGTGTCCTGTCCGGCCAATTGGTTGGACGGGACCTCAGGACCACGGTCGTCTTTCAAAAGGCGCCGGCTTTGACTATGATCCCAAGAACCGACGCCCCTCCTCGGTTCGAGAGGGGAATCCATTGACGGAGGAACAGACCCTATGAAAGGCGACCCCAGGGTGCTGAAGGCGCTCAACGACGTGCTGCGGAAAGAGCTGACGGGGATCAATCAATACTTCATGCACTCGCGGATGTGCCGCAACTGGGGCTACCAGGTGCTGGACCAGTTCATTTGGAAGGAGTCCATCGAGGAGATGCAGCACGCGGATCAGATCATCAACCGCATCCTCCTGCTGGACGGCGTCCCCAACGTTGCCGGCTACGACAAGATCATGGTCGGCAAGACGGTCAGGGAGCAGTTGGAGAACGATCTCGGGCTGGAAGAGGGGGCTATCAAGGTGCTCCACGCGAGCATCGCCACATGCCACGAGGCCGGAGACCATGTGAGCCGGGAGTTGCTGGAGCAGATTCTGAGCGACGAGGAGAGCCACGTGGACTGGATCGAGGCCCAGCTTCACCTCATCCAGGAGGTCGGCCAGGAGAACTATCTGGCTCAACAGATCTACAGCACCGCCGGTGGCGGCGGAGAGGGCGTAGCGTAGGGACGGCGGTCGCCGTCGCCGACAAGGTAAAACCGACGTGGCAGGGAAGCGTACCGAAGTCTCGTCCGCTACGGAAGACTACCTCAAGGCCATCTACAGCCTGGCGGAGGAGAACGACCAGGTGATCGCGGCGCGGGTGGCGGAGGACATCGGCGTGACGCCGTCGACCATGTTCAGTGCCCTGAGGCGGCTCGAGAAGGAGGAGTTCGTGCGGGTGGAACGCCGCAAGAACATCTACCTCACTTCGAAGGGCCGTGACGTGGCCGAGGCCATCCTGCGTCGGCACTTTCTCACCGAACGCTTGCTGACGGACCTCCTGGGCCTGGACTGGGTCACCGCCCATCAGGAAGCCCACCACCTGGAGCACGCGATATCGCCGGTGGTGGAGGAGCGATTGGCCGCGATCCTCGACAATCCGTCCACCTGCCCTCACGGAAACCCGATTCCGGTAAAGGGGGAGCCTTCCCCTCGCCGGGAGTGGAGCCCTCTGAATGCGGCGGAAGCGGGTACCAAGGTCGTGTTCCGCTGCATCACCGAGACCGGCGAGCGCGATGCGGTGCTGCTTTCGTTCCTCTACGACCACGAGGTCCGTCCCGGTACCACCATCGACATTCTCGACGTTTCGCCGTCCCTCGGCACCATCAGCCTCAAGGTGGGAGCGCACGAGGTCGTCCTCGGCCTGGAGGCCGCGAAGAAGATCCACGTGCAGTGACCGGCGGCGGCCGCGCGCCGATCTTCCCCATCCCTCCGAAGTCCAGATCCGTCAAGCAGGCTGGCGCAGACTCTTCGCGGGACGGACGGGTGCGGTCAACCGTTTCTTCTCCTTGGCAAGAGCGCGAAAGTCGCACTCTATCTGAAGGCCGTGCCAGAATTCATCGGATTGACCGAAGAAGGCACCGAAACGGATGGACATCGCCGGCGTGATCGAGCGCTTGCCGTGAACGATCTCGTTGATCGCCCGCGGCGAGACGCCGATGGCGCGGGCCATGGCATTCTGCGAGATGGTCATCGGCTTGAGATAGTCCTTGAAAAGGATTTCCCCGGGAGTAATGGGATCTTGCATGGTACTATAACGTATAACGTTATGGGGGTTGAGTCAATGGTAGTCGATGATCCTGACGTCTTCCGGCCCGTACTCCGTCCATCGAAATTTGATGCGCCACTGGTCGTTGATGCGAATGGCGTGAAGGCCCGCCAGATCGCCCTGTAGGGCTTCGAGGTGGTTTCCCGGCGCGGGAGGGGACGGGCGGCGCCGGCGCCTACACCAGGGAGGCCGCGGCTACGCCGGCGGCGACCACCGCCATCCAGAACAGCCGCCTGGGCCCGATCCGGTCCCCCAGCCAGATCCGCGCGGCGACCGCCGTGACGGCGGCAAAGCACGAAAAACCGATGGTCGCTCCTACCCGATCGCCGCCGGCGGAGCCGGTCAGGAACAGGCCCAGGGCCACCGTTTCCAGAACCGCCTGCAAGAGCACGAGGGGCCACGTCATGCCGTACGGCCGGGCCAGCGGGCCGTGCCGCCGTTGGAGAACCATGTAGCCCAGTGCGCCCGCCAGAGCGAAGGCGCGGTTCAGGTAGACCGCCGGTACCGTGCCGAGCACCGCGCCGGCCTCCTGCGCCAGGAACATGCGCAGCGCCACCGACACGGCGGCGCCGAGTCCCAGAAGCGCGGTCACGCGCAACCAGGCGCGGTCGTAGCGCTCTTCCCCCGGGTGATCGGGCCGGGCCAGCATCGCCACTCCGCCGAAGACCGTCAAAGCCGCGACCCCGTGCAGCCAGTGATAGGGATGGCCGGCCAGCACGTTCAGCGCCACGAGCATCACCGTGAAGCTCGACGTGGCCGGCGACGCCACCGTCACCGGCCCCCGCACCAGCGCACGGAAGAGCAGGGCCAGCACCGCAACGTTCAGCAGGCCGGACACGGCCGAGGCGCTCCAGCCCCACGCGTTCCATGCCGGCCAGCCGCCGCTCGTCGCGAACCAGATCGTCATGACCGCGAACGGAGGGCCCATGATGAGCGCGATGAGCACGGACAGGGAAGTACGGCTCGCCGTGACCCGCGCCACGCAATCGGAAACGCCGATCAGGCTGGCGCCGCACAGCCCCCAGACCAGTCCACTCATGACGTCGAGCGCACTTGGAGGCCACCATTTGAGGGACTGGGCAGTCCTGTCGGGACAGCGTCAAGGCGACGAAGCGCGCTGAGTAGTAGCACTTGGTTTACGCTGTCCGTCTCGCTGCAACGGCCTTGGCCAGATCGTGGGTAGCCTGCAGGTTCATCCAAAGCTTCGCCGAAGTACCCAGGACCTCGGCCAGGTCGAGCGCCGCCTCCACGGTTATGCCGCGCTTTCCACGAATCAATTCATTCAGCCGCGCCCGGTTCCAGCCGATCTTCTGGGCGAAAGCGGCCTGGCTCATTCCCATGGGCTTCAGGAACTCCTCGAGGAGCATCTCGCCCGGGTGAAAAGGGTTCGCTGGTTGCGTCTCCAATGTCATGCCTCCTGGTGATAGTCGATGATCTGCACCCCTGACAAGTACCCCTCGGACTCGAAATCTCCCAGATACTGTGGTACGGCTCGAATAGGGATACATTACGAAACATCACGAGAAAATGGGGGAAATTGAATGCAACCGGTAACCGACATGCGGAGTTACATCGAGCGGCTGGACGAGATGGGCGAGATCAAGCGGATCGAGGGCGCGGAGCTCGATACGGACGTGGGGGCGCTCACCGAGTACATGGGCGACGTGGAGTCGCAGGCGCTCCTGTTCGACGGGTTCGCCGGTTTCCCCAAGGGTTTCAGGATCATCTCCAACCTGTTCCGCACCTGCGCGCGCTCGGCGGTGGCCATGGGGCTGCCCACCGACGTCAAGGGGGTGGATTTCCTCCACGCCTGGCGCAAGCGGAGCATGGAATTCCAGCCGCTTCCCTACGAGCAGGTGGAAGGCGGGCCGGTGTTCGACAACCAGATGGAAGAGGACGAGGTCGACCTGACCCGGTTCCCGACGCCGCTGTGGCACGACCTCGACGGCGGCCGCTACATCGGCACCGGCTGCGGCGTCATCACCAAGGACCCCGAGTCCGGCGGCATCAACATCGGCACCTACCGGGTGATGATCCAGGAGAAGAACAAGGTTTCGGTCAAGATGAACAAGGGCAAGCACGGGCGGCTGGCCATGGAGCGGGCTCACGCCCGTGGCGAATCGCTGCCCGTGGCCATCACGCTGGGACAGGAACCTGCGGTGATGCTGTCGTCCCAGATGCCGCTGCCGCCGTCGGTGAACGAGTACGAGTTTGCCGGCTGGATGCAGGGCAGTCCCATCCCGGTGGTGCGCGGCGCCGTCACCGGCCTGCCGATCCCGGCCAACGGCGAAGTGGTGCTGGAGGGAGAGATCCCGCCGCTGCCGCCGGAGCAGTTGCCCAAGGAGGGGCCCTTCGGCGAATGGCCCGGCTACTACACCGAAGCCACCGAGGGCGACGTCCCGCTCATGACCGTGAAGCGGGTCTACTACCGCGACGACCCCATCATCCTCGGCGCGCCGCCGGTGCGGCCGCCCAACAGCTACCTGCCGATTCCGCTGGGCGCCATCACGCTCTGGGAGCAGTTGGACAAGGCCGGGGTGCCGGACGTGACCGGGGTCTGGGGCTTCGTCTACGGCGGCCAGACCGGGCCGTTCACAGTCATCTCCATCAAGCAGCGCTACACCGGCCACGCCAAGCAGGCGCTGCTGGTGGCCGCGGGCGCCCGGGCCGGCGCCTACGGCGGCAAGATGGTGGTGGTGGTGGACGACGACGTGGACATCACCAATCCCGGCGAGGTGATCTGGGCCATGTCCACCCGCTGCGATCCGCGCGAGGGCATCGACATCGTCAAGAACGTGTGGGCCTCGGTGTGCGAGCCGGTCATCTCTCCCACCGACCGGGACACCAAGGGCTACGTGACCGACCGCGTGCTCATCGACGCCTGCCGTCCGTACCAGTGGATCGACCGGTTCCCGCCGGTGAACGCGTTCGAGCCGCAGTACAAGGAGCAGATCGCCAAGAAGTGGGGCGTATGAAGGAGCGGCGCAAATGAACGCGGTTCTCCGGAGAACGCTGACGACCGCGGCGCTGGCGGTGTTCGTCATGGCGCCGGGGACGGAGGCGCCGGCCCACAAGTCCATCCTCAAGGTCGAGTTCGCGGAACGGCGCGAGCTGAACGTCCTCATCGACAACTTCGCCCTCACCGACCAGAACGGCCGGCGTGTGGAGTTCCGGAAGCTCCGGGGCAAGCCGGTGGTGATCAACTTCATGTACACGTCGTGTCCGGACGTGTGTCCGCTGCTGACGGCGAGCCTGAAGATCCTTCGGGACCACATGAAGCCCGCGGAATCCAGGGACATCCGCTTCCTTTCCGTCACCGCGGATCCGGAGGTGGACACGCCGGAGGTGCTCAAGGCCTACAGCAAGCGGCACGAGGCGGACGCCCCCAACTGGTCGTGGCTGACGGGCGAGGCCGGGGAGCTGGCGCCGGTGTGGCAGGGTTTCGGGGTGAGCGTGAAGCGGCTGGCCCGGGGACTCATCGAGCACACCACCCTCACCGTGGTGGCGGATGCGGAGGGCTTTATGCGTTTCGCCTACTTCGGGTCCGCCCCCGACCCGGACGTGTTGTTGAAGGACCTGCGGGCGCTCGCGAAGAAGGGGGCCACCTGAACCTCCTTCTGTTTTCCCGCTATCTCCAATTCGCATCGTCCACACCCGCCGTCATTGACCCGCCTCAAACGGCGTGCGATCGTGGAGGCGATCCTGTCGTCGGAGCCTGAGCCGTGGAATCGCTGTTGAGCAGCATCGCCTGGGAGACACTGGTGGTCTTTTACGAGGCCTCGGTGTACCTCCTCATCGGCTTTTTCGTGGCCGGGTTCCTGCACGTGTATCTGCCGGCTGACCTCATCGCGCGGCACCTGGGCCGGAACGATGCCCGCTCGGTGGGGCTGGCGGCGCTCTTCGGCGCGCCGGTCCCGCTGTGCTCCTGCGGGGTCTTGCCGGCCGCCGCGTCCTTGAAGAGGCAGGGCGCCGGGCGGGCGCCGCTGGTCTCGTTCCTGATCTCCACTCCCGAGACCGGGGTGGATTCCGTGGCGCTCACCTACGGCCTCATGGGGCCGGTCATGGCCGTGGTCCGTCCTGTCGTGGCGGTGGTGACCGCAGTGATAGCCGGCATCGCCTCCATCGGCGTCAAGGAGGACGCGGGCGCCCCGCCGCCGCACGACGTCGGCTGCGATGACGACTGCGCGGAGGAGCCGTCCGAGGACGCGTGCGACGAGAGCTGCGCGCCCGGCGGCGCGGCTCCGGCAGGGGCGCGCCGGTTCCTCCATTCGCTGGACTACGGCTTCAGCTCGGTGCTGGACGACATCGCGATGTCGCTCCTCATCGGCATGCTGCTGACCGGCATCCTGGCGGGGCTTCTGCCCGACAATTTCTTCGACGAGGTGCTCGGCTGGGGTTCGGGGCTCATGCCCATGCTGGCCATGATCGTTGTGGGCCTGCCGTTGTATCTCTGTGCCAGCGCCTCCACTCCCATCGCCGCGGCGTTCATGGCCAAGGGCCTGTCGCCGGGCGCGGCGCTCGTGTTCCTGCTGGTGGGGCCGGCTACCAATCTTGCCACCATGACCGTGGTCGGGCAGCTCCTGGGCCGCCGTCATCTCGCCGTGTACCTCGGCGCCATCGTGCTGGTGAGCCTGGCCGCCGGGCTGCTGGTGGACGCGACCCTGGCGGACGCGATCCACGTGGTCCCCTTCGGCGAGCTGGGGCGGGACGCCGACTGGATCTTCGCGCTCAAGGCGCTTTCGGCCGTGGCGCTGGTCCTCCTGTTGCTCCGGAGCTTCATGCGCAAGGGCCCGCGCGCGCTCTGGCAGGAGACCGCGCGACAGCTCCTGGACACGGGCCGGGCGTTGAGGGCCTTCCGCCCCGCCAACCTGCTCCGGGGGCCGGTGCTCACGGCCGTGCTGGCCGTCGCGCTGCTCGGCGCCATCCCCTGGTTCACGCTCGTGGTCGGGCCCGGCCAGCAGGGCATCGTCCAGCGCTTCGGCCGGGTGATGGCCGCGGACCTCCAGCCGGGCCTGTATTTCCATCTGCCGCCGCCGTTCGGCAGCGGCACCGCGGTGGACGTGGCGCTGATCCGCCAGGTCACGGTGGGCTTCCGGGGAAACGTCAACGGGGCCAGAAAAGTGCTGGACGAACAGGCGTTCTACCTGACCGCAGACGGCAACGTCATCGATATCCGGGCCGTGGTCCAGTACCGTGTCCGTGACCCGGCGGTGTACGCCCTGGGCATCGAGGAGACCCCGGCGGTGGTGCTCGGGCTGGCACGGCGGGAGCTGGTGGGCCTGCTGAGCCGCAAGCCCATCGACCGGATCTACACCGTGGACCGGAGGACTACGGAGACGGAGCTGCGGGATCGCCTGGCGACGCGCCTCGCGGACCTCGGCATCGGCAGCGAGATCCTGGACGTACGGCTCCTGGACGTCCATGCACCGGCGCGGGTCCACGACGCCTTTCGCGACGTCGCCAGCGCGCTGGAGGACCGCCAGCGCGACATCCACGTGGCCACGGGCGGGGCGACCCAGTCCACGGTGGCGGCCTCGGGCGAGGCGGAACGCATCACGCAAAGGGCAGAGGGCCGCGCCGTGCGCGAGGTCAGGGTGGCCGAGGGCCGGGCCGCCGCGTTCCGGCAGACCGCGGCGGCCCATGCCACGAGCCCCGCGGTCACCGAAGCCCGGCTCTATCTGGAGGCACTCGAGCGGGCCCTCGAGATGCCGCGAAAATATGTCTACATGCCCGGCGCGGGCGGCGGCGATGTCGATCTCTGGCTCGGCAACCCGCCCGTGGACTTCATGAATCCCGGGCCGCCGAGCCGGCATCGATAGAGGGATTGCCATGGCGAAACGTATCGGCGGGTTGCTCCTCCTGGCGCTGGTCCTCGGCGCCGGCGCCACCTCCTTCGTGGTGGTGGACGAGAAGAGCCATGCGGTCATCACCCAGTTCGGGAAACCGGTGTCGGTCCTGAGCCAGGCCGGTTTCTATCTCAAGCTGCCGGTGCCGTTCCAGCGCGCCAACGTGCTCGACAAGCGCATCCTCATCACCAACACGCGTGAGACCGAGCTGCTGACGGCGGACAAGAAGAACGTGCTGGTCTCCACGTACATTTCCTGGAAGATCGCCGACCCGGTGCGGTACCTGGCCGCGCTGCGCAACCGCGATTTCGCGGAAAACCGCCTGGCCGCGCTGGTTCAGTCGGAGCTCGGCAGCGCGCTGGGCGACCGGCCCTTCGGGACGATCCTGGGGACCACCGGCAACGGTGCCAGCCTGGCCGAGCTGGAGGGATCGGTGGAGCGCGCCGTTGCCGCGGTGGCGCGGGAGGACCTCGGCATCGAGGTGGTGAGCCTGGGCGTGACCCGCCTCATCTTCCCGCCGCAGAACCTGGACAGCGTGTTCGCGCGCATGCGCGCCGAGCGCGCGCGCATCGCCCGGGGCCATCGCTCGGAGGGCCGGGCCGAAGCCCAGAAGATTGCCGCCCGCGCGGAACGGGAACGGGCGCGGATCATCGCGGACGCGGAGGCCAAGGCGACCATGCTGCGGGGCGGGGGCGAGGCCGAAGCGGCGCGCATCTACGCGGGCGCCTACGAAGGGCACGCCGAGTTCTATCGCTTCCTGCGGACGCTGGAAGCCTACAAGAAGGTGCTGAACGAGAAGACCACGCTGGTCCTGCCCGCGGACTCGCCGTTTCTTGAGATCCTTACCTCCAGGGTCCCCGGCGCCCGGACGGCGCCCGACGGCGCGCCGCCGGCGACGCGGAACGCCGATCCGGCCCGTACCACGGGCTCCGGTCCGGCACCGGCGCGGGGGAGCACGGGCTCATGACCGGCCGTTTGCGGTACCGGGTGCTGCTCTGCGCCGCGGTCCTGTTGGCGGGGTGGCTGGCCCTGGGGATCTACAACGTCGAATCGGACGAGAGCGCGGTGGCGTACGTTCTCGGCAGGGCCGTGGGGCGGGACGTCCTCCCGGGAATACACTGGAACCCGCCGTGGCCGCTGGGCCGGGTGGTGGTGGCCAGGACGGCCACGAACTTCCTCATGCCGGTGGAGCACACGGAGCCGCAAGGCCCCGCCGGGAGCGAGTCGGAGTCCCTCTGGCTCCTGGGCGACACCAACGTCATCGCCGGGAAGCTGGGAATCCAGTACAGCATCCGCAGCCTGACGCGCTTCGACGTGTCGCACGAGAACCCGCGGGAGTTGCTGGGCCGGGCCGGCCGCCAGGTCGTGACGCGGTTTCTCGCGGGGGAGAGCGTGGACGCCGCGCTGACCACCCGGCGCAACGACCTGCTGGACGCGGTGCAGCGGCAGGTTCAGGCAATCCTCGACGATCACGGCTCGGGCATCGAGATCCATTCGGTGAACGTGGAAACGCTGGCGCCGCCCCGGCAGGGGGGCGTGCGGCAAGCGTTCCAGGAGGTCCAGAGCGCCCTGGCGGACAAGGAGCGGGTGGTGGACGAGGCGCGCGCCGACCGCTCCCAGGTCCTGGCGGAGGCCGAGGGGGAGGCGGAACATCGCGTGACCCAGGCCGAGGCCGCGCGCCACCGGCGGGTGGAGATCGCCAAGGGGGAGGGAGAACGCTTCCGCCGGCTGGCCTTCGAGCACCGCAAGACGCCCAGGCTCACCGAGGAACGGCTTTACCTGGAGACCATCGAGGAGATCCTGCCGCGCATGGATACCTACGTCGTCCAGTCCGGTCCGGACGGCAAGGTCAACCTGCGCGTGGTCCGGTGAAGGGGAGGTTGACGAGGGGCTTGACACAGGAAGCCCTTTGAGAATACCTTCTCAATAAAATCTTTCCCGGACCAGGAGGACAATGCAATGAGGAGATTGGGGACCCCGTTCCTTGCCATCGTCGCAGCTTGTTGGATCAGCGGCACGCCGGCCCTTGCGAGCGGGCAGCCGTTGAACGTCGTCACCAGCGTGATCCCGGTGGCGTATATCGTTTCAGAGTTGGGCGGCGAGCGGGTCAAGGTGGACGCGTTGGTGCCGCCGGGGGCGAGCCCGCATACGTTCGAGCCGGTGCCGAGCGACCTCCGGAAGCTTGCTCGGGCGCGACAGTTCATTGTCATCGGCGGAGGCTTTGATGCGTGGTCCGACAAGCTGCTCGGGGCGGCGCCCAAGGGCATCGACACCTTGCACCTGTTCGAGGCGCCGAACCTGAACCCCCTGGAAGGGGAAGACGATCATCACGGCGAGGAGGAGGCCGCCAAGAAGGAGGATCACCACGGTGAGGAGAAGGTGGCCAAGAAGGAAGAGGACCACCACGGCGAGGAGAAGGTAGCCAAGAAGGAGGAGGACCACCACGGTGAAGAGAAGGTAGCCAAGAAGGAGGAGGATGACCACAGCGAGGAGGGTGAAGAGTTCAACCCGCACTTCTGGCTGGACCCCATCCGGGTGAGAGACGTACTCGTTCCCGTGCTGACGGAGCGGTTGATGGCGGCGGACCCGGCCGGAAAGGCATACTACGAGAAGCGCCGGCAAGACTTTCACCAGCGGTTGACGGCCCTGGACCAGGAGATTAGAGCGGAACTGGACAAGGCGAAGACGCGCAAATACATTGCGTTTCACGCGGCGTGGCCCTATTTCGCGGAACGCTACGGCCTGGAGAAGGTCGCGGTGGTCCAGGAGTTCGGCGGCGAGGAGCCGACTCCCAGGGAAGTGGCCAACCTGGTGCGGGACGCCCGCGCCGCCGGGGTCGGGGCCATCCTGGTGGAGCCGCAACTGAATCCCCGGGTGGCGCAGACCATCGCCGCGGAGTTCGGCGCCGGAACGGTGGTGGTGGATCCCGTGGGCGATCCTGGCGACGCGGCGCGCGACAGCTACGAGGATCTGATGCGGTTCAATGCCCGCGCCTTCGGACAGGCGCTGCAAGGAAAACGCAATTGAACAACGACAAGGTCGTGGTGGGCCTGACCGGCGCGACGGTGGAGCTCGACGGCCGTTGCGTGCTGCACGACATCACTTTCGACGTGCACGAGGGCGGGTTCGTGGGCATCGTCGGACCCAACGGGGCCGGGAAGACGACGCTCATGCGCACGATCATGGGGCTCGTGCGGGTGGTGAGCGGTCGGGTGGAAGTGTTCGGCGCTCCGCCCGGCGGGAAGCGCTCGGAAGCCATCGGCTACGTGCCGCAGCGCCAGAGCATCCCGGCCGAATTTCCGGCCACCGTCGGCGACGTGGTGATGATGGGCAGGCTGCGGCAGCTCGGCCCCTTGGGGTTCCCGGGCCGGAAGGATTGGCAACGCGTGGACGAGAGCCTCGAGCTCGTGGGCATGCAGGACCGCCGGAGCCGGCCGGTGGGCCGGCTCTCCGGCGGCGAGCAGCGCCGGGTCATGCTGGCCCAGGCGCTGTGCGCCAGCACCCGGCTGCTGGTGCTCGACGAGCCCACGGTGGGGCTCGATCTTCCCGCCGAGCACGAATTCTATGCGCTGTTGCGGAAGCTCATACGCGAACTGACCCTGACCATCGTGGCGGTGTCCCATGACCTCGTGGCCATGGCCGGCCAGAGCGATGAGCTGATCTGTATCAACCACCGCATGCATATCCACGGCAACGCCGAGGACGTGATCCACAGCCATGCCATCCGCGAAGCGTACCGCTGCGAATTCGACTTCCTCGGCGGCGAGCTCGCCCATCACGAGACCCCCGGCCATCAACATAACGGGTGACACGCGCGCGGCGTCCCCGCGCGGTCGACGGCCTGCCATACGGAAACTCTCCTGATGTTCGACTTTGCATTCATGCAGCGTGCCCTGGCCGCGGCGGTCCTGGTGGGCCTGTTGTGCGGGGTCCTGGGCTTCTTCGTGGTGCTGCGCCGCCTGGCGTTCATCGGCGTCGGGATTTCCCACTCGGCCATCGGAGGGGTGGCCATCGGCATTCTGGCGGGGTGGAACCCCCTTCTGACCGGCGCCTTCTTCGCCATCGCCGTGGCGCTGGGCATCGCCATGGTCAGCCAGAGCGACAAGATCAGCGAAGACACGGTCATCGGCGTCTTCTTCTCGGGCTCCATGGCCCTGGGCGTGGTCCTCTTCAGCATGAAGAGCGGCTACCAGCAGGACCTCTTCAGCTACCTCTTCGGCAACGTGCTGGCCATCTCCACCACGGAGCTGGTGGCCCTCGGCTGCATCAGCGCGGCGATCATGGCGATCATGCTGCTGACCTTCAAGGAGCATCTGCTGGTGGCGTTCGACGAAGAGGTGGCGGCGGCCTACGGGCACAAGGTCCTGGGACTCAACGTGCTGCTGCTTGTGGTGCTGGCCCTCACCGTGGTCATCGGCGTGAGGCTGGTGGGTTTGTTGCTGATTCAGGCGTTGCTGGTGGTGCCCGCCGCCATAGCGGCGCTTTGGGCGTTGAACTTCCGCTGGCAGGTTCTGGTGGCGGCCCTGGTCGGGTCGCTTTCAGGTATCGTGGGTCTCGTGATGGCGTATCAGTTCGACATCGCCGCCGGCGGCTCCATCGTGATGGTGGCGGTGGCGCTTTTCTTCGTCACCCTGGTGGTGCACTTCATCCGCCGCCACTTCAGGGTCCCGCCCCCCGTACCGTAGACGGCCGTCCCGAGTGCTAGGACGCTCTCCGCGAAAGATCGAGGGCGAACCCCTCTTTGCGCACGTGTATGTGGGCGTAGTCGCTCCGCCGGGTGAACCCCTCCAACAGCCGCGTCACGGGCTCCGAATCGAAGGGATAGTCCCGGGGCGGGCCGGCGGCGCGCATGGTGTCGATCTCCTCCCGGGTCAGGAAATACCGCAACAGCAGCTCCTCGTCGGACACCCCGGCACCGCCGAACTTGGCGCGCAGCTCCTGGATGCTGGGCTCCGGCGGCTCCCACGCCGCCAACTCCCGTGCCCGCGGGCACGCCAGAATACGGTCCTTGACGTCGGGGTCCATGGAGTCGCTGCCTTCCCGGCCCCAGCGCCCCAGGGCATAGAGGATGATCTGGTCGGTGACCTCCTTGTAGCGTTCTCCCACGATGATGTTGATGGCTGCCTGGCTGCCCACGAACTGGGACAGGGGCGTCACCATGATGGGATAGCCCAGCTCCTCGCGCACCCGCACCACCTCCTCCAGGGCCCGCTCCATGTGGTCGCCCAGGCCCACCCGGGCGAGCTGGTGCCGCAGGTTAGAGATCATGCCCCCCGGCACCTGGTGCAGGTACTGGCTGTAGTCGTACTCCACCGGTGCGCCGATGGGCAGCCCCTCCCGGCGGGCCACCTCGGTGAAGTACGCGGACACCGGCCGCAGCACCTCCTCGTCCACCGCGGTCTCGTAGCCCAGGCTCCGGGCGTTGGCGGCGACGTTGAACAGCGACGGGTTGGACGAGCCGTTGGCCAGCGGCGGCAGCGCGGTGTTGATGATGCGGATTCCCTGCCTGATGGCCTCCAGGGCGCACAGCGGCCCCAGGCCCGTGGTGCAGTGGGTGTGGAACTCCAGCGGGATGTCCCCGATGTTCTCCTTGATGAGCGGCACCAGGGCGCGGGTGCGGTCCGGCGTCAGCAGCCCTCCGGGGTCCTTGAAGCAGATCCGCATCACCGGCAGCGTGGCCGCCTGGCGGGCCCGCTCCGCGAAGTAGGCATCGGTATGCTTGGGCGACACCGAGTAGATGATGTTGAGGATGGGCTCGAGCCCGGCATCGGTGGCGATGCGCAAGGTCTTGCGCCACCCCGCTAGGTCGTTCCACTCGTCGGAGATGCGGCCCTGGCGGACGCCGTTGGCCGCCATGCGTTCGAGAAAGATCCGCTGGATCGACTCCGGCGTCAGCTCGAAACCGTTGCGGCCGCCGATGATCACCCGCAGCGGCGTTTCCCGGATGCACCCGGCGACCAGCCGGATACGCTCCCAGGGGTCCTCGTGCAGCTCCCGCACGCACTTCTTGATGTGCGAGCTCGACATCAGCTCCATGCCCCTGAAGCCCGCCCGGTCCATGCGCTCGCCCACCGCCAGCATCATGCCCGTGCGCATCGACTCAGCCCACAGGCTCTGGTGCCCGTCCCGCAGCGTCGTGTCCACGAATTCGATGGGTTCCACTGGATCTCCGGTCTCGAAGGGGGTGTCCGGCTAGAAGAAGATAACCAGCAGGATGAGGCTGATCAGGCCGCCGATCATGAAGCACGCGGCGCTTATGGTGCCGGCCAACGTGGTGTAATCCGCGAGGCGAAAGGTGGCGTTCTCGACCGTGAAGAGAACATTCGTACGATCCAGGTTGCCGTCGACGAACTGTTTCAGGCCGTTTTCCGCCCCCTGCGCCTCTTTCACCGAGACCATGGTCACCAGGACCAGGGTCAGCGCCGACATGAGGATCCCGGTTCCGAACACGATCAGGGCCAGCAGGAGAAACCAGTGGTAGAACGCGCTTTCGGTCCTTGCCGTGTTGCTCATGAACCCGATGATCAAGGCGCTGCCGCCCGCGTTCCCGTACAGCAGCATGCGCGCCGACTCGGTGATGAGCCGGAACATGGTGCCGCGCCGGAGGGCAATGACCTTGTACAGCTCGCGCAGCCACTCCTCGCCGACTTCTTCGGTGGAAAACTCATCGATCCTTTTCAAGGCCGCCCTCTCCTGTCGTGCCCAAGTCGGTCAGCCTGACGAACGTCGCCCCGACGTTTGTTCCGGGCTGGAATTCAACTGTCCAGTCATCGATGAGCACGACGCCGGACGCCAACGCCTGCTGCAGGAAACGCTCCCGCGTCCATTCGGTGCCCATGCGCTCCAGCACCGTGATGACGAAGCGGCCGAGAATGTAGCCCTCCAGAGACAGTTCGTTGAACACGGGTTCAGCCGTCCTCGCCTCTCGTTCGCTCGCCGCTCGAAGGGCGCGCTGATAGCTGCGGACGATCCGGCTCTTCGTATCCGTCGGATCCGGCATCACTTCGGTCACCAGTATCCTGTCGCTCGGCGTCTCGACTCTCTTCCGCAGCTCGGAGGACAGGACAAAGGACAGGTTGCCGATGATGTAGTCATGCCCCAGGCCGTTCGCCAGGTTGATGATCTCCGCGTTGGCCGCATAGGGGCCGACGATCAGAATGACGTCGAGATCGGCCTTCGCCATGGTGAAGAGGCCCGCATGGACAGCATGCGTATTGCGCGAAAAGGCCGATTTCGCGAGGATGTGAAGGCCGTGCTCCTTGAGCACCGCCTGGTAGTTTCTCAAGACCGAGCGCCCGAAGGCGTCGTCCTGGTAGATGATGCCGAAGCGCGTCTTGCCGCGCTTGCCAACGACCTGGTCCACCATCACGCGGAGTTCCTGGAGGTAGCTCGCCCGTAGATTGACTACGTGCGGATTCCGCTTGAAGTCTCCCAGGAAGTCGGCGCCCGTGATGTGGCCCACGAAGGGGATCCCGGCCTCTCGCAGCACCGGCACGATGCGCTTCGCCGTCGGCGTCCCCACCCCGCCGATGACCGCGAGCACATCGTCCTTGGAGACGAACCTCTTCGCGTTCGCCCTCGCCCTCTCCGGCTCATAACCGTCATCGAGGGAGATCAACTCCAGGGACCTCCCGTTGACTCCTCCTTTGGCGTTGCGTTCCCCGAACGCCGCGAGGAGGCCCGCGCGATAGTGGATTCCCAACTGCCTGTTCGGCCCCGAGAAACAGGCGCTTTGCCCGAAAACGACCGCTTTCGCATGGACTCCGGAGGCGTCCGCCGGGATGCCCGGAGCCAGCCACCATCCAAATACCAGCAGCGACAACCATCGAAACGCGCGGGACGCCCGGTCCGTCATGGCTTCAATTCCCCCCGTGTTGCCGGCGGCTTTCGCCTTCGTTGAGCGTCTTCTCCACCATCGACCTCAGAGTCGTCTGCTGGTTGACGCCGCCGCGGCGAGAAACGCCGTGACGATGGGAAAAGATGGAGGGCGTGTCGAATATGAGCGACCGGGGATTGGCCTCCCTCGTGTGGTCACGCTCCGCTTGTGGACGGTGGAAGCGGCCCTCGATCAACGGCTTGTCGGCCGTGACGCTCTCCAGGGCATGCACGTTCAGCGGCATGGTCGATCTCGACAATCGCTCGCCGGGAGCGGCGAGCGAAGGCGGCGTCTGCGCCGCGACCGCCGTCGGGGGGACTCCCGCCGCGCCGTCGATCATGTTGATGTCGATGTTCGACGCCGTGCCCGGGTTGACAACCGACAGGCTCGCCTCGGCGAAGATCGTGCGCATCCGTTGCCAGTAACGCGTGATGGCAACCTGTTTCGGGTTTTTCCTGTATTCGGCCAACAAGTCCCTGAAGACCGTCGCGCTGCTGCGCGCCTGAACGACCCGCGCCCGGGCGTTGGCCCTGGCATTCATCACCAGTGCTTCGGCCTGGCCCTTGCTGCGCGCAAGCAGTTGCTCTTTCTTGCGATTTGCCACGCTCACGACTTCTTCTCGCTCCGCGATGGCATCGTTGACGTCCCGGAACGCCTGGAGTGTCTCCTGGATCGGGCGCACGTTGACGATGTTGAGCGAGACGATCTCGAGACCGAAATCCAGCGCTTCGAGGCGCTGGACCACGTCTTCAAGCAGATGTTGTTGAATGACGTCGCGATTCGAGGTGAAGATCAGGTCGATGAAGTTCTGCCCGAGGATATTGATCAGTTCCTCGCGAACCAACGCGGTGAGCAGCGTGACGGGGTCGGCGGACGCGAACAGGTAAGCCCTCAGGTTGTCGATCTTGTACTGGACGACGACGTCGGCCTCGATAAGGTTGGTGTCTCCGGTCAGGATGGTGAAGTTCTTTTGATTGCCTTTCGTGCTCGATACCTCATGCCCGAGGATCCTCTTGACCTTTCGAATATGCATCCGCTCGATGAGCGGAACGGCGTAACCCAGCCCCGGACCGACCTGTGCATCGACCACTCTCCCGAAACGGGTGCGCACGCCCCGTTGCTCTTTCTTGACGACGTAGAAGCCGGTGAGCAGAACGCCGAGGATGGCGATGGCCACAAGGATCGCGAGGATCTTCCTGTAGCGCCCCTCAAGGAAGTCGAAGGCGGCGTAAATGGCTCGCGTGCTCGGAGGCAAGGATTGTGGCTCGCTCATCGGATGAATCCGCCCTACTGCGGTATTTCCTTGCTGTCGAGATATTTGAACAGCTCGTTGTCCGCGGGCAGCATGAGGGTCGTGTTACTGTCGATGATCCGGTCATAGCTGTCGAGCGCGCGGAGGAACTTGTAGAACTCCGGATCCTCCTCGTAGGCCTTGCCGAGCAACGCCATCGCCTCGGCTTCCGCCTTTCCGAGAATGGCGGTCGCCTCCGCGTGGGCGTCAGCCATGAGCTTCTCGTGCTCGTTGATGGCACGGGCC
Source organism: Candidatus Binatia bacterium (assembly GCA_951813575.1). Lineage (GTDB taxonomy): Bacteria > Desulfobacterota > Binatia > UBA9968 > JAJDTQ01 > JAJDTQ01. The sequence continues at coordinate 2,521,478 of OX638375.1, forward strand.
TCGATGCGGATCGCCATCTCCTCCCCCTCGCTGCGATAGCGGGCGGCGATGCGGGCGCGTTCGGAGATCATCCGTTGAACCACGCTCGGCCGGTTCGACGCCGGCAAAGTGTACTCCACGATTCCCGTCCGCAGCACGTCGATGCCGTAATCCTTCTTCGCGACGGGCGCGATCAGCGCCTGAATCCTGTTGGCTGCCGCGGTCAGATTCTCGTGCTCCAGCCCCAGGCTAATGAAGGCGTCCTGGGCCTCGTTGCTGATGACGATGCCGCTGCTCGACAGGTAGAGGTCCTTGAGTCGCTGGATGGCGTTCTGGCCGGTCCGGATCGCCTCGACGTAGAGGATGGGGTCCCGGACGCGCCACAGCAGATATCCGTCGACATGAACGCTCTTCTGGTCTTCCGTGATCAATTCCTGTGTCAGCCCGGTCATGGCGTGAATACGCCGATCCACCTTGTATATCCTGGATATCGGCCGGGGCCATTTCAGATGGAGTCCGGGTTGCCTGACGGGAGGCGAGATCTTCCCGAAGTGGGTCAACACGCCCTGCTGCGTCTCGTCGATCATGTAGAAGGAATCGTACGCTATGACGAGCAGGACGATCGCGGCAATGGACGCAGCGACTCTCCTTGATTTCGAGGTCATTTCGCTTCTCCCCGCTTCTCTCCCGATTTCTCCGGCTGCTGATGGCCCGCGTTCCCTTCACCTTGGGCGCTGGCGACTTTCCGGGATTTTTCCGGCTTCCCCTTGTCGCCGATCTTTTCACCGCGGTCCTGAGGGCCGGCCGGGGTCTTCCGCTTGTCCTTCTCGCCAGGGGTCATGCTCTTGGCGGATTCTTTGGGGGTTTTCTCCTCGGCAGTCCCCTTGCGATGGCCCATGCTGTCGCCCGGTCGGTTCTCGCCGTGCGCCGGACGCATGTGTCTATTAACCGTCGCCGATTTTCTCTTCCACAGCGCGACTTTCGCCAGACGGTCCTTGTTGGGAACGATGATTTTTGGATTGTGGGAAAGCGCGATTTCCAGCTTCTCGCGCCACAGCATGTTCCGAAGCACATCCGGCGAGACTTGCATGGCCTTCGCCACCCTCCGGATCGCATCGGCTTCCGCGCCCGATGTCGCAACCCGCGAATACGCCTGGCCGGCCGCCTGCTTCACCTCGTAGTCGGCATTGCCGTGCGCCTGGGGAATCATCGACACCAGGAGCCGCTGCGCGTTGACGATGATCCGCTCCTTCTCCTCCTGCGCGCTGGATACCTCTCGGAATGCGCTTATGGTCTCGGCCACGGGGCGGATGTCCGACAGACTCGCCTTGACCAGTTCGACACTCTCGAACACCGAGGGCCTCGCGTCCTGTCCCGAATCCCTCCCCTGGAACAAGGCGCTGACGTGCCTTTCGAGGGTTTCGCGATGGACGGTAAGCAACTGCTCCAGAGGTCTGGCGGATACGAAGGAACGCACATGGTCCCGGACCGCGTCCCGGATGAGGCTTGGCGCGTCGGTGATCCGGTAGTGGTACGTATACGGGTCTCTCACGCGATACTGCACGTTGACGGTGAGGGAAACGAGGTTCAGGTCGCCGGCCACGAATTCCCGTGGTTCCCCGCCCATCATGGACTTCACTTCCCGGACCGGCCACTTGTCGATACGGGCGAAGGGCGGGGGAGCGAGGTAGTGCAGTCCCGGCTGCAGGTCCTTCCAGTAGACCTTGCCGAAAAGGCGGCCGTAGCCCACCGAGCCCGGGGGCACGACCGCAAAACCGTTGGCCAGGTAGACAGCGACGATCAAGGCGAGGACCGTCAAGCCCAGAGGCGTTTTGGGGGAGATGGCGCCCAGCGCGGGACGGCCCCGGCTCAGTCGCGTCCACGTCCGCACCAAGGGTTCGGACATGTTGCGGACGTTCTTCGTCAAATCCGACCAGCCGGTTCGCAGGGCGCCGGCGCGGAACCGCCAGACGACCAGGACGATGAAGGCGAAGGTGCTCACGTACTGTAGAAAGAGGATGTTCGGCGAGGTCGAGGCGGCCAGGTTCAAGGGCAGCGTCAGGGCGGCGGCGGCCATCAAGACGTCCACGATGACGGCCACGATGACGGTCACCACGATGACCACGGTGACATAGACGGACGCGAAGCGCGTGCCGAACTGGTGCATGATGACCGCGATGGTTCCCGAATTCGTGGCCGGGCCCGTCATGAGAAAGATCAGCGCCGCTCCCGGACTGAAGCCCTTGGCCACCAGCGCGGCGGCGATCGGCGTGCTTGCGGAGGCGCAAATGTAAAGCGGAACGCCGATCAGGACCATGATCGGGTAGGACGCCCACTGGGCGTATTCGCTGTCCATCAGGGTGTCGGGAATCGCCAGGTAGAGCAGGCCTCCCACGGCGACGCCGAAGAGCAGCGAGAACAGGATGTCGTCGGCGATTTCCACGAAACCGTAGTGAAAGATGTGCCTGACGATCGTCTTGAAGCTGGGCAGGTTGTACCCCGTGGGCAGTTCGACGTTCGGAGCGGCGAGCGGCTCGTCCTCGGCGGCCAACTCCTCGCGATAGAACTCCGGCTTGACCCAGAACGTGATCCTCCGGCTGGCGATTTTCGCCAGGAGCGCTCTGAAGCCGTACCTCATGGCGATTTTCAGTTGTGAAGGGCTGATGCAGCAGTCGTCTTCGCTTGGAATGAGATGTTCGTGCGGGCCGTGATCGTGGTCATGGTCGTGATCATGGCTGTCGTCGTGCTCTTCCTTCACGGTGCCGTTGTCGCCTCTGATGAGACCGATGCAGAAAATGCCGGCTACGACCGCGGTGATGAAGCTGATGACGGGTCGAACGATGGCCGCCACCCATCCGAAGAAGGCGTTGGTGACGAGAATCGAATCCGCTCCCGTTTCGGGAGCGGTGATAAGGAAAGACATGCAGGAAGAGCGGGAGGCCCCCTTCCGCCGCATCTCGGTGACCACCGGCACCACCGAGCAACTGCAAAGCGGCACGGGCACGCCGACGGCCGCGCTGACGCTTACCGACTTCAGACTGTCGTCACGAAGCCACCGGAAAACCGCCTGGCGGGATATGAAGACGTGAAACAGTCCCGAAAGGAACAGCCCGAGCAGGAGCATGGGCGACAACAGAAGCAACGACATCCACAGGAAGTGGAAAAACTCGGCCAGCAGGCTCCACATTTGTATCACCACTTCGAACCACCAATCGTCCTCCGGACGGAGGAAACACGACACCAATGATTCCGTGGACAGACTTGCCAAGAATGCGTGCAAGCTACACTATAGCGTTTCCGGGGTGTTGGCAAACTAAATTTTCATAACAAAAACAGGCTCTTATGATAATGAGTTGTCGTTTTCTAAAACACCCGATCGCTTGAGGAGAACGTGGGCACAACAGGTACATGTTGGAGGTGACTGCAATGAACGGCGAACGAGAAGGCAGAGAGAGCGCTGAATCATCCGGAGCGCGGACTCCCGTGGTTGCCTGGTGCACGGTCGCCGTGATGATCTACCTGCTGCTGTTGGCCGTCGATTTGATCAACCATGGCTTCAAACAGGCGACCGGCGGCGGCGAGAGCGCGCAGGCGCTGTTCGCCTTCGCCACGAACCCGTTCATGGGCGTCGTGCTGGGCGGTCTGGTCACGGCGCTCGTACAATCGTCGAGCACCGTCACGTCGATCATCGTCGGAATGGTGGCGGGGGGGCTGCCCGTCTCCGTCGCGATCCCCATGGTGATGGGCGCGAACCTCGGCACGACGATCACCAACACCCTGGTCAGCTTCGGCCACGTGGGCAATCGTGACGAGTTCCGGCGCGCGTTCGCGGCGGCCACGGTGCACGATGGTTTCAATCTCCTGAGCATTGCCATCTTCCTGCCGCTGGAGATGGCGTTCGGCGTTCTGGAACGCCTGAGCGGGGCCCTTGTGGGTGCGGCGAAGCTGATGGGCCCCCACAACCTGGAGGGGCTGGACTTCGTGGAAGCCATCGTCGAGCCGGCCAGCGATCTCATCGAGTTCGTGTTGTCTCCGCTTCCGGAGCATTGGGCCGGCGTCGCGCTGATCGTACTGGGTGTGGGCCTCATCCTGGTGGCGATCATCCGGCTGAGCGTCGCGCTCAGGGCGGTCATGGTCGGAAAGGCGAGTCAACTCCTGCACGCCTCCGTCGGGCGGGGACCCATCTCGGGCATCGTGTCCGGGACGGTGGTGACCGTAGTGGTTCAATCCTCCTCGACGACCACCAGCCTGATGGTGCCCCTGGCTGGCAGCGGCGTGTTCCAATTGCGTGAAGTGTATCCGTTCACCCTCGGCGCCAACATCGGCACCACGATCACCGCGTTGCTGGCAGCGACGGTGACCGCCAGCGGCAACCTCGAGACCGCCCTGCAGATCGCGCTGGCGCACTTGCTCTACAACCTGCTGGGCGTTGTCGTGATCTACGGGATACCCTGGCTGCGGACGCTGCCGATGCTGGGGGCGGAGTGGCTCGCCCGCGTCGGGAGCGAACGCAAAGGATTGGCGATCGCCTATACCCTCGGAGTGTTTTTCGTCGTTCCGGGCGTTTTGGCCTTTGTCGGCACGCGGTTGTTTTGAGAAAACGCTTCACCGGCGACAACGTTTCGAGGCGGGCGCCGTCTCGCACCACAGCCCCATCACAGAGGCCACAGCATCATCACGGACGTCACAGCCTCAACACGGACCCCGTACCGTCACCCCTGGACTTGCCTTCCCGTCACCCCGGGCTTGACCCGGGGTCCAGAGGAGGACGCCTGGACCCCGGGTCAAGCCCGGGGTGACGCAATCGCGGTGACGTCAGGCACGCCGGAGTTCCCCCGCGGCGTTGCGGCCGGCGATGCGGCCGAAGGCCAGCACCTCGGTGAGGTTGCTGGCGCCGGGGTAGTTCTGGGACCACATGGAGCCCAGTTCGCCGGCGCCATACAGGCCCTGGATGGGATGGCCCCAGGCGTTCAGCACCTGGGCGCGGGCGTTGCGGCGCGGGCCGCCCTGGGTGTTGAACAGGCTCGGCCACAGGGCGGCGCCATAGAGCGGCGGGTGCTCAAGCGGCCGCAGGGTATCGGGGGTGCGGCCCAATGCTTCATCCCGCCCTTGGGCGCAGGCCCGGTTGTATTCACCCACGGTCCGTTCCAGCGCGGCCGGGTCGAGACCGAGGGCCGCGGCCAGCGCGGCCGGCGTGGCGCCCGTCTTGATCCAGCCTTTTTTCACCTCGGCGGCGTTGTCGTCGCTCCAGCGGTAGTGTTCGGCGACGGCGCCCCGGCCGGTGTTGGCCACCGGCCCCACCTTCCGCGTTGCTTCGTCGAACACCACGAAGCAGGGCACCCGGGGCCGCTCCATGGTCTCCAGGTCCAGCTCCGTCACCAGCGAGCCCACGGCGTGGGCGTCCATGGCGGTTTCGTCCACGAAACGGCGCGCGTTCCGGTCCACGTAGATGAACCCCGGCCCCGGCATGGCGTGGATGACGGCGCCGTCGAAGCCGTCCACGCGGTAGCCGAAACCCGCGGCCACGGCGTTCATGTGCCACAGGGCGGCGCCCGCGTCCAATGCAAGGCGGATGCCGTCGCCGGTGTGACCGGACGCGCCCAGGGACCAGAACCGCTGCCCCAGGAACTGGAGCTGCATGTCGGGGTCCCACTCGTAGCCGCCGCAGGCGAGGATCACCGCCTTGCGCGCCTGGATCGCGATCTCCTCGCCGCCCCGGCGTGCCGTGAGTCCTGTGACCGCGCCGTCGCCGTCCCGCAGCAGCCGGACGGCCGGGCACTCGAACAGCACCGGAATGCAGCGCTCGTCGACGTTTCGGTCGAGCAGCTCCCAGAGGTCGCGGCCGTTGGCGGTGATCTCGCCTTTCACGCGGAGCCGGGGGCCGACGCCGTCCGCGCCGGGCTGCTCCGGCGAGGCGGCGCCGGTGGGATAGACGGGATAGCTCGCGGGCGCGGCCTGAAGAGGGTCCACCACCACCTCGCCCCCGAGGGAGCGCAGCCAGGGCTCGTTGTCGTGGCTCTCGCGCACCAGCGTCTCGATGACGTCTGGGCCGGTCGCGCCGCCGCACAGGAAGGCGATGTGCTCCACCGCCCGTTCCACCGCGCCGAAGGTACGGACCGAGCCGGCGGAGAGCCGGGTGTTGCCGCCGCCCGCGACGGCCTTCTCCACGATCAGCACCTTGGCGCCGAGGTCGGCGGCGGTGATGGCCGCGACCGCGCCGGCGCCGCCGTAGCCCACCACGGCCACGTCGGTTTCGCGCGAAGAGACGAGGGCTTTGCTCATTCCGGCTCTACCATCATTCGGGCTTTACCAGGCGCCCTTCCTGCACCAGCCGTTCGATGATCTTGCGCGCCTCGGCGCGGGTCTCGACGGTGTCTTGCAGGTTACGGTCGCGCCAGCCGTCGTTGGGCCAGCGGTTGGCCTTGGCGTAGACGGGGGCGTACATGTCGCTGCGCAACTCGATCAGGAAGTTCCACACGTGGCCCGAGTCGGTCATGCGGGTGCGCTCCCAGCGCAGGTTGTCGATGTCCAACATGCCGGTGACCACCGCCTCGCCGGGAGCGTTGGCGGCGGACTGCACGTGGCCCATGTAGTCGATGACCTGGGTCATGCCGCGGTAGCCGCCGGTGGGGCGGTTGGAGCCGACGAAGGCGCCGCAGTTGACCGAGAGGAAGTAGCACAGGTTCTCGTAGGCGCGGGCGCGCCGGAGCACGTCCCAGGCCTCGCCCTCGGGCGCGTAGGGCTCGGCGGTGGGGTGGATAAGGACCTCGGCGCCGCGCAGCGCCAGGCAGCGGGCCATCTCCGGGAACACCACGTCGGTGCAGGTGAGGCAGCCCAGCCGGCCGATCTCGGTGTCCGCCACCGGGAACATGGCGTCCTCGCCGTATCGTTCCGTGTACTCCGAGTAGACGTCGCCGGGTCCCGTATAGGTGGTGTTGAGATTGTTCGGGCCGTTGTTCTTCCGGTACTTGAGGATGATTTCGCCGTCCGGGTCGATGATGAAGCTCGTGTTGAAGAGGCGCCCGGGCCAGTCGTCGTCGCGCTCGTAGAGGTTGCCGACGATGTAGCAGCCGCGCTCCTTGGCCTTGCGGCCGATCTGGTCGGTGACGTCGCCCGGAATGGTCTCGGCCAGCGCCAGCCACTCGTCCACCGAGCGCGGCCGGTACTGGCCGATGATGCCGTACTCCGAGAAAACCGCAAGCTTCACGTCTCCGAGACGCAGCGCGGTCCAGTCCAGAAGCTCGAAGATGCGCCCGAGGTTCTCGTCGATGATCGCGTTGCGTTCTTTCGGTTCGACGATCACCCGGGTCTGTTGCTGAATCAACGCCACTCGATACGGTTTCATGAGGTCTCCCTATTTCTTCCGGCCGTTCGTCGTTTCGAGGAACCACTCCGCCATCTCCTCGCGCTTGGGGTACCACACGCCGTCGAAGGTTTTCACGTAGTCCACGAATTCGCGCAGCGCGCGGATGGCGTAGGCCTGGCCCATGACGTGGGGGTGCATTCCCACGTTCATGATGCGCCCGCTCGTGGCCCCCTCCAGGTAGAGCTGGTCGAACTGCTCCTTGAACAGCTCCATCGCCTGGGAGGTGGTCCGGCCGCCGCGGGAGAAGACCGCGAAGTCGTTCACGTCGTTGGAATAAGGGATGCACACCAGCGGACCGTGGCGGGTGTCGAGGAGGTAGGGCTGGTCGTCGTTGAGGTAGTCCGCCTGGAACAGCAACCCCAGTTCCTTCAGGATGTGGGGCGTTTCGTGGGTGCTCCGGAGCGACGACGACAGCCAGCCCCGGGCCGGCCTTCCCACAGACTCGGCGTAGGCGTCCAGGGTCCGGCGGATGACCTCGCGCTCCTGGTCCGGCTGGTTCGCGTAGTAGGTGAGCACGTCGTTCTGGGCGTAGTTGTGCGCCAGGATCTCCCAGCCGCGCTCGTTGGCGGCGTCGATGATGCGGCGCCGCTCGATGCCGGTGAGGGCGTTCATGGTGCAGGTGGCCGGGATGCCGGCCTTGTCGAACACGTCGATGATGCGCCAGACCCCGACCCGCTGGCCGTACTCGCGCCAGGTCCAGTTGGCGTAGTCGGGTACGTTGCCGGGCAGCGGGTGCGGGATGGTGGCCGGACCGCCGGGATAGAGCGGCTCGGCGCTGTCACGGGTCATCTCCCAGTATTCGATGTTGATGGTGAAGATCAGCGCCACCCGCGCGCCGTGGGGCCAGCGGAGCGGCGGTCGGTCGGGAAAGGCGACGTAGTCGTAAAGCATGGGACAGGACACTAACACCCGTTGCCCCCGCCCGCCAAGGCGGGCATAATGACTTGGGGGGTGTTAATCATCATGAAGCATTTCAAATGGCGGGTGTTCGCGCTCGCGGTGGTCATGGGCGTCGCGCTCCTGTGGGCGTTCGGCAACGCACCGGCGTCGCTCGTGGGCAAGCAGGCGCCGGAGTTCACCAACGATACCTGGATCAACTCGGAGCCGCTCCGGTTGAAGGACCTCAGGGGGAAGGTGGTCCTCATCGAGTTCTGGACCTACGGCTGATACAACTGTTTGAATACACTCCCATCGTTGGTGGGATGGCACGAAAAATACGGACCCGAGGGGCTGGTGGTTGTGGGCATTCACTCGCCGGAGTTTTCCCACGAACACTCGCTGGACAATGTCAGGAACGCCTGCAAGGAGCTGGGGATCAAGTTCCCGGTGGCGCAGGACAACGACTTCGCCACCTGGAAGCGCTATGGCACGCGCTACTGGCCGACCCTGCACATCATCGACAAGAAGGGCGTGATCCAGTACACGCGCTTCGGCGAAGGCGGCTACCTGGAGATGGAGGAGATCATCCAGCGGCTGCTGGCTGAGTAGCCGAGCCCGGCCGGTTCACCGCGGTACCGTTCTTGCGAGGCCCCGAGGCCCCGAAATACGTCATTCCCGCCCCCCCGGTCATTCCCGCCCCTCTCCGTCATTCCCGCCCCTCTCCGTCATTCCCGCCCCTCTCCGTCATTCCCGCGAAAGCGGGAATCCAGGGGCGGGGCGGAGGCCCCCCGACTCACCCGGCACTAGGGCGCCGGACAGCTCACCCCGGTGCCGCCCAACCCGCAGTACCCCCACGGGTTCTTGGCGAGATACTGTTGGTGATAGTCCTCGGCGAAGTAGAACTCGCCGGCGTCGAGGACCTCGGTGGTGATGCCGCCGTAGCCCGCCCTGGACATCTCTTCCTGATAGCGTTCGCGTGAGGCCTCGGCGGCCTGCTTCTGTTCGTCGCCGTAAGTATAGATCCCCGACCGGTACTGCGTGCCCACGTCGTTGCCCTGGCGCATGCCCTGGGTAGGGTCGTGCGCCTCCCAGAACGCCCTGAGCAGCTCGCCGTAGCTCACTACCTTGGGATCGAACACCACCACCACCACCTCGTTGTGGCCGGTCCTGCCGGTGCACACCTCCTCGTAGGTGGGGTTGGGCGTCATGCCTCCCGCGTAGCCCACCGCGGTGGTGTAGACGCCGTCGAGCTGCCAGAAACAGCGCTCCGCCCCCCAGAAGCAGCCCAGCCCGAACACCGCCTTCTCCATGCCGTCCGGGTAGGGCGGCTCCAGCGGATTCCCGTTCACGAAGTGTTCCGCCGGGACGGGCATCTTCTCCTGCCGGCCGGGCAGAGCGTTGGCCGCCCCCGGCATCTGCGTCTTCTTGCCGATCAAACCCCAGAGCATCCGCGTCTCCTTTCGCAAGGAAATGTACCGAATCGATCGCCGACCCCTTAACCATGCCACGTCTCGGGAGGGTTTCAAGCCGGGAGGGGGGCTCCACGCTGTACCAAACGCAACCTCATTGGCGTTTGGTAGCACTATATGCAAACGGGCATTGCATTCGGTACGGGCCGTGGCGAGCGGTCAGGCCGACGCCGCCGGCAGACAAAGCCGGGAGATTGAGGGCGATTTGTATGGTACAGGTCCCTAGCCATGGAAACCGGCATCGCCTACGCGCTGGCGGCCGCGTTGTGCTGGGGAACCTCTCCGGTGCTGGTGAAGCGCGGCCTCAGGCATTCCAACATCAGCGCGGCGGTGCTGTTGCAGTCGGTGGGCGCGGTGGCCGTCCTGGTGTTGATCATGCCCTTCGGCGAGGTGCAGCTTCTCATGCCCTGGACCGCGGCCGGGCTGTTCGTCGCGGTGGGTCTGGTGGGAAGCTTCCTGGGCCGCACCTTCGCGCTCAAGGGGATCGACGAGGTGGGTGCCTCCAAGGCCCAGTCCATCGTCAACTCCGCGCCGTTGCTCACCGCGGTCTATGCCATCGTGCTGTTGGGCGAGACCGCGACCCCGCTGATCCTCATCGGCGTGTTCCTGATCGTCACCGGGCTGCTGATCATCACCCGCGGAAACCCCAATGACCAGGACCGGCGGCCCTTTCGGTTGAAGGCGTTCCTCAATCCGCTGCTGGCCATCGTGTTCTTCGGCTTCGGCCCGATCCTCAAGAAGGTCGCGATGCTGGCGGGCGGGACGCCCGTACCGGGATCCCTCATCACCCATGTCACCGGGCTGGCGCTCATCATGTCGTTCGGCCAGGTCCTGCGCATCAACTGGCGGGAGGGAATCTGGCTCACCGGGGACAGCTACTTCTTTCTTCTCCTGTCCGGATTCTTCCAGGGGGTGGGGTCCGTGTTCACCTATCTCGCGGTGGCCCATGCCCCGGCCATCATCGTCGCCCCCATCTGGAACGTGCAACCGCTGATCACGTTTTCCCTGGCGCGGCTGCTCCTGCAGGGGGACGAGGCCGTCACGCTGAAGGACGGCCTGGCCGCCGTGCTGGTGGTGGCCGGCGTCTTCTTTCTCTTTCAGTCACGGGGGTAGCGGAATGCGGCATTGCCGCGAAACAGCCAATCACCCTTGACATTCTCCAAAATTGGACTATATCAAGTCCTGATATGGACTACTGAAATGTCGCGGACACCCGCATATCCCGAGACCCGTCATGACCCCCCCGAGGTCGCGGACCTGTCTGGTCGCGCAGAGCGTTCGCGGCTCACTCCGGACGCCGTGCGCGCCTTCTTCAATATCATGGACTGCTGGAAGATCCGGGACGAAGATGCCCGCCGTCTGCTCGGCGGCATCTCGAACGGCGCCTACTACGCATTGAAGAAGGCACCTCGCCGCCCGCTCGACGAGGACAGGCTGCGCCGGATTTCGTACTTGGTAGGGATCTTCAAGGCCCTGAATGTTCTCTACAGCGACGAGCTGGCCGATCTGTGGATGCAACGTCCGAACCGGAACAGGATCTTCGGCGGGCTGACTCCGTACGAGTACCTCGCCCGAGGCGGTTTGCCGGCGTTCGCGACCGTGCGGAAGCTGCTGGATGCGCGGCGGAGCGGCCATTGAGGATTCCCGCTCTTTCACGGATTCGACAAGCACACACGCACCGGCTGATTTCCTCGAAGTACAGCGAGAGCGGAGACAGCGTCCTCGCCCGGATCGCGGACAACGACGACCACCTTCGTGGGATACTGGAACTCGACCTCGCCACCGACGAACGCCTCGTGGCCGAAGCGGATCGGGTATCGGGCATCGGCATCGACGAGCTCGTCTCCGGCGTTCCCCATGCCGGCATCATCAATGCCGCCTTCGCTCACGCCCACCCCTTGGGCAGCCGTTTCAGCGGCCCGGACCGCGGCGCCTGGTACGCCGGCGCCGAACTGGCCACGTCACAGGCCGAAGTGGCGTGGCACAAATGGATCGAGCTTGTAGAGGTCGACTGGCTGGAGGAGAGCGTCACCTACGACGACTATCTCGCGGACTTCGCCGGCGAGTTCCACGACATCCGGGAAGACTCTGCCTTCGAAGGTTGCCTCGATCCGGCCAGCTACATCGAGTCCCAGGCGCTCGGAGAGACCCTTCTCCAACAGGGATCGCCCGGCATCGTCTATCCCAGCGTGCGCCGCAAGGGCGGCACCTGCCTCGCCTGCTTCCGTCCCGCCTTGGTGGACAACGTCCGCAAGGGTGCGCGTTACCGCTTTACTTGGCGCGGATCGCCGACACCAGTCGTTCGCCTTGAGCAACGTTATCCGTGACGCCGGCCGCAAGGCTTCGCGCTACGTCAGCTCCCCGAACACGGCGATCCAGATGCATGGCGGCGTGCGGCTGGTGTAGTTGACCCGGTGGCGACGGTGGGCGGGTATCAGCACGTGGTCGCCGGCGCCGAGCCGTAGCGTTTCTCCGTCCTCGTACTCCAGCACCGCCTCGCCCTGGATCAGCACGACCCATTCGTCGCGGTCCTGGTCGTACCACTCGCCGGCGGGAGCCGTGCGGCCGCGGGAGACGATGCGCTCGATCTTCACGCCTCGGTCGGGAATGAGGTCGGTGAACTCCTCGGTGTCCGGGAGCGGGTCGGGGAGGTCGTAGAGGTTGATCCGCATAGTTCCATCAAGTGGTTGGCGCCGGAACAAACGATAGGTAGCGTACGGACCCCCAAGGGAAGTGCGGCGGGGTCGAAAGCGTCGGCGGGCCGGATCAGGCGACTTTGCTTGCGCCCGGCGTAACGATAGCGTCGCCTTTCTTGGTCCGGGCAACATAGGCGCCATCATGGCGATACCCGTAGAGAGTGCCGCCAGCTTCGATCTGAGCGGCCAGATCGGCCTCAATCCGTTGACGCCAAGCAGCCTGTTGAGCAGGCTTCTTAGAGGACTCCGTGTCTTCGCCCTTCGCCATAACCAGAACCGTAGGTGGAGGCTGCAGCAATTGACTATCCCGCATGCTCGGGCGGCCGGAACACGGCGAACACCTTGTCTGAGTTGGAGATCCACGACTCCAGGAACACGATGTCGTCGGGCTTGCGCCCGATCTCGGACATGGCGCCCGCCAAGGCGAACCAGTTGAGCAGCTCGTGGTGGCCGCGGTCCTCGGCTTCCGGCAGGTTGGTCTTGCGCCAGGTGTCCCATTCGCCGTCCCGGAGCGCCTGGAAGTAGCGCTTGTCGGATTCCACGTCCGGGTACATGAACGAGTGCTTGGCGGTGAGGAACGAGTGGGACCAGCTCGACGAGGCGATGAGGGCCACGCGCCACGGACTCTCCGCAAAGGCCCGGGCGGTGGCCGCGCCGATGTCGAAGCAGCGCCAGGGCTGGGGGCCCGGCGGGTCGAACTGGTCCTCGATGTCTCGGGCGGCCGACGGCGTCAGCGGGACGCCCCGGCTGCCCACGAGCTTGCGGCCGTAGCTGTTCACCGTAAAGGGCAGCACCGGATAGGGAAACCCCCGGCGGTCCCAGTCGAGGTAGAGGATGGAGTTGACGAAGGCGTGGCCCAGGCCGCGATGGAGCGGCTTGTAGGAGTAGGCCACGTCGAAGCCGTTGTCCAGCAGGCTCGACGCCAGGTGCTTGCCCGCTTCCTGATGCCCCTTGATGGTGAAGATCTTATCGTCGGGCTCGTCCCAGACGTTGGCGCCCCGGCGGCTGTGGGTCCATGGCTGCGCCTCCACCGACTCGTAGGCGAGGATGGAGAAGGCCGGCACGCAGTCCTCCTTGTAGTTTTCGTACTGGTCGTCGCCCCACAGCAGGCACAGGTCGGGCTGGAACTCGTCCAGGGCTTGGCGGGCGATGCGGAAGCGGTCGATCAGGTCCTGGCGGTGCGCTTCGGAGTGGCTCTGGCCGTCGTCCGTGCCCCATTGCTCGCGCATGGGCGCCGGCCAGTTCTCCATGTTCCGCAGCCGTTCCGGCAGCGCCGGGTCCTCCAGGCACATCTTGATGCGCCGGGTCATGTTTCCCTGGAACCCGAGTCCAGGGTAGTGCGTGATGCCCAGGCCGAGTATCTCTCCCATGTCCTTCCCCCCTCTTGCGTCCCGGGATCGAACGGCTGGCGCCGGTCACGGCAGCGTCCGCAGCAGGCGCCCGAAGCCCTCGACGGGCTCGCGAAGCCTGAGGCGCTTCTGGGTCGCCCACACCTCCGCGTTGAGATTGGTGACCACCGGCACCCCGAGGTCTTCCTCCAGGTACTCGACGGCGGGCAGGCAGTCCCAGCCCGCGCCCAGGAGGTAGACGCATTCCCCGCCGTGCCGGATGAAGGCCTTCTTGGCCTCGCGGTAGATCACCTCGGCCGGGATATCGCCGACGTCCGCGAAGGACACCCCCTGGATCTCCTCAACGCCCGTCACCGTGAATCCGGCCTGCTCGATGAAAGCGGCGAACCTCGCGTTCATGGCGCCCTGGATGTAGGACAGGATCACCATCGTGCGCACCTCCAGGGCGCGAAACGCCTCCACCTGCGCGGTGGTGGCGGTGAGTACCGGCACCGCGTACTGCCGGGTGAGCCGCTCCGTCAGCTCGCCGTCGAAGCGGTAGCCCCGGAGCATGATCGGCGGCACCCCCTGGATCACCACCAAGTCCACCCCAAACTCCGCCAGCTCCGCCACTCTGGATTCGGCCACCGCGATGGCCTCGTCGAACTCAGCCTCGGTCCCGGCGCGGACGCCGACGTAACGCGGCACCACGCACACCCCGTCCGGCAGGAGCCGGGTGAAGGTCTCCAGCGACCCGGGCCGAAAAGTCGGCTTCACCACCCCTACCTTGCCGCGCCAGCAGTACAATGCTTGTCGCCCTTACACCGCGATGGTCTGGCCGCCGTCCACCACCAGGGCATGGCCGGTGACGAAGGAGGCCTCGTCCGACACCAGGAAGAGCACGCCGTAGGCCATCTCCTCCGGCCGCGCCATCCGCAGCAGGGCCTTGTTGCTGTCGGCCATGCGCTTGCGCTGCTCGGGGGTGGCGGCCTGGAGCGACGGTACCGGCGGGTGCCCGCGGAAGCGCGGGGTCTCGGTGGCGCCGGGGCAGATGCAGTTCACGCGGACGCCCTTGGGGCCGTAGTCCAGCGCCATCTGCCGGGTCAGGCTGATGACCGCCGCCTTGGTGGCGCAGTAGGCCGGATAGTTGGCCGAGGCCAGCAGTCCGAAGGTGGACGCGGTGCTGACGATGTTGCCGCTGCCCTTCTCGATCATGTGGGGGACCACCGCCCGGACGCTCCTCTGGATGGCGTTCAGGTTGAGGTCCATGATGAAGTTCCACTCCTCGTCCGTGTGTTCATGAACCTGCTTGCGTATCCCGCCCCCCGCGTTGTTGTAGAGGATGTCCGCGCCGCCGTACCGGTCCATGGCCGTCTTCATCATCTCCTCGGGACCGCCGTCCGCGGTCACGTTCACGTTCAGGAAGGTGGCCTCGCCGCCCTCGTTGATGATGAGCTCGTCCACCCGCGGGGTCAGGGTCTCCTGGATGTCGCAGCACACGACGCTGGCCCCCTCGCGCGCGAACAGCCGCGCGGTAGCCCGGCCGATGCCGCTGTTGGCGCCGGTGATGATGGCCACTTTGCCCCGCAGCCGCCCCAGTCCCTCTCTCAGCATGGGGTGCTCGTCCCCGTTCGGTTTCGCCATGTCTCAAGCCTCCTTGGATTGTGCGCCTTTCGGCTCACTCTCCCTTATCGGATTGCCCGGTGATTGCCAAGCGAGCCCCACCCCATTCCGACAGTCCCACCTTCTCTCCGACGTTTCCGCCGTCTCTTTCCGACGTTCCCGACCTCTCCTTCCGACGTTCCCGCCCTCTCTCTGCGACAGTCCCGCCGTCTCTTTCCGTCATTCCCGCCCCCTCTCTGCGTCATTCCCGCGAAAGCGGGAATCCAGGGGTGGTGGGGGTACGGCTCCATGGCTCGGCGTGGTTAACCTTCCCGGAGCAATGAGCTACAGTGTGACCATCAAGGAGGACGGACATGGACCAGGCGGACGAACGATTCGTGGACGTGGACGGCATCGGCACCCGCTACTTCGAGAAGGGCAGCGGCGAGCCGGTGGTGCTGTTCCACGGCGGCAACTTCGGCTCCAACGACGCCGCCGACTGCAGCCTCGACTGGGGGCTCAACTTCGACGGTCTGGCGCAGTGGTTCCACGTCTACGCGGTGGACAAGCTGGGACAGGGGATGACCGACAACCCCAAGAGCGACGACGACTACACCATGGCCGCGGTGGTGCGGCACGCGCTGGGCTTCCTGGAGACCCTGAAGCTCGGCAACGTCCACCTGGTGGGCCATTCCCGCGGCGCCTACCTGGTGGCGCGGATGACCCTGGAACGGGCCGACCTGGTCAAGTCGGTGATTCCGGTGGACACCAACACCCTCGCCCCCGGCGTCGGGCGCAACGACATCGTCTTCGCCAACGCGCCGCAACCGCGCCTGGGCCGGGAGTGCCAGCGCTGGGTGTTCGAACGCTACTCCTACGGCCACAGCCACATCACCGACGACTGGCTCGACGCCTGCGTGGCCATCGGCCAACTGCCCAAGTACAAGGAGGCGGTGGAGAAGATGGAGGTCCAGGGGCTCAAGACCAACCTCTTCCTGGCCGCCCACGCGCGTCAGAAGGAGGAGACCCTGGGCTGGATCCGGGACCGCGGCTTGCAACGGCCCACGCTGCTGGTGTGGGGCTACAACGACCCCACCGCCACCCTGGACCAGGGGATGCGCCTGATGGAGCTCATGGCCGGGAGCGAGCGCCGCACCCAGATGCACATCATCAACGAGGCCGGCCACTTCTCTTACCGCGAGCACCCCCCGGAGTTCAACGAGGTGCTGAGAGCCTTCATCGCGGGCCAGCAATCCGGGTGAAGGAAGCGACGCTACCGGCCGCGGGTCGAAACATGCCCGCTCCATGAACAATAAAGGACATCAGTAGAAATAATCCTTGGAGGAAAAGCATGGGCAAATACATGTTCCACACCACGTACACCGGCAAGGGGCTGGTGGGCTTGCTCAAGGAGGGCGGCAGCCGCCGCCGGGCGGCGCTGACCCAGACCATCGAGGCTATGGGCGGCAGCGTCGAGGGTCTCTACTATGCCTTCGGCGACACGGACCTCTACATCATCGCCGACCTTCCCGACGACGCCACGGCGACAGCGGTCTCGCTCAACATCGCCAACGCCGGCGCCCTCAATATCAGGGCCACCGTGCTGATCACGCCGGAGACGGTGGACGAGGCGGTCAAGAAGAAAGTGCCCTACCGGGCGCCCGGAGCCCGGGCCACCCGCGGCCAGAAGTAGGGTCGAAGCGGCGGCACCGGCTTGAGCGGGCGCCGGTGCCCCTTTCCCAACCATGCCCCTCGTAAGCTTCGAAGACGTCTCCCTGCAGTTGGGCGACCAGCGGCTGTTGGCGCATGCCGACCTCGCCATAGAGCCCGGAGAACGGGTCTGCCTGATCGGCCGCAACGGCGCGGGCAAGACCTCCATGTTGCGGCTCATCACCGGCCGCCTCGAGCCCGACAACGGCGAGATCCACTACCAGAGCCGCATCCGCATCAGCGAGCTGGAGCAGGCGCTGCCCGAGGAGCTCGGCCAGACGGTGCGGGAATACGTCACCACCGGGCTGGCCGACCTGCAGGCCCTCATCGACCTCTACCAGCAGCGCTCCCGGGAGAACCTGGACCGCAAAGGGCTGCTGGAGCTGGAGGCGCTGCACCGGGAGATCGACGCCCACGGCGGCTGGCACGTGGACCAGCGGGTGGAGACGGTGCTCAGCGAGCTGGACCTGCCCGCGGACCGGCGGCTGGAAGAACTGTCCGGCGGCTGGCAGCGCCGGGTCGGGCTCGCCCGCGCCATCGTCGGCAACGCCGAGCTGCTGCTGCTCGACGAGCCCACCAACCACCTCGACCTGAGCACCATCCAGTGGCTCGAGGACCGGATCTACAACTACGCGGGCGCGGTCCTCTTCATCACCCACGACCGCGCCTTCCTGCGCCGGCTCGCCACCCGCATCGTCGAGTTGGACCGCACCCGGCTCACGAGCTGGCCCGGCAGCTACGACAACTATCTGGATCTCAAGGAAAAGAGCCTGGCCGAGGACGCCCGCCGCAACGCCCTGTTCGACAAGCGGCTGGCCCAGGAGGAGGAATGGATCCGGCGCGGCATCAAGGCGCGCCGGACGCGCAACGAGGGCCGGGTGCGCGCCCTCATGGCCATGCGGGAGGAGGCGGCCCAGCGTCTGAAGCCCCAGAGCCAGGCGCGCATCCACGTGCAGCACGGCGGGCAGTCGGGCCGAAAGGTGGTGGAGCTCCGCAACGTCACGCACGGCTACGGCGGCAAGCCGCTGATCGACAACCTGTCGCTCCGCATCATGCGTGGCGACCGCATCGGCCTCATCGGCAACAACGGCGTGGGCAAGACCACGCTGTTGCGCATCCTGGTGGGAGAGATCACTCCGAACTCCGGGACCGTGGAGCCGGGCGCCAACCTGGAGATCGGCTATTTCGACCAACTGCGGCGGGAGCTCGATCCCGACAAGACCGTGGCCGAGACGGTCGCCGACGGCCGCGACCACGTGTTCGTGAACGGACGGCCGCGCCACGTCGTCGGCTACCTCAAGGGCTTCCTCTTCAGTGCCAAGCGGGCCATGAGCCCGGTGTCGGCGCTGTCCGGCGGCGAGTGCAACCGCATCATCCTGGCACGGCTGCTCACCCAGCCGGCAAACCTGCTGATCCTGGACGAGCCCACCAACGACCTCGACATCGAGACCCTGGAGGTGCTGGAAGAACAGCTCGTGCGGTACCGCGGCACGCTGCTGGTGGTGAGCCATGATCGGAGCTTCCTCGACAACTGCGTCACCAGCACCCTGGTGTTCGAGGCCACCGGCCTGATCCAGCGCCACGCCGGCGGCTACAGCGACTGGATCCGGCGCGGCAAGGCCCTGGCCGTCACCGACGACCCCAACCGCAAGGGCGCGCAGGAGCGGGCCCGGGACCGGCGCGAGACGAGGTCGCGCCCCAACAAGCTCAGCTACAAGCTCCAACTGGAGCTGGACCGCCTGCCGGACCGCATTGAGGCCATGGAACAGACGGTGGCCGCGTTGGAGGAAAAGACCCACCAGCCGGACTTCTACGCCCAGCCCTTCGCCAACGTCCAGCCGGTCCTGGACGAGCTCAAGGCCGCCAAGACAACCCTCGACCAGGCGGTGGAGCGCTGGACCGAGCTGGAGACCCTCAGAGAAGAGGCGGAGCAGCGCTCACCGTGAGACTGGGCCTCATGCCGCACCCCCGGGACACGCCGCGCCCCTCCCGGGACACGCCGCGCCCCTCCCGGGACACGCCGCGCCCCTCCCGGGACACGCCGCGCCCCTCCCGGGACACGCCGCGCCCCTCCCGGGACACGCCGCGCCCCTCCCGGGACACGCCGCGCCCCTCCCGGGACACGCCGCGCCCCTCCCGTCATTCCCGCGAAAGCGGGAATCCAGGAGGGGATGAGGCGGGGGAGGCGCCCGTACAGGCCGGGGCGTCATTGCCTGGCCCCGGAACTTCCGATAAGAAGGTGTGCGGAGACACCCATGAAAAAACAACGACTGTCAGTGGCCGGGCGCCCCGCTATGCGCGTCGACGCGATCGAGAAGGTTTCGGGCTCGGCCTTTTATACCGGGGACATCGAGCTTCCGGGAATGGCGTATGCCAAGATCCTGAGGAGCCCCTTGCCCCACGCGCGGATCCTCAAGGTCGATGCCGGCAAGGCAAGGGCCCTGCACGGGGTCATCGACGTCCTGACCCGGGACGAGCTGGCCGGACTCAACTACAACTACGGCGCTACCTACAAGGACCAGTCGGTGGTGGCGGTGGACAAGGTCCGCTACGTCGGCGATCCGGTGGCCGCGGTGCTGTCCGCGGACGAGCTGGTAGCCGAGGAGGCCCTGGGCCTCATCGACGTGGAGTACGAGGAACTGCCCTTCGTGGACAACGTGGACGACGCCCTGGCGCCGGGCGCTCCGCAGGTGCATGAAGGCGATGTCCCCAAGGCCGAGCTGCGGGGCTCCAAATACGGCGCGCCGGACCGGTTCAAGGGCACCAACGTGTGCTACCACTTCGGCTACGCCCGGGGAAACGTCGACGACGGCTTCGCGCAGTCCGACCACGTGTTCGAGGACGTTTTCCGCTTCAACCGGGTGCAGCACTACTCGCTGGAGCCCCATATCTGCCTCGCCCACTACGACGGCGAGCGTCTGACGGTGTGGAGCTCGTGCCAGGATCCGTTCACGCTGCGGGGACATTTGGCCGGGATCTTCAAGCTGCCGCTCAACCGGGTGCGCGTGGTGGTGCCCTACGTCGGCGGCGGCTACGGCGGCAAGCTGTACGTCAAGGCCGACCCCATCGCCGCGGCGCTTTCGGTGCGGAACCGCCGCCCGGTCAAGCTGGCCATGAGCGTCAGCGAGAGCTTCAAGACCGTGACCCGCCATCCCGCGCGCATCCGCATCAAGACCGGGGTCAGCAAGAAGGGCGAGATGGTGGCCCGGGAGCTGGAAGTCTACATGGACACCGGCGCCTACGCGGACGCCGGACCCCGGGTGACCCAGAAGGCCGGCTACCGCGCGGTGGGGCCGTACCGCGTGGCCAACGTGAAGATCGACGCCCACGGCGTCTACAGCAACACGGTGCCGGCCGGCGCGTTCCGCGGCTTCGGCGCGGTGCAGGTGGCCTGGGCCTACGAGTCGCAGATGGACATGATCGCCAACCGGCTCGGCATGGACCCGCTGGACTTCCGGCTCAAGAACCTGCTGGAGAAGGGCGAGCCCTACACCCCCGGCGACACCCCGGTGGACTGCGACCTGAAGCAGGGACTGCGCAAGGTGGCCCGGGCGCTGGACTGGAAGAAGGCTTCCCGACCCAACGTGGGCAAGGGCCTGAGCGTTTGCCTGAAGGATGCCGGGGGCACCTACAAGGTGGCCGGCGCCACGGTGAAGATGTCGTCGGACGGCAGCGCCGTGCTGCTTACCGGCACGGTGGAAGTGGGCCAGGGTTCCCGCACGGCCTTGAGCCAGGTGGTGGCGGAGGAACTGGGCATCAAGCTCGAGCAGGTGTCCGTGGCCCAGTTGGACACGGACGTCACCCCCTTCGACGTGTCCACCAGCGCCAGCAGCTCCATGACGGTCATGGGCCTCGCGACCCAGAGGGCGGCCCAGGACGTGAAGAAGCAGTTGCTGCGGGCCGCTGCCAAGGTCATGGGCGAAAAGGCCGCCGGCCTGGCGCTCAAGGGCGGCCGGGTGCGCGGCGCCAAGGGCTCCGGGGTGCCTTATGGCGACGTCATCGCCGAGTACTTCGGCAGCTCCGCCACCGAGATCGTCGGCCGGGGGGTCTACCGCGACAAGAAGAGCAAGACCGCCGTGCTGGGCTCTCCCACCACGTTCTGGGAAGTGGGCTGGGGCGGCGTGGAGCTGGAGGTGGATCCGGACACCGGCGTCATCCGCATCCTGAAGTACGTGTCCATGGCCGACGTCGGACGGGCCATCAACCCGCTGCAGGCCGAGGGGCAGGACGAAGGCGGCGTGGTGTTCGGCCTGGGACACACGCTGCTGGAAGAGATGGTGTACGAGGACGGCCAGCTTCTGAATCCGAACCTGGTGGACTACCGCGTTCCGTCGTTCCACGATTTGCCGGAGAACTTCATCTCGGAGCTGGTGGAAAGCGGCAACGGCCCCGGCCCCTTCGGCGCCAAGGGAATGGGCGAGGGCGGCGTGCTGCCGGCCGCGTCCGCCATCGCCGCGGCGGTGGAGGACGCCGTGGGCTTGCGCATCTGCGACCTGCCGCTGTCGCCGCCCAAGGTATGGCAGCGGCTGCAGGAGCGCGAGAGCGCCGGCTGAGAAACGCACCCGAAAGGAGCCCATGATGTCAGACTCCACCCGTTTCCGAGCCATGGTCGTCAGCGAGAACGAGGACAAGACCTTCTCCCGCGCCATTAGCGAGCGGTCGGCGGACGACCTGCCGGACGGCGACCTGCTGGTCTCGGTGGCCTATTCGTCGCTCAACTACAAGGACGCGCTGTCGGCCTCCGGCAACAAGGGCGTCACCCGCAACTTCCCCCACACCCCCGGCATCGACGCCGCGGGCACGGTGGTGGAGAGCGGGAGCGGCGATTTCGCCAAGGGCGACGAGGTGGTGCTGACCGGCTTCGACCTGGGCGCCAACACCGACGGCGGCTTTGCCGAGTACGCGCGGGTGCCGGCTGCCTGGGCGGTGAAGCGCCCGGACGGTTTGAGCCTCAAGGAGAGCATGGTGTACGGCACGGCCGGCTTTACCGCCGCCCTGTCGGTGCTGCGGCTCCAGGAGGGCGGAGTCACGCCGGAATCGGGCGACGTGCTGGTGACCGGCGCCACCGGCGGTGTCGGCTGCCTGGCCGTGGCCATCCTGGCCCAGGCCGGTTACCGGGTCGTGGCGTCCACCGGCAAGGAGTCGGAGAAGGACTTCCTGACGAGCCTGGGCGCGGCCGACGTCATCTCCCGCGCGGACGCGGACGACCAGTCCGGACGGCCCCTGCTCAGGGGCCTGTGGGCCGGCGTCGTGGACACCGTCGGCGGCAACATTCTGGCCACCGCCATCAAGGCCTCCAAGTACGGCGGCGTGGTCACCTGCTGCGGCAACGTGGCCTCGGTGGAGCTCAACACCACGGTCTTCCCGTTCATCCTGCGGGACGTGCGCCTCGTCGGCGTGGCCACGCCCGACTGCCCCGCGGACATCCGCGCCACCCTGTGGCAGAAGATGGCCGGCGAGTGGAAGCTGCCCAATCTGGACGCCGTCACCATCGACTGCTCGCTCGACGAGCTTGACGGCCACATCGAAAGTATCCTCAAGGGCGGAGTGCGCGGCCGCGTGGTGGTGGACCTGTCGCGCTGACGAAAACCTCACGCACCGTTCCGCCGGGAGATCGCCATGGCATCGTGGATGGTCGGCATCGATACCGGAGGCTCCTTCACCGATCTGATCGCGTTCGATCCCGACACCGGCGAGCGTCGGATCGCCAAGGTGCCGTCGAGGCCGGATGATCCGTCGGCCGCGGTGATGGATGCCCTGGACGAGCTGTTCCAGTCCGGGGTGGACCCGGGCGGGATCGAGTTCCTGGTCCACGGCACCACGGTGGCCACCAACGCTATTCTGGAAGGCAGAGGCGCGCGTACCGGGCTGCTGATCACGCGCGGCTTCCGGGCGGTCTATGAAGGCCGCGGCTGGTCCCAGCCGGCGCCGGAGGACCTGGCGGATCCCTACTACGTCAAGCCCACGCTGCTGGCGCCCCAGTCGCTCACCGAAGAGATCACCGAGCGTCTCGACTATCTCGGCAACGTGCAGACCCCGCTGGACGAGGACGACGTCCGGCGGGCGGTGGCAAGCCTGAAGGGGAAGGAAGTCGAGGCGGTGGCCGTCAACTTCCTCTTCAGCTTCCGGAACCCCGAGCACGAGGAGCGGACCGCGGCCATCATCGCCGAGATGGCGCCGGAATGGCGCGTGTCGGTGTCGTCGCGCATTCTGCCCACCATCCGCGAGTATCCGCGGCTTTCCACCACCGTCATCGACGCCTTCGTGGGCAGGTCCATGCAGGACTACCTGTTGCGGCTCGTGGACCGGCTGCGCGTCGCCGGCATCGAGACGCCGCAGATCTTCCTCATGCAGTCCAACGGCGGGCTGATGCGCATGAACGTCGGCGCCCGCTATCCCAACCAGACGCTGCTCTCGGGCCCGGCGGCGGGGGTCGTGTCCGGCATCGAGCTGGCCGCGGTCCTGGGACGCAGGAATCTCGTCACCTTCGACATGGGCGGCACGTCCACCGACATCAGCGTGATCCGCGACGGGCGGTCCGAAGAGACCACCGCGGGCCGGATCGCGGGGCAGGATCTCGCAACGCCGATGCTGGCGGTCCACACCCTGGGCGCCGGCGGCGGCACCATCGCCTGGATCGGCAAGGACGGCCTCATGAAGGTCGGGCCCCGGAGCGCGGGCGCCGACCCGGGGCCGGCCTGCTACGGCAGGGGCGGAGAGCTTCCGACGGTGACCGACGCCAACCTGCTGCTGGGCGCCCTGGGGGACAGCAGCGCCCTCGGCGGGCGGCTGCGGCTGGACCGCGCGCGGGCGGAGGAGGCGGTTCGCACCGGGTTGGCCGAGCCGCTCGGTCTCGACGTGATGGAGGCCGCCGCCGGGGTTCTCAAGATCGTCAACAACAACATGGCGGTGGAACTCAGGCTTGCGTTGCAATACCGCGGCGTCGATCCGCGCGACTTCGTGCTGGTGGCCTTCGGCGGCGCCGGTCCGCTCCACGCCGGGGTGCTGGCCGAGGAGTTGCAGATCCCCGCGGTTCTGGTGCCGCCGAACCCCGGCCTCAACAGCGCCCTGGGGCTCCTCCAGACCCAGGTGCGGCATCTCTACCTGCTGTCGGATCTCGGGCTGGTGAGCGACTACGATCCCGCGCGCATGAACCAGCGTTTCGAGGAGCTGCGCCTCCGGGCCGTGGAGGACATCCGGGAAGAGCACTTCGAGCTCTCGGAGGCGGTTTTCCGGCGTCAGGTCGACATGCGCTATCTGCATCAGGGTTACGAGCTCTCCGTCGACTGCCCGGACCGGGAGATGGTGGAGGCGGACAAGGCCGGGCTCAAGGCGCGCTTCGACGAGCTCCACGGCACGGTGTACGGGTTGAGCGCCAAGGACGAGGACGCCGAGATCGTGACGTTCCGGCTGCTGGCGGAGATCGCCGTGCCGCGGCTCACGCCGCCGCCCCTGGAACCCGGGGAGCCGGGCGTCGAGCACGCCGTCATCGGCCGGAGACCGCTGTTCGACCTCAAGCGCGGAGAGTTCCTGGAGGCCGTGGTGCTTGACCGCGGCCGGTTGCTGGCCGGCAACTGGATCGACGGGCCCGCCGTGATCGAGCAGCTCGACGCGACCACGGTGCTGCCCGAGTCGCAGCACGCCACCGTCGACCCATTCGGCAACATCGTCATCGAGAGGGGAGAGAATCATGGATCTTGACCCGATCACCAGCGAAGTCGTGTTGAGCCGGCTGCGGGAGATCACCGCGTCCATGGCGCACGCGCTGTTCCACAGCGGCTACTCGCCGATCCTGCGCGAGTCGCAGGACGGCACCGCCGGGCTGACCGACGGCAACGGACGCGTGATCATGGTGGGCGGGGGCCTGCAATATCATTCCCTGCTGTACTCTCAGGCGGTGGCCGGCGTCCTGGAACGTTACCCGGCGGAGGCGATGAGCGAGGGCGATTCGTTCGTTTCCAACGACCCCTACAAGGCGGGAAACAGCCACGTCCCGGACATGGTCGTGGCGACGCCGGCCTTCCACGAAGGCAAGGTGGTGGCTTTCGGGGTCAGCGTGGCCCACAAGGCGGATGTCGGCGGCCTTGTGCCGGGATCGAGCGGCGCGGCATCGCGGGAGATCTTCCACGACGGCATCCTGCTGCCGCCGGTGCGGTTCACCACGGCCCAGGGCGTGCTGCCCGAGGTGGAGGCGATCCTGCGCAACAACAGCCGCATTCCGGACGTGGTGCTGGGCGACCTGCGCGGGCAGGTGGGCGCGACGAAACTCGGGGCGATCCGGTTCCAGGAGCTGCTGCGGGAGTATGGCGCGGACACCCTGCTGGGCACCATCGACGAGTTGATGACGCGCACCACGGCCCGGGTCCGGGCCGAAATCGCCTCGTGGCCGGACGGGGAGCACGAGGCGGAAGGATTCCTCGATCACAACGGCGTGGACCGGTCGAAGCCGGTGCGCATCCATGTCCGGGCCATCAAGGCGGGCGACCGGTTGACGCTCGATTTCTCCGGCAGCGCCCCCCAGACCCCCGGACCCGTGAACACCACTCGGGTCACGGCCCGTGCGGTCTCGACCCAGGCGGTGCTTGCGGCATCGGATCCGAGCATCCCGATGAACGCGGGCGCGTTCGAGGCCATCGAGTTCAACCTGCCGCCGGGACGCGTGATGAGCCCGGAGTTCCCGGCCACCGTCAACCACTACTTCCCGACCTCGCACCTGGTCTACAACTGCGTCCTCGCCGCCATCGGGAAGTTCAACCCGAACCGCGCGGTGGCCCCCTCCGGCCTCGGCACCGGCGCCATCGCCGTCGGCTACAAGGAAAGCCGCTCCGCGGGACGTCCCACCGTCCAGTATGAGATCATGATCACCTCGCTGGGCGGCACCAGCGACCACGACGGCGCGGCCATCGTCATGCCGGTCAATCACTTCGCCCCCGGCACGCCGGTGGAGATCCTCGAGACCGAGTATCCCGTCGCCGTCCGCCGCTACGATATCTGGCAAGACTCGGCCGGCGCCGGGCGCTGGCGCGGCGGCACCGGTTTCATCCGCGAGTACGAGTTCCAGACCGACTGCACCCTCACGATCCGCTCCGCGAATCATCAGCAGGCCTCGTGGGGGCTCAACGGCGGCGCCAGCCCGCCCAACTCCAGGACCACCATCCAGAACCCGGACGAGGACCCGGCCGAAGTCGACATGCTGGAAACCCGGCCGCTCAAGGCCGGCGCCCGGCTCGCCATCTTCCGCAGCGGAGGCGGCGGCTACGGCGATCCCAGGGAACGCCCCCCCGAGTTGGTGCGGCAGGACGTCGAGGACGGGTACGTGTCGCGGGAAAAGGCCAGAGAGGCGTACGGATTGGCGGAGGACTAGCAGGTTGTTGAGAGACTCCGCTTGGTAGGGGTTGGCGCCCTTCGACTTCGCGCCGCTGACGCGGCGCTACGCTCAGGACGAACGGTTAAGTTAAGAAATCCGGAGGAAACCCCGTTCGCCCTGAGCTTGTAGGGCTCAGGAACGGCTTCGCGAAGTGGAGTCGAAGTAACTTAACCGTTCGTCCTGAGCGTAGCGAGGTCTGCCGAGCGAAGTCGAAGGGCGCCAACTCAAACGGCGCCAACTCTCAACTCCCTGCAAAGGGCGGCGCTCACCCATCCAGCTTGAACAGCCGCTCCGCGTTGCCGTGGCGGATGAGCTCCTTGGTCCCTTCCGAGATGTTCTTGTTGACGGACAGGAGCTGGACGTCCCGGAACTTCATGCTGCCGCCGGGGTCGTCGTGGGGGTAGTCGGTGGCGAAGAGGAAGCGCTCGGGTCCCAGGAACTCGATGGCCTCGGGCAGCTCGGCTTCCTCGGTCTCGATGGTAAAGTAGAAGTTGTTGCGGAAGTAGTGGCTCGCCGGCTTCTTGTTCTTCTCCAGGAAGACCTCGGCGCCGTAGAACGCGCGGTGACGGCGCAGCTTGGCCTTGACCCCGCGAATGACGTCGGCATCGGCGTCCCCGTCGTAGTCCACCGGAGGGCCGTTGAAGGCCGCGTCGAGCCTCTCCACCAGCGGCTTGATGAAGCCCGTGCCGGCCTCGGTGAAGATGAACTGGAGGCCGGGAAAGTCGTCGAGCAGGCCGCTTGTCACCAGCGACACCAGGCTCACCTGTCCCTCCTGCGGCGCGAACAGGTAGAGGCCGTCCTTCTGGAAGTTGGGCAGGTTGCTGATGCGGTGGCCGTGCTGGATGTTGTGGAGGAAGATGGGCATTTCCATCTCCTCGGCCCGGGCGAAGAAGGGCCACAGCTCCTTGTGGCTGCCGAGGCTATCGCCGTAGGGGTGATCCTGCACCGGGTAGACCTTGTCCAGCACCACCGCGCGGAACCCCTCCTTCTGCGCCCATTCCATCTCGCGGATGGCCGCGGGCACGTCCTGGAGCTGGACGATGGGCACGCCGATGAGGCAATCGTGCCGCTCCATCATGCGCAGGTTGGACAGGTTGTAGGAGCGGGCGATGGCCGACGCTAGCGCCGGCTCGATCATGTAGGTCCACCAGCCGGAGAACTGCGGCAGCACGAACTGACGGTCCACCCCAAGCACGGGCATCTCGTCGAGCCGCACCTGCAGGTCCACCAGCCCTTTCATGCTGGCGCCGGAACCCGGCGGTCCCAGCGGCGTCACGCCCGGCACCTCGGGCGGTCCGCCCGGAAAGTCGATGTCGGCGAGCAGTCCGTCGTCGCTGTACCGTGGGATCGGCGCCTTGTCCCGGAACTCCTCGGGCATGTCGTCAAAGGCGTCGTTGGGCATGATGTGGGTGTCGCAGTCGATGATCACGGCGGATTCCTCCTGTTCAAACAGTAGCTATTAGCGCCGTTGCCCGGTGTTGGCAAGCTTGCCGAGCCGGCCACGGCCGAGCAACCGGGCGAACGGTGGGGCCGCAATGGTGCCGGCACCTCCATGTCATTGTTCCGACCATGGACCAATGGCATTATTGGTTGTCATGGCTCGGCACAATATGCACCTTCCTCTCCCAACGGACATCTACACACGCCTCAACGCCGAATCGGAGCGCTCCGGGCAGCCCACGACGGTGCTGGTCAGGGAGGCCATCGAAGCGTGGCTGGCCGAACGGGAAAAAGATGCTCTGCACGACGCCATCGCTGACTACGCACGGCAGGCTGGGGGTACATCGGCTGATCTGGATCCGGAACTGGAAGGCGCCGCAGTGGAACATTTTCTGGATGGGAAGCGGGAAGACAAGTGAAACGCAACGACGCGTGAAGTCATGTGCGGTCGGTACACACAGACAGCAACGCTCCAGGACCTCGTGGACCGTTTCGGCATCGATGAGCCGGACTTCGACCTGGCGACCCGGTATAACCTTGCTCCCAGCCAGGACGCGCCTGTGGTGGGTGTCAATCCGACAACGCCGGACACACGGTCCCTGCGGCTGATGCACTGGGGGCTTGTGCCTTACCACGCCAAGGACGCGGCCAGGCCAATGATCAACGCCCGAGCGGAAACCCTGGCCCAACGGCCAGCGTTCCGGGGCCTGCTACCGAGGCGCCGCTGTCTCGTGCCCGCCGACGGCTTCTACGAGTGGCGCAGGGAAGGCCGCGTCCGAACGCCCATGCGTTTCACGCTCCGAAGCCAGGAGCCGTTCGCCTTCGCCGGCCTTTGGGACCGATGGCTCCGGCCCGACGGCACGCCCCTCTACTCGTTCACCATCGTCACCACGAGCCCCAACAGCCTCCTTGAGCCGGTGCACAACAGGATGCCCGTCATCCTGCGCCCGGAGGATGAGGCCAAGTGGCTCGATCCCGCCACCACCGATCCCGCGGCCCTGTCGCCGCTCTTCAAACCCTATCCCGCCGAGCTGATGGACGGGTACTGCGTGTCGCGGGCCGTCAACTCTCCGGTGAACGATTCTCCCGAGTGCATTGCACCGGAGGAAGCGCCACTTGCGTTGCGACGCAACCCTTGAGCCCCGTCTGCGCCAGCAATGAGGAGCCGGGCACCGATTGTTAGAGAGCATCCGGTGAGGGGTTGGCTGAGGCCTTGCGCTCAAGCCGTTTGGCGTATAGTCGTGGCGCTATGAAGTTGCTGTACTGTATTGTGTCTGAAAGACCGCACCGGACGTGAAGGGAAAGCGGAGTATGAGCGAGATCAACAGGTTTTTCATGCGCGATGTACGCTGTTTCGACGGGGAGCACTCGTTTGAAATACGCCCATTGACGTTTCTGGTCGGTGAGAACAGCACGGGCAAATCGACCGTTCTTGGTTGCCTTCATGGGCTCGGGGGGTTCCTTGGGTTTCATCGCACTGAAATTGATTTTAATTTGGAACCCTATCAGATGGGAGCTTTTGCGGACATTGTCAGGCGGTCCCGGCCCAAAAAGGACGAATTTCAATTGGGTATTGAGACCGCGTACGGCGACGGCGAGACAGTTCAATTTTATGTTACTCTAACGGAGAGGGAGAGGGGGTCCGAGCCTTTTGTCAGTAATGTGCGTTGGGCCTTTAAGGACGGACAAATTGTAGTATCAGTGCGTGACGATGATTCAGACCAGACGGAGCTCGGTATTAGCGTTACCGAAACCTTACACGCTCACTTTGAAATCGAATTGAGCAAAGTAGGGGTTGGGGAGTTCGCTGTACTCGTACTTCCTTACATTGGCCGATACATCGAGAGTCGTGGTTTGGCAGTCGATGAAAAAACGGAATCTCTTACTGCGGCGAGAAGTCTACAAGATTTCATAAACCGAAAGGTGTCTAAGGGCGGTCGGGACAGCAGCTTTGTTATGGGGCCGTTGTTCGGCCTACGTTCAACATCCATCCACAGCATAGCGCCTGTTCGTTCGAGGCCGCAACGGACCTACAATCCGCTCAAAGAAACGGTAACGCCGGATGGGAGTGAGATACCAGTCGCTCTACTAAACTTGAGTGTCTCAAGGAACGCCGAATGGAACGAACTGCGGCAGCAACTCACGGCTTTCGGTCAAGCCTCGGGCCTGTTTTCTGACCTTGCGATTCGGAGACTTGGAGGTTCCAAGGGAGACCCGTTCCAGTTGCAAATTAAAGTTAGCGGCCCAAGGGCGAACTTGATGGATGTTGGGTATGGCGTTAGCCAAGTGCTCCCTATCCTGGTCCGAATCCTTACAGGAGGGGGCGCTACTTTTTTGCTGCAACAGCCAGAAGTCCACTTGCATCCCAAAGGACAGGCGGAACTCGCGTCCATGTTAGTGGATGCTCATCGGACTCGGAGCACATCATTTGTAGTTGAAACCCACAGTGATCACATGATTGACCGTGTACGGATTGAGATCAAACGAGGTAGGATTAGACCCGAGAGTGTTTCGTTGATCTATCTTGAGCCGGTTGGCAACCATGTAAAGACTCACAATCTTGGTTTTGATGCGCGCGCCAATATGGTCGGCGTTCCCCAACATTACCGTGATTTCTTCCTGAACGAAGCGGACCGCTTGCTGGGATTGGCGGATTGAGACATGTGCGTGATTCTGGATGCAAATAGCTACAGCGACTTTCTTGACGCGGACAACACCGGCATGCGGCCCCTCAGGGACTGGCTCAGGACACAGGGAAAACTCGTCTACGCGCCAACCCGAAGGATGAAGGCCGAGCTTGATTCCCATGGACAGATGAGAAAGCGGTTGGTCGAGTACTCTCAGGCGGGTAGGGTGAAGGAATTGGCGGGGGAAGAAGTCGTCGCCAAGGAGGCCGAACTGACGGATTTATCGTCCGATGACGCGCACATAGTCGCGCTTGCGCTCGTCGCCAGGGTCGACGTGCTGGTCTCCCACGACAAGAACCTGCACGACGACTTCAAAAGACTCGTCAAGGGTAAGGTGTACCAGAACGAGAAACACAAGCATCTTCTGCGGCGCGACACCTGTCCCTGAGCCTGACGATGGCTCCCATCCCCCCCCCCCCCCCCCCGGATCCTGGTCAAGCCCGGGACGCCAGGGGTACTGCTACTTCGCCGCGCAGACCATGATCTCCACCTGGGTGCCCGGGGTGAGCGCCACGCCGATGGCGGCCCGGGCCGGGAGATTGTCCTTGTCGATCCAGGCCATCCAGGCCTCGTTCATCTCGTCCTTGGCGTCGATGTCGGCGAGATAGACGGTGGACGTGAGGATGCGGGACTTGTTGGTGCCGGCGAGGGCCAGGATCTCGTCGATCTTGGCCAGCACCTGCTCGGTCTGGCCTTTCGTGGACAGGGACTTGTCGTCGGCCACGAGGCCGGACAGGTATACCCGATCGCCGTGCACCACGGCGCGGCTGTTCCAAACTTGCGGTTTGATGTGTTCGATGCTCATTGGAAGACCTCCGTTTGAATGAACTTCCGGGTGATTTCCCGGACCGCGAAACGCTATCAGATTTTGCCGGGGACGCCTACGAGTCCGAGGGTTCCCCGGGTGCGGCGCCTTGCCCCTTACTTTCTTGCCGCTTCCCGCCGCTGCGGAACAACGACGACGCCGCGGCCAGGCCGCACAGCACCGCGGCGGTCAGGAACACGAGCTGGAAGGCGGTCACGAAGGCGGCCACCTCTCCCAGGTCCGCGTGGGCGACGCGCCAGCGTTCGAACATCAGGCTGGCGCCGGTGACGCCGAAGACGATGCCGCCGGTGCGCATCATCTGGTTGACGCTGCCGGCGACGCCCTGGTGTTCGCGGGGAATGGCGCCCATGACGAAGCTCATGTTGGGCACCTGGAAGGTGCCCAGGCCCAAGCCCACCAGGGCCAGGGAAAGGGCGGCCGTGGGGTAATCCGAGGTTGCGTCGAGGCCGCTGGCCAGCCACAGGCCCACGGCCTGGACGGCCAGCCCCGCGGAGCTCAGCCCGGCGGTGCCGATGCGGTCGGACAACCGGCCGGCGAAGGCGGCGGCAAAGATGGTCATCACCGCGGGCGCGAAGATGAGGAGGCCGACCACAACTCCCCGGTAGCCCAGGATGTCCACGGCATAGTAAGGGACCAGCAGGCCGATGGGGAACCGGGTGGCGTTGGCCGCCAGGGTGAGGAGGTTGGCGAGGGTGAAGGCCGGCCAGCGGAACAGGTCGAGGTTGATGACGGGCGCGGCCACCCGCTTCTCGGTGACGAGGAAGACCACCAGGCTGACCGCCCCGGTCAGCGCGAGCACCATCACCTCCGGATCGGTCCAGCCGAGGTCGCGGCTCCGGGTCATGGCCAGCAGCAACGCGCCGGCCGCCAGGGTCAGGGTTGCGGCGCCCAGGAGATCGAACCGTTCGCCGGCGGCCGGCCGTTGCCCGGATCGGGCGCGGCCGGAGGTGAACCAGGCGATGAGCAGGGCGGGAAGCGCCCGGTACAGGTAGACGCCGCGCCAGCCGAAGACGTCCACCAGCACGCCGCCCAGCAGCGGGCCCATGGCGTACCCCGTGGCCAGGTTCATCTGGTAGAATCCCAGCGCCCGTCCACGCTCGTCGCCACTGACAGCAAGCGTCACCAGCGCCGGGGCCGAGCCGAACACCAGCGCGACGCCCACCCCCTGGAGCATCCGTCCGATGAGCAGCCAGGCGAAGGTCTGGGCCAAGCCGCAGACGACGAATGCCCCAGCGCTGACCAGGAGACCGATGGTAAGGGTGTGCCAGTGGCCGAAGAGGTCCGCCAGCCGGCCGCAGCCCAGCAGCAGGCTGGCGTGGGTCAACACGTAGCTCACCACCACCCACTGGATGGACAGCAGGTTGATGCCGAACGCCTCGGTAATGGCCGGGAACGCGATGTTCACCGACGTGTCGAGGGACGCCAGCAAGCCGCTCAGCCCGGCGATGAGCAGTGCCGGGTGCGACCAGATGCGGGTTGTGGGTGGAGTCGTGTCAGGCAAGGCGCCCCGCTAACTCAGCTTCCCGCCAGCCATTGGTCCAGCCGCTCGTTGTAGGCCTCCGGCCGGGTGCCGCGCATCATGTGGCCGACGCCTTCCCAGAACTCGAACTGGACCTGCGGTGAGGCGATGGTGCGGAGATGGCCGAGCTCCTGGGCGAGGATGGCGCCCGGCTGCGGCGACACCGTGGCGTCGCCTACCAGGATCAGCGTCGGCACCTGGATGCGCCGCAGGCGCTCCTCCGACGCCAGCGCCCAGTCGCGGTTGTCGCTGAGGAGCCGGGTCAGGGCGTGGGGCGAGAAGTGGCGGTTGCGGTAGACCTCCCAGTCCTGCTGCTCCGGCGAGAGCCCCTGCTCCCTGGCCTCGGCCCGGATCTCCTCCTCGGGCCGCGCAAGCCGCGCCAGGGCGCCGGGCAGGGCGGTGACGAAGGCGTGCTGCATGCGCCAGTAGACCGGGTCCTCCAGGAAGGCCCGGGAGATGTCCTCGGGATGGTCCGCGGCCAGCATGGTGCCGATGTTGCCGCCCCAGGAGTGGCCGGCGTAGGCCGGGCGCTCGAGCTTGAGGTTGGCGATGAGCTGGTGCACGTCTTCCGCGAAGTCCTGCAGCCGGTAGCCGGTCACGGGCTTGTCCGACTCGCCGTGGCCCCGCAGGTCCGGCGCCACCACGTGGTAGCGGCCGGCGAAGTGCTCGGCCACTCCCGCCCAGCCCAGGCTGTAGTTGGTCCAGCCGTGGACCAGCAGCAGGTCCGCGTCCGCTGGGTCGCCCCACTCCCGGTAGTGCATCCTGATGCCCTGAACTTCGGTGAAACCGCTTCTGGGGTCTTCGGCCATGATCGTCCCTCCATGTGCAACGGACCAAGATAGTGATACACGTTTTGGGAAGTCTTGAGCAATTGGGACGCCGCGACACCCCGGCCATCCGAGATGCTGCCCTGGACTTCCGGGACGCGGCCCTGGACTTCCGGGACGCGGCCCTGGACTTCCGGGATGCTGTCCGGGACTTCCGAGATGCTGCCCGGGATTTCCGAGACGTCACCCCGGACCCCCAAGACGTCACCCCGGACTTGATCCGGGGTCCAGAGGAGGGGGGCCCCTGGACCCCGGGTCAAGCCCGGGGTGACGTAGAGGCGCCCGGGGTGACGTAGAGGCGCCCGGGGTGACGTAGAGGCGCCACGGGGTGACGTAGAGGTGCCACCGGGCAAGGCGGAGGCACCCGGAATGACGCAGAAGGCGGTTCCCAACCGCGAGGAGAACGCATGAGCCCGACCGCAGACTCGTTCACGCTGCCGGAAACCACCATCGCGGACATTCACGCCGCCTACGACGCCGGTAGCCTCACGGCGCGCCAACTGGTGCAAGGGTACATCGACCGCATCGAGGCCTATGACCGGGGCGGCCCCCGGATCAACTCCGTCATCACGGTGAACCCGGCGGCGTTGGAGGAGGCGGACCGCCTGGACGTGGCGTTCAAGAGCTCCGGGAAGACGGGGCCGCTCCACGGCATCCCGGTGGTCATCAAGGACCAGGCCGACGTCAAGGGGACCCCCACCACTCTGGGCTCCCTGCTGTTCAAGGATTACTACCCGGACCGGGATTGCCGGGTTGTGGAGAAGCTCAAGGAGGCGGGCGCCATCGTGCTGGCCAAGACCACCCTGGGCGAGTTGGGCGCGGGAGATTCCCACGGCTCGCTGTTCGGGTCCACCCGCAACCCCTATGACGTGGAGCGCACCGTCGGCGGCTCGTCGGGCGGCTCCGGAGCCGCGGTTTCCGCCAATTTCGGCACCGTCGGGATCGGGCAGGAAGGGCTGGCGTCCATCCGCCGGCCGTCCACCTGGAACTGCATCGCGGGCATGCGCCCCACCGCCGGTCTGGTGAGCCGCAGCGGCGTCTACTCCGGCTGGCCCCAGGAGGCCGGGTCGCTGGGTCCCATGGCGCGTACGGTCCGGGACATGGCGACGCTGCTGGACGTCATGGCGGGCTATGACGGCGACGACCCGCTCACCTCCAGGGGGGTGGGACACGTGCCCCCCAGCTACACGGATTTTCTCGACACGGACGGCCTGCGCGGCGCGCGGATCGGCATCCTGCGGACACCCATGGGGTATAACACCGACCCCGAGGCGGACGACTTCAAGAGCATCACCGGGATTCTGGACAACGCGGTGGAGGAGCTTCGGGCCGCCGGCGCCGAGGTGGTGGATCCGGTGGAGCTGGCGCGGCTCAACGAGCTCCTGGCCAAGCGTTGCGCCAACCCCACCGCCGGGGAGACGGCCTTCGGCATCTACATGGCCCGCAGCGCCAACCCGCCGTACCGGACCCGCGAGGACGCCATGCAGTCGCCCGAGTTCCCGAAGCTCAAGGAGCAGGTGCAGGCGCGCCTGCGCATCACCGCCGACCCCGCGGACCACTACCAGTACCTCCTGGCCCGGGACCACCTCATGATCCACCTGCTCAAGACCATGGCCGAGCACCGCCTCGACGCCATCGTCCACAAGGCGGTGGAGCACCAGCCGACGCTCATCGCCGACGGCGTGAAGCCGCCCTTCGTGAACCACAAGGGCGCGCCGCACCTGAACACGTTCCTGGTATACGTGCCCACGGTCACGGTGCCCGCGGGATTCACCGCCGACGGCCTGCCGGCCGGCATCAGCTTCCTGGGACGGCCCTACGAAGACGGCCGCATGATCGGGCTTGCCTACGCCTACGAGCAGGCCACCCGTCACCGCCGGGCGCCGGAGACCACGCCGTAAGAGATTTCCGACCCCTTCGTCATTCAAAAACTGCGATCGGAACGAAATGGCAGGGACGCCCCGAATCGTCATTCCCGCGAAAGCGGGAATCCAGGGGTGGCGAGGAGGGGTTCTACGGTGGTGCCTCCTCCGCCCAACCCCACCTGGATTCCCGCTTTCGCGGGAATGACGAGTAATTAGGAATGATGAGTAATGAAACGTCGATGGAAGGAGCCAGCATGCGAGAAAAGAAGAACATGATCCAGTGGATCTATTCCTCGAAGGGCAACGCCGAGCTTGAGGAGCGCTACGACGAGTGGGCCGCTTCCTATGACCGGGACCTGAATACGGACTTCGGCTGGTTGAGCCCGCGGAAGGCCGTGGATGCCTTCGCCAAACGGGTGCCCCGGCACGGCCGAGTCCTGGACGCCGGCGCCGGCACGGGCATCGTGGGGGAGTTGCTGCACGACGTGGGCTTCGAGTTCCTGGCAGCCATGGACCTGTCACAGGGGATGTTGGACGAGGCGGCCCGCAAGGGCGTCTACAAGGAGTTCCACCGGATGGCCATGGGTTCCCCGCTGGACTTCCCGCCGCGTACCTTCGACGGAGTCATCAGCGTGGGCGTCTTTACCGTGGGCCACGCCCCACCCGGCTCGTTCGACGAGCTGGTGCGCGTCACCCGTCCCGGCGGGCACATCGTTTTCTCCCTTCGGCCGGATACCTACGAGCAGGACGGCTTCCGGGAGAAGCAGTCCTCGCTGGAGGCCGAGGGCAAGTGGCGGCTGGTGGAGGAGGGGGAAAGGTACAAGCCCATGCCCAAGGGAGAGCCCGAGGTCTACCATCAGATCTGGACGTACCAGGTCCTGTAGAAATCTCTTTGAATCCCTTGATGTACGGCTGCCGGGAACGGTATAAGGGACACAAAACAGGGGCTATTCGAAGGAGGTAGAACGATCATGTCCGGTCAACTCAATACACGCATTATCGACGGCGACGGCCACATCCTGGAGGACAACCCGGGAATCCTCGAGCACATGGACGGGCCGTACCGAGACATCGCCGCCAAGAAGGGTATCATCTTCCCGCCCATCGACCATCTGCACGACGGTCGCGCGGTGGAGACGCCGCCCTTACGGGACGGACGCGAGAAGGTGGGTCCCGACGGTTGGCTGAAGTTCCTGGACGACGTGGGCATCGACTGGACGGTGATGTATCCGACCCAGGGGCTGGGATACGGCAAGATCGTGAGCCTCGACTACGCCGTGGCCGCCTGCAAGGCCTACAACGACTGGACGTATCACACTTATCTGCAGCGCGACCCGCGCTTCAACGCCATGGGCCTGATCCCCATGCAGGACCCGGAGGAGGCGGCCAAGGAACTGCGTCGCATCGTCACCGAGCTGGGCATGATGGGCGCCATGATGCCGTCCAACGGCCTGCCGCTGCCGCTGGGCGCCAAGGCGTACTGGCCCATCTATGAAGAGGCCGACCGGCTGGGCTGCTGCCTCGCGGTGCACGGCGGCTGCCACGACCGCTTCGGGCTCGACCAGATGAACATGTACGTGCCGGTGCACGCCTTGGGGCACCCCTGGGGCATCGCCCTCAACTGCGCCAATATCCTCTACAACGGCATCTTCGAGCGCTTCCCCAACGTGCGTATCGCGTTCCTCGAAGGCGGCGTGGCCTGGCTGCTGATGCTGCTGGAGCGGCTGCACGCGTCCCACGAGACGCACTTCCAGTACATCCCGGACGGCGAGTTCAGCATCGGCGAGGATCAGGACCCGGCCAAGGTCATCCAGCAGCTCATCGAGGCGGACCGCTTCTACCTGGGCATCGAGGCCGAGGAGCTGACGTTGCCCTTCGCCATCAAGACCGTCGGGCACCGGCCGTTCCTGTACTCGTCGGACTTCCCCCATGAGGTCACCACCCAGAGTTGCATGCACGACCTCGGCGAGCTGATGGAGAGCGACGAGATGACCGGCGAAGACAAAGCCGCCATGCTCTATGGCAACGCGGAGCGGTTCTACAAGCCGGCAACCGCGGGCGCCCAGGTCGCGGCCAAGGCGTAGCCGGTTCCGCAGGGCATTCCCGAATCTGAAGGGGCAGGGCGTAGGTCACGCTCTGCCCCTTTTTACAATGGACACGCCAGGGACCCCCGACGTCCCGAGAAGGAGAATGACATGGACGAATGCCGCGCCGCCGTGGTGGTATCCCACAACGAGCCCTTGGAAATTCAGAAGGTGCCGATTCCCGAGCTGGAGCCTGGGGCGCTGCTGGTGCGCATCGAGGCGTCCACGATCTGCGGCACCGACGTGCACCGCTGGCACGGCCCGCTGGGCGGCGGCGACTCGCTGCCCATCATCACCGGGCACGAGCCGTGCGGCTACATCGAGGAGATCAACGGCGAGCGCACGGACATCCTGGGTAATCCGGTTAAGCCCGGCGACCGCGTCGTGTGGAGCTACGTCGCCTGCGGCCATTGCTACTACTGCACCGTGGCGTTGCAGCCGTGCATCTGCCCGGGGCGGGCCTCCTGGGGGCACAACCGCAGCGATGAGTATCCTTATCTGCTGGGCAGCGTCTCCGAGTACATGTACGTGCCGCCGCCCTGCGAGATCATCAAGGTGCCCGAGGACGTGACCTCGGCGTCGGCCGCCGCCTCCGCCTGCGCCTACCGTACGGTGATGCACGGCTTCGACCGGCTCGGCGCCATCAAGAGCCACGAGACCGTGGTGATCCAGGGCAGTGGGCCGCTGGGCAACTTCGCCACCGCGGTGGCCAAGGACCACGGCGCCAAGCAGGTGCTGGTCATCGGCGCGCCGGCCGCCCGCCTGGAGGTCAGCAAGCGCATGGGCGCGGACGAGGTGCTGAACCTCGAGGAAGTCACCGATGCCAAGGACCGCCGCCAGTGGGTGAAGGACCACACCGCCGGCCGCGGCGGCGACATCGTGATCCAGGTGGCCAACAACATGGCGGTGCCCGAGGGCCTCACGCTGCTGCGCGGAGGCGGCACCTACGTCAACATCGGCGCCGGCGGCAAGGCCGACATCGGCGTCCAGAACCTGCCCCAGGAGATGATCCTGCACACCATCCGCTCCGGCGAGCCGCGCCACTGGCTCCAGGCCATCGACTTCCTCTCCTCGCGCAAGGACACCTTCCCGTTCGAGGAGATGATCTCGGCCGAGTACACCCTGGAGCAGGTCAACGAGGCGCTGCAGGCCATGGCGAAATACGAGATCG
This sequence comes from Candidatus Binatia bacterium, assembly GCA_951813575.1. Taxonomy (GTDB): domain Bacteria; phylum Desulfobacterota; class Binatia; order UBA9968; family JAJDTQ01; genus JAJDTQ01. The sequence goes on from OX638375.1 coordinate 2,560,293, forward strand.
TCAAAGGGGTCATCTACTTCAACTAGGGAGGCGGAGATGGCGTCCTTCGACTTCGCTTCGCTGAGGACAAACGGATGCAGGCAGTGGCGGCACACGGAAGGAAGGGGTCAGACCTTGTACATTTCCTCCAGTGAGTCAACTCCCTGATTACAAGGAGATTTCATGCGCGCGATTGTCATGGGGGCGGGCCCTATCGGCGGTATCATCGGCGGGCGTCTCGCCCGGGCCGGGCATGACCTGACCTTCGTCGACGTGGACCAAGAGCACGTCGCCGCCATCCGCGACCACGGGCTTCAGGTGGACGTGCCCGACGGCCCGTTCAACGTAAGCGTCCCCATCGTCTTCCCGGACGAGATCGAAGGCACCTTCGACACGGCCTTCATCGCCGTCCGCTGCAACTACACCAGCGACACGCTCGCCACGGCGCTGCCGCACTTGAGCGATGACGGCCTGGTGGTGTCGATGCAGAACGGCATCAACGTGCCGCTGCTGGAAGAGGCGGTAGGCGCGGACCGGTCCGTGGGCATGGGGATTCGCATGGGCAGCCGGCGGACGGCTCCCGGACGGGTTCACACCACCACGCGCGGCCACCTCTACGTCGGCCATTCCCACGGCCGCACCACGCCGCGGCTGGAAGAGCTCAACGCCACGCTCGATGCCGTCATCCCCAGCGAGATCACCGACAACATCATCGGAGTGTTGTGGAGCAAGCTCACCTACACTTGCTACGGTTACTACGGTTCGCTGGCGAACACGTCCATGGTGGAGAGCTGCGCCAGCCCCGAAGACCGGCTGCTGCTGGCGGATTTTCTGGGGGAGGTGGTTGCCGTGGGCACGGCCGCCGGCGCCCGGTTCATTCCCCTGGCCGAGTACTACCCGCCCGACCTTCATCCCGACAAGCCCGCGGAAGCGCGCACGGCCATCATGAACGCCTATGCCGAGTCCTGGAGGTCCGACGACCTCAAGGGACCGCTGCGGCAATTGCTGACGGGGAGCAAGCTCGAGGTGGCCTTCACCCTCGGCCACGTGGTCCGCGAGAGCGCCCGGCTCGGCCTGTCCACACCGCTTTGCGACAACCTGCTGCAAATGATGCTCGACCTGGAATCGGGCAAGCGCCAACTGGGCCTCCACAACTACGCCGAACTGGCGGTCTGCCGGACATAGCGGGATCGGCTGCAACCCTCGTGGCAAAAAGGTCGTGAGAACCAATCTCACGACCTTTTTGTTCGGGAACCCTTGCAGTCCAATGAGAATACGCAGCTTGCATCCGGCCGGTGGGGGATCTCGTACATGAAGCGCACCGCACTGGGACTGTTGATGATCGTCTTGTTGGCGGGCGCCACCTGCTACTGGCTCACGTTCATCCGCGTCACCAACGGCGGGTTGACCTTCGAGAACAAATTGCTGATTCCCGAGCAGTCATTCGGAACCGTCGTGGACGGACGCCGGCAGTTTCACCTCACCGTTGGCGAGGGGATCCGGGAGTTCCTACCGGGCAAGCGAACTCCGACGGTCGGCGTGAACGGCCCGTATCTGGGACCCACGGTGCGATTGCGTCGGGGCGAAGACGTCGATCTGATCGTCCGCAACAACATGGATGAGATGACGACCATGCACTGGCACGGAGCGCACGTCCCCGCCCGCATGGACGGCACGCCGCATCAGAGTATCCAGCCCGGAACAGCGTGGACCGCCAGCTTCGAGGTCGCTCAACAGGCCGCTCCACTGTGGTACCACCCGCATCCGCATGGCACTACGGGGCGGCATGTCTACCGGGGAGTCACCGGCCTCATGTGGATCGACGACGATAACAGCGAGGCGCTGGACCTGCCGAAGACCTACGGCGTCGACGACATTCCAATCGTGATCCAGGACCGGCTGTTCGACGACGACGGTGCGTTTGACTTTGCCATCAACCAGGGTGCCGTTTACGGCGACACCATGCTGGTCAACGGAACCTGGAGTCCATTTCTCCAGGTCGAGTCACGTCGCATCCGACTCAGATTGTTGAACGGCTCGAACGCGCGAATCTACTACATCGGCTTTGACGACAACCGTGCGTTTCATCAGATCGCCACCGACGGCGGATTCCTCGAGGCGCCCCTCCAAACCAACCGCGTGACCCTCGCTCCCGGCGAGCGGGCCGAGATCCTGGTGGACTTCAGCGATGGCGCCGAGGCGGTGTTGAAAAGCTACCCGGAAGCCGGATGGCTGGACACCATCGGGTCGTTTTTCGTGGGCCTCGGCACGGGGCACCTGGAATTGTTGAAGATCGTTCCCCGGCCGGCAAAACGCGTATCGCACGCACTGCCGGAGCGCCTCAACACCATCTCCCGCATCAAGGCCGCAGACGCCGCGAAAACCCGTCCGATGGTTTTGGGAGGGCCTCTACGGGGAGGAGGGCCGGCCGGACCGGGTGTGGGGCCGCCGATCAACGGCAAGATCATGGATATGGGGAGAATTGACGAGGTCGTGCGATTGGGTGACACCGAGATCTGGGAAGTGCGCAATCCCGGCGGTCAGGCGCACCCTTTCCACGTCCACCTGGTCCAGTTCCAGATTCTCGATCGCAACGGCCAACCGCCCGCCGGCGCCGAGCTCGGCTGGAAAGACACCGTCCTGGTGCCTGCCGGTGATACCGTCCGCGTCATCATGCCCTTCGAGCGATATGCCGATCCGGAAGTCCCCTACATGTACCACTGCCACATCATGGAACATGAAGATGCCGGAATGATGGGACAGTTCCTGGTCGTGGAAGACCCGGAGCGACTCTCCAGCCGTACGAGAAATCTGCAGCACCGGTAGTGCGAGGACACCCTCGGCCTCGTGACTACATTGAGCTTCACGAGTTGGACAAATTTAACTTATAAAGTCATAATATCCGGATGCAGTACCCTAGGTTGCTCGCTGACCGGTTGCTCCGGCTCGCGGCGCACTTTCCGGCGGTGGTGGTTACCGGTGCGCGGCAGGCGGGCAAGACGACCCTGATGCGCGCCACCTTCCCGGATCATCACTACGTCTCCCTGGACCTCCCCACGACGGCCGATCAGGCCGAGCGCAACCCCGACCTGTTCCTGCACCACCATCCGGCGCCGTTGCTCATCGACGAGGTGCAGTACGCGCCCGGCCTGTTCCGCCACCTGAAGGCGGCCATCGATGACCGTCGCCATGACATGGGCCGCTACATCCTCACCGGCAGCCAGAACTTCACTCTGATGAAAGGGATCTCGGACAGCCTTGCCGGCCGTTGCGGGATCGTGGAGCTGGAAAACCTGGCGCTGCACGAGATTGACGCCGTGGCCCCTCCCGGTGACGACGCGGCCGGCTTCGCCGGTCTGATGGCCCGGGGGCAGTTCCCGGAGTTGTGGCGCGCGCCGGAGCTGCCGGCGGCGGATTTTTTTGCTTCATATCTGGCCACCTACCTCGAACGTGACGTGCGCCAGATCCTCAACGTGGCGAGCCTCCGGGATTTCGAGCGCTTCGTCCGCGTCCTGGCGGCGCGGTCGGCGGCCATGCTCAACAAGAGCGACGTCGCGCGGGACACCGGAGTGGCGGTGAAGACCATCGGCGAGTGGGTGAGCGTGCTCCAGGCCTCCGGCCAGATCGTCCTGCTGGAACCTTGGCACGTGAGCTTCGGCAAGCGAGTGGTGAAGACGCCGAAGGTCTATTTCCGCGACAGCGGCCTGCTCTGCTTTCTGCTGGGACTCGACGCCTCCACGCTGCTCACGTCGCCAGCCCTGGGCGCCGTATGGGAGACGTTCGTGTTCGCGGAGATGCGCAAGCTGAAAGAGGCCGAGTCCGCCCCCGCCAACTTCTGGTACTATCGCGACCAGCGCGGTCAGGAGGTGGACTTCGTGCGCGACGCCGGCGGCGTCCTCAGCTTCATGGAGTGCAAGTGGAGCGAGCGGCCCACCCTGCGCGACGCCCGCGGCCTGCTCCGGGTCAGCGCCGGGCTGGCCGCGTCGAACAGCCCCTGGCGCCCCGGCCCGCACTACGTCATCGGCCGGCCCGTGTCCAGCCATTCCCTCGGTGAAGGCGTGGCCGCCGTGGCGTTACGCGACCTCCCCGCCATCGTCTCCGGGAACCCGCCCGCCTGACCGTTTGCGCTGGACGTCGTTGCCACTCCGCGCCCAAAGACGTAGTAATGGCACAGCCCGCGACCGCAGGCCTCGGGCCAGAAGAAGGCCGCCAACGAGGAGAAACGCACATGGAATACCGCCAGTTCGGAACCACTGATTGCAACGTGTCGCCCATGGGGCTCGGCTGCCTGAGCATGTCCGGGATGTACGGGGCCGGCAACGACGACGAGTCCATCGCCACCCTGCACCAAGCCTTCGAGCTCGGCATCAACTTCCTCGACACCTCCGCCAGCTACGGCAACGGCCACAACCACGAGCTCATCGGGAAGGCCATCAAGGGCCGGCGCGACCAGGTGGTGATCCATTCCAAGTCGGGCAGCCCGCGGGCCGCGGACGGCACCGGCCTCGACGGCGGCAGCTCGCCCGAGTACCTCGTCCAGACCTGCGAGGAAAGCCTCCGGCGGCTGGGCATCGACTGTCTGGACATCTACTGCATGTCCCGCATCGACCCCGCGATCCCGGTGGAGGAATCGGTGGGCGGCATGGCGCGCCTGGTGGAGCAGGGGAAGGCCCGCTACATCGGCCTGTCCGAGGCCAGCGCCGACTCCATCCGCCGGGCCCGGAAGGTCCACCCCATCGTGTCGCTCCAGATCGAGTACTCGCTCTGGTCCCGGGACCCCGAGCAGGGCAACATCGAGGCCTGCCGCGAGTTCGGCATGGGCCTCATGGCCTACTCGCCCCTGGGCCGGGGCTTCTTCGCCGGCGCCGTCCGCAGCCTGAACGAGCTTGGCGAACGCGACGGCCGCCGCAACCAGCCCCGCCTCCAACCGGGCAACATCGAGCGCAACCTGGAGCTGCTGGAGCAGGTGGACGCCGTCGCCAGGGAGAAGGGCATCACCACCACCCAGCTCGCGCTGGCTTGGCTCATGGCCCAGGGCCCGGACATTATTCCCATCCCCAGCAGCAAGAGCCGCAAGCACCTGGAGGAGAACGTCAAGGCTGTCGAGGTGGAGTTGACGGAGGAGGACCTGCGGCGGCTGGACGCGATCCTGCCCTACGGCGCCGCGGCAGGGAATCGGACGCGGGATATGAAGCGGGTCAACGTGTAGCAAGTTGCTCGCAGGAACTTGATCGCACGATGCAGCGTTTATTTGGCACCGCGCAAACAATCCGCCACCCATGACACGGGCGACGAGCATCCCGTCGCCTCAGCGCCTCTAGTAGCAGGTTTACAACAACCTACCGCGGTAACAGTTCGGAAAAGCTAGGTTCGCGAGCCGCTAAATCCTGAGCGGGAATGGGTTTTGATGACGATAGGTCTGAGCGAAAATGCAAATCGCTGACTCCGGCCGGCAGAGCACCTCTAATGGCCGGCACATCGGCCAAGTGGAAGAGGCGGAGTGACGCTTGGGCAAGACGATTGTCGAAAGCCAAGGACAAAGCTTCGTTGAAGTGGCTCCCGAGGGTGGCAGTCGTTACCTCATGCAGTTTGAGCACAAGGTCGGTCCGCGCAGCGACGAGTTCTTCTATTTCGTCCAACAGCGTGCGAAGAGACAACCCGGTCGATACGCGTTCGACGAACAAGGATGCAGCCGCTGCCACAGTTCCTGGAGGCGGATTGCATTGCTCATAGGAAAAGACGTGGGTACGAGTTCGGCCGGATGTTGTCTTGACATCAAGTCGCGCGTCGCCATCAACAAAATCGAAACGCGATGTGTCATCAATACGCCAAGCGGTTAGGGTTCGGATAGGGTTGTGACTACGACGGATAAAGTATAACTCTCCAAAAAGCCCGTTGATGCTGCGGGTTGGAGGTCTTTTTGCGCTCTGGAAGATAGTCACAAGCCGCTTTACGGCGGAGGCGACTTCACGTCTTGGCGGTGCGTCGCCTAGAAGACCTACAATAGTGCGACATACCGAGAGAAAGTACCGTACGATCTCACGATCGAGGCTTAGACATCGTATGACCGTGAAACGTCCTGTTTGTTCCGGTTCGTGCTCCTTCCTCAAGTTACATGGCAATTCAAACTGGACGTCTACGCTTTCGAGTCGAAGAGGCGCAGGTCGTTTTTGTAAATTGTCGGCTGTCGTGATCAAAAGGCAAGCGCAGGAATCGCAGTCCTTGCCGACCATGTAACTCTGATAGCTTGGGACGGGTAGTACGGCGAAGAGCGGCTTTGTCGCGTCTTCAGAGACGGGAGTGCGGATGGTGTTGAACAGGATGTCGAGTGATACGGTCATTGACCATCCTGGTTCTGGTCTTGGCTTATCCAGGCTTTCGCGAGTCGTGCAGGCGCCCACACGGCGATCACTGGTACCTGTTCGGCTATCAACTCATTGCCCCTCTCTTTCGTAAGATTAAGAGTGTGGATTTGGACGGTCACGATGTCGTCATTGCAGATTGCGCGATCACCCGGATAGACTTCGCCGCGGCGGTCCTTCGGGCTGACAGGAGCTTCGCCCTGAAAGAGATTGGTCAACTCGCCACGGGAATCAATGTCGCGGCGTCTCCCGGTATGAGGGCTCATCTGGTAAACCGTGCAGGCCTCATTCGGGTCGAGTTCCAGAGCCCGGCTGAGTTGTAAGAGCATGCCAGTGTAGCGCTGCGAATCAACCGTACCAGTAACCCTAAAGGGCACTAGGAGTTGATCAACGACCTGACTCAGGGGAATTCCGGCGCAGACTAAGTGACGTTGCGCGTCGGTGCGGTCAGGATGGCCGTCATCAGCAACAAAGGACTTCCCTTTCAAAAAGGTGCCCACGGTCTCGCGGTTGGACTGAATGACCGAATTGGACGCCAACACAATACGCGGAATGAGCCAATCGTCTGAGAATCGGCCCCGCATATAGTCGAAGTCCAGAACCTGGTGACGGCACGGCCGTAGGGCTGCATCGAGGACGAAAGCCCTTTTCCATTCATTCAGTGGACGGTTGTCGTTTTGGATGGTTTGTAGCTGCGTGCGGATGTCCTCTTCGTGCTCGACATAGCTCCGGAACGCATTAAGTGTGCCTTGCTCTATGTAGAGGCGGCAATAACCGAGGTATGGTCTCTTGTAGCCAAAGAACCGAGCTCGTTGCTGTACCGTGTCCGCGTTGCCTATACCGATACCCCTGGGCATATACGTGACGGTGAGACCCTCAACGGTGAAGCCGCGATCCATGGCTTGGCCCCCGACAAGTATCCAACCATATGCACTGCGCCAGTCCACTGGCGGTGTGCGCCCCTCACGCGAGTTAACCTCTAGAACGCGAGTATTGCGAAACGCAAATCGTAACGAGGACACGACATCATCGAAAGCAGGTAGATCTGACCGGGCCGTGTTCGCCAAATCATCATATGCTGAGCGGAACTCGTCGATCAATTCCAACTTGTCGGGGTCATCGTCGGATAATGACAAGGTGTTTTTCCATCCATCTATGATGTCCCGTACCCAATTGTAGAACTCCAGGTGTTGCGCGGTACGGTGAGAGGGATGCACCAACATCGAGCGGTTACCGGTGTTTCCGCTAGCACAGAGACCCGCTGTGACACCGAGCATGAAAATACGAAGTGCGTCAAGAAGAGATTCGGGCGGCTCGCTCAATGGGTTGGATTGTACAGGCACGTCCTCTGGAGGAATCACACGGACATAGCTGTCGCTGTCGCCGAAGAAGTCCTTGCCGCCGACGTAACTGTCACCGGGTTCGAGAACCTGGACGAAGTTGGGAGAAAGGGAGTCAATTATGCTGATAAGCAGCGGAGCTTGAGGGGTCGCGGTGTACTGTAGATATGTGTGGCTTGGCAAGGCTTGGCGGAGCGCCATCAGACAACGGTATGTTGTGCTCTCCTCTCCTTGCGCAACTTCAGTGTTCAAGCTAGCCTGATCCGCCTCGTCATCAATGATAAGAACAGGTACCCCTCGCATATCCATAGAGCCAAAGAGGGATACGAGGTTCTGCAAGCGCTGATGATGCTTGAGGACTGTAATGAGGACAGTCTTCTTGTATTGCTCTGGTGTTGCGGAATCCTTCCAATCCTCCAGCACATCACGAACTACCTGGATCACGGCGTCGTCGTTCGATGGGTTCTTAAATTGAACCCAACGCCGCGCCCGGCCTGGGTCGTCTAGACCTAGGTCACGACATAGACGTCCCGTGGACTGGTCAAGCAGAGGGTTCGAGGCGCCAGCCACGACTATTATGAATTGAAATGAGTTATCACGCGCAAGCGCAGCCACGGATTCGAAAGACATTGTCTTACCGCTTTGGACGTAGCCGACTACCAAACCCGTTTCTTGGCCATCGGTTCCGGCGGGGTCAATTCCTTTCGCGAGTGTGGAAACCGCCGCATCGCGCATGCTATCCTGGCTATCTTGCGGGACAATCTTCGTGAGAAATTCGTGGGTTTCCGGTCCTACGACAGGAAGCCATCCATCATCGGTGCTCTTGTTCATGTTTATGGGCTCTACAATTATTGGAGTGCCAGGCGACATAGTGTTCCCTGCTCACTATGGATCGGAAAGCGCATCTCGCAAAATCGCGTTTATGTTGCGTCTCACTGTGCCTGCCTTGCGGACGCCTCCGTTCGTCGCCAACACCTCGGCAAGAGCAATTGCTGCAGCTAGCCGAAGCATACCCTCCACATGCTCTGTGTCCGTCTGGGCAAATCGTATCATGAAGGGGTGAGCCATCGAGACCCGGATCCCGAGCCGTCGCACCCGACCTGGTAGGTCGGTGGAATCAGTGATGAGCACCCAGTCCTGGGATGGGTCGTTGGTTAACTCCACCGTAATCGCCCAATCCCTGTCACGAAAGCGAATATCAAACTGTCGTCCGGCAAGCAGTAGGTTTGGAGGGCTCTCCTCCTGAGGAGTGTCGACGAGTGGGGAGGTTGCTACTCCTGGCAGAACACTGGGAAGACGCGCCTCCATTGCTTGTGTTGCGCTGCTGACGGCTTGCTTGGCAGTTCTCCTTAGTTGCGTAGCAGGCTCACGAACCCGGTAGCCCTGTGCCTGCTTAAGCAGAGGGACATCCCCAGCATCTAGGTAGTCACGCAATAACTCCAAAAACGGCTGCTCATTGTCGTCCCACCGAAATCCGTCTTTGGTGTGACTGACCTCAAAGCCACTGAGGTGAAGTTCACCAAAAAGCCGTTGGTACGCGTAGCTGTTCGGGTGACCGAAAATGTGGGCAGGTCGGTACCCCTCGTCTCCACTTCCCTGAATCACACGGCCACGGCGAAAAAGCGCGAAGCCGGCCCTGGTAGTGCTTGCCCTCTCGCGTAGTGCGGCGAAACCATGAACCGAGAGTCCTTCACCGAAATCGAATTCAATTTCCTTCTGCCATAGGCGCTCAGGTCCGTCCTTGTCCTTGTAGTAGCGTGCCTTCAGTATCTTAGGAGGCTTGTAAGTCAGCGCCTCGCCGTTGAACCGCAGTTCAAGAAGGCCATCGCGGATGAATGCACGGTAAATGTCCGTAAGGTGATCCTTGAGCTTGCCCGTTGTGCGCCCTACGGGCACGTGAAAGACTTCTTCAAGGACGATTTCTGTGTAGTGGTGGTTTGTCTTCTCTTTGGTCTCACGGATCCGGAGTTCCGTTATGTCGTCGTTTACGATGTTTTCGATGTCGAAGTGAACGGTACGAGTAATTGGCTCGCCGAGTGCGGTTGTGCGTACGCTCCACCGTGGAGAAAACCAGCACGCGGCGCTCTTCATACCCATTCCAAACTCTGCGAGGCCTGAGCGGTCCGGAGGTATGGCCGCAGGGCGAAACGCCCGGCCATACTCTGTCTCGTGAATACCGGCAGCGTTGTCTCGGATGGAAATGCGGGGTGGTGAAGAGGTGTCTATGTCAATATTGACTGATAGTTTGATATCGTCACCGTGCGTGGCTTGGAGTTCGGTCCTGTGCTTGACAAAGCTCTCCACCGCGTTGTCAACGAATTCGCCTAAGGCGTACCAAGGCCTGTAGTTGAGATGGCGCAGAACGGCCAGAACGCTCACGCCGGGTCTGATGTCTACGGTTTTAGGTGCCAATGCTTGTGTCCTGCAGCCAGAGGAGGGTCCACTAGGCGACTTGTCCAAGAGAGCCGGCCATATCGTTTGTATCGGCTGGACTGTTGTCAAGGTCATCAGGATACGGACGTTCTCCTAGCGGTGCACTATGAATGCCTTCGGTCAAGAGGTTTCGAGCAATCTCGCAGACGACATTGACGTTGACGGCGTTCCCGAGGGCTTTGAAAGCAGAAGTTTGGCTGGACGGGAGGTGCGGAAGGTCTCCCATACTCTGAAGGCGGCTACATTCCCGGATCGTCATGTACCTGCGTTGCCATGCGATGATAGGCACTTGACTAGTCGTCATTGCGACGAGCGAAGGGGCCGTCGTCGGACGCTTGATGCGGATCCCGGACGCACGAAACTGAATCACGTAACGCCAAATGTCCCGCATCTCGCCCTTACAATTCCATTCGAATTTCTGGAAGCTCGGCGCAAAATCCAGAATGGACGGGAGCCACTCGTCGATCCATGACTTGTGTCTCCAATAGAGGGCACGATTCTGTCGAATAAAGTCGACTTTCCACCTAGGAAACGACTTCGCGGGATCTCGAGCATAGGGCGGCAACTTCGCCAACACGTCGTGATCCGTCAGGTCGGCGAGCGGCTGTCCGAAGCTCCCTTTGGAATCACTGAGTTTGGACAGGCCCGTCTCTAAGGGTGATCGATCTACGTAGGGGTAAGTTGCGCCGAACTCCATTGCCCAGATAGGAAAGGAGGGCAAATCCTCGTTCTTGGGGAATCGTTGGAGGAAGTGTTGCCAAGCCGCGAGGTACTGGAGAAACCGTGGCGACAAAGACCGGGCGTCAGCAGGGAAATCATCCAGGACGGAGTGAATGGACAACGTGGGTTTTAGGGTGACAGCAGGCCATGAGAACTCGCCTAGATCGCCACGACAGCCAACGACGAATGCCCGTTCCCGAATTTGAGGTACGCCGAAATTATGCGGAGACAGCAACTTCTCTTGGATGTTGTATCCTGCTACGCGGAGCCTACGCGCGATAGTACGCCAAGTGGTTCCTTGTCGGTGTCGTACCAAGTTGGGGACGTTCTCAATGATGAAATAACGTGGCTTGTGGACACTGAGGATGCGGATGACGTAGTCGATTAGGTCGCCCCATTGCGGACATTCGAAGCCTTGCTGGCCACCGGCCTTGGAAAATGGTTGGCAGGGAAAGCCAGCACACAGAACGTCGTGGGCCGGAACAGATCGAACATCAAGTGTGCGGATGTCACCTAGAGGCCGCAGTCTGAAGTTCTCTTCGTAAAGCGCCGCTAAATCCTGGTCGACTTCACATGCGAAGACACATTGGTGCCCAAGCTTCTTCAGCGCGAGATGAAAACCTCCCAAGCCTGCAAACAGATCGATAAAGCGAAGTGGCCTATCCATCTTGTTCACTGCCATGTTCCACTTTCGGAGCGACAACCTTGGGCGCTCGGGTGTCGGGGCATGACTGAAGGAACTGGCGAATCAGGTTAGCTATGAGATCGGGCCCTCGCGTTTGGCACTCCCACACCACGAGTACTTGCCACCCCATTTCCTGCAGCTTTCCACAGTTTAGTCCGTCTCTTTCAACATTCCGCGCCAACTTGGGCAACCAATAGCTGGGATTGGCGGAAGGCTGCTTACGCCCGAGAGGGCAGTCATGTTGATGCCAGAAACACCCGTGCACAAAAATCACTTTGCGCAACCGCGGGAAGACAAGGTCAGGTGTGCCCGGTAGGTTTCGTCTATGGAGGCGGTACCGATAGCCCAGGCGATGGGTGAGACGGCGGACGAACATTTCAGGTTTGGTATCCGTTTTTCGGATGTTTCGCATACGCGCACTCAACTCAGGCGTTGTATCAAATCTAGCCCTCGCGGCTGCGTCGTACCGACGAGTCATCGACTTGCCTCACCGGTACCGGTCGTAGCATGCTCGTCAAAGAGGGAAGCCTGCACCGAGAACTTCTCGCGGTCCAAGTGCTCTCGAATAAGGCGTACGATAAGGGTGCTCTTCTTGTATCCCCGCTCACGGCAATACGCATCAAACCGGGTGGCGTCGCCTGACGGAAGCAGCACGGACACCTTTGAGGACTTTATTCCCGTCTCAGCCATTGTCCTCACTATGCACCAGGAGTGAGTAAATGTCCACATAGTTCCGTAAGTCTGCGCAGAACCTCAGGACATCAACCGCCCCCTGAGACACTCAACGCCTCCCCGGTAGCGTGGGACGAGTCGCTGGAGGCGAGGAAAAGGGCGGCGTTGGCCACCTCTTCGTGCAGCGCGTGCATCCGTAGCGGGGTCTTGGGCCGGGACACTTTCCCACAACTCCTCGAAGGAGACGCCGAGGCCCTTCGGTAATCTCGTGCACCTCGACCGTGGGGCCGCGGAAACCGACGCTGTTGACGAGGATATCCAGGCTTCCCTATCGGCTGACCACGGCGGTTACCATTTTGGTCCGCCGGCGTTCGGCAGGCTGCCCAACCGGGCCGAGCTGGAAGGGTTCGACGCAGAGCTCAGGTCCCACCGCTCGCTGCCGCCGGGGGTGGTGGAGAGTCTGGAGTTGCTGCCTTCGGATGCGGTGCCCATGGATGCGCTGCGCACGGCGGTATCGGCGCTGGCGCTCTACGACCCGGACGCGGGCGACGATTCGCGCGACGCCAACCTGCGGAAGGCCACCCGGCTGCTGGCGCGGCTGGCCACGGCGGTGGCGGCGCTGCACCGGCTCTCCCAGGGGTTGGAGGTGGTGGCGCCGGACCCCGGGCTCAACCACGCGGCCAACTTCCTGTACATGCTGCGGGGAGAGCGGCCGGAGGAGTTCGAGGCGAGGGTGCTGGAGGTGACGCTGATCCTGTACATGGAGCACGAGTTCAATGCCTCGACGTTCACGGCGCGGGTGATCGCCTCGACGCTGGCGGACCTCTACGGCGCGGTGGTGGGTGCGATAGCGGCGCTCAAGGGGCCGCTCCACGGCGGCGCCAACGAGAAGGCCATGGACGTGATCCTGGAGATCGGCGTGCCCGAGCGGGCGGAGGCGTGGGTGGAGGAGAGCCTGCGGCAGAAGAAGCGGGTGATGGGCTTCGGCCACCGGATCTACAAGACCGCGGACTCGAGGGTGGAGGTGGCCAAGAAGTGGGGTGCGCTGTTGGGCAAGCAGCTCGACGACACGCGGTTGAGCGACATCTGCATCACGGTGGAGGAGGTGATGCGTCGGGAGAAGAACCTGTGCCCCAACGTGGACTTCTATGCCGCGCCCATCTACCACATGATGGAGATTCCCATTGCCCTCAACACGCCGATCTTCGCCATGAGCCGTGTGGTGGGCTGGTCGGCGCACATCATCGAGCAGATCGACAACAACCGCCTGTTCCGGCCCAACTCCCGGTACGTGGGCGCCACCGATCTCGAGTTCCAGCCGCTCGACCGCCGCGGCTGATCGGGGAGCCGCCCAGGCGGTTCGGAACCGGCCAACGTGGGTTCAGGACATCAACCGCCCCCCCGACACATTCAGCGCCTCCCCCGTGGTGTGCGACGAATCACTGGACGCCAGGAACAGTGCGGCGTTGGCCACCTCTTCGTGCAGTGCGTGTTTCCGTAGCGGGGTGTGGGCCAGGACGCCTTCCCACAACTCCTCGAAGGAGACGCCGAGGCCCTTGGCGCGCTCGTGGTACATTTCCCGCAGGTCGGCTTCGTCCATGCCGCCCGGGCAGATGATGTTGGCGCGCACGCCCGAGGGGCCGGCTTCCTTGGCGATGGTCTGGGTGAGACCCAGCAGGCCCCACTTGGCGGCGCACAGGGAGCCGCGGAGCGCCATGCCCTCGCGTCCGGCGGTGCCGGAGATGCTGACGATGCTGCCGCGTCTCTGCTCGATCATCACCTTCAGCGCGGCCTTGCAGCAGAGGAAGATGGCCTTGAGGTTGACGTTGAGGACCTGGTCCCATTCTTCCTCGGTGATCTCGTGCACCTCGACCATGGGGCCGCGGAAGCCGACGCTATTGACGAGGATGTCGAGCCGTCCCCACTTGGCGACCACGTCGGCTACCATTTGATCCACCTGTGCCGCGTCGGTGGCGTCGGCCGTCAGCGCGGCGGCCTCGCCGCCCTTCGCCTGGATGGCCTGAGCCACGCCGTCGAGCTCGGTTTTCGTCCGCTCCAGATCCACCAGGACGATCTTCGCGCCTTCGGCGGCGAAGGTGTGGGCGATGGCCTCTCCGATGCCTCGGGCGCCGCCGACGATGACTGCTACCTGATCTGCCAGTTTCATAGGGTTCCTCCGGAAGGTCTTGTTTGGATGCGTCGAAACGTCTTTATCACGAAAAGAACTCCAATGCCCGACAGCGTCATACCCGTGAGCTGCAGGGCCACCCCGTGAGACACTGCGGAGCTGCCCCGCAGAGCTATAGAGTCGCCCCGCAGCACCATAGAGTCATCCCGGGCTTGACCCGGGATCCAGAGGAGGGGCTGGGGGGCAACGGCTCAATGCCTGGACCCCGGGTCAAGCCCGGGGTGACGCGGAGGTGGGTCGGGGTGACGCGGAGGTGGGTCGGGGTGACGCGGAGGTGGGTCGGGGTGACGCGGAGGTGAGTCGTGACGATGGGGAGGCGGTCGTGACGGAGGGGTTCCAGGATGGCGGAGCGGCAGCGCGACGACCGAGCTCCGGCGTCAAGCCGCCCCCAGCGCCGTCACCACGGCGATGACTCCGGCTACGGTGACGCCGGAGAAGATCGTGGTCCAGAACACCACGTCGCCGGTGAGCTCGGCGTCGCCGTCGAGCTCGATGGTGAGGATGAGTGTGTTGACGGCGGTGGGGGCGGCGGCGCCGATGATGAGGTGGGCGCCGGGCCAGGGCCAGAGGCCGAAGGCGTAGGCCGCGACGCCGATGAGCGCGGGCAAGGCCAGGAGCTTGACGAACGCGATGGGCATCACCTCCCGCCAGCGGCGCCAGCGGGCGCCCTTGGCAAGCTGCCCGCCCAGGGCCACGAGCATCATGGGCACCAGCGCTCCGGAAAGCGACCGCAGCGGAAAGGAGGCCCACACCGGCAGGAAGTCCACGCCGTTGAACGACCGCAGGCGGATCTCCCGCAGCACGAACGAGCTCACCAGCGCGTAGGGTATGGGAAGCCTGAGGATTCCCAGGGCCTCCCGCGCCCGTCCGCCCTTGGCCACCGCCAGCACGGCGTAGCCGAGAATCCAGACCAGCAGGTTGCTGAGCATCACCACCAGCGCCTGCACGTGGAGCCCGGCTTCGGTATCGGGCTGGCCCGCGAACAGCGTGCCGCCCTCGACGTAGAGCAGGTGGGCCACCGGGATGCCGAAGTTCCCGGCGTTGAACCCGATGCTGCCGAGGATGACGGCGGCGATGGTCTTGTTGGGGGCGCCTATGGCGCGGCTGCCGGTGAACAGCAGCACCCCCAGGACGCCCAGGACAATGAGGAACACCAGGGCGATGAGCCCGATCTGGCCCCAGGGGATGTCGCTGTCGTAGATTTTGACCAGTATGAACGACGGCACCAGCAGGTACATGCTGATGCGGGCGAGGGTCTCCAGGCTCAGCGACTGGTAGCGCTGGAGCAGCGTGCCGAAGCCCACCATGAGCAGCAGCGGCAGCAGGATGTTGTAGAGGATCTGGCCGGTGTGGTGCAGCATGGAGTGGGGGAGGCGTTATCGGGCCGTGCGCGGGCACGGTCCGGCTTGCGGGCATGTTGCGGGCGCGCGGCGGCGAGAGCCCGCGGGCAAAAAGACGCCGGCGCTCCGAGGCTCCCGCGCGGGCAGGTCCCCGAAGCGCCGGCTGGTGACGACACTAGTGACTGTTGACTAGCCCGTGGCTACCCCGCGGATTCCGCGAAGAACTTGCCGGGCATCTCGATGGGCGGCAGCGTCTTGTTCTCCTCCGAGTCGGAGGGGATCTCCTTGCCGTCGGGGCCGAGGCGCGCATCGTCGCCCCGCGGCGGCGTGGCGTCGATGCCGCAGCCGATGCGCAGCACCACGAGGTTGCCGTCGCCGGTGTTGAGGTAACGATAGTAGGCCCCCTTGGGGATCATCACGCCCTGGTACTTCTCGATCTTCAACTCGTTGCCCTTCTCGTCGAACACCGACATCTCGCCTTCCAGCACCACGAACGAATGGTCCTCGTCCAGGTGGCAGTGGACCGCGTTCTCGCCGCCCTCGGAGTTGACCTTGGTGTGGATCCACATGTTGTCGGTCTTGGCCACGAGCTGGGTGACCCGGCCCTGCTGCATGTAGGGGGTCTTCAGCGAGTATTTGTAAGACCTGGGCCTCTCGACCTCTTGTTTCTCTGCGACTGCTTCCATGGTGAACTCCTTTCCGAACGTTTCGTGTTCTTTCCGTCAATAAGATGGCCCGAACGCGCGGGCTCGTGCGCCTGTTCCCTCAGGCGTTGACGCCGTCCAGCTTGAGGTCGTAGAGCTTCAGCACGTTCTCGCGCACCACCTTGCGGAAGATGTCCGCCGGCAGATGCCCGAGCTCGTCGGTGATGACTTGGCGCGAATGCGGCCAGGTGGACGCCGCGTGCGGGTAGTCGTTGGACCACATGCAGGTCTCGCTGCCCCACCAGTCCAGCAGCCGGCCGCCCGTGGGGTCGCTGAAGAAGGTGGCGTAGAACTGCTCGTTGCAGTACTCGCTGGGAAGCTTCTTCATGTGCGGCAGCGGCGCCTTGGTGGCGTGGCGCTTGAAGTACTTGTCCCACTCGTGGAGGTAGAACGGGATCCACGAGATCTCGTTCTCCACGTACACGAACTTGAGGTCCGGATAGTTGGACATGGGGCCGCCGAAGACCAGCTCGAACAGCGTGTTGGCGGCGTCCGCCAGCTTCTGGTTGACGGTCATGCGGTAGACGTCCAGGCCCTCTCTTTCGTACCGGCTGTAGTTGAACCCCGTGAGGATGTGCAGGTTGACGGGCATCTGCAGATCCTGCGCCGCCTCCCAGAACGGGTTGTAGTGGTCGCTGGTGAAGGGGAGGTGATCCGGCGGCACCTGCCAGATCAGGCAGCCCACCAGCCCGGCCTTCTTGCAGCGCTCCAGCTCCTTGATGGCGTTGTCGATATTGTAGAGCGAGATCGACGGCACGCCCACGAGCTTGTGTGGGTGCACCTTGCAGTAGTCGATGAGCCAGTCGTTGGCGAGCTCGAAGCAGGCTTCCTGAAGCTCGGCGTCCTCCAGGGCGAACAGGCGCAGTCCCAGGGTCGGGTAGAGCACCTCGGCGGACACTCCGTCCACCGCCATCTCCTCCACCCGCGCCCGCGGGTCGTAGCCGCCGGGCTTCTCGCCGATGGCGTTCCGCGGCGGGAACTCGGGATAGCGGCCCTTGAAGCTCGCGGGAAGATTCTTGACCCACAGGTCCGTCGGCTCCATGATGTGGGAGTCCGCGGATACGATGATCTCGGTGGCCGGGTCCAGGCCGGTCGTGGTTGTCGGCATGCTTACGCTCAAGTTTCGATCCTCCTCTTTTTCTTGCTTGGTCAGGTACTTCTTATGCCTTTTTGGGCCGTTTTGTCCACCGTAGATCGACGCGTCCCGCTCCTCATCCCCGACCCCCTCCCCGTCGCCCCGGCACCACCACCCGTCGCCCCGGCACCACCACCCGTCACCCGGCACCACCACCCATCGCCCGGCACCACCACCCATCGCCCGGCACCACCACCCATCGCCCGGCACCACCACCCGTCACCCCGGGCTTGACCCGGGGTCCAGGGGCGGGGGAGCGGTGGTGGGGCTCGCCAATGCACTCGGCAGTGCATTGTGCTATTAGGACCTCTACATCGCGACGGGCGCGGACGCGCCCGCGAAATCCATCACCGGAGGCACTTCATGACGACCATGATCACGGGCGCGGGCCTGGTGGGCTCCCAGATCGCGCGCATCCTCGTACAGCAGGGCGAGAAGCCTGTCCTGTTCGACATCGCACCCAACCTCAACGCGCTGGCGGACGTGGTGGACGTGGACGCGGTCACCCTGTTCCGGGGCGACCTGTTGAACCCCTTCGACCTCGGCAAGGTGATCAACGAGAACGGCATCACCCGCATCGTCCACACCGCCGCCTATCCCAACCTCGGCACCGGCGCCCAGGAAAACCCCTACGGCGCCATCCAGGTGAACATCATGGGCACCGCCAACGTGCTGGAGGCAGCGCGGCTCCACGGCGCCGAGCGGGTGGTGATGATCAGCACCGCGGCCGTGGCCCGGGGGATCGCCGGCGGCGAGGACAACGGCGACCAGAGCAAGGAAGAGGCGCTGCCGCGGCCGAGTTCGTTCTACTCCGCCACCAAGTGGGCGGGCGAGAACCTGGGCTACAACTACGCGCGCTCCCACGGGGTCGACTTCCGCGCCGTGCGCTTCCCCAACGTGTGCGGCCCCTGGATCCCCGGCGGCGGCGGCCGCCCCAGCGCCATGTTCCGCACCCTGGTGGAGAAATCCGTGGACGGGGTCGAGCACACCGTCCCGCCCGGCGTCATGGAATGGCTCTACTCCAAGGACGCCGCCCGGGGCGTGGTCCTGGCCCTACAGGCCGAGGGCGTCAAGAGCCGCGTCTTCAACCTGGGCGTGGGCAAGCCCTATGACAACCAGGAGCTCATCGACATCTTCAAGCAGGTGGTCCCCGGCGCCAAGCTCAGCATCGACGCCAGCGCCACCACCTCCCAGACCTCCTCGGTCTTCCTGGACATCACCCGCGCCCAGACCGAGCTGGGCTTCGACGCCGAGTACGACATACCCGCGGCGGTGACGGATTTCGTGGGGTGGTACCGGCGGCTCAAGGGGAAGGGGAACTAGTGGCCGGGACAGGGCACCAGGCTCAGGTCAATGCTCGAAGCGCGGTTTTCGGAGCCTTGTCGAGAACCCTCAGCAGGGCTCTGGCGGCGCCGGTAGGGCAGCGTTTCCCCTGTTCCCAGTTGCGGATTGTCTCATGCGGCACGTCGATACGCCGTGCGAACTCCAATTGCGTAAGGCCCAGACGCTTACGTACGCGGCGGGTATACCGTGCCATGTCCCTCATCGCTTCGGCGTCGTCGTGTTGCTGCTGCAAGGCGAGTTCCCGTTCGGTCGTCCCGTCCAGGAACTCGTAATCGACCCTACCCTTGGGCAGGCTGCGCGGGTCGTCGGGGTCAATCCTGAGACGCGTTCTGCTCATATTCATGGCTCTCCTTCCTGTTGGCCTTGCGGGCCGAGATGAGGCGAATCACGGAACCCCGTGTCGTGTGGATCAGGACGAACACGCGTCCCTCTATTTGCCAAGCAGCCGGTAGCGGTCTTCGCCACAATCCCAGCGCCAGTCTCGCGTGACGGTCCGATCGGGATCGAGAAACGCACGAGCGGCGTATTCGAAGTCGAAACCGCGATGCAGAAAGCAGGCATCGCTCTTGGCATCGTCCCATTCGAACTCCATGCAGTAATGTAGGCCATTGGCCTACCTGGGTCAATCAAGCAACGGCACGAGACGCGGGTTGGGCTTGGCCCGGAGACTTGTATGCAGATATGATAGAGGCCTGTTACGATCCTCGTACCATTGCTACGGACGCGACACACCTCCCGTCGGGGCAGTGGATCGAGAAACCCCGCAAGGAAGGACGCCATGGCTGATACCTCCGAATACATACCCCCCAAAGTCTGGACATGGGAACGCGAGAACGGCGGCCGGTTCGCCAACATCAACCGTCCCGTATCCGGCGCCACCCATGAGAAGGAGCTGCCGCGCGGCAAGCATCCGCTCCAGCTCCATTCGCTGGGAACGCCCAACGGCGTCAAGGTGACGATCATGCTCGAGGAGCTCCTGGCCGCCGGACACGCCGGCGCGGAGTACGACGCCTGGATCATCAACATCCGCGAGGGCGACCAGTTCGGTTCCGGGTTCGTCGCCATCAACCCCAACTCGAAGATCCCGGCGCTGGTGGACTACTCGACACCCAAGCCCACCCGGGTGTTCGAGTCGGGTTCGATCCTGCTCTACCTGGCCGACAAGTTCGGCGCCTTCGTCCCGGAGGACCCGTCGGAGCGTGCCGAGTGCCTGTCGTGGCTGTTCTGGCAGATGGGCTCCGCCCCCTATCTCGGCGGCGGCTTCGGGCACTTCTATGCCTACGCGCCCTACAAGATGGAATACCCCATCGACCGCTTCACCATGGAAGTGAAGCGCCAGCTCGACGTCCTCGACAAGCGGTTGGCCGAGAACCGCTACGCGGCGGGCGACGTCTATACCATCGCCGACATGGCCATCTGGCCCTGGTACGGCATCCTCACGACCGGCAGCCTCTACGGCGCCGCCGAGTTCCTGGACATCCAGACCTACACCAACGTCCTGCGCTGGTTCGACGAAATCGCGGCGCGCGACGCGGTAAAACGCGGGCGGATCGTCAACAAGACCTCAGGCCCGCTCGATCAGCAGCTCCGCGAGCGCCACGACGCGTCGGATTTTGAGTTGAGGACGCAGGACAAGCTCGAGGCGGCGGAGTAGCACACCCCCTGGACGCTGAGGCAAAGCGAAAAGTGGCGGGTGTCGCAGATTCCGGTGGTGACGTGCATCGGGACTCCGCCGTCACTTGGCGCCGGCTGTTCGCCGTGTTCTGGCGCATCGGGATACTGTCCTTCGGCGGCCCGGCAGCACAGATCGCGCTGATGCACCGCGTCCTGGTGGAAGAGGAACGGTGGCTCGACGAGCCCAGGTTCCTGGGCGCGCTCAGCTTCTGCATGCTGCTGCCCGGCCCCGAGGCCATGCAACTCGCCACCTACTCGGGGTGGCAGCTTCGGGGCGTGCCCGGCGGGTTGCTGGCAGGCCTCCTGTTCGTGGTCCCGGGCGCCCTGGTGGTGCTCGGGCTGGCGATGCTCTACGCGGTCGGGGGCGATCTGCCGCTGGTGGCCGCGCTGTTCCTGGGGATCAAGGGCGCGGTCCTGGTCATCGTCGTCGAGGCCCTGCTGAGGGTGGCGAACCGAGCGCTGCACTCCGCCGTCCACTGGATCGTCGCGGGCCTGGCCTTCGTGGGAATCTTCTTTCTGTCGGTCCCGTTCCCCGTCATCATCCTGGTAGCCGCCCTGGCCGGATTTCTCCTGCTGGGCGGCCGAAGCAGCGGAGAGGCCGGGGCCGGGCCAGGCGGCGCGCCGATGTTGGCTACGGCGCGGACGGTGGCGTTGTGGATGGTTGTGTGGTGGGCTCCGGTGCTGCTGCTGGTCGCCGTGGGCGGCTACGACATCCTGGTGCAACTCGGCAACTTCTTCTCCCGCCTCGCGGTGGTCACCTTCGGCGGCGCCTACGCGGTGCTGGCCTACCTGGCACAGGACGTTGTGACCCATCACGGCTGGTTGACGGCCGGTGAAATGATGGACGGCCTGGGGCTCGCGGAAACCACCCCGGGGCCACTGATCCTGGTGACGGAGTTCGTCGGTTACATCGCGGCATACCGGGCCGGCGGGTTGAGCATGGGAATCGCCGGAGCCCTGGTCACGCTCTGGGTGACGTTCGCGCCCTGTTTCCTGTGGATATTCGCCGGCGCGCCCTACATCGAGCAGCTCACGGCCCAGCCGCGGCTCAAGGGCGCCCTGGAGGCCATCACGGCGGCGGTGGTCGGCGTCATCCTGAACCTGTCCATCTGGTTCAGCCTGCACGTGCTCTTCGCCGAGCTGTCGTCCCGGCAAAGCGGCCCGCTCAAGCTCCTGATGCCGGACTGGTATTCCCTGGACTGGCGGGTTGTGGCCGTCGGAGCCGTCAGCGCGATCATGCTCCTCTGGCGACACCAGTCCCTCATGAGAACCCTGGGCGTAGCGGCGCTGATGGGCCTGGGGTTCGGCGTGATGGGTTATCTTGCCGGATGACAGGACAAGCTGGGGGCGCCGCAACGCTCAAAGGTTGTACAGCGCCCGCGCGTTCCCGCCGGTGATCTTGGCCGCGACCTCCGGGCTCAGGCGCGGGTCGTTGGCGACGCCGTCTATGGCCAGGAGCTCGGTGGCGCTGTCGGCGTGGCCGTAGTCGGTGCCCACCACCAGGTGGTCCTCGCCGGCGTTGTCGATGATGTAGGGCAGGTCGTCGGTGGTCTCGCACCCGACCCAGATCCGGTTCTTTGCCAGCAGCTCGTTCCGTTTGAACCCCTGCTCCTTTACGTACGGGCGTTTGTACAGATCGGTCAGCGCGTAGGGCAGCCACTGCGCGCTGACCTCCAGGAACCCCATCTTGAGCTGTGGGAATCGCTGAGGGATTCCGCCCGCGACGATGGTGTGGAACGCCCCCACTACGACCAGCTTGAACTTCGAGAAGGCCACGGGCTCGTACTTGTAGTAGTCGAACAGCACGGAGCTGCCGTTGGAGGCGTGGATGCACACCGGGATGTCGAGCCTGCCGGCGGCGTCGTACACCGGATAGAAGAAGGGATCGTTCAGCAGCCGTTCGCCCTCGGAGCCGCGCATGTAGATGCCAACCGCGCCGTTCTCCTTGGCCAGCCGGGCTTCCTCATGCACCTGTTCCGGGCTGAGGAGCGGCACCATCGCCACCCAGCGCAGGCGGTTGTCGGACTGTTTCCAGCACTCGCCCATCCAGCGGTTGTAGCTGCGGCACAACGCCAGCTCGATCTCGGGGCGCGGCGTCAGCGGGATGATGAAGATGGTGGGGAAGATGACCTGGATGTCCACTTTGAGCTCGTCCATGTGCTTGAGCCGCACCGCCACGTCGCGCAGTTCGCGGGACTCCAGCGGCGTGTCCTTGCCCACATTTCGGGTCTTGAGCCGCAGGGTTCCGTCCACCAGCCAGTACTCGTCCCCGGAGCTCGAGCCGTTGGTCGAGCCGACGACTTCGGGCCGGTACTTGCGGTCCGCGCCGTCCATGAACTCCCAGGTCTCCTCGGTTTCGAGAACGTGTGCGTCGGCATCGATTCTGAGCATTTCGGTTTCCTCCAATCCGATCTCAAAGGTTGTACAGCGCTCGCGCGTTCCCACCCGTGATCTTCGCGGCCACCTCCGGCGTCAGCCGCAGGTCGTTGGCGACCCCGTCCAGGGCCAGCAGCTCGGTGGCGCTGTCGGCGTGGCCGTAGTCGGTGCCCACCACCAGGTGGTCCTCGCCGGCGGTGTCGATGACGTAGGGCAGGTCGTCGTTGGTCTCGCAGCCGACCCAGATGCGGTTCTGTGACAGCAGGTCCTTCTTGCTGAACTCCTTGCCCGTCATGTGGTGGCGCTTGTACAGGTCGCTCAGCGCGTAGGGCAGCCACTGGGAACCCACCTCCAGAAACGCCATCTTGAGCTTGGGGAAGCGCTCGGGGATCTTGTCCATGACGATGGTGTGGAACGCCCCCACCACCACCAGCTTGAACTTGGAGAAGCCCACGGTCTCGTACTTGTAGTAGTCGTACAGCACGGGGCTGCCGTTGGAGGAGTGGATGCACACCGGGACGTCGAGCTTCTCGGCGGCGTCGTAGACCGGGTAGAAGTGGGGGTCGCTCAGCAGCCGCTCCCCTTCGGAGCCGCGCATGTAGATGCCCACGGCGCCGTTCTCCCTGGCCTGCCGGGCCTCCTCGTACACTTGCTCCGTCTTCAGCAGCGGCACCACCGCCACCCAGCGCAGGCGGTTGTCGGACTGCTTCCAGCATTCGCCCATCCAGCGGTTGTAGCTGCGGCACAGCGCCAGCTCGATCTCGGGCCGGGGCGTCAGCGGGATGATGAAGATGGTAGGGAAGATGACCTGGATGTCCACCCTGAGCTCGTCCATGTGCCTGAGCCGCACGGCCACGTCCCGGAGTTCGCGGGATTCCAGCGGCGTGTCTTCGCCGACGTTGCGGGACTTGAGCCGCAGGGTGCCGTCCACCAGCCAGTACTCGTCGCCGGAGCCCGAGCCGTTGGTGGAACCGACGACCTCGGGGCGGTACTTCCGGTCCGCGCCGTCCATGAACTCCCACGTTTCTTCGGTTTCGAGAACGTGTGCGTCCGCATCGATTCTCAGCATTTCCCGGCTCCTTCAGGGGTAGTACGGGACGGGTGTCCGATACCGTGTGCTGTATCCGAACTCGGTTTGCGAATCAACGGCCCTTCCACGCCGGCAGCCGTTTCTCGACGAAGGCCCGCGGCCCTTCCTTGCTGTCGTCGGTGGTGAGGACCAGGGTGGCGAGATCGGACTCCAGGCGCAGCGCCTGCTCCAGCGGCAGGCCCTGGCCCTTGTGGACCGACTCCTTGATGTACCGCAGGGCCAGGGGAGCGCCCTTGGCGAAGGATGCCGCCATCTCCTCGCCGGCCCCCGTCAGCCCATCCACCGGCACCAGCTTGTTGACGAGTCCGATGCGGTACGCTTCCTGAGCGTCCACCAGCGCCCCGGACAGGCACATCTCCAGAGCCCTGGCGGCGCCTACGAGGCGGGCAAGCCGTTGCGTCCCGCCCGATGCCGGCATAAAGCCAAGCCGGACCTCGGTCACGCCCATCCGGGCGTTCTCCGCGGCGATGCGGATGTCGCAGGCCATGGCGATCAACAAACCGGCCCCGACCGCGTAGCCGTGCAACAGCGCGATGGTGGGTTTCTGCACCAGGGCCACGGCGTCGATGGGCGAATGGACGCCCGGAGCCTGTTTTGCCTGCCGGGCCTCCAGCGGAGAGGCCGCTGCCGCTGCCGGTTCGGTGTTGCGGCTGGCCCGCTCCTTGATGTCGCCGCCCACGGTAAAGCCCTTCTCGCCGGCGCCCCGGAAGAGCACCACCTGGACGTCCCGGTCCGCTTCCGCCCGGGCGCAGTACTCGATGATGAGATGCCGCATCTCCTCGTTGATGGCGTTCAGCGCCTCCGGGCGGTTCAGGGTGATCCAGGCGGTCTGCTCCTTGACTTCGTACAGAACCTTATCGTCGCTCATCAGCTTTGCCTCCGATCCACGTCACGGGGACGCCTGCGTCACGGGGACGCCTGCGTCACCCCGGACGCCCTGCGTCACCCCGGACGCCCTGCGTCACCCCGGACTTGATCCGGGGCTATCCACTCGTCACCGGGGCCCCCTGTCCATCACCGAGGCCGCCGCCCGTCACCCCGGGCTTGACCCGGGGTCCAGGGGCGGCGGCGGGCATGGCGGCTCCACTTCCCACGACCCCACCCATCTCCTGGACCCCGGATCAAGTCCGGGGTGACGCAGGGCGTCCGGGGTGACGGGAGCGGATCAGGCCGCACCGCCATCAAGCCGGTAGACCCGGGCGGCGGTGTCGTGGAACAGCGCATTCCGCTCCGCCTCCGAGTACCCCCGCGCCATGATCTTGAACGCATTCCACACCGACACGTAGGAGTAGGACACCCGGTCCACCGGGAAGTTGCTTTCGAACATGCAGCGGTTGGCGCCGAACTTCTCGATGCAGTGCTCGAAGTAGGGCCGCATGGCCTCGGCCAGCTCGGCGGAGCCGGGCCTGGGCCCGCGCTTGTGCCAGTCGTAGCCGGAGCGGAGCGACCCGACGCCGCCCAGCTTGAGCACGACGTTGGGGCAGGACGACAGCGCGGTGATGTCGGCGCTCCACGCCTGGAACACTTCGTCGCGCCTGCCCTCGTAGGGTCCGAGTCCCAGGGGTCCGCCGATGTGGTCGAGGATGATGGGCACCGCCGGGAAGTCCTGGGCCAGCTCCACCAGCTCGGAAATCTGCGGGTGATAGAGCCAGGCGTCGAAGCTCAGCCCGAGGTGCTGCAGGCGTGCGAAGCCCTTCCGGACCGCGGCGTCCCGCAGCAGGCCGGGCCGCGGCACGCTCCGGAACGAGTCCGAGGCGTCCCACATGGTGGAATAGCGGATGCCGCGCAGCCGGGTGGGGCTGGCCTTCAGGTGCGCTTCCAGGACGGCGGCCACGGCGTCGCCAAGGGTCAGGTCGGCGTAGGCTACAATAGCGGCCGCCACGGTTGCGGGCGTACCCGCGGACGAGTTCTCGGATGCGATGCCCTCCAGGAACTCCGTCTCGCCCACCGGCTGCAACTCCGCCGGCCCTTCTTCGCGGTACATCGCCCCGCACTCCACCGCCACACTGGAGACGATGCGATGGCCGGCCGAGGCGTCGCGCAGGAAATCGTCGAGCAGGTACGGGTTGTTGGGGCGCCGCCACAGGTGGTGGTGCGGGTCGCAGATGGGGAGGTTGGGTTCCAGCGGGGCCTCGTCGGGCGTGTCTGTTGCAGGATCGGTCAATTTCGGCACCTCAAGTCCCGGTCACTGCTCGCTGGACCCCGGGTCAAGCTTGCCCCGGGCTTTGACCCGGGCCCGGGTAACGGAGAAAAGGTGCGGGGTAACGTGTGGAAGGTCCATGCGTCCGACTGCACCTTTCTGATCCGTCATTCCGGGCTTGACCCGGAATCCAGGGGGTGGCGGGTTCGTGATCCGCCGTAGCCTCGCTGGTTCGGGTTGCTCGCACTGCGCGGCCGGGTTTGGTACAAGGGGTTTGCCTTCAACGGATGACACCAGGAGGTCGCGTGGATTTCGAGCTGGCCCATTTCCCTGTCCGGTCCCTTTGCTGGGGCGCCCACACCGAATATCGGGAAGGCGAACTCGTTGTCAACCGCGAGGCGCTGCGCGCCGAACTGCTGGCGGAGCCGCTCATCGACGACGTCGAGCTGAGCATCGTCCGGCCCGGCGACCGTACCCGGATACTCCACGTGGTGGACATCGTCGAGCCCCGCTGGAAGGACCCGGAGCGCGGCAGCCCTTTTCCCGGCAGCCTCGGACCCTTGTACCAATGCGGCCTCGGCCGCACCCATGCGCTGGACGGCGTGGCGGTGGTGACGTCCGGCTCGCTCCCCCGGTCCGAGGAGGCCATCATCGACATGTGCGGCCCCGGCAGCGAGCTTAGCCGGTTCGGCCAAATGCCCGGTCTGGTGGTGCTGCCCAAGGCGCGGGAGGGGTCCGACCCCGGCGCGTTCGGTTTGGCGCTCATGCGCGCGGGGCTTCGGGCGGCGGTCTTCCTGGCCCAGACCACGCAGGGGCTGGAGCCGGCCCGCACCGAAGCCTTTTCCCTGGACCTGGGACGTAACGCGTCGACGGACCTGCCGCGCGTGGGGTACCTCAGCTTCTCGTACTCCCACGGCATCGGCCGCCAGAAGCTATTCTACGGCAAGAGCACCAAGGACATCGTGCCGAGCGTGGTGCATCCCAACGAGCTGCTGGACGGGGCGCTGGTGAACGACGGCTATACCAAGCCCACCAAGAACGCCACCCACGACATCCTGAACCACCCGATGATCCGGGAGCTCCACCGCCGCCACAACCGTGACCTCGTGTTCGCGGGCATGGTGCTGGCCAATCATTACGCCACATACGAAGAGAAGGCCGCCGGGGCCTGGCACGCGGCGCGCCTGCTCCGGCACGTGGTGGAGGCCGAGGCGGTGGTCATCACCAAGGACGGCGGCGGCCAGGCGGACGTGGACCTGATGCTGGCCTGCCGGGCGTGCGAAGAGGCGGGCCTGCGCACGGTGCTGGTGGCCAAGGAGGAGTCGGGCGGCGACGGCCCGTCGATGGTGGATGTCGCGCCCCAGGCGGACGCCATGGTGAGCGTGGGCAACTGTCCCGAGAAGGTCCGTCTCGACGAGTCCATGGAGTTGGTCATCGGCGGCGACGGGTTCCTGGGGGCCATCCAGGGAGACGTGTCCGGCACGGTGGAGATCCCGGTGCAGAACATCATCGGCGCCATCGATCCCATCGGCGGCTCGACGCTGACGGCCAGGCCGGGTTAGGGAGGCAAAATGAAACGAATCGTCCACTACGTGAACCAGTTCTTCGCCGGTCTCGGCGGGGAGGAGAGCGCGGGTTCGCCGCCCGGCGCGCTGGAAGCCGCGGTCGGACCGGGAAGGCTGTTGCAAACCTTGTTGGGGGAGGGCGCCGGCATCGTCGCCACGGTCCACTGCGGCGACGATCACTTCTCCGAGAACGAGGAGGAGGCGACGGCGCGGCTGCTGGAGCTCGTGAAGGCGGCCGAACCGGATCTCCTGTTCGCCGGGCCGGCCTTCGGCTCGGGGCGCTACGGATTGGCATGCGCGGGGGTGTGCCGGGCGGTGGGCGCCGAGTTGGGCATACCGGTGCTGGCGGCGATGTCGCCGTCCAACCCCGGCGCCGATACGATCCGCAGCGAGATCCCGGTGGTGGGCACCGGCGAGTCGTCGGGCGACATGCGTGCCGCCATCGAGGCTTCCGCGGCCGTGATCGTGAAGATGCTCACCGGCGAGACCGTGGCTCCGGGCAGCGAGGGGGGTCTGATTCCCCGTGGCGGCCGCTGGAACACGCGGGTCTCCAAGCGCGCGGCCGAACGGGCCGTGGACCTGCTGTTGGCCAAGGTCTCCGGCGATCTGGTGGAGACGGAGATCCCGCTGCCGGCGTTCCAGGAGGTGGAGCCGGCGCCGGGCATCCACGACCTCGGCCACGCGAAGATCGCGCTGGTCACCACCGGCGGCCTGGTCCCCCGCGGCAACCCGGACGGCATCAAGTCGTACCTGTCCACCCACTTCGGTGCTTATCACCTCGAGAGCAAGGAGCACCTGGCCGGGGACGAGTTCGAATCCGTGCACGGCGGCTTCTTCACCGCGGCGGTCAACGACGACCCCAACCGGCTGATCCCCCTGGACGTGCTGCGGGACGCGGTGCGCGACGGTTCCCTAGGCGGGCTGCACGAGTATTTCTACTCCACCACGGGCAACGGCACGCCGGTGGAGACCGCCGCCGACATGGCGCGGGACATCGCGGCATCGCTGGAGGAGGACGGCGTCGATGGCGTCATCCTCACCTCCGCCTGAGGCACCTGCACTCGCTGCGGCGCAGCGATGGCAAAGGAACTGGAAAGAGGCGGCATCCCCACGGTGCACGTGACCAATCTCGTCTCGGTGTCGGAGAACACGGGCGCCAAGCGGATCATGTCGGGCCGGGCCATTCACCACGTTTTCGGCGACCCCTCCCTTGACGCGGACGAGGAGCGGCGGCTCCGGCGGCAGCTCGTGGAGCAGGCCCTGGAGATGCTGAAGGAGCAGGAGGGCGCGCCGTAACGGACGGATTAGGGGTTGACACGCGCACCGTAAAGTCGGTTAATCGCACGATCAAAACCCAAGAGGAGGCACTCATGGTTAAACGAGTTCTCGTTCTGACGGCAGGGTTGCTGTTCCTGGCGGGCCCGGCATGGGCTGACGCGGTGGCGGATTTCTACAAGGGCAAGCAGATTCGCATTGTCGTGGGCTATGGTCCGGGCGGCACCACGGACCTCACCACCCGGCTCATCGCTCCGGTTCTGCACAAGTACATTCCCGGCAGTCCCCGGATCGTGGTCCAGAACAAGTCGGGCGGCGGCAGCGCGCTGGCGGCCAACACGGTGTTCAACAACGAGCGCAGGGATGGCACCGTGATGGCGGCCATCAGCAGCAGCCTGGTGATGAAGCAGGCTCGCGGCGTGGCGGGGATCAAGTTCGACGGCAGGAAGTTCAACTGGGTCGCGAGCGCGTTCCGCGCCAACTCCGCGTGCGCGGTGCGGACGGACGCGGGCGTGAAGAGCTTCGCCGATGCGGTGAAGACCAAGAAGCAGCTTATCGTGTCGAGCTTCGACAAGGGCGGCCTGTCCCACCTCGAGCCGATCTTCTTCAACGCGATCTTCGGCAGCAACTTCAAGGCCGTCACGGGATTCCCCAGCGGCGGCGCGCAGCGTCTGGCGGTGAAGAACGGCGAGGTCAACGGCTTCTGCACGACGTTCCAGACCATGGCCAGCACCGAGATCGCCATGTTCGAGGGTGAGGGAAAGTGCTGCCGGGTCCTGATCATCGCCGGCGAGAAGAAGGAAAACCATCCGCTGTTGGAGGGCGTGCCCGCGGCCGAGGCGCTGGCCAAGGAGCAGGGCAAGAGCAAGGAAGAGCTGGCCATGCTGAGGGCGATGAACGCCACCAACCAGATCAGCATCGTCCACACGCTACCGCCCGGTGTGCCGAAAGACCGTGTCGAGGCCCTGCGCGACGGCTTTGCCAAGGCCTACAACGACCCGCAGGTCCAGGCCCTGGCCAAGAAGCAGAACCGCAATCTGCAGCCCAGGCGGGGCGACGGTGTGGCCAAGATCGTCGAGGATTTGCTCAACACTCCCAAGCCCCTCATGGACAAGATCAAGGCGCTCATCGACAAGGGCTAAAGACCGGCGGCGTGCCGTCGAATCAACCGTGGGCGATTCCGGGATCCGGTCCGCATCCGCCGCTGGCGGTCGCGGGCCGGGCTCCGCCCCGCGAACTCTGACCTGAATTCTGACCCGATAACCGCGAACCGACCGTTCCCGCTACCACAACGCCATGCTGGAAGCCTTCGTCACAGGACTCATCCAGGTATTCGATCAGACCACGTTCCTGCTGATGTCGATCGGCATCTTCCTGGGGTTCATCGTCGGGATCCTGCCCGGCATCGGCAGCCCCGGGGCGGTGGCGCTCATGCTGCCGTTCATCTTTGAGATGGACCCGGTGCAGGCGTTCGCCTTCCTGCTCGGGATGTACGCGGTCACCGGCACCACCGGCGACATCACCTCGATCCTTTTCGGGGTGCCCGGGGAGGTGGTGTCCACCGCCACTATCATCGACGGGCATCCCATGGCCAAGAAAGGCGAGGCCGGCCGCGCCTTGGGCGCCGCGCTCATGAGCTCGCTGGTGGGCGCCATCGTCGGCGCTTTCTCCCTGGCGCTGGCCATTCCCATCGTCACCCCGCTGGTGTTGTCCTTCAAGTCGCCGGAGTTCTTCTCTCTGGCGATCCTGGGGATCTGCTTTCTCGCGGCGCTGAGCGGCGACAACAAGCTCAAGGGCGTGCTGGCCGGCGGGCTGGGGCTCGTGCTTTCCACCGTCGGTCTGGATTACCAGGAGAACATCGAGCGCTATACCTTCGGCCTCGTGAACCTGTGGGAGGGCGTCGGGCTCATCGCCGCGGCCGTGGGGCTGTTCGCCGTACCCGAGATCGTGGAGCTGTGGGTCAAGGGCTCCGCCATCGCCAACACGAAGGTGGGCAAGCTCGGCGGCGTGTGGCAGGGGGTCAAGGACACCTTCGTTCACATCGGCATCACGGTCCGCTGCAGCATGATCGGCACCTTCTTCGGCCTCGTGCCCGGCGTGAGCGCCGCGCTGTCCCAGTGGGTGTCCTACGCCCACGCGGTTCAGAGCACCAGGGATAAGAGCGGCTTCGGCAAGGGCGATGTGCGCGGCGTCCTGGGACCGGGCGCGGCCAACAACTCGGGCATCGGCGCCGCCATGATCCCCACGGTGGCCTTCGGGGTGCCCGGCAGCGCCACCACCGCCATCCTGCTGGGCGCCTTCATCATCCAGGGGCTGCAGCCCGGGCCGAAGATGCTCACCGAGCATCTGTCCCTGACCTTCTCGTTCGTCTGGCTCATCGTCATCTCGAACATCATCACCGTGGTGCTGTGCCTGCTGTTCCTGAACCAGTTGGCGAAGATCACCCAGGTCCGCGGCTCGCTGCTGATTCCCGCGCTGTTCATGCTCATCTACCTGGCGGGTTTCGCCAACACCGGTTCCTACTTCGCCATGACCACCACGCTGGTGTTCGGGGTGATGGGCGTCGTGATGGTAAACCACGGCTGGCCGCGTCCGCCGCTGGTGCTGGGGCTGGTGCTGGGGTCGCTGGTGGAGCGGAACCTGTTCATTTCGTACGAGATCTACGGACTCTGGTTCCTGACGCGGCCCATCGTCATGGTGACCTTCGCGGTTGCCCTGGTCGTGATCTTCCTGCCCGGGCTGCAGGACTGGATGGCGAAGCGGGCTCAGCCCAAGGAGGAGCCGGGTGCGTAACCGGACGGATGTCGTCATCGGCGTGCTGCTGGTGACCCTCCTCTCATGGGCCGTGTGGGAGGCGCAGGGCTGGCCGGCCCGCACACGGTTCTTCCCCCTGGCCATCGGTTATCCGGTGCTGGCCCTGTCGGTGATGCACTTGGCCTACAGCTTGTGGCTGGGGCTCCGGCCGCTCAGGTTCGCGCAGGGTCCGGCAGCGCCCGAGCCCGTAGCGGAGGCCGGGCCCGTGCTGGAGCCGGCGGTGGTGCGCCGGCGTACGCTGGAGATCTCCTTCTGGGCCGTGGCCTTCGCTTTGGGCCTGTACCTCCTGGGATTCAAGGTGGGCGGGCTGGTGATCCCGACGATCTTCCTCCGCTATCAGGCCCGCGAGCTCTGGCGCACCAGCCTCCTGTACAGTCTGGGCGTGTACGTCTTCTTCAAGATCGGGCTGGAGGAGGCCCTCTCGTTTCCGCTGCCCGCCGGCCAAATCGCCTTCGGCCTCGGCCTCTACTCCTTCGATTCCTACCTGATAGACCCGGTTCTGAACCTGATCCGTTGAACTCTGCCCGCTTTGGGGATGTCTGGCGCTCTCAAAGATAAATTTGCCATTGTCGGCGTCGGGCTGCTGGCGGGCCGGTTCGAGGACCGAAGCTTTCGGACGCTCCAGACGGAGGCCGCCAGGCTCGCCATCGAGGACGCCGGCCTTGCGGTAAACGACGTCGACGGCGCGATTGATCTCAAGATCGCACCCGGCGCGGGAGACGTTCCGTCCCCGACCGATGCCTTCCCGCGCGTCCTCGGCCTGCCGTGCCGCATGTTCTTCCAGGTTTCCCGCGGCGGCACCGCGAGCATCGTCGGCGTTCTGGCGGCTACCAAGTTTCTCGAGCTCGGCATGGCCAACTATGTCGTACTCGCGTCGGGAACGAAGGACTATTCTCGGAGCCGGGTTGCGCGGCGAACGGGCAATACCAGCATCGGAGTCATGGAAAGAGCGGGCTATTGGGGGAAGCCGTTCGGCGATTTGGCGGCGATGAGTCATCACACGTTTTTTGCCGCGCGCCACATGCATGAGTTCGGCACGAAGAAGGAGCAGTTCGGCGAGATTTCAGTGGCGATCCGCGGTTGGGCCCAATCCAACCCGTTGGCGCAGTTCCATGGTCGGCCGCTGACGCTGTCCGAATACATGGACGCGCCACCGCTGGTATGGCCCTACAACATCTTCGACGCTTGCGTCGTGAGCGACGGCGGTTTCGCCATCGTCCTGACGACCGCCGAGCGGGCGAAGGACCTGGCGCGCAAACCCGTCTACGTTTCGGGCGCTGGGGTGGGAGAGGCCATGGGGCAGCTCTGGTGGGACAAGGCCAACTACACGCGTCTTGCCGTGCAGACCGCCAGGGAGACCGCCTTCCGTGAAGCGGAGATCGGCCTCGCGGATCTCGATTTCGCGGGTCTCTATGATTGTTTCACCGCCGAGGTGCTGTTCCAGCTAGAGGATTACGGATGGTGCAAGAAGGGTGAGGGTGGCGCGTTCGTCGAGGGGGGGCGCATCGGTCCGGGAGGCGAGGTGGCAATCAATACCAGCGGTGGACTCCTTTCCGCATATCATCTGGGCGAGCAGACTCATGTCGCGGAGGCCATCATGCAGCTCCGCGGCGAAGCCGGAGAGCGGCAGGTAGCAAACGCAAGAATCGGGCTGGTGACGGGCCACGGCGGCGAGATCCTTTCGCCCGGGATGTGCTCGACCCATGCCTGCATGATCCTGAGCAACTGAAGGGGAGCCGATCGTCGTGTCTTCGTCCTACCCAAAGCCCGCCATCGATGAGGACAACAAGCCGTTCTGGGACGCGGTCCGGAATCGAAAGTTCGTGCTGATGCAATGCCGCAAGTGCGGCGCCTGGTATTGGCCGGCGGCCTACTGTCGCAATCACGCCAACCAACCTTTTTACGGCAGCCTCGAATGGCGCGAGGCGTCGGGCCGCGGCAAGGTTTTCGCATACAACGTGCACCACCGGGCCTTCGATCCGGCTTTCAAAACCGACCTGCCCTATGTGTATGCCTTGATCGAGCTTGAGGAAGGGCCGATGTTCGGTACGAACATCGTCGGCTGCGACCCGGGCGACGTCTCGATCGGCATGGATGTAGAGATTCGTTTCATCGAAAGGGGCGGCGCCTTGTTGCCGGTCTTCGGGCCCAAGGGCTGAGGCGGCGCTTCTGGTCGCCCGAAAGACAGCTTATCCGAGGAATGACTTGAGCAGCAGGGAAACGACTCCTGCCACGGCCGTGCCGTTCATCCATTTCAGGACCAACAGCTCCCGCTCAAGCCGCGCAATGTCGGTCTTGGTCGCCAGACTCTCTTCGGACATCGCCTGAGCGGCTGCACGGGCTTTCCCTTCCGGGGCCCCGGCCGATCTCAAGGCGTCATACAGTTCGGTCACCATCATGCTCATCCCGAGGATGTTCGCAAGAATTATACCATCCGTTCGGGTTCGGGCCAATAAAGACTTGTCTGCCTCTGTGGGGTCCGGGCCTATTCATGGCGCCGGGCCGACGCCTCCACCGTCTCCATCACCCTCAACAGGTTGCCGCCCCACAGTTGCGCGATCTGCTCCTCGCCGTAGCCCCGGCGCACCAGCTCGACGGTGACGTTGAGGGTGTCGCGGGCGTTGTCCCAGCCGGCGATGCCGCCACCGCCGTTGAAGTCCGAGGCCATGCCCACGTGGTCGATGCCGATGAGCTTGACGGCGTAGTCGATGTGGTCGGTGAAGTCCTTCACCGACGCCTTGGGCCACTTGACGTCGATCTCTTCCCGGCGGGTTTGATACGCGTTGCGTTTCTCGTCGCTCAACTGCTGGAAGTCCGCGAAATCCTTGATGTCCATCTCCGTTCTGAGGGCCCGGAACGCCGTCCGCCTCTCGGGGGAGACCGGTCGCAGGTAGGCATCGAAGGCCACCATCTGGGCCACGCCGCCGTTGTCCCGGAGCGCCGTCAGCGCCTCGTCGGACAGGTTACGCGGGTGGTCATAGACGCCCTTCACGCTGGAGTGGGATGCGATCACCGGAGCGCGAGAGGCCTTGATGGCGTCCATAGCGGTGGTCATGGCCGCGTGGGAGATGTCCACCATGATCCCCAGGTCGTTGGCGCGCGCGACCGCGGCGCGTCCGAAATCGGTGAGGCCGCCGTGCTCGGTGGGCGAGTCCTTGAGACGAGAGTAGGGCACCGCCGAGTCGCCGAGGTCATTGTGGCCGTTGTGGAGCAGCCCCAGGTAGCGGGCGCCGAAGTCGTAACAGGTGTCCAGGATCTGGAGATCACGGCCGAGAGCATGGCCGTTCTCGATGCCGATGAGCGCCGCCAGGTGCCCTTCGCGGTGAATGCGGCGCACGTCCTCGGCCGTGCGGGCCAGGGAGATCGTGTCTGGATACTGCGCGTCGGTCATGCGCCGGATGGCGGCGAACTTGGCGAAGGCGTCCGCCAAGGCCCGGGCGTAGCCCGCCGCGTTGCGCTCTCCCTGCCCGACGTAGACGATGAAGAAGACCGCATCCAGCCCGCCGTGCTGCATCCCCATCAAATCGATCTGGCCCCGGCCCCGCTTGGCCTCCCTGGGATCGTAGCTCTCCGTGCCGAAGTCGGGCGGAATGTCCACGTGGGTGTCCATGGTGAGGACGCGGGAGTGGATTGCCCGAGCGCGAGCGGCAAGGTCGGTGTCGATATCTGCCAGTAAAGCGTTCACAGGTTTGGGTGTTTCAGCCTCGAAACGCCTGAGATAGGTGACTTGCCATTACGCGGTAGGGTGCCATCGGAAGAGTACTTGCGCAATGTCCATCACTGCCGCTTGGTCCGGACCACTCCACGATCCCTAGGGTGGCAACGAGACTTCCGCTGTAGTACGTTGTAGTACATGGCGACTTTGACCATCCGTATCGACGACAGGCTTGACGCGGAATTGCGCGACGTCGCAGCCCGAACGGGCACGGGCAAGAGCGCCTTCGTGCGTGAAGCCGTGCGTCGGCAACTCGCGATCGCACGACTTGAACAGCTGCGGCGCCGTGTCGCACCGTTCGCCGAGGCGCATGGCTGGCTGACTGACGAGGATGTCTTCGACGAAGTCTCGTGAGAATCCTGCTGGACACCAACGTCCTGGTCGCCGCCTTCGCGACCCGCGGGTTCTGCCATGACATCCTGCAACTCGTGCTCGCCCGACACCAGCTTCTCGTTGGCGAGACGGTCCTCCAGGAACTTGAACAAATTCTCACGAGCAAGCTCGGCATGCCCAGGGAGCACGTGAGCGAAGTGGTCGGTTTCGTCCGCGGGCATGCCGACGTGGTGGCGCCGGTACAGCCAGCGACATGGCCGGCTACAGATCCTGCCGATCGATGGATAGCCGCCGCGGCGATCAGCGGCATGGCGGAAATACTCGTGACCGGAGACAAAGACCTCTTGGAAGCCGGACCGGTTGAGGGGTTGCGGATCGTGAGCCCCAGAGGTTTGTGGGAGTTGCTGCGTGGTACGGGAGGAGATTGATTCATTGAGTACGCCAGAGTCCGCGGACCACCTCTACGTCCGCGAATCCGTTGACCTGGAGCGGCTGATCCGCCGCATCGAGGGCGGCAAACGGGTCGCGCTCGATATCGAGGCGGACAGCCTCCACAGCTACACCGAGAAGGTCTGCCTGATCCAGCTTTCCGTTGGAGGTCGGGACTTCGTCGTCGACCCCCTTTCCGAGCTTGACTTCAGCGCCTTGGTGAAGGCCCTGGCGGAGAAGCCGCTGATCGCCCACGGCGGCGACTACGACCTGCGCATGCTGCGCGCGTGGCAGGGCTTCAGGCCGAGCGACGAAGTCTTCGACACCATGATCGCGGCCCAGTTGCTGGGCATCGAGCAGATCGGGCTGGCGGCCCTGGTCGAGAAATTCCTGGACGTCGCCATGACCAAGGACTCGCAGAAGTCCGACTGGTCGCGCCGGCCGCTGAGCGAAAAGCAGTTGCGCTACGCGGCCAACGACACGCGGCATCTCGAGGAGCTCGCCGAGTGCCTGCACGGCGAACTGCTGGAGCGGGGAAGGGTGGAGTGGCACCGCGAGAGTTGCGCGGCCATGGTGGAGGCCACCGGGCGCGATCGTCAGCGCGACTCGCGGGAAGCCTGGCGAACCAAGGGAGCCGGCCGGCTCACTCCCCGACAGCTTGCGTATCTGCGGGAAGCCTGGGGGTGGCGCGAGGAGCGCGCCCGGCGCGCCGACCGTCCGACCTTCAAGGTCCTGGGCAACCGGCAGCTTCTGGAGCTGGTCCTGTGGGCGGAGTCCCATCCGGACGAGGGGTTGGAGCAGGGGCCGAAGCTGCCGCGCGACATCGTCGGCTCGCGCAGGAGGGCGCTCAAGCACGCGCTTGACCGGGCGGCGGCCATGACCCCGGCGGAGTGGCCGGAACGAATCAGGACCCCGCGGGAACATCCGCCGCCCATGGACCAGCGGGAGGTGGACGCGTTGCGCGGCGAGTGCGCCGGGATCGCCGAGGCGCTGGAGATCGCGCCGTCGACGCTGGCGCCGAAGGCGGCGCTCGAGGCCATCGTCCAGCAGCGGCCCAGGACTCTCGATGAGGTCATGGCGAGCGGGGGGTTGTTGCGCTGGCAGGCGGAGTTGGTGCGGCCGGCGGTGGAAAGAGCGCTGCACGGGACGTCAGGCGACACCGCTTCGTCGGCCTGAAGGCTCGGGCACACCCGGCCGGCAAGATGTGCTATAGGTCGGACAAGGTCCGCGGCGTTTGCCCGGCAGCCATACCGTAACGAGAGGAGCCGTGACCATGGAGAATCGAGCGGCGGCAATACATGACAGCCTCAAGCACCCGGTGATCGACGGTGACGGTCACTGGATCGAACCGATCCCGGTGTTTCTCGAGTACCTGAGCGAGGCGGGCGGCGCCGGAGCCGTCGACCAGATCAAGGATCTCTGGCGCCGGAACCAGGGCTGGTACCGGGCGACGCCGCAGGAACGCCAGCACCACCGCATGCGCCGCACCATCTGGTGGGGTGTCACCGCCGATACGCTCGACAAGGCCACGGGGCTGTTGCCGGCCTTGCTGAACGAGCGGCTGCCGGAGCTGGGCATCGACTTCGCGATGATCTACCCGAGCTTCGGGCTGAGCGTCAACGGCATTCAGGACGACGACCTGCACCGGGCGGGAGTCCGGGCCTACAACATGATGACGGCGGACATGTTCGGCCCGTATTCCGAACGGTTCTGTCCGGTGGCCATCATCCCGGCGCACAACCCCGACGAGGCCCTGGAGGAGTTGGAGTACGCGGTGGTGCAGCGGGGTTATCGCGCGATCATGCTGCGGGGCAACCAGGAACGGAAGATTCCTGGCGCGGCCGAGGGCATCGATCCGCGCAAGGCTGCCTGGTACTGCGACAACATCGCCCTGGACAGCCCGTACGACTACGAGCCCGTCTGGCGGCGGTGCGTCGAGTTGGGCGTGGCGGTAACCCAGCATTCGGGCAGCGGCCGCTGGCACGACCGCGCCTCCATCAGCAACTTCACCTTCAACCACGTCGGCCACTTCGCCGAGTCGAACCACGCCTTCGCCCGCGGCGTCTTCCTGGGCGGCTTGGTGAACCGCTACCCGAGCCTCAACTTCGGGTTCATGGAAGGGGGCATAAGCTGGGCCTGCCAGATGTGCTTCGACCTCATCGAGCACTGGGAGAAGCGCCGGCGCGCCGGGCTGCAGTACCCGGACGCGACCAACGTCCAGGAGTTGAAGGGGTTCATCGACCGCTACGGCGATGAGAAGCTCAAGCGCAACGCCGACGCCATCATGGACAACCTCGACGCCTTCCGGCCCAACTGCAGCCTCGACGAGCTGGTCAGGCCCGAGCACGTGGTGGATGATTTCGAAGCCGCGGGCATCCATTCCGAAGAGGACGTCGAGGCGGTGTTCGCCAACAACTTCTTCTTCGGCTGCGAGGCCGACGACCGCGCCACCATGTGGGCGTTCGATCCGCGCATGGGCGTGCGGCTCCAGCCGATTTTCAGCTCCGACTTCACGCACTTCGACGTGCCGGACTTCAAGGAGGTCATTCCGGAAGCCCACGAGATGGTGGAGAAGGGCCACGTGACCGAGCAGGACTTCCGGGAGTTCACCTTCACCAACGCCGCCCGCCTGCACACCCGCAACAACCCGGACTTCTTCAAGGGTACCGTGGTCGAACGGGCCGTGGCGGATGAGCTCCGACTGTGAGGCGGGTGACGTGGTCGAGGCGCTGCCCGCTTTCCGTGCCGGCGGCGCAGGCCGTTACATGGAGAGCTTGGTGACAGGGATTTCCCTTCGGGCGACGGACTGGTTCACCAACGAGAGCTCGTTGACGCGCACCAAGTTGCCGCCCCCGACGTCCCTCTTGCGGGCCGTGAACCGGATGTAGAGAACCGACCCGGATTCAACCCTTACATCGACTTTCGTCGTATCGGTGGTGATGGGGAGGCTGCCCATGGCCGTTGTGATCGTGTGCATGCCGGGTGGCAGCTCGTGTACCTGGTAGCCGCCGTTACTGAGGTCCGGCTTGTGCCTGCCGTCCACCTGAACGTGCGTTGGGAGAAAGCCACCCACCGCGGACCACGGCCGGTACAGATAGACGACGCCGAGGCCCGCCTCGGGCTTCTTCCAGCCATCGAAGCCGGGCCCCTTTGCAGTGGCGCAGCCGGCGAGCAGCAAGAGGACCCCGGCGGCGATCCATTGTCTTGCGTTCATGGACGTTCAGGCCTGTGACCGCCCGCTGCGCTCCCGCCGCTATGCCTCCAGCCCCAGCGAGTAGAAGCGGTTGCAGTTGTCGAAGAAGACCTTCCGTTTCTGGTCCTCGGAAATGTCGGTGCGTTCGCGGACTTCCTTGGTGGCGTTGGGCCAGATGGTGTCCCAGTGCGGGTAGTCGGCGGCGAACAGCCACATGTCGTCGCCGTAGCGGTCCATGCAGTAGGGCAGCATGGCGTCGTCGGGGTCGAAGCTCACGTAGACCCGTCCGCTGGTGACGTACTCGCTGGGCTTGCCCTTGAGCAGCGGCGCCTCCTCGCTGCGCCGCTCGTAGTGCTCGTCGATGCGGTCGAGCCAGTAGGGGAGCCAGCCGCACCCGGCCTCGAAGAAGCCCAGCTTCAGCTTGGGGAAGCGTTCCATCACCCCGCAGGTGACGATGCCTAGAAAGGCCTGCATGATCTCGAAGGAAAAGCTCACGGTGTGGGCCTGGAGAAAGCTCTCCCAGCGTTCCTGCCCCTCCGCGCCCCAGGAGTTGCCGTGGAAGCAGACCGGGATGCCCAGGCGCTCGGCCTCGGCGTAGATGGGCCAGAACTCCTCGGCGCCCAGGTTCTTCTTGTGGCCGTGGGTGTGGATCATCACGCCCGGGTGGTGCCACTTGTTGACGGCGCGGTTGAGCTCTTCCACGGCCGCGGGCACATCCTTGAGCGAGACGGTGGCGATGCCCTTCATGCGCGGGTTCTGCTGCTGGATCTCGCCGATGTAGTCGTTCCAGGCCCGCGCCAGCGCCTTCTGGAGATCGCTCTGGGGGACGAGGCTGAGGCTCAGTCCCATGGTCGGATACGTGACGGTAAGGTTGATACCCTCCACGTCCATGTCCTCGACGTACCCGTCCGCGCCGATGGTTTGTTTCCCCATGCGTCCGAGGAAGCGGTCCCAGGTGTCGCTGGGGAAGAGCCCCTGGCGGATACGCTGGAACTGCTCCGGTACGCGGGCGCGGTAGTCATCGATGGTTTCGCGGATGTGGGAGTCGGAGTCAAGGATTGGATAGCCGGCCATATGCGTTACCTCCACGGAGAGTCGTTCGTATTAATGTGAATACGGCAAGAGGTTGCCGCGTGTCAATCATGGCGCGGGCGGGAGACGAACGCGTTGTAGTGTGCTCGTTCGTCGACTGGGGGAGCTCGTTATTCGGCGGCGGTGTAAACCCGGTCGGTCTTGGCCGCCATGATGAAGTCGTTGCGGTGGAGGTTGCGGATCTTGTGGGTCCACCAGGTGACGCGGACCCGGCCCCATTCCGTCACGATCCGCGGGTGGTGGCCCTCGCCCTCGGCGATGTCTCCCACGGCCGCGGTAAAGGCCAGCGACTGGGCGAAGTTCCTGAACTTGAAGAGCCGGTCCAGCTTGGGGATTCCGTCCTCCTCGATCATCCCCCACTCCGGCGTCTGGGGCTTCAGTTCCCGCACTTCCTCGTCGGTGACCACCGGAGCATCGGCCCGGCACGCCACGCATTTCTCTTCGGTCAACTGACTCATGATCCCTCCGGGACTGGACGACATCGCTTCGCCGCGCTCGGGACGACGAAGGTGGTGAGTGATTAGCTTATCCGGAATATTGGGGGTAGGAAAACGGCATCGGGGCCGCGAGCTCCAGGACGGGAGGTGTCATGTCGGAGGATCGTTTTCGCGTGGTGGTGCTGGACGACTACGAGAGGTTCTGCACCACGGTTCCGGCCTATGGGGAGGTGGTGGCCGTGGCCGACGTCGACGTGGTGGAGCACAAGCTGAACACCGACAAGGAATGGGCGGCGGCCGTGGGAGACGCGCATGCGGTGGTGCTCATGCGGGAGCGCTCGCCGTTCCGGGAGCGGGAGTTCGCGCTGGCGCCGTCTTTGCGGTTCATCTCGCAGATCGGCCGCGGCATACCGCACCTGGACCTGGCCGAGGCGACCCGGCGCGGCATCCCGGTGTCATGCACTCCCAACGACTCCGGCGCCTCCACGGTGGAGTTGACGTTCGCGTTGCTGCTGGCCCTGGCAAGGCAGATTCCCTCGGTGAGCCAAGGCATGCGCGAGGGCGCGTGGCCGCCGGCAGTCGGCATGCTGCTGGAAGGGAGGACCCTGGGCGTCATCGGCCTCGGGCGCATCGGTGCCAGGGTCGCGCGCATCGCCCAGGCCATGGATATGAACCTCCTGGCCACGGGCAAGACCCTCACCGATGAGCGGGCGGCGGAGGCCGGCGCCCGCAGGGTTTCCCTCGACACGCTGCTCGAGGAGTCGGACATCGTCTCGGTGCACTGCCGGCTGAACGGCGAGACGCGAGGACTCATCGGCCGCCGGGAGCTTCAGCGCATGAAACCAGGCGCGCTGCTCATCAACACGGCGCGCGGCCCGATCATCTCGGAGGGCGCTCTGGTGGAATCGCTCCGGCGGGGTCATCCCGGAGGGGTCGGTCTCGACGTCTACGATGAGGAGCCGCTGCCCCCGGACCATCCACTGCGCGGCCTCGACAACGTCGTCCTGGCCTCCCATCGCGGCTACGCCGTGGACCGGATCCTGCACCAGCGCTACCAGAGCGCCTTCACCAACGTGATCCGTTTCATCGAGGGCGCGCCGGTGGACGTCATCAACCCTGACGCATAGGGGTCGTCCTGACCGACAGAGGGTCATCCCGGACCCCAAGGATGCCATCCCCGACCCCAAGGGTGCCATCCCGGACCCCAAGGATGTCCATCCCGGACCCCAAGGGTGTCATCCCGGACTCCAAGGGTGTCATCCCGGACTTGATCCGGGATCCAGGTGTGGCGGCAGGGTGGTGTACCGGTTTCGGCGGCCCCACTCCCCGCCTGGACCCCGGGTCAAGCCCGGGGTGACGTCCGGGTCAAGCCCGGGGTGACGGGAGTGGGGACCCCGGGTCAACGCCCGGGTGACGGGAGTGGTGGGGTTTCCCGGTCAAGGCCGGGACGACGGTGAGCGAAGCGGGACCACCGGCGTGGGGGTCTCTACGACTCCGCCAGCACCTTGCGGAAGCGGTCCCGGTGCTCGGTGCTGTAGAGGCGGGGGAAGTTCTCCGGGTAGTCCTCTCCCGGCTCCACCTTGAGGTCCACCAGGATGGGTCCGTCTTCCTTGAGGAGGGTGTCGAGGTTCCGGTCCCAGTCCTCCAGGTTGTCGAAGGTGTAGGTGTTGGCGTAGCCCGCCTCCCTGGCGAGGCCGGTGAAGGTGAAGCCGCTGTGGGTCGGGATGGGGACGGCGCCGTTGGTCTCGTAGGTGCCGTTCTCGCAAACGCAGTGCACGAAGTTCTTCGGCGCGGCGTTGGCGATGGTGACGAGGCTGCCGAGGTTCATGAGCAGGCTGCCGTCGCCATCCAGCACGACCACCCGCTTGTCGGGCCGGCCCAGGGCCAGGCCCAGGGCGTGGGACGACCCCTGTCCCATGGCGCCGGTGAAGGTGTAGTTGAGGTCCGACGGCGCGATGTGGATCCAGTCCTGGGCCGCCTTGTACACCGCCACCACGATTTCGTCGGTCCGGTGGCGCGCCAGCACCTTGAGCATTTCGTCGCGTTTCATCATGATCAGACAGGCTCCCGTCCGATGAGCATGGCCACCGGCATCAACTCCGCGTAGGCCCGCTCCACCGCGGGCACCACCTTGTCCTCCGTGCCCGGCGCTTCGATGTTGTGGTGCTCGATCTGCATGGCGTCCAGAATCGGCTCGATGATCCGCAGCCCGTAGCGCTTGGACTCGGTGGGCGGTACGCCGGGCTCCTTCTGGAGCATCCC
This sequence comes from Candidatus Binatia bacterium, assembly GCA_951813575.1. Lineage (GTDB taxonomy): Bacteria > Desulfobacterota > Binatia > UBA9968 > JAJDTQ01 > JAJDTQ01. The sequence continues at coordinate 2,603,590 of OX638375.1, forward strand.
CACCATCATGCACACCGGGTTCTTCCCCTGGACGGCCACGCCGCGGACCGCGTTGATGGAGTCCAGGAGCCCCGTGTACTGCATGAGCAGCAGCGACCGGTGCCCGGCGGCGTAGAGCCCGCTGCAGATGGAGACGCCCTCGTCCTCCTTGCACACCTGCACCACCTGGAAGTCGGGATCCTTGATCATGGCCTTCAGCACGTTTTCGCTGGTGGTGCGATCCGGCAACGCCACGATGAACCGGATGCCGGCTCGTTTGATCTCGCGGATGAGATCCCGTGCCTTGAGCCTGTCGGCGTCGTTGTCTCCGGCCACGTTTCGCTCCTTCCGTCGTTCGGCGCCGTCCCCGCCGGACGCACGCCATGCCGACCTCTATACTATGGAGCTTCCCGGCAGAAAAGACTTGAACCTGCGGACATCGGCGGGCGAATCCGGCCGCAGCTCGCACCAGCGCAGGGCGCCCTCGTAGAGGCGGACGGTGGGCCCGAGCCCGTGAACGGCCGGCAGCAGGTCCCTGAGGCAGTCGTACCAGGCCCGGCGCTCGTCCCGGTCCGGCGGGTCCGGGTCCTGCGCGTTCAGCGCGTCGCACAGACGGCGCCATTCCCGGGTGGAAAAGCCCAAGCGGAAGCCGGCGGGATAGAGGTCCAGGGCGATGGCGCGGGGCCGGGTGAAGTGCTGGCGCTCGTCGAACTCCAGAATGAACCCCGGGCTTGCTATATAGTAGTCGCAGGGTGGCATCCGCGGCGTTCGTATGAAGTCCCGGTAACCCCGGTGGGCGCGCAGTCCGTCGAAGACGCGCTGCAGCGCCTCCCCGACCCGGGTGCCTCGGTATGCCTCCGGGGCGCTGGGCCAGGGAAACGAATGGTCCTTGCGGCAGGCGTCCGGATACAGCGTGGCGAGAAGCTCGTGCAGCCGGGTCTTGCAGTCGCGGCAGTGCTCGGAATGGGACGCCGTGTTGGGCATGACCGGGCAATTATTGGTAATAACCGGAACGGAGGCAATCCCGGATGGGCTGGACTTACCTGTGCGTGGCCGGCGTGTTCGAAGTGGTGTGGGTCATCGGCCTCAAGTATACGGCCGGGTTCTCGCGGCTGTTGCCGAGCGCGGTGACGGTCCTGGCCATGGCGGTGAGCTTCTACTTCCTGTCGCAGGCGGTGAAGACCCTGCCGGTGGGAACGGCGTACGCGGTCTGGACCGGCATCGGCGCCGTGGGCGCGGTGATCTTCGGAATGATCCTGTTCGCGGAGCCCAGGGACGGGCTGCGGCTGGCGTGCATCGGCCTCATCGTCGCCGGCATCGTGGGGCTCAGGCTGGTCTCCAACGAAGGATGAACGCCCGGGAGCTTGAATGAAACGGATCTGTGTCTTCTCGGGGTCCAGCAAGGGGGCGCTCGACGACTACGCCCGCACGGCGGCGTCGCTGGGCCGCGAGCTGGCCCGGCGCGGCATCGGGGTGGTCTACGGCGCCGCCTCCATCGGGCTCATGGGAAGCGTGGCGGACGCGGCCCTCGAGGAGGGCGGCGAGGTCATCGGCGTCATCCCCGAGGCGCTGATGATGGACGAGGTGGTGCACACGGGCCTCACCGACCTCAAGGTGGTGGCCTCCATGCACGAACGCAAGGCGCTGATGGCGCGGCTGTCGGACGGTTTCATCGCGCTCCCGGGGGGCTACGGCACGCTGGAGGAGCTGGCGGAGATGATCACCTGGCTCCAGCTCCGCATCCATGCCAAGCCCTGCGGCGTCCTCAACGTCCGGGACTACTACGGTCACCTGATCCGCTTCCTCGACCACGCGGTGGACCACGGTTTCCTCAAGCAGAAGCACCGCGACAAGCTGCTCATCGCCGATACCGTCGATGGTGTGCTGGACGCGCTGACCCGCTTCCACCTGCCTTGACGCCGGTGTCCCGGCGGGACCGGCCTCACGGCCGGAGCCGCCTGAATCGTCTGGCCGCCACCGCCGCGATGCTGGCCAGCGTCATGAGCCAGGCGAACCAGTCGCCGTAGCGCACGTACGCGGTCTCCATCTCCATCAGGGGGACGGTGGTCCTCAAGACCCCCTCCGAAAACAGCGGCAGCGGCGCCGACATGCGGCCGGCGGGATCGATGACCGTGGTCAGCCCGGTGTTGGTGGCCCGCACCATGGTCCGTCGGGTCTCCAGGCTGCGCCACCGGGCCAACCGCGCATGCTGCCACGGCGCCGCCGTGCGGCCGTACCAGGCGTCGTTGGTGAGGTTCACCAGCAGGTTGGCGCGCCCGTTTCGGACGAAGCGGCGCGAAAGCGCCGGCATGAGGTCCTCGTAGCAGATGAGCGCCGCCGCCCGCGCCCCTTTCGGGAGGACGAACGGGGTCTCGATCGCGCCGGGGGTGAAGCCGTCGCCGATGGGCGATATGCCCGGCACGCTGCCGATGAGCCACGCCAGGGGAATGTACTCGCCGAAGGCCAGCAGCACCCGCTTGTGGTAACGTCCCACCACGGTCCCGGCGGCATCCACCGCGAACGCGCTGTTGTATCTGCGGATGAGGTTCCCGGGCTCGCGCCGGTAGCTGATGGCGCCGAAGATCATGTGCGGATGGGGCGCCGGAAGAAGCGCCGGCGGCACCCTTCCGGCCCTCTCCGGCAGCCACTTCTCCATGGCGGACTCGGGCCACACCACCAGGTCCGCGTCGGCGTGCTTCGCGGAAAGGTCCTTGTAGGTCTGCTGGTTGGTCTTCAGGAACGCGGCCTTGCCCTTCCGCTCGATGTCGATGTTCCCCTGTATGATCGCCACGTCGACCTTCCGGGCCGACGCGGCCGCGGCGCTGACCTGCGCCACCCGCACCTGCCCGTACACCAAGGCCGCGAGCAGCATCGCGCACGCGCCGGCAGAGGCCCACGCCGCCGAGCGCATCGTGCCGTCGCCCCGGCGCGCGCGAAGGATCCTGTAGAGCGCCGTGCCGGCCCACAGCACTACGAAGGTAGTGCCGTAGTGGCCCACGAGGTCCGCCGATTGGTTGAGGGAAGTGAACGCCGTCTGGCTCGTGGCGAGATACCAGGGGAAGAGGTTGGGGAACCAGAACTCGACGGCGACCCAGAACGCCGGGGGAAGGAGCCCCAGGGGCCCGGTCCCGCACAGGCGCACCAGCGCCGCGAACACCACGAACGGGATGGCCGACCAGGCCACGAAGAGAGCGAAGCCCGCTGCCGCCAGGGCGTAGTTGACGCCGCCGAACACGTGGATGGTATAGACCAGCCAGTGAAAGCCCAGTGCGATGGTGGCCGCTCCCGTGAGCGCCCCGGCCAGGAGCGCGTGCCGCCAGCGGCGCGCGCCCTCCAGCGCGGTCAGCCACGGGACGGGGGCGAGCCAGGTCAGGGGGAACAGGATCGGCCAGAGGAAGGGGGCGGCAACGAGCGCGGCACTGAGGAGCGACAACCAAAATAGCGACCTGAAGCCAGCCATGGAGCCGGAAGTCTACGGGTACCGGGAACGGGCGTCAACGCGTGTCGAATCCCATTGACAGGAGAATTGCGGAACGAATAATGTAGGGTGCTGCGGCGTCCGTTACGCACGTGCGCGTATCGGCGTCGTCGGTTCATTTGCCAAACACACGGTGAATTCCCAGGAAAGGAAAGGAGGAGAGAAATGGGTCAAGCATTCATTGATGCCGACGGGCATATCATGGAGCGCGAGAACGAGATCAACGAGTTCATTGACAAGCAGTACCTGGGCCGGGGCAGCCTGAGTTTCCGCCAGATGCTGCCGAGCCTGGACAAGTTCCACACTCCCAGGAGCCGCATCATCGAGCCGGAGGGGATCTTCGACGCCTCCGTGGGACCCGAGCGCTGGCTCGAGTTCCTCGCAAAGACCGGGATCGAGAGCTCGGTGCTCTATCCCACGGCCGGCCTTTCCTACGGCCAGGTGCACTTTCCCGAGTGGGCGGCGGCGTACGCGCAGGCCTACAACGACTGGTTCACCGAGAAGTACACGAAGGTCAGCGACCGCTTCAAGGGGGTGGCGCTGATCCCGGTGCAGGACGTGCCGTCGGCGGTGAAGGAGCTCCGCCGTGCGGTCAAGGACCTGGGCATGGTGTGCGCCATGCTGCCGTCCAACGGCCTCGACCGGCACTACGGCTCCGACGAGTTCTGGCCGCTCTACGAGGAGGCGGAAAAGCTCGATTGCGCCCTGGCCGTCCACGGCGGTTGCTACGGCGATCTGGGCTTCAACTCGTTCAAGGTCTTTCCCGCGACACGCGCGCTGGGGATGCCGTTTCCGCTAGCCATCCACATGACCGGGATGATGTCTGAGGGCGTCTTCGACCGGTTCCCCGATCTGCGGGTGGGCTTCCTCGAGGGCGGTACGGCCTGGATCCCGTTGGTGCTCGACCGCCTGAACCGCGAGGTGGAGTACGGCGGCCTGCAGCTCAAGCGGGAGCCCCTGGAATACTTCCGCAGCGGCCGCGTCTTCATCGGCTGCGAGGGCAACGAGGACGTGCTGGTCTACTGCGTCAATCGCATAGGACACGAGGTCTTCATGTTCTGCTCCGACTTCCCGCACGAGATCACCATGGACAACTGCATGGAAGAGATCGACGAGATCCGCGACCGGGAAGAGCTCACCGACGAGCAGAAACAGGCCATCCTCGGCGACAACGCCCGGAATTTCTACAAGATCTGATGCAAGGGCGGCGGGAAGGGGAGACCCTTTCCGTCGCTTGACGCCTCCTGACCGAAGGGCTACGATGGTTTTCGTCCCAAGGGGACAGACAGACCATCGTAAGTCTCACCTTGCGAAGCCTACTCGAAGGACCGACCGAGATCGTGGTTCAGAAAAACCTCTTGCCATGTCCGACTCCTTTTGAAGTTAGCGCTCGGGGTGTATGGCCATAACGTTTCAGGAGGAGCACAGATGGAAGGCAGGAGACTCTATATCGGCGGGTTGCCGTACTCGACGACCGACATGCAGCTTGAGGAAATCTTCTCGGCCCACGGCACAGTCGAATCCGCCCAGGTAATCATCGACAAGTTCACGGGGCGTTCCCGGGGGTTCGGTTTCGTGGAGATGGGCACCCCGGACGAGGCCGAGGCCGCCGTCACCGCCCTCAATGAGACGGACCTCGGAGGCCGCACCATCACCGTGAACGAAGCCCGGCCCCAGCGCCGTGACTTCGGAGGCCGCCGCTAGCGCGAACGGCACGCCCGTCCCTCGCCGGCTCGATTCCAACCGTCATAACGGGCGCTAGCGCGCCCTTCGAAACACTCCAAGCCGTGGGGCATACGTGCCTCACGGCTTGACCCCATCCTTTCTCGGCGTGAATGCGCCATCCGAACCGCCATTGCGGGCAACCCACAACGTCACCCAAGCTGCCCACAACGTCATCCAGGCCCCCCTCCCGGTCACCCCGGGCCCCGGCGTTTCGCGTCATTGCCATTTCCGTGCGAATCGTGCATTTAGGCCTTGAGCCGACACAAGGGACCGGAGAGCGAAAGGAGAGTCGAGATGGCGACTGGCAATGGGTTCGGTAGCGCGAGCAAGATCAAGCAGGTGGCCCGCATGGACCTGCCCGGCGGCGGCAAGATCGAAGTGGACAAGGGCTTCGCCTACGTAGGGCACATGGACCCGCCCCACGGCACCTCCGTCATCGACGTGCGCGACCCGAAGAATCCCAAGCTCGTGGCCCAAATCGACGTGCCCCCGGGAATCCACTCCCACAAGGCTGCGGTGAGCGACGGCGTCATGATCATCAACCACGAGCGCTACGAGAACAACGACGACGCCCAGGGCGGCCTCAAGGTCTTCGACGTCTCGGATCCGTCCAAGCCCCGGGAGGTGTCGTTCTACAAGGCCTCGGCCAAGGGCGTCCACCGGTTCACCTTCGACGGCCGCTACGCCTACTTCTCGCCGGTGCCGGAGGGATACGTGGGCAACATCTGCATGATCCTGGACCTGGCGGACCCGGCCAACCCGCAGGAGGTGGGCCGGTGGTGGATGCCGGGGCAGTGGGTGGCGGGCGGCGAGGAACCGACCTGGCCCGGCACCATGCACCGTTGTCATCATCCCATCCGCCGGGGCGACCGCCTGTACGTGAGCTACTGGCACGGCGGTTTCGTGATCCTCGACATCTCCGACATGAGCAAGCCCACGCTGGTGAGCCATTTCGACACCAGCCCTCCCTTTCCGTCGCCCACCCATACCACGCTTCCCATGCCGGAGAAGCTCATGGGCCGGGAGATCCTCGTGGTGGTGGATGAGGAAGCCCAGAAGTCGGCGCCCCTGCCATATGCCTTCATGTGGGTGGTGGACATCAGCGACGAAGCCCATCCCGTGCCCATCGCGACGTTCATGCCCCCCGCCGACGGCGAGCCCGCGGACCGGTACGGCGCGCATCAGCCGGCGGAGCAGGTTTACAGCAACGTCCTTTACGTCACCTGGTTCAGCGGCGGCCTGCGCGCGGTGGATGTGTCCAACCCGTATCAGCCCAAGGAGGTCGGCTACTACGTGCCCGAGCCCGGCAAGGGGCAGAACACGGTCCAGAGCAACGACGTCTTCCACGACGAGAACGGGCTGTTGTACCTCATCGACCGCCTCGACGGGCTGGAGATCCTCGAGCCCCAGGTGTAGGGGCCGGGGGTTCACCGCACCGTCATGGCGGATCGACAGAACGGCACGGACCCGCCCGCGGCGCTGGGCCACCTCCGGGTGGTGGAGCTTGGGGACGTGCCCGCGGCCTACGCCGGCCGGCTGCTGGCCGACCTCGGCGCCGACGTCATCAAGGTGGAGCCGCCGGGCGGCGCGCCCGAGCGCGGGCTTCCACCCTTCGCCGGCGGCGTCGAGGGCATCGAGCGCAGCCTCACGTCCGCCCACGCCAACACCAACAAGCGCAGCCTGGTGCTGGACCTCGCCTCCGCCCCGGACCGGGACACCTTCACCAAGCTCCTGCTTTCGGCGGACGTGTTCATCGAGGCCACGCCGTTGGGCCGTTTGGAGGAATGGGGCTTCACCGACGCGTGGCTTCGGGAGGCCTGTCCCGCGTTGGTGACGGTGTCCATGACGCCCTTCGGCCGCACCGGCCCCTACCGCCACTACAAGACCAGCGACGCCATCACCAACGGCGCCGGCGGCTTTCTCTACGGCCAGGGAGACGACGAGCGCGGGCCGTGCACGGCTCCCTCCCACTCGGCCTACCAAGTGGCTGGATGCGTGGCCGCGACCCTGGCCGTGGCCGGAGTGCGGCACCAGAGGCGCAGCGGCGCGGGCCAGCGCCTGGACGTTTCGCTGCAGGAGGCCCTGACCTTCACCAACAGCAGCTCCATCGCCCGCTATACCCTGGAAAACCGAATGGGGCGCCGGCCCGGAGCCAAGACCTACGGCGGCTCGGTGACCAACATCTACCGCTGCAAGGACGGCCGCTACGTCCACTTCACCGCCAACCTGCCCCACATGTGGCGCGAGTTCACCCAGAACTGGATGACAGGGACGATTCTGTCCGAGCCGCAGTGGGAGGACATGGCCTACCGCGACTCCCGGAGCGACGAAGCCTCCGCGGTGGCGGCGGAGTTCATCAGCGGCTTCACCGCGGCAGAGTTCGTCGCCGAGGCGCAGCGGCGGCACCTCTCCGCCGCTCCGCTCAACACCGTGGGAGAGTTCGTCGAGGGCGAGCAACTGGCCGCGCGCCACTGGCTCCAGGAGATCGAGCACCCGGTCATCGGCCGCTACCGGGCGCCGGGCTTCCCCATGCGGCTTTCCGGGACGCCCATGCGGGTGCGCCGGCCGGCGCCGCTGCTGGACCAGCACCGGCAGGAGGTCCTGGCCGAGCTGGAGCAGGGCAGGGAACCCGTCCCGACGCCGGCGCAACCGGAAGCCGAGGCCGGCGACGGAATGCTGTCGGGGCTCCGCATGGTCGACCTGACCCAGCAGTTCGCTGGCCCCCTGGGCACCGAGATCCTGGGCTACTACGGCGTCGAAGTCCTCAAGATCGAGTCCAACACCGTGGCGGCCCGGGGCCGGGGCGCCGCCATCCACGCCGACATGAACCGGGCCAAGCTGGGCGTCACCCTGAACCTGCGCCACGACCAGGGCAAGGAGCTGTTCCGCCGTCTGGTGGAGCGCTCCCAGTTGGTGGTGGAGAACTTCAGCGTAGGGGTCATGGAGCGGCTCGGCTTCGACTACGAGTCGCTGCGCAAGGTGAACCCCGGCATCATCCAGGTCTCCATGCCCGGCTGGGGCCGGGAAGGGCCGTTGCGCTCGTGGGTGGCCTGGGGCTGGCAGCTCCTGGCCTACACCGGCCTCATGCGCCTGTGGGGCTATCCCGAGTCCCCCATGCGCGCCCGCTGCAAGATCGCCTGGCCGGACCGCGTCGGCGCCATCACCATGGCCCTGGGAGTTGCCGCCGCCGTGGAGCACCAGGAGCGCACCGGGGAAGGCCAGTTCATCGAGGCCTCGATGCTCGAGGCCCAGGGCGCCATGATGGCCCCCGCCATCCTCGACTACACGGTCAACGCCAACGAATGGGACACGCTGGGCTACCGGGAGATACTCGGGGAGCCCTACGCCCCCTACGGTTGCTACCCCTGCGCGGGCAACGACGACTGGGTCATCATCGCCTGCGAGACCGACGAAGAATGGCGGGCCATGGCCGGGGTCATCGGCGCGGGCTCATGGGCCGACGACGAGCGCTTCGCGGACAGGGAAGGCCGCCGGCAGCACCGCGACGAGCTGGATGAGAAGCTGACCGCGTGGACCCGCACCCAGACCGCCCGCCAAGCCTTCCGCCGCTTGCAGCAGGCCGGCGTGGCCGCCGGCAACCCCATGTCCGGCGAGGACCTCTACTACGACCCCCACCTGCGCGAGCGCGGCCACATCGTCGAGATGGACGAACCCCCCTGGGGCCGGGTCGGCCACCACGGCATCCCCGGCATCCCGTCCCGGTCAAAGGCCAGCGCCGCGATGCCGGCGCCCTGGATCGGGGCGCACAACCCCTACGTGCTCGGTGAGGTGCTCGGCTTGTCGGAAGAGGAGATCGCCGCGCTGGAGGAGGTGGAGGCGATCAAGTAGCCGTCATCCGGACTTGATCCGGGATCGAGTTCTCCTCTACCCGTCACCCCGGGCTTGACCCGGGGTCCAGGGCGGTGGTGGGGCATGGCTCTGGTATGGACCGTCCCACCCAGCGCTCCATGTCGGGCATCTGATTCCACACTTGGTTGTCCAGGGTCCTTCCTGTTCTCTTCTTGAATACCCCGCCCCATTGCTTGAAAAAGAACGGCACCTTGTGCTGCAGACAGTTGTCGCGGATTTCCCGTACCCAGTCGGCTTCCATCGGTCGTGCGCTCGGTCCTGATTCGCCGCCGACGATCACCCAGTCGATGCCATCAAGGGGTATGTTCGTTAGTGGTCCAAGCAGGGGTTCCAGCGATAGAAATTTAACCAGAGCACCGGTTTCCCCGAGCCGCTCCAACCTGTCCATCCACCGTGCCGACTCGATGCTCGTTCCGAGCCAGATGTTCGGCGTCCATGACAGCCGCTTGTCGAGTTGCACGACCCGCCCCGGTCGCTTGGTCAGAACCTGGAAGGTATGTTGGGGCAAACGGTTCATGACATCGAACACCGCACGGATGAACTCGGCGGGGACCGATTTGTGAAAAAGGTCCGACATGGAGTTGACGAAAACAAGATGTGGCCGATTCCACCTGGAGGGCTCCTCCAGCGTACGCGGGTGGACGGTCACCTTGAAGCCCTCCCGGTACTTTTGCGCTCCCATGGCTCGGAGCCGTCTGGACATGCGCTCCGCGTAGCAGTGCTTGCAGCCGTGACTGATCTTCGTGCAGCCGGTTACCGGATTCCAGGTGATCTCAGTCCATTCGATGGCGGAGCGAGAAGCCATGCCTAAAGGTGTTTCAGGATATGCCCTGCGATACGCTTGGCAGTGGCTGTTCCTTTCGGATTGCCTACGCAGAACAAGAGCTCGAACAATGTGGATTTCTTCGAGTTCTTAAAAGGTCGAGATTGTTTGAGGAACCGATCTTCGAACAGACTGGCAAGTTTGGCCTTGTAGATTCCAAGTAATCCATCCACGCCTTGATCCCGTTCGTGCTCGACAGTTCCAAAGAGGTTCCCTTGTCGAGCCTGTTGGTACAGTTCACGCCAGCCTTCATCGCCGAACACACTGGTCAATCGTTGCGCCCATTGATCCGAAATGTCGTCAGGCCGCTTCGAGGTTGGGAGCATGCGGGTAATTGCGGCGACTGGGAACAGGATCCAAGTGTCCAATGCATTTAGCGCAGCAATCTCCTTGAGCGTCGACCACTCGACCTGAGTGGCAAACGGATCGAGGAACAGAACCCCTCGCCATTCATGCCAATCCTCTTGAAGTGAGCATAGGTACTGATTGGCCTCTGAATTTTCGATCCGGATGTCTCTGCCAACGTGGGAATCTTGAAGCCTCGCCAATTCTTGGCAGCGAGCCCGATCCTGTTCCACGAAGATTAATCGGTCAAACCGTTTGTCCTGAACGTCAAGCGCTATCGCCGCCGAACCGTCATGGAATGCTCTGATGTCCGGGTCCTGTGCCGGGAGATTGACGGATCCGGTTCCAGCGAACGCATCAATATACACTAACCGAAATGGCTGATTCTTGAGCGCCGTCGTATAGGCGTCGAGATACGCCCGGAGGATCTGCAACTTCTTGAGGGTCCATGGGCCACCATACGTTGCCGCCGGTTCGGCGATGAATCCCCGCATTCGGTCAACTTTCAAGACTTGACGGTTGCGGACTGAGCAGGATCAGTGCCCCTTTGAGAACGGCCCGAACGGCTCCGGCCGGAAGGGCTTGTCCCGGGTCTCGAAGAAGGCGCGCAGGCCACCCTGCTTGCGGGCGTCCTCCAGGCGTTTGTTGAATTCTTCGCGCTTGGAGAGTCGGGCCATGGCGCTCAGCTCGGAGTTGAGCAGCCAGGCCTTGTGGAGGCCCATCATCTCCAGCCCCTGGGTGGCGATGGCGAGGTTGATCTTGACCGTTTCGGGCGGCACCAGGGCCACGCGCTCGACCATGCGGAAGCATTCTTCCAGCAGTTCGTCGCGGGGCACGACCTTGTTGACCAGGCCGATGCGTAGCGCCTCCGCCGCGTCCACGTGGTCGCCGGTGAGGGCGTAGCGCAGGGCGTTCTTGGGGCCGGCCAGCAGCACCCAGATGAAATCCGTGCCGGAGGCGTGGCGCACCTGGGGCTGGCCGAACACGGCGTCGTCCGCGGCCACGGTCAGGTGGCAGGTGAGGGCCAGCCACGAGGCCGTGCCCAGGCACCAGCCGTTGACCGCGCCGACGATGGGCTTGGGGTACTCCCAGCGGTAGAGCCGCCGCCGCAGGAGCTCTTCGCGGTCCTTGTCCCGGACCTCGTCGAACTCCTTGTAGAGCGGCACTCCCTCGGGCAGGGCCTGGGGCCACACGGTGTCGGGGACGCCTTCCCCGGACATGTCCTCGCCGGTGGAGAAGCAGCCGCCGGAGCCGGTGAGGATCACGCCGCGCACTTCCGGATCGTCCTTGGCCTCGGCCAGCGCCGCGTCGAGCTCCGCCAGCAGCGCCTCGTTCAGGGCGTTGCGCCGTTCCGGGCGGTTGAGGGTGATGAGGACGCCACTGCGTTGTTTTTCGTAGAGGATGTTCTGATAGGTGGTCATGGGGTCTCCTTGACGGATGCCGGACGAGGTCGGCCTATTCCTTGGGCTTCGAACGCGGGCCGAAGGGCTCGGGCTGGAACGGGCCGTCCCGCAGTTGCAGGTACTCCCGGATGTTCTTCTCCCGGGCCTCGTTGAGCGGGCGCCGGTGCTCCTCCCGCAGCATCACGTGGGCCGGGGCCGAGAGCTGGGAGTCCAGCATCAGGGCGTCGCGCAGGCCCATCATCTCCATGCCCAGGGTGGCGATGGCGAGGTTGATCTTCACCGTCTCGGGCGGCACCAGCGCGATGCGGTCCGCCAGCTCGAGACACTCGTCCAGCAGCCGTTCGTGGGGCACCACCTTGATGACCAGGCCGATGCGCAGGGCTTCCTGGGCGTCGATATGGTCGCCCACCAGGCCGTAGCGGAGCGAGTTCTTGACTCCGGCGAGCATGGTCCACAGGAAGCTCGTGTTGGAGCCGTGCCGCACCTCGGGCTGGGCGAAGACGGCCTGCTCCGAGGCGATGGTGATGTGGGTGCACAGCGCCAGCCACGAGCCCGCGCCCATGGCCCAGCCGTTGATGGCGCCGATGACCGGCTTGTCCAGTTCCCACAGCCGCAGGAACTCGTTGCCCTCCCGGCCGCGCCAGGAGTCGATCCAGTCCGACGCGGACTGCCCCGTGGGAACGCCGTAGGGCCACTCGAGGTCGCGCCGCCGGCCGGGCTTGGGTCCTTGGTCCATGCCGGCGGAAAAGGCGCGCCCGGCCCCGGTGATGATGACGGCCCGCACCTCCGGGTCGGCCACGGCCTCGTCCAGCGCCGCGGACATCTCGTGCTGGACGGTGGGGCTGATGGCGTTCATGACCTGCGGCCGGTTCAGCGTGATCAACCCGGCGGCGCCGCGTCTCTCGTACAGAATCTCGGTGTAGTTTGCCATGGGGTTATTCCTATCTCCTTATTTCTCTTTCTTCCACACGATGCGGTAAATGCCGGCGATGTCGGCGAGCGGCATGATGATGGGGTCGTAGCCGTGGGCGATGCTGATGAGCACCAGGTTGCCGTTCTCCTTCTTGATGCGCTTGATCAGGTACTCGCCGCCCACGGTCTTGACCACGCAGTAGTCGCCCGAGTGCCATTCCTTGTTGGGCGAGCACACGACGATCTCCTTGTCCTCGTAGCGCGGGCTCATGGAGTCGCCGCGGACCTCGACCCCGAAGGCGTTGGCGTCGCCGAGGTCGTAGGGGCGCGACACCCGGCGCCAGCCCTGGCCCACCGGGAAGCCGTCCTCGGAGAACTCGCCCCGTCCCGCGCCGGCGCGCCCCACCACCGGCAGGTCGTCCGGCACGTGGCCGGACACGTCCCGCACCTGGTCGCTGGTGGACAGGAGCCATTCCAGGGAGACGCCGCACACCGACGCCAGCCGATGCAGGATGGCGGACTGCGGCGCGCGGTCGCCGGCCATGTAGTTGTAGACCGCGGTCTTGGAGATTCCCGCCCGGGCCGCCACATCCAGCGGGTCCCGGTCCGCCAGGGCGAGGGTCAGACGGCGGGCGAGATCCGTCTTCGGGAGTCTTGTTTTTTTCCTTGGCATCGTGTATATAGTTCTCGAATGAAAAATAGCTTGACATTATAGTAGTCAATTGATAACTTCCCGTCAAGCGCTGTCATGACGCGACTCTCTACGGGAAGGAAGGGCGACGATGGCAAGTGATACGAAAGATACGAAACGACATCTGAGATCGGTGAGCGGAGGCCGGGAAACGAAGAAGTGGGTGGAGGTGGACGCCTCGCTGGTGGGGCTCTCGGTGCTCTCGGCCCTGCACAAGCTCGACCACGGCGAAGAAGACGAGGCTGACGTGGAAATCGGCGGCCGCACCCTGCGAATCCGTCTTGACCCGCTCAAAAAGCGCGTCTTGATGTTCGAGCTCAAGAAGACGCGGTCCCGCAACCCCCGCCTCGGGGGTCCGGGCACCAAAACCCTCCACTAGGGCCGGCGACCCGGGGAACCGGCTCCGGGGCCACGGCTGGCGTGTCACCGGCCCGTGGTCTCGGCGCCCTCCCCAGGCGTTTCGCGACACATCCCCAGCCGGGAACTCCACAGGCACCGGCCCCAAGGGGCTCCTGAGGCATTCACCCTCTCCGTGTGAATTTTCGCCAAATTTGTTCACCACCGGTGGTTGAATCCGGTGTTGTATCTGTGTATTAATGCAACGATACACTTAACGGAGAATCGTTGCATGACCTCATGGGTTGACACGTTTCGGTCGCTCTTTCTTGGCAGCTGGTGGTGGTTCCCGTCCGCCTTTTTCGCACCGTGGTGGTTCTCTCTGCTCCTCATGTTCCTGGCCGCGGTGTTCCTGTCGTTCTCGATCCTGACGGGCGGCTCGAACGCGGCGCTATTCTTCGGCCTGGCAGTCGCGGGTGTCTGGGCGGGGTGCTGGGCCCGGCGATTGCACGGCTGGGAATGCACCGTTCTCGTTCCTCAACTTCCCCGCCACCTGTTCGTTCTGCCCGTGGCGATTGTCGCCGCCGCCACCCTCTTTTCAGGCGCGGTCTCGATTTACGCGGGCAACCCGCTCCCTGCCGTGGGGCCGGCGTTGCTCGTGGGCATCGGAATAGTCTATGCGCTTGTCCGCGTGCCCGAGTGGCTGGCGTCTCTCTTCATTGTGGGGGCTCCGTGGCTGTTTCTTGTGTGGCCTTCCAGCGGGGCGGTGCACCTGCAGGTACTTTCGCACCCGCTGGTGCAGATAGCGGCGGTTGTCCCGGCCGTGATTTTTCTGACGGTCCTGAAGCGCAGCCTGGCGTCCTCCGTTTTCGAAGCGCCCTCGTCCGCTGTCCGGGACCGGACCCCGGCGCCGGTGTCCTGGAACACTTCCGCGACCGTCAAGCGGCTGTCCGGGTTGGCGCTCTTGGCGCTCAAGGGATTCGTCCTGGACATGTTGATCGGTTTTTCGTCCAGCTATCCCTATCTGTCGTTCATGGAGGAGATCGATCGGTTCGGATCCGACTACGAGGGTTTGTTCTTTACCGCGGGCATGATCATCCTGTGCCCGATGACCCTGTGGAACGCCGGTGATTTTCCGGCTGCGTGGTTGATGGGTCAGGGCGTTAGCCGGTCGAGGCTTGCCCGGACCCTCGTCGGACGCATGGTCTATGCGGGGGCGTTGCCCCTGCTGGGGTTCTTTCTGGCCGTGGAGATGGTGCAGTCGCTGATGGGCAACGGTTCTCCCCGATTCGAGACCCTGCTCCAGGCGCAGGTTCTGGCGTTCACGGCGCTTGCCATGGCGTATGTATTCCGCCGCAGGTATCCGGAGCGATTTCTGACTCACGTTAACTTGTTTCTCGGCATAGCGCTGTGGTTTTTCGGCGGGCGCCTATTGCACTGGGTCGAGTTGGGCGTACCGATGTGGATTTTGCTGGTCGTCGGCAGCGCGGTCGCGGCAATCTACGCGGTCGGCCACGGCCTGGCGCGCGCGGACTATCGTCTGTAGGGGCATCGTTTGTACTCCCTCAATCCAGCCTCCGGTATTTCCCTCTACCGTCAGATCGTCGACCAGACGCGCCTGCTGGTGGCCGCCGGCCGGCTCGTACCCGGCGCGTGTCTGCCGTCCGTCCGCACCATGGCCGCCGATCTGGACATCAATCCCATGACCGTTTCCAAGGCCTATTCGCTGCTCGAGCAGGCCGGGGTGGTCGAGCGGCGCCGCGGCGTCGGCATGGTCGTCACCGAGGCCGGGCTCGACGTGACCGAAGCCGTGGAGCCGGACGCCGCCGCGTTGATCCGCACGGCCCGGCAACTCGGCATGTCGCGTATCGACCTCATCGCCAAGATCGACAAACTCTGGGAGGAAACATGACCCCGTCGCCTTTTTCCCTCAACGGCATCGTCGCCGGATACGATCACAGGACGGTCCTCCAGGGAGTCGATCTTGAACTGGAGCCCGGTACCATCACCGGGCTGCTGGGCCTCAACGGCAGCGGCAAGACGACGATGATGCGCGTGGCCCTCGGTCTCATGAAGCCGGACCGGGGTCAGGCGAGCCTGTTCGGTTCCCGGGCCTGGGATTCACCGCCGGAAGTGCGGAAGCGTATCGGTTTCGTGCCGCAGAGCCTCTTGAGCCTGTTCTCCGCCTTCGGAACCATGAACCTGGATGACTGCGTCCGCTTCGTCGCCCGTCACTACGAAGACTGGGACCACGACCTGATCGACGGCCTCTGTCGTAGTTGGGACCTGCGCAACCGCCGCGTCGCCGAACTGTCGCCGGGCGACCAGCAGAAGGTCGCCATCCTGCTCGCCGTCGGCCACCGCCCCGACCTGCTGGTCCTGGACGAGCCGGCCGCCAGCCTGGACCCGGCGGCGCGGCGGGAGTTCCTGAGAACGTTGATCGCGTTGAACGCGGATGTCGGCCAGACCGTGCTTCTGTCAAGCCATATCACCAGCGACATCGAGCGCATCAGCTCCCACATCGCGGTCCTGCACGGTGGCGTGGTTGTCTGTCACGCCGCGCTCGACGACATCAAGGACCGGGTCCGTGCCGTGAACTTGACCGAGGCGACCCCGCCGCCCCCGGAGAAGGTGTTGGCCCGAGCCGGCAATCGGTACTGGCTCTGGGATTGGCGGGAATGCGGGCTACCAGCGGATACGCACGTCGACGAAGTGATACTGGAGGACCTGTTCCTGGGGATTACCTCCACGACGTAGACTATGGCGCGAACATCTCCGCCAGCACTCCCAGGACGCGTTGCGCGGCCGTTGTGCTGATTTCCCCAAACGGCGCACCAGCCGAGATTCATCAATGGTGCGGATCTGGTCCAGGACGATCTGTCCTTCTTTTCGTTGGAACCGAACAGGAACGCGGGTGGGGTAGGATCTGGCCTTGGTCGTCGTCGTGCTCCCGCATGCGGCGAAAGGCGTCGTCCGCCGGCGGTTGGGGTGTTCTCCGCAATACTTGGAAAGGGCGATTTTCCTTCACGAATCGTTGTCGGGTTGCGGCACCTCGACCGTGCGGCCCGCGGCCAGCGCCCGTGCCGCGGCGCCGGCAAGGGCGAGAGCGGCCAGTCCGTCCCGGCCGTCCGGGTACGCGACGTCGCCGCCCCTGACGACAGCACAGAACGCCGCCATCTCTTCGCGGTAGGCGTCGGCGTAGCGGTCCATGAAGAAGTCGTTGAGGGGGTCGGTGGCGAATCCCGTCCGGTCGGCCCGGGTGACGGTGGTGGCCACGGGGTTGCCGGCGGCAACCATGCCCTTGGAGCCGTGGACCTCGATGCGCTGGTCGTAGCCGTAGGCGGCCCGGCGCGAGTTGGAGATCACGCACAGGCGGCCGCCGGCCGAACGCAGCAGGGCCACCGCGGTGTCGATGTCGCCGGCATCGCCGATGGCGTTGTCGACCAGGGCCGATCCGGTGGCGGTGACCTCGACGATGGGTTCGCCCACCAGGAACCGCGCCATGTCGAGGTCGTGGATCATCATGTCCTTGAACAGGCCGCCGGACCGTAGAAGGTATTCCATCGGCGGCGGCGCGGGATCGCGTGAGGTGATCTGCACCAGCTCGACGGTTCCGATGCGGCCGTGGTCGATCTCGTCCCGCAGGCGCCGGAACGACGGGTCGAAGCGGCGGTTGAAGCCGATCATCAGAGGGACCCCGCAACGCGCGGCCGCGGCCACGGCTCGCTCCGCCCGGGACAGATCCAGGTCGATGGGCTTCTCGCAGAAGATGGCCTTGCCCGACTCGGCGGCCCTTTCGATGAGTCCGGCGTGCAGGTCGGTGGGGGTGGCGATGAGGACGCCTTCGACGGCGGGATCGCCCAGCAGTTCCTCAACGGAGGCGGCACGAGTGCCCGTCGCCTGAACCACCGCCGCCACGGCGGCCTCATCGGGATCGGCCACGGCCACCAGGCGCACCCCCTCGATGGCCGCCATAGAACGCGCGTGGGTTTTGCCGATCCGGCCGGCCCCCAGCAGTCCCAGCCTGACGGGGTCGTCCGTCACTTCGAGTCCCGCTGAAAGATCCAGTCGTGGTCGGGGTGGTTCCTGAAACGCCACTGGCGCCGCGGGCCCGCCATCACGTTCAGGTAGTACATGTCGTAGCCGTAGGGCGCGCCGCACGGATGGTGCCCGCGCGGCACCAGCACGGTGTCGCCGTCGGACACCGCCATGGTCTCGTCCAGCTCGCCGTCTTCGGTGAACACCCGCTGAAAGCCGAACCCCTGGGGCGGGTCGATGCGGTGGTAGTAGGTCTCCTCGAGATAGGTCATGTCCGAGCCCTCGTCCGAGTCGTGACGGTGCGGCGGGTAGCTCGACCAGTTCCCCTGGGGCGTGTAGACCTCGGTGATCAGCAGGCTGTCGGCGATGTCGGCGTCGTCCATGGCGATGGGGTGCACGTAGCGGGTGTTGGCGCCCTTGCCGCGTTCCATCACCGGTATGCCGTCCGGATCGATGGCCCTGGCCGGGTGTCCGCCCGCGCCGGGCGCCGAGCACACCGCGATGGTGCAGTCCGTTTCCGCGTGCGCCGACCAGGACGTCCCGTTGGGGACGTAGACGGCGTAGGGCTTGGTCTGCTCGAACACGTTCATGCGCTGGCCCTGGACGCCGAAATCCACCTCGGGCGTGGCCAGGCGCGCCTTGCCCTCGACCATGACCAGAATGACCTCGCGTTCCCCCGTGGCCTCTCCGGCGGTGTCGCCGGCCTTCAACGCGTAGACGGCGAACCCGACGTACCGCCACCCGGCGTCCGCGGGCGTGATGTCGACGATCTTGCCCGTCGTCCCCGACGGCCTTCGCAACAGATTGCTCATTGGATGTGCTCCTGGTCCAAACCCGCTTCCCGCGCCATGGCGCGGAGCGTCTTCAGCGCCAACGTCTGATAGTATACCGGATCGCGTTGAGCCGGGTCCTGCTCGGCCTCGGCGACGAGCCACCCCGAGTAGCGGCGGCGGGCGGCGATGCGCAGCACCGCCGGGAAGTCCACGCAGCCTTCGTCGTCGCCCGGCACCGTGAACACGCCGAGCCTGACAGCCTGAAGGAACGACAGTCCTTCCGCAAGCGCTTTCCGGCGGATGGCCGGCCGGACGTTCTTGGCGTGGATGTGGACGATCCGGTCCATGTACCTGTCCGCCACGGCCGTCGGATCGGCGCCCGCGAAGGCGGCGTGCCCGGTGTCCAGCAAGAGTCTCGTGCTCGGCCCGGCATGGGCCATGAACGCCTCGATCTCCTCCATGGTCTCCACCACCGTGCCCATGTGGTGATGGTAGGCCAGGTGGATGCCGTAGTCACGGCAGTGCCGGGCGATGGCCTCGACGTCGGCGCAGAAGCCGCTCCAGCCGGACGGCGCGAGCTTCGGGCGATGGGCCAACGGCGCATCCCTCTCGCCGTGCACGGCGCCGGTGGTCTCGCACGCGATGCACACCGAGCACCCCAGGGCCGCCAGCACCTCGAGGTGCGGCTGGATCGCAGCCTTCTCGTCCTCCACGGACCGTTCGAGCAGTTTCAACGAGTGCCACCCGGACACGTAGGCCAGGCCATGGCGTTCGAGTGTCGCCTTCAGGGTCACGGCGTCGGACGGGAACTTGTGGCCCTTCTCGATCCCCTCGAAGCCGATCCGGCCGGCGTCGCTCAGGCACCGTTCCAGCGGGATGTCGCCGCCCAGGCCGCGGTCGTCGTCGTTGGACCAGGCGATGGGGTTGGTCCCGTAACGGATCACGGGCGCTTCCTGAGCGCCGCGTCGTAGGACTCGCGCGCCGCCGCCACCTCGGCCCGGTCCGAGACCTCGGGCACGGCCACGTCCCACCAATGGCCGCCGGCCCGGGTGCCGAGCGCGGGGTCGGTGTCGATGACGATGACGGAGGTCCGGTCGGCGTTCCGGGCCGCGACCAGGGCGGCTTCCAGGCCCGCGACGTCGTCCACGTGGGTCGCGGCGGCCCCCATGGAGGCGGCGTGGGCGGCGAAATCGATGGCCGAGGGCGTCCGGTGCCGGGCCGTGTCCAGCAGGTTGTTGAAGCTGGCACCCCCGGTGGCCCGCTGGAGCCGGTCGATGCACCCGAACCCCCGGTTGTCCAGGACCACGACGGTCAGCTTCAATCCCAGCATGACGCTCGTGGCCAGCTCCGAGTTCATCATCATGTAGGAGCCGTCGCCCACCACCACCACCACGTCGGCTTCCGGGCGCGCCATCTTGACGCCCAGCCCGCCGGCGATCTCGTAGCCCATGCACGAGTACCCGTACTCGAGGTGGTAGTCGCCCCGGCGAGGCGAGCGCCAGAGCTTGTGCAGCTCGCCCGGCAGCCCGCCGGCCGCGCATACGACGATGCCGTTGTCCGTCATGGTCCGTTGCACGGCGCCGATGACCTGGGCGTCCGACGGCATGTCGTCCGTCGCGGCGGTCACCGCATCGGCGGCCCGGTCCCAATCAGCCTTGGGCCCTTCGCCCGGCGGAGCGAAAACACGGTCGCCCAAAGCGGCGTCCAGCTCCTCCAGTGTCGTCCGGGCGTCGCCCACTACCGCCACGGCGTCATGTTTCGTTGCATCGAAGGGCGCCGCGTTGACGGTCAGCAGCCGCACCTTCGGGTTCTGGAAGAGGCTCCAGGAACCGGTGGTGAAGTCCTGCAGGCGGGTGCCGACCGCGAGGATCAGGTCCGCGGTCCGGGCGACGGCGTTGGCGCTCTCGGCGCCGGTGACGCCGATGGCGCCGACGCTGCAGGGGTGGGTCCAGGGCAGCGCCGACTTGCCGGCCTGGGTCTCCGCCACCGGGATGCGGTGCTCCTCGGCGAACGCGGCCAGGGCCTCGCACGCCTCGGAGTAGTGCACGCCGCCGCCGGCGATGATGAGCGGCGTTTCGGCCGCGCGCAGCGCCTCGGCGGCGCGGGCCAGCTCTCCCGCGTCCGGCCGTTGCCGCCGCATGACCCAGGTGCGCGGCTGAAAGAACGTTTCGGGGTAGTCGCAGGCCTCGGCCTGGACGTCCTGGCACAGGGCGAGGGTGACGGGACCGCACCCGGCCGGGTCCACGAGCGTCGCCATGGCGCGCGGCAGGGCCGTCAGGATCTGTTCGGGGCGGGTGATGCGGTCGAAGTACCGGCTCACCGGGCGGAAGCAGTCGTTGGCGCTGACGGTCCCGTCCGAGAAATCCTCCACCTGTTGCAGCACCGGATCCGGCAGCCGGTTGGCGAAGACGTCCCCGGGCAGCAACAGCACCGGCAGGCGGTTCACGTGCGCCACCGCCGCCGCCGTGACCATGTTGGTGGCGCCGGGGCCGATGGATGAGGTCACCGCCATGACCCGCTTGCGGTTATTGGCCTTGGCGAAGGCAATGGCCGCGTGGGCCATGCCCTGCTCGTTGTGGCCTCTCCAGGTGGGCAGCGCGTCGCCGGCTCGATACAGCGCCTCACCGAGGCCGGCGACGTTGCCGTGCCCGAAGATCGCCCACACGCCCGCCACGAACCGCTCGCCGTCCTCGTTCACCTGCGCGCTCAGGTAACGCACAAGCGCTTGAGCCGCGGTCAATCGGATGGTGCTCATGGATCGTCAGTCCTTACTCCGGCACGGCCGGAACCAAACGCGCCCCGTCACACTGGCTCCCCTCAGCCGTTGTCCAGGTTCGCCTCACCGGTCGTCCCGGTTCCCCCTTAGCCGTTGTCCAGGTTCGCCTCACCGGTCGTCCCGGTTCCCCCTTAGCCGTTGTCCAGGTTCGCCTCACCGGTCGTCCCGGCTCCCTCTCACCCGTCACCCCGGCTCCCCCTCACCGGTCACCCCGGCTCCCCCTCACCCGTCACCCCGGACTTGATCCGGGGTCC
Source organism: Candidatus Binatia bacterium (assembly GCA_951813575.1). GTDB lineage: Bacteria > Desulfobacterota > Binatia > UBA9968 > JAJDTQ01 > JAJDTQ01. Next base: position 2,624,993 of record OX638375.1, read on the forward strand.
AGGCGGGGCGGGGACGGGCACGTGGAGGAACATCCCCAATCCCCCGCCCCTGGACCCCGGATCAAGTCCGGGGTGACGGGCAGGGGTGTCCGCGGTGACGCCTACCGGAGTCCGCGGTGACGTCGACCGGAGTCCGAAGTGACGTCGACCGTGTCCGAAGTGACGGGGACCCGTGCGGGACTGGCGGAACGTCAGCCGGCGCCTTTCCGTCAGTTCCCGGTCCGTGCCTGGTCCCATGCGTCGCATAGCCGGGCGAAGTTCCCGGCCATGCTTGCCACGGCCTCGCCGTCGGCCATGTTGCCGGCCATCCAGGCCCTGGCCACATCGCCGAAGATCGTGCGGCCGACGGCGAACCCTTTTACCATCTCATGTGCGGCCGCGGCCTGGAAGCTCGTCCGCAGATCCTTGAAGGGCGCGTCTAAACCCAGGACCACGATGCCCCGGCAGTGCGGGTCGTTGTTCTCGACGGCGGCGCACGCCCTTTGCCACGCCACGTCCGATACCATCGGCTCCAGCTTCCACCAGTCGGGAAAGACGCCGATGGCGTAGAACCGCTCGATGACGGCGGCCGTGGTGGAATCGTCCACCGTCCCGTGTTTCGACGGGATGATCTCCAGCAGGAAGTCCAGCCCGTTGGCGCGGGCGGCCTCCGCCAAACGCTTCACCGTCGCTTCCTGGCCGGCGCGCAGCTCCTCCGGGTCGTCGGGCCGATAGAAGCAGAGCACCTTCACCACGTGCTCGGCGGGCCACTCCGCCAGCGCCGAGCCGAAGTCGTCGCCGATCTCCAGCCGGAGCGGCCGGGCGCCGGGCCGCTCCACCGGTCGCCCGATCCACAGTCCCGTGCCCGCCGCCGCGTACAGCGCGTCCCGGCCCAGGCGGCCGTCGCACAGAATGCCGTAACCGTCACGGCCGCCGGCGACCTGAAGCGCCGCCTCCAGGCACAGGCGCTTGAACGCGCCGATGCGGTCCACGATGGCGGTGTCCTCCAGCGAGGCGCGGCTGCCCCGTGCGATGTCTTTTTCCGCTCCGATGCCGCACTCCCTGGCGATGTCCTCGAGCTGCGAGCGGTGGTCGAAGGCGAAGACATGCATGCTCGGCCACGCCTTGGCTCGGTTCGTGGCCCAGTGGAGCTGTTCCAGGCGCGAATCGTGGCGCACCGCCGGCGTCGACGGCCCGTTTTCCAGGAAGTCCCGCAACTCCACGGCGCTGGGATACGCTGGCGTGCAGCCGTGGCGCGACACCGCCAGCGCGCCGCAGGCATTGGCGATGCGCAGGGTTTCGGCCCACCGCTCTCCCGCAAGCCAGCCCTTGAGCAGCCCGGCCATGAAACCGTCGCCGGCTCCCAGGACGTTGAACACCTCGACCGTGAACGATTCTCCGCTCACGCCTTCATCGAGGTTCGCCGGGATCGGCCCCTCGAAGGCCGTGGCGCCGGCGGCGCCGCGTTTGCACACGAGCGTCGCCTCCGACACCTTGCGTACGTTGGCCAGCGCTTCGACGGTGTCGGCGGCCCCGCCGGCGATGTGGAACTCCTCTTCCGTGCCCACGATCACGTCGAACCGCGCCAGCGTGCTTTGCAGCTTGGCGGTCACCGCCGCCGATTCGATGAAGCGGTTCTCGCCGTCGCCGTGCCCGGAGAGGCCCCACAGGTTGGGGCGGTAGTCGAGGTCGACGATGGTCCTGGCGCCGGACTCGCGGGCCAGATCCAGCGCCCGCAGGGTGGCGGCCTCGGTGCGGGGATGCGACAGGTGGGTGCCGGAGGCGAGCACACAGCGCGCCTCGGCGATGAAGTCCGGGTCGATGTCCTCCGGCGACAGCGCCATGTCGGCGCAGTTCTCGCGGTAGAAGATCAGCGGGAACCGCTCCTGGTCGCGTATGCCCAGCAGCACCAGCGCGGTCAGCCGCTCCGGGTCGGTGATGACGCCGCGGACGTCCACGCCTTCGGCGCGCAACTGCTCGCGGATGAAGCGGCCCATGTGCTCGTCGCCGACCCGCGTGATGACGGCGGATCTGAGGCCGAGCCGCGCGGCGCCGGCGGCGGCGTTGGTGGGCGAGCCGCCGATGTACTTGCGGAACGACCGCATGTCTTCCAGGCGGCCGCCCACTTGGCCGCCGTAGAGATCCACCGACGACCGGCCGATGGAGATGACGTCCAGAGCCCGCTTCACACGGTACCGCCCAGAGAGCCTTCGAGCTGCGCCAGCTCCTGGCCGCCGGCCATCATGTCCTGAAGCTCGTCGGCCTTGATCTCCCCGCGCATGGCCGTGCCCAGGGTGGTGCCCCGGTTCAGGACCGTGTAGCGGTCGCCCACCGCCATGGCGTGGCGGACGTTGTGGGTGATGAAGACCACGCCGATGCCGGATTTGCGGACGCGGTCGATGGTGGCCAGCACGTTGGACGTCTGCCGCACTCCCAGCGCGGACGTGGGCTCGTCCAGGATCAATATCCTGGCGCCGAAGTAGACGGCCCGGGCGATGGCCACGGTCTGGCGCTCGCCGCCCGACAGGGTCCCCACGGCCTGGGTGGGCTCGCGCAGGCGGATGCCCATGTCGGCCATCCGGGTCATGGTGACATCGTTGGCCTTCTTGAAGTCGATGTACTTGAACGGCCCCCAACCCTTGGTGGGTTCGCGCCCCATCCAGAAGTTGCGGGTCACCGACATCAGCGGGATCATCGCCAGGTCCTGGTACACGGTGGCGATGCCGGCCAGCATGGCGTCGCGCGGGCTCTCGAAGGCCACCGGCCGGCCGTCCATGAAGATCTGCCCGCTGGTGGGCTTGTGCACACCGGACATGGTCTTGATGAACGTCGATTTGCCGGCCCCGTTGTCTCCCAGCAGGCAATGACATTCGCCCGCGTACACCGCCACCGAGACGCCCGCCAGGGCGATGACCGCGCCGAAATGCTTCTCGATCTCCTGCAACTCGATCAGCGAGGCCTCGTCGGTGTGGACGTCGCGCATGTCATAAATCGGTTCGCTCATCATCGTTCTCCCGTGATCATGCGGCGGATGTAGGTGTTCAGGATCACCGCCAACAACAGGATAAGCCCGAGGAAGACCCGGAACAGGCTGCTTTCCACGCCGGTGAAGAAGAGGCCCTGCTGCACGACGCCGAAGATCAGCGCTCCCAGCGCCGCGCCCACCACCGAGCCGTAGCCGCCGGTGAGCAGGGCGCCGCCGATGACCACGCAGATGATGGCTTCGAACTCCTTCAGCAGACCGCGGTCGGCGGCGGCGGAGCCGAACTCCATCACCTGACAGGTGGCGAAGACCGTGGCGCAGAACGCGGTGAGCATGAACATCAGTATCTTCACCCGGTTCACCGGAACGCCCGTGTAGCGCGCGGCCTGGGCGTCGCCGCCCGAGGCGTAGATCCAGTTGCCGAACTTCGTGCGGGTCAGCACCCAGTGTCCGGCGATGACCAGCACGATGGCCCACACCATCAGCATGGGAATGCCGTCGACGATGGGCTCGCCCGCCCGACGGCCGCGGGTGAAGGTCTCGATCATCCCCATATCGGCGAGCCAGACGAACAGGCCGTTGAAGATCTTGCCGCCGAACAGCGGCGCCAGCCAGTCGCCGGCCGCGGCTTCCTTCACGCCCCCGATGATGGTCTTGCGGGTGGTGGCGATGGACAGGAAGATCGTCAGGCCGCGCAGGATGTAGAGAAACGCCAGGGTGACGATGAAGCTCGGCAGGCCGGTCTTGATCACCAGCCAGCCGTTCAGCGCGCCCAGCGCGATGGCGATGGCGAAGGCCAGAACGATGCCGGTCCACACCGGAAAGCCCCACTGCACCGAGACGATGGCGATGACGATGCCCGCGAACCCGATCATGGAGCCCACGGACAGGTCGAACTCGCCCGAGATCATCAGCAGGCATGCGCCCACCGCGATGATGGCGAACTGGGCTGAGACGATGCCCCAGTTCAGGGCCCCTTCCGGGCTGAACATGCCGGTGTCGGCCGCTACCAGCAGAAAGAATACGAAAACGAGGATGGTGCCGCAGATGGCCCCCAATTCGGGCCGTATCATCGCGCGGCGGAACGATGACATCTCCTTCAAACGTTCGTCGGCCATGACCCCTCCTCCGTGGCCTTCCCGTCGAAGGCCGCCCGTCTCAACCGATCAACGTGCGGCGCCCCCGCCGCGGCGCGGGGCCGCGACGGGGACAGACCGTTGCGGAATATGCGAGAGCCCCGATCAGCGGAATTCGCCGGCGTACTTCTCGACCAGGCCGATGTTCTTCTTGGTGACGAAACCGGGGCCCGAGTTCATGTGTCCCGACGGCAGCACGCCGTAGCGCGCGAGGTTGGTCAGGATGACCACGGGCATGTAGCCCTGGAGGTAGGGCTGCTGGTCGATGGCGAAGGCGATCGTACCGTCCTTGATGCCCGCGGCGATTTCGCCCGAGAGGTCAAAGGTCGAGAAATGGATCTCGCCCTCGAGACCCATTTCCCGCAGCGCCGCCAGGGTCGGGTGGGCCGAGGTCGGACCCAGGGTCAGGATGCCGTTGGCCTTGCGGTTGCTGTTCAGGTAGGCCTTCACCTTGTTCTTGATCTCGGCCGGGTCCTGGCCGCTGTCGATCATCTGGCGGCCCAGCTTCACGCCCAGGGCGTCGGCATAGCCCTGGCACCGCTCCACGGACGCGGGATTGGTGATGTAGTGGTTGACGCACAGGAACTGCTTCACGCCCGCTTTCTTGGCCTGTTTGCCGGCGCCGAACCCCGCGTCGTATTCCGGCTGTCCGACGTGCAGCAGGGCGCCGAGCTGTTCCGACTGCTTCTTGGTTCCCGAGTTGATGGTGATGACCGGGATGCCCTTGTCGACGGCGCTGGTGATCGGCCCCTTGAGCACGTCGAAGTCGGCGATGGTGACGATGATGCCGGCCGGGTTGGCCGCCGAGGCCTGCTCGACGATGCGCGCCATGTCGGCCAGGTCGCCGGTGGGCGGATTGCGGTAGTCGACCGTCACGCCCATCTGCTCGCCGGCCACCTTGATGGCGTTCTTGATGGTGTTCCACCAACTGTCGCTGTCCGGCGCATGGCTGATCAGGACGAACTTCTCGTCCGCCGCGGTGGCGAGATTCGGAGCTCCCGCCAGTCCCATCGCCGTCAAAGCGGCGATTGCCAATGCAAAAAACCTCGATTTCATGAGTTCCTCCTTTCGCACCGCGCGCCCGAACCGACGGGTAGCGATGGCGGTTATTTCTTGCCGGCTGTTTCTACCGGCGACAGAATATAAACTCAATTTCGAGGATTGAAAACAGAAAAGTGTCGGGCATGTCGACGCTCCTTGGGAGTCCGGCGGCCATCCATTAGAATGGAGCGAAATTCCGTTCGTGGGTGGGAGAAAAACCATGCGCACTATCGGCGTCGGCCTGATCGGCACGGGGTTCATGGGCAGGTGTCACACGTTGGCGTACCGTTCGGTCCGGGCCGTGTTCGACACGCCTCTTTCGCCGCGCCTGGTCCAGGTCTGCGACCGGCGGGCGGACGCCGCCCGACACCATGCGGAACGCTGCGGTTTCGAGAAATCGACCGACGACTGGCGCGTGCTGGTCGACGATCCCGATGTCGACATCGTCTCCATCACGACCCCCAACAAGTTCCACTGCGATATGGCGCTGGCCGCTCTGGCGGCGGGGAAGCACGTCTACTGCGAGAAGCCGCTGGCGCTGACCCTGGACGAGGCCGAGCGCATGGCCGCCGCCGCCACGAAGGCCGCGGGCAGGACCATCGTCGGCTACGGCTACCTTTGCAACCCCTTGTACCAGCATGCCACGGGGCTGGTGCGTTCCGGGGCCATCGGCCGCCCGCTGTTCTTCCGCGGCGTGTGCGACGAGGACTACCAGGCCGACCCGGAGCTGCCATGGAGCTGGCGGTCGGCCAAGGCCGAGGCCGGACTGGGCGTGCTCGGGGACATGATGTGCCACCTGGTCAGCATGGCCGACGGCCTGCTGGGCCCCATCGAGAGCGTTCTTGCCGACTGCCGCATCCATTACGCTACCCGTCCTTCAGGCGACGGCGGGGAACGGCTTGCGGTGGAGAACGAGGACATCGCCTCCGCCCTGGTCACCTTCGAGAGCGGCGTGACCGGGATGCTCTCGTCGTCGCGCGCCGCCTGGGGCCGCAAGAACCACCTGGCCTGGGAGCTGCACGGCGACGCCGGCATGCTGGTCCAGGACCAGGAGCGCATGAACGAGTTGCAGATCTACCGGAACGAAGGACCGAAGAGCGACCAGGGTTTCAAGACCATCCTGGCCGGGCCGGCACACGAGCCCTACGGCAACTTCTGCCCGGCGCCCGGCCACGGCCTGGGCTTCAACGACCTCAAGACCATCGAGCTGGCCAACTTCCTGAACGCCATCGCGGACAACGCGCCGGCCTATCCCGATTTCGCCGCCGCCCTGCGCTTCGAGCGCGTCATCCATGCCATCGCCCGGTCGGGGGAGAGCGGGGCGAGGGTGCGCGCGGATAAAACGGGATGAGCCTGCAGATCAGGAGGTAGGCATGCCGCGGAACGAACAAGTCACACGACAGTGGCTCCTGTTGAAGAGACTGGAGGGCGCCCGCGGCGGGACGTTGCAGGAATTGGCGGCATCCCTGCCCGAAGACTATGCGCGCCACCCCCGTACCATCCGGCGTGATCTGGAGGCGCTGGAGTCGGCGCATATCCCTCTCATCACCGAGCGCCGGAACGGCCAGACCGTGTGGCGCCTGATGGACGGCTACCGCCAGACGCTGCCGCTGGCGCTATCGCCGACGGAGTTGATGGCTCTGGTGTTCAGCCGCGATCTCCTGAAGCCCTTGGAGGGAACGGAGATCAAGGCGTCGCTGGATTCGGCGCTGAACAAGGCCACGGCCGCGTTGCCGGCCGAAGGCGCGACGTACGTCGAGGGCCTGCGCGGCCGTTTCGCGGTTGGACTGGGGTCCCACAAGACCTACCGCGAGCACCGCCACACCATTGGGCAACTCTCCCGGGCCATCTCCCGCACCCGCACGGTCCAGATGCGCTACTACACGGCATCGCGCAACAGGACAGGCCGGCGCGATGTGGATCCCTACCGCCTGTGGTACGCCGACGGCGGCTTGTTTCTTATAGGCTACTGCCACCTCAGGCAGGACGTGCGCACGTTCGCCGTCGATCGCATCCGTTCCCTGGCCCTCACCAACCGTCCTTGCCAGATGCCCCTCGGTTTCGATCTCGACGCCTACGTCAAGGACGCTCTCGTGGTGATGCGCGGAAAGCCCATCGAACTGGAACTGCTGTTCGACAAATCCACCACCGCATGGGTGAAGGGCCGCGTATGGCACCAGAGCCAGAAGGCCCATTTCACCCGGGACGGGCGTCTCGCCCTGTCGCTCCGGGTCGCGGACACGCCCGAGCTGGTAGGCTGGGTGCTCCACTTCGGCAGCGGTGTCAAGATCATCCGTCCTGCACCCTTCCGCGACAAGGTCCGCGAAGAAGTCCGAAAGATTCTCGACCGGGTGTGACCCCGGATGTCACTCCAGCCTGCTACTTGTTGAGGCCAAGCCTTCGCGATTCCTCGAAGGCCGGCGTGAGAGGCAGAAGGAGGCATGACATGAAGGTGACAATATGGGTAGTAATCGTGGTTCTGGTATTGCCCGTTCTCGGCCATGCCCACGCTGCCGACCCTGCCCACCCTAGGGGAGACCATTCAGGAGAATCGCCGGTCGTGGGAGAACCAGCGGCAGGAGAGCGACGGGCTCTTTCAACAGCTACGAGACGACCGGCGGTGGCGGAATGCGGAGAAAGCCAAACAGCGAAGGCACGAAGAAATGCTGAAGGAGATGCGACGGCAACAACTGGATGACATGACCCAACGAGAGAACGAGTACCGGGCTCGGTTCGGAGCGAGGGACAGAAACTGTCTCTTGGGGCGAGGTCCGGTGTCGGATTGTTAGGTGGCCGTATGGGAACGATTGAGGGCAATGGATGAGGTGACATGACTCTATCTGCTTGGGGAAAGACGGACGTAGCTGAGGGTTCCACCCACCACTTAGCCCACCATTCGATGGATGTGGCTGCGGTTTTCCAGCGGCTGTTGGAGTTGCCAGCGTTCAGAAGCCGCGCCGAGAAGGCGGCGGGAACGGCTTTCTCGCGCCAAACCCTCGCGCGACTGGGCGCGATCGTGTTTCTGCACGATATTGGCAAGCTCCACCCTGCGTTTCAGGCGAAAGGCTGGTCAGAGGGATTGTGGACTCGGCCCGTGCGAGGCCACGTGCCCGAGAGCTTGGCGTTCCTGGAACTCTCCTTGCGGTCTCCGGATCATCCCTTCCGGGAAGTGACTCAATCCCTTGCACAGTGGGGCGGAGGGGTCGAGCCGCTCCTCATCGCGAGTCTGTCGCACCACGGACGGCCCATTGAACAAGGTGCGCAGGCCACAGCCGGAGATTGGCGCGAATTGCCCCACTATAACTGGCGCGTGGAGGCGACGACGATGGCGGAGGCCGTGCGGGACTGGTTCCCGGATGCCTTCACGGAACTGGGAGAGTTGCCTGAGCACCCAAGGTTCGCGCATTTCTTCGCGGGACTCGCCGCGTTGGCCGACTGGGTCGGCTCTGACAGACGGTTCTTCGAATTCGTTGCCGTCTTCGATAGGGACTATGACCAGACGGCGCATGCCCGTGCGGCGCGCGCCGTTATTGAGCTTGGGCTCGACGTGGCACGCGTGCCGCGTCGTCCTGCCCTTTCCTTCGCCGAGTTGACCCCGTTCGCGGAGCCGAAACCCGCGCAGGCCGTTGTCGGCGAGATCGGAAACGATGAGCGGCTGGTGATCCTCGAGGCGGAGACCGGCTCGGGCAAGACCGAGGCGGCGTTCTGGCGTTTCGCCCGGCTCTTCGCCGAGGGCCGCGTGGAAGGGCTCTATTTCGCCGTTCCCACCAGGGCGGCCGCGCGACAACTGCACGGTCGCGTCAACGCGGCGATGAAGCGGGTATTCGGAGACGGCGCCCCCGAGGTGATTCTGGCCATCCCGGGGATGCTGGCAGCTGGAGGGGTCACGGGGCGCCGTCTGCCGGGGTGGAGGTTCCTTTGGGAAGATCAGGAGGGAAGCGTGCCGGCACGGTGGGCAGCCGAACATGCGACGCGCTTCCTCGCCGCCACCGTTGCGGTTGGCACCGTGGACCAAGCCATGCTGGCAGGTCTCATGGTCAAGCATGCCCACCTGAGAGGAAGCGCGCTCAGCCGGAGCCTCCTCGTGATCGACGAGGTTCACGCGTCGGATGCCTACATGACCGGGGTATTGGCGCATCTCCTGGAAGCGCATCTGGCACTGGGAGGCTACGCGATGCTGATGTCCGCCACGCTGGGGTCGCGGGCGAGGATACGCTGGACGCGTGAAGCAACGCCGGACTTTGGCACGGCCGTCGCCACGAGTTACCCGGCGGTCTGGGTCGGCGGGGAGGCAACGCCCAGGCAGGCAGAGGGCACCGGACGGTCCAAGGAGGTGCGGTTGACGGTGGATGACATGGCGCCGGAACGGGCGGCCGAGTTGGCACTGGAAGCAGCGGGCCATGGCGCGCGAGTCCTGGTCGTTCGCAACACCGTAAGGAAAGCCATCGAGACGTGGGAGGCGGCACAGGAACTCGGCGGGACCGGACGGCTTCTACAGGTGGCCGGAGGCCCGGTGCTTCACCATGGCCGTTTTGCCGCGGAGGATCGAGAAATGCTGGATCGGGCCGTTGAGGCGGTACTCGCACCAGACCCTCAACGTGCCCGCAAGGGCGTCGTTGTCATCGGAACACAGACGCTGGAGCAATCGCTGGACATCGACGCCGATTTTCTGATCACGGACCTTTGCCCCATCGACGTCCTGCTTCAGCGGATCGGGCGGTTGCATCGCCATCCTCTGCCGCGTCCCGCGGGCTTTGACAAAGCCGCAACGGTGGTGCTGACTCCACCGGGTGGCCTCGATCGGTTAACGGCACCCGCTTTCGACAACGGTCTCGGCGCGTGGGAAGACCAAGGGGAGTTTCAGGGCATCTACCGCGACCTGCCGGTGCTGGAGTTGACGAGGCGCTTGATCGGGGACGAGCCGCGCTGGCGAATCCCGGAAATGAACCGACGGCTGGTCGAGGCTGCGACACACCCGGAGAGGACGGAGGCTCTGCTCAATGAGAAGGGGGAGTCGTGGGCCGGTTATGAGCGGAAGCTCGGGGGAGTCGAGGCGGCCGAGCGCGGGTTGGCGCGGTTGCGGCGGCTCGACCGGGAACAGCGGTACGAAGAACTCCGTTTCCCGAGCGCTGATGAGCGTGTCATGACCCGGCTGGGAGAAGACGGGGTGGTGTTGACGCTCGATTCCAGCGCCCTGAGTCCATTTGCGAATCGCATTTCGCAAATTACACTGCCCGCCCGATGGTCGGCGGGCATCTCAAGAACCGATACGGAAATGGTTGCGGTCAGCCCCGTTTCCGGAGGGCTCGTGCTCGTGGTGGGAGAACGCCAGTTCATGTACTCCCGGAAGGGGCTTGACGTTTTGTCGTGAGGTACGCTTTCACTATAGGAAACACTTCTCCCCATGCCGAATGCGTTGATTGTACACATGAACCACCTATTTGCGTGCAACTAAGACAACGGAAGTCGCAGATGAACCTTTTGACACAAGACGTGATCTCAGCGGTGAATGCGCGACGTATGTCACTTCCCGGGCTTCTGGCCGCAATGGCTCGGGGTGAAGTCGCGGGATTCCCGGCTCTCCGACCCCATCAGCGTCCAGCATGGCACATGTTTCTGGTGCAGCTTGCGGCGTTGGCGCTTTGGGGTGCCAAGGGCGAGAAACTTCCCGACGAGGCTGAGGAGTGGACCGATCTATTGCGTGGGCTTACGCCGAATCACCCGGATGACGGCCCCTGGTGTCTCGTTGTCGACGACTACGGCAAACCCGCCTTCCTCCAGCCGCCGGCTCTCGCGGGCCTGAAGTGGTCGCGGGTGCCGACGCCGGACGCGTTGGACCTCCTCATCACGGCACGCAACCACGACCTCAAACAACACGTCGCCCGCGATGTTGAACCCGAAGATTGGCTGTTCGCTCTCGTATCCGTTCAGACCTCCGCCGGCTACGACGGCAGCGGCAACTATGGCGTTGCCCGGATGAACGGTGGGTCTTCCAGCCGCCCCATGTTGGGACTCGTCCCGGTGCATGCAAAGACCTACAGGCTCGATCCGAGCAAGTGGTGGCGTCGGGATGTCGAGAGGCTTCTGCTTGAACGACGCGCGGGTAACGGTCCCGAATTTGGTTGCAAGGGTGGCCTTGCCCTTCTCTGGTGCCATGACTGGCCGGAAGGAAGCCAACTTGACCTCCGCACCCTCGATCCGTGGTTCATCGAGGTCTGCCGACGTGTTCGTCTTGTTGGGAGCAGTCAGCTACTCTCCGCCGTCAAGGCGGTATCAAAGGCCGCCCGAATCGATGCGAAGATGTACCATGGCCATGTCGGAGATCCGTGGGCGCCGGTGCACATTGATGACGGCAAGAGCCTGACGCTGGGCGGCGGTGACTTCCACTACAAGAAATTGGCGGAGCTACTGTTCGAGGGGAAATGGAAGTTGCCCCTCTTGGCAACACCCGGGACCAACGAAACCGCAGCGGGCAGCCTGCTCGTTGCCGAGGCACTCTCCCGTGGGAACAGCAAAACAGAAGGCTTCAAGAGCCGCATCGTCCCCATGCCGGATAGTGCCGTGCGGCTCTTCCGAACCGACGTAGCCGGGAGGACATCACAGGTTCAACTGGACGAGATCAAGGCCTTCGATGAAGGTTTGCGCAACGCTATAGCGCTCTTGGCCGGACGAGGTGATTGGGAACAGGTCCGCAAGGACCAGTATGCGAGGTCGAGGTCAGCGAGAGAGCGTTTTGACCGCGTCGCTGACGGGTTGTTTTTCCCCTACCTTTGGCGACGAATCCAGGCGGCAGCCTCAGGCGATGTTGACGTGGAGGAACGGACCGGGGGCGCGTTCCGGCGAACTCTCTTCGACGCCGCCAACGCGGAATTAGAGGCTGCAATGTCCAGCGTCCTCTGCGCGACCTTGCAGCGCCCGAAGGCCGAAGCGCGGGCTCGTCGGGCATTCCTTTCGCGGGTATGGAAGCTCGACCCGCAACTTCACCAAACCGGGAGGCAGGAGGATGTCGATGCCGAAGACTGACGACGTGAACCAGAGTGCGGTCGCCGCGGCCCGGATGCTGCAAGGGCTTGAACCGGGACCATTGGCCGAACTGCGCCGGATGGAAACCGGCGCGGGGGCGGCCGGGTTCTGGCGCCTGGCAGCGCAGCATCCCGAAACCATCGGACGCGACCAGGAGCGATGGATGGCCATCATCCGCATCATGGCCATCCTGACTCCCAAGGGCGAGCCGGTGTCACGCCGGCCTTTGCATGACGCCAAGCGGCGTTTGGGCGCGGTATTGTGTGACGGCGGCGATCCAGGTTGGCCGGGGTCCGCGCCACCCCGCGCGGTACTGAGTGAGCCTCGCCTCGGAAGGCTCATTGCATCCCGCGGCGATCAGCGCGGGGTGCTGTTGACCCGCGCCGCGCGCGCCATCGTACACACCCGACAGCCAGAGAGTGGCGTCAACGTCGTCGACATCGCGTGGGTGTTGCTGGATCCAGATTCCAAACGTAGCGGGCGTCAGCTCGCTGAACCGTACTACCGCCGGCTGGACCGGGCCGAGCGCGAACACCGAACCAACGAAGAAGGAGCCAAAGAATGACCGCACCCCGTTTTCTCCAGATCCATACGCTGAGCCCCTATACCGGCGCCCTCCTGAACCGCGATGACGCGGGGCTCGCCAAGCGCCTGCCCTATGGAGACGTGCTGCGCACGCGCGTTTCGTCCCAGTGCCTCAAGCGTCATTGGGCGAGAGCGGACGACCCGCACGCGCTTACCCGGATTGACGGGGCGGAAGCCGCCTATCGTTCCCGTGAGTTGGTGACACATAAGGTCGTTGGCCCGTTGCGCGATCATTTCCCGGACGACGTGGTCAACGCATTGGAGCCCGAACTGCAGCAGGCCGTGTACGGTGACAAGGGTACGACAAAAGCGAGTCGTCAGACGCTCCTGTTCGGCGCGCCGGAAATTGCCTGGCTGTCCAGGGAAGCGGAGCGTTTGGCCAAGGAGGCCAACGGCGACGCCGACGCGGCCAAGAAAGGAGCGGCGGATTGGAGGAAGACGTTCCAGGCCAACATCAAAGCCATGCGCGAGGGCGCGACGCTCCCCGCGGGACTTACGGCGGCGCTGTTCGGACGTATGGTGACCTCTGATCCCGGCGCCAATATCACCGCGCCGGTCCACGTCGCCCACGCATTCACGGTGCACGGGGAGGAGGCGGAGAGCGACTACTTCACGGCCGTGGACGACTTGTCCGAGGATGAGCCTGGAGCCGACACCATCCAGGAGACCGAGCTGACCTCGGGTCTGTTCTACGGCTACGTCGTCGTCGACCTGCCGCTCCTGATCGAGAATCTCAACGATGTCGAGTTGGCGGGCGCCGTCCTTCACAATCTCATCTATCTCATCGCCGAGGTTTCTCCGGGCGCCAAGCTCGGCTCTACAGCTCCCTACGGCCGGGCCTCTTTGGTGTTGCTGGAGTCCGGCGACCGGCAACCCCGTTCCTTGGCCGAGGCGTACCGTCGTCCTTGCAGGCCGGATACCGCGGCTGCCGCCGACGCCATGCGGGCGTACCTGACTCGGCTCGACGAGGCGTACGACACAGGAGAGGAGAGGCAGGTAATGACCCTGGTCGACGTGGACCTTCCTCGTGCGCAACGGGGCTCCCTCTCGACTCTGGCCGAATGGGTAAAGACGTTGCCGGGAGCCCTCGGATGAGTCACAAGTGGCTTGTCGTGCGTCTGGAGGCGCCGCTGATTGCCTTCGGCGGCGTCGCCGTGGACCAGGAGGGTCCTACACGCGACTTTCCCGCGGCCTCGATGCTCACCGGCCTTGTGGCCAACGCCATTGGGCTGCGTTGGTCCGACCGCGCCGCGCACCAAGCCTTGCAGGACCGGCTGATCTTCGCCGTGCGGCGCGAACGTGAGCCACGCGCGGCGGGCGTCGTCACGGACGTACAGAACGTACAGCTCAACAAGGCGGACAAGGGCTGGACGACGTTCGGCGTGCCGGAAGGGCGTGACGGGGCAAGCTATGGCGCCCCGCATCGCCGTACCCGGCACTACTTGGCAGACCAGGCGGTGCGGCTCGTCCTGCGCTTCGACCCAGCGGAGCCCCACCCGACGCTGGAGGCGTTGGCTCACGCACTCGACCGCCCAGCTCGCCCGCTCTTTATCGGACGCAAACCATGCCTTCCCTCGTGCCGTCTGGTGGACGGATGGGTCGGTGGGGACACGGCCCATGAGGCTCTGTGCTCACTCTCGGGCCTGGGGACTTTCCGGGCGTTGTGGCCCGCGGGCGAGGGGCCGGAGACTGGCGAAGAGGTGGAGCGCGTCATCGATCTCGCCGACGTGCGGAACTGGCGGACGGGGTTGCACGGCGGGTCGCGGCAGGTTGTGGAAGGACGTGTGAAGGGAGCGGATTCATGAATCCTCTGTTCCTGATCCGTGTGCCCGTAGCCATGGACAGGCTGGCGCGCTGCGCTGGAGAACGCGGTTGGCTCCGGCATCGTGGCCACGTGGCGGGTTTCGATGAAGGCCGCGCGCTTCATCACCTGCTGGATGAAACATTCGGCCCGGGAGCGCTGCGTCCATTTCGTCTACTGGTGGCGGGTCGCCGAGCCGTGGGAAGCCTCTACGGCTATTGTGAGAGCGACGTTGACAGCTTGCGTGAAGGCAGTCGCATCCATGCTCCGCCCGAGCATCTGAGCGTTCTGGGGCTCGAACGCTTGGAGGGCAAAGCCATGCCGAGCGCATGGACGGAAGGGCGGCGGCTTGGTTTCGATGTGCGGGCGAGGCCCGTTCGAAGGCTGAAGAACGACCTCGTGGACGGTCAGACGGCGTTCCACAAGGGGGCGGAAGTCGACGCCTTTCGGGTGGAAGCATTGCGCCGATATCCCGACAACCCCGAGGGTATGGAGCAGCATGGCCAAACCAGAGAAGGTGTCTATCTCGACTGGCTCGCGGAACGGCTGGCACCGGCGGCTGAACTCGACCGCGATGCTACGCGACTGGTCCGTTTCCAGCGGGTTCGGGTCTCGCGCGGCAGCGGGGGACCCGAAGGGCCCGACGCAACCTTCCATGGCGCGTTAACAGTCAAGGACCCCGAAAGCTTCGCGACGTTGCTTGCCAAGGGCGTCGGGCGGCATCGAGCCTATGGCTACGGCATGCTTCTCCTTCGCCCGGCCTCGAGGCGATGATGCTCAAGGGTCGGCTCGGTCTCGACAGCGCCAGGGTCCCCCACGGTGATCGCGCGGGGCTCCTCTACTTGGCGCGCGGTGCGTTGACCGCTCGGGACGGGACGCTGGCGTTCCTCCAGGGCGAGGCAACCAACGCGGACGCGTTGTTGCCCGGAGATTATGCCATCCCGCTCCAAGGGATATCCATGATACTCCTGGGTCCCGGCTCCACCGTGAGCCACGACGCCTTGCGACTCCTCGCGCGTGCCCGCACGGCACTGGCCGCGATAGGCGAAGACGGAGTCCGGATGTACACGGCCCCGCCTCTGATTCCGGACCGTTCCGGACTTGCCCGGACCCAGGCCCGCCTATGGGCGGATGACAAGAAACGGCTGGACATCGCGCGACGCATGTACGCGTGGAGGCTGGGCGAAGTGCTACCGCATCGCGATTTCGACGTGCTCCGCGGGATTGAAGGCGCGCGCATGAAGCAGTCTTATCGTCTCATCGCCCAGCAGATCGGGGTCGAATGGAAGGGTCGGCATTACGACCGTGCCCGCCCTGACGCTGCCGACCTCCCCAATCAAGCCCTGAACCACGCCTCCAGCGCCGTCGAGGCCGCTGCGGCGATCGCCGTGGCTTCGACGGGTACGGTCCCCCAACTCGGTTTCATACACGAAGACCCGGGACAGTCTTTCGTCCTCGACATTGCTGATCTCCACCGGGACAACGTAACCATCCCGTGCGCCTTTCGGGCGGCCAAGCGCGTTGCTGAAAGGCCGTTCGAGAACATTGAACGTACGACCCGCCGCATGACCGGCGAAACTCTGGCGCGCGAGGGAATCATCCCGGCAATGATCGATCGCATCAAGTCGCTGTTCGAACAAACCGATTCGAGAGCATGAGAGGCCGAGTATGCCGATGACAATCGTCGTCACACGCGACGTTGAGGCACGTTATCGCGGGTTTCTGACATCAGTCATGCTGGAAGTCGCCCCCGGTGTGTATGTCGCGCCTGACCTCTCGGCTGGCGTGCGCCAACGCGTATGGGACGTTGTCGAGTCCTGGTGGTGGTCTCTTGGTCGCGGGGCGATTGTAATGGTCTGGCGTGATGTGGCCGCCTCAGGGCATCTGCGGATCGAGACTCTCGGAGAGCCGCCAAAAGAGATTGTCGATGCCGACGGCGTTCTACTCTTGAAGCGAAATTGAGGGACGATTTCGTTCCCCTGTTCTTTGAAAACTTTTAATATCAACGGGTTAGGTACAAGGGGTTCCCCCGCACGCGCGGGGATAGACCCGTCTTCATTCAGGCTGTCCAGGTGCGCGATCCGGTTCCCCCGCACGCGCGGGGATAGACCCCAAGCCTGGTGCGGGTCGTTGTGGCTATGGTGGGTTCCCCCGCACGCGCGGGGATAGACCCGTCTATGAGACCCCGGCGTGACAAGCTCAGCAGGTTCCCCCGCACGCGCGGGGATAGACCCCCCGGAGAAGCCGCAAGGTCAAGCGCGGCCTAGGTTCCCCCGCACGCGCGGGGATAGACCCTCGCGACGTTTTTCCGGGACCTCCCAACGGTGGGTTCCCCCGCACGCGCGGGGATAGACCCAGCTTGCGCCGTCTTGCCCAACCCCGGTTCGTGGTTCCCCCGCACGCGCGGGGATAGACCCGATGGTCGATGCATGGAAATGGCGGAAGGGATGGTTCCCCCGCACGCGCGGGGATAGACCCGTTACCATAATATCGAAATGAGTGTCGCCGATGGTTCCCCCGCACGCGCGGGGATAGACCTTCATGGGTCATCGGACACTTCAATACGTCATCGGTTCCCCCGCACGCGCGGGGATAGACCCCTGTCACAAGCCCCCCCTCTGCAAAGCCGGGAGGTTCCCCCGCACGCGCGGGGATAGACCCTTCTCGCGGGAGCCGCTCGCCTCGGTGACCATGGTTCCCCCGCACGCGCGGGGATAGACCCGCCGATCCTGCCAGGAGAAGTCATCCATCCACGGTTCCCCCGCACGCGCGGGGATAGACCGTTCTCTGGTCCCATGGCGAGGAGCTTCAGATAGGTTCCCCCGCACGCGCGGGGATAGACCCCCCCGCGCATCCTGCTGGACCATTGGGAGACCGGTTCCCCCGCACGCGCGGGGATAGACCCGTGCCTCTGTGAGCTTGTCAGGCGGCAGATCGGGTTCCCCCGCACGCGCGGGGATAGACCCTTCACCGGGGTCGGCATCTACCGGTCACACATGGTTCCCCCGCACGCGCGGGGATAGACCCAGTACGGCTACGCCGACCCTTACAGGTAATCCGGTTCCCCCGCACGCGCGGGGATAGACCCCCATGACTGCTACACCTACGACTGCGTCGACAGGTTCCCCCGCACGCGCGGGGATAGACCCGGCCGCCAAGCGGAGCGAGATGGCGGGCTGCTGGTTCCCCCGCACGCGCGGGGATAGACCCGGCTGCTTCTCGGCGAGCTTGACGGCAGTGGTGGTTCCCCCGCACGCGCGGGGATAGACCCTTTCTGAACGTCAAGAAGCAGCCTCTGCGGAAGGTTCCCCCGCACGCGCGGGGATAGACCCTTGGAGCGGTCGTCCCATCCGAGGATGCTGATGGTTCCCCCGCACGCGCGGGGATAGACCCGTCCCGCGCTTCTCGGTCACGGCCGAGTACCTGGTTCCCCCGCACGCGCGGGGATAGACCCCGCGATTGGTGGGCTGCCCGAGGCTTCGAGATGGTTCCCCCGCACGCGCGGGGATAGACCCTGGCCACCGACAAGACCACCGCGGCCATCGGCGGTTCCCCCGCACGCGCGGGGATAGACCCTCATGCACCCGCTCGAGCACGAGCCAGCCCCCGGTTCCCCCGCACGCGCGGGGATAGACCCGCTCAATACATGCCTTGGCCTCCTCATGGGTAGGTTCCCCCGCACGCGCGGGGATAGACCCCCAAAGCATCGAAAGGAGCCAAGATGTCAAAGGGTTCCCCCGCACGCGCGGGGATAGACCCGTCCAGGTGTTCCTTGACTGGTGTCGGAAGCTGGTTCCCCCGCACGCGCGGGGATAGACCCACCGGACTGGGGCCTACAAACGATACACCGCCGGTTCCCCCGCACGCGCGGGGATAGACCCCGTCGATTACAAACTGTCCCTTGTCGGCCCACGGTTCCCCCGCACGCGCGGGGATAGACCCAAGTTCTGTCAGCGAAATCGGCATGCCTACGCGGTTCCCCCGCACGCGCGGGGATAGACCCGCTGTTCCCAGCGGACACGCTGAGTTGGCAGCGGTTCCCCCGCACGCGCGGGGATAGACCCGATTTGTCAGCCACCGAAACGGCGGTCGGGAAGGTTCCCCCGCACGCGCGGGGATAGACCCATCACCATGGACATCTTTGCGGCGAACGGTGAGGTTCCCCCGCACGCGCGGGGATAGACCCGAGCTGCTGAAGCTGCCGGATGGTGAATGCCGGGTTCCCCCGCACGCGCGGGGATAGACCTTGCCTGGTCGATGGCCGTGGCGATGTCAGCCAGGTTCCCCCGCACGCGCGGGGATAGACCCCCTCGCGGCCAGCACCAGTGGTACGACCGCATGGTTCCCCCGCACGCGTGGGGATAGTGTTGGTGGCAACTGTAAATCTCCCATTTGTGGCAACCGAAAACTGCACACATTGATTGCCGGTGTAAGTGCCCGGGTCCACGCTGTTGGCAAGACCAACAGGAACGGAGCGGAGCACAGATGCACGGATGGGAGACAAGGATGCTGCTCAGGCACTACCTGGAACAAGGTGTAACGAAGACGGAGCTGTCGCGGCGGTTCGGGGTGAGCCGCCGGACGATCCACGAGTGGATCGAGACGGGGCAGTTGGACCGGGACCTTGAGGGAGGCGGGACGCGGTACAGCCCGCGGCCTGCGGTTGAGCACAAGCTGGACCGGTACAAGGGGATCATCGATGCGCGACTGGCGGAGTTCCCCCGGTTGTCGGCGAAGCGGCTGTACGACGAGGTCCGGGCGGCAGGCTACACGGGCGGGTACGTCCGTGTGAGGGGCTACGTTCGGGCGGTGCGGCCGCGGGAGCCTGAGGAGGCGGTGGTGCGGTTCGAGACGCCAGCGGGGCGGCAGGGGCAGGTGGACTTTGCGACGTTCACGCTTCCCTGGGGGCGGCGGCATGCGCTGGTGGCGGTTCTGAGCCACTCGCGGCTCTTGTGGCTGCGGTTCTACCGCCGACAGACGATGGCGGTACTGATCGAAGGCCTGGAGAGCGCCTTCGGGTGGTTCGGCGGGGTACCGCGGGAGCTCTTGTTCGATCAGATGCGCTCGGTGGTGCTGTCGGACAGCCGCGTGGGCGGGGGCCAACTGGTACTGAACGCGGACTTCCTGCGGTTCGCCGCGCACTGGGGGTTCCGGACCCGGGCATGTCGGCCCTACCGAGCACAGACCAAGGGCAAGGTGGAGCGGCCGATCCGCTACATCCGCAACAGCTTCTTCTACGGCCGGGAGTTCGTCAACGACGAGGATCTCAACGAGCAGGCGCTTTTGTGGCTCGAGAGAACCGCCAACGTGCGCCGGCACGGCACCACCGGGGAGCGTCCGGTGGATCGCTTCGAGCGCGACGAGCAACAGGCGCTGCTGCCCTTGGCGAGTTGCCCGTACCGACGCCTTGGCGCCAGGCTCCCCCAACCGACCCGGCGCCCCCTGCCCGTTACCGTGGACGTCGAGCGCCGCCCGCTGAGCGTCTATGCGGAGGCCGTGTCATGAGGGCCGAGGCAGGCAACCGGCGCGACCGGCTGCGGGAGATGCTCGCAGACCTCAAGATGCCCGGTGCCCTGGAAGCCGTGGATGGCATCCTCGCCCAAGCGGATAGCGGCGCGGCCACCGCAGCCGAGGCCATCGAGCAGTTGTTGGACGCCCAGATCAGGCTTCGCAACAACCGTCGCCTCCAAACCGCCATGCGCTCGTCCCGGCTGCCGACCGTGAAGACCCTGGGCCAGTTCGACTTCGCCTTCCAGCCCAGCATCAAGCGCGAGCAGATCGAGAGCCTCCATGAACTCGGCTTCCTCGAGCGCCGCGAAAACGTCATTTTTCTCGGCCCGCCAGGAGTCGGGAAAACGCATCTGGCCATCAGTCTGGCCGTCGCCGCCGCCGAGTCCGGCCGTCGCGTCTACTACGGTACCCTGGCGGGACTGATCGAATCGCTTATGGACGCCAAGGCCGCCGGCGATCTCTCCCGTCGGCTGCGGGTCCTCACCCATCCCGCTTTGCTCGTGGTGGACGAGATCGGCTACCTGCCCGTCAGCCAGGACGGCGCCGTGCTCTTCTTCCAGCTCATCAACGCCAGGCACGAGCGTGCCTCCACCGTGCTCACCTCCAACAAGGGCTTTGAGGACTGGGGCGGCGTCCTCGGTGACGAGGTCATGGCCGCAGCCCTCATTGACCGGCTGCTGCACCACTGCCACATCGTCAACATCCGCGGCAACAGCTACCGGATGCGCGAGCACCGGAACCTGGTACGGCCCGCATCCGAGCAGCCCCGCCAAGGGGTTGCGCTATGAACACCAGGTCCTGCCGATCCGGCACGCGAGAGGGGTTGGACTCCAGTCGCTACGCGCCCTCCGTCCAACCCCTCTCGCCCGACCGGAACCAACCGAAGAGCGTCAGATCTGCACTGACGCCCTTCTCGGAACTGTGCAGTTTTCGATTGCCAAAAGTGTGCAGTTTTCGGTTGCCATTGACAGGATAGACCCACTGAAGACACCGACAAAGAAATCCTGGCTGAGGTTCCCCCGCACGCGCGGGGATAGACCCACTGTCCACCTGGCCCGCCGGCGTCTCAAGGCGGTTCCCCCGCACGCGCGGGGATAGACCTACTCCGTGCGCGTCTCCTTCAGGCCCGCAAGGGGTTCCCCCGCACGCGCGGGGATAGACCCACGGCCGGGTGCCATCGTCTGCTGCCGGACGGGGTTCCCCCGCACGCGCGGGGATAGACCCCTCACACAAGCCGTGGCAACCTACCGGGCAGAGGTTCCCCCGCACGCGCGGGGATAGACCCACGAAGCTTTGCATCATCATATAAAGGCCATGGGTTCCCCCGCACGCGCGGGGATAGACCCGTCCCAGACAAATGAGGCCGTTTCATTCGAGCGGTTCCCCCGCACGCGCGGGGATAGACCCCGTTCCAGAGCCATGAGGCCGCGAAGGCGGGCGGTTCCCCCGCACGCGCGGGGATAGACCCTTGTACCCCAGGCTGTGGACCACCGTAGTAGCGGTTCCCCCGCACGCGCGGGGATAGACCCACGTCTTCTGATTTCAATCGGATCAAATTGGCGGTTCCCCCGCACGCGCGGGGATAGACCGTCCGGCAGGTCCACGAGCCACTGGAGGGAATCGGTTCCCCCGCACGCGCGGGGATAGACCTGGCATGGTTCGCAGCACTCGGAGCAGCACTCAGGTTCCCCCGCACGCGCGGGGATAGACCGTCTCTCGACAAGGAATAGCTTCCCGCACTTCCGGTTCCCCCGCACGCGCGGGGATAGACCCCTCGCCTTGGGGATGGCGTCCGGCTTTCCCGGGGTTCCCCCGCACGCGCGGGGATAGACCCTCAGCCGTGTCGGCTATATGATCGAAAAAGCCGGTTCCCCCGCACGCGCGGGGATAGACCCCACGGCCTCTCTTGCACCGCCGAGCATCGAGTGGTTCCCCCGCACGCGCGGGGATAGACCCCGCTCGAGGTGACGGGCGCGGCGATCGACGGCGGTTCCCCCGCACGCGCGGGGATAGACCCGGCTCCAGTTGCTTCAGGGCTCTCTCGCCGCCGGTTCCCCCGCACGCGCGGGGATAGACCCGCTTCCCGTTACGGCGGTTGGGCAGTGCGCGGGGTTCCCCCGCACGCGCGGGGATAGACCAGCCTCCCGCCGCTCAAGCTCACGCCACCCGAAGGTTCCCCCGCACGCGCGGGGATAGACCTGTATGGGGGACACAATTCATAGATGAAACCGGCGTACGAGGGTGATATGAGAACGCGACGACTTGCGCGTCCGCATGCGAATTTGCGGAAGCTTCATGCACAGCTTGTAGAATGTTCGCGATATCCTGAACGGGTTCTTTTTCTGGATGTCGAGACCACCGGATTGAATCCCCGCCACGACGAGATCACAGTGATCGGATGGTCGTTCGGCGGCTGCGCAAGGACCATAGTAAGGGGGGCAGATCCAAGCCTTCTCCGTAGTGACCTCGGACACGCCAAATTCCTGATAACCTTCAATGGCGGTCGCTTCGATACCAAGTTCGTCACGCGGGAACTTCCCGAAATGGTGTTGCCGAAAGTTCATTTCGACCTCATGTATCTTTGTCGGCATGTTGGCCTGTTGGGCGGCCAAAAGGAAATCGAAAAGACCCTCGGAATAGACTTTCGAGATGACGCGTCCACAATCACCGGCGTCACCGCGGTTGCGCTTTGGCGCAAGTATCTACAGGGCGACCGCGAGGCGCTGCGAAGATTGATCCTGTACAATCGGGTCGACGTAGCCGCGATGGGCGCCATCCTCGATGAGGTCATCCGTAGAATGAGTGCTCGGTCGGAGTTGCCGACGAACGACGTGTGTTTTAGGGATTGGTCGGCGCCAGCAGGCTGGCGGGTGTTGCCGGATGTTCAATAGCTTACGGACGATCCCTTTGCCAAATAAGACTGCAAGTATTTTTCGTTAGGCGTCGGTTGACTATAATGGTCAAGTCAGTTCAACCAGAGAACCCACTATGGAGATTGCCACAGTATCAGGGCTCAAGACATCGCTGGGCGCGTACGTGCGCCCAGTGAAAGCCGGTGAAGAAGGCTTGCTTACCCAGCGCGGTCGCCCGATCGCGCGTTTGCTGCCGATCGCCGGTCTATCGTCGCTCACGCAGCACTTTATGAATTCCATGATCAAGACGGGACACTTCGCCTTTGTCGCCGTCGGCTGTGCGGTTCTCTTGTCCGGCGTGGCCGGCGCCCAATCGATGGAGCAGGTGCGGACGGCCTACGCCGAAGGCCGGTTCGTCGAGGCGGCCGAGTTGGGATCGGCGCTCAAGACCTCCGAGAGCTACGCGTTGGCGGCGCAGTCGCTGGCGATCCAGGGGCACTTCTTCGCCGAGGGCGAAGAGAAAAAGGCCCTGTTCCAACGCGCCATAGCGTTGGCGAAAGAGGCGGTCCGGTTCGATGCCGCCAATCCGGAAGCCCATCTTCAACTGGCCCATGCCACGGGCCGGTACGGGCAGGCAATCGGCTTCCTGGAGGCGGTGACCGGAGGGTACGCCACGAAGGTGCGGGAGTCGATCGAAGAGGCGCTGAGGCTGGACCCCGACAAGCCGGGCGCCCATCTGAGCATGGCTACCTGGCAGGCCGAAGTCGTCAATGCCGCCGGTCCGATGGCCGGGTTCCTGTACGGTGCCACGAGAAAGAAGGCGCGCCGGCACTACGACCGGACCCTCGAGCTGGTGCCCGACGCCAAGGTGGTCTGTGTCGAATATGCCTTCGGTTTGTTGTTGATGGACGAGGACCGCAACCGGGAGGAGGCGGTCCGTCTGCTCGAACGCGCCCTCCAGAAACCCTCCAAGGACGCCCTCGACCGTCTCTACCACGAGCAGGCGGTGGCGCGGCTGGCCTCCCTCAAGGGCGGCTAGTGCAAACAGGGGCGGGTCCGGTACCCTCCCCTGCATTCATCACACGCCGCCGACGGCCCGAGGGCCGTCTCGCCCGCCTCACGCGGCGTCGGGCAACCCCAACGCATGGCGCACGCCCTCCGCATAGGCCGGGTCGGCCTTGGCGAAGTGCGCGAGCTGCTTGTCGATGATTCTCTGCGGGACACCCTGCATGGCCCCGGCGACGTTGCCGAACAGGCGTTGCTTCTGGTCGTCGTCGAACAACCGGAAGAGATTGCCCGCCTGTGTGTAATCGTCGTTGCCTTCCCGGTGATCGTAGCGGGAGGCGTCGCCCGAGATCCTGAGCGGCGGCTCGGCGTAGCGCTTGTCCTGCACCGGACCGCCGAAGCTGTTGGGCTCGTAGTAGGCGTCGGTATTGCCGTGCCGGGGCTCGAAGAACCGCATGGGGCCGTCCTTGTGGTAGTGGTGAACCG
The DNA here is from genome assembly GCA_951813575.1 of Candidatus Binatia bacterium. Lineage (GTDB taxonomy): Bacteria > Desulfobacterota > Binatia > UBA9968 > JAJDTQ01 > JAJDTQ01. Next base: position 2,649,395 of record OX638375.1, read on the forward strand.
GGCACCGGGGCGCGTTCACCGGCAGCGCTTCGTAGTGGGTGCCCAGCCGGTAGCGGTGCGCGTCGGCGTAGGAGAAGATCCGGGCCTGGAGCACCTTGTCCGGCGAGAAGCCGATTCCCGGAACGATGTTCGAGGGCGAGAAGGCCGCCTGCTCCACCTCGGCGAAGTAGTTCTCCGGGTTGCGGTTCAGCTCCATGACGCCCACGTCGATCAGCGGGTAGTCGGCGTGGGGCCAGACCTTGGTGAGATCGAAGGGGTTGTACGGGGTCTTTTCCGCCTCCGCTTCCGGCATGATCTGCACCTTCAGATCCCACTTCGGAAACTCGCCCCGGTCGACGGCGCCGAACAGGGCTTCCTGGTAGGACTCCCGGGTCCGGCCGATGACCTCGGCGCTCTCGGCATTGGTGTAGTGCCGGTGTCCCTGCCGGGTCTTGAAGTGGAACTTGACCCAGAAGCGCTCGTTGTCGGCGTTGATGAAGCTGAAGGTGTGCGAGCCGTAGCCGTTCATGTACATGGGCGCGGTGGGGCAGCCCCGGTCGGACATGAGGATAGTGATCTGGTGCAGGGACTCGGGCGACTGCGACCAGAAGTCCCACATGGCGATGGGGCTCCGCAGGTGCGTCTTGGGATGCCGTTTCTGGGTGCGGATGAAGTCCGGGAACTTGTAGGGGTCGCGGATGAAGAAGACCGGCGTGTTGTTGCCCACCAGGTCCCAGTTGCCTTCCTCGGTGTAGAACTTCACCGCGAAGCCGCGCACGTCGCGCTCGGCGTCCGCCGCCCCCAGCTCGCCGGCCACGGTGGAGAACCGCACCAGCACCTCGCATTTGGCGCCGGGCTGGAGGACCCTGGTCCGGGTGTAGCGCGAGATGTCGTGGTTGACCGTGAAGGTCCCGTATGCGCCCCAGCCCTTGGCGTGCACCACCCGCTCCGGGATGCGCTCGCGGTTCTGGTGCGCGAGCTTTTCGATGAGCTGGTAGTCCTGCAGCAGGATCGGCCCGCGCTCTCCGGCGGTGAGGGCGTTCTGGTTGTCGGACACGGGCGCGCCCGCGCTGGTGGTCATCACTGGGCATTGCTTCCGGGACATGGGTATCTCCTTTCTCCTGAACGAACCGCTGTCTTGTCTTCAAGTATAGTCGATAATTTTGAGAAATAAATTCGATAATTATTGGGTTTGTGATAATTTGTAATTATCGTGGATGTTACTCTTCGGCAGCTCGAATACTTCGTGGCCGTGGCCGAGCGCCTGAGCTTCCGGGCGGCGGCCGAGGCGTGTTTCGTCACCCAGCCGGGTCTGAGCATCCAGCTCAAGGAGTTGGAGGGACAGTTGGACGTGCAGCTCTTCGAGCGCAACCGTCGCAGAGTCCTGCTCACCCAGGAGGGAGAGAAGCTGCTGCCGCTGGCCCGTAGCATCCTGACCCAGGCCGGCGAGCTCGTGGACACGGCCCGCAGCCTGACCCGGCCGCTGTCCGCCACCCTGCGGCTGGGGGTCATCCCCACCGTGGCGCCCTACCTGCTTCCCAGGGCGTTGCCGGCCATCCGCCAGCGCCACCCCGAGCTCCGGATACTGCTGAACGAGGACTTCACACACCGGTTGCTTGCGCTGTTGGGGGAAGGGAAGCTGGACCTGCTGTTGCTGGCGCTGGAGGCGGACTTGGGAGACGTGGCCACCCTGCCGCTGGCCTCGGATACTTTCGTGGTAGCGGTGCCGGCCGGACACCGGTTTGCGGCGCGCAAGCGCCTGACCGAAACCGACCTCGCCGGCGAGCAGGTGCTGCTGCTGGACGACGGCCACTGCCTGCGGGCGCAGACCCTGAAGGTGTGTCAGACCGGCGGCGCCGGCGAGGTCGGCGACTTCCGCGCTGGCAGCCTGAACACGCTGGTGCAGATGGTGGCGGGCGGCATCGGCATCACCCTGCTGCCCCGGCTCGCGCTGGAGGTGGAGTGCCGGAATCCCTCGGCCATCGTCATCCGCCCCTTCCGCAAGCCCGAGCCCAGCCGCACCATCGGCCTGGTCTGGCGGACGAAGTCGCCACGGGAGCACGAGTTCCGGTTGTTGGGAGAGTTGCTGGCGCCGTAGCGCGTGGAAGGTGTGCTGGTCTGGATTGGCGTGCCATTCGTTCACGCTAGTCCGCTCCGGCCATGATACGTGCTATTGTATATGACGTATCCGACCCTTGTGCGTGATATCCGATAATTCAATGCACTCGTCTACCGATACGCCCTCCGACGCCGTCACGAGAGACCCGGTGTGCGGCATGGAGGTGTCCCCTTCGTCCGGCAAACCGTCGCTGGAGCATCTCGGGCAGCAGTATCATTTCTGTTGCGAGGGGTGCCTGAAGAAGTTCGCGGCGGCGCCGGACGATTACATCGAGGCCAGGGATCCGGTCTGCGGCATGACGGTCCAGCGCGCCACCGCGCGGCATATGGCTCGTCATGACGGGGAACGGTTCTACTTCTGTTCCGGGCACTGTCAGGCGCGCTTCGAGGCCTCGCCCGAGGAGTTTCTCGGTCCCCGCTCCCGACCCGAGCCGGCGCCGCAGGGCGTCAAGTACACGTGCCCGATGGACCCGGAGATCGTCCGGGACGCTCCGGGCGACTGCCCCATCTGCGGCATGGCCCTCGAGCCCATGATGCCGTCTGCGGATGCCGGCCCCAACCCGGAGCTGGCCGACTTCCGGCGGCGCCTGTGGATCGGCGCGCCTCTCGGGCTCGCCACCCTGGTGCTGGAGATGGGCGGGCATCTCGGGCTGCCCATGGCCGAATGGCTCGGGCCGCTCCTGCACGTCTGGCTGCAGTTTCTGCTGGCGACGCCGGTGGTGGTGTGGGTGGCGCTGCCGTTCTTCAAGCGCGGCTGGGCTTCGGTGATAAACCGCAGTCCCAACATGTGGACCCTGATCGCGCTCGGCGCCGGAGCGTCCTACGCCTTTAGCGTGGCGGCTGTGCTGGCGCCGGCGCTATTCCCGGAGTCGGTGCGCGGGCCCCACGGGCTGCCCCCGGTCTACTTCGAGGCCGCCGCGGTCATTCTCATCCTGGTGCTGGTGGGCCAGATATTCGAGCTCTCCGCGCGGGAACGGACGGGCGGCGCGATCCGGGCGCTGCTGGACCTCGCGCCCAAGACCGCCCGGCGGGTGACCGACGGCGGCGACGAGGACGTGCCGCTCGACGCGGTCAAGGTGGGCGACCGGCTGCTGGTGCGGCCCGGGGAGAGCGTGCCGGTGGACGGCGTCGTCCTCGACGGACGCTCGGCGGTGGACGAAAGGCTGCTCACGGGCGAGCCGATCCCGGTGGAGAAGGGGGCGGGCGACCCCGTGACCGGCGGCACCATCAACCAGGCGGGCTCGTTCACCATGCGCGCCGAGGGGGTCGGCGCCGACACGGTGCTGGCCCGGATCGTCGACATGGTGGCCGCGGCCCAGCGCAGCCGCGCTCCGGTCCAGGCGCTTGTGGACCGCGTCGCGAGCTGGTTCGTGCCCGCGGTGGTGGCGGTATCGGCGATCTCGTTCGTCGTGTGGCTGGCCATCGGCCCCGTGCCCGCCCTCGCCCATGCCGTGGTGGCGGCCGTCAGCGTCCTCGTCATCGCCTGCCCGTGCGCCCTCGGGCTCGCCACCCCCATGTCGATCATGGTGGCGACCGGGCGCGGCGCCCAGGCGGGCGTGCTGGTGCGGGATGCCGCCGCGCTCGAGAGCCTCGCCAGGGTGGACGTGCTGATCGTCGACAAGACCGGTACCCTCACCGAAGGGAAACCCGAGTTGACCGACGTCATCGCTGCCGATGGCGGCATGGACGAAGCGGAGGTCCTCTCGTTTGCGGCTTCTCTCGAACGCGGATCGGAGCACCCGCTGGCGGAGGCGATCCTCGCCGGCGCCCAGGCGCGGGGCGCCGTGCTTCATGAAACGACCGACTTCGAGGCCGTCCCCGGAAAGGGTGTGCGCGGACAGGTCGCGGGCCGTGCGGCCGCCCTCGGCAACCTGGCGCTGATGCGCGAGCTGGACGCCGACCTCGGCGAGGTCGCCAGCGTCGCCGAGGGGCTGCAGGAGGCGGGCAAGACCGTCATGTTCGTTGCCGCGGACGGTGAACTAAAGGGTCTGGTGGCGGCGGCGGACCGGGTCAAGCCCACCACGCGGGAGGCCATCGGCAGGCTCCGCCGCTCGGGCCTCCGCATCATGATGTTGACCGGCGACAGCCCCAGGGCGGCGCGGGCGGTGGCCGCCGGCCTCGACATCGACGATTGGCGGGCCGAAGCGGCGCCGGAGGACAAGCGGGACGTCGTCGCCGAACTGAAGGCCGGCGGCCGTCACGTGGCCATGGCGGGCGACGGCATCAACGACGCACCCGCCCTCGCCGCCGCCGACACCGGCATCGCCATGGGCACCGGCGCGGACGTGGCCATCAAGAGCGCCGGAGTCACCCTGATGCGCGGCGACTTGAACGGCATCGTCCGCGCCCGCCTGCTGGCCCGCGCCACCCTGGGCAACATCCGGCAGAACCTGTTCTTCGCCTTCGTCTACAACACGGTAGGGGTGACCATCGCGGCCGGCGTCTTCTACCCGATGTTCGGCCTGCTCCTGTCGCCCATGGTCGCCGCCGCCGCCATGAGCCTGTCGTCGGTGTCGGTGGTGGGAAACGCGCTGCGGCTGAGGCGCATCCGGCTCGGGTGAACGCCGTAGCCACGGGTTGCGGTAGCGAGCCTACGGTCCGCCGCCTTCGTCGTCACAGTCAGTCAGCGAGTTAAAATTCCATTTTGCGTCCAAAATTGGAAAGACCGGTTCCAATTTTGGACCGCGTTCCTCACGCAGGCGGGTGCCAAGCTCAGCGCGCCGTCACACCTCGTAGTACCCGTTCATCACCGCGTCGTGCCAGACCTTGGTGATCACCGGGCAGACGCCCAGGGGCAGGCCTTCCTCGGTGGCCCAGTAGGAATGGATGCCGGTGCCGATCTCGACGACGCGCACCTTGGGGGCCGGGTTCATGGCGGCGTACTCGGCCTTGACGATGGTGTTGTACTTCTCGGGGGTGTGGTCGCGGCTGAACTTGTTGATGCCGTAGAGGAGCGGCGGGATGGGCTTTCCGGGCAGCGGGCGGCCGTAGCCCAGGTAGCGGTCCACCAGGGCCTGGGTCTCCTCGGCGTTCATCTTGAGGCGTTCGGCCGTGACCTTGGCGGCTTCGGTGAGGCACGGGTGGCTGTCGCTGTGGAGCCAGTTCTCGGCCTTGAACTGGGGGAAGCGCTTGGCCCGCTCCCACATCTCGAAGATCTCCTCCATCAACTGCGCCAGCCTGAAGAGCGGCTTCGCCCCTTCCTGCATCGCCACCTCGGCGCCCTTGTAGCGCGCCAGCTCGCGCCAGTTCCGGATCAGCACGTGATCGAAGGGGGTGGGCCAGTCGTGGCCGCTCATCTTGCGGAAGATGAACGCGAACGGCGAGTTCTCGATGCCGATGAGCCCCTTGCCGTTCTCGATGCGCTGCAGCAGGTAGTGGCTGAAGGGTCCGCCGGTGGAATGGCCGTGGGTGAACACCGAGTACTCGCCCACCGGCAGGTGCCGGCGGCAGATGTCCAGCATGCCTTCCTCGAAGGCCACCGGCCAGGCCGCCATGCGGTAGTAGAAATTGCTTCCCTTCTTGGCCCTGGCGTACTTCCGGGAGCCGTAGATCTCCCTCAGCGCGGCGTCGTCGACCACGTCGTACTCGTCCCTGCCGATGAACTCGCCGTCCAGCCAGATGGGCGTGCGTACGCTGCCGTCCTCGTGGAAGGTGTCGCCCGGCCAGTCGCGGCTCGGATCCGGGAGGTAGAGGCGGCCGGGGTAGGTCATGTTGCACACCTTGTACCCGCGCTTGCCGGCGAAGGTCTGCGCCAGCCGCTCGATGGAGCGCCAGTCGCTGGCGCCGCCGTGGGCCATGAAGATGCCGAGCTTGTTGCCGTCCGGCCCGGTAGGGATCTTGGCCGGGTCCTTGGGCTCGTACACCATGCAGCCGATGTCCCAGTCCATGCCGTTGGCGTGGATGCGGAAGACGTCCTCGGTCTCGGTGTAGGGGATGTCCGGCTCCGCCAGTATCCCGTCCGAGATCTTGACCAGCTCCTCCTTGGACAGGCTGGCGGGCAACTCCCAGGTATCGGCGGTTTGTGTCTTGGCCATGGCAACGGCCTCCTTGTGGTTGATGCGTGGACTCTACCATGCCTCCACGTGTCGAACCACATCCGGTGACGCCGAGCCCGCGCAACCGTCATTCCCGCGAAAGCGGAAATGACGGTTGCGTGGGTAAGTGTCATTTCGTATCAACGAAAAGCATGCAACCTCGACTGACCCTGTCCTGTGGCGAATACAAGCGTACCCGGCCGTTGCTGGACGGGCGCGTGGCCGTGGCCGGCTACGACATCGAGGTCGTCCCCGACCCGTTCCCGCCCACGGGCATCCTGGGCGACTACCAGTACCCGCGCACCCTCCGCATGTTCGACGAGAAGGCCTTCGACATCTGCGAGATGGGCATGGCGCCGCTGGTGACCGCACTCTCGCAGGGCGCTCCGCTGGTCGCCATCCCGGTGTTTCACTACCGCCGCTTCCGGCACCGCTACATCTTCTGCCGCGGCGACGCCGGCATCGAGAGCCCCGCCGACCTCGCGGGCCGGCGTGTGGGCGTGCGCCGCATCAACCAGAGCGCCGCCGTGTGGGCCCGGGCGCTGCTGCAGCACGACTACGGCGTCGACCTGAAAGACATCACCTGGGTGGTGACCCTGGACGTGCCGCTGCGCGACGCGGTGCGCAACGAGCTCGACCTGGAGGTGGCGCGTCCGGGAGAGAGCCTGGAGGAGTTGCTGGTGCGGGGCGACATCGACGCCATGATCGAGGCATCCAATCTGAGCCCGGCCGGGCGCGAAGCCGCCGGCATGCGCAGGCTGCTGGGCGAGGACACGCGCCAGCTCGAACTGGATTACTACGCCCGCACCGGCTTCTTCCCCATCATGCACGCCATCGCCCTGTGGCGGGACGTGGCCGAGCGCCACGAGGGCCTGTGCCAGGCGCTCTACGACGCGTTTCTCCAGGCCAGGGCCGTGGGGAACGAGGGCGGCGAGCCGCCCTCACGATACGTTCTCGCGTCCGAGGAGGAGGAGTGGTGGGAGTCGCTGACGCCGGAGCAGGCGGAGGTCCTGTGCGGCGGCCCCGGGCGTCCGCGGGACCCCTGGCGCTACTCCCTCGATGAGGACGGCAAGACCGTCGAGGCGTTCCTCGACTACGCTTACGAGCAGGGCCTCACGCCGGAGCGGTACCGGACCGAGGATCTGTTCGTCGTGCCCGGAGAATAGAATTCGACGTCATTCCGTCCTCCACTTCCGTCATTCCCGCGAAAGCGGGAATCCAGGGGTGGGGAGGGAGCCGGCGACCGTGCTTTCCCGCCCAGCCCCTCCTGGATTCCCGCTTTCGCGGGAATGACGAGTGCAAGGCGGGAATGACCGGTCCGGGCCTTGAGCACCGCTACCCCGCGGCGGTTCTCTTCGTGGTGCCCGGGACGTCCGGCGCGTAGGCGCCTTCCGTATCCCATTCCACGGTGTCGCCCACGCGGATGGTGCCGCTGTTGAGCACCTGGGCGCGCACGCCGCCCCGGTGGACCAGCCCCTGCATCACGTTCTTGCCCGTGAGCTTGACGAGGTTGACGCAGGGCTCGCACACGCGCAGCCCGCGCATCCGCACCTCTCCCACGGAGAACTCGCGGCCCAGCACCAAGTGGTTGAGGGCAACGCCGCGGGTGGTGATGTTGCGGCGGCTGTCCCTGGGCTCCAGCGTGGTGCCGTAGTCCCTCTCCATGGCCTCGAGCGCTTCCTCCTCGATGAGCGTCACCTCCCGGTCCGGACCCGGGTTGTGCGAGTAGCTGCCCACCTGGTTGCAGTAGCGGTCTCCTTCGAGTCCTTTGCCTTCGATCGCGAGGACCTCCTGAAGACTCTCCATGTCGCCCTTGGCGTCCTTCGCGATCTGTATCGAAACCACCGATCCCTTGGCCATATTGCCTCCTTCGATGGAACTATATCGAATAGTGCGCCATCAGGAAAACAACAGTTCAGACGGGCTGAGAGTCTTCGACTCTTCATGGCGGACCGTCGACGCCCAGGCCGACAGGGACTCCGGCAGATTCTAGCGGTGCCAAAGGGTTACTGTGCGCCTCCGGTTGGATTTACTGAGGATTCCATGCACATTTGGTTTGACAGCGAGACCATTGCTTTGTGTCTCTCCACACCACAGATTCCAACTATCCGCCGTCGCTGATGGCAACCTTCTGAGGACCGAGGATGGAACTCCCCAGGGATCTACGGCTCATCTCGCTGAAGTACGCCGGACGATGCCGGTCGTGCACAGCGAAGTTGGAAGCGGGCGAGCGTGCCCACTGGTCACGATCGTCGAAAAAGGTCTGGTGTATTGACTGCATAGGTGGTGGGGGTGCCTCGGTCCAAGTTGCATCGAACAAGGTAACCGACGGTTCGCGGAATACGGCAACGAAAGCAGGTCCCAGTAGTTCGAATGCGCCAAAGCCGGTTGCCAACAACACGCAAACTCCCTGGCAGCAACTATGCAACTATGCTCAACGGTGCATAGAAGCAGAGGCATCGAAATCACTGGTCCCGTACGTCAAAGAGAACTCTCTGTGGTTCTTACACCCTGGGGAAGAGAAACTGGTGATCGGGCAGAGCGATTCGACGCTGGCGCCCAGAGAACTCCGCGACAAACTGAGATCCCGCACACGGTCGATCATCTACGGCTGGCCGACTGTCGTTGTGGCCGATCGCGATCACACACCCAAGGTAGCCCCTCTTTTTGCTGTCCAGATTGAACCGGAACCAACTTCCAACGACCAGTGGGAACTTCACGCTACTATGGAGCCAGAGTTCAACTTGGCCATCACGGCAAGCGGCATTTTCGACCCTTCGATCACCGAAGACATTAGCGACCTGTTAAGTCACGGCTTGCCGTTCGGAGATGCCGACGCTTTTGGCGTCCTCGCCGGACGAACGGCCGACCTGCTCGGACTCGAAACCTTGTCGCCTCTTAACGCTAGAATCCTCGAATCGAACATAGATCGCAAACAAGGCGTCTACAACGCTGCAATTTCGGTCATCGCCGAGTGGTCTGGGTACACCAGCACCCTTCGTGAGGAGTTGCGACAACTGCAGACCCGCGGAGACTGGTCGTCTACGGCTGCTGCCCATCTTCTCCCCGACGGCTTCGCGCAGATGCAAAACAAGCGACCCTTGCACGGGCCTCTTGCAGCGCCACTTTTGTGCAACCAATCACAGGAGGAAACACTTGAGCGTTTCCGCAGAGAACCTCTGACGGTCGTGACCGGCCCACCTGGGACAGGCAAGACACAACTCGTAGTGAACGCGGTTGCGAACGCGTGGCTGGACGGCGACAAGGTCCTGGTGACCTCGACCAACAATGGTGCGGTTGACGTGGCCGTCGACCGCGCGGAAAAGGACGTGAGTAGCGGCTTGTTAGTCCGCACCGGCAATCACGGAGTGCGCGCGCAGGTTCCGGACCGCATTACCGCAGCGTCGGCGCAGGCGGCAACGCACGGCGGCAACCAAGCTGCAGCGCGCGCCCAGTTGAAACGGGTCGCCACTGAGCGCACTCAGTTGATGGAGAAATTGGCGCGGCTGGATGAACTGGATGTGATACTGCTTCAGGTGGTCGAGGAACAGGAGGAACTCCGGCAGGGGTTGAAGGAGGCCGCACGAACACTCTGGACTAACGCGTGTCCTCCTGAACTGCCCATCCGTCCAGACGCAATGGAGCGACGAGCTAGAAGGTTGTTGCGGACGTGGCTGTTCCGTGGATTCCGCGCGCGACGCTTTCGAAGGCGACTCGGTTGCCTCGAGACCGCTCCATTGGAGCAACTCGTCACTTGGGCTCGAATTGAGCAGCGTATAACAGGGCTGACCTCCCAGTTGGAGATCGGACGGGTGGAACGTCAACAACTAAAGTCCGCCGTGGGTGACCCGTCCACCAGTGTGCGCGAAGCAAACCAGAAATGGGCAGATGCAAGCCTCTACGCAATTCGCGTGGACACGGCAACGCGAATCTCCTCTGGCGCTGACCGTCTAGCAGCCTTCGGCACAATCCCTGCCAACAGCGACCGTTTTAGACGAGCAATAGGTAATTCGTTTCCCCACTTACGAGGCTGGGCGTGCACCGCATTAACGGCGCATTCCAACTTCCCCTTGGAATCAGGACTGTTTGACTTGGTGATCGTTGACGAGGCTAGCCAGTGTAGCCTCGCGGCCGTGCTGCCGTTGGCGTACCGCGCAAAACGTCTGGCGATCGTAGGAGATCCATACCAACTAAACCCCATCGTTTCCCTCAGCGATGGGCTCTTAAAGGAGATCGCCATACAAGCGGGGTTCGACAACGACGAACTGCGCGAGCGCGGCATCCACCATAAAGACGGTTCGGTTTACTCCGCATTCGAATTTGCCGTAAAACCCCAGACTCCAGTTCTTCTCAACGAGCACTACCGCTGCCACCCACACATCGCCCGGTGGTTCAACAGGACGTTCTATAAAGGTGAACTGACTGTACTGACGGACGTCTCTGATACATCCCAGCGTGATCGGGCCATCTACTGGTGCGATGTTGACGGCGCGGTAGTACGGCCCGCCACTGGAAGTTGGCTAAATAAGGCAGAGGCGGAGCAAACAGTAAAACAGCTCCGTGGGGTAATCGAATCCGGTTACAAGACCGTCGGGGTGGTAACTCCGTTCACCGCGCAGGCGCGGCTCATCGATCAGCTCGCCAAAGCGCAATTCGGCCAGGATCTCCTGGACGACATCGATTTCGTCAGCGGAACCGCACACCGCCTACAGGGAGACGAGCGCGATGCGATTGTTCTTTCTGCCGTGCTCTCTCCCGGCATGTCCAAGAGTAGCGCCCGTTGGATAGAGAAAGAGAGAAACCTCCTGAACGTGGCTGTCAGCCGTGCCCGGCGAGCGCTAATCGTTCTCGGTCACCCGCTCCTGGGAGATTTGGGGAGTCCAACCCTGGCCTCCCTGCGCATCTATCTGCGTCATGAGGTCGCTCGGAACGAGAGCGCTGGTTCGCCGTCCGCCAAGTTCTACACGGACAGCACGTCCGAGAAACTGTTGCTCGACGCCATGCAACTCGGAAACTTCTTACCCTACGCCAAGCCCGAGGTGGAGGGGTACGAGCTGGACTTTGCGCTACTGGAACAGGGGATCAAGCTCAACGTTGAGGTTGACGGTGATCAGCACATTGACGCCAGAGGTCGACAACGGCGCCAGGACATTACACGAGACCGCGTCCTGGCCAAACTCGGTTGGACAGTCGTACGGATACCGGCATGGCGATGCCACGAGGAGATTGACTCAGTGATTGACGAAATCAGGAGAACGCGGGATCGATTGCTTGACGAAACCTCTTGATGGACGCCTTAGCGCGCTCCGTCATCAAACTAGTTGAGATCAAGTCGGGTTTTCTTTCGGCGTGCGGCAAGGGCGCGTAAGCCATCGTGTTCACCACACCCTGTGCGATCTCGGCTCCGCTAGAGCCGGTCCTGCAGCCAATCCAGCATGAAGGGCACGTTGTGCCCCCAGTAGTCGTGGCTGCAATGGATGGCGCCGCCGCTCCGGACGTCTTCATAGATCTGGAGGGTCTTGTCCTCGCTGCCGATCTCGTCGTACAGGCGCTTGGCGCCCTCCAGGCGCATCAGCCGGTCGGCGGCGCCGTGGGTGATGAGCGTCGGGCAGGTGATGTTCTGCGCCACGCCTTCCATGGTGAAATCCTTGAGGCGCTCCCGGGCCACTTCGTCGGTCACTCCGCCCAGCAGCCGCTGCACCACCGGCTGGAGGTGTTCGCAGAAGTCGTAGAGGTCGTCCAGCACGCTGTAGCAGCCGCTCCAGCCCACCAGCGCCTTGATGCGCGGGTCGAACGCGGCGAGACGGGGCGCGTAGTAGCCGGCCATGCTGATGCCGATGAGGCCGATGCGGTCCGGGTCCACCTCGGGCCGCGACACCAGGTAGTCGATGCACGCCTTGGCGGGCACTTCGTAGTCCGGCCGCGTGGTAATGCCCTTGACGTACATGGACGAGCCCCGTCCGGGCGTGTCTACCAGCAGCAGCGCCCAGCCGTACTCCAGCACCTGCCGGCCGCTGAAGAAGATCTCCTCGGCGAAGGCGTCGGCGCCGCCGATGAGGAAGACCGCGGGCCACTGGCCGGAGGCCGGGTACTTGGGGTGGCAGAAGTAGCCGTCGTACTCCTCGTCGCCGCAGCGCACGGTGATCACCTCCACGGGCGGCTTGTGCAGCGCCGCGGCCGCGCGGAAGTTCGCTTGGCACATCTTGAACCGCTCCGCCCTGACGTCGTTCTCCTCGATGGTGAGAAGCGTGTCGGACATGCGGTAGTACTGGTTCGCGTGAAAGAAGAACTGCATGGCGGTGTGTTCGTGGCCCTTGGACAGCGCCTCCCGGGCCAGGTCCTCGGTCCGCCGGGCCATGTCGAGCCAGGCGCGCTCCCAGCCCTTCTTGTCGCCGGGCTCGATGTCGCGGCACAGCCGCGCGATGTCGAAGACGTCGCCGCCCCCCTGCTGGGATTCGGCCACGAGTCGAAGGGTATGCGTGCCCATGACGTGGTTGGGGAAGAGAAAGTCGATCATGATGTCTCCGTCGGCCCGCCCGCCCAAGGGCTGTCGGGGCGGTTGCGCCGCCGTGGCCGGGCAGGGCCGTTCTGGTTCACCTACGGTAGTCCATAGAGCCGCTTGGCGTTGCCCTCGGTGATGTTGTAGCGGTCCTGGTCGCTCAGGCCCGGCACCGACTCGAAGATCGGCACCACCTCCTCGAAATTGCGGCCGGTCTGCGGGTCCGTGGCGTTCACCGCGCCGAACATCTCGGTGGCGAACAGCACGCGGTCGGAACCGACCCGCTTGATCAGCAGCTCCATGCCCTCGGCGTCGTAGATGGCCATGTCCCAGTAGACCCGGCGGGCCGCCTCCTCGAAGGGCTCCAGGCCCTCCTTCACGTGCATGCCCCGGTGGCGGTTCCACTGGTAGGGGACGGCGCCGCCGCCGTGGGGGATGACGATCTTGAGCTTGGGGAAGTCCTGGAACACGCGCGAGCTCAGCAGCTCCACGGCGCCGTTGTGGTGCTGCCCGATGTAGTACGAGCTGGTGGTGTGGAAGGCCGGGTTCAGGGACGCGCTGGCGTGGATGGTGCCCGGGATGTCCAGCTCCACCATCTTCTCCCACAGCGGATACCACCACTCGTCTCCCAGCGACGGGGTCCAGGGCTCCCGGCCGCTGCACAGGTCGGGGTTGATGTTGCAGGCGATGAAGCCCTGTTCCTTGACGCAGCGTTCGAGCTCTTCCACCCAGCTCTTGGGGTCGACTCCCGGCGACTGCGGAAGCTGGCACACCGGCGAGACCTTGTCGGGCCACAGTTTGGCGACGCGGGCGATGAGGTCGTTGCACGCCTCGCTCCAATAGCGGCTGATGAGCTCGGAACCGAAGTGGTGGCCCATGGCCGAGGCTTGGGGCGAGAACAGCAGGCGGTCGATGCCGGTGTCGGCCATTCGCTTGAACTGCGAGCGCATGGACTTTTCGAGCTCTTCATCGCTGACGTTGAGTCCGGCGGGCGTCGGGCGCGCCTGGTTGACGATCTGGCGGGCGCGAAAGGACTGAAGTTTTGCCGGCGCCGTGGTGAAATGTGCGTGAGCGTCGATGATCACGAGCGTAGACCTCCGGGAGTTGTGGCGCTGTCGGGTGCCCTGGCCTGTACGACAGGACACTACACTAGCAAAGCCCCGATGGACAGGCTATAGGCTTAGGCCACCCCTGCAAGGAGCGATTCATGGCGGAAATCCCACGTCTCAATGGTGTCATCGAAGCGCTGGAGGAAGGCAAGACAGCCTTCGTGAGCTTCGCCTCCAACGATATCGAGACCGCCATCGCCATGGCCGGCGCGAAGCTCGACGGCGTCGCCTTCGAGATGGAGCACGCGCCCCTGGACATCCCGGGCTTGAGGCACTCGTTGCAGTACATGCTGGACCGGCGGCAGTTGGTGGACCGCGGCACCCTCGGCCCCGCGGTGACCCCCATGGTGCGGATCCCGCCCAACGGCAACGAGATGAACCAGTGGCTGGCCAAGCAGGTGCTCGACATCGGGGTCTACGGCATCATCTTTCCCCACGTGAGCTCGGTGGAGGAGGCGCGCAACGCGGTGTCCGCGTGCCGCTACCCGCGGCTTTCGTCGGAGCCGCTCTACGATCCGCCGGGCATCCGCGGCGACGCGCCCGTCCGGGCCGCCCGCTACTGGGGGCTCGGCCAGCAGGAGTACTACAAGCGCGCGGACGTGTGGCCGCTGGCGCCGGACGGCGAGATCCTGGTGGTGATCCAGTGCGAGGAGGTGCGCGCCATCGAGAACCTCCCGGCCATGCTCAAGCAGGTGCCGGGCATCGGCGTGGTGCTGATCGGGGAAGGGGACCTGAGCCAGGAACTGGGCCACCCGCGTGACTATGACCACCCGGTGGTGGCCGACCACATCAACCGGATCCTCGACATCTGCAAGGAACACGACGTCCCCTGCGGCCACCCCCACCCCAGCGCCGATAACGTGGAACGGCTGGTGGAGGCGGGCTTCCGCTTCCTCATGCCCGGCGCGCCGCGCTCCTTCGCCGTGCTCAACCGGGCGCGGGAGCTCACGGGGCGTTAGTTCCGTGGCCCTCCCCATCCGTCAACCCGGGCAGACGAAACGTCACCCCGGGCGGACGAAACGTCACCCCGGGCGGACGAAACGTCACCCCGGGCGGACGAAACGTCACCCCGGGCACGCGAAACGTCACCCCGGGCTTGACCCGGGGTCCAGGGGTGGTGGCGGGGTAGGGCGATGGTCTTCTCCGCCCAACCCGCCTGGACCCCGGGTCAAGCCCGGGGTGACGCGGAGGGGGGCCTGGACGCCCGGTCAAGCCCGGGGTGACGCGGAGGGCGCCTGGACCCCGGGTCAAGCCCGGGGTGACGCGGAGGGGGGGCCTGGACGCCCGGTCAAGCCTGGGGTGACGCGGAGGGGGCCTGGACGCCGGGTCAAGCCCGGGGTGACGCGGAGGGGGCCTGGACGCCGGGTCAAGCCCGGGGTGATGGGAGTGGGGACCTCAGAGCTGCTCCGGGCCCGATCCGGGGTCAAGCCCGCAGTGACGGATCAGGGAAGCGAAATTGAAAGGAGAGCGTAGCAATGGCCATGGTAAAGCTGGATCCGCCCGACCAACTCGGTATGAGCCTCGGCGAGGCCATGTTCACCCAGCGGGCCATCCGCAGGCTGAAACCGGACCCCATCAGCGACGAAGACCTCAAGACGCTGATGGATGCGGCGTCCAAGGCGCCCAGTTCGCGAAACGAGCAGAGCGGGCGGTTTCTGGTGGTGCGGGACCGGGACAGGATCCGCAGGTTCGGGGAGCTGTATCGCGAGGCGTGGTGGGCGAAGCGGCCCGCGGGCTGGACTCCGGAAGGCATTCCGGAGGGGGACCTGCATCTCTCGGCCATGCGCCTGGCGGACGCGATGAAGGACGTTCCGCTGGTGGTGCTGGCGGTCTCCGCGTCCCCAGGACAGGCCAGCTCGGTCCTTCCCGCGGTGCAGAACCTGATGCTGGCAGCGCGGGCACTGGGTATCGGCTCGGTGCTGACCACCCTCCATGCCTGCGTCACCGACCGGATCCACGAGCTGTTCAAGATTCCGCCGGAAGCCCAGGTCCACTGCTGTATCCCGCTGGGCTATCCCGAGGGCCGGTTCGGCACGACCACGCGCCGCCCCACCTCCGAGACTACCTATTACGAGGAGTGGGGCAACCCGCCGCCGTGGGAGTGAACATGGCGCTTTTCCCTTGAACCACGTTGCGATAAATCATGATACCGTAAGGTAGTGAGTGCGGCTCCGCGCTTTATCAACGGCATACCGGGCCTTGCTCAGACCAACCGCAGCCGCTTCTCAAGAAACACGCTGAGCGGGTCCTCTCGATAGTCCCCGAAAGGAGGAATGCGCACGTATCCGAAATGTTCGTAGAGGGCGAGCGCCTCGGGTTGACGGACGCCAGTCTCCAATCGCGCGAGGTGGATGCCGTGGGTGAGGAGATCGGTTTCGAGCGCTTCCGTTATCACCCGACCGACGCCGCGGCGGCGGGCGGCCGGATACCGCTGGCGGTCACAGGCCGTAAAGCGCCCGCGCGTTGTCGCCGAGGATCTTGTCGACGATGGCGGCCGGCACCGAGCCGTCGGTGCGGAGCATGCGCAGCGCCTCGATCTGGCTGGAGGTGTCGTTGTGGCCGTAGTCGGTGCCGATGACGAGGTTGTCGTCGCCCGCGTCCTTGAGGATCACGGGCAGGTCGTCGGTGGTCTGGCAGGCCACGTACATGTGGTTCTCGGCCATGATGTTGTCGGGGATGGGCCTCCCGAGCTTCTCCAAGCGGAGCCGGAGGTCGTTCAGGGCATAGGGCACCCATTGGGCGCTCACCTCCACGAAGCCCCAGCGCAGCTTCGGAAACAGCGCCGGCGTTCCATCCATGAGCAGCGAGTGGAAGGTCCCTACCACCGGCAGCTTGAAGCGCGAGAAGCCGGTCTCGCCCTCGTACAGGTCGTGGATGGCGGTGCTGTTGGTGCCGGCGTGGACGCAGATGGGGAGGTCCAGCTCGGTAGCGATCTCGTAGAGCGGGAACAACTCGGGGTTGCTCAGGCGCTTCTCGTGCTCGACTCCGCGCATGAAGATGCCGCAGGCGCCGTTGTCCTTGGCGAAGTCCAGCTCTCCGCGCAGCGCGTCCATGGACAGCAGGGGAGGCATGCACACCCACCTGAGCCGGCCCCGGCCCTTCTTCCAGACCTCGGCCAGCCAGCGGTTGTAGCTCTTGCACATGGCCATCTCGGTGAGCCGGTTCTGGGTGCAGGGGCGCAGCATCAGCGTGGGGTAGAGCACCTGCACGTCCACTTCCAGCTCGTCCATGTGCTTGACCCGGGCGTCGATATCGCGCATCTCGCGCTGGTCGGCCGAGGTGTTGGGGCCGATGTTGTTGTTCTTGACGTGCAGCCGGTTGTCCACCACCCAGTACTCGGGGCCGCCTTCCTGCTTGACCGCAAAGGGCGCGTGCGCGCGTTCCTGCTCGGTCATGAACTCCCAGGTAAACGGCGTTTCGACGACATGGGCGTCCGCGTCGATGGTTCTCGGGGTCATGGCTTGTCTCCGTCCTGTCGGGTTCCTCGACCGCTCTCGGCTTAGTTGGGCGCGATGTTGTAGAGCCGTCGCGCGTTCTCTCCCATGATCTTGGGCAGCGAGTCCGAGGCGATGTCGTCCCGCTCCAGCACCTCCTTCACCACGTTGGGGAACTTGCAGTCGCCGTGGTTGTAGTCCGAGGCGAACACCAGCCGGTCGTCGCCGATGAAGTCCATGACGTAGGGCAGGGTGGTCTCGTCGGGCTCGAAGGAGAAGTAGACGTCCCGCTGCCGGATGTACTCGCTGGGGGGCATGGTCAGCAGCGGCACGGCCGCCTGCATGTACTCGTAGTGCTCGTCCAGCCGTTCCATCCAGAAGGGGACCCAGCCGGCGCCGGCTTCCAGAAACGCCACCTTGAGCTTCGGAAACTTCTCCAGCACGCCCCCGCCGATGACGCACATGACGCCGATCATCTGCTCGAAGGGGTGGGTGGTGGCGTGCACGAACAGGGCGTTGTCGAAGCGGTCGGCGGCAGCCGCCGGCCGGCCCGAGCCCACGTGCACGCACACCGGCACGCCCAGCTCCTCGGCCGTGGCGTAGAACGGATCGAAGTCGGGATGATCGAGGTTGCGCCCGGCGGAATGGGCCGAGGTGGCCGCGGCCACGAAGCCGAGATCCTCGACGCAGCGCCTGAGCTCGGCGGCGGCCTCCCCCGGATCCTGCATGGGCACGCAGGCCACGCCCTTGAGCCGCTCGGGCGCGTGCTGGCAATACTCGTGAAGCCAGTTGTTGTAGGCCTTGGCGACGGCGCAGGCGTAGTCCTTGTCTTCCAGGAACGGAAGGCTCAGGAACACGGTGGTGCCGAAGTTGACCGAGGTCGTGATCTGCTCCAGGTCCATGTCCAAGAGCCGCTGCGCCGGGTCCCACATGCCGGTGGTGGGCTGTGGCGAGCGGTTGTGGGGCACGGCGCCGATGCCGCATCCCACCCCCGAGGGCTTGGCCCAGATGCGGCCCTCCATGAGCAGTTGCTCGCGGCCGTCGGACTTGACCACCCGGGGCGCCTTCTTCTTGTACGGCCCCTCCAGCAGGTCCTCCCAGGGCGCGAACTTCTCCTGCACGTGACCGTCGGCGTCGATGATCGGGAAACTTGCCATGGCTGTCTCCTGTTCGTCGTGAGGGCAAACGAGGCGGCCTGCATCGGGCGTGCGGATACAGGCCGCCCGTGTGTACCCGTCAACAGCGGAAAAGCCGGTTACTTGAGGTGTTTGGCCAGGAACTCGGTGCTCCGCTCCCACGCCAGGTTGGCGGCGTCGGCGTTGTAGGCCGCGCCGGTCTCGTTACCGAACGCGTGCTGCGCCTGGTAGCGGTAGATCTCGTGGGTGACGTTGCCCTCCTTGAGGCGCGCTTCCAGGGCATCCACCTTGTCCGGCGTGAAGAACCCGTCCTCCAGCGCGAAGTGCCCCTGGAAGGGGATCGAGATGGTGCGCGTGTCGGCCGCTTCCTCGGGCGGCACCCCGTACCAGGAGCAGGCCGCGTCCGCGGCCTTGGAGTACACCGACGCCAGCACGGTGAGGGCGCCGCCCATGCAGAAACCGATGACTCCCACCTTGGGGCAGCTCTGCTTCAGGTGCTCCACCGCGCTGCACACGTCGGTGTTGGCATCCCCGAAATCGAGGTTCTGCATCATGTGGCTGGCCTCTTCCGCCTCCACCGTCACCTTGCCCTTGTAGAGATCCGGCACCACACAGGTGTATCCGAGGCCCGCCAGCCGGTCGGCCACGCCCTTGATCTGGTCGTTGACGCCCCACCACTCCTGGATCACCACCATGCCCGGCGCGTTGTCCCCCGCCGAAGCGCAATATCCCGAGGCCTCCTTGCCGTCAGGCCGCTTGAACGTGATTGTCTCTCCCATGACTCTACCTCCTCCTGGAGTTTTCTGGATTTCGTCCGGCGTCGGACGCCGACGGGCAGTCAGAATAGTACGTCTCCGTTGGAGAGTCTAGTGTCTCCCGGTGTCCCCGCGCGGCGTATCGGGACCGCGCGATGCGCAGTTGACGCACGATTCCGATTCTTGTTAAGAAATACCGCGCATTCAGGGCTTTCGCGTCTTCACGCCCGCCACGGCGGTCCGAAATCAGCGGAACAGGAAGAGAGGGACACGCAATTGACCGAGGATGAAGTACTACAGATATTGGACTTGGTGGAGAAATCGAACTTCGACTATCTCGACCTCGAGATCGGCGATCTGAAGCTCACGGTCAGCAAGTCGGGAGTACCCGCCGTCCCCGCAACCGTCAGCGTGACCCAGGCCGCACCTGCGCCCGCCGCGGCACCGGCGGCCCTGGCGTCGGCGGCTCCGGCTCCCGCGGCTGCCGAGCCGGCACCGGCGGCCGAGAGCGCGCCCGCGGCCCAGCCGGTCACCGTCAAGGAAGGCACCGTAGCCATTCCCGCGCCCATGGTCGGCACCTTTTACGCCACGCCGGAGCCGGGCGCGCCGCCGTTCGTCAAGCTGGGCGACCACGTGGATGCCGAGACCACGGTGGGCCTCGTGGAGGTCATGAAGGTCTTCAACGCGGTGAGCTCCGGCACGACCGGCACCATCGACGAGGTCTGCGTGGAGAGCGGCCAGTTCGTCGAGCATGGTCAGACCCTCTTCCTGGTCCGTCCTGATGCCTAGACAGGGTTTCGAGGGTTTTCCCTGTGGCGGTTAACCGTCTCCTGGTCGCCAACCGGGGCGAGATAGCGGTCCGCATCATCCGAGCCTGCCAGTCCCTGGGCATCGAGTCGGTGGCCGTGGTTTCGGAGGCCGACCGGGACAGCATGCCGGCGCGCCTCGCCAACCGCGCCGTCTGCATCGGCCCGGCCCGTTCCACCGAGAGCTACCTCAAGGTCGAGGCTCTGGTGGCCACCGCCCTGGGCACCGGTTGCGACGCCCTCCATCCGGGTTACGGCTTCCTCGCCGAGAAGTCCGAGTTGGCCGAGGCCTGCGCCAAGCACGGCATCACGTTCGTGGGGCCGCGCGCCGACAGCATCCGCCAGATGGGCAACAAGCTGCTGGCCCGGGCCACCGTCGGGGCCTTCGGCGTCCCGCTGGTGCCGGGCTCCGACAACGTCCGCGGCTTCGAGGATGCGGCCGGGGTGGCGGCGGAGGTGGGCTATCCGGTGCTGCTCAAGGCGGCGGCCGGAGGCGGCGGCAAGGGCATCAAGATCGTCCGGGAGGACGGCGAGCTCCAGACCGCGTTCGAGACCGCTTCGGCGGAGGCCCGGGCGGCCTTCGGCGATCCCACGCTCTACATGGAGCGCTACATCCCCAACGCCCGGCACATCGAGGTGCAGGTCATCGGCGACCGCTTCGGCAACGTCGTGCATGTGGGCGAGCGCGACTGCTCGCTTCAGCGGCGCTACCAGAAGGTGGTGGAGGAGGCGCCGGCGGCATGCATCCCGGAGGAGCTCAGGGAGCGTATCCGCGAGGCCGGGCACAGGGTCGCCAGGGAGATCAAGTACGAGAACGCCGGCACGGTGGAGTTCATCTACGACGAGGACCGGCAGGACTTCTTCTTCCTGGAGATGAATACCCGCATCCAGGTGGAGCACCCGGTCACCGAGATGGTCACGGGGCTGGACCTCGTACGGGAGCAGATTCGCGTGGCCGGCGGGGAACGGCTTTCCTTCTCCCAGGAAGACGTCCGCTTCAGCGGCCACGCCATCGAGTGCCGCATCACCGCCGAGGCGCCGTGGCAGGGGTTCCGGCCGTGTCCCGGCGTGCTCACCGAATGGCGCCCGCCCCAGGGCCCGGGCATCCGGGTGGACACCCAGTGCTTCCCGGGCTACCGCGTCCCGCCGTTCTACGACTCGCTGCTCGCCAAGCTCATCGTCCACGCCGCCGACCGCGAGCAGGCGGTGGCGCGCATGAAGCAGTCGCTCAGCCAGTTCGGCGCGGCCGGCATCGACACCACCATCCCGTTCCTGAGCGCGGTCATGGACGAGCCGGACTACGTCAGCGGCAGGGTCAGCACACGGTGGCTCGAAGGGCATCTGGACGACCTGACGGCACGCCACGCGTGACCGGCGGACATCGAGCCGTCATTCCCGGACATTCAGTCCTTGATGAACTCCCGGATCGCCTTGTGCGCTTCTTCCGGGTTCGAGAAGAAATAACTGTGCCGCTCGCCCGGCAGGATGACCAGCTTCGCGTGGGGAATCCCCTCGGTCAGGATCTCGGCGCCCTTGCGGTGTGACATGTCGCTGACCACCGCGTGGTCGTCATCGCCCACCAGCACCAGCGTCGGCACGGCGATGTCCTTGAGGCGGTGCCGCGTGTCGTGCTCCTGACGCGCGATGACGTGCCGGAAGTAGCACTCCACCGACGACAGGTTGGCCATGCGCACCTTGAGGCAGTTCTCGATCTCTTCCGGGTGGTCCTTCTGGTACTGCTCGGTCCAGCCCACCTCGATGGTGTGGTCCCGCACGTATTTCTCGTAGCCCATTTCCACCATCTGCGTGGCGATCCTGAGCGGGATGCCGTGGGCACCCGGATGGGCTGCCCCGGACGAGGCGAGGATGAGCTTCTTCACCCGCTCCGGGTGCTCCAGCGCGAGCAACTGCGCCACCCGGCCGCCCATGGAGTGCCCGCATACGATGGCGTCGGCGGCGTCGAGGTGGTCCATCACCGCCGCGATATCGTCGGCGAACATGCGGGTGGTGTAGCGCATGGGGGTCCGGGTGGAGCGTCCGGTACCGCGGAAATCGGTGATGATAGTGCGGTGGTCCCGTGAGAACTCGGGTACCTGGAACAGGTTCCAGACGTCGCCGTCGCAGGCCGTTTCCGAGATGAATACGAAAGGAGGCCCGTCTCCCTGGACCTCGTAGTAGATGTCGGCGTCGCCGACGTTCAGTGTTGGCATGAAACCCTCCGAAATTGTTGGAGTTGTCCTGAGTGTCCCGTGTGGCGTCCATGAAGCCATTAGCACAAACCGGTAACGGGCGACAGTGTCCGCCGCGCGGGATGCCCTGATCCGTGGGGAGCGTTGGATTTAATCTTGCGGATGTGCGAAAATGCGCGGTTCAATTTCGAAAACTAACCTAAGGGGGTTGATATGTTCAAGAAGACAGCATTGACGGTCGCCCTTGTGGCGGCCTTTGCTCTGACGGCAGGCAACGTGGCCGCCGCGGACGATTTCTTCAAGGGCAAGACCATCCGGGTCATCGTCGGCTACGCGCCTGGTGGGGGTTACGACACCTATACGCGCCAGGTCGTACGCCACATGGGCAGATATATTCCGGGAAACCCCGGCTTCATCGTGCAGAACATGACCGGCGCCGGCAGCCTCATCGCCGGCAACTACATCCAGAAGCGGGCCAAACGCGACGGCACCGTTCTCGGCGTCTGGAACAGCGGCTTCGTGACGTTTGAGGCCCTCGGCGATTCGAAGGTTCAGACCAGGGCGAAGGAGCTGACCTGGATCGGCGCTCCGGTCAAGGGCATCCCGGCATGTGTGTTCATGGCCTGGTCCGGGGTGAGAACCTTGAAGGATATCACCGATCCCAACAAGTCCATCAAGGTCGGCGGCACCCGGGCGGGCGCCACCGGGGTCGACCTGCCGAAGCTCCTCAACAAGACCATCGGAACGAACTTCAACGTGATATCGGGTTATAGCGGAACCGCCACGTCGCGGATCGCCATGCAGTCCAAGGAGGTCGCGGGCGCCTGCTGGGGCTGGGAATCCATTCGGGTTACGGCCCGGGCGATGCTCGACGCCAAGGGCGACGACAAGTTGCTTGCCGTGCTCACGCACCGGAAGATTCCCGACCCGGAACTCAACGATGCGCTGATCATTCCGGATCTGATCGAGAAGCGGGGCGGCAAGCAGGCGCTCGCGACATACAGGGGCTGGGTCAACCAGTATGAGTTCCAGCGCCCGTTCGCGGGCCCGCCGGGAATCCCCGCCGATCGCGTTCAGATGCTCCGGGACGCGTTCCAGAAGACGATGAAGGATCCGAAGTTCCTCAAGGAAGCCAAGGACGTCAAGCTCATCATCGAGCCGGTCACCGGCAAGGAGATCGAGGGCTACGTGGCCCAGATTCTGGGCATGCCCAAGGAGGCCAAGGACGCGCTGTCGCCGATCCTGTTGCGGAAGAGGAAGTAGTAGGCCTTCCTCGGGCCTACCATTGACGCGGGTCGGGGAGAGGGCGATTGTCCTCTCCCCGACCTTCATCTCCCCCTGACCAACCCCTCACAGGTACCGCCAGCGGCCCACCCGGTTGCCGCGGTACTTCGCACCGAGCGGCTTGCGGTCCTGGCGCTGCTCATCGGCGCCGTCGCCACGGCCTTCGCCCCCATTCTCGTACGCCTGAGCGAATTGGGTCCGACCCCGACGGCGTTCTACCGGTTCCTGCTGGCGGTACCTCTTTACTGGGCCCTCGCGCTGGCCGTGTCGGGCAGAGGCCGACGTGTGCGCCACGAGAAACCTGCCGGTCGGAGGGTCTACCTCCTGATGGCAATGGCGGGCGCCTTTCTCGCCGGCGATATGTCCGTGTGGCACTATTCGATTCTCATGACCACGGTGGCCAATGCGAGCCTGCTCCTGAACGTGACGCCGGTGTTCGTCGTCCTGGGCGGATGGCTGCTGTTCCGCACACGGGTCACCGGAATGTTCATGCTCGGCCTGGCGGCGGCAATGGTCGGCGCGGTCGTGCTTTCGGGAGCAAGTCTGGCGCTTAGCCGCACGCATTTCGTGGGCGACCTGCTGGGCGTGGTGACGGCCATGTTCTATGCCGGCTACCAGTTGACCGTCGAGCGGCTGCGGCAACGCTTCTCCACGATCACGATCATGCTCTACGCCGTCCCGGTCTGTGCGATGGTCACGTTGCCGGTGGCGCTCTTGAGCGGCGACACCCTGGTCGTCATGACGCCCGCGGGGTGGGCCGTGCTGTTCACGCTGGCCGCCGGGCCGCAAGTGCTCGGCCAGGGCCTCATCGCCTGGGCCTTGGCGCACCTGCCGGCCAGCTTCGTTTCCGTGAGTCTCCTGGTGCAGCCGATCGTCGCCGCCACCGCCGCCTGGTTCCTGTTCGACGAGCGCATCGGCACGCAGCAGGCCATTGGAGCCATCGTCGTGCTCACGGGAATCGTCATCGCAAGGCGCGGGACCGTGCGCCGGTGACCGGGATGGATGAAAGGAGCCTGCTCCGCGGCTTGTTCGAGGCGGCGGTCGCCGCCGCGGACCCGGCCAAGGTCGTGGCGCCGCATCTGCCTTCGCCCCCGCCCGGCCGCACCCTGGTGCTGGCCGCCGGCAAGGCGGCGGCCTCCATGGCCCGGGCCGTCGAGCAACACTGGCCAGGTGAACTCGAAGGCGTCGCGGTTACCCGGTACGGCCATGGCGTCGATTGCGAACGAATCGAGGTCGTCGAGGCCGGCCATCCGTTGCCCGACGAAGCGGGGCAGGGCGCGGCGTCGCGCTTTCTCTCGGCCGCCGCCGGCCTGGGGCCGGATGACCTGCTTCTGTTCCTCCTGTCCGGCGGTGCGTCCGCCCTGTTGGTGGAACCGCAACCGGGCCTCGGCCTGACCGACAAACGGGCCATCAACCGCGCGTTGCTGGAAGCCGGCGCTCCCATCGCTGAAATGAACTGCCTGCGCAAGCACTTGTCCGCCATCAAGGGAGGACGTCTGGCCGCCGCCGCCGCGCCGGCCCGTGTCGTGACCCTGGCCATTTCGGACGTGCCCGGGGACGACCCGGCGGTCATCGGTTCCGGTCCGACAGCGGCGGATCCCACCTCATGTGCCGATGCGCTGGCGGTGGCTGACCGCTACCGGGTCGAGCTGCCGGACGCTGCAAGGACGGCACTGGAGCAGGGCAGGTGGGAAACCGAGAAGCCCGGTGCTCCGTGCATGACCCGGACCGACCATGTGCTGGTGGCGCGTCCCGCGGACGCGCTTGCGGCGGCTTCCGCCAAGGCGCGAGAGATGGGTCTCGATGTCGTCCAGCTCGGTAACGACCTTGAGGGAGAGGCGAGCGAGATGGGTGCGGCACATGCCGAACTGGTGCGGAAGCACGGCCCTGGCACGCTGATTTCAGGCGGCGAGGCGACGGTGACGATCAGTGCCGCGAGCGGAAGCGGCGGCCCCAACGGCGAATATCTGCTGGCGCTGGCCGTGGCGCTCGACGGCGCCCCCAATGTCCACGCCATCGCCTGCGACACCGACGGCATCGACGGTTCTGCGGACGCCGCCGGCGCCTTCATCGGCCCCTACACGCTGGCGCGCGCCCGCGCCGCCGGAATGGACGCCCGGGAAATGCTCGCCCGACACGACAGCTATGAGTTCTTCAGGAAGCTCGGGGATCTGGTGACAACCGGCCCGACGCGCACCAACGTCAACGACTTCCGGGCCGTGCTGATCGCCTGAGCGTCGAACGCTCCGCTTTCAGATTGCGCACCCACCCGATGATATCGACGTTGCGCTCGCGTAGAGAGGTCTGTAACTGGTCGAGGGCATTGAGCGCCGTACTCGAGTTCCGGGCATCTCTGTTTGCCGCCATCCGAATGGCGCGTCGCACCACTTCGGATTTTGACACACGCCAGCGTTGCGCCAACGTCTCAAGCGCTCGTACGGGGGAGGGGGCCAAAAAATCGCATTTGGTGACACCCGGATTCGCACTTGACGACGAACGAAAGATCGAGCTGCGACGGGAGTATCGGTTTCACGACTACACCGGGCGCGGCAAACAGGGGTTCGACGTGGTTGTGGCGGTTGCCTGGGAACTTGGCCGCCGAGGAGTCGGATTCGAGGCGGTTGTCGACGGGGAACCGGTGCTGGAAGGCGACACGACCTACTCGGAATTGGCCGTCCGCACCGCCGATGTCGAAAACACCACGGACACGCTTTGCAGGGCCGCGATGGAAAAGATCGGAGCCCTCTCCAAGGCTAGCAACGTCGGTAGTACCAACCGCGCGCCGCGCTCTACACCAACCGCACCCCGAACTCCTCCCGCCCGGTAACATGCCCGACGATGGTAGCGGACGGCACGTCGCGGTCCACCAGCGCCTTGACCATCGCTTCGCCGTCCTTCTCGGCCACGGCGATGAGCAAGCCACCGGAGGTCTGGGGGTCGAGGGCGACTTCGGCCAGGGCCTCGGAGACGCTGTCTTCGATGACGGTCTTGCCGTCGAGGTACTCGCGGTTGCGCTTGCAGCCGCCGGTGAGGTTGCCGCCGGCCTCGGCGAGCTCGGCGACATCTTGAAACACGGGCAGCCGGGCGGCTTCGAAGACCATGCTGACGTTGCCGTCGAGGGTCATCTCCAGGCCGTGCCCCAGCAGGCCGTAGCCGGTGATGTCCGAGCAGGCGTGGACGTCGTAGTCCTTCATGACCGCGGCGGCGTACTTGTTGAGAGTGGCCATGGACGCCACCGCCTGGTCGATGCTGGCTTGGGAGGCGTTGCCGCGCTTCAAGGCGGTGGTGGCGATGCCGGTTCCCAGGGGCTTGGTGAGGACCAGCACGTCGCCTTCCTTGGCGCCGATGTTGCGCAGGATGCGGTCGGGGTGGACGGTGCCGGTCACCGCCAGCCCGTACTTGATCTCCTCGTCGATGATGGAGTGGCCGCCCACGATGACCGCGCCGGCCTCGATGACCTTGTCGGCGCCGCCCCGCAGCACCTCGCCGAGGACCTCGATCTCCATCTTCCCCTTGGGGAAGCAGACGATGTTGAGGGCGGTGGCGGGCTCCCCGCCCATGGCATAGACGTCGCTGAGCGAGTTGGTGGCGGCGATCTGGCCGAACATGTACGGGTTGTCGACGATGGGCGTGAAGAAGTCCACCGTGTTGACGATGGCCAGGTCGGGACGCAACTGGAAAACGCCGGCGTCGTCAGCGGTCTCGGTTCCTACGAGCAGCTCCGGGGATGCGAACTTGGGAAGTTGGTGCAGGACCTGCACCAGGTCGGCGGGGCCGAGCTTGGCCGCTCAGCCGGCGGCCTTGACTTCCTGGGTCAGCCGGATGGCTTCCATGGACATTGGGGACTCCTTCGGACCGTTTCCGGTCTTGTTGGCAATCAGTTTCTCCCCGGCTTGAGCTTCCTGACATCGCCCACCCGCATGGTCACGCCGGTGCGGTCGAAGTGCTCCAGCACGGGGATCG
Source organism: Candidatus Binatia bacterium (assembly GCA_951813575.1). Lineage (GTDB taxonomy): Bacteria > Desulfobacterota > Binatia > UBA9968 > JAJDTQ01 > JAJDTQ01. Next base: position 2,676,701 of record OX638375.1, read on the forward strand.
TGTACTTGCGGCTCGACTGCAGGATGTCCCTGAAGGTGGCCGCGCTCATCTCCTCGTGGGTCTCGAAGTAGCTATATAAATCGCCCTTGATCCTGTCAATGGAAGCCTTGAGATAGTAGAGCTCCGTGGTCACCCGGACCACCTCTCCCTGCCGTTCCATGACCCGGATGACCTCGTTGAGCTTCGGCCGCTCCACTCCCACGGCCTTCTCGATCTCCTTCAGGTAGGGCGGGGCGAGCGGGTTCCTGGCCAGGGCGGCGGCGATCTCGGCGGAAAGGGACTTCTCCCGCGCCCCCAGCTCCACCCGGTGGTCCGGCAGGCGCAGGTGGTTGCCGTCCCGGACGCATACGCCCTCGGCCGCCAGCAGGTCCGCCAGGTCGCGGAACAGCCGCGCCGAAACGCCGGCGGCGAGTCTCGCCCGGACCTCCTCCAGGTCCATGCCCGGCGCCAGCGGATGGCCCTTGTGAAACGCCTCCAGGGCCGAACGGAGGCGCTCCCGGAAACCGTTCCACTTGTCCTCGGTTGTGTAGACTCGCTCCCGCTCGGAATCGAAGGAGCGGAGCCCCTCGGTCTGCTCGAGCCAGTCGCGCGTCTCGTCCCGCTTCAGGTTGAGGAACTGGCAGATGGCATCGACACCGGTGGCCAGGCTGGCGTCCCCGTCCAGGAAGCCCCGGACCCTCTCCGGCGTGTCGCCCTCGCGCAGGGTCCGAAGCCGCTCCTCGACGTCCTGTTCCCGGCGCCGGTGCCGCCGCGCCCGTGGGTCCACGACCTCGCCGCCGCCCAGGGTCTTTTGCGCGGTCTCGTCCCGCACGATGAAATGATCGCCGCGCATGACCAGCAGCGGCTCGGTCAGCAGCACCTGGCAGTAGGCCGTCTCCTTGGGCTCCACCTTCTCGATGTCCCCCAGGAAGATGAGCTTCCCCATGCGCTCGGCGGTCCCCAGGTGGATGCGCACGCGCTGGTGGTTCTTGATTCCCTTGGCGGCCGCGGGCCGCACCTCCAGGTGTGCGTCGAACCGGGTCGACGCCAGGGTCAGTTCCTCGTGACAGATCATGTGGCCGCGTTCCAGGGCGCCGCGGTCCTGGCCGGTGAGGTTCAGGGCCACGCGCTGGCCCCAGCCCGCGGACTCCACCGACTGCCCGTGCACCTGAATGCTGCGTACCCGGAACTTCTGGCCGCCGGGCACCGCGTGGACGTGGTCGCCGGTGCGCACCTCGCCGGCCAGTCCGGTGCCGGTGACGATGACCCCGTGGCCCTGGAGCACGAACACCCGGTCCACCGGCAGGCGGAAGAAGCCGCTGGGGGCCGGCCGGTCGATGCGTTCCAGGATTTCGACGATGCCGGTCCGGACCTTCTCCAGCCCTTCACCCGAGACCGCCGAGAAGTGCGCCACCCGGGAGCCTTCCAGCGCGGTCTCGAAGGTCAGGATCTCGATCTCTTCCTCCACCTCCCGCACCCGCGCCTCGGACACCAGGTCCACCTTGGTGATGACGAACAGGGCGGTACGCACGCCCAGGAGATGGACGATGTCCAGGTGCTCCTCGGTCTGCGGCATGACGCCGTCGTCCGCGGCCACCGTGAACAGCACCATATCGATGCCGTGGGCGCCTGCGAGCATGTTCCGGATGAAGCGCTCGTGCCCGGGCACGTCGACGATGCCCGCCTCGCTGCCGTCCGGCAGCGCCAGGTGGGCGAAACCCAGGTCGATGGAGATGCCGCGCTCCTTCTCCTCCTTGAGGCGGTCGGTGTCCTTGCCGGTGAGGGCCTTGATGAGGCTCGTCTTGCCGTGGTCGATGTGACCGGCGGTGCCGATGATGTAGGGCATGGCGTTGGCGGCGCGGCGCGCGTCAGAGCGGCCGTTGCCGGTCCGGGAGGTTGGGCACCAGCGATTCCGGGTCGCCCGCGCTCCTCAGGTCGAGGATGAAGCGGTCGCTGTTGATGCGGCCGATCACCGACGGTTCGGCGCCGCGGAAGACGCGCGCCACGTCTTCGGCGGTCATGCCGCGGCCGCTCACGGCGATGCCCTTGCTCGGGATCTCCTCGGTGGGGAGGGCGCCGCTGCCGATCTGGCAGGTGGATTCCACCAGCTCCACCTCGTAGTCCGGACCCAGCCGGTCCCGCAGCAGCGGCAGTACCCTCCGGCCGCCTTCCGTGATCTCGCCGAGGGGGCGGCTGAAGGCCCGCAGGGTCGGAATCTCGTTCAGCAGTTCGGGGGACTGCACGTAGCTCCGGAGCGTCGCCTCCAGCGCCGCCAGGGTGAGCTTGTCGCAGCGCAGGGCGCGCTTGAGCGGATTGCGGTTCATGCGCTCGATCCAGCCCTGTGTGCCGGCCACGAGCCCCGCCTGGGGTCCGCCGAGGATCTTGTCGCCGCTGAAGGTGACCACGTCCGCGCCCATGGCCACGCGCTCCGCCACCAGCGGCTCCCGGGGCAGCCCCAGCTTCGAGAGGTCCACCAGCGCGCCGCTGCCCAGGTCCTCCATCACCGGCACCTCCCGCTCCCGGCCGATGGCCACCAGGTCCTTGAGCTCCACCTCCGCGGCGAAGCCCACCACCCGGTAGTTGCTGGTGTGCACCTTGAGTAGCAGCCCGGTGTTCTCGTCGATGGCCTCGGCGTAGTCCCGCGGGTGGGTGCGGTTGGTGGTGCCGACCTCACGGAGCACGGCGCCGCTCTTGGCCATGACCTCCGGGATCCGGAACGAGCCGCCGATCTCGATGAGCTCGCCGCGGGACACGATGACGTGCTTGCCTTCGGCCAGGGAGTTGAGCCCCAGCAGCACGGCCGCGGCGTTGTTGTTCACCACCGCCGCGGCTTCGGCCCCGGTCAGCTCCCGGAGCAGCGACTCGATGGCGTCCTCCCGCTGGCCGCGCTTGCCCCGGTGGAGGTCGAACTCCAGGTTGACCGGGTGGCGGGCGGCGAGGCTCGCAGCTTCCGCCGCGGCCTCCGAAAGCAGCGCCCGTCCCAGGTTGGTATGGAGGATGGTGCCGGAAGCGTTCACCACCCGGACCATGCCCGGGCGGGCGGCCCGGGCGAGCTTCTTTTCCAGGTCCGTTATGATAGATTCGTCCTGCAGCCGGTCGGACGGAAGTCCGTGGCCGGCCTTGATGGCCTGCCTCAATTCGTCGATGAGGTCGCGGAGGGTTTCCGTCACGAACGGCCGGCTGAACCGCTCCAGCAGCGGCGCCGCGGCGGGGTGGCTCATGACGCGGTCCACGGAGGGCAGCTCACGCAGCAGGTTCGTTTCCGGTTTCATCGGTTCGTGACGCAGGACCCCCAACACTAACCCTTCGCCGGGGTAGACGCAAATCTCGCCACACGTGACACCATCCCCCTCACCGCCGTCCCGGCGTTGGTTCTATCTGTTCATCGCCACGCTGTCGCAGACGGCGATGTCGACCATCCACATGGGCATCCCGACCGTGGTGCCGCTCATTCAGGCGGAGCTGGGGCTGAACCTCACCGAGGTCGGGGTCCTGGTTTCCATGATCAACGTGGGGGTGGTGGCCGCGGTGCTGGGCATGGGCAAGGCCGCCGACCGCTATGGCGAGCGGCGCATCATCGGCTACGGCACCGCGGCCTGCGGCCTGCTGGTCCTGACCGTCCACTTCGCCGGCGGCTTCATCGGACTGTTGGTGGTGTTCCTGCTCCTGGGGGTGCCGGTGGCCACCAGCACGCCGGCCGGCAGCAAGGCGGTGGCGGGATGGTTCCCGGACCGCGAGCGCGGCATGGCCATGGGCGTGCGGCAGACCGGCATTCCCGCGGGCGGCACCATCGGAGCGCTCACGCTGCCCGCCATGGGGCTGGTATTCGGCTGGCGCTGGGCGTTGTCCTTGGTGGGCGTGGTCACCATCCTTGCCGGGCTGATGGTCCTGGTCTGCTACAAGGAGCCCGACCGGCCTCCGGCGGCGGCCGGCGCCGCTCCCGCGGGCGGGCTCAAGGACATCGTCCGCCACGGGGAAATCTGGGCGGCGGCGTTCTATGCCTCGGTGCTGGCCGGGTGCCAGTGGTGCTACATCAGCTACATCGAGTTGTATCTCACCGAGCACATTTCCTACCCGCTGGTGTTCGCCGCCCACCTGCTGGCGGTGGGTCAGGCCTGCGGCGGCACCGGCCGCATCGTCTTCGGCATCGTCAGTGACCGGGTCTTCTTCGGCCGCCGCGTACCCGTGCTGGTCATGCTGGGGGTCCTCGGCGCCGTCGCCGGCGTGGCCACGGCCTTGCTTTCGCCCGGCTTGCCCACGTGGCTGGTGGCGGTGGTGGTAACCCTCCTCGGCCTCGGCACCATGAGCTGGCAGGGTTTGTATCTTGCCCTGGTCGCCAAGATCGCCGGCACCCGCGTCGCCGGCGTCGCCATCGGCATGACCAACACCGTGGCATTCGTGGGGGTGGTGGTGCTGCCGCCGATCTTCGGCTCCATCGCGGACTACACCCAGTCCTACGAGATGGCCTGGATCGCCATGGTGATCGCCATCGCGTTGCCGCTGCCGTTCCTCTGGAGAGTCAGGGAGGACTCCCTGTAGGCCGTATCCGCTGTCATGGGCTTCTTCCAAGGCTCCCGTGTCGTGCGTCCATCGGTGGCATCAAATGGGCCGATCCTTCGAAGAACTTCTCCCCTCCCGGGGGCCGGCGGCAGACAGAAATGTTGGCTGGAAATGTGTGCCCGTTCAGCATATTCTGCTTGGGGGAGACGGCTGCCATGAGATTGGACGACGCAAGACTGGAACACATCCTGGATCAAGGAGAGAGTTTTCGGGTTGACTACAAGGAAAGATTGGACGGCAGTGCCGTCACGAGCATTCGTGAGGCTGTCTGCTCCTTCGCCAACGACTTGCCGGGCTCCGATCAACCCGGTGTCATTTTTGTGGGGGTCGGGGATGATGGGGAACCGACCGGGCTGAACATTACCGATCAAATGCTGACGCAACTCAGCGACATCAAGACAGACGGGAACATTGTACCGCCGCCGTCCATGTTCGTGGAGAAGCGGAGGCTGAAGGGAACGGAAGTCGCCGTCGTTACTGTCCTGCCGTCGGATTCTCCCCCTGTCCGCTACAAAGGGGCCATCCACGTACGAAGCGGGCCTCGAAGGAGCATTGCGACTCCGCAGGATGAGCGTATTCTCAACGAGAGACGGCGCGGCCACGCACTTCCGTTCGATATTCAGCCTGTTCCGGGCGCCACCGTCTCCGATATGAGCATACGGCGCTTCGAAGAAGAATACCTCCCCGGTGCCTTCAGTGTGGAGACGCTCGAAGCCAATGAGCGGAGCCCCAAACAACGCCTTGCCACAACAAAGATGATTGCTTCCGTCGATGGCTCGACAGCCACGGTGTTGGGCCTCCTGGTGCTGGGAAAACGACCACGCGACTTTATCTCCAACTCTTATGTGGAATTCTTGCGCATCGGCGGCACCGAGCTATCGGCTCCCATCATCGACCATGAGACCATCGATGGGACGATTTCCGAGATACTGCGGCGACTCGATGACAAGATGAAGGCGCACATCAGCACCGGTGTCGACCTCACGAGTTCAGACAAGGAACGTCGGGAATCGACCTATCCTCTCGCGGCCCTCCAGCAATTGGCCCGCAATGCGGTCATGCACCGGGCCTACGAGGCCACCAACGCTCCGGTTCGCCTCACCTGGTTCAACGACCGCATCGAAATCCATAATCCGGGCGGCGCGTTCGGAGTCGTCACGCGGGAGAACTTCGGGCGTCCCGGCGTGACCGACTACCGTAACCCGAACCTGGCGGACGCGATGAAGGTCATGGGTTTCGTTCAACGATTCGGCGTCGGCATTGCTACGGCGAAAAGAGAGCTGAGAGAAAACGGCAACGCCGAACCGGAGTTCGTGGTCGAGGACACGTTCGTACACGCGATCATCCGAGGACGCGCATCGTGAACATCCCCGTTCTGACATTTTTCAACAACAAGGGAGGCGTCGGGAAAACGTCCCTTGTCTACCACTTGGCCTGGATACTTTCACAGATGGGGCATCGAGTTCTTGCTTGCGATCTGGACCCGCAGGCCAACCTGTCCGCCGCGTTCCTCAACGAAGACCAACTGGAAGGGCTGTGGGACGGAGAGGATGGCGGCAAGACGATTTTCAAGAGTGTCAAACCGCTGTTGGAGGTAGGCGACCTGGTGCGTCCCGTGCTTCAGCAAATCACACCGGAACTCAGCCTGATACCTGGCGATCTGGCCCTGTCCGGGTTCGAGGACACGTTGTCCGGGGAGTGGCCGAATGCGCTCGGCTCAGGCAACCTGCATCGTCCGTTTCGGATTCTCACGTCGTTCTGGACCGTGATGCAAGCGGGTGCGAAGGACATGGAGGCCACCGTCATTCTCGCCGATGTGGGCCCCAACCTGGGTGCAATCAATCGGTCCGCTCTGATCGCCACGGATCATGTCGTCGTCCCACTGGGAGCCGACTTGTTTTCACTTCAAGGCCTCCGCAACCTTGGCCCGACCCTCCGGCGCTGGCGCGAGGATTGGACCAGCCGCAGGGGCAATTGGGCTTCCCCGAAGTTCCCGTTGCCCGGGGGCCGGATGGAACCGCTCGGTTACATCGTTCAACAGCACAGCGTCCGATTGAGCCGTCCGGTCAAGGCGTATGACCGGTGGGTCAACAGGATGCCGGAAGAATATGCCCGTAATCTGCTTGACCGGGAGGCTCCATTCCCCGCCTCTCCACGGGAGGATGAGCATTGTCTTGCCACGGTCAAGCACTACCGGAGTCTCATCCCCATGGGGCAGGAAAGCCGCAAGCCGATTTTCGACCTTACCACGGCAGATGGCGCAATCGGCAGCCATGCCGTCGCGGTGCAGGATGCACGCGGCGATTTCAGGGCGCTTGCGAAGTCGATTTTCGAGAAAGCGGGCGTCGCGGCCGACGGCGGTTCCTGACGACAGGCGTGGAGCCCCGTCCGCGTAGCTGATCCAGGCTGGCCCGGCCTTCCAGGGTCACATCCCGAGACAGTACTCGGCGATCTCCCGGTAGGTGGGCTGCCAGCTCTCGCTGCGGCGCCGGTTCACGTATTCGATGATCCGCTCGAACCCGGCGGCGAGATACGGCCGTCCGCCCAGCTCGGCGTGGACGCAGGCGTCGATCATGCCCGGCCGGCCTGCCCTGGCCTCTTCGTAGACGAAGTCGAATCCGTCCTTGAACCCGGTGAAGAACGTGCCCGCGTTGCCCAGCCCGTTGCCCCAGGCGCGCCAGTCGTTGGCGTACCAGGTCTTGGGAATGACGCAGATGCGCCGGCCGTCCACCGACTCCACGTGGGGGATGTCGTCATCGGAGGGGTCCCCTGACCACGTGTAGCCGGCTTCGGCCAGGAGCCCCAGGGTCACGTCGGTATGGTGGCCGCCCGGACCGAACCAGCCCACGGGCCGGGTCCCGGTGATGTCCCCGAGTATCCGGGTGCAGGAGTCGATCTCCTCCTTCTGCTCCTCCGGGCTCAGCTCGATCATGCTGACCTCGTTGGTGGTGCCGTGGCCGGCGATCTCGTGCCCCGCCTCGTGCAGCGCCCGCACCGCCTCCGGCCATTTTTCCGCCGCCAGCGAGTTGACCAGCACCATGGCGCGGACATTCTGCCGCTCCAGGATCTCCAGAATCCGCCATATCCCCACCTTGCCGCCGTACTCCACGTGGGAGAGGGAGCTCCAGTTCACGTCGATGCGCGGGTCCAGCTTGAAGCGGCCGGTCTTGCGGAAGGCCTCCAGGGCCACGCTGAACGTGCAGCACACGAGCTTGTCGTCGGGCCACCGGATGGTGCGTCTGAAGGCAGAGTCGTTCGGCATGTTTCGTCCTCCTTGACCCGTCACGCCGCCCGCGACGACAGCCGCGCGTAGCGCTTGCGGTGCCAGGCGGCGTTGCCGTACTGGGCCGACAGCGACATGGCGCGCCGCAGGTAGAGGCTTGCGTCGTATTCGTCGGTGAAGCCGATGGCGCCGTGCATCTGCACCATGGACTTGGTCACCGACAGCACGGCGTCCGAGGCCCGGGCCTTGACCGCGGCCACCATGGCGCGGTTGCCGCGCCCCTCGTCGATGGCGGCGCATACCTGGTAGAGCAGGGAGCGGGTGAGCTCGATGTCCACGTGGTCGTTGACCGCCCGGTGCTGCAGCGCCTGAAAGGAACCGATGGCCCGGCCGAACTGCTCGCGCGTTCCCAGGTAGTCCACCGCCAGCGTCAGGCCCTGCTCCATGATGCCGAGCATCTCCGCGGACGTCCCCAGGAGCGCCAGGTCCAGCGTGTCCGCGGCGACCCCCGCGCCCTCCGGGCCGGAGGCGATGACCGCGTCCGCCGGGACCGCCACGTCCGTCAGGGCCAGCGCCGCGTGCCCGGTGCCGTCCACGCGGCTTCGCTGCAGGACCTCAAGCCCGCCAGCGTCGCACGGCACCAGGCACACTACGGTGCCGTCGCCGCTCCGTGCGTCGACGATGAAGCCGTCGGCCGCGGCCGCGCCGGGGACCGCGCCGGTCCGTCCGGCCAGGGTGAAACCGCCGTCCGCGGCCGCTGCCTGGACGCGGGCGGCGTTCGGATCCTCGCCCGCCGGATCGTGCAGCGCCGGAACGATGATGGAGCCGCCGCCCACGAGCCGTTCCAGGGTCGCGTCCATGGCCTCGGGACCCGCGGCCACCGCCCGCGCCGCCGCCATCATGGCCGCTACCGGCTCGGTCATGAGACCCCGTCCGGCCGCTTCGAGCACCAGCGCGGCCTCGGTGGCGCCGAGGCCCAGGCCGTCCCGCTCCTCCGGCACCAGCAGCGACAGCCAGCCCGCTTCCGCCACCACCGCGAGCCGTCCCGCGTCGAAACCGTGCTCCGTCTCCCGCAACTCCCGGAAGCGGCCCGGCCCCGCGTGCCTGTCGATGAGCTTGTTCGCGCTCTCCCGAAGAATCGTCTGTGCCTCATCGAGGACGAGTTCCATGATGCTACCTCTCCGTCAGTCGGCCCACCACTCGGTCACCCCGGCCACCACTCGGTCACCCCGGCCATCGCTCCGTCACCCCGGCCCACCTGAGCGTCACCCCGGGCTTGACCCGGGGTCCAGGCGTCGAGCCGCCGCCGGTCCGTGTCCGATGCTGCCTTCCGTCCAGCTCCCTTCCCTTGTGCCTCGTCTCTGGACCCCGGATCAAGTCCGGGGTGACGGTTGGGCATCCGGGGTGACGGTTGGACGTCCGGGATCAAGGCGAAACCGCTCCCGGTCCGACCACCGCCAAGGCGTCCAGCGCCAGCCCTCCGGAGCCCTTGGGAAGCACCAGGAAGGGGTTGACGTCCAGGCTTTCGATGACGTCGCCGGCCTCGGCCGCCAGCCGGCCCAAGGCCACCAGCGCGTCGATGGCGGCGTCGCGGTCGTAGGGGCCCTGCCCACGGTATCCGTCCAGCAGCCGGCCGGCCCGGGTGGAGTCGATGAGCCGGGCGGCGCCGTCGCGGGTCATCCCGGGTGCGCCGAAGGCCACGTCTTTCACCAGCTCCAGCCATACGCCGCCCGCCCCGAACATGACCACGGGCCCCATCTCGGGGTCCCGCTGTATGCCCAGCACCAACTCCAGCCCGGGCGGCGCCATTCGTGCCACCAACCACCCGTCCAGGCGGATGTCCGGGTCGTGGGCGGCGACGTTGTGCGCGATGTCCCGGCACGCCTGCTGTACATCCACCGCGTCGCCGACGTTGACCTGCACGGCCCCGGCGTCGCTCTTGTGCGTGAGGTCCGCGGCGACCCCCTTCACCACAACCGGATAGCCGATGCGTTTGGCGATCTCCTGCGCTTCCTTCTCGTCGCGCGCCAGCCCTTCCTCGATCAGCGGAATCCCGAAGGCGCCCACCAACGCCTTGGATTCCGGCTCGTTCAGCGGAAACGGGGCGTCCGTGTTTACGGTCCGCTTCCGGAGCACTTCGACGCGGGCCGCCACGTCCGCCGCCGGAGCCTGCGCCGTCGCCCCCTCCGCCTCCCGGCAGCGCCGCCGGTAGTCCATGACCGCGCGGATGGCGCGGAACGCGCGCTCGGGCTCGTTGAGGCAAGCCATGTGCGGGAAGCGGCTCCGGGCGGCGCGGCTGAACTCGGTCAGGTCATAGGACGCCGGGGAAACGAGGGCGAAGGGTTTCCGGTCGGCGCCGAGTAACCGCTTGTCGATGGCCTCCATGGTGGCCAGCACCCTCGCGGTGCGCCGACGGTTGGCGTCGTTGGCGCCCTCGTGGGGCGGCAGGTCTTCCTGGAACACCACCATGTCCACGCCGGGGTCGTTGTAGACGGCCTCCACCACCTTGAGGGCCTCGTCCAGCGGGCGGTTGGTGAGGTAGCCGTTGCCGTCCAGGGGGTTGCTGATGGGCTGGGCCTGGCCCAGGAGCTCCCGGAGGCGCGCCCGGGTCTCGGGGGCGAACTCGGGCAGCGGCACCCGGTGCCGGTCGGCCGCGTCCTCGGCCAGCCCGCGCACGCCGCCGGAGTAGACCAGCCCGCCGACGTTCTCGCCCCGGGGTTCGCTTGCGTGCAGCAGCATGTCGATGACGTTGACGGCGCCGTCGGCGCTCTCCACCCGGATGACGCCGGCGGGGCCGGCCACGGCGTCGAAGGCTTCCACCCGGCCGGCCAGGGAGCCGGTGTGGGACAGGGCGGCGCGGCGTCCGCCCTCGGACACGCCCATCTTGAGCACCACCACCGGCTTGCCGGCGTCACGGGCGACGCGGCAGGCGGCGAGGAAGTCCTCGGCCCGGCGCACCGCCTCCACCAGACAGAAGATCAGCCGGACCCCCGGATCGGTGACGAAGTAGCGAATGTAGTCCGCGGTGATGAGCCCGGCCTCGTTGCCGCTGGTGATCACGTAGCTCACGTCGATGCCCCGGTCCATGAGCGTGCGCGCGATGCTGGGCGTGGTGGTGCCGCTCTGGCCCACCATGGCCACCGGGCCGGGCACCAACTCCTGCACCCGGTCGTCGGGCAGCGTCAGCACCCGCGCGCGGGCCGACAGGTTGCCGAGACAGTTGGGGCCTGAGATGGCCAGGCCGGTGTCGTCGATGGCCTCGCGCAGCTCCGCCTCGAGGGCGCGGCCGGCGTCGGAGCCGGCCTCGGAGAATCCGGTGGCGTAGAGGGTGGCGCTGCGCGTCCCCATGGCCGCGGCCTCCCGCAGGATCCCCGGAACACTGGCCGCCGCCCGCATGACCACGAGGTGGTCGGGCACCGTCGGGAGCGAGCGCAGGTCGGGGAAGCACTCCACCCCCCAGATGCGCTCGTGGTTGGGGTTCACGGGATAGACCGGCCCGTCGAACTTGAAACGGATCAGGTTGGCGAAGATGCGCGCGGTCCATCCGGAGGGGTTTTCCCTCGCCCCCAGGATGGCGACGCTCGTGGGATTCAGCAGTGTTGCGACCTTGTCGTTGCTCATGAGACCGGAGGGCAGTATAGGCCACGCCTCCCGGCGGTGGCAACTTTGGGCGGTGGCGCAGTTGAAATGTCGGAGGCATGACAACCGGTATCCCTCCGCGCTGCCTGCCATGTCTCCGGGAGGGGCGCCCCCCACGTGGTGGACATGTCCGCGCCGCCGCCATGACGCCGGAGCAGCGAAAGGAGAACGCGGTCAAGGCCCAGCGCCCGTTGGAAGCGCAAGGTTGCCGCCGCCGATGCTCCGCAGTAAGCGGCTACATGCGAACAAGCCTCAGAAGCGGTTCAAAGGCGTAGAGACCTGCCCGACGACCAGAAGGCGGTCGGATGGTCGAGATGAGTCCTGCGTCTAGAAGTACCCGCGTAAACCTATTGGCTGTCTGCTTCGGAATTCCACTACGGTTAGTGAAGGAGCTGTTCCTGAACACCGGGTTTTCAAAGACGAAGTCCAAGGCGTTAATAGACCATTGAGAAGACAGGAGGGAGCGGAACGTTTCCTTCAACTCATCGTACAACTCTCGTATTTCCTCCGCCTTTGCGAGGTTCATCTCTGCTTGGCTGCGTACAGCCTCAAGGAAGAATACACACCATGATGTCCAATCCCCGGTGGCGGACACGGCACGTAGACGCTCTGTATAGTCGTCCTTTCTCTTTTCCAAGGCTCCACTGATGTAGAAATACGGGCGCGATAGCAGGCCCAATTTCCACATCATTATCGTTATCAGGATGCGGCCAACCCTTCCATTTCCATCATTGAAGGGATGCAGCGATTCAAACTCCACATGAGAAATAGCCGTCTTTATTAGAGGATGCACGTTGCTGTCGCGGATGAAAGAGAAAAGGCGATGAAGCCCCTGCTCCAGATTGACCGGAGAAATTGGAGTAAACACTATCTTCCCGCCAGCCACCAAGTAATTCTGCTCTGTCTTGAGTTTTCCCGGCGATTTCTCTTGCCCACGCGTAAATCCAAGCAGAGTTGAATGGACCGAACATAGGAGTTCCGAGGAAGGCTCGTCACCTGCATCGATCCTGTGCTCGGCTCTGCCCGTTGCCATTCGATAGGCATGGACTTCAAGGGTGTCCATTCGAGCAGGCGGCATGGAATCGGCCTCCTCAAGATTGGCCTCATATTCCAGGAGTTCATCCAGCGTGGAAATGGTGCCTTCCATCCGCGAGGAAGAAAGCGCCTCCTGACGTTCAAGGGGTGTCAGAAAAAGACGGGCATTGTGTATGCCCTTGAGCATCTGCTCATAACCCGCGATTGCAGCCGCAGCCTCAGCCAGTGGTGAAGCAATTTTACTGTAGTCAAGTTCGCTTGGGGGGAACTTACCGTAGTGATACCCAACTGCCTGGGAAGTGTCGAATCCCATTTGAAATTGCATGGTTGTGTCCTTGAGTATAGAAAATTGTGTTACTCCATACACAAATGGTTTTGGTCCATTCCCACTATACTCAAAAGGTTTTGTGTGTCAACAACGCCACGATTTTATTCTCTAGTTCACTTGAGGATGGTGTACCGGGGTTTGTGGACATCAAAGTCAAGGAGAGCCGTGGCAGGCTGGGGAGCACATCAGTACGTCCTACGTGGAGTGCCAGAACCGCACCATCCGGATGTCCATGTGGCGCTTCACTTCATGCACTACAATTTCTGTCGGATTCGCAAGACCCTGAGAGTCACCCCGACAATGGAGGTTGGTGTTACGGATCGGGCTGTGGAAAATCGGTGACATCGTGGAGTTGCTGGAAGCAGCCGCGCCGAAGCCGAACCGTCCGGCTACCTACAAGAAACGCGGGGACAACTCAGCCTGAGCCACTACCCAACTTTGCAACCGCTGCCGCCTCTGCTAGGGTCCGCTGCATGAGCACCATCAGCTTCATCGCCGACACCCAGGAAGACGCGGCGTTTCGGCTGGAGGTTCGAAGCTGGCTGGAAAAGAACCTGCCGCCGGAGCTCGTGGGCTGGTCCACCCGGCCGCCGCCGGAGATGATCCGCCCGTGGCAGCGAAAGCTCTATGACCGGGGCTGGATTGCGCCCAACTGGCCGAAGAAGTACGGCGGCATGGAGGCTACCCTCAACCAGCAGTTGATCCTGCAGGAAGAGTTCGGCCGGGCCGAGGCGCCGGTGCTGTCGCGGCAGGCGGTGGGGCACATCGGGCCGATCCTGATACACCACGGCACCGAGGAGCAGAAGGCGGACCACCTGCCCAAGATGCTCTCGGGCGAGGTGCTGTGGGCCCAGGGGTATTCCGAGCCGGGTTCGGGTTCCGATCTGGCGAGCCTGCGTACCCGCGGCGAGATCGACGGCGACCACCTGGTCATCAACGGCCACAAGATCTGGACCACCGGCGCCCACTACGCGGACTGGATGTACGCGCTGATCCGCACCGACCCGGACGCGCCGCGCAAGCAGTTGGGCATCTCCATGGTGCTGATCGACCTCAAGACGCCCGGGATCACCATCCGTCCCATCAGGACCCTGGCCGACGACGAGGAGTTCGCCGAGGAATTCTTCGACGACGTGCGGGTGCCCCTCACCAACGTGGTGGGGAAGCTCAATGACGGCTGGCGCGTCGCCAAGGCGCTGCTGGACTCGGAACGCTTGGGCAACGCCAACCCGCAACTGGCGCTGGACATGCTGGAGCGGGTGCGCAAGGTGGCGCGGGCCACCGGCGCCTTCGACGATCCGGTGTTCCAGGACCGGCTGACGCAGGCGGAGCTGGACGTGCTGGCGCAGTCGGCGGTGTTCGGCCACGCGGTCCAGATGACCCGGGCCGGCAAGGAGATTGGCGCGGCCTCGTCTTTCATCAAGATCGTCTCCACCGACATCGTGCAGCGCATCGCGGACCTCCTGCTGGACGCGGCCGGCGAGCACGCCGCCGACGCCGGCCCGCTGGAGACGCCGGAGGGTCCGGTGGACGTGTCGGTGCTGTGGCGCGAGGTCCGGCGCATCTCCATCTACGCCGGCACCAGCGAGATCCAGCGTAACGTCACCGCCAAGCGGGTGCTGGGGCTGCCGTAGCAAGGCGCAGGCGCGGATTTTCAACCCGCCGCGGCCGCATCGAGAGGCAACATGCCCGAGTTGCCGGACGTCCTGATCTACATTCATGCGCTGGAGCCACGGGTCGTGGGCGCGACCCTGGAGAAGGTCCGCCTCGCGAGCCCGTTCCTGGTCCGGTCCGTGGACCCGCCCGTGGAACAGGCGGAGCATCGCAAGGTCCTGTGCCTTCGCCGGCTGGGCAAGCGCATCGTCTTCGAGCTGGAAGGCGATCTCTTCCTGGTGTTCCACCTGATGATCGCCGGGCGGTTCCGCTGGCGCCCGCCGGGAGCCCGCATCCCGGGCAAGCTCGGCCTGGCCGCGTTCGACCTCTCCTCGGGCACCCTGGTCCTCACCGAGGCGGCCTCCATGAAGCGCGCGTCGTTGCATCTGGTGCGCGGCGCCGCAAGGCTGGAGGAGCACGACCCCGGCGGCATCGAGGTGCTGGAATGCGGCCTGGAGGAGTTTCGGCGGGCGCTGCAGAGCGAGAACCACACGCTCAAGCGCTCCCTCACCGACCCGCGGCTGTTCAGCGGCATCGGCAACGCCTACTCCGACGAGATCCTCCACCGCGCCCGCCTGTCGCCCATGAAGCAGACGCGCCATCTGGACGAGCCGGAGATCGAAGCGCTGTACGGCGCGGTGCGGGAGGTGCTCCAGGACTGGTGCCGCCGGCTCCGCGAGGAGACCGGCGCCGGCTTCCCCGACAAGGTCACGGCGTTCCGGCCGGGCATGGCCGTGCATGGGCGCTACCGGGAGCCGTGTCCCGACTGCGGCGCGCGGGTGCAGCGGATCCGTTACGCCGCCAACGAATGCAACTACTGCGCGAAGTGCCAGACCGGCGGACGGCTACTGGCCGACCGTTCGCTTTCGCGTCTCATGAAGAAGGATTGGCCGCGCACCCTGGAGGAGCTGGAGGAGATCAGGACGGAGCGTAGTCTCTAGTTGCGCGGCCTTCGGGCGGGCTACCGCAGCTTCAAGCCCTTCCGCCGTTTCTCCTCCGCCACTTCCCAGCCACCCCGCGTGTACCACTCCACTTGGCGGAACAACCCGCTCAGGATCTTCACGTCCCGCTCCTCCAGGCCGGCGCGGCCCAGGACGCGGCGCAGCGCCAGCAGGATGTGCTCCGGGTTCTGGGGGTCCAGGAAGCCGACTTTGAGGAGGGTTTCCTTCATGCGATCGAACAGGGCTTCCACAGCCTCCGCCGGTGCGCGCTTGATGCGCTCTTCGCGCGGCGGGCCGAGGGCCGCGGCCAGGTAGATCTCGTAGAGGCACACCATCACGGCCTGGGCCAGGTTCAGGGACGGCTGCTCCGGGTGGCTCGGAATGGCGACGAGGCGCTGGCAGTGCTTGAGGTCGGCGTTGCTGAGGCCGTGGTCCTCCGGGCCGAAGATGAGCGCCGCCGGCCCGGCGTCGTCGGCCCGTACGGCCGCCACCAGGTCTTGCGCGGCCCCGCGCGGCAACTCCACGTGGTCCCGGTACAAGCCCTTGCGGCAGGTGGTCCCCACGACCAGGCCGCAGTCCGCAACGGCGTCGCGTATGGTTTCGAATCGCCGCGCGCCTTCCAGGATCTCCCGGGCGTGCACCGCCATGGAGCGCGCCGACAGGCTGTCGGTACGTCCTCCGCCCACCAGCGCCAAGTCTTGGAGGCCGGTGTTCTTCATGGCCCGGGCCACGGAGCCGATGTTGCCCGACCCCTTGGGCCGCACCAACACCACGCGAATCTTCCGGAGTGTTTCAGTCACGGTGGAATCAGCCGCGAGCGGGCGCGGTGACGAACCGGCCGGGTCAGGAGCCCTTGGATCTGGCCTGGGCGATCAGCGCCGTAAGCTGCTCGATAGGGATAGCGCCGCGGACGATCTCATCCCCGACGATCAGCGTGGGAGTGCCGTCGATCGCCAGGGCTTCGGCAAGACGGTGGTTGTTGCCGATGACGTTAAGGACCTTGGGCGTTTCCATGTCCCTTTTCAGCCGGCCGGTGTCCAGACCCACGGAGCCCGCCACCTTCATGAGGACCTCTTCGGTCAACGTCCCGCGGACCTTCATCAAGGCATCGTGGAACTCCAGATAGTACCCCTGGTTTCGGGCCGCCAGCGCCGCCCGAGCCCCCCGGAACGAGTCCTCGCCCAGCACCGGGAACTCCTTGTAGACCACCCGGAGTTTCGGGTCCTGCTTCATGATGCTCGCCAGAACCGGCGCGAACTGCTTGCAGTAGCCGCAGCGGTAGTCGAAGAACTCCACCAGGGTCACGTCGCCGTCGGGATTGCCGCCCACGAAGGAGTCCGGGTCCGCCAGGAGGGCTTTCGCGTGTCGCTTGACGGCCGCCCGGTCGCGTCCCGCCTGTAGCCGTTCCTGTTTCGCGCGGTGACGCTGGACCGCCTCGAAGATCACTTCCGGGTTCTCGAGAAGATAGTCCCGGACGATCTTCTCTATGTCTTCCACCGAGCGTTGCGCGGACGGCTGTTGGGCCCCGGCCATGGCGGCCAAACCGAGAAACAGCAGCAATGCGGCGATGCGGAGCATTTGCCGTGGCATGGGCGTCCTTTCTTGAATGACGGGACAAGTCTCAAACGGACTGGATCAGTCTACAGCACATCCACGGGCCCTGCCAGCCGCCATGCGCGCGGCGCGGCGCGATTCAGGGTGGGAGCCCGCCCTTGAATTTCTCATTAAGATTCCATAATACTGGAAATATGGAACATAAAGACGCGGTGGGCGCGCTGGCCGCGCTCGCGCAGGACACACGGCTGGATGTCTTCCGCCTGCTGGTGGAGGTGGGGCCGGAAGGGCTGCCCGCCGGCCAGATCGGGAAGCGGCTCGGGCTGCCGCTGGCCACCCTGTCGTTTCACCTCAATACGTTGAAGCAGGCCGGGCTGGTGGAGTTCAGGCGGGAGTCGCGCTCGCTGATCTACCGGTCCAACTTCGCAACCATGACCGAGTTGCTCGGCTATCTCACGGAGAACTGTTGCGGCGGTAACCCGGAGGCGTGCGGCGTACCGGTCTGTGAGCCTTCCCGGGACGATCCATGGAACAACCCGAAACCAACCCGAAAGACTTCCCGCGTCGCCTGACCGCCGAGGCCGTCGGCACGGCGTTCCTGCTGGCCGCGGTGGTGGGCTCGGGCATCATGGGAGAGCGGCTGGCCGGCGGCAACGTGGCGGTGGCGCTGCTCGCCAACACCGTGTCCACGGGCGCGGCGCTGACGGTGCTGATCCTGACCTTCGGACCCATCTCCGGCGCCCACTTCAACCCGGCGGTGACGGTGGCCGAGGGTTTCCTGGGCGGGCTGGCGTGGCGTGACGTCCCCGGCTACGTGGCCGTGCAGATCATCGGCGCCGTCGCCGGCGTCATCGTCGCCAACCTGATGTTCGACGAGCCCGCGGTGTTCTTCTCGCAGAAGCATCGTGTCGGGGCGGGGCAATGGCTCGGCGAGTTCGTCGCCACCTTCGGGCTGCTGTCGGTGATCCAGGGCTGCGTCAGGCTCCGGAGCCCGGCGGTGCCGTTCGCCGTGGGCGGCTACATCACGGCGGCCTACTGGTTCACGTCCTCCACGTCGTTCGCCAATCCGGCGGTGACCATCGCCCGCACCCTCTCGGACACCTTCGCGGGGATCTACCCGATGCATGCGCCGGCGTTCATCGTCATGCAGTTCATCGGCGCCGGCGCGGCCACGGCGTTGTTCTGGTGGCTGGTGCCGCCACCGCGGCCGGCCTTGTCCGAAAGGCCCGCTAGTGTGGTGTCTCACAAATACGCTTGTGAATCTGCGAGGGCAACTTGGTCGTCGGCAAGGCGCGATGACGAGCAGTGGCCAATACCACGCGAGGAAGAGCAACGCAGCCGACGGCCAAAAGGACCCGCAGATTCATGAGCGTATTTGTGAGACACCACACTAGAACCCCCCAACCGTTGAGGAGGTCCGTATGAGTGAAGACAAACCGAGCAACGGGAAACTGTTCAACGTGCTGTTCCTGTGCACCGGGAACTCCGCCCGCAGCGTCATGGGCGAGTGCATCCTGAACCGCCTGGGGCGGGGGCGGTTCCGGGCGTTCAGCGCGGGGAGCCACCCCAAGGGCGAGATCAACCCGCACACCATCGAGACGCTGAAGAAGCTCAACTACTTGACCGACGATCTCCGTTCCAAGAGCTGGGACGAGTTCGCGGCCCCCGGCGCTCCCGAGCTGCAGTTCGTCTTCACGGTCTGCGATCAGGCGGCGCAGGAGGTCTGTCCGCTCTGGCCGGGCCAGCCCATGTCCGCCCACTGGGGCATTCCCGACCCGGCGGCGGTGGAAGGCAACGAGGCCGAGCAAAGAATCGCCTTCGCGGATGCCTACCGCATGCTTTTCAACCGCATCTCGATCTTCGTGAACCTGCCCCTGACCTCTCTCGACCGGCTGTCGCTGCAGCGGCGTCTGGACGAAATCGGCGAGGAAGGCAAGCCGCCGCGCGCCGCCGCGCCCTCGGCGTAACGGGCGCGCTCCGGGTCACTTCGCTTTCCCGCCTCTTCCGGGGCCCTCGCGCCCCGGTGCCCTGTAACAGACTCGTAACAATCGTTTAATTCCGCTGTGATGTAGCCGTCATACAGTGATAATCGCCGTCGGATAGATTCCTGCCAACACTGGCGGGGTCATGGGACCCTTCGGTCGGTGATCGGGCTGCGACAAAGGTTCAACCAAAGGAGGGTTTCCCCATGTACCGAAAAGCCATGTTGACGGCGGCGGCCGTTGCACTGGCCGTGGCGGGTCTCGCGACCTCGGCGGCGGCGCAGCAGCGCGACTACATCCAGATCGTGGGATCGTCCACGGTCTATCCGTTTACCACCGTGGTGGCCGAGCAATTCGGCAAGACCACCAAGTTCAAGACCCCCAAGGTCGAGTCTACCGGCTCCGGCGGCGGCCTCAAGCTCTTCTGCGCCGGCGTCGGCGTCGAGCACCCCGACCTGACCAACTCCTCGCGGCGCATCAAGAATACCGAAGTCGAGCGTTGCGGCAAGAACGGCGTCAAGGAAATCGTCGAGCTGAAGGTGGGCTACGACGGCATCGCGGTGGCCAACTCGAAGAAGAGCAAGGCGCTGAGCCTCACGCCGCGCGACCTCTTCCTCGCCCTGGCCAAGGACGTGCCGGCCAACGCCGACGGCAGCAAGCGCCAGGCCAACCCCCACAAGACCTGGAAGGACGTCAACCCCAAGCTTCCGGCCCTGAAGATCGAGGTGTTGGGCCCTCCGCCGACCTCCGGCACCCGTGACGCCTTCGTCGAGCTGGTGATGGACGCGGGCTGCAAGGAGTTCGCCGCCATCGAGAAGATGTCCAAGCAGCCCAGACGGGCCGCTTGCCGCACCATGCGTGAGGACGGCCACTTCGTCGAGGCGGGCGAGAACGACAACCTGATCGTGCAGAAGCTGGACGCCAACCCCGACGCCTTCGGGATCTTCGGCTTCAGCTTTCTCGACCAGAACACCGACAAGCTCCAGGGCGCGTCCATCAACGGCGTCAAGCCCGAGTTCGAGACCATCGCCGACGGCAGCTATCCGGTCTCGCGTCCGCTCTACGTCTACATCAAGAAGGCCCACCTGGACGTGATCTCCGGCATGCGCGAGTTCCTGGCCGAGTACACCAGCGAGAAGGCCTGGGGCGAAGACGGCTATCTCTCCGACAAGGGACTGATCCCGATGCCCAAGCAAGAGCGCCAGCAGTTCTCTTCGGACGTGAAGAACCTGAAGAACCTGGCCCTGTAACCGTTACCTTACCCGGGTCCGGCCGCGGCGAGAGCGATCCGCCGCGGCCGGGCTCCCAACCCGGCCGCCGTCGACGGCCGGCATGAACCAGCGAAGGTTCCCCTGACGCAATGGGCTCCCCAAGTCTGATACTCGCGTTGCTGGGCCTGAGCTCCGTCAGCTACTATCTGGGCTGGCGTCGCTCCATCTCCCTGGCCCAGGGGGCTGTCCGCAATCTGCACTCCCTTCCCGGCTACCATGGTCTCTACACCGCCCTCTGGGCCGCGGTCCCGGCGCTTCTTCTGCTCTGCATCGGAGTGACCCTCAAGGGCCCCATCGTCACCTCGATCGTGGTTTCCGACCTGCCGGCGGAGGTCCAGAGCCTGCCGCCGGAACGGCTCAATCTGGTCATCAACGACATCCGGAATCTGGCCTCGGGAAACATCGCTTCCCGGAAAAGCCCCGCCATGGTGGCCGCGGCGGACCGTTACGTCCGTCTCCAGGGATACGCAGCCATCGCCGTCACCGTGGCCGTCCTGGTATTGGGCGTGTTCTGCGGCGCCATCGCGTGGCGCACCATCCAACCCGGGAAGCGGGCTCGAAACGCGGTCGAACGAACCATCCTGGGCTTCCTGATGGCGAGCTCCACCATCGCGATCCTCACCACCGTGGGGATCGTGCTTTCGGTGCTGTTCGAGTCGCTCCGTTTCTTCCAGGCGGTGCCGGTGACCGACTTCATCTTCGGCACCGAGTGGAGCCCGCAGATGGCCATTCGAGCCGACCAGGTGGGCGCGTCCGGCGCCTTCGGCGCCATTCCGCTGTTCGCCGGCACGCTGCTCATCTCCTTCATCGCCATGGTGGTGGCCGTACCGGTGGGCTTGATGTCGGCCATCTATCTGGCCGAGTACGCGCGGCCACGGGTGCGGGCGGTGGTCAAGCCGTTGCTCGAGGTTTTGGCGGGTATCCCCACCGTGGTCTACGGCTTCTTCGCGGCCTTGACGGTGGCGCCGTTCATGCGTGGAATGGGCGAGAGCCTGGGCCTCGACGTGGCCTCCGAGAGCGCCATGGCCGCCGGCCTGGTCATGGGGGTGATGATCATCCCGTTCGTCTCTTCGCTGTCCGATGACGTGATCAACGCGGTGCCGCAGGCCATGCGCGACGGCGCCTACGCGCTCGGCTCCACCCGGTCCGAGACCATCAAGAAGGTGGTCATCCCCGCCGCCCTCCCGGGCATCGTCGGCGGCGTTCTGCTGGCGGTTTCGCGCGCCATCGGGGAGACCATGATCGTCGTCATGGCCGCCGGCCTGGCCGCGAACCTCACCGCCAATCCGCTCAAGGCGGTGACCACCGTCACGGTCCAGATCGTGACGCTGCTGACCGGCGATCAGGAGTTCGACAGTCCGAAGACGCTGGCTGCGTTCGCGTTGGGGCTGGTGCTCTTCGTCGTCACCCTGGGCCTGAACGTCATTGCCCTGCAGGTGGTGCGGAAATACCGGGAGCAGTACGAGTAGTCATGGCAACCCCCCCGAAAAGCACCATCGAACGCGTGCGCGCCACCCTGGCCCGCCGGAACCGGGCGGAACGCCGCTTCAAGAACCTGGGGCGCGCGGCGGTGCTCCTGGGGCTCGTGTTCCTGGTGCTGATGTTCGTCAACATCATTTCCACCGGCTACCCTGCTTTCTGGCAGACCTACGTGAAGCTGCCGGTCTACTTCGATCCGCAGGTGGTCGACCCACAGGGTAACCGTGATCGTGAGACCCTCGGGTCCGCGGACTACGGCGCCCTGGTCAAGGCGTCGGTGCGTTCGCTCTTCCCCGAAGTGGAGGGGAGACGGGACCGCCGGGACGTCGCCAAGCTGGCGAGCCGGGGAACTGTTTTCCAGCTTCGCCGCATGGTCCTGGCCGATCCCTCGCTGGTAGGCGTCAGGACCGAGATCTGGGTGCCCGTCGACGACGACTACGACATGCTCCACAAGGGCAACGTCGACCGGACGCTGCCGGAGGCGGACCGGCGGCTGTCCGACAGAAAGATCGGGTGGTTCGATCGGCTCATCGCCGAAGGGCGCATCGAATCGCGTTTCAACGCCACTTTCTTTCAGGCGGGCGATTCCCGGGAGCCGGAGCTTGCGGGCATCTGGGGCGCGGCCATGGGGTCGTTCTTCATGCTGGTGGTGACGCTGTCCTTGTCGTTCCCGCTCGGCGTGGCCACCGCCGTCTATCTGGAGGAGTTCGCTCCCAGGAATCGCGTGACCAGTCTCATCGAGGTCAACATCAACAACCTGGCGGCGGTGCCGTCCATCGTCTTCGGACTGCTGGGCCTGGCGGTGTTCATCAACCTGTTCGGCCTGCCGCGCTCCGCGCCGCTGGTGGGCGGGCTGGTCCTTACGCTGATGACGCTGCCCACCATCATCATCGCCGGGCGGGCGGCGCTCACGTCCGTGCCGCCCTCGATTCGGGAAGCGGCCCTGGGGATAGGCGCGTCCAAGTTGCAGATGATCGTGCACCACGTGTTGCCTCTGGCCATGCCCGGCATGCTGACCGGCACCATCATCGGCATGGCCCGGGCTCTGGGAGAGACCGCGCCGCTGCTGATGATCGGGATGGTGGCGTTCGTGGTGGATATCCCCCAGAGCGTGACGGATGCGGCGACCGCGCTGCCGGTGCAGATCTTTCTATGGCTGGACAGCCCCGAACGCGCGTTCGTGGAGCGGGCTTCCGCGGCGATCATGGTGTTGCTGGCGTTTCTCATCGCCATGAACGCCCTGGCCATCGTGCTGCGGCGGCGCTTTGAAAGACGCTGGTAGCGAGAGGCTGGCAAAACTGGCACAAACAAAGCAGTTCAGGAGACGCCGATTATGGCCCACCAACCGGGTGTAGCAGTCATGGAGGCAGGCGCGTTGGAGTTCCGTGCAGCCGAGGTGGAGGACACCGACGAGCGACGGGAGAGCCGCGAGACCGTGGGCACGCCGTTCGCGGACGATCCCCGCATGACCTGCCGCGACGTCAACGTCTACTACGGCGACAACCACGCCATCAAGAACGTCAGCCTGGACATAGGCCGCGAACAGGTGCTCGCCATGATCGGGCCGTCGGGGTGCGGCAAGTCCACCTTCCTCCGGGCCCTCAACCGGATGAACGATACCATCGACGGCTGCCGCATGACGGGTGAGATCAGGCTCGACGGCCAGGACATCTATGCCAAGGACATGGATGTGGTGCCGCTGAGAGCGTTGGTGGGAATGGTGTTCCAGAAGCCCAATCCCTTCCCCAAGTCGATCTTCGACAACATCGCCTACGGCGTGCGCATCCACGGTTTGGCGGAGTCCAAGTCCGAGATCGAGGGGATCGTCGAGCACAGCCTCAAGCGCGCCGGCCTGTGGGAAGAGGTCAACGACCGGCTGGACCAGCCCGGCACCGGCCTGTCCGGCGGCCAGCAGCAGCGGCTGTGCATCGCCCGGACCATCGCCGTGAGTCCCGAGGTCATTCTCATGGACGAGCCCTGCTCGGCCCTCGACCCCATCGCCACCGCCAAGGTGGAGGACCTGATTAACGAGTTGGGGCAGGACTACACCATCGCCATCGTCACCCACTCCATGCAGCAGGCCGCCCGGGTGTCGCAGCGGACCGCCTACTTCCACCTGGGAGATTTGCTGGAGGTCGGCCCCACGGACCAAATCTTCACCAATCCCATCCACCCCCTCACCGAGGACTACATCACCGGGCGTTTCGGCTGATCGGCCAATCACACAGAACCGCCGCCCACGCCCCATCCCGGGCAGCCGGACCGTGACCCCGTCCGTTCGGCGCAGCCCTGGAGCGTGCGGCGTAACTCCCTGGCGAGAGGTCGCGTCACCCCTGGCGAGCCGGCCCCCGCCAACGTCACCCCGGGCTCGACCCGGGGTCCAGGCGGGGCGAGGCGGCGGGGGAATGCCGCCCTCCGTCTTCAATTGCCCGTGACAGAATCCACCTCGCCGAACAGCGCTACGAGCCGTTCCAACGCCGCGGGCGGAAGCGGCGGCTCAAGCGCCGCCGCGATGTTCGCCTCCAGGTGCTCCTCATCACCGGTGCCCGTCAGCACCACGTCCGCCCCCGGCTCGTGCACACAGAAACGGTAGGCCGCCTCGGTCAGGTTCCCGGCGCACCCATTCTCCGTGAGGAAGCCGAGGTCCGCGCCCGGCTCCACGAGGCCGCGCTGTTCCATCTCCCGCAGCAGCTTCTCGAGACTGGCCGGCTGGCTCAACGCCCGCCTCACCGCGAACATCACCAGTGTGCCCACGCCCTTCTCCAGGGTCAGCGGAAACACGCTCCGGCGCGCGGACGGGTTCAGCAGGTTGAAGCCCACCATGATCACGTCCCACCAGGGGTCCTGAAGGCCCCGCTGCAGCATCTCGTGGCGCGGGTTGGCCGGAAACTCCTCCGTAATGCCCACGGCGCGGATCTTGCCCGCCTCGCGCAGTTCCGTCAGCACAGGCGCCATAACGTCCGCCGCGAACCGGTAGCGCGCGTCGCCCACGCCGTGGAGATGAAAGACGTCCACGTAGTCCGTGCCCAGCCGCTTCAGGCTCGCCTCCACTCCCGCACGCATGGTCCCAGCGGGGTCCGCTTCGCCCGGCTCCGGCATGATCTTCTTGGTGGAAACCACCACCCGGTCCCTGGGGACGCCGCGGATGGCCGCCCCGACGATCTCCTCCGTGCCGTAGTTTTCCGCGGTATCGAGGAAGTTGACGCCCAGGTCCAGCGCCTTCCGCACCAGCCGGACGGAATGGTCCGTGCCCTTTCCCGCCCGCTGTCCGAGCCGGCTCGGCCCGCCGCAACCCAGTCCGACGACGCTCACCCGGAGCCCGGTGTTGCCGAGATTGGTGTAGTTCATGGTACTCTTTCGTTGGTATCCAGCCGGCTTGCAGGGCGGAACCGGCCCCAAGTCGTTGGGGACAAGCCACCCTTCTTCCAGGATCTTTTCTTAACGTATTTCGGCCGCGAGTTGACTTGCAAGCCGACATGTCGAATCCTCGAAAGATGTTGCGCGCTGTCACGGCGACTCTGGCCGCATTGCTGCTTGCGCTCTCACTGACGGCTTCGCGGGCGCCGGCCAATCCTCACGTCTGGGTCGAGGCCAGGATGGCGTTCGAGATCGATGAGCACCGGGTCAAGGGGCTCACGTTCGTGTGGCGGTTCGACGACTACTACAGCTCCAACACCATCCGGTCCTACGACCGGGACCGCGACGGTGCGTTCACGCCCGCGGAGATGCGAGCGCTTCGCGCCGGTACGTTCGATCCGCTCGGCCGGTCCGACTACCACGTGCACGTGTGGGCGGGGGGCGGAAGACGCGAAGGCCACGCCATCGATCGCTTCACGGCGAGTATCGAGGAGGGGCGGCTCGTCATCGAATTTTCGGTGCCCGTCACACCGCCGGCCGATCCGGGTGAAGGTCCCGTGATCGTCAGCCTGTTCGATCGCAGGAACGTGGTGGACTTCAGCTTCCGCTCGTCGGGCTTCCTGGGAGTGGCGGGAGAGTTGAAGCCGGGCTGCAAATTTAGGGTCGGGCGCGGCAAAGGTGAGCAGTCCGGCCATCCCCGGCCCATAACGCTCAGGTGCGGAGGCTGAACCGTGACCATCGGACCGCCGCACAGGAACCGAGGGCCGGGACCGGCCGCATTGCTGATGCTGGCGGGCATCGCATTGCTCGCGGGACTGCTTGCCGCATCGCCGTTGATGTCCCAGACGACGGCCGTGACGCCGGAAATCGAAATCGTCGAGGACGACGGCGGCGCGCTCGCGACGCTCACCGAATACATCAAGAACTTCCAGCGCCGCGCCAACACCGAGATCGCTACCTACATGAAGGCCATCGAGCGCGGTGAGGACCTTGGGGCATTGTTCTTCGGCCTCGCCATCGCCTTCGCCTATGGCATCTTCCACGCCTTCGGGCCGGGACACGGGAAATTCATCATCGTTTCGTACTTCCTCGGACGGCAAGCGCGAGTGACGCGCGGCGTGGTCATGGCCGTGCAAGTGGCGATTGTCCACGTCATCGCGGCTATTGTCATTGTCTGGCTGGCGGACACCGTCCTCCGGGCCGGTTTCGGGATCGGACTCTCCGAAGTGCCGGGTGTACGGGCTGCGAGTTTTCTCATCATCGTCGGGATCGGCTTGTACATGATGTACCAGGCCGTGCGGACGTCGAGGGCTGCGGTTCCCGACGGCGGCGACGGTCATGGACACAGCCACGACCGTGGGCATTCGCACGGCCAGGGCGACGGTCACGGCCACGAGCAAAGCCACGGCGGCCAGGTCGAAGGCGGCCTCCTGGCGCTGGCGGCGGGCATGGTCCCCTGTCCGGGAGCCGTTCTGATCATGCTGTACGCGGTGGCCAACGACATGATCTACCCGGGTTTCCTGCTCGTGGCTGCGATGTCGCTCGGGATCGGGTCGTCGATTTGCGCGGTGGGAGTCGGAACGATTCTCGCCAGGCAGTTCGCCATGCAGTTCATGGAACGGTCGGGTAGCAGCCGGCGCGCGGCCGCGCTGCGCACGACGTTGAACTACGCCGGGGCCACCTTCGTGACCCTCGTCGGACTGGTATCCTTCATCGCGTTTCTCGACGTGCCGCTGGGGTGAGCCAAGGTCATCCGGGTGAACGGCCATGCCATGCAATGCCGGGTGACCACCGAGAACCCGGAAAACAACTTCATTCCGAACGGCGTCGGTTACACCACCTACCCGGATGAGGCGGCCCCGGAAACGTGCCGCGGACCAAGCGGGACTTCGGAAAGATGAGGTGTACTTGAGAATCCGGTGTATTGGTGTTACGGTGTATTGGTGCTTTATGGACGGAGTGTGTGACGCATGACACGTTTGACCATCACCTTGGCGGACCGAACGCACCGCGCCCTGAAGGAGGCGGCGGCACGACAGGGTCGTTCCATGGCAGCGATTATTGAAGAGAGCCTGGAAATAAGGGGCATCCGGCCCTTGGACACTGCCCGGGAGATCGTCGCCAGCGTACGGGAGAGGTCCGTCCTCGACGCCGACGCTGCTATGGCGCTGGCGGTGAAGGAGACAAGGCTTCATCGGAAGGGGCGGTAGCGCTGCCCGGACGGCGACGGGGTGGGGTCGGTGAATGCCGAGAATTTGCGTTGTCGACACCAACGTTGTCGTGTCGGGTTTGATCGCCGCGGGTTCAAGCAGCCCGCCGGCGCGAATTCTGAATGCGATGCTCGATGGTAGTCTCATGTACCTGATGTCGTACCAGCTGCTCGACGAATACGCGGTCGTGCTGGGTCGACCGGCGATTGTCCGGGCCCATGGGCTCACCCCGGACACGGTTGACCGGTTGCTCACGGAGCTGGTTGCGAACTCCATCTGGCGCGAGCCCAATCCCATCGCCGGCGCTCCAGACCCCGGAGACGACCACCTGTGGGCGTTGCTGGCCCGCGAACCAACGGCACAACTGGTCACGGGTGACCGGCTGCTCTTGGAAAACCCACCGAGGGGCGTCTCGGTAGTTTCCCCTCGCGCGCTGGTGGATGCTCTTCTTCAGTGAAGACATCGGCGAGCCCCGGTAGCGGCAGACGAGCTGCTATCGGGTTCCCGTGCGGCTCAGGTGTTCCTCAAGAAATGCCTCAATCGAGTTGATGATCCTCGGGTTCGTGATGTTGTGAGCGGCACTTTCGAACTCCACGAGTTCCACCGATTTGCCCCCTTCCTTCAGCAGATGGAACATCTCCTGGGATTGGGACGCCGGGATACGCCGATCGCGAGATCCCGCGATCAACTGGACCGGCGCGACGATTCGATCGGTGTTGTTGATCGGCGAAATTTCGGCCAACGCCAACACGGGCACATCACGGCTCCCGAGGAATTCACGCCAAATCGCGCGGTTGACGGGCCGGTGCCAGTCGGTTTTCCAGAAATCGACCGCATCGGTTATGGCGTTGATGGCGATTCCGGCCCTGAAGCTGTCAGGGTGGTGCGCCAGCATCACGAGTGTCAGAAATCCGCCGAAACTACCTCCAAACAGCACGATCCCGTCGCGCGTGGCGTGCCCGTTCGCTATGGCCCATTCGGCGGCATCGAGGACGTCGTGCTGCATGCTCCCGAACACGGCGCCGTTCCCCGCCTCGAGAAAACTTCTTTCGTAACCGAGGGATCCGCGATAGTTGAGCCTGAGCACGGCGTAGCCCTTGCTGGCAAGGAACTGAACCACCGCCGAACCTGGCCAGAAATACCGGAGCCATGGGCCGCCATGAAGCATGAGGATCATCGGAGAGGGGCGAGGGGCCTCCGGATCCTGCGGCAAGGTCAGATAACCGTAGAGCCGCAGTCCGTCGCGCGCTGGAAACGTAACCGGTCGGGAGGGAGACGGCGGATGGCGATACGCCGCCAGAGAGCTGTCCGACAATTCCCGGGACGTATTCTTCTCGAGATCGAGAAAGTACCAGCTACGGTACAGGTACGGGTTGGCCACCGCGACGACGGCTGATTTCGCCACGAGGTCAATGCTTGTCAAATCGATGCGAGATGGTTTGCTGACTCTCCGGCGCAGAGCCTCGTATGCGGCCTCGAGCCTGTCATGAAAATGCACGACGACCTGGTAGCCCGGGTTGTAAGACACCAGTAAAGGCGTTCCCTCGCCGTCCTTGTCAAAAAGGATGATCGCCTTCGTCAGATCATAGCGATCGTGCTCGAAGAAGACCTTTTCCTCTCCCGTCTCGACGTTCAGCCGGACCAGTGCGACCCTCTTGCGCTGCCGGTTGGAGAGTGCCCACACCGCACCATCCTTTTGCACGGATCCGATGGGAGCCAACTCGGTGTAAACCGGGGTATAGTCGAACAGCGAGGTCCATTCCCCCGACGGCGTCAGGAGTTGGAACAAATATTGGCCGGCGGGCGATCCCTTGATCCTCGCGACGATACGGCCCTCCGCCGTCGTGAGCCAGTTCAGGACGCCCCGGCCGTCCTCGATCAAGACCCGGCAGCGGGTCTTGATGTGGTGTTCACCGGAGTCCTGGCTCAAATCGCAGCGGTAGAGCGGCTGACGGCCTCGCGAAGTTCTGGCGAGCAGGAAGGGAGCCGTACGCGAAGGAAAACGGACGACACTGGGCCCTTCGTCTGCCGGTATGGCTTCCGGCCCCGTAAGTGCAACCTCGTCGATTCGTTCGGCATCGGGGCCCAGTGACAGGCGGTATATCTTCTTGTCCTTGGCGACCGCGTAAGCAGTGTCGCTGCTTTCGCCCCAAACGGCTTGAATGAAGGAATGCGAAAGGAGACCGAAAGATCGCCCCGAGGCGGTTTCCACAACGTCGAAAAATGCACCGCCCTCGTGAGCGTTCAGAACGATCATCTTGGTGCCGTCATGTGACAGCACATGCCCCCTGGCCGAAGGCGGCGCATGAAGCTGACGCCTGGCCGCCGGGGCATCTCGGCAGCCCTCCAGCGCCATAGCCGCAACAAGGCCGATCAAGGCCAATACGCAGGAGAGACTCCGCCTCGGAGGGGGCTTCACCGTCCGAGGGTACGAGCCCCGGAACTCGTCGGCGACCGCGTTATCGGGAATTCGTTTCGAGAAGCTTGTCGACAATGTGGTGAAGATCGAGCCGCCGGGCCAAACTGAGCGGTGACATGGTGCGGCTCTGGCCGCAGCGATTGTAATTCCTCAGTTCCGGATCCTTCTTGAGGAGCACATCGACAATATCGGAGTGCCTCCTGGCAATGGCCGCACAGATCGCTCCACCGGAAGGTCCCCGGGTGGAAGCGCCCTTGTTCAGCAGAAACACCACGCTCTCCGTCTGACCGAAAAGGGCCGCCGCCACCAGCATCGGTCTTCTTATGAGGCGGCCGCGCGCAAAACGCGGGTGCTGGAAGGGAATAATGGTATCCGGATCGAAGTTCTTGGCCGCGACCCTGCGCAACCCCTTGATGTCGCCGGTCGTCACCAGCGTGGCGAGAGAGTCCGGCAAGGGGCCATGCGAAGCCGGGCCACGGGCCGCCCGTGGCGCTTCCACCTTCGGAACGCCGATGCCCCGGACGCCCACCTTGGAGAGAAGGGCTTCGAAGGTCCCGGCGTCGACCTGACCGGAAACCGGACAGTAAAGACCAACCAGACGAGTGCCGCCGAGACTGTCGGGATCGCTGATCGTACCGTCGTCGAAATAGAGACGAGAGAAACCGCATCGATGCTTGTCCGCCGTGAAAACCAGAAAATCGGCCGGCCCCATCGCTGTCCCCGCGATGCCGGTTTCAATGGCCCGGAAAGGCTTGTCCTTGAACCACCCGAGACCCTTTGCATGCGCTTCGAGACTGTTTTGCCGGCTGGCGGAGAAGTAGCGGCCGGGAGCGGCGATAAACAGGTCGGCCCAAAAGACCGGAAGACGACGGGCGTCGGTTTCCCACCGAGCCCGATAGTGCTCATGCGAGTTGGCGCTATCGTCGAAGGGATGGAAACGATGGGACACTCGGTATTCTTCCAGTTCGCGTCCGGCAAACACGATCCTGTTTTCCGCCTCCGTTATTCCGCCCCACTGCTGCGCGAGGGCGTCCGTGGATGCAACCAGAACGAGTGTGAGGACCAGCACGACACAAGCGCTTCGAAAGTTCACGGCAGGAATCCTCTCGGGCAACACGGCCAACCACTAGAGTATACCACGTAAAGCCCATTGCCCAGCGACTATCGACGACCGAGGTAGATACTTTATCGATCGGCCTCAATTCCAACACGAACAGGAGACAGCCCAAGGTGGCTTCACTTGATGGATTGCCTTATCGCCGCCGTCGCCGTCCGTGCCGGGATGCCTTTACTCCACAAGGATGTCGACTTTGACGTCCTGGCCCGTCATACGGAACTGAGAATCGCGTCATGAATCTTCGGCGACGGTAACTTGCCGCCGCTCCCGCTCAAGGATGGTCACCCGTCGCTCGGCGATCCCTCGCGCGTTCGCTCGAACGCATACGCCGCCCGATAAATGGTGATCTCGTCGAAATGCCGCCCCACCAGCATCATCCCCACCGGCCTCCCGTCGCCGGTTGCGCCGCACGGCAGCGAGATGGCCGGGTGGCCGGTGACGTTGAACGGCGCGGTGTTGGCCAGCATCTCGCCCGCTCGCCGGGAGCGCTCGGCGGCGCTGGCGTCGGGTCCGGGCAGGGGCGTCGCTGCCATGGGCGTCGTGGGCATGAGCAGCAGGTCGTAGTCGGAGAACACGTCGTCGTAGGCGCGCCGGATGTTGCGGCGCAGGCGTTGGGCCTTGACGTAGTAGCGTCCGGGGTGGCGGCTGCGCACGAAGGAGCCGAACAGGATCAGCGCCGTCAGATGCTCGGGCAGTTCGCGCCAGCGCTCGTGCCAGGGGGCGAATCGCTCGGCCAGCCCCGACGAGCCGAGGCCTTCGGCGTCGGGCATGACGCCGCTTTCGCCCATGGAGTGGGCGAGGCCTTCGACGTAGATGGGCTGGGCGAGCGGCCAGGCCCGCCTGTGAATGGGGATGGAGACCTCCGCGACATCGATACCCAGGGTGGCCAGAGTGTCGGCGCCGGCGCGGACCCGTTCGTCGACCTCGGTTTCGGCGTTGTGCTGGCCGAAGCCTTCCTTGATCACGGCCGCCCGCAAGCGTTTGGCGCCGGCCCGGCGCGCCGCGGTGTATTTCACCGGGTGCCAGGCGCTTGGTTGGCGCGGGTCCATGCCGTCGCGGCCGGCCAGCACTTCCAGCAGCAGGGCGTTGTTGTGCACGTCGCGCGTCATGGGGCCGCAGTGGTCCACGGCCGGGTCCATGCCGAGGATGCCGGTGTACGGGACGAGTCCGTGGGTGGGCTTCATCCCCACGATGCCGCACCAGGCCGCGGGCACCCGGATGGAACCGGCCTGGTCGCAGCCCAGGGCCAGGCCCGCGTCGCCCACGGCCACGGCCACGGCGCTCCCGGACGACGAGCCGCCTGCCGAGTAGCCTTCCTTGTGCGGGTTGATGACCGGCCCATTGGCGCCGGTGTGGCTCCCGCCCGATAGCGAGAGGTACTCGCAATTGGTCTTGCCGATGATCTCGGCGCCCGCGTGGAGGGCCCGGGTGATGACGGTGGCGTCGACGTCGGGCACGTGGCCCTCCAGGAACGAGGCCCCGTTCATCATCGGCAGACCGGCCACGGAGATGGGGTCCTTCACCGCCAGGGTCTTGCCCGCGAGCCGGCCGCGGTACTCTTCCCGGATGGACGTCTTCACGAACCAGGCGTTGTAGCGGTTCTCGGCCGGCCTCGGCCGGCGTCCGGGCGAGCGCCGTCGCCCAAGGTCCGGCGCCGGTTCCGGCGCCTCATCCACCAGCGTATAGGCGCGGGCGAAACCCTCCATGCGCTCCAGATACCCTGCCAGTTCATCGTCGGACGGATGGATGCCGAGGTCGTCCGCGACGGCCCGCACCTGCTCGAGCGTCGGCTTTGAGAAGGGCATGGAGTTTTGGCGCTAGCCGCGCAGCCTGCGGTAGCGCCGGATCAGCGCGTTGGTGGAGCTGTCGTGGTCCAGCTCCGGCGCATCCCGGCTTTCAAGCTCCGGAACGATGCGCTGGGCCAGGGCCTTGCCGAGTTCCACGCCCCACTGGTCGAAGGAGTTGATGCCCCAGATGGAGCCCTGGACGAACACCTTGTGCTCGTAGAGGCCGATGATCTTGCCCAGGGTTTCCGGGGTCAGCCGCTCCGCCAGGATGGTGTTGGTGGGACGGTTGCCCTCGAAGGTCCGGTGCGGCACCTGGAAGTCCGGCATCCCTTCGGCGGCTGCTTCCACGCCGGTCTTGCCGAAGGCCAGCGCCTCGGTCTGCGCGAACAGGTTGGCCATCAGGAGGTCGTGGTGGTTCCCCAGGGGATTCAGGGTCCGGCAGAAGCCGATGAAGTCGCACGGGATGAGCTTCGTGCCCTGATGGATCAACTGGTAGTAGGCGTGCTGGCCGTTGGTGCCCGGCTGTCCCCAGATGATGGGGCCGGTCTGGTAGTCCACGGCCTCGCCGTCCAGGGTCACGTGCTTGCCGTTGCTCTCCATGTCGAGTTGCTGGCAGTAGGCGCTCAGGCGCCACAGGTACTGGTCGTAGGGCAGGATGGAATGGGTCTCGGCGCCGAAGAAGTTGTTGTACCAGATGCCCAGGAGGCCCAGCAGCACCGGCAGGTTCTGCTCGAAGGGAGCGGCGCGGAAGTGCTCGTCCATGGCGTGGAGTCCGCCGAGCATGGCCCGGAAGTTGTCCGGGCCCACCGCGAGCATAAGCGACAGGCCGATGGCCGAGTCGTAGGAGTAGCGGCCGCCGACCCAGTCCCAGAAGCCGAACATGTTGTCGGTGTCGATGCCGAAGCGCCGCACCTCGTCGTGGTTGGTGGACACCGCCACGAAGTGGCTGGCCACGGCCGCTTCGTCCTCGAGCGCGGCGAGGCACCATTCCCGCGCGGTGTGGGCGTTCTGGAGGGTCTCCAGGGTCGTGAAGGTCTTGGAGCTTACGATGAACAGGGTCGCCGCCGGGTCCAGACCCTGGGTGGTCTCGGCGAAGTCGGTGCCGTCCACGTTGGAGACGAACCCCAGGCTGAGGGCCCGGTCGCTGTAGTGCCGGAGCGCCTCGTAGGCCATCACCGGCCCCAGGTCCGAGCCGCCGATGCCGATGTTGACCACGTTCCGGATGCGCTTCCCGGTGTACCCTTTCCACTCGCCCGAGCGGACCCGGTCGGCGAACGACGACATGCGGTCGAGCACGCCGTGCACCTCGGGCACCACGTCCTCGCCGTCCACCAGGATTTTCCGGCCACGGGGCGCCCGCAGCGCCACGTGCAGCACCGGCCGTCCCTCGGTGACATTGATCCGCTCGCCGCCGAACATGGCGTCGATGCGTTCCTTCACGCCGGTGGCCCGCGCCAGCTCCAGCAAGAGCCCCAGGGTCTCGTCGGTGATGCGGTTCTTCGAGTAGTCGAGATAGAGCCCCGCGCCCTCGACGGCGAACCGCTCGCCGCGGCCCGCGTCCTCGGCGAAGAGCGCCCGCAGGTGCACGTCCTTGATCTTGCGGTAGTGCTCGGCGAGATCCTGCCATGCAGGCAGCTTGGTCAGGCGATGGGTAGCGATGGCCGTTCCTCCTCTTATTCTCCGCGATTCAGCGTCACCGAGACGTCGCCTTTGGTCACCCGCACGTGTGCCAGGTCGGTTTTCCTGGCCAGTTGCTCCACCAGCGCCACCATCGGCGGGGTGGTGCTCACGTAGGCCTGGGGCGGCGCGGCCGCGCGCATCTGGGCGATCTCGTCCTCGCTCAGCAGCCAGCGCAGCAGCAGCTCTTCGTCCGAGACCCCGTCGCCGCCGAGCCGGGCGCGCATCTCCGAGAGGGGCGTCTCCTCCGGCTCCCGCGCCGCGATCTCCCGGGCCCGGGGCCGGTCGAGGATCTTGTCCTTGACGTTGGGGTCCATGAGGCGGGCGCCTTCCTCGCCGGCGCGTCCCAGGGCGTATCGGATCACTTGGTCGGTGACCTCCTTGTAGCGGTCGCCCACGATGACGTTGAGCGCCGCCTGGCTGCCCACGAACTGGGACAGCGGCGTCACCATGATGGGATAGCCGAACTCGGCGCGCACCTGGATGGATTCCTCCAGGGCCTGCGGGAAACGGTCTCCGAGCCGCACCTTGTCGAGCTGGTGCTGCAGGTTGGACAGCATGCCGCCGGGGACCTGGTGCTGGTACTGGGAGTAGTCGTACTCCACCGGCTTGCCGATGGGGAAGCCCTCGCGCCTGGCGATGGTCATGAAGTGCTCGGAGACGGGCTCCAGCACGGACTCGTCCACGAGCGGGTTGTAGCCCAGCGCCCGGGCGTTGCGGGCGACGTTGAAGACGTTGGGGTTGGAGGAGCTGTCCGCCAGCGGCGGCACGGCGGTGTTGACGCTACGGA
Source organism: Candidatus Binatia bacterium (assembly GCA_951813575.1). GTDB lineage: Bacteria > Desulfobacterota > Binatia > UBA9968 > JAJDTQ01 > JAJDTQ01. The sequence continues at coordinate 2,711,702 of OX638375.1, forward strand.
TCCCCAGGTCCATGGCCTCCAGGCAGCACAGCGGCCCCAGGCCGGTGGTGCAGTGGGTGTGGAGCTCGATGGGGATGCCGTTGCAGTTCTCGTACATCACCGGCACCAGCGTGCGCATGCGCTCGGGCGTGAGCAGGCCGCCGGGGTCCTTGAGGCAGATGAGCGGCACGTCCAGCGAGGCCGCCTCGCGGGTCTTTTGGGCGAAGTACTCGTCGTTGTGCTTGGGCGACACCGAGTAGATCATGTTGATGATGGGCTTGATGCCCACCTCCCGCGACACCTTCACCTTGCGCGTCCAGCCCGCCAGGTCGTTCCATTCCTCGGAGATGCGCGCCTCCCGGATGCCGTTGGCGGCCATGCGCTCCATGAACAGCCGGTACATGCACAGGGGGTTGAACTCGAAGGTGTTGACCCGGCCGGCGATGACCCGGAGCGGCGTCTCGGTGATGCGCTGCGCCACCAGCCGCACCCGCTCCCACGGATCCTCCTTGAGCTCCCGCACGCACTTCTTGAGGTGCGACCCGGAAATCAGCTCCATGGCCTCGAACCCCGCCCGGTCCATCTGCTCGGCCACCGACAGCATCATGCCCGTGGTCATGTTCTCCGCCCACAGGCTCTGGTGCCCGTCGCGCAGGGTGGTGTCGACGAAGGTGATGTCCTTGCTCATGGGGTCCTCCAACCCTGCACCTGAACTTATTGCGCGGGCGCGCAAATCTCAACCGTCAGTCGAGGCCGTAGAACGTCCGCGGATTGTCGCAAAGGATCTTCTCCACCACCTGCGGGGGGACGTTCTCCTTGCGGCGCATCACCGCCACCATGCCGTCCTCCCGGGACTGGTCCTGGTGGCCGTAGTCGGATCCCATGACGATGTGGTCCTCGCCGATGTGGGTGAGCAGGTAGGGCAGGTCCTCGTCCGCCTCGGCGGCGACGTAGAGACGGTAGTCCCGGAACAGGTTGGGTCCCCAGTCGAGGTTCGCGTCGGCGTCGCCGCCGGCGTTGAGCCGGGCGCCGCTGGCGCGCTGCAGGTGATGCAGTACGTAGGGCACCCAGGAGGCCGAGGCCTCGATGAAGCCGAAACGCAGGTCCGGGAAACGCTCCGGGATCTTGTGGGCCACGAGGTCCCGGAAGGCGAACAGCGGCAGCGAGCGCACGTGGGGAAGGTTGTGGCTGAAGTTCCGGTCGAACACCCTCGTGATCTCCGGAGCGCCCGCGCCGGTATGGATGCAGATGGCCATGCCGAGCCGGTTGGCCGCCTCGTACACGGGGAAGAAATACGATTCCGCCAGCGAGCGGTCGCCCTCGACCCCGCGGAAGAACACCCCCACCGCGCCGTGGTCCCGGGCCGTCTCGATCTCCAGCACGGAGGCGTCCATGTCCCGCAACGGCGGAACCACCACCCAGCGCAGCCGGTCCCCGGCGGTCTTCCATGCCTCGGCGAGATAGCGGTTGTAGGCCTGGCAGATGGCCACCTCCAGGGTCACGTCTACCTCCAGATAGCCTAGCAGCAGGGTAGGGTACACCACTTCCGCGTCCACCCCGCGCTTGTCCATGTCCCGCACCCGCGCTACCGGGTCGGTGACGTACCGCACCGAGGCGGCGATGTCGGTCCGGGCGTTCTCCCGGTCCGAGCCGCCCACCGCCACCAGCGCGCTGCCCTTGCCGAAACGCTTGGGCACCGCCGTGCCGTCGATGAGCCAGACCTGGTTGTTCTCTCCGTAGACGCTGTCTTCCGTGGTCGACGCCAGCACCGGCCGCCGCTGGTACAGTTCCGGATCGAACAGCTCCCACATCTCCGGATGTTCGATAATGTGCGTGTCCGCATCGACGACGCCTGGCATGGCTTCCTCCTTCCGGCGGGAGTGTCTTTCCGACAAGATTTGGGTGCGAGTCAACGAGGGACGGAGAAACGGCCGACCCTTGGCGAAAGCCGCGAGAGTTGCTCTCGTCCTCAAGGTTTGTTAGTTCTCGAGGCAACTAGGTACCGTATGCAGACTGACTCTCCGGCACAAAGTGGTCGCGACTCGAACGCTACGTCAGGTCATGTATGGTTCCACTACGTATTCCGCTCGGTAGAGACCCTCTCCGACAAGTTTGGGTGGCCAGCAGTCTTCCTCATACTGGGCTATGTGTTTGTCTTCAAATTCGCTTCTTTGGAGCAAAAGCAGACGTTGATCGACATGTACCTGCTCGGTAAGGGTATCGACCAATGGTATCCTATTGGAGTAGTTGTCGCCTTCGCCACCCTATTGTTGCTCGCACAGGATTTCTGGTGGCGACGGAAGGATCGGATCAAACAACGGGAAATCGACCGCCTTTCGCAATGGAAGTCAGACTTTCAAGAACATCATATCGGCACCAAGTTACACCATACGCAGGACTTTAGGGAGGGGGGATAACGTCATGTTATTTTTCTGGATATTCGTCCTGGTGGGGATGATGGTGGTGTATAGGCTGGGTAAGCTGTCGCGCCAAACTGTGCTTGAAGACTACCAACTGCGTCTCTATGCAATTCGCGACGAGTTGCGGGAGGCCGCACTCGATAAACGCGTCGACCCCCGAAGCTGGTTGTTCGCGTACGTTGACAGTTCCATCTCGAAAACCATCAGCGCGCTACACATCCTCACGGTTTGGCGTCTTATCGGGGTGGCCCTGACTCCCGCACTCACAGCACAATTCGCGCGCGAACTCGAGAAGGTTCGGGCCGAGCTTCAGAAACCCGAGAATGCGGTCTTGCACGACATCCACCTCAAATGGGTGGCAACTACAATCGCGTACGTGGGGGCACGGCACTTCCTATTGTGGGCTGTTGTACTAGGGGTCGCTCAGCTCATGGGCAGCTTGAACCGCCTCGTGCAGGAATTCCAAGAAAATGTGAGCGATTACTTTGTCGGGTCCGGTGAAACCTCGACCCTCCGGGACCACGCACCGTAGTACGCCACGGCTCGTGCGCGCCCGCCAGGCAAAAGGTCGTTGCCACCTCGACCCAGCCGCCGCACCATTGAGTAGTGGCTTGAGCTACAGTTTTCATGATTTTGATGATCAAGCGGCTACAGTTCCTTTTCGATCAACCAAGACTCCCGAGAGATCCAAAGGTGTGCGCGTAGCCAGAGAATGACCGTGACAGAATGGGTTCGTCAGGTCCTGGGAAAGGCGCGCGAAGACTCTCGTGGGAGCATCGACGCCAAACTTCGGACCATCGCCGATGCGTCTCGGCACGAGTTCCCGACCGCAGACGTCGAGCTGTTGCTACAGGAGATTGAATCGGGACGACGCATCAACTACCTAGGCGTCGATGGCTTACGCTTCCATACCTCACTCGTTTGGTCCGGGCACTATCCTACGTCGTATGACTGGCCCCCGCGTCGCGCCCGGATCACGTGAAGCTACCCGAGGTAATCCGGTTGACGCCTCCGCTTCAACCCGGATAATCTCGGACCGTATCCACAGCTATCCACGGAAGGAGACCGATCCAATGGGATGGGTAGACGCTGACGCGCATGTGGTCGAGAGTCCGCGTACGTGGGACTATCTCACGCCCTCGGAGCAGAAGTACCGGCCGGCCCTGTTCGACCCGAATGACGGGACGCAGCGGCAGAACTGGGTCATCGACGGGAAGATCCGGGGGCTGTTCCGGTTCGCCTTCACCGAGGAGGCCTTGGTCGAGCGGTCTCAGAAGGTCGGCAGGCAGATGACGACCTCCATGGAGACCCGCGACGTGGCCAACGTGGGGGCGCGGCTGGCCCACATGGACGAGCTGGGCATCGACGTGCAGATCCTCTACACCAGCATCTTCCTGGACCAGTGCACCGAGCGTCCGGAAGTGGACGTGGCCCTTTGCGGCGCCTACAACCGCTGGCTCGCGGACATCTGGAAGGAAGGCAAGGGGCGGCTCCGCTGGATGTGCGTGCTGCCGTTTCTCAGCATGCCGGACGCCATGGACCAGTTGCGCTTCGCCAAGGAAAACGGCGCCTGCGGCATCTTCATGCGGCCGATGGAGGGTCCCCGCACGGTGGATGACCCGTACTTCTTCCCGATCTACGAGGAGGCTTCGAAGCTGGACCTGTGCATCGGGCTGCACCAGTCCAACGGCAATGCCAACCTGGTGGACATGATGGGCAACCCCGACGGGAGCCGGGAATTCTTCAACCAGTACCGCATCTTCAACGTAGGCGCCTTCTTCCGGCTGGTGAGCTCTGGCGTGCCCAGGACCTTCCCCAAGCTTCGGTTCGGCTTCATCGAGACCGCTGCTTCGTGGATACCCTGGGTGGTCTACGAGTTGCGGCGGCGCATCGACACGGTGGAGGACAAGCTGCCGGAGGACCTGCTGAAGGAGTACCATCTGTACGTGACCTGCCAGATCGGCGATGATGTGCCCTACTTGGTGCAGCAGGCCGGCGAGGGTACCTTGATGATCGGCACCGACTACGGCCACGCCGATTCCTCCACGGAGCTGGAGGCGCTCACCTCGCTCAGGGAGGGCGGCGGCATCAGCGAGGAGATGCACACCAGGATCGTGGACGACAACCCGCGGCAGTTCTACGGGCTGTAGCAGCGATGCGCGCGCACGGGGAGAGCATGGAATGATCGGATATCCTGTAATCGACGCGGACGGCCACCTGACCGAGCCCATGACCGCCTACCGGGAGAGGATCCCGGAGCCCTACAGCTCGGCCCGGGAACTATTCCCCCAGGACGGCTGGGACCGGGACCTGGGGCGCATGGGGCATCGGGTGGCGGACCCCGAGCGGGAGCTGTCGGACATCGACGCCGAGGGCATCGACACCGCGGTGCTCTTTCCCACGGCTGGGTTGAGCATCGGCAACGTGCGCGATCCGGCCCGGGCCCGGGTGCTGGCCACGGCCTACAACGATTGGCTGCACGAGTTCTGCAGCGCGTCGCCGGAACGCATCAAGGGCGTGGGCATCGTCGGGCTGCAGGAGGTCGAGAGCGCGGTGGACGAGCTGGAGCGGCTGGTGGAGCTTGGCATGGTGGCGGTGCAGGTGCCCACCTACGTGGCCTGGCGCAAGCTCTCGGACCGGGAGCTGGATCCGTTCTACGCCGCGGTGGAGCGGCTGGGCGTGCCCGTCGCGGTCCACAGCCAGCCGCGCGACGCGGCCGGCACCGACCGTTTCGACAAGTTCCTGGCCATCCACGCCGTGACCCATCCGTTCGAGCAGATGATCGCCATGACCCAGCTCATCTTCGGCGGCGTGCTGGAGCGTTACCCCAAGCTGAAGGTCGGGTTCCTGGAGTCGGGCGCCGGCTGGGTGCCCTACTGGATGGACCGGCTGGACGAGGAGTGGGAGAAGCGGGGCGACGTGGAGGCGCCGCTGTGCACCCGCGCGCCCAGCGAGTACGTCCGCAGCGGCCGGTGCTACTTCGGCGTCGAGTGCGAGGAGCTCACCATCCCCGACGCCATCCGCCACATCGGCGACCGCTGCCTGCTGTACTCGTCGGACAACCCGCACTGGGACACGGACTGGCCCCACTCGGTGGAGAAGCTGCGCAAGCGCGAGGACCTCACCGAGGAGAACAAGTACCGCATCCTTTGCCAGAATGCCGCTGATTTCTATGGAGTGCCGGTGAGCGAGATCGCCGCCGTGCCGGCGCAGGCTTAGTTTCAGGCAGGGATTGAGGTGTCAGCCTCCGTGTCCCGTTCGGGCACGGAGGCTGACACCGAAAAGCCGTTCTTTCGGCGAGCCGCTCTACAGCGTTCCCGAGCTCTTGACCGGCGGCATGTGGACTTCCGGCCCTTCGTCCTCGTCGACCCAACCCCCCTGTTCCGCTTCGTTCAGCACGTTGAGGATGGTATCCACCAGCTTCCGGGCCGAATCGACGCTCAACTCCACGGCCACACGCGCGCCCGGGCCCTCGGCCTCATTGACGAAGTCGATGTTGAGGGAGTGCTCCCGGAAGACATGGTACGGATGGTCATAGGCCACGTTGGCCTGGTCGACCTTGAACCAGTCTTCGGAGTTCTTGCCGCTGCCCTCCATCACGACCTTCCTGGCGATCATGGTGCACATGGTCGTCTCCTTTCGCGGCGCGGGTTCCTATCCGAGTTGCTTCCCGAAGAAGTCGAGGAGCTTCTTCCAGCCGTCCACCGCCTGTTCCTGACGGTAGTTGGGGCGGTCGTAGTAGAAGAAACCGTGGCCGGCGCCGTCGTAGCGGTGGAACTCGTAGTCCTTGCCATGCTTCTTGAGCTCGGCCTCGTGCTGGTCCACCTGCTCCGGCGTCGGGCTCTTGTCGTCGTTGCCGAAGATGCCCAGGATCGGGCACGACAGGTCCGCGGTGTAGTCGATGGGGGCCACGGGCTGCTTCTCGGTGAGGTCGTCGCCGCTCGCCACCACGCGGCCGCCCCAGCACTCCACCACCGCGTCGAAGCCTTGGGCGCGGCAGGCGGTGAGAAAGGCATGGCGCCCGCCCGAGCAGGTGCCCCAGATGCCCACCTTGCCGTTGTGATAGGGCATGGAGCGCAGATAGTTCATGGCGCCCGTCAGATCGCCCACCACCTGGTCGTCGGCCACGCCGCCGTCGGCCCGTATCTTGGCGGCCACGTCTTCCGGCGTGCCGGAGCCGGCCCGGTGATAGAGGTCCGGGCAGATGGTGGCGAAACCGTGGTGCGCCAGCCGGCGCGTCGCCTCACGGTACCACTCGTCCCAGCCGGGCAGATGGTGAATCGCCACCACGGCAGGGAAAGGGCCCGCGCCCAGCGGACGCGCGTAGTAGGCGTTGATGGTGTCGCCGTTGTGGCCCTGGATGGTGATGGTCTCCGCGAGCATGCCTTCGTATTGGTCCGTCGTGTACATGTTTCCCTCCTTCAGGATTTCCTTCCTTTTTCCTTCTTCCAAAACGGCCCGGAACGCCGCGAGGATTCGCCCGGCGTTGCCGTCCGCTGACAGAACTAATAACAAGGCGCGTGGAAATTCAACCCCGCGTATCTTGACGGCGCAGCGGGGCCTTCAGTAGAGTAGGAACCGATTCAGCGCGAAGGAGGAATGCCCATGTACGTCTGTCTATCCCCTGGAGGCCAGTTGTTGACCCAAGGCGAAGCCGCCCGCGAAAAGTTGCTGGTGGGCACCGTCGACGGTGTGTTCTCGTTCCACCGGGCCAACGGCTCGTGGCAGCAGGACAACGTGCACCTGCCCGGAAAGCACGCGAGTTCCGTCATCTTCGAACCGACCACGGAGACGCTGTTCGTCGGCACCTACGGCTGCGAGATCTATGCCAGCGCCGATCAGGGAAGCACCTGGGAGAAGCGGGACAGCGGCATCGGCGACAAGGAGATCTACTCGATGGGGACCCAGTTGGTGGACGGCAAGCCCAGGGTCTACGCCGGCACGCAACCCGCGCATCTGTACTACAGCGACGACCTAGGCAAGAGTTGGACCGACCTGCCGGGTCTGCGCCAGGTGCCGGGCGTGGAGAAGTGGACTTTTCCGGGACCGCCGCATCAGGCCCACGCCAAGAGCATCACGTTCCATCCCACCGACCCCGACATGATCCACGTGGCGGTGGAGGTGGGCGGCTTCCTGCGCACCACGGACGGCGGCGAGACCTGGACCACCATCCCCAACATCAACCCCGACGCGCACCGCGTGTTCATTCCGTCCAACGATCCGGACAAGCTCTACGGCACGGCGCCCACCACCAACTGCGGACCGGAGGTCACGGCCGGCTTCTGCGTGAGCGGCGACGGCGGCGCCACCTGGAAGAGCATGACGCCGCGGGACTTCCGCATCGGCTACGTGGACCCGTTCTTCGTCCACCCGCAGGATCCCAAGCTGTTGTTCGTGGCCGGCGCCAAGACCGGCCCCGGCACCTGGCGCAAGCTTCACACCGCGGACGCCCGGGTGGCGCGCAGCCGTGACGGCGGCGAGACCTGGGACATCCTGGGCGAGGGCCTGCCCGAGCACATCCGCGCCAACATCGAGGGCATGTGCATGGACGCGTGGAACGGCGGCTACGCCATCTTCGCCGGCACCACCGACGGCGACGTCTTCTACAGCGACGACGAGGGCGAGCACTGGACCACCATCGCCAAGGGCATCGGCCCGGTATCCAAGTCCCATCACCACATCAACCTCGCCCTGGAGGGCGAGGCCGCGCACCACTAGCGCGGGTCCCGCGTGAACCCGCGAGGAAATCGACAAGGCTTCCCGTAGCCGGCAACAGCGCCGGCTTTGGGGAGCTGTCGATGTCGCGGGTCGCGACAACAGACACCACACCGGCGGGGTTCCGCCCTTGTTCATCCTTTCATACGTTCGGGTTGCGTTCCTGAGCCTGACGCTGTTGCTTCATCTGTTGGGCGGCGAGGGCTTGAGGAAGCTTCTGCGAGGTTTGCGCGGACGCAAGTCCACCGTGCGGACCCTGGCCATTGCCGCGGGCGACCGGCGGATGGCCGCTGATCTCTACATCGTGCCGGATGCCCGGCCACGCGCCGGCCTGCTCGTCACCCACGGGGTGCTCGAAACGGGCAAGGACGACCCGCGTCTGGTGGCGTTGGCGAACGAACTGGCCGGCTGTGGATTCGCCGTGCTGGTACCCGAGCTCGACGGCCTCAAGTCGCTTCGGCTGGAGATGAAGGAGGCCGACGACATCGTGGCGGCCTTCCGCTTCCTGCTGTCGATGGAGGAGGTGGACGACACCCGCGCGGGCCTGTTCGGGATCAGCTTTGCCGCGGGTCCGATTCTGAAGGCCGCGGCCGATCCGTCCATCCGGGAACGGGTGAAGTTCGTGGTGTCTTTCGGCGGCTACTACGACACCGTCAACGTGGTCCGTTACCTGACCACCGGGCGGGACGAATACCGAGGCCATCGGCATGTCCAGCCGCCGGAAATCTACGCACGGTACGTCTTTGTCAAGAACCTTCTGCTCCATATGACGGCGGAAGAGGATCGCGTGGTGCTGTCCGAGTGGCCCGATGCCATGGAGAGGGAGGCCGACGCCGGCGCCACCCACTGGGACGGGGAGACGCCGGTGATCTCGCCGGACCGGCTCACCGAAGACGGACGGGCCGTGTACGAGTTGATCCGCAACCAGGACCCGGACCGGGTCCAGAGTCTGATGGAAGCGACCGAGCCCGCCGTGCGGAACTATTTGGAAAGCCTCTCCGTGCGCCAGGTGGTCCCGCACGTGACGGCGCAGGTGCTCATCGGCCACGGCGACACCGACCCGCTGCTCCCGTCGACCGAGAGCCTGCGGCTGGCGGACGAACTGCCGGACCCGAGCCGCGTCCACGTCGCCATCCTGAAGGTCGTGAGCCACGTGGACGCGCGCCTTTCCGTGCGCTCCATCCGCGAGTTCCTGACGACGACCCTGCCGTCCTGTTGCCGGTTCTACGGGCTGATCTTCCGGATCCTGAAGCAGCAGTTCGAATCCTGAAACCACGGTACCGCTATCGTACGCGTGGCGGCGTTTATCCAGCTTCACGACTTGGCAGGGCGCCGTTGGCCCGGAGTTTGCGGAGCAACTAGCCTTGGTGTTGTTTAGGGTAGATTATTCGGTTGACTAAATTTAGTCTGTAGGCTAAATTTAGTCCATTACATTAACGGGAGTAAATACGGAGATGGCTGAGTTCTCGAATCCATTTCGCCCTGGCGCGGGCCACACGCCGCCATATCTTGCTGGGAGGCAGGCCGAGCGTCAAGAGTTCCTGCGGTTACTTCCGCAAACCACGATACTGGAAAATCTGATTTTGACGGGGCTTCGCGGAGTAGGCAAGACGGTGCTTCTCGAATCGTTCAAGCCCTTGGCGGTGAATCAAGGGTGGATTTGGGTGGGCACCGATCTATCGGAGTCCACGAGCGTCAGCGAGGAAAATATGGCGATCCGGCTTTGCACGGATCTGTCTGTGATCACGTCGGGCGTTGTGATGGAGACTTTGGAGGTGCCGACCGTCGGATTCGCTGCCGATACGGAGCGAGTCCACCGCACCCTCAACTACTCGGTTCTCATGGATCTTTACAGGAGGTTGCCCGGTTTGCCTCTCGACAAGATAAAGAGTGTTCTGGAGATTGCCTGGAGTGCACTATCGAAGCGACAGAATGTACCTGGGATCATTTTCGCGTACGATGAGGCACAGAACCTCGCTGACCAATCGGCGAAGGAAGAGTATCCGTTGTCCCTCCTGCTCGATGCTTTTCAGTCTCTGCAAAGAAAGGGATTTCCTTTGATGCTCGTACTCACCGGTCTTCCGACCTTGTTTCCCAAGCTTGTGGAAGCGAGGACTTTTTCCGAGAGAATGTTTAGGGTCGTTTTTCTCCAAAGCCTGTCCAGGAGGGAGAGTGAGGACGCAATCCGCAGGCCCGTCGAAGACGCGGATTGCCCCCTGGAACTCAGCGATCATTCCGTTGAGACTATAATCGATGCATCTGGTGGATATCCTTACTTCATCCAGTTCATCTGCAGGGAAGTGTACGACGCGTTCGTTCAGCGGATTGACCGAGGGGAACAGGCGGTCGTACCCACTGAGGAGATTGAGCAGAAACTTGATACAGATTTTTTCGCGGGCCGATGGGCTCGGGCGACCGATCGTCAACGTGAGTTGCTGTTTGTGATTTCGCAGCTTGAGAGTTGCGACGACGAGTTCACAGTGCAGGAAGTTGTGGAAGAGTCCAAACGGTCTTTGGACAAGTCGTTCAGCAGCAGCCATGTCAATCAGATGTTGGTGGCGTTGGCGTCACAGGGATTGGTCTTCAAGAATCGACATGGAAAGTATTCTTTCGCCGTACCGCTATTGGGCCGGTTTATCGGCCGGCAGGCGCGCGGGTAGGCTTCCCTTACTTTTCGTGAACGAAAACCTTAAGATCACGTTTCGCACCACTTGGACGCGAAGACCACCGAGGAGGAAGCCAACCGATGAGCTTTGAGCCCAAACTACCGGCGTTCTGGGACAAGGGTGCCCTGCGCCAGGAACTCGATCGCGTGTTTGACATCTGCTACGGCTGCACCCTTTGCCACACCCTCTGTCCGTCCTTCGTGAGCCTGTTCCAGATGATGGACGAGAGCTTCGGTGACGCGACTTCCCTCAAGGACGAGCAGATGAAGCTCGTCGTGGACCAGTGCTACCAGTGCAAGCTTTGCGACCCCATCTGTCCGTACGTCCCGCCTCACGAGTGGGACATCGACTTTCCCAGGACCATGATGCGGGCCACCCTCGTGGAGGCCAAGGACAAGGGCGTGAGCTGGGCCGACCGGCTGATGGGAGACACGGACCGGGCCGGGCGGATGGCGAGCTGGATGGCGCCCCTGGTCAACTGGGCCAACCGGACCCCGTTCGTGCGCCGGCTGATGGAGAAGTACCTGGGGGTGCACCGCGACCGGTTGCTGCCCACGTATCACGGCCAGACCTTCGCCAAGTGGAACGGCAAGCGTCCGGCCGCCGCCAGTGGCAACGGCGAGGAGAAGGCGGCGCTGTTCTACACCTGCACCGTCAACTACAACGAGCCGGACATCGGCAAGGCGGCAGTGGGCGTGCTGGAGAAGAACGGCGTCGAGTGCGTGGTCCCTGAGCAGCAGTGCTGCGGCATGCCGTTCATCGACGTGGGGCTGCTGGACGAGGCGGTGAAGAAGATCGAGGCCAACGTCAAGAGCCTGAGCGAGGCGGTGCGGCAGGGTTACAAGATCGTGGTGCCCACCGCGAGCTGCAGCTACATGCTCAAGCAGGACTACCCGCGCATGCTGCCCACCGACGACACGAAGCTGGTGGCGGAGAACACCCTCGACCTGTCGGAGTACCTGGTGAAGCTCAACGAGGCCGGCAAGCTGGACGTGAACTTCTCACAGGCGGCCGGCAAGATCCGCTATCACCAGCCGTGCCACCTCAAGGCCCAGGACATCGGCTTCAAGGCCCAGGAGCTGATGCAGCTCATCCCCGATACGGAGGTCTCCCGCATGCAGTGCTGCAGCGGGCACGACGGAACCTGGAGCGTCAAGAAGGAGAACTTCGAGGCGTCGATGCAGGTGGGCAGGCCGCTGTTCAAGTTCATGCGGCCCGACGATGCTTGCACGGTGACGGATTGTCCGCTGTCGGCGGTTCAGGTGGAGCAGGGGACCGGCAGGAAGCCGGTGCACCCCATCGTGGTCATGGCGCGGGCCTACGGGCTCGAGGTCGAGTCGTAAGCCGCGCGCCTTTCTCGGACTGTCCCGGTTTTCCGGACTATCTCGGATCGAGGATCCAGCCGCCTTCCTTCTCCAGGCCGATGACATACTCGTCGTCGGCCTCCGAGGGCATGACCTCCGCCAGGTGCCTGGCGTAGTCGTCGTCGGAGAGCAGCTCGCCGGTGACGCTGTAGGGCTTGCCGGCATGGTTGCCGATGTAGCGGCGGAACTTGTCGCTCGGAATCGTCAGCTGGGGCTGGTCGCCGGGGATGTTGTGGTTCAAGGCGTCCACGAGCGCCGAGACCTCCTTGAAGAAGGTTTCGCGCGACAGCTCGTTCAGCCTGTCCATGTCCGCGGGCTCGTCGTAGAGCTGTTCGTCGTAGCGCCCCTTCAGGCCCCAGACATAGGCCCAGTGGGCCGAGCTGGATTCGTCCTGACCGAACAGGTCGTAGGCGGTGGAGATCCACTTGTTGAAGTACTTCTGCATCATGGTCATGGGGATCTTGCCGGCCTTGACGATACGCATCAGGCCGATGTTCCCCTGGGCCAGGTGGTACGCCTCTTCCTTCAGCATGGGCAGGGTACTGCGGCCCAGCGGGGCGAAGGCGCTCCGGCTGAGCATGTTGAGCTGGTACTTGCCGTCGCGGTCGATGAAGCTCGTGTAGGTGAAGAAGTCCAGCCAGTTCCGCACGGGCTGGTTGAAGGAGTCCAGCAGGCGGGATCCCTCGGACGCGCGCCGCTCCAGCAGCCGCTGGGACTGGCGCTTGCCGGAGTCGCCGAACTGGGTCACCAGCACGTAGGCCATCTGCCAGCCGTGGCGCATCTCTTCGCGGTTGATGCGGATCAGGTTCTTCAGGTCCACGTCGGTGGGGGCGCGCTCGATCAGGTTGGTCTGCTGCTCCACCGAGGCGAACTCGGTGTCCCCCTGGAACTCGATCAAGTGAGCCAGGGAATCCTGGATCCGTTGGTCGGGGATGTCCGTCACCTTCTCCCACTTGGGCCGTCCGGCATACTCGCCGAACTCGATCTCGTTGCTCTCCACGTCATCGAGCTTGGTCTCGAAGGTATAGTCGTCTCCGATGAGCTCCGTGGGATAGCCGATGTCGTCGTGCCACTGATGGAACGCATCCACCCAGTCGTCGAAGGTGTCGATCCTCTCCTTCTTAATCAACATGTCCTGCTCCTTTCCTAATGAACGCTCGTACGAATTCAGGTGAGGTTTGTATCTTAATGCGCGCGGTTCGATTTTGCAAGCCCAAAAATGCCTAAGCCGTCAACTCCTGGCGGAGCCAGCGGACGATGGTGGGAAGGGTCTCCGGCGTCTGTCCCATGTGGCCTCCGGGGAAGACCCGGGCGGCCTTCGGACCGCCGTGTTCCAACAACAGATAGAGGTCCTCGATGGGGGTCTGCAGGTCGTTCTTGCCGTTGACGATCAACATGGGGCAGGAGGGCTTGTCCAGCAGCCCCTGGGTCTTCAGGGACAGCGACGGGAAGTACGCCGCCAGATCGTCCAGGTCGCGCAGCCCGAAGGCGCTGGCGCGGCAGATCTCGTGGTCCATGAGGTAGCTCTCGGCGTTGGTGGACCGGCGCACCCACTCGGCCTGGAAGTTGTAGTGGACCCCGCCGCCCCACACCACCGAGGCGCGCAGCCGTGCGGCTTCCACGAAGCCCATCTTGGCGGACCAGTAGCCGCCGAAGCTCCGGCCCAGTATGCCGATGCGCCCCGCGTCGACATCTTCGCGTCCGCACAGGTAGCCGATGACCGCGCTGAAGAGGCTCTCGGCGGTTGCCGAGCCCTTGATGGGAGCCTCCCCCACGCCGGGCATGTCCATGGCGCACGCTCCCAGCCCCGCGTTCAGCAGGGCCTCGTCGTACTCGTGGCACTCGGGCTTGTAGGAATCGATGCCGCCGAAGTTGATGACCACGGGGCAGGGAACCGCCCCCTCCGGCTTGCGCAGGAACGCCGGGATCACTTGATCCGCCCCGTGGGGGATCTCAAGGGCTTCCAGCGGCGGTCTGAAGTAGCGTCCGGCGCGCTTGAACAGCGCCAGGCTCTTGCGCGCGCATTCCTGCTTGCCCGGCGAGTGAGGCACCGGATAGCGCCCGATGGTGTAGTAGGTGTAGGCCATGAAGAAGGCTTTGTGGGCCTCCGCCGAACGTCCCGCCGTCTCATGGGCCGCGCCGTCCTCCTCGTAGGGCTCGGCCGCCCGCGACCATTCCGCGGCCCACAGTTCCGGGTCCTTGCTGGTGAGGCGGTCCAGGACCGGCTCCACGTCCTCGATCCGGGCGCGTCGGAACACGTTGCGCTTGCCGGTGCGCTCGCGCACCATGGCCTTGATCTCGTCGAGAGTCTTGATTCTACCCATGTCGTCTCGGGACCCGCTGGTGCGCGGGTGTTGTTGGCGTCGCCGTCAACCGACGACGGTAATCTCAGGTCTCCTTGGCCGACGGCCACACCTCGGCGATGTCCTTGCCGGTGGCGCCGGGTTGCGCCTTGTCGATGGTGCGGTTACGGCCGGTTTGACTCGACTGCTTCACGGTTGATCAGCGAGTAGGGCAGCTCTCCGTTGAGCACGCTGACCACCTGCCCCACGGCGCGGCGGCGCATGTCCGCTCTCGCTTCTTCGGAATACCAGGCGGAGTGGGGCGTCAGGATGACGTTGTCGAGGGTCGTGATGTCACTACCCGGCTCGCACGGCTCCTGCTCCAGGACGTCCAGCCCGGCCCCGGCAATGTCGCCCTGTTGTATGGCTCGCACCAGGTCCGCCTGGTTCACGATCCTGCCCCGGGCGACATTGATGAGAAACGCCGTTGGCTTCATCTTCGCGAACACCCCGGCGTTCATCATGCCCTCGGTCGCCGGCATCAGTGGCACGTGCACGGAAACGTAGTCCGAGGCCCCCAGCAGCGTGTCGAGGTCCACCAGCTCCGCGCCCGATTCCCGCGCCGCGGCCTCATCCACGTACGGGTCGCTGGCCAGGACCTTCAACCCGAAGCCATGCGCTCGGACGGCCACGGCCTTGCCGATCTCCCCGATTCCCATGAGCCCGAGCGTCTGGCCGCGAAGCCGTCGCAGCACCGGCATCCTGCTCAGGTCCCAGGTGCCGTCCCGGGCGATGCGGCCCGCCGGGAACAGGCCCCGGGCGCAGGCCAGCAGCATCGCCATGGTCTGATCCGCCACTTCGTCAACGCAGTACTCCGTGGTGTTGGCCACCATGATCCCGCACCGTGTCGCGGCGTCCACGTCCACGTTGTCGTAGCCGATGCCGAAACGGACGATGACCTTGCAGCGCTCCAGGCTCTGGATGATCCTGGGCGTCATGCGCGCGTAGGTGTTGAGGATGGCATCCGCGTTCCGACACAGGGCGATGACGTCTTCCTCTTCCTTGCACTGGCCGACTACGAGCTCGGTGTCCATCTCGGCAAACATCCGGGCTTCGTCGTCCATGGACGGGAACAGGTGATCGGTGACGGCGACGATGTGGCGCGGCATGGAGGGAGGTTTCCGGATCGGCGCGGCCCGGGAGCTTACTACACGTCGATCCGGGGTTTCAACGGCAGTCTGTCGGAGCCGACAACCGACAACTCTTCGAGCGTGGTCATGACCGACGCGAGGTCCTCGGAGCCCCGGCCGGCGCCGCATCGAGGCGCTCGGCGGCTTCCGTGAGAGGGAGGGTACGTTGAGTGGGTAGCCTTCTTCGAGCATGAGGCGCAGGTCTTTCCTGAACAGGTCGAGTTTCATTTGGGGCAGATAGCGGCCTTCCGCCATGAGGAGGCCACGGGCTTCCGTCATGCGTGAGCTGGCGGCGGTGCTTTCTCATGCGTCGAGCAGGTCGGCCTTGTCGAGGCCACCCTTGGTGGCCAACCCCAGTGCCTCGGCCACGGCCGCGGTATTGAGGGCCACCAGCAGGTTTCAGAACAACCATCGACCACCGTCGGTCAGTAACACATTGCCCGTCGCAAATGTGAAGTCCGCGGCCGCGGCGACAACTACGCCGGCGACCTCCTCCGGTGTCGCATGCCGCTTCATGGCGTTTAGCCGAGCCCGCTTGTTTAGTTCCTCTTCACCCCACATCCTTGCCAAAGGCGTCAACGTCATGCCCGGTGCAACCGCCAATACCCGAACTTCGGGGCAAAAGACACGTGCGAGGGTCTGCGTCATGCTCTCCACCGCGGCCTTGGAGGCGCAGTAGGCGATGTTGCTGCCCATGCCGGTGCGCGCTGCGTTGGAGGAGATGTTGATGATCGCCCCGCCGCCCGGCGACGATTTGATGATCGGCCCAAAGGCACGGCAGCAGCGAAATACGCCGGAGACGTTGATGGCTAGAATCCTGTCAAATGTCTCGTCCGCCAAACCATCCAAATCGTTGTGCGCGATGACGGTACTCCAGCCGGCATTGTTGATGAGAAAATTGAGCCGGCCCTCCTGCGCCAGAACGCCGTCCCTGACTTCCCCAAGCGCCTGCGAATCCGTCACCGACGCCTGGACATGGCGATGCCCGGACCCCGGTAGTTTGTCTACGACCTCCCGGGCCTCGTCCGGACTGCTGCTGTGCAGGACGATCACCTGCGCACCCCGCTCGGCGAAGCCGTTTGCCACCGCCGCACCGATTCCCCGGCTGCCGCCCGTAACCAAGGCCACCTGACCCTCGAGATTGTCCATAACTTCCCTTTCCTGCACAGCGGCAATGGAGCCCCAAACGGCTTGTGCCTCCATCGAATCGTGTTAAACATATAGACCAATGCCTCGAATGTCGACGTTTCCACGAGGGCACAAGGGTACATACAAAAAGGGGGCAGAACGGGAGCGACACTATGATCAAACAAGGTGGACAACCAGAGGTCGACATCGACGCGGCTCTCCTTGAGCGATTGCGGTCCCTTGACACGCCGACTGTGTGCAACGCGCTCGAGCTTGTCGTCCCTGAACGACGGGGCCACGGCTACACCGTGAAACCGCTCGTTTGCGCGCGCCCCTCGCTTCCACCGATGGTCGGCTTCGCAAAGACCGCCACGATAAAGGCGCAGCATCCGCATACCCGGACGCCCGAGGAATTTCGCAACGTCCTGGTCCGCTACTACGAATATATCGCCGCCGGCCCACTTCCCTCCGTGATCATTGTCGAAGATCGGGATGACGTCCCCGGTTATGGAAGCTTCTGGGGCGAGGTATTTACCAACGTCCACCAAGGGTTCGGCGCCCTGGGTACCGTAACCAACGGCTCGATCCGGGACATCCCCGCCAACGCCGAAGGATTTCAACTCCTGGCCGGCATGATCGGTCCATCACATGCCTATGTCCGGGTAGAGGATTTCGGCGTTGACGTCGAAGTCCAGGGCATGGCCGTGAGTGATGGCGATCTGATCCATGCGGACCAACACGGGGCGGTGGTCATTCCACATCTTGCGGCTGAGGCCGTCCTCGACGCCGCGGCCGTCATGGCCGAGCGGGAATTCTTTATCATCGAAGCGTCGCGCAAGGCCGGATTCAGCGTCGCCGATTTTGAAGCGGCACTACTGCGGGCGGCGAAGGTTCGCTATCCCAAGTGAAAGGCGGGCCCATCTCGAGTCGATGGGGCGCGAGACTTTGGGAGTGCCTTCCAACACTTCCGAAAAACGGATTTCCAGCCACTATTTCTTCAGGCCGACAGCCGTCAGCAACGCTGCGTTGGCCTTGTACCGTTGCGCAAAAACGCCGTAAACTCGGCGCGGTTCATGAAACGCGCCGTACGCCCCGATTTCTTGACGGTGCTCTTGTAGCGATCGGTTTTCGTGGCGGCTTCGCAAGTTTGTCCCAGCTTGTCGAGAATCGGTTCCGGTGTTCCCGCCGGGGCAAAGAGTCCAAACCAGATCGAGTAACGCAGCGGCTTGCCGCCGAGCTCATCGATGGTTGGAACGTCGGGAGCCGCCGGCAGGCGTTCACCGTTCAAGACCGCCAACGGTTAAAGGCCGTAGTTGAGCGTCGAGCCCAACGGATCAACGAGTACATCGACCTTCCCGCCCAGAATGGACTTGGCGGTGCCGTGTCCGCCCTTGTGAGGCACATACTTGAACTTTACCCCATAGGCCGCGGCGAGAGCCGCTTGAGCGATATGCGGCAAGGAGCCGGGCGGCGGGCCGCCGGAGGTCACGGTTCCGGACTTGGCCTTGTTGATGAGGTCGGCCAAGCTGTTGAGGCCCGAGTCGGGCGCCACTCCGACCGCCATGGGGTCTTGAATGGTCATGCAGATCGGCGCAAAGCTCTTGTCGCTATAGGGAAGCTTGCGAAGTTGGGGCTGCGTGGTGGTTGTCCCGACCGGCATGAAGCCCAGTTTGTAGCCGTCCTTCACGTGACGTGCGAACTGCGCGGCACCGACCGTGCCCCCCGCCCCGCCAACGTTCCTGACGACCACAGGTTGCCCGAGAATCTTATCGAGGTCCGGCTGTAGCATTCGGAAGCTGGCGTCCGGCCCGCTGCCTCCGCCGAACGGCACAAGGACGTCGATCGGCTTTTCCGGATATTCCGCAAAAGCGATTCCCGTTGTCATCGCAATTGCAGCAGCGAAGCACATAAGCGACCTCACAAATACCTCCACCATGAACAGGTTGGCGACCAGGAGGAGAACAAATATCTGTGTGACGAGATCAGGCTGTTCCGAAAACAGCCGGACGCCGGGAATGACGCTGTGAATCGTCAGGGCGCCCATCATCACCACGGTGCCGCCGTCGCCCGGAATACCCAAGGCCAGCATCGGGACCATCGCGCCGCCGCTGACGGCATTGTTTGACGCCTCCGAAGCAATCAGGCCACTGGGCTCACCCTTGCCAAATTCGTTCCGGCGAGACTTGTACCCGCGAGCACAAGTTTGCCGGGGTAGCCGAGCGCCACACCGGTCAGGAAAATCCCGATCGGCATGGCGAGAAGGAACCCGATGAACCAAACACCGGCGGTGGTGGCCGTCGCGGCAAGGAACGTCAGCACCACCCTCGGAATGTTGACCGACTCGAGAACACCGCCGCTACGGTTCCGCAGACCCTTGAATATCAGCGCAAGCGACAGCGCGATCATCACGCCGAGCAGCAATCGGGGGGCAAACATCGTCGACACGTCGCCGAACAGGTGGGCCACTTCATACTGGCTGGAGAAGGTGTGGACCATCACCGCCGACGCCGACACGCCGAGCACGATGCCGTAAATCACGTCAGCCTTCGCGGCCGTGAGGCTTCCGTCAGACACGCTTCCCCTCCCCGTCACCGGGGGAACGACTCGGTTCACGGGTATAGAGATGGCAGGCGACGTGGTGCTGCGAATCATCGGGCCGGGGCGTGAGCTCGGGCGTCTCCTTTTCGCACACCTCGCCGATCTTCAACGGGCACCGGGTGTGGAAACTGCAGCCCGACGGGGGATCGATCGGCGACGGCACCTCACCCTCGAGGATGATCTCCTCGCGTTCGATATCCGGATGACTCGGCAGTGCTGCCGAGAACAGGGCTTGGGTATAGGGGTGGAGCGGCGCCTCGAACAGGCTTCTGGTCGGCGCCAGCTCCACGAGCTGGCCGAGATACATCACCGCCACCTTGTGCGCCATGTACCGGGTCGTGCCGAGGTCGTGCGCCACCATGAGGTAGGACATGCGGTATAGGTCCTGCAGGTCCTTGAACAAATTCATGATCTGAGAGCGGATCGAGACATCGAGCGCGGACACCGGCTCGTCGAGGACCAGCAGCTTGGGTTCGGAAATGAGGGCGCTGGCAATGGCGATGCGCTGTCGCTGCCCGCCACTGAATTCGTGGGGGAAATTGCGTGACTGCTCGGTCCGGAGCCCCACGTCCGACAGCACCTTGGCGACGCGGTCAGCGACCTCGCCCTTGGCGACTGCATGGTTGACCACCAGTGTTTCCGAGACGATGTCAAACACGCGCATCCGTGGGTTCAGCGAGGACCACGGGTCCTGGAAGACCGCCTGCACGTCGGTGCGGTATTGCTTGAGGGCCGCGCCCGTGATCCGATGGACGTCCTGACCCTCGAACTCCAGCTTGCCAGAGGTCGGCGTTTCCTGCCGCAGGATGAGCTTTGCCGTGGTCGTCTTGCCGCAGCCGGATTCACCGACGAGCGCGAGAGTCTCGCCCTGGTCGAGGTCGAGGGTCACCCTGTCCACGGCGCGTACGTGGCCGATTGTCCTGGCGAAGAGCAGGCCCTTGGTCACCGGATAATACTTGGTGACCTCCTTGAGTTTCAGAACCGGCTCGGAATCCACTCCGGCTCCTCCAGCGCCCAGCAATTGGCGCAGTGACCGCCACTCTCCGCCGCGGCCCTCGCGAACTTGGCCGGGTACTCCGTCTTGCAACGCTGCATGGCCACGTCGCAGCGGGGCTCGAACCGGCATCCCTCCGGCATGTCCCAGAACGCCGGCGGCTGGCCCTTGATTGAATACAGCCGGTCAACGTCCTCCTCGATGGCCGGCACCGAGTTCAGCAGCGCCTTCGTGTAAGGATGCGCCGGGGAGTTGAAGATCTGGCGCACGGGACCGTATTCGACGACACGCCCGGCATACATCACCGCCACCTTGTCGCACATGCGCGCGACCACCCCGAAGTCGTGCGTAATGAAGATGATGGAAAGACCGGTCTCCGCCTGTATGTCCTTCAGCAATCGCAGGTATTGCGCCTGGATGGTGACGTCCAACGCCGTGGTCGGCTCGTCCGCGATGAGGACCCTCGGGAACGAGCCCAGGGCGATGGCGCCCACCACCCGCTGCTTCATGCCTCCGCTCATCTGATGGGGGAAATCGTCGACGCGCCGCTCCGGGTCGGCGACCCGGACACGGCGAAGCGCCTCGACGGCCCGCCGCAGGAGCGCCTTGCGCCGCGAGTCGGCGTGCAGGCCGATGGCTTCGACAACCTGGAAACCCACCGAAAAAACGGGATTCAGCGACGTTTGCGGATCCTGCAGGATCATCGAGATGCGCTTGCCGCGCACCTTGCGCATCTCGTTCTCGCTCTTCTCCAACAGGTCTTCTCCGTCGAGGAGCACCTGTCCCTTGGCGATGTACGCCGCCGGCTTTGGCACCAGCCGCAGGATGCTGAGGGCGGTAATGCTCTTGCCGCTGCCGGATTCACCCACGATACCGAGAGTCTTGCCGTGCTCGACCGAGAACGACACGCCGTCCACCGCCTTGATCAGGCCGAGCTTGGTGTCGATACGGGTTTCGAGGTCCCTGACTTCCAGGGCCGGCGGGGCTGAGGGGCTGCGCATCACACCTCCTTCAGCCTGGGATCCAGCTTGTCGCGCATCCAGTCGCCGAGCAGGTTCAGCGCGAAGACGGCGAGGGTGATGGCGAGGCCGGGGAAGAACGCGATCCACCAGGCGCTGACGATCAACTGCCGGCCGTCAGCAACCATCAGTCCCCAGGCCGGAGTGGGGCGTGGGATGCCGACCCCGAGGAAACTCAACCCCGCTTCCAGCAAGATCACCGAGCCCACCTGCAGGGTGGCCAGCACGATGATGGTGTTGGCGGCGTTGGGCAGGATGTGCCGGACGATGATGCGGAAGTCCGAGGCTCCCGCCACGCGCGCCCGGGCGACAAAGTCCCGCTCGCGAATACTCAGCACCTCGCCCCGCACCTGGCGAGCGTAAAGCGCCCACAGCACGAAGGTCACGACCACGATGATGGTCTGGAAGCTCGGCCCCGCGGTCACCGCCAGCACCAAGGCCAGCAGGATGCTGGGCAGCGCCATGGAAATGTCGACAAGCCGCATGATGATGGCATCGGCCAGACCCCGGAAGTAGCCGGCGATCAAACCGAGAGCGGTGCCCAGAACGCCGCCGGCGAGAATGCCCACAAGAGAGATGGAAAGCGACACCTTGGCGCCGTGCATGAGGCGGCTCAGGATGTCCCGGCCGAGGCGGTCGGTGCCGAGGGCAAACTCCCATGTGCCGCCGAAGAACACCGGCGGCTTCAGCCGATCGGGGATGGAACCGCGGACCGGGTCGTGGGGCGCCAGCCAATCCGCGCTCAGCGCCGGAACGATCAGCAAGACAACGAGCACGAAGATCGGGATCAAGGGCAGCCGGCGAAGCCCGCGCCAGAAACCCGGCCTCTTCCGGGTACCGGCGCCGACGGCTCGAACGGCAGGTAAAGGTGAGTCGGTCACTCCCGGGCTCCGTTCCCGATTACTGGTAGCGGATGCGTGGATCGAGATAGGCGTAGAGCGTATCGACGATCAGGTTGGCGACAATGAAGACCCCGGCGAAGGTGACCACCACCGCCTGGATCACAGGAAAATCTCGCCCCCGAATCGCATCGATGGCGAGCAAACCGGTGCCCGGCCAGGCGAACACGGTCTCGATCACGACCGAACCCGTGAATATGGAGCCGGCGATAACGCCGAAATAAGTCAACGGCGCGATCGCCGCGTTTCTCAGGGCATGGATCCAGATCACGCGGCGCTCCGGGACCCCCTTGATGCGGGCCAGCTTGATGTATTCGCTGTCCAGCACCTCCAGCATGGCCGAGCGGGTCAGGCGCATGAAGGCCGCGACCTGGAACCAGCCCATTGCGATGGCCGGCAAAATCATGTGGCTGAGCCCGCCGTGGCCGGAGGTAGGCAGCCAGTTGAGATGTACCGCGAAGATCCAGATCAGCACGATGCCGAGCCAGAAGTTGGGCATGGCCTGACCGAGCAGGGCCACGAGCTTGCCGGCGGAGTCGAATGGAGTGTCCTTGTAGACCGCCGCGAGGACGCCGACCGGCAGTGCAATGATGGTGCTGACGATGATGGCGAACCCGCCGAGTTGGATAGTCGCGGGCAGGCGTTCAAGCACCAGCCCGAACGCTGTCTGACCCTGCCACTTGATCGAGTCGCCGAAATTTCCCTGAAGGGCGTTGCCCAGGAACACGAAGTACTGTTCGTAGAGAGGACGGTCGAGACCCCACAGCCTGGTAAGCCGCGCCGCCTCCTCGGGTCCCGCGTCATCCGGGAGCATGGCGTCCACCGGGCTCCCGGTGAGGTGGGACATGGCGAACGCGATGAGGCTGATGGCCAACAGGGCGAGCAGGCTCTGTAAGCTCCGGATAACCAGATATCGTTTCATGTGCCCCTCGGGAAAGAGTGCGGGCACTCGTTCCCGAGTGCCCGCACTTCAGACCATGAATCGTGCCTCTATTTCGCAGCCTTCACCGTGTGCCAGTGACCGTAGCCCGTGGACGTCACGCCCGGGAATTGCCACGACGCTATCACCTTGGGGTTGAAGGCCAACTGGGTCCGCAGTTCGAACATGGGCATGCTGACATACTGCTCAAACAGGTAGTTGAAAACCTCGCGGGCAATGGCATCCCGTTTCTTGGGGTCCCGCTCGGCCCGGAACGCCTTGATGTTGCTGCTCGTCCAGTCGTCTTCCCAGCCCTGATAGGGGCCGCCCGGATTGGAATAGAAGGCGCGGAACGCTACCTCGGTGGGCCGTGGCGGAGCGTTCTTGCTCGGATGGATGATGTATGCCTTCCGCGCGCGGCCCATGGAGCCGACCGTGGCGTGATCGATCTCCCGGAGTTCCGCCTTGAAACCCACCACCGTCAGGTACTGATGGATGAGCTCCATCTGCAGCGCCACTTCCGGCACGCCGGCGCTGGGCTTCAGCACCAGGCGGATAGTCGGGTCCTTGAAGGCGTCGGGGTAGCCGGCTTCCTTCATCAACTTCTTGGCCCGTTCGGGGTTGTACCCGTATTCTTTCTTGAAGCGCTGCACCAGGGTCGGATCGTAACCCTCGTGGCCCGGCGTCATGGCGTAGCGCGGGAGCAGCTTGGCGCCGCCGCCGGGGAACAGCACCTGAAGCATTTCCTCCCGGTTCAGGGCGAGGTTCATCGCCTCCCGGACCTTCTTGTTGTACCACGGCAGGTGCTTGCCGCATGCCTTGTCGCCCGACTCGCAATAGAGGCCATTGAGAACGACATCGGTCTGGATCACGGCGCGCGCCGATTCCGCGGTCTTCATCCCGCCCTTCAGGGCGTCCTTCATCAGTTCACGGGGGAGGTCGGCGATGGCCGCCTCGCCCGACAGCAGCATGGCAAGCTTGGTCGCGGCCTCGTCCACAAAGCGGAACTCGAGGACCCTGAAGTCGGGCTTCACCGATGAATAGTGCTTGTCGAATCGCTGATAGAGAATCTGGCCCGGCTTGCGCGACACGAACTGATAGTACCCGGTGCCGGCGAACTTGCGGTCGTAGCCCTCCAAACCCTCCTTGTCGAATTGCGCCTTGCTGTAGATCTTCAACACGCTGCGTCCGCCGTGGAGGAACAGCAGATTCTTGTTGGGCTCCGGATAAGTGAACCTTACGGTGTACTTGTCGACCGCCTCTGCCTTGGCGCCTCTCAGTTGGTCCACCGTCGGGATGATGGCATCCGGGCCGGTATGGAGCTTGTAGCTGTGCACCACGTCGGCGGCGGTAAACTCCCCCCACCCATGGTGGAACTGCACGCCCTTGCGGAGCTTGAAGGTCCACACCTTGAAATCGTCGCTGGCCTCCCACGACACCGCGAGGCCATGGGTGGTGTTCTCGCCGGTGACGGGATCCTGATCGAGCAACCCTTCCAAAGCGGGATCCATGACGTGCCACATGGTGCTGCCGGACCAGAATCGGTTGGTCTCGGTGCCCGGCTTGCTGACCGCGGCGACCAACTTGTCCGCCTGTGCGAGAGCCGGCGACTGGGCCAGCAACAGCGACACGCCAACGAGGACAACTACACCAACACTACGCGCGATTCCGCGGGCGACCCGCCGAAAGCGCCTCGGTCGGTCGGTTCGCAACACACGGTCGGCGTGCAGACGAGCGTTCACGATCTGTGACATGGGTACCTCCCGTTACAGGCCAGCGGCCTTCAGGCTCTCATCCAACAAGTTCAACGACAACAAGGACAACAAAATTGCAACTCCGGTTCAACATTGCGTCACACGCAGGGATGAAGTCACCAAAGCTCGACGATCTCGACCCAGATGGGTTCGTCCGACGTTCCGACGCTGCCGGTCTCTTCAAGCCGGCCGGAATCTCCGTCAATGCGATAGGCGATGAGCCGGTTGGTCCTTTGGCCGGCCGCGACAATCCATTTGCCGGCGGGGTCGATATCGAAGCACCTGGGAACCTCGTCCGTATCCTGGAGCAACCGGCCTGACAGGTGGCCGGTTTGGAGATCGATCGCAAACCGGCAAAGGATGCTCGATCGCCGCTCGCTGCAGAATAGTTGCCGCCCGTCGGGCGTCACGTGGATCTGCGCGCTCCACGGTTCGTCCTCGAACCCGTCCGGCATGATGTTCTCGCGCTGGATTTCCTGGAGGGTTCCGGCGTTGGCGTCCAACGCGCAGGCGACCACAACACCTTCCTTCTCGTTGAGCAGGTAGACGAATCGACCATCCGGATGATGAGCGACATGGCGTGGCCCGGATTCCGCGGGTTGCTGAAAGTTCGACGGCGAGTTGTCGTCAAATGTTCCGGTCCTTTCATCGAACAACAACTGCATCACCAGAGCTGCACCGAAATTGGGGACGAACGCGAACCGGTTCGATGCATCGGTCATGATCTGATGCGCCTTGCCGGGCGCGGCGCGAAGATCCGAAGGCGTCTCCTGGACGTAACCCCGCGCGCCAATGGGATGGACCGCGATGACATCCGAGGGGAACGATGCGCCGAGAAGAAATCGACCGGTCTTGTCGACAGAAATATGAGCCATGCGCGCCGGCGCCTTCACGGTATCGAGGCGCACCAGCGCTCCGCTTGACGAGACAATGCGGAAAATATCGTAGCGTGGCTCCTCCTCGCCATCGACCTCCCCAATGACGGACGCGTAGAGTCTACGCCGGTCGGGAGAGACAGCCAGCGGCAAGCCTTTGCCGGATAGCCCGATGGATTGTTGCCGCGACATCTCGCCCGTATCCGCGTTGAGATCGAATACGTCGATTTGTCCGCCACTGAGCGACGAGACATAGATGTGGAAGAAATTCTCAACCGCCATGACTGGCCTCGGACCTCGTCGCAATATCACACCTTCCCGGCACGCCTACGCGACCACGAACTCGCGTACCCGGTCGGGATCCGGTTGTACTCCCAGTCCCGGCTCGCCAGTCAGCGTGATCGCCCCATCCCGCACCGCCGGCAAAGGATTGGCTAGTCCTTCGCGCAGTGGGTTTGTGTTGTAGTCCAGTTCCAGGGTGCCGTCCCCACCGACGGCTGCGAGAAGATGGGCGCTGGCGACAAGCCCGATTCCGCCCCCGAGATAGTGCGGGCAGTAACGGACGCCGGCGGCCAGGATATCGCGGACGATGGGCAGGTTCGCCGATATTCCGCCCCACTTGCAGATATCGGGCTGCACCACGCTCAAGTAGCCGCTGTTTATCTTGTGCTCGAAATCAAACTGTCCCCGAACGTTCTCTCCCGCGGCGATGGGGATACTCGTCTGTTCAGCAAGCGCTCGCCACTCCTCGTCCGGCCGGTCGGCTCGAAGCGGTTCCTCAAGCCAGGACAAAGGGACGTTGCCTGCCCGGTCGACAAACTCTCGCGCTTGTTCGATGGTCCAGGCCTGATTGGCGTCGGCCATCAATCTCTCGTCGGCCGTCAGTCCCGAACAGACCTCTGAGAGAACAGCCAGATCTTCGTCGTGACCAAAGCCAATCTTGACCTTGAATGCCCGAAAGCCATCGCGACGCGCCCGTTCAATCGTTTCCGGGGCATCGGTGGGATTGACGCCGCTGGCATAGATGGAAACCGAGGACACTTCGCCCCCCAGCAGCCGGTGGAGCGGCGAACCGGACTTCCGGGCGGTCAAATCCCAGACGGCGATGTCGAGGCCCGCGATGCATTGTGCGATCGGTCCGATCTCCGCGGTCTGGATTGCGAGAACGTGGCTACGCTCGGTCAGGTAATCGAACACCTCCTGGGGAGCCTCAAAGCTGTATCCGATCAAGAGCGGCGCGAATACCGTCGCAATCAACCTCGCCCGGTGTTCGGCTCCACAGGCGGGATAGTTGCACCAGACCTCACCCCACCCTTCGACACCATCCTGGTCTTCCAGGCGGACTATGACAGCCGGCCGATCCGTCATGTTGCCGAATGACGTCATGACCGGTGTTTCGATGGGTGCCCGATAAACAGCTACGTCTACTTGTCTAATGATTTGAGACATTTCGACACTGGCGCTGGGTGAGCAAAGCGATGACTGCGCCGCACTCATCTCCAAGGGCTGATCCAAAAAACTAGACTGCCAGATTATTAGTACAACAATCGAGCTATCAGGTGCAATGGTTTTGGGAGAGCCGGATTGAAGCAAGGCCTGTGCGTCTGACGGATGCCGGACGGGCCTCTGGGTGATATCCTGGGGAATATGCGGCGGTCGTGTGACGCTTTCCGACGGGCCCGGTATCGTGGTACCGGCTCTCTGCGAGCCCATCGAAGAATTCCGGGAAGCTTACCGTTGAAAGGGATGCTCGGCGTCAATCGGACGTGTCGGTTGTGAACTCCATCTCGAATTCGAGCACGTCGCCGGGATAGACAAGGTTCGCCGAATAGATCAACCGGCCACTACGGTCGAAGAACTCTCGAAACACGCGGAATACAGGTGAGTTGACCTTGACTTGCAGAGCCTGCGCTATTTCCAGGTCTGCGTACGAGATGGTCACCCGCTGGCGCGCCGAACCCACCGGGATCCCCATATCCTTGAGAACGCGGACCACGATTTCGGAAGAATACCTCCCCGGCGCTTTTTCGTAGAGGGCGTTGTCCACCCGGAGGTCGACATGACAGAAGGGTTTGCCGTCAAGCGAGTGAATTCGCTTCATGTATCGATAGGCAACCCCGTTCTCGTCCGTCTTCGCGGCCTGGGTCTCCTCGACCAAAACGGAGACTTCCAACTGGGCGACCATCGACTGAAGCTGCGATAGATCGGCCTGCATATTCAGTGTCTGGCGCTTGGGAAGGTCCACCCGCTTGACGAACGTGCCGCGGCCCGAATGGCGTTCGATCAACCCTTCGGCTTCCAGCGCATCCATCGCTTGTCGGACGGTCATGCGCGCCACGCCCAACTTCTCGGTCAGTTCGCTGAGCGGCGGCAACTGCGTGCCCGAGGCAAGGGTACCGGCCATGATCTGGTGTCGCAGCATCGCCGCGACTTCGGCGTGTAGCGGTACCGCCTCTCGTTTGATCGTAAGAAGGTTCATGTTGAGTGGGTTCTCCTTGGTATCGAAGGTAAGGATAGGAGAGAAAGGGATTCGAGTCCAGAGTTTCGGGATGCTTGAGTGGCAACAGGAACCATACAAGCGCTCGCGCCAAGCGGACGACAAAACCCGCCCGTACAACGTAACGCGTCCTCCCGGCGGCAAGACATAATGCCCGTCCCAGCGCGCCTGTATCGAAGGGAGGACGCCGGATGCTACTCGAACTCGAGGGTCTTCGCCTCCAGGCCGAGGGCGATCTTGCCTACGGTCTCCATGCACCGGTCGTTGGCCGGCGGCATCACTACTCCGGACAGCGCGTCCCGGAAATGGCGTTCCAGCGGCAGCGAACGGAGCAGGCCGCGGCCGCCGGTCAGGCGGAGGGCCCGTTCGGCGATCTCCTTGGCGGCCTCCGTGGCCAGGTACTTCGCCTGGTTCAGGATGAAGGTCAACTCCACCTTGTCGGTGTTGCCTCGCAGCATTCCCAGCCGTTCCACGGCCCGCCGGGCGCTTTCCAGGAGCGTCGCCATCTCACCGATCTGCCGCTGTATCCGGAGGTCGGCGGCGAGGCTGCCCCTCATGCCGCGAAACTTCGTCTTCTTGACGTACTCCAGACAGAATTCGTAGGCCGCCTCGGCGATGCCGAAGTACACGCCGGTGTAACCCGTGGACCAGATGCTCATGTCCTTGCCGAGGATCGCTCCCGGTTCTCCGATGACGTTCTCCGGCAGGATCTCCACGTCGTTGAAGTTGATGGAGTTGGAGACCGTGCCGCGCATGCCGATGGTGTCCCAATCGTCGATGATCTCGATGCCGGGCTGATCGGACCGTATGAGCACGTTCAGGAGGCCGTCGCTGAGCTCCTCGGCGCCGTCCAGCAGGCTCCAGGTGAAGTAGTAGGTGGCGCCGGTGGAAAGCGAGCAGAAGTGCTTGGTGCCGTTGAGCCTGTACCCGCCGTCCTCGCGCCGGATGGAGGTGCGTATCGCCAGCTTGTCCCGGAAGGAGCTTCCCGGCTCGCTGGTGATGGACGCGAAGATGGCGCCGTCGTGCACCACCGCCTTGAAGAAGCGTTGCTGTTGTTCCGGGCTGGCGAGCTGCAGCAGGAAGTCGACGATGGCGCAGTGCATGTTGAAGGTGAGGCCGGTGGACGCGCACCCCTTGGCGACCCTGGACAGGATCACCGCGTAGGTGAGGGAGTCGGCGCCGATGCCGCCGTGTTCCCGGGGCACCATGAGCGCCAGCAGCCCGGAGTCCCGCAGGTCCTCGTAGTTCTCGAAAGGGAACCGGGCCTCCTGGTCGATGGTCTGCGCCCTGGCGGCGAATTTCTCCCGGCTCAGGGTTTCGGCCACCTCCACCCAGTCGCGGAATTCTTCAGGAACCTGGAATGTCATCATGAACGCGGGGGACAGGCCGCCCGGTCTACCCGCGGGCGGCCTGGTTGCAGCGGCAGGTGCCGACTTGGTGCAGCTCGATCATGTTGCCGAAGGGATCCCGGAGGAATACCTGCTGCGAGTCGGAGCCCACGAGGCCGTCGATCTGCCAGTACGAGACCCCGTGCGCGTCCAGTTTCCGGCGCGCTTCGACGATGTCCTCCACCGCCAGCGCGACGTGCGGTATCGTCGGATCCTTGTTATCGCTGAGGGCGGACGGTGACTTTCCCGTCGCGCCCATGAGATGGATCTGGGCGGATCGCGGACCTTCACCGACGTCGAGCCAGAGCCCCGGCACACCGGGGATGTTCGGCCGTTTCGGGTCGGTTGGGATGCCCAGCACGTCCACGTAGAAGCGCCGTGCGTCGGCCACGGCATCCGCGGTGGGGTCTATGCGGATCCCGTGGTGGTGTAGCTCGAGAACCTTGACGGACATGATAGCGTAACCCACCGTCCCCTTGGTCGGCTTGAACAGTACGCTGCATATCGCCTTCGCCGGACCGGCGTCAAGGGGATTGCAGGACCCGGGAAACATCCTGGCGGCGGGCGGCGAACCGGCCTTACGAGAGCAGGTCTCCGTGGCGTGTGGCCGGGACGCCCGTCAGCGGCTGACCGGGTAGCGCCCAGCGCCGCTCCAGGAGGCGCACGCCGCGCACGATCAACAGGGTCAGGAGGAGGTAGATCAACCCGGCCAGGGCGAAGAACTCCACCGCCAGGTAGGTGCGGGCGATGAGGGTGCGCGCTACTCCGGTGAGGTCGAGCAGCGTGATGGTGCTGGCCAGCGCGCTGCCCTTCAGCATCAGGATCACTTCGTTGCCGTAGGCCGGCAGCGCCTGCCGCACGGCGCGGGGCAGCACGTAACTCCTGCCGGCGGGAGAGCCCCAGCGCCCGCGCCGCCTCCCGCTCCCCGCGGGGCACCGACAGCATGCCGCCGCGGATGATCTCGGCCGTGTAGGCGGCGGTGTTCAGGGCGAAGGCGATCACAGCGCACCAGTAGGGCTCGCGCAGAACCGGCCAAAGAAAGCTGTCGCGCACTGTCGCGAACTGCGCCAACCCGTAGTAGACGAGGAAGATCTGGACCAGCAGGGGTGTTCCCCGGAAGAAGAACACGTAGCCGTACGCCGGCGCCCGGAGCCATCCGTGCCGCGACGTCCGCATGAGGGCCAACGGGAAGGCCAGCACGGTGCCCGCGGCCATGGCCAGCGCCGTCAGTTGCGCCGTGAGCCATGCGCCGGCCCGGAACTGCGGCAGGCTCCCGGCGATGGTCCCGTAGAGCCCCGCCATCACCCGGACCCTTCCGTGCCGCGCGCGCCGCGCCGCTCCAGTGTCTGTATGCCCGCCACGGAGACCGCGGTCATGGCGAGGTAGATGAACGCGGCGGCGAGATAGAAGGTGAACGGTTGTTGCGTGTAGCTGACCGCGAGGGCGCTCTTGCGCATCAACTCGTCCAGCCCCACCACCGACACCAGGGAGGTATCCTTGAGCAGCA
Organism: Candidatus Binatia bacterium; assembly: GCA_951813575.1. GTDB lineage: Bacteria > Desulfobacterota > Binatia > UBA9968 > JAJDTQ01 > JAJDTQ01. The sequence continues at coordinate 2,742,896 of OX638375.1, forward strand.
CCAGGAACAGGTTGCCGAGCCCCGGCAGCGCCGCCCGCCACACTTGCGGCAGCAGCACGTGGCGAAACGCGCCCATCCGGCTGAAGCCCAGGGTGTACGCTGCCTCGGCCTGCCCTGGCGGCACGGCCAGGAACGCGCCCCTCAGCACCTCGGTGGCGTAGGCGCCGAAGGTGAGGCTCAGGGCCGACACGCCGGCGATGAAGGGGTTCGGCTCGAAGAAGCCGGTGGCGCCGAACAGTGCGGCCGCGCGCCCGATGACGGCGGAGGCGCCGAAGTACACGATCAGGACCACCAGCAGCTCGGGTACGCCGCGCACCGCGGTGCGCAGCAGCCGCCGGCGGGACATCCGGGCCGCGGCCCCGCGAGGCCCAGGAGCAGGCCGCCGGCCAGGGAGGCGACCGCCAATCCCGCGGTCGCCAGCGCTCCGGCGGCGAGCTGGGTGCCGAAGCCGAGGAGCACCGGCGGGAGCCCGTCCATCCGTGCCGCCTCCGGGAGCTAGTAGATGTCGAAGGGGAAGTATTTGGCGTTGATCTTTTTGTAGGTGCCGTCGGCGAGAATGGCGGCCAGCGCGTCGTTGAGGCGTTGCCGCAGCACGTCATCCTCCTTGCGCACCGCGATGCCGATGCCTTCGTCCAGCTCGTAGGCCTCGCCCACCAGCATGAAGCCGGCCCCCGCCTTGGTCTTCAGCCATTCGTGCAACACCAGGCCGTCGGCGAAGATGGCGTCGAGCCTGCGGGCGGCCAGGTCGAGGTAGGCGTTGGTCTGGGTATCCTAAAGCTTGATCCTGGCGCCGCCGGCATTCTTTTCGAGCCAGCTCGCCGCAATGGTGGCGCGCTGGGCGCCGATGGTCTTGCCGGCAGGTTTCTCGGGATCGAAGCCGCCGTCCCTGGCGGCCACGAAGCGCACCTTGTTGCTGTAGTACTTGTCCGTGAAGCCGACGACCTTCTTGCGCTCGGCGGTGATCGACATGCTCGCCACTATGGCGTCGTACTTTCCGGCCAGCAGCGCCGGGATGATGCCGTCCCAGTCCTGTGCCACCAGCTTGCACTGGACCTTCAAGCGCTCGCAGAGCGCCAGCGCGATGTCGATGTCGAAGCCCTTGAGCTGGCCGGACTGGTCGACCACGTTGAACGGCGGGTAGGCTCCTTCGCTGCCGATGCGGAGCGGGTTGGGCACGGCGTCATCCGCGTAACCCGTGTACGCGCCGAGCATCGCGAACGCAACCAGCGCCCTGGCCAAGTATGTAATGAGCCGTTTCACGTGTCCTCCGATCTGCCCACGGACGGGGCGTTTGCGTGCTCTGACGGAGCTTCAGTTCGTAAAGGGGATTCTCCGGGCTACAGCTTGGCGCTTCAAGGCGCGTGCCGTCAAGGTGCCGAACTTCACGCTGGCGCCATCGTTGCCCGCATCGGTCGTTGCGGGTTGCCCGAGCGGCGGGGAATTGGTTTACTCGACCCATGGAGCCGACGACTTCCGCAGCATGGCGGCATGCGCGAACGGCGCTGCGGGGCCTGGCCTTGGGCGGGCTCGCGGCGGTGTTGTTCGTCTCGAGCGCGGCTGCCGGAGAAGGGCGGCTGCAACTTGCCTACAAGGTGTATTTCGTCGGGGTCCACGCCGCCAATCTCGGTCTCGGCGTCAGCTTCGACGGGGCCGCGTATGACGCCGATGCGGCGGCGTACGATCTCCATGCCACAGCCTATGCGGTACAGGCGCGTTTCAAGACAACCGGCCTGGTCAAGGGACTGACGCGCTGGAAGACGACGGCGTATTCGCGCGGAACGCTGGTTCTTGGGGATGTCGTGCCGGTCCGGGCAGGCTACCGGGACAAGCAGTGGTGGAGAAAGCGTCTCGTCGAGCTCGGCTTCGACCAGGGAACGCCGAAGCTCGTGCGCATGAAGCCCCGCAAGGAGCCCAGGGTTTCTCCCTCCCAGCTCAAGGGAGCGCTGGACCCCGCCGGCGCCTTCCTCGCGTTGCTTGCCCGTTTCGATGCCGGGCAGGGATGCGGGATGCGCATTCCCATCTTCGACGGACGCCGTCTCCGTGAGCTCGTGGGCGAGACGGACGGAGACGGCACCGGCCGGCTTGAGGCCAACCGGTACTCGCCCTTTGCCGGCCCCACGGTCGACTGCCGCGTCCGGGTCGCAAGGAAGGCGGGATTCAAGCGGAGATCCGACGGGCAGGAGCGCAAAGACATCGAGGTGCAGCTCCGGATGGCGCGCGTGTTCGACGAGATGCCGCCGGTGCCCGTCCGGCTTGCCAGCGACACCCGGTACGGGGCGCTGGCCGCGCACCTGGTCCGAGCGAACCTGGACGCGGCCGGCCTGAAGCGCGAACTGCGTCCCCGCCCCGGCAGGAAACGCCGCCGGTAGTCAGGCTTTCTCGTCTGCTGCCTCGCCACGCACGGGATCCCGGCTGCGTGGTGCGCCTCCCTCTCCCTCGGCCCATTTCATTGCAGCGAAGGCGCCCGCTCCGAAGACCGCGTAAGCGGCAATGTGGGCGTACATGGTTCCATCGAAGTTCAGGCCCACGAGTGCACCCAGCGGTAGCGCGATGAAGGTGGGGAGGGAAGCGACCACGGACGCTCCCACTCCGGCGATGTGGCCCAGGGGCTCCATGGCGAGCGCATTGAGATTTCCGAAGAGGAATCCGACGCTCGAAAAGACGACGAGCATGTAGGCCATGAACAGCCACAACGGAGGGAGCCCGTCGAAGGCCCATGCCAGCGGCCACGAAACGACCGAGGCCAATGTGATGGACACCGTCGCCGTCATCGCGACCCGGCGCATCCCATGCTTCAACACGACGCGGCCGTTCATGAGCGAGGCGCAACCGATGGCAAGGGCCAGCGTTCCGAAATAGGCCGGAAAGAGCGCGCCGGTCCTGTAGGCTTCCTGGAAGATTTGTTGGGCAGAGCTCAGATAGGCGACGAACGACGCCAACACGCATCCTGTGGCGAGGGTATATCCCAGCGCGGTCCGAATCCTCAGGATTTCCAGGACGGCTCCGCCGATGGTCCGCGGGGAGAACGGTCGCCGGCGGGCGACGGGCAGGGTCTCCGGCTGCCGGAGCGCGAACCATGCGAACGCGATGGCGGCGACGGCGAACAACATGGCGAATATCGCGCGCCAGCCTCCCAGCCACAGGATCCCCTGTCCGAGGGCCGGAGCGACAGCGGGAACGAGGATGAACACGGCCATGGCGAAGGACATGAGACGGGCCATTTGCCGTCCTTCATACTGATCGCGCACCAGGGCTATGATCACGATGCGCGGTCCGGCGACCCCGATGCCCTGCAGGACACGGCTCGCGATCATCACCTCGAAGGTGGGCGCGAAGACGCTCATGAGGCATCCCGTCATGAACAGGACGACGCCGGTATGGATAGCGGTCCTGCGGCCAAAGCGATCGGAGAGCGGGCCGAAAGCCATCTGGCCAAGGCCGAGGCCGAGGAAAAGAGCCGTGACGACGAACTGCACGTCGTTTCGGCGCGCCGCCCCGAGGTCGTCGCCGATGGCGGGCAGCGCCGGCAGCATCACGTCGGTGCTGAGCGCGGGGAGCGACATCAGGAGGGCGACGAGGGGAACGAACTCGCCGAGACGGAGGGCGGGCGTTCGATTTTGAACTGGATTCTACTCCTTCCCCAGGAAGCACGTCGCCGGGTTGTTGGAATCCTCCGGCTGTAAGCGGCGCCTGGACTTGTCAGGACTGTTGAAGAGGGTTCCCATGAGGGATGCCTCTTAAGTGAGTTGCACTCACATGCATATTATTGTCCGGTGGGTTGAGGCAACCGGTTCGAAAGGGAGGCGGCGGAGTTGGCCCGGGAAACCGGGTCAGCGAGTGGTGTCAGGGAAAGAAGACCAGCTTGACCAGCAAGGCGACAATGGTCGGGCCGAAGGTGAACACGGCCAGTTTCATGACTGCAAATTCACGCTTGAGCGCGCCGATCTCGTCCTTCAACTCGGCCCTAAGTTCGGCCATCTCTTGCTTGAGCTCGGCCTTGAACTCGGCCATCTCTTGCCTGAGCTCGGCTTTGAACTCGGCAAAATCTTGCCTGGTATCGGCCTTGAATTCGGCCAGGTCTTGCCTGGTAGCGAGGGTCTCCACCATCGGAATCGCGCCGGCGGCCGCCTTGGCCTTGTCGTCGGGAGCTCCCGCCGCAACCAGGGCGTCGTAGACCTCTGAAACGATCAAGCTCATCGGGTCGTTCTCCAGACGTGCTCCGCGCCCGATGCAAACCCCATGGCACCAGCAAACCGCGGGAATGTCAAGTACTGTAGCAACCGGTCCAAATGGGGAGGCGTGACGATCATATGAACATCTATCGGCAATGGATGCGGGAACCTTAGTCGTCGCTCCGCATCTTGACACCCAGGGAGCATTTGGTTGGTGTACGAGCCTGATCCATTGGAGGAAACCTCAGCGGCTCATGGCCAACAAAGTACTGAGAGTCGGCGTAGCCGGCCTCGGGGAAGCGGCTACGGAGTTCCTGCCCGACTACGCCGGCGACCCCCGCGTCCGGCTGCTGGCGGCCGCGGACCAGCGGACCGCCGCCCGCGAGCGGTTCACGGCGGAGATCAAGGGCAAGGCCTACCCTACGGTCGAGGAACTCTGCGACGACCCCGACATCGACATCGTCTACGTCAGCACGCCTCACGAGCTTCACCACCGGCACGTGTTGACCGCCCTGCGGGCCGGGAAGCACGTCATCGTCGAGAAGCCCATGGCCCTCTCGGTCGAGGACTGCGAGGCCATGAACCGGGAAGCGGAGGGCCGCGGGCTCCAGATCCTGTGCGGGCACAACCACAGCTACGACGCGCCCGTGACCCGCATGCGCGAGATCGTCAGGAGCGGCGAGCTGGGCCGCCTGCGCATGATCAACACCTGGAACTTCAACGACTTCATGGTACGGCCGTATCCCGACTTCGCCCTGGAGATGAGCCGCGGTGTGGTGTTGAACCAGGGACCGCACCAGGTGGAGATCGTCCGCTTGCTGGGGGGCGGCATGGTGCGCAGCGTGCGTGCCATGGCCGGAAGCTGGGACGAGACGCGTCCGGGCGAGGGCGCGTACGCGTGCTACCTGGAGTTCGAGGACGGCACTCCCGCCAGCCTGGTCTTCAACGGCTACGGCTTCTTCGATACCGCGGAGCTTTTCTGGTGGATCGGAGAGGGAGGCACGCCCCGTTATCCGGGCAAGCACGCCGGTTCCCGGCGGAACTACCGGCAGCTCAGGGACCTGGACCCGGCCGAGCGCGAGAGACTGCTGGAAGACCTCAAGACCCGGATGCGCTACGGCGACGTGGGGCTGGGACAACACGCGGCCATGCCCGAGGGTTGGGAGAAGGGCGGGTTCCGTTCCGGCGACGGCGTAGCGCAGTAGCGGCACCAGCCCTTCTTCGGCCTAACCGTGGTGAGCTGTGAGAAGGGCGACATGCGGCAGTCCCGGGACCATATCCAGGTCTATGGCGACACGAAACGGGAGATCCACGTGAGTCAGGAACGGGTCCGGCGACGGGCCGAGATCGACGAGATGTACGGCTCCCTGGTGGAGGGACGGCCGCTGTTGCACAGCGGCCGCTGGGGTCAGGCCACCATCGAGGTCTGCGCCGCCATCCTCCAGTCCACCAGGGAACGGCGCGAGATCCGGCTGTCCCACCAGGTGCCGTTCCCCGACTGAACGGTGGCGAGGAATCCATGGCATCCATCGTCGCCGGCATGGCATCGTCACACGCCTTCACCCTGGTCGATCCCGATAGCTGGGACCGCAGACGGGAGCGGAACCGGGGCGGCTACCGCCACCGGTACGGGGTGGATCCGCCGGTGCTTCCCGCCGTGACGGAAAAGCTCGCGCTGGAGACCCCGGACGCGCGACAGGAGCGATACCGCCGGATCCGCGCCGGACTGGATTCCCTGAGGGAGGCGGCGCGGCGCAAGCGGCTCGACGCCATCGTCGTGATCGGCGCCGACCAGGACGAGAACTTCACGGAAGCGAACCTGCCGCAGATCGCCATCTATCAGGGCGGCGAGTTCCATACCACCGAGCGCGGCGAGGGCGGGCGCCGCCGTGGGACCCGGTATCCATGCCACCCGGGGCTGGCCCGGGACCTGCTGCACGGACTGGTGGAGCGCGAGTTCGACGTGGCGTCCTGCGGTTCCTTCCCAAGAGACGAGCTGCTCTCCCACGCCCACGGACCGGTCCTCCAGACCGTCACCCCCGAGGCTCACGTCCCGGTAGTGCTGGTTTTCGTCAACGCCATCCACCTGCCGGCCATCAGCCCCGGGCGATGCTACCGCCTCGGGCAGGCCGTCCGCGAGATCGTATGCGAGGGGCGATCCGCCGAGCGCGTGGCGTTGTACGCCTCGGGCGGTCTGTCGCATTTTACCGCGGGGTATCCGTGGCCCCATTACCGCGGCGCCCACGCCTACGGCTCCATCAGCGAGGAGTTCGACGCGGGGCTTCTGCGGCACATGCGCGAGGGGCAGGGGCGGAAACTGGCGGACCTCACCTCGGACGATCTCCTGGAACACGGCAACATCGAGCTGAGGAGCTGGATCACCGTCCTGGGGGCGCTGGGGGACGCGCGTCCCGAGTTGCTGTGCTACGAACCTTTCTACAGCGCCCTCATGGGGATGGGCGTGGCGTACTGGGATCTGGAATAGGCGTTTGCGCGCGTTTTCCGGAGGTATGCATGAACGTCGAGGAAAGCGAGCTGTTGACGCGGACCGGGCCGGGCACGCCGTGCGGGGAGCTGATGCGGCGTTACTGGCAGCCGGTGGCGCTGGTGGAGGAGATTCCTCCCGGCGGGGCGCCGCTGCCGATCCGGATACTCAGCGAGGACCTGGTACTGTTCCGGGACCCGGAGGACCGCATCGGCCTGCTGGACCTGCACTGCGCCCACCGGGGCGCGGACTTGAGCTACGGGCGTGTCGAGGACGGCGGGCTGAGGTGCATCTACCACGGCTGGCTTTACGACGTGCAGGGGCGCGTGCTGGACATGCCGGGCGAGCCCGGCGGAGGCACGCCGGAGTGCCGCGCGGGCATCCGCCAGAAGGCCTATCCGTGCACGGTCAGGAACGGCACCGTGTTCGCCTATATGGGTCCCGGGGAAGCGCCGTGCTTCCCGAGCTACGAGTTCCTCTCCGCGCCCGTGGATCACGGGTTCGCCATCAAGCTCCTTCACGAGTGCAACTACCTGCAGGCCAACGAGGGCAACATCGACCTGTCGCATCTCACGTTCCTCCACTACACGCGCTTCAACCGCGGCATCGGCGGCGAGGTGGGGAGCCGGCCGCTGCCGACTCAGAAGACGGTTTCCGGCAGGTCGGCCGCGGGCAGCGAGGAGTTCGACGTGGAGCTCACCGGCCACGGGCTGCGCAGCTACAAGCTGCGGCGAGACCTCGAGGAACAGCAATACCACCTCTACATCACGCAGTTCGTGCTGCCCAACTGCACCACGTTTCCCGGGACCTTTCGCGGCTGGCGTGGCTACGGGGTCAATTGGCACGTCCCCATCGACGACACGCATCACTGGAAGTTCACCTTCGAGTTCCGCAGGGACGAGCCCGTCGACAAGGAGAAGATACGGAACAGCCGGGCGGGCATGACGCCCGACTACCGGGCGCTGATCAACAAGGAGAACCGCTACCGGCAGAACCGGGAGCTGATGGCCCGGGAGAGCTATACGGGAATCGGGAAGACCACGGCCGGACGCTACAACTTCCAAGTCCAGGACCTTTGGGCCACGGAGGGGCAGGGTCCGGTGCAGGACCGGACCGGGGAGCACCTGATGCCCAGCGACCGGGCCGTGGTGGCGGCGCGGAAGGTGCTGTTCAATGCCATCCGGGACCCCGAGGCCAACCGGTTCCGGCTGGTGACCCTGAACGAGGTGATCCCGGACAGCAAGCACTGGCGGGAGAGAGCCAGGGAGCTGGAAGGCGACGTGACCTTCGGGGCCGCGCCATCATCGGCGAATCCCTAGTGTCCTGTCCATCGGTCATTCAGGGCGCGGAGCTCCGCAACGGTTTCCGCCATCCGGTACACGTGCTGCGCCGCGCGTTCGCGAACGGTCTTCTTGCGTGGCTCATGCTGATGTCGGCCTGGACCGGGGTTGCAGCCCAAGACCGGAACTTCTCGCAGTATCCGGGCTTCGCCGAGTACTTCGCCGCCAACCCCCCGGCGGGAGCCGCCGGGCCGGCCGACCAGGCGCTGGCCCGCCGCCACGCGCCCCGCTTCCACCTGCCCGCCGGCCATGAGGGGCCCATCGATTTCTACCGCGACTACATCGCCCACGGTTACCTCGTGACCGGGGACGGCCTCCGCATCGACGGCCCCACCCCCGCGGATCTGAACCGCTACCGTGACGACGTGCGGGCGGAGTTCACCCACGTGCCGGGCGGCGCCGAACCCCGCCCGCTGGTCTACGCCGCGGTGGAGCGCACCGGCCTGTGGGCGCCGCCGGAACCGGGACAACCGGCCGAAGAGTTCACCGTCGTCACCTATCACCTGGTGTTCCGGGTGAGCGGCCTGCCCGCGGCGTTGCCCCTGTACCAGGCCCTTCCGCTCCGGCTGGTGGCGGACCTCGATGACTGGCACCAGCTCGACCATTACACCGCCGCGTTCGTGGTGCTGGACGCAGGCGAGCGTCCTGTCGCCCTGACCCTCCAGCAGCACAACTACCTGCGCACTTACCTGGTGGGAGAGTCGGTGGAGCCTGGACCCGACGGGCGGTTCGACATCGATATCGCCATCCGCTCCAACGAGCTGTATCCGCACGTTCCGGAACGGACGGTGAGGCGTGCCGTGCGTTTCCTGGATTCAGACGCAAGGGCCTTCATGATGGGCTTCGGCGAGCGGCCGATGATGTCCGCGGACGACATCACCGATCCGGCGGGGACTGTCGGCTACGAGCTCGCATTTCTGCCCGGCGCCGATGCCTTCTATTCCTTCCACGGCTTCCTCGGCGAGCGGCGGCGGTTGCCCGGCCGCGACGGCCCGCCGGGGGCGCGCTACAACACCCGGCCCGGACTCAAGCCGCTGCCGGCGCAGATCCTCGACGGCTACTGGCGCGAGGGTAACGAGGGCGACTGGGCACGCTACCGGCGCAGCCGGGAAAACAACTCCGGCCGCGCCGGCTTCGCCGGGGCGCAGGCAGAGGTGTTCCACGACAACCTCGCCTGTCTGCGCCACGAGCGGAGAGGTTGTGCGTTGCAGTAGCTCCTCCGCATGAATCGACCTGCTGATCAGTGAAGGGACGCGAAACAGTGTCGCTCGTCGAGGAGCGATTGGCGGACTGACGTGTTTCCTCGCGCTTGAAACTTCGCAAGCATTTTGCTGGCATATTGTTGGCACAGTGGAGGGATGTCATGGGCAATTTGACTATCCGCAACCTTGACGACCAAGTCATCGAAAGGCTCAAGGTGCAGGCAAAAGCGAACCAGCGGTCGCTTGAAGGAGAAGTTCGCCATGTTCTCACGCAGTGGGTGGACCGCCTCGGCCATATTGCCGGGTTCCGCGAGCGGACGCGGACGCTCGTCTCTCTAACCGCTGGTACAAGCCAAACCGACAGCGTCGAGTTGTTGCGTGAGGATCGTGATCGGTGAACCTGACGATTGATGCCAGCATCGTCATTAAGTGGTTCATCGCGGAGCCACTATCCGACGAAGCACGTCTCTTGCTGGCCCGGCGCATACAGTTGCACGCTCCCGCTCTCGTACTGGCGGAGTTCGCCAACACGATTTGGAAGAAGGCACGCCGAGGTGAGATCTCCCACCCGCAGCAGTACCTTGAGGAACTTCCTGGCTTGTCCGACGTCATCACGCTGCATTCAGGTGCGGACCTCACTGAGCGCGCCGCTCAAATTGCGATTGAGATCGACCATCCGATCTACGACTGTCTTTACCTTGCGTGCGGGGAAGCGACGAACTCCGACTTGATCACTGCAGACAAACGCTTCGCTGGCAGGGCGACCGAGCGGCTGGCTGGAGCCCGCATTCGCTACATTGGAACACCCGATGTTGCCGGGTGGATCGAAGCCATGGGGATCGCTCCGGTCATCGAGCAAAGCTAGATCAAGGCCCTGGTGACCGCATATGACGCCTTCGCGGAAACCGCGAAGTTCGTTATCGACACGCTCTTTGCCGGGACCGAAGGGCCCCGTATCATGCGTGGTGAAGACCAAGACCGATATTAACTCTCCGCCTTACAGACGTCTTGTTGCCGCGATTGATAAGCTCAGCGACGAAGAGCGTATCGATTTGTTGGCGCTTGGCTGGTTCGGCGCCGGGCTGTTCCCCAGTTGGCGGCGCAGCATCGAACATGCGGAGAAAACGTTTGCCCATTGGGACCCCCACTATGCCGCCGGCTACGGGCGCCATTGGCAGGCTGGATACACGCGTGTGACGGCGAAACAGGCCAAGTAGCTATACGGAAGGCTGCCATGCATACAACATATTCGGCATCCGACGCCAAACGCCGGTTCTCGGAGGTCCTTCGGCAGGTACGCGATGGAAAGACGGTGACGGTTTCTTACCGGGGCAAGCCCGTCGCCGAGATTCGCGCCATCCGGGAGTCACCCGAGACGATGGAGGCACGGCTCGATGACCTCGAACAGCAAGGTATTTTGGTCGGTTCGGGCGAGCCCCGTCGGCCCATGACGCCGATGGAACGGCGCCCCGGTGCTCTCAAGCGTTTTCTTGCCGAGCGTGGGGTATAGACGTCCCGCACCACGGACACGGCCCGCCGTCTCCGTAGGAGTCCGTCACGGACCCCCTACGCCTGAAGCGCCGTCGCCACGAGCAGGTACAACGTGGTGCCGAGCACGTCGTTGAAGGCGGTCACAAGCGGGCCGGCGGCCACCGCGGGGTCGCGGTCGAGCTTGTAGAAGATGATGGGCTGCAGGGTTCCGACGCAGGCGGCGGCGGTGACGGAGATGACCATGCCGATGAGGACGGCGAAGGACAGGTTCAGGATGTCGGGGCTGCCCATGTTGATGAGATAGCTGGCCGCCGCGGTGATGACGCCGCAGCCGGCGCCGAGGGCCAGGCCGGTGGCGGCTTCGCGGGCGATGACGGACAGGATGCGCTGAAAGGACAGGGTTCCCAGGGCGATGGCGCGCACCACCAGGGTGGACGATTGCAGCCCCACGGCGCCGGCGGTGGCGATGATGACCGGCAGGAACGCCGCCAGCAGCGCCATCTTCTCGAAGGTTTCCACGAAGACCTTGGAGATCACCAGGGCCAACACGAGCCCCAGCAGCACCGTGGTCAACACCCAGGCGAAACGTTCGCCGACGCGCTTGACCACGGAGTCGTGGGCCAGGTTGATGGACTCGCTCTCCACGCCGGCGATAGCGTAGATGTCCTTGCTGGCTTCCTCCTCGATGACGTCCACCACGTCGTCGATGGTGACCCGGCCCACGAGCCGGTCCTGCCCGTCCACTACCGGGACCGAGACGAAGTCGTACTTCTGCAGGACCCGGGCCACCTCGTCCTGGGGCATCTCCAGCGGCACCGAGATCACCGGACGGTCCATGATGTCGGCCACGGCTTCGTCCGGGCCCGCCAGCACCAGATAGCTCAGGGGCAGAACGCCGGTGACGTGTCTCTCCACGTTCACCACGAAGACGTCGTGGACCTCGGGCACGTCGTCGTGAGCCCGCCGTATAAGCCCGATGGCCTGCTCGACGGTGGCGTACTGCGGCACCGACACGTACTCCGTCTGCATGATGCCGCCGGCTGTGTCCGGGGGATGATCGAGCAGGTCGCCGATCTCCTCCGCCAGCTCCGCCGGCATCTCGGCCAGGACCGTGGGGGTGCGCTCCTCAGGCAGGGTCTCGAGCAGGTCCGTGGCATCGTCGGTGTCGAGTTCCTCCGCCAGGCCCGCCAGCTCCCGGTCCGAGAGGTTCGCCACCAGTTCGTCGCGCACCGACGGCGAAACCAGGCTCAATACCGCGGAGGCCGTTTCCGGGGGCAGCAGGCGGAACACCCGATGCCGCACCCTCGGCTCGTCGAGGGGGTCCAGCAGCTCGGCGATGTCGGCGGGGTGGGCGTCGGCCAGGAGCCGGCGCACGTCGTCGTAGCGGCCCAGCCCGGTCATCATGACGATGTTCTCGAGCGCCACGTCGCGCGGCAACCGGCCCGGAGATGCGTTTCCAGGCTGTTCCGGTGTGTCCGGAGTCGAATCCATGGCGGTGAGTTGTTTATAGCTGCAACACGTTAAGATCGCATTAAATCTCTTGCGCTTGCCCGGATAAAAGCGCAAGGGATGGAAAACTAAAGGAGGCCTCGTTTCGCCATAATGGTGGGCGTCCGCAGTCGGGCGAAAGGGAGATGGACGATGGCGAGATACGACTACGACTTGGTTTGCATCGGCAGCGGCCCCGCGGGGCAGCGCGCCGCCGTCCAGGCTGCCAAGGTGGGGAAGAGGGTGGCGGTGGTGGAGAAGCAGCGCTTCGTCGGCGGCATCTGCATCGACAACGGAACCATCCCGTCCAAGACCTTTCGCGAGGCCGTCCGCCGGGTCTACTCGAGGCCCGGGCTGGAGGTGATGGACCCGTTCGCCACCAGCGGCAGGAGCCGGCCCACCATGCAGCAGTTGGTAGGCCACGTGCACCGGGTGATCCAGCGGGAGATCTCGGTGGTGGACGATGCCCTCACCCGCAACGACGTCAAGATCCTGTACGCGCGCGGCGAGTTCGTCGACCCGCATACGATCCGGCTGGAGGCGGAGGGAGAGCGGCGCGTGATCACCGCGGACAAGGTCCTGGTCGCGGTAGGCACGCGGCCGGGCGAGCCCCGCGGCATGAAGCCCGACGGCCGGACGGTGATCACCTCGGACGACATCCTCGGCATCGAGGAGCTGCCGCAGACCATGGCGGTGGTGGGCGCGGGCGTCATCGGCCTCGAGTACGCTTCCATGTTCGCGGCCCTGGGGGTGCGGGTCACGGTCATCGACGCGCGCGAACGCCCGCTGGAGTTCATGGACTACGAGATCGTCGACGAGTTGATGCACCAGCTCCGCAAGGCGACGTCACGTTCCGCTGCGGCGACGCCGTCGAAGAGGTGGAGATCGTCGAGACGCCGAAGCGGCAAGGATTGCTGAAGCTCCACTCGGGCAAGTTCCTGGTGGCCGACGTGACCCTCGTCTCCGCCGGCCGCCAGGGAGCGTCGTCCAACTTGAACCTCGAGGCGGTGGGACTCGAGGCCGACGAACGCGGCCGCCTGCACGTCGACGAGAACTTCAGGACGTCGGTGGAGAACATCTGGGCGGCCGGCGACCTCATCGGCTTCCCCGCCCTGGCCGCCATGTCCTCGGAGCAGGGCAGGCTGGCGGCCTGCCGCATGTTCGGCGTGGATGCGGAACCTATCGGCCACCACTACCCCATCGGCATTTACGCCATCCCCGAGCTGTCCTCGGTGGGGGCCACGGAAGAGGAGCTGACGAGCCAGAAGGTTCCTTACGAAACCGGGGTGGCGCGCTACAAGGAGATCTCCCGCGGCATCATCCTCGGCGACGACTCCGGCATGTTCAAGATGCTGTTCCACCGCGACGATGGTCGCCTGCTGGGCTGCCACTGCATCGGCAGCGGCGCCACCGAGCTCATTCACGTGGGGCAGGCGGTGCTGGGGCTGGGCGGAGGACTGGACTATTTCCTGAAGACCGTTTTCAATTATCCGACGCTGGCCGAGTGCTACAAGACAGCGGCCTTCCACGCCGCCAACAAGCTCGCGTTGATCAGCCAGGCCAAGACGTTCATCGACGGGAACGGCAACGCCTGACGCCTCGCGTGGCGATCGCCGGTCGCCCCTACGCGTTGTCGCGCGTTGTCAGGCAGGCGTTGAGGATGTCTCCGTGGAGGTCCACCGCGGTGAGGCCACAGTAGTCGAGGTCGTAGCCGGCGCGCACTTCGATGCCGTCCTGTAGCAGCCGTTGCAGCACCAGGCGCCGGAAACTGCCATGGCCCATGACGCCGTCCTCGTGCTCCTTCAGGTCGGCCTCCTCGTGGGTGGAGAAGTAGACCGCCTGCTCGGGGGTGAGGCCGTAGTGGGTGGTCAGGGCCTTGAAGAACTCCGCGGACCAGTACCCGGTCTGCTCCTCGGTGGCTCCGGCCGCGTAGAACTCGGCAACCGTTCCCTCCCAGAGGATCGTCCGCTTGAAGTCGATCTTGGCGCGGAACTCGGCCAGCATCGGGTCCAGGTAGACCTCGTCTTCCGCGATCCCCAGGGCCTTGGCGGTCTCCAGCACCACGTGGATGTGTCCCGGCGGCTCGGGATGGAGCAGTTCGTCGGCGAGCTTCCGGGCCATGGGCGCCATCAGGTCGCGGTTCCGGCGGAAGAAGGCGATGTGCCTGTGGTAGGACGCCGCCTCCACCGTGTTGATCTCGATGGTGTACGACGCCCAGTTCTTGAAGAACGTCCGCAGCGCGGGGCGCGGCAGCCGGCCCTCCATGAGCCGGCTCATGAAGGGCGACTCCGTCACCCGCTCGCGCCACCGCTGCGCCACCTTCCGGTAGTGTTCGTCCACACGGGCCTTGGCCTCGGCGGGTTTCATTGCGGGGATGATCATGGAGGTTCCGATCCTTTCAACTCCGGGAGGGCAGGACCAGCGTGCACCGGCCCGTCAGTATCTGCCGCCCCTCCTGGTTGGCGCCTTCCAGCTCGCACACGATCCACGGCTCTTCGGGGTCGCCGCTCTTCTTGGTAGCCCGCGCGGTGAAACGCATGGTGTCGCCCTCGAAGGTGGAATAGGTGTGCCGGATGCCGAGCTTTCGCAGCCGGCCGCGTGGGCCTGACCAGTCCGTCAGCATGCGCATCAGCAGCGCCTGCCGGTAGGCGCCGCTGGCGATGAAGGTGCGGAGGCCGGCGTGCTCCCGCACCCAGTCGCGGTCATAGTGGAGCTGTTGCGTGTTCTCCTGGAGGCCCGCCCAGCGCACGGTGTCGATGACGGTCAGGGGCCCGAACTCCCGGGTCACCAGTTGGGCGCCCGGCTGGACGTCCTCGAAGAACTTGTCTTCGGCCACGGTTGTGTTTGCGGCGGTCATGTTTGTTCGTTCCTGGTCGCGCTTGCGCCGGCGACGTCAAACGGCGCCGGTCTCCAGCAGCTCCCGACGTTCCGCCTCGGAGTAGCCCAGCTCCGCCAGGACCTCCGCGTTGTGTTCCCCCAGCGTGGGCGCGGGTCTCATCTCCTGGCCCCGCACCCGGGCGACGGCGCCGCGCGGGAACGGGATGCGCCCGAAGCGTGGATCATCCTCTTCGGTGAGATATCCCCGCGCCATGAGCTGCGGATCCTGGGTCAGGTCCAGCGGCGTCGAGACCGGCGACGACGGGAACCGCCGCCGCTGCCCCTCCTCGACGATCTCCGACTTGGTGAACTGCCGGGACCAGGCCAGCACCCGGTCCATGATGAAGTCCTTCTTCTCGCGCTGCGCGTCGTCCGACGCCAGGGAGGGGTCGGCCATGAGCTCGGGGTCCCGGACCCATTCCATGAACTTCTCCCAGCGGCCGGGCCGGTTGATCTGGCTCACCACCCAGTGGCCGTCCTTGCACGGCAGCGCTCCGGAGATGGCGGTGATGGTGCCGCGGTTGCCCCGCCGCTCGGTCCGGGTACCGGAGAACGTGTACTCGACCATGGCCTGCTCGACGAAGGTTTCCAGACAGTCCTGCATGGAGACCCGGACGCGTTGGCCCTGTCCGGTGCCCTGGAGCACGTGAAGGGCGGCGGCGGTGGCGACGGCCGCCTGGATGCCGGTGGCCAGATAGATCATGTGGCCGCCCAGCAGCGTGGGCCGGCCGTCCCGTTGTCCGGTCAGGGAGAGCAGGCCGGAGCGGGCATAGGCGCACAGCTCGTCCGCTTCCTCCTCGACGTCGGTCCACACGAGACCTGTCTTTGCCGCGTCGTGGTCCATGGGGAGCGGCCGGCTGGTCACCACGGCGTCGGCCGTCCGCACCAGCGCCAGGAACACCTGCCATCCCGCGGGAGATTTCAGATCGAGGGACACACTCCGCTTGCCCGCGTTCAGGAAATGGTGGAAAGCCCCCTGTTCCGGGTCGGCGGCGTCTCCCAGGAACGGTCCGGTCCGGCGCACCGCGTCACCGCCCGGAGCGTCGATGCGGACGACGTCATGGCCCGACTCCGCCAGGAGCCGCGCGGCATAGGCGCCAGCCAGGTGTCCGAAGTCGAGGATGCGCAAGCCTACTCCCTCACCGCCGGTTCCGGGAACAGCGCGACGGTGTGCCGCCGGGTGAACATCAGTTCGCCCTCTCCGTTGCGCACCTCCTCCAACTGCGTCACGTAGATTCCCACGCCCATCTTCCCCTTCCGGGCCGTGATGTCGACGATCTGGCTCTGACATGAAAGGGGTTCGCCCAGGTGGACCGGCTTCAGCCACTCGGTCTCGCTACCCGCGTTGCGCACGTTGGTATAGGCGGCGGGGACGGGAAGCTGACGACGCACGTCGAGGGTGGCCCCTTTCCCTTCTTCCGGCTCCTTGAGGCTGAAGGGCGTCCAGCCCACCAGGATGGGCGGCAGGAGTCGCCCCTGGTAGCCCGCCGAGCGGGCGAAGCCGTCGTCCAGCCAAAGCGGATTGGCATCGCCGGTGGCGTCCACGTAACGGCGCACGTCCGAGGCGCTCAGGATCTCCAGGGAACGCACCGGGCCTCTTTGGCCGATACAGCGGCGGAGCTCGTCGGTGATGATGGTTTCGGCGGATTGGCTCATATGAACCGCAGTGTCGTGAGTATCGCGTTCGGATCGGGCCGGGGGCGCCTACACCAGCGCACCTTCGTCATCCAGTTCCGCCCAGCCGCTTTCCGAGAGATCGAGCCATTCGCGGACCACCTCCCGCGTGTGCTGGCCCAGGCCGGGGGCCGGCGTTGCGGCCGGCAGCGCGCTCCCGGAAAACTCCATGGGCAGCGCGGTGGTCAGCATCGAGCCTACCCTGGGCTCGGCCATCCTCTTGTAGGCTCCCGACGGTGTTCCGTCCTCCACCAGCTCCTGGACCCTGCGCATGCGCGCCGCGGGGACACCGGCTTGTCCGAGGCGCGCCTCGACGTCCGCGCTCTCGAGCCCGCCGGTCCAGGCCTCGATGCGCTCGTCGATCTCGTCGTGATGACGCATGCGTCCGGACACGCCGGCGAACCGGGCGTCACTCGCCAGAGGCGCATCCGCGGCTCCTTCCTCCATGACCCGGGCCAACGCCCGCCACTGGACGTGGTCACGGACGCTCACGGCGCACCACTCGTCCTGCCCCGCGCAGCGATAGACTCCCTGCGGCGCGAAACGGTCCGAGCGGTTGCCCATCCGGTCGGGATTCCTCTGCTTCACCGCGCTGAACATCAACAGCGGCGCGATCATCGACACGCTGCACTCGAACTGGCCCATGTCGAGATGGAGGCCCTTGCCGGTGCGCTCGCGCTCGGTCAGGGCGGCGATGACGGCGTAGCCGGTGTGGAGCCCGCCGATGTAGTCGTTCCAGGAGTTGGAGATGGCGGTGGGCGGATCTCCCTGGGCGCCGGTGACCTGCATGAGGCCCGCACAGCCTTGCAGGTTCATGTTCATGCTGGTCCAGTTGCGTCGCGGGCCGCTGTTGCCGTAGCCGGACATGCTGGCGAATATCAGTCCGGGGTTGGATTCCCTGAGGGTTTCGTAACCCAGCCCCAGGCGGGACATGACTCCGGCGCTGAAGTTCTCCACCACCACGTCCGCGGCCGTGGCCAGCCGACGGGCGATGTCCCGGCCGGCGGGGTGCTTCAGGTCGATGGCCACCGAGCGCTTGTTGCGGTTGGTGTTGAGGTACGATGCGTGGCGTCCGTCCGTGTGCCGGTAGGACGACGGCCACGGAAAATCGGGATGCCTGCTGCTCTCGACCCGCACCACGTCCGCCCCCAGGTCCGCCAGCAGCCGGGTGCAGAACGGCGCCGCCAGCACGTGGCCGAAGTCGAGGACGCGGACCCCGGACAAGGGCGGTCCGCCGTCGTTCGCTGTCATAGTGCCCTCCCAAGGTCCATGCCACGTGATCCCATATGTCGGGGCGGGTTTCAAACCCGCCCCTGTCCCCCATGCCGGCGCGCCGGGGGCCGGCACCGTCGTTGACAGCCATCCACCGGAAACCTATATAATCGCCACGGAATCGCCCGGCGCATCGACGGACGCGAGCCGAAAGGTCTGAGGTGAACGGAATGAACCGCATGAACGAATTCGTTGACGCCAAAGAGGGCTTGCTGAATCGGCAGGTCTTCGTCTCCCAGGACATCTACGAGCAGGAGTTGGAGCGGATCTTCGCGCGCTGCTGGCTGTTCCTGGGGCACGAGACCCAGATTCCCAATCCCAACGACTTCCTCGCCACCTACATGGGGGAGGACCCGGTGCTGCTGTGGCGGGGTGGGGACGGGACGGTGCGGGCGTTTCTCAACATGTGCCGCCACCGGGGGAACCGGGTGTGCCGCGCGGACCAGGGCAACGCCAGCTCGCTCATGTGCACCTACCACGGCTGGTGCTACGGCAACGACGGCAAGCTCATCGGCGTTCCCGGCATGAAGGAAATTTACAGCGGCGAGCTGGACATGACGCAGTGGGGGCTGGTGGAAGTGGCGCAGCTCGAGATCTACAAGGGGCTCGTCTTCGCCACCTTCGACCCCGACGCGCCGCCGCTTCTGGAGTATCTCGGCGGCCAGGACCAGGAACTGAGCTTCATGTTCGACCGGCGCGCCGGCGGCACCGAGGTCATCGGCGGCGTGCACAAGTGGGTCATGAACGCCAACTGGAAGTACGCCGCGGACAACTTCTTCGGCGACGATGGCCACCACACGGTCACCCATGCGTCCGTGCGCCGGGTGCCCGTGGACGTCCGGTACTACCCGCAGACCAACGACGATGCGCGCCCCGATACCGACCGGGGGCTCTCCCGGGTGGCCGAAGGCCTTATACGGGACTATCACCAGGAGCATTTCGACGAGTTGATCCAGCGCATCGGCCCAGACTTGGCCGACCGCCCCGGGCTGGTCACCACCGTATTCCCCAACCTGTCGCCCAACTTCAGCCGGCACATGATCCGGCTGTGGCACCCCAAGGGCCCGGACAAGACCGAGATCTGGTCGTATTGCGTGGTGGACAAGGACGCGCCCGAGGAGGTGAAGACCGCCATGAGGCTGCACCTGACCCAGACCTTCGGCCCGGCCGGGAACCTGGAGCAGGACGACATGAACAACTGGATCCAGTGCACCGACACCGCGCGTGGCGTCATCGCGAAGCGCTACCCGCAGAACATCCAGGCCCATCTCGGACACGAGGACCGTTGCCCGCCCATCGGCGGCGGCAGGCGGCTGCGGGCCTTCTACTCCCGCTGGGAGATGATGATGAACGCCGACACCTGGTCCGACGTCGACCTGGAGACGCGGTACTGGTGACGGCCCCGCAAGCTCCTGGCCCGGCACAACAGGGAAGGCGGAAGCAACGTGAACGACCACGATCTTTGGCATGAGATCCAGGACTTCCTCGTCCGCGAGGCGCGGCTCCTGGACGACCGCGCGTTCGAGGAATGGCTGGAGCTTTTCACCGACGACATCGTCTACTGGATGCCGGAACGGACCAATCCGTGGGAGAGCGACGATCCCGCGGACAGCGTGTCCAAGCCCGGCGAGCTGGCGCTCTTCGAGGAGACCAAGGAGACCCTGCGCACCCGGGTGGCGCGTCTCGCCACCGGCATGGCGTGGTCGGAAGTGCCGCCGTCGCGCACGCGCCATCTCGTCACCAACGTTCAGGTGGAACGCGGCGAGACGGACTCCGAGCTCCGCGTGCGTTCGTATTTCATGGTGTATCGGACCCAGCTCGAGCACAGCCAGGACGTGTTCGTGGGCGAGCGGGACGACGTGCTGCGCAAGGTCGGCGACCAGTGGAAGATCGCCCGCCGCACCATCGTGCTGGACCAGGCGGTGCTGCAGTCGCCCAACCTGAGCATCTTCTTCTAGGGGGTAGCGGGATGAACCAACTGAACGATCTCGTGGACACCCGGCAAGGGTTGCTGGACCGCCGGATCTTCGTCTCCAAAGACGTTTACCAGCAGGAGCTGGAGCGGATCTTCGCCCGCTGCTGGCTGTTCCTGGGACACGAGACCCAGATTCCCAATCCCAACGATTTCCTCGCCACCTACATGGGCGAGGACCCGGTGCTGCTGTGCCGGGGAGGGGACGGCACCATCCGGGCGTTCCTCAACATGTGCCGTCACCGGGGCAACCGGGTTTGCCGCGCCGACCAGGGCAACGCCAGTTCTTTCATGTGCACGTACCACGGCTGGTGCTACAGCAACGACGGCAAGCTCATCGGCGTCCCCGGCATGAAGGAGATCTACAGCGGCGAGCTGGACATGACGCAGTGGGGCCTGGTGGAAGTGGCCCAACTGGACGTGCACAAGGGGCTCATCTTCGCCACCTTCGACCCCAAGGCGCCGCCGCTGCTGGACTACCTCGGTGGCCAGGAGCAGGAGCTCGGCGTCATGTTCGACCGCCGCGCCGGCGGCACCGAGATCATCGGCGGCGTACACAAGTGGGTGATGAACGCCAACTGGAAGTACGCCGCCGACAACTTCTTCGGCGACGACGGCCACCACACCATCACCCACGTGTCGGTCCGAGAGGTGCCGGTGGACGACCTGTCCTACCCCCGCACCAACGAGGAGCCCCGCCCCTATTCCGACGACATCGGCTTCACCCGGGTCGCCGGAGGCGTCATCCGCGACTACCTGCTCGACCACTTCGACGAGGCCGTGCAGCGCATCGGCCCCGACCTCGCCCAGCAGGCGGGCCTGGTCACCACCGTCTTCCCCAACGTCTCCCCCAACTTCATCCGCCACATGATCCGCGTCTGGCACCCTCGGGGTCCGGAGAAGACCGAGATCTGGTCCTACTGCGTCGTCGACAAGGAGGCGCCCCCGGAGATCAAGACCGCCATGCGCCGCCACCTCACCCAGACCTTCGGCCCCAGCGGCAACCTCGAGCAGGACGACATGAACAACTGGGAGCAGTGTACCGGCACCGCCCGCGGCGTCATCGCCCGCCGCTACCCACAGAACCTCCAGGCCCACCTCGGCCACGAGGAAAAGTCCGGCGCCTTTGGCGGCGGCAAGCGTCTGCGGCAGTTCTATGCCCGCTGGGCGATGATGATGGAGGCGGAGAGCTGGGGGGAGGTGGATCTGGAGACGAAGTATTACTGAGGGATCCTTCATCCCTGCGCGCTGTTACCCGAAGCTTGACGGGACCACCGGTTGAGCGAAAGGATCACGCCGCCTCGGCCTGCACCGCCTTGGCCATCTCGTCCATCGAAAAGAACTTGAAGTCCATTTCCGGGATGGTTTCCACTTCTTCCGTCGCCCCCCAACTCCCACCCTCCGAGAGTCGCTGACGGTCGATCCAGGCGTTGGCGAGGCCGAAACGTTTCGCGGGCGCATGGTCGTGGCGCAGGCTTTGCGCGGTGTGCAGAACGTCGGCTCTGTTCATCCCGAGATCCGACTCGAGATGCGCGAGCATGTACTCGAAGTTTGCATCGGCCGGCTTGTAGGATCCGACGTCCTCCGCGGTGTAGATCGCATCGAAATCCACGCCGAGCTTCCGGTTGGAGGCCGCGAAGCCGTCGCGATGGACGTTCGAAAGGATGACCAGCTTGTAATGGCGCTTGAGGATGCGAAGGGCGTCCGCGGTGTCCGGGAATGCCGGCCACAGGGGCACCGATTCCCCGAACGCCTCGTCGAGCGCCTCGCTGGTGGCCATGCCGAAGCTCTCCGCGATGCTTCGGTGCACGCGCGCGAGCAGTTCCGGGTAGCGCAGATCGGGCGTCGAGCGCTGGTGTCGATGCTCGTGTTTCGCGAAGGCCAGGAGGGCCGCGTCCCGGGTCACGTCCGAGCGGCCGCTCCACATGATCAGCGGCTGCAGCGCATCCCAGATCCCGGTCTCCCAGTCGATCAGAGTGCCGTAGCAGTCGAAGGTCAAGACCCGGTAGTCGGTCAGTTTCGCCATCGCTTCGGGTTTCCTTGAGAGACTGGAGCCACCCGCCGGACTCGAACCGGCGACCTACTGATTACGAATCAGTTGCTCTACCATCTGAGCTAGGGTGGCAATGAGGGTCTGGTGGGCGGGCGGCTACCAATTTAACAGTCGGTTGCGCACGTCGGCAAGGGGCCCGGAAGGTTGATGAGAATCCGATACGGTTCAGCTTCTCCTCTGGACCCCGGGTCAAGCCCGGGGTGACGACCTACGTGTTCCGGGCGAGGCCGGGTGTGTCCGCAAGATGCTCTTTGCGTCCGGGATAATGACGCGAGGGTCGACGAGTTCGGCGCCTGGAGGAGGCGGTCCTTACCGCGCCGCCATCCGCCCTCCCTCCACGGGCAGGTCCGCGCCGGTGATGTAGTCGGCCCAGCGGGAGGCCAGGAACAGCACCGGACCTACGAAGTCTTCGACCTCGCCCTTGCGTCCGAGGGCGGGCGGGGTGAACTCCCCGGCGGTGATGGAGGGTTCCGGTCCCGGCCCCTCGCCCTTGGTGTGGGCCTCGTACTCGTAGATGGTGGTGAGGCGGTTGGGGGTGAAGCCGGGGCTGACGGAGTTGACGTTGATGTTGTCGCGGCCGAGCTCCACGGCCATCTGCCGTGTGAGCATGACGACGCCGCCCTTGGCGGCGCTGTAGGCGGAGCCGCCGGCGCTGCCCCGGTGCCCGGCGATGGAGGCGATGTTGACGATCTTGCCGCCGCCCTGGCGCTTCATCACCGGGGCCACGTGGCGTGTGCTCAGGTAGGCGGCCTTGAGGCAGATGTCGAGCACGAAGTCCCATTCGCCGGGCTCCATCTCGATGATGGTCTTGGGCGGGTAGATCTGTACGGCTGCTGCATTCACCACCACGTCGATGGTGCCGAAGCGCTCCACCACATCGGCCACCATGCGGGCCACGTCTGCGTCGTCGGAGACGTCGCCCTGGGCGGGAATCGCCTGCACGTCCCCGGTCAGCTTGCCGATGCACTCGAGGGCCTTTTCTTCCTTGAGATCGTTGATGGCCAGCTTGGCGCCGTGATCGGTGAAGCCCTGCGAAAAGGCGGTGCCGAGCACGCCGGCGCCGCCGGTGATCAGAACCACCTTGTCCTTGAGTCCGAGGTCTCTCATCGAATTTCTCCCATGCTCCAAAACGCCCGCCGCGGGGGCAGGGCCGGAGCGCCTGGTTCTTCGGGGTGCGCTCCCTACCGCTGTGCCGCCCGGAGTTGCGGGACGGCCCGCAACGATTCGACGTGCGCCAGCGCCTCCGCCCGGGTCACCACGGTGGCGTACTTGCTGTTCATCTCGTAGAGGTTCACGAGATGCGAGAACGGCGAGCGGTCGAACGTGCCTTCCTCAACCACGAACACGTTGTATCCGTTGGAGTAGCCGTCGATGACCGTGGAGCGCACGCATCCGGAGGTGGAGGCGCCGGTGACGATCAGCGAGTCCACGCCCTTGCGTGTCAAATAGGTGGTCAGGTGGGTGCCGAAGAACGCGCTGGCGCGGGCCTTGTGCACCACCCACTCGTCCTTGCGCGGACGGATCATCTGCGGGAACTGCACCGCCTGTTCGCTCGCGGTGGTGGGTTCCGCGGCGCGTTTGGTGGCGTTGCCGAAGACCGCCTTGAAGTCGGGATCGCTGGTGGAGTACACCACCGGCACCTTGCTCTTGCGGCACGCCACCAGCAGCTTCCGGATGTGCGGCAGCGCCTGCCACGCGGCCTTGCCGCAGCTCGACCGGAACTCGTCGATGGCGTCCAGGGTTTCCATCGGCTTCGTTCCTGTGAAGGCGGTGATGACGTCGATGATGAGTAGCGCGGGCCGCTGTCCGAAGGGCTGCTTGCCCTTGTAGCCGGCCTTTTCGTAGATCCGGCGGTCGTATTCCGGGACGATCTTTTCCCAATCTCTCATGTTGTGCCTCCTGGGAGTTTCGGGGCAGCGTGCCGGTACCGGCACGGGCGGGTTTGAAACCCGCCCCTACACATACCCCAACCGCGGATGACACTCAAATGTGGAGCGGCGAAGGGTTGGCCGATTACGCTGCGGTGATCCGGCCTATGGGAAGAAGGTCAGCTTGACCAGCAAGGCCAGGATGGCGGGGCCGAAGCTGACCACCGCGAAACGGAGGACGGCGATCTGGCTGTCGAGTCTTGAGAAGTTGTCCTTGGTGGCGATCTCAAGCCGTGCGAGGTCTTCCTTGGTGGCCATGTAGGCTTCGAGTCTGGCGAGGTCCTCCTTGGTGGCCATGTAGGCTTCAAGTCTGGCGAGGTCTTCCTTGGTCGCCATGCGGTCCTCGAGTCTGGCCATGTCTTCTTTGGTCGCCATGTTCTCGGCTGGTGGTACGGCGCCGGCCGCAGCCTTTGCCGTGTCCGGTGAAGCTCCGGCTTCGATCAGGGCATCGTACACTTCGGAAACGATCAGGCCCATCGTTGCATCTCCGGATACGCTGCTCGTGCGAATACGGATCGGTCCGGAACACGACACCAAGAAACGACCGAAAAGTCAAGAATCGTCACATTAGGAACTATCGGCGCTTCGCAGGGGTTCTTTAGGGTGAAGTCGGCCGATTTCCACTCGCGGGAGTGACGGAGAGTTGGTTGGACGGGGAAGCCGCGGTCACGCCCGCAACATTGCCAGCATGTTCCGGGCTGCGTCCCGTGGTTCGGGGGCTTCGGAGATGGCGGAGATGAGGGCAATGCGGGCGGTGCCGTGGGCCTTGATTTCGGGGATGTGGTGCGGCTTGATGCCGCCGATGGCGAAAACCGGGACGGCCGCGGCGTCTGTGGCGGCCTTGAGCGCGGCGGGTCCCTGGGGGTCGCCGAAGGGGAGCTTGGAGCCGGTGGGGTATATGGGTCCGAACAGGACGAAGTCGGCGCCCGCCGCCGACGCCGCGCGTACATCCTCCCCGGAATGCGTGGAGACCCCGATCTTCCGGTGTGCGCCGAGGAGTTCGCGCGCGACTGCCACCGGCATCGAATTGGCCGCCAGGTGCACGCCGGCGGCGTCCGCGGCCAACGCCACGTCGACGCGGTCGTTGATGAAGAGCTCGCTGCCGTAGCGGTCGCACAACCCCTTCACCGCGCGCGCCAGCTCCAGCATCTCCCGTCCGCTCAGATCCTTCTCCCGGAGCTGCACTGCCCGGACGCCGCCCTCCAGGGCCTGCTCCAGCACCCAAAGGAGGTCGCGGCCCGCGGTGGTGTTGCGGTCGGTGACGAGATACAGGTCGAAGTCGACGGATCTCAAGGGTCTACTGTTCGACAGCCCGCGGTCAGTGGAGGAGTCCCTCGATGGGACTGGAGGCGGTGGCGTAGAGCTTCCTGGGGATGCGGCCGGCCAGGAACGCCTTGCGCCCGGCCTCGACGGCCTGCTTCATGGCGTCGGCCATGAGCACGGGGTCCTTGGCGCCGGCGATGGCGGTGTTCATGAGCACGCCGTCGCAGCCCATCTCCATGACGATGGCCGCGTCGGACGCGGTGCCCACGCCGGCGTCGACGATCACCGGGATGGAGACGTTCTCCTGGATGATGCGGATGTTGTAGGGGTTGCGGATGCCCAGGCCCGAGCCGATGGGGGCGGCCAGGGGCATCACCGCGGCGCAGCCCATGTCCTCGAGCTTCTTGGCGGTGACCACGTCGTCGCTGATGTACGGCAGCACGGTGAAGCCGTCCTCGATGAGCAGGCGGGCGGCCTCCAGGGTCCCGGGGGTGTCCGGGAACAGGGTCTTGTCGTCGCCGATGACCTCAAGCTTGATCATGGTGCCAACCCCGGCCGCCCGGGCCAGGCGGCAGGTGCGCACGGCTTCCTCCGGCGTGTAGCAGCCCGCGGTGTTGGGCAGTATCGTGAACTTCTTGGGGTCCAGGTAGTCGAGCAGGTTCTCCTGGTCCGGGTCGGTGATGTTGACGCGCCGGACCGCCACCGTGACGATCTCCGCCCCGGAGACCTCGATGGCCTTGCGGGTTTCCTCGAAGTCGCGGTACTTGCCGGTGCCGACGATCAGCCGCGACCGGAATTCCTTTCCGGCCAGCCGCAGGCAATCGGACGATGCCGCCTCCGGGACTTGGGGTTTGGGTTCGGTCATGGCTCTATCCGCCGCCGACGAACTGGACGATCTCCACCTCGTCGCCTTCCTTCAATTGCGTGGCGCCGTGCGCGTCCCGGGACACGACCTCGGCGTTGAGCTCGACGACCACGCGTCCGGGCCGGATCTCCAGGTCCTCCAGCAGTTGGGCGACGCTCAAGTCCGGCGCCACTTCGTTGTCCTTGCCGTTGATACGGATGACCACAGCAGACTCCCAGGTTGGAGTCCTTAGTGTCCTGTCTCCCAAATAGCGTTATGAATCTGCGGGTCCTTTTCGCCGTCGGCTGCGTTGCTCTTCCTCGCGTGGTGCCCGCCACTGCTCGTCATCGCGCCTTGCCGACGACAAAAATGCCCTCGCATCTTCATAACGCTATTTGGGAGACAGGACACTAGAATACTCGCTAACGGGACGGGACACTAGCGCGCGGCGGCGATTTTTACCTCCAGCACGCCGATGCCCTCCACCTCGCCTTCCACCTTGTCGCCGACGTTGAGGAAGATGGGCGGAGTGCGGGCAAAGCCGACGCCCGACGGCGTTCCCGTGCTGATGATGTCGCCGGGCTCAAGGGTCAGGCCGTCGGACAGCGACTCGATGGTCGCGGGGATGTCGAAGATCATGTCCCGGGTGTTGCCGTCCTGCATGGTCTCGCCGTTGACGCGGCATTGCAGGCGGACCGCCTTCGGATCGGGCATGGCGCTCTTGTGCACGATGCTGGGCCCCAGCGGGCAGAAGGTGTCCAGCGACTTGCCCTTCCACCACTGGAGGTGGCGGCGCTGGAGGTCGCGGGCGGTCATGTCCAGGCAGACGGTGTAGCCGAAGATGTAGTCGTTGGCCTTGGCGCGGGGGATGTTCCGGCCTTTGCGGCCGATGACCACGGCCAGCTCCACTTCCCAGTCGATCTTGCTGGTGGCCGAATGCGCGAGGACCTTGCCCTGGTCTCCGATGACCGCGGTGGCGGGTTTGGTGAAGAACACCGGCACCTCGGGCGTGTTGAGCTGGACTCCCCGTGCGCGCACGCCTTCGTCGATATGCTCCTGGTAGTTGACTCCCAGGCAGATGACGTTCTTCCGGGGCGCGGAGATCGGCGACAGCAGCCGGACGCGGTTCCGTTTCACCAGCATCTCCGCCTGGGCGAGTCTCCGGATGCCCTTGGAATCCAGTCCCGCGACGTACTGGGCCGCCTTCTTCGCCGTGGTGACGGCCTTTGCGCCCGCTTCGATGAAGGTCTGCATGCTGTCCAGATACGAGGCGGTGCTTCCCGGCAGGTAGCGCCTGCTGACCTCCCGGAGATCGATGATCTGTTCATCCTCGGTCAACATGCCGAGGCGGGTCTTGCTGCGAAAACTGTAGGTGACGAAGCGCATCGACGAACTCTCCTCCCTTCCGGCCTCCCGGCCGGAACTCTCGCGGGGCCTCTCCCGCCTCCTTTGAATATCCGTGTGGACAGGCGCTCGGAAAAAGCGCCATATCCTCATAGGAGAAGCGCCGTACCGTTGTCAACCCGGCGGCGCGGCGCACCGGCGGCCCCGAAATTGCGCGGCCGGGTAGGTGATGGTACCTTTCCTCGTGTGAAAAAGGCCAAGGGACAGCGTGCTGTCATGGAGGTGGGGGACCGCGTGATGGTGAAGGGCGACCTGCGCAAGCAGGTCATGCTGGTGGCCAGGACGGAGATTCCCCACTCGACCCAGAAGGTCTTCGTCACGCACTCGGGCGGGGACTTTACCGTGGGCCTGAAGCTTTGGAAGTCGGACTACGTCTGGAGCGAAAAGAGCCAGATGTGGGTGTCGAAGCGCTGACGGCCCGTTCCGCGGTGCGGTTGGATGGCGCAAGACCTAGAAAAGCTCCTGGAGGGCCTCCGTGAAGGGAAGGGGCCCTCGATCATTCTGCTCCACGGCGACGAGTTCCGAGTCCGCGGGGCGCGCCGCGCCGTCCTGAACCTCATTGCTCCTGATTCCGACCGCGCCCTCGGCACCTCGACGTTCGACGGCCGGACCGCTTCCTGGGACGAAGTCGAGGCCTCCCTGATGACCCCGTCGCTGTTCTCCCCCGCCTGCACGGTGGTGGTGGAGTACGTTCCCTGGTTCGCCCCCGCCGAGCGCAAGGTGGATCTGCTGGACAAGTGCGTGGGCCTATGGGAGGAGGGCCGCCGCGACGACAGCGGGCGCGCCTTCATGGCTTTGCTGCGATCGGAGGGGTGGACCCGGGAGCGCTGGCTGGAAGCGGCGGATGCGTCGGAGCTGGCGGGCACCCTCAAGGACTACCGGGCCCACGAACGGGAGATCGGGGCCGTCTGGCAATACTGCCGCGAGCAGGAGCTGGTTCCCGGAAATCCCCGGGCCGACGAACAGGGGAGGATCCTGCAACTGCTGGAGCAGGGGTTGCCGGACGGCGCGCGCCTGCTGCTCCTGGCGCCCCAGGTGGACAAGCGCGGGCGCGGCTACAAGCAGTTGAGCCGCCAAGGCTGCGTCTTGGACCTGTCGGTGGAACGGGACCGGAGCGGACGCATCCGCCGGGAGTCCCTTGCCGGCTTTCTCGACCAGCGTCTCCGGCGCGCGCGCAAGCGGATCGATCCGCAGGCCCGTGAGGCGGTGCTGTCCCGGTGCGGCAACGAACTCTGGGCCGTCCACCAGGAGATCGAGAAGCTGCTGCTGTATGTGGGGGAGGCGGAGGCCGTGAGCGTTTCCGATGTGGAGGAAATCTTCACGGACCAGTCGGAGAGCTGGGTGTTCGACCTGACGGACGCCCTGGGTGAGAGGGATGCGCTGCAGGCCCTGGGCTTTCTCAGGCGGCTCATGGCCGACGGCGAGTACCCGCTACGGGTGCTGGGCGCCATCGCCAGCCAGGTGCGCCGGCTGCTCGGCGCCCGTCAGCTCCTCGACGGTGAGCTGGCCAGGGTCTGGCACCAACGGATGTCCTACACCGAGTTTCAGCAACGGGTTCCCGCCGACACCGAGGGGCTTCCCACCAAGAGCCCCTACGCCAACTACCTCACCCTGCAGCGGGCCGAACGGTTCACCCTGCCCGAGCTCAAGGGCTTTCTCCGCTCGATCCAGGACACCGACGTCCGGCTCAAGTCGTCCGGCCACCAGCCCCAGGCCGTCATGGAGCGGCTGATCCTCGAGATGTGCCGCCCCTGAAAATACTCCCCTTGACTAAGGGTTCCGCCCCTCCCGCCGATTAGTGGAGATATGGCGCGAGAATTGCTGCGACGGCTCTCCCTTCCCTTGACCGCGCTTGTGATCGGGGCGTTCCTTTCCGGCTTTTTCGTTCATCTCCTGTACGGGCGCTGGAGCGGGGAGCCGCCTTGCGCGGAGCCGTCGGCCGGGGTTTCTGCCGGCGCCCCGGCTGCATCCGCCAACGGCCCGCCGCTGGTGGACGTGATGGAGGTGGAACGGCTCAGGGAGCTGGCGGGCGTGATGGCGCGGGTCCGGGGCCGGGTCTTTCGCGTTGGGCACTCGTCCAAGAGCAACACCTATTTCCTGGACTTCGGCCCTTCCCGGTCCGCTTTCACCGCCGTCATCTTCTCCTCCACGGTGGACGCCTTCCTGCGCGAGAACGCCCACCCGAAGCAGTTTCAGGGAAAGGAGGTGGAGCTCATCGGACGGATCAAGGACGATCCCAAGTACGGTCTGGAGATGATTCTGGAGAGCCCGGCCCAGATCAAGGTGCTGCCCTGAAATCGGCCGAACGCCGGATGCAGGAGCCGGTCTCAAACACGCCCGCTCGCCAGCCGGACACTTCCCACGGTCCGGCATTTCTTGGATCGTCCGGCGTTTTCCGATAAGCTCCGCGCTATGGAAGACCGGCCACAGCAGCGCTGCATGGTTTGCGCCAAGGTCGTTCCCTTGAGCGGCGGCATCTGCCAGCCCTGCAACGAGAAGATCCGCGCCCAGGCGCAGGGAAGCCGGCGGGACATTCGCGACCGCTCCGACCGGGAGTTGCGCAAGCACGGGGGCAAGCCGGAGAAGTAGCCGCGGTTCGGCCCCGCGCGGGCGGCGCGAATGACAGGGGACCCCAGACACTTCGAATCCATCGGCAACCGCCTCGGATTCCGCCCGGTACCTTCGGGCGACGACGAGATCCGGCTGGTCTGGCGCGGCGGGCGCTTCCCGGCCCTCCTGTGCCTCGGCATCGCCTGCTTCCTGCTGCTGCTCTCGGTGCCGGTGTTCCGCGCCATCCTCGCCCAGGGGCTCGACAGCGCGGTGGGGAACCTGTGGTATTTCCCGGCCATGAACGTGGTGCTGTTCGGGGTGGTGGTGTTCCTGTTGACCCTCAAGCGGGTGATTCGGATCGACCGGCTCGCCGGCAAGGTCCACCTGTCCCGCAGCAGCCTGTTCATGCGGCGCCGGCTGACGCTGGAGTTCGACGAGGTCCGGGCCGTAAGGCTCGGCGAAGACCAGGTGTACAGCGGCTTCGCGGTGGCCGGCTCCACGGCCGGGCAGAAGTCCTTCCCCGCCCGCTCTCTCCGCCTGCTCCTTGCCGGCTCGCGCTCGGTGCTGCTCGACCGGGGCGGCGGCAGGCGGCTCGACGAGCTCGCGGCGCGCATCGGCCGGTTCATGGACAAGCCCGTGGAAGGGGTCCCGCCGGGGAGCCCTCCGGCCTCGGGCGGGGGTTGACCGGCTACGGGATTCTTCCTATAAACAGGGCGTCGTTCGGGTATCTTCACGGACCCCGCCAAGTAACGAGTCAAGTAACGAATCTCACGATCGGAGACGGATTTTCATGGACAAGAAGATCAAGTTTCGCGTCAACGGGACGGAGCATGAGATGGAGGTGCCCACCAACCGGCTGTTGGTGGACCTGCTCCGCTACGATCTGGGCCTCACCGGGACCAAGGAAGGCTGCAGCGTCGGCGTGTGCGGCGCGTGCACGGTGCTCATCGACGGCGAGATGGTGAGCTCGTGTCTGGCCCTGGCGGTGTTCGCCGACGGCCACGACGTGACCACGGTGGAGGGCCTGGCCCAGGACGGTGAGCTTCACCCGGTGCAGCAGAGCTTCATCCGCTACGGCGGCTTCCAGTGCGGCATCTGCACCCCGGGCCAGGTGGTGGCGGCCAAGGCGCTGCTGGACCAGAACCCCCGGCCCAACGAGGAAGAGATCAAGGACTGGATGATGGGCAACCTGTGCCGTTGCACCGGCTACTACAAGATCATCGAGTCCATCGAGAAGGCGCACGAGTTCGCCAAGTAAGGGGTTCAAGGAATGATCGCTTTTGACTACCGCACTCCCGGAAGCCTCGAAGAGGCCTACGCGGACCTGAAGGAACTCGGCTCCGACGGCAAGATCATCGCCGGCGGCACCGCGCTGGTCATCATGATGAAGCAGCAGTTGCTGCAACCGACTTGCGTCATCAGCCTGCGCAACGTGGCGGGGCTGAGCGACGTAGCGGAGAACAACGGCAGCGTGCACATCGGCGGCCTCGTGACCCACGCCCATCTGGACGCGTCGGACGTGGTGCAGGGCAAGCTCCCGGTGCTGGGCGCCACCTACCACCACGTGGCCACGCAGCGGGTGCGCACCATGGCCACGGTGGGCGGCGGGCTGGCCCACGCCGACCCCAACCAGGATCCGCCGCCGACCTTCATCGCCCTGGGCGCGAGCTTCGAGCTGAGCTCCGCGGGCGGCACCCGCTCGGTGGCGGCCGAGGACTTCTTCAGCGACTACTATGAGACCGTGCTCGAGCCGGAGGAGATCGTCACCGGCGTGAGCGTGCCGCTCATGGGCGCCAACAGCGGCGCGGCCTACCTCAAGTTCCTGCCGCGCTCGGCCGACGACTACGCTACCGTGAGCGCGGCGGCGGTCGTCACCCTCGACGACGCCAAGACCACCATCAAGGACGTCCGTATCGCCATGGGCAGCGTCAACACCACGCCCGTCCGCGCCACCGCTTCCGAGGACGTGCTCCGGGGGCAGCCGTTGAAAGCCGAGGGGCTTCGGGAAGCCGGGGAGAAGGCCAAGGACCATACCGACCCGGTCAGCGACTTCCGCGGCTCGGGATCCTACAAGACGCAGATGGCCGCCGTGTTCGTCCGGCGGGCGCTCGAACAGGCCATCGCCAACGCGGGCTGATCACAGGAACGGAGGACAGAGTTGAAATTCAGTCAAAGCGCAACCGTGCCCGCGGGCCGCGAGCCCCTGTGGCAGCTTCTCATGGACATTCCCAGGGTCGCCACCTGCCTGCCCGGAGTCGAGGGCGTCGAGCAGTTGGACGGCGAGACCTACCAGGGGACCCTGAAGGTGCGGGTGGGTCCCATCGCGTTGAGCCTGCAAGGCAAGATCGTGCTGGAGGAAAAGGACCAGGCAGCGTGGCGCGCCGCGCTCCGGGCCGAGGCCGAGGACCGGCGCGTGGCCGGCGCCATGCGCGGCAAGTCCACCATGGAACTCAAGGAGCTGAGCGCCGGCGAGACCGAGCTCACCGTCGAGACCGACGTCAACATCCTGGGCAAGATCGGCGAGTTCGGCCAGCCCATCATCCGCAAGAAGGCCGACCAGATGCTCACCAAATTCATCGACAACATCAAGAAGGAGCTGGCGGCGAACTAGCCGCAATCCGTCACGCCAGGGGTTCCCACCACGTCATCCCCTGGGTTTCCTCTCCGTCATCCCGGGCTTGACCCGGGATACGGGATTGAGCGAAACGGGCGGCCGGTAATGCAGAGACTACCGGCCGCCCGTTCGTGTCTGGGGCCGGGGCGTGGCATGAGGCGAGGTTCCGTGAAGCACATTCTGGCAACCCTCGTGCTGTTGCTGCCCGCCGGGGCGTTGGCGGACCACGAGCTCGAGAACCGCGACCTCCGCAACGGGCGGGCGCTCTACGCCGTGCACTGCGCTTCCTGCCACGGGGCCAAGCTCGAAGGTCAGCCCAACTGGCGGCGACCCGGCAAGGACGGCATCAGGCCTGCCCCGCCGCACGACGAGACCGGCCATACCTGGCATCACGACAACCAGTATCTCTTCGACTACACCAAACTCGGCGGCAAGGCCCTGTTCGAGGCACGCGGCCTGCCCGAAATCGCAAGCGGCATGCCCGCACCCGCCGAGGAGCTGACCGACGACGGGATCTGGGACATCCTCGCGTATATCCGCTCCATCTGGCCGGACAGGATCCGGCGGATCCAGGCCACCACCAACCCGCGCCATAAACGGTGACCGATTGGCTCCGCTCGCGCCTTCTGGATCAGTCCTCGCCCGGGTTTCGCATCCAGGCCGGAATATCCCGTGCCCCATGCAGGACGCGCCAGACATCGATTTCCGTCTCCCTCTCGACATAGAAGACCAGATACGGAAACTTGCCGACCGAGCGGAAGCGCAGGCCGGGAATATCCAACTCGTGCGCATAGCGGGGCGAGCCGCTCCCCGGCTGTTCGCCGATCTGGCGACGGGCATCTTCCAACGCGCCGATGAAGGAAAGCGCAACCGCCGAGCCCGCCTCGGCCAGATAGCGATCGACTGCCTCTTCCATATCGCGCCGTGCCCGCTCGCGCAGGACAATCGGTTTGCGGCTCACCGCCGGCCGGCTTTGTGGACCCGATCGCGGAGCCGGTTGAAGTAGTCCGGGTCGGCCGTGACCGCCTGTGGAGAGGCCGCACC
Source organism: Candidatus Binatia bacterium (assembly GCA_951813575.1). GTDB lineage: Bacteria > Desulfobacterota > Binatia > UBA9968 > JAJDTQ01 > JAJDTQ01. The sequence continues at coordinate 2,776,569 of OX638375.1, forward strand.
TTCGAGGAGCAGGTCGCGCAAGCGCTGACGATCCTGATCCCTGCGGATCAGTTCGCGGACATACTCGCTTGAAGTGCTGTAGCCGCGTGTGCTGACCTGATCGTCCACGAATGACTTGAGCGCCTCGGGAAGCGATATGTTCATCGTGCTCATGGCCCGAAGATAGCGATTTTGGCAAAAATTGGCAAGAATGCCGTCAAATCAGACCACTGCCCTTCCATCGAAATATCCGGCGCCACTTGGGCGGTGCTGTCCGCAGACTCCACGACTCTCGCCGCTTTGAATCCGATCTGATAACGTCCCTTTGGGAATGCGTGAATCCTCCGGAAGCGAATCCGGATGTACGAGTGAAGCCGGAATGGGTCAAAGAGCGAACAGCCTGCCGGACAGAATCAGGGAGTCGATTCACCGGGGTTGGTCCCGGAGCGAGCCTGGGGGCATCGTCCGAGTGGAAACCGTGATCCCGCACACGGACGCTCTGGCGTGGTTGCGGGCTCAAGCGCCCGCTGCCGTCAAGATATACTGGGCCGACCGGGAGGGCCGGCATGAAGTGGCCGGAATCGGCTGCGCGGACCTCGTCGCGGGCGGGGAGTCGGACGGCGTTGAGTCGCTGGTCGAGCATGTGCGCTCTCGTCTGCCAGCCGGGGAGACGGCGGCGAGATACTTCGGGGGAATGCGCTTCAACGGCAGGAAGCCCTCGGACGCGGCTTGGCGCGACTTCGGTGGCTATCGGTTCGTGCTGCCGCGGTTCGAGTTGAGCCGAAGGGGTTCGGACAGCGTGCTGGCGTGCCAGTGGCTGCATTCGGCCGTGGCGTCCGACACTCTGATGAAGGAGGTCGATTCCCTGGTGTCTCCGGCCCTGGACATCGCTTGCGACCAACCCGCGGCAACCGGCCGTGACGACCTCCCGAGTGCTGCTGGATGGGCCGCCGCCGTCACCGGGACCCTCAAGCTCGTGTCCGATGGTGCTGTGGACAAGGTCGTCCTCGCTCGGAAATCCACCTTCGGTTTCGCCGCCGAGTTGGATCCTCTGGCCTGCCTTCAGGCCCTGCTGGAGGAGGCGGAACACTGCTACCGGTTCTGCTTCGTCCCGGCGCCGGGCCGGGCGTTTCTCGGGGCATCGCCGGAGCGACTGTACCAGCGGGAGGGGCGGCGGATCCTGTGCGACGCCATCGCCGGCACGCGCGTGCGCGGCGACGGCGCCTCCCTGGACCGGCAGCTGGAACGGGATCTCATGGGCAGCGAGAAGGAGAGGCGGGAGCATGGCTACGTGGTCCGGGGAATCCGGGAAAGCCTGGCGCCGCTGTGCGGCTGGCTGGTCAACGGAGACGATCCGTCGGTAGTCAAGCTGCGCCAGTGCCAGCATCTCATGAGTACCTTCGAGGGCACGCTCCGTGACGGCGTCGCCGACGCGGAGTTGTTGAAAGCGCTGCACCCGACACCGGCTGTCGGCGGCTACCCCACCGGCTTCGCGGTTCGAGAGATCGAGAAACGCGAACCTTTCGATCGAGGCTGGTACGGGGGTCCCGTGGGTTGGGTGGGACGGGACGGTGCCGAGTTCGCCGTGGCGATCCGCTCCGGGCTCGTGGACGGTTCCACGATCTCGGTGTTCTCCGGCGCGGGCATCGTGGCCGGCTCGGTGCCCGGAGACGAATGGGAGGAGTTGGACTACAAGATCAGCCACTTCACCCAGGCCCTGAACCTGCCGCGATGACTCAAGCCCCTAACCTCAACCAACTGTGGGCATCGCTGCTGATCGAGGAGCTCGTCCGCAACGGCGTCGAGACGTTCTGCGTGGCTCCGGGTTCTCGAAGCACGCCGCTGGTGGTGGCGGTGGCGCGGAACAGCCGGGCCCGGAGCATCGTCCACTACGACGAGCGCGGCGCGGCCTTCCATGCGTTGGGGTACGGGCGGGTTGCCGGGACGCCGGCCGCTGTCGTCACCACCTCGGGCAGCGCCTTGGCCAATGTTTGGCCTGCGGTGGTGGAGGCGTCGCTGGAGCGGGTGCCGCTGCTGGTGCTGAGCGGCGACCGGCCGCCGGAGCTGCAGGACGCCGGCGCCAACCAGACCATGGACCAGGTCAAGTTCTTCGGCGGTTACGTCGAGTGGTCGGCGACTCTTCCGTGTCCTTCCGCCGACGTCGATCCGGCGGTGGTGCTGACCACCGTGGACCAGGGGGTGAGGCGTTCCCGAAGGCCGTCAGGCGGGGCCGTCCATATCAACTGCATGTTCCGCGAGCCGCTGGCCCCAACGGAACAGGGGGGAGATTTCGAGAGGTATCTGGAGCCGGTGCGCGGATGGCGCGACGGCCACCACGCCTACACCCGTTACGAAAGCGCGCCGGTTCGTCCCGAACCGCACCTGTTGACTGACGTGGCGGAGTTGGTCGAGCGCCGCCCTCGTGGCCTGCTGGTGGCCGGCGGGCTGGCGCACCCGGCGGAGCGCGCCGCGGTAGCCGGTCTCGCCCAGATGCTGGGCTGGCCGTTCCTTCCCGACGTCACCTCGGGGCTTCGGCTGGATGGCAGGAACGGGACCGTCATCCCTTATCACGACATCTTGCTCGGCTCCAAGGAGTTCATGCAGGAACATCCCATCGAGGCGGTGATACACGTCGGCGGGCGCTGGACTTCGAGGCGGCTCCCGGACCACCTGGAGGACGCGCCGCCGAACGACTACGTGGTGGTGAACGACCACCCGGAACGCCAGGATGCCATTCACCGAGCGACACGGCGGTTGCAGATTCCGGTGGCGGAATTGTGCGAGGCGTTGAGGACGGTGGTCGGCGATGTCCGGGCGGGAGGCGATGCAGCGGAAGCGGGTACGACCGGGGAAACCGGCGGCGCCCGTGCGGACTGGCTCACGAGCTGGCAGCGGGCGTCGGAGCACGTCGGCCGGCGCCTCGATGAACTGCTGTCCCCGGACCAGACCCTGAACGAGCCCAAGGTCGCGTGGCTTGTTTCGCGCCATATCGGAGCGGATGAAGGGCTGTATCTCGCGTCGAGCATGCCGGTCCGGGACGTGGACACCTTCGGCTGTCCGAGGCCGGATCCGGTAATAGTGGCCGCCAACCGGGGCGCCAGCGGGGTGGACGGCACCATCGCCACGGCCACGGGATTCGCGCGGGGGCTGGGGAAGGGCGTCACCCTCATGATGGGCGACCAGGCGTTTCTGCACGATCTGAACTCCCTGCGGTTGTGCCGGACCCTGGATACCCCGTTCGTCATCGTCGTGTTGAACAACGACGGCGGAGGGATCTTCTCGTTCCTTCCCATCGCCGGCTTCGCCGACGTTTTCGAAACTTACTTCGGCGCGCCCCACGGCATGAACTTCGAGCACGCCGCGGCGCTGTTCGAGCTCGAGTACGCCAGACCGGCGACGGCCGACGGGTTCGTCGAGGCCTACGGAGAGGCCCGGGCCCGGCCCGGCGCCACCGTGATCGAAGTGCAGACCACGCGCCGGGACAACTACGAGCTTCACGTGAGGCTGCGGAAAGCGGCATTGGAAGGGTTCACTTCCCTGGCATCGGGGACTTGACGGCGCTGCATAGCATTAACGGAGTCGCGGGGTCTCACCTCCCCGTCACCCCGGACCACCTCCCCGTCACCCCGGACTTGATCCGGGGTCCAGGAGGGTCGAGGGGCGGGGGCTCGGCCACGCACGGCAGACGACCAACGGCCTCCGGCGATGGAAATGGCGGCTGGCGGCTCGCCGCCTGGACCCCGGGTCAAGCCCGGGGTGACATCACGGGTGCCGGGGTGACGTAGTAGATGCCGGGAATGTCGACTGCCGATTCGAAGGACACCAAATTGCCCGACCCGTATCGACTCCACTATGAACTCCAGGGCAGCGGCGGGGACGCGGACCCGGCGTTGTTGTTCCTTCACGGTTTCATGGGCTCGGGCCGGGACTGGACGGAGACGGTGGAGGCGCTTCCGGAGTGCCGGTGCGTCCTGGCGGACCTTCCGGGTCACGGGTTGAGCGCCGGTTGTCCGCCCGGCGTCTATCCGATGCCCCAGGCGGCGCTTGCACTGCTCGCGGTGCTGGACGCACTCGGGATAGGGCAGTGTGTGCCGGTGGGCTATTCCATGGGAGCGCGGCTTGCCCTCTACGTGGCGTTGACCCACCCGGACCGTTGCCGCGCGGTGGTGTTGGAGTCAGGATCGCCCGGACTCGCCTCGGAGCGTGAGCGCGAGGCCCGGCGCGAGTGGGACGAATCCAAGGCCTCGGAGCTGGAACGGCAGGGGCTGGATGCCTTCCTGGAGGATTGGTACCGACAGCCGTTGTTCCAATCCATCCACCGGGACGAGGCGCGCTTCACGGCGCTGATGAAGCGGCGGCGGCACAACGACCCGGCGGGCCTCGCCCGCTCCCTCCAGCTCATGGGCACGGGCTCCCAGCCTTCCCTGTGGCCGCAACTCCCACGGATGCCGTTTCCATGGCTGGCCGTGGCCGGTGAGCTCGACCCCCGCTACAGAAAAACCATGCAGGATATGGTAAGCCTCTCGGAAAATGGCAGGCTCGTGACCCTCCCGGACGCGGGCCACAACACGCATTTCGAGAATCCCGAGGCATTCTCCCGCGCCCTGCGGGAGTTTCTGGTGTCCTGCCGCTGACGAATCGGCAGGTTGACGTCGTCTCCGCGTCATTCCCGCGCCTCCTCCGTCATTCCCGCGAAAGCGGGAATCCAGGGGTGTGGAGGGGAGCCGCATTCGGCGTCTCTCGCCGCCGCACTGTTTCTGGATTCCCGCTTTCGCGGGAATGACGGAGGAGGCGGGAATGACGGGACGGAGGAGGCGCGGGAAGACGTCTTTGGGGTCGGATAGGAGCTAGAGGACAGCTATGATCGAATGGACCGAGGCGGGACAGTACACCGACATCAAGTACCACAAGACCGACGGCATCGCGAAAATCACCATCAACCGCCCGGAGGTGCGCAACGCCTTTCGGCCGCTGACGGTGGAGGAGATGATCCAGGCATTGGATGAGGCGCGCAACGACCCGGCCATCGGCGTGGTGATCCTCACCGGCGAGGGCAGGGAAGCGTTCTGCTCCGGCGGCGACCAGAAGGTGCGCGGGGATTCGGGGTACAAGGACGGGGCCGGCGTGCACCGGCTGAACGTGCTGGATTTCCAGCGCCAGATGCGCAGTTGCCCCATGCCCGTCGTCGCCATGGTGGCGGGTTACGCCGTGGGCGGCGGGCACGTGCTGCACGTCATGTGCGACCTCACCATCGCCGCCGACAACGCCATCTTCGGGCAGACCGGCCCCCGGGTGGGCTCCTTCGACGGCGGCTACGGCGCCACCTACCTGGCGCGCATCGTGGGCCAGAAGAAGGCTCGCGAGATCTGGTACCTGTGCCGGCAGTACAACGCCCAGCAGGCCCTCGACATGGGACTGGTGAACGCGGTGGTGCCGTACGAGCGGTTGGAGGAGGAGACGGTCCAGTGGTGCCGGGAGATCCTCGCCAACTCGCCCATCGCCATCCGCTGCCTCAAGGCCTCGTTCAACGCGGACTGTGACGGCCAGGCCGGTCTGCAGGAGCTGGCGGGCAACGCTACCATGCTCTTCTACATGACCGAGGAAGGGCAGGAAGGACGGAACGCCTTCGTCGAGAAGCGCAAGCCGGACTTCTCGAAGTTCCCCCGGCGGCCCTGAACCAACAACAACCGGTAAGGGGACCCAGTGGCACAGGACCCCCTCCTCGAGCCGCCCGGCGCCGTCTCCGTCTGGTTGCTGGCGGCCCGCCCCAAGACTCTCTGGGCATCCATCGCCCCCGTGGTGGTCGGCACCGCCATGGCCTTCGGCGACGGCGGCTTTCACGCGCCCGCGGCGCTGGTGGCGCTAGCGTGCTCGGTGCTGATCCAGGTCGCCACCAACTTCGCCAACGACCTCTTCGACTACCAGAAGGGCGCCGACACCGAGGCCCGCCAGGGCCCCTTGCGGGTCACCCAGGCCGGTCTCGCGACCCCCGGCATGATGAAGCGTGGCATCCTTGTGGTGCTGTTGCTCACGCTGCTCGGCGGCCTCTACCTCATCTGGCGCGGCGGTTGGCCGGCGGTCCTGATCGGCGTCCTTTCGGTGGCGTGCGGAATGCTCTACACCGGCGGACCCCGTCCCTTGGGTTACATGGGACTGGGTGACCTCTTCGTGTTGATCTTCTTCGGCCCGGTGGCGGTGGCCGGCACCTTCTACGTGCAGGCGCTGACGGTGAACGCCACGGTGATCGTCGCCGGCCTGGCGCCAGGGCTCCTGTCGGTGGCCATCCTCGCGGTCAACAATCTCCGCGACGTGCACGAAGACGCGCGCACCGGCAAGCGGACGCTGGCCGTGCGATTCGGGCCCGGCTTCGCCCGCGCCGAATACATCATCGCCGTGGTCGTGGCCTGCCTGCTCCCGCTCCTGCTCTACCTCTCCTCGGGACGTCACCCCTACTCGGTCGCCACCGTGGCCGTGGTGGTCGTGGCCGTGCCGGCCTTCCGCCGTCTCTTCGTCCTCGACGGTCCGCTCCTGAACCCCGTCCTCGCCTACACGGCCAAGCTTCTGTTGCTGTACAGCGCCGTGTTCTCCATCGGTTGGGTGCTGTGACGGCTCCCGCTCATGGGGTTAGCTCTCGACCAACCATTCGATCCATCGGCCATGGTTCTCGCAGTTCGCCAAACGGGCCTCGCTCCTCACGCCGTTCCGGTATGAAACCAGGGCCAGGCCGCACTCACTGTCGCAGGCGCCTCTTCTGTTTGAGACGAACCACAAGTCCCTTTGCGCGCCGTAGTGCGCCAGCGTAGCGTTGAACTGCTTACGCGCCTCGGGCGAGAGGTTGGTGAAGACACGGACGACGCACAAGGCCGCTTCCCTGGGAACTTCCGCCAGCAACTCGGGCAGTAGCCCCACGCCATCGCCGGCGATGATCTCGGGCTTCTCTCGTCGCGCCACGGCCAAGGCGTTCTCAAGCAGACGTGCCCGCTCGCGGTCCCCTGGCCAGATCAACGACCGAAGCCACAGGGTCTCCTGCCGGTCGTCGGCGTCGATGGGGAACAAGTCGACCCCGATACGGCGGGCCACCTCCGGCAGTGCTGCGGGAACGGGCGGGGTGAACCGCCCGCGCAGGGAACAGTCGATCCGGACGGGCGAGTTCGCATCTCCCGAACGCAGACCGTCTCCGTAGTCGTAGCCGTAGCGGTCCCAGAGCAGGTTCAAGCCGGCAGCCGCACCTATCTCCAGAAGGTGGAGCGGCCGCCCCGGTGCCTGCCGGGAGACGAAAACAAAGGCGGGCAGCAGCAACGCGGATCGCCTCACCTCGTTGGTCTGGACCGTCCGTGTCGAAATGATCTCCGTGATGGTGGCGGCGTGCTCGAGACAGAACGAACGGAAATCGGGGTAGGGGTCACCCAACGGCGCGGAGTTGTCCTTGTAGAACGAGGCCAGGGGGTGTGGCGTTCCCTTCAGGAGGAGGAACCGCACCGCCGCGAACAACAGATTCGCCACCCTCTCGCCTTTTCGGGCTTGGGCGGCCAGGCTCAGGAGCTCCGGATCTTCCGCGGTACCCGTGGCGAGCCGTTCGTACAGCGGCGAGGACTCACGGCAGTGGCGGGCGAAGGCGCGGAATTGGTTGGAGACGGGGTCGGACATGGGTGGTAGCTTCCCGGCGGGAGTTCAAAATGCCCGCGGGGTAGTGATATCAAAGGGGAACAAGGCAACCCGGTGCATGAAACTCCAGCATACCACAAGAACCACCGCGGATAGTCCGGACGCCGGGACTCTCTCACGCTGCCGGATCTTCCGCTATCGCCTGCCGCTGGCGGCGCCGTTGCGGCTGGCGGGTCAAGTGATTCACGAGCGTGCCGGCGTCCTGGTCCGGATCGATTCCGGTTCCGGTGCCTCAGGTTGGGGTGATGCGGCGCCGTTGCCGGGGTTCAGCCGGGAGACTGTCCAGGAGGCCGAGACGGAGCTGACCGCCTGGGCCGGCGCCGGGTTCGACACAGGCGGCGATGATCGCGAATCATGGCTGAGCGGTGGGCTCGCGGCGGCGTCGCCCTCCGTGCGCTTCGCGTTGGAGACGGCGCTCGCGAGACTGTCGCGGCGGATGGAGGACGCGGCGGCAGCGGAGTTGGCCTGCTTCGAGGGCGCCGTTCCGGTCAACGGCCTACTCGCAGGTTCGCGCGAGGAGGTGCTAGCGGACGCCCGGCGACTCCGCGACGGCGGTTGCCGGGCGGTCAAGCTCAAGGTGGGGGGGCGGCCGGTTGCGGAAGACGTCGGACTCACCCGGGCGGTGCGTGACGTGATCGGCGACGCCGTGAGTCTCAGGCTGGACGCCAACCGGAGCTGGAGCCTGGAGCAGGGGGTGGCGTTCGGCCGCCAGCTCGGCGGCGCCGGCGTCGAGTATCTGGAGGAACCCTTGCGCGACCCCTCGCAACTGCGGGAGCTGTTCGATGCCACGGGCATTCCCGTGGCCTTGGACGAAAGCCTCCTGGAGCTTCGGCCGGAGGACCTCGAAGGACGGCGCGAGGTGGGCGCCGTGGTGCTGAAGCCGACGCTCCTGGGCGGCCTCGCAAGGGCCGGGGAATGGGCGGCCAAGGCGTCGGCGCTGAACATCCGTCCCGTGGTGAGCAGTTGTTTCGAGAGCGGCGTCGGGCTGCTGGCGCTGGCGGCGTTCGCCTGGGCCTCCACGGGAGACGCGGTGCCCGCGGGTCTCGACACCTATCGGCGGCTCGCCGCGGACGTGGTGGAGCCGCGCCTGCCGTTCGGCGCCGGAGCCATTGCGTGGAGCGACGCTGTGGCACGGGCGCATCGCATCGACGGGTCGAGGCTGAGCGAGATCCGGCATGCCTGAGATCCGCTGTCCGCTCGAAGAAGCGGCCGAGCGTCACGGCTACCGGCCCGCGTTCGTCAGCGGCGCTCGGGCCGTCTCCTACGCGGAGTTCCACCAGCGCGTGGCGCGGGTGACCGCGGCGCTGCGGCGGGCGGGGTGCAACCCTGGAGAGCGCGTGGCCATTCTCGCTCCCAACAGCCCCGACTACCTCGTCTGGTTGCTGGCGGTGCTCCGCCTGGGGGCGGTGTGCTGTCCCATGAATACGAGACTCCCGTACCGCACGGTGGCGGACCTTCTGCGCCGCGTGGACTGTCGCACGCTGGTGGTGGGGGAGTCGGAACCGCAGGGCTCCACCGGCACGGCGGGCGACACGCCGATCATGCAGGACCATGACTTGCGGGTCATCCGGGGCAACGACCTGGACGTGGCCGGAGACGGCGACCCGACCGCGCCCGACGCGCGTCCGGCGGTGGACGCCCAGGGCTCCACCATGCCGCTCGACCGTCCCGCCACCATCGTCTTCACCTCCGGCAGCACCGGGGCTCCCAAGGCCGTGCTCCACTCCTACGGCAACCACTACTACAACGCGCTCGGCTGCAACCGGAACCTGCCGCTGGCGACCGGCGACCGCTGGCTGCTGGACCTGCCGCTGTACCACGTGGGCGGGCTCGGCATTCTCTTCCGGTCCCTGCTGGCGGGCTCCACGGTGGTGTTGCCCGACCGGGGAGAGGCCTTGGACGGGGTGTTGAGCCGATACGAGGTCACGCACCTTTCGGTGGTGGTGACGCAACTGCACCGGCTGTTGCAGCAGCCCGATGCCGTTCGCTACCCTGCGCTCCGCTACATCGTCCTGGGCGGCAGCCCGGTGCCGCTGAAGCTGCTGGAGCGCGCGGGCGCCCGCGGCCTGCCGGTGTTCGCCAGCTACGGCTGCACCGAGATGGCCTCGCAGGTGGCCACGACGGGGCCGGAATCCACCACGGCCCAGCGTCTCACCTCCGGGAAGCTGCTGCCGCACCGCAAGCTCCGCATCGGGGAAGGAGGAGAGATCCAGTTGGCGGGAGAGACCTTGTTCATGGGTTACGTCGACGGCGACGACGTCAGGCGCCCCGTCACCGAAGACGGCTGGTTCACCACCGGCGACCTCGGGCGCGTGGACGAGGACGGCTACCTGACGGTCATCGGCCGCCGCGACAACCGGTTCTTCTCCGGCGGCGAGACGATCCACCCGGAAGAGATCGAACGCGCGCTGACCGACCACGAGGGGGTCGACCAGGCGGTGGTGGTGCCCATCCCGGACGAGGAGTTCGGCCAGCGCTGCGTGGCTTTCGTGCAGCCGCGCGGCGGGTGTCCCGACGGCCCGGCCTTGGCGGCGTGGCTCGGGCAGACCCTGCCTCGCTACAAGGTGCCGGACGCGTTCTACCAGTGGCCGGACACCGATCCGAATACGTTCAAGATCGACCGGGCGCGATTCCGCCGCTTGGCCGTGGACGGGCCCAAGGCGCCGCTGGGGCCAAGGGCGCAAGCAGCACCGGAAGGAATTCCATGACGGCAGCGAAGCAGGGAAGAGCGAAGGCCCCGGCACGCCGGGACGAAAACCGTGATCCGGTCTCGCTGCTCCGGCGCATGTGGGTGATCCGCGCCTTCGAAGAGAAGGTGTCCGCCCTCTACGCGGCCCGGGAGATCGTCGGCCTGCTCCACCTCGGCATCGGGCAGGAAGCCGTGGCGGTGGGCGTGTGCGGTATGCTCGACGCGGATGACCTGGTCTACGGCGGGCACCGTTCCCACGGCCACGCCATCGCCAAGGGGGCGGACCTGAACCGGCTCATGGCCGAGTTGGCGGGGCGGGCCACCGGCTATTGCCGCGGCAAGGGCGGTTCCATGCACGTGGTTGCGGCGGAGACGGGCTTCGTCACCGCCAGCGGCGTGGTGGGCGGCACGGTGCCACTGGCCCTGGGCGCGGCCTTCGCCGCCCGGGAAAAGGGCGTGGGGCGGGTGGCGGTGGTTTTCTTCGGCGACGGCGCCGGGCAGACCGGTCCGTTCCACGAGTCCCTGAACATCGCCAGCCTGTGGGGGCTTCCGGTGATCTTCGTGTGCGAGAACAACGGCTACGCCGAGTTCACGCCGCTGTCCGCCCACACCAAGGTGGAGCGGCTGGCCCGGCACGCCGAGACCTACGGCATCCCCAGCGCCACCGTGGACGGCAACGACATCCTGGCGGTGCGCAAGGCCATGGGCCGGGCCGTGGACAACGCCCGCGCCGGCAAGGGGCCGACCTTCGTCGAGTGCCTGACCTACCGCCTCCGGGGACACTACGAAGGCGACCCCGGCAAGTACCGGGAGCTGTCCCAGTTGGCCGACTGGAAGAAGAAGGACCCCATCGCGCGCTTCACGCGGGTGCTGAAGCGGCGTCGGGCCGCGTCCGCCAAGGACTTCGAGGAGGCGGAAGGCGACGCCCGTGCGCTGGTGGAAGCGGCGGCGGAGTTCGCGCTGGCGTCGCCCTGGCCGGAGCCCGAGGAGACCGGGACCCAGGTATGGGCGTGAGGTGGATATGGCGGAGCTGAGCTATCTGGAGGCCATCCGCTCGGGGCTGCTGGCCGAGATGCGGGAAGACCCCTCGGTCTACGTCTTTGGCGAGGACGTGGCGCTGGGCGGGCCCTTCGGGGTCACCCAGGGTATCGCCGAGGAACTGGGCGGCCACCGGGTGGTGAATACGCCCATCAGCGAAGGCACGGTCATGGGCGTCGCCATCGGCGCGGCGCTGTCGGGTCTGCGCCCGGTGGTGGAGATCATGTTCGTGGACTTCATCACCCTGGCCATGGACCAGCTCGTCAACCACGCCGCCAAGCTACACTACATGTCCGGCGGGCAACTGAAGGTGCCGTTGACCGTGCGGGTCCAGTGCGGCGTGCAGGGCAACATGGGCGCGCACCACTCCCAGAGCCTGGAGTCGTGGTTCCTCCACGTCCCCGGCCTCAAGGTGGTCATGCCGTCGAATCCGGCCGACGCCGAGAGCCTCATGAGGAATGCCATCCGCGACGACAACCCGGTCCTGTTCATCGAGCACCGGGCACTCTATTTCTCGCGGGCGGAAGTGCCGGAAGGGGGCAGCGGCCTCGCCATGGACAGGGCATCGGTCCTTCGGCCGGGTACGGACGTGACCGTGGCCGCCCTGTCCAAAATGGTGCAGCCGGCGCTGGAGGCGGCCGAGGCGCTGGCCGGCGAGGGGGTTTCCGCGGAAGTCATCGACCTCCGCTGCCTTGTGCCGCTGGACATCGATACCCTGGTGGAGTCGGTCAGGAAGACCTCGCGGCTGATCGTGGTGCACGAAGCGGTGGAGCAGGGCGGGATCGGAGCGGAGGTCGCCGCTCTCGTGCAGGAGCGGGCCCTTTACTACCTCGACAGCCCGATCCTGCGGGTCGCCGCCCCCAACGCCCCGGTTCCTTGCGCACCGCCGCTGGAGACCTTCTTCGTCCCCGACAAGGAACGGATCATGGAGGCCGTACGCCGGTCGCTGGCGAGCCAGCCCGCCTGATCGCACACCGTCATTCCCGCGGAAGCGGCTGTGTCAAAACACCATCCGAGAGCGGCAACAACCCCCGGAATCGTCATTCCCGCGAAAGCGGGAATCCAGGAGGGGTGCGGCAGGGAAATGCCGCTGTAGCACCCCTCCACCGCCCCTGGATTCCCGCTTTCGCGGGAATGACGGGAGAGGGGCATGGAATGACGGGAGAGGGGCATGGAATGGAATGATGGAGGAGGGCGGGAACGACGATGTGTGTCGGTTGCCCCACGATCACCGGTGCAGCCACTTGGGCTTGCGTTTCTCCACGAACGCCTGGACACCTTCCTCGACGTCCTCGGTCTGGAGCAGCTCCTGGACGTAGATTTCCTCTGAACGGTCGAGGGCTGCGGAGAGTTCCTTGAGGCCGATTTCCCGCAGGCCCCTGAGGGTGATGCGCAGCACCGCGCGGCTCTTGTCCAGCAGGTCGCTCCGAAGCGTTTCGAGCGCTTCGCCGAGCTGGTCCCGCGGCACCACGCGGTTCACCAGCCCGATGGACTCGGCTTCTCGCGCCGACAGGCGGCGGCCCGTCAGGATCATCTCTGCGGCCCGGTGGTAGCCGATCTGCGAGGAGAACCGCGCCAGGGCCACCGGCGGAAAGCAGCCCACGGTGATCTCGGGGGTGGCGAACAGGCTTTCCTCGGAGGCGAGCACCAGGTCGCAGGACGAAGCCAGCTCACAGCCTCCGCCCAGGCAGACGCCGTCCACCACCGCGACGGTAGGCTGGCGAAGACTCATCAGTTTCCGGATGACCCCGTGCACCAGGTCGAGCATCTCGGGTACCTGCGCCCGGGTGTGGTCCTTCACGTCCACGCCGGCGGAGAAGGCGCGTTCGCCCGCGCCGCGGAGCTCCACGAGATCCACGCCGGTGTCCTGGTCGAGGTCATGGAGCACCTGCCGCAGCTCCCGCAGCAGCGCTAGGTTGAGCACGTTCAGAGGCGGCCGGTCGATGACCACCGACGCTATTGGGCCGCTTCTTTCGAGATGAATTTCCGCCATGGCTCCGTTTCCTATGCGTTGGCCCCTTCCCCAGCCCCCGCCTGGACCCCGGGTCAAGCCCGGGGTGACGTCCGGGTCAAGCCCGGGGTGACGTCCGGGTCAAGCTTGCCCCGGGCTTGACCCGGGGCCCGGGGTGACGATTTAGAGGCCTCGGGCGCCTCCGGGGTCTTGCGGGCGTCTCCGTCGTCCCGGTCCCGCCCTTCCGTCACCCCGGGCTTGACCCGGGGTCCAGAATTGCGATGGTCGACATGTCGCGGCCCTTCGCGCCGCCGCTAGAACTGGAACACCAGCGACTTGATGGTGACCGGCACAGTCCCCGACGGTTCCAGCACCCTGCCCAGGTCGATGAAGTCGAAGTCCCGCAGGGTGATGCCGTCCAGGGCAAGCACTTGGCTCTGGAGGCCGAAGTCCTGCTTGAGGATGGTGCCCACCAAGCCGGCCATGTCGTGATCGAACACCAGGTAGATGGGGCGCCCCCGGGCCATGGTCTGTGGCAACCCCTCCATCAACCCGCGGCAGAACGCTGCGATGCGAAAGGCGGCGGGGGGTCCCTGCCACACGAAAACCAGCGCCACCTCGGCTTCGCCCTCGTTGAGGTCGAAGGACCGGAAGTGGCTCTGGATGGTCTGTGCCATGACGGCCGGGTCGATGTCTCCGTCCAGGTCCACCGGCGGACGCAGCACCTGGATGTTCTTGCGCGGCAGCAGGTGGTCGTCGGAGCGATAGATGGTGTTGCCGGACACCTGCACCGTGTGCTGCGCGGCTCCCATGACCGTGGCCCGGATGCACTCACGGGCGCTCACCAGCGGCCCGGGCAACTCGCCGTCGTCGATGCGGCGCCGCAGCGCCCTGCCCAGCGGCGCGCCCAGGTCGCCGTGGGACTCGCGCTCGTGGCCGTAGATGTACTCGCTCACGCCGCCGGAGAAGACCACGGCGTCGCATTCACGGGACCCGTTCAGGGGCGGCGTGACCCACAGCGGCTCCAGCTCAGGACCGGCGGCGGCGCCCCGGGCCAGGGTCAGCACCGCGTCCGCCATGTGGTCGGCCAGCCGCTCGATGTCGCCGGGGCTGGTCCGGTCGCCAACGTTCCAGTCCAGTCCCGCGTGGCCGGCGAGGGCCTTGCCGCCGGGCTCCAGCACCGTGATGGTGCCGTCGCCGTCGGTGGCCAGCAACCGCCCGCCCACGTGGAAGGCGGCGGTGCCGACGACCCGCCCCGCTTCGGCCAGGGCGAGCTTGGTGGTGCCGCCGCCGATGTCGATGTTGAGCACGCGGCATCGCTCGTTTGCCGAGTAGGCTACGGCGCCGGAGCCGTGGGCCGCCAGCAGGGCCTCGAAGTTGTGCCCGGCGGTGGCGCAGACGAAGTCGCCGCGCTGGTCGGCAAAGAGGTCCGCGATGGCGCGGGCGTTGTCCCGCCGGATGGCCTCGCCCGTGAGAATGATCGCGCCGGTGTTCACGTCGTTCGGCGTGAGTCCCGCCTCCGCGTAAGCGTCGTCCACGAGCCGGCCCAGGGCGTCGTCGTCGATGCGTTCGCGGTTGGCGGTGTAGGGCGTGAAGCGGATGGGGGAGAGATAGAGGGTTTTCCGTTCGGTGACCACGAAGCGGCTGGACAGCTCCCGTCCCAGACGCCGGAGCACCAGGCGCGAGAAGAGGATCTGCGACGTCGCCGTGCCCACGTCGATGCCGACGCTGGTGAGGGTGATGGTGTCGAGCTTCCAGAGAGGGTGGTCTTCTTCTTCCGGCGTCCCTCCGTCGTGGTCGTGGTCGTCTCCGATGTCATGCATGGCCTGGGTGTTCCCGGGTCAGTCGATGAAGCTGCCTTCCGCGTCGGGAAGGTTGCCCTGCTCGCCCGGCAGATTGCCGTGCTCGTCCGGGAACAGGACCTTGACCGCCTCGGCGCCGGCCTCGCCGGTACACCACGGCACCATGTTCTTCATCCGGCAGGTGATGCCGCGCTTGGCCAGCTCTTCCTCGAAGATCTGGTGGATCTCGGGGTTTTCGTCCTCGTACTCCACCTGGTAGCCGCCCTTCTTGCCGCTGACCTCGCCGGTGCGGAGCACCGTGGATTCCTGGGCCTGCCAGCGGCTGACCGCGTACTTCCGCGACAGGCCCTGGTTCATCACCAGGTAGGTGGCCGGCGTCGAGCCCACGTTGAAGTGCTGGTGCAGCCACAGGCCCTGACCCGCGCCCGAGAGGTAGAGGCTCCCTTCCTTCCAGTCGCAGCGGACGCGTTCCTCGTCGCCGCGCTGGGCGAGCACGTAGCCCTCGCCCTCGATGATGTAGAGGTGCGCGCCCGGGCCGTGGCGGTGGGATTTCTTGTAGTAACCCGATTCGAAGCGGGACACGTGAGATTCCATCAACCCGGAGCCCATGACCATGAACGCGTTGGTGCCGCCGCCGCCCCGGCTCTTCCACTCGTAGAGCGGCAGCTTGCGGATGTCCGGGATGAAGTTGGTTTCCCATACCCGCCCGCGGTACAGCTTGGCCTCGGCGTTGAAGTAGTCGGGCTCGCCCTGGTAGCGGTCGTCGAAGTCGTAGTTGTTGTCGAAGATGAAATGCTCGCTGTTCCACTGCCGGAAGAGTTGCGGCAGGTCGGTGACGGAGAACCATCGGGCCGGCTGGGACAGGCTGGCATTGAAGAACTGGTGCCAGGCGTTGGTGGGGGGCACGAAGTAGCTGCCGGGCCCCCACTCGAAGGTCTGCTTCTCGCCGCCCTCGCGCCACACCGAGCAGGAGCCGTGGCCCGAAACCACGTAGATGGCCTCGGTGTACATGTGCCGCAACGGCGCGGTGTAGCCTCCGGGCGGCAGCTCGACGATGTGCTCGTCGCCGCCGTTGTCGCCGTCGAGGTAGCACAGCGCGCCCTTGACGCCGTCGCCCTTGCGCGGCCACGGGCCCACTTCCACGGCCTTCATGTCCTCGATGAAGACGCCGCCCACGAGCGGGGCGCCCTCGCGGTTGCGCCACTCGGCGTAGGAGTCGGCGCGCGTGAGCGCGGGTTGTTTCTCGGGGTCCAGGGGTTGGGTGGGAATGGTCACGGCGGCACCTCTCGTTGGATTGGTGCCAAACGGTATGCGATAACAGGGCGTTCTTGTCAATCTGACCGAAAAGGAGCGACCCATGCCAGGCCCTTTGAACGACATCCGCGTGGTGGACTTCACCCACGCGCTGAACGGACCCTTCTGCACCATGCTGCTGGGGCACCTGGGGGCCGAGGTCATCAAGATCGAGTCGCCCCAGGGCGACAACTTCCGGCGCTCCTGGATGGCGCCGGACGCGGGAAGAGACGGCTACGAGTTTTTGTGGATCAACGTCAACAAGAAGAGCGTCGTCCTGAACCTCAAGAGCGAGCGCGGGGTCGAGCTGGCGCGGGAGCTTGTCGCACGGGCGGATGTCTTGGTGGAGAACTATCAGAAAGGCACCATGGAGCGCTTCGGGCTCGACTACGACTCCATCAAGGAGGCGAACCCGCGCTTGATCTACGCCTGCTCCCGCGGATATGGCGAGTGGGGTCCCTACGCCGACTACGGCAACACGGCGGCCACCAACAACAGCATGACCGGCTGGACCCACACCGCCTGGGAGTACGCCGGCGCCAAGGGCACCAAGTCCCTGGGCATCGGCGACGAGGCCGCCGGGGTCAGCATGACCGTGGGCATCCTGGCGGCGCTGCATGCACGCGAGCGCACCGGCGAGGGCCAGAAGATCGTGGTGTCCATGCAGGAGGCGGTGCTGGGCTTCATGGTCAGCTCCATGCACGAGCACTTCACCGGCAACATGGTGGGCAACACGCCGATGGAAGTGGCCGACGGCTACTTCACGCTACGGATTCCCCACCTGGACGACCATGGCTGGAGCCGGCTGGCGGAGAGGATGGGGCAGCCGGAGCTGGCAACGGACCCGCGCTTCGCCAGCGCCACGGCCCGGCGGGAGCACAAGGGCGAGCTGGACCGGATCGTCCGGGACTGGGCGCGTGCCTGCACCCGGCAGGAGATCTGGGACGCCGTGCGCGACCTCGGCTACTTCGGCGCGCCCGTGCTGTCCAAGGCCGAGGTCCTGGACGACCCGCACATCAAGGCGCGCAACGCCTTCATCCAACGCGACCACCCCACCGCCGGCCCCACCACCCTGCTGGCGCCGTGGGTCCACATGTCGCAAACACCGGCCTCCATCCACGACGACGCCCCGGCCATCGGCCAGCACACCGACGAGGTGCTGGGCGGCTTGCTGGGGCTCACCGAGGCGGAGCTGGCAGACCTGCGCGCGGCCGAGGCCATCCGGTGAAGCGCGGGTTCAACCTGTCACCAGCGCCAATTCAGTCTTCGCGAACCTTGTCCCGGAACTCGCACAGGTCGGCGATAACACAGCGCGGGCACTCGGGCTTGCGCGCCTTGCAGACGTAGCGGCCGTGGAGAATGAGCCAGTGGTGGGCGTCCTTGCGGAACTCCGGGGGCGTCAGCCGGGTGAGGCGGGTCTCCACCTCGAGGGGGTTCTTCCCCTTTGCCATGCGGGTGCGGTTGGCGACGCGGAAGATGTGCGTGTCCACGGCGATGGTGGGCTCGCCGAAGGCGGTGTTGAGGATGACGTTGGCGGTCTTCCGGCCCACGCCGGGGAGCTTCTCCAGGGCCTCCCGGGTGCGCGGCACCTGGCCGCCGTGCTCGTCGATGAGGATCCTGCAGGTCTTGATGATGTTCTCGGCCTTGCTGTTGAACAGGCCGATGGTGCGGATGTAGCGCTTGAGCCGGGTGACGCCCAGCTTGAGGATCTTCTCGGGGGTGTTGGCCACCGGGAACAGCTCGGCGGTGGCCTTGTTGACGCTCACGTCGGTGGCCTGGGCCGACAGCACCACGGCGACCAGCAGTTCGAACGGGTCGACCCAGTCCAGCTCGGTGGAGGGGCTGGGGTTGTTCTCCTGGAGTCGCTCGTAAATGGCGGTACGCTTCTGCCTGTTCATGTCAGGGTATGTATTTCTCGTCCTGCAGGAAGAGCTCGCTGGGAATCTCGGTGCCCAACCCCTTTTCCTTGCATTGACTATAGATGAGGTGGCTTACGGCGGTAAACTGCACGCCGTCGCCACGCAGGACGAGCCCCGTGATCTGGCTGTCGGTCGTGCGTCCGGGGTGGTTTCCGGCGATGACGTCGCCCAACAGCGGCAGCTTGTCCCACTCGACGGACGTCGGCCGCGTGTACTGATCCTTCCCGTGCTCGGGAATCGCGTCGGCGCCGCCGATGGCATACCTCATCCAGCGGCGGCCATGGCGGTTCATGGTCAGCACGTCGCAGCGTTCCCAGCCGGCGATCTCCAGCTCGACATCCGAGACGTTGCTGACGAACTGGCCCGGCTCCAGCCAGTCGGCCATCACCACCGGGTCCTTGGAGTTGGTGGCCATGTAGACGATGTCCGCTCCCCGGACCGCCTCACGGGCGGAAGGAACCGGCACGATGTCGATTCCGGCCTCCTTGGACATCTGCTCCGCGAAGGTCTCCTTCTTCCCGGGGGTCGGGCTGTACACCTTGATCCTGTCCAGGTTGTCCAGGGCTGCGAAACAATGAACGGCTCCCTGGGCCTGCCAGCCCGTTCCGACGAGGCCCACCGTGCGCGAATCCTTGCGTGCCAGGTATTTCGCGCCGACCGCTCCGGTGCCCGCCACCCGGAACTTCTGGAGATAGCCGTCGTGAATGATGGCCAGGAGCTCGCCGGTGCGGGAGCTGTAGAGGTAGATGAGGCCGCAGAACCTTCCGTCCCTGCGGCCCGGCACGCGCCGCTGAAGCGTTCTGCCGTCCTGTTCGAAATAGGTGATGATATCGGAGTCGATGCGGTCCGTTGTCGCGTCCAGCTTGGCAATCGCGCCGCTCAGCGAGGTGAACGAGTGGTGTGTCGGGTTGCCTCCGCCTTCGGGAAACCTGGTGTAATCACGGTAGTCGTCGGGATCCCTCGGTGTAAACACCCTGTAGGGGGGCGCATTGATGGCGCCGCCGGTTGCCAGCTCCAGTGCGGCGAGCTCCAACGCGTCGTTCACCTCCGACGGGTCGAGTACCTTCTCCACGGCCGGATTGTCGATGATGAGTGTCATGTCGCCTCCCAGACGTTGTGGCACCCCGCGTCAGTCGCTACGGCCCACCCCGCGGGTCCAGGGTCCGATGAGCAGGGTCGTGGTGATTCCGGCGGCCCCCACCAGGCCCAGAAGCAGCCACGGCACGTAGGCGTGGCTGTGGAAGTGGTCGACGAGGGCGCCGGCCATATACGGACCGACGACGCCTCCCCACATGTAGAAGAAGCTCATGCTGCCGCGGATGGTGCCGAAGCGGCGCCGTCCGAAATAGTCTCCCACCGCGGCCCATATGACCGGTATCGATGAATCCAGGACGCTGAACAGCGTGGCGAACAGCAGCAACCCCCAGAGCGTGGTGCTCCACATCAGGACGAGGACCGCGATGAAGGAAAGCACCATGCACCAGGCCACCAGGCGTATCTTGTTGGTCTGATCGGCAATCCATCCCATGATGAAGTGGGCCACGATGTTCATGCCGTTGAACCACGACAGCGGGAGCGCCGCGGCCAGAGGCGTCAGGCCCTTCCACTCCATCAGGGGTATGAAATGCACGATGACGGTGGTGTAGGCGGCGGTCCGGGTGGTCATCCACAGGACGAAGAGCCAGAAGACCGGGGTGCGCATGGCGCGGCCGGCTTGGTAGTCGGACTCGCCGTGGGCCTCCGTCCCATCATTCTCCGACTCGTCCTCTCGCCCCCCGGGCGGCGGGGCGGAAGACGGCGCCGTCTCCGAGGACATCTGCAGGCCCACGCTCTCGGGCGACCGGCGAATCCTCAGGGCCAGGGGCGCGGCCACGAACAGGAACACGCATCCCGCCGTGAACGCGGCCGTTCGCCAGCCCCAGAAGTGGACGGCCAGCGCCAGCAGGACCGTGACGACGGTGCCGCCCACGGGCATGGCGGCGCTCAGACAGGTCAGCGCCCGCGCGCGATAACGGCTGAACCAGTTGACGGCGAGCACCGCCGGAGCGTGCACGAAGCCGGCCGTGAAGGTAAGGGAAATGACCCCGACGTAGATGATGAGGAAGCTCGCGTAGCTGTCGACGGTGGAAAAGAGAATGTAACCGACGCCGCACAACAGCGCCGCGGTCAGTATCACGGGCTTGGGGCCGAAGCGGTCGATGAGGTAGCCCGCCAGCGGGCCCTCGATGGCGCCCTCGGCCCGGGCCAGGGAGAACGCCAGCGAAGTGGCTGCATGACTGATGCCCAGCTCTTTCTGGATGGGAAGGAAGTAGACGGTGAACCCGAAGCTGTGGAGCCCGCCGCCGATGGTGCGGATGAGGGCCGTCAGCCCGATCATCCGCCAGCCGTAGTAGAGGTCCGACAGCCGGCGGCGAAGACCCTTGATCGACAGCAAGCGGATTCACCCGCCGGGCGGCCTGTCCCTCGACGTGCGATACGTTGTCGAGTCCGACAGGCCGCCCGTTCGGAGTTGCGTTATTTCCCGGCTTCCCGTAGCGCCCGCAGCACGTTCTCGGGGCTCAGCGGGAGCCTGCGGACGCGCACGCCGGTGGCGTTGTAGATGGCGTTGGCGATGCAGGCCATGGGCGGCACCGAGCCGATCTCGCCCGCGCCTTTGGTGCCGTAGGGTCCGGCGCCGGGATAGCCCGACACGGTGACGGCCTCGATGCGCGGCAGCATGTTGATGGTCGGCATCAGGTAGTCGACGAAGGTCGGGTTCAGCGTCCGCCCGTCGCTGTCGTGCACCACCTGCTCGCACAATGCCTGTCCCAGGCTCATGGCCGCGGCGCCCTCGATCTGGCCTTCCACCGCCTTGGGATGCACCACGAAGCCCACGTCATGCACGGCCACGTACTTCAAGATCTTCACGTTGCCGGTGTCGGCGTCCACCTCCACCAAGGCGGCGTGGGTCGTGAAGGGCTGAGAACTGCCGCGCTCCCGCTCGTCGGCCTGGGAGGCCTTGGAGTCGAAGTAGCCGCGGCCGATGACGTCGCCGATCTCGTTGTGCCCCGCGTTGCAGACGGACGCCAGCGACACCGACCGTGACGGCGCCCCCTTGACCTGGATCTGCCTGTCGACGATCTCCAGGTCCTCCGGGCTCGCCTCGAGCTGGCCCGCCGCCATGCGCAGGATCTGGTCGCGGGCGTCCTCGGCCGCCAGCTTGACGGCGTTGCCGGACACCAGCATCGAGCGGCTGCCCACGGTGCCCGCGTCCCAGGGACTGGCGTCCGTGTCCACGTTGAGCACCGTGACGTCGTCGGTGGAAATGCCCAGCACCTCGGCCACGATCATGGGGATGCCGAACGGGGCGGCGGTGCCATAGTCCACCTTGCCGATGTGCACCGTGGCGGAGCCGTCCTCGTTCATCTTGACCACCGCGCCGCCGCCGGGTCCCGCGCCCTCGATCCACGCCCCGGTGGCGAACCCGATGCCCTGGTTCTTCCCGAGCTTGACCTTGCCCCAGCCGATTTTCTCCTTGGCGGTGTTCAAGGTCTCCGCCAGCGAGCTGTCCCGCAGCTTGGGGACGCCGACGATGCCGTCGCCCTTCTCGGGCACGTTCTTCAGGCGGAACTCGATGGGGTCCATGCCGAGCTCGGCGGCGAGGGAGTCCATGTGGGATTCCATCGCAAAGGTGGCCTGGGGGCCGCCGGGACCGCGCACGGGACCGCACACCTGCTTGTTGGTGTAGACCGTGAAGCCGTCCATGTGGATGTTGGGCAGGCGGTACCAGCCGCCCACCATCTGGGTGCAGCGGCCGCCGGCCTGGTTGCCGAATCCCGAGTAGCCGCCGGCGTCGTACACCACCTTGCCCTGGCGCGCCACCAGGGTGCCGTCCTTCTTGGCGCCGGTCTTGATCCAGATCTTGCAGCCGGATCGGATCGTGGTGGAGATGGTCTCTTCCGCCTTGTCCATGACGATCATCACCGGCTGTTTGGCGGTCAGCGCCAGCAGCGCGCAGATGGGCTCCAGCCCGGCGCTGGAGGTGACCCCGCTGCCCTTGCCGCCGAAGCCGCCGCCGATGCCGGTGGAGATGACCCGCACGCTGTTGAGCGGCAGCCCGGTAAGGCTGGCGACCTCCGTGCGCACCGGGAACGGCGCCTGGGCGTTGGCCCACACCGTGATGCGGCCGTCCTCCTCGGGACGGGCCGCGGCGATGCGCGGCTCCAGGTACTGCGGATGGATCATCTTGGTCTCGTAGACCTCGTCCACCACCACGTCGGCTTCCGCCATGGCGGCCTCGGCGTCGCCGATGTTCACCGCCGCGTAGCCGCACACGTTCTTGACCTGTACGCCTTCCGGCAGGTTCTTGGGCAGCGGCATGTCCTCGTGGATGGTGGGCGCCGACTCCTTCATGGTCTCTTCCGGGTCCACCACCACCGGCAGCGGCTCGTAGGTGACCTTGATCTTCCCGAGCGCTTCCTTGACCAGCGCCTGGCTGTCCGCCGCCACCGCCGCCACCGGGTCGCCCATGTAGCGGACCTTGTCCTTGGCGAGGATGTAGCGGTCGATGTAGGAGCGGCCGTAGCGCACGTCCGGCGCATCCGCGGCCGTCACCACCGCGCGCACGCCGGGGATGGCCTTGGCCTCGCTGGTGTCGATGTTGACGATTTTCGCGTGGGCATGCTCGCTCCGGAGCACGCCGCCGCTGAGGGCGTCGGGCAGGTTCAGGTCGATGCCGTAAACGCCCTTGCCGACCACCCGCTCGACCCCGCCCTTGCGGGGCATGTCGGTTCCCAGGACGGTGTATTCAGCCTTTGCCATGGGTCTCAACTCCTTCCCATCCGTTTACGACATCCGCTTGGCGGCCAGGTCGACGGCGTCGAAGATCTTCGTGTAGCCGGTGCACCGGCAGATGTTCCCCGAGATGGCCTCCTCGACATCCTCGGCCGTAGGGCTCTTGGTGCGGTCCAGCAAGGCCTTGAGGGAGACGATGAAGCCCGGCGTGCAGTAGCCGCACTGCACCGCGCCGGTGTCGATGAAGGCCTGTTGCACCGGGTGCAGCTCGTCGCCGTCGGCGATGCCCTCCACCGTGACCAGGTCGGCTCCGGCCGCGTCCGCTCCCAGGACGACGCAGGAGTTCACCGGCTTGCCGTCCATGATGATGGTGCAGGCGCCGCACTCGCCCGTGTTGCAGCAGAGCTTGACGCCCTTGTAGCCCAGCGTGTCCCGCAGGAAGTCCACCAGCGCGGTGGACGGCTCCAGTTCGGCCGTATGAGTGTTGCCGTTTACGGTGAGTTTGATCTCGAGGCCCATCAGGCCACCTCCTTACCGGTTAACGCTTGCCAGCACTGTTCCAGCCCCCGGCGCGTCAGCGCGTCCACGATCCAGCCGCGGTACTCGCCGCTGCTGCGCTGGTCGGTAATGGGGCTCGATTCGGAAGCCGCGCTGGCCCCCGCTTCCTTCACCAGAGCCGCGTCCAGCGCCTTGCCCGAAACCAGCGCCTCGGTCTTCGGCGCCCGGACGGGCGTGGGCGCCACCGCCCCCAGGCCGATGCGGACATCGTCCAGGGCGGTTTTGTCTCCGTTGGCGGTGGCCATGACCGCCACCCCCACCATGGCGATGTCCATGGGGCCGCGTACCGCGTGCTTGAGGTACACGGCGTGGCTGCCTGCGGCGGGGAAGGGCACCGAGATGCCCGTGAGCAGGCCCCTGGAGCCCAGGCTGGTCTGGCCGGGGCCCTGAAAGAAGGCGCCGAAAGGCTCCGTGCGGGCCCCGTCGGAGAAGGTCACCTCGGCCTGGGCCTCCAGCACCAGCAGCGGCGCCAGGGTCTCGCCGGAAGGAGAGGCCCGGCAGATGTTGCCGCCGATGGTGGCGGTGTTCCGGATCTGCAGCGAGGCGAACTGGTGCGCCGCCTGCCACAGCAGCGGTAGCCGCTCGCGCACGAGGTCGCTCTCCTCGAGCTCATGGATGGTGGCCAGCGGGCCGATGTGGACGCCGCCGTTGCTCTCGCGGATGGCGTTCAGGTCCGGGATGCGTTTGATGTTCACCAGGCAACCCGGCTCGTCGCTGTACTTGATGTCCACCATCACGTCGGTGCCGCCCGCGATGACCTCCGCCTGATCACCGTGCTGGTCCAGCAGCGATAGCGCTTCGCTCACGGTCTTGGGTTCGAAGTAGTCCATGGATTCCTGCTCCCGGCTGTGGTGTTGAAATGTCCTGCCCTCGTGTGTCTGTGGGTTCTCTTAGCCCAGTCGCATGGCGGATGGCAAGACGCGCGGGCCGGACAACGGGTAACGGGACACATGGTGAAGGGGAGGTTGGACGGCAGACGTTGCTGGAAGGCGCCTGTCGGCGGCTCAGTGTCTGGACCCCGGGTCAAGCCCGGGGTGACGCAGAGGGCACCCGGGATGACGCAGAGGGCACCCGTGGTGACGCAGAGGGCACCCGTGGTGACGCAGAGGGCACCCGTGGTGACGCAAGGCTGTCCGGCCCACCTCTCTGTCACCCCGG
The DNA here is from genome assembly GCA_951813575.1 of Candidatus Binatia bacterium. Lineage (GTDB taxonomy): Bacteria > Desulfobacterota > Binatia > UBA9968 > JAJDTQ01 > JAJDTQ01. Next base: position 2,801,394 of record OX638375.1, read on the forward strand.
GCTTGACCCGGGGTCCAGGCGTTGAAGCGCCGCATGGCGTTTCCACCGCTGCCTCCCGTCCAGGCGCCGGCACCCCCGCGCTCAGGGTTCCAGTTGTCCGGTCGCGGTGTTATTGTCGTGGCGGGCCTCGGCGCCGCCGGGGCGCACCCTTACTTGACATCCATTTCGGAGGAACACCCATGGCGAAGGAAAGCACGGAGTATCGGGAACACTGGGGCAGGGAAGGCTTCGCGGGCACCGGCGTGAACGTCACCCGCACGCACCACAGCCCGGACTATATCTCCGTCACGGGCCCGCACGCGCCGCACCGGCTCAACGTCGGCGCCGTGGCGTTGCCCGAACGCGACGACGCGGAGGCCCTGCCCGTCGCGTTCCACGCGGGCCGCACGGGCGTCCAGCTCAGCGTTTCCGGCCGAGCCCACGCCATGCCCTTCGTTCTGTCCAACGTCGAGGCCGACGAAGTGCACTTCGTGCAGGAGGGGGAGCTGGAGTTCCGCACGGCCTATGGGACGCTCACCGGAACGCCGGGCGACTTCGTTGTGATCCCGCGCGGCATCCCCTACCGTGTGCGGCCCATGGCGGGCTCGAGCCTTTCGGTTATCGTCGAGACTCCCGGCGCGCTCCGCTTCGATCCGTCGCCGACCTTCGGCTCCGGGCTCCGGCGCGCGGTGATCGGCGAAGACGAAGCCCGGGACGTGGAGACCGTGCTGCTGCTCAAGTCCTTCGACGGCGTCACCCGGTACGTCAAGCCGACGAACCCGCTGGCCACCCAGGCCCTCCTGGACGGTCCGAGCCCGGTGTGGAAGCTGAACCTGAGGGACGTCCCCACCGATGACAACGGTCCTCCGGTCCAGTTCATCGCGTCGCCCGGCCGGGACGAGCTGTTCTACAACCTGAGCGCCCGCCACCGCCGTCGCCCGCCCATCCACAACAACGTGGACTACGACGAGCTGATCTTCTACTTCGAGGGGCCCGGCGCCTGGGGCGGCGTGGACGAACCCGGCATGTTGACCTGCGTGCCGAAGGGCGTGATCCACCACGGCCCGTCCGAGGACGTGCCCGAGGGCTACTACGCGTGGATGCTGGAGTCGCGTTGCACCCTGCGTCTCACCGACGCCGGCGCCGCTGCCGCGGAGCTCATGGAGACCGACCTCTACGGCCCCCACGCCACGACGGAAGGGTTCCGCTGAATTGGTTCCTGAAAGGCAAGGTATCGTTACCCAAGGAGCTCGTGTGCATACTCCGTGGCATTCAGGGGGATCGGGTTGTTGTACATCGTGGGAAACAGAAAGCTAGAACCAGAGCAGCAACTGGGATGCATAAGCGCGGATGGGAACATCGTCATGGGAACCAGCCAAGCTGCGGGATGGTCGGGTCATTTGGATCGGCTACGAATTTCTTGGCCGCTGGCGAGCGCGATTTAGGAAGAGCGGAGTTAGACGGCAACCGCCGCACTCTCATTCTCGGGATCTGTGCTACGAGCCGCCGGTTGTTCCGCCGAACGAGTCGTCGAGCTTGTCGAGGATGCGCAGCCCAGCATCTATGGAACCACGGGCCGCGATCGCCCGAAACCGGGTCTCCGCATCGTGCTGTGCGATGACGATCGTGGAGAGCTCCTCCACCAGCTTGTTCACGCTCATCCGCCGACTCTTGGCGATCTCCTTCAGTCGGCCGTGCGTATCATCAGGCAAACGGATGGTCACCGTCGACATCTTTCATTCCTCCATGATCAACTCACTGGGTGTTAGCACGCGTAACCCCGGGAAACGCAATTCCGTGCGACCGAAATCGCGCTGATTGTGGGTAACGATGACCTCGGCCCCTCCGGCTACCGCAAGCTCAATCAAATGATTGTCCGATTCGTCCGGAAGATTCGGTCTCCATAGGTAGTACACTCGCACCCAACGACAGCGGCTCGCAAAAGCCGCCCACAGGGCCTCCCGGTCCTCTTCGGTGATACGCGACTGACCGAAGATTTCCGGCCGAGACAACACCGCTTCGTGTTCCAGAAACAGTGCTTGGCCCATCAACGGTTGGTATTCGCCGAGCAAGCAACGCCGGAGCACCTGCCGGCTGGCACCGTTTGGACTCAGCACGGCGGATGCCAGGACGTTGGTATCCACGACGACCTGCATTTTTCTTTGATAGCATATATGCTGTCATGCTACAATCCCGTTGGCGTCAGATACACCGACCAAACTGGACTTCCCTTGCGCACTGGCTACAAGTGGGTCGGATAACGTATTCGTGGACACACGTGTGAACACAATCGACACATATCGGTGCGGCGGCTACCTTTCCGGCAGATCGGGAGGGTGCCGCCGGAAGCGGGTTGGGTCGCGGTGTTGTCTGTAAGGCGGAGCGGCGGCGGCCTGTCGTCTCTGGACGTTCGTGACTTCCGGCTGCTCTATATCGCTCTTTTCGGAACCTCGGTCAGCTATCAGCTCCAGCGCACCATCGAGCTCTGGCTGGTCTACGATCTCACCGGCTCGCCGCTGTTGACCGGTTTCACCGGGCTGGTCCGCGGCTTGGCCACGCTGGTGTTCCAGCTCGCCGGGGGAGTCGTCGCCGACCGTATCGACCGGCGGCGGTTCGTGATCCTGGTCCAGGGCGTGAACGCCCTGATCACCCTGTCCCTGGGGACGCTGGCCCTCACCGGCCTCATCGCGGTGTGGCACATTTACCTGGCGGCGTTCGTGAACGCGACCTTGACCACCGCGGCGGGACCGGCACGGACCGCCATGGTCCCCGGGTTGGTGCCGCGGGAGCTGCTGGTCAACGCCTTCGCGCAGATCGCGTCCGTCCGCAAGCTGTCGCAGCTTGTGGGCCCCGCGGTGGGCGGCGTCCTGATCGGCTTTGCCGGCTCCGGATGGACCTACGCGGTGGCCTGCCTGATCTATGTCGTGTCCGTCCCGATCATGATCTGCATGCGCTACGAGTCCGGGCCGCTGGACCGGGAGCAGTCGCCGGTGAAGAGCCTGCTCGAAGGGATCGCCTTCATCCGGCGCAACTCGTTGATCGTGGTCCTGCTGGTGACCGAGTTCGCGGCGGTCTTCTTCGGCAGCTACCGGGCGCTGCTGCCGATCTTCGCCGTGGCCATGGGCCTCGGCCCCGAGGGCCTGGGCATCCTCCTGGCCGCGCCGGCCCTGGGCTCGCTCCCCGGCGTGGGCGCGGTCATGTGGCTGGGGAACATCTCCTACAAGGGCCTGTTCATCTCGTTCAGCGTCATCGCCTACGCCGGCTGCCTCTTCGGGCTGGCGTTCTCGACGTGGTTTCTCGGATCGGTGGCGATCCTGTTCCTGGTGGGCGTCTTCGATGCCCTGCAAGCCGTGGCACGCCAGGTCGTGATCCAGGCCCGCACCCCGGACAACCTGAGAGGGCGCGCCGCGAGCTTCCAGCGCATACTGGGCGTGGGCGCCCCGTCCCTGGGCGAAGCCCACTCCGGCGCCGTGGCCGCGCTCATCGGCGCCCCCTGGACGCTAGTGGTGACCGCGGTAGTATGCATCGGGATCACCGCGGGGCTGGTGGTGAACCGGCCGGATTTGCGGGACCGGGACCTGTGATGGTGCGTGGGGAGGGATTTGCGAAATGCTTGGTATCAGACTAAGTTTAAGAGACTAAGCTAGAGGGAGTAGCCATGCGAACTGTAAACATGCATGAAGCCAAGACACATTTGTCCAGTCTCGTCGAGGCTGCCGCAAATGGAGAGCCCTTCATCATCGCGCGTGCGGGGAAGCCGGTGGTGAAGGTCGTTGCCGTGGAAGCGCCGGAATCGGCAAAGATGCGCCGAATCGGTTTCCTGGACGGCAAAATCTCGGTGCCCGACGACTTCGATCGCATGGGCTCCGCTGAAATCGAGGCGTTGTTCGAGGGCAAGGAATGAATCTCCTTCTGGATACCCATGTGCTCCTTTGGGCAGCAGGGTCTTCCGAGCGGTTGCCGGAGGAGGGGCGGAGTTTGCTCGAAGATCAAGAGACACAGCCGGTCTTTAGCGCGGCGTCCATCTGGGAAATCGCGATCAAGAGCGGGACGGGGCGCCCGGACTTCCGCGTCAATCCTCATCTGCTGCGACGAGGATTGCTGGAGAACGGCTACACGGAACTGCCTGTGACAGGCGTCCACGCGGTAGCGGTGGTATTGCTACCGCCTCTACACAAGGACCCGTTCGACCGCATCCTGATTGCCCAGGCCCAGGTCGAAGGGATCATGCTGTTGACGGCAGACAAGATGGTAGGACGATACCCGGGGCCGATCCGGGTGCTCTGAATATTGATTTGCCCAGTGCGGGCTGATTCTTTGCTAACCCAACCCCGGTTTCCTCTCATACCACCCCGCCGCCTGCTCGTACGCGTGCGCCACCTGGAACAACAAACCTTCCTGGAAGCATGACCCGACGATCTGCAGCCCCAACGGCAACCCGCCGGCCGTGAATCCGCAGCAGACGCTCAGCGCCGGCAGCCCGGTGACGTTGAACGGAATGGTGCAGCGGGTGCCGATGCTGCCGCTGGGGTGGCGGAAGGGGATGCGGCGGCCGTCGATTTCGGCGAATCCCTGCTTGCATTCCTCGATGGTGGGCGCGGCGATGCCGACGGTGGGGGCGACGATCACTTGCACGTCCTGGAGGGCCTCCTCGAACTCGCGACAGATGACGCGGCGGACACGCTGGGAGGTGACGTAGGTCGAGGCGGGGATGGTGAGGGAGGCGATGTTCCGGTGCAACAACTCACGGCTGTAGCGCCGGGGCTGCTTGCGCAGGTAGGGTTCGTGGGCCACGACGTTCTCGCAGCGGCTGGTGGCGGTCTGGACGGCGGGGACAGCGTCCATGTGGGGGATGGTGATCCTTTTCACCGTCATGCCCAGGGAGCCGAGCGCGGCGAGGGCGTCCTGGAACCCCTTGGCGACCTCGTCCACCATCAGTTCGTCGAAGTAGCTGTCGATGACACCTACCTTCATGCCAGTGACGGCGCTGCCCAGGCCTTCGCGGTAGTCGGGCACGGGTTCGGGAGAGGTCAGCGGGTCGTTGAGGTCCTCCCCGGCGATAGCCGCGAGCACCAGGGCGCAGTCCTCCACGGTCTTGGTGAAGGGGCCGAAGTGGTCGGACGAGAAGCCGCCGGTGCCGGCGACGCCGCCGTAGCGGCTGACGCGGCCGTAGGTGGCCTTGAGGCCCACGGTGCCGCACCAGGCGGCGGGGTTGCGCACCGAGCCGGCGTTGTCGGTGCCGATGGAGATCAGGCACAGGTCGGCGGCCACGGCGGCGGCCGAGCCGCCGCTGGAACCGCCAGGTACCCGGCTGGTGTCCCACGGGTTGTGGGTCGTGCCGAAATAGGGGTTCATGGTGGTGCCGCCGCCGGCCCACTCGTGCATGTTGTTCTTGCCCAGGACGATGGCCCCGGCCTCCCGCAGCCGGGTCACCACGCCGGCGTCGAAGTCGGGCTTCCAGTCGGCCAGGATCTGGCTGCCGGCGGTGGTGGGGTAGCCCTTGACCGCGAGGTTGTCCTTGATGGACACCGGGATCCCGTGTAGTGGCCCGCGATAGTTGCCGCCCGCGATCTCCTCTTCGGCACGGCGCGCCTCCGCGATGGCGTCGTCTTCCATGACGGTGCTGTAGGCATTGAGCACGGGGTTGAGGCGCTTGATCCGGTCGAGGTAGCAGGCGGCCACCTCTACCGGCGAGACCTCCCGGGCGGCGATGCGCGGAGCCAGGCTCGCGATGGTGAGGTTTGTGGGGTCCAGTTCCGGCATGGCTCTTTCCTTTCGTAGACCGGTTTGTCCGCTCAGGCGACATCGGCGCAGGCCGGCATGACCTCGCGCCCCCAGAGATCCATGATCTCGTCGAAGTTGCGGTTGGGGGGAGTCAGCAGCACGTGGGAAACGCCGGCCCCGGCCAGCTCCCGTATCCGTTGCGCGCACTCTTGGGGGGTCCCGGCGACGGCGAACCGCCCCAGCAGGTAGTCGGTGATGAGCGCGGGATCCGACCTTTCCTCCATCGGCTTGCTGATGTCGAAGCCGGCCATGAACCGTCTGACGCCGGCGAGCTCGTGCTCCGGTACGGTCTCCAGGGTGAAGCGGAAATTGTGATGGGCACGGTTGGCCAGACGTCCGCGCACGAGGTCCCGGGCCCGCGGCCCGTCGCCGTCGACGCAGATCATTCCCCCCACGGCTATGTCGATGTCGGACAAGGCGCGTCCGCTTTCCTCGGCCCCGGCCGCGATGTGGTGGCGAGCCCAGTCCAGCACGTCCAGGTCGAAGCCGGTGCCCAGGATGACGCCGTCGGCGTAGCGTCCCGCTACCCGGAGGCTTCGGGGTCCCACCGCGGCTACGTAGATGGGTACGGGAGTCTTGCCGGCGTTGAGAGAGACCGCGCCGGCGCCTTCCGCGCCTCGGGGCACTTCGATGGAGCGTCCCTGGAGCAGTTCGCGAATGGTGGCCAGCCCGGCCCCGAAATCGGAGAGCCGGGTGGCTTTACGGCCCAGCCGGTAGGTGGAGCCGTCGCCGGTCCCCAACCCCAGCATCGCCCGGCCGCCGGCAAACTCGTTGGCCGTGGCCGCGGACGAAGCAAGGGCCGTGGGGTCGCGATAGGCCATGGTGGTGACGGCGATGCCGAAGCGGAGCCGCTCCGTTCGCAGGGCGCACACCGTCATGGCCTGGAACCCGTCCAGGTTGTTCAGGTGGCCGTCGGCAAAGAACAGGGCCTGGAAGCCCAGGGCCTCGGCGGCCTCTGCCCGGCGCGTGATCTGGTCGGCGTTGCGGGCGGGGCTGTGAATGGAGAAATGCACGGGTGACTCCTTGCCGGGATTTAGGACGGACAGGCGTGCACCCGTGCCGCAGGGGTCCTTGACTACATGGCGAACAGCCGCATGGCGTTTTCGCCCAGGATCTTCTCCTTGTCGTCGTCAGAGATGCCTTCGAGCTCCTGCACCATCCGCACCGTGCCTTCCTTCCAGGTGCCCGAGGGATCGTTGTGCGGATAGTCGCTGCCCACCGTCAGGTTGTGGTCCTTCCAGAAGTCGCAGGCGTAGCGGATGGAGGTCTCGGCGGCGAAGGCCGACACCCAGATCTGGCTGAAGAACTCGCTGGGGGCCTTGCCGAGCTTCTTGCGGGCGTCGGGGTCCATGTCCAGGCGGTTCATGAGCCAGGGCACAAAGGCGGCCGAGCCTTCCACGAAGCAGATGCGCAGGTCAGGGAACTCCTTCAGGGCGCCGCGCAGGATCAGGCTCCCCATGTCGACGATGTAGCGGAAGGGGAACGCCAGCAGGAAGGGCAGGGCGTTGTTGTCGGCCTCCAGGAAGAGCTGCTCGATGCCCACCAGCGCCGGGTTGGGATGGCCCTGGCGGTCCGACGCCGTGTCGTGCACCAGGATCGGGACGTCGAGCTTGCACACCTTGTCGTAGAACGGCCACAGCCGCTCCGCCCCGAGGTTGGCGTCCTCGAAGCCGCCCATGAACTTCACCGCCTTGATGCCGAGCTGGTTCACCATCCGGTCCAGCTCCCTGCAGGACTCTTCCACGTCCGGCAGGAACACCCAGCCGACGCCGATGTAGCGCTCGGGGTGGGCGCATTCCGCCAGGTCCCGGGCCACCGCGTCGTTGTAGCGCCGTGCCAGCTCGCATCCCAGGTCCCGGTCCCAGGTGTACAGCAGCTCCCGGTTCTCCGGGATGAGCACGTGCTTGTCGAAGCCTTCGAAGTCGGCCTGGGCCACGCGGGTGTCCAGGTCCCAGCGCCCCTTGGGCGCCTGGTTCTTGATGAGGGTGCCGTCCGGCAGCACGGACTTGACCTCATCGCCGTCGCGCACCACGCGCGGGGACTCCGGGTACTGGTCGCTGATGCCTTCCAGGAACTTCACCGGAAAGTAATGGGTGTCGCAGTCAATGTACATGTCGGTCCTCCGAAAGCGGGCCAGGAATCACGAATACGTAAAGATCGCCCGGCCCAGGATCCTGCCTTCTTCCAGGTCGGCCACCGCCTCGTTCACCTGGTCCAGGGTGTAGCGGCGCGTCACCAGGTCGTCGAGCTTGAGCTTGCCTTCCCGGTACCAGCGGACGAACGTGGGGAAGTCGCGGTCCGGGAGGCAGTCGCCGGCGTGGGTGCGGGTGAAGTAGCGACCCCCGGCGAAGAGGTTGGTGTTGATCAGCGGCGTCGCGCCGGGGGGCGGCAGGCCGATCAGCAGGGCGGTCCCGCCGCGCTCGAGCCCCGGAGCGCCGGTGCGCACGGAGCGCAGGATCTGGTCCTGGGTGGTGGGATGGCCCACCGCGTCCAGCGCGAAGTCCGCGCCGCCGTCGGTCAACTCGGTGATTGCTTCCACCGGGTCCACCTTGCTGGCGTTGATACAGTGGGTGGCGCCGAAACCCTTGGCGAACTCCAGCTTCTCGTCGTCCAGGTCCACTGCGATGAGCGGGTACGCGTCCACCACCGCCGCGGCCGAGATGGCGCACATGCCGATGCCGCCCACCCCGTAGACCGCCACCGACTGCCCCGGGCCCACCCGTAGCGTGTTGATGATGGCGCCCGAGCCGGTGGTGACCGCGCAGCCGATGATGGAAGTCACCTCGGTGTCCACGTCGTCGTCCATGGGCAGCACCACCCGCTCCGAGGCCACCACGTGTTCCGCCCAGGTGGACGCCGACGCCCAGATGGACTGTTCACGCCAAACGGCTGGAATGGGCGGTCGCATGTTGAGGGCATGGGACACGGGCGGCAGCGGCGACTCGGGGGCGTTGCGGTCGACCCAGGTGGTGAAGACCCGGTCGCCTTCCTTCACGTGGGTGACGTCGCGGCCCTTGGCCACCACCACGCCGGTGGACTCGTGTCCCAGGAGCGCCGGCAGCTTGGAGCGCTGCTCCTCCGGGGAGCGCTGGATCTGGTGGAGCTGGGAGTGGCAGATGCCGCTGGCGTAAAGCTTCACCAGCACCTGGTCGGGCGCCGGGTCCGGGAACGTGACCTCGTCCACCACCAGGGGCTTGCGTGATTCGACCAGGATTGCGGCCCGGGACTTGGTTGGCATGGCGCTTTCCTTTCCGTCAGACGGCCCGAGGGCCGTGTGGTTGGGCGGTTTGGCAATTTCGTGAGTAGTTGCCGGCGGGTGGTTTGTCAAGGGATCGCGGGCGGCGGTTTCCGCTGGTTCCAAGGTCGAAAAGGTGGTATCCACGACTACGGAATCCGGTGCCCCGGCACCAGAAAATCGGGAGGTAGCGATCATGTCCATTATCGATGCCGACGCCCACGTCGTCGAGTCCGAGCATACCTGGGACTACATGGAACCGGCCGACCAGAAGTATCGTCCGGTCGTCGTCCGGCCGAGCGGCGAGGAGGCGGGCGAGTACTGGTTCATCGACGGCAAGATCCGGGGACTGGTCCGGATCGTCATGACCGCCCAGGAGATGGGCGAGGTGGCCGACCGCACCGGCCGCGTGATGTTCACGCCCCAGGAAACGCGGGAGATGGAGAACGTCGAGGCGCGCGTCAAGCACATGGACGAACTGGGCATAGACGTCCAGGTGCTCTATCCTACCATCTTCATAGAGCAGGTCACCGACAAGCCCGCGGTGGAGATCCCCCTCTGCAGGAGCTACAACCGCTGGCTGACGGACATTCACAGCCGGGGGAACGGACGCCTGCGCTGGATCTGCGTGCTGCCGCTGCTGGACATGAGCGCGGCCCTGGAGGAACTGCAATACTGCAAGCAGAACGGCGCCTGCGGGGTCTTCATGCGCCCCATCGAGGGCCATCGCCTGTTGACCGACCCCTACTTCTACCCGCTGTACGAGAAGATGAGCGAGCTCGACATGGCCGTGGGCGTGCACGTCGGCAACGGCAACCCGCAGGAGCTGGACCTCGTGTCCCAGTACAACGGCGGCGGCAGCTTCTGGAAGTTCCGCATCCCGGTCATCGGCATGTTCCACTCGGTGATCATGGGCGAGATCCCGAAGATGTTCCCCAAGCTCCGCTTCCACTGGGCCGAGGCCGCGGCGCTCTGGGTGCCGTACGTGGTCAAGGACCTGCAGCGCCGCTGGGGCGCGCAGAACAAGGACCTGCCGGACAACATCCTGAAGGAGTACCGGCAGTACGTGTCGTGCCAGACCGACGACGACGTGGACTACGTGCTGAGGTACTCGGGAGAGGACAACATCGTCATCGGCACCGACTACGGCCACAACGACCAGTCCACCGAGATCGAAGCGCTGCAAAACCTGAAGGAGCTGGGCAGCATCACCGAGCCGCAGTACGAGAAGATCGTGACGCAGAACCCGAAGGAGCTGTTTGCGTTGCAGTAGGCTGCTGTCGGAACACGATGATTACGCTAGTCGAAGCCCTGAACTATCGCTGTCTTCGATACGCACACCGACCGCTTAACCCGTTCCACATTCTGGTCGGCCCGAACGCGTCGGGCAAGACCACTTTCCTGGACGTCATTGGCTTCCTGTCCGACTTGGTGTCGGAGGGGCTAGAGGCGGCGATCGCGGATAGGACCCCGAATCCGGAGACACTTCTCTTCCGCGGCTTGGGAGATCGCTTGGAACTGGCCATTGAGGCCCGAATACCCCACCAACTGCGCAGTCTGACCAACAAACCCGAACTGGACACGGCAAGGTACCAACTCGCCATCGGTTTCGATGAGACGGAACGACGGTTTGAAATCAAGGCCGAGACACTTCTGCTGACGAAAACCGCGCCGCTGGGAAACGTGCAGCGTTCATTTTTCCCGATGCCTTCCGTCGCGCCGGATTCGTTATTGGCCAACATCCGCCGGTCAAACAACAAGGTCGTCATCAACAAGGTGCCGGGCGGGAACGACAACTTTTATAGCGAGACACATCCCGCCAACCGCGGGTGGGCGCCATCGTTCAAATTGGGTTCCCGGAAGTCCGCCCTCGGAAACCTCGTTGCAGACTCCGATTCTTATCCGGTAGCGACATGGTTGCGAGAGTATCTGACCACGGGTGTTCAGCGTTTCGTGCTCAACAGCTTCACGATAAGGCGCCCCAGCCCACCTACTCGGATCGCAGGTTTTTTGCCAGATGGGTCGAATCTTCCCTGGGTGGTTGCCAGCTTGCAGAGGAGGGATGGGGAACGATATCGGGCTTGGGTGGAACACCTGCAGACGGCGCTTCCGGACCTCGTCGACATTACCACTTTTGAACGGCCCGAGGACAGGCATTGCTATATGGTTTACGAGTACAGGGGAGGGTTCCAGGTGCCGTCTTGGTTGGTGTCCGATGGTACCCTGCGGCTAACGGCGCTGACGCTGCCTGCATACGTGACCGACCTTGAGGGCATTTATTTGGTGGAGGAACCGGAGAACGGCATACATCCCTTGGCCGTAAAGACCGTATATGACTCGCTTTCGTCAATGTACGAAGCTCAACTGCTCATGGCGACCCACTCGCCCGTTGTATTGAGTTCGGCGAACATGAACGACGTTCTATGTTTTGCCAAAGATGACGAAGGCTCCACCGACATCGTTCTTGGTTCCGAACACCCTGCGTTACGGCAGTGGAAGGGTGCCGTGGATCCCGGCACTCTGCTGGGGTCAGGGGTCTTGGGTGAATAAGGATCTCGTCGTCTTGGCCGCCGACAAGGATGTCGAACAGGCCTTGAGAGGACTTCTTGAGCGGCCGGAAGCGCTGAATATCCGTCCTATCCAGGCCGACATTCTGGTCCATCCGCAACATGATCCCGCCTGTGCAAGTCGCGGTGTCGAATTTCTGTCAGGCTTGTCGGAGGGATACGCATACGGACTCCTTATGTTTGATCACCACGGAAGTGGGAGGGAATTGATCACTGCTGGCGAGCTTCAACAGTCCCTCAATCAGGACCTGAGCCGTTCGTCATGGGGTGAGCGAGGGAGGGCCGTCGTCTTGTCGCCCGAGTTAGAAGCTTGGGTTTGGAGCAGTTCGTCAGTGGTGGATGACGCCACGGGTTGGAAGGACCGCCGGCCTCCGCTCCGCAACTGGCTCGTCGAACGGGGCTGGCTGAAGGACGAAGTCACCAAACCAGAACGTCCGAAGGACGCATTTGTAGCCGCCTTGCGCGAGTCGCGGACCCCACGCAGTTCTTCGCTGTATCGCAAGATAGCGTCGCGGGTTTCTCTGCGACGGTGCGCGGATGCCACCTTCCTGGAGTTTAGGGGCCTGCTGCAACAGTGGTTTCCGCGAGATTGACGGACTTCACGAAGTAGCGCGAAGGGGCACTGGCCGATCCTGCCGGATCTGGCGGTGAACCTGTTGTCAAGTGGAGTTAGTCCGCCTCCGCGCGAGTCCGCCAGCGTTGGTACGTGGCCCGTTCCTCGTCGCAGGTCTCCAGGGTTAGGCGCCGTATGAGATGCGGCGGCCGGCCGCCCCCTCCCTCCCTCGATTCACCGCCCGCCACGGTCACGCACAGCTTGGGCGCGCTCTTGACGATGATCGCGCCCTTGGCCGTCATGGAAAACCCCTGCTGCGGCGAGCCGTCGCATTTCGCCAGCCCGAGCCCGGCGCCCGCCTGGGCTCCGTCCGCGGTCATGCAAACATCGAACCCCGGCATGTGGAAGCGCCCCGCCTTGATGCCGTCGCTGGCGAACCCCTGGTCGACGCCGAGTTGGCCCTGATAGCTGTAGCAACTGTGGGCCTGAAGGCCTCTGTCGACCCTGGCGCGCTCCTTGTAGCCGCGGATGTCCAGGCAGAAGCCGCGCTGGTCGTCCAGGCGGTCGACCAGGAGAACCTCCACGGTTTCGCCCGCTACGGCGGGGCCGGCAAGCGCGGCGCCGACGAGAACGGTCAAGAAAATGAGTCCGAGGTATTTCATGGGACCTCCGTTCATTGGACAGACAGGGATTAGACGGACAGGGGTTTCAAGCGTCGAGTTTCAGCAGCCGTGCGGCCGTGCCCCCCAGAATGTCCTCCTTGACCTGCTCCTCAAGCTCCAGGTTCCTGACCGCCTCGATGTATTCACGGATCGCCTGGTTGCCCTTGCCGCCCTGCGTGCTCACGCCGGTGAAGTTCTGCGGATAGTCGGTGGCGAACACGAGCCTGTCCGGGCGGATGCCCAGCAGGCCGCAACCGAAGGCCGTGAGCCCTCCCTCGAAGCCCGAGAGGTCGAAATAGAGCCGATCGAAATACTCTTCGAACGAATGTTTCAGGGTGCCGAACCGGTGCGCCATGGCCACCAGCCGGTCCTTGAACGCGGCGATGCCGCCGCCGAAGTGCCCGATGACGAAGTCGATCTCCGGGTGGCGGTCCAGCACCCCACCGGCGATCAACCGTATGGTAGCGATGGTCAGGTCGATCTCCCTGCCGATGATGCGCGGCAGATCGTACCCCTGAATGGATTCATAGCCCTTGGGTACCAGTGCCGGGTGCACGAAGATCGGAACGCCGAGCCGCGCGACCCGTTCGTAGAACCGGTCCAGCTCCGGCGCGTCGAGAAAAAGTCCGCCCACCTGCGAGGTGATGGTCACGCCGTGGAGCCCGCGCTCCCGGATCGCCCGATCCAGCTCGTCCAGCGCCTTTTCGCCTTCCAGGACGGGTGCATGCGCCAGCCCGACGAACCGCCCGTCGTATTGCCGCTCCAGTTCCGCATAGCTGTCGTTGATGACCCTGCAATCCTCCAGGTTGCCATCCCAGCCCAGATGGCACGACACCACCGATACGTCCACCCCCGCCTCGTCCATGTCCCGAAGCTGCGCCTCCGCGTCGTAGAGCTTCGCATGGAGGGTCATCCGAGGCACCCCGCCCTCGGTGGCCACGGCGACCTTGTCGGAGTAGAGGCCCTTCTTTCGCGCCAGGGCCTCGGGGACGTAGTGGTGTTGGAAGTCTATGACCATGGGTCAGCCTGTTGGTCGAAGGCCGAGGAGGAGCCGCAGGCCATCCTCGACCCGGCCCATGATGACGTCGGAAGCCCGGCCCGCCCGCTCGATGAGGTATTGCTTGTCCAGGGTGATGACTTGCGACACGTTTATGACCGATGTCTTCCGCAAGCCTGTTCCCCGCCTTGCAAGGGAGACGTTGCCCGGCGCCTCAGCCAGCCGCAGGTTGGAGGTGATGGCGAGGGCGACGACGGTTTGGATTCCGCTTCGGTTGAAGCCGTCGGATTGAACGATCAGAACAGGGCGTCGGTACCCCGGTTCCGATCGCCCCGGAACCGGCAGGTCCGCCCACCAGATCTCACCGCGGTTTACCACTCGTCCTCGGCGGCCAACGAGAGGAATTGCAGGGCCTCAAGCTGGTCGTCAAGCGCGGAGATCGATGGGTCTTCGCCGTACACGGCGTTGAGCCGTTCCGTCACCCGTTCGTCGGCGTGGCGCTCAACGAACTCACCGACGGCCTTCGTGTAGAGCTCGCTCCGCGAGATGCCCAATTCCTTTGCCGTGCGCTCCGCGGCTTCGAAAACCTCGTCTCGGATGGAAATGGCAGTTTTCATCACACCGAAGTATAACCATAGTTATACCGTAGTGCAACCCGCAAGCTACAGGGTGAGCGGAAATCCGACGGGTCACTGTGCGATTGACCGGCAAGCCGCAGACATGGGAATATATTTCGGCAACCGAGATATTCACACCATGAACGCCGCCAACACCATCATCCCCAGCACTTGCTGGGAATGCAGCGCCCACTGCGGGTCGCTGGTCACCGTCGAGGACGGGCGGGTCACCAAGGTGGCGCCGTACCCGGAGCATCCGGCGTCGCTGGGGGCGTTCTGCGTGAAGGGGATCCGGGGGTTGCCGGAGCTGACCTATCATCCGGACCGGGTGCTGTATCCGATCAAGCGCACGGGGCCGCGGGGCGGGGGGCGGTGGCAGCGGGTGTCGTGGGACGAGGCGCTGGACGAGATGGCGGAGGCGATGCTGGCGGTGCGGGAGCGCTATGGGCCGAAGGCACTGTGTGGGGCGGTGAGCAACGCGCACTTCAGCCGCGGGGTCATGCTGGCGTTGCTCCTGCGGGCTTTCGGATCGCCCAACTGGATGATGAACCAGGACCTGTGCGGCGGGTGCCGGGCGCTGAGCGACCGGATCACGGGGCTGGCCATCAGCAAGGGCGAGGATATCGACAATACCCGTTGCGCGCTCGTGGTGGGGCGCAATCCGTATGCGGCCGACCCGCCGCAGTGGCAGGCGCTCAAGCGCGCCAGGGCGAAGGGCGCGCGCGTCGTCGTGATCGATCCGGGTGAAACGCCGGCGGCCACCATGGCCGACCTCTGGCTGCGGCCGCGGCCCGGCACGGATGCGGCCATCGGTTTGGCAATGATCCACTGGCTGGTGGAGCACGGCCGCTACGACCGTGAGTTCGTGGAGCGCTGGTGCCATGGCTTCGACGCGCTGGTGGAGCGGGCGGCGCAGTATCCTGCCGGACGCGCCGCGGAGTTGACCGGGGTGCCGCAGGCGGACATCGAGAAGGCTGCGGAGTACTACGCCGACGGCCCCTCCTGTTTCGTGAGCGGGCACGGCATCGACGCCTTCAGCGCCGGGGTCCAGACCTTCCGCGCGTTCCATTGCCTGGTGGCCATCAGCGGCAACCTGGACCGCGAGGGCGGCAACCGGCGCGTCAAGAAACCGGCCGGGTTCACCAACTACATCGAGGTGTTGCACAAGCCCGAGTTCCGGCTGCCCCTGGAAGTGGAGAACCAGACCATCGGCGCCGACCGCTTCCCGCTGTGGGCGGGACCCGAGGGCTGGCAGACGGCGTGCCACAACCCGTCGGTCATCGAGGCGGTGCTCAGCGGCAAGCCGTACCCGGTGCGCGCCATGTACGTCAGCGGTGTCAACATCGTGGTGACCTATCCCGATACGCCGAAGACCCTGGAGGCGCTCAAGTCCCTGGACTTCTTCGCTGTGGCCACCCACATGATGAACCCTACCGCGGAGTACGCCGACCTCGTGCTGCCCAAGACGACGGGGCTGGAGGACGAGGAAGTGTCGCTGGAAGGCTCCGGGCCGTGCCTGAGCCTGATCCAGCCGGCGGTGGAGCCCCAGGGCGAGGCCCGCGGCGACTTCCGCATCGCCCGCGATCTTGCCCGGCGCATCGAATCCCGTGGCGTCGCAGAAGCGCGGCGCTTCATCCCCTGGGAGACCAAGCTCGAGTTCAACGAATTCCTGCTGGGCGACTGCGGCGTCACCGTGGAGCAGATGCGGGAGAAGGGCTACGCGAACTTCCCGTTCACCTACGGCGATTTCGAGAAGGCTGGATTCAAGACCGAGACCGGCAAGGTAGAGCTCTATTCCGAGCGCCTCGCCGAGTTGGGTCTGGACCCGCTGCCGGACTACACGCCGACCCGGGCGGAGCGCGAGACGCTTGCGGTGCGCGACGCCTATCCGTTGACGCTGCTCACCGGCGTGCGGGAGCGCACCTATCACCACTCGCGGTTCCGCGACCAGGGCTGGGCCCGCAAGGTGTCGCCGGACCCGTGGCTTCAACTGCACCCGGAGACCGCCACGCGGTACCGTCTCGCCGAGAACGACTGGGTATGGGTGGAGACGGCCGGCGGGCCGGGCCGCTGCCGCCTGAAGGTGCGGGTCACCGAGGCGACCCTGCCGGGAGTGGCGCGCACCGGCATGGGCTGGTGGTACCCGGAGGCGGAAGCGCCCCACCGTGGTGCCTTGGAGGTGAACATCAACGCCGCCATGCGCTATGATGGGCCGTGGGACCCGGTGACGGGGTCGGCGGACACCCGCGGGCTGCCGTGCCGGATCGCCAAGGTCGAGAACCTGTGAGATAGAATTCCGGGCGAAGTTCGGAGGAAGACCCATGCTGAACGTTATCAGACAACCGGCCGTGCTGAATCAGCCCGTGGTGGACCCTGCGGCCTGGACCGCGGAAGACCTGGCCTCGGACCAGAGCTGGATCCACCCGCTGACCGAGAGCGAGATCGCGGACCTGGACGCTGCCGTGGCGCGGGTGGAGGAACGAGGGCTCGACATCCTGGACATCACCAGGGACGACTTCGTGCTTTCGATCCTGGGTGACCGGCTCGACGAGATCGCTTCAGACGTTGTCGACGGTCGTGGCTTGTCGCTCATACGCGGCGTACCGGTGCATCGCTACAGCCGCATGCAGTCCGCCATCGCCTTCTGGGGAATCGGCCTCTTCCTCGGCGAGCCCGTGTCCCAGAACTCCAAGGGACACCTCCTAGGTCACGTTGCCGATCTCGGCGGTACCCTCAAGAACCCCAAGCATCGCGGCTACCAGACCCACGACATGCTGCCCTTTCACTGCGATGCCTGCGACCTGGTCGTGCTGATGTGCCTGCACCCGGCCAAGTCCGGCGGCAGCAGCCGGTTCACGAGCACCCTCAACGTCTACAACGAGATGCTCAAGCGCCGCCCCGAGCTGGTGGCGGAGCTGGCCGCCCCCATCTACCGTGACCGCCGCGGCGAGGTCCCGGAGGGCAAGGACCCGTGGTGGCAGCTCGCCATTTTCAACTTCTACGAAGACTATCTGACCGTGAGCGCGGGAGGTACCTATGTCCGCTCGGCCCAGCGGTTCGAGGAGTTGCCGCGACACACCGAGGAACTGAAGGAGGCGCTGACCCTCTTCGCCGATCTGTGCAATGAGCTGTCGTACGACATGGAGTTCCTGCAGGGCGACGTGCAGATATTGCACAACCACGTCACCGCCCATTCGCGCACCGAGTTCGAGGACTACCCGGAGCCCGAGCGCCGTCGCAATCTCCTGCGTCTATGGCTCGGCACACCCGGCGGGCGGCCGCTGCCGCCTGCGTTCAGCGACCGTTTCTCCCACCTGAAGGAAGGGGAACGGCCGGCCGGTGGCGTCGTGGTGCCGGGAACCGTGTACAAGGCGCCGCTGTATCCGGAGTAGGCGAACCCCGCCGTTGTTACCCCGGGCCTCTGCACATGTGAATCCAGGTCCCGCACCTGTCACTCCGGGCCCCACCTGTGAGCCTGGACTCCACGCGTGAGCCCGGACTCCACGCGTGAGCCCGGAACCCCACTGTCACCGCGGAACCCCACTGTCCCGGATTCGCACCCGTCACCGCGGCCCTACACCCGTCACCGCGGCCCTACACCCGTCGCCGCGGACTTACACCCGTCGCCGCAGACCTACACCCGTCGCCGCGGACTTACACCCGTCACCGCGGCCCCCCACCCGTCACCCCGGGCTTGACCCGGGGTCCAGGGGAGGTGGCGGGGTGCGGCGGTCGTCCTGCCGGCTCCGCTTCTGGACCCCGGGTCAAGCCCGGGGTGACGAAGAGGTGTGCGGGGTGACGAAGAGGCGCGGGATAGCGGAGAGGGATGGGATGACCAGGGAGGCAGCGTCCGGACTCGAATCAGGTCCGGTATTGTGACGGGCGGGGCTAGTACGGCCGGCAGAGCCGGTCGCGTCCGCCCCAGATGTCGATGCCGCCGGCGATGACGTCGCGAGCCTCCAACACCAACGGGTCACCGGCGGCTACGTAGGGCGCGCCGGGATAGTTGATGAGCTGGAGCCGGTCGTAGGCGCCTACCACCCGTTCCGCGGCGGGTAGCTCGACGACGATGTCGCGGTTGCCGGTGCTTATCACGGCGTCGGCTTCCTTTTCGTAGTACAGCAGGGGAGCTTCGGTGCCGTCCTTGCCGCCGTATTCGTAGGTGACGAGGACGGTCTTGATGCCCCTCTCCTCGCAGCCTTTCACCGTCAGCATGACCTCGATGAAGGCGTTGCCCGAGCCCGTGCGCGTGATCAGGGCGGCGTCGGCGCCCAAGGACATGGCCACCCGCACGGCGTTGTGGGCCGCGATCTCCTTTTCGCGGGAGGTCTCGAAGCCGATGCGCTGGAGGATCACTCCCGCGAACCGGTACCGCCGGTCCCGCAAGAGCCCCAGCGCCAGGGGCTGATGCTGCCAGTTCCAGGTGATGGGATGATAGCTGACGGTGCGGATGGTGCTGGAGGTGATGGCGCCGTCGGTCAGCTCGTTGGGGTGCAGCACCGTGGACAGGGATTCCTGGACCGGGAAGCCGTAGTAGGCGACGTTGGACGGCTTGTTGTCGGGCTCGGTGAAACAGCCGATGATGACCACGGCAGCCGGGAGATCCGCTCCATCGGCGTCCGGGTCATGTATCTCCACATCGTCCGGCTCGAGTTCCTTCGTGGCCTCGGCCAGCCGCAGGGCTGTGCCAAACTCCGCGCGCTGGATGGCTTGGTGCGCCTCGTACGCGGACAGTCCGTCTTCCAGGTCGAGGGTCAGCACCAGGTTGTTCAGCGAGCTTAACGGGGTCATGTCGGCGCCCGGTCCCCACATGTCCAGGATGGCGCTGCGCTGGGCGGTGGTGCCGGTGCGGACGGTACCCTCGTAGGCCACGGCGGTGACCAGCGCCATGCCCGAGAGACGGTGGGTGCGTCCCTGGCCCACCGGAGCCACCGGCCCGAGGACTCCCGGAAAGATTTGCCCGGTCCCGGCGGTCTTGATGCGCGGTTCCACCACGTCGCGGATGCCGGTGACCCGCGCTTTCTCGCCGGGGTGCACCACGTCGAAGCTCGCGGAGCGCACCCGCGGGTCCTCCACCGCCCATGCCGCCAAGCCTTCGGCATCCACTTCCAGAACGCCGGAGGCATAGCGCGTCTCGCCGCCGAGGCGGATTTCGCGTACGCGGTAGGCTGCGAGTTCGAGGGCAGTCATGCCCCCACCCCCTATCCCCGCCTGGACCCCGGGTCAAGCCCGGGGTGACGTGGAGGGGGGCCTGGACTCCGGAGCCTGCCCCGGACTTGATCCGGGGTCGAGTCCGGGGTGAGGCGGCGGGGTGCGGTTGGGCTCGGGAGGCAGTGCGTCAGTGCATGTGCTGGCCGCCGTCCACGCTGATGGACTGGCCGGTGACGAAGTCGCTGTCGTCGGACGACAGGAAGATGACCGTGCCCACCAGGTCGTCGGGGTACTGGTCGCGCTGGAACGCGCGGCTCTTGCGCCGGTTCTCCAGTTGCTGGGGGGTGGTGACGCCGTCCTGGCTGTCGCCCGATATGGTGAGGCCGGGCATGATGGCGTTGACGCTGATCCCGTCGGGGCCGATCTCCCGCGCCAGTGCCCGGGTGAATCCGAGCACGCCGGCCTTGGAGGTGACGTAGTGGAGGAACATGGGCGTCCCGCCCAGGATGGTGCCGGAGGAAATGTTGATGATCTTGCCCTTGCCCTGCTCCTTCATGGCCGGATAGACCGCCTGCACGCACAGGTGCAGACCCTTGACGTTCACCGCCATGACCCGGTCCCATTCGTCCTCATCGATCTCCATGAAGGACTTTTTCGTGAGCGCCGTGTACAGGGCCGCGTTGTTCACCAGCACGTCGATGCGCCCGTATTCCTTCAGTACCGCGTCCGCCATCTCGCGGGTCTTCTCCGGCGAGGCGACGTCCACGGCCACGGGGATGGCATCGCCGCCGTCCTTCCTGATCTCCTCGGCCACCTGGGTGGCGGCCTCCACCTGGATGTCGGCCACGGCCACCTTGGCGCCTTCCTTCGCCAGCCCCTTGGAATAGGCGCGGCCGATGCCGATGCCGCCGCCCGTCACGATCGCGACTTTACCGTCCAAACGCATGATGGAATCCTCCTCTTATGGATACTGCCCCCGTTCTCCGCCCTTCCTGGATTCCCGCTTGCGCGGGAATGACGGAGAGGAGGGCGGGAATGACGGGTGCGGGTTTCGTTCTTTCACAGTCCATACAACTCCACGGCCGTCCTCCACAGCACTTGCTCCACGTCGTCCTCCGAGATGCCCGACTCCCGGACGACCCTGAGCCTGGCCGGGTACAGCGGCTCGGGCACCTCCACGCACCGCCAGGTGGGTGACCAGTCGGTGCCGAACATGATGCGGCCGGCGCCGATGGTCTCCACCGCCCGCCGCAGGTGCTCGGCGGTGGTGGAAGTCGTATCGAAATACACGTTGGGGTTGCGCATGGCAACGATCAGCGCCGATTCGAAGTAATGCTGGATGGCCCGTCCCATCTTGGTGAGGACGATGGGGACATCGGGATAGCGTCCGGCGATCTCGTCCACGTAGATGGGGTCGGCGTAGTACATGCGGCCGGGAAACTGGGTCCAGCCCGTTGCGATGAGCAGCGGCACCCGGTAGTCGGCCAGGGTTTCCATGATGGGGCGCAGGTCGTCGGCGATCTTGACCGGGTGGGTTTCGGTGGTGAAGGGGCCGCCGTGGGACTCGCCGATGCCCTTGAAGCCCAGCCGCCCGATGCGGTCGGCGATCTGCTCGGGCGCGGCCGCCCGCAGCGCCGGCGCGTTCTCCCAGACGCCGTTGCCCGAGTAGTCTTCCCCCAGGCTCGCCAGCCCGTACAGCCGCTCCGGATACCGCGCCACGGCCGCCGCGGTCTTGGCGTCCTTTTCGTCCGGGCTGTCGCAGCCGCCGGTGGTCATGATCAGCGCCTTGTCCACGCCGTACCGGTCCATGTCCGCGACCAGCTCGTCGACGTAGTCCACCAGCGGCTCGGTGTCCCGGGCCCGGTAGAGCTCGGGATGGTTGCGGCGGAAGCCTATGAGGTCCGGGACGCTGCGGATCTTGCCGCGCAGGTCCCGGTAGGCGGGCGGCCCGAAGGGGTGGCAGTGGACCTCGACGATCATGCGCACCCTTCGTTCGCCCGCCTCGACCGGACGCGCGTCACTGTTTCGGGACCAGGATGCCCCTCAACCGGGCCATCAGCTCGGCGTCGAGCTCGAAGAACTCGTTCACCGCCTGAGCGACCCGGGTGCCGGGAATGGGGTTGATGATAAGCCTGGACTTCTTGGCCTCGGCCAGCAGCTCCGGGTCCTTGAAGGTGGCCGCGAAGGCCTTGCGCAGGAGCGCCACGCGGTCCTTGGGGGTGCCCGGAGGCAGCGAGAAGGCCCGCAGGATCTCGTGGGCGTTGCGGCCCACCACGCCCGCCAACTGCCGCTGTGCGTCGTTCTTGGCGAATTCCAGGATGTTCGGGACGTTGGGGAAGCTCGGGTGTCTGCCGACGCCCACCTGTATCACGAAGTTCAGCTCACCGGCGGGGATACGCTTCGGCCAGTACGAGAAGATGACGTCGGGACTCCAGCAGCCGCCCATGACCTCCCGCTTCTCGATGGCGAGACGGATCCTGGCGGCGCCGCCATAGCCCTCGATCAGTTGGAGGGGGACCCCCGTTATGTTTTCGAGCAACCTGGGAATGTCCGAGATGGAGCTGCCCGGCCCCATGCCGCCGAGCTTGAGCGGCTTCTTGGCCGCGAGCCACTGGTCCATGTTGGTGATGCCGCTGTCGCTGGCCACGATGCACGCGGTGTAGCTGGGCTTGGGGACGGTGATCCACTCGAACTTCCGGGCGTCGAACTGGACCCGTTTGTTCCCCAGGACCTGCTGCAGCACCAGGGTGCCCACCCAGTGGCCGATGGTGAGGCCGTCGGGCTTGGCCTTGTTGTACATGTAGTTGGCGGCGATGAGGTTGCCGGCCCCGGTCATGCTGGTCACCAGGGTCCTGGGGGTTCCCGGAAGGTGCTTGGGAAGGTGCCGGGCCACCAGCCGCGCGTAGGTGTCGAAGCCGCCGCCGGGAGCGGAGCCCACGATGATGCGGATGGTCTTGCCCTTGTAGAAGTCCGCGGCCGACGCCGCGGTGGCGGTCATGCAAACGAGGGCCAAGCCCACGGCAAGGGCGATTCGAAGCACGGAAACACGATTGGGTCTCATGGTCACTCCTCCTTGTGGAATACAACGCTTGGGACCGTCCCTCAGGTCGGGGATTTCGTTTCGTCGGGCACCACGAGCCGGCAATGCACGGCCTCGGCCAAAAGATCGGTGATCAGGAACGCCTCCTGGAGGTCGCGCCCCCGGGCCACGGTGCCGTGGCCCGGGAGGATCACCACGGGGTGCCGTCGCAGTTCCTCGGCCACCGGCGCCGGGTCCGTGACCGTGGGGCCGTCGTGGGGAATCACCGGCACGCGGCCCAGACTATACTCCTCTTCGAAGCTCAACGGTACGAATTCGTCACGGCCGCGGCAATAGGCGATGATCTCCGGAGGATGGACGTGGACCACCGCACGGGCGTCGGTGGCCGCGTACACGGCCAGGTGGAGCGGGGCTTCGCTCGAAGGGTGCCGGCCATGAAGGACGGCCTTGCCGCGCGCGTCGATCTCGACGATGTCCCGGGTCTTCAGAAAGCCCAGGGCCGCTCCCTTCCCGGTTATCAGGTACCGGCTCCGGCCGAGACGGCAACTGACGTTGCCTCCCCAGCCGCTCACCAGGTGGCGCTCGAACAGCTTCTCGCCCCACTTGATGATCTCGGCACGCGACCCTTTCGCACGTTCCGTCATGGCAATCGACCGTCCTGTCTTTCACTAGTACGAACGCCGCCGTGGGCCAAGCAGCTCAGAGCCACTCCACCGCCTTGACGGCGATCTCCAGGATCCGCTCCTCTGCCTGAAGGAACGACGGATCGCGAAAACCCAGCTTCCCGGTGAGGCATTCGTCCGAGACCGCCAGGATCGCGCCCGCCCCGGCGTTCTTCACCTGGGCCACGGTCAGGAAGGCGGCGGTCACCATGTCGATGGCGGCGATCTGCTGCCGCTCCAGGTCGGCTACGAGCTCCGGCGTCTCCTGGAACAGCGCGTCGGTGGTAAACACCCGGCCGTGGTGAACTGGCACCTTGAGGCTGTCGGCCGCCCTCGCGAGGGCCTCCACGACACGAGGGTGGGGCAGGGTGGCGAAGTCTTCGGGGACGTAACGGGGGCTGGCGCCGTCACCCCGGACGGCGCCAGCGGCGATGACGATGTCGCCGAGCTTCACCGTTTTCTGCAGCGATCCGCAGCTTCCGACCCGCACCAGGGTCTCCACGCCGGCGGCGCACAGCAGCTCGGTGGTGATGGCGGAGTCGGGCGAGTAGCGGCCTCCGTTGCCGACGGTGACGCGCCGGCCCCCTAGCGTGCCCGTGTGCAACTCGTAGTCCTGGAAGGCGAGGGTCTTGCGCGGGTCCGACAGAGCGCGCCGCAGCTTCGCGGCACGGTCCCGGGGACCGGGCACCAGCGCAATGCTCCCAAGGGCGCCGGGCTTGACCCCCAACCGGGACAACATCTTCCTGGCGGTGAGATGGGGCTCGTCTCTCATGGCGCGGCCTCCGGAGGCACGTCCACCGCTCGGCCCGACCGCAGGAGGATCAACTTGAAGGCTGCCACCTCCCGGTTCAGGCCGCGCCTGACGGCCTCGGTGTAGATCCGCGCCTGGTGACGGTAGTCCCGAATGACCGCCGCGTCGTCGTCGCCGGTCACTTGGTCTGTCTTGTAGTCCGCCACGTACAGTTGCCCCTGCCGCTCGTACACCACGTCGATGATGCCTTCCATGACCTGGCCGTGGTCCCACGGCAGGACGAAGGGCATCTCCCGGCCCAGTATCCGGGCGTCCCGGAGATCTCCGTAAACCGGCGAGCCGGTCCAAGTGGCCCAGATGGCCTTCAGCTCCCGGATCACCTCCTGTTTCTCCGCTGCCGGCAACTCGGGAGCATGGCGGGCGATGGCTTCATCGAGGTCCGCGCCGACCCGTCGGGTGTGAAAGTTCCAGTGCTCGAGCACCTTGTGGGCCAGCGTCCCCAGCTCGCGGGCGGCGTCGCGCCCGAGTCCGTCCGGGTGCGGGCGTGCCTCCGCTGCTTCGCCGGCGGATTTGAGCCGCGTGGGGCTGACGAAGACCGGAGTGTGGCGCCGTGTTTCGTATTCGTCCCAACGCCGGCGCCATTCCTGCTCGTACCCTGACCAGTCCGTGGTGTCCGGGGGCGGCGCCGGCCGGGGGTCGCCCTGTTCGTCTGCCCCCGGAGTTTCCGCCACCACCTCCACCTCCATCTCTCCGGCGCCGCAGGCCACCGCGGCCGGGTCCGCGCCCTGGAGGCTGCCGCCCGCCGCCTCGCCGATCATGCCGGCCAGGCTGTCGCCGTCCTGTCCCCGCCGGTCGGCAAAGGAGACGACGAGCTGCTGGCGGGGCCGGGTCATGGCCACGTACAGCAGGCGGCGCTGCTCGTAGGCTTCCCGCTCCCGCCGTTTTGCCCGGAGAAAGACGCCGGGCAGGCTCCACAGGTCATCGATGTGGATGCCGGTGAGACCGGTGGCCCAGTCCCGCTGCACCTCCACGGGCGAGGACGACCCCCTGTTCACGCCGCCCAAGGCATCCACCAGCACCACCACGGGGAACTCGAGCCCCTTGGCCCGGTGGATGCTCATGATCCGCACGGCATCCAGGGTCTCCTCCTCCAGGGCGTTCTCGGACTCGTCCTCCCGGTCCCGGACGCGGCGTTCCAGCTCGGCCACCACGTCCTTGAGGGTGCCGCTGCCGCCGGCGCCCGCCTCCCGGGCCACCAGCCGCACCTTCTCCAGATTGGCCACGGCCTGTTGCCCCGATCGACCGCCGGCCGCCAGCACGGACAGCGGCAGTTCCCTGAACACCCGCTCCACCGCCTTCCCGGCTTCCAGGAAGCGCGCCTCCCGGTGCAGCCGGTGGAGACGCTGATAAAGGTCCATGACGTTGCCGGGCAGGTCCACCCACCGGGAGTCCGCCGCCGAGCGGTAGTCCAGCAGCCCTTGCCGGTGGAGATCGAAGATCGCCGCGTCGTCGTGGCCGCCCACGGGCGAGCGGAGCACCCCCACCAGCGCGAGCCGGTCGTGGGGGTTGTCGATGGCCCGCAGCAGGTTGACGGCGTCGATGACTTCCTGAGCGGCATAGAAGTCCCGCTCGCCTTCCACCACGTATGCGATCCCATGCCGGCGCAGCGCTTCCAGGTAGACCTGGACGTTGGTCAGCGCGCGCATGAGAAACGCGACGTGGCCCGGCTGGAGCGGCACCCGGGTGCCTGTCCTGCGGTCGAGAAAGGTCCGGCCCAGCACCTCCTCTTCGAGCCAGCGCGCCAGCGATTCCGCCTCCAGCCGGCGCATCGACCCGGCGTTGCCGGGCGCCCCCGTGCTGGTCACCCGGCGGACGCGGACAGGGCTTGGGCTCCTCCCCGCAGGCGTTCCGCCGGGTTCCGGATCCGGCGGCTCGGGGTCGATCCGGTCGAGACCGGGCTCGAGGGCAATGTACTCGGGTTGCAGGCCGGGCCGTTCCCGGATCAGGTGCTCGAAGGTGCCGTTGACCACGTCGAGGATCCGAGGGTCGCTCCGGAAGTTGGCGGTGAGCCGGTACTGGACGCCGTTCTGGGCCTCTATCACGTCCTTGACGACGTTCAGGTAGGCTTCCATGTCGGCGCCCCGGAACCCGTAGATGGATTGCTTGGGGTCGCCCACCACGAACAACTTGCCCGGGACGAGGCGGATCTCGCGCCAGTCCCTGGCTCCCTGGAAGCGCTCCTCGCACAGCCACAGCAGGATCTCGTACTGCAGCGGATCGGTGTCCTGGAACTCGTCCACCAGGATGGCCTTGAAACGCGCCTTCAGCTCTTCCCTGATCCGCGGGTGGTCGCGCAGCAGGTCCCGGGCCCGCACCAGCAGGCCGTCGAAGGTCACAAGGCCATTGCGGGCGAACTCCCCGCGGCACTGTTGGACCAACGGCGCCAGCAGGGCGCACAGCCGTTCGACCTCCGCGGCGTCCACCTGGGCCAGCCCGGCCGCGTCCGCAAGGAGATTGCGGGCGAGCCTGAAGTCCGGGTCGGTCCATCCGCCGACCCGGGATGGAGTGCCCTTCAACAGGTCCAGCTCCCCGGCGTCGACGGGAGGTCCGCCGGTGAGGACGGACCGTATGGCCTTCCGTGCCGCCGCCAGCATCCGCTCGATCTTCCGGTTCTCCGGGTGGCGTTCGATGAGATCCGTTACGGCCTCGTCCAGCCCCTGCAACCACTTGCCGACGGCATCGCCGGGCGGGCTTGCGAGCCGCAGTGCGTCCAGGTCCACGTTCTCGGCGCAAAGAGCCAGGGCAAGGTCCCGGACCAGGTCCAGCGGGAAGCGGCCGAGGACATGCTTCCACGCCGCCTTTCTGGAGCTGGTGCCGGCCAGCTCTTCGTCAAGCCACAGCCCCCATCGGGTCTCGAACCGTCTCTTGCGCAGGCTGCCGTCGTCCTCCTGGAACCGCGGGTCGAGCCCGGCCTCCAGCGGGTAGAGGCGGAGCAGCGACGCGGCGAAGCTGTGGATGGTGCCGATCTGCGCCCGCTCGAGGTCCTGCAGCGCTTCCCGGGCCCGGCGGTGGACCTCGTCCGCGGTCAGGCGGTACCGCCCGCGGAGGGTTTCGGTCCGTTGGGTTCCCGCGGCGTCTGCTGATCCCGGCCGGCCGGCATCGGGCCGGGCCAGGACTTCAAGCTCCTCCCGCAGGCGCGCCTTCATCTCGTTGGCGGCCTTGTTGGTGAAGGTGAGGGCCACCAGTTCCGTCACCTGCACCGGGTGCGGCTCGCGCATGAGCAGGTTCACGCACCGTTCCACCAGCAGGGTCGTCTTTCCGGTTCCCGCGCCCGCGGTCACGACGACGTTGCGGTCGAAGGTCGTGGTTGCCTGCCGCCGTTCCGGTTCGTCCGGGGGAGGGCGGGTCATGAAGGATCCGTTCCTTGGGCCTGGTGTCTCTCGGCCCTGGCGCGGGAGGGGAAATGGTCCTTGCGGCAGATCTCCGAGACCTCGCAAAACCGGCAATGGGTTCCGGGCTTGACCACGAATTCCCCGGCATGGATGCCTCGCAGGAGCCGGGTGATCACGTCTCGGATCGCCTGCCCGGGGGCTCCGTCCCAGGCCGCCGCGGGGAAGGAGCTCCGGACCAGGGGCCCCTTGCCCCAGCGGCGGGCGATAAAGTAGTACCAGGCCGTTTCGACGCTCACGTTCCCGGTGAGCCCCCGGCTGTTGGCGTATTCCGCGGCCAGCAGCACGTAGACAGGCAGTTGCAGCTTCCGCCCGTCAATCGCCGCGGCCTCGGGTCTGTCTTCTCCGTTGCCGGGTCCCTTGCCGGTCTTGTACTTGTAGTCGACGATACGATAGCGGCCGTCCTCGGCATGATGGTCGATACGGTCGAGGCGGCCGTGCACGGGCAGGTCCCGGAGGTCCTCGGGCCATTCCTCGCCGAGCCGCGTGGTCAGGTAGCTCTCGAACTCCGCGGGACGGAAGCCCGATCGCCTCATCTCGTCCAGGTCCGCCCGGACCGCCTCCCGCAGCACGCCGACAAGCTCTTCGCTGGCCACTTCCCACACCGCCGGGTACCCCGTGGCGTAACGCGCCTCGAAGGCGGACAGGACCTCGGCGGCGGCGCTGTCGAGCCAGGCGCTCCAGCCGTCCCCCCAGGCTCGGCCGCCATCCTGGTAGAACCGCTGCAGGATCTCGTGGCAGAGCTGTCCCCATTCCAGGGCCTGGACCGGCGCCGCCGTTTCCGGGCGTTCCAGCCGTTCCAGCTTGAGCACGCCGCGGGCGAAGTACTGGAACGGGCAGCGGCCGTACGCCTCCAGGGTGGTGGGGGAGACCGCGTTCTCGAGGATCCCGTTCCAGACTTCCTCCAGCGGGCCGGTGACGCCGTCGAACGGCCCGGCCGTCCCGCCGCCTTCGTCCAGCGCGCGGACCGCCGCCGCGCTTTGGTGGAAGCTCTCCGCCGATACGCCGCTCAGGCGCACGAACGGGGTCGGGTCCGCACCGTCGACGGCTCGCCGCACCGCCAGTTCTTCCGGCAGGAGCCAGCGGTCGTCGTCGAAGGGCGCCACGTGCCGCTTGGCGAGAACGCTCTTGGGAATAGGGGTTTCGGCGCCGCCGGCGTCCTCGCCGGATGGGGCCACCTCGCGGAGGTACCAGGACGGCGCCAGCGGGCGCGCGGCCGCGTCCGAGCGTTGGTAGCTGCAATGGAGGCGATCGGCCACCGAGCCCCTGAGTAGCGCGAACAGGAGCTTTTCCTCGGCGTACCCCGCCAGCTTGGAGGAGATCTTGAAGCCGAGATCCGTCTCCAGGACCCGCCGGGCGTGGTCCCGCAGGAACGGATCCTCGCGGATGGTGCGAGGGAACACGCCCTCGTTCATGCCCACGAGGAAGAGCGCCCGGAAGGGGATCCCCCGGGCCGACCCGGCATCCATGACCTGGACCCCCGGCACGACCTCCTCGGACACCGGCACCGCTGCCCGGTCCAGACTGTCACGCAACGTCTGGGCGAAGGTGTCAAGCGAGACGGTCGGGGTGATCGCCTCCAGCGCCGCCAGCCCGGCGAAGGCCTGGTCGATGGCCTTTGCCGCTCCGGGCGCCGCTTCGTCCGACCCCGGGTTGAGAAAGCGGTCGACGACCGCTTGCCAGGCCGCGGCCAGATCCGACCACCCGCCCTTTTCGGGCAACCCGCTCAGGTGCTCGTGCAGCGTGTTGACGGTCTTGAGCAGCGCGGCGATCTGGTCCGGTTTGATGTGCAGACGCCCGCCTTCCTCATCGTCCACCAGGCTCAGCTTGAGGCCCTCGGCGGCGTAGCCTTCCAGACGGCGCCATTCGGCCATGCCCCGTGTGATGCGCAAGGAGCGGGTGGCCACGTCCCAGAGGTCCGGCCTGGGCTCGCTGCCGGGGTCCAGGACGGCATTGAAGTTGAAGTCGTGGGACGCCAGGAGATCGATGACGCCGGCCCGTGGGTAGTCCCGGACCGGCAGGTCCAGGAGCGTCAGCACGGCCCTGACGCGGTTGAAGCGGCGCAGGGGCTCCCGGGCGGGGGTGTGGAACGGGATGCCGTGCTCGGGAAAGATTTCCTGGATCCACGGCAGGTAGGGGTCCAGGGTGCGCGCCACGACTCCCACGTCCGGGAAGTCGATCCCGTCCCGCTCCACGAGCCGGAGGAGTTGCTTGGCCACGGCGAGGACTTCGTCCCGGGGTCCGGCGCAACTGACGATCCCGCGGCGGGGGCCCGGATCCGCCGGCGGGCTGGGCTCCGCACCGGGGCCGCCCGGCGAGGCGCCGGTCCCCGTGCCGTCCTCCACGAGGTCCACGACTTCGTCCGCCCCGGCAAGGCCCCGGAGGTAGCGGTCGTAGAAGTCCTGGGCGAAGGACCAGTCCGCGTGGCCCTGCACGAGAGGATAGAACAGGGTCACCGGGTAGTTGCCGGCAATGCCCCGGAAGAGTTCCAATTGGCTCTGGGTCAGGTCGTAGAAGCCGTAGGAGTAGATGCGCTGGAACTGCGCCAGGTGGGCCGAGAACGGGGCGTGTTGCGCCGCGGTGGCGTCGAGGTCCTGGTGGTCCTGGGCCTGCCACTCCGGGAAGCGGCGCTTCACCTCCCGGTACAACTCGAAGAGGTCGCGCAGCGCATGCCGGTCCCGGTTGCCGAAGAGCCCCTCGCGTAGCGCGTCCAGCGCGGACTCGGGGTCCACCATGCCGTCCTTGAGGTCCCGCAGGGTCTGCCACAGCGAGGAACAGGCGCCGTTGTTGTCCATGATACGGGCAAACCGTCCACGGGCCGGAACCACGCGTCTCAGCGCTTCTTCCATGAACGTCTCGTCGCGCAACACCGGCCCCGCCGGACCCTGCATTTCGTGGAACAGGTCCAGGCTGAGCTGGAAGAAGGTGAGGACGTGAAAGTTCAGGAGGTTAAGGCCGTGCTCCTTGGCCAGCAGAACCTTCACGCGCCGGCGCAGGGTCTCCGACGGCACCACGAGCAGGAGCGGGGACAGCGGGTCCTGCTCCCGCCGCGCCCGGATTTCCTCCGCCAGGGCGTTTTCCAGGTGGGGGTGATAGGGACCGAGAACGATCTTCATCTCCGGGGACTTTGGCAGACCCGGCACCCGTTGCCAAGGTCGATCCGGCGCGTCCCGGTCTTGATTCGGACGCTACAGGCCACTAGTCTCGGCTGCGTGAGAGTCCATTTCCTCGGATCCGGGGACGCCTTCGGCAGCGGCGGCAGAAACCAGACCGCCTATCTGCTGGAGGACGGCCCGCGCCTCTTCCTCCTCGACTGCGGACCGGCGGCCTTGCCGGCCCTCCGGCGCGCCGGGCTGGATCCGGCGGACCTCGATGCGGTCATCCTGAGCCACCTGCACGGAGACCACTTCGGCGGCCTGCCTTTCTTCTTCATCCATTACCTGTACGAACGGCCCCGGAGCCGTCCCCTCGAGGTGGCCGGCCCCCCGGGGACCGAGGCGCGCGTGCGCGAGCTCATGACGCTCATGTACGGCCGGAAGGAGCTGCCTTTCGCCGTCTTCACCGTGCTGGAGCCCGGCGCCGTCACCGCCGTGGCCGGCGCCGAGGTGCTGGCCTTCCGGGTGCCGCACCAGACCGACGCCGTCTCCCTCGGGCTCAGGGTCACGGTGGCGGGCCGCACCGTGCTCTTCTCCGGCGATTCGAGCTGGACGGACCAGTTCATCGCCCACAGCCGGGGCGCCGACCTCTTCATCTGCGAGTGCTGCCACTACGACGCCGCGTCGCCCTCGCACATGAGCTACGTGGAGATCGCCGCGCGCCGGGAGCGGCTGGAGTGCAGGCGGCTGATCCTGACGCACATGGGAGAGGAGATGCTGGCCCGGCGCCGGTCGCTGCCGGTGGAGACGGCGGAGGACGGACTGGTGGTTGACTTGTAGGGGCGGGCTTCAAACCCACCCGTGTACGAAAACCCTGAGACACGGATGGGGCGCCACCCAACTTCTTGACAACCCGGCAAGCGTCTCCTACAAACCCGCCATGCCTAGAGTCACTTTCATGCCACTGGGACAGAGCTTCGAAGTCGACGACGGCACCACCATCCTGGTGGCGGCCATACGGAACGGCGTCACCCTTCGCCACGACTGCACCGAGGCCATCTGCGGCACGGACAAGGTGAAGATTCTTGCCGGCGAGAACAACCTGAGCCCCATGGATGACAACGAGGAGTTGACGCTGTCCATGCTCAGCGCCGATGCCGCCGAGCGTCTGGGCTGCGTCGCCAAGGTGCTCGGTGACGTGATCGTCGAGATTCCCGCGGAGTAGCGGATTAACTGGTCACGCGTATCGTATGGCCAGCGTGGGATGCTCGTCGTCGTGTTAAGGGCTTCAGCCCGATTGTTCACTTGGAACTCGCCTGGCTTCAACGGTGAAGGACACGCAATAGCGAGTTGTCGAAGATTCGTGGCCTGTGTCTCGATTCGGAACCGCTCCAAATCTGTTGTTTGAATATTGGCGGTATTGGATCTCCTCAAGTCCAGCCGTGCCTGTGACCATCCTCAGAACGCCTAGGCCCGCGGATCCTTCCACAATCGTACAGTGAACCGTTCATCGTCCTCGATAAAGTCGGGATCGGTGCGGTTCTGCTCCTGCATACCCCGAATGATCTTTCGTGGTACGCCCATACCCATGTGCTCAAGGTAACCGTAGTCTCGCATGGCGTCTTTCAGCAGCTCGTTGCGGGCGCTTCTGCATCCGACTCGCATTCGCTCTGTGGTGATGCCGTTCGCCAAGCGCCCGGGTGAGATCACCTCAAGCCGGTCGGAATAGACACTGAGTTCGATGTCCGAACTCGACAGCAGATAATCGCGGTGAACGACCGCGTTGACGATCACCTCACGAACGACCTCGACCGGGTAGTCCCACCGTTCTTGGCGGCGTATCCCCCCTTCCAGATGCACCGTCTGGATGTTCCGTCTGACAAACTCCACTGCCTGTTCCACGAGGCCAGGCTCCAGCACCGAACCGTCGACACCTTTCAAACTGACGAGCGGTCCCCGCAGCGTGCGCCGTTCCTTTGCGGCATAGTCTTTCACCGAACCGAAGTAGGCGGCGGCGTCAATCTTCGCTTGGGGTAGGAATCGACTGGGGTTGTTACCAAACAACACAAGTCCGGCCACGGTCCCAGGTTGCGGATCATCTTCGGCGAGAAACTCGGTGTTGACGAGCAATGATTTCCATGCGGCTGCCTGTTCACGGTACCAATCTCGTTCCCTCTGATCGACAAGTTCCCGCCAATGTTTCTGGTCCTCGTTCCGGGCCCATGCCGTTGTTTCGATACGCCACTCTTCAGGTGGATTCGATGCCGGGACTTGCTGTTCTCGTATCTCTGCAAAATATTGAGTAAGGCGTCGAAGGTCCAAGTCGTCGATCGAAGTGCCTGACACCGGTTGTAGTTCCAAGCGAAAGGCACCTCGCTGTTGAAACATCCGCGCCAGTTCTTCCGGGCTAGCCTCACGGCTCAACGTCCCGACTCGGATGTAGTAGGTGCGATGCTGATTGTGCCACACGTGGTGTACACCCCACCCGCGACCAACTTGTACGACAGCCACGTCACGCCCAGGCGCGACTTCTCGGAAGGTTTCGAAGTAAGGGATGATCTCGGGGCGGATCTTGTCGCGACACGCCTGCATCACCCACTCCTCAAGGGCTTGGTATGTGTGCGGACCAGTCTCATCCTCTTCTGTTTCCAACCGTGGATCTTGCCGCGTAAGGCCGCGGACGGTTCCATCGTCGTCCACCCCGAGGAGGAGGCGTCCACCCCGCAGGTTGGCGAATGCCACGAGGACCTTCGCGAGCGCGCGGTTGTCAATTACATCGCGCTTAAAGTCCACGCCCGAGTTCTCGCCGTTTGCAATCAGCTCCAGAAGCTCTGTCTTCGTCACTTTGTTGCCCTAGAATCCGTACTTGCGCCGCCGGCGCTCGAACGCGTCCTCGCCACCTTCGAGCAACTCTTCCACAAGCTCTCTCACAGCTTGAGCATCGATAGAACCCATGTGTTCCGGTGCAATCTTCGCGTTCCCTTCTTCCGCTTCTCCCGATGCGCTGAGACCTAGGATGAGTTCGGCATCTCCGAGGACTGGAATGTTTGCGTTATGAGTCGAGAAAAGAAACTGGCGACGCTGTTTCTCGTCGCGCATACGCGGGACAACTCCTTCTGTGATGAAGCGGTTGTCGAGATCATCCTCCGGTTGATCCACGACGAGTGGTGCATCGGACTCAAGTAGCAAGAGCAACAGTACAGCAGTTGCCTTTTGGCCAGTGGAGAGCTGATCGAGCGCTTGCCAGTTTTCCCTTTCGTCGGGAGGTGCTGTGTTCAGCTCGATCTTTGTGATGGACGGGAGGTCAAGCTCTTCAACCTGCATGAGAATCTCGTCGGGGGCCTGAGCCAAACGATCTGCTTGAACACCCGAGATATCGAATTCCGTGAGAAGAATGTCCGGACCTTGGCGACAAGCCTTTACAAAAGCGCTGAGAGACAAGTTGTCGGACTGTCGCAGAATGTTGATCGTCTCGGACAGTCGTCCGCCGATCTCATCACGGAGGAGTTGGAACAATGCCTCGCGGTTTCCGCCAAACTCGACACGTACACGAACACGGCCTTTGAGTTTCCGGGTGACACGTTTGCCGGCGCGTTCCAGCGCCCGGAACTCTGCTGCCTTAATGTCCTCCCATTCAGCCAACAGATTCCGGCGTCGTTCTTGTTGGTCCGCCTCCATGCGAGCTAGAGTAGTTTGCCGTTCTTTGAGGGGTCGTAACTCTTCGATCCGACGTCGGAGCCGTATGAACTCCTCACCGTCGATCCTAGCTTTCTGGAGTTCCCGGAGCTTCTTCTCGTACGCTGCTTGCACCGCGGTCCTACGCTCGCCGAACTGTCGGTCGACACCTTGGAGACCCTGGTCGGCCTCGTCGAGTGCCCGAGTGAAGTCGTGTAACACTTTCTCCAGATCGGCGTTCAGTTTCGCTAACACTTGATTAGCACCAGCTAAGATCGCTTTCCCAGGCAGATCTTCCAGAGCTTTTGGGGAGAGGAAAGTCCGGTCAATCGGTAACTCCTGCTGCAACCCATCTAAGCAGGACCGCAACGGTTGTAGGCGCTCGGGTATGGTTTCGAGGACGCCCTCCTCCCGTACCAGAAGACTTTGTTCTTTTAGGTCCTGTTCCAACCCCGCTTCCTGATAGCGCCGTAGCGTCTCCTCAAGTCCTGGCAGAGCGTCCAGTCTTTCCCCTATCTGGCTGAGCTCCTTACGAGCCGCGAGAATCCGACTACGCGAGCGTTCCAGTTCGCGGTGCAGTTCGCGCTTCTGGTTGCCTACGGAATCGTCTCGCTCCACAAACCGCTCAAGCAACCGGGTCAGCTTCTCCGGACTCTTTGTGAGTTCCGAAATCTCGTGCTGCCCATAGACCTCTACACCGGGAAAAATGTTGGTCGCCGCTACGTTTAGCACCTCGCCTGTCTGAGTATCGCGTACGACCGGCGGATTAGGGATGGTGCGTTCGATGCGGTAGTCTCGCGGCCCCGGGCGATGGCAACGAACTAGGAGAGACACCTTGGTACCATTACGGAGGACGTTACGGAGGATGCCTGCATGGCCAGATTGGGCCTCTTCACCTAACGGTTCTAGTCCGAGTACATAACGCAAGCTTTCGATTACCGTTGACTTGCCTGCACCACGACCTCCCACCAAGACGTTCAAATTTGGATTGAAGTGGAACATTGTGCCGTCCAAGAAGCCCCCTTGCCATCCCATGGCGACAAGCTCAGAGTGCTCCTCAGGCACCGGATCGCTGTTCAGCCGGACTCGCGACCCGGGATCGAGGAATGCTTGGCGCAGGCCCTCTATGCTGACCTCGGACATTTTGATCCAGCAAGTAGCCGATGGGTCAGCGAGGTCGTCTGGCGCCGCGACATCCTTTGCGTTAACTGCCGCTATGGCAAGGTCGGGCTCGGGTGCATATTCCCGGAAATAGTCGTCATTCTTATTTTGAACGATCGGTCGTATGTCGTCCGGAAGGTCGTTGACCGGTCCGGGGATTTGGATGGCGTAGAGGTTTTCGTCCTTCCAAGCACGGACCCGAGGCTGTCCCTGGAGGGTCCGCAGCAACCCATTGTCATGTGTGACATGCGCCGCGATGGAAATGCCTCGCTGATCATGCACGCATGCGAGGAGTTCGGAGAAAGACTTGTCGCACAAGTCACTTGACGTCGTAGTGGCACGAATGCCGAACTCGCCGAGAAAACGACCTAGTTGTTCCTCTGTGGTTTCTGGTGGATAAAGGCAAAGGACGTGGATACCTTCGGTCGATGACAACTCGAAACCAGGAAACACGTGAATTCCCTGCTCCTGCGCCGCGATTCTGATCGCATCCACGCCTCCTACGTGATTGTGATCCGTTACCGCCAGTACTGTGATACCGATGTCCATTGCCTTGTCTATCAGTGCGCTGACGTATTCGTCATCGCCGAGCGTTGCCTGCTGGCCGCGATACGTACCTGAATAGTGCCGAGGGTTGATCTGGAGCGCGCATTTCTGAAATTCTGCTCCGGACGAGAGGCTCAACGCTGTCACCAACGGATCTTCCGTGCTCAAGCTCTTCTCCCTGTTCTTACCGAGGTTGCCCGGCTGGGGCCTTCACGCCTGTTCTGCTTTTCCAAAGGGTACCTGTCTTCCGTACCGCCGCCCTACGGTCCCTAGGATGTCAAGATACTTGATTGAGGTCACCCGGTTCAAGGTTCCTGCCTCATGTCCCAGAGACAGCAGATCTTTTGAATTGAGCCTGCGTTACGTAGTCGTGATCCGAACAGGGGGTTTCCCACCGATTTTATTGACGGTTATCTGGAACCAATGGCGCAGTTCTCCACACGGCGATGGGTTGAGCCCTGTTTTACAATGGTGCGGTCGCGCATCGTCTTGCGTCACTATATGAGATAGACTCGACTCCGGTGCAGTTCAGAAGGATACTCTGAAAGACGATGACCTCCTTCGCGTCCTGCTTGGTGTTCGGGTCACTCTCTTCAAATCAAACATGCTGGAGGTCCAAATGAGCAGAGTCAAGGAAGCCCTCGACCGGAACGGTACCCTGGTCATGCCCGGGGTGTACGATGCCCTGAGCGCGCGCATCGCCCAACGCGCCGGTTTCGACGTCATCTTCACCACCGGCTACGGCATCTCGGCGACCATGCTGGGCGAGCCGGACTTCGGAATCCTCACGCAGACCGAGATGCTGAGCACGATCTACCGCATCTGCGGCGCGGTGCCGACGCCGGTCATCGTGGACTCGGACACCGGCTACGGCAACGCGGTGAACGTGGTCCGCACCGTCAACGAGCTGATGCGGGCCGGGGCGGCGGGCATGTTCCTGGAGGACCAGGTGTGGCCCAAGCGCTGCGGGCACATGAGGGGCAAGCAGGTGGTGCCGCTGGAAGAGTACCTCAAGAAGCTCAATGCGGCGGTGGCGACCAAGGCTGACGGGGACCTCTTCATCGTGGCCCGCACCGACGCGCGCCAGGCCCTGGGCCTCGACGAGGCCATCCGCCGCGGCATCGCCTTCAAGGAGAACGGCGCCGACGCCGTGTTCATCGAAGCTCCGGAGAGCCGCGAGGAGATGCGGGAGATCACCCGCAACGTGCCGGGTCCGCTGGTGGCCAACATGATCGAACGGGGGGTCACGCCGCTGATGACGCCGACGGAGCTCGGGGAGCTGGGCTTCGCCCTCATCGTCTGGCCCGTGGGTCCGCTCTATTCAGCGGCCCAGGCGCTCAAGAGCTACTACACCAACCTCCGGGAGGCCGGCACCGCGGAGGCGCTCATGGACCGGCTGCTGCCGTTCGACGACTTCCACGACATCGTGGGGCTCGAGGAGAAGTACGCCCTGGACGAGAAGTACCGGACGTGATGCGGCCGCGTGGCGGCCCTTCAGGGGGCTGCGTGCGCGGCCTGCGCGGTGGCGTCGACGACGACGGGTTCCTTCAAGGGCAGGGGGGTCATGGCCCCGTCGGGCAGTTCCAGCAGCATCTCTCTCAACTCTCGCAAATCGACGCTCAGCTTCAGTTCCATGATCTGCCGGATGAGGTCGGCCATGAGCTCGGTGTCGCTCGCGCGGCCGTCGCGGTAAACCTGAACGTAGGCTCTTCCCTCCATCAAGCCGACCTTGGCGTGCTGGTAGATCACCCGTACGGGCGTGCCCTTGGGCACCCGCGGATACAGGTACTCGATGTCCTCGGGATAGAGCCGGATGCAGCCGTGAGTCACGCGGCGGCCGATGGCCCAGGGGTTGTTGGTGCCGTGGATGCCGTAGGTGGTGTGGGACAACCGCATCCAGTACTTGCCCAGCGGGTTGTCCGGCCCCGGAGGGACGACCTTCCGCGGCCGCTCCATCTCTGCCTGGATCGACTTCGGCACGTACCACGTAGGATTCGTCCGCTTCTCTCCGACGCGGTACTTGCCGGCCGGGGTCTCCTGGCCGTCCACGCCGACGCCCAACGGGAAGGTCATGACCCCGGAGTCGGGAAGGTAGTAGTACAGCCTCATCTCGGCGATGTTGAGGACCAGCCCTTCCCGTGGGCCGCGGGGAAGAATCCATTGGGCGGGAATGGCGACCCGCGTCCCGTCGCCCGGCAGCCAGGGATCCACGCCGGGGTTCGCCCGCTTGATTTCCAGGTACCCCAGGTGGTGGAGGCGGCCGATGTCGAGGAGGGTGTCGCTGGATTTCGCGACATGTATGCGCGGGGCTCCGATGATGGTGGACCCGGGCTCGCGTTCCGTGCCCTCGCCCGAGGGCTCACGGTATTCGAAAACGGTGTCGCCCGGCTGCCATTCCTTCGCGGTGGACGGTGGGACCAGCGCAACCAACCCAGCGACCATCAACGTAGCGCACACCATCAGTCTCATAGGGCCGTCCTCATCATCGCGGTGTCTGGTCTGGCTTTCCCCTGAGACAGGGCGCAGCACCCGGCCGTTGAACTTGCTTGAAATCCGGAGTTCAGTTGTAATTTCCAGACTCCGATTATACCATCTTTTGCCCAAAGCGTTTAGAAGGAACCGCAAGGGAAGGGACCGAAAAATGCCGTTTGTCGCCGCGTTGGCCGCCAGCCACGCCCCCAACATGCTACTGGATCCGGGCGCCGAGTGGGAAGAGTTCATGACGCTGCACTACCGCATGGCGCCGCAGGCGGCCGGCGGCAAGCCGTCCCTGGAAGTGCAGCAGAAGCTGCGGACCGATGCGGAGAACGCCTTCTCGGTGCTCCGCCGCGACCTCGAGGCGGCCAGGCCCGATGTGCTGATCGTGGTCGCCAACGATCAGTTCGTGAATTTCTTCTTCGACAACATCCCGACCTTTTTCGTTACCCTGTCGGACGAGGTCCGCGGCCGGTTCACCCGCTACGACTTCCACTACCGGAATCAGCCGGAGCTGGGCCGGGCGATCCTCGAGGCCGGCGTCGCCTCCGGGCTGGACCTGTCCTTCGGCGAGGACATCGAGCTGCAGCACACCCAGATGGTGCCGTTGCATTTCCTGCTGCCCGAGCCGGACATCCCCATTCTGCCGATCTTCGTCAACACGTGGATCGACCCCCTGCCCACGCCCGCCCGGTGCTACGCTCTGGGGAGCCTGATCCGGGAGGTGGCGGACGCCGCTTCCGACCGGGTGGCCATGCTCGCCACCGGCGGACTGTCGCATTTCCCCGGCTCGCCGCGGATCGGCGAGATCGACACCAGCTTCGATGAGGGCTTACTCCGGCAGATGCGCGCCGGCGAGGGTCCCGCCCTGGCCGGGCTGACCCTGGAGCAGTTGCGACAGTCGGGGAACTCGGAGTTTCTGAACTGGATGGTGACGGTCGGCGCGGTGGGCGAGACCCCGGCCTCCGACAGCTTCTACATGCCCGACCACGTCGCCACCGGGTGGGGCTTCGTGAGCTGGAAGATCTCATGAGCCGATACCACCTGAACCGGTTTCTTTTCGACCTGAAGATGAAACCCGACACCCTGAGCCGGGCGCGCACGGACCTGGACAAGGCCTTGTCGGACTATGACCTCAGCGCGGACGAGGTCGCCGCCCTGAAGAGCAAGGATCCGCGGCAGTTGCGGCCGTTGGGTGCTCACGGGATGCTGTCGCTTTACCTGATGCGGCTGGACCCGGAGTTCGACGACAATATCTATTGGACGCAGAAGTAGCGGTCGGCCGGGACGGCGCTTTCAGGCCCGTCGTGGGGATACCGTAACCTGAACGAGGAGCTTTGGATGGATCTGGGATTGGCAGGCAAGGTGGCGCTGGTGGGCGGCGCGAGTCAGGGAATGGGAAAGGCCATCGCCAAGGGTTTTGCCGCGGAAGGCGCCAAGGTGAGCATTTGCGCCAGAGGCGGTGACGCCCTGGAAAGCGCCGCGGAGGAGATTCGGCAGGCCACGGGCGGGGACGTTCTAGCCACGGTGGCGGACATGTCCAAGTACGACGACATCCGGAACTTCGTGGCCCGGAGCGTCGAGGCGTTCGGACGGGTGGACGTGGTGGTGAACAACGCCGGCGGGCCTCCGTTCGGAGCGTTCGACGCGTTGAGCGAGGACGACTGGATGGCGGCGTACAATTTGAGCCTCATGGGCACGGTCAGGCTCACCCGGGAGGCGGCGCCGCACATGAAGAAGGCGGGCGCGGGCCGCGTCATCAACATCACCTCCTACGGCATCAAGGAGCCCATCCCGGGCCTGGTCCTGTCCAACACCTTCCGCACGGGCGTGGTGGGCTGGGCCAAGACGCTTTCCCGCGAGCTGGCGCCCGACAACATCCTCATCAACACCGTGATGCCCGGACGCATCGACACCGAGCGCCATCACAACCTCAACGTGGCCCGGGCCAAGCGGCTCAACCTGCCCCTGGAAGAGGTCCAGAAGCAGAGCAAGGCCGAGATCGCCCTGGGTCGTTTCGGGCAGTCCGAGGAGGTCGCCGACCTGGTGGTGTTTCTCGGGTCCGACCGCGCGAGCTACATCACCGGGACCACGCTCCTGATCGACGGCGGACTCGTCAGGACGCTCATGTAGGGAGGGAGAGACGCATGGTGTACTACATCGTCCAGTGGGACCTGCCGGATCAGAAGGCCAACCTGACCATCTACAGCAACAAGGCCAAGAACGACTGGCTCCCCATGACGCTGGCCGCCCCCGGAGTCAAGGAGATACGCAACCTCCGCAACCCCCTGGAAGTCAGCCCCCAGGTAGCGATCCTGATCGAGTTCGAATCCCTCCAGGCGTGGGCGGCTTATATCGAATCACAGGACTACATCCGGATCGTGCGCGAGTTGAGAATCCTCGGCTGCACCAACTTCAACGCAGAGGTCTGGTCCCCGTCCCGTTACTTCCCCGAATCGCTGAAGCGGGACAGCTAGATTCCTCCAACATACCGCGACGGCGGACGCGGGGGCGCTCCGCCCCCAAGACCTTGAACTTCCTTTGGCAGGGCGAGGGATTGGAAGGTGGTGTGGTAGCCATGGCATTTCCCGCCGGGTTTTGTTTTCCATCGATGTCGTGAAGTTTTCGATGGAGAAATCCTACGCATA
Source organism: Candidatus Binatia bacterium (assembly GCA_951813575.1). GTDB lineage: Bacteria > Desulfobacterota > Binatia > UBA9968 > JAJDTQ01 > JAJDTQ01. The sequence goes on from OX638375.1 coordinate 2,842,441, forward strand.
CTAGTACCATCTACGTTCGGTTGGAAGTGCTCAGGTCGGAATCGTCTGATCAACGCAACGAAGGAGAGGGGGCGCCATGGCATCTTATCGTGAGGTCAGGTCACGAGAAGACAGGAGCACGAAGGCTCACGGCGCGTCGCCAAGGCGGTTGTCGTTGCTGGTGCTGGTTGTCGCGGCGTTCGTGTCTGCATCTCCGGCGCTAGCCGGTTTCCAGGAGGGCCGGGCCGCGTATCGGGCCGAGGACTTCGCGGCGGCTCTAGAGGAGTTCCGTCCGGCCGCGGAGAACGGTCATGCGGCGTCACAGTACCATCTCGGCACTATGCACCGCCGGGGTCAGGGAGTGAGCAAGAACTTTGCGTTGGCGGCGCTGTGGTACCGGAAGGCCGGGGAACAGGGTCACGTCAGAGCGCAGTACTGGATCGGGGTCATGTATGACCGGGGTCAGGGGGTGACCAAGGATCTCGCGGAAGCGCTCGAGTGGTACCGGAAGGCTGCAGAGCAGGGTCATGCCACGGCGCAAGCCAGGGTGGGTGTCGCATATCAGAGAGCCAGGGGGGTGACGCGGGATTTCGTCGAGGCGGTGCGGTGGTACCGCCAGTCCGCGGAGCAAGGTTACGCCTTTGCGCAAAACCAGTTGGGATACCTTTACAGCATCGGAAAGGGAGTGGCGCGAAGTTTCATCGAAGCGAGGCGCTGGTACCTGAAGGCCGCCGAGCAAGGTCACCCCGTGGCACAGCACAATGTTGCCGTGTCCATGGCGCTGGGGAGAGGAGGGCCCGAAGACCTGGTTGAAGCCTACAAGTGGGCGGCGCTCGCCCAGGAGAAAAAGCCAAACGACAGGATTGTCAGGCTTCTTATCGATATAGAAGATCGAATGACATACGCTCAGATCGCCGAGGCGAAAGAACGGGTGAAGAACTGGCGTCCCAGCCGCTCCAGATAAATCCCTCGGAGAGTCCATCGGTTGAACTGCGGTGGACGAAGCCACAGCGAGGTATGGCCATGCTGTCTCACGTTCTTTTCACAGCAACTCGGGAGTTGAACTTGAGGGTCCGGGCCCGGTGGGGCTCCGTACCGCCGGTTGTCCTTGTTTGTTGGCTGCTGGTTCTTGGTTGCATCGCAACCCCGGTCCAGGCCGGTTTTGTTGAGGGCCGCGACGCCTACGCCATCGGCGACTACGCAACGGCGTATGCCGAATTCCGCGACGCCGCGGAGCGGGGTCACGCTGCGTCGCAGTACCACCTCGGCATGATGTACTACCGTTCACAGGGGGTAAAGAAAGACCACGCGGAAGCAGCGCGGTGGTACCGTAAGGCCGCGGAGCAGGGCCATGTCAAGGCGCAGTACTGGATCGGGGTCATGTATCGCAGGGCCTGGGGCGTAAAACGGGACTACGCAGAGGCGGTGCGGTGGTACCGCAAAGCCGCGGAACGCGGTCATGCCGGGGCGCAAAACTCCCTCGGGTATATGTACCGCAATGAAAAAGGCGTGGCCCGCGACGAGGTGGAAGCGGCGAAGTGGTACCGCAAGGCTGCCGACCAGGGTCATGCCACGGGGCAGCTCAACCTTGGCATGATGTACAGATTCGGCCGAGGAGTGCCGGAGAACAAGGTCGAAGCGCACAAGTGGTTCAGCCTCTTTCTGGCGCAAAAACCCGACAGCCAGCAGGCATGGGTGCTGGGCGAACTGGAACAGTACATGACGCAGATGGAGATCGTCGAGGCGAAGGAGCGGGCCAGGAACTGGCGACCCAGCGCCGGCAAGTGATCCGTCCGCACAGCCAGTCGGTTTCCAATGCCGGCTCTTCCCTGGTTACAATTGATCCACTGTGGGTGTTCATCCCGGAAACAGATTCGACATTCTCCGGACCCGGACGCCGAAGGCCATCGCCGGCGACGACTTCCGCCCGGCCGCCGTCCTGGCCCCCATACAGGAGCGCCCGGACGGAGACCATCTCATACTGACGCTTCGGGCGGACAACCTGAGCTCCCACAGCGGTCAGGTTGCGTTTCCCGGAGGTAGCGTCGACCCGGCTGACCTCGACGCGTTGGCAACAGCGCTGCGCGAGACCGAGGAAGAGATCGGCCTCGGTCCCGGCCACGTGCGCATCCTGGGTCAGCTCGACCAGGTGTTTGCCGGCTACAACTTCCTGGTGACTCCTTTCGTGGGGCTGATTCCCTACCCGTACAAGTTCCGTCCCGATCCCCGGGAAACGGCGGAGGTGTTCTCCGTGCCGGTGGCGGCGTTGCTGAGGCAGGAGGCCTTCACGCTCGACTCCCGCCTCTCACAGAGGTCGGAACCCATCTACCACTTCCAGTATCAGGAGTGGGACATCTGGGGGGCCACGGCCCGGATGGTCAAGCAGTTGCTGGAACTCGTGTACGGCTACGAGGCGAGGGCGGAAGAGCCCTGGTGAGGGGGAGCGGACGGAACGGGAATCCCGCCCTTTGCACGACGGTTAATCCAGGTCGATGTCCTTGATGGGCTTTTCGATGGGCTCGTCCTTGGCCTTCTTGAACAGCTCCTGGAACTTGCGGTCCAGCACCTTGCCCTTGTCCTTTTCCGCGTGGAGGATGTCGCGGTACTTCTGATCGCGCTGGGTCGCTTCCTCCCGCAGCATGCGGCCTGCGTCCTTGAGCTCCGGCGCCTTGTGCTGGGGTGGCGGCAGTTCGTGCCGCAGCACAACGGACAGCGCGGGGTCCACGAACAGGGTCGCGCCGCAGCACGGGCAGTCCAGCTTGATGGTCGTGGGTTCCTGGTCCGCCATGAGGGTTCCCCTGCTGGGCTGCAACCGGCAGCCCGCTAGCCCCGCAACTCGATCTGCTCGCCGTCGGGGCCGCCGAAGACGACCCGGCGCCAGCCTTCCTCCCGCGGCTCCCGCGCCGCGGTGCCGTGAGGCTCCCGAAGCAGCGGCACGCCGCACCGTTGCAACTCCGCCACCGTCTCGTCGAAGCTGTCGGTCTCGAGGCAGAAGTGGAATCCGGTCATGGAGCCGTCGCTCCGGTGGGTCAACTCCAGCACGGTGTCGCCCAGCTTGAGGTAGGCGATCTGCATCCCCGCCGTCGCCTCGTGCTGGAAATACTTCCGGAAGCCGAAGTTCTCCTCGTAGAAGGAGATGGTGCGGTCGAGGTCCGTTACATGGAGCGCGACGTGGTCGATTCTCTTGAACATGGTGATTTACCCGCCCCACCTATAGCACGATTGCCCTCTCAAGTCCCACGGTTCCTTGCATCCACTGGCTCGATTCTGCACCATGGATTCCCTCCATGCCTGTCTATCGCCTGAGCCGGGAGCTCGTCTTTCCTTCCCCGCACGAGGCGGAACCGAGCGGGCTGCTGGCGGTGGGAGGCGACCTGGGCAGCGGGCGTCTCCTGCTGGCGTACTCCTTGGGCATCTTCCCCTGGTACAGCGAAGGCCAGCCGATCCTGTGGTGGTCGCCGGACCCCCGGTGCCTCCTCGACCTCGACGACTTCCACGTCTCCAGGCGGCTGCGGCGCGTGTTGAACCAGGGGAGGTTCCGGGTCACGTTCGACGAGGACTTCCAGGGAGTGATCCGCGGCTGCGCATCGGTCGGGCGGCCGGGTCAGGAAGGTACGTGGATCACGGCGGAGATGGAACGCGCCTACGTGCGGCTCCACGACGCCGGGTTGGCGCATTCAGCCGAATGCTGGCTCGGCGATCGCCTTGCCGGGGGGATCTACGGCATTGCCCTGGGCAGGGGTTTCTTCGGCGAGTCGATGTTCCACCGCGAGACGGACGCCTCCAAGGTGGCGCTGGCGCGGCTGGTGGACCGGCTCGCGGGCTGGGACTTCCATTTCATCGACGCGCAGGTTACAACTTCGCATATGCTCAGCCTGGGCGCCCGGGAGGTGCCTCGGACGGCTTTCCTCAAGAGCCTGGAGCACGCTTTGCGTTATCCCACCCGGCGAGGAAGCTGGCGGGACGCGCACGAAGCCTGAACGCGGGCACACGAACGACAGAGAAGGGAGGGGCCTAGGATGGCCACGGTCAAGGAAGCGTTTAGCTGCAAGTATCAGTCGACCAAGAACTCGGAAATCGAGGAAGCCAGCTTCTCGCCCGGAGACGAGGTGGAGGTGGTGAAGGAGTGGAGCAACGACATGTGCCTGGTGAGGAACGGCGACGGCGTCGTCTTCAACGTCCCCACGAAGAATCTCGATCTGTAAGACGGCGGCCGGCAGGCCGGCGGCCCGTCACGCGCCGCGGAACTCTTCGGGGAAGAGCCGCACGGCGCTCTCGATGGGCGGGCCAGGCATGTTAATCAGGCTGCAGAACCCCTTCCCCTTGTTGAAGGCGATCACCTTCCCGAACTGCTCCGTCAGCGCATCGTTCCCCTCACCCTGCTGAACCTTCTTGAGCAGGGCCACCAGCATGTTCGTCTCCATGCGGCAGGCCGGACACTGGCCGCAGGACTCCTTCGCGAAGAAGTCCGCGATCCGCATCAACTCATCCAGCACCGAGTCGCCTTCGGTGAGCACCTTGACGACGCCGCACCCGATGGACGAGCCGGCCTCGCGCAGGGCATCGTGGTCCAGCGGCAGGTCGAGGTTGTCGGGCAGCAGGAATCCCGATGACGGCCCCCCCGGGAGAATGGCCTTGATGGGCTTGCCGCCTTTCAGGCCGCCGCCGCATTCTTCCAGAAGGTGGCGCAAGGGGGTGCCCAGGGGCAGCTCGTAGACGCCCGGCCGCTCCATCTCGTCACCCAGCGAAAAGATCATGGTTCCGGGGCTCTCGGCGGTGCCGAAGGAGCGAAACCACTCGGCTCCCCTGGCGACGATGGGCGCGATGTTCGCCAGGGTCTCCACGTTGTTGACCAAGCTGGGCTTGCCGAACAGGCCCTCGGTGACCGGGAAGGGCGGTTTCTGCCGGGGCAGCGGCTCCTTCCCCTCGATGACCTCCAGCGCCGCGGTATCCTCCCCGGCCACGTAGTTCGACGGCGCGGCCACCATCACGAGCTCGAGGCTGAAACCGGAGCCGGCGATGTCCTCGCCCCAGTAGCCGGCCTCGCGGGCCTCGCGCAGGGCGGTCTCCACCGCGCCCGTCGCCGCTTCATAATTGTGGTTGATGTAGAGGTAGGCCTTCTCCGCCTGCACTGCATAGGCCGCGAGAATGATGCCGTCCAGGAGAAGGTGGGGAAGGTTCTCCATGAGCACGCGGTCCTTGTGGCTGCCGGGCTCGTCCTCGCCGCCGTTCATGACCACGTAGTGGGGGGTTTCGGGACACTCCAGGGTGAGGGCGAGCTTCCTGCCGGTGGGGAATCCGGCGCCGCCACGGCCGCGCAGGCCGGAGGCTTCCACCGTGGCGATGATGTCCTGGGGGGAGAACTCGCCCAGCCGGCTGACGGCGTCGTAACCGCCTCGCGAGCGATAGGCGTCAAGCCCCTCGAGCCCCTCCACCACGCCTCGCGGGAACAGGATGCCTTCCATGACGGTCAAAAGACTCCGGTGTCGAGCAACTGGTAGATGAGTTCCTTGAGGGAAGGGTCGATCTTGTCCAGCCGGTCCACGTGCGGGCCGCCGGCCAGGTGCGCGACGATGTCGTCCACATCCTCGCTCTTCACACCGGCGTACCAGCACTTGTCCGGGTAGACGACCATGTTGGGGCCTTCCTGGCAGGCTCCGAAACACATGTAGGAACGCACTTCCACGTCGTCCAGCCCCTTGGCGGCCACGCGGTCCTGCAACTCCTTCATCAACTCTTCGGAGCCCCGGCTCTTGCAGTCGACGTTCTGGCAGACGAGGCAGAATCGGTTCACTGGGTTTTCCTTGTGGGCGGGACTAGTTCATCTGAAGAACCCAGTCCTTGTCCTTGAAGATCTCGTTCAGGACGCGCTCGTCCTCGGCGCCGGGAAGCACCTCGGAAAGATGTTTCTCATATTCCGACTCGGAGAGCAAATCGCCGTCGACGCTGTAGCGCATGCCCGTGTGGTCGCCGATGGAGCGGTTGAACTTCACGTCGGGAATGCTCAGCCTGGGCTCCCCTTCGGGCAGGAAGTTGTTGAGGTTGTCCACCAGACCCTGGCATTCGTTGAGATACTGGGTGCGGGACAATTCGTTGAGCCGTTCCTTGTCCGCGGGCTCTCCGGCCGTGGCTTCGTCGAAGCGGCCCTTGATGCCCCAGACGTAGGCCCACTGGGCCGACGAGGAATGGTCGGTGCCGAAGAGGTCGTAGGCGGTGGAGAGCCACTTGTTGAAGTATTTCTGGATGATGCGGACGGGGAGCCGGTTGGCCCTCACGACGCGGGTGAGGCCGGTGTTCCCGGTGAACATGTGGAAGAACTCCTCCTTGAGCATGGCCGAGACGCTGCGCGCCAGCGGGGCGAAGGCGGAGTGGCTGAGCATGGTGAGCTGGAACTTGCCGTCGCGGTCCACGAACTGGGTGTAGGTGAAGAAGTCGAGCCAGTTGTTGACGGGCTGGTTGAACGACCCCAGCAGGCGCTGCTGCTCGTTGGCGCGCCGTTCCAGCAGCTTCCGCGCCTCAAGCCTGCCGGTATCGCCGAAGTACTTCACCAGCAGGTAGCACATCTGCCAGCCGTGCCGCATCTCGTCGCTGTTGACCCGGATCAGGGCCTGGCGGTCGTACTCGGTAGGGGCGTTGTCCAGCAGGTTCTTCTGCTGCTCCACCGAGGCGAACTCGGTGTCGGCCTGGTAGACGATGAGCGTGAGCAACGCGTCCCGGATGGACTGGTTCGGGATCTGGCCCACCCGCTCCCACTTGGAGTCGCCCTGGTAGTCGCCGAACTCGATGTCGTCGCAATGGACCTCGCCGAGCTTGGTCTCGAACCTGTAGTCTCCCAGCAGGTCCGCGTCATAGCCGATGTCCCTTTGCCATCCCTTGAAGCAGTCGATCCAGTCGTCGAAGGTCGAGATCCGCGTCATCTTCAGACTCCTTGTTTCTTATGGGGTTTCGAACGATCGTTCGCTCATGATAATGCATCGTCGGGCCAAGGTCAACCCCCGCGGAGGAACGGCCGCCATGCGGCGCGGATTTCTCCGGCCTGCCCTTTTCTTTGGCCCCGATTTGTGAAACAAGAAGAGGTTTAACGTCACTGGTGGCGTCTCGCGACGCGAAAGTCAGGAGGCTCGCTATGTTAAGTCGAATATTGCGTATCGTCATGGTTTCGGCGCTTGTCCTTGCGTTGGTCCCGTCGCTTGCAGTGGGGGCGGACGACTTCTTCAAGGGCAAGACTATTCGTTTCGTGGTCGGATTCTCGCCGGGTGGCGGCTTCGACACCTATACCCGGTTCATCGCCCGCCACATCGGCAAGCACATACCCGGCAATCCCAAGACCGTGGTTCAGAACCGGACCGGCGCCGGTAGTCTGATCGCCGCCAGATACATATACGAAAAGGCCAGGCCCGACGGCCTGACGATCGGCAACTGGATCGGCCCGCTGGTGCTGCAGAACGTTCTCGGCAAGAAGGGCGTCAAGATCGACGGACGCAAGTTCAATTGGCTGGGCGTTCCGGTCACCGACGACAACACATGCGCGCTGACCAAGGCCAGCGGCATCAACAACATCGACGACTGGATGAAGTCCAAGAAGCCCGTCAAGATCGGCGCCACCGCGCCGGGCTCCACCACCGACGATGTGCCCAAGCTGATCAAGGCCGCCACCGGGCTGCCCATGCAGATCGTCGAGGGCTACTCCGGCACCGCGATCATTCGCGTGTCGGCGGAGAAGGGCGAGGTGGCCGGCGGCTGCTGGGCTTGGCAGTCCATCAAGACGACCTGGAGCCAGGGGGTCCAGAGCGGCAACGTCCAGCCCGTTCTCCAGGTAGGCCCGGAAAAGCACCCGGATCTCCAGAACGTGGCCACGGCGTTCAGCCTGGTCAAGGACGAGACCGGCAAGAAGCTCCTGGGGGTGGCCGCTGACGTGTACCGCGCCATCTCGCGCCCCTACAGCCTTCCGCCGGGAACGCCTGCGGATCGGGTCAAGACCCTCCAGAAGGCGTTCATGGATGCTTTCAAGGATCCGGCGCTGATCGCCGAGGCCAAGAAGGCCAATCTGGAGTTGAACCCCAACGACGGCAACTGGGTGGCGAAGAAAATGAAGGGGCTCTACGACATGGATCCCGCTACGGTGTCCCTGTTGAAGGAAGTCCTGTTGCCGAAGAAGTAGTCACGCATCCGATGGACGAGACCGTCTCCCGGCTGCCTTCGGGCGTGCGCCGGGAGACGGTTCCGTGTTTGCCCCCCGGTTCGCTTCGTTTCACTGAAAGTCAGGGATCATGGGCGAAATGGTTCAGGCCTTCGGGGCCGGCCTAGCACAGGTTTTCACGGCGACCACCTTCACGCTCATGATACTGGGTATCGTGATCGGCTTCGCCGTGGGCATCCTGCCCGGGCTGGGCGGACCGGTCACCTTGGCGCTGATGCTGCCGTTCATCTTCAAGATGGAGGCGGTGGAAGCGTTCGCCTTCCTCCTCGGCATGTCCGCGGTCACGGCCACCACCGGAGACATCACCTCCATTCTGTTCGGCATACCGGGAGAAGCCATTACCGCGTCCACTATCGTGGACGGCCACCCCATGGCCAAGAAGGGGGAGGCCGGGCGTGCCCTGGGGGCTTCGCTCATGAGCTCGCTGGTTGGGGCCGTCTTCGGCGCCTTCGCCCTGGCCCTGGCCATCCCCATCGTCCGTCCGCTGGTGCTTGCCATCGGGTCGCCGGAGTTCTTCATGCTGGCGCTCCTGGGGGTGACCTTCCTTGCCGCCTTGAGCGGCCAGGCCGTTGTCCGGGGGCTCACCGCTGCGGCTGTGGGGCTCATGATCGCCACCGTGGGACTCGATCCGATCTCCGGCATCGAGCGGTTCACCTTCGACAACCTGTACCTCTGGGACGGCATCAAGCTTGTTCCGGTGACCCTCGGCCTGTTCGCCATTCCGGAAGTTATTGAACTATCGGTCAAGGGTTCAAGCATCTCCGAGGAGAGGGTCGAGAAGCTGGGCGGTGTAATGGAGGGGGTCAAGGACACCTTCCGTCACTGGGCGCTGGTGCTGCGCTGCAGCGCCATCGGCACCTACATCGGGATCATTCCGGGCATGGGCGGCGCCGTCTCCCAATGGGTGGCCTACGCACACGCGGTGCAGAGCTCGCCCGACAAGGAGCGCTTCGGAAGGGGGGCGGTGGAAGGCGTGCTGGGCCCCGGCGCGGCCAACAACTCGAACCTCGGCGGCGCCCTGGTCCCCACCATCGCTTTCGGCGTCCCGGGCAGCGTCACCATGGCCATCCTGCTGGGGGCGTTCATCATCCAGGGGCTCGTGCCGGGACCGCCGATGCTGGAACCGGCCAGCCGGGGAGGCAACCTCGAACTTACGTTCTCGTTCGTGTGGATCGTGGTGGTCTCGAACATCATCACGGTCTCCATCTGCTTCATCTTTCTCAAGTACTTGGCTCGCATCACCGAGGTGCGCGGCAGCCTGGTGCTGCCGTTCCTGCTGGTGCTCATCTATCTGGGCGGCTTCGCCCAGAACAACGCCTTCGAGGACCTCATCGTGGTGCTGGCCTTCGGGCTCCTGGGCTGGGTCATGGTGCAGCTCGACTGGCCGCGGCCTCCGCTGCTGCTGGGGTTGGTGCTGGGCTCGCTGGCGGAGAAGAACCTCTTCCTGGCCACCGACAACTACGGCTGGGTGTGGGTGGGCTTCCCCGGGGTTCTGGTCATCGGAACGATCATCCTGGCGGGCATCCTCTATCCGGTCTACCAGCGGCATCGCGACGAAAAAAGGAAGTCCGCCGGAGACGCGCCCGCGGCCCTCCCCGTACCGGAGATGGAGGTGGCCAAGGGCCCCAAGGCCCTCAGCGTCTGGCATATCGTCTTCACGGGGGTGCTCCTGGCGGGTTTCGTCTGGGGCGTGTGGGAGGCCAGAGAATGGGGTTTCCGCGCCAGCCTCTTCCCCTGGGTCATCGGCTTTCCCGGCATCGTGCTCACCCTGGCGCAGCTCGAAATCGATGCTGTCGGATTTCTGAAGCAGCGCAGGGCGGCGGTGCCGTCCGAGGGCGTAAACCCCGTGGTCGCGAGGCGGACGCTGGCCATCGTGGGCTGGATCCTCGGCTTCTTCGTTTCCATCTGGCTGCTCGGTTTTTCCATCACGGTGCCTCTTTGCACCTTCCTCTTCCTGAAGGTGGGGGCCGCGGAGAAATGGTTCATCAGCGTCCTGCTGACGCTGCTGGCGTGGGCGGGATTCTATTTCGTCTTCGTTTACTCGTTGAGCCTGCCGTTCCCGCCGGGAACCATCATCGAGATGTTCACGGGCTGACCCTGCCGTGATTGACAGTGGCCGAGGGATGGGACTAGGTTAGGCGTTCAGCTCCGACAGGCCGCCGCCCACGCTCGCAAAGGAGATCGATCCGCATGAAAGTCTACAACTTCGACCTTTTGGCCTATCCGGAGGTCCCCGAGGACGTCCCCGGGACCCCGGTGCCGAGCAGCTATTTCGATCCGCCGGTGGGCTCGCGCAACTACCAGGAGCACCTGGACGAGATGGCCTATTGCGAGGAGCTGGGGTTCGAGGGCGTGGTCTTCAACGAGCATCACTACAGCGCCTACGGCACCATGCCTTCGCCCAACCTCATCGCCGCGGCGCTGAGCCAGAAGACCGAACGCATCAAGATCGGCGTCCTCGGCAATATCCTGCCGTTGCGGCAGCACCCCGTCCGGGTGGCCGAGGAGTACGCCATGCTCGACTGCCTGTCCCAGGGGCGCCTGATCGCGGGGTTCGTCCGGGGGATTCCCTCCGAGTACCTTTGGTACAACGTCAAGCCCCAGGAGTCCCGGGGACGGTTCGGGGAAGCCTTCGACGTCATCATGACCGCCTGGACCGAACCGGTATGGAGCTACGAGGGCGAGTTCTTCCAGTTCGAGAACTGCGCCATCTGGCCGCGGCCGGTGCAGCAGCCGCACCCGCCCATCTGGGTAGCGGCCCGCAGCGCCGAGTCCATCGAGTGGTGCGTCAAGCGCAAGATCCCCATCGCGCAGGTGTACCAGACCAACGACCAGATCGAGGACACCTTCAACTACTACCGCAAGGTGTCCAGGGAGGACGGCTGGGAAAGCACACCCGACAAGTTCGTCCTCTGCCGTCACATCTTCGTGGGTGAGACCGACGCACAGGCCCGGGCCATCGCCGAGCCGCCGTTGAGGTATTTCTTCACGTTGTGGAACCGCGGCTTCAACGAAGCCAAGACGGAAGTCGCCGTCGATCAGCGCAAGGTCAAGGAAGCCATGGTCAGCGCCAGGTCTTCCAGCTACTTCCGCCCGGGCAATGAGGAGCGGGTCAACTTCCATCCCATGAGCTGGGAGGAGTTGCTCGAGACGGGGTTCGTCATCGCCGGCAGCCCCGATACCGTCGCGCGGCAGGTCAACCAGCAGATGAGCCAGATCGGCGCCGAGCACTTCATGGGCATGTTCCACATCGGCAACCTCGCCCACGACAAGGTCATCGATTCCCTGAACCTCTTCCACAAGGAGGTCATGCCGCGGTTGAACGGCGCCTGAACCACGGGTCCCGCGCGTCCCTGAACGCGCTGCCGTCGGAGCAGCGCGCGGGATGGATCACCCTGCCGATGCTTTCCACCCGTATCCTCGCGGCAGTCCTGCTGCTGGCCCTGGCGCCCGTCGCCGGCGGCGAGGCCGCCGCGCAGGGCACCCTGACCTTCGTGGTCGGGGCCGGAGCCGGAAGCGTCTTCGACCGTACCACCCGTACCCTCGCCAAACACATCGTCCGCCACCTGCCGGACCGTCCGGCGGTCGCGGTCAGGAACATGGTGGGGGGCGGCGGCAGCGTGGCGGCGGAGTACCTCTACCGCGAAGCCAAGCCCGACGGACGAACGGTGGGCAACTGGGCGGGCGACCTCATCCACAGCCAGATATTCGGCGGCAAGGGTGTGCAGCTCGACACGCGGCGGTTCGCCTGGGTGGGCGCGGTTTCGCCCCTGCATCCGGTGTGCATCCTGACCAAGGCGAGCGGCATCGGCGATCTGGCGGCGTGGAGCGGTGCCAAGAAGCCCGTGAAGCTGGGGGGCGTCGGCCGCAACGATGCCGCCACCAACATGTCGCGGGTCTTGGGCGCCACCCTGGGCCTGCCCCTCAAGCTCATCGACGGCTACAAGGGCCCGGTCAACGTGCGCCTGGCCGCCGGCAGCCAGGAAGTGGAGGGTGGTTGCTGGTACTGGCAGGCGGTCAAGCAGGCGTGGCGGAAGATGCTCGCGGCCAGAGAAGCGCAGGTGGTGCTGCAGGCCATGGCCAAGCCGCACCCCGAGTTGCCGTCGGTGCCCAATGCCCTGGATCTGGCCAAGTCCGAGGACGCGCGCATGCTTCTCATGTACGGGGTCCACGACCCGGCCAGGCTGGCCCGCGCCTATTCCCTTCCTCCCGGAACGCCCGACGCGGGAGTGGCGGCGCTCCGCAAGGCTTTCGCCGACACCGTGGCGGACCCGGCTTTCGTGGCCGAGGCCAACAGCCAGGGGCTGGAAGTCCGTCCCCTGGGCGGCGCGGAAATCGAGAAGACGGTGAAGGACCTGTTCGCGCTGGAACCGAAGTTCATCGTGCAACTCCGCAAACTGCTCTTCCCCGAAAAGCCCGCCGGCGAAAAGCGGGGCGCGAAGTAGGGACGGGTCCCAAGCCTACGCCTGCTCATCCTTGCCGCGAATCAGGCGTTTCACCGTATATTCCATGACCGTCTCGCCGCGCTGGTTCTTCACCAAGTGCCGGCATCGGACGATGCCCGCGTTGCGGGACCTGGTCCGGCGGCTTTCGAGCACCTCGATCTCGACGCCGATGGTGTCGCCGACCTTGACCGGCTGGAACAGCCGCATCCCCTCCAGGCCCACGAAGGCCAGACCCGTGCCGTGGATCATGCCGGTCTGAGTGGTCAGGCCCTCGGCCAGCGCGAAGGTCAGGCTTCCGGGCGCGATGCGCTCGCCGTACTCGGTCTCGTTCCGCATGTACTCGGCGTCGTTGAACAGCGGCTCGATGAGACCGGACAGATTGACGAACTGCACCACGTCGGTCTCGGTCACGGTGCGCCGGGCGGTCCGGTGGACGTCGCCCGGTCGAAACTCCTCGCAGGTCATCCCTTGTCGCATCTCTGATTCCTCGCGGCGGCGAAACGCCCCGTCACTCCGGGCGCCGTCCGAGCGTTCCCCGGCTCCGAAGCTCGACGATGGACTCGTCGTCCAGCTCCAGCCATTCCTTCAGCACCTGTTCGTTGTGCTCCCCCAGGAGCGGCGGCGGGAGCCGGACCGAGGCCGGAGTTCCGGAGAACTTCACCGGCAACCCCGCCATGCGCACCTTCCCCGCCGTCGGGTGGTCGATCTCCTGCAACATTCCGGTTGCCAGCACCTGGGGCGACGCGAACACTTCCCGGATATCCTGGACCGGGGAGCACGGCACGCCCGCGCGGTTCAGGAGATCGATCCATTCGTGGCGCGGCCGCGCGCCGAACATCTCGCCCAGGATTCGGAGGAGCTCGTCGCGGTTCTCCACCCGACCGGCATTGGTGTCGAACCGGGGGTCCGCCGCCAGCTCCGGCTTGCCGACGCCGGCGCAGAACCGCGCCCAGATGGCCTCGTTGGCCACGGCGACGACGAGATGCCCGTCCGCCGTCGCGAAGCTCTGGTAGGGCACGATGTTGGGATGGGCGTTGCCCCAGCGTCCCGGGACTTCGCCGGTCACCAGGTAGTTGCTCCCGGCATTGATCAGGCTGGCGACCTCCGCCTCCATGAGCGAGGTTTCGATCCGTTGCCCCTCGCCGGTCTTCTCCCGCGCGTAGAGGGCCGCGGCGATGGATTGGCCCAGCATGAGGCCGGCGACGATGTCGACGATGGCGACTCCCACCTTCGTCGGCTCGCCGCCGGCGGGACCGGTGATGCTCATCAGGCCGCCCCAGGCCTGGATGGCCACGTCGTATCCCGGCCGTTCTTTCAGCGGGCCGCTGGAGCCGAAGGCCGAGAGCGAGGCGTAGATGAGCCGGGGGTTCCGCCGCCGGATCTCGGCCTCGGGCAGACCCCAGCCCGCGAGCGTGCCGGGCCGGAAGTTCTCCATCAGCACGTCCGCCTCCAGGGCCAGTCGGTGCAGCAGCTCGATGCCCCCCGGAGTCCGGAGATCCAGGGTGACGCTCCGCTTGTTGCGGTTGACGCAAAGGAAGTAGGCGCTCTCGCCGCCCTGGAACGGCGGCCCCCAGCTTCGCGTGTCGTCGCCCCGGCCGGGCTCCTCGATCTTGACGACCTCCGCCCCCAGGTCGCCCAGGAACATGGTGCAGTAGGGCCCGGCCAGGACCCGCGACAGGTCCAGCACCCGGACCCCATGCAACGGGCCCGCGGCCTGACTCACTTGAACTCCAGCCCCTGCTCGCGCAGGATCTCGTCCAGCGTCTCGGCGCCGAGCCAAAGCCCCGGCATACCCCCCGGTATCGCCGACACCTCCACCGCCTCCAGCACCTGCCGCGGCGTGGCGCCGAGCTTGAGCGCCCGCTCGCTGTGAAGCCGCACCCCCCGGGGGCGGTTCAGGGCGCAGGTGATGCCCACCATGATCAGCTCCTTGGTCTTCCGGTCGAGGGCCCCCTCGCGCCCGAAGGTGCCGTCGACGAAGAGCCCCGTGAGGTGCCGGGAGTATTCCGGGTCCAGCTCGGCGATGATGTCATAGGCCTTGTTCGTGGCCCCGAGCGATACGTCCTCGAAGGCCTTGCGCGCGTCGTCCGCCATGTTTGTCTCCTTTCGGGATCAGGCCGGTGCTTGTCGGCAACGTGCGCGATCCGTGGTCTCTTGTAGCAGCCTCGCCGTTCCCGGCAAAGGCCCCTTCCCGCGACTGCGGGGGGTGGAGCCGTCACCTGGGCCGCGCAACCGTCATTCCAGGCTATGCAACCGTCGCCCAGGCCTACGCAACGGTCACCCAGGGACGCGACGGCCCACCCCAGCCAAACAACGGGCATCCCCGGCCACGCAACCATCACCCCGGCCCACCCGACCATCACCCCGGCCCACCCGACCATCACCCCGGCCCACCTCTCTGTCACCCCGGGCTTGACCCGGGGTCCAGGACGAGTGGGGCACCAAGGGGTGCGCGGTGCCGACTGCCAAGCATGCACGGAAAGCGGCAATGGAAATGTCGATGCGGCGTTTCAATGCCTGGACCCCGGGTCAAGCCCGGGGTGACGTCCGGGTCAAGCCCGGGGTGACGTCCCTGGCCTGCATCCGAGGGCGTCAATTGACAGCACCGGAGCCTATCGTTAGTTTGATGCAGCATTCAGCGGGAGGAGTTGTTGCCATGACCGGAAGGGAATTCGTCGAATCGCTGTGGAGCCGATACCACGATGAGTTGGAGGGGCCCGTCATCGCCATCCGCAGGGCGTTGGCAGAGCTGGACCCGCGGACCGCGGAGTTCGTCGGCCTGATGCAGCGGCAGGCCAAGAAGGAGCTGGCCCACGGTGTGGCCTTCACCAGGGCGTTGCTGCAATACGGCGAGCTGGAGCCTCACGAGCGCGCCCACGTGGCCGAGCAGGCCGCCGACGAGTACAGGCACTACGCCTTGATCAAGGACTACCTTGACGGCCGCGACGCCGCCGCCGACGACATTCCCGCCGATGCCTACGACGGCTACTTCGGTCAGTTCCTCACCGGCGACGTGCGGGCGTTCCGGCTCTGCAACATCGCGGAGAAGTCCGCGGTGGTGTTCATGCAGCACCTGCGGGACGTGACGCCCGATCCGGTGGTGCGGCAACTCGCCAAGGACATCGTGGACGATGAGGAAGGCCACGAAGACATGGTCATGGAAAAGCTCGCCCGCTTTGCCGAAGACCCGGTCAACCGCGAGTTCCTGGAGAACATGTTCGTCCAGAGCTGGGCCAGCCAGAAGGAAGGCGTGATCCGCGAAGGCCGGGAGTTGGGCGTCGACGTCGACGCGATTCTGCGCCGGTTCGAAGACTCGGCCGGAGGCTAGGGGCGTGCCCCGTGGGGGCGACCGCCCGGTCGCCCCCACGGCTTCCCGTTACGGTCACGGCTTCAATGCCAGAAGCCGTGACGCCGCACCACTTCCATGTAGTCCGCGATGCCCTTCTCCAGGGAATACTGCGGCTCGTATCCGAGGATGCGCTTCGACGCGGACAGGTCCACGCGGGGGCGAGCCGTCTTCTCGCCGGCTCCCGGGGCCAGCTTGACTTCCCGGCCCGGCAGCAGCCGGCGCAGCGCCCGGAGAAAGTCGGCGGGGCCGTAGTTCTTGCCGGCGCCCAGGTGAAAGGCTTTGCCCGGCGCGTCCTTGGCGGTGCAGGCCAGGGCGATGCCGCGGCCCACGTCGGCGGCGTAGACGAAATCGTTGGGTCCCACGTGCCGGTCCTCGAGCTCGATGGGGCCGTCGCCCATGCACGCGCGCACCAGGTCGTTCATGGCGATGCCGCCGCCGGAGCCGCCGCGATAGTGCCCCGGGCCGTAGACGCCGGTGGGCCGCATGCGGACGCACTCCATGCCGTAGTAGTTTTCGTACGCGTCCAGCAGCACTTCGTTGGCTACCTTGGTGGCGGGATAGAACCGGTTGCCCCAGCGCGGGGCGTCCTCCCTGACCGGCCCCTTGCGGATCTGGTTCCAGTCGTAGACGCCGAACGTGCTGAGGTGCACCAGCCGCTTGATCCGGGAGATCTGGCAGGCCTCGAAGACGTTCACGGACCCCACGGTGTTGGTCTGGAAGCCGCGGTAGGGCGGGCTTTCCACCTGGCCGCCGATGAACCCGGCGGTGTGCACCAACACGTCGGGCTTGGCCTGGGCCAAGGCGCGAAGCAGATTGGGCAAATCCAGCAGGTCGCCGCGCGACGTCGTCAGACGCTTCTTTCCGGCGATGGCCGCGACGTATTCCGGGTCGGGACTGAGGTCGTAGAGGTGAACGCTGTGTCCTTTCTGCGTCAGCTCCCTGGCCGTGTGGCATCCGAGCATTCCGGCTCCGGTGATGAATACCTTCATGAACTCCCTCCAGATCTTGGTTTGTGGCTGCAGTCGAGATGGCTTTTTGCACGGCGTCCCGAAGGGCTCGCCCGGGCCCGCCTGCAAACTCGTGGAATCTGTCACACATGCCTTCAGATCGTCAAGGATGCCCCGGACCGCGGCCCCCTCGACCGCGCTTCGCAACGGTTGGGCAGTCTGCGCCGGACCGATCAACTTTCCCTTGACCTCCAATCGGACGAAGTATATTCTCTCGACCCGAAAGGTTCAGGAACTATGGCAAACACGACCAAGATCGAGGTTCGAGTCAACGGGGTCGGCCGGACCGCCGAGGTGCAGCCCCGCCTGCTGCTGGTGCACTATCTCCGGGATGTTCTCGGCCTGACCGGCACCCACATCGGCTGCGAAACGAGCCTGTGCGGCGCCTGCACGGTCATGGTGGACGGCGCGGCGGTGAAGTCCTGCACGCTGCTGGCCGTGCAGGTCGACGGGTGCGAGGTCCAGACCATCGAGTCGCTCGCCACCGACGACGGGCTGCATCCGATACAGGAGGCCTTCTGGGACTGCCACGGCCTCCAGTGCGGCTTCTGCACGCCCGGCATGATCATGGCCACACGGCAGCTTCTCCAGGAGAATCCGAGCCCCTCGGAGGAGGAGATCCGCCACGGGCTCGAAGGCAACATCTGCCGCTGTACCGGGTACAAGCATATCGTCGACGCGGTGCAACAGGCCGCGGAACAAATGAAAGCTGGGACGTAAGCCATGCCGGTAAGCAAGCTTGTTGGAACCAAGGTGAAGAGGCGGGAAGACCCGCGCCTGGTGCAGGGCCTCTCGCACTACGTGGACGATCTCCGGATGGCGGATGTGCTGCAGGTGGCCATCCTGCGGAGCCCCCACGCCCACGCCCGCATCAACGGCATCGACAAGGGCGCCGCCCAGGCGCTGCCCGGCGTCGTCAGCGTCGTGAACGGCGCCGACATCGGCGACAGCGTGGGCTCGGTGCCCTGCGCCGCCGCCAATCCGACGCTGCGCACGCCGCCGCATCCGGTGCTGGCCCAGGGCGAGGTGCGCTACGTGGGAGAGCCGGTGGCCGCGGTGGTGGCCGAGGACTCCTACACCGCCCGAGACGCCCTGGACCTCATCGAGGTGGACTACGAGCCGCTGCCGGCCGTTTCGGATCTCGAGAAAGCGCTGCAGCCGGGCTCGCCGCTCGTCCATTCCCAGTGGGACAGCAACCAGGCCTTCACCTTCGAGTGCGGCACCGGGGACATGGACAAGGCCCGCGCCGAAGCGGACGTCATCGTCAAGCAGAAGTTCATCCACCAGCGGCTCGCGCCGATTCCGGTGGAGACCCGCGGCGTGGTGGCGCGGTATTTCCCGGGTGAGGGCGAGTTGACCGTCTGGAGCTCGACCCAGATTCCGCATCTCCTCCGGGCCATGCTGGCGCTCGTGCTCGGGTTCCCGGAACACCGCATCCGGGTCATCGCCCCGGAGGTGGGCGGCGGCTTCGGATGCAAGCTGAACGTCTACCGCGAGGAGGCTCTGCTGGCCCACCTGGCGATGAAGCTCAAGGCCACGGTGAAGTGGATCGAAGGGCGGCGCGAGAACATGCAGGCGACCATCCACGGACGCGGACAGGTGGGCACCGTGGAGGCGGCGGTGAAGAAGGACGGCACCATCCTGGGCGTCACCTACGACAGCCTGCTGGATACCGGCGCCTATCATCAGCTCCTTACCCCGGGAATGCCGCCGCTCACCGGCCTGATGATCAGCGGTTCCTACAAGATCCCGACCCTGAAGTTCACCTCCACCGGCGGCTTCACCAACAAAGTGGCCACCGACGCCTACCGCGGCGCCGGCAGGCCGGAAGCCACCCTGGTGATCGAGCGCACCATGGACCTGATCGCGCGCGAGCTCGACATGGACCCGGTGGAGTTGCGCCGCAAGAACTTCGCCCAGCCTGCCGATTTTCCGCTGCCGGTGGCCACGGGGCTGGCCTATGACAGCGGCAACTACCAGGCGGCGCTGGACAAGGCGCTGGAGATGGTGGGCTACGACGACCTGCGCGCCGAGCAGAAGCGGCTCCGGGAGGAAGGCCGCTACCTGGGCATCGGCTTCTCCACCTACGTCGAGATCTGCGCCATGGGTCCTTCCGCGGCGCTGCCGGCGGGCGGTTGGGAAAGCGGCACCGTGCGCATGGACTTCACCGGCAAGGCCACCGTGCTGACGGGCGTTTCGCCCCACGGCCAGGGCGAGGAGACCACCTTCGCGCAGATCGTTTCCGACGATCTCGGCATTCCCATCGAGGACGTCGCCGTGCTGCACGGCGATACGGCGGTGGTGCCCAACGGCATCGGCACCTTCGGGAGCCGCGGCATCTCCGTGGGCGGCACCGCGGTGTACATGGCGACCCAGCAGGTCCGGGAGAAGGCCGAGGCCATCGCCGCCAACGTGCTGGAGTGCAGCGCCGAGGACCTGGAGTTCGAGGACGGCAAGTTCTCGGTCAAGGGCGTGCCCGACAAGGGCATCACCATCCAGGAAGTTGCGCTCCAGGCGCACGTGGCCACCAAGTTGCCCGCGGGTATGGAGCCCGGTCTCCAGGCCACGTCCGTGTTCGAGCCGTCGAACTTCACGTTCCCCTTCGGCACGCACATCTGCGTGGTGGAAGTGGACACCCACAGCGGCGAGATCGAGATCAAGAAGTACGTGGCGGTGGACGACTGCGGCAAGGTCATCAACCCGATGATCGTGGACGGCCAGGTGCAGGGCGGCATCGCCCAGGGCCTGGGGCAGGCGCTCCTGGAAGAGGTGGTCTACGACGAGGACGGCCAGCTCGTCACCGGCAGCCTCATGGACTATGCCGTAGCCCGGGCGGAAGACCTGCCGCCGCTGGAGTTCGCCCGGACGGAGACCCCGTCGCCGGTGAATCCCATGGGGGTCAAGGGAGTGGGCGAGGCCGGCACCATCGGCTCCACGCCCTCCATCGTCAACGCGGTGGTGGATGCGCTGGCCCCGTTCGGCGTCACCCACATCGACATGCCGCTGAAGCCCGAGAAGATCTGGCGCCTGTGCCAGGGCGGCACCAAGTAACCAGATAGCGAGAGCCGATCATGATACCTGCAGCCTTCGACTATATCGTTCCCGACAGCCTCGAGGCCGCGGCCGCCAGCCTGGCGGACGGCGGCGAAAACGCCAAGGTGATGGCCGGCGGGCACAGCCTGCTGCCGATGATGAAGCTGCGGCTTGCGCAGCCCTCGGTGGTCATCGACCTCAAGCGCTTGGACTCCCTGCGTCAGATCCAGGCAGACGGCGGCGCCCTCCGCATCGGCGCCCTGGTGACGCACCACCAGGTGGAGACGTCGAGCGAGGTGAACGAGAACTGTCCGCTGCTGGCCCTGACCGCCGGCAGCATCGGCGACCCGCAGGTGCGCAACCGCGGCACCATCGGCGGCAGCGTGGTCCACGGCGACCCGGCCGCGGACTGGCCCGCGGCGTTGCTGGCGCTGGGCGCGGAGGTCACGCTTACGAGCAGCGGCGGCTCCCGTTCAGTGGCCGCCGGGGACTTCTTCCTGGGGCCCCTGACCACCGCTGCCGAGCCCAATGAGATACTGACGGGCGTGAGCGTTCCCGTGCCCGCCGCCGGCACCCGCGCCACCTATCGCAAGGTCAAGCAGAAGGCCTCCGGTTTCGCCATTGTCGGGATCGCGGTATGCCTGCGCACCGACGGCGACACCTGCACCGACGTCGGCATCGGCGTCACCGGCCTGGCCGGCACGCCCTTCCGTGCCACCGCGGCGGAGGACCAGCTCAGGGGCAAGGCGCTCACCGCCGACGCCGTCGCCGCGGCCGCGGCCCAGGTTGCGGAGGGCGTCGACGCCTTGGGCGACATCCACGCGTCCGGGGAGTTCCGCTCCCATCTGGCCCGGCTCAACACGGCCCGCGCCATCCAGGACGCCCTCGACGGCTAGTTTCCGCAAGCGAGGCCGGCCGCCGGCCGGCCTCGTCTCGACTCCAGCAAGGAAGACACCATGCCCAAGGCGCTCAGCGGCCTGATGGGAATGCGCCACATCGCCCTCAACGTCAAGGACGTCGAGCGCTCCAAGGCCTTTTACCAGGACATCCTGGGCATGGAAGTCGTGTGGCAGCCCGACCCCCAGAACGCCTACCTAAGCTCCGGCATCGACAATCTCGCCCTGCACGAGACCCCCGGCGACCGGGCGCCCTCCGCCACCTCGTCCCTCGACCACCTGGGCTTCATCGTCTCCGACATCGACCGCGTCCAGGAACTCGAAGCCGAGTTCCGCGCCCGGCAGGTCACCATCATCAAGCCCTTCAAGCGCCACCGCGACGGCAGCGCCTCCTTCTACTGCGCGGATCCCGACGGGGTGGTCATCCAGATGTTGTATGAGCCGAGGCTGAGCAAGCAGAAGATCGGGACCACCTCCCCGTAATCCCGGACGCCCAAAGCGTCATCCCGGACGCCCAAGGCGTCATCCCGGACTTGATCCGGGATCCAGGCATTGAACCGGACAGACCCTGGAAGAACTCCTTGTGCGCCGGGCTCACTGGTCAAGCCGGCCGCGCAAACCTCTCCACCAGCCCTTCCGCCGCCGCCTCGCCGCCGGCGATACAGTCCGCGATGCCCACGCCACGGTAGCTTTTGCCGGCCAAGGCGAGGGGGGGAAGGTTCTCCAGTAGCGCTTCGATCCTCTCAACCCGGTCCAGGTGCCCAACGTTGTACTGGGGCATGCTGTCGGGGTAGCGGGTGGTGCGGCAGAGGATCGGCGGGCCGGATATGCCGAGCAGCGCCGCCAGGTCTTCCCGGACCTGGGCTTCCAGGGCTTCGTCCGGCTGGTCAAGCAGGCCGGGCTGCAGGGCGCCGCCGGCGAAGCAGCGCAGCAGGGTGACGTCTTCCGGGGCGCGGCCGGCGTACTTCACGCTGCTGAAGGTGCAGGCCATGATCTTCCGGCCTTCCACGTGGGGGGCCACGAAGCCGTAGCCGTCGAGGGGGTGGGCGATGTCGCCGCGGCGGTAGGCGAGGTTGACGGTGGCGGTGGAGGAGAAGGGGATCGCCTTCAGCTCCCGGGCCAGCTCCGGATCGAGTGTCTTCAGGGCATCTCCCGTGGCGAACGCCGGCAGGGTGGAGATGACGGCGTCCGCCTCCAGGCGGGCGCCGCCTGTATCCACTTGCCAACGGCGGGTGTCGGCGTTCCAGGACAGGTCCCGGACCGTCTCGCCAAGACGCACCGTGCCGGGCTCCAGGACCTCCTCGATGCGGCGCACGAGCACTTCCATGCCGCCGTCGATGCTGACGAACAGGCTCCAGCGCGCCCCGGTTTCGTCCGTGACCTGGGCGCGGCGTTGCTGTGCCCGGCGGGTGCCGAGGATGACGCTGCCGTGGGTCCGCTCCATTTCAGGGAACCGGGGCATGGTGGCGGCCAGGCTGAGGCTCTCCGGGTCCGAGGCATAGATGCCGCCGATGAGGGGTTGCGCCACCCGTTCCAGCACTTCCCGGCCCAGCCGGCGGCGCACGAACGAGGCGAGGCTTTCGTCGCCGTCGCCTGAGCGGCGCGGGATCAGGGGCTCCAGCCCCATCCGCAGCTTGCCGCCCCACGAGAACAGGGGACTTCGTAGCAGCGAGCCCACCCGTGTGGGAGCCATCAGCAGGAATCCCTCGGGAAGCGGCGCCAGCGCGCCACGGTGAACGGTGTAGAGCTTCAACCCGGCATGTTGCGGTGCGATGAGGCGGTCGGTTAGCCCCAGACGCTCGCAGAGGCGCAGCGCCGCGGGCTTGTCGGTGATGTAGGAATCGGGACCGAGCTCCAGGAGGAGGTTCTGGGTGTGCTCGGTGGCGATGACGCCTCCGAGGCGGTCGGAGGCTTCCAGCAGCGTCACCCGCAGTTCGCCGTGCCCGGCGCGGCTCAGCTCCGTCAGCCGGTGGGCGGCGGCGAGACCCGAGATGCCCCCGCCGATAACGATGATGTGTTTGGTCGCTGCGGTCGCCATCGAGCCCCGGGGTCACATCTTGGATTAATCAGACCAAAAGACTGATTTAACTCGGGTTTCGTTTATGCGCTGAGCTCATGCACCGCGTCCACCATGGCCCTCACGTGGTCTACGGGGGTTTCCGGCAGGATGCCGTGGCCGAGGTTGAAGATGTGCCCGGGCCGGCCTTCCGCGCGTTGCAGGATGTCCTGGACCCGCCGGCGGATCTCGGCCGGGGGCGCGAACAGGGCCACGGGGTCGAGGTTGCCCTGGATGGCGACGTCGTGGCCCACGCGGTTCCAGGCCTCGTCCAGGTCCACGCGCCAGTCCACGCCCATAACGTCGCTGCCGGCCTCCCGCATGAGCTCCAGCAGGCCGCAGGTGCCGGTGCCGAAGTGGATGGTGGGGACCCCCGGCGTGACTTCCGCCATCAGGCGGCGCATGTGCGGCAGGACGTGCTCGCGGTAGTCCCCGGGCGCCAGGCAGCCGACCCAGCTATCGAAGACCTGGAGCGCGTCGATGCCGGCCGCGATCTGTCCGTTGACGTAGGCGACCGTGGCCGTCACCAGCCGCTCCATGAGGGCGTTCCAGGCGCCGGGATCGGTGTGGAACAGCCGCTTTGTGTGGATGTAGTTCCGCGAGGCGCCGCCTTCGATCAGGTAGGACGCCAGCGTAAAAGGGGCGCCGCAGAATCCGATCAACGGCACGCGTCCGGCCAGCGCCGCGCGGGTGCTGCGGACGGCCGCGTACACATAGGACAGCGATTCCTCCGGCGCCGGATCGCTCAGTCCGTCGACGTCCCGGCCCGTTCGTACCGGCCGCTGAATCTTCGGCCCGCCCTCGGCGTATTCCAGCCCCACCCCCATGGGCTCCAGCAGCAGCAGGATGTCGGCGAAGATGATGGCGGCGTCCACGTTGAGGCGTTCCACGGGCGTCACCGTCACTTCCGCCACCAGATCCGGGGTCTTGCACAGCTCCAGAAAGCCGACCCGGGCCCTCACGTCGCGGTATTCCTTCATGTAACGCCCGGCCTGGCGCATGAGCCACACCGGCGTATAGGGGGTCTTGCCGCGGCGGCAGGCGGCGAGAAACGGGTGCGTGGCGGGAGTGTCGTTCATCGCTTCCAGCCTAGTTCAGTGCGGGCGGTTCTTTCCGGCGCCCAGCGTGACCGTGCCCTCGCCGTACTTGTGCCGAAGCCGGTCGATGCCCTTGTAGAGCTGGTCCATGGAGGCCCGCTCGCGGTAGTCGAAGATGGAGTCCTGCCATCCTTCGGTGGTGATGCGGCTGGTGCTGACTCCGAGAAGGCGCACGGCCCGGTCCGGCGCCAGGTTCCTCGCCAGCAGGTCTCGCGCGACCTTGAGGATGTCCACGTCGAAGCACGTGGGTGTCCTCAGGGTGCGGGAGCGGGTGATGGTCTTGAAGTCCGAGTAGCGGAGCTTGAGGGTGACGCGCCGGGCGCGGCCGCCCTGGCGGCGCAGCCTTGCGGCCACCTCTTCCACCAGCCCGCCGAGCACCCGCTCCATTTCCGCCACGTCCGTGAGCGCTTTCGACATCGTGGTCTCGCTGCCGATGGAATGCTCGTGCGCGTGTCCGCTGTCGGCCGGACGATCCAGGTTCAGGTAGCGCGGCCCCAACCGGGGGTGGGCCAGAAGCTGGGCCACCGTGGCGATGCCGCGGTCCAGCAGCTCCCGGTGCGTTTTGGGGCCGACGCCGGGGATGACCGAGACATCCAGGGGTCCCACGAAACGCTCCTCCGAGCCCGGCGGCACGTACAGCAGCCCCCGGGGCTTGACCTTGGTAGCGGCGATCTTGGCCAGGGTCGGGTGGGTGGCGAGTCCGCCGGACGACGGCAGCCCCAGCTCCTGCCGGATGCGGCCGATGATCTCGTCGGCGGTGCGGATGGGATGGCCCATCAGCCGTTCCGTGCCGGTGAGGTTCACCAGCCCCTCGTCGATGGAAAAGGCCCGGACATCCGGGGAGAAGGAGCGGAGCAGGTCGAACACCTTCCTGGAGAACTCGCTGTAGACCTTGAGCCGCCCGGGAACGAAGATCCCGTCGGGGCAGAGCCGCCGGGCCTGGAATCCGGGCATGGCGGACCGGACCCCGTACTGACGGGCTTCGTAGGACGCGGAGGTGACCACCCCTCGGCCGGAGCCTCCCCCCACCATCACCGGCTTGCCCTCCAGGGAAGGATCGAGAACGCGCTCCACGGACACGTAGAAGGAGTCCATGTCGATGTGCAGGTAGAAGGCCATGTACCACGTTCATGTTAACAGCCTTCTCGCTCGGGAGTCCATCTCGGGTGTCCGGATGGAAGGTGAGTGGCATTCCTTTTGCGGCCACCCTATGATGGACGAAGGGGTCGGGCATGGCACGAGCAAGAGTCGTATACGAGTGTCAGAACTGTGGGTTCCAGTCTCCCAAGTGGCTGGGGCGGTGCCCGGACTGCGGCCGGTGGGACTCGCTGGTGGAGGAAGCGGTGACCGCGGGCGCCAACGTGCGTGGGGACAGGGACGCCGGCCCGGCACGCGCGCCGTCGCCCCTCCACGAGGTCACCGCCGACACCGACAGCCGTCTGCGCTCGGGCATCGAAGAGTTCGACCGGGTGCTGGGAGGCGGTCTGGTGGACGGCTCCGCGGTACTCATCGGCGGCGACCCCGGCATCGGCAAGTCGACGTTGCTGCTCCAGGCAGTGGCGGCGCTGAGCCATGACGGGCCGCCCTGCCTCTACGTCTCCGGCGAGGAGTCGGAACAGCAGGTCAAGATGCGGGGCCGGCGTATCTCGCTGGCGGCCTCGAGCCTGCTGGTGCTGAGCGAGACGTCGCTGGAGCGTATCCTGGAGCAGGTCAAGGCGGTCAAGCCCGCGGTGCTGGTGGTGGATTCCATACAGACGGTGCACACGGCCGCCATCCCATCGGCGCCGGGCAGCATCGGACAGGTCCGGGAGTGTTCGAGCACGCTGATCTCCCTGGCCAAGAAGACCGGCATCGCCACCTTTCTCGTGGGTCACGTGACCAAGGACGGCGCCATCGCCGGCCCGCGGGTGCTGGAGCACATGGTGGACACGGTGCTCTACTTCGAGGGCGAGCGCGGCCACAGCTTCCGCATCCTGCGGGCGGTCAAGAACCGTTTCGGCTCCACCAACGAGATCGGCGTGTTCGAGATGCAGGAGGCCGGCCTGCGGGAGGTATCCAACCCTTCCGAGATCTTTCTTTCCGAACGTCCCCTGGGAGGGTCGGGGTCGGTGGTGGTGCCCAGCATGGAGGGCACCCGTCCGATCCTGGTGGAGATCCAGTCGCTGGTGACCCGTTCCTACCTCAACCTGCCCCGGCGCACCTGCATCGGCGTGGACGCCAACCGCCTCGCGTTGATCCTGGCCATCCTGGAGAAGCGCAAGGGGATGAACTTTTTCGACAAGGACGTGTTCATCAACGTCGCGGGGGGTGTGGCCGTATCCGAGCCCGCCGTGGATCTGGGTCTCGCGGTGGGGGTGGCCTCCAGCGCCCTGGACCGGCCGGTGGACCCCCACATGATCTTCGTCGGCGAGGTGGGTCTGGCCGGAGAGATCCGCACCGTGACCCGGGCCGAGGCGCGGGTGGCCGAGGCGGGCAAGCTCGGGTTCCGCAAGTGCGTCCTGCCCCAGGGCAACCGCCGGCAGCTCGCGCACGTCGAGCACCCCGAGCTGCTGGGCGTCGCCTCCCTCGATGAGTGTTGGGAAATCCTCTTCTGAATCAGCCCGCCCCGCTCATCACGTGTTCCGAGAAGAGGTCCACCGAGCGAAGGGCTTCGTCCAAGGCGATGTCGCCGAAGGCGAACTGGCCGATGAGGTAGTTGGCGCCGGCCGTCTCGGCCTGTGACTGCAGGAACGCCCGGACCGTGTCCGGGCCGCCCGCGATCCCCTGGCCGGAGGCCAGCACCCCGTCGAAGTCCGGCGGACGCGGGTGTCTCGGGGCGCTTCCCCTGAGCCGGAACAGGTGGTTGAAGCTCCGGTGCCAGACGGGATAGGCCCTGCGGGCGATGCGGAGCGCCTCGGCGTCGTCGTCGGCCACCACCACGAAGCGGCCGAGGCCGATCCTGGGCAGCGCCGCCCCGCCGTTTCCGTGGACTTCCTCCCACACTTCCCGGAACCGGTCGGTGAAGGTCCGGGTGGGCGCCGCCGGGTCGAGGCTCACGATGTTGAGGTTCCGGCGGGCGGCCCGCTCGGCGCTTTCCGGAGAGTGAACGCCGTACCACAGAGGGGGGTGGGGCTTCTGCAACGGCTCCAGCTCCATCGGCACGTCGGTGAAGTTGAAGAACTCGCCGGTGAAATCCAGGGTTTTCCGGGTCAGGCCTTGCAGGACGAGGTCGAGGCCTTCCGTGTAGATGCGTTGCGCTTCCTCCGGGTCCTGCCCGTACACCGCCAACTCGATGGGGGAGGAGCCGCGGCCGAAGCCGATGTCCAGCCGCCCCCCGCTCATCTGGTCGAGCATGCAGATCTCTTCGATGAGCCGTAGCGGATGGTGGAGGGGCAGGGCGTAGACCAACGGCCCGAAGCGAAGCCGCCGGGTGCGCTGGGCGACGGCGGCGAGGAACACGTTGGGGGAGGGGGCCATGCCCAGCGGCGTCGAGTGGTGCTCGGCCACGTGGTAGGCGTAGAACCCCTCCCGCTCGTACGCCTCGATCAGCGTCAGCCGCGCTTCGTAGTAGTCCCGCAACGGCAGGTCGCCGCGGTCCAGATGATCGAATATGCCGTAGTCCATGTGCCGGCCGTGAAGCTTGAGCGCAAGGACTCACCGGACCGGGACCTTGCCGCAACCCTCCGGAACGGATCAGACGCTACGATACATCCGGGGAAGCTGTCAATGTGCCGTTGCCGTTCCGTGGCGGCCCCGGGCGCAGGTCCTCCTGGACAGCACGGGGAAAGCGTGCGATAAGTGGGGGGGAGAGTTCACCCCCGTTCCAGGTCCCGACAGCCAACCCCCTCCAACTCCTGTCAACGGGTCCCGCTGAGGCGGGCGGCAGGAACTACCATGCCCGACGTCATCCTGTCCGACATCGTCCTCTACCTGGTATCCGGCGTGGTGCTGGGCTTTCTGATCGGCCTCACCGGCATCGGCGGCGGGGTGCTGACGGTGCCGTTCCTTCTGCTCGTCATCAAGCTGGAGCCCATCGCCGCGGTGGGGACCGCCGGCCTGTACGGCGTCCTCACCAAGATCTGGGCCGCCGTGCGGCACTACCGGCAGGGAACGGTCAACCTGGACGTGGGCGTCCGCTTCTTTCTGGCGGCCGTCCCCGGAATCCTGCTGGGCTCGCTGGCGGTGAAGTGGAGCCGGGTCTCGCTTTCCCCGGGCGGCGTCGAGACGCTCCAGGACATCGTGAGCTACATGGTGATGGGGTCCATCTGCTTCGCGCTGGTGGCGCTGCTGTTCGACTACGACCGATTGGACACCCGTTTCCTCTCTTCGAGGAGGGGCGCGGTGGTGAAGTACCCGTGCCTTTTTCTCGTGGGCGGCGTCATGGGGATGACCTCCATCGGCGGCGGCATCCTGATCATCCCTTCGCTGCTGCTCTTCTACCGGGAGACCTCCCGCTACGTCGGCACCTCGATCTTCGTCGCGCTGCTCCTGATGATGGTGATGTCCTCGCTTTACGCGTTCATCGGCCGGGGCCAGGGGGTCACGGACGTCGACCTCACCGCCGCCGCGTTCATGTCCGCCGGCTCCCTGGGCGGGGTCCACTACGGCGCCGCGCTGTGCAAGCGCATGCACCCGAGGCGGCTCCAGGCCGTGGTGGTCGGAGTGATCGTCCTGGCGATGGCGATGATGGCGGCGGACCGGTTCTGGTAGAGATTTGACCCAAGCCCGCTCAGGAACTATTAAAATGAGTGGATCGGGCACGGACACGTGCCATGAAGGCTCGGTAGGGAGCCTGCTCCTTTCAACCTGACAGATGGCGACTAACGACATGGCCGCGAATGCCCCGGGGTCCGGCAACGGCGCGGACGCCCAGCCGGGGAAATACGTGTACGCGCGCGCGTATTCCGGCATGGCCATCGACAAGGACCGCGACGCCGGTGACGACGCGGCGGTGCTGTGGCGGATCTTCAAGCTCGCGGCCACGGAGCGGCTGCGGCTGGTGCTGGCGACCGTCGGGATCCTGGCGGCGGGAGTCTTCCAGATCATGATCCCCCAGTTCCTGGGGGAGGCCGTGGACGGCGCCCTCCGCTTGTCGGAGAGCGCATCGGTATCCCCGGAGGAGGCCCGGGACGCCCTCTATGGAACGGCGTTGATGCTGCTGGGCGTCTCGGTCCTGCGCGGCCTGTTCACCCTGACACACAACTACTGCGGCGAGACGCTGGGCCACCACCTCGCCTACAAGCTTCGCATGGGCTTCTACGACAAGCTGCAGCATCTGAACTTCTCCTTTCACGACCGCGTCCACACGGGGGAGCTGATCACCCGCGGGATGCTGGACCTGGAAGGGATACGCTCCTTCATGAACATGGGGCCGTTGCGGGTGCTGCTGTTCTCCGTCCTTGTCGGGGTGGGCGCCTACGTTCTGCTGTCCACGGATCTCTTCCTCGGAGCGCTGAGCCTCAGCTTCGTGCCGTTCGTGGCGTGGCGTTCCACCGTGGTGAGGCGCCGGCTGCGGGAGATGTGGTTCGAGCTGCAGGAGAGAATGGCCGTGCTCGGCCGGATCATGGACGAGAACCTCACCGGCATCCGGGTGGTGCGGGCCTTCGGCGCGGAGATCTACGAGCTGGACAAGTACCAGGCCTCCTCGGACCACGCCCTGGTGCTGGCGGCCCGGCGTATCCGCACCCGGGTGGCCTCCGCCACCTTGATGAACTTTGCGTTCTTCGTGGCCATGGGCCTGGTGTTGTGGGTCGGCGGATTGCGGGTGATCAACGGCTACATGACCGTGGGCACGCTGACCGAGTTTCTCTTCTTCATGATCATACTCCAGCAGCCCGTGCGTCAGCTCGGCATGGTGGTGAACGCGTTCGCCCGCGCGTGCACCTGCGGCGCGCGCCTTTTCGCGGTGCTGGACCTGGAGCCGCCCATACGCGACGGCGACGGCGCCAGGCCCCTGGAGATCACCGACGGCGTCCTCGAGTTCGAGGACGTGTCCTTCGCCTATGCCGGGGAAGCGTCGCCGCCGGTGTTGCGCGGGGTGTCGTTCCGGGTCGAGCGGGGCAAGACCCTCGGCATCGTCGGCCCGCCGGGCAGCGGCAAGTCCACCATCGCGCATCTCCTGCCTCGCTACTACGACGTCACCGGCGGGCGCATCACCGTGGACGGCCAGGACATCCGCGAAGCGACTCTCGATTCCCTGCGCCGCACCGTGCGCGTGGTGCAGCAGGACCCGTTCCTGTTCACCTCGTCGCTCGAGAACAACATCGCCTACGGCGATCCGTGGGCCGATGAAGTCGCCGTCCATGACTCCGCGGCCGCCGCGCAGATCGACGGGTTCATCGACCAGTTGCCGGAGCGATACGAGACCCTGGTGGGGGAGCGTGGAGTGTCGCTGTCGGGCGGCCAGAAGCAGCGGGTGGCCATCGCCCGTACCGCGATGCTGGAGCCGGCGGTGCTGGTGCTGGACGACTCCATGGCCGCCATCGACGCGGGCACCGAGCAGCGGATCCGCGCAGCGCTCCGGGAACACACCAAGCGCTGCGCCACCCTCATCGTCTCCCACCGCCTCGGGGCGTTGCGCCACGCCGACGAGATCATCTTCATCGAGGACGGCCGCATCGTCGAGCGCGGCACCCATGACGCGCTGGTGGCGCGGCGGGGCAAGTACGCGGCGCTGTTCGCGCTGCAGACCCTCGACGGCCCGCTTCAGGACATCGTGGACCTGGCGGCGGAGGCAGGGGTCACGGGGGGGACCGACGCATGACCCCCCGGACGAAGGCCTGGGACGGGCGGACGCGTCCGCCCAAGGCGGTGGTGGGTTCGCAGATCAGCCGTGACGAGGAGATATTCGGCGCCGCCTTCGACCGCCACGTGGTGCGCCGTTTCCTGGCCTATGTCTACCCCTACCGGCGGCGCCTCTATGCCGCCATCGGCGCCCTGCTGCTCTTCACCGGCGCGCAACTCTCCATCCCCCTGGTCATCCGCTACGCCATCGACCATCCCATCGCGCGTGGTGACGCCACCCTGCTGTGGTACGTGGCCCTGGCATTCTTCGCGGTGATCCTGGTGAACTACGCGGCCAACTACGCGCAGGACTGGCTGGTGGGCCTCACCGGCGAACAGGTCATCTTCGACCTGCGCCGTGCCATGTTCGCCCACCTGCAGTACGTGGCCATGGCCTTCATGGACAAGACGGAAGTGGGCCGTATGATGTCGCGGCTCCAGGGGGACGTGTACTCCCTTCAGGAGTTCCTGGAGAACTCCATCACCGCCCTGGGCGACCTCCTGCTCTTGTTCGGCATCGTCGCCATCATGCTGTGGCTGGACTTCGAGCTGGGCCTGCTGACGTTGTCCGTGGTGCCCATCCTCTTGCTCGTGCGCATGGTGTGGCTGCCCCGGGCCCGGGCCGCCTTCCGCTACGCCCGGGAGACCAATTCCATCGCCAACGGCGCCCTCGCCGAGGGCATCCACGCGGTCCGCACCGTGCAGGGGATGCGGCGTGAAGCCGTCAACTTCCATCTCTACGACGAGAAGGGGACGGAGAACCTGAACGCCCACCAGCGGTCGGCGCAGTACGCGCAGGTCATGGTGCCCATCGTCGACACGCTGACCGGAGCGGCCCTGGGCGTCGTCATCGTGGTAGGCGGCTCGCTGGTGCTCGGCGGCACGCTCGACCTGGGCGTGATGATCGCGTTTTCGTTCTACGTGCAGCGGTTCTTCGACCCGATCCGCTCCCTCACCATCCAGTACAGCGTCATGCAGCGGGCCATGGCCTCCGGCCAGCGCATTTTCGAGGTGCTGGACGTGCCGCTGGCGATCCACGACAAGCCCGACGCCATTTCACCCGAGACCATCGAGGGCCGGATCGAGTTCCGTGGCGTCACCTTCGGCTACGAGAAGGACCAGCCGGTGCTCCGGGACATCAACTTCACCATCGAGCCCGGGGAGACGGTGGCGCTGGTGGGCCCCACCGGCTCCGGCAAGACCAGCACGACCTCCTTGCTGCACCGTTTCTACGACATATGGGACGGTGCCATCCTGCTGGACGGGCGCGACGTGCGCGACTACTCGGCGGAGGCCCTGGGCAGGCATATCGCCATGGTCCTGCAGGACCCGTTCCTGTTCACCGGCACGATACGGGAAAATATCCGCTACCGCACCACCGCCGCCACGGAACAGGACATCGAGCGGGCGGCGCGGATCGTCGGCGCCCATGAGTTCATCATGCGCTGGCCGGACGGCTACGATACGGTGCTCGAGCAGGGAGGCGGCAACCTGTCGCTGGGACAGCGTCAGCTCCTGAGCTTCGCCCGCGCGCTGGTGGCCGACGCCAGGGTGCTGATCCTGGACGAGGCCACCGCCAACATCGATTCCTACACGGAGTGGCAGATCCAGGTGGGTCTGGCCGCGCTGCTGGAAGGCCGCACCGGTCTCGTCATCGCCCACCGGCTCGCCACGGTGCGGGACGCCGACCGTATCATCGTCCTGCAGGACGGCCGGATCGTCGAGACCGGCACACACCAGGAGCTTACCGCGCGAAAGGGCCTGTACGCGCGGCTCTACGCTCTCAACTACACTTCCTTCGACGATCTGCCGGAGGATCTCATCAAGGACGCGGTGGGAGAAACCGCGCGTTCCTGAGCCCGGCGCAAGAGGGGACGGACCGTTCGATCCAAGGCGGAAGTTGCGGGATGTCGCCGGGCGGCGGCTCGTCAGTTCGGCCCGGGTATCAAAGCGTCCGCCTGCTTGACGATGGACTGCAACAACCCCGGCTCCGGGAGGCTGCGCGCCAGGACCAGCATGCCGAGAAGCAGGGTGTGAAGGGCTCGCGCCGTGGAGGCCGCCTCCACGGCGTTGGAGATCTCCGCGGCGGCCTGTCCCCGCTCGATCGCGGTCCGGAAGAAGTGCTCCGCGTCGGCGAAGCCGTCGGCTACAAGGGATTCGATCTCGGTGTCGTGCGGCGACAGCTCGAGGGCCGTGTTGACCAGAAAACAACCATCACGGGAGCCTTGATCGAGCACCGTGCCCGCGACGGCCTCGAACGCCTTCAGCACCGCTTCGCGTGGCGCCTTCGAGGTCGAAAGATCCGCGAAGCCATTGGCGCGCTCCTGGTCGTAGTGGCGCAGCGCCCTCAGAAAAAGGGAACGTTTGCCGCCGAAGGTCCCGTAAAGGCTGCCCCGGCCGATGCCCATGCCGTCCACGAGGTCCTGTATGGACGTCGCCTTGTACCCATGGACCCAGAAGAGCCTCATGGCTTTCATCAAGGCCTCGTGCTCGTCGAACTCCTTCGGTCTACCCATAACCGCTTCCCTTCATGCGCCTACCTCGTCGTCTACGGGAGTGTGGGGATGTCCTTAGGATAGCCTACGAACGTCACATAACGAAGCGTCGACCAAATTATTACAATATTGGTATGTCTGTCAATCAACCGACGAAATAATCTTTGATTGCCGATTCGCGAACAGACCATTCGACTAATTCACGAGGTCAATGGTTGCCTATTCGCGAAAAAAGGCACTGTTCGGTCCGTGGTCGGCTGAATATCCGCGTCGGGGTCGGTGGGAAGGACTGCGGTTGACGCGCCTCGGCCGCGTCGCCGGTCAGACACGGCTCAGGTGCGGCTCCCGTCAAAAGGGTAGGGAAGGAGATGGGCTTTCGCGTTCAGGTCGTGGACCGAGCCGCAACCCAGAAGGCGCATGGTATCTTCGATTTCTTTCCTGAGTATGGCGAACGCCCTGCGGACACCCGCTTCCCCGCCCGCGCCGAGCCCGTAGACATAGGCCCGTCCGGCGAGCACGGCATCCGCGCCGTGCGCCAGCGCAAGCACCACGTCGGCACCTGACCGCACGCCCCCGTCCAGCAGGATCTGGACCCCAGACCCCTTCAGAGCGGGCGCGATCTCCTTCAGCATGTACAGGGTCGGATAGACGCGGTCCATCTGGCGGCCGCCGTGGTTGGAGACGACGATGGCGTCGGCGCCGTGCTCAGCGGCCAGCCGGGCGTCCTCCGCGCATTGCACGCCCTTGATGATGACCGGCCGGTCCTCGCCCCAGATGCCCCGTATCCATGGCAAGTGCTCCCAGGCGGTGGCGGAAGCGCGCAGTTGCGTGCCGATGTCGGTGTACGGCATGGGCGTGCCGTCGTTCAGGATGACGTTGCGGAACTGCATCATTCCGCCGTCGGAGGCGTAGCTCTTGAGCCAGGAGAGATGCCGCATCATCTGGGGCGCGAACCGCAGTTTCTCGACCGCGGTGCCGTTGATGGCCCGTGACGCCCCCATCCATTCATGGTGCGCGCGGTTTCCGGGGACGGCGGTGTCGATGGTGAGGATGAGCGCGGAGTAGCCCGCCTTCTTAGCCCGCTCGATGCCGCGGGCCGCGACCTCTTCACCGCCCACGAGATAGAGCTGGAACCAGCAGGGCCCCTTGGAGGCGGCCCTGACTTCCTCCAGGTCCGTTCCCGTGAGGGTGGAGAGCGTGCAGATGGTGCCGGCCTCGCCGA
Organism: Candidatus Binatia bacterium; assembly: GCA_951813575.1. Classification (GTDB taxonomy): domain Bacteria; phylum Desulfobacterota; class Binatia; order UBA9968; family JAJDTQ01; genus JAJDTQ01. Next base: position 2,876,982 of record OX638375.1, read on the forward strand.
CGGCCCGGGCCGCCACCGCCTCGCCCCGGGGCCAGATCATCCGGGGGCTGCCGATGGGTCCCGCGATCACCGGCAGGTCGATCTCGTGCCCGAGGATCTGGGTACGCAGTTCCACCGACGGTAGCCGTACCCCCGACCTGGGCTTGAACCGTTCCCGCCGGAACGCTTCGACGTTGTCCCGGAGGGTGATCTCGTCGTCGGCGCCGCCGCGGTAGTACTCCCTGACGATGGGCGGCACGCGCTTCTCCATCACCTGGCGGAGATGGTCCACCGTCACGCACCGTTCAACTTCACTTGCCCAGCGCTTCTCGGCTCGAGCGTGGGCGCGTCTCAGGTAGGCTCCGAGCAGGAACATGTTCGAAAGAATAGAGTCCGCCGGCCGCGGACGTCAAACCCCGCGTCTATGCCCCGCCCGCTCAGCTGCCGCCCGCCAGTGGCTTGGGATCTCCCGTGAAAAGCCCGTGCTTGTCGAGAAACTCGATCATGAAGCGGTCGAAGAGCCAGGGCTGCTCGATCTGGCAGGCATGGCCGGCGCCGGCCAACACTTTCAACTCGCAACCGGGTATACGCTCCTGCAGCGCGAAGGCGGTCGGGTGGGCACCGTCCTCGCTGCCGGTGAGGATAATCACCGGGCAGGCGATGCTCGCGTGATGCCCTTCGGGCTCGGGCGTCTGCAACGCCCGGAACTGGTGAAGGATGGTCTCGACGTCGGCGAACTTGTTGCGCTCGGCGAACAGGTTGGCAAAGAAATGCGCCAGCGGCGTCGCGCGGAAGGCCGGGCTCAAATCCTCGAACGTGTAGCGCCAGCGATAGTCGACGCCGAGGGCCGTGTAGGCGTCGATGCGCCGCTGCGCGAACTCCTTGCCGGGGGTATAGCCCGTGCCCGTCAGGATCATGGCGGCGGTCTTGTCGGGACGCTGGTGGTACATGAAGGGGCTGATGGCCGAACCAGTGGAGCAGCCGACGAGAATGGCGGTTTCCCCGGGCAGCGCGTCGTCGACGGCCTCCCAGCACGCTTCGGCCATGTCGTCCATGCTGAGGCCTTCGGCCCCCTTGGGGGAGCGCCCGTAGCCCGGTATGTCGATGCTGATACACCGGTACCATGTGGACAGATGCGCCATCTGAAAGATCCAGCACGACTGGTCCATGGGGTTCGGATGGATGAAGGCCATGACCGGGCCCGTGCGTCCCATGCGCTCGTAGTAAAGCGGTCCTTCAACGTTGTGCGCCATGATGTCCTCCGATCGAGTTTGAGTCGCATGCGCGGGGCTCGATACGCGGCTCCACGAATTCATGGGCCGGCTGTCGGATTCCTCAGCAATCCGGGCTCCCTGTCCGTGGGCACCGGGCCGACCTGCCCGGCGCGAGCTGCTCCAGATCCGGTACCCCTTCGCGGCACGCCGCAACCACGCGCGGGCACCGGGGCGCGAAGGCGCAACCGGGAGGCATGTCCAGAAGGTCGGGGGGCGCGCCCGGTATCGGCGCCAGCTTGCCCCTCTCACTGCCGGCGTGGACCGTGGAGTTGAGTAGCCCGACGGTGTAGGGGTGCCGCGGCGAGTCGATCACCTCGGCCATGGCGCCGGTCTCCACGAATCGTCCCGCGTACATCACCGCCACCCGGTCGGATATCTCGCAGGCTACGCCCAGATCGTGTGTCACGAAGATCGTCGCCATGCCCAACTCGCGCTGCAGTTCCCGCAGCAGCAGAAGGATCTGAATCTGCACCGTGGCGTCCAGCGCGGTGGTGGGCTCGTCGGCAAGCAGCACCTTGGGCTTGCAGGACAGGGCGAGGGCGATCATGACCCTTTGCCGCAGGCCGCCCGACAGCTCGTGCGGATAGGCGTCCAGCCTTCGGCGCGCCGACGGCACCTGGACCAGTTCCAGCATCTCCAGGGCGCGTGCCCGCCCGGCCGACCACGAGAGGCCTTCATGCCACACCACCACCTCCGCGATCTGGTGGCCGACGGTGAACACCGGGTCCAACGCCGTCATGGGCTCCTGGAAGATCATCGAAACCTGGCTGCCGCGTATGGCCCGCAGGCGGTCGGCGTCCAGCGTCAGGACGTCGATTCCGTCCAGCAATACCCTTCCCCAAATGCGGGCCGTGGGCGGCAACAGTTGCACCAGGGAGCGCATGGTCACGGTCTTGCCCGACCCGGATTCGCCCAGGAAACAGAGGGTCTCGCCCAAATGCAGGTCGAAATCGACGCCATTGATGGCGCGGAGCGGCCTGCCCTCGCTCAGGAACTCCACCGAAAGGTCCCGCACCGACAGGAAGGGGCCGGCGTTGCCTTCCACGGGCGTCAGGTCGACAGCGTTCACGACGGACTTCCCCCGGTCTCGAGAGCGGTTCCGGCGCTCCGGTCCGGCGCCTTGCTGTGGCCGCTGCCCGGCACCAGCGCGTGGCAGGCGGCCAGGTGGGCCGGTTCCGCGCCAAAGCGGTCGAGCACCGGGTCGGCGACTCCGCAAACGGGTTCCACCAGCGGGCACCGGGTGCGGAACCGGCATCCGGAAGGGGGGTTGATGGGACTGGGAAGATCCCCCACCATCGGGGGCGCCTCGATGCGCCGGCGCGGGTCCACGCTCAGGCGCGAGGCGATGAGCGCCCGCGTGTACGGATGACCGGGGCTGCCGTAAACCGTCTCCACCGGGCCGATCTCCACCACCTTGCCGAGGTACATCACCAGGACCCGGTCGCTGATGAAGCGCACCACGTTGAGGTCGTGGGAGATGAAGACGTAGGTGAGCCCCAGGCGTTCCTTGATCTCGATGAGCAGGTTCAGCACCTGCGCCTCCACGGACTTGTCCAGCGACGACACGGCCTCGTCGAGAAGCAGCAGCCGGGGATTCAGGGCCAGCGCCCGCGCCACGTTGACGCGCTGCCGCTGGCCGCCGGAAAGCTCGTGGGGATAGCGGTCGGCAAAAATGGCAGGTTCGAGACCCACGAACTCGAGCATCTCGTTGGCGCGCCGGTGCGCCTCCGCCCGCTTGACGCCCTGGGCGGTGAGACCGAAGCTGACCTCCTCTGCCATGGTGTGGCGCGGGTTCAACGACGAGTAGCTGTCCTGGAACACCATCTGGACGTTGCGCCGGAGCGTGCGCAGGGACATGCCGTCCCGGCCGCCGACGTCGCGGCCGTCCAGCAGCATCTCCCCCTCATCCGCTTCGATCAAACGCATCAATAGCCGCGCGGTGGTGGACTTGCCGCAGCCGGACTCTCCCACCACGCCCAGGGTCTCGCCCGTGGCCACCGTGAAGCTGATGTCGTCCACCGCCTGCACATACGCCTGTCCGACACCCCCCAAACCGCCTCGCAACCGAAAGTACTTGCGGAGCCCGCTGACGCTGAGGATCGGCCGGCCGTCGCCGGCCGGGTCCGACGCTACGCTCTCGGGCGGGTCAACGGTTGCCGGCATCGCGTTCACGGTTTGACGTCCATGGCGGTGCGGAGGCCGTCGCTCAGAAGGTTGAAGCACACCGAGGCGACGAGGATCATCGCCCCCGGAAGCACCGCGTTCACCGGCGCCAGGAAGATCGACTGGCGCAGCGTGTTCAGCATCAGCCCCCAGTCCGCCAGGGGCGGCGATATGCCGAGGCCGAGGAAGGACAGACCGGAGGCCAGGACGATGGAGAGTCCGATGAGGCTCGACGAGTAGGTGAGGATGGGGCTGGAGACGTTGGTGAGCACATGGCCGACGATAATCCGCGGCGCCGATGCTCCGGTGCCGCGGGCCGCCTCGACGAAGTCCTGAGCGCGGATCTGCGTGGTGGCTGCCTCCGCCACCCGGGTGATGGGCGGTATGAAGACCAGCGAGAGGGATATCAGCACGTTGACCACCCCTGCCCCCAGGGCGCCGGCGAGCCCCACCGCCAGCAGCACCGACGGAAACGCGAAGAAGACGTCGGCCACGCGCATGATCACCATGTTGGTTTTGCCGCCGAAGTAGCCGGCGACGATGCCGAGGAGGCCGCCCGCCAAGGTGGCGACCAGGATCGGCAGCAGGCCCATGAGGAGGGAAATACGCCCGCCGTAGATCAGCCGGGTCAACATGTCGCGGCCCAACTCGTCGGTTCCGAGGATGAACCCCGGGCTCAGGACCGGCTTCAGCCGGTTGACGATGCTGGAGGTATAGGGGTCGTAGGAGGTCATCCAGGGCGCGAAGATCGCCGCCACGATGATCAGGGACAGGATACCCAGGCAGCCCATGGACACCGGATCGTGCAGCAGCCGCCGGCGCGCCGCCTGCCAGTAGGTGCGCTGGATCCGCTTGTGCGGCTCAGCGGTCCGGGCCGGCGCCGGGCCGGCATAGGTTGTGGGTGTGCTCATGTCCCTTCTTCACTGTCGCGTCATGCGCGGATCGAGAAACGGCTGCGCCAAGTCCACCAGGAAGTTCAACATCACGAAGAACGTGGCCAGGACCAGGATGGTGCCCTGAAGCACGGGAAGGTCGCGGTATGCGATGGCGGTGTTCAGGAGATAGCCGGTGCCGGGCCAGGCGAAGACCGTCTCCACCAGGATCGAGCCGCCCACCAGATGGCCCAACTGGATGCCGATGATGGCCAGCACGGTGGGGGAGGCGTTCTTGATCACGTGGAGAAACGTCCGCCGGGGCGGCAACCCGTTGGCCTGCAGCGTCTGGACGAACTCCTGCTTGCGCACGTCGATGACCGTCGCGCGGACGCTGCGGGCGATGATGCCCGTGGGGATCAGCGCCAGGGTGACCGCCGGCAGGATCATGTGGCGGATGTCGTTCAGGCCGAAGCCGTCGCTGGGGGGCGCCTTGCCCATGGCGGGCAAGAGGCCCAGCGTCACCGCGAGGATGGCGATCAGCACCAGCCCCACCCAGTAGTGGGGTACCGATACGCCGATGATGGCCGTGGTGGTGATGGCGCGGTCGGTCACCAGCCGGCGGGTGTAGCCTGCCAGAAGGCCCAAGCCGATGCCGCACAGGAGGCTCAGGCCGATGCCGAAGGCGGCGAGCTGGAACGTATTGACCATGGCGGGGACCAGCTCGTCCCACACCGGCCGGTTGGCCACCTGCGACAGTCCCAGATCGCCGGTCAGCACGTTGAACAGCCACAGCAGATACTGCACCGGTACCGGCTTGTCGAAGCCGTAGGAGCGCTTGATCTGCTCGATGACCTGCTCGGAGGCGAACTCCGGCATGACTGATGTCAACGGGTCGCCGGGCGCCAGATGGAGCAGGGAAAAGCAGACGATGGATACGCCAAGCAGAATCGGCAGGACGTACGCCAACCGCCGCAGGACATACCAGAGCATCGGCTATGCGTCCCCAGGAGCCTGTCCGGGTATGCAGGAATCTACCGCGACTCGCATACTCGGACAGGCGTCCAAGGCTACTTCTCGATACGGATCCGCGTGAAGTCCTGGAACCAGCTCTGCGCCTGAATGAAACCCTTGACGTGAGCGGCCAGCCCCCGCGGGTTCATGTCATGGACCACCCAGACCCACACCGCGTTGTCCACCAGGTAGGAATGCAGATCGCCGAGACGGCGGTTGAGTTCCTTGGCCTCGAACGCGTCCAGTGCGTTGCGGGCGAGCTGGTCTGCCTTGGCGTCGGAGAAATGACCCCAGTTGTAGCCCTTGACGCGGTTCTCGCTGTGATAGGTCTGGCCGATGAGGCCGAACACCGGGTACTGCACCGACCAGCTGTAGTTGATGGCGTCGACGCCCTTGTTGAGGTCTCCCTCGGCCCCCGCGAATCGCCGCGACCGCAGCGCTTCCCAGTCCACGGTCTCGAGGGACATGTTGATGCCGACGTCGCGGAAGTTCTCCTGGATGAACTCGTTCATGGGCAGCGGCTGCATCTGGCCCGAGCCCGCCGCGGACATCATCACCTTGACGTTCACGGGCTTGCTCTTGCTGTATCCCGCTTCCGCCATCAGCTTCCGCGCCCCGTCCGGGTCGTACTTGATCTTGAACGTGGGATTGCCGAACCACGGATGGTCCGGGGTCACCATTCCTTGCGCCGGCACGGCCAGGCCGCCCAGGAACTTCACCAGGGTGTCGCGGTCGATGGCCAGGTTGGCGGCTTTGCGGATGCGGATGTCGCTGAACGGCGAGCTCTTCAAGTGGCTCACCATGTACGGCCAGATGTGCGGGTAGACGTTGGTGGTCACCTGCATGCCGGCCCCCTTCACCGTGGGGACGGCGTCCGGCGGCAGCGCCTCCACCAGGTCCACCTGCCCGGAGAGCAGCGCCGAGACCCGCGTGTTGGCGTCCGGCATGGGGCGCAAGACCATCCGGTCGTGCTGCGGGACCATGGACTTGTTCCAGTAGTCGGCGTTGCGCACCAGCTCGGCGCGGTTGCGCGGAACCAACTGCACCAGCTTGTAGGGTCCCGTGCCGGAGGGCTCGAAGGCAACCTTCGTCCAGTCGCGGCCGAGCTTCTCCCACTGTCGCGGACTGGAGTAGAAAATGTTCACCATCTCGTAGAGCAGGGTGCCGTTGGGGCTCTTGGTGGTGATTTCAAGGGTGAAGTCGTCCACGGCCCTGGCGCTCTTTACGCTGACCAGCCAGTTGGCGGCATTCCTGGCCTGAAGCCGGTCGTATTGCGGTGAATTCGGGTTCTTCGACTTCTCGAAATTCCATATGACGTCGTGCGCGGTGAACTGGCTGCCGTCGTGGAACTTGACGTCGTTGCGCAGCTTGAAGGTCCAGCGGTTCCGGTTCTTGGGGTCCACGGACCAGCTCGTGGCAAGGTTGGGAAGCAGTCCCGAGGGGCCATCGCCCTGGGAAAGATCCCACGTCAACAGCGCGTCATAGATGGAGCGGTTGATGAACCGGCCGCCCTCGGCGCCGCCGCTGGCCTGTCCGGTGGTGACCGGGATGTCCGACAAGGTCATGGCGATGCGGAGCACCTTCTCCCCGCTCTGGCCATACGCCATGGCCCCTGGCCAAGCGAGCGCGCCCGCGCCCGCAGCCATCATTTTTAACAGCGTCCGCCGCTGCAAAGTACCGTCGATCACGCCGGTGAAGTCCGAAGATGCAGGTTCCGGTGAGGCGACGGCCATCGATTCCGTGTCACGAAATGAAGCCATGCGTTCTCCTCTCTTAGTGGCCTGGCACGAGACAGTGAACACCTGTGAACTCGACTTCGGTCATCATACTCCGACGCTGTTGGCCGTCAAGGGGGTTGGCTGTGATCGAGGCTGACCTTTGACGGGTTTGATGTCGTCAGGAATGTTCTGTCTGCATGGCCCGGCCCGGGTTGTTTCAGCAGATTACTCCAATCCGCTTGAGCCCCATGCCTTCTGGCCATGGCCACCATGTCGGAGCCAACATCCGTGACCTGCACCTTGCGCGGGAAGAAGGTACCCCAGTCCGGCCGGCGGCCGTCCACGTCGGTCAGGCCGTATTCCCTCGAGAGCGCCCAGGCGGAGAACAAGCCCCCGCTCTTCGCGCCGACGTTCGGGTCGGCGGCCAGCGCCGTCACGGCCCGCTCCACCAGGCAGGGCGTCTCGGACTCGGCGAAGTAGGGGTCCTTCTCCATGGCGTCGCGCCAGTTCCCCTCGGTGACCCCGAAGGCGTCGAGTACGGCCTCGGAGCGAAGGAATCCAGGGGTGATCGCCAGCGCCGTCACGCGGTGGGCATGGAGGTCGGCGGCCATCGAGTGGGCGAGCCGGATGACCGCGTTCTTCGCCAGATCGTAGAAGAGGTTACCACGGTAGGCTAGTGTCGCCGTCCGTGACCTCGACGATGAGCCCGGCGTCCCGCTCGATCATCAAGGGTGCGCTGTGCCGGCTGGTGATGATGTGGCTGTGGACCGTCCGCTCCAGCATCTGCTGTCCCTGGACGACCGTGAGCTCCCAGAACGGCCTTCCCCATTCCGTCAGTGTGTCACCGCCCCAGATGTCGTTCACCAAGACGTCGAGCCGGCCCGCTTCGGCACGGATCCGCGCGAAGAGCTGCTCTACTTCGGCTTCGACCGTGTGGTCGGCGCGTACGGCGATGCCCCGGCCGGCGCCGCGCGTCGCGCCGGCGACGACGGCCACTTGGTCGCGGAGCGGCTGTTCAGGCATGCTCCCCCCACTCAAATAATTGCAAGTACAAGGCCGATTACCGTACCTTCGGGTCCAGCGCGTCGCGCAGGCCGTCGCCCAGAAAATTCAGGCTGAAGAGGGTGGCGGCGAGGAAGGTGGCGGGGAAGACCAGGGCCCAGGGCTGGGTTTCCATCTGGGTCGCGCCCTCGCTGATCAACACGCCCCAGCTCGTCATGGGCTCCTGGATGCCCAGGCCGAGGAAGCTCAGGAAGCTCTCGAACAGGATGGCGCGGGGGACGGTGAGGGTGGCGAATACCGCCACGGGTCCCACGACGTTGGGGATCACGTGCCGCAGGACGATCCCCATGGACGGCGCGCCCATGGCCCGGGCCGCCTCGACGAACTCCCGCCGTTTGATGGAGAGGGTCTCGCCGCGGACGATCCGCGCCATGTCGAGCCACTCCACCAGGCCGATGGCGACGAAGATCAGCACCACGTGCCGGCCGAAATAGACCATCAGCAGAATCACGAAGAACATGAAGGGCAGGGCGTAGAGGATGTCGACGAAACGCATCATGAGGGAGTCGGTGACCCCGCCGAGGTACCCGGACACCGTGCCCCAGGCCAGCCCCACGAGTACGCTCACCACCGACGCCGCCAGTCCCACCGCCAGCGAGATGCGCCCGGCGTAGAGGGTTCGCAGCAGCAGGTCCCGGCCATTGGCGTCGGTGCCGAACAGGTGTCCGCCGGCCAGTGAGGGGCCGGTGCCGATGGCATCCCAGAAGATCTCGTCGATGGGGTAGGGCGAGAACACCGGCACGGCCACGGAGAGGACCGCCAGCATGCCCAGCGTGGCCAGTCCGGCCATGGCGGCGCGGTTCCGCCCGAGGTGCGCGGCGGCGTCGCGCCACGGGCTTCGGCCCGCCGCAGCCGCGCTCCGTCGGTTCCCGGTTGCCGTTGGCGTCTCAGTCACGGCGCACCCGTGGATCCAGCACTCCGTAAAGCATGTCGACCGCCAGGTTGAGGACGATGATGAGGGTGCCGTAGGTGACCACGACGCCCATCACCAGCGTGTAGTCGCGGTTGAGGGCGCCCTGGACGAAGTAGCGGCCGAGGCCCGGAATCCCGAAGATCTGCTCGATGACCACCGAGCCGGTGACGATGGCGGCGGTGGCGGGACCGAGGTAGGACACCACCGGCGTGAGCGCGTTCTTGAGGGCGTGGCGGAAGACGATGCGCCGTTCCGTGAGCCCCTTGGCGCGGCCGGTGCGGATGAAGTCGGCGTTCAGCACCTCGAGCACGCTGCCCCGAGACAGCCGGGCGATATAGGCCACCTGGGGCAGCGCGAGGGAGATCACCGGCAGCAGCAGGTGGCGGATGCCGCCGTCCCCCAGGCCGCCCACCGGCAGCAGGTTCAGGTAGACGCCGATCACCAGCGACAGCAGCGGCGCCACCACGAAATTGGGTACCGCGATGCCGGTCATGGCCAGGCCCATGACCAGGTGGTCCGCCACGGTGTTGCGCCGGTTGGCCGCCCAGGCGCCCAAGCCGACCCCGAAGAGCACCGCCGCCACCATGGCGAACAGGCCGATCTTGAGCGACACCGGGAAGCCGGCGGCGATGAGCTCGGTGACGGTGAAGTCGCGGTACTTGAAGGACGGGCCGAAGTCTCCCCGCGCAAGGCCCTTGAGGTAGCGGATGAACTGCTGCGGCAGCGGCTCGTCGAGGTGGTAGACGCGGTTCAGGTTGGCCGAAATTTCAGGCGGGACCACCCGTTCGCGGTCGAAGGGTCCGCCCGGAGCCAGCCGGATCATGAAGAACGCGATGGCGACGATGATGAACAGCGTCGGCACAGCCGACGCCAACCGCCGTATCACATAGGTCCACAAGGCAGGTCCCGGATCTCCGGTGGGCCTTCCGCGCAGGACCCGGGGGGATCAGGGCGCGAGCGACAGGTAGCGGGTCGGGTGCACGTCCATGACGTTGTCCTTCCACCCCTTGACCCGCGGGCTCACCAGGTGCTGGGTCGTGTAGTGGTAGATGGGGATGATCGGCATGTCCTTCAGCAGGATGCCTTCCGCCTTCTGCATGAGCTTCGCCCGGATTTCCAGGTCGGTTTCCGTCTCCGCCTTACGCATGAGGGCGTCGTACTCCGAGCTGTTGTACCCCGCGGGGTTCATGGAGCCGACGCCGCCCTTGAGCAGCTCGAGGAACGTGTTGGCGTCGTTGTAGTCGCCGATCCAGCCGGCCCGGAGCACGTCGAACTGCATCGCGCGGCGGGTCGTGAGATAGACCTTCCACTCCTGGTTGAAGAGCTCTGTCCGGACGCCCAGGGCCTGTTTCCACATTCCCGAGATGGCTATGGCGATGCGCTTGTGGTTGTCGCTGGTGTTGTACAGGATCTGCACCTTCAGAGGGTTCTCCTTCGAGTATCCCGCTTCGGCGTAGAGCTTTTTTGCCCGGGCGATGCGCTCGGCCTTGGACAGTCCCTTCCAGGGTACCGTAGCTCCCGCGTACCGATTGACGCCCGGGGGGACCCAGGCGTGGGCAGGAATCTCGCCGCCCTTGGTGACCTTGCCGGTGAGGATCTCCCGGTCGATGGTCATGGCCAGTGCGTTGCGCAGTCCCGGCCGGTCGCGGAACGGCGCCTTGGTCAGGTTGAGGGCATAGTAGTAGGTGCCGAGATACGCGGTGTTGTGGAACTGCGCCGGGAGGTTCTTCTCCACCCACGCGATCTGGTCGGGGGGCACGTCATAGGTGATGTCCAGCTCGCCGCTCCGGTACCGCTTGAGCTCAGTGCTCGTGTTCTCCGTGGGGTGGAAGACCACCGCATCGATACGCACGCTGGCCGCGTCCCAATAGTGCGGATTGCGCTCCACACGGATGTGGCTCTGGGGCACCCATTCGGTCAGGCGGTAGGCGCCGTTGGAGACCAGGTTGCCGGGCCGGGTCCACTTGTCTCCGTGGCGCTCCAGCGTCTTGGGATGCACGGGATACGCGTGAGGGTGCGTGAGCATGCCGAGGAAGTAGGGCGTCGGCGCCTTCAGGGTCACCTTCAGGGTGTGCGCGTCGACGGCTTCCACCCCGAGCCGGTCGAGCTCCTCGATCTTGCCCTTGGTGATCTCCTCGCCGTTGGCGATGGGCCAGAGGATGAAGGCGTAGCCGGAGCCCACCGCCGGATCCACGCCCCGCCTCAACGCGAACACGAAGTCGTGAGCCGTGACCGGATCGCGGTTGGACCACTTGGCGTTCTTGCGGAGGCGGAACGTGTAGACCTTGCCGTCATCGCTCAGGGTCCAGCTCTCCGCCACGCCCGGGATCAGTGAGCCGTCGGCGGCTTCCGCCACGAGCCCCTCGAAGAGGTCGCGTTGGATGCCGGCGGCCGGAACGCCCGACGACTTGTGCACGTCGAGGGTCTCCGGCTCCGCGCCGTTGCCCCGCTGGAGGGTGTTCTTGTCAGCGTGGGCTGAGGAAATGCCCAGCAGCAGTGCGGCGAAGAGGACGATGACCAGCGTTCGGGTGGATGTTCCGAGGCGATGCTTTCCGGATGTTTCAAGCATGTCCGAGGCCTCCCAAGGGTATGGGCGATTACAAGTGGGTTCTCTAACCGATCGGCCAGCACACTACATCTGGTTGTCGAACAGCGTAGCATACCATATCTGGTTGTCGAACAGCGTAACCGGACATTTTCGAACAGCCCGCGGTCGGCCGTTCCTCTCGGGAACCGGCGGGCATCCCCCTCGCCGCGGCCGTGCCGGTTCAGAAGCCGGGAACAGCGGGCTTCGGGTTGTCGGGAAACAGACCGTGCTTGTCGAGGAACTCGATCATGAAGCGGTTGAACAGCCAGGGCTGCTCGATCTGGCAGGCATGCCCGGCCCCGGGCAGCACCTTCAACTCGCAACCCGGTATCCGTTCCTGCAGCGCGGCCGCGGTGGGGTGGGAATTGTCCTCGCTGCCGGTGAGGATGGTGACCGGACAGGCGATGTCGGAGTGATGGCCCTCGGGCTCCGGCGCCTGCATTGCCCGGAACTGGTGGAGGATGGTATCGACATCCGCGAAGTCGTTGCGTTCCGCGAAGAGGTTGGCGAAGAAATGCGCCATCGGCGTAGCGCGAAATGCAGGGCTCAGGTCCTCGAAGGTGTAGGCCCAGCGATAACCAATGCCCTTGGCCCCGTACGCGGCGATGCGCCGGGCGGCGAACGCTTTCTTGGGCGTGTACCCTGTGCCTGACAGGATCATCGCCGCCGTCCGGTCGGGATGCTGGTGATACATGTACGGGGCGAGGGACGATCCCACCGAGCAGCCCACCAGAATGGCTGTTTCACCCGGCAAGGCGTCGTCGACGGCTTCCCAGCACGCCGCCGCCATGTCGTCCATGGTCAGCCCCTCCGCGGCCTTGGGCGACCGCCCGTACCCTGGAATGTCGATGGCGATGCACCGGTACCACGTCGATAGATGCGCCATCTGGAAGATCCAGCACGACTGATCCATCGGGTTGGGATGGACGAACGCCATCACGGGGCCGGTACGGCCCATGCGCTCGTAGTAGAGCGGTCCTTCAACGTTGTTCGCCATGATGTGCCTCCGTTTCGTGGTCCCCAACCTCTGAACGCCAGAAACTGATGATCATTCGATATTCGTTAGGACCCGGCCGATGGTTCAGGCGTCCCCGGGAAAAGGTCGTGCCTGGTGAGAAACTCGATCATGAAGCGGTCGAACAGCCAGGGCTGCTCGATCTGGCAGGCGTGTCCGGCGCCGGGCAACACCTTCAACTCACAACCCGGTATTTGTTCCTGCAGGGCAAACGCCCGTGGATGGGCGTTGTCCTCGCTGCCGGTGAGGATGGTGACCGGGCAGGCGATGCCGGAGTAATGGCCCTCGGGCTCCTGTTCCTGGAGCGCCCCGAACTGGTGGCAGATCGTGTCCACGTCCGCGAACTCGTTGCGTTCGGTGAACAGGTTGGCGAAGAAATGCGCCAGCGGCGTTGCACGGAATGCGGGGCTCAAGTCCTCGAACGTGTACCTCCAGCGAAAGCCGATGCCGTTGGCCCGGTAGGTGTCGATGCGCCGCTGGAAGTTGCTCTTGTCGGTGGAATACCCCTTGCCCGACAGGATGATCGCCTTCGTCCGGTCCGGACTCTGGTGATACATGTAGGGAGCGATGGCCGATCCCACCGAAGAGCCCACCAGGATGGCGGCCTCGCCCGGCATCGCGTCGTCGAGCGCCTCCCAGCACGCCTCCGCCATGTCATCCATGGTCAGACCGGCCCCCGCCTTCGGCGACCGCCCGTACCCCGGAATGTCGATGGCGATGCACCTGTACCACGTCGACAGGTGCGCCATCTGGAAAATCCAGCACGACTGGTCCATCGGATTCGGATGGATGAACGCCATCACCGGCCCGGTGCGGCCCATGCGCTCGTAGTAGAGGGGTCCGTGGATGTTGCTGGCCATGCTATGTCTCCTTGGAGGTCAGGTATTTCCCGGCGAGCGCATCATGCCGCTGGTTGTTACGACGCGTCGCCCGTAGCTGGCCCCGCCAACGCGTAGTGAAGGAAGGGGTCTGCTCTCCCTCCGTCTCTGTGAGCCGTTGCTCGATGAGCGAAGAAAGGGATATGCCCCGGGAACGAGCTTGCTGCTTAGCCATCGACAGCACTCCCGCGTCGATTGTGATTGTGAGATTCTTCTTCATCCCGTGCGTAGCCTCGTAGCCGAAGCGCCAAATCGAGTTCGAACGTACGCCTCAGTATCCTCGACTGAGAGCTTCACGGTCCCCGGTCCGCTTCGGACGAAGAAGTCACCGTCCTCTTCAGTCTCAACTCCCTTCCATTTCAGGAATAGGGGTTCCGGGGTCCGCTGACAACGCACCGCCGCAACGGCTCAAGGACGAGCTCCCAGAACTGCCGCACCGGTCATGCCGCGTGAGATTCGACGATGAGTTCCTGTCCCAGCACTCGCAACGCTTTGTGAATCCGGTTGGCCGCGGTGTGGTGCCGTGGGTCGAGCATCCGGCGTACGACCTTCTCGTCGACACCGAGGCGCTGTGCAAATGCGTTGCGCGACAACCCGCTGGCACGTAAAGCGAGGACGAAGGCGGCCTTTGCCGCCATATCGGGCGGTACAGCGATCAGATGTTCGCCGGTGCGCCGTCGGCTTGGCGTTGGGATCGGCTCGTCGTCGTCAATGCGGCCGGCGACGGCTTCTTCAAGCGCGTCCCGCGCCTCAACGAGTGCTTCGGCTTGATCGGCTCCGGACGTGAGACACTCGGGGTAGTCCCGGAAGGAGACGACGAGTTCTCCCGAGGGGTCCGCTTGGAGTCTGGCTGGATAGCGAAATTGCATAACGATCCTTACTCCTACCCTACCGAAAGTCATTCGGATCGAGTCCAAGCTGGCGGATCATGGCGGCGAGAAGACTCCGGCCAATCTCCTTCCGGCGATCCTTCACGATGGTCTTCCGACCGCCGTGGTACAACGTGAGGTGACTTCCCTTGCCGCGCTTGGTGTCGATGCGGACCTCGATATCGCGTGCTGTGCCGAGGTCAAAGACCCGATCAACGAATTCCCTGCCCTTCACAGTCTATGTCTAGGACAGTTCTGTCCGAATATCAAGGAGGGTTTACTCCAGATCGTTGAATAGGTTGTTTGAGAGCTTTCGCGAACGTCGAGTGCCGCTTTGCGCCTACCCCGCCCGCATCCCCGCCAACGCCCCCACGATCGCATCCGCGTCCAGCCCCATCTCCAGGATCTCGATGTTTTCGGCGTACTGGTCGGGGTCGATGGCGGCTTTCACGTTGGGCTCGAAGACGTGGTAGGCGTCGAGGCCCAGCTCCACGCCGGCGAGGGGGCCGGCGTAGGAGGGGTCGCCGGTGGTGACGGTCTCGAACTGGACCTGGCTGCTCTCGGTGGTGGGAGCGCCAAGCAGCACGACGATGCCGTCCTTTCCGTATTCTTCAGCGAGTTCTTTGATTCGACCTTGATCCTCAAGGTCCATGGCCCCAGCGGCTGTTCAGACGAAGCACTGGGTGGCGGCGTACGCGACTTCGCCTCCCAGTCCCGCGATGGCCTGTTGGATGACCGGGGCGGGGACGCCGTCCCGTTCGCCGAGGATGATGAGCTTCTTGCCGTCCAGTGCGATGGGTTCTCCAGTCATGATATTCTCCTTGTTATCAATGGGTTGAGTCTTATAGGGTCATAACTTGTACTATGGCTTTTCCCGTCTGCTCGACTTGCCGCTAGTCCCCATTTCGTTCAATCAGCACCGACATGCCGTCCGTCAGCTCGGTCATCTGGCCGAGGAAAAGGCTGGCGCGGGCCACCAGCATGCAGTTCCGGATGGCGCCGGCCGCCATCTCCCGGAGCGCGTGGGGCACGTAGACGAAGCCGGAGGCGATGTGCCCCTGGGTGGGCGCGTAACCGCACACCCCCTTGGCGCGCGCGAACCCGGCGATGTCGCTCCGGTCGATCTCCTTGGCCATGGCCAGCATGGCGGCCATCATCTTGTAGTTCCGGGCGGCCACGTCGCCGGCCTTGGCGGTCACCATGATGTCCGGATTGTGCAGCTCGGTCACCACGCGGTCGAGCCGGTCGACGCCCCATTCTAACCGCCGCAACGGCCCCAGGACAAGCTCCCTGAACTGCTTGTCGAGGGCGGCGCCGGCCTTGATGGGATGGCGGCCGACCCCTTGCAGGTTCACCACCGGGCTCTTGCCGTCGTCGCGCCCGATCCATACGGCCACGGCGGCCAGCGCGTCCTCCAGCACCGGGATGCCCTGCTCCAACTGGTAGAGGCATTTCATCCCCAGCTTGGGCAGCGATCCGCCGCCCACCACGACCACGTTCTTGAAGACGCCGCTCTCCACTAGCGACGCGCCGATGACCATGGCGGGAATGGGCGCGGCGCAGAAGTCCTTGATGTCGATGCCGGTGGCGAGGTCGCAGCCGGCGAACTCGGCGATGGCCTTGGCCATGTTGCCGCCGCCGCGCTGATAGCGGTCGCCCACCGCCTCCTCCGAGCAACTCAGCACCAGGTCCACGTCGCTCAGGTCGAGCCCCTCCACGTGGTTCAGCAGCTCGTGCATGGACAGCGCGCCGGAGACCTTGCATGCGAGATTCTCCAGCAGCACCGGCGCCGACAGCGCCTCGTCCTCGGAGTGGCCGGTCTTCACCACGCCCACGGGGGCGTCTTCGCCGTTGGCGAAGAGCGGCAGGCAATCCGCGGCCTCCAACTCGGCGTCCAGTTGGGCGTCCGCGAGAAGCGGCGGGGTCTGGGAGGCCAGGGCCGCCGTGAGCGGCGAGTCCGACAGCAGGGGACTCGTCTCTTCCCAGAACCGCTCCCGCAGCAACACGTGCTTGAACGGGTCCGCGCACGCCAGCAGCGCGAGGAAACGCCGTTCCTCCAGGATGTGCCCGAAGGGCGGTTCGCCGGCGTCCGACTCGGCGAGCTTGTCGAACCACGGCTGCTCCACCTCCCACAGACGGGCCGGCGGCTGGCTGCCGATGAACACCTGATTGGGCAGATAGCGGCAGGCCTTGTCGTAGCTCCACAGGCCCCGCGTCAACTCCGCGAGGAACTCCGGCTGGGCCTTGCTCTCCCGGAACGGCTTCGAGCCGTACCGCACCAGCCCCGGGGTGTGCGCGAGGGCGGTGGCCGCGCCCTTGATGACGGGTCGATTCGTCGGCATGGAGGGGAACTTATAACGTCCACGAAGGCCGGGCAAGGCTGCGCAGAGGGCTTGGGGAACTCCGATCGATTGCCGCGGGGCGAGATGGCGCCCTTCGACTTCGCTCCGCTACGCTCAGGACGAACGGCGCCTTCTCGAAGCGCGCCGCCACGAGCCCTCCCCTCGACGCGCCGCCTTCCTTGTAATATGATCCGCCCATGCCATGAGGGAGGGAACCATGCAGGATTCCAAGCAAAAACAGTTCGTCATCGACGCGGTTGAGGAGAACCGGAACAACATCGCGCTCCTCGGCGACAATATCTTCTACTTCGCCGAGCTGGGGATGCAGGAGTACCGTACCACCGGGCTCATGACCGAGATCCTGGAGCAGGCGGGCTTCGAGATCGAGCGGGGCATCTCGGGGATGCCCACGGCGTTCATCGCCACCTACGGGTCGGGCAAGCCGGTGGTGGCGCTGCACACGGAGTTCGACGCCACGCCCTCGAGCTCGCAGATGGCGGGGGTGGCCGAGCAGAAGCCCATCGTCGACGGCGCCCCGGGACATACAGAAGGGCACAACGTCAACGCGGCGGTGATGATCGGCGCGGCGGTGGCGGTCAAGAGGACCATGGAGCAGTTCGGCATCGAGGGGACGCTGCGGGTCTACGGCGCCCCGGCCGAGGAGCAGCTCGTGAGCCGGCCCTACTTCGTGCGCGACGGCTACTTCAAGGACGTGGACGTGGCCCTCCACGACCACATCGGCTACAACCTGGGCACCGTTTACGGCTTGCGGCAGTACGCGCTCATCTCCGCGGAGTTTACCTTCAAGGGCGAGAGCGCCCACGCCGCCACCTCGCCCTGGAACGCCCGGGACGCGGTGGACGCCACGGTGCTGATGGACATCGGCTGGGACAAGCTGCGGGAACACCTGGAGCCCTCCCAGCGCAGCCACCGGGTCATCACCAACGGCGGCGACCAGCCCAACGTCATCCCCAACACTTCGACCATCTGGTGGTTCTTCCGCGAGGCCACGGCCGAGAAGGCCCGCGCCCTGTTCGAGAAGGCCAAGCGCGTCGCCCAGGGCGCGGCCACCATGACCGACACCTCCTACTCGGTGAACGTGCTGAGCGCGGTGGCGCCCACCCGGTGCAACCGCACCCTGGCGGAGGTGATCCAGCAGAACATCGAGGCCGTGGGCATGCCGCAGTGGAGCGACGCCGAGCAGAAGCTCGTCACCGACGTCCAGTCCAAGGTCAACGTCAAGGCCACGGGAATGCCCACGCAGGTGGCCCAGCTCCGGGAAGCGGTGCAATCGGTGTCCGCCAACGACTCCGGCGATGTCTGCTGGGTGGTGCCGTCGGGCGTGGTGAACTTCCCGTCCAACATCCCGGGGATCGCCTACCACCACTGGGGCGCGGGGGTCTCCCTGGCCACGTCCGTAGCCCACAAGGGCGCGGTTGCCGGCGCCAAGACCATGGCCGCGTCGGCCGTCGACCTGCTGATGGACCCGCAACTGGTGGCCCGGGCCAAGGAGACCTTCAAGGAGGAGATCGGCGACGTGGAGTACCGCCCGCTGCTGCCCGACGACCAGCAGCCGCCGCTGGAGCTCAACCGTATCCTCATGGAGCATTACCGCTCCGCCATGGAAGCGCACTATCCCAAGGAGAAGCCCGCATTCAGCTAACGCTGCCGCTTCAGGGACCGGAGGTGCGCCTGCGCGCGCTGCTCGACCGCGCCACCTCCGGCGAGAGGATCCACGGCAGGCCCCGGCTCCGTCCGTCGCTGGTGGACAAGGTGCTGCGCGACCCGTTCTGGGTCTGGTGCCAATACCACGCGCCCAAGGCCGAGGCGGTGAACGAGGTCGGCCGTTACGAGCAGATGCGCTACCGCCGCGGCGTCGAGCACGAGGACGCCTGGGTGGCCGCGCACTATCCAGACGCCCTGGCGATCAGGCCCGACTTCGGCTACGAGGCCCTGGCCCGGACCCTCCGGGCCATGCTGGAGGGCGTTCCCGCCATTCATCAGCCGCAACTGTGGGACCTCGGCCGCGACATCTACGGCCGGGGCGATCTGCTGGTGCGCGACAACAGCCACGGCTCGGACCTGGGCCCCTACCACTACCGGGTCATCGAGATAAAGCGGGCGCGCAAGCTCCGGGACGCCTTCGCGCTCCAGGCGGCCCTCTACAACCGGACCATAGGCGCCATCCAGGGCTACACTCCCGGCCACGTGACCGTGGCGCTGCGGGACGAGGCCCGTCCCGTGGACGTGTCGGGCTTCGGGGACAAGATCGACGAGGTGGTGTCACGCTGGGCCGGGCTGCGGGACGGCGCGGTGGAGCAGCCCGAGCCCGGAAGGCCGCCCGATGTCACCGACTCGCCCTGGCGCGCGTACGGCAACAAGCTCGTGACCGAGCGCCGGGACCTGGTGCTGCTGGCCGGGGTGCGCGCGCCCGAGCGGGCGAAGCTCCGGGCCGCGGGTATCCACAGTGTGGACAAACTGTGGAACCGCTCACCCGAAGAGATCAACGAGATCCTGGGGCCGCACCACGGCGCCACCGCCTACCACGTGGCCCAGAGCTACCGCACCGGGAGGCCCGTCCCCAGGCCCGGCCGCGAGCTGCGCATCCCCCGGGCCAGGCGGCTCCTCTACTTCGATTTCGAAACCTCCGACGACATGCATCCCGCCATGCCGCCCCACGTCTACCTCATCGGCTGCTGGGACGGCACCCGGGACCAGTTCGTCAAGTTCTTGGCCCGCGGTCCGGAGGACGAGGCCGAGATCTTCGAATCCTTCATCGACTACGTGGGGGAGGACGTCGAAGCCGCGCGGCTCTACCACTGGACCGACTACGAGATCCGGCAGATGAATGCGGTCATGCGCCGCTGGCCGCGGCTGGAGGGAGGGCTGGCGCGCCTTGTCGGTTCCTGCGTCGACCTGAAGCGCTGCATCCAGGACGCCGTCTACCTGCCGTTGCCGCGCTTCTCCATCAAGAGCGTCGCCCCGGCCCTGGGGTTCCACTGGCGCCAGCAGGGATTCGGCGCCTACGAGGCGCTGCTGTGCTACTGGGACTCCATCGACACCGGCGACCGCTCCCTGGCCGAGAAGGCCGTCCGCTACAACGAGGACGACTGTCTCGCCATGTGGCACGTGGACCAGGAGCTCACCGGGGGAGCGTAAAGGACCCATGTTCCGTCACTCGCTGCCGGCGGCCGGTAGTCCCACCGGCGCGGCCGGAGCCCCGTTCACTTCCGGTGGTGGACGATTCGGGTGACGCCCGCGACCCGGACCCGCTCCTTGGAGACCGTGCCGTAGTACCGGAGGCTCCCCGCCCCCGCCACGGAACCGGACAGGACCCCGCCGCTCATGGCGAGGACCACGTCGGAGGCGCCCCTGAGATCGACCTCGGCGTCCGTTACCGGGATGCCCCGGAGGTCGACGGCGCTGGCTCCGGCGACGGACAGTTCCAGCTCGTCGTAGCGCCCGTCGCGTCCTTCGAGACGCGCCGCCCCCGCGATGCCGATGGCAAGGCGGTCGCCCCGAAAGCCCGAAAGCGCGATCCTGACGCCGCCCCGGAGATCCAGCTCGTCGAGCGCGGGCATGACGATACTCACGGACTTCGGCGCACCGCCCTCCCGCCACCATGCGCGCGACCCGCCGCTCAGTCGGAGACGTTTGCCGAAGACGTGCATCCGGACGTGCGCCTGCCGATTCCCGGAATCGGAGACCTCGAGCTTCCACTCGTCTCCCCGGGTGAGGTCGACCCGCAACCCCCCGGCGATCTCGACCTCGGTGACTCCGGTCAGGTCGGCGCTCTCGGAGACCCGGGAGCCCTCCACGACCGCGAAATGATCTCGGGAAAGGGCGACCCGCCCGGCGACCGCGGTCACGACGATGAGCACGGCAAGGACGCCTCCCATCGACAACAGTACTTTCTGGCTCGGTTTCATGGTGTGTCTTCTCCCGTCTCGTCGGAACTGTCGGCGCAAGGATCCAGGTGCGCGGCGAGCTCGTCCGGCCCAATCCCCAGGAGCTGCATGGTTCGAACGATCTTCGGCACTTCATCACGCAGGAACTCCGCCTTCATCTCCCGCAATGCCTGCTCGCGGGCGTCGTCGCTCACGAAGTAGCCGAGCCCTCTTCGGCTCGAGATGATTCCCCGCTCCATCAGCCGCTGATAGCTCTTGGTGACCGTGTTGGGATTCACACCGAGTTCGACGGCCAACTCCCGGATGGACGGAATACGCTCGCCGGCCCGCCAATCGCCATCGAGGACCCGTTCGCGGATCTGGTCCGCGATCTGCAGGTAGATGCCCTTGGGCTCGCTAAACTCCATCGCTGACCTGGGCCTCTTGCAGGCGAAGCCATGCGATCCACCAGCAGGCGAGCGGCAGCAGGAGCGCGATCCCGGGAACGACGGCGCCGATGCCGCTCGCTCGCGCGCCGAGCTGCTCCAGAACGAAGAACACGTCGCCCACATCCAGCCAGTAGCCCGCGAAGACGATCCGCACCGTGAGGGCGGCGAAGCACGCGAACCCCGCGACCGCGAAAGTGAGCGCGAGCGTGGTCTTGACGAAGTGCGCTCTTCGGAACCACGCGCCGCCGAGGAAGTAGAACGACTGGAGGACGATGTAGACCAGGATCGAGCTCCAGACGGTGCGGTCGAAGGGATCGAAGAATGCCCCGCGGCCGCCGTGGAGAAGAAAGTTGAGGGTCTCGACGACGACCGACGCGAGCCCGATGAACACCAGCAGGTACACGACGAGCCCGACGGTGAGCGCGAGCAGGCGGGCGAGCATCTTCTCGAGCGCCGAGGCGGGGATGAGGAGGTACGCCTCGTTCCGCGTCCTGTCGTGCAGCGGCCGGAACGCCCGGCTCGAAGCGACGAGTCCCCAAGCGAAGAGCGCGAGCCCGAAGCAGCGGCGGTAGAAGTCCCCGTCGCCGAGAGCCCCTCCGCGCGTGGCGAGGCCGGCAATCAGAATGACTCCGGCGAGCGCGCCGGAGACCACCAGCAGGGACCGGTAGCCGGCGACCAGGTCGCCGCGAATCAGCAGCCGCAGCCTTTGCGGGGAGAAGACATCGTTCATGCCCGTTCCTCCGTGCCAAGGATCCCGGCGCAGGCGTGCGGGTTCGTGATGACCGCCTTGAAGAGAAGCTCGAGGTCCAGGCGGTGGTCCTCCGCGCCGCGGTCGCTGCGCACCGTCCCGAAGCCGCCCACGGCCGGCTCGAGATAGATGAGTCCGTCGGCGTCCTCGTCCGGCCGGCTGGGTTCGCGCGCCGTGCGGAGGCGGGCGCCCGCCGCGGCGAGGCTTTGGTTGAAGAGGACCTTCCCCTCGTGGAGTATGACGAGACGGTCGATGAGCGACTCGACGTCGCGCACCTGGTGAGTGGCGACCACGAACGTCCGGTCATCGCTCAGCGCTTCCGCGACCAGGCGGCGGAAGAGCCCCTTGGCCGGAATGTCGAGGCCGTTGGCCGGCTCGTCCAGCACCAGCAACGAGGCGCCGGATGCGAGCCCGAACGCGAGCAGGAACTTCTTCTGCTGGCCGTGCGAAAGATGCGGCAGCTTCCGCCCGACCGGGATTTCGAGCTCCTCGACATAGCGGGCCATCCGTTCGTGGTCGAACCCTGGATAGAAAGGGGAGCGCAGGGCGACGAATTCCCGGTCCGTGAGCGCGGGAACATGGATCGTCTCGGAAAGCACGAAGAGGCGGGAGAGCAATCCCGGCCGGCGGCGGGCGGGTCCGCTCCCGAGCACGTGAATTCGCCCCGAGCGGGGAAAGAGGAGCCCGGTCATGAGCCGGAGCAGCGTCGATTTTCCCGCCCCGTTCAGGCCCAGCAGACCGTAGATGTTGCCGGGCTCGAGAACGAGCTCGACATCGCGAAAAAGCTCCTCCCGGCCGTAGCCGAAGCGAAGCTGCTCCATCTGCACCATGTTCCGTCTTCCTGTTCTGTCTTCCATTGTAGTGTTTCAATGACTTTCAGACTGTACTAGTACACTAGTACACCTAGGCCAGTCTGTCAACCCGGCGGTAACAACCTCCTACGCGCTGCGCTTCACTTCTTCCGGTTCACGGGCGGCCGTCCAGCGCAACGCGTACTCCTGGACCGACGCGTAAAGCACCGGGATCAACACCAGCGTCACCAGCATGGAGGTGATCAGTCCGCCGATCACCACGCGAGCCATGGGGGCCTGAATCTCGCCGCCTTCGCCCCATGCCAATGCCAGCGGCACCAGCGCGAGGACCGTGGTCAGGGTCGTCATGAGGATCGGGCGGAGACGGGTGCGGCCCGCGAGGACCACCGCGTCGACAACGCTCAGGCCCTCTTCGCGCATCTTGAGGTTGATGTAGTCCACCAGCACGATGGCGTTGTTCACGACGATGCCCACCAGCAGGATGATGCCGATATAGGAGTTGACGTTGAGGGTCGTGCCGGTCACGTGGAGGGATGCGAGCACGCCGATGGCGGCGAAGGGGACCGCGAACATGATCACCAGCGGATCGAGCAGGCGCTCGAACTGGCCCGCCATGACCATGTAGACCATGATCAACGCCAGCAGCAGGCCGATCCGCAGCTCGCCGAAGGCCTTCTGCTGTTCCTCGAAGTCCCCGCCCACCTGGAGGACCATGCCCTGCGGCAGCGGGATTTGCGCCAGCGCCGCCTGAATCTCGGCCACGGCGCCGGCCATGTCGCGTCCCGAGACCTCGCCGGAGATGGATACCACCCGTTCCTGGTTGAGGCGCTGGATCGACATGGGTCCGCGGCGTTCCTCCAGACGGACCAGGTTCTTGAGCGACAGCACCCGGCCCGAGCCGTCGGAGACGCTCTGATCCAACAGCCCGTCCAGGTCGGCGCGGTCGTCGCCGCCGAGACGAACGCGCACGTTGTATTCGTTGCCGCCCTCCCGATAGAACGTCGCCCGGATGCCGCCCAGGCTCGCTTGCAGGCCGCGGGCGATGGTCTCCACCGGTATGCCGAGGCTCGCCGCCCGCTCCCGGTCCACGTGAATGCCCATTTCGGGCTGTCCGGCCTGCCGGCTGATGCGGACGCCGTCAACCCCGTCAACCCCGTCCATGGCGTCCTTCGCCTGGCGCGCGACCCGCTGTAACTGGTCCAGGTCGTGACCGCGTACCTTCACGTCGAGGTTGTCGTTGTCGGTGAATCCGAGGCGTCGGAAGATCCACAGCCCGGAACTCGCGCGCACGCGGGCGCGCATCCCGGGAACCTCGCTGACCCGGCGCCGCAGGACCCTGACGATGTCCTGATCGGAGCGTTCCCGGGTGTTCCTGGGCCCCAGCCACACGTACACGCGCCCGTTGTTCTTGCCGCGGGCGCGCCAACCGAACTGGCCGAAGCGGGTGAAGTTCCGGTGCGGCTCGGTGACCTCCTGTTTCACGATGGCCTCGAGTTGCCGGAAGGCGCGGTCCGTTTCCTCGATCTTCGATCCGGCCTCGGTCTCCGCGATGATGATCACGTTGCCCTCGTCGGCGCGGGGCATGAACTCGCTGGCGATGCCCTGGTAGAGGAAATAGCTGCTTGAAAGCAGGACCGCCGCCGCCGCCACCACGGTGAAGCGGTGGCGCAGGCTCCACCGCAGCAGTCCCTGGTAGGCCTTGTCCAGACCCGTTTGGGAGCTCGAACCCGCGCGTGCGAGACGCGCCAGGAAGCGCCCGGTGCGCGCCCGGTCCGGCCGGCCCAGGAGATGGTGCGCCAGCACCGGGACCACGGTGAGGGCGACGACCAGGGAGGCCGCGAGGGAGAAGAACACCACCCACGCGAGCTGCTGGAAGAGGATGCCCGCGGAGCCGGGGACGAAGATCAGGGGCAGAAACACCACCACGGTGGTCAGGGTGGACGCGGTGATGGCTCCCGCCACCTCGCGCGTGCCCCTGAGGACGGCCTCCCGGCGGTCGGTGCCGGCCTCGTGGTGCCGGAAGATGTTCTCCAGCACCACCACGGAGTTGTCCAGCAAGAGCCCGATTCCCAGGGCGAGCCCGCCGAAGGAAATGATGTTGATGCTGAAGCCCTGGAAGTACATGAGCGCGAAGGTGGCGACGATGGAGATGGGGATGGCGGTGGCGATGACCACCGTGCTGCGCAGGCTGCGCAGGAAGAACAGCAGCACGATCAGGGCCAGCATGCCGCCCCAGACCGCGGCCAGGGTCACGTTGTCCACGGCGTTGCGGATGTAATGCGCGTTCTCGCGCAGCACGGTCACCCGGATGGCGGGGAGTTCCCGGTTGATGCCGTCGATGGCCTGTTTCACCCGGTCCACCACCGCGATGGTGTTGGCGGAAGGCTGGCGCCGAAGGGAGATGACCACGGCGTGGGCCCCATCCATCCGCACCGCGTGGTCCAGGTCCTTGAAGGAGTCCTCCACCTGCCCGAGGTCCTTGACGTGGATGGGGATTCCGTCGCGGGTGGCCACCACCGTGTTGCGCAGTTGATCCAGGTCGGTGAACTCGCCCAGGGTCCGCACCGATACCTCCAGGTGCGCCCGGCCGAGATTGCCGGCGGGCAGGTTGATGTTGCTTGCCCGCAGCGCCCGGACCACCTGGTCCACCGAGAGATTGAACGCCTTGAGCCGGTCCAGGGACAGGTGGACGTGGATCTCGCGTTCCAGTCCGCCACGCACGTCCGCCGCCGCCACGCCGGCGACCCGTTCCAGTCGATAGCGGACCTCCTGTTCCACGAAGCTCCGCAGCGCCACCGGGTCCATCTGTCCCGACACGCCGATGAACATGATCGGCGACGCGTTGACGTCGTACTTGGAGACCACCGGGGCCTCGGCTCCCGGGGGAAGATCGTCCCGGATGCGGTCGATGCGTGCGCGTATGTCGCTCACCGCCACTTCCAGGTCCTTGTTCCAGCCGAAGCTCACCCGGACCTGGCTGCGGCCTTCGACGGAGACGGAGGTCATGTCCTCCACCCCTTCCACGGAGCTCACCGCCTTTTCGACGGGCACCGTCACCAGCGTCTCCATCTCCAGCGGCCCCACGTTGCCGTAGTTGGTCGAGATGGTGACCCGGGGGAAGGTGATCTCGGGCATGAGATCCACCGGGATCTTGAGAAACGACACCACCCCGAGGATCACGACGATCAGCGCCGCCATGCAGGTGGCCACCGGGCGTCGGAGGCAAAGCGCCGTGAGATTCATCGGTTCTGCGTCCTTTCCGCTCGGCCGCGACCGCCGCCGGGCCGGCCTTCCCGCCCGGATCCTCGCCGCCCTCGGCGGGAACCCGCGCGCGGGCCGTCACCGGCGATCCGGATCCGCTGGCCGTGGCGCACAAGGCTGCTGCCCAGGGTGACGATCCGATCACCCTTGCGCAGGTCCCCCGTCACCTCCACCCAACCGCCGTTCCTGAGACCCGGCGTGATTTCCACTCGCTCGACCTTGCTGCCTTCGTCCGTCAGCCTGAACACGCCGTACCCCGCCCCGGTCTTCACCGGCGAGGCTTCCGGAACCATCAGAACGCCCCGTTTGCGCTCCACCACGATGGTGGTACGCGCGAACATGCCGGGCTTGAGCACTCCGTCGGGGTTGTCGAGCTCGATCTCCGCCTCGGCGGTGCGGGTCCGCGGGTTGAGGATCGGCGACATGCGCGTGATGGTGCCGTTGAAGCGCTTGTCCGGGTAGGCATCGACCTTGACGGCCACCGGCTGTCCCAGGGAAACCCTTCGGTAGTCCCCCTCCACCACGGCAATGCCGACCTTGACCCGGTCGATGTCCACGACCTCGAACAAGGGGGTGCTGGCACTCACGAGGGCGCCGCGGTCCACCATGCGGCGGCTCACGTGACCCGCGAACGGCGAGCGCACCTCGGTGTGCGCCAGGCGGATGCGGGCGTTGTCCAGTCGCGCCTGCATCTGCAGCATCTGGGCCTTGGTCAGGTCGACCTGGGCTTCGGCGGAAAGGACCTGGGTCTCCAGGTTGTTCACCTCGTCACGGGACACCAGTTCCTTGCCCGCCAGGACCTTGACGTTCTGCCGGCGCCGTTTGAGATTTTGCAGTTCCGCCTGGCGGCCCTTGAGCGTGGCCTGGGCCACGCGAAGCGATGCCTGCGCCTCGCGCAACTCTTCCGCGAGCTCGTCCTTCGCGAGCTGCCCCAGCAGTTGGCCCTCCTTGACACGCTCGCCCACGGTGACGAACAGCTTGGCGACCCGGCCGGAGGTCTTCGGCGCGATGGTGACCGCCGCGTTGGGCGCCAACGAGCCCACGTAGCTCAACGTCGCCTCGACGTCCCCCACCCGCACCTTTGCGGCCTTGACGGTGACCGCGCGGCCGCCGCGGCGGCCGCGCCCACGGTTGGCCTGTCCCGAATTGCGCTGTTCCGGCTTGTTCTTGGCGGCGCCGATTTCAAACGGTCCGAGGCCGAGTGGAGGTCCGATGCCGAGGTAGTAGAGCACGCCGACGGCAAGCGCCAGGATGACGAGGGTGGCAGCCACGCGTTTCATGGACGGAACCCCTGTCTCCGGGCTACGGCGGGCGCGTCCCGCTGAGGCTGGTAGGGCCGTGGCTTGTAGGTTGAGGATGAGTCTGACGGGCCGTCCGGTTGGGTGTACATGTCAGTGCCCTGCGCCGTGGCTTTCTCTGGAATTGGCACGGGTCCGGCTGGTAGGAGACCGAACCTACTATTAGACTTTCCGGGGTTCCGCCTGATCCGTGCGGTCGCGTTGCGCGACGGCAGAATAGCCTTCCGCGGACTCTACTGCAATACGCGAGCGGCGGGCGGGATGCGTTGGCAGACAGGCTGACGGAGGGCCCTGTTGGATTCGTCATTCCCGCGGAACAGGCTGTGTCAAAGTTCCGCTCGGCCACGAAATGGCACCGCCACCACGAAATGTCATTCCCGCGAAAGCGGGAATCCAGGGGTGGGGAGGGGCAAACAGCGTTGATTCCCGGCCCCACCGCCCCTGGATTCCCGCTTTCGCGGGAATGACGTTCAGGGGCGTGGGCGCCGCCCCGGCCACCTGGATTTCCGCTGTTTCGAGAATGACGGATACGGGGCCTAGCGCGAACTGTCCAGGGCGATGGCCCGGGCCTCCTCCAGGTCGCGGCCCCCCGTCTGGCAGAGGATTTCCCTTTCGTACTCCGGCATAAGCGGCGTGAGGATGCCGCTCTGCTTGGCGTCCATGAGGTAGCGGATCCCATCCCTCTCCACTGGGCCCGAGGGAGCCGTAGCGCTCGCGATGGCCAGACGAGCCAGGAGTTCAGGCGTCGGCTCCTCGATGTTCGCCCGCAACGCCGCGTGGAAGACCACATCCAGCCCGGCGAAGTCGTCCAGCCGTCCGAGGAAGGCGCTGTCCGGGTTGGCCGGGTCCACGTCCGCGTAGCGGTCGCCGCTGCCCACCCGGTTTCGTTCCCGCCGGTAGAGCATGTCCTGGGCGGCGGTCTCGGTGACCGAATCGTGCAACACCAGCACGACCCCCGTAACCGTGGCTCCGCCGCGATTCACCGGCACCAGCGTCGGCGCCCCGTCGCGCACGCGGCTGCTGCGGGAGAACTCCACCCGGAACGGCGTCTCCACACCGCCGATCCGGCGCACCGTCACCGGCCCGATCTCCGCTCCCGGATTGGGAATCAGCGAACCATACGCGAGTATCCCGATGGTCATGAGGGTTCATTCTCGCAGCGCGTCGGGGGCGCTGCAAGGTCCGGTTGTATTGGATGCAAGTGGAAAAGCGCAGCCGGCAATTCTTGGAAACCGGGTATTCAAACTCCTGAAATTCAGGAGTCTGACTTCCTGAATTGTCGAAATATGGTGGAGTTCCAAAAGGGGAACTGTCCCCGTATTGCGGTTTGGGAAGTCTAACGGATTGCTATGGATTGATATACTATGGGATGTCTTATAGGATGTCGTTATGAGGCTGGTGCTCGACACCAATGTTATCGTTTCTGCTTTTCGGAGTCGTCGAGGTGCCAGCAATTTGCTCCTTGGATTGGTGGAAGCAGGGCATGCGAAGTTGTTGTGCTCTACGGCGCTCTTCCTTGAGTACGAAGCCGTGTTGAGCCGTGCAGAAACACTTGCCGTCACCGGACACGATCTAGGTGATGTTGCCAGGATCACGAACGCCCTTGCCGCCGTGAGCGAACCCGTGGACATTTCTTTCCGTGTACGTCCGCTACTACCCGACGCAGGTGATGAAATGGTTCTCGAAGCGGCTGTGAATGGGAGGGCTGAGACTATCGTGACTTACAATGTCCGGGAATTCGGTCCGGCAGGCGGGTTCGGGATAGAGGTTGCGCCACCGAACCGCATCGTAGGGAGATTAACCGTATGAAGAGCACTCCACGATACAAGTACCCGTTGCAGCTACCTGCCTCGTTGAAAGAAGCCGCCACGCGGTTGGCCAAGGAGGACGGGGTCTCCCTCAATCAGTGGATCGTCGTGGCCGTTGCGCAGAAGGTTGGAGCGATCGAAACCGCGAAGTCATTTCTTGCGGAGCGTGGCGCCAGAGCGGTTGAGGGTGATCTCAAGCGTTATCTTGACAAGGCGCCGGACGTGCCACCCGAGCCGGGCGACGAATGGCCTGAGCGCTAGTGAAGGCGGGTGGAAGATGTTCTGGACCGGTTTCCGTCGGCCACCGGCTCGTTCAGCCCCCTTTGCCCTTGGCGCGACTCATGGCTAGAACTCTCGGAAGCATCAGGTCGTAAGCCCGGTCAATTCGTTGAGGTTCTTACGGCGCGACACGCCCGTTCCCGGGCTCTGGAAAGAGCCGGTGCGGCGTTGTAAACCGCAGTGAATTGTCAACAACGGCCGTAGAGGCTATAAATCGGTCGATTGCCCGCCGATCGTTTGCCGGGCACTCAATCCGCCATGACCATTCCCGCATTCGATCTCCTGAAACCCGGCTCCGTGGCTGAAGCCAGCGAGATGCTTCTCGAACATGGCGACGAGGCGCGGCCCATCGCCGGGGGCACGACGCTGGTGATCCTGATGAAGCAGCGGGCGTTGCGCTTCTCCCATCTGGTGGACCTGCAGTCGATTCCGGGCCTCGAACGAATCACCGACAACGACGACGGCCTGAGCATCGGGGCGCTGGCCACCCATCGGTCGGTGGAGCGTTCGCCCCTGGTGCAGCGGCGCGCGCCGGCCCTGGCCCAGGCGTTCAGCCACGTGGGCAACGTGCGCATCCGGGAGACCGCCTCCGTGGGCGGCAACCTGGCCCACGCGGACTACCGGCTGGATCCGCCGCCGGCGCTGCTGGTTCACGGCGCGGAGGTGGTGCTGGCCGGAGCCGAGGGAACCCGCGTGGTGGCGTTGAAGGACTTCTACCGCGGCATGTACGAGACGGTGCTGGAGCCCGGAGAAATCCTGGTGGAGGTGCGCGTGCCGCATGCAGCCCCGGCGGCCCGGACGGTTTACTCCCGGTTCAGCTCGCTGTCGGCCAACGACTG
Source organism: Candidatus Binatia bacterium (assembly GCA_951813575.1). Classification (GTDB taxonomy): domain Bacteria; phylum Desulfobacterota; class Binatia; order UBA9968; family JAJDTQ01; genus JAJDTQ01. The sequence goes on from OX638375.1 coordinate 2,907,049, forward strand.
GCCGTGCATCGGGGTGGCGGCGCTCCTTTCCCTCGACAACGGCAATGTGGGTGAGCTTGCACTGGGTCTCAGCGGCGTGGCGGAAGCGCCGCTCCTGGCCGCCGGCCTGGAGCGGTTCCAGGGGGAAAGCTGTTCCGAAGAGCTCTGGGACGCGGTCTGCGACGTTGTCGACGAGCAGCTATCGCCGGTGTCGGACCTGCGCGGCAGCGCGGACTACAAGCGCGAGATGACCCGGGTGTGGGTCAGGCGGACGCTCAGGGAACTGGCGTCTTAGTGAGGTGAATGCGTGGCGGACTATTCCATCGTGGGCAGGCCGGTCGACCGCCGGGACGCGGTCCAGAAGGTGACGGGCCGGGTGTTGCACGTGGGCAACATGGAGCCGGCCGGGCTGCTGCACGTGGCGGTGCTGAGAAGTCCTCATCCCCACGCGCGCATCGTCCGCATCGACAAGTCCCGGGCCGAGGCGGCCCCCGGCGTGGCCGCGGTGCTCACGGGCGCGGACATCGCCGCCATGCCCGGCATCACGCCCTACCACGGGCCGGCGTTCGCGGATCAGCCGGTGCTGGCCATCGACCGGGTGCGCCACGAGGGCGAGCAGGTGGTAGCGGTGGCCGCGGAGAGCCGGCGCGCGGCGGAAGAGGCGCTGGAGCTGGTGGAGGTGGAGTACGAGCCGCTGCCGGTGGTGCTGGACGTGCTCGACGCCATCAAGCCGGACGCCCCCATCGTCCACGACGAGATCCGCCCCTCCGGAGCGTTCGCCGACCTGGCCCACGTCAAGGCGGGCGAGCGGTCCAACATCTGCTACCACTACAAGCTGCGCAAGGGCGACGTGGACAAGGCCTTCGCCGAGGCCGACCGGATCTTCGAGGACGTCTTCACCGCGCCGCCGGCCCAGCACGTGCCCATGGAGGCCCACGTCTCGCTGGCGTACGTGGACGAGGGCGGGCGCATCAACATCCACACCGCCAGCCAGTCGCCGTCCTTTGTCCGGGGCGAGCTGGCGCGCATGCTGGGCGTGCCCATGAACCGCATCCGGGTGCGGGTGCCTTATCTGGGGGGCGGCTACGGCGCCAAGCTCTACAACAAGCTCGAGCCCATCGTGGCGCTTCTCGCGATGAAAACCGGAAGGCCGGTGAAGTACAGCTTGAGCCGCGAGGAGGAGTTCCAGACCGTCACCAAGCACGGCGTGGTGGTGAAGCTCAAGACCGCGGTCAAGGGATCGGCCATGACCGCGCGCAAGTGCGAGGTCTACTGGGACACCGGCGCCTTCGCCGAGATCGGCCCGCGGATCGTCCACAAGTCGGGGTACACCTCCTCCGGGCCGTACAAGATCCCCAACGTGTCCATCGATTCGTACTGCGTCTACACCAACAAGCCGCCGGCCGGACCGTTCCGGGGCTTCGGCGTGCCGCAGGTGATCTGGGCCTACGATTCGCAAATGGACATCGTCGCCCGGGGTCTGGGCGCGGACCCGGTGGAGTTTCGCCTGGAGCACGCGCTGGAGGAGGGAGACCTCTTTGTCACCGGAACGCCGATTCATGCATGCGGGCTGAAGGAAGCGGTACGGCGCGCGGCCGATGCCGTGGGCTGGGATCAACCCAAGGCGCCGGCCTCCGGCAGCAAGCGCCGGGGCAAGGGCATCGCCTGCGGCGTGAAGGCGGTGCTGACGCCGTCCATCTCCGGGGCCATCGTCATCCTCAACGCCGACGGCAGTGCCAACGTGCTCAGCAGCACGGTGGAGATGGGCCAGGGCTCGGAGAGCCTGCTGGCCCAGATCGCGGCCGAGGAGCTCGGCATGCCCTTCGACCGGGTCCACGTGGTACAGCCCGATACCGACGTCACCCCCTACGACACCATCAGCGCGGGAAGCCGTTCCACCTACCACATGGGCAACGCCGTGCGCATGGCCGCGGCCAAGGTCAAGGAGGAGCTGTTCCAGGCCGTGGCCGGAAAGCTGGAGATCGACGCCGCCGACCTGGAATCCCGCGACGGCCGGGTGTTCGTGCGCGGCGCCGAGGAGCGCGGAATGACCGTCACGGAGGCGTTCCTGGCCAAGTTCGGAAGCCTGGGCACCACCATGGTGGGGGAGGGCCTGTGCCAGCCGGTGGTGACGCCCATGGACCCCGAGACCGGCATGTCCGAGAAGTGCACCGAGTACTGGTTCGCCTCGGCCAGCGCCGTGGAGGTGGAGGTGGACACGGAGACCGGGCGGCTGGAGGTGTTGCAGTTCCACGCCGCCGGCGACGCCGGCACCGCCATCAACCCCAAGTACTGCGAGCAGCAGCTCGTGGGCGCCGCCACCATGCATCTCGGGCTGACGCTGTTCGAGCAGATGGTGTTCCAGGACGGACAGCTCCTCAACGGCTCGTTGCTGGACTACCAGATCGCGTCCATCAAGGACGTGCCTGCGGCCTGCCATCCCATCGTGGTGGAGGTGCCCCACAAGGACGGCCCCTTCGGCGCCAAGGGCATCGGCGAGACCGGCGCCCTGACCGTGGCCGCGGCCGTGGCCAACGCCCTGGAGGACGCCGTGGGCGTGCGCGTCCGCGACATCCCGCTCACCGCGGAAAGGATCCATGAGGCGCTCAAGGCGGCGCGAAAGGTGAACGGTGGAACGTAACATCAGCCTGACGGTCAACGGCCGGCAGCGGGAGCTGGAGGTCAACGACGCCGACACCCTGCTGGAGGTCCTGCGCGACGGGCTCAAACTGTGGAGCGTGCGCGAAGCATGCGGCGTGGGGGCCTGCGGGAGCTGCACCGTGCTCCTGGACGGGCGCCCGGTGAGCGCGTGCTTCCTGCTCGCAGCCCGCCTGGACGGCCGATCCGTGGAAACCGTCGAGGGGCTGGCCGGCGACGACGCGCTGCACCCGATCCAGCAGGCTTTTCTCGAGAACGACGCCGCGCAGTGCGGTTACTGCACCCCGGGCTTCATCATGGCCGCCAAGGCGCTGCTCGAGGAGCACGGAGACCCTACCGACGACCAGATCCGCGATTACCTTTCCGGCAACCTGTGCCGCTGCGGCGGCTACCCCAACATCATGCGCGCTGTGCGCGCCGCGGCAGCGCGGACCAGCGATCGTTGATCCGCGGTATGCCCATGGACTCTGCCCCCGATCCCGACCGCCTCGCGGCGTTGCTCAAGCCCCGGAACATCGCGCTGATCGGCGCCTCCGAGCGGGCGCCCCACGCGGCCGCGCTCATGCGGAACCTGCTTCGGTTCGGCTTCCCGAAGGAGCGTATCTACCCGGTCAACCCGCGTTACGAGCAGCTCTTCGATCTGCCGTGTTACCCTTCGGTGGGTGCGGTGCCGGGAGACGTTGATCTGGCGGTCATCGCCATTCCTCGCGACGGCACCGTGCAGGTGATGGAGGAATGCGCCGCCAAGGGCGTCCGTGCCGCCCTCACCGTGGCCACGGGCTTCGGCGAGTTCGACGACACGGGCCGGAAGCGCCAGGCGGAGCTGGCCCGTATCGTACGCGAGCACGGCATCGCGCTGGCCGGCCCCAACACGTTGGGCTACCTGTCACTCGAATGCGGCGCCGCGCTGTGGTCGTCGCCTTTGCCCGAACGGCTCACCACCGGGCCCGTGAGCGCGGTGTTCAGCAGCGCCGGCCTGCTCAACCTCTTCCTCAACACCGCCGCCGACCGTTGCCTGGGGTTCCGCTACGCCATCGCCCCCGGCAACCAGGTGGGCGCGGGCTTCACCGACTACCTGCGCGCCGCGGTGGAGGACGACGGCACCCGCGTGATCGTCGCCGTCATCGAGTCCATGAGCCGTCCGCAAGAGATGGCGGGGCTCCTGGACCTGGCCCGGGAACGGGAGAAGGTGGTCATCGCACTACGGCTCGGGCGTTCGCAGAAGGGCGGGCGCGCGGTCACCTCGCACTCGGGCAACATGGCCACCTCGGGCGCGGTGTGGGACGGCCTGTTCCGCCAGAAGGGCGTCATCCCGGTGGACAACCTCGACCAGATGCTGGAGGTTACCGCCTTGGCCGTGGGCACCCCGGAGCCCTACAGCATGCCCGCTGCCGGCGGCGTCGGCATCGTCACCATCTCGGGGGGCGATTGCAGCTTTCTCGCCGATATCTGCGAGCGCAACGGCGTGGACCTGCCCGAGCCCGTGGGCGCCACGTACGAGGCGATGCGCAGCTACTTCGACAAGGAGAGCTTCAACGGCAACCCCCTGGACATCGAGGAACTGCACTGGGCGGACCGGCCCGGCTACCTTGAATGTCTGGAAACCTTCATGCGCGACGACAACTTCGCGGTGGTCTGTTGCCGCCTGAACCTGCCCAAGAGCCCCAGCGACCGCCTCACGCAGTTGTACCGCGAGTCGACGGCCGCGCTCCGGCGCGGCGGCAAGCCGTTCCTGTTCCTCTCCCGGGCCAGCGAGCAGCTCGACCGGTCCTGGTTCGAGTTCTTCGACGAGCTGGACGTGCCCTTGCTGCTGGAGTACGAGAAGTCGCTGCGTGCGGTGCGCGACGTCCTCGCGCTGTCGCGGCGTCGCGCGGACGGCGCGTCCCGGGTGGCCGCGGCGCCGGCGGAGACCGGGGCGCTGCGTGGGGTCCTGGCCGGAGGCGACGCCTCCCACGGCACGGTGCGGCGGCTGCTGCGGGCATACGATATTCCCATGGCCCCCGAGCGCCTGGTGAGCTCTCGCGACCAGGCGGTGGAGGCCGCCGGGCAAATGGGGTTCCCGGTGGCCCTGAAGGTCGAGTCCGCCGATCTTCCGCACAAGACAGAGGCAGGCGGCGTGCGGCTCGACCTGGCGAACGGCGATGAGGTGGCGCGGGCGTACGACCGGCTGCTGGAAGAGGTGGGGAAGAAGGCGCCGGGTGCCCGCATCGACGGGGTCCTCGTGCAGAAGATGGTGGAGGGGGTGGCCGAGGTCATCATCGGCACCTCGCGCACGCCGGACCTGGGCATCTGCCTCGTGTTCGGACTGGGCGGCATCTACACCGAAGTGCTGAAGGACGTGGCCTTCCGGTTGCCGCCGCTGGGATCGGCCGATGCCCACGACATGATCCGGGAGATCCGCACCTACCCGCTGCTCACCGGCGCGCGCGGCCGGCCCAAGGCCGACGTCCCGGCCCTGGCGGAAGCCATCGTGGCGCTGTCCCGGTTGGCTCTGGACTTTCGCGACGAAGTGGACGAAATCGAATTCAACCCGCTCATGGTCCTGCCCGAAGGACAGGGCGTGCTGGCGGTGGACACGCTGGTGCGATGCGCGGCGCACGGAACTACGCCCGACGGCAATTGATCGAGGAGTGCACACATGAAGATCACGGACGTACGGCTCGAGGCTCTGGAGCTGCCCTACAAGAAGCCTCTCATCACCGCCACCAATCAGTTCTACTCGTCCAACGGTTATCTGGTGAGCGTGGAGTCGGACTCGGGGCACACGGGCTACGGCTACATCGACGTGTTTCCCAGGACGGGCGAGACCCCCGCCTCGGTCCGCTGCGCCATCGAGGAGATCATGCGCCCGCTGCTGGTGGGGCAGCCGGTCGAGGAGATGAACCGGCTGAACCGGCTCATCAACTTCCGGATGGTGGACAACCGGCGCGCCAAGGGCGGCGTGGACATGGCGCTGTACGACCTGCTGGGCAAGTGCTACGGAGCGCCCCTCTACGTGCTCTTGGGCGGGCTGGTGCGCAAGGAGATCACGGTCATCAAGATGGTGAGCGTGGGGTCGCCGATGGAGATGGCGCGGGAGTGCCGCGAGCTGGTGAGCCAAGGCTACCGCGCGCTGAAGCTCAAGGTCAGGGGTGAGGTGGGGCTGGACCTGGCGCGGGTCACCGCCGTGCGCGATGCGGTGGGGCCGGACATCTACATCAAGGTGGACGCCAACGAGGCCTTCGACGCCAAGTCCGCCATCCGCATGGCCGCGGGCATGGCCGAGTTGGGGGTGGCGGTGTTCGAGCAGCCGCTGTCACGGCATCATGACGTGGCGCTCGCCGAGGTGAAGGCCCAGTCGAGCATCAAGATCGAAGCCGACCAGTCGGCAAGCTCGGTGCACGAAGCCTTCAGGCTCATCCGCGACAACGCCTGCGACTCCATCAACACCGGCATTCTCAAGGCCGGCGGGGTGCAGCAGGTGCGCCAGATCACCGACATGTGCGCCCTCACCGGAACCGAGTGCGGCCTCAGCAACATCGCGGCCTGCATGGTGGGAGACGCCGCCCTGCTGCATGTCGCCCTCAGCTCTCCCGGCGTCTCCGAGTTCTGCGAGATCGGCGAGTGCGAGGGACTCACCGGCGACCCGTTCACCGGCATCAAGGTGGTGGACGGCAAGCTCGGGGTCCCGGAGGGGCCGGGCCTGGGGGTTACCAGAGTCGATGCGGGCAGTGATGCCGCCACTGACTGATTCGATGCCCGGGACTTCCTCCCGGGCGCACGAGGCAATCGACTTCGACTTCGCGCCCCGATTCCCGTGGCTCGGCGGCGATCTTCAGACGCTCCGTTACTACTTCTTTCCCGCCAGCGAGGATTTGTCCGCCTGGCCGTCGGAACGTTTGAGCTTTCCGCTGCCGGATGGAGGCGGCGACGCGCTGGTTGCCGTGCTGCATCGCCCCAACCGTGTCACGGACCGCCCGCTGGTGATCCTGGTGCACGGCCTCACCGGGTGCGAGGGCAGCTCCTACATGTTCGAGACCACCCGCTCTTTCCTCAACCTCGGATATCCCGTGATGCGCCTCAACCTCCGGGGCGCGGGCCCGTCGCGGGAGACTTGCCGTAGAAGCTATTGCGGCGGCTCCGGGGACAACGTCGCGGCGGTGCTGTCGGCCCTCGACATGGAGGAGGCCCGTCGCGGAGTCGTGCTGATCGGGTTTTCCCTCGGCGGCACCGTGATGCTGCACGGTCTGGCGCGATATGCGTGCGCGGTCCCGCCCATCTGTGCGGTGACGGTGTCCACGCCTCTCGACCTGGCAGCCGTGATTCACAGGCTGATGAGCCCCCGCAACGTGCTGTACCACCGGTGGCTGCTGGTGCGCATGAAGGAGGCGGTCATCGGCGGCGCCTCCGAGATCTCCCCGCGGCAACGCGCGGCCGTCGAGTCCGCCCGCAACATCTACGAGTTCGACAACGCCTTCACCGCGCCGCACCACGGCTTTGCGGACGCCGACGACTACTACGCGCGCTGCTCCGTCACCGGATTGCTGGGGCGCATCGACATCCCGTTGCTGCTGCTTCACGCCAGGAACGATCCCTGGATACCGGCCGTGCCGTACGAGGCCATCGCCCGCGACACTCCGCCCAACGTCACCCTGATGCTCACCGACGACGGCGGCCACGTGGGCTTCCACGACCGCCGCAACGCCACGCCCTGGTACAACACGGTCATTCAGGCGTACCTGGAGCGGTTCCTCCCTGCGGGGTGAAACCAACATCCGCGCGATCCACGGTCACCCCGCACCACCTCCCCGGTCACCCCGCACTACCTCTCCGTTGCCCCGCACTACCTCTCCGTTGCCCCGCACTACCTCTCCGATCATCCCGCACCACCTCTCCGTCACCCCGGGCTTGACCCGGGGTCCAGGCATTGAACCGCTGGACTGTATCTCCAGTGCCGACGGCCGTTCATCTGGCTGCAATCGCTCGCCAGGCCCCTCCCGTCCCCCCCTGGATCCCGGGTCAAGCCCGGGATGACGTTCGAAAGCGCCCGGGATGACGTTCGAGGGCGCCCGGGATGACGTTCGAGGGCATCCGGGATGACTCCAAGGCGTCAGGCCTTCCGTGTGTCCTGGATGCGGCCAGGATCGAGTCCGTATGAAGGATCGGGCCTTCACCGGCTCATAATGATCGAGATGGTGCCGGTCATGACCGCGAAGGTGCCGGTGACGGTGCGGGTGTTGATGCGCTCGAGGCCACGCAGGAAGATCACGGTCAGGATCAGGGTCCACAAGGGGCTCGAAGCGACGATGGGAGACACCACCACGACACGGCCGAGGCTCACGGCGATGAGCGACAGCAGCGAGCCGGCGGATTCGAAAAAGCCCGACAGGATGAACGGGGGCACCGCGCTGCGGCTGAGCACGAACTGCTCGGTCCGGAGACGGATATTGACGTACGGGCCGAGCGACACGAAGGACACGATGGCGAGGACGGCGGCGAAATAGAGGGGCTCGTTGGAGATGTCGAAGGCGATGCGCCTGATGGGGAAGGCGACGCCGGCGAAAAGGGCCGCCAGGAGGGAGAAGATCCCCTCCCACCAGCGATAGCGCAAGCCCGATTCCGCCGGTTGCCAGGAGATCAGCGTGATGCCGCCCACCACCAGAAGGGTCCCGGCAATGATCCCCAGGCTCGCCTGCTCCCCCAGGAAGGCGATGGCGATGACCGCGCTCCAAAGCGGGTAGGTGTTGCGCAGGGGCTCGGCGCGGGCGGCGCCGAGGCGGTGGATGCCGGTCAACTGCAGCAGGCTGGTGGCCGTCTGCAGGACTCCCAAGCCGACGAACAGCAGCAGCGGCAGCCACTCCACGTGCGGAATCCCGCCCATCAGGTACACCCCGCCCCAGAACACGACCGTACGCAGGAACAACAGCACGCAGGCCGCGGTCAACGGCGAGGAGTGGTGCATCCCCATGCGTGCGGTGATGGAGCCTCCGGAGTAGAGGATGGCGGCGGCCAGGGCTATGAACTCTGGTCGCATGGCTTACAGCAGCGGCAGGATGGCGCCGAACAGCACGCCCTCGAACAGCGTCCGGTGCAGCACGAGCTCCAGGCTCACGTACACCAGCGCCCACACCGTCACGGCCGCCACGACGCACCGCTGCCAGGACAGTTTGGCGAAGCTGCGCAGGAACAGGACCATGTAGATGGGGATGGTGAGCAGGAAGCCGATGAGCAGGACCAGCACGCAGAAGACCCCCAGCCAGGCCACGACGGGGGCGGCCTTGGTCCAGGGCGCCACCTCCACGGTGTCGTCCGGGGCGGCCCGAGGCGAGAGCAACTCGCGTCCCAGGCAGAACAGGATGAACGCGAGCGTGGGGATACCGAGAACCAGCGGCACGAGCCCGCCCTGTCCCTCGAAGCCGAAGGAGGGGATCACCACCACCAGCACCACCGCGAGGTAGAGCAGGTTCACGATCACGTAGCTGTAGTTCACGCGCTTCATGGCATGACCGTCAGCGGGTGCGCAGCCGCGCAATCAGCGGGACTACCACCATTGTCAGGATGAGGATCCAGGAGATCACGCTGTCGAAAAAGCCCAGATAACTGCCGTCGTGGATGCGCACCGTCAGCAGGAACGAGTTCTCCGCCAGATTCCCCAGCACGAATCCAATGACCAGCGGCAGCACCGGGACACCGGCCCGCCGCATGCCGAACCCGAGGATTCCCAGCAGCACCACCAGCACCACGTCCCAGATGTTCTCCCGCAGGATGTAGGTGCCCGACAGGGAGACCACCGCGATGATGGCGGACAGGTAATACACCGGCACCCGGGTGATGATGGCCAGGTAGCGGGCGGCCAGCAGGCCGACGATGCTGGCGAAGGCGTTGGACACGACGTAACCGTTGAGCAGGGTCCAGATGAAGATGGGCTTGTCGAGGATCAACTGCGGCCCGGGCGAGACCCCGTGCATGATGAAGATGCTCAGCAGCAGCGCCATGGCCAGGCTTCCGGGGATGCCGAAGCTCAGGGTGGTCAGCAGCGCGCCGCCGTCCTTGGAGTCGTTGGCCGCCTCGCTGGCGATGACGCCCTCCGGATTGCCCGTGCCGAAGGAGCCCGGGTCCTTGGAGGCCTGCACGGCCACGGTGTAGGCGATGAGGTTGGCGGTCTCGCCGCCCACCCCGGGAATGATCCCCACCAGTGTGCCGATCGACGAGCTGCGCAACAGGCAGACCACGTAGCGGAAGTTCTCCATGACCCCCTGCCACGCGCCCCGGATACTGGCCTGGATGTTGTCCCGGGCGATGGTGCCGCCCTGCGCCGAGTAGTTGATGAGCTCGCCGATGGCGAACAGCCCGACGAAAAACGGGATCAGGGGGATCCCGTCCCACAGGTACTCGCTGCCCATGGTGTAGCGGATGAGGCCCGTGGGCTCGTTGAGCCCCACCAGGGACAGCAGGATGCCGACCCCGCCGGCGATGAGGCCGTTCAGGAGCGACCCCTGGCTCACCGTGGCGGTGGTGACCAGCCCGAACACCACCAGCCAGAAGATCTCCGGGTGGCCGAAGGCGATCACCAGCGGGCGCATGACCTGGATCAGCAGCGCCAGGATCACGAGCCCGAACAGCGCGCCCAGGAGGCACGCTCCGGCCGACAGGCCCAGCGCCCGCGCCGCCTCGCCGCGTTGGGCCATGGGGTAGCCGTCGAAGCAGGTGGCGGCGTTCACCGGAGTGCCCGGCGTGTTGAGCAGGATGGCGCTGACGGAGCCGCCGAAGGAGCTGGCTCCCATGATGCCGGAGAACAGGTAGACCGCGGTGATGGCGTCCCAGGTGAAGGTGAACGGCAGCAGCATGGACATGGCGAGGATGCCGCCCAGGCCCGGAACCGCGCCGAAGATGAGCCCGATGATGCTGCCGACGCAGAGCGTCAGTATGACGTGCGGCTCCGAGATGGTGACCAGGGCGCCGCCGAATCCCTCAAACATGAACGCGGGTGTCCTGTGTCACGCGACTGCGAAGGTCCGGAAGGAAGCGGCACGGCACGGCCCCGGGAGGCGGGACCGTGCCGTGTCAGCGTGGGTACGGATCACTTGATGTACTTCTTGAGCAGCGGGGTATTGTCCCCCACCAGGGCGATCATGTCGCTGATGAGCTTGGTGGTGTTCTGCTTGCTCAACGGCGCCACGATGTTGCCGTTGGCCTCGATCCGTTCCTTCAGCGCCGCGTCGTTGTTGACCTTCACCAGGGCCGCCTCCACCACGGACGCGATGTTGTCGGGGGTCTTGGGCGGCAGCGCGTAGAGGTTCTGCCCCACCAACGAAGCCGATCCCAGCGCCGGGAACCCCTGTTCCACGCCGGTAGGAATGTCGGGGAACTTGGGGTGCCGTTTCGGCAGGTAGACGACAACGGCCTTGGCGTCACCGGACTGAATCGCCGTGGTCCAGCGCTTGGTCAGGGGCAGATTGGTGATGGTGATGTCGCCGCGGATGATGCCCGTGATCAGCTCGGGGCCCTTGAAGCCGGCGATGAACTCCACCGGGAAGCCCACCAGGTTGGCGGTGATGACCGAGATGGGGAACGTGTTCCCGCCGGTTCCGGTGATGCCCGCCTTGATGGGCTTCTTGGCCGTCTTCATCTGCTTGAGCGACGTCCACTGGTCCTTGCCCTTCTTGGTGGTGGCCTGCATGAAGTACGGGTTGGACACTTGGCGTCCGATCCAGGTGAAGCTCCGCAGGTCGGGCTTCATCCCCCGCGCTACCTGGTTGACGGCTTGTCCGGGCAGGTTGATGGCGGCCATGGTGTAGCCGTCGGGCTTGGACCGGTTCAGGATGGACACGGAGTTCCTGCCCCCGGCGCCCGGCACGTTGCGGATGACCACGGGGACGCCCAGCAGCTTCGACATGACCTCGCCCTGGAGCCGCGCGGCGGTGTCCATGGCGCCGCCCACCGAGAAACCCACCAGGATGGTGATGGGCTTGCTGGGCTTCCAGTCCGCGGCGCTCGCCGGCGTCACCGCCAGCGCCAAGGCCCCGGCCATCAGCACGACCAGGCACACGTTGCTCAACGTCTTCGGAATTCGCATAACGGGCTCCTTTCGATTTGACGGGAAACCTTTCAGGACGCGTGTTTCGCCACGCGTGGCCGATTCTTGCACTCCTTCGACCTCCGGTCAAGAAGTTGTCCGAGGAGGCGCTACCGCAGCAGCGAGGGATCGAAGGGCTTCAGCAGCCCGTCCAGGCTGACCTCCCGCACCTTGTCCCGGGGCGGCCGCGCCCGCTGCGGGTACTGCACCGGCGGCGCCGGCTTGGTGGCGTCCAGGATCATCACCGCGCCCATCACCGGCTCGTGGGCGCCGTCCACGGTATACTCCCAGTTGGACGGCAGCAGATCGCCCGGGCCGTTCCAGTCCGGGATCGTGAGCACGTCCTTGTCCGGCCGCATGCGGGTTCCCACCGCCCAGGTCACCTCGGGCTCGCTGAATACGTTGATGTCGTCGTCCACCACCACCACGCAGCGGAGGTTCTCGGGCTCCGTGGATATGGCGGCCATGGCCACCCGCTTGACCTCCGAATCCCGGGTCTTGCGGATGGAGATGTAGCAGTGGGTGCGCGCGTGGGCCGGCACGTTGACGTTGACGACGCCGGGGACAGCCTCCCGGACCCGCCGGTAGATCGTGCCCATGCGCGGCAGGCTGCCCAGCACCAGGTGCTCCTGGCCCGCCGGAAAGACGTCGTAGTAGATGGGGTTCCGGCGCGTGGTCATGGCGGTCACGTGCATCACCGGCTGGGCGCCCACGCTGACGTAGTAGCCGGTCCACTCGCCGAAGGGGCCTTCGAGCCGGGTCTCGTCCGGCAGCAGCTTCCCTTCGATGACGATCTCCGCGTGGGCCGGCACCATGAGGTCCACGGTCTCGGCCCTGACCAGCTCGATGGGTTCCTGCAAGAGCGCGCCGGCCTCGGCGAACTCGCCGCCGATGCCCGGCAGCCGCGACACCGCCCCGAGCATGAAGGTGGGGTAGTGCCCGACCACCAGGGCGAACTCCGTGGGCTCGCCGCGCTCCGAGTTCTGCCGGTAGATATAGCCGCCGTGGTGGCTGCCCTGAATATAGACACCGAGGGTGCGGGGATCGTGGACCTGATGCCGGTAGAGGCCGGCGTTCTGGGCTCCGGTATCGGGGTCCCGGACGATCATGACGCCGCCGGTGATGTACGGCCCGGCGTCCAGCTCGTTGTGAAACGGGATGGGCAGGGCCGACAGGTCCACCGCATCTCCCTTGAGCACCACTTCTTTCACCGGGCCGTCGGCGACGGTCTCGGCCTGGATGGGTTTCGCCTGGCGCTCGCCGTACACCCGGGCCATGTCCGCCACGCTGGTGTCCAGCGCCAGCGCCAGCCGCTCGTAGGTCCCGGTCAGGTTGATGACCAGCGGCATGGACGAACCCTCCACATCCGTGAAAACCAGCGCGGGGAACCGGCCGTCCTCACCCAGCCGCTCGGCGACGGCGGTGATGTCGAACCTGCGGTCCACCCGCCGGGTGACCATGTGGATCTGGTCCGGCGCGGAAGCCGCCAGTTGCTCGATGAACGCGCGCAGGTCCTTTGCCATGGTGTTCGTCCTCTCCGATCCGCCTAAGGCCCTCGGCCCCATCCATAACACACTCCCGCGGCCGGAACGATGGTCCTTGAAATCACGCCGCCTATGTCATAGACGGTAACTTTTCGAGAGACCTGCCATGGGAACCTATCTGCTCCGCCGCCTTATCGGGACGATCCCGGTCATGATCCTGATCAGCCTGCTCGTCTTCCTGTTGATCCAGGCGGCTCCTGGCGACCCCACGCTCATGCTGCTGGGCGAGGACAGCACCCAGGAGGACATCGACCAAGCCACGAAACGTTGGGGCCTCGACCAGCCCGTCTACATCCAGTACGTCAAGTTCTTCATGTCCGCGGCCCAGGGCGACTTCGGCCGCTCGTTCAAGTACGACGAGCCGGTGCTGGACGTGATCGTCAACCGGATCCCGGCGACGCTGGAACTGGCCAGCGCCTCGGTCTTCATCGCGCTCATCTTCGCGATTCCACTCGGGGTATGGGCCGCGGCCAAGCCCAATTCATGGGTGGACAACACCGGCACCACCTTCGGCCTGTTCGGCATCAGCATGCCCAGTTTCTGGTTCGGCATCATGCTGATCCTGTTGTTCGCGGGGATACTCAATATCCTCCCGTCCGCCGGACGGGATACCTACGGCATCTCGGGTGAGCCCATCACCGGGTTCTACATTCTCGACAGCGCCCTCCAGGGCAACTGGGCCGGAGTGCGCGACGGCGCGGAACACGTGTTCCTGCCGGCCCTGGCGCTGGGCTCCAACATGCTCGGGATCCTCATGCGGGTGACCCGGTCGTCGGTGCTGGAGGTGATGAACGAGGAGTATGTGACCACCGCCCGGGCCAAGGGCCTGGTGGAGCGGAAGGTGCTGTGGCGCCACGTGTTCAGCAATGCGCTGATCCCGGTGATCACCGTGGTGGGGTTGGAGCTCGGCACATTGCTGAGCGGCTCCATCATCGTGGAGACGGTGTTCTCCTGGCCCGGCAGCGGCAGCCTGCTGGTCACCGCCCTCAACGCCCGGGACCACCCGCTGGTGACCGGGCTCGTGCTGGTATATACGGCGGCGTTCGTCGCCATCAATTTTCTGATCGACGTGCTCTATGCAATCATCGATCCAAGAATCCGGTATTAACATCGGCCAACCGGAAACCGGCGCCAAACGCCGCGGCGGCCAGTGGTGGCGCCGGTGGATGCGGACCAAGGTCTACATCGGCGGTTCCATCGTGGTGATCTTCATCATCGCGGGCGCCCTCGGGCCGCTGGTGGCACCCTACGATCCCAACCATCAGAGCCTGGAGACCATGCTGCAGGGGCCCCAGTGGTTCTGGGGGCCCCATTTCCTCGGCACCGACAACCTCGGCCGGGACATCCTGAGCCGTATCATCTTCGGCGCCAGGGTCTCGCTGCTGATCGCCTTTGCGGTGGTTTTCATCTCCGGTTTCGTGGGCGTCATTCTGGGAGCCACCTCCGGCTACTTCGGCGGCAACATCGATTTCACCATCCAGAAGTTCGTGGAGGTGGTGTGGGCGTTCCCGCCGCTCTTGCTGGCCCTCAGCATCATGGCGTTCCTCGGCCAGGGGCTGTTCAACCTCATCCTGGCGCTGGTGGCCCAGCGCTGGATACAGTACTGCCGGGTGACCCGGGGCCAGAGCCTGTCCCTCAAGGCCCGGGAGTTCGTCATCTCGGCCAAGTCGCTGGGCGCCAGCGACGCCCAGATCATTGCGCGCCACATCATCCCCAACCTGATCCAGGTTTCCCTGGTCATCGGCACCTTCGCCATGGCGTCCTCCATCATTTCGGAAGCGAGCCTCAGCTTCCTGGGCCTGGGCGTGCCCCCCGAGATCCCCACCTGGGGCACCATGCTCGCCGACGGCCGCATCTACATCAGCACGGCATGGTGGCTGGCGCTGTTTCCCGGCCTGTCCATTTTCGTCACGGTGCTGGGGATCAACCTGCTGGGCGACGCCCTGCGGGACGTCCTGGACCCGAGGCTCAAGCGGGCGGGAACCGGCATTTGACATCCTCGCCGCCACGGCTGGGCATGGTGCTGTATCACGGCATCGACGGCGGCGACGAGTTGCGGAACTATGCCCGTGTCGCGGAAGAGGCGGGCTTCGATTCCCTGTGGGTGACCGAGCGTTACTTCCACGAGGAGACCTTCTCGCTGCTGGGATTCCTGGCCGCCGCCACCCGGCGCATCCGGCTGGGGCTGGGCGTCACCAATCCCTACACGCGCAACCCCGCGCTGATGGGCATGAGCGCGGCGACCCTGGACCGGATTTCCGGAGGCCGTTTCCTGCTCGGGCTGGGCCGGAGCGACAGGTCGGTGATCGAGGGCCGCATGGGCATGCCCTACGAGCGCCCCTTGGAGCACATGAGGGAAACGGTGGCGCAGCTCAGAGAGCTCCTGGCCGGAGAGCGGGTAAGCGGCGCCGCCGCCTATTGGGACCTGAAGTCCGTGCGGCTGGCGGTTAAGCCCGTGCAGGAAAGCGTACCCGTCTACCTGGCCGCCATCGGCCCCAAGGCGTTGCGCCTCGCCGGCGCGGTGGCGGACGGCGTCCTGCTCAACGCCTACGTGCCCGCGAGCTACGTGCGTTACGCGGTCCAGGAGATCGCCGCGGCGGCCCGGGAGGCCGGCCGCGATCCGGCATCCATCGACATCGCCTGCATGCTGATCGTGCGGCTCACCGACGATCCCGCGCGGATGATGCCCGCCCTCAAGGAACGGATGGTGCGGCTCCTGGCGGAGCCCTACGTGGGAGAGGTGCTGCTGGAGCAGGGCGGCTTCGATCCGGGCATCCTGCCGTCCCTACGGGCTACCGCCGAAAATCAAGGCGAGAAGGCTGCCGTGCACCTGATCTCCGACGCCATGGTGGAGGCGTTCTACCTGCTGGGAGATGCCTCGGAGTGCCGCCGCCGCATCGATGAGTACCGTCGGGCCGGGGTGGACAACCCGCTGCTGCTGCCCCGGCTCGAGGACTACGAGAGCGCCGTCGAAGCCCTTGGGCCGCGCCCGTAGGGACGGGTGCCTCGTGCCCGCGAGACAGCACGGGGCAACCATATGACAAGAATCGATCCATCATATGATAAACGCTGACACGCCGTACCCGCGGCCCCGCAAACCGCTCAACGTACGGTTCTTTTACGGTTGGGTGGTGGTGGCGACGACCTTCACGGCATCGCTTATGGCCGCGGGTATCCGCGCCGCGCCGCAGACGTTCGTGCGGCCGCTGGAAGCGGAATTCGGCTGGGGTCGGGGTGCCATAAACGCCGCCATATCCCTCAACCTGGTGCTTTACGGGGCCATCGGCCCGTTCGCCGGGCGGGTCCAGGACCGCCGGGGGCCGCGGGTGGTGATGCTGACGGCGCTGACGCTGTTGGCGGTGGGGGCGGGGGCCACCGCGTACATCAACCGGCTGTGGGAGTTCCTGCTGGTGTGGGGCCTGATCGTCGGCACCGGCGCGGGCGGCATTTCGTCGGTGCTGGCCGCCAGTGTCGCCCATCGCTGGTTCGTACGCCACCGCGGCGTGGTGCTGGGGCTGCTGAACAGCGCCGGCTCCACCGGGCAACTCATCTTCATCCCGGTGGTGTTGGGCATGGTCGTGGCCTGGGGCTGGCGCGTTGCGGCCCTGACCCTTTCGAGTCTGGCGGTGGTGGTCTTCCTGCTGGTTTGGTGGCTCATGCGCAGTGATCCGGCCGACGTGGGAGAGGAGGCGCTGGGCGAGTCGGAGGCCAACGCGGCGGCAGCCGCGAGACCCGGCGGCGCGCCGGCGGTCACCACCACCACGGTGCGGGACGCCATCCGGACGCGCACCTTCTGGCTCCTGGCCGGCGGCTACGCCATCTGCGGCGGGACCTCTAACGGCCTCATCGGGGCGAACATGATCCCCCACGCCCTGGACATCGGCATCAGCAACCAGGTGGCCAGCATCACCGTGGGGATCATGGCCGGCCTGAACTTCGTCGGCACCATGGGGGCCGGGTGGCTCTGCGACCGCATGGACCCGCGCAAAGTGCTGGCCTGGATCTACGGGTTGCGGGCGGTGTCGCTGTTCATCCTGCCGTCGGTCACCGGCCCCGCGGGCATGTTCGTCTTCGCGGTGATCTACGGCCTGGACTGGTTCGCGACCGTGCCGCCGGTGGTGGCCATCGCCGGCAACACCTTCGGCAAGAACTCGGTGGGTAGCATCTACGGCCTGATCTTCCTGGCGCACCAACTGGGCGGCGCCGCCATGGCCCAGGGCAGCGGCATCGCCTACGATGTGTTCGGCGACTACGTTCCGTCCTTCCTCACCGGCGCGGTTCTGGCCGTGCTGGCCGCGATCATGTCGATGGCCATCGCCAAGGGCCCGCCGGCCCGGCTGGCGCCGCCCACGCCCGGACTGGCCACTGCCTGAGCGGCATGGAGCGAATGGAGAAGATCCATGGCTTGTGACCCCATCTACCTCAGCTTTTCCGACGCGGAGTACCAACGCCGGAATGCGGCGGTGCAGGCACGCATGGATCGGCTCGGCCTCGACGCCGTGGTGTTCTACGGCAGCCGCACCGCGCCGGACATCCACTACCTGTCGAACTGGCTCACCACCTCCGAGGCCTACTTCATCTATCCGCGCGAGGGAGAGCCCACGCTGTTCGTGCAGTTGTCCAATCATCTGCCCAACGCCAAGCGCATGGCCGTCATCGACGACGTCCGTTTCGGCGGCTCCAGCCCCACGGGGTCGGTGGATTCTGTGCCGCGGGTGCTGGAGAACCTGAAGGAACGGGGCCTGGAGAAGGGCAACGTGGCCCTTTGCGGCAACGTCCCCTACCGGCACTACCTGCGGCTCGTGGAGGCGCTGCCCGGAGTCAAGTGGTCGGATTTCAGCGCCGAGATGCGCAACCAGCGCCAGGTCAAGAGCGCCGAAGAGATCGAGCGCCTGCGCCAGGCCTCGGCCATGAGCGACGACTCGGTGGCGGCCCTGCGCGAGCGGGCGCGGCCCGGCATCCCGGAGCACGAGCTGGCCCGCATCGTCGAGGACGTCTACCTGGGGAAGGGCGGCATCAACGGCATCCACTTCATGATCACCACCTCCATGCACGACCCCAAGGGCGGCGTGCCGCAGCAGCACCTGTCCGACCGCGTCCTGCAGAAGGGCGACGTGCTGGTGACCGAGATCAGCACCAACTACGCCGGCTACACCGGACAGGTCCTGCGCACTTTCACCATCGGCGAGGAGCCCACGCCCGAGTACCAGCGGCTCCACGACGTGGCCATGGAGGCCTTCGACCGCATCGCCGGCGTCATCAAGGCGGGAGCCGGAGTGGAGCCGGCGCTGGCGGCCGCGGACGTGGTCCACGAGCGCGGCTTCACGGTCTATGACGACGTGGTCCACGGCGCCAGCCAGTTGCCGCCGATCCTGCGGACCCGTAAGACCACCCGCGGGACGCCGCCGGATTTCCGCTTCGAGACCAACATGTGCCTGGTGATTCAGCCCAACGTGGTGACCGAGGACGGGTTGCGCGGGGTCCAGTTCGGCGAGATGATGCGGGTGACCGATACCGGGGTGGAAAACATGCACGATTGCCCGAGAGAGCTCATCGTGTGCCGTAAGGGATAACCGCGGGGAGGGGCCTGCCGGAAATGTCCGTGGCTTGTTTCAGGAAGGGATATGCGGCCGGCTTGGCGCTGGCGCTGTGGGCGCTCTTGTGGCTATGCCCGGCCGGCGCCGCGGACGACCCCGTGGCGCGGGGGAAGTACCTTGCCCGGGCGGGCCTCTGCATCGCCTGCCACACCGATTTCAAGAACAAGGGCGCCGAGCTTGCCGGCGGCTACGCCATCGAGGTGCCCTTCGGGGTCATCTACAGCACCAACATCACCCCGGACCCGCAGACCGGCATCGGCCACTGGAGCGACGAGGATTTCCTCCGGGCCCTGCGGAGCGGGGTAGGGCGCCAAGGCCAGCACCTCTTCCCGGCCTTCCCCTACACCTCCTTCACCAACATGACCGACCAGGACATCCTGGCCCTCAAGGCCTACCTGTCCACGGTGAAGCCCGTGCGCAGGGAGAACCGGCCGCCCGAGTTGACGACGCCCTTCGGCTGGCGTTTCCTGCTGGCGGGCTGGAAATGGCGTTACTTCGAGGAAGGCCCGCGGACGCCGGACCCCGGCAGATCCCCCCAGTGGAACCGCGGCGCCTACCTCGTGCGGGCGGTCTCGCACTGCGCGGAGTGCCACACACCACGGGACTGGGCGGGCGGACTGCAACGCGACCTTCTCATGGCGGGGGCCGCCGACGGCCCCGAGGGCGAGACCGCCCCCAACATCACGGCGCACCCGAAGACCGGCCTGGCCGACTGGTCGGTGGAGGACATGGTTGAGTTGCTCAAGAGCAGCTACAAGCCCGACGGCGACAACGTCCAGGGCCTGATGGAGCGCGTCATCATCCACGGCTACGAGCACATGACCGACGAAGACCTCACTGCCATCGCCGTCTACCTGCGTTCATTGCCGCCCATCGACAACCGGATCGAGTAGGACCGCATCCTCTTCTCCGCCATCCCGGACCCTCCTCCGTCACCTCCCGCTCAGCCAGCGCCATCCCGAGCCGCCCAACGTCACCGGGACCACCTTCCCGTGACCCCGGGCCCCTCCCGGCCATCCGGGTCACCCTCCTGTCACCCGGGCCACCCTCCCGTCACCCGGGCCGCCCTCCCGTCACCCGGGCCGCCCTCCCGTCACCCGGGCCGCCCTCCCGTCACCCCGGGCCGCCCTCCCGTCACCCCGGGCTTGACCCGGGGTCCAGGCATTGAGCCGCCGCACCCCGTCCCAATGCCGTGTAGCGGGTCACCGCTGGCTGCGCCGTACCGTGGCCTCCCCCGTGCCCCCACCCTGGACCCCGGGTCAAGCCCGGGGTGACGGGAAGAGAGCCCGGGGTGACGGGAAGAGAGCCCGGGGTGACAGGAAGGAGAGCCGGGTCTCCTCGATTCCGGAACAAGGCAGCGTTGTCCGTCATCCCGGACTTGATCCGTCATCCCGGACTTGATCCGTCATCCCGGACTTGATCCGGGATCCAGGCCCAGCAACCTGGCGGCGTTCCCGCCGCAAACCGCGTCGCAGCCGCCCAGCCCGGCCTGCTCCAGCAGTCCCAGCGGATCGGTCTCCCCCATGTCGTAGGGGTAGTCGGTGCCCAGCAGGAGCCGCTCCGCGCCGGCCAGGTCGCGCAGGAAGGCGAGCATGCGGGGGTCGTGCAGGATGGTGTCGAAGTAGAAGCGGCGGAAGTACGTTTCCGGATCGCCGGGGACCGCCCGGGCCGCGGCGACCGCGCCGTGGCCGTGGACTACCCGGCCGAGAAGATAGGGGAGGGCGCCGCCGCCGTGGACCAGGCAGATATTGAGGGAGGGATAGCGTTCCAGCACGCCCCCCAGAATCAATGAGGCCGCGGCGATGGCCGTGTCCATGGGATTGCCCACCAGGTTGTTCATGAAGTACCGGCCCAGCCGTTCCGGGGCCGCCACCCGGTGGGGATGCAGTTGAACCAGCACTCCCAGGTCGGCGGCGCATTCGAAGAACGGACGGAACGCCTCGTCGTCGAGGTTCACGCCGTTGATGTGGGTGCCGATCTCCACCATGCGGATGCCCAGCCCCTCTACGGCGTAGCGAAGCTCCTCCACCGCCTCCCGGGCCGACTGCATGGGGACCGTGGCCACGGGAATCAGCTCCGGCTCGCCGCGCGCCGCCTCGGCGTTGGTTTCGTTGAAGAGCCGCGACACCGTTTGCCCGTGAACTCCCTCCAACTGATAGGTCACGATGGTCATGGGCGGCGACAGCACCTGCCGGTCCAGCCCCCGCTCCTTCATGGCGTTCAACCGGGCCGGCAGGTCCGAGAGAAACGGCTGCAGCGCCGCGGGCCGGCCTTCCCCCACCCGGAGCGACAGGCCGCCGGAGCCGTCCTCCTCAATGTGGCAGCCGTGGCGGGTGCCTTCCCGGCGCATGGCGCGGATCCACTCGGGCGGGGTGAAGTGGGCATGGATGTCGATGACTTCTTTGGGCATCTTCGCTCCGGCGGGCAGGCTACTTCTTCTTGGCCATCACGTCGGCGGCGGCCAAATCCTCGCCGACCCGGTGGAACGGCCGGCCGGAGTCGCTGATGGCCAGGACCACCACGATCTCGTCGGCGTGCGGGGCGTCGGGTACGGAGACCTGCATCGAGTCGAAATGGCTGAACTTCCAGACGTCGTCCTTGTGGTGCAGCGGGCAATCGATGACCGTCCCCGGCCCGCCGATCTTCGTGGTGGAGGGCATGACCGCGCTCGCCGGGCCGACGATCTCGCGCACCGGTTTGCCAAGGCGTGGATGCATCACCGCGGCGGCATGTTCCCGCTCCCCCTTCTCGCCGACGATGGCCGCCTTGCCGTAGCTGTGGACGGCGCCGCCGTCGATCCCCAGCGCGTCGATGGCGCGTTGAGCCAGAAGGCCGCCGAGCTCCGCGCCCGCCTTCTGCAACTCTTCGAGCTTCTCGTCATAGACCCCCGCGTAGGGGTTGACGATGACCGCGATTACGGCGGCCTGACGCGACGCCGGCTCCACCGGCCGGTGGAGCTCGCGCCGGGTCTCCTCGACAATGGTGACGAGCTTGCGGATTTCCATACGCCTTCCTCCTGGTGTCGACGGACCGGACCGGTTTACGCCAATATGCCACCATGGATTCTCGTTGCAACGCCTCGCGTGTCGGCCTCCGAAGAATCCCGGTTTGACATCGACCCCCCGATGTTGTTTCTTGGGGAACCCCGAAAAATCGGGCAGATACGGCGCTTACGAACAGGAGGACGGTTATGAGAAAGTGGGTTGCCATCACTGTTTTGTTTGCCCTGATAGCCTTTGCGCAGTCGACCGTTGTTTCGGCGGCGGACTTTCCCAAGAAGAACATTACGATCATCGTGGCGGGCTCTCCCGGCGGCGGTTTCGACCGGCTGGCCCGGGGCATCGGCAGGACCATGCGGAAATACCTGCCCAAGGGCGTCCATCTGGTGGTCAAGAACATCACCGGCGGCGGCTTGGTCATCGGCACGGTGGCCATGTACAAGGCCAAGCCCGACGGCTACACGCTGGGACACCTTTTCACCGACGGCATGCTGGGCAAGCAGTTGATCAGCGGCGTCGCCAAGACCGGCTACGACGTCACCAAGTTCACCTACATCGCGCGGGTCGGAGCCGAGCCCTACAGCCTCATCGTGGGCAGGAACTCCAAGTTCCATACCCTTGAGGACCTCCGGAAGGCCAAGCGGGTGAAATGGGGCGTGGAAGGCATCGGCGTGTCGCGCTGGATTCCGACTTTCGTGGCGGCCAAGGAGCTGGGCATCCAGATGGACGTGGTGTCGGGGTACCGCGGCACCAGCGAGGGCATCCCGGCCATGATCCGGAACGACTTCGACGTCTACCTGCAGCCCATCGACCACCCCACCACCGCCACCTACATCGCGTCGGGCGACGTGAGGCCGGTCCTCCACCTGCACGGCGAACGGCCGGTGAACGCTCCCGACACGCCGACGGCCAAGGAGAAGGGGGTCGATCTCCGCCTCTACGTGGGCCGCAGCATCGTGGCTCCTCCAGGTCTGTCCGATGACAGGAAGAAGATCCTGGAAGACCTGTTCATGAAGGCCATGACCGATCCGGAATACAAGGAGTTCCTGGCCAAGTCCAAGAGCCCCATCGTCCCCGGCGACTCCAAGGTGGCGCAGGCCGACCTGGACAACTACGTGAAGAGCTACAGCAAGTACACCCAGGCCATGCGCGACGCGTTGCCGAAGTAGTGCGCCACAGGTAGCGGGGACCGGTGACCCCGGGTCACCGCTGCCGCAGAAAGCGAGATCGGATGAATCAACCCGCCAACCCGGGTACCGGGCCGCGTCCGCCCATACCGCTGCCCTTTCACTACGCCTGGCTCATCGTCGCCGTCACCTTCTTCGCCAGCTTCAACGGTGCCGGAATCCGCGTGGTCCCCACCGTGCTGATCCACCCGCTGGAAGCGGACTTCGGATGGGCCCGCTCGGCGATCACACTCGGGATCTCCATCAATCTCCTGCTCTACGGCGTCGCCGCGCCGGTGGTGGGTTGGATTCTGGACAAGTACGGGCCGCGCCGGGTCATGCTGACCTCGCTGACCCTGCTCTCGGTGGGTCTCTTGTGCACCACCTTCGTCAGCCAGTTGTGGCAGTTCTGGCTCACTTGGGGGGTCATGGTAGGGTTGGGAGCGGGCGGCATGTCCGGCGTGCTCTCCGCTTCGGTGGCGCATCGCTGGTTCAACGCCCGGCGCGGGCAGGCGGTGGGAATCCTCAGCAGCGGCAGCTCCACGGGACAGATCGTCTTCATCCCGTTCATGCTGTTCATCGTGGCCTATACCGGCTGGCGCATGGGTTCCTACATACTGGTTGCCTGCACGGCCGCAGCGGTCACGCTGGTCTGGCTGCTCATGCGCGACAAGCCCGAGGATGTCGGCCTGGAGCCCTACAACGAGGGGCCCGGAGCCGTGACGGCGCCGGTGGTCGACAAGGCGGCGGCCAAACCGGAGGAAGCGAAGCCCGCGGGACCGGTCATGGGCATCAAGGACGCCATCAAGACCCCCACTTTCTGGCTCTTGTGCGGCGTGTTCTCCATCTGCGGCGGCACGGCCAACGGACTCATCGGGACCCACCTGCTTCCCCATGCCCTGGAGAACGGGTTCGACAGACTTACCGTGGCCAGCGCCATTGGCATCATGGGGACCATGAACGTCATCGGGACCCTGTTCTCCGGTTGGCTGGCCGACCGCATCGATCCCCGGAAGCTGATTGCCGCGGTGTTCACGTTGCGGGGGTTGTCGCTCTTCTATCTGTTGCTCGTTGACAACACCCAGGGCCTCATCATCTTCACCGTCGTGTACGGACTCGACTGGTTCGCCACGGTTCCGCCGGTGGTCATGATCGCGGGCCAGACCTTCGGCAAGCAGTCCATCGGCCGGATCTACGGCTGGATCTTTCTGTCGCACCAGATAGGCGGGTCCGCCATGGCCTACGCCGGCGGCCTGCTGTACGACTATGTCGGAAACTACGAGATGGCGTTCTTCGCCGGCGGCTGGATGGGGCTGATGGCCGCAGCGTTCGGGCTGAGCATCCGGCCCAAGAAGACGATACCGCCGCTGGGACCGGCGCCCGCGGGAGCGGCCGCCTGACACTGCGACAAGCCCGACGGCGGCATTCCCGCGAAACAGGCTGTGTCAAACGGCATCCGAGAGAGGCAACGCCCCCCTAATCGTCATTCCCGCTCCTCCCCGTCATTCCCGCGAAAGCGGGAATCCAGGGGCGGTGGAGGGGCGTACAGCGGCGTTTTCCCGCCTCGCCCCTCTCCTGGATTCCCGCTTTCGCGGGAATGACGATTAGGGCGGCCGTTGCCTCTCTCGGATGGTGTTTGACACAGCCTGTTTCGCGGGAATGACGGGGAGAGGGTGGGAATGACTATTCCCGGATTGTGGTGCCGAATCCGACAGCACCGGTGCTACGATCGCTTGTCCTTGCCGGCGGCCTCGTAATCGTACACGTACTGCCAGGGCACGGAGCAGTGGGCCCAGACGAAGGGTTCGAACTTCTCCCACCACTCCACCTCACGCCCCTCCATGCTCAGCACCCGCACCATGCGCACCATGTCCTGGACCTGGTACTTCTCCAGGGCGGGCTCGAAGGCGGGCATGATGCCCTTGCCCTTCTTGATGATGCGGCGGATCTCGAACACGTCCCGGTTCTCCACGGTGTGGCGGAAATCCGGGATCTTGGCCGAGAGCGCCTTGGCAATGGGGCCGTCCCCCCGCCCCGAGGGACCGTGGCAGCTCGCGCAGCGCTGGGCGTAGACGAGCTTCATCTCCTCCTCCCGGATGCAGCCGGAAAGGGCCGCCAGGCCCAGTAGCAGCAGCCCTGCCCGGAAGAGGGGTGCGCGGTAGCGGGACTTCGTCGACATCACCTTTTCTCCTATCATCTTGAGTGCTTGAACAAAACAGACCCTTCGGGCATCCGGCACTGCCGGATGCCCGTGACGATGGCTTTCTCTCTCCGAACCCGATAGGCTTGAACGCGTCCATGTCTCGTGAACGAGGGGTGTTGAAGTGGCCATCAGGATTACACGCGTGTACACGCGCACCGGTGACGACGGCACCACCGGGTTGGTGGGCGGGAAGCGGGTGCCAAAGGACTCCCAACGGGTCGAGGCCTACGGCGCCGTCGATGAGCTCAACGCGGTGGTGGGCCTGGTGCGCGCCTGGAACGAGCAAGGGAAGGGGGAGCGCAAGCTGCACCTCGAGCTCGACGCCACCCTGCAGCAGATCCAGCAGGAGCTTTTCGATCTCGGCAGTGAGCTGGCCACCCCCGGCGACTTCACCTACGACGGCATGCACCGCGTGGGGGAGGAGGAGGTGACCGGCATCGAGGGACTCATCAACGAGTGCCAGAAGGAACTCAAGCCGCTCAAGTCGTTCACCCTGCCCGGTGGCGGACCCATCAGCGCGCAGCTTCACCAGTGCCGCACGGTGTGCCGGCGGGCCGAGCGGGAGATCCTCCGGTTGTCGCGAGTCGAGGACGTCGGCGAGTGGCCTCTCAGGTACATCAACCGGTTGAGCGATCTCTTCTACGTTCTGGGGCGATGGGTGGGCCGGAATCTGGGGGAGACGGAGTATCTCTGGCAAAGGGGTCTGACGAGGGGGCCGAAGTAGGCGCGCGGCAAGCGCGCGGAATGTCCGTCGCGGCGGCGGACGGCGGAGTCGGATATGGCGGGAATCCTTGCAGGCAAGAAGGCATTGATCTTCGGCGTGGCCAATGACCGGAGCATTGCCTGGGCGGTGGCGCGAGAGCTCCATGCCCAAGGGGCGGAGCTGGCCTTCACCTACGCCGGAGAAGTGCTGGAGAAGCGTGTCCGGCCGCTGGCCGAGGGCATCGGTTCCACCATCGTCCTGCCGTGCGACGTCACCCGGGACCAGGAGATCGAGGCGGTCTTCCAGGAGGTCGGGCGCCGGTGGGGCGGCCTCGACATCCTGGTGCACGCCATCGCTTTCGCCAGGAAGGAAGACCTGTCCCAGCCCTACGTGCAGACCGGACGGGAGGGTTTTCATACGGCCCTGGACATCAGCAGCTACTCGCTGGTGGTGCTGACGCGCCACGCCGCCGAGCTCATGAAGGGGCGCGGCGGCGCGGTGGTGACGCTGACCTACATGGGTTCGGAGAAGGTGGTCCCCAACTACAACGTCATGGGCGTGGCAAAGGCGGCGCTGGAGGCCAGCGTCCGTTATCTGGCCCATGACCTCGGCCCGGAAGGGATCCGGGTCAACGCCATCTCGGCCGGTCCGGTGAAGACCCTGGCCGCCTCCGGCATCGCCGGGTTCCGGGACATGCTGCACTTGGTCAGCGAGCGGGCGCCGCTCAGGCGCAACGTCGACCCGGCCGAGATCGGCCGGACCGCCGTCTATCTCGTGAGCGATCTGGGGAGCGGCGTGACCGGGGAGACGCTCCACGTCGACGCCGGCTACAACGTCATGGGCATGTGACAACGCCGTGCGCGCCGGCGGCCCGTCGTTGCCGGCGGTCCTTTTCGCGGACAAGACGCGAGGACGTGTAGGGGCGGGTTTCAAACCCGCCCGCGTGGCTTGTCCGTAACGCAACGCAGGGGAGATACCGTGAAGGAGATTTCGCCGCAGGAAGCCTACGACACGTTACGGCAGGACGCCGGGGCCGTCTACATCGACGTGCGCACGGTGGAGGAGTTCGCCGCCGGCCATCCGGAGGGCGCGGTCAACGTTCCCATCGCGTTCCTCGATCCGGCCCAGGGCATGGTCTACAACCACGACTTCGTCGACGTGGTGGAGCGGCATTTCGCCAAGGACCGGACGCTGCTGCTGGGATGCAAGGCGGGTCCGCGCTCGAACAACGCCGCCAATCTCCTGGAGCAGCAGGGCTACCGGGACGTGGCCAGCGTGCGCGGCGGCTTCGGCGGGATGGTGGACCCCTACGGGCAGGTGCTGGTGGAGGGCTGGGCGGGGCTGGGCCTTCCGGTGAGCCAGGACAACGGCGAGGGCACGAGCTACGAGTCGCTGGCCGGGGAGGGCGGGTGACACGTTGACGGGTCGCCGTCGCCTGCTTGACAGGTGCCCGGTTTTTGGCCATAAAGGCACGTTCAAAACGGACCTTCTCCCAATACATATCAAGAAGTTACCGCCAAACGGCCCCCGCCACGGTGAGGGCTTTCCCGTTCATTCGAACGCCTGACGTTCAGAGATCGACCTTATGGATACCTTTCACTCTTTCTACATCGGACTCGCCAACATCCTGCCGTTCTCGGCCGCGGGACAGGACCCGTTCCTGTTCATGCTCATCGGCATCGCCATCGGGTTTGTCGTCGGCATTCTGCCCGGGCTCGGGGGCGCCACCACCCTGGCGCTCATGCTGCCGTTCATCTACAAGATGGATCCCACCACCGCGTTCGCGTTCCTTCTGGGCTCCAACGCGGTGACCGCCACCACCGGAGACATCACCTCGATCCTGTTCGGCGTGCCGGGAGAGGGGATCACCGCCGCCACCATCGTCGACGGCCATCCCATGGCGAAGAAGGGAGAGGCCGGCCGCGCCCTGGGAGCGGCGCTCATGAGCTCGCTGGTGGGGGCGGTCTTCGGCGCTTTCGCCCTGGCCCTGGCCATCCCCATCGTCCAGCCGCTGGTGCTTTCCATCGGCTCCTCCGAGTTCTTCATGCTGGCGCTGCTGGGTATCACCTTCGTGGCTTCCCTGAGCGGCGGCAACATCCTCAAGGGGTTGTGCACCGGCGCCTTCGGACTGGTCCTGGCCACCATCGGCCTGGACCCCATCGAGAGCGTCCCGCGGTTTACCCTGGACCCCCTCATCGGTGAGGATGCGGCGCTGTTCCTGTGGGACGGCCTGTCGCTGGTGTCCGTCACCGTCGGCCTGTTCGCCATTCCCGAGATCATCGAGTTGTCGGTGCAGGGGTCGAGCATCGCGCGGCAGTCGTCCACCGGCAAGCTGGGCGGCGTCATGCAGGGTGTCATCGATACCTTCCGCCACTGGAAGCTGGTGCTGGCGTGCAGCGCCATCGGCTCCTACATCGGCCTCATTCCGGGACTGGGCGGCGGCCCGGCCCAGTGGGTGGCGTACGCGCACGCGGTGCAAAGCTCGCCGGGCGACAAGGACCGCTTCGGCAAGGGCGCCATCGAGGGCGTCCTCGGACCAGGCGCGGCCAACAACTCGAAGGAAGGCGGCTCGCTGGTCCCGACCATCGCCTTCGGCGTGCCGGGCAGCGTCTCCATGGCCATTCTGCTGGGGGCCTTCATCATCCAGGGAATCGTCCCGGGACCGGACCTGCTCGATCCCGCCAAGCACCTGGACCTGACGTTCTCGTTCGTCTGGATCATCGTCGTCTCCAACATCATCACCGTGGCCGTGTGCCTGCTGTTCCTGAACCAGCTCGCGAAGATCACGTTCGTCAAGGGGACGTACCTGATCCCGTTCCTTCTGTTGCTGATCTATCTGGGGGGCTTTGCCGTCAACAACGCCTTCGGCGACATCCTGATGGTGCTGATATTCGGCGGGGTGGGGTGGCTGATGGTCCGGTTCGACTGGCAACGGCCGCCGCTCCTGCTGGGGCTCGTTCTCGGCGGCATCGCGGAGAACAACCTCTTCATCGCCACCAAGGTCTACGGTACCGGATTCTTGCTGCGGCCCGGGGTGCTGTTGATCGCACTGCTGATCGTCGCCGGGCTGTGCTACCCCATGTTCCAGGCCTACCGGGAGCGCAAACGTCTCGAACGGCACGAAGCCGCCTTCGAGGTGCCCGGCATCACCAAGACCACGGAACCGATCTCACGCAACGAGCGCATGGCCAACGGACTCTTCGCCCTGTGCTTCGTTGCGCTGTTCGCCTACGTCCTGCGCGAGTGTTTCTTCGGCTTCGGCGCCGACGAAGATCGCGCCGCCCTGTTCCCGCTGATCATCGGCCTTCCGGCCTTTTTCTTCAGCGTGGCGGTGTTCGTGAAGGAGATCATGAAGACCTCCAGGGAGGTGGTGCACGGAGAGGAAGGCATCGAGGAAGTCGAGGAGATAACTCCGGAGGAAACCCGCCGGCGAACCCTCGTCATCAGCGCCTGGGTGGTGGGATTCTTCCTCTCCATATGGCTGATCGGGTTCGTGTGGTCGTCGCTGGTGGCGACCTTCCTCTACCTCAAGTTCGGCGCCCGGGAAGGCTGGCTCATCACCGTCATCCTCACGGCGGTGGCGTACGTGTTCTTTGCCGGCATCTTCGACTGGCTCCTGGTCCTGCCCTTCCCGCCTGGCGATCTGTTCGTCTGGCTGGGACTTGATTGAGACTCCGGAGGGGGCGGCACGAGTGTCGCTCCCTCCGGGCTTCCGTGAACGTTCCCCCGGCAGGCATATTGACCCGGTCCGGGGCGTCCGGTAGGCTCTCAGGTATGCGCATGCCTCTCTACGGGCTTGCCGTGGTGTCGGTGGTTGCCTGCCTGGCCGTGGCATGTCTCGGCGCGCCTGCCGCCCACGCCCTTTCCCAGCAGGAGGAGATCCGCATCAGCCGCGAGTTCCGGCAGGCGGCCCGGCAGCGTCTCAAGTTCGTCGAGGACCCCGAGGTCGAGTTGTATGTGGACGGTATGGCCCGCCGCATCCTCGAGGCCGTGGGCAACATCCGATACCCCTACCGCTTTTTCGTCATCCAGGACGACTCGATGAACGCGTTCGCGGTTCCGGGGGGGAGCATATTCCTCCACTCCGGCCTGATCGAACGCGTGGAGACCTCGGACGAGCTGGCGTCGGTTGTCGCCCACGAGATCGTTCACGTCAACGCGCGGCACTTCGCCCGCCTTTCCTCCGCTTCGGACGCGACTATGTTGTTGGGGGTGCTCGGCGTGTTCCTGGCCCCGGTTCTGGGCCCCGCCGCGCTGGCCGGCCAGGCCGTCGCCATGAGCCGGCAGCTCGAATTCAGCCGGCAGATGGAAGAGCAGGCCGACAACCTGGGGGTCTCCTACCTGGCGCGCGCCGGCTACGACCCCCAGGCCGCGGTGGACTTCATGAACCGGCTGTATCAGGAACGGACCCTGAACCCCGTGGGAAGCCCTCCCTACCTGATGACCCACCCCTTGACGGACAAACGGATCGGCAATCTGGTCGCCTCGATACGAACCCGCGGACTGAGACGCCCGCGCTTCAGGGATGTGGACGAGATCCACCGCGTCAAGCTGGTGATCGAGTTGCGGAACGATCCGCAGGCGGTGGTGGAACGGTTGAGAAAGGCCCACGACAGGCATCCGGAGGCGGCCATGCCGACCTACTCGCTGGGCATCGGCTATGCTGCTACCGGCCGATGGATCGGCGCCCGGGCAATGCTGGAGCGGGCGGCGCGGTTGAATCCGGCCATCCCGAACCTGGACCGGGACCTCGGACGGACGTACATCCACACGGAAGAGCTTGCCAAGGCCCACGCGGCCTTCGACCGCATGTTGAAGCGCAAGCCCGACGATCCCATCACCCACCTGTACCGGGGCCAGCTCTTTGAAAAGGAGTCGCGCTTCCGTCAAGCCGCGGGTTCCTATCTCAGGGTGCGCCAGTTCGCCCCGTCCTGGCCGGAAGCCGCCCGGAGGCTGGGCTATGCCTACCGCAAGCTGAACCAGCCGGGGAAGGCGCACTACTACCTGGCGCAGTCTTACCTGCTGCGGGACGAGATCGGCAAGGCCATCGATTCGCTGGAGCGGGCCGCCCAGCACTACGAGCCGGACTCCCCCAGGCTGCAGGTCATCGAGGACGAAATCGCGGCCATACGCGCCGGCGGCTGACCGTCCTTCAATCGGCAAGCGCCCGCCGCAGCCGCCCGCGGGCCTGCACGTAGAGCTGGCAGGTCCTGGCTTCCGTCACCCCCAATCGCACGCCGATCTCCCGGAACTTGAGCTCCTGGTAGTGCCGCAGCGTTACCACCAGACGTTCGCGCTCCGGCAGCGTCGCCACCGCCCGTTTGAGCTTGTCCACCAGATCCCGGCGCTCCACCGTCTCTACCGGGTCCTCGGTTTGCCCCGGGCCCCAGCCGTCCCGGTCGAGGACCAGGCTCGGTCCGGAAGCCGGGTCATCCAGGCTCAGGTACTTCTGCTCGCTGACCCGGTAGTTGATCTTGTGCCAGGCTTCCAACGGCAGCTCCAGCTTCCCGGCCAGTTCCTCCGAAGTGGCTTCGCGCCCCAGGCGTTCGCAGAGTTCCTTGCGCGCGGCGGTCACGCGGCGTCCCCAGGCCCGGATCGAACGGCTTACCCAATCCAGCGAGCGCAGGCACTGGATCATCTCGCCGTAGATGCGGTGCCTGGCGTAAAGGTGGAACGAGACGCCCCGCCCGGGATCGAATCGTTCCAATGCCTCCAGCAGGCCGACCACGCCGGAGTTCACCAGGGATTCGAGGTCGATGCTCGACGGCACCCGGCGATGGAGCTGGCGGGCCATGCGTTCGACGAGGGGAAGGCAGGTGGCGACGAGCTGTTCCCGCGAGCCGGCTTGCCCGGCCGCGGGACCGGCCCCCGGCTTGGCGCCGGAAGGCGAATCGTTCATGGCGGCACGAGAGCGCAACGCCCGTGCCAGCCGCCATGCGAGACGAAGAATCCAGTGCCTACGGCCGGTTGGCGAGGGTGGGGACGCAGACCGGCCGGGGCCGAGTGTCAACGGTCGGGACGGAAGGCGTCATGCGGTTGGCGTTTTCCAGGGCCGGCGGGGCCGGCAAACCGCGGGAGCTAACGGTAGAGCTCGATCAGCTCCACCAGACCCAGGGCGCGCATTTCGCTGAACAGATAGCGTTTGACCTGGTCGACCCGGTCCATCTGGAGGGCCGCCCGCCCGATGTCGAGGGCGGTCTCGTAACTCACCGAGCGCACCAGCTTCCGGACCACGGGAATGGACAGCGATTCCATGCTGAACTCCTCGAGGCCCATGCCCACCAACAGCAGGGTCGACAATGGGTCCGCGGCCATCTCTCCGCACATGGCGACGCGCTTGCCCTTGTCCTTGGCGGCGCGGATGACCTGGTTCAGGGCGGCGAGCACCGCCGGGTGAAAGGGCTCATAGAGGGGCGCCACTTTCCGATTCCCCCGGTCCACGGCCAGGAGGTACTGGATCAGGTCGTTGGTGCCGATGCTGACGAAATCCACCTCCTCCACCAGCCGGTGCGCCACCTGCACCGCCGAGGGGACCTCGACCATGATCCCCAGCTCCATGTCGCCATCGAAGGGCACGCCGGCGCGGGCGAGATAGGCTTTGGCTTCCCGTAGCATGACCTTGACCCGGAGGATCTCCTCCAGACTCGAGACCATGGGGATCAGGAGACGCACCGGCCCCAGCGCGCCCGCGCGCAGGATGGCCCGGAGCTGCATCTGGAAGGTCTCGGACGCCTCCAGGGAAACCCGGATGGAACGCCACCCGAGGAACGGATTGGACTCGGCCCGGGCGATGCTCACGTAAGGAGGGTATTTGTCCGCGCCGATGTCGAGGGTGCGGATGGTGACGGGCTTGCCGCTCATGCCTTCCACCACCTTCTGATAGAGGGCGAACTGCTGCGCCTCGGTGGGGAAATCGTGATAGGCGAGAAACGGGATCTCGGTCCGGTAGAGGCCGATGCCCTCGGCGCCGTGGTTCTGCGCGAACCGGATGTCGGTCAGCAGCCCCATGTTGGCGAACAGCCGGACCCGGTGGCCGTCGGTGGTCTCGGCGGGCAGATCCCGCATCTCGTCGAGCTCGCGGTTGACGGCGAGATAGTGGCGCTCCAGCCGGTCGTACTCGCCGACGATGTCGTTGTTGGGGTTGACGAAAACCACCCCGGAGTTGCCGTCGACGATCAGTGAATCCTCTTTCCGGACGCTTTCCAGCAACCCCTCCGCCGCTACCACGGTAGGGATCTCGAAGGACTTGGCCAGCAGCGACGCGTGGGAGGTGACACCCCCGGTGGCCAGCACGATGCCGTGAAACCGTTCGCGCTCGATGAGGGCCAGATCCGCCGGAGAGAGGTCTTCCGCCACCAGAATGGCACCCCCGTCCGGAACCACGAACCGCCTGTCGTCGAAGCCGGTCAGATTGTCCAGCAGCCTCTGGGCGACGTCACGGATGTCCGCCGTGCGTTCCTTCAGGTACCGGTCGCCGACCTCGCTGACGGTCTTCACGTGCCTGCGGAAGATGCTGGTGACGGCATAGTAGGCGGTGAGGTGTTCCTGAACGATGCGGCTCTCGATCTGTTGTTGCAGCACCGGGTCGTTCAGCAACATCCGGTGCACGTCGAAGATCGCCCCGGCCTCGTCGGAGATGAGGGCGATCATGCGGGTCTTGATGGCCTCCACCTGGGCCACGGCCTGTTGCACCGCGGAACGAAAGCGCTCCAGCTCACCCTGCGGGTCGCCCGTGTGGGTCTTCTGGATGGCCCCCAGGTCCACGCGCCGTTGCATGATGTGGGCCTTGCCGTAGGCAAAGCCGGGGCAGGCCGCCAGCCCGGTCAGCCGGCTGCGGAACTTTCTCTGGGGCTCGGCGGTGCGTTCCTTGCCCCGGCCCTCGTACGACCTCAGCCGCCGCAGCGCGCTGACCATCCGTTGCCGGGACTGCTTGCGCTCGCGCTCCTTGTCCTTGAGCGAGTCCACCAGCCGGGCGTGCACGATAATGGTGGAAACCTGGGCCGAGATGGCCTTCAGGAGCCGGACCTCGTCCTGGGTGAACTCGCGCGGGCGGGAGGTCTGCACCACCAGCACGCCGATGGGCGTCTTGCGGGCGTGGACGGGGACGGCGAAGAAGGAATGGTAGCGCTCTTCGCCGGTCTCGGGGAAGTACAGGAAGCGCGGATGCGACGGGGCGTCCATGACCATCACCGGTTCCCCCGTCTCCACCGCCAGTCCCGCCAGACCTTCGCCCACGGTCATGGAGACGCGGCCCACGGCCACCGTATCCAGGCCTTGCGTGGCGCTGAGGGTGAGCCTCCCGCTGTCGGCGTCGAGGAGGTAGACCGAGCACACCTCGGTCTGCATGCGCTGGGCCACGATCCCGGCGATGCTATTGAGGCACCCCTGCAGGTCCTCGGCCTGGTCCACGAACCGGCTGATCTCTTCCAGCGTGACCAGATGGGAGGCGTCCTCGGTGGCGATGTCGGGGATGTGGGCCATGCCCCATTCTAAGGGGTTCGCGGGCCGATCACAATTCGAGAGTCCGGGTTACGAGGCCGATTTGACCCGTTTTGGGGCAGATGTTACGTTGCCCCGATGTCCGTTCAACGGCCCATCGATACTACCGAGACGCGGTCGGATGCCCTGGAAGGGCACGTCCGAGCCATCCTACAGGCCCTCGGGGAGGACCCGGACAGGGAGGGCCTCGAGAAGACCCCGGCGCGGGTGGCGGCGGCGTTGACCTTCCTCACCAGCGGCTATGGCGAGGACCCCGATGCGATCATCAACGGTGCGCTGTTCACCGAGGACTACCAGGAGATGATCGTCGAGAAGGACATCGACTTCCATTCCCTCTGCGAGCATCACATGCTGCCGTTCCACGGCAAGGCCCACGTCGCCTACATCCCGCGCCACCAGATCGTCGGGGTCTCCAAGCTGGCGCGGCTGGTGGACGCCTATGCGCACCGTCTGCAAGTGCAGGAGCGGCTCACCAACCAGATCGCGCAGACCATCATGGAACGCATCAATCCTCTCGGGGCGGCGGTGGTGATGGAAGCGGAACACATGTGCATGCGCATGCGCGGCGTGCAGAAGCAGAACTCCACCATCATCACGAGCGCCTTGCTGGGAGCCTTCCGCACACAGGAGAAGACCCGCGCCGAGTTCATGACCTTCATCCGCGGTCACCGCTTCTGACCCATGTCCATCGAGATCAAGATCAGGGAGATCGCCCCGGCACGGATCCAGACGGCGGTGCTTGCCTTCCCCGTCACCGACAAGGGCCTGGAGGGGAGTCCGGCAAAGCGGCTCGACCGCCAGCTCAAGGGGAAGCTTGCCGCGCTGGTGAAGAAAAGCAGCTTCGCCGCCAAGCGCGGCAGCTCCCTGCTGCTGGCCACCCACGGTGCCATGCCGGCCGGCCACGTCCTGCTGGTGGGCCTGGGAAAGCAGGATGAGGCGGGGCCGCATGCCTGGCGCACGGCCGGGGCCGTCACCGCCAGGGAGGCCGGGCGGATCTGGGCCGACGACGCGGTATTCATGCTGCCGCCGGACCAGCAAACGGGCGCGGTCGTGGAGGCGGTGGCCGAGGGGGCCCTCCTGAGTGCCTATCGATTCAACAAGTACCGGTCCAAGGACCCTCCGCCGGGACGTCTGCGCACGCTGACCGTGGGACGGACCGCGGCCGGCCGGAACGCCGCCCTGACCCGGGCGGTGCGGCGGGCCAGGGTCTCGGTGTCGGCCATCTGCCTGGCCCGGGACCTGGTGAACGAGCCGGCTTCCACCGCCACCGCCAGCTATCTGGCGGAGCAGGCCGCGTCCCATTGCCGCGGCGAGGGGCTCAAGGTGGAGGTGTGGGGCAAGCGGAAGATCCAGCAAATGAAGCTGGCGGGCCTTCTGGCGGTCAACCAGGGCAGCCGGGAGGAGCCGCGTTTCCTCCACATCCGCTACAAGCCCAAGACGAAGCCCCGGCGGAAGGTGGCCCTCATCGGGAAGGGGATCACCTTCGATTCCGGCGGACTCTCGCTCAAACCGCCGCGGTCGATGGAAACCATGAAGCTGGATATGGCGGGGGGCGCCGCGGTCATCGCCGTGATGAGCGCGCTCCCGGAGCTGGCTCCGGACGTCGAGGTGCTGGGGCTGGTGCCGGCGACCGACAACCTGCCCGACGGCGGCGCGCAGAAACCGGGGGATGTCATACGGTACCTCAACGGCAAGACCGTGGAGGTCATGAACACCGACGCCGAGGGCCGTCTCATTCTCGCCGACGCCCTGGTCCTGGCGGCGCGGGAAAAGCCCGACTGCATGATCAATCTGGCCACCCTCACGGGCGCCTGCATCGTGGCCCTGGGCAACGA
This sequence comes from Candidatus Binatia bacterium, assembly GCA_951813575.1. GTDB lineage: Bacteria > Desulfobacterota > Binatia > UBA9968 > JAJDTQ01 > JAJDTQ01. The sequence goes on from OX638375.1 coordinate 2,943,287, forward strand.
GCTGGCGGGGCTCTTCTGCAACCATGGAGAGCTCGCCGAAGAACTCGAGGCCTGCGGCCGGGACGCCGGTGAGGGCCTGTGGCGGTTGCCTCTGGCAGCCGAGTACCGCGAGGACATCAAGAGTCCCGTCGCGGACATCAAGAACGTCGGCGGCGGCTCCGCCGGGGCCATCACGGCGGCGTTGTTCCTGCAGGAGTTCGTCGACGACGTTCCCTGGGCGCACCTGGACATCGCGGGTCCCGCTTTCGCCGCCAAGGACCGCGTTACCTGCCCGAAGGGGGGGACGGGGTTCGGTGTCCGTACCCTGCTGAACTTCCTCTCCGGCACCGGAGAATAGGAGACACGTACCCATGGCCATATCCCACGTTGGAGACAACGAGTTCGAAACGGAAGTGATCGGCGCGCCCATACCCGTGCTGGTGGATTTCTGGGCCCCCTGGTGCGGCCCGTGCAAGTCCATTGCGCCGGTGCTGGAAGAGCTGGCCCAGGAGTATGACGGCCGGCTCAAGGTGGTGAAGATCAACGTCGACGAAAACCCCGAGACCCCCACCCGCTACGGCGTCCGCGGCATTCCGAACCTCATGATCTTCAAGGAAGGCGGCCTCGCGGGGCAGATCGTCGGCGCGGCGCCCAAGAACAGGCTGGTGAGCGAGATCGACAAGGCCTTGGGGTGATCAGCGCGTGTAGCGCCTCATGCTCACGCTGATGAGCACGCCCACGGCTATCAGGGTGGTGACGAGTGAGGAGCCGCCGTAGCTGATGAGCGGCAACGGAATCCCCACCACGGGCACGAGTCCGGTCACCATGCCGATGTTGATGGTGAACTGCCAGAACAGAATCGCCGCCATTCCCGTGGCCAACAGCACTCCGAAACGGTCCTGAGCCCGCCTTACCACCCTGAGCGCGAGCAGGATGAGCAAGGCGTAGGCGGCCAGCAACGCCACGCAGCCCGAGAAGCCCCACTCCTCCGCGAACACGGCGAAGACGAAATCGGTGTGTTGCTCGGGGAGAAACTCCAGCCGGTTCTGGCTGCCCTGCAGATAACCCGTGCCCCAAAGACGGCCCGAGCCGATGGCGATCTTGGACTGGACGACGTGATAGCCGGCGCCGAGCGGGTCCGACTCGGGGTTCATGAAGGTCCAGATGCGGGTCTTCTGATACGGCTTCAGGAACTGCCAGCCGACCGGAAGAGCGGCGATGGCGGCCACGGTGAGATACAGCAGCGACCGCACGCGCAGGCCGGACATGACGACCACGGCCATGGCGATGAGGAAGATGACGCCGGCGGTCCCCAGGTCCGGTTGCAGCAGCACGAGACCCACCACCGGCGCGCTCAGCAGCAGAGGCACCCCGAGATCCATCAGGGAATACCCCGGCTCGTAGTAGCACAGCGTCTTGGCCAGCACGAGCACGAGCGTGAGCTTGGCCAGCTCCGAGGGCTGAAGCGCGAAGAACCCCAGGTCGAGCCATCGCTGGGAGCCGCCGCTGGTGATGCCGATGATCAACACCAGCGCCAGGAGGATCACCACCGCGACGTAGATGGGGTAGGCCCAGTGGGCCAGTCGTTGGTAGTCCACGGAGAACGTGGCCACCATCAGCGCCAGGCCGATGATGAGCCAGTAGGACTGCCGGGTGGCGAGATAACGCGAGCACTCTTCGTTGACGCTGCAAGTGGCGCTGTAGATGGTCATGATGCCCACCAGCGCCAGCCCCACGGAAAGGGTCCACAGGGGCCAGTCGAAGCTGGAGACCAGCCGGCGATCAATCTGCATGGTCTGTCCGCGGCGGCGGCCTGACGTCCAGGGCGGAGAGCTGCCGGCCGGCCGGCTCCTCGTGCTCCGCCTCCTCGCCATCGAAGAGGAAATAGGCCTCGATCACCTGCTTGGCGATGGGTGCGGCCGTGGCGCCGCCGTGCCCGCCGTGCTCGACCAAGGTCACCACGGCGATCTCGGGCTCCTTGGTGGGAGCGTAGGCCACGAACCAGGCGTGGTCCCGCACCTCGTACGGCAGGTCCTCGCTCTTGACCGCGTCTCCGCGCATCTCCGCCACCTGGGCGGTGCCGGTCTTGCCGGCGATCCCCACGACTTCCGAGCGCGCCGTCCTGGCGGTGCCTCGCCGGCCGTGGACCACGTCGAACAGCGCCCGCCTGACGATGTCCCAGTTCTCTTTCTTGAGCCCCACGGTGCCGGTCCGGACCGGGCCGTACTCTTCCATCACCTCGCCGTCCGGCGACACCACCCTCTTGACGAACCAGGGGCGGTACACGGTCCCGCCGTTGGCCACGGTGGCCGTCATGCTGGCCATCTGCAGGGGGGTGACGGACAGGAACCCCTGCCCGATGGCAACCAGCGGCGTCTCTCCCCGGTACCACGGCGTTCCGTAGCGGCCCTTCTTCCACGCCCGGTCGGGAACCAGCCCGGGACCTTCGCCGTCGAGCGAGATCCCGGTGGGCGAGCCGAAGCCGAAACGGCGCGCATACCGGGCGATCTTGTCGACGCCGAGGCGCTGGGAAATCTGGTAGAAATAGACGTCGCACGACTGCACCAAGGCCTGGTGCATTTTGATATGGCCGTGTCCGTCCTTCTTCCAATCCCGGAGGGTACGGTTGCCGACCTGGTAGGAGCCGCCGCACCAAAGAGTCTTGTTGGGAGAGATCACCCCTTCCTGCAATGCCGCCAGGGCGGTGACGATCTTGAAGGTGGAGCCCGGTGGAAACTGCCCCTGCAACGCCCGGTTGTGCAGCGGGGTCTCCCGATCGTCGGTCAGATGCCGCCACTCCCGCGAGGTCAGGCCGCGGGCGAACCAGTTGGGGTCGAACGTCGGCGAGCTCGCCAGCGCAAGCACGGCGCCCGTGTTCACCTCCAGGACGACGATGGCGCCTTCCTTGCCCTTCAGAGCGTCGTGCGCCACCTGCTGGAGATCCATGTCGAGGGTCAGCACGACATTGTGCCCGGGGGTGGCCTTGTGGCGGTCGATCACGCGGACCTTCCGGCCCGTGGCGTCGACCTCCACCTTCTCCCCGCCGCTGCGGCCGGCCAGGTGCCGCTCCCAGCTCTTCTCCAGGCCGGCCTGTCCGATGGCGTCTCCGAGCCGGTAGCCCTGCCTGCGGAGTCGCTGCAACTGATTGGCGTTGATCTCGCCCAGATACCCGAGCATGTGGGCCGCCACTTCGTCGGTCAGATAGCTGCGCCGGGCCCTGACGCTCAGGTAGACTCCCGGCAGATCGAGCTGGTGGGTCTCGACCGCCACCACCGACGGCCAGTCCACGTCACGGACGAGAGTAACGCGTTTCGCTCCGTTGCCGCCCTGGGCGATCTCCTCGAGCCGCTCTCCGTCGACCTCCACCATCTCGGCGAGGCGCCGCAAGGTATCTTCCTGCCCGGCATTTCCGCCCGGGACGTACTGCACGTCGAAGGAAGGACGGCTATGGATCAGCAGGCGGTTCTTGCGGTCGAACACCAGGCCGCGCACCGCCGGGACGCGCTGCAGGCGGATACGATTGTGCTCGGACATGACGGTGTAGCGGTTGCCTTGCAGGACCTGGAGCACCCAGAGGCGGTACGTCAGGAAGGCGAAGGCCACCAGGACGCAGAGCGCGAAGAGGCGTATTCGCCGTCGAAACTCCGGCAAGGCCCGGGTATTCGGTCTACGAAGCATTGACGTAGGAAGGCGATTTCCGCGGGCTCTCCATGCGTGTCTGGATCGAGCGAAGCACGATGAACAGAAACGGGGCGATGGCCGCGGAAAAGAGGGCCTCGTGGAGGATGGCCTCGGCGATGACCACCCAGTCGCGGGTGGGCAGGTCGAACAGCGGAGAAATGAAGATCAGCGTGCCGACCTTCAGCCACACCGCCGCGAACACGGTGACGGCGCTCATCAGATGTCCCCTGGCCCAGATGTAGCGGAACACCAGGTATACGGCGAGAAAGACCGCGGAGAAGGCCACGGCGTTCACGCCGGGTTGAGGGCTCGACAGGATGTCGATGGCGTACCCCAGCAGGAACGTCCCCCAAACGGCCTCCACCCGGGGACGGTTGAGCGCCCAGTAAACGCACAGGGTCAGGGTCAGGTCGGGGATGATGGGGGTCCAGCTTGCGAGATGCAGGACCGTCGCCTGCAGGACGACGAAGATCAGGCCGATGCCGAAGAAGACCAGCGACACGTTCATGGCGTAGCGGACGACGCGGGCTCGGGGACCTCGTCCAGCGCGGACGAGAATACGTGCTTGGGCTTGTCGGAAATGAAGAGCACTTCCTCCATCACCAACGGATCCACGGCCAGCGAGACGCGGACCCGCTGGAAGAGCCCCGGCGCCTCGTCTTCGATGTCGACGATGGTTCCCACCAGGAGCCCCTTCGGGAAGGTTCCGTCCAGCCCGGACGTGATGAGGCGGTCTCCGGCACGGACATCCTCGTTGCGGCCCATGTACTTGACGACCGGTTCCCCGTCCACGGATCCCGAGACGATGCCGCGCACCCGGGTCCGCTGGGTGATGATATCGAGGCCGCTCTTGTGATCCGTCAACAGCAGCACCTTGGCCGTGTTCTCGCCCACCGATACGACCTTGCCCACCACTCCTCTCGGTGTAATGACCGCCATGCCCTGATGGATGCCGGCGGCGGAGCCCTTGTCCACCGTAATGGTGCGAAACCAACTGCTCGCGCTGTTGCTGATCACCGTGGCCGCCACCGATTCCCTCAGTATCCGCGTGCGGATCTCCAGCAGCTCCATCAGGCGGTCGTTGGCAAGCTTCGCCTCGAAGAGCCGGTTGCGTTCGGATTCGAGGGCGGCGATCTGCGCCTTCAGGTTGGAATTCTCGTTCCAAAGGTCCTTGAACGCGACGTAGTTGAGCTGCAGGTTGCGCATGGTCGCGCCGATGACGTGAAGCGCCTTCTGGAGCGGCTTCACCGAGTGCGTCAGGAGCCGGGTTACGGCGTCGGGCTGGTTCGGGTTGGTGGACGAGACGGTGACGACGTAGAAGGCCAGGGCCAGCGCCAACAGACAGTTGATGGGAATACAATGCCGGCGCAGCACGGACATGGCCACGAACCCGGCCTTGTTGGCGCGGGTATCCGGCTGGCGGGATCTGGAGGGCTGCTGCGATGACCCGGGCGAGTCCGCAGTTCCCTTTTTCCTGGCTGCGGCCACGTGTTTCTGGCGTCCTTTCAGTTAGTTGATCGTTACGTCCTTGAGCAGGTCGATCTCGTCCAGCGCCTTGCCCGCTCCCAGTACGACCGAGGTGAGGGGGTCGGTGGCAAGAGTCACAGGAAGGCCGGTTTCCTCGCTGATCAGTGAATCCAGGTTCCGGAGCAGTGAGCCCCCGCCCGCCAGCACGATGCCGCGGTCCACAATGTCCGACGCCAGTTCGGGCGGCGTTCTCTCCAGCGAGACACGGACGGCATCCATGATCTGGTTGATGGGCTCCAGCAGACAGTCACGAATCTCCTCGTCCGAGATCAGCACGGTCTTGGGCACCCCCGCCACCAGATCCCGGCCCTTGATCTCCATGGTGCGGACCTCCTCGCCGGGATAGGCGGACCCGATGGTGATCTTGATCAGTTCCGCGGTCCGCTCGCCGATCATCAGGTTGTGGCGCCGCTTGATGAACTGGACGATGGCTTCATCCTGCTTGTCGCCGCCCACGCGGATGGACTTCGAGTAGACGATGCCCGCCAGCGAGATGACGGCGACCTCGGTAGTTCCTCCGCCGATGTCCACGATCATGTTGCCCGTGGGTTCGGTGATGGGGAGTCCGGAGCCGATGGCCGCGGCCATCGGCTGTTCGATCAGATAGACCTCGCGGGCTCCCGCCGATTCGGCGGATTCGCGGACCGCCCGCTTTTCCACCTCGGTGATGCCGAAAGGCACCCCGATGATGACCCGGGGCCGCACCAGCGAGCGCCGGTGGTGCACCTGCTTGATGAAATACTCGAGCATTGCCTCGGTGGTCTCGAAATCGGCGATGACGCCGTCCCTCAGCGGACGAATCGCGACGATGCTGCCGGGGGTGCGGCCCAGCATTTTCTTGGCCGCGGAGCCGACGGAAAGGATTCGTTTCTCGCCCCGTCCGTTCTTCTGCACCGCCACCACGGAGGGCTCGTTGCAGACCACGCCCTCGTGCTTGATGTAGATCAGCGTGTTCGCCGTGCCCAGATCGATGGCCAGATCGTTCGAAACGAGGCCATAGATCTTGTTGAGAAACCTCATGTAACCTCTCTAATGCCACGAATGTAATGAGAAACCTGCTTCAAGATACCAAAACTCCCTACCTGGCACAACAAACGACAATGAGAAAGGGGGTTTGGCCGGTCCCCTTCACATCATCACGGCGGCTACCTATAATGATCCGGTTCCCAAGCGGACGGGCCTGGCGAACGGAACCAGATGACTCGAGGAGCCTCGCGCAAATGCTTGACGTGATACGCAAACACAAACGGTCGTGGCTGGTGATCCTGCTGCTCGGAGTCGGCGTGCTGGCGTTCGTCATGGTGGGCGTCGGCCCCCAGGGCGGTCAGAACCAGGGGGTGGTCACCATCGCCGAGGTGAACGGCGACCCGATTACCTACAGCGAGTTGGAGACGCATTACTACCGCATGCTTCAAACCTACCAGCAACTTTCCGGAGGCCGGCTCTCGCCGGCCGACATCGAGGCGCTCAATCTCCGGGGCCAGTTGCTGAACGAGATCATCGACCAACGGCTTCTGCTGCAGAGGGCGCGGGAGCTGGGGCTTCGGGTGAGCGACGAGGAACTGGTGGACGGAATCGCCCGCAACCCCGCGTTCCAGGTGGCGGGCCGGTTCGACAGGGACGTTTACGAGCAGGCGCTGCTCCGGCAGGGACTCACTCCCGGAGAGTTCGAGGCTCAGCAGCGGGAATCATTGGTGATCCAGAAGCTCCAGGACCTGATCCAGGACTCGATTCCGGTCACGGCCTCCGAGATCGAGGAGCGCTATCGGTGGGACAACGAGGAGATCGCGCTGGACTTCGTTCGCCTCAAGACGGACGAGTTCCTCGAAGGCATCGAGATCAAGGACGAAGAGATCAAGGATTACTACGACAAGAACGCGGCGCTGCTGCGGGAGCCCCTCAAGGTCAAGACAAGATACATCGAGTACCGGGTCGATGATTTCGCCGCCGACGTCCAGATCTCCGAAAAGGACGTTCAGTCCTACTACGACGTCTACCGCGACCGCCGGTTCCGCAGGCACGAGGCGGTGAGGTTCAGCCATATCTTCATCCCGGCGGCGCCCGCGGACGCTTCGTCCGAAGAGAGGGCGGAGCCGCGAAAGCAGATGGAGGAGATCCTGAAGGAAGCGCAGGGGGGCGCCGATTTCGGCGAGCTCGCCAAGCAGCACTCGAAGGGTGAAACCGCGGCCCAGGGCGGGGACATGGGTTTCGTGGGCCGGGGGCAGTTGGTGGAGGCGCTCGACGCCGCGCTGTTCGCGCTCGGGGAAAACGAGGTCAGCGAGGTCATCGAAAGCCCCGTGGGGCTGCACCTCCTGAAGGCGGTGGAGAAGCAGCAGGACGAGGTCATGGCGCTCGATGAAGTGCGCGAAGACATCGTCAAGGCCCTCAAGCGCGAACGCGGCGGCACGCGGGCGGCCCGCGCCGCGGAGGATGACCGGGAGAAGGGACTCGACGGCACGCCGCTGACGGAGGTGGTCTCGCAACGAAACCTCGAGGCGTCCGTGACGCGTCTTTTCAGCGCGGGGGAAACGCTCGACGAGATCGGCGACGTGGAAGGCTTCTACCGGGCGGGGCTCTCGCTCCGGCCGGGTCAGGTGGGTCCCATCATCACCACCGCCGACGCTCTGTACCTGCTGGAGGGGGCCGAGAGGGTCGAACCCGCGGTGCCGCCCGTGGGCGACGTAAGGGAGAAGATCCGGGAAACCCTCACCCGAAGGAAGGCTGGCGAGCAGGCCCTTGAGAAGGCGGACGCGCTGCTGGCGGCGTTGAAGCAATCGCCGGACCTTCGCAAGGTGGCGGCGGATCACGCGGTCACCGTGGAGGACACCGGCCTGTTCCCGCGCAAGCAGGCGGAGATCCCCGAAATCGGGGTGCTGCCGTTGCCGCTGGGACGCCTCACCTTGTCCGAGCGGGAGCCCGTGGCGAAGGACGCCTATGTCCGCGGCGATTCCGTGTACGTGATGGTGCTCCGGAAGACCGTGGAGGCCGATCCCGCGGGGCTGGCGGATGAGAAGGAAGAGCTGACGCAGCGGATACGAGGAGAGAAAAGGGAACGGGTCTTGAGGCGGTTGATCGAGGACCTGAAGGCCAACGCCGCGATAGAGGTCCATCCGGAGTTCATCTGACGCATGCAGATCTTCCTGTTACGTCACGGCGAGACCCGCTGGAACCGGGAAGGCCGATGCCAGGGGAGCTCGGACATCGAGCTCAACGAGGCCGGTCACCGTCAGGCCGGCGAAGTCGCCCGGCAACTCAGCCGTTGCCGGATCGACGCGGTCTATTCGAGCGATCTGCAGCGCGCGCGGCAAACCGCCGAGATCGTCGGCGGGCCCCACGGCGTTCCGGTCTCCATCGAGCCCGACCTGCGGGAGCTCGATCACGGCGAGATGGAAGGGCTGACGTTCGTGGAAGTGCGGGAGCGGTTCGCCGGATTGATCGAGGAGTGGCGCTCGCAACCGGTGGCCGTGGTCCTGCCCGGCGGCGAGCGTCTCGGGGACGTGGACCGGCGGGCCTGGTCGGCGCTCAATCGCATTGTCGAGAGTCACGACGACGGCGACACCATCGTCGTGGTCAGCCACAGCTTCCCGATTCTTTCCGTATTGTGCCGGATCAGCCGAACGCCGCTGAACCGGTACCGTACCTTCCACCTGAAACCCTGTGACTTCAGTCACGTGAGCTTCACGCGCTCGAAGGGCTGGGAGATCCGGGAGGTGGTGACCGACCCCTCACAAATCGGCGAGTCAGCCTGAGAAAAGGAGAGTCCCATGAGAATCGTTCACACCATGATACGCGTCAATCACCTGGATGAGAGCCTGAAGTTCTACTGCGACGGGTTGGGGATGAAGGTGTTGAAGCGGAAGGACTACGAGTCGGGCCGTTTCACCAACACCTTCGTGGGCTACGGGTCCGAGGAGGACAGCGCCGTCATCGAGCTCACCTACAACTGGGACACCCACGAGTACGACGTGGGCGACGGCTTCGGCCATATCGCCATCGGAGTGCCCGACGTGTACGCTACCTGTGACGACCTGCGCAAGAAGGGGGTCAAGATCACGCGGGATGCGGGGCCCATGAAGCACGGCGGCGGGGTGATCGCGTTTGTCGAAGATCCCAACGGGTACAAGATCGAGCTCACTACGCGGAAGGAGTAGGGGCGAGCCGGTGGCCGCGCCGGTGGCGGGTTCGGAGTCGGAGTCGGATTCGGATTTGGTGCCGGTGCCGAGCGAGCGGGGTGGGCGGCGTCCCGGAAATCAGGCGACGGTATTGCCGGGCCGTGTTGTTCTGCGTCGCCCGGAACGGGGTGGTTGAACGGTGTTGTGGATTACGTCCGCCGGCCGTCGACAGATTTCCGGGACGCCGCCCGCCCCGCTCTCAGCCACGCGATTCTGTTACGGGGCGACGGAAGGGGAAGTCAGCGAGGGGAAGTCATGAAATTCGGGGTATGTCTCACGCACTACGGCCGGGAGGTCGGGAGCGCGGAGTTGGTGGAGGCGGTGGGAGAGATCGAGCGGTTGGGGTTCGACTCCATCTGGGTCACGGACCACGTCGTGATCCCGGAGGGTGTGCGTGAGGCGCAGTTGATCTACCGCGAGCACATGCTGGAGGCCTTTACGGTGTTCAGCTACCTGGCCGCGATCTCCCAACGCGCGCAGCTCGGCAGCAGCATCATCGTGCTGGCGTACCGAAACCCCGTCGTCATGGCCAAGATGCTGGCGAGCATCGACGTCCTCTCCGGCGGGAGGGTCATCTTCGGGGCCGCGGCCGGGTACATGGAAGGGGAGTTCGACGCCCTGGGGGTGCGTTTCGAGGAGCGGGGCGACGTGAGCGACGAGTACCTGCGCGTCATCCGCGAGATCTGGACCCATGACCGGACCAGCTTCAGCGGCAGGTACTTCAACTTCGACAAGGTCTACACCTCGCCGCGGCCGGTGCAGCGGCCGGGACCGCCCATCTGGATCGGCGGCAGGAGCAAGAGGGCCATGCGGCGGGCGGTAGAGCTGGGCGACGGGTGGCATCCCATCGGCCTCACCGCCCAGGAGATGAAAGAGGGAAGGGCCTACATGGCCGGGCTGTGCGAGCGGCGGGGGATCGACCGGGTGCCGGCCATGTCGTTGCGCGCCAACCTCCTCATCGACGGCGTCTCGGAGCCAGTGGGACCCTACGCGGGCCGGGCGGGCAACACGCCGTTCAAGGGCGCCCCGTCACTGATCCGGGACCGCGTCGCGGAGTTCGAGGAAGCCGGCGTCGAGCACATCGTGCTGGACATGGCGACCCTGTCGCACGCGAGCTTCCTGCGCACGCTCAAGGTTTTTTCGGCCGAGGTGTCGTAGGGGGCGGGTTGCAGACCCGCCCGTGCCCCGGTCCCCCGCACCGCCCAACCCCGCTAAAGCCCCAGCATCTCGCGCGAAGTCCGTTCGGTCCAGGAGCGGACCTCCGCCGCGTTCTCCTGCTCGTCCACCACCGCCAGCGCCCTCCTGAGAGGGCCCAGCCCGCCGCAGTAGTCGGAGCCGAAGACCACGCCGCCGGAGCCCATCACTTCGGTGAGGAAGGGCAGGGCCTTGGGCCTGACGCTGGCCGTGTCGATGAGGAAGTGCTTGAGGAAGAGGTCGGAGTAGCGCTTGTCGCCGTCCGGTCCCCTGTGCCTCCAGGACATCCTCTGGACCAGCAGGGGGATGCCGCCGCCGCCGCTCCGTATCACCACCCGCAGGTTCGGATGGCGGTCGAAGACGCCGCCGGCGATCATGCGCATCACGCATTCGTTCACGCTGGCGTCCGACAACACGGCGTAGGAAACCCCGGCGCCGCCGTCCTCCAGCCGCTGGAGGGTCGGGTCCTTGGCGTTGCCGCTGCCGTGCAGGAACAGCGGGAGCCCGAGCTCGGACACCTTGGCGAACACCGGGTCCAACTCCGGCAGGTCCACCTTCATCTCGCCGTCCACCCGGGGGTAGATGAGCACCGCCTTGAAGCCACGGGCGGTCATGCGCTCGATCTCCTCCACCGAGGCCTCCACGTTCTTGAGCGACAGCGCGGTGATGCCGCCGAACCGGTCGGTGTGGCCGCCGATGCGCTCGGCCAGCACGTCGTTGGACAGGCGCGCCATCTCCAAGGCGTCCGCGCCGTCGAGCTGGTCCGCGTCCTCGCTGGCGCCCTGGCAGACGAGTTGGTAGTCGATGCCCGCCTCGTCCAGTTCGGCGAGCCGCTTCTCGAAGTCGGCGGCGTCGTAGTCGTCCACCTTCGGGTCCTTGCCGGCCTTCCGCCGGAAGGCGTCTACCACTTCCGGGGCCGTGTGGTGTGAATGCCAATCGATCAACATGGGTTCCTCCGTGCGCGCGTCGACGATGTTCAGCCCGTGATTGCCCGTGATTATAGGACCCGGCATCGAACCGGGTCAATCGGCCCACGCAACCGTTGTCCCCGGCCCGCTCTCCACGCCACCCCGGCCTACCGAACCGCCACCCCCGGCCCACCCTCCACGTCACCCCGGCCACCGAACCGCCACCCCCGGCCCACCCTCCACGTCACCCCGGGCCCCGGGTCAAAGCCCGGGGCAAGCTTGACCCGGGGTCCAGGCATTGAGCCGCCGCACCCCGTCTCAATGCCGTGTAGCGGGTCACCGCTGGCTGCGCCCCCCTGGACCCCGGGCCCCGGGCTTTGACCCGGGGCCCGGGGTGACGTGGAGGGTGACCGGGGTCAAGCCCGGGACATGTTTGACTGGTTTCCGTGCTTGGGCTAATCGTTTGGAAAATCATGCAAGCCCCGTAAACGCGCGGTTGCGCGTACCGGCGGCTGTCCTGGAGGAACTACATGCCGACTGCTGTCATCGACGGAATCGAGATCTACTACGAGTCCTACGGCTCGGGAACGCCGCTGCTGATGTTCGCGCCGGGCGGTTTCGATTCCACCATCGAGAAGTGGCGCGTGGCCAGCGCCTGGACCGGCATCGACGCCCTGGCCAAGCTGGGCTCGGAGCATCAGGTCATCGCCTACGACCGCCGGGAGGCGGGGCAGTCCGGCGGACGGGTGGAGCGTCTCACCTGGACCGCGTACGCCCGCGAGGGCAAACAACTCCTGGACCACCTGGGGATCGATTCGGCCTTCGTCATGGGCGGCTGCATGGGCTGCTCGGTGGCGCTTTCCTTCGGCGTCAACTTTCCGAAGGCGACCCTGGGCATGATCCTGCACTGGCCGGTGGGCGGTTACCGCTGGAAGGCGGCGAGCCAGGCGCGTTTCGCCAACCACCTGAGCTTCGTCCGGGGAAACGGCATCAAAGGCGTCGTGGAGCGGGCCTCCAAGGGTACGACCTTCTGGACCGATCCCGAGTCCGGCCCCTGGGCTTCGGTCATCGCCCGGGACAGCGCGTTCGCCGAGCGGTTCGCGGCCGAGGACCCGGAGCGTTACATGGGCATCATCGCCGCCAGCGGCCCCGATCTGTTCGACCGCGAAACCGCCACCGGCGCCACGGCCGAGGAGGTCATGGGCATCAAGGCTCCAGCCGTCATCATGCCGGGCGACGACCCGTCCCACGCCACCTCGGGCGCGCACTACCTGCGGGAGTGCCTGCCCAACGGCGAGTTCTGGAATGTCATGCCGCCGGACCAGACCACCGAGAACGTGTGCGACCGGGCGCTTGAGTTCACCCGAGCCCACCGGTAGCGGGCGGGGCCGTACGCCATGGCGCTGTTCATCAAGGCGGAAGAGCTCGAGGGCCTCATCTCCATCACCGAGGCCGTCGACGCCGTCGAGAAAGGGTTCGCCTCCCAGGTGGACCATCCCATCTTCAGCCTGCCGCGCCAGCGGATGCTGGCGGACAACCGCCGCATCACCGTTCATTCCGGCGGATGCGTGCCCCTGGGCGTGGCCGGCACCTTCGTTCACTACGAACGCCACAACTACACCGCGGATGACCAGAGCTACGGCGCGGTGGGGAAGCGGGTCTACGTCAGCTACGACAGCGAGAACGGCGCGCTGCTGGCCATCATCGCCGGCTGTCCGCCGTTCTACCGGCGCCAGGCGGCGGAGGACGAGTTCGCCACCGAGACGGCCATCACCAGCGCCGTCGGCACCCGGCGCATGGCCCGGGAGGACGCCCGGGTGCTGGGGATCCTCGGCAGCGGCCGTCAGGCCCGGCGCCATCTGGAGGCCATGTGCGCCATCCGGCCCATCACGGAGGTCAGGGTCTACAGCCGGAGCGCCGACAACCGGCGCGCCTTCTGCGAGGTCATGCAGCCCCACGTGGACGCGGAGCTCAAGCCCGTGGAGCGGCCCGAGGACGCGGCCCGGAACGTGGACATCATCGTCTGCGCCACCGGCAGCAACTTTCCCGTGGTTTTCGGACGGTGGCTGGAGGAAGGGGTCCACGTCACCTCCATCGTGGGCAGCAACAAGGAGCTGCTCATGGAAGGGCTGGTGAGCCGGCCCCGGCGCGAGCTGGACGACGCGGTTCTGGCCCGGGCGGACGTGATCGTGGCGACCCTGGTGCAACAGGGCATCCAGGACGAGCAGGGGGACCTGCTGGAGCCCGTGCGGAACGGAGTCATCGCCTGGGACGACGTCAAGGACCTGAGCGCGCTGGTGACCGGCAAGGTCCGGGGACGCGGGAGCGGCCGCGACATCACCCTGTTCAAGCAGAACAGCGATCAGGGCGTGGGATACATGGCCCTGGCGCGGCTGGCCCACGACAAGGCCCGGGCGGCCGGCATCGGCATGGAGTTCTGACCGGCGCGTCCGCCCTCTACTCTACCCTCGTCGTTTTCTATCGCCGTCCGGCATGTTATCTATTGCAACATGCGGTCACGCACACCGTTGATGGCTTGCCGCTCACCAAGAGAAGCGAGGCGCTCGATGCAAAAATACCTGGTATCACTCGTCGTCCTGATCCTGTTCACCACGCTGTCCATCGTCCCATCCGGTGCGGCGGACCGGGAGAAGCTTGAGCAAAGAGTGACCGAGGCCGGGTTCGCGTTCCGGGACTTCCAGAAGGATTCCCGGATGACTTGGTTCCGCGCGAACGTGCGTTACGCCAAGGGGCTCCTGATCATGCCGACGTGGGTGCGGGGCGGGTTCTTCCTGGGCGGATATGCAGGCAACGGCGTGCTTCTGGCGCAGGACCGGGACGGGAGCTGGAGCCATCCGGCTTTCTACGACGTCCTTGCGGGGTCCTTCGGCCTGCAGTTCGGCATCGCCGGCGGGCAGGTCATTCTCATGATCATGACCGATACGGGATTGAGAAGGTTCCTGGGCGACAAGTTCCAGCTCGGCGCCGACGCGAGCATCGGCGTGGGTCCGGAGGGCATCGGCGCCAAGGCCGAGCTCTTCGACATCTTCTCGTTCGCCCGTGTCAAGGGGTTGTACGGGGGCCTCACCCTCGAGGGCGGGGGGGTGATCGTCAACAATGACAACAACCGGACCTACTACGGCGACAGCAAGGTCACGCCCACGGATATCCTGATCCGGAGAAAGGTCAAGAACCCCCAGGCCGAAGACCTCATCCGGACCCTCACCGAAGCGTCGCGGTAGCTTCCGGCGCCCCGGCGTCAGTTCGCGGGCGCGAACTTGTAGAGCGTCACCTCCTCGGTGACGTCCTCGAACACCACCTCCACCGGCTGGTCGCAATCGAGCTTGTCCGGCGACTCGTTCACCACGTTGCTCACCATCCGCGGTCCTTCCTCCAGTTGAATGACCGCGAACACGTAGGGAATCTCGCCCTCGAAGCCCGGGTGGTACACCCGGTTGTAGATTCCGAACGAGTGGATCCGGCCGCGGCCCGAGGCCTTCTTCCAGTCCCACTCCGTGCTCCAGCAATGCGGGCAGGTGGAACCCGGCGGGAACCAGTACCCGCTGCACTGACGGCATTGCGGCAACAGCAACTCGTGGCGCTTGCAGCCCTCCCAGAAGGGCTCGGACTCCACCGTGGGGTAGGGTAACGGCTTGGCGTACTCGCTCATGACGCCTCCCTGGCGAGGATCATGGCGGACTGGCAGGCGGTGTTGCCGCCGTGGCCGCTCACCAGCGCCACCTCGGCGTCCTTCACCTGGCGGTCCGGGCCGTGCTCGTGCCGGATCTGCCGGACGCCCTCCACGATCTGCAGCATGCCCTCGGTATGCCCCTCCGAAAGCTGCCCGCCCGACGTGTTGGTGGGCATGGCCCCGTCGAGCAACAGGGCGCCCGAGCCCGCGAAGGGTCCGCCTTCGCCCTTCTTGCAGAAACCGTAGTCCTCGAGCTGGAGCAGCACCATCTGCGTGAAGCAGTCATAGAGCTGCGCCGTGTCCACGTCCTCGGGGCCGATGCCGGCCATGCGGTAGGCCGCCTCGCCCGCCTCCTTGGCCCCGGTGGTGAGCATGTTGCTCTCCTCGAACCACCCGCTCAGCCGGTTCCCGAAGCCGAAGCCCATGACATAGGCCGGCGGCCTCTTCAGGTCCCGGGCGCGCTCCGCCGAGGTCACCACCACCGCCGCGGCGCCGTCGATGTAGATGCTGCAGTCGTAGAGGCACAGCGGATCCACGATCATCCGGGCGCTCAGGTATTCCTCGATGGTCAGGGGTTTCTGGAAGAAGGCGTTGGGGTTCCGGCTCGCGTGGTCGCGGAACGCCACCGCGATGTGGCCCAGTTGCTCCTTGGTGGTGCCGTAGAGCTTCATGTGGCGCCGGGCGGACACCGCGTAGTTGGACGGAGCGCCGAACCAGCCGAACTCCGGCCCGAACTCGCCCTGGTTCTGGATGCCGATGTTCACCCGCTTGCGCGCGGTCTCGTTGCGGTGCGTGCGGGACCAGGTGTCCCGTCCGAACCCCACCACCACCGTGTTGCACAGCCCCGCGTCGATGGCCATGCAGGCCATGGCCACGCCCAGCACCTGGCTCGCGCCGCCGTTGTCGGTGGAGGTGCTGTAGGTGACGTTCAGGCCCAGCGCCGCCCCCACCCGCTGGTGGTGGCAGTAGACGTCGTCCGGCCCCCGGGTGACCAGCCCGTCCACGTCCGCCTTGGTCAGCCCGGCATCCGCGATGGCGTTCCGCGCCGCCACCGCGAACATCCCGATGGGCCCCATCTCCGGCACCTTGCCGAGCTTGCTGTGCCCGACGCCCGCGATGGCGTACTTGCCTCGAAGGTTGTTGCTCATGGGATTCCTCCTGGTGGTCTCTCGGTTCGGTCAGTCGACCGACAGCCACGATACACGAAACGGGAGTGTTCGGCGAGGGTTGTCCGCGGTTCCCGTTTCATGGCAAGCCTCGTGAAAGCAGGGGTATGAACAGGCATTGCCATGAGCGTCTTCACCATCGGCCATTCCACCCATGCCCTCGACTCCTTCGTGGGCCTGTTGCGGCGTCACGGCGTCGACGAGGTCGCCGATGTACGCTCGACGCCGTACAGCCGCTTCAATCCGCAGTTCAACCGCGACTCGTTGGCGAACAGCCTTGTTCCACACGGTATCGGGTACGTGTTCCTCGGACACGAGTTGGGCGGACGGCCGGACGAGCCGGCCTGCTACGAGAACGGACGCATCCGTTACGACCGTGTCGCGGCCAGTCCCGTGTTTCAGCGGGGACTGGATCGGGTCATACAGGACGCCGCCGCCCGTAGCGTCGCGATAATGTGCGCGGAGAAGGAGCCGCTGGAATGCCATCGAACCCTGCTGGTGGCGCAGGCTCTGGGGGTCCGGAACGTCGCCGTCCAACATATCCGGGCGGACGGCACCCTGGAGGACCATGCGGCGGCTATGGACCGGCTCCTGGTCATGCACGGCGATCCGCCGCAAGGGGAGCTGTTCGGCGCGGATGGCGACAGGCTCAAGCGGGCCATCGCCCGGCAAACGGAGCGCATGGCATCAAGGAAAAGAAAGTGAGCGGTTGGAGAATGTAAACTGTGGGCTCGTTTGCAACTTCAACGCTAGGATCAACGGAAGGTCCAGGTGGATTTGTCTCCAACGGACAGCGCGTCAGCTTGCCGAAAAACGCAATCAATGAGCAGGTCCAGTTGCTCGGCGCCGTTGTCAGTGAGGAAATGCCGCTCTCGGACGAGTGCATCCAGGCACGGCCAAAGTCGCGATAAGAGTTCGCATGCGCCACTGAAGTCCGACGCGCGCGCGCGGTATTCGACGATTCCCGCCGCGACGAAGGCGGAGTGGTACGACTGGTCGTACCGTCGAGGCACTCCTCGCACCGCGCTAATTATCATGTTCTCAGGTTCGGACATCGCACCTAGATCGTGGCGAAAGACGGTCCTGACCATGTCCTCCAAAAACAGGCACTGATGGATGTACTCATGGAAGAGATGCTCACCACAATCCTTCCCGGTCCAAGAGGACACAGCCAACCAAATGAAACCGATGCGGTTGGACACGCTACCGCCGGTGTGCGCGCTTTTCTTGGCCAGGAGCACGAAGGGAACGGCATTGCAGAAGACGGTAAAAGTGTGGGGAAAATTGCGCCGGAACCAACGCAAGCCGTCCTTTACGACGGGCTCCCAGTGCTGTCGTTCCACATCGGTGTATTCGCAGTAGCGATCAAGCGTCTCGACCGCCATCAAGTCGCGAAGCGCGGATGAAACACCAGCGGTGTCATACTGGTCCCAGACGAAACGCGGAGCACCATGGTTCGGGGCCAGAGAGACTTCCGGTGATTGGAGGGCGCAGATGGCGCGCCAGAAAGGAATGCTGTCCACCCCGTCGCAAGCAGCGACGAATCCCCGGATTGAATCGATATTTTCGTCAACCCGTCGGGGGGATACGCAGGTGACGTTCTCCTCAAAGTTCCGCAATTTCGCTTGACGAGGTGTGTTCAGGACGTCTTCCGACCGCGATGGCGCCGAAGGGCGTCGATCACAAGGTGAACGGGCGGACTCACGAGGCCGCGGGGTGTGGATCCGGCTTGCACCTGACCGACGCTGTCCGTCGCCAGGTTTGCGACGACCGACGTGGCGCCCGACGAACCTGATCGATGCGCGTCGAGGTACCTTCGGATGTTGACGGCAACCGACTCGGAAATAAACAGTGGGGTGTCGTCACGGCCTCGTGTGTCGTTGTCCATTGGAGATTCCTTCATCAAGCGCCGGGCGGCGCAACTGTGAAAGCTGATCTGACTGTAACCACCAGAAGCCATTGTCGAAGATAAGCGGGGATCAGTGGCATCGGGCGCAGCATGCCAATTGACCAAGTCGTCCGAAACCTATCCGAAGACCATAAAGTAATGAAGGAACGGCCAAGGCTCGTTGTCCTGCGTGGCGAAGATCTCGAAAGGGGCTTGGTACGAGAAGGCGGAGTTGAAGCCACTGTCCTCGCGGATTGCCTTCGGCAGAAGGTCGGACTGGAACAATTCCTTAACCTGCGTAACCTGCGTAACCTGCGGGCCTTCCTGGAACCATACACCCAGCCGGTAGTAGTTCCCCTTGAAGCCTTCTTTTTTGCGAATCCCTAGATAGTCATCGATTACGCGAGCAGGGTTGCCGGTCAGTAGGGTCGCGATTGCACTAGGTATCGCTCGCGGATTACCCAGCGGTTTCTGTTGCCGTTGACGGATGCTAGGAGGAAGAAAGGTCAGCATACGGGCGGAACTTACCGGGATTCCCGGGTAGCCGCCCACGGCATCTGGGCCAACCTTGGCAATGACATCGGAAAAGCGCAACGCGTAACCACAGTCCCGGGGCTCCGGACCGATTTCCCAACTTACAAATACGACGCCATCGTCTTCTGGGTCCGTCCGGAAGTTGAGGTCGCCCTCTGGCAGAGACCGGGCGTTGGATTTCTTCTTTACGGTGTTGCTACGGAACGCGTGATGAGTCAAGTGGGTGTTGTCGGCGGTGTCGCGGAGGTCTCGCACCCCCTGCCAGTACCTGAAAACTGAACAGTCCATATTTTCTTGGTCTTTCACGTCGTGCACGATGAAGACCTGCCAGAAGGTATCGGCTTCGATGCCGATCCATTGCCTTCTGGCCGCGCAGTGGTAAAGGGCGGCACCTTCGACAAAAGAGGTGGGCAGTCCCCGGGTCTTCCAATTCGCGAGCTGAGCGTCCCCAAGCCCGGACCGGTTACTGCTAGGGCCAGATTTCAAGAAATTGCGCGTCTCAGCAACAAGGGCACTGTTGCGGAGCCAATCTTTAAGGGTACTCCTCAGATTAGTTTCATCGGTGACCATGGGGGCTCAGGTTCGAAGTCACATTGGCATGTTTGACCTAGCGTCCAACAATACAGCAGGCACCACTACTATAGCCTAACGGAGCCCTCGCTGTCAAACGAGAGGCATCATTTGAAGACGCAACTATTCTCGCGGCTCGACGAAATGTTCCAGCGTTGCCAAGAACTAAAGTGGCGAGGGGACAATTGAGCTGCTGTTTGACTTGATAAATCCCTTCGTTTGTGTAATCATCAACCGCAGAATAGGCGCCCCCGCAAGAAAGAGGTCAACCATGAGCATTTCAAGTGCCTTCATTCTCGCGTTTATCTCCTCCTGGATCTCCACCACCGCACCCGCAGTGCCGGACTTGCCGCCTTCAAGGGCGGAATTTGCCCTGGACGAACGCACCACGTCCTACAGGCGCTGTATGCGCCGTTGTGAGGCCCGGTGTCGAGCGACTAGCGGCCTTGTCCCAGGCTCCTTCACCGTCAGCAAACCAGCAATGGTCGAAAAGTACCTACGTTGTATCAACTCCTGCCGCCCGGGTTGTGCGTTGGAGCAGCCAGATCGGAGTTGAAATATGTACCTTCTTCCGGCCATCTTCATCAAGGTTTTCCTGCTCCTCATACTGATGCAGATCAACATGTCCCACGCCGAGGAATTCACGTTGAAGGGCACGTTGCGTGTGTGTCTAGATAGTTACCGGCTGTTTTCCAACCCAATTCCATTTCAAGAGGATGAAGACTACTGCGATGTCCCCGCTAACCGGTTCATCGACGGCGTGGACGAGTCTCGGAAGGCAGGCTTTCAACTCCCCATCCGGAAGGTGCTGCGACAGGTCAAAGGGCTATTCAGCAACCCGAAGAATGGGAGCGTCACCCGTCAGCTTTCGCGCGAAATCGGCCAGTGTATCGACACGTATCACGATATTCAGAGCCTGCGGAAGCGCGACACGTGTATCGTCGAGTTATCCCCAAAGACCGTTCGCTTCTGGAAGCTCCCCGCCCGGAAACGGGTTAAGATAGATGCCAAGCAGGCCATCTGGGCATCCTATCGCGCGCTCTCGGCAGGCAACCAAGAGCATTTCGTTAGCGCGGAAGAGTTTCTTTGCGAACATCCCTGGTGCTGGCCCAATCCTTACATGATCGGTGAAGTTCGTCCGTGGTAGCCAGAAAGGAGTTATCCACAATGAGAGTATTAGTAGCAGTCGTCGCGACAGCGGTTCTCTTAGCAGCCTCTTCCTCACTATCCGCTCATTCTCAGCAGTCGTACGAGCAACTGTCGTTGAAGGACACGATACTCGGCTGCCTGACAGGCTATGTCCTCTACACGAACCCAATTCCATTCCAAGAGGACGAAGATTTCTGCCACGTTCAGGAAAACCCATTCATCGACGGCGTGGACGAATCCCGGAAGGCAGGCCTTCAACTCCCGATCCGGGAGGTGCTGCGACAGCTCAAGGGGCTATTCAGCCATCCGCAAAACAGCAGCATCTCAAGGCAGCTCTCGCGCGAGTTGGGGCAATGTATCAAGACGTACTATCAGGTTCAGAGCCTGCGGAAGCGCGACACGTGCATAGTCGAGCCATCCCAAGAGACCGCTCGCTTCTGGAAGCACCCCGCTGGGAAGCCGGTCAAGATCGATGCCAAGCAAGCAATCCGGGCAGCTTATCGCGCGCTTCCAGATGACGTGTGATCATCGTGTCAATGGCAACCGAAAACTGCACACTTTTGGCAATCGAAAACTGCACAGTTCCGAGAAGGGCGTCAGTGCAGATCTGACGCTCTTCGGTTGGTTCCGGTCGGGCGAGAGGGGTTGGACGGAGGGCGCGTAGCGACTGGAGTCCAACCCCTCTCGCGTGCCGGATCGGCAGGACCTGGTGTTCATAGCGCAACCCCTTGGCGGGGCTGCTCGGATGCGGGCCGTACCAGGTTCCGGTGCTCGCGCATCCGGTAGCTGTTGCCGCGGATGTTGACGATGTGGCAGTGGTGCAGCAGCCGGTCAATGAGGGCTGCGGCCATGACCTCGTCACCGAGGACGCCGCCCCAGTCCTCAAAGCCCTTGTTGGAGGTGAGCACGGTGGAGGCACGCTCGTGCCTGGCGTTGATGAGCTGGAAGAAGAGCACGGCGCCGTCCTGGCTGACGGGCAGGTAGCCGATCTCGTCCACCACGAGCAAAGCGGGATGGGTGAGGACCCGCAGCCGACGGGAGAGATCGCCGGCGGCCTTGGCGTCCATAAGCGATTCGATCAGTCCCGCCAGGGTACCGTAGTAGACGCGACGGCCGGACTCGGCGGCGGCGACGGCCAGACTGATGGCCAGATGCGTTTTCCCGACTCCTGGCGGGCCGAGAAAAATGACGTTTTCGCGGCGCTCGAGGAAGCCGAGTTCATGGAGGCTCTCGATCTGCTCGCGCTTGATGCTGGGCTGGAAGGCGAAGTCGAACTGGCCCAGGGTCTTCACGGTCGGCAGCCGGGACGAGCGCATGGCGGTTTGGAGGCGACGGTTGTTGCGAAGCCTGATCTGGGCGTCCAACAACTGCTCGATGGCCTCGGCTGCGGTGGCCGCGCCGCTATCCGCTTGGGCGAGGATGCCATCCACGGCTTCCAGGGCACCGGGCATCTTGAGGTCTGCGAGCATCTCCCGCAGCCGGTCGCGCCGGTTGCCTGCCTCGGCCCTCATGACACGGCCTCCGCATAGACGCTCAGCGGGCGGCGCTCGACGTCCACGGTAACGGGCAGGGGGCGCCGGGTCGGTTGGGGGAGCCTGGCGCCAAGGCGTCGGTACGGGCAGCTCGCCAAGGGCAGCAGCGCCTGTTGCTCGTCGCGCTCGAAGCGATCCACCGGACGCTCCCCGGTGGTGCCGTGCCGGCGCACGTTGGCGGTTCTCTCGAGCCACAAAAGCGCCTGCTCGTTGAGATCCTCGTCGTTGACGAACTCCCGGCCGTAGAAGAAGCTGTTGCGGATGTAACGGATCGGCCGCTCCACCTTGCCCTTGGTCTGTGCTCGGTAGGGCCGGCATGCCCGAGTCCGGAACCCCCAGTGCGCGGCGAACCGCAGGAAGTCCGCGTTCAGTACCAGTTGGCCCCCGCCCACGCGGCTGTCCGACAGCACCACCGAGCGCATCTGATCGAACAAGAGCTCCCGCGGTACCCCGCCGAACCACCCGAAGGCGCTCTCCAGGCCTTCGATCAGTACCGCCATCGTCTGTCGGCGGTAGAACCGCAGCCACAAGAGCCGCGAGTGGCTCAGAACCGCCACCAGCGCATGCCGCCGCCCCCAGGGAAGCGTGAACGTCGCAAAGTCCACCTGCCCCTGCCGCCCCGCTGGCGTCTCGAACCGCACCACCGCCTCCTCAGGCTCCCGCGGCCGCACCGCCCGAACGTAGCCCCTCACACGGACGTACCCGCCCGTGTAGCCTGCCGCCCGGACCTCGTCGTACAGCCGCTTCGCCGACAACCGGGGGAACTCCGCCAGTCGCGCATCGATGATCCCCTTGTACCGGTCCAGCTTGTGCTCAACCGCAGGCCGCGGGCTGTACCGCGTCCCGCCTCCCTCAAGGTCCCGGTCCAACTGCCCCGTCTCGATCCACTCGTGGATCGTCCGGCGGCTCACCCCGAACCGCCGCGACAGCTCCGTCTTCGTTACACCTTGTTCCAGGTAGTGCCTGAGCAGCATCCTTGTCTCCCATCCGTGCATCTGTGCTCCGCTCCGTTCCTGTTGGTCTTGCCAACAGCGTGGACCCGGGCACTTACACCGGCAATCAATGTGTGCAGTTTTCGGTTGCCACAAATGGGAGATTTACAGTTGCCACCAACACATCGTGAACAGTTCGGGTTGGCGTGGCTCACCGCAAGGCGAGCTGTTCTGCCTTGATGGAGACCGGATCGAGCGGGCCATTGCCCGGCAACTGGAACGCATGACATTATACGGTTGCTCGCGTGGGACTGGCGATGTACCCATAGGTAGCCCTCGGCTCCACCATAGCCCAGATGGTAAAGGCGTACGCCACATAACCGGACCGCACGAACAATCGAGCAAGGGGTGCATGAAACCGTTGCCCCGCTGGCGACAACGCCCCCGCATGTTCCATGCGCCAACAGCACCAGCGGTTGTCGCCCCCCGACTTCCGGGCCAAAGAGCCTCCGCTGGAGTACATGACTTCGCCCGTTGATCCAGACGCGGACTGTGTGAACTTGGCACAGCGAGCGTTTTCTCCGTCAAGACCCTTTGCTGTCTTGGGCAGCCTATTCGACCCCACTTCGAAAGAAGTGAACGGTGCTTAGCGCCCTTCTAGGAAGGAAGAGCAACGCCGTGGAATGATGGATGGTGGAGCCGATGGGGATCGAACCCACGACCTCTAGATTGCGAACCTAGCGCTCTCCCAGCTGAGCTACGGCCCCACGCTCTGGCAGTCCCTACAAGGTAGCACTCCCCAACTCCCGTGTAAATACGCCGTGCGGGACGGCCCCGCTTCCAGGTGGTTGATCCGTCCGTACCCTTGACACCGCACCGGCGAGTTTCGTACGCCTGCCCTCAGCATGAGGACCGCATACTTCGATCTCGTCTCCGGTATCAGCGGGGACATGACGGTGGCCGCGCTGCTGGACCTGGGGGTGCCGCGCAGGCGGCTCCAGGAGGAGCTGAACAACCTCGCGGGCGTCTATTTCCGGATCCGGACGGGCAGGAAGACCGTCAACGGGATCCGGGCGGCCCGGTTCCGGGTGGTGGCGGGGAAGGACCAGCCCGGGCGGAGCTGGTCCGGTATCCGCCGGCTGATCGAGCGGAGCAGGCTGTCGGCGGAGGTGAAGGCCCGGAGCATCGCCGTCTTCTCGAGGCTGGCCGAGGCCGAGGGGAAGATCCACGGTGTGGCGCCGGAGGATGTCCATTTCCACGAGGTGGGGGCGGTGGACTCCATCGTCGATATCGTCGCGGCCGCCATCGGGACGTGCCATCTGAACATCGACGAGTTCGCCTGTTCCGTGGTGCCGCTGGGCCGGGGCCTGACCCGTTCGCTGCACGGGGTGCTGCCGGTGCCGGCTCCCGCCACCCTGGAGCTGCTGAAAGGGTTCCCGGTGGAGGACGCGGGCCTGGAGGCGGAGAACGTGACGCCCACCGGCGCCGCCATCCTTTCGGCCTTGGTCACGGAGAAGGGCGGCGCTCCGGCCATGCTTATCGAGAAGACAGGCTACGGCGCGGGCACGCTGGAGTTCCCGGACCGGCCGAACGTGTTGCGGATCGTCCTGGGAGAGAGTGGACCGGGCCTGGGCCGCGACCGTATGCTGGTGATGGAGACCCAGATCGACGACATGAACCCGGAGCTCTACGACTACGTGATGGATCGCCTGTTCGCCGCCGGAGCCCGGGACGTGACGCTCTCGGCCGTCCAGATGAAGAAGAACCGGCCGGGCACGCTGCTGCGCATCCTGGCCGAGCCGGCGCTGCGGGACGGTCTGGCGGAGATCGTGCTGCGGGAGACCTCGACCTTGGGCGTGCGGTGCTACGCGGTGGACCGCCTCGTGTTGCGGCGCGAGGTGCGGAAGCTCAAGACCCGGTTCGGCACGCTCACGGTGAAGGTCGCGGAAGAGCCCGGAGGGGGGAAGAGGGCGACGCCGGAATACGACGAGGCGCGGAAGATCGCGGCGTCGAAGAAGGTGCCGTTGAAGGCAGTGTACGACGAGGTGACGCGCTGTTTCGTCAGCGGGCAGTGATAGTCCGTAGATACCAAGAGGGCGCCTGCCCCACCGCCCCTGGATTCCCGCCCTTCACATAATCTGTTTCAGGTAGTCGAGCTGCACCTGCCGCTCGAACAGGCTGCCCAGGTCGGGGCGCGTCTCAGGTGGTTCGCTTGCTCCCCGGGGACGGAGAAAGGGGATCTTCCCCAGGCACGGCACCTTGGTCATCGCCTGCAGGGTCTGGGCGTTGGTGGCGGTGGCCGGCGTGCCCTCGCTCTCCAAGTCGTTCAGGATGTAGCCGCAGACGTTCAGACCCATGCACGCACCGTGCTCGAGGGTCAGCACGGCATGGTTGATGGCGCCCAGCCGGTTGCCTACCACCACCAGCACCGCGAGGCCCAGCTCCCGGGCGAGGTCGGCGTAAGTGTAGTCGTCCACCAGCGGGACCATCAGGCCTCCGGCCCCTTCCACCAGCATGAGGTCGTGGGCGGCCCCCATGTCGTGGCACAGACGCACCAGGAAGTCGGGCCGGATCCGGACGGCGGCGTGGGCCGCGGCCACGCTGGGAGCCGCCGGGACTCCGAGCCGGTAGGGGCAGATGCGGTCGATGGTCTGGTTGCTGCCGGCCGCGGCCTTGAGGAAGGTGGCGTCCTGGGGCACCAGGTGGCCCTTTTCGTTCCGGCAGCCGGACTCCGCGGGCTTCATCACCCCGACCCTGAACCCGGCGTCCTTGAAGGCCGCGGCGAGGCCGCACGACACCAGGGTCTTGCCCACGCCGGTGTCGGTGCCGGTGATGAAGAAGCCGCGGCTCATGAACGTTCCGTGACGTGCCGGATGGAGTCCCGCACCACCTCCACCAGGGTCGCCAGTTCGGCGTCGCTGATGGTGAGGGGCGGCAGCATGATGAGGGTGTCGCCCAGCGGGCGCACGATGACGCCGCGGCGCCGGGCTTCCAGCACCACCTGGTTGGCGATGCGCACGTCCGGGTCGTAGCGCTCCCCGCGCTCCTTGTCCTTCACCAGCTCCATGCCGGTCATGAAGCCGCGCCGGCGTATCTCGCGCACGTGGGGGAGGGTGAGGACGTCGTTTCCGAGCCGTTCCTCCAGCGAGGCGATCTTGGCCGGCACCTTCTCCATCAGCGCCTCCCGCTCGAAGATGTCGAGGCCGGCCAGCGCCACCGCGCAGGCCAGGGGATTGCCGGTGTAGGTGTGGCCGTGGAAGAAGCTCTTGAACTCGCCGTACTCGCCCAGGAACGCCGCGAAGATCTCCTCGGTGGCGAAGGTGGCCGCCAGTGGCAGGTAGCCGCCGGTGATGCCCTTGCCGACGCACATGAGGTCCGGGCTGACGCCGTCGTGCTCGCAGGCCCACATCCGCCCGGTGTGGCCGAAGCCCGTGGCCACCTCGTCGGCGATGAACAGCACGCCGTTTTCCTTGCAGATGTCCCGGATGGCCTTGACGTAGCCGGCCGGCTGGGGCCACATGCCGGCCGCTCCCTGCATGACCGGCTCCATGATGAAGGCCGCCAGCCGGTCCTTCTCCCGGCCGACGGTGTCCCGCGCTTCCGCCACCGACCGCTCCATGGCCTCGGCCTCACTGAGGCCCTGCTCCCGCTGGTAGGCGTGGGGAGGCTTCACCGCCAGGGCGGGGAACAGCAGGTCACGGTGGAAATGGTGGAACAGGTCGCTGTAGCCGACGCTCATGGCCCCCACCGTGTCCCCGTGATAGGACTCCTCCAGCCGCGCGAACAGGGTCCGTTGGGTCTGGCCCAGGAGCTGCCAGTACTGGACCGCCAGCTTGAGCGCCACCTCCACGGCGGTGGCGCCGCTGTCGGAGTAGAACACGCGGGTGAGGCCGGCCGGCGCCATGGCCGCGAGCCGGGCGGCCAGCTCGATGCCCGGCACGTGGCTGAGCCCCAGGAAGGTCGAGTGGGCGATGCGGTCGGTCTGGGCCTTGAGGGCCTGGTCCAGCTCCGGGCGGCGGTGGCCGAACAGGTTGCACCACAGCGATGACACCCCGTCGAGGTAGCGGTTGCCGTCCACGTCGATGAGGTAGCTGCCCTCGCCCCCGGCGATGATGCAGGGGTCTTCCCCCATCCATTCCTGCATCTGGGTGAAGGGGTGCCACACGTGCGTGTGGTCCATGCGTTTGAGGGTCTCGTATTTGTCGCTCATCTTGCGTGTCCGAATGCGTCGAGCGCCTGTTCCATCTGTTTCGTGGTGTGGGTCGCCATGGTGGTGACCCGCAGCCTCGACGTGCCCGGGGGCACCGTGGGCGGGCGGATGCCCTGCACGTAGAAACCCGATTCCAGCAGTCGCGCCGCGAGTTCCATGCACGGCCGCTCCTCTCCCACCATGACGGGAATGATCTGGGTGCTGCCGCCCACCGTGTAGCCGAGCTTGCCGAGGCCGCCGCGGAGTTGCTCCGTGTTACGCCGCAGCGCGCATTGCCGCGCCGGCTCCTTCTCCACCAGACCCACCGCCGCGCCGGCCATGGCCAGCACCACCGGCGGCAGCGACGTGGTGAAGATGAAGCTGCGGGCGCGGTTGATGAGCAATTCCTTCAGCTTGCCGCCGCCGGCGACATACGCGCCGAAGGCGCCCAGGGCCTTTCCCAGGGTGCCCATCTGCACCAGGACCCGGTCGCCCAGCCCCGTCTCCGCCACCACGCCGGCGCCGTTGGGTCCGCGCACCCCGGTGGCGTGGGCCTCGTCCACCATCACCATGGCGCCGTGGCGCTCGGCCAGCTCCACCATCTCCCGCAGCGGCGCGATGTCGCCGTCCATGCTGAAAATCGACTCGGTGACGATGAGCTTGCGCGCGGCGGCGGGCGCGCTCTTCAACGCGCCTTCCAGGTGATCCAGGTCGCAGTGGCGGTACACCGACACCGCCGCCCGCGAGAGCCGGCAGCCGTCGATGATGCTGGCATGGTTCAACTCGTCGCTCAGCACCACGTCGCCCTTTTCCACCAACGTGGCGATGATGCCCACGTTGGCCTGGTAGCCGCTGTTGAACACCAGCGCCGCCTCGGTCCCCTTGAAGCGCGCGATCCGCTGTTCCAGCTCCTCGTGCGCCGTCATGTTTCCCGAGATCAGCCGCGAGGCCCCCGAGCCGCAGCCGTACCGGTCCAGCGCCTCGATGGCGGCTTCCTTCAGGGCCGGGTGGTTGGCCAGTCCCAGGTAGTTGTTGGAGGAAAGGTTCAACACCTCCTGGCCGTCGAGGCGGATGGTGGCGTCCTGCTCGCCGTCCACGACCTTCAACTGACGGTAAAGGTTGCGCCTCTTGATCTCTTCCAGCCCGCGTTCGATGAAATCGGTCATGGCTTTGGTTGGGTAGATAGCAGAAATACCGTGACCTAACCAGAAAACCGTTCCGGGGTAGTGTCTCAAACTGGCACACTACCGGTTCCGGGTGCCGCTCCCCGCGCCCATCCCCAGTCGCCGCGCCCGTCATCCGGGTCCCCCTCCGTCACATGGGTTCATCTCCGTCAAACAGGTACACCTCTCGTCACACGGGTCCCCCTCCGTCACATGGGTTCATCTCCGTCAAACAGGTACACTTCCCGTCACCCCGGGCTTGACCCGGGGTCCAGGCGGCTGGGCGGAGGGTCGTGCTGACACGACGTACAGCGGTTCGATGCCTGGACCCCGGGTCAAGCCCGGAGTATCTGTGTTGGAAAACAAGGGTCAAAAAGGAGCTCCGGGACAAGCGGTCACCCAGGGGGTACCTCGGCGAGCGATGGCATGGAGCTGCAACAGGAGCTTTCGCATGACCGCCACCAGGGCCACCTTGCCGACCTTGCCCTTGCGCCTCAAGCGCCGATAGAAGGCCTTCAGTACGGGGTTGAACCGTATGGCTGCCAGGGCGGCCATGTACAAGGCCCGGCGGACCTTCTGGCGACCTCCGCGGATGGCGCGGCTGCCGTGATGCTGGCCGCTGTCGCGGGACCACGGCGCCAGGCCGGCCAGAGCGGTCATGCCCTTGGCGTCGCCTTGGCCCAGTTCCGGCAGGTGGGCCAGCAAGGCGGCCGCGGTCAGCTTTCCCACGCCGCTCACGCTCTGGTAGAGCTCCGCGCGCCGGCGCCACTGCGGGTTACCACCCACCAGGGCCTCCAAGGCCTTGTCCAAGCGCGCGATCTCCTTGCCGAGCCAAGCCACATGCCGCTCCATGGACTTCTTGCTCGCTCCCCCAAGCCCTTTCTCCAACCGATTGCGTTCCGCCACCCGTTGCTCCACCAACTGCTGCCTCCGACCCACCACCTCCCGCAACTCCTCCTCGGCTCGGTCCCGCATCCGCTGCCCCTCCACCTCGAACACCTCCCCGTACAGCGCCAACACCTGCGCATCCAACCGGTCGGTCTTGGCCCCTTGCCCCGACGCCTGAGCAAAACTCCGCACCCGACTCGGATGCGCCCGCTGCACTGCCATCCCCTTGCCCCTCAACCCTTGAACCACCCCCCGCTCGTAGCCCCCCGTCGCCTCGCACACCACCTGCTCCACTCCTTCTGCCACAAGCCACTCCTTCAACCCCCGGATGCCCCCAGCCTCGTTCTTGAAACTCCGCACCGGACCCCCTCTCACCGATACCACCAACTCCCGCTTGCCCACATCGATCCCCGCTATTACCTTCATGCACGCCTCCTTATCTGATAGGATTCGCGCTGTCCTCCACACTTGCTATACGGGGCTACTCCCCCTGCATCTGTTCGGAGCGACAACTGGCATGAGGGGTGCCCCACTCCGGGTCGGTGCAGAATGGCCTAACGGCCTTCTCACCCTGTGACGGACGGCGCGCCCCCCATGCCTCCCCTCAGACTGGCCTGTCCAAGGGGATTCCTCAACATACAGGTGACGAAGAGGGGACCCGGGGTGACGAAGAGGGGACCCGGGGTGACGAAGAGGGGACCCGGGGTGACGAAGAGGGGACCCGGGGTGACGAAGAGGGGACCCGGGGTGACGAGAGAGAGCCCGGGATGGCGTGGTGAGGGTGCCGCGCCATCCCGGCGGGCTCGCGTTGACTTTGACGAATCCGTACCTAGATTTTTGTAAGGGTTCCCGCGCCGCAAGACGGGAAGCCGGAGGAATCTCATGGATATCAATCGTCTCACCGACAAGTCACAGGAAGCGCTGCGCCAGGCCCAGACCCTTGCGTCGCGGCGCAACCATCAGGGAGTGGACGTCGAGCATCTGTTTGCCGCCCTGCTGGAGCCCGCCGACGGCGTGGTCACGGCGCTGCTGGCCCAGACCGGCGTTGCCGTGGCCGCGGTCAGGAAGGCCCTGGAAGACGAGCTGGACCGCATTCCGCGGGTGACCGGGGCGGGGGCGACGGCCGGGCCGGAGCAGCTTTACGTAACCCAGCGGCTGTCGCGGCTGTTCACCCGGGCCGAGGACGAGGCCGGGAAGCTCAAGGATGACTACATCAGCGTAGAGCACCTGCTGCTGGCGATCCTCGAAGAGGGCGGCAAGGCAAGCCAGGTGCTCCGCGCTCAGGGCGTCGGCCGCGACACGCTGCTGGGCGCGCTCCAGAAGGTGCGCGGCCACCAGCGCGTCACCAGCCAGAACCCGGAGGGCACCTACCAGGCGCTGGAACGCTACGGACGGGACCTGACCCAGCTCGGCGCCCAGGGCAAGCTCGATCCCGTCATCGGCCGGGACGAGGAGATCCGCCGGGTGGTGCAGGTGTTGTCGCGCCGCACCAAGAACAATCCCGTGCTCATCGGCGACCCCGGCGTGGGCAAGACCGCCATCGTCGAGGGGCTGGCGCTCCGTATCGTGGCGGGGGACGTGCCCGAGGGGCTCAAGCAGAAGCGCATCGTGGTGCTGGACATGGGACAGCTCATCGCCGGCGCCAAGTACCGGGGCGAGTTCGAGGAACGCCTCAAGGCCGTGCTCAAGGAGGTGCAGGAGTCCTCGGGCGAGGTGATCCTGTTCATCGACGAGCTCCACACCGTGGTGGGGGCCGGCGCCGCCGAGGGGGCCATGGACGCCAGCAACCTGCTGAAGCCCATGCTGGCCCGGGGCGAGCTGCACTGCATCGGCGCCACCACCCTGGACGAGTACCGCAAGTACGTGGAGAAGGACCGGGCGCTGGAGCGGCGGTTCCAGCCGGTGACCGTGGAGCAGCCCACGGTGGAGGACACCGTCTCCATCCTGCGGGGGCTGCGGGAGCGCTACGAGCTGCACCACGGGGTGCGCATCAAGGACGCCGCGCTGGTGACCGCGGCGGTGCTGTCCCACCGCTACATCAGCGACCGCTTCCTGCCCGACAAGGCCATCGACCTGGTGGACGAGGCGGCCTCCAAGCTGCGCACCGAGATCGACTCCATGCCCGCGGAGCTGGACCAGGCCTCCCGCCAGGTGATGCAGCTCGAGATCGAGCGCGAGGCCCTGCGCAAGGAGAGCGACGACGCCTCGCGGGAACGCCTGGCCAAGCTCGAGAACGAGCTCGCCAACCTCAAGGAAGAGGCCAACAAGCTCAAGGCGCGCTGGGAGATGGAGAAGGCGTCCATCGCCCGCCTGCGCAAGCTCAAGGAGGAGATCGACGAGACCCGCCGGTCCATGGAGCAGGCGGAGCGCGAGTACGACCTGAACCGCGTGGCCGAGCTCAAGTACGGAAGGCTGACCGAGTTGGAGAGCGAGCTCGCGAAGCAAGAGGAGAGCGTCAAGACAGAGGACGGCGGGGTGCTGCTCAAGGAGGAGGTGGACGAGGACGACATCGCCGAGGTGGTGTCGCGCTGGACCGGGGTGCCGGTGTCGAAGCTCCTGGAGGGCGAGCGGGAGAAGCTGCTGCGCCTGGGCGAGCACCTGCACAAGCGCCTCATCGGCCAGGACGAGGCGGTGTCGGCGGTGGCCGACGCGGTGGTGCGCGCCCGCTCCGGGCTCAAGGACCCCAACCGGCCCATCGGCTCCTTCATCTTCCTGGGCCCCACGGGCGTGGGCAAGACCGAGTTGGGGCGGGCGCTGGCGGAGTTCCTGTTCGACGACGAAGCCAACATGGTCCGTCTCGACATGTCCGAGTACATGGAGAAGCACACCGTGGCGCGGCTCCTGGGCGCCCCGCCGGGATACGTGGGCTACGACGAGGGCGGGCAGCTCACCGAGGCGGTGCGCCGCCACCCCTACTCGGTGGTCCTGTTCGACGAGGTGGAAAAGGCCCATCCCGACGTGTTCAACGTCCTGTTGCAGATCCTCGACGACGGCCGGCTGACCGACGGCCACGGCCGCACCGTGGACTTCAAGAACACGGTGGTGATCATGACCTCCAACATCGGCAGCCAGCTCATCCTCAACTACAGCGCCCGCGGCGACGACAGCGGCTACGAGGCCATGAAGCGGGAGGTGCTCGACACCCTGCGGCGAGAGTTCCGGCCGGAGTTCCTGAACCGCGTGGACGACATCGTGGTGTTCCACGGCCTTACCCGGGACGACCTCCGGGAGATCGTCGAGATCCAGCTCGGCCACCTGCGCCAGCGCCTGGACGAGCGCCACATCCGCCTGGAGCTCACCCGCAAGGCCAAGGACCACTTCGCCGATACGGGCTACGACCCCGCCTACGGCGCCCGGCCGCTCAAGCGGCTGATCCAGAAAGAGCTCGAGACCGCCCTGGCCCGAAAGCTCCTGGCCGGCGAGGTCAAGGACCACAGCCGCGTGGTGGTGGACCACGACGGGAACGGGCTCACGGTAACGGCGTCGGCGGTGGCGGACGCGGCGTAGTGTCGGCATGCATGCCCGAGTCGTCGGAAACGCCCTGGTCGGAACGATCGGTCATCTTGGCCGCCGGGATCGTCGGCCTTACGGTCACCTTGGTGAAGCTGATTCCCTGAGCCGCTGCCACGTCCCTTGCATCATCCGGTATCACCGCCCTCCGCTCCATTCCTGGACCCCGGGTCAAGCTTGTCCCGGGGCCCGGGGTGACGCCTCTGGCGCCCGGGCGCCGTAATCGTCATTTGCAATGGCCGCGAGCCCTCGCTAGAATTCCCGCATGCAGTCCCTCCTGAGAAAAAACATCGAAGATCTGGAAGGTTACACGCCCGGGGAGCAGCCCAAGCAAGCCGATCTCATCAAGCTCAACACCAACGAGAACCCCTATCCGCCGTCTCCGCGGGTGTCGGCGGCCGTCCGCAAGGAGCTCACCTCGGCCCTGCGCCTCTACCCCGATCCCGTGGCCCTGGAGCTGCGGAAACGCGCGGCCGTTCTCTATAACGTCCGGCCGGAGAACGTGATGGCGGGCAACGGCTCGGACGAGTTGCTGTCGATCCTGATGCGCTGCTACGTGGGCGAAGGTGACTGCGTCTCCTATCCGGTCCCCACCTACAGTCTGTACGAGACGCTGATCGCCATACAGGGCGGGCAGAGCCTGACGGTTCCCTATCCCGACAACTTCGCCATCCCGGCGCCGCTCTACTCCCAGTCGAGCAAGGTGACCATCCTGTGCAATCCCAACGCCCCTTCGGGCAGCCTGGAGCCGGTGGGCGAGATCGCTCGCCTGGCGCGTTCGGTGGCCGGCCTGCTGATCGTGGACGAGGCTTATATCGACTTCGCCGATGCCGACGAGACCGCCATTGCGCTGGTCAAGCGCTTTCCGAATCTGGTGGTGCTGCGCACCTTCTCCAAGGCCTTCTCGCTGGCCGGCATGCGTGTCGGGTTGGCCTTCGGCAGCGAAGACATCGTGCGCAACATGCTCAAGGTCAAGGACTCCTACAACCTGTGCCGGCTGAGCCTTGTGGCGGCGGTGGCGGCGTTGGAGGACGTGGAGTGGATGCAGCGGAATGTCGGCCGGATTCAGCGCACCCGCAGGACGCTGATCCGGGGGCTGCGCAAGCTGGGGTTCGAAGTGCAACCATCCCAGGCCAACTTCGTGATGGCGAAGCTGGGCGGCGACAGCATCCGGTGGCTGCACGACGGGCTCAGGGACAGGGGCATCCTGGTGCGCTTCTTCGACACCCCCGACCTTCAGAACATGATGCGGGTCACGGTGGGACGACCGCAGGAGATCCGGGCGCTCCTCACCGAGACGGAGGCCCTCTTGCGGGGACGTGGCTTGATCCGGAAAGCGTCGTAGCAACGGACAGGGGCGGATTTCAAACCCCCTGCACCGTCCGGACATTGCCGATGTGAGATGCGCCCCTACACCGCGGCGTTCAGGCGGCGGTTCTCCTCCACCCGGATCTTGACGATCCTTCGGCCTTCCACGTCGACGATGGTGAGCCGGTGCCCGTCGGTCTCGATTTTCTCGCCGCCGCGGGGGATCCGTTTCAGCTTGGCGAGCACGAAACCCGCCAGGGTGTGGTAGTCGACGGATTCCTCGAAGGGCAGCTCGTAGTCCGACTGGAGGTCTCTCAGCAGGGCGGAGCCCGACACCACCAGCGAGCCGTCCGGCAGCCGTTCCACCGGGCCCCGCTCCTCGGCGTCGTACTCGTCGCGGATCTCGCCGACGATCTCCTCGATGACGTCCTCCAGGGAGACCAGCCCCTCCACCTCGCCGTACTCGTTCACCACCAGGGCCAGCGCCATGCGGCGGCGCTGCAGGTCCTTCAGGAGCTGGCTGATGGGCAGCGAGCTGGGCACGAAGAAGGGCGGATGCATCATGTTGCGCAGGTCGATGGGCTCGTTGGCCTGCATCGCCCGCAGGATGTCCTTGTTGTAGAGGATGCCCAGGACCTGGTCCAGGTCGTTCTGGTACACCGGCAGGCGGGAGAAGCCGCTCTCCACGAAGTTCCGCAGGATGTCGTCGGGCTCCGTCTCGACGGCGACGGCGTGAATCTCGGTCCGGGGGATCATCACGGCCCGCACCGGCGTGTCCACGAAGTCGAAGACGCTGTGGATCAGCTCCTTCTCGGTCTCGTCGAAGATGCCCTTGGCGGTACCTTCCCGGATCAGCGACTTGACCTCCTCCTCGGAGATGAAGCTGGCGGTGCCGGTTTCCTTGCCGCCGAAGATCCGCAGCACCCCGTTGCTGGAGCGGGTCAGGATCTTCACCACGAACGACGTGCTCCTGGAGATGGCGTCGATGGGCAGCGACACGAAGAACGCGATGCGTTCGGAATAGCGCAGCGCCAGGGACTTGGGCACGAGCTCGCCGAGCACCAGGCTCAGGTAGGCGATGGGCAGCACCACGATGAGGATGGCGACGTAGTTGCCCCAGGTCTCGGCGTAGGGAACCGGCAGCGATTGCAGATGCGGCTTCAGGAGCTGGATGGCCCCGGCCCCTCCGATGGCGGAGGCCAGGGTGCCGACGAAGGTGATGCCGATCTGGACCGTGGCCAGGAACCGGTCGGGCTCGTCCTTGAGCCGCCCCAGGGCCGCCGCCGCCCGTGCGCCGCGGCCGCGCACCTGATCGATGCGCGTCCTGCGGGTCGCGATGACGGCGATCTCCGCAGCGGCGAAGAAGCCGTTGGCCAGGATCAACAGGAAGATG
This sequence comes from Candidatus Binatia bacterium, assembly GCA_951813575.1. Lineage (GTDB taxonomy): Bacteria > Desulfobacterota > Binatia > UBA9968 > JAJDTQ01 > JAJDTQ01. Next base: position 2,978,661 of record OX638375.1, read on the forward strand.
ACCGTGGCACCCAACCATATGCTGTCAAGCATGAATCAATCTCCCGTCCGGTATGCCGGGACGCAAAAGGGCAACGAGGCATCCCGCCCCCGGGCGAGCCGGGCGCGGAAAATTCCCACGGACGTTCAGTTCAGTCTAGGGGCACATGAATCCCGGTGGAGCGATCGGGAATTTGAGGAAGCAGGGGAGGACGATGGAAGCCTTCAAGGGCGAAATGCGCGACGGAGGCTTACTGTCATCTTGCGGGTCATCGGACATGGACGGACTCCTTGTCTCCGTTACGCCGGAGACGGGGTTTACACTTGCAAGAAATTTCCTTCATCCGCGGCGAAAATGCAAGACCCCTTCCACGGTCCGGGACCGGAGAGTCTCCTAGTTGACCTGCCAACCCTTATCCGTTATGCAAACCAATTTGAGCGTTTGGCCAATGACGACGCGCCGAGTCCCACGACTGCTGAAGGAATGTCTCGACGGCGGGGCCTTGGCGCCGGGCGACGCCCTCCTGCTGTCCGGCGTCGAGGGAGATGAGTTCACGGCGCTGCTCCGAGCGGCCGCGGAGTCGCGCGACCGCCACAAGGGCCGGACCGTCACCTTCTCCCCCAAGGTCTTCATCCCGCTGACCAATCTCTGCCGCGACTTCTGCGGCTACTGCACGTTCCGCAGGGCTCCCGGAGAGGAGGGCGCCCGGACCCTGACGCTGGACGAGGTGCTGGAGACGGTGCGTCGGGCCGGGGTGATGGGCTGCACCGAGGTGCTGTTCAGCCTGGGGGACAAGCCCGAGGCCATCTACCCCGAGATGCGGGAGTTCCTGAGGCGGGCCGGGTACCGCAGGACGCTGGAATACCTGTACGACGCCTGCCGCGTCGTGCTGGAAGAGACCGGGCTGTTGCCTCACGCCAACCCCGGCCTCATGGCCCCCGGGGACCTGGAACGGCTCAGGCGGGTCAACGTCAGCATGGGGCTCATGCTCGAGAACGTCAGCGAGCGCCTCATGGAACCCGGAGGCCCGCACGCCGACGCGCCGGACAAGAAGCCGGCGGCGCGGCTCCGGACCCTGGCCGAGGCGGGCCGGTTGCGCATCCCGTTCACCACCGGGGTCCTCATCGGCATCGGCGAGACCTGGGAGGAGCGCATCGCGTCGCTGTACGCCATCCGGGAGCTGCATGAGCGCTACGGCCATATACAGGAAGTGATCGTGCAGAACTTTCGCGTGAAGCCCGAGATACCCATGCACGACCAGCCGCACGCGGAATATGACGAGGAGGCCAGGACCATCGCGCTGGCGCGGCTGATCCTGGGCGGCGACATGAACATCCAGGCGCCGCCCAATCTCACGCCGGAATGCTATGAGTGGTACCTCAACGCGGGCATCAACGATTGGGGCGGAGTGTCGCCGGTCACCCGCGACTTCATCAACCCCGAGGCTCCGTGGCCCGAGCTGGTGGAGCTGGCGGAGCGGACGGCGGCCGCCGGTTTCACGTTGAGGCCCCGGCTCCCCATCTATCCCGAATACATCGCCCGGGCGGAGCGGTTCATCGCGCCCGAGGTGATTCCCTACGTAGAGAGGTTGTGCGACGAGGACGGTTTCGTCGCGCCTGGAGGAAATCATGAGCCACATCGAAGCGATGTTCGACTATGACGACGGGGCGGAACGGCTGAACCAACTGCTGCCCCGCATCGAGGCTCGAGTCGCGCGAATCCTGGAAGACGCCCTGGCGGGCCGCGAGGTCACGCGGGAAGAGGGGCTGGCTTTGTCCGAAGTGACGGGCGACGAGCTCGCCGCCCTGGCGGTGACCGCCGACCTGATGCGCCAGGCCAAGGTGGGCGACCGCGTCACCTACGTGGTGTGCCGCAACATCAACTTCACCAACGTGTGCTACGTCGGCTGCAAGTTCTGCGCGTTCCACACCGGCCCCAACAAGGCCGGTAGCTGGGACAACTCGCTGGAAGAGGTGGCGGACAAGGCCGAAGAAGCGTGGAACCGCGGCGCCACCGAGATCTGCATGCAGGGCGGCCTGCCCAAGGGCATGACGCCGTTCTATTACCGCGACTTGTTGGAGGCCATCCGCTCCCGCGTCCCCGGCATCCACATCCACGCCTATTCGCCCATGGAGATCACCTATGGCGTGGAGCTCACCGGCATGCCCCTGGACGCGTACCTGCGGATGTTGCGAGACTCCGGCCTCGACAGCGTGCCGGGCACGGCCGCGGAGATCCTGGACGACGAGGTGCGGATGGTGCTGTCGAAGAACAAGGTCAGCACCGAGCAGTGGACCCGGGTGATCCGGACCGCCCACGAGGTGGGCATCTTCACCACCTCCACCATGATGTACGGCCACCGGGAGAACGGCAGCCACTGGGTCAACCACATGCTGCTGCTGCGGGACATCCAGAAGGAGACCGGCGGCTTCACCGAGTTCGTGCCGCTGGGGTTCGTGCACGAGAACACCGCGCTCTACCAGCAGGGCCTGGCGCGGCCCGGCCCCACCGAGGAAGAGGACATCCGGGTCCACGCGCTGGCGCGGGTGCTCCTGAACGACGCCATTCCCAACGTCCAGGTCTCCTGGGTGAAGATGGGCCGGCGCATGTCGCAGCTCTGTCTCAGGTCCGGCGCCAACGACTTCGGCGGCACCCTCATGGAAGAGAGCATCTCCCGGCTGGCGGGCTCCACCGAGGGTCAGATGATCTGGCCCCACGAGTTCCGTTCGCTGATCCGCGGCATCAACCGGATTCCGGCCGAGCGCTCCACGGGTTACGAGATCCTGAGGACGTGGCAGGGTGAGGCCGAGCTTTCCGCGACGGAGTTCGCCGCATCCGACAGCGCTCCGGACCAGCCGGCCGCCGGCCTGTAGGAAGATGGTCGTCCTCCTCACGGGAGGCACGGGCGGCGCAAAGCTCGTCCTGGGCTTTCACGAGGAAACGGCCCCCGAAGACTTGGTGGTGGTGTGCAATACCGGCGACGACTCGCTGGTGCACGGCCTCCACGTATCCCCCGACGTCGACACCATCGTCTACACCCTCGCGGGCCTCATCGACCCAGCCAAGGGCTGGGGCATCCGGGACGACACCTTCACGGTGCTGGACCAGCTCCGGCGCCTCGGCAACGAGACCTGGTTTCAGCTGGGCGACCGGGACATCGCCACCCACCTGACCCGCACCCGGCTGCTGGCCGAGGGGCAGCCGCTGTCGCGCGTGACCGCCGCGCTCTGCGGCGAGCTGGGGGTGCGGTCTACCGTGCTGCCCATGTCCGACCAGCGGGTGGAGACGCGGCTTTCCACCTCCGAAGGGGAGCTTTCCTTTCAGGAATACTTCGTCAAGGCGCGCTGGCAGCCGGACGTCCTGAGCCTGCGGTACCGGGGCATCGAGGACAGCAGGCCTTCACCCGGGCTGCTGGAAGCCATCCACGACGCCGTGCTGGTGGTGGTGTGCCCCAGCAACCCCGCCACCAGCATCGGCCCCGTCCTCGCTGTACCCGGGGTCCGGGAGGCGTTGCGGGGGACCCCCGCGAAGGTGGCAGCGGTGAGCCCCATGGTGGGCGGGCGGTCCTTCAGCGGCCCGGCCCACAAGCTCATGGCGACGCTGGGCGTGGAAGCGTCGGCCGCGGGCCTCGCCGCGGCCTACCGGGATTTCGCGGACGTGCTGGTCATCGACGCGGAAGACCGTGAGCTGCAACCGGCCGTCGAGCAGTTCGGCGTCGACGTGCGAGCTACCTCCATCCGCATGGACACCCTGGCTGACAAGAAACGCCTGGCCCGGGAGCTACTGCGGCTCGTTTGACGGAGCGCCGGCCAAATCCCCCTGTCACCCCGGCCAAATCCCTCCGGGTCACCCCGGACTTGATCCGGGGTCCAGGAGTGGATGGGGGCGGGCGCAACAGTCAGACCGCCGCGGCCCCAGCCCCTGGACCCCGGACCCCGGATCAAGTCCGGGGTGACGGGGGGCCCCCGGGGTGACGGGCAGGGGCCCCGGGGTGACGGGCAGGGCCCCCCTGGTGACGGGGAGAGACCCCCTGGAGTCCCGGTCAAGCCCCGGACATTGTTTCAAAATTGCACGGTCAAGTGTTATGGGTTTCTCTTCGATCATGAAGATTGGCGCGCTCATTCCGGTCAAGGGTTTTCACGGAGCCAAGCAGAGGCTTGCCTCGCAGCTCAGCCCGCCCGAGCGTTCGGAGCTGATGAAGGCCATGGTCCACGACGTGCTGGCCGAGGTCACCCGTGCCGGCGGGCTCGAAACGATCTACCTCGTCACCGGCTCCACCGAGGTGGCGGACTGGGTCTCGGGCATGGGCGTGGACGTCATCCGGGAAGCGGAGGAGACCGGCGAGACCGATGCGGTCCACTTCGCCCTCGACGTGATGAAGGCGGCGGGCATGGACGCCGCCCTGGTGGTTCCCGGAGACATCCCGCTCTTGCGCGCCGAGGACGTCGAGGCCGTTCTCCAGGCCGCGCCCCCGGACCCCGGTGCTCCCTTCGCCGTCCTGGTGCCCTCGCACGACCGCCTGGGGACCAACGCGCTGCTGCTGTCACCGCCGGACGTGCTGCGGCTCCGGTTCGGTCACGACAGCTTCCACTATCATCTGAACGAGGCGGCCGCCCGCGGCGTCGCCGCCGAGGTGGTGGAGAACTCGCGCATCGCGCTGGACATTGACGAACCCGCCGATCTTGAGCGACTCATCCCCCGGCTGGAGAGCGGGCACACCCATGATCGTCTCGCCGCCATGAGGGACAACGGCAGCAGCTTCTTCGCCAAGGCGGGTTGATCGCCGGCCGCCTGCGCCATCATCGTATGCAGTGTGCGAGCTAATGCGGCGCCTCGAGATCATCGGCGTGGAAGGACTCGGCGAGATCGGGTCCGGCGACCCGCTGGGGCGGCTCGTGGTGGAGGCGTGCGAACGCCAGGGGGTCACCTTGCGGGACGGCGACGTCCTGGTGCTGGCGCAGAAGGTCGTGTCCAAGTCCGAAGGCCGCGCCGTGGACCTCCACACCGTCACGCCGTCCGCGGAAGCCTCGCGGCTCTCGGCCGAGCTCGACGGCAAGGACCCCCGCCTGCTGGAGCTCATCCTGCGAGAGAGCCGCCGCATCGTGGCCAAGGGGCGCAGCACCATTGTCGTCGAGACCCACCACGGTTTCGTGTGCGCCAACGCCGGCATCGACCTGTCGAACATCGGTACGGGCCGTGCGTTGCTGCTGCCTGCAGACCCGGACGGTTCCGCCCGCCGCATCCGGGACGAGGCGCAGCGGCTCACGGCGACGGCGTTGGGCGTCGTTATCACCGACACTTTCGGCCGTCCCTGGCGCCTGGGTACCACGGACGTCGCCATCGGCGTGGCCGGTTTCGCTCCGTTGATCGACTACCGCGGACAAACGGACCCCTACGGCTACGAGCTCAAGGCCTCGGTCACGGCCGTGGCCGACCAGATCGCCGGCGCGGCGGAGCTGGTCATGGGGAAGACCAGCCACGTACCCGCCGCCATCGTCCGCGGCTGCGAGTTGCCGCAACACGATGGCTCGGCTCAAGAGCTGGTCCGGCCGGCGGCGGACGACCTGTTCCGCGGCGGCCGGTAGCGCGTCACCCCGGACTTGCTCCGGAAACCAAGCACCCACTCTCGGTCAACCCGAACCGATCCGCGATCAGGTGCCCGCTCTCCGTCACCCCGGCACCACTTCTCCGTCACCCCGGCACCACTTCTCCGTCACCCCGGGCTTGACCCGGGGTCCAGAAGCGGAGCCGGCAGGACGACCGCCGCACCCCACCACCGCCTCTGGACCCCGGGTCAAGCCCGGGGTGACGTTATAGATGCCTGACGTGACGAGGAGATGCCTGACGTGACGAGGGTCAAGCCCTGACGATGTTGCCGGGGTTGTATTTGTAGAATCTTGCGCGAACATGCTATGAGCCATCCCATGCAAGATTCCATTTCAATCGCAATCGTGGGAGGGACCGGAAGTCTGGGAAAGGGCCTGGCGGGACGCCTGGCAAGGCCCGGCGTACGGGTGCTTATCGGCTCGCGGGACGCGCAGCGCGGCGCGGACGCGGCCAGGGGTCTGAACGAGAGGCTGGGTACGGATTTCGTGGAAGGCATGCTCAACGCCGACGCGGTCCGGGAAGCGGAGTTGGCCGTCATCTCGGTCCCCTATGAAGGCCAGGAAGATATGGTGACCGATCTGGCCGAAGAGCTGCGGGGGAAGATCGTCATCGACGCGGTGGTGCCGCTGCTCAAGGGCCGGCCCTTCGTGCCCGAGGCCGGCTCGGCGCTGCTGGAGGCCCAGAAGATCCTGGGCGACGACACCCCGGTCATAGGCGCGCTGCACAACATCTCGGCGCTGGACCTCAGCGCCCCGGACGAGCCCCTGGGCGACGTCCTGGTGTGCGGCGACAGCAGGGAAGCCAAGAATCGCGTCATCGAGTTGCTGGAGCGCATCGGCGCCACCGGTCTGGACGCCGGCCCGGCGGCCAACGCCTACGTGGTGGAAGGGCTGACCGGCGTGCTGATCGCCCTCAACCGCCGCTACAAGTCGAAGCACGCCAGCGTGAAGATCACGGGAATCCATTAGAACCGGATTCAGGAGGGGTCCCATGAGCCTACCCGTCATCGATGCCGACGGTCATGTGATCGAGGACGAGTCCATCGTCGATTACATCGAGGAGCCGTACCGTAGTCAGGCGAGCAAGCGAATCCTCACGCGGGTGTTCCCCTCTCTGGACCATCACCACCTGGGGCTCAAGTATTTGAGCGAGGGCGCCTTCGGTGGCGGCAAACCCGTGACCCCCGAGGACTGGCGGTCGTTCGTGGAAGAGGCCGGGTTCGAGTGCAGCGTGCTGTACCCCACCTGGGGCCTTGCCATGGGCAACATCAGCATGCCGGACTGGGCGTGCGCGGTGGCCCACGCCTACAACAGTTGGCTCTACGACCAGTACCTGAAGGACAACCCGCGGCTCAAGGGCATGGCGCTGATCCCCATGCAGGATCCGCAAGAGGCGGTGAGGGAGCTGCGCCGTGCGGTGACGGAGCTGGGCATGCTCGGGGCCATGCTGCCCTCGCGCGGACTGCCCATGGACCTGGGCCACAAGACCTACTGGCCCGTCTACGAGGAGGCGGAACGGCTGGGCTGCGGGCTGGCGGTGCACGGCGGATGCCACCACGGCATGGGCCTCGACACCTTCGAGGCGTTCGTTCCCATCGCCGGGCTGGGCCATCCCTTCAGCCTGATGATCGCGTTCTCCGGCATGGTCTACCACGGTGTCTTCGACCGCTTCCCGAATCTGCGGATGGCCTTCCTCGAAGGGGGCGCCGGGTGGCTGACCTTCTGGATGGACCGCATGGACCGGTGCCACGAGTATTTCGGGGAGTGGAACTCCCACGGCAATTACCACGGCCCCGATCCGGAGCATCTGCCCAGCCAGTACGGGCTCCTGGACAACGTGTTCGTGGGCTGCGAAGGAGGGGAGAACGGCCTCGACTACCAGGTCCAGCGGGCCGGCAACGGCCGGTTCCTCTTCGCCAGCGACTTCCCGCACGAGATCGGCCCCGGCGACATCGGCCACGAGATCGCCGAGGTGGCGGAGAACCCGACCCTCAGCGACGAGGCCAAGGCCGCCATCCTCGCGGACAACGCGCGTCGCTTCTACCGGCTGGGACAGTAGCCGAAACGGCGCGGCGCACCTTCACGGCCTCGATCGAGGTCACTCTTTCCCGGCCGCGCTTGCCGCCGCATCGTCCAGGGCGTTGCCGCGCTGATACGCCTCGCGTCCGCTGAGCCGCGACCAGTAACTCTCGAAGGCCGGGCGTTTGTCGATCATGCCGTATTGCATGCCCCAACCGACATGCGACCCGACGTAGACGTCGGCGGCGGAAAAATTGTCGCCTGCGACGTAGCCTTCGCCCCCGACCGCTTTCTCCAGGGTGTCCATCACGGTGGCCAAATTGCCGTAGCCGACCATCGATTCCTTGTCCTCCGGCACGGCGAGACTGAACGTGCGGTTGGTGACCGCCGCTTCGAGCGGGCCGGCGGCAAAGAACAGCCAACGGTAATAGGCGCCGCGCTGCCCGCTCGGGGGCGCCATGCCGGCGCTCGGAAAGGTGTCGGCGAGGTAGGCGCAGATCGCCGCGCACTCGGTGACCACCGTCTCGCCGTGGCGGATCGCCGGCACCTTGCCCATGGGGTTGACGGCCAGGTACTCCGGCGACTTCATCATCGGGCCGTACTCCACCACCTCGGTACGGTAGGGCTCCCCCAGCTCCTCCAGCATCCAGCGCACGATCCGCCCGCGCGACATCGGGTTGGTGTAGAAAACGAGTTCCGCCGTCACCGTCAGTCTCCTTTCAGTCAGAGAGCCGTCCGCCGATTCAGGCGTCCTCCGCCGGCATGTACTTCCCCTCTTCGTCCAGGGTGATCTGCTTGCGTTCGTTGAGGCGCCCCACCAGCGCCATGACGGTGGCGAATCCCTCGTCCGGGAACGCGTCCAGCAACTCGCTGAAGGTGAGCCGCTTCTCGCGCAGCATGTCCAGGGTCCGTTCCGCAAGCCGCTCGATGGCGTCGTCGCCGGCCGCCGCCGGCTGGGGCGCGGCCGGGGACTCGCCCAGGTAGTCGTCCAGCGTTGCCTTGCCCTGGTTGTGGTAGACGATGCGGTTGTAGCGGTAGCGTGGCACGTTCTCGGGGATGGTGGCGTCGATGCCCATCTTGGCCGTGGTGGGGACGCCGTTGGCGCTCGGCGGGATGGACGGGTCCAGCGGCTTCGAGCGGGCATTGGAGAGGATCACGGTGTCGCGGTCCGCCTGCACGCGGGTGGCGATGGCCCATTCGACTTCCACGGGGTCGAAAATGTCGATGTCGTCGTCGGTCACCACCACGTACTTGATGTCGGCGATGGACAGCAGCGCGGCGATGGCGTTCTTGCCGTCGCCCGGGCTCTTTTTGATGGAGGCGACGATGTGCCAGTGGCAGCAGCCTCCCGGCGTCACGTTGATGGCGGTGACCTGCACCCCGGTCTCGGCCATCACGCGCCAGGCCGCCGCCTCGTAGATGGGCGCGCTCATCCACAGGTTCTCCCAGGGCATGTGCAGCGCGTAGTAGATGGGGTCGCGCCGGTGCAGCACGGACTTGATGTGGACGTTGGGGTTCCGGTGGGTGCCCCCCACCAGGCGCGAGAACTCGCCGAAGGGCCCCTCGGGATGCACCCAGCCCTCGGGAGGGATCTCGCCTTCCAGGACGATCTCGGAGCCGGCGATGAACGGCACCGGCCCCGCCACTCCGGGCGTCAGCTCCACCGGGCGCCCGCCGAGGCCGCCGGCGAAGCCCAGCTCGTTGGTGCCCAGGGACGCCTTGAAGAGCGCCCCCATCAGCTCCCGCGGATGCACGCCGATGGAAATGGAGATGGGCAGCGGGCGGTTCTCCGCCAGCGCCCGCCTGGTGAAGTTGTGGAGGTTGTTGGGCGTGACGATGTCGATGCCGGTGACGTTCCGTTCCTTGAGCATCAGCCGGTAGCAGCCGGCGTTCATGCCGTACTCCGGGTCCTCCGAGATGACCACCGCGGCGGTGATCATGGGCGCGCCGTCCAGGGTGGAGAAGATCGGCACCGGCAGCTCGAACAGGTCCACGTCGTCGCCCAGTTGCATGAACTCCTTTACCGGAGCGTCCTCCACCATGACCGGGTCGATGGAGTTGGACATGGCCCACTGGAACCGTTTGTGGATCTCGGGGTAGGGGGCGTCCAGGGCCAGGCCCAGGCGCTCCCGCTTCTGCAACAGCCCGCAAGCCACCGGGATGGAGTACCCCACGGGGTTCTCGAACAGCAGCGCCCGGTCGCTCTGGTCCGTGAGCGCCGCCACGTCCCTCAGATCCACCGGCTTGCGTATGTCCAGCAGCTCGTCGTTCGCCCGCAAAAGCTCGATGTATTCCCGAAAGGTCCCGTTCATGGCTCTCCACCTCCAGACCGGCAACATAGCCAAGAGGTCAGGCTGCATCAACCGGGCCGCCGCCTCCGCCCCTCCTCTGGACCCCGGGTCAAGCCCGGGGTGACGTTTCGGGGCGTCCAGGATGACGACTGGAACCCCGTCACCCCGGCCACCCAACTCGTCACCCCGGGCCCCGGGTCGAGCCCGGGGCAGGCTTGACCCGGGGTCCAGAGGAGGGGCGGAGGGAGGGGACGCCGCAGTCCGTTTGATTGACACCCGCGGGCCGGCGGGGAATAGTGGGCTTCATGTTGACGGTGCTTTTCCAGGGGCGCGGGAGGCGACCATGATCGACCGGCAGTTGCTAGACATCCTGGCGTGTCCCGAGACCCGGGAGGCGGTGTCGCTGGCCGACGAGGCCCTCATCGAGAGCCTCAACCGGAAGATCGAAGCCGGGGAGCTAGTCAACCGCGCGGGCGAGAAGGTCACCCAGTCCATCGACGGCGGTCTCGTCCGTGAGGACGGCCGGTACCTCTACGCCATCCGCGACGGCATCCCCGTGATGCTCGTTGAGCAGGGGATACCGCTGGAATGAACCGTCATCGGTGTTCGGCAACGCGCCGACCTTGACCTCTTTCCCCCCATGGGCTAGTGTCGTGTCCCACGTAAATGTTGACAAATCTGCTGGTCTTTTTCGTCGTCGGCTGCGTTGCTCTTCCTCGCGTGGTACCCGCCACTGCTCGTCATCGCGCCTTGCCGACAACGAAAAATCCTGCGCATCTTTGTCAACATTTACGTGGGACACGACACTAGTCAATTCTTCTCCGTGCCGGAGTGGTGGAATTGGTAGACGCGCTGGACTCAAAATCCAGTAGGGGCAACCCTGTGGGGGTTCGAGTCCCCCCTCCGGCACCAATCGTCCAGGCAGAACCTGATTACACGGAGGTCCCCATGAGCATCCAGTTGTACTACGCGCCCGTCACCTGCGCGATGGCGCCCTACATCACCCTGACCGAGGCCGGTGCGGACTTCGAGGTCAAGGCCCTGAACTTCCGGGCGGGACAGAACCGCACCGAGGAGTACATGAAGCTCAACCCCAAGCACAAGGTGCCGCTGCTGGTGGTGGACGGGAAGACGCTGACAGAGAACGTCGGCATCCAGCTCTGGATCGCGCGACGCTTCCCGGAGGCCAGGCTGCTGCCGTCGGATCCCTGGGACGAGGTCAAGGCGGTGTCGATGATGTCCTGGTGCGCGTCGGGCATTCACCCCTACCTCAGCCGCATCAATTCGCCGGCCAAGGTGTGTGACGTGGCGGAGACGGAAGAGAGCGTATCCCGCCTGGCGCGCGAATTTCTCGACGAGGTGTACGGGATCGCCGAGGATCTGCTGGAAGGGCGCGAGTACTTCTTCGACCACTTCACGGCGCCGGACGCACACTTCTTCTGGTGCGTGCGCCGCAGCACCCAGTTCGACGTCGACCTGGAGCCCTACCCCAACACCCGGGCCCATTTCGAGCGCATGCAGACGCGCCCCAGCGTGCAGAAGCTGCTGGCGTTCGAGAAGGAAACACAGGCGTCGTTCGCGGCCTAGCGGTTTGTCGGGCGGGTTTGAAACCCGCCCCTACATCCTCTTGGGCCGCACCAGCCACGCCCCCAGGGCCGGCAGCAGCACCACGGCGGCGATCATGTTCACCAGGAACATGAACATGAGCACGATGCCCATGTCCGCCTGGAACTTGAGCGGGGCGACGATCCAGGTGGCCACGCCCGCCGCCAGGGTGAGGCCGGTGAGCACCACTCCGGCGCCGGTGATGTTGAGGGTGCGCTCGTAGGCGTCGGCGAAGTCGAGCCCCTGGTCGAGGTGGGTCCGCAGCCTGCCGTAGATGTAGATGGCGTAGTCCACTCCGATCCCCACCCCCAGGGCCACCACCGGCAGGGTCGAGATCTTGAGCCCGATCTCCAGGATCGCCATGAGCCCGTAGGCCAGCAGCGACACCGCGGCCAGCGGCACGATGATGCACACCGTGGCCGTCACCGAGCGGAACGAGATCAGGCACAGCAGGATCACTCCTGCGAAGACGTAGCCCAGGATCGGGAACTGGGAGGCGTCCACCTCCTCGTTGGTGGCCGCCATGACCCCGACGTTGCCGCCGGCGAGCCGGAAGTGGATGCGGTCCACGGTGTTGCGGCGCTGGAATTCCCTGGTGGCGTCGACCACGCGCTGGATGGTCTCGGCCTTGTGGTCGGTGGTGTAGACCAGCACCGGCAGCACGCTGCAGTCGTTGTTGATGAGCCCGCTGCTGGTGGGCACGGGGGAAACGGATTGCACCAGCGAGTACCGGTTGCGGGGCAGCGTGCGCCACTTGAGGTTGCCCTCGTTCCAGCCGGCGTTGATGTTGCCGGCGACGCCGGCGAGGCTCAGCACGGACTGGACGCCGTCCACGTTGCGCACGTGCCATGCGAACTCGTCCAGGGTCGTGAGCACCTCGTGGTCGATACAGCCGTCGGGCACGGTCTCCGCGAACACGGTAAGCACGTCGACGCCGATCTTGAAGCGCTCGGTGATGACCGCGATGTCCTGATTGTACACGGATTCCGCCCGCAACTCCGGTACGCCTTCATGGCTGTCGCCCACCCGGACCTGGACCGCATAGTGCGCCCCGACCGCCACCAGCACCGCGGCAAGCGCCACCGTCACCGCCGCGGGACCCCGGCGCGCCAGCCGCGCCACGCGCGACCACAGCGGCCGCAGGACGCTGTCCCGTCCGGCCGCAACCCGCCGCTGGGCGTCGCTCATGCGGAAATACGAAAGCAGCACCGGCAGAAGCGCCAGATTGGTCAGGATGATGGCCACGATGCCCAGGCTGGCGGTGATGGCGGTCTCCCGGATGACCTGGACGTCAATGAGTGAGATGGTGATGAACCCCACCGAGTCGGAGGCGAGCGCCACCGCCCCCGGCAGCAGCAGGCGCCGGAAGCTGGCCCGGGCGGCGTCCATGCCGGCGGCGCCGGCCACCACCTCGGCGCGCACCGCGCTCACCATCTGCACGCCGTGGCTGACGCCCACCGCGAACACCAGGAACGGCACCAGGATGGACATGGGATCGATGCCGAAGCCCAGGGCCGTCACCGTGCCGAGCTGCCACACCACCGCCACCAGCGAGCACACCAGCGGCGGAATGGTGAGACGGACCGAGCGGGTGTAGAGGTACACGAACAGGGCGGTGATCAGGAACGTGATGCCGAAGAACGCGATCACCCGGGCCGCGCCCGCGGCGATGTCTCCCACCAGCTTGGCGAAGCCGATGACGTGCACGTGCACGTCCACGTCGGCTCCCGCCAGCGCCTTCACGCGGATTTCCTCGAGCTGGCGCGCCACCTCGATGTAGTCGAGGCGCTCGCCGGTGTTCGGGTGGAACTCCTGCAGCCTGCCGCTGACGATGGCGCCGGTGAAATCGTTGGCCACCAGGCGGCCGACGATACCGGCCTTGATGGCGTTCTCGCGCACCCGGGCAAGGCCCTCCGGGGTGGCGCGGAAGTTCGCCGGCAGCACGTTGCCGGCGATGACGCCGTCCTCCACCACCTCGATGTAGCGCACGTTGGGAGTGAGGATGGAGGCGACCTGGGTACGGTCGATGCCCGGCAGGAAGAACATCGCGTCGGTGACCTGCTTCAGCACCGTGAAGAACCCGGGGGTGAACATGTCGCCCTGGCGCGCCATGAGCGCGATCACCACCCGGTCGGCGCCGCCGAACTCGTCCCGGTGCTTCAGGAAGGTCTGCATGTACTCGTGCTTGAGGGGCACGAGCTTGAAGAACCCGGCATCCACCCGCAACTGCGCCGCGTACCATCCCATGACCAGGGTGATGAGCGCGAAGGCGGCGAGCACGAGCCCGCGGCGGCCGAACAGCCACCGCTCGATGCGGGCCGTGAACGGGTTCGGCCGGGAGGCGCCGGGCGTGTCCGGCATGGGAGGCGGTTCGGGCATCGGGAGCTACTCGGGCCGGGGCAGCCGCCGGACCCCGAACTCTCCGGTCAGCAGCACGCCGCCGTCGGCCAGCGGCAGCGCCGAGGTGATGCCCTGGCGCGACGGCAGCCGCGTGGCCGATACGCTGACGCCGCCGTCGCGGCTGGTGAGCAGAATTCCTTCGAGGCCGGTGATGAGCACTCCTCCGTCCGGCAGACGAGCGGCGTTGGTGAGGGTCGCGGTGGTGCCGGTTGCCACCTGCGTCCAGCTCTCGCCCCCGTCGTCGGAGCGGAACAGGTGGCCCCGGAGCCCGTGAAGCAGGAGCCGCTCTTCGTCGAGCATCAGGGCGCCGTACCACGAGCCGGTATACGGCGAGGGAAGCTCGCGCCAGGTCTCCCCGCCGTCGTCGGAACGGTATGCCACGCCCGCTTCCGCCGCCATGAACAGCCGTTGCGTCCCGGCGGGCACGATCTGGTTCAGGTGGAAGTCGTCCTTGCTGATGGCGCGGGAGCTCCAGGTCTTGCCGCCGTCCCGGGTGGCGAGGAAATAGCCGTAGGCTCCCACCGCGAACCCGTTGTCCCTGTCCCGGAACCAGACGTCCAGCAGGGGGCGCTCCTCTTCCGGCGCGCGGTGCATCAGCCGCCAGTTGTCCCCGCCGTCGTCGGTGCGGAGGATCACCGCGTCGTGTCCCACGGCCCAGCCGGTCTTGCCGTCGTGCATGTGCACGGCGGTGAGCAGGGCCCGGGCGGGCACCCGCGCCTGCTTCCAGCTCCCGCCGTTGTCGTCGGACAACAGGACGTGGCCGCGCTGGCCCACCACCACGATGCGCGGGCCGGCGGCGGCCGCATCCGTCAGCAGGGACTTGACCGCCAGGGGCGCCTTCACCGCCGGCTTGGCGTCACCCGAGGCCTGGGCGGCGAGACAGAGGATCAGGGCCGGCAGCGAGGCTGCCAGCCTCCAGGGGGTCTTGCGCAGGAATCCACCTACGCCGCCCCTGGATTCCAGCCCCCGATCGGAGTCGGGGACATGCTTTCGCGGGAATGACGGAGGAGAAAGCGGGAACGGCCGAGAGGAAGCCGGGGACAACGTGCGGGGTGCGCGGATGTCACCGCCTCCCGGCGCGCCGCAGGGAGCTCGGCTTGAAGTCCCTGGCCTTGTACTCGACGTCGTACGTGCACATGCGGAACTCGTTGTCGAGCCCCAGGGCGAGGTAGCGTCCGGCCTGCAGATCGTGGTGGATCTCCAGGGTCGGCCAGGTCAGCGGCTTCTCGTAGAAGTTGATGACGTGGCCCTCGGACACCCGCCAGAGCTGGTCGCGGTTGTCGTAGATGTCCACCAGCATGATCTGCCAGGAGTCCTCGTCGATGTAGAAGGTCCGCCGCTTGTAGATGTGGCTCGCGCCTTCCTTGAGCGTGGCGTCGACGATCCAGACCCGGTGAAGCTCGTAGCGCAGGTGCTCGGGGTTCACGTGCAGCGGCCGGATGATGTCGTCGAAGGCGAGCTTGTCGCTGTGCGCGCGGTAGGCGTTGTACGGCACGTACAACTCGCGCTTGCCCACGAGCTTCCAGTCGTAGCGGTCCACCGCCCCGTTGAACATGTCGAACTGGTCCGCGGTGCGCAGCCCGTCCGAGGTGGTGCCCGGGTTGTCGTAGGCGATGCCGGGCGCCCGCCGCACCCGGCGCTGGCCGGGGTTGTAGGTCCAGGCCTGCCGCGGCTGGCGCGCCGGGTTCATGGCCTCGTGCACCAGCACGATACCCCCCGCCAGCCGCGCCGGCGCGGTCACCCGCTGCTTGAACAGGATCATGGTGTTGCCGAGCTTCTCCACGGTCATGCCCGGCAGCGAGTAGCGGACGTTGACGTCCACGGCATACTTGACCAGCGTGTAGTCGCCGCCGCGGGTCACGGCCGCCTGACCCAGGGTGCAGCTCACCGCCTCGCCCCGGTAGCGCAGCAGGTGGTTCCAGATCACCTCCAGACCGCTCTTGGGGATGGGGAAAGGGATGCCGATGACGGCGCCGTCGACGCCGTTGCCGCCGTCCACGAGCTTCGTCACGGCCGCGATCTTCCGGGTGGCGTCGTAGATGCGCTGCGGCACCGAGGCGCTGCGCCGGGTCGGGTACACCGTCAGCTTGTACGTCGGGTACAACTCCAGCATGCGCTGGTGGCCCGTGGAAAGCTTGTCCCGGTACTTGTCCAGGTTGGACTTGTCGATGACGAAGAGCGGCTTGTCGTTCCCGTAGGGATCGCGGTGGTGCTCCCCGAGCTGGTAGCCCTCCGGCGGCTTGGTGATGCCCCCGGTCCACTCGGGGATGGTGCCGTCGGCGTTGCCGGCCCGCTCGGCTCCGAGAGGAGTCAGATCCTTTCCGAGACGCGCGATCTCGTCGGCGGAAATCTCCGCGGCCGCCGTGCCGGCCAGGGCCAGCGCCAACGCCGCGACAGCGGTGAATCGGAGGCAGAGTGCTATCATTTTCATACCGTCCGGAGTTCAGAATGAGTACTTGATGGTAGCCTGGACGAAATCACGGTCCCGGATCTCACTTCTGCTGCCGCCGTAGGCGGTGTAGCTGATGTTGCCCTCCCAACGGCTCAGATAGTCGACCCGCAAGCCAAGGGTCAGCGCGGTCCGTCCTTCCAGGAAGGGAGCGATGGGCTGGGGGGCGTTCCCGCTGAAGTCGTGCTGGAATTGGACATAGGGGAACAGGTTGGCCCCGCCGATGGCGTTGTTGTAGTCAAGCCTCGCCGCCATCCGGTAGCCCATGGAAGTCTCGTCGGACGTCTCTCCCTCGGCGGGGCTTTCCAGCGGCAACACACTCTTCTCCGGCATGTCGTGTATGGTCAACATAGCTATTTCGGTCAAGAAGACGAAACTGTCCGCCCCGAAAGTCGGGCCGAACACCCTGGTCGCCGTGGCCTGGATCTGGCTCACCTGGCGCCTGGTGTAACCCTGGATGTCGGCGTCAAAGCCGGCGGTGCCCGGTGTACCGCCTGCGGTTACACACGCCTGAGTAGTAAGTTGAATCAGAGCCAGTACGGCCGGGTCCAGACAACCGGCAAATGGAGCGAGCCCCGCCGCTATGAGCGTGGCTTCTTCGATCTGCAGCGGTACTTTGGGCCGAAAGGAATATTCACCCTGCAAGGCCCACCCGGACGTCCCGAGCTGTGTGCTGAAGCTCACGCCGTAAAGCTGGATGTCCTCCGGGTATTCGATGAAGTAGTTGCCGGTCTTCGCGTAGGCGTCGATGGCGTACGGCAGCGCAAGGAATCCCGCCTGGTCTTGGGGGAGGTTGAACGGGGAAGCCTCAAACTCGGCCCTTTTCGTCCCGAAGGCCTGCAGGCCCAAACCGGCTCCTGCCGCGGTCCCGGTATGCGCCCGCACCGTCGGCAGGCGGCTGTGATAGTTGATGAAGTAGAACCCGAACTCCGTGTTGTTCAGGCCCTCGGCGAGGTAGCGCAATGCCACCCCCCCCTGTCCGCCATCATTCGGGTTGCGGTCCGCACCCCGCGGCACCACAAGGAAGTCTTGCCCCATGTATTGTTGCCCCAGCCTGGGACCGGCAGAGTTGAGCGCCAGCGCCGCGTTGAGGTTGGGGTCGTTGAGGAACGCCCGGGTGGCGCCGGGTCCCACGTAGTCCGTCGTGGAGAAATAAGTGCCCAGCGGGTCGATCTGGGTCTTTTCCCATTCGATCTGATAGAAGGCCTCGATCGACAGGTTGTTGGGCAGCTCCACCACCGCCGACACCAGGGGAACCGCTACCAACGCCTCCCGCAACTCCGCCCCGGGCACCCGCAGCTTGCTCACGTCGAACGGGTTGATGGCGTTGATGCCGTTCTGGATGAACGTGCTCTCGCCCCAGTTGAGCACGTGCTTGCCGAGCCGCAGGTCCACGGAGGACTCGCCGAGGTCGAAGGATCCGGTGACATAGGCGTCGAGCAGATCCAGGTCTTTGCCGACGAGCCTCTTGGCCGCCGGGGTCAGCGGTCTGTAGTCCCGCGTGCCTTCCTCGTTCTCGTGGTCGTAGAACCCGCTGGCGCGCAGGAACAGCCCGACTTCGCGGTAATTGAGCTCGAAATCGCTGGTGAACTTGGCGGCGTTGCTGACGATTCCCTTTTCGTAGTTGAGATTTCCGTCGTTGTCGTTGACCTTGGAGGTCAGATCCTTGTCCTGATCCTCGACACGAAGCATCAGGCCGTAGGACAGGGTGGTGTCGAGGCTGGCCTCGACCTCGCCGGAGCTCAGATCCAATGCCTCGACCTGTCCGGGCCACAGGAAGGGAAGCCCAGCCAGCATCGACACGACAACCAACTTGCAGATACCCTTCAACATAATGACCGGCGAATATCATTTCCCGATGTTGAATGTCAAGGCAGAGTCGGGAACCTGTGGACCGTCGGAAAATGTTGCATACCGTCCCGGGTATTGATTGTTTAGGGAAAGAGAATCTGAGCCAAACATGCCGTATCGACCTCAAGACGGATTCTTTCGCAAGGCCAAGCGCGAGGGCTACCGGTCGCGGGCGGCGTACAAGCTGCAGGAGATCAACCGGCGGTTCCGGTTGATCCGGCCGGGCCACGTGGTGGTGGACCTCGGGGCGGCGCCCGGCGGATGGCTCCAGGTGGCGGCCGAGGTTGCCGGCCCCAAGGGGAGGGTGTTGGGCTTCGACCTGCAGCCGATCCAGCCGTTGTCCGGCCACACGGTACAGGTGTACGAGCTGGACGTGCTGGCGGAGGATGCCGGGGAGCGCATCCGCGGGTGCCTGGACGGCGCCGCGGACTGCGTCCTGTCGGATATGGCGCCGCGTCTTTCCGGTGTCCGCGACGCGGACAACCAACGCGCCCTGGACCTCGCCGGTCGCGCCTACGAGGTTGCCAAAGCCATCCTGAAGCCCCGCGGTGCGTTCCTGTTCAAGACCTTCACCGGGACGGAGGTGGACGTGCTCGTGAAAGAGATGTCCGGCTGCTTCGAGACGGTGCAGCGGGTCCGGTCCGGGGCCACCCGGAAGGGATCGTCCGAGATCTACGTGGTGGCCCGGGGCTTCAAGGGCTGACGGGCTATTCGACGGTGACGCTCTTGGCGAGGTTGCGCGGCTGGTCCACGTCCGTGCCCCGGTGGACGGCGATGTGATAGGCCAGCAACTGCAGCGGGATGGTCAGCACCACCGGCGCAAGGTGGTACGGCACCCTGGGGACCACCAGCGTGGACTCCGCGGCCATGCTCTCGTCGGGCTCGTCGGTGACGATGACCACGTTGCCGCCGCGGGCTTCCACTTCCCTCAGGTTGCCGAGCGTCTTCGGGTAGTAGTGGTCCCTGGGCAGCATCATCACCACCGGCATGCTCTCGTCGATGAGGGCGATGGGCCCGTGTTTCATCTCGCCCGCGGGATAACCCTCGGCGTGGATGTATGAGATCTCCTTCAGCTTGAGGGCGCCTTCGAGGGCGATGGGGTAGTTGATCCCCCGGCCCAGGTAGAGGACGTCGTCGGCGTGGCTCATGCCGTGGGCCAACTCGGCCACCCGTTCCTCGAGCCTCAGCGCCGCCTCGATCCAGCCGGGCAGGCGCGTGGCGTCCTCCAGGAGGCGGGTGGCCGCATCGGGTTCGAGCTGCCCGTTGAGCCGCCCCAGCCTTACCGCCAGCAGGTAGAGGGCGGTGAGCTGGGTGGTGAAGGCCTTGGTGCTGGCCACGCTGATTTCCGGGCCGGCGTGGGTGTAGAAGACCCCGTCGGATTTCCGCGCCAGGGACGAGTCCACGACGTTGCAGACCGAGAGCACCCCCGCGCCTTGCCGCCGGCCCACCTCCAGCGCTGCCAGGGTGTCGGCGGTCTCTCCCGACTGGCTCACCAGCAGCAGCAGCGAGTCCGGGCCGAGAAGGGGAGTGCGGTGCCGGAACTCCGACCCGTAGTCCACCTCGGCCGGCACCCGTGCCAGCTCCTCGATCAGGAACTTGCCCACCAGCGCCGCGTGCCAGGCGGTTCCGCAGCCCACCAGGTGGATCTTCCGGGTACGCGCCAGTTGTTCCTCGGCGAGATCGATCTCGGCCAGGCTGACGCCGGATTCGAGGGACATGTGCCCGCGCAGGGTGTCGGTGACGGCCTGGGGCTGCTCGTGGATCTCCTTCAGCATGAAGTGCCGGTAGCCGCCCTTCTGCGCCGCCACGGCGTCCCAGGTGATCCGCCGGGTGGGCCGTGCGACCAAGCGGGCGTCGGCGTCGAGGATGCGGAAGCCGTCCTCACGCACCTCGGCGATCTCGCCGTCCTCCAGAAAGGCCACGTCCCGGGTGTACTCCAGCAGCGCGGGAACGTCCGAGGCGATAAAGGTCTCTCCGCCGCCCGCGCCGATGACGATGGGCGAGGCGTTCTTGGCGACGATGAGCCGGTGAGGCTCGCGCCGGTTCAGGAACACCAGGGCGTAGGAACCGTGAATCTCGCCGACGGTCTCGCGCACCGCCTCCAGCAGGTCCGTTCCCCCGACGACCTTCTCTTCCACGAGATGGGCCACGAGCTCGGTGTCGGTATCCGAGGTCAGCTCCGCGCCGCGTCCCAGCAGGGCTCCCTTGAGATCGAGGTAGTTCTCGATGATGCCGTTGTGCACCACCACGGTGCCTCCGGCCCGGTGCGGGTGGGCGTTGGCCTCGGAGGGGCCGCCGTGGGTGGCCCAGCGGGTGTGGCCGATGCCGGCGTGCCCCTGCACGGGGGCCCGGGCCAGCCGGGTCTCCAGCCGGGCGAGCTTGCCCTGGGAGCGGCGCCGCGAGACCCGCCGCCCGTTGAGGACCGCGATGCCCGCCGAGTCGTAGCCCCGGTATTCCAGCTTCCTCAAGCTGTCGATGAGCACCGGGGCGGCGTCCCGGCCGCCGATATATCCCACGATCCCGCACATGGAGGGTCAGGCTTTGCGCTTCCGCGCCCGGTAGCCGTCCACCCAGCCGTCGACGTGCCGTTGCGGGGCGCGGCTCAGGGCCAGGGCGCCGGCGGGCACGTCCTTGGTGATGGTGGAGCCGGCGCCGATGTAGGCGTCGTCGCCCACCGCCACCGGCGCCACGAGCTGGGTGTCGCTGCCCACCTGCACGCGGTCGCCGATGGTGGTGCGGTGCTTGGCGAAGCCGTCGTAGTTGCAGGTGATGGTGCCCGCGCCGATGTTGGATTCCCGGCCGAGGTCGGTGTCGCCGATGTAGCTCAGATGGCTGGCCTTGGTGCCTTCCCCCACGGACGAGTTCTTTACCTCCACGAAGTTCCCGATGTGGACGTCGCGCTCGAGCACGGTGCCCGGCCGCAGGTGGGCGAAGGGGCCGACGCTGACGCCGTCCTCCAGGTCACAGTCGTCCATGACCACCGAGAAGCGCAGGTGGACGCCGTCGGCCAGGCGCGCGTTGGTGAGGTAGGCGCTGCCGTCGATACGGCAGCGGGCGCCCACCACGGTCTTTCCCAGGAGGTGGCTGTTGGGGCCGATGACGGTGTCCTCGCCGATGGTGACCCCGGCGTCGATGTAGGTGCTGTCCGGGTCCTTGAGGGTCACGCCCCGCTCCATCCACTTGCGGTTCACGTCTTTCTGTAGTGCCTTTTCCATCCAGGCGAGCTCCTCTCTGCCGTTCACGCCACGGAATTCGCGCGGGTCGTCGATGGTGACGCTGCCGATGCGGGCCTCCCTGCCGGCGCCGTAGGCGGCGATGTCCGGGAGATAGTACTCCCCCTGGTCGTTGCGGTTGTCGAGGGCCGCCAGGGCCGCCCGAAGAAAGCCCGCCGACGCCAGGTAGAGGCCGACGTTGATCTCCCGGACGGCCCTCTCGGCGTCGGACGCGTCCCGTTCCTCCACCACGCCCACGATGTCGCCGCCCGGGCCGCGCAGGACCCGGCCGTATCCGGAGGGGTCCGCCAGGGCGGCCACGGCAAGGGTGAGATCGCGGCCCGCCGACCGGTGCGCCGCCAGCATCCGGGAAAGGGTCCGGCCGGCCACGAGCGGCACGTCCCCATTGAGTATCAGCACGTCGCCACTGAAATCTCCCAGCGCGTCAGCCGCGCAACGGGCCGCGTGCCCCGTGCCCAGTTGCTCGCGCTGCATCACCCAGCACGCCGGGTCCACACCGGGGCAGGCTTCCCGGATGCGGTCCACGCCGTGGCCCACCACCACCAGCACCCGGTCGGGATCGAGGCCGGCGCAGGCGTCCAGGACGTGGGACAACAGCGGTTTGCCGCCCAGAAGATGCAGCACCTTCGGGGTGGCGGATCGCATCCGCTTGCCCTGGCCCGCGGCCAGGATGATGACTCCGAGCCCCCCCATACGCAGCAGAAACTATAACCCAAGGCCGTGCCCGTCGCCAGAGAGGCGCGGGCGGCGGCAAGACCGGTCCTTACGTTGACAAGCCCGTGATTTTCCAATAACTCTTACTCGTACTTCGAGACACCCCACGCCGTCATTCCGGGCTTGACCCGGAATCCGGAAGTCCATGGCGCACGGGATCTCAATTCGCTGAAGGTGGTCGAGTTCATATGGAAGAACAATCGGGCTTGTACTATTTCATGGAGATCGTCACCAAACCCGACAACATTCCCATCGTGGGCATGCTGATTCTCGTCCTGTTCTTTACCTGGGTCGGCCTGAAGCAAGCCATGAAGAACGACAGGCTGATCGATGAGGGCCGAGAGGACGAAATCTCTGACCAGATGTGGAAGTAGAGGCCGGGCGCTGCGTTCTCTGGCGGTCCTGATCGTTGTAGCGTTCCTGAGCACTGGCGGAGAAGCGCTCTCCGCGCTGGTCGACGAAGATTTGTGGCGCGCCGGACGAAAGGACCTGGCCGCGGGCAGGGTCCCGGATGCCTGGGAGAAGTTCGAGAAGCTGCTCGAGCAGTACCCGGATGAGCCGCAACTGCTGCAGGTGGCCGGCCTGACGGCCCTCAGGCGGAGCGATCCGGAAACGGCCCTCGCCTACGTGAGAAAGGCCGTCGCCCTGGCCCCGGATGACGCCGAGGCGCTGACGCTGCTGGGCTGGCTCGACATGGAGGTGGCCAACGACGTCGACAAGGCCATCGAGTCGTACCGGAAGGCGGCGGCGCTGAAGCCCGAGGTCCCCGAGGTCCACGACAACCTGGGGGTGGCGCTCAAGCGCAAGGGAGACCTGGAGCCGGCCATCGGCAGCTTCTCGCGCGCGCTGGAGCTCAAACCGGACTTCGCGCAGGCCGTGAGCAACCGCGGCTGGGCTTACGTGGAGCAGGGCAAATGGCAGGCGGCCCGGGCCGACTTCGAAAAGACACTGGCGCTCCAGCCCGAGGACGAAGGGGCGCTTTACGGACTGGCCCGGGTGCGCAAGGAGCTGCGCGACTACGCCGGCGCCCAGGCCGCGCTGGCCCGGTTGAGCCGCCAATCCCCCAATTTCGTCTACTGGCTCGAATGGGCTACGGTCGGGATCATACGTTACTATTGGGTTTTCCTGGTGCTGGCTTTGGGTTTGTTCTTCCACTTCCGGTACAAGGCAAGGAAAAGGGTGAAGGTCGATGGCTGAAGCTGCAAAACGCAAGGGTACGGCTCTCCTGGCCGTGATGAACGAGAACTGCACGAGTTGCGCCGGGTCGCCCCTGTGCGAGGTCCACTGCCCGGTGGACGACTGCATCAACCTCCTCTACGAGGAGATGCCCGGAGGCGGCCTCAAGCCCTACCGGGTGTGGGTGGACAACGAGAAGTGCATCGGCTGCCAGATGTGCTACAGCGACGACCTCACCAAGATCCACGAGCACAAGACCACCGGCGTGGTCTACTTCGAATACGGCAACCGCATGTACGATGCCAACAAGAAGCTCCTGGAGAAGGAGCAGGAGCCCAAGAAGAGCGAGCTCCAGCTCATCGGCACCGACTCCGAGGACCGCCTCGACAAGAAGATCTGCCCCTGGGACGCCATCAGCATGGTGGAATACGAGGACGCCCTCTTGCTTTCCAAGCTCTACTACGACCCCGCGCTCATCTCCACCGAAGACGGCGTCTATTCCATCGACGACAAGGGCAAGGAGGAGTTGGAGGACCGGCAGATGGAGGGGTTTTAGAGGAGGTGGTTTGCCGAGTTCGGCGTCTCCCGCGGAACTTCTGGTGTCTGAGCCGCACGCTCACAGTGAGGCTATAATTCTGTCGTCCAACTCCTTACGCACCTCTCCAAGACTGCGACCCTTGGAGACTTCCTCCAGAATTGTGGAGAGGAGGTCGCGCACCGACTGCCCAACTACGACAACGTCGGCTACGCGGATTTGTCCGATTTCTTTTACGTGTGGTTACGTCGCACCCTCGCGCCAGTGTTTCCGGATCTCTTCGCCACCGTAGCCGTACCAAAGGCAGATGAATTGGTCGCCACTCCCTACTGTCATGGTAGTAAGAAAAAGCGGAGGCATTCTTGTCAAGGGAATGACTGAAGCCATGCGCCGTCTCGTCGAGCAAGTGCACTCTGGTTTCCCAGTATCCATCTACTACGCTTTCAAGCAGTCCGAGATCACAGGCAACGCTGGTATCACCAGCACGGGTTGGGAGACTTTTCTGGCAGCAGTGATCGAAGCGGGTTTCGCTGTCACCGGCACTTGGCCGATGCGAACAGAACGGGGCGGACGCATGATGGGTATCGGCACCAATGCCCTTGCATCCAGCATCGTCCTCGTTTGCCGTCAGCGCCCGGACGACGCCCGGCTGGCCACCCGCAGGGAGTTCGTGGCAGCGTTGAAAGCCGAACTGCCCACCGCCCTGGCCCACCTCCAGGCGGGCAACATCGCTCCGGTTGATCTTGCCTAGGCGGCCATCGGGCCGGGGATGGCGGTATATACCCGCTATGCCAAGGTGCTGGACGCCGAGGGCAAGCCGGTTCCTGTCAGGGGTGCCTTGGCGCTTATCAACCAGACGCTTGACGAGAGACTGGCGGAGCGAGAAGGGGAGCTTGAGGCGGACAGCCGCTGGGCGTTGGCATGGTTCGATCAGCACGGTTTCGACGAGGGAGAGTACGGCGATGCCGAGACGCTTTCCAAGGCCATGAATACGGCCATCGCGGGCCTTGCCGAAGGAGGCGTCGTGGCCTCCGGCGCGGGCAGGGTGAGGCTTCTGCGGCCGAAGGAATTGGCCGAGGATTGGGATCCCACCGCCGATTCACGGGTTACGGCCTGGGAAGTGGTCCACCAACTCGTGCGTGTTCTTGAGAGTGGTGGCGAAGAGGACGCAGCAACCCTCCTTCAGCGCCTCGGAGGCCTCGCGGAAAACCGCGCGGGAGCTGGCCTATCGACTCTACAGCATCGCGGAGCGCAAGGGGCGGGCTGCAGTGGCTCTTTCCTATAATTCTCTGGTCCAGAGTTGGCCCGAGATTGCACGGCTGGCGCGGCACGGAGCTTCGGTGCAACAACCAGAGTTGTTCGGTGATGCGGAGACTTCAACCTGATTCCGGTAATGCAGGATCTGGTACGACTGCGGCTGTAGCGACGGCCAAAATCTTTAACCTGAAGGGTTAATGGCCTTGACATCTCGTGCATGGAAATATATTTCAAGAACACACGACTGAGGAAGCAACTGACGGACGAAAAGGCAATGGTCGCCAAGCACGGGCCCAAGCGAGCAAGGCTACTCCAACAGCGGCTTTCCGAGATCGAGGCGTCAGCGAATCTCGACGTCCTCAGCCGGCTTCCTGGGCCGCGGTTTCATCCGCTCAGGAAAAACCGTAGGGGACAGCTATCGGTTGACCTCGATCACCCCTATCGGTTGCTCTTTGTTCCAGAGCACAATCCCGTCCCCGAGCTTCCTTCAGGCGGGATGGACCTCCGGGCAATCACCAAGGTAGTCATCATCGAAATCACGGATACCCATGAGTAAGTCAGAATTCACTCCCGACTATGCTGTCCCGCCAGGCGAGACCCTGCTCGAAACCATCCGGGCGTTGGGATTGACGCAGAAGGAACTTGCTGCGCGCATGGGACGCCCGGTCAAGACCATCAATGAGATCATCAAGGGTGTGGCAGCCATTACCGCCGAGACGTCCCTACAACTAGAGAAAGTGACGGGGGTTGCGGCTTCGTTCTGGAACAATGCGGAGACCAGTTACCGTGAGAGGTTGGCGCGTTTGAAGGAGCGACGCCGGATCGAGACTCAAACGCAGTGGTTGAGGTGCTTCTCGTACAGGAAGATGGTCGAACTGGAGTTGGTGCCGCTACTATCCGGAAAGCATGAGCGGGTCGAGAGTCTGCTGCAGTTTTTCGGTGTAGCCTCCGAAGCGCAGTGGCAAACCGCCTATGAACGTCTCACGGGAGCTGCTCGTGAGGCCGCGGGACTCAAGAGCGAGATAGGGGACCTGAGCGCTTGGCTGAGGGCCGGGGAATTGGCCGCGCGGCAAAGAGACTGTGAGCGCTACAGCGCGACGCGGTTCAAGCAGACGTTGTCGAAACTCCGGCTGCTGACGCAGCACAGTCCACCCGATGTGTGGGCTGAAGTCTGCCGGCTCTGCGCGGAGGTCGGTGTCGTGGTGGTGTTGGTACCCGAGTTGCCCAAGACCCATGTCTACGGATTCACTCGCTGGTTGACCAAGGACAAGGCGTTGCTGCAGCTCAGTCTGCGTTACAAGACCGACGATGTTCTGTGGTTTACTTTCTTCCACGAGGCGGCTCATATCCTTCTCCACGGCAAGAAGGACATCTTTTTCGAATTCCGTGAGTCGGCTGATCCAAAGGAAGCCGTGGCCAACCAATGGGCTGCGAACTTCCTCATCCCGGAGAGGTCCTGGGCCGGTTTTGTGGAGGCGCTGCCGGCTCGGATTTCCAAGAACGCGGTTAGAGACTTCGCTGCAGCAGAAGGCATAGCTCCGGGAATCGTGGTGGGCAGGCTACAGAAGGAAAAGCGGCTGAGCTATTCGTTCCTCAACGATCTGAAGCACAGACTTGTGATCGACTGGTCTTCCGCCGACTAAGCCATTCTCCCACCACGAACAGACTTGTCGGCCTGACACGAAGAGTCGATCGCCGGCTATCCTGACCAAGAGGACCGAGGCGACCTATGGCAATCACGAACCACGAACGTGTGGGCAAAGCGATGGACCTTCTCCGGGCGGGTTAAAACTGATAGAGAACCGGAGTTGGTCGAAACTGGGGTTTTCTATCGACGTACCATCGTCGCGAGACATTTTGATACTGGTGGCCAAGCCGGCCAAATAGAATGCCTTAACGCAGGTTAAAGCGTCATCGGTTTCAAATATAGGGTGGCTGTGCTCGGGTAGACACTGGGCGTACGGGACAGCTAGGAGGCCAATGCCCGGGCAACCGCTCGCGGATTCTTCGCCGCGACCCTCAACAGGGCACGCGCCGGCCCGTCCGGCCGGCGGCGTCCTTGCTCCCAGTTCTGAAGTGTTGCGACGCTGACGCCGATCATGAGGGCGAACTCTTGCTGGGACTGCTTTAACTGGGCACGAATGGCACGAACGTCTTCCGGAACGAAGTCGGTCACCCGGCTAGGGGTGAGTTCCCCTCGGCGAATGGCGCCAGCCTCCTTGACGCTTGCCACCAACCGGTCGAAGTCCTTTTGTTTCATTTGAATCCCTCCTCGACCAATCGTCGCAGGATCACGGTCTGTCGATGGGTCAGGTCGTCCTGGTCTTTCTTGCGATACAGGGTCAGCATGAAAAAAGTTTCGGATCTCGCTTCCCAAAAAGTAGATGACTCGCAGCCCGCCGCGCTTTCCCATACCGGCTCGGCGCCAGCGCATCTTGCGCAAACCTCCAGAACCTTGAATAAGGGCACCCTGCGCTGGGCGAAACAGTAGGGCCAGTTGTAGTTGCCTGTATTCGTCCAACGACAACTTATGTTCGATGTCTTCCGTGAAGAGAGAAGTTTCGATGAAGCGCACGGTTTTATTGTACGCCACTGGCGTAGCTGCTGCAAGCGTTCGGGTGGGTGACCAGCGTGAGAAAAGGGCGGGATCGGGGGATTCTGAGTAGCCCGGCCCATAGAAGCCCGAAAGGCCTTCTTGCCGGAAACCCCGGATTGCCCAAAGTCTATCGGACCGAGGAGGTACGCAGCGACGACGGGCTCAGATCACCTTGTTCAGCGGGTACTCCACGATCCCGACGGCGCCGGCTCGCGTGAGCTCGGGGATGAGCTCGCGGACCACGTCCTCGGCGATGATGCTTTCCACCGAGAACCACTTCTTTCCCTTCAGGGCCGGGGTGTCGTAGAGGGTCGCGACGGTCGGCGCGGTGACGCTGGGGATCAGCTCGATGATCTTCTCCAGGTCGTCATCCATCACGTTCATCTTGATGCCCACCTTGTGCTCGGCGGCCAGGGCGCCCTGGAGCAGCATGCTGATCTGCTCGATCTTGGCGTGCTTCCAGGGGTCCTGCCAGGCGTCCTTGTTGGCGATGAGCTGGGGCGCGGACTCCAGCAGGTCGGTGACGATGCGGAGGCCGTGGGCGCGGATGGTGCCTCCGGTCTCGGTGACCTCGACGATGGCGTCGGCCAGACCTTCGGCGGCCTTGGCCTCGGTGGCGCCCCAGGAGAACTCCACGTCCACCGGCGTGTCATGTGCCTCGAACAGGCGCCGGGTGAAGTTGACCATCTCGGTGGCGACCTTCTTGCCCTTGAGGTCCTCGATCTTCTGCACCGGCGAGTCGCGGGGCACGGCCAGCACCCAGCGCGTGGGCCGGAAGCTGGTCTTGGCGTAGACCAGCTCGGTGATGTACTCGACCTCCGAGTCGTTCTCCTGGATCCAGTCCCTGCCGGTGATGCCGGCGTCCAGGGTACCGTCCTCCACGTAGCGGGACATCTCCTGCGCGCGCACCACGCTGCAGTTCAGGGACTTGTCGTCGATGGAAGGGAAGTAGCTCCGGTCCATCCCGGTGATCTTCCATCCCGACTTGCGGAACAGCTCGATGGTGGACTTCTCCAGGCTTCCCTTGGGGAGCCCCAGCTTGAGTTGACTCACTTGTTGTAGACCTCCTCGGGGTCGAAGACCTTCTCGGCGCACACCTCCCAGTCGGCGCCGTCGTCGCGGCGGAAGAAGCAGGTGCGGTAGCCCATGTGGCAGGCGCCGCCGCCCTGCTGGTCGATCTTGAGGATGAGCGTGTCGTTGTCGCAGTCCACCAGGATGTCGTGGACCACCTGGAAGTGGCCGGACTCCTCGCCCTTGAGCCACAGCTTGTCCCGGGAACGGCTGTAGTAGTGGGCCTTGCCGGTTTCGCGTGTGAGGTTGAAGGCCTGTTCGTTCATGTAGGCCAGCATGAGGACGTCCAGGGTCTCGTGGTCCTGCACCACCACCGGCACGATCCCTCCGCCCTTGGCAAAATCGATGGTCTCCATTCGGGTCTCTACCCCTTTCATGAAATCTGTCTTCGGGAATGCGCTACGATCCCGCGGCAGCGGGAGTGCGACAGGCTGGAACAGCCCTTTGTCACTGGCTCACACTATGCAAAACACGAAATTAAACATACAAAGGTTGGGCGCGCAAACGGACGCGTAACAGCCTGATTCTGATGAGATTTGGAGCAGTCACATGAGCGAATTCCTGGTTGTCTACATCACCGCGTCGGGTGACAACGCCAAGGATCTGGCGAGCGCGCTGGTGCGGGAAAAGCTCGCCGCCTGCGTCAACCGCGTGCCGGCGGTCGAGTCCACCTACACCTGGGAAGGCCGGGTGGAGCGCGACACCGAGGACCTGCTCATCGTCAAGACCCGGGCCGACCTCTTCGACCGCCTCAAGCAGAGGGTCCAGGCCCTCCACGACTACGACGTCCCCGAAATCATCGGCGTCCCCATCGACCACGGGAGCGAGAGCTACCTGGAGTGGATGGCGGCCACGTTGTCCAAGGATTGACCCGAGGACGCGCACAAGCGCGGGAAACCGGCAAAACTTGCGCTCGTGGCCGCCATTGTCTAAGTGTCCTGTATCCGAAGCAAATCACCAATCAGGGAGTACGAACCATGAGAGACCTCCAGGAATTCATCGCGGAAGAAGAGAGCAGGCGTCCCGGCGACGTGATCCGGGTGAAGGAGCCCATCGACCCCAACAAGTGCGAGACCATCGCCTTCTTGAAGCACCTCGACGACCGCGGGCTTGAGAAGATGGTGCTGTTCGAGAACGTCACGACGCTGGAAGGGAAGCCGTCGCCGTTCCCGCTTTTCTACAACCCCTGGGTCAGCCGGCAGTTTTGCGCCGACGGCATCGGCATGGGCGACCTCACCTCCAAGATGGCGTTGAGCCTCGAGGTCTCGCGGCTGGAGAAGGAGAAGGGAGACACCGAGGTCATCGCGCCCGACAGCGCCCTGTGTCAGCAGGTGGTGGTGAAGGGGTCGGACGTGGATCTGGCGAAGTTTCCCATCCCCATGCACCACGATCTGGACATCGGCCCCTACTGGACCATGGCCTGTGTCATGAAGGGCGAGTCGGCGCCGTTCTACGACATCACGTTCACCAAGAACCTCTATTACGACGGCCGCACCATGAGCTTCTCGGCCCACAAGCACCACCACCTGGAAGCCATCGTCACCGAGAACGAGGCCAAGGAGCAGCGGGCGCCGGTGATCATCGTGCTGGGACACCACCCGGCCTTCTACTTCTCGTCCTGCTGCATGACGCCCTACGGCAACGACGACTACCAGAGCGCCGCGGCGTTCATGCATGAACCGCTCAGGCTGACGCCGTCGGTCACCTGGGGAGAGGACTTCCTCGTGCCCGCGGACGCCGAGATCATCATCGAGGGCGAGGTGCCCCCCAACGTACGCCGGTCCCAGAACCCCTTCGGCGAGGTGCTGGGCTACTACCAGGTGACCATGGACGTGCCCATCGTGGAGGTCACCGCCATCACCCACCGCAAGAACGCCATACTCCAGGATATCTGGGCCGGCCAGAAGGACCACTGGAACCTGGGCGGCATCACCAAGGAAGGCAGCGTCTACAACTCCATCAAGCGCAACATCCAGGGCCTCAAGGCCATCCACCTGCCGCCCTCGGGCTGCGGCCGGGTGATCTGCTACATCTCCATCGACAAGAAGTTCCCCAACGAGCCCAAGAAGGCGGCCATGCAGGCCTTCGCCGACATGCCCAACCTCAAGCTGTGCGTGGTGGTGGACGACGACGTGGACGTTTTCAACGAGCGCGAGGTGCTGTGGGCGGTGGGCACCCGCACCCACTGGGACCGGGACCTCGACGTCATCCGGGAGGTCCAGAACTTCCGCGGCTGGCTCGGCGACAGCGTCGCCGTGGTGGACGCCACCAAGCCCCTGGAAGGCGAGTTCCCCATCCGCAACGAGGTGCCGCTGGAAGCCATGAAGCGGGTGGACGTGAGCAAGTACGTGGGCTGATACGCTGTGTCACATTCGACGTGCGGATAAAGAGAACCGACGACTCCCAACAGCCGGTGCTAGAAGATCGTCCGAAGCTTGTAGGCACGAGTTCAAAGCGAGGACTGGACCGATGACTCAGCGTCGACGCTACAGGAACCCGCCCATCAAAGAGGCGCTTTGCGAGTTTCGCTTCGCGCCGGGTCCGGATTGGGACCTCACGATCCCTGGAAAGCTCCAGGCTGCGCTCGGTGAGGAGTATTCCGGCAAACCCAGAGAACAGAAAGCAATGCAGGTAGGATTGCATGTCGAGGAAGGTAAGCCTGCCAACCTGCAGTATGGCGAGGGCTTGGCAAAGGTCCAGCTCTTAACGAGAGATGGAACAAGGCTGGTCGGCGTCGGCCCGGACGTCCTCAGTATTCATATGCTCCGCCCCTATCAGGATCCCTCCAGCTCCGAGGGAGGTGGATGGGAGGAGTTTGCGCCCCGCATTGCATCTGCGTTGGAGGCCTACCGAAAGGTGGTCGAACCCAACGGCATCAATCGGGTTGGCGTTCGTTACATTAACCAGATCGCGATTCCTGGGACTAACATTAGAGTTGAGGAGTATCTCAAATGCGCTCATCTGGAGATGAGGGGCTTGCCCGAACATTATGCAAATTTCTTGAGCCAAGTCGAATACTTGTATGACGATGGAGTAC
Source organism: Candidatus Binatia bacterium (assembly GCA_951813575.1). Taxonomy (GTDB): domain Bacteria; phylum Desulfobacterota; class Binatia; order UBA9968; family JAJDTQ01; genus JAJDTQ01. Next base: position 3,010,480 of record OX638375.1, read on the forward strand.
GTCTTAGATTGTCTTATGGTTTGCTTGGAGCCTTGCCGAGTGTCGTGGAATGCCTTCTTGATCTAGACGTCATTTGGCAAGACAATACGCCGATTGAATCGGAGGCATCGTTGGAAATCGCTAGCGACATGCACGAACGGGCGGGATCGGCGTTTGAAGCCGTTGTAACGGATAAAGCCAGGGAGATCTTTGATGTTGGTTGATTCTCGGGAACCCGCGTTGTCAGCAACGCATCCGTTTCTTCCCGCGTTATTTCCCAACACGGATCGGTCAGGCAGGACTGAAGGACCCGTGCCTATGGTAGGCAGCGGCAGGGAGTCCATGGCTGTCTCGCTCGATCAAGCACGTCTGGGAAGGGCCCTAGTCGAGCTTGGGTTGCAACTTGTCGTTGAGCCAACTGATACGGCGTTGCTTCATACGAATCTCAGAGCGAGCTTGTTCCCAGCCGTCGTCGATAGAGCTTGCTTCGAAGACGAGAACCGAGAATATGAGCGGCTTGAGAACAGACTGAGGATAGCGTTCGAGGCCGAGCCTCTCGAAGACGGCATCGATCATTCGGCGGAGCAGATTATCGACGATGCGTTGCAGGCGGTACATGGGCGGAGTGTCTTGGTTTGGCTCGGCGTATTGTCGGTGGATGTCGAGCGCCCGAGTCTAGCGGCGTCGACTCTACGTTGCTTGGGTCGCCGGCGGCCGGGGACAACCCCGTGGCGCGTCGAGATCGTGCGATCCGCGCTGACTGCGGACGACGTGGAGATGAGAGATGCTGCGGTACAGGCAGCGGAGTCGTGGGGCGATCTGGGAATGCGAGAAGTGCTCTCGAGCCATGCGGAGGCAGTACCTTGGCTTCGCGCTTATATCGAGGACGTGGTCGAGGACTTTGGAGAGTAGACAGCGGCAATGTTCCTGGCTCGAAAGATCGCTCGCGCCAAATGGGATGCGAAAAGGAATATCGAGCGCGGGTTGGAAGAAGGAGAAATATCGGCTGACGCGGTGACCGGTGACCTGCGAACGCAAGAGGACACTCTATCCTTCTGGCGATGCCGCACGGGCGCGAACGACGATATAGAAGATGCTGCGTTGGCGATCGCTGCGGCCGGCAAACGTCTCGACAAACTCGATATCGTGTGGCTTACCGATAACGAGTTGCAAGCGGACGGTCATACTCTGAAGGATACTAAAGGGCGAACGCCGGTCGCAGATCTCTCGGAGAAGCATGTCGACATCTGCAAGCTGGACTATGTCCGGCTAGGCAAGGTGGCTCAACGCGTGGCGTCGGCAATCGAGGAACAGCGGTTCCGCCGGCTTACGAAGGCGCGTGTAAGGGGGCTTCTGGTCACGGCCGTTCAACAGGGGCGTATCGTCCCGGACGATCTTGCCGACGATCTTCGAGGTGAGATCGGACTATGAAGCTCCGGCCGGGAATAGGGCTGGCACGGGCGTAAGGGAAAGAAGGCCATGGCCAAGCTGAGATTCTACTACAAGAACACCTGAACCACGTGCCGCAAGGCAAGAAGTTTCTTGCAATCACAAGGGGCGGAGCTGGAGGAGCGGGAGTACGGCAAGCAGCCGTTGACCGAGAAAGAGCTGGAATCCATCATCGGCAGCGGCCCGGTGACCGATTTCCTGAACACGCGCACGCCGCTCTACCGCGAGCGGAAGATGAAGGACAACCCTCCCAGCCGGGAGGAGGCCATCCGCTTGATGGTCCAGGACCAGAACCTCCTGCGGCGCCCCGTCACCATCAAGGGCAAGCGCAAGGTGGCCGGCTTCGACGAGGCCGCCCTCAAGGCCCTCCTCTGACCCGATCCCCCTGGGCCCAATCAGTTTCGACGACTTCCTGAAGGTCGACGTCCGGGTCGGCACCATCACCCGGGTCGAGCCCTTTCCCGAGGCGCGCAAGCCGGCCTACAAGCTGTACGTGGATTTCGGCCCCGACATCGGCGAGCGCAAGAGTTCCGCCCAGGTCACCCGCCACTACACCGCGGAAGAGCTGGTGGGCCGGCAGGTCGTCGCCGTGGTGAACTTCCCGCCCAAGCAGATCGGCCCGTTCCGGTCCGAGATCCTCGTGCTGGGCTTCCCCGACGCCGACGGCGAGGTGGTGATGATCGAGCCCAACCGCCCGGTGCCCAACGGCGGCAGGCTGTTTTGAAAAAGCCGCCCGCTCCGGATACGGGGCAGGCGGCTTTCGTGCAGGATGATCTGACGCTTCAGGCGCGCCGTTTCCCTACGGCGCCGTTTTCTCGTCCGTCTCCACCGCCTGGTAGATCTCGCTACCCGACTTCTTGAACTCCTCGGCCTTCTCCTGCATGCCCGCGGTCAGCGCCTTCTCGGCGGCGAGGCCCTTGCCGGCGGCGTAGTCGCGGACGTCCTGGGTGATCTTCATGGAGCAGAAGTGGGGGCCGCACATGGAGCAGAAGTGGGCCACCTTGGCGCCCTGGGCCGGGAGCGTCTCGTCGTGGAACTCCTGGGCGGTGTCGGGGTCGAGGCTCAGGTTGAACTGGTCCTCCCAGCGGAACTCGAAGCGGGCGTCGCTCAGGGCGTCGTCGCGGATCTGGGCGCCGGGGTGTCCCTTGGCCAGGTCGGCGGCGTGGGCGGCGACCTTGTAGGTGATGACGCCGTCCTTGACGTCCTTCTTGTTGGGCAGGCCCAGGTGTTCCTTGGGGGTGACGTAGCAAAGCATGGCGGTGCCGTACCAGCCGATCATGGCGGCGCCGATGGCGCTGGTGATGTGGTCGTAGCCCGGCGCGATGTCGGTGGTCAGGGGCCCCAGGGTGTAGAACGGCGCCTCGTGGCACAGCTCGAGCTGCTTGGTCATGTTCTCCTGGATCAGGTGCATGGGCACGTGGCCCGGTCCCTCGATCATCACCTGGACGTCGTGCTCCCAGGCGATGCTGGTGAGCTCGCCCAAGGTGGCCAGCTCGCCCATCTGGGCCTCGTCGTTGGCGTCGGCGATGCTGCCCGGACGGAGCCCGTCGCCCAGCGAGAAGGCCACGTCGTAGGCCTTCATGATCTCGCAGATCTCCTCGAAGCGGGTGTAGAGGAAATTCTCCTGGTGATGCGCCAGACACCACTTGGCCAGGATGGAGCCGCCGCGGGAGACGATGCCGGTGCGGCGTTTGGCCGTCAGCGGCACGTAGCGCAACAGCACGCCGGCGTGGATGGTGAAGTAGTCGACGCCCTGCTCGGCCTGCTCGATGAGCGTGTCCCGGTAGGTTTCCCAGGTCAGCTCTTCGGCCTTGCCGTTGACCTTCTCCAGGGCCTGGTAGATGGGCACGGTGCCGATGGGGACCGGCGAGTTCCGCAGGATCCACTCGCGGGTCTCGTGGATGTTGGCGCCGGTGGACAGGTCCATGACCGTGTCCGCCCCCCAGCGGGTAGCCCAGATCATCTTCTCCACTTCTTCCTCGATGGAGGAGGTGACCGCGGAGTTGCCGATGTTGGCGTTGATCTTCACGAGGAAGTTCCGGCCGATGATCATGGGCTCGGTCTCGGGATGGTTGACGTTGCAGGGGATGATGGCGCGTCCCCGGGCCACCTCGTCGCGCACGAACTCCGGGGTGACGAACGGCGGGATCGAGGCGCCGAAATTGTTGCCTGCGTGGTGGCCGTCCCCTTCGCCGTTGAGCGCGGCCTCCCGGCCGATGTTCTCGCGGACGGCGATGTACTCCATTTCCGGCGTGACGATGCCCTTGCGGGCGTAGTGCATCTGGCTTACGTTGCCGCCGGGCGCGGCCCGGAGCATGGGCCTTCGGCTCATCTCGGGGAAGCGGTCGGCGTCGGCGCCGTTGCCGTTGGAGCGGTAGTGGGACTCGGTCTCGACCGTGTCGCCCCGGGCTTCGATCCAGGCCTGGCGGAGGGGCTTCAGGCCCTGCCGCACGTCGATGCTGGCGGTGGGATCGGTGTAGGGGCCGGAGGTGTCGTAGACCCGCAGGCGCGGGCGTTCCTCGTTCCCGTTGGCGCCGTTGCCGGGATGTCCGTTGCCGCCATGCCCGTTGGCTCCCGTTGCCCCGTGGCTGATCTCTCGCATGGCGACCTCGACGCCGTGGGGTCCCGCCCCGGAGACGTGGACCTTGCTGGAGGCAGGGAACGGATCCGTGGTGATCACGGTATTCTGGCTGACCTCGCCGTTTTTCTTGGACATGGCTTGACTCCCTTCCGGGGCTCGTGGAGTTCCGTATCGCCCGTGCGACCTTCGATGGACGGGGATACGGTGTATGAACCTTCCACTTCTATCGCAACCAGGCTGACGGCGTCAAGGTAGCGGGCGGTAGGCTCTTCCCCGCCCCGCCCTTCCTGGACCCCGGCTCAGGCTTGCCCCGGGCTTGACCCGGGGGCCGGGGTGACGGGAGTGGGGACCCCGGGTCAAGCTTGCCCCGGGCTTGACCCGGAGCCGGGGTGACGGGAGTAGGCTGGACGACAGGAGGGAGGGTGCCCGTGAATCCTGGGTTGGGGACGGTGCGGGGCTATTCCGAATCGTATTGGATGAGCGAGAACAGCTCCTGGTCGATCTTGTCGCGCGGGTTGAGGAAGGCCAGCTCGATGATGCAGGCGTGCTCGAAGACCGTGGCGCCGAGCTGTTCGACCAGGGTGGCGGCGGCCGTCGCCGTTCCCCCGGTGGCGACGAGGTCGTCCACCAGCAGTGCTCGGGCGCCGGGGGCCAGGGCGTCGCTGTGTACTTCCAGGGTGTCGGTGCCGTACTCCAGCTCGTAGCTTGCCTGGAGGGTGTCGTACGGCAGCTTTCCGGGCTTCCGGATCATGCACAGGCCCTTGCCCAGGCGATAGGCCAGCGCCGCGCCGATGATGAACCCGCGGGATTCGACGCCCACCACCGTGTCCACGGGAGAGCTCTCATAGCGCTCGGCGAACAGGTCGATGGTCCTGCGGAACAGCGGTCCGTCGCCGATCAGCGGCGTGATGTCCTTGAACACGATCCCGGGCTTGGGGAAGTCGTGAATGTCGCGAATGATGCCTCGGATCTCGGCGACGGTGTCGGTGCGGCTGTTCTGGGTGCTGGTCATGGACGCTTCAGCTAACACAGTCAGGGCAAATAGGAAAGCGGGTCCCGGGCCACGTTGTTCCTGCGGATCTCGAAGTGAAGGTGCGGTGTGGTCACCCGTCCGGTGGCGCCCACCTCCGCGATGACCTGCCGCTGCGTCACCTTCTGCCCCTGCCGCACGAGGTTCTTGCGGTTGTGGGCGTAGACCGACGCATAGCCGCCCCGGTGGCGCACGATGATGAGGTTGCCGTAGCCGCGCAGCTTGTCGCTGTAGATCACCTGCCCCGGCAGCGTGGCGCGGACCGGGGTGCCGGAAGGCGCGGCGATGTCGATGCCGTCGTTGAGGCTGTCGTGCCGGGAGTCGAATCGCGCGGTGATCTTGCCCCGGACCGGCCAGGTGAACGGTTGCCGCCGCGAGCCGGACCGCGGCCGCGTGGCACGGGCCGTGGTGCGGGGAGACTTGGGGGTGGCGGCCCTGGCCGGGGGGCTTCTCCGGCGCGGCACCGATGCACGGGGCGTCTTTGCGGGAGCGGGCTTGACTGACGGGGCGTTTGGCGGTTTCGCTCGTGTGGTCCTCGCGGCGGGGGCGCGCTCCACCGGCTCCTTGATGGGGGTGATGATCTCCACGGGCAGCCGCCGGGTTGCGCCGGGAATGAACAGCCGGCGCCCGATCCGGAGGTCGCGCGCATCCGGGATGCGGTTGGTGCGGGCCAGCGTGATGTAGTCGATGCCGTACGCCTTGCCGATGCGGTAGAGGTTCTCGCCCTTCTTGACGACGTGGTAGATGCCCGACTTCTGGGGAGCCTTGCGGGCGGCGTTCCTGGGAGCACGGCTCGGGCCGTCGCGGTTGTCGACGTAAGTGCAACCGGCCAGAGCGAGGAAGATGAGGATTTGGAGCAGCCCGAGAGCGCGAAAGGCTAGTGTCGTGTTCCACGTAAATGTTGACAAAGGTGCGCAGGATTTTTCGTTGTCGGCAAGGCGCGATGACGAGCAGTGGCGGTTACCACGCGAGGAAGAGCAACGCAGCCGACGACGAAAAAGACCAGCAGATTTGTCAACATTTACGTGGAACACGACACTAGCCCGGCCAACCGTACCTCCCCAGGAGCTTCACGAACCGACACCCGCCGAGGTCCGTCTCTTCGAGGCCGGTGGGGGTCCGGACCGTGAGTTTGAGGGTCTGGGACTGGTGGTCGCCGATGGGAATGATGAGCCTGCCCCCGGCCGCGAGTTGCTGGGCCAGCGGCGCCGGCACCTTCGGCGCGCCCGCGGCCACGACGATGGCATCGTAGGGCCCGTGTTCCGACCATCCCAGGGTCCCGTCTCCCATGTGGATCGCCACGTTGTAGTAGCGCAAGTCGTCGAGGCGCGTGCGCGCCTGCACCGCCAGCTCGCGGAGCTTCTCCACCGAGAACACGTTGGCGCACAGTTCCGCGAGGAGCGCGGTCTGGTAGGCGGATCCCGTGCCGATCTCCAGCACGCGGTCGCCGCCCGTGAGTCTCAGGGCCTGCAACATGTAACCGACGATGTAGGGCTGGGAGATGGTCTGTTTCGCGCCGATGGGCAACGGGTCGTCATCGTAGGCGCGGTTCACCAGCGCCGGCTCCACGAAGAGATGACGCGGGACCTTGCGCATGGCCCGGATCACCCCCGGGTCCTGGACGCCGCGGTCGAGCAACTGGGTCCGGACCATCCGCTCCCTGGCACCCTCGAAACCTGTGACGTTGTGGTTGTTGGAACTCCCGGCCATTCGATCCGAGGTGACGGCCGCCCGTGAAAAGGCTGCCAAGGTGTTGGTAAGAGTGGTCGGGGCGACTGGATTTGAACCAGCGACCACACGCACCCCAAGCGTGTGCGCTACCAGGCTGCGCTACGCCCCGACACTAACTGAAAACTCTTAACACCCAACCGCCAGCGGGTCAATTCTTGCCGGCCGTAACAGGTGCGATGGGGCGCGCGCGCGGCCCGGTTCGTCAGGAGATCAGGTCCCGGAGCGAGATCAGATCGTTCTTTATCTTGAGGAGGATTTCCCTTTGCACGCCGGTCGGCTCGGTGGCGTCATCGGCCGCATCCCGCTGGCTGAGCCTTTTGCGCGCGCCTTCGATGGTGTAGCCCTCGACGTACAGCAGCCGTTTGATATCCAGGAGCAACTCGACGTCCTCGCGCCGGTAGAGACGGTGGCGGGAGGGGGCCTTGTTGGGTTTCAGGACGTCGAACTCCGTTTCCCAGTAGCGCAGCACGTACGGCTGTACGTCAAGCAGGGCGCTGACTTCGCCGATCTTGAAGTACAGCTTGTCGGGGATGACCACCGCCATGCCTCCGATGGTATCACGAAACGGTGAGTTTGTCGGCGTCCTCGAGCTCGGCGGGATCGGCGTTCATGTTCTTCTTCAGGGTCTGGCTGGGTTTGAAGGTCAGCACCTTGCGGCCCGCGATGGTGATCTCCTCGCCGGTCTGGGGGTTCCGACCCTTGCGGGGCTGCTTGCCGTGGATGATGAAGTTTCCGAAGCCCGAGATCTTGACCTTGTCACCCTTCTCCAGTTGGGCCTTGATGATCTCGAAGGTGGCCTCGACGACGTCGGTGGCCTCCTTCTTGGAGAAGCCCACCCTCTCGTAGATCCGATTGATGATATCGGCCTTGGTCATGGTTGCCCTCCTCCGGGGCGCCTGCGGGCCAGGCCCCGCTAACGGAGCGTGGCGTCGAACTCGGCACAAAGCCGGCGGGTCAGGTCCTCATGCACGGCGTTGACCTCGTGGTCGGTGAGGGTCCTCTCCGGGGATCGGTAGAAGACCTTGTACGCCAGACTCTTCTTTCCTTCGCTGATGGGAGCGCCGGTGTATTCGTCGAAAATATTCACCCGCTCGATGAGAGCCTGATCCAGCCTCTTGACCCAATCGATCACTGTCTGACCCGGGAAGTCCGCCGTCACGACGATGGCGAGGTCCCGCTCCACCGAGGGGAAACGGGGAATGGGACGCACTCTGAAATCTGGCCGAGCATAGTGAACGATCGCTTCGAAGTCAAGCTCGAAAAGGAAGCAGGGGGGCAGGTCCAATTCCTCGCGAACTCGCGGACTTATCTCGCCAACGTGGCCCAACTGCCCGTCCCCGCCGGCGACCGAGGCGAAGCGGCCGGGGTGCAGGACCGAGGGGGCGTCCTCGGCCGTCCAGCGGGAATCGGCGCAGCCGGCGCCCTCCAGGAGATCCTCCACGATCCCCTTCATGTCCGCGAAGGTGAAGTCCCGGCTTTCCACCTTCATCCCGCGCCGTGGCCGGCGGCCGCGGATGAGGCCGGCGACGTTGATCCGTTCGGTGAAGCCGCCGCCGCCCGCGAGCGAGAAGACCTTGTTGAGCTCGAAGATCATCGAGCTCTCGTTGCGGCGCTCGGCGTGGTCGTGCAGGTTCTCGACCAGCCCGGGAAGCAGGCTGAGGCGCATCTCATCGGTTTCCTGCCGCAGCGGGTTGGTGACCCGGACGGCCTTGCCCTCGCCGGCCCAGAGCCCGGGGAAAGTCCGGTTCATATCCGGGGAGCAGAAGGGCAGGGTCACCACCTCGCTCAACCCCGCGGTGACGAGCAGCGAGCGGGTCTTCCGCATCCAGCGCAGCAGCGCGTCGCCCTGTCCGGCGCCCATGCGCACCGCCGGCAGTGTGGCCGGGATGTTGTCGTAACCATGGATCCGCGCCAGCTCCTCGACGATGTCCGCCTCCCGGGTGAGGTCGAACCGAAACGAGGGCGGGCATGCCACGAGGTCCTGCTCGGACGAGCGCTTCAACTCGATGCCGAGGGACTCGATGATGCCGCGAATACGTTCCGGCGCCAGATCCACCCCCAGGGCGCGCTTGACGCTGGCGTACCGGAGGGTGATGTCAGGCGGCCTGCGCGCCCCCGGATAGACGTCGGCGAAACCCTCGACCACACGGGCTTCGCCCATTTCTTCCCACAGCGCCACGGCCCGGTCCATGGCGTAACGCGTCCCTTCCGGATCGACGCCCCGTTCGAACCGGTGGGAGGCCTCGGTATGCATCCCCATGCGCTTGGCCGTGCGCCGGATGGTCAGGGGGTCGAAGTGGGCGCTTTCCAGCAGCACGGATTCGGTCTCGTCGGTCACCTCGGAGCCCGCCCCGCCCATGACGCCGGCCAGGGCCGCGGGGATGTCGCCGTCGCAGATCAGCAGGTCGTCGGGATGGAGCGCCCGTTCCGATCCGTCCAGGGTGGTCAGCGTGCTCGACTCGCCGGCGGTGCGGACCACGATACGCCGGCTGGCGATGCTCTGCGCGTCGAAGGCGTGGAGCGGCTGGCCGGTCTCCAGCATGACGTAGTTGGTGACGTCCACGATGTGGTTGATGGAGCGGATGCCGCAGGCCTCGAGCCGGAAGCGGAGCCACGGCGGCGCCGGCGCCGGCCGGAGTCCGTGGATGAGCCGGGCCGAGTAGCGCGGGCACAGGTCCGGGTCCAGGATTTCCACCGCCACGGGAATCGTCGGCGGGTGGTCGCGGAGATGGGCGGGAATGGCGGGAGCCCGGAGCCTCCCTCCGGTCAGCGCGGCGATCTCCCGCGCCAGCCCCAGGACGCTGAGGCAGTCGCCGCGGTTGGGCGTGACGCTGACCTCCACCATCCAGTCGTTCAGGCCCAGGTAATCCTGCAGCGATACGCCCGCGGGGGCGTCGCCGGGCAGCTCCATGATGCCGCGGTGGTCGTCGGAAAGCCCCAGCTCCTTCTCGGAGCAGAGCATCCCCTCCGAGGCGACTCCCCGGATGGGGCGGCGCTCGATGGCCTGTCCCGACGGCAGCACGGAGCCCACTCGCAGGAACGCCGTCTTCATGCCCGCCCGGACGTTGGGGGCGCCGCACACGATGCGCAACGGATGTCCGTCGTCGTGGATCTCGCACACCGACAGCCGGTCGGCGTCCGGATGGGGCTGAACGCCCCGCACCTCCACAACCTCCGCGCCGGCGTCATCCGCCAGAGGCTGGACCGCTTCCACCTCGAGGCCGGCGTGGGTCAGCCGCTCGGCCAGCTCCTCGGGGCCGAAGGATCCCCTGCCGGCCGCGTCCGGGAACTCCACGAGTTCCATCAGCCAGTTGAACGTGAGCTTCATGACGGAACCGGATCAGGGCGGGAACTGTCTCAGGAAGCGGATGTCGTTCTGGAAGAACAGCCGGATGTCATCCATGCCGTACTTCAGCATGGCGATGCGCTCCACGCCCATGCCGAACGCGAAACCGGAGAAGGCCTCGGCATCGTAGCCGACGAAGCCGAACACGTTGGGGTCGATCATTCCCGACCCGAGGATCTCCAGCCACCCCGACCCCCGGCACACGCGGCAGTTGCCGGCGTCCCGGGCGCCGCGGCACAGGATGCAGCCGATGTCCACCTCGGCGCTGGGCTCGGTGAACGGGAAGAAGCTGGGGCGGAAGCGCACGCGCACTTCATCCTGAAAGATCTGCTCGAGGAAAAGGGTCAGCACCCCTTTCAGGTCCCCGAAGGAGATGTCGTGGTCCACCATGAAGCCCTCCACCTGGTGGAACACGGGCGAGTGGGTGGCGTCGTCGTCGTGGCGGTAGACGGCGCCGGGCGCGATGATCTGCAACGGCGGCCGCCGCTGCTCCATGATCCGGATCTGCACGGGTGAGGTGTGGGTGCGGAGCACGTGGTCATCCGACACGAAGAAGGTGTCCTGCATGTCCCGCGCCGGATGGTCCCTGGGAATGTTCAGTGCCTCGAAGTTGTGGTAGTCGTCCTCCACGTCCGGGCCCCGGGCGATCTCGAATCCCATGCCGGTGAAGACGTCGATGATCTCGTCCGTAACCCGCGTGAGAGGATGCACGCGGCCCCGTTCCACGCGGTTCCCCGGCAGCGTGACGTCGAGGCGGGGGCCCTGGTCCATCGGGCGCCCCCGGTTCCTCCGGAGGTCGTCGAGGCGCGTTTCGAGAAGTCCCTCGATCTCCCCCCGCCGCCGGTTCAGCTCCTGACCGGCCCGCGGCCGCTGGTCGGCCGGCAACTCCCTGAGCCCGCGCATCAGCGCCGTGAGCTTGCCGCCCTTGCGGCCCAGGTAGTCGATACGGATCTGCTCGATCTCCTCTTCCGAGGCGCACCGTTCAAGGCGTCCGGTGACTTCCTCGTGGAGCTTCTCGAGGTTGTCGATCATGGTCGGGGAGGGTGTCAGGCCCCCGGATCGGGTTCCGGGGCAGGGTCGGCTTGGGAACCGGGGGCAGGCCCCCGACCGGCGTCCAGGGCCTGTTTGGCGCGCTGCACCACCTGGTCGAACACCGCCGCGTCACGCGCCGCGAGATCCGCCAGGATCTTGCGGTCCAGTTCCACGCCGGCCACCTTCAATCCGTGAATCAGCCTGCTGTAGGACAGTCCGTTGACCCGCGCGCCGGCGCTGATGCGAATGTTCCATAAACCCCGGAAGGTGCGTTTGCGCACTCGTCGGTCCCGGTAGGCGTAGACGAGTCCGCGCTCGACGGTCTCTCTGGCGACGCGGTACAGTCTTCGGCGGCCTCCGACGTACCCCTTGGCCAGTTTCATGATCTTTCTTCGGCGCCGGCGGGAAGCCGGTCCGCCTTTGACTCTAGGCATGGCTCTGTGCTCCTTGAACCAAAATCAACAGGGGCGCTGCCGAGGAGGGCGCGCCCTGGTGTCCTGTCCCGTCTTGTCTGAACGGGTATTGTTGGCGGTGGGTCCCGGTGCCTGTTCCCCGGGACGTGCGTGGCCGCCCCCTACAGGTAGGGGATGAGGCGCCGCATGGTCTTCGTTTCGTAGCTCGATACCGACTCGGCCTGTCTCAGGCGGCGTTTCCGCTTGCGGCTCTTGGTGGACAGAATATGGCTCGTGAAGCCGTGCCGCCTCATGACCTTTCCACTCTTGCTGACCTTGAACCGCTTGGCCGCCCCCCTTTTGGTCTTTATCTTGGGCATCCTGAGTATCCTTGTTTCTTATGCAATGCGCGCGTCATGCGCTGTTCTTGGGCGTCAGAAGCATGGCCATGCTCCGCCCTTCCAGTTTCGGCGACACATCCAGCTTCGCCAGATCCTGCACCACTTCGAAGACTCCGTTAAGCATGGCCCTGCCGAGCTCCGGGTGCGTGATCTCACGGCCGCGAAAGAAAACCGACACTTTGACGCGCTGTCCCCGTTCGAGAAAGCGCCGGATGTTTCTCACCTTGAACTCCCGGTCATGCTCGTTGGTCCGGGCTCCCATCTTGACTTCCTTGACGGCAACGAAGGTGGCATTGCGTTTCGCCTCCTGCGTCTTTTTCTTCTGCAGGTAGCGATACTTGCCATAGTCCAGCAAGCGGCACACCGGAGGCTGTGCGTCAGGGGCTACTTCCACCAGGTCGAGCTCCTTCTGCTCCGCGATGCTCAGAGCTTCATGCAACGGCATGACTCCAAGCTGTTCTTCCGCGTCGATGACGCGGACCTCGCGTGCTCGGATCTGCTGGTTGATTCTTGTGGGCCGCGCTATAAAGCACCTCCTGAAGAGATACGTGTATCCAGTGTCATTGGACGGGCTCCGTTTCCTGCCCCACGTCTTCCCGGAGCTTATCGAGAAATGCCCCTACGGACATGGCCGGCAGGTTTTCCCCGCCGCGTTTCCTTGCCGACAGAGTCTCATTCTGCACTTCCTTGTCGCCGATGACCAGTGCGTACGGTATCTTGGCCATTTGGGCTTCCCGGATCTTGAAGCCCAGCTTCTCGTTGCGGTCATCCAGCTCGGCCCGCCATCCGTCCGCCAGCAGCCTGTCGCAAACGTCCGCGGCGTACGGCTTCTGTTGATCCGTGACCGTCACGATGCGCGACTGGACGGGGGCCAGCCACAACGGGAACGCGCCCCCGGTGTGCTCGATCAACAGCGCCATGAAGCGTTCGATGGAGCCGAGAATCGCCCTGTGAATCATCACCGGCCGCTCCTCCGCTCCGGTGGGCGAGACGTAACCGAGGTCGAACCGTTCGGGCATGGAGAAGTCGAGCTGGACGGTGCCGAGCTGCCAGCCGCGCTTCATCGCGTCCTTGACGACGAAATCGATCTTCGGGCCATAAAAGGCACCGTCGCCTGCACTGATCTCATAGGCTACGTTTCGTTTCTCCAGCGATGCGGCCAGCGCGGCCTCGGCACGTTCCCAGGTTTCCAGGGCGCCCAGGTATTGGTCCGGCCTGGTGGAGAGGAAGACCTCCAGATCCTGGAAGTTGAACCTATGATACACCTCGCGCAGCATGTCAAGCAGACAGGCGATTTCCTGCTCGATCTGCGACGGGGCGCAGAAGATGTGGGCGTCGTCCTGCGAGAAGCTGCGCACCCGCGTGAGTCCGGCGGTGACGCCGGATTTCTCGTAGCGGTGAAGGCGCCCGAAATCCGCCAGCCGTATCGGCAGGTCCCGGTAGGAGCGCTTCTTCGAGGCGTAGATGAACGTGTGGCTCGGGCAGTTCATGGGCTTGACGCCGAACTCGCGCTCATCGATGTGGGTAAAGTACATGTTGTCCTTGTAGTGATCGTAGTGCCCCGACCGGTGCCACAGGCCGGCGTCGAAGATTTGCGGTGTGATCACCTCTTCGTAGCCGTAGCGCCGGTACAGGCCGCGCATGTACTCCACCAGGGTGTTGTAGATGAAGGCCCCCTTGGGATGAAAGAACGGGCTTGCCGGGGCCGCGGGATGAAAGCTGAACAGGTCCAGTTCTTTTCCGAGCTTGCGGTGGTCCCGCTTGCGCGCTTCTTCGAGCAACGCCAGGTGTTGCTTCAACTCCTTCCGGGACGGGAACGCGGTGCCGTAGATGCGCTGCAGCATCTCGTTCCGCTCGTCGCCGCGCCAGTAGGCCCCGGCCACCGAGGTCAGCTTGAAGGCCTGGATCAACCCGGTGCTGGGCAGGTGCGGGCCTCGGCAGAGGTCGACCCAGTCCCCCTGGCGATAGAGTGACACGGTCTCGTCCGGAATCCCCGAAAGGATCTCGACCTTGTAGTCTTCCCCCATGCCACGGAACAGCTCGATGGCCTCGGCCTTCGGCAGCTCTTCCCGGGCGATGGCCAGATCCTGCCCCGCCAGCTCGCGCATCCGTTCCTCGACCTGCTCGATCTCCTCGGGCGTGAACGGTTTGTCGCGCTTGAAGTCGTAGTAGAAACCTTCCCGGGTGGTGGGGCCGATGGTCACCTGGGTGCCGGGGAACAGGCTCTGAACCGCCTGGGCCATGAGATGGGCCGTGGAATGGCGCAGGATATCGATGCCCTCGTCGCTGTCGAGGGGGATCCATTCCACCGCGCAGTCTTCCACCACCGGCCTCGCCAGGTCCACGGCGGCGCCGTCGACGGCGGCCGCCACGATGCGCCTGCCGCCGGGCGAAAGTTCGCCGATGTCTCCGGCCGGGGTCCCGGGAGCGGCCTCGAGGGTCCCGCCCCCTGGTACGGTTACGCGAATCTTGCTCATCCTATCCTGTTATAGTCGGCAAACGGCGACTGTTCTTGAGGGCAGCAACCACGGGGATTGGTAGGCACGGGCGGGATTGAACCGCCGACCTCTTCCGCGTCAAGGAAGCGCTCTCCCACTGAGCTACGTGCCTCGATCCACCTTCGCAAAGGTCTGATTTTATTACCAAAGGGAAGGGTCTCTGTCAACGGCGCGGGGCTCTCCGGGGTTCTCCGAGTTCCGCGCCGTTGGCGGCGGCCAGCTTCCGGACCTGCCCCGAGACCTTGGCCGAAACCAGCGCCGTGACCCGCACGCCGTGCTCGTCGTATTCCTCGGCGAGCACCTGTCCCCGGGCGCGCAGGAAGGGGATGATGACGGACTCGGATTGCGGAAGCGTCAGGTGGATGCGTTGCTTCCCCCGGTCCAGCAGTCTCGCGATGGTTTCCAGCAGCCGCTCGATGCCCTCCCCGGTCCGGGCGGATATGGGGCAGAGGCCCTCGTGGCCGTTGGGGGAATAAAGCGGCAGGTCCTCGGCGATGTCGATCTTGTTGGGCACGACCAGGCGCGGCGTGTCGGCCGCGCCGATGTCGTCCAGCACCGAATCGACGATGGCGAGCTGCCGCTCGGCCAGGGGGCTCGTGGGGTCCAGCACGCACAGCAGCAGATCGGCCTGATGGATCTCCTCCAGGGTGGCCTTGAAGGCGTCCATGAGGGTGTGGGGGATCTTGTTGATGAAGCCCACGGTGTCCACCAGCATCACCCTTTCCCGGTTGGGAAGCCGCAGCGCCCGCGTGCGCGGGTCGAGGGTGGCGAAGAGCTTGTCCGCCGCCAGCACCCCGGCCCGGGTCAGGCGGTTCATCAGCGTGGACTTGCCGGAGTTGGTGTAGCCCACCAGCGCCACGGTGGGGTAGGGGATGGAATCCCGTTCCTTGCGCTGCAGCCGCCGGGTCTTGGCGACGCCGTCCAGACGCCGTTTGAGGCGGCCGATGCGTTCCCGGATGCGTCTGCGGTCCACCTCGAGCTGGGTCTCGCCCGGACCCCGCGTGCCGATGCCGCCCGCTATCCGGGAAAGGTGGGACCAGAGCCGGGTGAGCCGGGGCAGCAGGTATTCCAGTTGCGCCAGCTCCACCTGGAGCTTGCCCTCCCGGCTCCGGGCGCGTAGCGCGAAGATGTCCAGGATGAGCTGCGTGCGGTCCACCACCCGGAGGTTGAGCGCCGACTCCAGGTTCCGTTGTTGCGCCGGGGTGAGGTCGTTGTCGAAGATGACGAGGTCCGGCCGGTGCTCGTCGACGAACGCGCGGATCTCCGCCACCTTGCCGGAGCCCGCCAGGGTGGCGGTCTGGAACCGGCCCGTGTTCTGGCTGAAGACGCCGACGACCTGGGCGCCGGCGCTGGCGGCGAGTCCCCGGAGCTCCTCCAGGCTTTCTTCCAGCGGGACATCGTCGGCGGAAGCCGGCGTTTCCACGCCCACCAGCACCGCGCGCTCGGCCTGCCCGTCCCGTTCGCCGTGGTTCAATTCCACTAGCTGCTTCTCGACGTGATGCCGAACTTGCGGTGCACGGTGTCCAGCAACGCCCGCGACGGGTTGATGCGGAAGTCGGCGGGTCCGATGACCTTGGTCTCCCGGGCCGCGGTAGTCATGTGGAGATAGACCGAAGCCTTCCCCTGTTCGCCGGCGATGAAGTCGTGGAACGCCTGCAGCTCCTGGCGGTGGCTCTCCGTGAGGAAGAAGTGCACTTCCCGGGGAGTGTGGTTCGAAGGGGCGGTGATGGCCTGGGCGCAGGCTTCCTCCAGCGGCAGGATGTCGTTGGCGATGAGGGTGATGCGCTCCTCGCCGATGTCCAGCCTGCCCTTGACCCGGATGGGGTCGTCGCGTCCGATGCAGTCCGCCGTCTGCCGGTACGTGTCCGGCCACGCGATGGTATCCACGAACCCGGTCTTGTCCTCGAGATTGAAGTTGGCGTATCGTTCGCCCTTCTTGGTGTTCTTGAGCTTCAGCGCGGTCACCACCCCCACCATGGTCACGTCGCCGTTGTTGCCGTTCGCGCGGACCTGGTTGGCCGCCAACGCGCGCAGCCGTTTGAGGGACTCCTCGAACCGGTCCAGCGGATGGCCGGTGACATAGAAGCCCACGGTCTCCTTCTCGAACGCCAGGAGCTGGCTGCCGGTCCACTCCTCCACCGACTCGTAGGCGTCCATGGGGTCCTTGGGCGGCGCCTCGAGCAGGTCGAACATGCCGAACTGGGAGCTGTCGCGGTCCCGCTGCGAGGACTGACCGGTTTTCAGGGCGTCGTCCAGCGAAGCCATGAGGCGGGCGCGGTACTGGCCCGTGGAGTCGAAGGCGCCGCACTTGACCAGGCTTTCCACCACCCGCCGGTTCACCACCTTCAGGTCCACCCGCCGGCAGAAGTCGAAGAGCGACTGGAACGGACCGGTGTGTTCGCGGGTCTCCCGGATGGCCTCGACGGCCTTCTCGCCGACGTTCTTGACCGCGGAAAGGCCGAAGCGGATGCGCTCTCCCGCCACCGTGAACCGGGCGCCCCCCTCGTTGACGTCCGGCGGGAGCACCTCCACGCCCTGCTCGCGGCACTCCGCGAGGTTCTTGATGACCTTGTCGGTGTCGCCCATTTCCGAGCTCATGAGCGCCGCCATGAACTCCACCGGGTAGTGCGTTTTCAGCCAGGCCGTGTGGTAGGAGACCAGGGCGTAGGCGGCGGAATGGGACTTGTTGAAGCCGTAGCGCGCGAAGGTCTCCATCTGATCGAAGATGGCGGTGGCATGCTCCTTCCGGATGCCGTTGGCGCCCGCCCCCTCGATGAACCGCTGCCGCTGGCTGGCCATCTCCTCGGGGTCCTTCTTGCCCATGGCGCGGCGCAGGATGTCGGCGTCGCCGAGGCTGTAGTTGGCCATGGTCTGGGCGATCTGCATGACCTGCTCCTGATACACGATGACGCCGTAGGTGTCCTTCAGGATGGGCTGGAGCTGCGGATGCAGATAGGAAACCTTCTCCTTGCCGCTCTTGCGCTTGATGTACTCTTCCGCCATGCCGCTATCCAGCGGCCCCGGCCGGTAGAGGGCGAGGATGGCCACCAGGTCCTCGAAGCAGTTGGGTTTGATGCGCACGCTCATCTCGCGGATGCCCGTGCTTTCCAGTTGGAAGATCCCGGTGGTGTTGCCGCTGCCCACCAGGCGGTAGGCTTCCGGGTCGTCCAGGGCAATCTTCTGGATATCCGGGGCGTCGCCCCGCGTTTCCCGGATCAGGTCCAGGCAGTCGTGGATCAGCGTCAGCGTCTTGAGTCCCAGGAAGTCGAACTTGACGAGGCCGATCTTCTCCACGCTGGACATGTCGTACTGGGTGACGATGTTGCCGTCCCGGTCCTGGTACAGGGGCAGGTGGTCCACCAGCGGGAGGTTGGAGATCACCACTCCGGCGGCGTGGGTCGACGAGTGCCGCGTGAGCCCCTCCAGGCGCAGGGCGTGGTTGATGAGGTTGGCGATGCGCGGATCGTCGTCCGCCAGCCGGTTCAGCTGGGGTTCCTGCTTGAGGGCGTCGGTGAGCGAGCAGTCGAAGCCCTGCCTGGAAGCGGGCACCAGCTTGGCGATGGCGTCGGTCTCCGCGAACGAGAGCCCCACGGCGCGTCCCACGTCGCGGATGGCGGCCTTGGCCTTGAGGGTCCCGAAGGTGGTGATCTGGGCCACCTTGTCGGCGCCGTACTTCTCCTTGACGTACTGGATCACCTGGTCCCGGCCGCGGATGCAGAAGTCCACGTCGATGTCCGGCATGGAGCGCCGCTCCGGGTTCAGGAAGCGCTCGAACAGCAGGTTGTGCCGTATCGGGTCGAGGTCGGTGATGCGCAGCGCGTAGGCCACCAGGCTGCCGGCGGCGGAGCCGCGTCCCGGCCCCACCGGTATGCCCTCGTCCTTCGCATAGTTGATGAAGTCCGCGACGATGAGGAAATAGCCCGGGAACTGCATGCTCTTGATGACGCCCAGCTCGTACTCGAGCCGCTCCCGGTAGGCGTCGCGGTCCACCTCGCCGGCGTCCCGGAGGCGGTCATCGAGGCCTTGGCGGGCGCGGGCGTCGAGGTAGTCGTCGAGGCTTTGGGCGTCCGGCGCCTCGTAGTGGGGGAAGTGGTACTTGCCGAACTCGATCTCGACGTTGCAGCGCTCCGCGATGGCCGCGCTCTGGTCCACGGCGTCCGGCAGGTGCGCGAATCCCTCCAGCATCTGGTCGGTGGACTTGAGGAACAGCTCCTCGGTGTCCATCTTCATCCGGTTGGGGTCGTTGTGCCCCTTGCCGGTCTGGATGCACAGCAGGATGTCGTGGGCCTGCGCGTCCTCGGGGTCCAGGTAGTGGCAGTCGTTGGTGGCCACGATGGGCAGCGAGAGGTCCTTGCTCAGCTCCAGGATGCCGGCGTTGACCTTCTCCTGCAGCGGCAGCTTGTTGTCCTGGGCCTCCAGGTAGTAGCGATCGTCGAAGATTTCCCGATAGGCTTCGGCCACTTTCCTGGCCTGCTCCATGGAGCCCAGGGTCAGGGCCTTGGCCATCTCGCCGCTCAGGCAGCCGCTCAGGGCGATGATGCCGGCGTTGAACTCCCCCAGCAGCTCCTTGTCGACCCGCGGCTTGTAGTAGAAACCCTCGGTGAAGCCGTGGGTGACCAGCTTGCAGAGGTTGCGGTAGCCCTCGTTGTTCATGGCCAGCAGGATCAGGTGGTGGTTGTGTTCCCTGTTGCCGCGGTCGATTCCCTGACGCTCGTAGCGGCTCCCCGGGGCCACGTAGACCTCGCAGCCGAGGACCGGCTTGATGCCGGACGCCACCGCCTTTCGGTAGAACTCCACCGCGCCGAACATGTTGCCGTGGTCGGTCATGGCGATGGCCGGCTGGCCGAGGGCCTTGGCCCGCTCGATCAGCGGGTCGATCTTGTTGGCGCCGTCGAGCAGGCTGTACTGGGTGTGGCAGTGGAGGTGTACGAAGTTGTGGTTGCTCATCTTCGGAATCGTCTTCCTTTGCTCACTCCCATTCGATGGTGGCCGGCGGCTTGGACGAGATGTCGTAGACCACCCGGTTGATGCCGCGCACCTCGTTGATGATGCGGTTGGAGATGCGGCCCAGCAGCGCCGGCGGAAGCGTGACCCAGTCCGCGGTCATGCCGTCCTGGCTCTCCACCGCCCTTACCGCCGCCACGTTCTCGTAGGTGCGCTCGTCGCCCATGACGCCTACGGTGCGAATGGGCAGCAGGACGGCGAAGGACTGCCAGATGCGTTCGTAGAGCCCGGCGTTGCGCACCTCCTCCACCACGATGGCGTCGGCCGCCCGCAGGATCCCAAGGCGCTCCTCGGTGACGTCGCCGAGGATGCGGATGGCCAGCCCCGGTCCGGGAAACGGCTGCCGGTGGATCCAGCGGTCCGGCAGGCCCAGCTCCCGGCCCAGCTCGCGGACCTCGTCCTTGAACAGCTCCCGCAAGGGCTCCACCAGCTCGAACTTCATGCTTTCCGGGAGTCCGCCGACGTTGTGGTGGCTCTTGATGAGCGCGGACGGGCCGGCATGGGGCACCGACTCGATGACGTCGGGATAGAGGGTCCCCTGGCACAGGAACGGGAAGTCGCCGAGCTTGCGGGTCTCGTCCTCGAATACGCGGATGAAGAGGTTGCCGATGCGCTTGCGCTTCTCTTCCGGGTCCTCCACCCCTTCCAGGACGTCGAGGAAGCGCCGGGACGCGTCCACGTAGCGGAAGCCTTCCCCGAAACGTTGCCCCATGACCCCGGACACCGCTTCCGCCTCCCCCTGCCGCAGCAGCCCGTTGTTGACGAAGACGCAGACCAGCCGGTCGCCGACGGCGCGGTGCACCAAAGTGGCGGCCACCGACGAGTCGACCCCGCCGCTCAGGCCGCACAGCACCCGCGCGTCGCCCACCTGACGGCGGATCCGCTCCACCGAGGCGGTGGCGAAGTGCTCCATGTCCCAATCCGCGGCGCACCGGCAGATCCGGAACAGGAAGTTCTCCAGGATCGTCCGCCCCTTCCGGGTGTGCGCCACCTCGGGGTGGAACTGGAGGCCGTAGAAGCGCCGCCGGCCGTCGGCGAACGCGGCGATGGGTGAGTTGCCGGTGTGGGCGATCACGGACCAGTCGTGGGGCAGCGACGTCATCCGGTCGCCGTGGCTCATCCATACGCTCTGGCCGGCGTCCGAATCGAGTCCGGCGAAGAGGTCCGTGGCGTCGTCGATGGTCAGGTCGGCGAGCCCGTATTCCCGTTCCGTGGCTTCGGCTACCCCGCCGCCCATGGCCTGGTTGATGATGCCCATGCCGTAGCAGATGCCCAGGAAGGGCACGGGCAGCCGGAACAGCTCCGCTCCCACCCTGGGCGCGCCGCTGCTATAGACGCTGGCGGGACCGCCGGACAGGATGACCCCGGCGGGCTCCAGCCGGGCCAGCCGTTCCACGGGAGTGTCGAAAGGGTGTATCTCGCAGTAGACGCGCGCTTCGCGTACACGGCGGGCGATGAGCTGCGTGTACTGCGATCCGAAGTCCAGGATGACGATCATTCTCTGCGATAGTTGGGCGCTTCGTTGGTGATGAAGACGTCGTGGACGTGGCCCTCGGTGAGGCCCGCGGCGGTGACCTGCATGAACCGCGCCTTGTCCTGCAGTTCATGGATGTTGGTGCAGCCCACGTAGCCCATGCCGGCGCGGACGCCGCCGATGAGCTGGTAGACGTTGGCCGCCAGCGTGCCGCGGTAGGGGACCTGGCCTTCCACCCCTTCCGGCACGAGCTTCACCTCTTCCTCGATGTCGTCCTGGGCGTAGCGGTCCCTGCTGCCTTCCCGCATGGCGCCGATGGAGCCCATGCCGCGATAGACCTTGTAGGTCCGGCCCTGGTAGAGCACCGTTTCTCCCGGGCTTTCCTCGCAGCCGCCGAACAGGGTGCCGATCATCACGGCGTTGGCGCCCGCCGCCAGCGCCTTGGTGATGTCGCCGGAATACTTGATGCCGCCGTCGGACACCAGCGGGACGCCGGTGCGGGCGCCCACCCGGGCGCAGTCGGCGATGGCGCTGAGCTGGGGGACGCCGACGCCGGAGACCACCCGGGTGGTGCAGATGGAGCCCGGTCCGACCCCCACCTTGACACCGTTGGCGCCGGCGTCGATCAGCGCCTGGGTGCCGTGGGCCGTGGCCACGTTGCCGGCGACGAGCTCGAGCTCCGGATAGTCGGCGCGGATCCGCGCCACCGTCTCCAGCACCTTGGCGGAGTGGCCGTGGGCCGTGTCCACCGCGATCACGTCGACGCCGGCCCGCACCAGCGCCTCCACCCGTTCCTCCCGGTCCGTCCCCACGCCCACCGCGGCACCCACCCGCAGTTGGCCGCGGTCGTCCTTGCACGCCATCGGATGGCGGGTCTTCTTCTCGATGTCCTTGACCGTGATCAGGCCCTTCAGCCGGTAGTTCCCGTCCACCACCAGCAGCTTCTCGATCCGGTGGCGGTGCAGGAGCTCCTGAGCCTCGTCGAGGTCGACGCCGTCCGGAACGGTGACCAGGTCTTCCTTGGTCATCAGCTCGTCGACGCAGCGGTCGAGGTTCTTCTCGAAGCGGAGGTCGCGGTTGGTGAGGATGCCCACCAGGCGGCCGCCCAGTGTCACCGGCAGGCCCGAGATCCCGTGCTGGTCCATCAGCTCCCGGGCCTCGGCGATCTTCTGGTGCGGGCTCACGGTGACGGGGTCCGAGATCATACCGCTCTCGAACTTCTTGACCTTCTCTATCTCCCGGGCCTGCGCCTCCACCGACATGTTGCGGTGGATGAAGCCCATGCCGCCCTCCTGGGCCATGGCGATGGCGGTCCGGGCCTCGGTGACCGTGTCCATGGCGGCGCTCAGGAGGGGGATGTTGAGCTGGATGCGTTCCGTCAACCGGGTGGAGACATCCGTGTCGCGCGGCAGAATCGACGATTCCGCGGGCACCAGCAGCACGTCATCGAACGTGAGCCCAATGGGCAAGACTTCCTGGTCGAGCATCCTTCACCTCGAAGCGAACGGCGCCAAAACGGTACAAAAAAAGCCCAGACTTCCGCCTGGGCTTCCCGGTCACTCCAGCGTCATCATGTTGTGCATGACACCTCCTAGCAAGATTTTTTTGTGCTGGCAAGGTCCCTTTTCAGGCGTATCCGGACTCGATTTTCCTGCCTAATGATTTCGGGCGGTTAGGGACCTTCGAGCCGAGAGGGGCCTAAAGTTCCGGGTCCACGGGCCGATAGGTCAGTAGAGCATGCTTGCAAGGATTTTCGGAGCGTCGCTCCACGGCATCGACGCGCTCAAGGTGGCGGTGGAAGTCGATATCGCGTCGGGACTGCCGGAGCTGGCAATGGTGGGGCTCCCGGAGGGCGCCGTGCGCGAGAGCAAGGTGCGCGTGCGCGCGGCGTTGAGGAACTGCGGCTACCCGTTCCCGCCTCGGAGGATTACCGTCAACCTCGCCCCCGCGGACGTCAAGAAGGAGGGGTCGGGCTACGACCTGCCCATGGCCATGGGCATCGTGGCGGCTCAAGGCGCCGTTGAGCTTACACGCCTCGCCGACTACCTGATGGTGGGCGAGCTGTCCCTGGACGGCGCCGTCAAGCCCGTGCGCGGCGCGCTGCCCATCGCGGCCGCAGTGCGGCGCCAGGGTCTCAAGGGCCTGATCCTGCCCCGCGCCAACAGCGCCGAGGCGGCGGCGGTGCAGGACATCGAGGTCTTCGGGGTGGAGAGCCTTGCGGAGGTCGTGGAGTTCCTGAACGGCGCGCGGGAGATCGCGCCCACGCGGGTGGACCTTGCCCTTCTGTTCCGCCGGCACGCCGTCCACGACGCCGACTTCAGCGAAGTCCGCGGACAGCCCCACGTCAAGCGGGCGCTGGAGGTGGCCGCCGCCGGCGGGCACAACGTCCTCCTGATGGGGCCACCCGGCTCCGGCAAGACCATGCTGGCCAAGCGGCTTTCCACCATCCTGCCGGACCTGACCCTGGTCGAAGCCCTTGAGACCACCAAGATCCACAGCATCACCGGAGTCCTTGGCGACAGCGCCCTGGTGGCGGTCCGACCGTTCCGGGCGCCGCATCATACCATCTCCGATGCCGGGATGGTGGGCGGCGGCACCGTGCCCAGGCCCGGGGAGGTGTCGCTGGCCCACAACGGCGTGCTCTTTCTCGACGAGGCGCCGGAGTTCCGCCGCAACGTCCTCGAGGTCCTGCGCCAACCCCTGGAAGACGGCCGCATCACTGTGGCGCGGGCCGCCGGCTCCATCGACTATCCGGCCGCGTTCATGCTGGTGGCGGCCATGAACCCCTGTCCCTGCGGGTTCTTCTCGGATCCGCAGAAGGAATGCCGCTGCACCCCCGGGCAGATCGCCCGGTACCGCTCCAGGATTTCCGGGCCGCTGCTCGATCGCATCGACATCCAGGTGGAAGTGCCGGCGGTGGCATACGAGGCGCTGGCGTCCCGGGCGCCGGGCGAGCCCTCCGAGGCCATCCGTGAGCGGGTCAACCGTGCGCGGGCCGTGCAGGCGGAGCGCTTCGGGCAGGCCGGCATCCACGCCAACGCCCGCATGAGCGCTCGCGACGTCCAGCGCCACTGCCGGGTGGACCCGGCCGGCGAGCAGCTCCTGGAGACCGCCATCAGGAGGCTCGGACTGAGCGCCCGCGCCTACGTGCGGATCCTGAAGGTCAGCCGCACCATCGCCGACCTCAAGGACGCCGAAGAGATCCGGCCGCCGCACATCGCCGAAGCCATCCAGTATCGCGGCATGGACCGGCCGCCGTTTTGAGTCGGTGTGGTTTCTATCAGTATCTGATATTATTGGACATGTCGCGGAGGCCGACTATGCCAAACGTTCACCTTACGGTGCCGATGGAAGCCTATATCAAGGGACAGATCGAATCCGGCGCTTACGCCAATCTGAGCGAGGTGGTGCGGGCGGGCATCCGGTTGCTGATGGAACGGGACGGCGCGCGTCAGTTCTACGCCTTGAAGGCTGAACTGGAGCACGCCGTGCGCGAGGCGGAGGCGGGGGAGTTCGACGCCTTCGATCCCGACGCCTTCGACCCTGAAGCCTTCCGGCGGCATTCCGGGGCATGAGCACCCGGCTATCCCGTTTGGCGCGACGGGATCTGGAGGACATCCGCCGTTACACGCTGGACACTTGGGGCCGCGAACAGTGGGCGAAATACTACCAATGGTTGGTCCGCGCATTCGAGGGCATCATGGCCAATCCGGATCGCGGGCGCGACCGAAGTCTGTTCGCCGCGGGCATGCGCTCGGTCAAGTACGGAAGGCACGTCATCTTCTTCGCCCGAATCCAGGCGGCGGATAACAATCCGGTGATCCTGCGGATCGTCCATCAACGCCGCAACATGCCCGCCTTGGTCTACTTCGAGGATCTGGACGGCTGAGAAATCGTGATCTCCGACACGTGCCGGACCCCATTCCGGTCCATGGCCTGTAGAAGCTCCTCCACCATCCTCCTGGCGATCATCGGTCCGCGGTACGGAAGGGCGCTGTGGAGCTGGACCAGCGGGCAGCCGCTCTCCTTCATCATGGTGTAGGCGTCGCCGCCGTCGAAGATTCCGCCGTTGCCCACCAGCGGGAGGCGGCCCTCCAGCCGTGCCGCGGCGCCGCGGACCTGGTCCCGCGCCTTGGGGAAGAGCGGAGGGCCGCTGTAGCCGCCCTTGGCAGGATCCGGGTTGAACGCGGGATCGATGGTGGTGTTGCCCATGACGACGGCGTCGATCGCGGGATCCAGCAGCTCCCGGCACTTGGTCAACGCGATGTCGCGGAGAATCGGCGGCATGTCCGGGGCGAACTTGGGCCAGAGGGGCTTTCGCCGCGCCATGCCGGCGGACCGCGCCAGGTCGTCGGCCTTTTTCACCAGGCCGGTCAGCAAGTTGTCCAGCCGGCTGCCTTCCTGCAACTCCCGCAGATTCAGGGTGTTGGGCGAGCTGATGCAGATTTCGAAGAAGTCCGCGTACGGGTGGAGCTTTTCCAGGGAATAGGCATAGTCCCCGAAGGCGTCGTCGATGGGCGTTTGCAGCGCCTTGCCGAGGCTGATCCCCAGGGGAACCGGCAGCCCGGGCTGGCGTTCCAGCACCCCGGCCAGGGTGTCCGCGCCCCGGTTGTTGAACCCGAGACGGTTCCACAGCGCCCGGTTCGGTACGTCCCGGAACAGGCGCGGCCGCGGGTTCCCCGGCTGGCCGTCACGGGGCGTCACGGATCCCACCGTGATGAAGCCGAAGCCGAGCGCCGCCAGCGCGGGCGCGGCGATGCCGTTCTTGTCGAACCCGGCGGCGAGGCCGATGGGATTTCGGAAGCGCATACCGCACAGGGTCTGCTCGAGGCGGGGCTCCGGCGCCCGGTCGCGTCCGGCCAGAAGCGCCTGCAGCCACGGCCGGGAATTCGCCCGCCGCAGCAGGCCCAGGGCGCCGTTGTGCGCGGTCTCGGCATCCAGGCGGAACAGCAGCGGCGCCAGGAGTTTCTCGTAGAGCATCGACGGAGAGCCGCGCGGTTCAGTCGCCTTCGAATATCCACTCCAGCAGCGACATCCGGATGAACATGCCGTTGCCCGCCTGCCGGAAGTACCAGGCCCTCGCGTCCGCGTCGACCTCCGGCGGAATCTCCGCCAGCCGCGGCAGCGGGTGCATGAGCACGGCATGGGGCTTCATGAGCTCGAGTTGCGCGGGCCCGACGACGAACCTGGAGTGCAGCTCTTCGTCAGCCGCCTCCGGCCCGAGCCTTTCCTTCTGGACCCGTGTCCAGTAGACCACGTCGCTCTGCGGCAGTGCGTCCTCCAGACGCGACTCCTCGCTGAAGGCCACGTCTTTCTCGCGTAGGTGTTCCTTGATGTCGGAGCCCATCCTGAGCGGATCCGGAGCTACGAACAGGATGCGGATGCCGTCGAACTTCGCCAGCAGGTAGGCGAGGGAGCGCGCCGTCCGGCCGTTGGCCAGGTCCCCGCCGATGGTCACGGTGAGACCGGCGGTGGTGCCGAGGGCCTGGTGGATGGTGTACAGGTCCAGTAGCGCCTGGGTGGGGTGTTGGCCCGCGCCGTCCCCGGCGTTGATGATGGGCACGGAGCTGTACCGGGCGGCGCGCTCGGCGGCGCCGATCTCGTAGTGCCGCAGGGCGATCACGTCCGGGTAGTATTCGCACAGGACCCGTATGGTGTCCTCGAGGCTCTCGCCCTTGATGGCCGAGGAGAACTCGCGGGCGTTCTCGGTGGCCACGACGCTCATTCCAAGGTGCTGGGCCGCGGCGCCGAAGGACATCCGTGTCCGGGTGGACGGTTCGTAGAAGACGCTGAACAGGGTTTTCCCCCGGTGAAGCTGGGTCAGGGCGAGCTTCTCGGAAGGGACGGCCATCCGCCGGCGGAATTCGTCCGCCCGCCGGAACAGCTTGTCCAGGATCGAGCGATCGAACTGCTGGGAATACAGGACGTGTCGCATCAACGGCGGTTGGTTGCTCTCGGGACACACCAGCCCGGACCGGAGGTGCAAGCCTCCGTGGCGGCCGGCTCGTGAATCAGACGAAGCGAACTATAGGTTCTCGCGGCAGTCACCGCAAGAACCGGATGTCTGGAATGGACTGTCGCCGGAGGGGGAGGAAGCCGGTTGGTCTGACGGACATCGCGGGCCGAGGGAGGCGCGGGATTGCCAGCGCAGGTTTACCCCGCCTCATCCAGAGCCTGTTGCGGCAACTCCGTCTGGGACCCGACGACAACCGGCTGTTGCATGGCGTTCGGGCCGAAGTCGATCTTGCAGCCGGCGAGTTCGCCGGCGAGCTTGACCTTGCCGCTGTTGACCAGGTGGATGACGACGGCCTTCAGTTCGTCAGGGGTGCTCGCATGTTCGCCTACCGCATTGATGACGTCGAGCAGCGTGAGTGACTTCATCGTTGGTTCCTCATTCCAAGGAGATGTTTCTTTGTCCTGATAACGCAAACAACGTGCCATGCGATCCGCCACGCCAAGCTGTTGAAATTGCGTGTTTTTCAGGGACTCTCCGTACGTGGCGGTCGACGGGATCGTCGATCTGTGACGTTCTCGTCGACAGTTTCGTGTCGTCCGGCGAGGCGGCGAGCAACGAGCGACGTCGTATTCGGAAGAGCGCGGATGCAAAAAAACCCCTCGGTGGCCGGTAACGGCTCGATCCCGAGGGGGATTGGCTGATGAATCAGCAGAACAGCCCGTATTTACTACAGTTCGGGCCGCTGTGTCAACAGGTTTCTACTTGCGCGCCTTGATCTCTTCGATGAGCTGGGGGACGATTTTGAAGACGTCGCCGACGATGCCGAGGTCGCACATCTGGAAGATGGGGGCGTCGGCATCCTTGTTGACGGCGACGATCAGCTTGGAATCCTTCATGCCGGCCAGATGCTGCACGGCGCCGGAGATGCCGCAGGCGATGTAGAGGTCGGGCTTGACGGTCTTGCCGGTCTGGCCGATCTGCAGGGAGTAGGGCACCCAGCCCGAGTCCACCACGGCGCGGGTGGCGCCCACGGCGCCGCCCAGAAGGTCCGCCAATTCCCGGAGCATGTCGAAGTTTTCCTCCGCGGCCAGCCCGCGTCCGCCGGCCACGATGACGTTGGCGCTGTCCAACTGGGGACCCTCGGCCTTGGCGGTGACCTTCTCCTTGAGCCGGACCTTGCGGAGTTCCGCGTCATCCGGGGTCGCGATCTCCTCCACCACGGGGGTCTTGGGGTTTGGCGCGGGCTCGAAGGCCTTGGGCCTCACGAGCAGCAGCTTGACGTCGTCGTGCACCAGCGTGGAGGTGTTCCAGTAGCTGGCCCCCAGGGCGGGGATCTTGGCCTCGACGGCCCCGTCCGTGAGGGTGAAGTCCGCCACGTCGGTGATGGCGCCGCAGTCGAGACTGGCGCTTACGGCCGCGGCCACGTCGCGGCCGCCGTAGCTCGACGCGAACAGCACCACGGCGGGCTTGTGCTGCCGGATCAGGGATTCCACCACTGCTGCCGCCGGCAGTGTCAGGTAATCGCGAAAGACCGGGTCCGGCGACCGATAGACCTTGCCGGCGCCGTGCCGGCCCAGCAGCTCCACCGCGTCCTCGGGCGCCGGGCCGAGCAGGATCACCTCCGCGGCGCCCGCCTCGGCGGCCTTGGTGGTCATCTCCAGCGTCGTGGAGGTGACGGCGTCGTCCACCACCTCGCCATAGACCCAAATGATATCAGCCATCTAAAGGACCTTGACCTCGGCCAGGAAATCCGCGATCCGCTTGCCGCCTTCGCCGTCGTCCTCCACCACGTCGCCGGCCTCGCGCTTGGGCGGCCTGCCGATCTCCAGCACCTTCTCCCGGGCTCCCTGCTCCCCCACGTCGTCCGCCGCAAGCCCCAGGTCCTCCACCGACATTTGCAGGATCTCTTTCCGCTTGGCCGCCATGATGCCCTTTAGCTGGGGGTAGCGCGGCTCGTTGATGCCGCTCGTGACCGTCACCAGCGCCGGAAGTTCCGCCTCGACCACGTCGTAGCCGCTCTCGCTCTGGCGCTTGATGGTGAGGGTGTTCCCTTCCACGGTCATCTCGTTGGCGAAGGTCACCGGCGGGACCCCCAGCAGCCGCGCGAGTTGGCCCGGCACGATGCCGGAGTAGCTGTCGCTGCTCTCGGTGCCGCAGATGATGAGGTCGAAGGGCTTCTTCCCGATGGCCGCGGCCAGGGCCTTGGCGGTGGCCAAAGCGTCCGACCCCGCCAGCGCATCGTCGAAGATGTGGACCGCGGAGGTGGCCCCCATGGCCAGCGCCGTCCGTATGCCGATGGTGATTTCGTTGAACCCCATGGTCACCAACGTGACGGTGCCGCCCTCCTTCTCCATGAGCCGCAGCGCCTCTTCCACCGCGCTGGCCGCGGCCGGGTCCAGCTCGTGGGCGACGCCCTTGCGGATCATCCGCCTGGTGGCGGGGTCGATCTCGACGGTGACGGTGCTGGCAGGGATAATCTTGCCGCAGACGACAATGTCCAAGGGTGCGAACCTCCGGTAAGGGTAGTGGGAGCCGGCCGCGCCGGCCAGGACACGTGCTGGAGAAAGTTGGCGGGTGAAGCTCGGGTTTCCGGAGCGGCTACTCCAGCCACTCGGAGACTTTCCCATCCATCACCATGTCCAGGACCTCCTTGCAGTCCTGGAGGGCCTGGTCCACGATTTTCTCGTCCTTGATGTTGGGTATCGCCTTGCTGACGGCCCCGTGGATGGCGGTGATGCAGTCCTTCAGGTGCTCGTCCAGCTCGTCGGTGTTGGGTGCTTTCGTCATGTCGGGTTCAGTCTCAGGTATAGAGTCGCCCCTCGTTGGGGTCGGGGATCTCGAGGCCCATGTCCGAGATGAGAGCGTTGACCTCCGTGGTGTACTGCTCCCGCTGCTGGGCGTTGGTGCGTCTCTTGAGACCCCAGTAGCGGTACCGTTCGGAACGCCTGGACTCGTTCCTGCCGAACATGTCGAGTCCCTTGACGTACCAGTAGTTGATGGACTTCTGGACACGTTCCTTCGATTCGTCGCCCTTGCCCGCCATCTCCCGGGTCAGATTGGTGCCGAAGTCGATGTGGCCGATCTCTTCCTGCTCCATGGTGGGGAGGATCTCGGCGAGGGGAAGGTAGCTGCAGTCCTCGAACTCTTCGAGCTGGTAGGCGCCCACCCGATCAATCAGGAAGCCGAAGACGGCGAAGTCTTCCCAGGTGGTGATCTTGCCGCGGAAGGCCTCCACGTAGCGCTTCTGGTTCGGCCAGCTCAGGACGTACGATACGTCCTCGCCGATGTCGCCAGCCAGACGGGCCATCTTCCGGTAGTGGTCCACCTCTTCGGCGGCCGTGCGGGCCACCACGAGCTGGTCCAGCTTCGACGGTGCGTTGGGAAGCATGTCCTCGATGTAGAGGTGCGGCCCGCCGATCTCGCAGTCGCACTGGATCGCAAGCACCCGCTTCAGCAGATCCTGGTACTCCGGATCCATCTTCTCGAAGTCCTTGAGATCGACCTTGTCGGTGAACATGGTATGTCTCCTATATGCTATAGCAACTGAGAATCGGGTTAGCAGAAGCCTATATCGAACGCAAGCGCAGTTCCGGGAAGGTTGATTCCGGTGCGGAAACTACCTTAGTATGCGGTGATCACATGGTATTCGAACCTGCGGCTCCCGCGGGATTGGTGGCCTCGACGGCTAGGAGACGTTGACCAAGAGAGGAGAAACAGGATGAGGAAGAAATTGTCCTTCGCGATAGCAGCACTGGTTCTAGCGATCCCATCCTTGTCCTTGGCGTTCGGTGCCCTTGCGATTGATTTGAGGCAGGGCAATCAATGGGGATGGGCTGTCAACTATTCCACGAGGGCCGCTGCAGACCAACGCGCATTGAGCGAGTGCGGATACGGTTGCAGCATCGTCATGCGTTTCTCGAACACTTGCGCTGCGTATGCCGCTGACCAGGCGCGCGGGAGCACTGCGTATGGGTGGTCGTCCGGGAGCAGTAGCTCATCTGCTGTCCAGAATCGAGCTCTGCGGGAATGCCGGTCTCGTGGTGGAGCAAGGTCCAACTGCATCGTAAGGGTCTGGGGATGTGATTAGAACCGCCGTTTGCGGTGCCTGGACCGATTCCGAACCGGGGTGCGGTCGCGACGGAAGAATTGTTGCGGGATGGCGCTGAGTACGTACACCGAGACCACCGCAAACCGTAAGACTTGACTGCTTGAGCAGGTCGGAAAACATGCCGGATCGCGTGCTCGGCAGCGTGACGGTACCGAAGAACTCCGGATGGGCCTCCACCGTGAGGAAGGGGCAGTGCATCCGTGTGATGGGCAGGTCGGTGGTGGACTTTGTCGCCTTCAACCTGCACGATCTCACCGAGCGTTTCGATCAGGCCCGCACCAAGACCAACCAGGCCAAGCTCTTCATCAGCACCGGCGACCAACTCCTGTCCAAGCTCAACAAGCCGCTTCTGACCATCGTGGCGGACACGTTCCATGAAGGGCGGCACGACCTGCAGAAGGGCATGTGCAGCCGCAAGCGGTTCGAGCTGGTGGCCGCGGGCCTCGCCCATCGGAACTTCATCGAAGGGGTCGATCCCAATCCCAAGAGGCCGGAGGACATCCCCACCCACGGCTGCTACGAGAACCTGTCGGAGGCCGTGCGTCCGTGGGACATTGCTCCCGTGGACATCCCGAGCCCGTTCAACATCTTTCAGACCATGCGCATCGACGCGGACACGGGCGCCATGTTCGACACCTTCGTCCGCCCGAAGGAGGAGGCCCACGTGGACTTCCGCGCCGAGATGGATTGTCTGGTGGCCCTCAGCGCCTGCCCGGAATCCGGCCGGGGGCAGGCGGTCCGGGTGGAGATATTCGAACCGGAGGACCGCTGATCATGGATGGCCGCGAAGCCTTCCGTATTGCCGACGAGTATGTCCACGATCCCGAGCTGGAAGCGCTGTTCACCGAGTTGCTGCGGGTGCCGTCGGAGCACAAAGATCTCATGGAGGCGGACCCGGCGGTAAAGGCGTTCGTGGCGGAGGTGGTGGCGCCACGGCTTGAAGCTCTCACCGGGGTGGCGCCACGGACCGACGGCATGGGCAATTTGCTCTGGCGGCTCGGCCCGGCCGAGGCCGACCCGGCGGAAGGCCTGCTCTTCATGGGCTACGCCATGACCTTCCCGGCGGGCTCGATGCCGGAGCCGTTCTCGGGAAAGGTCGTGCCCGGGGAGCCCTACGGGCTTCAGGGGCCATGTGTGTGGGGCCGGGGCGGCTGCGAGCAGAAGGCGGCGCTGGCGGCCATGCTGGCGGCGGCGGCCGCGGTGCGGCGCTCGGGCCGGGAGTTGGCGTGTCCACTTTTTCTGGCCGTGAGCACGGCCGGGGAGACGGGACGGCACGATGCGGCCCGGTACATGCTGGAGCAGGACGGTCTAACGGCCCGTTACGGCGTCGTCGGCCTCGGCACCACCAACCGGGTCTGTCTCGGCAACAAGGGCCGGGTCGACGTGGACGTGGTGGTGCGCGGCAAGTCCTGCCACAGCAGCACGCCGTGGGCCGGGGTCAACGCGGTGGACGGAGCGCGGGCGGTGCTGGAGCGCCTGGACGGCCTGGTGGACGGCATCGCGCACCCCCAGTTGGGGGAGGCGAGCCTGGTGGCCACCCACATCGAGAGCGGACCCGACATCCTCCACACCATCCAGGACCATTGCCGGCTTACGCTCGACCGGCGTCTCATGCCGGGCGAGGACCCGGCGGATGCCTTGTCCGCCATCACCCGTGCCCTGGCGGACCTGGAGCCCTGGCAGGTGGAGGTTACCCAGGGCAACTTCATGTATCCCGCCGCGGTGTCGGAAGACAGCGAGGTGGCCGTGGCCCTCGCCGCGGCGCGCGAGTTGGCGGGGGAGACCGGGCCGCCGTTGTGGTTCCCGGCGGCGCTGGACGCGGGCTACCTGAACGAGAAGGGCATCGAGACCGTCATGTTCGGACCCGGAGACCTGGCCTTCGCCCACACCGACGCCGAGGTAGTGCCGCTGGAGCAGGTACGGCGAGCCGCCAGGGTCTACGCTACGGCCGCCCTCCGAATGCTCGCTTAACCCTGCTCGGAACAGACGAACGTCCAAGACAACCCCCCGGAAACAGAAAGGGACCCTCCCGATGTCTCGCGACATCGAAAGGGTCCCTTTCGCCGTTGAGGTGAAGATGCCGGCCGTCGGGCCTACTTCTTCGTCCAGCCCTTGTTGTTGTACCAGGCCAGGGCCTTGTCGTAGAACTCCTGGAACATGATCTGGTCGACTGGCGGGACCTTGGTGTCCTTGGCGATGGACTTGGTCCAGAATGCCGACTCGATGTAGGCTTCGATGCCCCCGGGGGTCGCCTGACAGCGATCCGGGATGGATTTTGCTTCCACCACCTCGATCTCGTACATCTTCTTGGCGATGTGCGGCTTGTTGCGCATCACGTTCTGGTAGACGTTCAGCACTTCTTCAGCATTCTTCGGGTCGTTGACAAAGGCACATCCGCGAATGAGGGTGCCCATCAGGGCGGTGGCCTTTTCAGGGTTGTCCTTGATGAAGTTCTTGTTCATGGCGAGTTGCAGGAACGCGTATTCCTTGACGAACTGTTCCGCGGCGCCGAGAACGCTCAGGCCCGCATCGCGGGCGGCCAGCATCTTGCCGAAGGTGAGCGAGCCCACGTCGATCTTGCCGGCCTTGACGCCGGCCAACCGCGCGGACGATCCGCCGACCTTGACCAGACGCACGTCCTTCTCCGGGATGCCCGCGTTCTGCAGCAGCTTGAGGGAGACGTAGACGTTGCCGGACGTGGGCGAGCTGATGCCCACCTTCACCGGCCGCGGCAGGTCCTTGTAGGACTTGACGTGCTTACCGCCCACGAGCCAGTAGGGCAGGGTGTTCAGCTCGGTGCCGACGATGCGGATGTTGCTGCCCGGTCGAATGGCCAGCGCGATGTTGTCATCGGACCCGAAGAAGGGGAGCTGACCCCGTTCCAGAGCGAGGACCGCGGCATTCTCACCACCCGAGACCGAGTAGACCCTCGCATCGTAGCCGATGTCCTTGAAGAAACCCTTGTGGATGGCTACCTGCTCCACCAGCGACGTGGTGGAGTTCGTCTGCGCCACCGGGATGCGAAGCTTCTCCTGCGCGAGCGCCTGGCCGCCCAACAGCAGTCCCGCCCCCACCAGGGTTGTGACAATTCCTTTTGCGATCCTCTTGGCCCTCATATGTTTCCTCCTTCTGCAGGTTGGTTGTTAACGGCCACTCTCGTGGGCATAAAGAGGGACCCTTCCGATGTCCCGTGGGGCATCAGAGGGATCCCCCTCTTTGCAACACCTATCGCTGTGACTTTACCTTACTTCTTCATCCAGCCCTTGTTCTTGTACCAAGCCAGCGCCCGGTCATAGAACTCGGGGAACATGATGTCCTTTGCGGGCGGAATCTTGGTGTCCGCCGCGATGGACTTACTCCAGACGGCCGACTCGATGTACGCTTTGATAGCCGACTCGGTGATCTGGCACCGGTTGGGGATGGACCCTCCGAGCACCTCGATCTCGTACATCTCCTTACCGATGTCGTCGGGGTTGCGCATGACCTTCGTGATGACGTGCATCACCTCTTCCTTGTTCTTGGGGTCGTTCACGAAGGCACACCCGCGGATCAGGGTGCCGAACATGGCCTCGGCCTTGTCCGGGTTGTCCTTGATGTAGTTCTTGTTCATGGCGAGTTGAAGGAATGCGTATTCCTTGACGAACTGGTTCGCTGCGCCCAGGATCGACAAGTCCGCCTTCTTGGCTCGCAGCATCATGCCGAACGTCAGCGAGCCGACGTCGATCTTGCCGCCCTTCACGCCCGCCAACCGCGCCGACGATCCCCCGACCTTGACCAGGCGGGTGTCCTTCTGGGGTACGCCGGCCGCCTCGAGGAGCTTGAGGGACACATAGACGTTACCGGAGGTGGGAGAGCTGATCCCGACCTTCACCGGCCGCGGCAGGTCCTTGTAGGACTTGACGTGTTTCCCGGCCACCAGCCAGTACGGCAACACGTTCATCTCGCTGCCGATGACTCGAATGTTGCTGCCCTTTCGGATGGCCAGGGGGATATTGTCATCCGAGCCGAAGAAGGGGAGCTGGCCCCGTTCCAGGGCGAGGACGGCGGCGTTCTCACCACCCGATACCGAGTAGACTCTGGCGTTGTAGCCGATCTCCTTGAAGAAGCCCTTGTAGATGGCCGTCTGCTCCACCAGGGCGGTGGTGGTGCTGGTCATCGCGACGGGGATGCGGAGATCCTCCTGTGCGAGCACCTGGCCTCCCCATAACAGGCTGACTCCCAGAACGGCCGCGGCGATTCCTTTTGCAATGCGCTTATGTTTCATGCGTAGTCCTCCTTCGCTACTTTTTCATCCAGCCCTTGTTGTCGTACCAGGCAAGGCCCTTGGCGTAGAACTCGGGGAACAGGATCTGGTCGATGGGCGGAACCTTCGTGTCCGCTGCTATGGACTTGGTCCAGAAGGCCGAATCGAGGAAGGCCTTGATGCCCGCCTCGGTGCCCTGGCAGCGGTCCGGGATGTGCTTGCTCTGGATCACCTCGATCTCGTACATCTCCTGGGCCAGGTTCGGCTTGTTGCGCATGACCTTCGTGAGGACGTGCATCACCTCTTCCTTGTTCTTCGGGTCGTTGACGTACGCACATCCGCGGATGAGGGTGCCGAACATGGCCGTGGCCTTGTCCGGATTGTCCTTGATGTAGTTCCTGTTCATGCCGAGTTGCGTGAAAGCGTATTCCTTCACGAACTGGTTGGCGGCGCCGAGGATCGTCAGGTTCGCCTCCCTGGCGCGCAGCATGTTGCCGAAGGTCAGCGAGCCCACGTCGATCTTGCCCGCCTTGACGCCCGCCAGGCGCGCCGACGACCCGCCGACCTTCACCAGGCGCACGTCCTTTCTGTCGATGCCGGCGTTCTCGAGCAGCTTGAGGGACACGTAGACATTGCCCGAGGTGGGCGAGCTGATGCCCACTTTCACGGGCCGCGGCAGGTCCTTGTACGACTTGACGTGTTTCCCGCCCACCAGCCAGTAGGGCAGCGTGTTCATCAAGGTGCCGACGACCCGGATGTTGCTGCCGGGACGAATGGCCAGGGGAACGACGTCGTCCGAGCTGAAGAAGGGGAGCTGACCCCGTTCCAGGGCCAGCACGGCGGCGTTCTCGCCGCCCGACACCGAGTAGACTGCGGCGTCGTAGCCGATCTCCTTGAACCAGCCCTTGTGGATGCCCATCTGCTGCACCAGCGCGGTGCTCGAGTTGGGGGACGCTACCGGGATGCGGAGCTTCTCCAGGGCCAGCGCGTGGCCGGCGAACAACAGGCATGCCCCCAGAAAGGCTGCGGCGATTCCTCTTGCGACAAGTTCACGTGTCATTGGCTTCCCTCCTTGTTTGTGAGATTCAGCCCAGAACTTCGCGTTATTGCCGGTGCATGGGGAATGGTGCCTGCAGGGTGCCGCCGGGAACCGGACTACTCCTCCATGGCCTTGCGGGCCTCGTCCGCGAGCAGCTCCCAGATGTCGTGCTTGATCTGCAGGAACTCGGGTTCTTCCTTGACTCGTAGCGTGCGGGGGGTGGGAAAGGGGACCTTGATTTCCTTCATGATGGTCCCCGGCCTGAAGCTGAAACAGAACACGACGTCGGAAAGAAACACGGCCTCCTCGATGTCGTGGGTCACGAAGATCACGATCTTGCCGGAGTTCTTCCAGTCCACCATGCGCTGGAGCTCCTCCTGCATGAGCAGCCGCGTCTGTGCGTCCAGCGATGCGAAGGGCTCGTCCATCAGAAGGATTTCGGGGTTCACGGCCAGTGCCCGGGCGAGGTTCACCCGCTGCTGCATGCCGCCGGAAAGCTCGTGAGGGTAGTGGCTCTCGAAGCCCCGCAAGCCGACGATCTGCGTGTACTTGTCACAAATCTCGCGCCGCTCGGTGGCGGACATGCCGCGGTCGTTCTCGATGCCGAACTGGATGTTGTCGGTAACGTTCCGCCAGGGCAGCAACAGGGCCTGCTGGAACACCACCGCCTTGTTGGGCGTAGGGCCGACCACCTCGTCCCCGTCGAGAAGGATGCGGCCCCTGGTGGGGGGAAGCAGTCCGTGGATCATGTGCAGCATGGTGGTCTTGCCGCATCCGCTGGGACCCACGAACGAATAGAACGTCCCCGGCCGGAGATCCATGTCGATGCCGCCCACGGCATGGACGGTCTCCCCGGTGGGTTTCATGAAAGTCTTGTGGACTTGCTCTACCTGAATCGATGATGACACGAACTACTCCTGTAATGTGGAATCACGCCACGGCGCCATCCTTCGCTCGATCACCAGGATGACCTGGTTGAGCACGACGCCGGTGCCGGCGAGCATGGCCGCGCACGACATCATGAGCGGCATGTTGAAGGTATCCAGTCCCTTGAACAGTTGATAGCCGAGTCCCGCATACGCGCCGAAATACTCTCCCACCACGACTCCCACGATCCCGCGGGAGATGCCGAGGCGCAGCCCCGTAACGATGTAGGGGAGTGAACCCGGGATGAGGATCTTGTAGAGGACCTGTCTCTGGGGGATGCAGAACGAGTTGGCCAGGGTCTGGAACTCCTTGCCGACGCTCAGAACCCCGGTGTAGGTGTTCAGGACGATGGGCACGACCGCGGTGATGAGGACGATGACGATCTTGGCCGTGAGGTCCACGCCGAACCAGATGATGATGAGCGGCGCCAGGGCCACGGACGGTGTGGCATAGACCGCGCTGAGCCAGGGATCGAAGAATTCCCGGAATACCCGGCTGATCCCGAAGATCATCCCGAAAGCGATGCCCGCGAACGCGGCCACGCCGAATCCCCAGAAGAACTCGATGCCGCTGATGTACAGATCGTCAAGTATCTCGCCGCTGGCGAACAAACCGTACGTGTAGGTAACCACCCGCCACGGGCCCACGAAGAACAACTCGCTGTTGACCTGCCAGTCGGCGAACGACCAGAACGCCGCCACGACGCCGATGCCGAAGATGGCGTTCAGCCATCTTCGTTGCTCTTGATAGAAATTTGACAAGGCTCCCATGGGTCTGCTTCCGGCTCTCGACTCAGACTAGAGTCTTTCTGTAAGGCGTGGCCCAGCGCTCGACGCCCTTCAGGATCTCGTTCCCCGCGATGCCCATGATGGTCAGGAGCGAGATGCCCACCATCATCTCCGCCACGTGGAACGTCTGCGTGGCGTGGTCGATCATGTAGCCGATGCCCGCCTCGGCCCCGAACAACTCCGCCACCATGATGGTCACCACCGAGCGGGAGTAGCCCAGCCTCAGTCCCGCGATCAGGAACGGCAGCGACCCCGGTATGATGATCTTGGTCAGCATGGCCCAGAACGAAACGTTGAAGGCCCGTCCCAGCATGCGGAACTCGCCCTGCACGTTCTTGATGCCGGCCTGGGTGTTGATGATCACGGGAAACACCGAGGCCAGGGTGATGACGCCGACCTTGGAGGCGATGCCAAGGCCCAGCCAGATGATGAATAGCGGCGCCGCCACCGAACGCGGTGTGGCGTAGAGGCCCACCAGGATGGGGGAGAACATCTCGTCCAGGGTCCTGCTGAAAGCCACCGCCGCGCCGATGACGACTCCCAGGATCATGGCGAGACCGAAGCCGTAGATCAGCTCGGTGCCGCTGTAGTTGATGTTCTCCCAGAACCGCGGCTCATAGACCAGCACCGTGAATTCGACCGCTACTGCCACCGGGCCGGTGAAGAAGTCGGGATCGTCGAAGATGTAGTCGATGAACTCCCACGTCAACAGGGCCAGGATCACGGAAAAGAAGAAGTTGATGCCGATCCGGTGTCGGTTGTAGACACCCTTCACGGATGCGACAAACGACGAATCCTGGCTCTCTTCGAGGGGTATCTCTTGTATCTTGCTCATGGAATTCGATGGGCGCAGAAATGGGGACTAAGACCGATCAAACCCTGCCTCATACGGGTATTGGCGAATGTTGTCAAGGGGTTCCGGAATATCCCGCGCATCTTTCTCGTGGGCTTGGAATCCGGGACATTCAGGCCACCATGACTTCGTCGACGTTGTCTATTTCCTCCAGGCGCACCCGCACTTCACCGCCCTTCGACAGGTCCACCTCCTTGCCGACGAAACGGGCCTCGATGGGCAGCTCCCGACCGCCCCGGTCCACCAGGACGGCAAGGAAGATGGCCCTTGGCCGGCCCAGCGCCATGAGGTGGTCCACGGCGGCCCGCACGGTGCGTCCGGTATGGAGCACGTCGTCGAACAGGATCAGGGTCTTGTCGGTGATCTCGAAGGAGATATGGGTGGCGTCGACGCGTCCCTTGGGCAGCAGCGTGTTCAGGTCGTCGCGGTAGAGCGTGATGTCGAGCTCGCCCACCGGCACCGGCAGCTCATGCCTTCCCTTCAGCACCTCCGCCACCCGCCGGGCCAGGGTCGGACCGCGGGTGCGGATGCCGATGAACGCCAGCGAGCCAGAGGCGCCGTAATCTTCGGAGATGCGCCGGGCAAACCCCGCGAGGATTCGTTTGATCTGCGTCGCGCTGAGCACCCGGGTGGTTCTTGACTGTCTAGATCTTTGCATGGGCGGCTCGAAGCAGGGTTTCCACCAGGAGCTGGGCGCCGAGGCAGATGTCCTCCGGGTCGGTCCACTCCGTGGGGTTGTGGCTCACGCCGTTGGTGCTGGGAATGAAGATCATGCCGGTGGGGGTGATCTTGGCCATCTGCATGGCGTCGTGGCCGGCCCCCGACGGCATGACCTCGAAGGGGACCTGCCGTTCCTCGCACAAGGTGCGGATGAGCGCGATCAACCGAGGATGAAGCGCCACCGGCTCCTCGTCGCGGATCGTGAGCAGCTCCACCTTGATGCTCCGCTCCCGGGCGATCCGCCGGGCCCGCTTTCTGATCAGCCCTGCCACCTTGCGCTTGGAGGCGGAGGTTATGCTGCGCACGTCCACCTGCAGCTCCGTCCGCCCAGGTATGGCGTTGATGACGCCCGGCTCCACCTTGAGGGCGCCCACCGTGCCCACCACCCGGCCCTTGTCCGTGGCGGCGTGCTCGCGGCACACCTCGTCGATGTAGGTGATGAGGTGCCCCGCGGCCACCAGCGCGTCCTTGCGCATCTCCATGGGGGTGGTGCCGCTGTGGTCCGCCTGGCCCTTGAAGACCACCCGGAACCGGCTCGGGGCGGCAATGGCGGTGACGACGCCGATCTTCTTCTTCTTCGATTCCAGGATGGGCCCCTGCTCGATGTGGAGCTCGAAGTAGGCCTTGACGGTGTCGGGATCCCGTTTCAGCGAATCGAGGTTCTCCCGGTAGATGCCCAGGCTCGAAAGCACGTCCTCGAGCCGGTTGCCGCCGGCGTCCACGGCGTTGGCGAAGTCGTCCATGGTGACGTCCCCCGCCACCAGGCTGCTCCCCAGCGTGGCGAAACCGAACCGGCTCGATTCCTCCCCCACGAAGCAGACGCTTTCCAGCGGCGCGGGCAGCGGCACGCCGCTCTCCTTGATGGTGCGCACCGCTTCGAGGGCGCCGATGACTCCGACCGGCCCGTCGTATCTGCCGCCCTGGATGACGGAATCGAGATGAGACCCGGCCAGCACCGCGGGTCCGTGGCCTCCCGCCGCCAGCCGCCCGAAGATGTTCCCGGCGGCATCCACGCGCACGTCGAGGCCGGCCTGGTTCATCAGGTGCACCAGCAACTGCCGCGAGCGCAGCTCGTGCACCGAGAACACCAGCCGCGTGACCGAGCCGCCCTCGCCCAGCCCGATGCGGGAGACCGCGTTGAGGTCGCGCAACAGCCTGTCTTTGTTGATTTCGGGGACTTCCATCCGACGACTCGACGGGTTCGGGAAGGTGTGCATGGTAGCAAAAATGCGCCAGAGGGGACAACGGCTGGCAAAGCCCCATCCACCGTGTTAAGAACCGCATCCATGTCGGAGACCGGAACGAGAATCGCCCAGTTGCTGCTGAACACGCAGTCCATTCAGGTGTACGACGACAGGCCCTTCGTGTTCGTTTCGGGCCGGGTCTCGCCGGTTTACATCGACTGCCGCAGGCTGCTTTCCTTTCCGGAGGCCCGGGACGAGATCCTGGAGGCGCTGGCGCAGATCGCGCGCCGCGACATCGGCCTCGACAACATGGACGTGGTGGCCGGCGGCGAGACCGCGGGGATCCCCTATGCCGCGTTCGTCTCCCACTACCTGCGGAAACCCATGATCTACATCCGCAAGAACCCCAAGGGCTACGGCCACACCAACCAGATCGAGGGGGTTCTCGGCGAAGGGCAACGGGTCACGCTGGTGGAAGACCTGGTAACGGACGGCTTCAGCAAGCTGCGATTCAACATCGGCGTCCGCGCCCAGAAGGCGCGCATCACTCACTGTCTGTGCGTGTTCGAGTACAGCTCCGACGAGCTGGACCTGCACGAGGGCAAGAAGAACCTCGGCGACCACGACATCAGCCTGCACACCCTGTCCAACTGGGACGACGTCCTGAACGCCGGCGCGGAGACCGGTTTCTTCTCGGAGGAGAACCGGACCCAGATCCTCGATTTCCTCAACGACCCCTCCAACTGGGGCCGCCGCATGGGCTTCGAGTAGCCGCCCGTCACCCCGGCACACCTCCGCGTCACCCCGGCACACCTCCACGTCACCCGGCACACCTCCACGTCACCCGGCACACCTCCACGTCACCCGGCACACCTCACTGTCACCCCGGGCTTGACCCGGGGTCCAGGAGGAGTGGGGTGGGGACGACTCGAACAGAAATCCCCGCCCCTGGACCCCGGGTCAAGCCCGGGGTGACGTGGAGGGCGCCTGGACCCCGGGTCAAGCCCGGAGGTGACGTGGAGGGCGCCTGGACCCCGGGTCAAGCCCGGGGTGACGTGGAGGGCGCCTGGACCCCGGGTCAAGCCCGGGGTGACGTGGAGGGCGCCTGGACCCCGGGTCAAGCCCGGGGTGACGTGGAGGGCGCCTGGACCCCGGGTCAAGCCCGGGGTGACGTGGAGGGCGCCTGGACCCCGGGTCAAGCCCGGGGTGACGTGGAGGGCGCCTGGACCCCGGGTCAAGCCCGGGGTGACGTGGAGGGCGCCTGGACCCCGGGTCAAGCCCGGGGTGACGTGGAGGGCGCCTGGACCCCGGGTCAAGCCCGGGGTGACGTGGAGGGCGCCTGGACCCCGGGTCAAGCCGGGGGTGACGTGGAAGGCGCCCGGACCCCGGGTCAAGCCGGGGGTGACGTGGAAGGCGCCCGGACCCCGGGTCAAGCCGGGGGTGACGTGGAGGGCGCCTGGACCCCGGGTCAAGCCCGGGGTGGGGCGGTAGAGGATTTGGGTTCGACCTGGACGGCCGGACTCCGGAATCGCGTCAATCCTCTTCGTAGATTTCCACGTCCACCGGCTTTCCGCCCACCGGCATGTCCGGGCACGCGCTGAACGCCGCCAGCAGGTCCCGCTCGGCCCTGATGTCGACGTTGGTCGGCGCATCGGGCCGGATGTTCGTGTGCTGCATGAGGCCGGTCTTGCCGTCGATGATCATGTGCTGGAAGAGGTTGAAGGGGCTCGGGATGTCCTCCGGGGCGATGTCGTAGGGGGCCAGCGCCCCGGACAAATTCTCCCAGCAGCCGTGGTCCGGTATCTCGTCGTCCCGGTAGTCCCGGTGGTAGTACTCCTGCAGGCGTCCCTCCTCCTTGGCCAACTGGAAGCGGCGGCCGCTGCACATGCCCTTCTGCAGGTCGTGGGTCCCCTCCTCGAAGGTATCCGCCACGATGGTCATGAAGTGCTGGTTGTCGCGGGACATCAGCTTGTCGCCGGTGCTCAGGAAGATCTTCCCGTTGTAGACCTTGGTGCGGGCCTGGTCGAACCGCTCCCGCAGGTTGTCCCGGTCCAGCACCAGGAAGTCCACTGTCGACATCGCAATGATGCGGATGATCTGCCCCTTCTTGAGGTCACCGGACCAGCCGCTGTTGGCGGGGACGTGCTCGCTGAGTACCTTTTTCATGTCGGCCTCCTTCGTAGCGGAACTGTGAACCGGCGGGCGGGAATTTTCAACACTCGGCGTGGCGGGCGTTCTTGTTGTCCGGCTCCCGTCAGCGGATGGCCGTAATCAGCACCACGCCCAGCACGATGAGCGCCGCCGCTGCCACCTTCCTCACGGTAATCACCTCCACCTCCCGCAGGAACAGGGCGGACAGCACCAGGCTGTAGAGCGGGCTCAGGCTCGCCAGCGGCGCGACGATGACGACGTCGGACAGGTGCAGGGACATGAAGACGCTGGCGACACCCAGTGTCACGGCGCAGCCGGCGAGCAGGAAGTAGCCCAGGGAGCGGCGGTCGAAGCGGACCATGGCCCAGTTGCGCGAGACGGTCAGCGACACGGCGACGGCGACCAGGGAGGTGCCGGTGGTGGTGGCGGCTCCCAGGATCGGCAGGGTGATCTGCGCCAGGCCGATCTTGCGGATGACTTGGGTGGAGCCGGCCACGAAGGCGCTCAGGAGCGGCAGCGCGACCAGGATGTTCATCCACGCACCGGTCTTGTCTTCCCGCAGGCTGAGCAGGGTGATGCCGAAGACCACCAGCGCGGTTCCCGCGCCCACCGCCGGCGTGAGCTGCTCCCCCAGAACGGCGATGGCCATGAGCGACGAGAACAGCGGCGTGGTGGCCCGGAGCGGCGCCGTCACCGCCACCCCCACCTTCTCCACGCTCAGGTAGGCCAGGTAGCGGGTGCCGCCGGGCTGGATCAGGCCCACCAGCACGAAGATCAACAGCTCGGGACGCAGGATCTCGTCCCATGGGAGCACCGCAAAGACGAAGCTCCAGAAGGACAGGACGTTGATGGCCAGGGAGATGACGATGGCGGTGACGGGGTTGCCGTGCGCCAGCCCCTTCTTGAGGAGGATCAGGTTGATGGCGGTGAAGAGCCCGCAGGCGAGCGCGAAGGCTTCGGCCGGGATCACGTGAGGCAGGAGCGTTCCGGCGGGGGCCGGGGGTTGGACGTCAGAACCGGATGACCGCCGCGCCCCAGGCGAAGCCGGCGCCGAAGGCGTTCAGCAGAACGATATCGCCGTCGGCGATGCGGCCCTGACGCCGGACCTCGTCCAGCGCCACCGGGATGGATGCCGCCGACGTATTGCCGTACCGATCGACGTTGACGATGACCTTCTCCATGGGGATGCCGAGCCGCGACGCCAGGGCGGTGATGATCCTGCGGTTGGCCTGATGGGGGACCACGAGGGAGAGGTCGTCCACACAGATCCCGGCCTCGTCGAGGACCCGGCGGCTGATCTCTTCCATGGACCGCACCGCCACCTTGAAGACCTCCTTGCCGTTCATGTAGATGGAGTGCTCGCGTTTCTCCACGGTCTCCAGCGTGGCCGGCTTCTTGGAGCCCCCGGCCCGTATGTAGAGCGTCTCGGCATAGGAGCCGTCGGTCTGGAGCCGGGCGCTCAGGATGCCCCGGTCGCCGTTGTCGCTTGCGCTTACCACCGCGGCGCCGGCGCCGTCGCCGAACAGGATG
Source organism: Candidatus Binatia bacterium (assembly GCA_951813575.1). Taxonomy (GTDB): domain Bacteria; phylum Desulfobacterota; class Binatia; order UBA9968; family JAJDTQ01; genus JAJDTQ01. The sequence continues at coordinate 3,054,896 of OX638375.1, forward strand.
CAGGTGCTGCGGTCCTGCCAGTCGAGGAAGCGGCTCAGGACGTCGGTGCCCACCACCAGGGCGTTGCGGATCCGTCCGGACCGGATGAACATGTCGGTGACCGAAAGGGCGTTCAGAAAACCCGAGCAGGCGGCGTTTACGTCGAACGAGAACACGTCCTTCGCCCCCAGCTTGGCTTCCAGCACGCAGGCCAGGCTTGGGAACTGGTAGTCGGCGGTGCAGGTGCCGACGATGATGGCGTCCAGTTCCTCCACCGCGAGGCCGGCGTCCTCCAGCGCCCGTTCGGAGGCGCGCCGCGCCAGGTCCGAAGCGGCCTGGTCCTTCTCCAGCACGCGACGTTCCCTGATGCCCGTGCGGGAGGTGATCCACTCGTCGCTGGTGTCGACGATCTTGGCGATGTCGTCGTTGGTGACCACCGTGGAGGGGACGGCGGAGCCCGTACCCCGTATGACGCTTCGCGGTGATGTCTGTGTCATGTCGCCTTCCTGAGCAGGATGCACGCGTTGGTGCCGCCGAATCCGAAGGAGTTGGAAAGGGCGACTCCGATGTCCGCCTGCCGCGGCTCGTTGGGCACGTAATCGAGATCGCAATCGGGGTCCGGCGTCTCGTAGTTGATGGTGGGCGGCAGCACGCCCTGATGGAGCGCCAGCACGCTGTAGATGGCCTCCACCGCGCCGGCCGCCCCCAGCAGATGCCCGGTCATGGACTTGGTGGAGCTCACCGCGAGATCCCGGGCGTGGTCGCCGAAGACCGCCTTGATGGCGGCGGTCTCGTTGGCGTCGTTGTACGGCGTCGAGGTGCCGTGGGCGTTGATGTAGTCCACGTCCCCGGCCACGATTCCGGCGTCCTCCAGGGTCAGTGCCATGCACCGGGCGGCGCCTTCGCCTTCCGGTGCGGGCGAGGTGATGTGATAGGCGTCCCCGTTGGTGGCGTAGCCGATCATCTCGGCGTAGATCCTGGCGCCCCGGCGGATGGCGCGCTCGCGTTCCTCCAGCACCAGCATGCCCGAGCCTTCCGACATGACGAAACCGTCCCGGTCCTTTTCGAAGGGCCGGCTGGCGCCCTCGGGATCGTCGTTGCGCGTGGACAGCGCCTTCATGGCGGCGAACCCGCCGAGTCCCAGCGGGGTGGTGGCCGCCTCGGTGCCGCCGGCGATGACGGCGTCCTGGCGGCCGTCCCGAATCAGGTGGAAGGCCTCTCCCAAGGCGTTGTTGCCCGACGCGCACGCGGAGGTGGGGGTCCAGTTGACTCCTTTCAGGCCGTAGCGGATGGCGATCTGGCCCGGCGCCAGGTTGGAGATGACCTTGGGGATGAAGAATGGGGAGATCCTGCGCGGACCCTGCTTCATGTACACTTCGTGGTAGTGCTCGATGGTGGCGATGCCGCAGAAGCCCACGCCCACGATGGACCCGGCCCGGAACGCCTCGTCGCCGTCCACCGAGAAGCCGCTGTCCTCGACCGCCAGTTGGGCCGCGGCCAGGGCGTACTGCATGAACAGGTCCATCTTCTTGACTTCGCGCGCGTCGATGAAGTCCTGGGGGTTGAAGTCGTCGACCTGGCCGCCGATGCGGCTGGAGAACGATTCGATGTCCTCGAAACCCTTGATGGGGCCGATGCCCGAGCGCCCGGCCTGGATCGCCTCCCAGTTGGCGTCCACGCCGATGCCCAGGGGCGTCAACATCCCCATGCCGGTAATGACCACTCTGCGTCCGTCAGCGTTTCCCATGGCGTGCGTTTCGGAATGAGCTAGCTTCGTTGATTTCCAGGGGCTCTACCAATACTTCTCGTGGATTTGAAGCACTTCCCGGATACGCGGCGCGATGCGACGGCCGTCGGCGTCCAGGAGGGCGGCCTCCTCGGACCGCATGCGATCCAGCACCGTAGCCACCGAGTTGCGCAGCGCGGACAGGTCGTAGCCGCCCTCCAGGAGAAAGGCGATCCTGCCGCCGGCATGCTTCCGCGCCAGCTCCAGCAGCGCGTCGGCCATGACGCCGAAGCCCTGCTCGGTGACGGCCATGGCGGCCAGGGGGTCGTCGCGGTGCGAATCGAAGCCGGCCGACACCAGTAGCCAGTCGGGCTCGTAGCGTTCGATGGCCGGGACGACGACCTCCCTGAACACGGCCAGATACTCGGCGTCGCCGCAGCCCGCAGGCAGCGGGACGTTCACGGTGTAGCCCTCTCCCTTGCCGCTGCCTACCTCGTCCGCGGCTCCGGTCCCCGGATAGTAGGGGTACTGGTGCGTGGACAGGAAGAGCACCGAGGGATCGTCGTAGAAGGCGTCCTGCGAGCCGTTGCCGTGGTGCACGTCCCAGTCCACGATCGCCACCCGCCGGGCGTCGTGGGCCTTCTGGAGATACCGGGCGCCGATGGCCACGGTGTTGAACAGGCAGAATCCCATGGCCCGGTCCCTGAGCGCGTGATGCCCTGGCGGCCGCACCATGGTGAAGCCGTTGGCGTAGTCGGACGCCGCCACCGCATCCAGGACCTGCAGAAAACCCCCTACCGCCATCAGCGCCACGCCGAAGGAGTCCCGGCAGGTGATGGTGTCCCCGTCCAGCGCGAACTGGTTGTGCTCGGAGGTGGAACGGACCAGGTCGATGTAGCCCGTGCCGTGGCACAGCTCCAGCTCCTCCTGCACCGCCGCCCGAAGGGGCAGAAGGTCGTAGCCGGCGCCGCTGCCGGCCACCTCGCCGGCGAGGTCGAGGAGGGTCTTGAGACGTTGCGGGCTCTCGGGATGGTAGGGGCCGGGCTGGTGCTTGAGAAACACCGAGTCGGTCACGATGGCGGAACGGGGCATGTCGCGGACGAGCATACCACCGCGGAACAGACGGAGTCAAAGTGCGAAACCGCCCCGGCGTCCTGACTCGCAGCACGCTTTGACTCCCCCCCGCAAATGCCTTAGCCTAGCGTCTTGGAGTCGGAATGTTTGGTATAGGCATGCCGGAACTGCTGTTGATCCTGGCGGTTGCCCTGATCGTCCTGGGGCCCAAGAAACTGCCGGAGATTGCCCGCGCCCTGGGGCGGGGCCTGGCCGAATTTCGCCGAACGACCGACGACGTGAAGCGGGAAATGCAGTCCGCGGCGGACGAGCTCGATGTCCGTCCGGACAGTGAGAAGCCCGCCGATACCGAACCGTCCGGAGAAGGCGCACCCGCCAATACCATATCTCCAGCAGGCGATCCCGCCAAAAAAGAGTGAACGCGGACGACGGAGTGAGCGGGGAGGAGGGGCAGCGGCCGTCGGATGACGCCAGCATGCCGCTGACGGCGCATCTGGAGGAGCTCCGGTCCCGGCTCATCCGGTCCTCGCTGGCCGTCCTGGCGGCTTTCGTCGTCTGTTACCTGACCGCTGAACGGCTCATCACCTTCATGACCGCGCCCCTGCTCCGGCTCGAGGCCTCCGGCCTCACGGTCATCGGCACCGGCGTGGCCGAGGCCTTCTTCGCCAAGCTCAAGGTGGCGTTCGTGGCGGCGATCTTCCTGTCGCTGCCGGTGCTGCTGTGGCACGCCTGGAAGTTCGTGGCGCCGGGCCTCTACCGCCACGAGCAGCGCTATGCCAGGGGCTTCGTCTTCTTCGGCACGCTGTTCTTTCTGCTGGGAGCGGGTTTCTGCTACGTGGTGATCTTCGACATCGGCTACCGCTTCTTCCTGGACCAGTATCAGCAGCTCGACATCCGTCCGGCCATCCGTGTCAGTGAATACCTGTCGTTCTCGGCCAAGCTGATGCTGGCCTTCGGCGTGGTCTTCGAGCTGCCGGTGGCGGGAGTCTTTCTGGCGAAGGTGGGGCTCATCGACCACCGCATGATGATCCGCCAGTTCCCTTACGCGTTTCTGGGGATGGTGGTGCTGGGCGCGGTCCTGACTCCGCCCGACGTGATCTCGCAGGTGCTGCTGGCGGCGCCGTTGACCGTGCTGTACGGCCTCACCATCGTGCTGGTCTACTTCATGCGGCGGAAGGAGGGCGGGGAGCCGGAGGAGGCAGAGGAGGACGAGGACGACGACTAGCAGGTGGGGGGTGCGTGGGGTCGCCGGGCCCCTATTCGACGATAACGAGCACCTGTCCGGATTCCACCGATTCCCCGACCTTGACGCGGATGTCCTTGACCTCGCCGTTGCCGGGGGCCCGCACCTCGTTCTCCATCTTCATGGCCTCGACGATGACCAGGCCCTGTCCCTTGGCCACCGTGTCGCCTTCGTTCACCAGCACCGCCACCACCTTGCCCGGCATCGGGATCTTGACCTCCTGCCTGCCGGACACTTCGATGCCGGACTGCCGGCCGCCCACCCGCACCTGCCGCTCGTCGGACATGCTGATGCGGTAGGTCCGGCCGTCCAGCAGCACGCGGTACTCGTCCTCGGTGGTGTCCACGTCCACCTCGAAGGACCGGTTGTCGATCAGCAGCGAGTAGTTGTTGCGGCCGGTCCGCCTGCCGTCCACCATGAACTCCTGCCCGTCCACCGACACCTTGTAGACGGACTTGTCGGTCTCGGTGATTCGCACCACGGAGGTCTGGCCGCCGAGTTTCGCGATGAAGGCCATGAATCTACCAGCCGCGCCCCGCGCCCGACGCGCCCGAGTGGCGTTGCAGCGCCTCGCGCCGGCCCGCCTCGCTCCACTCGGATTTCTCCGCCGCCCCTTTCTCCACCATCCGCAGCGCCCGCTCCTGCTCCCGGTGGAGCGCCACGATGGCCGCGGAGGCCAGTGCGACGTGGCGGTCCGGATACACTTGCTCCATGGTCATGAAGCCGCGCTGCTCGTCCACGAAGCCGGTGTGAACGTCGGCCTCGATGAACTGGGGGTGGCGCAGCAGCCATTGGTGAAAGGGGATGTTGGTCTTGACGCCCCGGACCTGGTACTCGCGCAGCGCCCGCTTGAGGCGCCGTATGGCCTCCGCGCGGTCCTCGCCCCAGACGATGAGCTTGGCGATCATGGGGTCGTAGTGGATGGGAATCTCCGCGCCCTCGTAGACGCCGCAGTCGTTGCGGATGCCGAAACCCTCGGGCAGCCGCAGCCCCTCGATCTTTCCCGGACAGGGCATGAAGTCGGTCTCCGGGTCCTCGGCGTAGATGCGGCATTCGATGGCATGACCGGTGGTCCGGATCTGGCGTTGCGACCAGGGCAGGGGCGTTCCCGTGGCCACGTTGATCTGCGCCTTCACGAGGTCGATGCCCACCACCCGCTCGGTGATGGCATGCTCCACCTGCAGGCGGGTGTTCATCTCCAGGAAGTAGAAATTCTTGTGCCGGTCCACCAGGAACTCCATGGTGCCGACGCCGGTGTAGCCGAGCGCCTTCGCTCCCTGCGCCGCGGTCTTGCCCATGGCTTTCTGCATCCGGGTGTCGATGGTCGGAGCGGGGCATTCCTCGATGATCTTCTGGTGGCGCCGCTGGATGGAGCACTCCCGGGTGAACAGGTGCAGCACCTTGCCGTAGATGTCGGCCAATAGCTGGACCTCGATGTGGCGGCAGCGCTCCAGGTACTTCTCGACGTAGAGGCGGGAGTCGCCGAAGGACGAGGCCGCCTCGGAGCGCGCCGCGCGATAGGCCGAGCGTATCTCGTCGCTGGACTCCACCCGCCGCAGCCCCTTGCCGCCGCCGCCCGCCACGGCCTTGAGGACGCAGGGGTAGCCGATGGCGGCGGTCGTCTCCAGCACCTCCTCCTCGGAGCTCAGGATGTCGTCCGAGCCGGGAATTACCGGCAGTCCGGCCTTCTTCATCAGCGCCCGGGCGTGGACCTTGTCGCCCATCTGCTTGATGACTTCCGGGGACGGCCCGAGAAAGACGACGCCGGCCTCCTCGCAGGCCCGGGCGAAGCCCGGGTTCTCGGCGAGAAAGCCGTAGCCCGGGTGGATGGCGTCGGCCCGGCTCTTCTTGGCGGCGTCGATGATCCGGTCGATGCGGAGATAGCTCTCCGTCGACGGGGCCGGCCCCACCGGGTAGGAGTAGTCGGCGTACTTGACGTGAAGCGCCTCGCGGTCCGCCTCGGAGTAGACCGCCACGCTCTGGATGTCCAGCTCGCGGCAGGCCCGTATGATGCGGACGGCGATCTCGCCGCGGTTGGCCACCAGGATCCGTTTGAACATCTTAGTGTCCTAGCGCTCCGTTCTCAAAGCGGGATGTTGCCGTGTTTTCTGGGAAGGCTGTTGTCGCGTTTCTTTTTCAACATCTCGAGGGAACGGATGAGGGTGGGGCGGGTGTCCTCCGGCACGATGATGGCGTCGAGGTTGCCCAGCTCCGCGGACCGGAACGGGTTGGCGAACATCCGCCGGTAGTCGTCCACCAGCTTCTGCCGGGTCTTCTTCTCGTCCTTGGCATCCTTGAGCTGGTCGCGGAAGACGATATTGATGGCCCCCTCGGGTCCCATCACCGCGATTTCCGAGGCCGGGTACGCCAGGTTGATGTCGCCCCGCAGAAACTTGCTGGCCATGACGATGTAGCCGCCGCCGTAGGCCTTCCGGGTGATGACGGTGATCTTCGGCACCGTGGCCTCGGCGTAGGCGAACAGCAGCTTGGCGCCGTGGCGGATGATGCCGTCGTACTCCTGGCCGGTGCCCGGGAGGAAGCCGGGCACATCCACGAAGGTAACCACCGGGATGTTGAAGCAGTCACAGAAGCGCACGAACCGGGCCGCCTTCACCGACGCGTTGATGTCCAGACAACCCGCCAGATGGGCCGGCTGGTTGGCGACGATCCCCACCGTCCGTCCGCCCAGCCGCGCGAACGCCACTATGATGTTGGGAGCGAAGTCCTTGTGGACTTCGTAGAAGTAGCCCTCGTCCACCACCGCGCCGATGAGCTCCTTCATGTCGTAAGGGAGGTTGGCGTTCTCCGGCACCACGTGCTGCAGGCGCTGGTCGCGCCGGTAAGGGTCGTCCTCGGTGGGACGGAACGGCGGCTCCTCGAGGTTGTTGCTCGGGAGAAAGCTCATGAGCTCGCGCATCATGAGCAGGCAGTCCTTGTCGTTGTCTGCGGAGAAGTGCGCCACGCCGCTCTTGTGGGTATGGGTCTCGGCCCCTCCCAACTCTTCCTTGGTGACCTCCTCGTGGGTCACCGTCTTGATGACGTCGGGGCCGGTGATGAACATGTACCCGGTGTTCCGGGTCATGAAGATGAAGTCGGTGATGGCCGGCGAGTAGACGGCGCCGCCGGCGCAGGGCCCCATGATGGCGGATATCTGCGGCACGACCCCGGACGCGCTGACGTTGTTGGCGAAGATGCGGGCGTAGCCGTCCAGGCTGACCACGCCTTCCTGGATGCGCGCGCCCCCGGAATCGTTGATGCCCAGGATGGGAGCGCCGTTCTGCATGGCCAGCTCCTGGACCTTGCAGATCTTGTCCGCCACCACCCCGCTCAGGCTGCCGCCGAACACGGTGAAGTCCTGGGCGTAGACGAAGACGTTGCGGCCGTCGATGGCGCCGGACCCCGTGACCACGGCATCGCCGGGTATCTTCTGGTCCTGCATGTCGAAGTCGCTGCACTCGTGGGTCCGCAAGCGGTCCAGCTCCACGAAGCTGCCCTGGTCCAGCAGGATCTCGATGCGTTCCCGCGCCAGCAGCTTGCCTTCCTTGTGCTGCCGGCGAATCCGCACCTCGCCGCCGCCGAGCTCCGCCCGGCGGTCCAGTTCTTTCAGTCGGAGAAGACGATCCTCTACAGCCATCAACGCCCCTCGCCTGCCGCCTTCCGGTGGTTCGTGGCCGGCCCGGTGAGTCGCGCGGCGCGGCCTCGGCCCGCCGGCTCCGTGCACGGCTTTGTCGCTTGACCCGGGAAGGTCGCCGCAGTAATCAATGTCGGTAGGTTCCAGTGGCCTGTGACACAAAAATGAAACCCAACGAATCATAGGCGCCACGGCGCAAGAATTCAAGGTTTGCCTCCGGACTCCGTCGCTTCCCCGAGCCCCCCATGCCATGACCGGCGCATCCTCATACCCGTTCTTCTCGGACCCTCCGCCGAGGATCGCGGGCCATCGCGGCGCTGCCGGGACCATGCCGGAGAACACGCTGGTTTCGTTCCGCCGCGGCCTGGAGGAAGGCGCGACCTACCTGGAGCTGGACGTCCACGCGACCCGCGACGGCGAGATCGTCGTCATCCACGACGACACCGTCGAGCGGACCACCGACGGCGACGGCGCGGTGCGGGATACGGCCCTGGCCGCGTTGAAACGGCTGGATGCCGGCTATCGGTTCACGGCCGACGGCGGCGCCAGCTACCCGTTCCGGGGCCGGGGCATCCGGGTCCCCACCCTGCGCGAGTATTTCTCCGAGTTTCCCGAGGCCAGGACGACGGTGGAGATCAAGGAGCTGCCGCCGTCCGCCACCGACACGCTGTTCGATCTCATCGAGGAGTTCGGCAAGGTGGAGCAGGTGCTGGTGGCGGCCGAGGACGACGCCATCATGGCCGCCGTCCGGGCGGCCATCCGCGGCCGCGGCCTGCCCGTCGCCACCGGGTTCTCCGTAGGGGAGATCCGGGCGTTGGTGACCGCCCTCTGGACGGGACAGGAGCCCCCTCGGGAGGCGCCCGGCCAGGCGCTCCAGATTCCGCCGGCGTACCAAGGCACGGCGCTGGTCACCCCGGCGTCGGTGGCGGCCGCCCACGGCCTGGGCGTCGAGGTCCACGTCTGGACCATCAACGAGGCGGACGAGATGAAGGAACTGCTGGCGCTCGGAGTGGACGGCATCATCACGGATTACCCCGCCCGCCTGAGGGATGTGGTACGCGAATCCGAAACGCATTGACGCGGTTCACGACCTGCCATGCAACAACGATCCGGCGCATCTCCGTAGACCTGTAATGGGGGACACGACACCAGACCAGCGCATGGAGCCGCTGCTCGACGCGTTGGAGGAACCGGACAAGGGGGTGGTTCGCCACGCCGTGGAGGGACTGGTGGCCCTGGCCGCGGGGGAGCCGCGGGTTGCGGAGGCCTTGGCCCGCCGGTTGCAGGCCAACTCGCGGTGGCCTGTCGCCTATGCCCTGGGGCAGATCACGCGTCCGTCGGCGGCTTGCCTCGAAGTGCTCGTCCGGGGCCTCGGGAGCGGCGACCAGGACGTGCGCTGGGCCACGCAGCTCCTCATCACCGACCGCGGCAAGCGTTTTCCCGAAGTCGGATCGCGCCTGGAAGCGTTGCTGGGCGACGGCTCGCCCACCCAACGGAGAATGGCCGTCTACTGTCTGCGGGACATCGGAGCCGCCGGCGCCGGTTTGCCGGCCGTGTTCCTGGAGGCCCTGCGGGACCCCGAGCCGTTGGTGCGGGTGGCGGTGATAACGAGCCTCGCCAAGGCCCCGGCGGCCGGGGCGGGGGTGCTGGATGCGCTCAGAGGCGCGGCTGCCGATGATCCCGACACGCGGGTGCGGAACGCCGCGGCCTTTGCCGTCACGCGTCTCTCCGACCCCGGCTGAACGGCCCCGCGCGAAAAAAATTGACAAAGAGACCTGCCTCCCCTAAAATGTCCGTCAACAGAGAAAGGAGGTGGTCAAAATATGAGTGACATATGCTGTGAGGTGACTGAGACCTAGGCTCTCGAGCCTTTTCGGAATTGAGGGTCTTGGTCAATTCCGACAGTGCACCGAGCCCTGGCTGGCCAACGTGTCAGCCAGGGCTTTTTGTTTCTTCGGTTATCGTTTCTTCCGCTTTCGTTCCTTCAATCCTTGTCAGTCCGTCTCCGCCCAGCCGATGAAGCTCGCCTGGCGGCCGGTGACGCCGGCGCCGTCCTTCGTTTCCCGCCGGTAGGAGAAGAACTCTTCCGCGGCGCACGCGGTGCAGGGGCCGGTCGTAGCGATGCGTCCCTCCGGCACTCCCGCGGCCGCCAGCAGCGCGGCATTCAGACGTCTCAGGTCGAGGTAGGTCCTGCCGTCGCTCTCTCGCAGGGCCGCTGCCGCCTTGTCTCCCCATGTCCGGATCAGAGGGTCCGCGACGTCGGCGCCGATCTCGTAGCAGCAAGGGCCGATGGCCGGCCCCAGGGCGCACCACAGGTCCCGTGGTGACGTGCCGTACCGGCTTTCGATGTGCCGGACGGTCTTCATGGCCACGCCGGACAGGGTGCCGCGCCAGCCCGCGTGGACCACCGCCGCCAACCTTCCGCGGGAGGTGCGCGCTCGGCAGACGATGGGCACGCAGTCGGCGGTCAGCACGCCGAGGTACACTCCCGGCGCGTCGGTGACCATGGCATCGCCCTCGCCGGCATCCTTGCACGGCTCGGCGACGTCGATGACGTTGTCGCCGTGCCGTTGTTGCATGGTCACCATGCGGTTGCCGGCCATGCCCACGGTTCGCTTCATGTCGCAGTAGTTGTCCTTGACGGCCTGGGGGTCGTCGCCCACCCCGAAGGAGACGTTGAGGCCCGCGTACGCTCCCTGGCTGTTGCCGCCGCCCCGGCCCAGAAAGCCGTGTCTGAGTCCGGGCTCCGCTTCCCACCCGGGAACGCGATAAACCGTCAGGTCCATATCGTTCTCCCTGCATTGCGTGGTGCGGGCTCGGGCGGGTTTGAAACCCGCCGCCGTTAGAATCGCGACAGCAACGCGCCGAAGCCGTCGAGCCTGTCCGACAGCCCGTTCTGCCGCAGCGCGTACCAGTAGATGGCCGTGTTGATGGCGATGACCGGCTTGCCGATCCGGCGTTCCGCCTCGTCCGCCAGCCGCGCCATGGCCAGGTTCGTGCCCACCTGCACCACCGCGTCCACGTCGTTGCCGTCCACCTCTCGGATCGCCGCCTCCAGCGTGTCCGCCTGGACATGGGCGATCTGCACCGGGCTATCGCACTTGAGGCCCTTGAGGCGCACCACCTCGTAGCCGCAATCGGTGAAGAACCTCACCACCTGGGCGTCGCCCACGGGCATGTACGGGGTGATCACCCCGATGCGCTTGATGCCGCCGTAGGCCTCGAACGCCGCCTCGCAGGCATAGGAGCCCATGGCTACCCTGACCCCCGACCGCTGCTGCACCGCCTCCAGCAGCCGCTGGCTGCCCTCGGCGCCGTCCCAGAAGGTCTCGGAAGACATGCCCATGATCAGGTAGTCGGGCCGGCAGGTCATGACCCGGTCGATGGCGTTGTCCACCTCCGCGCGGATGTTCCGCATCAACTGCTCGAAGTCCGCGTCGTCGTGGATGGGATCGTCCGGAATCCAGATCCGGCCGAAGTGGTTGGTCACCCCGTCCGGCCTCATGTCGTCGAACTCGGGCTGGACCGAGGTGTTGGTGGAGGGGGCGATGACCGCGAACTTCCGCCGCCAGCCCAGGGCGTCAACCATTTATTCTCCTCCGAATGGGCGCGGGCCGCCTGGTTGGACGTCTGCTGGACGCATGTTCATGCCGCAAGGTATAACACCACGGGCCGCGGTTTTCATGAGGGATTCGGGCCGGGGTCCCGTAACGGAAGCAGGAAGGCGCCAGGGAAGGGACAAGATGGCGATACCGGAACGATACAACACGGGTTACAACGTCGGCGTGGGCGGAGCGGTGGTCCGGGACGGACGGCTGCTCTTCGTGCGGCGCGCGTCGCGCCGCGGGCACGGTAACTGGCAGGTGCCGGGCGGTTTCGTCGAGCCCGACGAGACCATCGAGGACGCGGTGGTCCGGGAGGTGGCCGAGGAGGCCGGCGTGGAGGCGGAGGTGGAAGGGGTGCTGGGCGTGCGCAGCCGGTACGACGAAGACTCCGGCAACAGCCTGTACGTGGTGCTGCTGCTCCGGGGCCTGACCGAGGAGCCCACGCCGGACGGGCGCGAGGTGGACCGGGCGGTGTACCTTTCGCTGGACGAGATCCGGCAACTGGATCCGCTGCCGCAGACCAACTGGGAGGTCGCGCAGAGCGCCCTGGCGCCCGTGCCGCGGCTGCTGGTGCCCAAGAGGGCGTCGAACCAGCGGGGCCAGATCTTCAACCTTTTCATCGGCTAGCGACGTCCCGCGGCCGGCCGTTTGGTTGCAAGTCCGGACCCCCCATGTTACACGAAAACCCATGAACAAAGTGGAACCGAGGTACGCTGCACTCGCGGAAAAATCCCTCGCCGGGGAGCTCCTGTCGCCCGCGGAAATGAAGTCCGTCATCGACGGCGCCGACGAGAGGCTGCCGGAACTGCTCGAGGCCGCGTTCCGCGTCCGCTACCACTATTACGGCAAGAAGGTGCAGATCCACGTGCTCATGAACGCCAAGAGCGGGCTCTGCCCCGAGGACTGCGGCTACTGTTCCCAGTCGTCGGTTTCCGAGGCCGAGATCGACAAGTACCCGTTCGTCGCCAAGGAGGATTTGGTCGACGCCGCGGTCAGGGCCAGGGAGGCGGGCGCCATGCGCTTCTGCCTGGTCAACAGCGGCCGCGGCCCCACGCTCAAGGAAACCGAGAAGATGGCCGAGGCCGTGGCCGAGATCAAGAGCAAGGTCCCCATCAACATCTGTGCGTGCATGGGGCTGCTCACGGAGTCCAAGGCGCGGATCCTCAAGGACGCCGGCGTCGAGCGCATCAACCACAACCTCAACACCAGCAGCCGCTATCACCCGGAGGTGGTGTCCACCCACACCTATGACGATCGCGTGGCGACCCTGGAGAGCGTCAAGGCCGCGGGGCTTTCCACCTGCTGCGGCGGCATCGTCGGCCTCGGCGAGCAGGATGACGACGTCATGGACCTGGCCGTGTCGTTGCGGGAGCTGGACGTGGACTCCATTCCGGTCAACTTCCTGCACGCCATCCCGGGGACCCCCATGGAAGGGCGCTCGAACCTGACGCCGCAATACTGTCTCAAGGTCCTGTGCCTGTTCCGCTTCGTGAACCCGAGCAAGGAGATCCGCGTGGCCGGCGGCCGGGAGGTCAACCTTCGCTCCCTGCAGCCGCTGAGCCTCTACCCGGCCAACTCCATTTTCGTCAACGGCTACCTGACCACCTCGGGTCAGGCCGCCACCGACGCCCACCGGATGATCGAGGACCTGGGTTTCGAGATCGAGACCTCGGAGCAGGAAGAGCTTCCCGAACAGCAGAGCATCGCCCAATAGGAGAAAGCGCCGTGGCACGAATTACCGTCGAAGACTGCCTCAACGAGGTTACCAACCGCTTCAAGCTGGTGATGCTCGGCTCCCAGCGCACCAAGCAGCTCCTCAAGGGCGCCAAGCCCCTGGTGGACGCGGACAACCGCGAGATCGTCGTGGCCCTGCGGGAGATCGCCGCGGGGAAGGTCCGGGAATCGCAGCCGGAGACGACGGAGATCGACCAAACCTGAACGCCCGTTCCGGGTATCTTGATCCGCGCCGGCGACGGTGCTTCCCGGCAGCTCGGTCAGTCTCTCTGCGGCTCGATGATGACCTTCAGCGAATCCTTGGCGTTGGCCACGAGCTGAAAGCCCTTTCCGGTCTCGGCGAGGGAAAGGCGGTGGGTGACGAGCTCATCCACGTCGACCTTGCCACTTGCCAGCAACTCCACCGCATCTTTCAGATCCTGAGGACTCGCACCATAGGAAGTCACCAGGCCGACCTCGTCGCGCCACATTTCGTATAGCGGCATGGGCACTTCGTGCCCCTCGGGCGGGGAGGCGAAGAAGAGCAGCCTGCCGCCGCGCTCGACGCTCTGGAACGCCTGGCGGATCGCCGGAGCGGCTCCGGTGCAGACGATCACGAGGTCCGCCAGCCGTCCGCCGCAGGCTTCCCGGAGCCGCGTCGGGACGTCGTCCGTCGCGTGGAACGTGTGGCTGGCCCCCAGGGACCGGGCCAGGCGCAGGCGTTCTTCGTTGATGTCGGTGGCGACCAGGGTCCTTGCGCCGCGGCTCCGGGCCACCTGGACGTGCAGCAGGCCGGCGATGCCGGCGCCGATGACCAGCACGTTCTCCTGCATGGGCGCGCGGGCGTGGTCCTGCGCCCGGACCACGCAGCCCAGGGGCTCGACGAAGGAGCCCTGCTCGAAGGACAGCGAGTCGGGAAGCAGGAAAGTGCCGGAGTCTACGTTGACCTTGGGCAGCCGCAGGTACTCGGCGAAGCCGCCGGGGTCGAAGTGAGTCTCGCGCATGAGCTGACAGACCGAGGCGTGCCCCGAGCGGCAGTGGTGGCAGTCGTAGCAGGGCACGTGGTGGGTGGTGACGATGCGGTCGCCCGGCGCGAAACCGGTGACGCCGGCGCCCACCTCCGTTACTTCCCCGGTGACCTCGTGTCCGAGCACCCTGGGCGCCTGCTTGCGCCGGTACCATTCCAGCACGTCGGTGCCGCAGATGCCGCTGGCCTGGACCCGCATCAGCAGCTCGCCCGGACCGGCCTTGGGGGCCGGCAGCTCCTCCAACCGGACGTCATCGTTGCTGTAGTACATGGCGACGCGCATGGCTCGTTCCTGAAGTTGGGTTGCCGTCCGGCAAAGTGTACGACCGTCATTCCCGCGAAGCTTGTCCCCGACCCCGATCGGGGAGCGGGAATCCAGGGGCTGGGAGGGAGGGCACGCCTTCGCGGGGATGACGGTCATGGAGCGTCATCCCCGCTCGCAACGGAGAGGTTTCCTGTACCGCCTAGCCGGCCGCCCGTTCCGTTCCTGACGGTCGCGACGCTTCGTAGATCTGGTAGGCGTCCTCGACGGAGGCGCCGCCGTGAACGATGGCCCGAACCGCCTGGATCATCCCCGCGGGGCTGTCGGACTGGAAGATGTTCCGGCCCATGTCGACTCCCACCGCGCCGTGGTCCACGGCGTTGCGGGTGAGCTCCAGGGCTTCCATCTCCGGGGTCTTCTTGCCGCCGGCCACGATCACCGGGATCGGGCAACTGTTCACCACGTTCTCGAAGTTCTCGCAGTAGTAGGTCTTGACGAAGTGCGCGCCCATTTCGGCGGCGATGCGGCATGCCAGGCCCAGATAGCGTTCGTCCCGGGCCATGTCCTTGCCCACCGCGGTGACGGCAAGCACGGGAATGCCGTACCTCTCGCCCTCGTCCACCAGCTTGGCCATGCTCACCAGGGTCTCCTTCTCGAACTCGGAGCCCACGAAGATGGACAGCGCCATGGCCGAGATGTTGAGCCGGATGGCGTCCTCGATGGACACGGTGATGTCCTCGTTGGAGAGTTCCTTCAGGATGCTGGTGCCGCCGGACACGCGTAGCACCACCGGCGCCTGCATGTTGGCGTCCACCGCATTGCGCAGCACGCCGCGGGTGAGCATGATGGCGTCGGCATGGGGCAGCAGCGGCTCGATGGTCTCCCGCGGCTGCTCCAGCCCGCTGGTCGGGCCCAGGAAGTAGCCGTGGTCCACGGCCAGCATCACGCAACGCCCGTCCGCCGGCTGGATGATGCGCGCCATTCTGTTTTCCATACCCCAATGCATAAAGGCCTCCCTGCGTTTCAAGGCTGTTTATGTCTCCCGCGAGACAGGAACAGACACTAACACATCCGCTTTCCGCCTGCGAGTCCGAGGACTCCCCATGGCACCCCCGGCCTCCACACCGTCACCCCCGGCCTCCACACCGTCACCCCCGGCCTCCACACCGTCACCCCCGGCCTCCATACCGTCACCCCCGGCCTCCATACCGTCACCCCCGGCCTCCATACCGTCACCCCCGGCCTCCATACCGTCACCCCCGGCCTCCATACCGTCACCCCCGGCCTCCATACCGTCACCCCCGGGCTTGACCCGGGGGTCCAGGAGGCGAGGGGCGGGGTCTCCCCGCCACGCCCCGCCCTCCAAGTTGACACCCATAGGCCTATCGGCTACGCAGGCTTCCATGACCGATCTCCCCCAGGGCGTGAGCCGGCACTACGTTCAGGTGGGCCAGATACGCACCCACTACCTCGAGGCGGGCGCCGGCCGCGGCCCCACCGTGGTGCTGATCCACAGCGGCGAGTTCGGTGGCCGCGCCGAGTTCAGTTGGCGCGACAACATCGCGCAGTTGGGCGAGCATTTCCAGGTCTACGCGCCGGACCTGGCCGGTTTCGGCCGCACCGACCTCGTCTACAGCTTCAGCGATGCGCTGGGCTTCCGGCTCAAGCACGTCGATGCGTTCCTTCGGACCCTGTGCCTCGGCCCGGTGCATCTCATCGGCAACTCCTTCGGCGGCGGCTTCTGCCTGCAGATGGCCACGGACCCGCGCTTCGACGTGGCCTCGGTGATCGCCGTGAGCGGCGGCGGCAAGGCGCCGGACAACGACGAGCGCAAGGTGCTCACGGGCTACACCGGCGAGCGGGAGCAGATGCGCGAGATCCTGAAAGTGTGCTTCTACAACGAGCGCTGGTGGGCCGACGACGTGGTGGAGGAGCGCTGGCAGGCCAGCCTGGAACCGGGCGTGTGGGAAGCCTGCGCGGCCGCCCGCCTAGCGCCCTCGGGACAGCCCCGAGGCTTCCGCCCGGTACGCCCCGACTACGGCAGCATCCGCTGTCCGGTGTTGATCGTCGCCGGTGACCAGGATCCGCTGCGGTTCCCGACCTACGCCACCGATCTCCAGAGTGAGATACCCGGATCCGAAGTGAAGGTGTTCAAAGACTCGCGGCACTGCTCCCATGCGGAGCACCCTGAGGAGTTCAACGCCTTGGCCATCGATTTCATCCAGCGGCACGCGGGAGAGCAGGGCTCATGAAGTGGGTTTCGGAGATCATGGAGGTGGATGGCGTAAAGCTGGGGGTCCGCCAACACGGGGAAGGTGCTCCGCGGGTGATCCTGTACGGAGACCAGCTCGACACGCAGGTCCCTCCCTTCGACGATGCCCTGGCCAGGCGTTCCCGCGTGGTGGTCCCGTCGCTGCCGGGAGTGAACCGGTCGGAGTTGCCCGACTGGATCGACACCATGGAAGACCTGGCCTTCCTGGGGCTCGACCTTCTCGGGAGCCTGGATACGGGTCCGGTGGACGTCATCGGCCACGGGTTCGGCGGCTGGGTGGCGGCGGAGATGGCGGTGCGCGCCCACCAGCAGATCCGGCGCCTGGCGTTGATCGACTCGGTGGGCATCAAGGTTTCGGCCGCCACCGTGCGCGACGTGCAGGACATCTACGTCTACACGGCCCAGGAAGTCGCCGAGCTGGCGTGGCACGATCCGGCGGCGGCCCAGGCGCTCAAGTGGCCGGGCCGGGAAGACGTGGAGGGCGAGGTGCTGCTGGGGCTGCTGCGGAACCGCCAGTCCGTGCTCAAGTTCGCTTGGCGTCCTTTCATGTACAATCCCAAGCTCCTGCGGCGGCTGGCCCGGGTGCGGGTCCCGACCCACGTTTTCTGGGGCGAGAGCGACCGGGTGGTGACCCCGGACTACGGGCGGGCGCTCCAGCAGGCCATTCCCGGAGCCGGCTTCACGGCCATACCCGACGCCGGCCACTACCCGCAGTGGGAGCAGCCCAAGGCGCTGGCCCAGGCAGTCACGAAGTTCCTGGAGAGCTAGAAAGCCAAAGGAGGACCAGGAGATGCTGGCCTATCATTTCACCGAAATGCCCTATCCCTTCCTCCCGGACGACGCGGAGGAAACCTACGGGGCCATGCGTGTGACCCTGCCCAGCCGCTACTGCGACCCCAAGATCGCCCACGATCTCTATAACCGCTACCTTGACGAGTACGAGTACGCCGACGAGCTGGGCCTGGAGATCATGCTCAACGAGCACCACGCCACCGCCACCTGCATGGCGGCCAACGTCTCCATCACCGCCGGCACCCTGGTGCGGCGCACCAAGCGCGCCAAGCTGCTGGTGCTGGGCTTCCCGCTGGCGCACCGGAGCCCCATCCAGGTGGCCGAGGACGCCGCCATGCTGGACGTCATCTCGGGCGGCCGCCTCATCGCCGGCTTCGTCCGCGGCGTCGGGACCGAGATCCATCCCGCCAACACCAACCCCTCCGACACCCGGGAACGGATGCAGGAGGCCCACGACCTCATCATCAAGGCGTGGAAGACCCAGGACGTGTTCAACTGGGAGGGCAAGCACTATCACTACCGCTACGTGAACCCGTGGCCGCGGCCCTACCAGCAGCCCCATCCCCCCATCTGGATCACCGGCAGCCAGCCGGCGGCGGTGCCCTGGGTGGCCGATCACGACTACACCCTGGCCACCGTGCTCACCTCCTACGAGCAGACCGAAGCGCTCTTCACCGCCTACCGCAAGCGCTGCGAGGAGATGAACTACCCCGAGCCCGGCTCCGAGAAGTTCGCCTACTGCGCCCTGACCTTCACCGGCGAGACCGACAAGAAGGCCGAAGAAGGCGGCCGCAAGCTCCTCTGGTACCTCAACAAGCGCCGCCCCGTGGGCTTCTTCGCCCCGCCCGGATTCGTGCCCCCCCAGGGCCTCACCCGGTTCTTCGACCCCAAGGGCATGGCCCGCTACAACCGCGCCTACGAGGACCTCATCGACCAGGGCGTCATCATCGCCGGCACCCCCAAGAAGGTCATCGAAAAGGTCAGGTACCTCCACAACCGCTGCGGCGTCGGCCACCTGCTCATGATGAACCAGGCCGGCTTCATGACCCACGAGGAGACCAAGCGGAGCATGGAGCTGTTCGCGACGGAGGTTTATCCGGAGTTGAAGACGTGGCAGTGAGGCGGGTAAACGCTAGTAACGCACCCCTTCTTTCTTCCGGTTCGGGAGAGCGGAACCATGCCCCGCTTCCAGGGGTCGCGGCGCTCTCGTCGGCCCGTGTCCCACAGCGCTTACCGGATGGCTCTGCCGAAGAGTATTTCGCCGAGCTATTGAGTTTCACCTACGTGCCGGTTCCAGCATCTCGGCCGCAAACCGTGCCTTCAACTCGTCGGGTCAGCGACGATCGCCCTTGGATCATCTCGACTTCGCGGAAACCTCTGCGGCGCGCTCCATGAGCCGTTGCCAGTCGGCGCTCGCCGTTGGGTGGTTCGGGGCCAGATGACAGTCCGGCTGGATGCCGCACGCCGTCGCACCGGTATGATCGCGCCGTGGTGACATAGGCAAGAGCCACGGTGGGTTACGTTTGTCCCAACACCGAGGACCGGCAATGGAAACGCTCTTGTTGCAGTGCCTCTTCATTCGAAACGATTTGGAAGAAGCGAAATCGAATATCTTGGCCAAAGGACTGTGGCTGTCGATCGCCCACATAAAAACGGCGTTTCTCGCGTTTCACAACCTGTGCGAATACATCTTAGCAACCTGTCCAATCTTCTGGGACCACCACCGTAAGCCGTTGGATGAGGACAATTTGAACACAGCCGGGTCATTCGCTTCGCATCTGCCCAAGCGTCCGAGCCAATTGAATCCATCGGCGAATATCCTGGCTCATCTCCTCTGAGGGACATTCCTCTACCACATAGAAGCGGCCGTAGTTGTCGTCCTCCCCCTCCTGCCATATCGAGAGAACTGGTCTCGTTTCCCCGACGTCTTCGGCATGTATCTCGAGGGAGCAGAACCAAGTGCCGTGGTCTTGGGGGCCGTTGAACGCCCGATTCTCAAGCACATGATATCCGCTTTCCTTAGCAGCTACCCACAACGAATTCAGTGGTGTTCCCTGCCTAGTGGGGTCACCGACTAAGGTTGCCTGTGGAGGCCGCGCGTCCTGAACGCGTTTCTCTAGTGACCACGGGATTGCTTGGAAGCGCTGTTTCTTCGGGTTCCATCGAATGCTTGCCCCGTCGCGCGTGTGACCTTGGGCGCGATCTACAAAGGCTCGGAGCGATGTTCGGTTCGAGGCGGCTGGAGCTCCTAGGACATGCGTCACCCATTTCGTCAGTGCGTCTGAGAACCACTCTGACGCGCTCTCCGCGCCGTGAGAACCGTACCGAGCGAAGTGCCACAGGACTTCAGCGAATGCATTTAGAGGGTGACCTCCTTTCCACAGCCAATCTCTAATCTCCCCTGAGATGTCTTGAAATGGCTCGCCGGCGTTCTGGCGCTCGAGGGCCACATCCATGTGCAGCATGTCTAGCTGTTGGCAGAACTTATTCGCCAACTCCTTGTCCGGCATCCACACCAGCTGATTCTTCCAGACTTTCTCCTGTGCGATCTGGACGCACACTCCCCAGATCGCCAAGAGCGCCTCCGGGCTGTTCCTCGGCAGTGGCTTGTCTTCAATCAGCGTGTAACGCCACCGCTCATAGCCAGCCCCTTTCGGGCCGGAGATAAGAGTCAGGAAATGGTCCACTCTCCCAATAGCAAGGTAGGAGTGTAGCGATCGGAATCGCTCGTAGAACTCTCGCACGGTGTTTTGCGTCGGCTCTTCGATCTTCGAAAATAGCCAACCCAAGTTGTGCGTCCGGAACGGATACTGCCAAGCGTTACGCTCTCCCACGTCGGTGTTCTCCGGGACTGCAAGATCGATCAACTCTGCGATGGTCAGCCCTTTTTTCTCTGCAATCAGGTACTTTAGCGTCTGCTCAAGACCGCTATAGGCAGCAGTGATCACCGTCCAGTTCCTTGCGATGTCGGTGCCCGGATGTAGCTCCTGCGTCGACGGCTCCTTTTCCAGCATTTCCTTAGTCTTCTTGTGCGCCGTCAGGAGCCGCTGCACCTTCTCGATCCTTGCCTCTCTCGGCATCGGCATGGGCGTTACTTCCTGCTTGGCTGAGTGTCATCGCCGCTGGGGCTCAGTCTCAATGGCCACCGGGCAGACGAATTCGTAGCTAGTGCTCCGACCCCCAGTCTTGCTACGGACCAGGATTCCACGCTCTATCAGATCGCGAATGTCTCGATTCGCCGTGTCCTGTGAGCAGTGGTTCATTGCCGCCCACTTCGACGAGGTGAGCTTCCCTTCGAAGCCGTCCAGAAGCCGGTTGAGGATCTTCACTTGGCGCTCGTTTAGGGGCTCGCGGGCATGGGCTTCCCAAAAGCGGGCCTTTGTCAGCACGGTGGCGAGCGTTTTCTGAGCGTTTTCGATGGCGCGTGCGAGACATTCGAGGAACCAGACCTGCCAATCGGTGACATCCAGGCTACCTTTTTGGGTTGCCTCAAGGATGTCGTAGTAGGCGTTGCGCTCCAGGCGGATCTGGGCGGACATGCTGTAGAAACGCTCTGGGCTCTCTTCCGACCGGGCCAGCGCCATGTCCGCGATGGCCCGCGCGATACGTCCGTTGCCGTCATCGAAGGGGTGAATGGTGACGAACCAGAGATGGGCGATGCCTGCGGCGAGCACGGGCTCCATTGACTGTGTGTCTTCGAACCATTCCAGGAACCTGGATATCTCGTCACCGAGGCGCTCGGCCGGCGGAGCGGCATAGTGAACGTGCTGGCGGCCGATAGGGCCTGAGACGACTTGCATCGGTCCGTCCGCATCGTTGCGCCATTGGCCGACGCGAATCCGGCGCATGCCGCTGTGCCCGGTCGGGAACAGGGCGGCGTGCCACGAGAACAGCCGTTCTTCGGTCAAGCGCTCGGCATAGTTCCGAGTAGAGTCGAGCGCCATTTCGACGGCGCCGTCGACGTTGCGATCAGCCGCCGGCAGGCCGCCGATATCCAGGCCGAGGCGGTTTGCAATCGACGAGCGGACCTGGTCGGGGGCGAGTATCTCTCCCTCGATCTCGTTCGTCTTCACCACATCCTCGGTGAGCGTGCGCAACGTGGCTTGGCTGCGCATCTCGAAACCCAGGGCCGTCATGCGGCCGAGCAACTTCCCCTGGATGTGGCGTGTGTGTGCGAGGTGCTTGGCGAGCCGGGCCGTATCCTGCTGGAACTGCGGCCATTCCGGACGTCGCCAGATATACGCAGGATATTCTCCGTACAACATGCGGCGAATATAGCATCCATTCTCCGCATCGACAAAGCACATCTCCGCTTATATTGCGGAGATTAGGAGCTTCAACGCTCGGGTCAGGGCCGGCGATTCACTTCGTTTTCAATGCCCCGGATGTCCTCGATCAAGGTATCGAATGTCGGCGCATCCGGGCGAATGATGCTGGCGGTCCGCATCGTGTCGTAGTCGGACTCAAGACGGACGAGTTGGTCTTGGTCGGGAATGAGTCTCAGCCGGCCGTCCAGGCAATGATGGTAGTTGGCGTACCGGGCATTAAAGAAAATCGTCTTTAGCCGGACGACATCTTCGAGAAGAGTGCGGTCGGAGAGCGCCGCCCGGCCGGCGTCGTGGCCGGCAAGGCACGCCAGGTCGAACCAATGCCGAGAAATCCGCTCCGGACCGTGCAAAAGCCTGCGCCTGTGGCATTCGACATGGATGAGTGTGGCTTTTTCCCAGAAGGTTCGAACAGGGGAGAGGACCGTCACCGTCGCTTTGGGGTAGTCGAGGTCGTTGGTGTGGGCCGCGATATCGGGAGCGATCTCGTGCAACTCATTGGGATCGATGACATTGCGGCCGCCGAACTCGAGGAAGACCTCGCTCGCCAAGTAGCCGACCGTGTTTTCGACGGTCGAGGGGTATGCAAACCATACCCTCTCGCCATCATCGCTGATCCGCACGCCGTGCCGGCCGGATGTCGGCAGCTCTCCGGCCGCGGTCTCCAGAGCCGGCCCGACAACATCCCGAGTGTACGCCGCTACGAAGGATTTGAGGCGGTCGCTGAGGTGTTTGATTTGAGACCTGCTCACGCCCGGAGCGAAGGGATCGAAAGCGTCACCGAAAGCCCGGTAATCCAGGGTGACGTCGACATCTTCCGAGAACCGGTCGATGATTCCGTAGACCTTCGAAAGAGACGTACCGCCCTTGAACGCCATTGGGTGACGGTCGGGGATGGAGAAGAGGGTCTGCAGGACCCAGCAGATCCAGATGTCTTTCTCCAGGATGACCGCCGGCCGCCCCGACCGGGCGGCTACGGTCTCAAGGATTTCTTTTCGGTCCCGTTCATTCAGTGACAGGAATGCCTCAGCCATGAGCGGTACCTCTTGTGGAAGCGTCAAGCGCTGACGCCATCCACGCCGGAACGTCCGCCAACCGCAGTTTCTCGAACTCCTCCGCGCCCACGGCGGACTCGATCGTGGCGACCGTCTCTGGCGTCACGTCGTCCTTGCCGAGATACCAGAGGGCGGAGAGCGCCAGGCCCGCGGTCTCGCCGGCGAATTGAAGCCGCCGGCGGTTCGAAGTGTGGATCATCTTGACCGTGGTGTTGCCGATCCGGATCGAGCGGCTCGACGCACTGGTATGGAACACTGCCGCCGTCGGTGCCTGGGTGCTGAGCCCCAGCCGCCGTGCGGCTTCCGCGCCATGGACCTGGACGGTCTCGCCGTTGTCTCTCGCGATTGCCTGAACCACCTCAACGACACCGGGGACGATGTTGCCGACGAACCGGTTCTTGCGAGGGCGGACGAAGACGCCGCGGGATAGACGCTCGATTTCGCCTTCGTGGACGAGACGCGAAAGTGCCCGGTCGACGGCCCCGCGCGGTCCGCAGTCAGCGAAGCGCGACGTCGTGAAGGGTTTGCCCTTGGGCAGGCCGCGCATCCGGCCCTTTATGGCTTCCGTGGTGGACATTTCAATGGATCTGGGTCTGAAAATGTAATGGTTTTTCGGACTAAAGTCAAGAACCCGGCTTTGTCGCGTGCGACTTGATCGATCTATCGCGAGAGTTTCTTTGATTCTGGATGCGCCGCGTCGTTCATCCCATCAACGCCCCGAACCCCATCCCGCTCAAGATCGCGCCCGCGACGCCGAATCCCACGTAGGCGGCGAACACCTGCCAGCGCACCAGCGACCACACCGCCACCATGGACGGGACGCAGGTCACGGCGCCGGCGACCATGAAGGCCAGGGCCGCGCCGGCGCTCATGCCCTGTTCCATGAGGCCGGCGACGAGGGCGGGCGCGGCATAGCCGTTGAGGTAGGCGGGCGTACCCACCAGGGCGCCGATCACGATGGGGCCGGCCCCGGGTCCCCCGACCAGTCCCGCGATCAACGCGGCCGGCACGTAGGTGACGAGCAAGGCCTGGATCAGGTAGGCGAACGCAAGCCACTTGACCAGGAACCGCGCGTTCTCCAGCGATTCGGACCGGAAGATGGCCGCCCGCGCCGGCTCGCGCCAGAATTGCCAGACAATCTCGCCCGTCTCGAGGGTGCTGCCGCAGGCGCCGCAACCGCCCGCCGCGTCTTCCCGCAACGGGGCGGCGAACGCATGGCGCCGGACCAGGAGGCGCACACCGAAGCCGCCGAAGAGACCGATGGCGACGGCCGCCGCCGCCTTCCCCATGGCGAAGTCCCAGCCGAGGGCGGCCGCGGTAATGAGCGCGGCGGGAGGGTCGATGACCGGGGAGGACAGCCAGAAGGCCATGATGGCGGAGAGGGGCGCGCCGATCGCCAGCAGCGCCGCGATGAAGGGGATGACCTCACAAGCGCAGAAGGGGGCGAGGCCGCCGACAAGCGCTGCCAGGAAGATCATGCGCATCTCGCGTCCCTCGAAGGCGCGCGCCACGAGGGCGGTGGTTCCCGTCGCCTTGAGATACGCGATGAGCAGCACCGCCACGGCGATGAAGGGCACCGTTCGCGCGAACGCCGCCGATGCGATCTCCAGGATGTCAGGTAACCTGGTGGCGTCCAGCGCCGCCACGGCGAGCGGGACGGCGAGCATGAGGCCCCAGACCGACACCATGCCCCGGGCGCCCATGCGCAGGCCGTTGAATCCGTTCATGACCAGTTCCGTCATGACGGCTCCCCCGTGAGCGCCGCCCGCGCGGCACGGGCCGCGGGCGATGGGCAGGCATCGACGCAACACTCTTCGAGCAGAAACGCGGCAAGCGCCTCGAGACGGCCGTAGGCGGCGCAGTTGATCACGGTCCGGCCCCGGCGCTCCTGCTCGACCAGCCCGCCCGCGGCAAGGAAGCCGAGATGATGGGCGAGCGTCGAGGCCGGCAAGCCGGAGCGCTCCTGGACCTCGCCTACCGTGAGCCCTTCGGCCCCGGCGCGCACGAGCAGGCGAAGCACCGTGAGCCGCGGCTCGGAGCCGCACGCGGCGAAACCCTGGGCCGCTTCCTCGAGCGCCAGTGTGGAGGCTGGCGAAGTCTTCGGATAAGCCGTTATCTCCATATAACTAATTTTATCGTTATATCTTGTCCATGTCAACCCCCACGCCAGGTCCGGTGCCCAGGCCGTCTCTACCGTGCTCCCTGCGACTGCGTGGCTTTCTCGAAGTGGCGGACCGCGGTCTCGAACTTGTCGCGGCACCCGGGATTGCAGAAGCCGACGACTTGGTCGTTGTACTCGGTCAGGGAGTCGGCCTGTACCGGTTTCCCCGACCAGGGGCAAGTGTCATTGATACAGTCGTCGATCCGTAGATCAGCCATTGTTCCTCCGTTGGTTCTCGGTCAGACTCGCGACGCTTGGTCGGCGTCTACGAGTCCGGCACGAGCACCGGCTTGAGCGCCTCGCCGTCCCGGATGAGCTCGAATCCGCGGGGCGCTTCTGACAGCGGCAGCACGTGGCTCCGCACCGGGGCGAGGTCGACGGCGCCCGCCGCCAGGAGCTCGGTGGCGCGCTGCCAGGTCTTCCAGATCAGCCGCCCGTGGATGTTGTGCATCACCGGGCATTTCAGCAGCCAATAGGTGAAGTCCACGGGAATGGCCGACGGCGGCGCGCCCACCAGCCGGAAGTCGCCGCCCTTGGCGAGGGAGGCGAAGACGGCGTTGAAGCCGGCTTCGGTGCCCGATAGTTCCACGCCGACGTCGACGCCCGCGCCGCCGGTCATGTCGCCCACTACGCCCGCCAGCTCCTCTCTGCCGGCATCCACCGCGCGGTCGGCGCCCATGGTCTCGGCGGCGCGGAGTCGCACCGGGTTGATGTCGCAGGCGACGATCCTGCCCGCGCCCAGGGCGCGCGCCACCGCCACCGCCATCAGTCCGATGGGCCCGCAACCGTTCACCAGCACCGACAACCCTGAAACGCCGGCGCCCGCGGTGCAGGCGTGGACGGCGATGCCGAACGGCTCGAGCATGGCCGCGGTCTCGTGCGGAAGGCCGGGCGGGTTCGCCCAGGCGATGGACGCGGGCACGGTCAGGTACTCGGCAAACCCGCCGTCGATGTCGATGCCCGGGTAGCGGGTCTGCTCGCAAAGATGGGCGCGTCCGAGTCGGCAGGACCGGCAACGGCCGCAGAATATGTGGCTTTCGAGGCTTACCCGGTCGCCGGCTACGAGGCCCTCGACTCCCGGACCGATGGCCGCGACCGTGCCCGAGACCTCATGGCCGAGGACCCTCGGCAGGACCATCCGGCGCGCCATGCGCGGCGCCCAGTTGTAGATCTGCACGTCGGTGCCGCAGATCCCGGCCGCGCCGACCCGGATCAACAACTCGCCGGGCCCGGGGTCCCGTGGCTCGATCTCGCGCAGCGCGATGCCGCCCACCTCGGGAGCGATCTTCTGAAGGCTCAGCAAGGGAGCTCTCTACAGGTGATAGATGTCCACCGGCCCTTCGAGCCGGTCGTCGATGAAGATGACCTTCTTTCGCGCGATCCTGAGCGCCCCGTCGATACGCCTGAACGCGAAGTCGTAGCGGCTGCCGCGGGTCGCCGCCCCTTTCTTGCCGTAGACGTGCACGATGCAGTTGGCGGTGGCCTCGACCGCGTCTCCCTCCGCGCTCTCCACCAGCACGTTGCCGATCACGTGCACCGTGCGGTCGAGAGGGAGCGAAGCCCAGGACTGGCGCGACTCGATGCGGAACACCCGGTCTTCGAGCCGGCCGCGGTTCTTGAGGTAGATCAGGTTGAGCTGGGTCTCGGGATCGGTGGTGGTCTCCTCCTCGGTCGCCCAGGCCGGAACCCAGTACACCGCGTCTTCGGCATAGAGGTCGAGCCACTCCTCCCAGCGGCGCCGGTCGAGCAGCATGGCCTCGCGGTTGATGAGGGCCGTGACCTCACGCTCCAGCGCGGGGTCGATGCCGTTGGTGCTCATGCGACGCCCGACCCTTTCTCCAGACGCTCCAGCCAGGCCCGGTAGAAACCGTGGAACATTCCTTCGTGGTCCCAGTCGGGGCAGGACGACGCCGGCTCGAAGCCCAGGTCACGGGCGTCCCGGTCGGGGCCGGCGACCAGGTCCGACAGGCCGCGGGTCATGTCGTTCCACTGGCTTGGCGGTCCCAGAGAGCCGTCCTGGACGGCTTCGAGCGCGGCGGCATCGTCCGAGGTCGCCATCCCGGCCGTCAGGTAGAAATCCTCGAACTTCCTCAGGCGCGCGGCCCGCGCCGTCTTGCTCTCTCCCTTCGGGGCGATGCAGTAGACGGTGACCTCGGTCAAAGCGGCCGAGACCGGCTTCACCAGCCGGATCTGCGTCGACGGGTTGTCCATCAGCATCGCGTTGGGAAACAGGTAGAGGTTGCGGCCGCGGTTGAGGATCCATTCGACCTCGGCGGGCTTGAGTTTCTCTTCGAGCCACGCCCGCGCCTCGTAGATGGGGCGGACGTGCGGCGTGATGTGCTGCGCCCACAGCCCCATGTGCCCGTTACCGAGGTCGTAGGTGCCGCTGGGCACCTTGCCCTTGATTCGTCCGGACTCGGTCCGGCCCATTCCGGCCGTGGCGTCACGGGCCTCGCGCTGGGCCGTGGTGGCGGCGAACACGCTGTGGAGGGTGGTCACGTGGTAGCCGTCGACGCTGTTCTCGGCCTGCAGCTTCCAGTTGCCGTGGACCACGTAGGTGGAGCAGCCGGGAACGACTTCCAGACCGTTTTGCGCCTGGTCGGCCAGGAGGTCGATCCAGCGCGCGGCCGCCGCCAGATGGTCCCGGAGCGCGGGCACGTCGCTGCTCAGGCTCCCGAACACGAACCCCTTGTAGGAGTCCAGGGCGCCGATCCGGCGGAGGTCGAACCGCCCGCCCGAGCGTTCCGTAGCGGCGTAGCCCGCCTCCTCGTTCTTGATGCTGACGCAGCGGCCGCCACGGTCGTACACCCAGCCGTGGAAACGGCAGGTGATCACGTTCGCGTTCCCCTGCTTGAGCGGGGTCACCACGGCGCCCCGATGGGAGCAGGCGTTGATGAAGCAGCCGAGCGACCCATCCGTCTGGCGCATCACGAAGACCGGCTGGCGGCCGATTTCGGTCGCCCAGTAGTCGCCCGGCTTCGCCACCTGGCTTTCGTGGCAGAGGAAGACCCACCCGCCTTCGAAGATGCGCTCGATCTCGGCCTCGAATACCGCCTTGTCGGTGTAGATTGCCCGGTCGACGCGGAAGACTCCCTCGTCGACCCGGTCATCCACCAGATCGCTGAAACGGCTTCGGTTGGTGCCACCGTTCATCGCATTCCCCGTCCGTTCATTCCGCGGCTTTGGCGTGCTTCGTTCACCTACCAAAGTCTTTCCAACGCCACCCCCGGTGCTCGACGGGCCAGAAAACGATCAGGGCGAGCAGATGCGGGATTCGGAATCGCATGGACATGTTCCTTCTCCAACACCCATGGGCCGACGGCGGGACGGGAGTCAAGGCCCGCGGCCCGTCTATCCGCCGAGCGGCCATGGCCGACACGGTCGGCCGTCTTCTATCCTCCCCCGTAGACCCCTTCGATAGCACCCACCGCATCCTCCACCGGCACGTCGGCGCCTTCTTCCTTGAGGATCTGTCCCAGCGCCTGGACCAGCGCCACGACGTTCTCCCGCCGGCTCGACTCTCCCATCAGCCCGATGCGCCAGGTCTTGCCGGCGAGGGCGCCGAGGCCGCCGCCGATCTCGATGTTGAAGTCCAGCAGCAGCCGCTTCCGGAGGGCGGCGTCGTTGACGCCCTCGGGGATCTTGACGCTGTTGAGCATCCACAGGCGGTGGCCTTCCTGGGAGGCGAGCGGGATGCCCAGCACCTCCAGGCCGGCAACCAGCGCCCGGTGGTTCAGCTCGTGGCGCGCGAACCTGGCTTCCTCGCCTTCCTTCTCCACCTCGCTCAGGGCCGCGTGGAGGCCGTAGTTCATGGAGATGGGGGCGGTGTGGTGGTAGGCGCGGTCCTCGCCCCAGTAGCGCGCGATCATGGTGAGGTCGAGGTACCAGCTCTTGACCTTGCCCTTGCGCCGGCCCAGCTTGTCGAGGGCGGCCTGGTTGAAGGAGACCGGCGACAGCCCCGGAGGGCAGCTCAGGCATTTCTGGGTGCCGCTGTAGGCGGCGTCGACGTTCCAGGCGTCGAGGGTCACGGGGCAGCCCCCCAGCGAGGTTACGGTGTCCAGCACCAGCAGGGCGCCGGCGTCGTGGGCGAGCCGTGAGATCTCCTCCACCGGCTGCCACACCCCGGTGGAAGTCTCGGCGTGCACCAGGGTGACGATGTCGACCTTGTTGTCCTTGAGGGCCTGCTCCACCTGCTCGGGCCGGATGATCTCGCCCCAAGGGGCCTCGACCTTCACGAGGTTGCCGCCCAGGCGCTCGACGATGTCCGCCATGCGGGTGCCGAAGACCCCGTTGACGCACACCAGCACCGTGTCGCCTTCCTCGATGAGGTTTACGAGGCAGGTCTCCATGCCGGCGCTGCCGGTGCCTGACACCGGGAAGGTCAGCTCGTTTTCGGTGTGGAACAGCCAGCGCAGCATGGCCTTGCTCTCCTCCATGACCTTGAAGAATTCAGGGTCCAGATGGCCGACCACGGGGGCTGACAGCGCCGCCAGGACGTTGGGGTGCGGGTTGCTGGGGCCGGGTCCGAGAAGGATTCTACGGGGCGGGTTCAACGGTGAAGCCATGCGGGTGCTCCTTGAGTTTCTTTGTTTGTGGGCGGCTCGGGCGCGGTGTATCCTGAAGTTTTTCAAGGTAATAGCACCCGCGAAGCGGGGCGACAAACCTTCCTGCCTTGATGAGCCTCGACAAACAGTTGGCGCAGACCCTTGTACGGGACGGCATCCTGGCGTTCGGAGACGCGGTGCTGGTGGGCGTGTCCGGCGGTCCGGATTCCGTCGCGTTGCTGCATATCCTCCACGAGATCGCCCCGGCCCTTCGCCTGCGTCTGGAGGTGGCCCATGTCGAGCATGGCATCCGCGGCCGCGAGAGCCGGGAAGACGGCGAGTTCGTTCGCCGTATCGCCGCCGATCTGTCGTTGCCGTTCCACGTGACGAGTCTGGACCCGGCACGGTCCGGCCGGGGCCGGCATCCCGGGAACTTCGAGGCGCTGGCCCGGGAGCGGCGGTACGCGTTCTTCGCCGAGGTGGCCGCCGCCCGGGGCATCGGCAAGGTCGCGGTGGGGCACAACCGCGGCGATCAGGTGGAGACGATGCTGATGTGGCTGCTTCGCGGCTGCGGCCCCGAGGGGCTGGCGGGCATGCCGGCGCTGCGGCCCCTGGCGCGGGACGGCGCCGGGTCCGAGGGGATGCTGTTGATCCGCCCGCTGCTGGAGATTTCCCGGGACGAGATCCTGGAATATCTGGGAAGCCGCGGGCTGGGCTACCGGGAAGACCGCACCAACCGCGACACCCGCTACCTGCGGAACCGGATCCGCCGCACCGTGTTGCCGGGTCTCGGGGAACAGACGGACGACGGCCTGGAGCACCGCCTCGCCCGGCTGGCCGGGATGCTTCGCTCCGACCACGCGCTGTTGGAGCGGCAGGTGGCCGGGGTGTACCCGCGGGTCGTCCGCGGCGACGTGCTGGACCGGGCCGCCTTTCTCGGCCTCGATCCCGAGCTCCGGCCCCGGCTGGTGCGATTCTGGTTGAACCGCGGCCTGGGGACGCTCCGGCGCATCGGTTTCGTGCACGTGGACGCCGTGCTGCAGGCCATCGGCGGCGCCCGTCCCCACGCCAGGGTGTCCCTTCCCGGCTCCTGGACGGTGGTGCGGGAGTACGATTCGGTGCGGCTGACGCGGTCGGCCGAAGGCGCCCGGGAGGAGCCCCCGCGCACCGAGGACTATTCCTACCCCCTCCCGCTGGAGGGCGAGGTGGCGGTCCCCGAAGCCGGGGTCCGGGTCACGGCGTGGCGCTCCACCACTTCGGAGACGCCGGAAGGCGACCTCGAGGCCGCCTTCGACCTCTCATGCCTCGAGCAACACGGCGGAGAGCTCCGGTTGCGCAACTTCCGCCCCGGGGACCGGTTCCGGCCCCTGGGCATGGCCGGCCACAAGAAGCTCAAGGACCTCTTCATCGAAAGGAAGGTCCCGCGCTCCCGGCGCCGGACCCTGCCGCTGCTCCTGGCGGGGGAGGAGATCCTGTGGGTCCCTGGCTGCGCCCGGAGTGATTTCGCCAGGTTGGAGCCCGGCACCCGGGCGGTCTGGCGGCTCAAGGTCTCGTAGCCGCGCCCGGAAGCCCGCCCCACGACCCCCCGGTGACCGCTTGTCTCCCGCCGGTCCTTTGGTTGACTTGGGCCGCCGCCGTTCTTATTGAATTGAAGTAGCCATACCCCTATGTTAACTTTTTCCAGGGAAAGAGTAGGTTGGAGAAACCCCCTTTGAATCAAGCCACCAAAAACCTCGCCCTCTGGCTCGTCCTGGGGTTGATGTTCCTGTTGCTATTCAACGTGTTCACCCGGCAGCAGGGCCGGGATCCCGAGATCATCTACAGCGACTTCTGGTCCGCGGTGGAGCGCGGCGACGTGCAGGAGGTGACGATCCAGGGCCGGCACGTCCAGGGAAAGTACCAGAGCGGCGAGCGCTTCCGCACCTTTTCGCCCAGCGACCCGGGGCTGGTGAAGACGCTCCGGGAGAAGAACATCCGCATCGCCGCCAAGCCCGAGGACGATTCCCCCTGGTACTTCGTGCTGCTGGTGAACTGGTTCCCGATGCTGCTCCTGGTGGGCGTGTGGATCTTCTTCATGCGGCAGATGCAGGCGGGGGGCGGCAAGGCCATGTCCTTCGGCAAGAGCCGGGCGCGCCTGCTGAACGAGAACCAGGCGCGGGTCACGTTCAGCGACGTGGCCGGGGTGGACGAAGCCAAGGACGAGCTGCAGGAAGTCATCGCTTTCCTCAAGGACCCCAAGAAGTTCACCCGCCTCGGCGGGCGGATTCCCAAGGGCTGTCTGCTGGTGGGCCCCCCGGGCACGGGCAAGACCCTGCTGGCGCGGGCCATCGCGGGTGAGGCCGGGGTGCCCTTCTTCAGCATCAGCGGCTCGGATTTCGTCGAAATGTTCGTGGGCGTGGGCGCCTCGCGGGTGCGGGACCTGTTCGTTCAGGCCAAGAAACAGGCGCCGTGCATCGTCTTCGTGGACGAGATCGACGCGGTCGGGCGCCAGCGTGGCGCCGGGCTCGGCGGCGGCCACGACGAGCGGGAGCAGACCCTCAACCAGTTGCTGGTGGAAATGGACGGGTTCGAGGCCAACGACGGCGTGATCCTGATCGCCGCCACCAACCGGCCCGACGTCCTGGACCCGGCGTTGCTGCGGCCGGGCCGGTTCGACCGCCGGGTGGTGGTGCCGCGGCCGGACATCAAGGGGCGCGAAGGCATCCTGGCCGTGCACAGCCGCCGGGTGCCGCTGGAGAACGACGTGGACATCCGGGTGCTGGCCCGGGGGACGCCCGGTTTCGCCGGCGCGGACCTTGAGAACCTGGTCAACGAGGCGGCCCTGCTGGCGGCGCGGAACGACAAGGAAAAGGTCAACATGAATGACTTTGAGCTCGCCAAGGACAAAGTCATGATGGGGACCGAGCGCAAGAGCATGATCATCAGCGACGAGGAGAAGCGGAACACCGCCTATCACGAGTCCGGTCATGCTCTGGTGGCGAAGCTTCTGCCGGGCGCGGACCCGGTCCACAAGGTGACCATCATCCCGCGCGGGATGGCGCTGGGCCTCACCCAGCAGCTTCCCGTGGACGAGCGCCACAGCCAGGACAAGCAGTATCTGCTGAACAACGTGACCATCCTGTTCGGCGGGCGGGTCGCGGAAGAGTTGATCCTCGACCACATGACCACGGGCGCCGGCAACGACATCGAGCGCGCCACCGAGATCGCCCACCGGATGGTCTGCGAATGGGGCATGAGCGAGAAGCTGGGGCCCATGACCTTCGGCAAGAAGGAAGAGCAGATCTTTCTCGGCCGCGACTTCACCCAGGCACAGGACTACTCGGAAAGCACCGCGGTGGAGATCGACAGGGAGATCCGGCACATCATCCAGGGGTGCTACGAAAAGGCCAAAGACATCCTGACCAACCACCTCGAGCTTTTGCATCGGGTCGCCAGGGAGCTGCTGGACAAGGAAGTGCTGGACGGCGCGGAGATCGACGTCATCGTCAAGGAATACATGGCGGACAGCGGTCCCGACCTGCCCACGACACCCGTTCCCGCGTAGGGGCGGGGGTCAAACCCGCCCGCGCCCGCAAAGCGCCATTCACGGGCGGGTTCGACCCCCGCCCCAGCCCGTTTCCAGAGTCCAACCATGCGTACCACGCCAAGCCGGCATGAGCCGTTTCCCTTCGGCGACTTCGGCCCGGGGCCGGACGCGATGCTGGCGACGCGCCACGGGCCGGTGGACATGCGCGGCCGCACGGCGGTGATGGGGATCCTCAACGTCACCCCCGATTCCTTCGCCGACGGCGGCCGCTACCCGGATGTTGATGCCGCGGTGGCCCGGGGGCTGGAGATGGCCCGCCAGGGCGCGAGCATCGTGGACGTGGGCGGAGAGTCGACCCGGCCCGGGGCGGGCGCGGTCTCGGCCGCCGAGGAGCTCGACCGGGTGCTGCCGGTGGTCCGCGGGCTGCGGCAGCGGACGCCGGTGCCCATCAGCATCGACACCTACAAGGCGGAGGTGGCGCGGCGGGCGCTCGACGAAGGCGCGGACATGGTGAACGACATCAGCGCCCTGCGGTTCGATCCGGCCATGGCCGGGCTGGTGGCGGACGAGGACGTTCCGGTGGTGCTCATGCACATGCAGGGGCAGCCCCGCACCATGCAGGTGGCGCCGCGCTACGACGACGTGGTCCGCGAGGTCGCCGACTTTCTGCGGGAGCGTGTCGCCCATGCCGTGAAGAGCGGAATCGGGCCGGAGCGGATCGTGGTGGACCCGGGCATCGGCTTCGGCAAGGGATTGGAGCACAACCTGGCGTTGTTGCGGTACCTGCGCGCGCTCGGGGAGCTGGGACGGCCGGTGCTGGTGGGCCTGTCCCGCAAGTCGTTTCTCGGCCGGATCGAGGAAGCGTCGGCGCCGGCGCAGCCCGCCGGACCGGGCGGCCGGCTGGAGGGGAGCCTCGCCGGCGCGGCCGCGGCGGTGCTGGCGGGAGCCCACATGGTGCGGGTCCACGACGTGGCGGAGACCTTGAGGGCGGTGCGGGTGGCGGACGCAATACGCGCGGCCGGCGCGGCACGTCCCGGGAGTGCAGACTGCTGATTGAGCCATGGAGAGCCCATGACATCCAACGGACCACAAGCGGTTCCGGCCCGCCCCCGGCTGTTCGGCACCGACGGAATCCGCGGCACCGCCAACCAGGAGCCCATGACGTCGGAAACGTCGCTGAGGCTGGGCCGGGCCATCGCCCACGTGGTCGGCGGCCACGGCGCAGGCAAGGCCGGGCGTGCCGCCCTGGGACGAAAGCGCACCCACCGGCGGCGTATCCTCATCGGCAAGGACACCCGCCTGTCGGGTTACATGTTCGAGACCGCGCTGGCCTCGGGGATCTGCTCCATGGGGGCGGACGTCCTGCTGGTGGGTCCGTTGCCGACCCCGGCCGTGGCATTCCTCACCCGCAGCATGCGCGCGGACGCCGGGGTGGTGATCTCGGCATCCCACAACTCCTACCAGGACAACGGCATCAAGTTCTTCTCCAGCGACGGCTTCAAGCTCCCGGATGAGTGGGAGCGGCGCATGGAAGACCTGGTCCGGAACGACCAGTACGGCGGGCACCGGCCGGCGGCTACGGATATCGGCAAGGCGTACCGCATCGCCGACGCCCTGGGGAGGACCATCGCCTTCCTCAAGAGCGCGTTCCCCGGGCACCTGACGCTGGAAGGCCTGAAGGTCGTGGTGGATTGCGCCAACGGCGCGGCGTACCGGGCGGCGCCGGACGTCTTGAGGGAGCTCGGGGCCGAGGTCATTCCGGTGGCGGTGGAGCCCGACGGCACCAACATCAACCTGGATTGCGGCTCGGTGCACCCGGAGAAGGCCCGGGCGGCGCTCCTGGAGCACGGCGCGGACCTGGCGGTGTGCCTGGACGGAGACGCCGACCGGGCGCTGTTCATCGACGAGAAGGGCGCGCTGGTGGACGGCGACGAGGTGCTGGCCATGTGCGCCATCGAGATGAAGCGCGCCGGCCGGTTGCCCACCGGCGCCGTGGTGGCGACGGTGATGAGCAACATGGGGCTCGACCTGGGCCTCCGGGAGCACGGCATCGAGGTCCTCCGTACGGGCATCGGCGACCGCTACGTGGTGGAGGCCATGCGCCAGGGCGGCCACAACCTCGGCGGCGAGCAGTCCGGGCACCTGGTGTTCCTGGACCACAACACCACGGGCGACGGCTGTCTCACGGCGCTGCAGGTGCTGGCCCTGATGATCGAACAGGAGAAGTCCCTGAGCGAGCTTCGCCGCGGCATGGGCAAGCTCCCGCAGGTGGTGGTGAACGTGCCGGTGCGCGAGAAACGTCCGCTCTCCGAGCTGCTCCGGGCGCGGGCGCGCATCACCGAGTGCGAGCACCTGCTGGACGGCCGGGGCCGGGTCCTGGTGCGCTACTCCGGCACCGAGCCGTTGGCCCGGGTGATGCTCGAGGGAGATTCGGAGGACGAGATACGGCGGCTGGCCCAAAGCATCGCTGACGCCATCCAGGCCGATCTGGGGGTCCCGGGATGACGCGTCTCGGAGTGAACGTGGATCACGTGGCCACCGTGCGGCAGGCGCGGATGATCGACATCCCGGATCCGGTGGAGGCGGCGCTGCTGGCGGAGCAGGCGGGCGCCGAGGTCATCACCGTGCACCTGCGCGAGGACCGCCGGCACATCCAGGAACAAGACGTGGCCCGGCTGCGGCAGCGGCTGACCGCCGCGCTCAACCTCGAGATGGCCGGCACCCCGGAAATGACCCGGCAAGCGCTGACGCTCAAACCCGACGATGCCTGTCTCGTGCCCGAGCGGCGGGAGGAGCTGACCACCGAGGGCGGGCTCGACGTGGTCGCCCATGCGAAACAGCTCCGGGACGTGGTGTCCCGTCTGCGGGACGCGGGGATTCGCGTGAGCCTGTTCGTGGATCCCGACCTGAAACAGCTCGAAGCCAGCCGGGAGATGGGCGCCGACGCCGTGGAAATCCACACCGGGTCCTACGCCAACGCCGGCGGGGCACGCCTGGAGCGGGAGCTCGAGGCGGTGCGCCGGGGCGCGGCGCTGGCGGCGGGCATGGGCCTCGAAGTTCACGGCGGTCACGGCCTCAATGCCGCCAACGTCGCTCCCATCGCGGCCATCGGAGAGATCGTCGAGCTCAACATCGGGCACAGCATCGTCGCCCGCTCCATCATGGTCGGCATGGTCCAGGCGGTGACGGAGATGAAGGCCCTCATCGCCGAGGCGGATCGGACCGGTCACTGACCTATGTACGCGGTAACCGCGGAGGAGATGCGCCGGCTGGACCATCTCACCATCAACGCCCACGGGGTTCCGAGCCTGACCCTCATGGAGCGCGCCGGGCAGGCCGTGGTGGACGTCATCCTCAAGCGCTGGACCCAGTTGGCGAAGCGCGGCGTGCTGGTGGTGGCGGGCAAGGGCAACAACGGCGGCGACGGCCTGGTCATCGCACGCCTGTTGAGGGACCGGGAATTTCCGTGCGAGGTGGCGTGCGTGGCCCGGGAGCGGGAGCTGTCGCCGGACGCCGCGGCCAACCTCGAGCGCTACCGCACCGGAGGGGGGCTGTTCACGGAGATCCCGCCCGGCGACCTCGAGAGCCTGGGCAAACGCATCCGGGACAAGGGCCTGCTGGTGGACGCGCTCCTGGGGACCGGGCTGGGAAAGCCGGTGGAGGGATTCCTGGCGGACGTGGTGGAGCTCGTGAACGCGTCGGGCGTTCCCGTGGTCGCGGTGGACACGCCGTCGGGGCTGGACTCCGACCGGGGCGTCCCCCTGGGGGCAACGGTCCAGGCCGAGGTCACGGTGACCTTCGGCTATCCCAAGATCGGGCAGGTGGTTTACCCCGGTGCGGTCTACTGCGGCGAGCTGGTGATGGCCGACATCGGCATCCGGCAGGAGGCGGTGGCGGAGGTGGCCCCCTCGGTGGAGTTGCTGGACCCGGCCGACGTGGTGTGGTTCCTGCCGGGCCGGGCGGAAGACTCGCACAAGGGCAGCTACGGCCATCTGCTGGTGATGGCCGGGTCGCGGGGAAAGACCGGCGCCGCGGTGCTTTCCTGTCGCGGGGCCATGCGGGTGGGCACCGGACTGGTGACCCTGGCGGCCCCCCGCGGCCTCAACGACGTCCTGGCCGGGGCCCTGGTGGAGCCCATGACCGAGACGCTTGGGGAGCCGGGCCAGGAGCAGTGGCCGGCGCTGGGAGCCGGTGACTGGGAGGGTCTGGCCGAGCGCAAGAGCGCGGTGCTGTTCGGCCCCGGCGTAGGCGTCCATGCGTCCGCCCAGAAGACGCTGGATACGCTGCTGGAGCATTGCGGTCTGCCGTGGCTCATCGACGCCGACGGCCTCAACAACCTGGCGGCGGACGTGAGCCGGCTTCGCGAGGCGCGGGTTGCGCCGGTGCTGACGCCGCACCCGGGGGAGATGAGCCGCCTGGCCGGAATGAGCACGGCGGAGATCAACGGCGACCGTGTCGGCATCGCACGGGCCTTTGCCGCGGAAAATCGCTGCCACCTGGTCCTCAAGGGCGCCAGGACGGTGATGGCCACCCCCGACGGGCGGGTGTCCATCAACCCCACCGGCAACTCCGGCATGGCCAGCGGGGGAATGGGCGACGTCCTCGCCGGCATCGTGGCGGGGTTTCTGGCCCAGGGGCTGACGCCGGAGGATGCCGTCCGTCTGGGCGTGTATCTCCACGGCCACACCGGCGACCGGGTGGCGGACGACCGCGGCGGCGTGGGCCTCATCGCGTCGGACGTGGTGGACGAGCTGCCGCGGGCCATCAACGAGCTGCTGCAGATCAAGGAGATGATAGGGCCTTGAACGCCAGCGAGTACCACATCACCACCGGCTCGCCGGAAGAGACCCGGGCGCTCGGTAGGGCGCTGGCGGGACGGCTCCGGGGTGGAGAGATCCTGGGGCTCTCGGGCGATCTGGGGAGCGGCAAGACCTGCTTCGTGCACGGGTTGGCCGAAGGGCTCGAGGTGGGCGGGAACAGTTGGGTCCGGAGCCCCACCTTCACGCTCATCAACGAATACGAGGGCCGCCTGCCGGTGGTCCACGTGGACCTCTTCCGCGTCGCCCCGGGACCGGAGATGGAGGACCTGCACCTCGAGGAATACTTCGCCTCCGGCAGCGTCTGCGTGGTGGAGTGGTTCGAGCGGCTGGACGCGGCCGGGGCCCAGGAGTTCATGGGGGTCCATTTTCGTTACGTGGACGAGGAGCGGCGGGCGCTGCGCTTCGCGGCCCACGGGCGGCGCTACGGGGAGCTGGTCGCGGCGCTGAAGGAAGCGCGATAGATGGCGTTGATCGTACAGAAATACGGCGGCACCTCCGTGGGCATGGTGGAGCGCATCCGCAACGTCGCCCAGCGCGTGGCGGCCGCGCGCCGGCAGGGGAACGACGTGGTGGTGGTGGTGTCGGCCATGTCGGGCGAGACCAACCGGCTCCTGAACCTGGCCAACCAGGTGTCGGCGCACGTGGACGACCGGGAGATCGACGTGCTGCTGGCGTCGGGGGAGCAGGTCTCGTGCGCGCTGCTGGCGCTCGCGCTCAAGGACCTGGGACAATCGGCGCGCTCGTTTCTCGGCCATCAGGTGCGCATCGCCACCGACAGCGTACACGGCCGGGCACGGATCAAGAGCATCGATTCCACCCGCGTCCTGGAGTCGCTGAAGCGCAACGAGGTGGTGGTGGTGGCGGGCTTCCAGGGAGTGGACGAGGCCGACAACATCACCACCCTGGGGCGCGGCGGGTCGGATACCAGCGCGGTGGCCATGGCCGCCGCGCTCGGCGCCGCGGTGTGCGAGATCTATACGGACGTGGACGGGATCTACACCGCCGATCCCTTCGTGTGCCCCAGGGCGCGGAAGCTGGATCGGGTCACGTACGACGAAATGCTGGAGATGGCCAGTCTGGGAGCCCGGGTGCTGCAGATACGCTCGGTGGAGACGGCGAAAAGGTTCGGCGTCAGGGTGCACCTGCGCTCGAGCTTCAGCGACGTCGAGGGCACCTGGCTGGTAGAGGAGGATGAGCAAATGGATTCGGTTCTGGTCTCGGCAGTGACCTGCGACAACGACGAAGCCAAGATCACCATCCGCAGCGTGCCCGACCGCGCCGGGCTGGCCGCCCAGATCTTCGGCCCCATCGCGGAGGCCGACATCGTGGTGGACATGATCATCCAGAACGCCGGCGAGGACGGCACCACCGACGTCACCTTCACGGTGCCCAAGAAGGACCACCGAAAGGCCATGGAATTGATTGAAAAAACCGCGCCCTTGATCCAAGCTAAGGGAGTGACCTCCGATACCGGCATCGCCAAGGTGTCGGTGGTGGGCGTCGGGGTGAGAACGCACGCCGGCGTGGCGGCCAAAATGTTCCAGGCGCTGGCGGAACAGTCGATCAACATCGAGATGATCTCGACCTCCGAGATCAAGGTGTCGGTGGTGGTGGACGAGAAGGACAGCCGCAGGGCGGTGGATTCGCTGCACGCTTCATTGATCGAAGGCAGGTGAGTGCATGAGCGACTTGTTGTTGTACGATACGACCTTGCGGGACGGGTGCCAGAGCGAGGACGTCTCTTTCAGTCTGAAGGACAAGCTGCGAGTCGCTGAGAGCCTGGCGGAGTTGGGCATACACTACATTGAGGGCGGTTACCCCGGATCCAACCCCCGCGACGCCGAGTTCTTCAAGGAGGTCGGGAAGCTGAATCTCAGAAAGACCCGTGTGGCGTCCTTCGGCACCACCCGGAGGCCTTCGGTCAAGCCGGCGCAGGACGCCAGCCTGAAGCTCCTGCTGGCGGCCAAGACCCCGGTGGTGACGCTGGTGGGCAAGACCTGGGACCTGCACGTGCGGGACGATCTGCGCATCAGCAAGAAGGCCAACCTGGAGGTCATCGCCGATTCCATCGCCTACATGAAGAAGCGCGTCGACGAGGTGATCTTCGACGCCGAGCATTTCTTCGACGGCTACCGCAACAATCCGGAGTTCGCGCTGGAGTGTCTCCGGGCGGCCGCGGACGGCGGCGCCGACTGGATCGTCCTGTGCGACACCAACGGCGGCAACATGCCGGGAGACATCGGCGCGGCGGTGGCCCGGGTCAAGGAAACGGTCAAGACGCCGCTGGGGATCCACTGCCACAACGACTGCGAGCTGGCGGTGGCCAACACCATGGTGGCGGTGGAAAACGGGGTCCGGCAGGTCCAGGGCACCATCAACGGCTTCGGCGAGCGTTGCGGCAACCTGAATCTGTGCTCGGTGCTGCCCAACCTCCAGTTGAAGCAGGGCTACAAGTGTGTCCGGGCGTCGCAGTTGCGCCGGCTGCGGGAGATCTCGCATCTCGTGTACGAGCTGGCCAACGTCGTGCCGAGCAAACGGCAGGCCTACGTGGGCGAGAGCGCCTTCGCGCACAAGGGCGGGCTTCACGTCTCGGGCATCATCAAGAACCGCGAGACCTACGAGCACATCGAGCCGGAGCTGGTGGGCAGCCGCCAGCGCGTGCTGGTGTCGGACCTCTCCGGCCGCAGCAACATCGTCTACAAGGCGCGGGAGTACGATATCGACCTGAACGGCCAGGACCAGGCCGTGCACCAGATCCTCAACCGCATCAAGGAGATGGAGAGCCGGGGCTACGAGTTCGAGGCGGCGGAGGCGTCCTTCGAGCTGCTGATCCAGGAGGCGCTGGGACGGAAGAAGCGCAACTTCCGGCTCGACGGGTTCCGGGTCATCGACGAGAAGCGGGTGGAGAACGAGCCGCCGCTTTCCGAGGCCACCGTCAAGGTCGAGGTGAACGGCGTGATGGAACACGCCGCCGCCCTGGGCAGCGGTCCGGTCCATGCGCTGGACCAGGCTCTGCGCAAGGCGCTCACCGGTTTCTTCCCGAACCTGGAGGAGGTGGAGCTCCTGGACTACAAGGTCCGGGTGCTGTCGTCCGGGGAGGGCACCGGCGCCGCGGTCCGGGTGCTCATCGAGTCGGGCGACGGCCAGACCCACTGGGGCACGGTGGGAGTGTCCCAGAACGTCATAGAGGCGAGCTGGCAGGCGCTCGTGGACAGCATCGACTACAAGCTCTACAAGGACAGGAAGAGAAAAGGCCACGCGGGGAGGAGCCAGGCCGGGAAAGCCGGGGCCGCGGCGGCGCCCGCGTCCTGACCGGAGGGTCCGGGAAGCCCCCTGCCGCGGGGCCGTCCGAAAGTCTCACCGCTCATGTGGAGTATCCTGAAAGAGGACGTTCAGGTGCCGTTCGAGCGGGACCCCGCCGCGCGGAACCTGGTCGAGGTCCTGGTCAGCTACCCGGGGGTGCACGCGCTGCTGCTCCATCGCTTCGCCCACCGGCTGTGGCGCGGCGGCTGGAAGAACCTCGGGCGTTTCGTCAGTCACCTGAGCCGCTTCCTCACCGGCGTCGAGATCCATCCCGGCGCCACCGTGGGCCGCCGGTTCTTCATCGATCACGGCATGGGGGTGGTCATCGGCGAGACCACGGAGATCGGCGATGACGTGACCCTGTTCCAGGGCGTGACCCTCGGCGGCATCAGCCTGCGCAGGGAGAAGCGCCACCCCACGGTGGAGGACTTCGTCGTCATCGGCGCCGGCGCCACCGTGCTGGGCCCGGTGGTGGTGGGACGGAACAGCAAGATCGGCTCGGGGTCGGTGGTGGTGAAGGACGTGCCGGCCAACGCCACGGTGGTGGGCGTGCCCGGCAAGGTGGTGGAAGGGGACGGCGTGCACCGGGACCCGATGGAGCAGCAGATCGCCCTGGACCACGACCGGCTGCCCGACCCCATGGCCAAGTCCCTCAACAACCTGGCCGAATACATCCAGCGGCTCGAGAAACGGGTCAACGAGCTCGATGCCAAGCAGGGCGGGCTGGAACAGCGGCAGCGGGAAGAAGTGGAAGAGCCCCGGCGGTACAAGAACTAGGAGACAGCGCAGGCCCTGCCCCCAACCGCCTGGACCCCGGAGCCTGCCCCGGACTTGATCCGGGGTCAAGCCCGGGGTGACGCCCGGGTCAAGCCCGGGGTGACGGGGCGGGGGACAGAAGGACAGTGTCGTGAAGGCATCAGCGGACAGAAGAGTGGCGGTTGCCATGAGCGGAGGCGTGGACAGCTCCGTGGCCGCCGGCCTCCTGGTGGAGCAGGGCTACCAGGTGGTGGGGGTGTCGCTGCGTCTTTGGGAGGGCCGGAACCTGGGTCCGCGCAACTGTTCGGACCACCGGGGCGCGGGAGAGGTGGCGGCGCTGCTGGGCATTCCGCACACGGTGCTGGACGAGCGGACGGCTTTCCGCAAGGCGGTGGTGGCGCCCTTCGCCCGGAGCTACCTGGATGGCGCCACGCCCAATCCCTGCGTCGCCTGCAATCGCCAGTTCAAGATCGAGAAGCTGCTGGCGTGGGCCGAGGCCAGGGGCATTTCCCGCGTGGCCACGGGCCACTACGCCCGCATCAGGC
Source organism: Candidatus Binatia bacterium (assembly GCA_951813575.1). GTDB lineage: Bacteria > Desulfobacterota > Binatia > UBA9968 > JAJDTQ01 > JAJDTQ01. Next base: position 3,097,255 of record OX638375.1, read on the forward strand.
GGCAGTCCGGCGGGGCCTCGTTGCTGCGCGGGTCGGACCGCAACAAGGACCAGTCGTACTTTCTGTTCGCGCTTTCGCCGCGCCAGCTCGAGCACACCGAGTTTCCCCTGGGAGAGCTTCACAAGGAGGCGGTGCGCGCCAAGGCCCGGGAGATGGGCCTTCCGGTGGCCGAGCGGCCGGAGAGCCAGGACATCTGCCTCGGCGACCACCGTGCGGTGGTGGAGTCCTTCGCCCGGCCGGACCAGCTCGGCTCCGGCGAGATCGTGGACAGCCGCGGGAACGTCCTGGGGCGTCACGACGGGGTTCACGGGTTCACCGTGGGACAGAGAAGGGGGCTCGGCCTCGCCGCGCCGGAGCCGTTGTACGTGCTCCGCATCGACGCCGAACAAAGACGCGTGGTGGTGGGGCCGCGGGAAGCGCTGACCACTCCGTCCTTTACCGCCGGCCGCCTGAACTGGCTCGGGACGCCGCCGGCCGGGGAGGCCGCTGCCGAGGTGCAGATACGGTACCGCTCGAAGCCGGTTCCGTGCACGCTGCGGCCCCTGGACGGCCATGGGATCGAGGTGCGCCCCGACGAGCCGCTGCCGTCCGTGACCCCGGGCCAGGCGGCGGTCTTCTATCGTGACGATCAGGTGCTCGGGGGCGGCTGGATCGACAAGGCGCCGCCGCCGTTGTCCTGACCGCCACAGTTCGCGGAATACCATGCGCGTCGCCATCAAGACACTGGGCTGCAAGATCAACCAGTATGACTCGGCCGTGATCCAGGAACGGCTGGCCCGGGAGTCGTGCTCCTTCGTCCCCTTCGAGGAGCCCGCCGACGTCTACGTCGTCAACACCTGCACGGTGACGGACCGGGCGGACTGGGAGGCCCGCCAGCTCGTGCGCAAGGCCAGGCGGCGGAGCCCGGCGGCGCGGGTGGTGGTCACCGGCTGCTACGCGCAGGTGAGCCCCGAGGAAGTCTCCCGGGTGCCCGGCGTGGACTTCGTGGTGGGCCTCAACCGCATGGACGAGCTGGTGCGTTACGTCGGCGATGGCGCGCCGGCTGCGGTCCCGGCGGTTTCGGTGGGCAATCCCCGGGACGAGCGCGGCGTGGGTGTGCTGGGCGCCCGGCGTTTCCTCGGCCGCACCCGGGCGTTCCTCAAGGTGCAGGAAGGGTGCAACTTCGCCTGCAGCTACTGCATCATCCCCACCGCCCGGGGACGCAGCCGCAGCGTGCCGCCGGAACGGGTGCTCGAGCAGGTGCGCGGGCTCGCGGAGGCGGGCTATTCCGAGATCGTCCTCACCGGCATTCATCTCGGCGGCTACGGCTACGACCTGGCGCCCCGGGTCTCCCTGAGCGAGCTTGTGCGGCGCATCGCCGGGAGCGGGCTGATCCGCCGCCTGCGTCTCAGCTCCCTCGACCCGCGCGAGGTCACCGACGAGCTGCTGGCGGTAATGGCCGACTCGGAGGTGATCTGCCCGCACCTGCACGTGTGCGTGCAGGCCGGCGAGGACGGCATCCTCAAGAAGATGCGCCGCAACTACGACACCGCCTATTTCGGCCGGTTGATGGCGCGGGCCCGGGAGAAGCTGCCCCGGGCCGCCCTGGGAACGGACGTCATCGTGGGCTTTCCGGGCGAGACCGAGGAGGCGTTCGGGGCGTCGCTGGATTTCCTCTCGGACCTTCCGCTCACCTACTTCCACGTGTTCCCCTACTCCGCCCGCCGGGGCACTCCGGCCGTGGCCATGTCCGATCACGTGCCGCCGGCCGAGAAGAAGGAGCGCTCGCGCCGGGCGCGGGAACTGGGCACCCGGAAGAAGCACGAGTTCTACCAGAGTCAGGTGGGACGGCGGGTGTCCGTTTTGGTGGAGGAGCCGGCGGCGGGGGAGCCGGGCGGGCTCAAGGGCTACAGCCGCAACTACCTGCCGGTGCTTTTCGTCGGCGGTCCCGAACTGGTTCACCGCGAGGTCCGCGTGCGGCTTCAGGAGTGGACCCGCGGACGCCTGTGGGGAGAAGTCGAATGCTGACGGCGGATTCCTCGGAGCTGGAACAGCTCCAGAACGCTGTCGGCTACCGCTTCCGGGACCCGGCGCTGTTGAACCGCTGCCTCACCCACGTCTCCTGCGGCGGCGGCATGGACGCCCACAACGAATCCCTGGAATTCCTGGGGGACGCGGTCCTGGGTCTCGCCATCAGCGACCTGCTCATGCGGCGGTTCCCGGAACGGAGCGAGGGAGACCTGTCGCGCATGCGCGCGTCGCTGGTGAACCGGCGGGTGCTGGCGGAGAAGGCGCGCCTGCTGCGGGTGGGCGCGGTGCTCCGCGTGGGAAAGGGCGAGGAGCGCACCGGCGGCCGGCACAAGGAGTCCATCCTGGCGTCTTCGCTGGAGGCGCTGCTGGGCGGCATCTACTGGGAGGCCGGCTACGAGGCGGTAAAACCCGTGGTGGAGAACCATTTCGTGGCGGACCTGGATGACGGCGCGCTGGGGCTCGACGACTACAAGACCCGCCTCCAGGAGGTGACCCAGCGCCTCTACCGCGTCCCTCCCAGCTACCGGCTGGTGCGGGAATCCGGCCCGAGCCACGACAAGTACTTCGAGACCGAGATCCGGGTGGACGGCCATCTGGTGGGCCAGGGAGAGGGCCGGAGCAAGAAGCAGTCCGAACAGGAAGCGGCGCGGCGCGCCCTGGAGATGCTGCAGGCGCAGATCCAGGGGCAACAGTAGCCCCCGGCTTCACGTCCCCGACATGGCGAAGCTCACCTACAAGGACGCCGGCGTGGACGTGGACGCGGCCAACCGGCTGGTCCGCTCGGTGGCGTCCATGGCCCGAAAGACCGCCCGGCCGGGCCTCATGGGAGGCATCGGCGGGTTCGGCGGACTCTTCGACCTCACGCGCATCCGCGGCCGGCGGCCGGTGCTGGTGTCGTCCACCGACGGCGTCGGCACCAAGCTCAAGATCGCCTTTCTGGCCGGCCGCCACGACACCGTGGGCATCGACCTGGTGGCCATGAGCGTCAACGACATCGTCACCCAGGCCGCCGAGCCGCTGTTCTTCCTCGACTACTTCGCCGCCGGCAAGCTGGAGCCCGCCACCTTCAAGGCGGTGGTGGGCGGGGTCGCGGAAGGCTGCCGCCTGGCGGGGTGCGCGCTCCTGGGCGGAGAAACCGCGGAGATGCCGTCCTTGTACCGGGACGGGGAGTACGATCTGGCGGGGTTCTGCGTCGGCATCGTGGAGAAGGACCGCATACCCGATCCCCGCACGGTGCGCGCCGGCGACGTGATCATCGCCTTGCCGTCCAACGGCCTCCACAGCAACGGCTATTCGCTGGCGCGGAAGGTCCTGCTGGAAACCGCCAAGCTCCGGTTGAAGTCCCGGATGGCGGAGCTGGGCCATTCCCTGGCGGACGAGTTGCTGAAGCCCACCCGGATCTACGCCGGGCTGATCCGCGCGCTCACCGTGCGGCACCGGATCAAGGGCATGGCCCATGTCACCGGCGGCGGCATCGCCGAGAACCTGCCGCGGGTGCTGCCGTCGGGGCTGCGCGCCTGGATCCGCCGGGGAAGCTGGTCCGTGCCGCCGATATTCGACATCATCGCGCGGCTGGGCGGCGTGCCCCAGGCGGAGATGGACCGCACCTTCAACAACGGCATCGGCATGGCCCTGGTGGTGGGCGCCGCGGACGCACCCGGAGTCGAGCGCGCGCTGCGCCGCCGCCGTGAGCCCTACGCCGTCATCGGGGAGATCCGCAAGGGCCGTCGCGGCGTATCGTTCATCAAGTAGGAACTTTCATGAGCCGCAAGCTTCCCATCGGCGTGCTGCTCTCCGGAGGCGGCACCAACCTCCAGGCGATCATCGACGCCATCGAGCAGGGCCGCCTCGACGCCGAGATTCGCACCGTCCTCAGCAACCGCGAGAACGCCTACGGCCTCACCCGCGCCCGCAACCACGGCATCCCCGCCACCGTCATCGACCACCGCGGCCACCCGTCCCGGGAAGCCTACGACCAAGTGGTGGTGGAGCACCTCAAGGAGCAAGGCGTGGAGCTCGTGGTGCTGGCCGGCTTCATGCGGCTGCTGTCGCCGTACTTCGTCCGGAGCTTCCCCGACCGCATCATGAACATCCATCCCGCGCTGTCGCCGTCCTTCGCCGGCCTCCACGGCCAGCGCCAGGCCTTCGAGTACGGCGTCAAGTTTTCCGGCTGCACCGTCCACTTCGTCACCGAAGGCTGCGACGAAGGCCCCGTCATCATCCAGGCCGTCGTCCCGGTCCTGCCCGACGACACCGAAGAGACTCTCGCCCAGCGCATCCTGGCCCAGGAGCACCGCATCTACCCCCGCGCCATCCAGCTCTACAGCGAGGGACGGCTCGTCATCGAGGGCCGGAAGGTGAGGGTGACCGGGGAGGATGGGGCTGCCAGCGGCGAGAGCGCGCTGGTGAACCCGCCTGTCCCGTGACGGTCCCATAGACGGGATTCGGTGCTTGACTTGAATCCACGGATCAGCATGATCCGGAAACGTTTCGGTGGAGGACTCAATGGCCAGACAGCCAGAACAAGAAGGATCGAAACCTCGTGTGATCCGACACCGCGTACGCACCGCGGCCGAGGGGTTGCGACGGGTCGAGGTGACGGTGCCCGCCAACGACTCCGGGCTCGTAAAGTCCGTGGCCAGCGCTCTTCGCGCAGGTGGTGAAGAGGCCGCGAGGGTACGCGAGGCGTTCGCGTCCATGACGGCCATCGAACCAGCGCGCACCGGCGCCGAACTTCTGGCTTTTCTGCGCGCCTCGCCGCTAGTGGGTGAGGACTTTACGTTCGAGCGTGATCGAACCACGGGAAGAGCGGTCGATCTCGACTAAATGGCTTACCTGATCGACACCAACGTGATCAGTGAGACCTTCAAGCCACGGCCTGAACGTCTCGTCGTCGATTGGATCGGTCGCCAGATCGCCAACGATTTGTTTCTCGCGTCGATCAGCCTTGGGGAGCTGGTGCGTGGTGTCCAGCGCATGAGGGACCGGGCGAGAAGGGAACGTTTTCAACGCTGGATCGACTACGATCTGGCGGCGCAGTTTCAAGGGCGGATTCTCCCCTTCGACCGTGAAGCGACGGTGATATGGGGTGAGATCATGGGCGACGGCGACAGAGCCGGACACCCGAAACCCATGGCCGACGCTCAGATCGCCGCCGTCGCACGACGGCACGGGCTAACGCTGGTCACGCGCAACATACGGGACTTTGTGGGGATGGAGGTGGTGCTGTTGGATCCCTGGGCGGCCGCCTGACCGCTCGACACTCGACAGTACGATTTGGCACCGACTTATCCATGGCAAGACTGCAACCCACGCCCGCCGCCGTCAAGGCATTGTTTGCTAAATCCGGCAACCAATGCGCGTTTCCTGGATGTAGTCATATCTTGGTAACCGACAAGAATCTGTTTGTAGGGGAATTCCGTAACCTCCTGGTTCTTTGCCATCGGCATCATGTGGAGATCGATAGCGATGTGGAGGGCTATGCCCCAAAGTCGCTACGGGCCATGAAGCGTGACCATGAAGCATTGTTCGCCGATTCATCGTTCACGATCCAAGACGACACTCTGCACAGAATTCAGGACGAAATTGGCCGTTACTGGATTGGTGTCGAACGAATCAACTGCCTGGAACATCCCGTACCGGACCTCTCTGTGCCGATAGACGCAGAGGCCTCTGCGATGGACGTTATCGAGGCCATCAACACTGAACTGGAACGACTACGGAGCTTGACGGATGTTTTCTCCACCGCGGACGATGGACTCGAGGAAGAACTCCGGCAATGTGCCAATACACTCGGCTGGGACTTCGGTAAGTATGAGGCAGCGGCGTACTACGAAAGACCGTTTTTCAATCGGAACTGGTTACTTCACAATCTCGGTGTTCCAAATACATTTACGAAGCTAGGGGTCCTGCTGACCCAACTCAAGATTCGAGTGCTGGAGATGGCTCTGCGGGAGTCGCCGAGTAACAAGGACATAAAACGACAACTCGCTGAGTCTAGAGCTGAGTTGAAGGTTCAGGCGCGGTCCGCGGTCCTTGTTGACTGACCGGGGGTTAGCGCGCGAGCGGCGGCAATACAAAACCGCCCCGAATTTCCACTTTCTCGGCGACCCTGCGTACGATATCCTTGAAAATGGTGTATCCGATGCGCGATTTGCAAGGATGTCCATTCATTCGGCGAGATGGGGCGTCCGGCGGCCTAACCCTGGACCCTTCTCAATAGACACCCGGACAAATCCGGTACTTCACCCGCCGCTGATACTCCGCCCACTTGTCCGGGCCGTATTTCTCGGCACAGTGCTTGTCGTCATCACGTTGACGGTAGGTGAACATCGAGACGATGAAGGCGAAGTAGGTCCAGGCCCAGGGGTTGGCGAAGTAGCCGAATGACAGGGCGATGGACAGGGCAAGGAACCCTTCGCCCATGTAGTTGAAGTGGCGGGCGACGCCCCACAGACCGCTGCACAGGATCTTGCGGTCGCCGGCCTCGATGTACTCGGGCTCCATGAGTCCGAGGAACTTGCGCTCGGGCCAACGCTTGAAGGTGTACTTCTGCATGTTGGCGCCGCGCGAGACGGCCCACCCGAACAGGAACAGCGCAGCCGTTCCGATGAGCCAGGCATACGTCCATGCCGGTGAGAAACCCGGGTCCGGGTAAACGGCCATGCCCCACAAGGGGAGGATGAACAGCCACCCGTAGACCACGAAGCAACCCCAGAACAGCTTGAAGCCGAGATTCTCGTGGATCAGGTCGTAGGTGTAGAGCTGGACCCGCTCGAAGATGAAGTAGTCCAGTATGTAGAACGTGAAGAACGCCGCATACAGGAAAACGCCGGGATTGGAATCTTCGCCGAAGAGTTCGTAGTGGTACACGGCCCCGGACAGGGCGTTGAGCGACAACATCGTCCCGCCGACGACATAGAGATACATCTTCACGTCGAAGCGTTGGTTGAAGAACGACAGCTCCTGGGACCGGCCGAACCACAGCCCCAGGAGCGGGTTCCTGACCTTGCCCTGCGGCTGGCTGAACACCGCAATGACGGTAACGATGGTGGCGAAGACCGTCCCGCCGGTCACCGCATAGGCCGAGGAGCGGTAGAACCAATCGCGCGGCATCCCGGTAAGCTCGAGAGCCCACACGATCAGAGCGATCGCGAACACCAGAAGACCGTTCAGCCGGTAGCTGCGGGGTTCGCCGGTGTCGGGATCGATGACATAACCCGGGACCCGTATTCCCGGCAGAATGAGCTGTGCCAGGAAAAACACGGCGAAGACCGCCAACGGGGTGAGGAACCCCGCGATCGCTTCCGTCCCGGAAAGCTCGAAGAGGTGGCCGATGCCGAGCCACTCGATCATGACCCGGTCTCCGGAGGTCTATTCCCTGTCGTTGGTGCCCACCACCACGGTGTAGAGTGAGAAGCGGGAAAACTTGTAGGCCTTGCAGCCGCTGAATCCCGTTTCCTCCAGGAACGGCTTCAGCTTGAGGTTGGTGCTCCAGCCCAGCCGGCGGGTGACGGGATCGAGGGAATGCGTGAGTTTGCCCCAGAAGGGCGACTCGGTGGTGAAGTGGTTGACGATGACGATGGTTCCGCCGGGACGGCAGACGCGCTGCATCTCGGACATCATCTTGACGGGGTCGGGCACCACGGTCACGACGTGGAACGCCATCACGTAGTCGAAGGCGTCGTCGGGAAAGGTGAGGTCGAGGGCGTCCATCTGCTCGACTTCGAGGTGACGCCAGTTGTTCTTGGCGATCTTCTCCTTGGCGTGGGCCAACATTTTGGGCGCCTGGTCGACGCCGACGACGTGGCAGTTGTGGGGATAGGCGGGAAACGACGTGCCCGTGCCGACCCCGACTTCCAGGATCTCGGCCCCGGCCGGCAGGCGCAGGTTCTGTATCACGGTCCGTTCGCGGGAGTAGAAGAACTTCGCGAAGGTCTTGTCGTAAAGGGGGGCGAGGTCGGAGTAGAGCCTGCTTTCGTGCGCTCCCAACTCGGCCATGTTCTTGTGTGAGTCCGTTCGCGACATGCGGACCGTCCGACGAAGTGGTTGAACTCGCTAAGGAATGTCTGGTTGTTGAGAAAAAGCCTGCGAAACTACGCACCTTGAGTATCAATTCCCGGCATTATTGTCAAGGTTCGGGTGTGGGGCGCGAGTACCGGTCGGTTGGTAATCCACCGCGTTCTTGGCTAAATTGAATACTGGCCGCCTTCCGGTGTATCCACTTCCGTGAGGCTTTCAACTACCCGATTTACAAGGGGTTCGGTTTCTTCCCGTCATGGCCGGCATCGCACGGTTAACCGAGTATCTGTGGCAGTACTGGCGCCGTTATCTGCTGGGCGGGTTGTGCCTGGTGGGCACCACCAGCCTGCTCATGCTGGTGCCGTGGTGGGTGCGCGGCGCCATCGACGTCATCGAGCGGGGCGACCCCTACTCCGAGCTGGGCGGCTACGTACTGTGGATCGCGCTGGCCGCCATCGGGGGCGGGCTGCTGCGAGGCGTCTCCCGCTCCATCATCTTCAACGCCGGCCGGAACGTCGAGTACGACATCCGGAACGACCTCTTCGCCCATCTCGAGAAGCTCCCCCTGGGCTACTACCAGTCCCAGCGCACCGGCGACCTGATGTCCCGGGCCATCAACGACATCAACGCCGTGCGCCAACTGCTGGGCCCCGGCTTTCTCAACCTGGTGAACACCCCCCTCTACTTCGTCTACGCGGCAGTGTTCATGTTCGCCATGAACGTGCAGTTGACGCTGGCGGTGGCGGCCTGCCTCACGCTGCTGGCGTTGGTGTTCCGGCAGTTCCGCGGGCGCATCCAGCGGGCGTCTCTGCGGGTCCAGCGGCAGATGTCCCGCATGAGCGCCCACGTCCAGGAGAACCTCAGCGGGATGCACGTGGTCAAGGCGTACGTGCAGGCCGAGCCCCAGACGGTCCGGTTCACCGAGCTCAACGAAGAGTACCAGGGGCGCAACATGGACCTGGCCCGCTGCCGGGGCATGATCAACCCCTTGATGGTGGCGCTGCACGGACTCACGGTGCTGGTGGTGCTGTGGTACGGCGGCTGGCTGACCATCCGCGACCAGACCGGGGTGGCCGACCTGGTGGCCTTCATCCTGTACCTGAACGTCCTCGCCTGGCCCATGGCGGCCTTCGGCTGGATGATCTCGCTGATCGAGCGCGGCCGCGCCGCCATGGAGCGGCTGGAAGAGATCTTCGCGGTCGAGCCCGCCATCGCCGATCCGGAACGGCCGGTGCCGCTGACGGACAGGAAGCGGGGCATCGAGTTCGACAACGTGTCCTTCGCCTACAACGGCGACGGCAGGCGCGAGCCGGTGCTCCGGGACATCAGCTTCCAGGTGCCGCCGGGCCGCAAGGTGGCCATCGTCGGACGCACCGGGTCGGGCAAGAGCACCCTGACCCACCTGATCCCGCGGCTCCACGACGTCACCTCCGGCGCCATCCGCATGGGCGGCGTCGATATCCGGTCGCTGTCCCTGGAAGAGCTGCGGGGCGCCATCGGCTACGCGCCGCAGGACCCCTTCCTGTTCTCCACCTCCATCCAGGAAAACCTGAAGTTCGGCGACGCCGGCGCCAGCGAGCAGGAGGTCCGGCGCGTCCTGGACGTGGCCGATCTCGAGAGCGAGGTGGAGGTCTTCCCGGACGGTCTCGACACCCGGGTGGGGGAGCGGGGCATCACCCTGTCGGGCGGCCAGAAGCAGCGGGCCACCCTGGCCCGGGCAATCCTGGCCGACCCCGAATTGCTGATCCTGGACGATTGCCTTTCGAGCGTGGACTCGCAGACCGAGCAGCGCATTCTCCACGGGTTCGAGAGCGTCCTCAAGGACAAGACCTGCATCATCATCTCCCACCGGATGGCGGTGATCAGCCAGGCCGACGAGATCCTGGTGCTGGAGGACGGCCGCATCGTCGAGCGCGGCAACCACGAGTCGCTGCTCCGCGCCGACGGAGTCTACGCGCAGATGTACCGGCGGCAGCAGATGTCCGAGGAGTTGGACGAGCTCTGAACGATGGCACGCGCACCCGGGAATATCGCCGCAATGAACGCACGGGAAGAGCAGGAGACCGTTGCCGGCAAGGCCTACGATGTAGAGCTGGCCCGGCGGTTGTGGCGGTTCATCCGGCCGCACCGGAAGGTATTCTTCCTGTCGGCGCTGCTGCTGCCGGTGCACCAGGTCTTCAATCTGGTCCAGCCGCTGCTCCTCAAGGCCGGCTTCGACGCCGTCGCGGCCGGCGACGGCGTCACGCTGTTCACCACCGGCGTGCTCTTCGGCGTGGCCCTGCTGGCCGAGGCCGCGGCGTTCTTCTTCCAGTACTACCTGTCCATGCTGGTGGCCCAACGGTGTCTCGCCGACCTGCGCGTGAAAGTGTTCTCCCACGTGCAGCGGCTGCCCATGAGCTACTTCGACCGCAACCCGGTGGGCCGGGTGATGACCCGCATGACCACGGACGTCGAGGTGCTGCAGGAGATGTTCGCGGCCGGCGCCATGAACCTGGTGGCCGACCTCGTCCTTATCGTCGCCATCGTCACCATCATGATGTCGCTCCACCTGGAGCTGGCGCTGGTGTCGCTGGCGATGATGCCCTTCCTGCTGCTCGGCATCAACGTCTTCCGCCTCAAGGCGCGCCAGACCTACCGCCTGATCCGGACCCGCATCGCCCGGGTCAACGCCTACCTCGGCGAAGCCATCCCGGGCATGGCCGTGATCCAGCTCTTCAACCGGCAGGAGCGGAGCTTCGAGGAGTTCGACGACCTCAACCGGTCCCACCGGGACGCCATCCGGCGCTCCAACGTCTACGAGGCGTCGCTGTTCTCCATGGTCGAAGCCGCGGGCTCCCTGAGCATCGCGCTGCTGCTCTGGTACGGCGGCGGCGAGGTGCTGCAGGGGATCGTGAGCATCGGCACGTTCGTGGCCTTCAGCGAGTACATCCGCCGGCTGTTCGTGCCGCTGCGCGACTTCAGCAACAAGTACGCCGTGATCCAGGCAGCCATGACCGCGGCCGAGCGCATCTTCGAGCTGTTGGACACGCCGGTGGAGAGGCCGGGCCGGGCCGCTTCGCCGGACCCCGCTCCGGCGCCCGCCGCCACTGCGCCCGCCGCCGGCCTCGCGTCCGGCGTCCCCGGGCCTGCCGAGCCGGCCGAGCCGGCCACGGCGCCCGCCGTGATCCAACCCTCCCGCGGTGCGGTGGAGTTCGACGACGTCTGGTTCAGCTACCGTCCCAACGACCCGGTGCTCAAGGGCGTGTCCTTCAGGATCGAGCCGGGCGAGCGGGTGGCGGTCATCGGCGCCACCGGCTCCGGCAAGACCACCACCATCAAGCTCATGAGCCGGTTCTACGACGTGGACAGAGGTGCGGTGCGCGTGGGCGGCCGCGACGTCCGCGAATGGGACCTCGACGCCCTGCGGCGCCACATGGGGGTGGTGCTCCAGGACGTGTTCCTGTTCTCCGGGGACATCCTCTCGAACCTGAAGCTGGGCAACCCGGACGTCTCCGAGGACCGGGTCCGGGCGGCGCTGCGCAACGCCAACGGGGAGGGTTTCGTCCGGCGCCTGCCCGGCGGTCTGCAGGCCGCGGTGCGGGAGCGGGGCAACAACCTTTCCGCGGGACAGCGGCAGCTCCTGGCGCTGGTGCGGATGTTCGTCGTCGACCCGGAGATCCTGGTGCTGGACGAGGCCACCTCCAGCGTCGACACCGAGACCGAGTTCCTGGTGCAGGGGGCCTTCGAGAAGATCATGGCCAACCGCACCTGCCTGGTCATCGCCCACCGCCTTTCGACCATCCGGAACGCCGACCGCATCGTGGTCTTCCACCGGGGCGTGATCCGCGAGATGGGTTCCCACTCCGAGTTGATGGAGAAAGGCGGGGTCTACTACCGGCTCCATCAGTTGCAGTTCCAGGGAGAGGGCGGTGCCGCGGACGCGCCGGGAACCCGCGATGCGGCGGCCGTCGACTAGCCGCGCGCCGGGGGCGCGGGCCGTGGCGGGGATTCTCAGGCCAATCGTATGGGGCCTCCTGTTGATGGTCCTGTCCGGCTGCTCGGCGGAGTACTACCTCCGGGCCGCCTACGAGGAGGGCCGGATCCTGTGGCGCCGCAAGCCCATCACCGCCATGCTGGCGGAGGAGGGGCTCGCGCCCGACGTCCGCCGGAAGCTCGAGATGGTGCTTGATGTCCGGGACTTTGCCGCCGGCCAGCTCGGGCTCAACGTCGGCGGCAGCTACGCGGCCCATTCCTTCGTGGACCGCCCGGTGCTGCTGCACGTGCTGACAGCGGTTCCCAAGACCTCTTTCGAGCCGTACACATGGTGGTTCCCGTTCGTGGGCCGCGTCCCCTACAAGGGCTACTTCGACCCGGACGATGCCCGCGAGGAAGCCGAATCGCTGGCGCGGAAGGGTTACGACACCAACATCCGCGCGGCCGGCGCCTTCAGCACTCTGGGCTGGTTCGACGATCCGCTGCTCGGCCGCCTCCTGAAGCTCGACCGGGTGAACCTCGCGGACGTGGTGCTGCACGAGTTGCTCCACAACACGCTGTTCGTGAAGGGCTCGGTGGCCTTCAACGAAAGTCTGGCCAACTTCGTCGGCAAGCGCGGCGCCATCGATTTCTTTGAACGACGCCGCGGCCCCGGGAGCCCCGAAGCCGAGGCCGCCCGCCGGGCGTGGCGGGAAGAGCTGGAATTCTCCGGGCTGATGATGGAGTTGACGCGGTGCCTGCGGGCGCTGTACGCGGAGGCGGTGGCCGAGGCGGACAAGCTGAGCCGCCGCGAGCAGGTGTTCGCCCGGAGCCGGCGGCAGTGGGCCGGCGCGCTGGCCGGAAGCCCGGGGCACCGGTACGCCTCCTTCAGCCGCTGGCCCCTGGACAACGCCGTGATCCTGCAGCACCTGCTATACGTCACCTACCTGGAGCGGTTCGAGGAACTCTACCGGCGGGAAGGCCGACAAGTGAGCCGGACCATCGAGGCCGTGCGCGCCGCCGGGGACGCCGGCGATCCGTTCGATGCGCTGCCCGTGACGGGCGCCGGCGGAACTTCCAAAGGGGCCGTGACCTATGGGATATGTGAGGCGCCGTGAAAAAACTGTGCGCCATCATCCGGCTCCGCTGCCCCCGCTGCGCCGCCGGCCCGATCTTCGCCCGCCTCCTGAGGATGAATCCCCGCTGCCCGGTCTGCGGCCTCGAGTTCGAGCGTGAGCAGGGCTACTTTGTCGGCGCCATGTACTTCAGCTACGCACTGGCCCTCGCGGAGGTCCTTCCCCTGATCGTCGCCATGCTGCTGCTCGGCTTCGGCGCCGCCCCCATCTACATCGCGTGCTGCCTCGTGCTGGTGGTGTCCGCCCCATTCTTGTTCCGCTACTCCCGGGTCATCTGGATCCACCTCGACCAGGTGATCGATCCGAGGTAGGGAACCGCTGTCAGGAGTGACGACCCTGTGGCCGGCCACGCCATTAGCGCATCCGGTCAAGCACGTTCCAACCAGGCTTCTCTTGATAGCCAAAGCTCCGCGCGTCCTGTCTTGCGACTGCCTCGGCGTTTTTGTTCAGACGGTGGCAGGTAGATTTTGGCAACGAAGGGAGGGCTGTGTCTATTCAGGAAACGTTCTATCTTGTGGATACAGGAAACGAAATTTTCGGCCAGCGTTCTGTGGTTGGCGTGACCTACGACGAGAAAGAGTCCGACACCGGCTCGCATTACGGCATTCAACTCATTCTGCCTGTAGCGGATGCGTTTGTCCTTTGAGACTACAAACCACCCGTTGCCTCCGACCTCTGGCAACCAGACGTCGTCGGGTGTGTTGTCGGGGAAATGGGCATCATGCTTTTCGACGTGAATGCCCGCATCTGACAGAATTTTTGGGAAACAACGAGCCCAGATCACGGTCCGTGAAGAAGATCACGTTCAGGCTGCCTGTTCATAGACCAAAGCATCCTTGACTTCCTGGCAATCCAGGCCGTAGTCTTTCGCGATTTCCTCCTCGGTCTCACCCGCGTTGACCCGATCAACGATGGTGGCCGTCGAGATGCCGCGACGGGCAATGACGGGACGCCCAAAGGCGAGTCGTGCGTCCAGTACGATTGTATGGCTGTCGCCGGGATACAGCCTTACCGGGATGTGTAGTTCGTCGCGTTCGATCCGTGCGAGATGATCCATCAAGATATGCTTGATCGCAATTTGCCCGGCTCTTGTCAGATTGACCCGTTCACCGTACTGGCCAAGAAACAACTCTCCTCCACCGGCGTGTAACTCTGGAGAGAGCAACAACCTCTTCGCATTGCAGGCACGTTCTGCCACATCCATCGCTTGACGCGCCGCTACGATCGAGACCCCGTGTTTCGTTCTCAATGCCCGCAACGTGTATGCCTCAACGATGTTGTTGAAGGAGAGACGGATCGGGCCGTATTCGGGAGCAGTAATCAGCGCTTGAAAGGCAGGTCGCATCGATTTCCATGTGCGTGAATGGCCGGCGACCCACGAGCGAAGTGTCTGTGGGGGAATCCGCACGTAACGCGCCGCTTCAACCACGGTATACGCGGCGATCTCCCTGGGGTCCTTGCCCCCGTATATGTTACGCGCCTTCGACATCGGTGCCTGGTTCGCCCGCCGTTTGGGTTGCGTCCTGCCCCTGCGGTCTGCTCACAGGTATAGTTGCGGGTGTATTCGGGGGACGATACCATGACAGGAACACCCCCCTCAAGTATGTCTTGTACGGGACTCCGAGGCGATGAGGGTCAAATGGTCGAGCGCATGGACGACGCGTTGAGATTCGCCGCCGACAAGATGCTGGGGCGGCTGGCCAAGTGGCTCCGGATCATCGGCCAGGATGTCATCTGCGGCCAGCATCTGTCCGGGCAGGGGCTGGCGCGGACGGCAGCCCGGGAGCGGCGGGTCATCCTGACGCGGGACCGCAAGGTCTACCGCCGGAATCGGGACCAAAGCATCTTCATCCGGGACGACCATTTCCGCGGACAGTTGAAGCAGGTGGTGGAAGAATGCGGGCTGGACCCTTTCGGAGGTCTCCTGACCCGGTGCGTCGAGTGCAACGAGCCGCTTCAGCGCGTCGCCAGGGAGCAGGTCGCCGGCACCGTGACGCCCTACGTGTACGAGACTCAGGAAGTCTTCTCGCTCTGCCCGGGCTGCCGCCGGGTGTTCTGGGCCGCCACCCACCAGCAACTCATGGTGAAGGAACTCAAGCGCCTCGGGTTCGCCGCACCTGGAAATTGACAGGGGCGTGTGTTAGGTTTAGCCAGTCGTTCCCGGGTAGCTCAGTCGGTAGAGCAGGTGGCTGTTAACCACTTTGTCGGGGGTTCGAGTCCCTCCCCGGGAGCCATTTCTCCGGGCACCGATCCAGACACCAGTTGATACAAGACCCCGAGGGTAAGCTCTCGGGGTCTTGTCGTTTCCGGCCTTGCGAACCGGGTTCCTCTTTCAGGACGGATCAGGCCAGACGAAGTCGGGGCGAAGCCCTTCATAGACCGGGCGGCCGTCGTCCGGCCTCGGGACGCCGGTGGCCGGATCGTAGAAGGCATGATAGGTGGCCGGCATGCTGTCCGGGTCAAAGCCCATCAGGTTCGGCGCGATCGCGCGAATCCGTCCCATCTTGTCATCGAGCATGATGGGTGTGCCGCAGTCCGCACACGTGCACAGCTCCAGGGGACCATCCGGATTCTGATCGTTGAATGGCTGGCGGTTCAGGCCGTCGGGGTTGTCGACGACGATGTCACCGTGAGTAAAAAACGCGACATGGGTCGTGGCTTGTCCCGTAACGCGCTTGCAGACGGAGCAGTGACAGGTGTGGACGTCGATCGGATCGTTGTCCGAGCTGGTGTGTATGTGGTCGCACCCTCCAGAATAAGCCATGTTTCCCTCCTTGTGGTCTGCGCCCAACAGCGTCGCCCACGATGAGCCCCGTGGCGGGGCCTGTCCTTCGACAGCGTCGCATACTATCCCAGGCAGCGTTTCCAATGCAACCAATTAGATGCTTGGAAGTGCATCAATTGATGCACTTCGGGTGTTGTAGCGCGTTGCAACAGCCAAGGCCGGATGATGAAAGCTCGGAAGAAACGCCTCCTTGCATACGTTTCAGGCCATCCTCGAGCAGGAGGCAGGAGATGAAGGCGACCGGGATCCAAATCCCGGTGGCGATTTCTCGGTTGTTGACCTCGCTGAAGAGATCATCGAGAATCTCGAGGCGGGTCTCAGCAGTTTCCGCGAGGTGCTTGCCGGCTTACGGCAGTCAGGCCGTTGATGCGCCTGTTGAGGGCGCGAGACCGCTTGTTCGGCCCTCCGCCGAAGTTGTTGACAAATTGCACACATTACGTGATTCACAAGTACCTTTCCGGACGGCTGACCGAGAACCGGTAGTAAGCGTCATCGCGCGGGTTGGCAGCAGAAGAGTCGGTAACGCCTCCTTGCCGGTTCCGTGGCCAGCCTTTCTTCCAGCATGAACCCACCGGCAACAGTCCTCGTCACCGGCGCCACCGGCTACATCGGCGGCAGGCTGGCTCCGCGACTCCTCGACGAAGGCCGCCGCGTACGCGTGCTGGCCCGTAGCGCGGCGCGGGTGCGCTCGCGTTCCTGGGCGGAGCGGGTGGAGATCGTCGAGGGCGACGCGCTGGACCGCGAGACGTTGGCGCAAGCCCTGGCCGGGCTGGACTGTGCCTACTACCTGATCCACAGCATGGGTAGCGGCTCGCGGTTCCACGAGCTGGACGTGGAGGCGGCGCGGCTGTTCGGGCGGGTGGCCAGGGAAGCGGGCGTCCGGCGAATCGTCTACCTGGGAGGGTTGGGCGACCCGAACGCAGACCTGTCGCAACACTTGCGATCCAGGCAGGACACGGGGCGGGCGCTCCGGGAGGGTGGGGTGCCGGTGACGGAGTTCAGGGCGGCGGTGATCGTGGGTTCCGGCAGCATCTCCTTCGAGATGATCCGCTACCTGGTGGAACGGCTGCCGGTGATGGTGTGTCCGCGTTGGGTCTATTCGCGGGTCCAGCCCATCGCGGTGAAGGATGTGCTGGACTATCTGGCGGCGGCGCCGGCCAACGCCGCCTGCGGCGACAAGGTCATCGAAATCGGCGGCGACGGGGTCACCACCTACAAGGGGATGATGCTGGGCTACGCACGGGCCAGGGGCCTCAGGCGCTGGCTGGTGCCGGTGCCGGTGCTGACGCCGCGGCTGTCGTCGTACTGGGTGCACTGGATGACGCCGATCCCTTCCGGAGTCAGCGGACCCCTCATCGACGGCCTCCGGAACGAGGTTGTGGTGACCGACCATCTGGCCCGGGAGCTGTTCCCGGCGATCTCGCCCCGGGACTACGCCGGGGCCATCGCGGAGGTGATCGAGGACCTGGAACACGGGCGCATCGAGACCGCCTGGAGCGACGCCCACGGCGGGTCCGACACGCCCGACTCCTTCTCTCGCGTGGAATCCCAGGAAGGCATGATCCTCGAACGCCGCACACGACCGGTGGACGCGCCCTCACGGGAGGTGTACCGGGTATTCACCGGCATCGGCGGCGACCGGGGATGGCTCTACGGCGACTGGATGTGGCGGATCCGGGGCATGGTGGACCGCCTGCTGGGGGGCGCGGGGCTGCGGCGGGGACGCCGCCATCCCGACGAGCTGCGCGTCGGCGACGCGCTGGATTTCTGGCGGGTGGAGGCCCTGGAGCCGGGCCGGCTGGTCCGCCTGAGGGCGGAGATGAAGCTGCCGGGCCGCGCCTGGCTCCAGTTCCGGGTGTCCGAGACCGAGGACGGGAAGACCCGGCTGGAGCAGACCGCGGCCTTCCTTCCCAAGGGCGTGGGCGGCCTGCTTTATTGGTACGGACTCTACCCGGTCCACGCCCGGATCTTCGACGGGCTGGCGCGGGAGATCGCAAGGCGCGCCGAGGCCTGACTGAACTCCGGATACGGGAGGTGCGATATGGCGGAAACGACAGTATTCGAACCCGGCGGATACCGGTACGTGCGGGGGCGCTTTCAGTACTCCGGGGGCGTCTCGGCGGAGCCGGGATTCGTCATCGAACGCGCCCGGTTCGCGCGCCCCGTGCCGCTTGACGAGGGGTTCCGGCGGATCGAGACGTATCTTGACGGCCTCGGCCGGCCGCCCACCGCGTTCTGTGCTTGCGAGCTGCGCTCGCCAGGGCAGTTCACGGAAGAAGGCTTCATTGCCTTCAATCGGGTCTACGTGAGCACGCTCGAACGGTGGGGCATCTTCAAGGACGACGACAATCCCGTCGCGCGGTCAAACGTATGTCCCGAGGTGCATCCTCCGAGCGAACCCTGCTTCCATGCATTTTCGTACACGGTACCGGCCGGGGCGGGCGATGCGGCGGGGCTCAAGAGCTTCGTGATCGCGGGTTCCGGCGAAGCGCCCGAAGGACCGGGAGGCTACGGGGACCGGATCATCCGTCTCGGCGACACCTCGCCCGACGCCATGCGGGAAAAGGCGCGGTTCGTCCTCGGAGCGCTGGAGCTTCGGATGGCGGCGTTGGGCCTGACGTGGGCGGACGCCACCACGAGCCAGGTCTACACGGTCCACGAAATCCAAGGGTTTCTCGCCGACGAGGTCGTCCGCCGGGGTGCGGCGCCGGACGGCGTCACATGGACCTACGCCCGGCCGCCGGTCCAGGGACTGGAATTCGAAATGGACGTCCGGAGCGTACCGGTGGAGCGGGTAGTCGCCTGAATCCCAGAGGCGGTCGGCCCTGGGATGACCTGGCCGGGTGAGAGCAACGGGAGGTTTTCATCATGCGTTTTGGCATCGCGTTCGGCAGCTACCCCTCGGACCTGGACCGTGCGGGGCTTTGCCGCGACTTCACGGAACGGGCGCGGGTGGCCCACGCCAGCAACTACGAGGCGCTCTTCGTGGCGCAGCACTACTCCACGGGACCGGACGCGGCCATGCTCCAATCCCTGCCGCTGCTGTCGTACTTCGCGGGCCTGACCCCCGGCATGTACCTGGGCACGGCGATCTTCCTGTTGCCCATGCACCAGCCTCTGATGGTGGCGGAGTACACCGCCACCATCGACAACCTGTGCGACGGCAAGTTCCTGTTCGGCATCGGCCAGGGCTATCGCGACGTCGAGTTCACCTCCATGGGCGTGCCCATGCGGGAGAAGCGGCCTCGGCTGGAGGAGGGGATCGAGGTGGTGAAGCGGTTGTGGACCGAGAACGAGGTCCACCACCAGGGCAGGTTCTACCGCATCGAAGGCGTCACCATCGAACCCAAGCCGATCCGGAAACCTCGGCCGCCCATCCTGCTGGGGGCCGACACGGTGCCTACCGTCGCCCGCGTGCCGGAGGTGGCCGACCACTGGATCGCCAGCCGCCGTCACACCAAGACCTTCCTGCGCGAGGCCGTGCCCGCGTACAAGCGCGCCCTGGAGGCCCAGGGTCGGCCCTTCGAAGGCCTCTACATCTTCCGCGACCTCTGCGTCGCCGACAGCCGCAAGGAGGCCGAAGACCGCATCCGCGAGGGCTACGAGCGGCGCTACGAACGCTACCAGCGCTGGGGCCAGCCGGGGGAGCGCTACGACCTCCCGTTCGAGCAGTTGCAGCAGGACCGCCTGGTCCTCGGCAGTCCGGCGGAGGTGGCCGAGCAGGTGCTCTCCTACCATCAGGAGTTCGGCGCCGAGATCATGTGGTTCATGGTGGACTGGCCCGGCATGGAAGCCAGCATGACCCTGGAGACCATCCAGCGCTTCGGCGAGGAGGTCATCCCCGAGTTGAAGCGGCTCACGCCGGAGTGTCCGCTGCCGTAGGTGCGTCCGCGGGCGGCTTACTTGCTTGAGAAGGGTCGCTATTGCAATTTGGCGGGTCAAATTACAGTAGTGCACGTGGCAATTGTCGAGGAGTGCAATAGCGCATGACGAAATGGTCCACATTCGGACGCGCCGTTCCCGGAGAGATCAATGCACCCTGGTCCGGCACCATCGTCTCCGTGCAGCCGCGGATACGGCTGCTGCGTTCTCTCGACGAGCGCTCCCACAGCTATCACGGCTACGTGCTGCGGATCGACGGGACTTGCGCCGGCGAGCGCGGGGAGGCCGCCATCGCCGTGGGCCGGGGGGCGCACGCGAAGCACCGGTTTCGCGCCGGCATGGAGGTGAGTGGCGTAGCGGTGCCCGTGGCCAACCCGAATACGGAAACGGCGGGGTGGTACAGGGTGAGCCGGCTCAAGGTCCTCCGGGACGCCGAGGTGGAGGCGCCGGCCGGGCCGCCGTTCCATGGCGTGCCGCCGGACCTGGAAACCTACCGCGAGCGCGGACACCGGCGGTTGGCTCCGCGCACCTACGACAGTCGCTGCGCGACGTGCATGTGGGGTTGCCGGATGCCGGTGGGCATCATACTGGATCAATGGAACCCTTCGCGACAACGGTACAGGGTCGAGACTTTCTGCTATGGTCCGAAGAGTTGCCGTTTCTATCGGGCCGGGCGCGAGCGCACGGTTCCGGCGAAAGACGGGTTGTCGTACACCGAGGGCGACTGGGTCGACGAGTCGGCCACCGCGCACAGGGGGCCGGACGACTAGGGCCTGTTAACACTAAATTGAAGAAATGTTATGCTCATGGGATGGAATTAACGGAAGCCCAATATGAGCGCATAGCAGGGCACCTCCCGGTGCAGCGTGGCAATGTCAGCCTTTCGAACCGGCAGGTGCTCAACGCTATCTTGTATGTGGCGGAGCACGGTTGCAAGTGGCGCGGGTTGCCGGCTCGGTTCGGCAATTGGCACACGATTTACACTCGGATGAATCGCTGGTCGAAGAACGGGGTGCTGGACCAGGTCTTCGAGCAACTCCAAAGGGAGCAGATGGTGCGCATCAAGATCGAGGCAGTGTCGATAGACAGCACCATCGTCAAGGTCCATCCCGACGGGACGGGGGCGCTAAAAAAAACGGCCCCCAAGCCATCGGCAAATCCCGAGGAGGCTGGACCACCAAGATTCATATGGTTGCCGCGGATGCTCGAACGGCCATCACCTTCTCTCTCTCCCCTGGACAGGCCCACGACGCCCCAGAAGGACGGAAGCTGCTGAATCGCCTTGGCCAGCAGCATGACAGTCCCTCACTGATCATGGACCGAGCGTACGAAGGTAACGAGACACGCCAGTTGGCTCTGGCTCTAGGGTTCACTCCCGTGGTGCCGCCGTTATCGACGCGACTCGACCCATGGGTGTATGATCGCCACATGTACAAGCGACGTAATGAAATCGAGAGGTTGTTTCGTCGTCTGAAGGGATTCCGGCGTATCTTCTCCCGCTTCGAGAAGCTCGACGTGATCTTCCTCGGCTTCATACACTTCTCACTCATCATCGAGGCCTTACGATAGTGTTAACAGGCCCTAGCCGGACACCACGCCCGCATGGCGGACCAGACAGGACACTAGGCACCATGAGCCAGCACGCACCCCCACACTCGGCCAACGCGCAGTTTCACGATCCCGCGCACGCGGCGGAGTTCGACAGGAACGCGGCCGTGTCCGACATCCGCGGACAGTTGGCGGAGCGCCTGATCGAGGCCATGGCGCTGCGCGGCGACGAGACCGTGCTCGACGTGGCCACCGGCACGGGCCGCTTCGCCCGGCCGGTTTCCGGGCGCCTGGCCGGCGGGAGCGTGGTCGGCATCGACCCGGCGCTGGCCATGCTGCGGGTCTCGCGCGAACCGGACGCGGACCCCATTCCCCGTTACGGCCGGGTCGCCGCCACGGCCGAGCGCATGCCGCTGAGGGGCGGCATCTTCGACTGCGCGTGGGTCGCCTTCAGCCTGCATCACTTCGTCAGCGCCACGGACATGCTGCGGGAGGCGGGGCGGGTGCTCAAGCCGGGCGGCCGCATCTTCATCCTCGATCCGATCATCGCGGCGGCGGACGACGCGCTCGACGCGGCCGTCAACAGCCTCATCAACGAGGTCTTCCAGCGCTCCCACGGCGCCGGTTTCCGCTTCTTCGCGCAGGAAGAGATCCGGCGCCTCATGACCGACGGCGGCATGGAGGTGGTGCGCGACGATCTCCACACCTACCCGGTGGATCAGGACGGCACCGACGGCATCCCCACCGGCCGGCACTGGATCGAGGTAATGGACGAGCTGGAACGGAGGCCGCCGGAGTTGAAGGCGCGCTTCCAGGAGAGATACTTTCGCTACGAGAAGACCGGCGATGGGGTCCACCTCAGCGGCGGTTTCCACTTCGGCCTCGTCGCTGGCGAGAAACGGCTCGGTACCGACTGAAGGAGCACCTCATGAAGACGCCATCATCACTCATCACCCTGGGGACGTCCGGCGGACCGTCGTTGACCCCCCGGCGGGCGCAGACATCCCACCTGCTCACCGTCAACGGCACCTACTACGTGGTGGACGCCGGCGACGGCGTGTCGCGGCGCATGGCCCGTGCGGGCGCCGACGTGCGCAAGGTCGGGATCATCTTCCTCACCCACCATCACGACGACCACACGGCGGGTCTCGGCACCCTCATGTCCCTGGCCTGGGACGGGCAGCGCACCGCGCCCATCGACGTCTACGGCCCGCCCCGGACCAAGGAGCTTGTGGACGCCACGGTGAAGTACTGCAGCATCAGCGCCGACATCCGCATCGCCGACGGCGGCCGGAGCGTTCCGCTGGACAAGGTGTTCTTCGGGCACGACGTGGGCATCGGCGAGGTCTACCAGGACGACAACGTCCGCGTGACCGCCGTCGAGAACACCCACTTCAGCTTCCACCGGGGCGACAAGGAAGGCCTGTACAAGTCCTACTCCTACCGCTTCGAGACTCCCGACCGGGTCATCATGTTCACCGGCGACACCGGCGCCAGCGCCGCCGTCACCGCGTTGGCCAAGGATGTGGACGTGCTTGTGACCGAGACCTCCTCATGCGACGAGCGCAAGAACTCCATGATCCAGGACGGCCGCTGGCAGGCCATGAGCACGGCCGAGCAGGAAGGCATCATGCGGCAGGCCACCCAGGGGCACATGGGCCTGGAGAACATCGGCAAGCTGGCAACCCAGGCGGCCGTCAGGAAGGTGGTGCTGTCCCACTTCACCCGCCGCGTCGGCACCGACGACTACGAGCCCTGGGCTGAAGAGGTAAGGAAGCACTACTCGGGCGAGGTGGTGGTCGCCGAGGACCTGATGGAGTTCTGACGGCCCGGCCATGAACATCATCGGCACCGCGGCGGCGCGGGTGGACGGGGTCGCCAAGGTCACGGGACAGGCCGAATACGCCTCGGACCTCACGCTGTCGGGCATGCTCTGCGGCAAGATCCTGCGGAGTCCTCACCCCCACGCCCGCATCGTCTCCATCGACACCCGCGCCGCGGAGCGCATCCCCGGCGTCCGCGCCGTGCTCACGCGCGAGGACTTCCGCAACCGGAACCCTTGGTTCAGCGGCAGGATACAGGACCACCCCATCGTGGCGCTGGAGCGTGCGCTGTTCGCCGGCCAGCCGGTGGCCGCGGTGGCGGCCGACGACGAGGCCGCCGCGGAAGACGCGCTCCGCGCGGTGGCGGTGGAGTACGAGCCGCTGCCCGCGGTGGTCACCATCGAGGAGGCCGTCGCCGACGGCGCGCCGCAAGTCCACGAGGCCGCGCCCGGCAACATCTGTTTCAGCGACCGGCTCGAGAAGGGCGACGTGGCGGACGGCTTCGCCGAGGCCGACACCGTGGTGGAAGACACCTTCACCTTCCCCATGGTGTACCACTACGCCATGGAGCCCCACGTGGCCATCGCCAAGGTGGATGCCGAGGGGGTGACGGTGTGGAGCTCCTGCGCCCACCCCTTCGGCGTGCAGCTCGAGCTGGCCCACATCTTCGGCCTTCCGCTTGCGAGCGTCCGGGTCATCATCCCCTACGTGGGCGGCGCCTACGGGAGCAAGTCCGGGGCCAAGATCGAACCCCTGGCGGTGGCGCTGGCGCAGAAGTGCGGCCGGCCGGTGCGGGTGGCCCAGAACGTCTCCGAGGCCATGATGACCGTGCGGCGCCATTCGGCCCTTTGCCGGGTCCGCACCGGGGCCAGGCGGGACGGCACCCTGGTGGCCAAGCAGGCGGAGGTCTTCCTCAACACCGGCGCCTTCGCCGAGCTCGGGCCGGTGGTGACCAGCCGCACCCTCACTCGCATCCTGGGGCCGTACCGCATCCCCAACCTCCGGGTGGAGTCCCACTGCGTGTACACCAACACCGTGTCCGCGGCCTCGTTCCGCTCCATCGGCGGCCCGCAGACCGCCTGGGCCAACGAGTCGCAGATGGACATCCTCGCCGACGAGCTGGGCCTCGACCCCCTG
Source organism: Candidatus Binatia bacterium (assembly GCA_951813575.1). Lineage (GTDB taxonomy): Bacteria > Desulfobacterota > Binatia > UBA9968 > JAJDTQ01 > JAJDTQ01. Next base: position 3,121,548 of record OX638375.1, read on the forward strand.
GCTTTCCGCCTGAAGAACCTGCTCCACCGGGGCGAGGAGCTGAAACCCGGCGGCAAGCCGCTGGACGCCGACCTCCGGGAAGGGCTCGGCCGGGTCACCGAGCGGATGGGATGGGACGGACCCGTGGCCCCCTCGGGGGCGGGCCGCGGGCTCGCCTTCGGGGTCACCGACCCGGGAGCGCCGCTGGCCTCCACCTCCACCGTGCATGCCCTCTCGGACGGCAGCGTGGTGGTGCTTATCGGCACCTCGGAGATCGGCCAGGGGTCGCGCACCGTCATGAGCCAGATCGTGGCGGAGGAGCTGCGCGTCCCCCTCGACAAGGTCCGGGTGCGGCCGCCGGACACCGCCTACACGCCCTACGACCGCTCCACCGGGTCCAGCCGTTCCACCACGGTGATGGGCAAGGCCACCCAGTTGGCCGCGGCCGACGCCCGCGAGCAGATCCTGGAGCTGGCCATGGAGCATTTCGAAGCCCCGCGGGAGGCCGTCGAGCTGGCCGACGGCGAAGCCCGGGCGGGCGGCCAGAGCGTCTCTTACGGAGAGCTCATCCGTACCCACTTCGCCATGCAGGGCGGCGAGATCGTGGGCCGGGGCTACGCCCACAGCGGCATGGCCACCACTCCGTCCAATCCACTCTTCTGGGAGATCGGCATCGGCGCCGTCGAGCTCGACGTGGACCGGGACACCGGTGAGGTCCGGCTGGAGCGCTACGTCATGGCCGCCGACGTGGGCAAGGCGCTCAATCCGCTCCAGTGCGAAGGCCAGGACGAGGGCGCCGCCATGATGGGCATCGGCCACGCGCTGATGGAGTCCATCGTCTACGGCGACGGCCAGATCCTCAACCCCAACCTGGTGGACTACCGTGTGCCCAGCTTCGAGAACCTGCCCGGGACCTTCGAATCGATACTGGTGGAAAACGGTGACGGCCCCGGCCCCTACGGCGCCAAGGGCATGGGGGAGGGCGGCATCATCCCGGTGGCGCCGGCCGTGGCCAATGCGGTGTTCCGCTGCACCGGCGCCCGTGTCAAGGACCTGCCGCTGACCCCGGAGAAGGTCTGGCGCGCCATGCGCCGAAACGGATAAGGGCGGGCCCTGGGACCCGCCCTTACTCAAACAGGCGTGGAAACGCGTTCCTACAACCCGTAGAACACCCGCGAGTTGGTGTTGAGGATCTTTTCGGCCTGGTTGTTGTCGATCCGGCCCTCGTCCACCCAGTTGCGCACCTCGTGGAGTCCGCTCAGGTTGGCGGAGATGTCGGTGTGGCTGTAGTCCGTGCCGATCATCAGGTTGTCCTCGGTGTGGAACTTGAGGAGCGACTCCACGTCGTCGATGGGGTCGATGGTGATGAAGCAGCGGTTCTTCCGGAAGATATCGGGGTCCAGGTCGCACAGTTGCGGCAGGGTGGTCCCCGTGCCGCGGAGCGCGGCGCGCTTCGTGGCTCCAAGTTGCGACATCACGTAGGGAATCCACGACGCCCCCGACTCGATGAACCCGAACCGCAGATTGGGGAACATCTCCGGCACCTTGGAGGTCACCAGCTCGGCGAAGGCGTACATGATGGGAAAGCCGCGGTCCCACTCGCGCGAGGGCAGCGGGTGGCCCGTGTGGAAGCACAGGGCCATGTCCAGGCGGTTGGCCTCCTCGTACACAGGGAAGAAATGCGGGTCGGTGACTTTCCTGCCGATGTCGAAGCCGCGCTTGAAGATGCCGCAGGCGCCGTGCTCCTTGGCCCAGCGCAGCTCCTCGATGCCCATTTCCGGATTCAGCCACGGCAGCACCGCGGCCCACTGCAGCCGCCCGTTGGTAGGCGCGCACTTCTCCGCCAGCCAGCGGTTGTAGGTGGTGGCCAGCGCCCATTCCGCTTCGGCGTTCTGGGTGTTGTGGCGGATGAAGAAGGTCGGGAAGATGACCTGGATGTCCACGCCCATTTCGTCCATGTGGGCTACCCGGCCTTCCACGTCGTCCAGCTCCCGGCGCACCCGCGGCGGATGGTTGATCTCGTCCCGCACCGCGCGGTTCTGCAGCCTGCCCTCCACCACCCAACTGCGCCGGGTGGTGGTGTTGAAGCCGGCCCGGTTCGCCTCGTCGTCGGACATGTGGACCGTCACCGGCATGTATTTCGCATAGGGCGTCCCCTCCAACGCGGCCCAGGTGGATTCGGACTCGTCGACATGGGTATCGGCATCGATAACGGACATGGCAAACCTCCTGCGCCCGAAACGGCCGAAACGGGTCCAAGCCGCGGTTTCCAGGCGGGCATCACAAGTTTTTCGAGTACCCTAGCAACAATCGCGGGCGGCGGCAATTTCCTGAGCTACGTTTCCGCTCCTGCTCCCGGTGTCCGGATCACGCCGAGCGTCGGCGTTGCCGGAGACCTACCGATGTGCTTGCTGAATACTGTCGACGCTGTCATAATGCTTTCAATGCCGGTACAGATTACGATCCGAGGGGTTCCGGAGCATGTCCGCGACGAGCTCGCGGTGCGGGCGGCGTCACAGCGCCAATCGATGCAGGAGTACCTCCGCTGTGAGTTGGAGCGCATCGCTGCGCGCCCGTCCCTCGACGCGTGGCTGCGCGGCGTTCGCGAGCGCAAGGAAGCGGCGGGTACGCGCGTCGGACCTTCCCGCATCCTGCGCGCCCGTGACGCGGACCGGACGTGACCGTCGTCGCCGATGCATCCGTGCTCGTCGCGGTGCTAGTGGACTCGGGTCACGAAGGACGGTGGGCGGAATCCGTCGTCGCCGAGGGGCCGTTGGCCGCCCCCGAGTTGGCGCTGGTCGAGGCGACCAATATCCTGCGGCGGTTGGAACGGTCCGGCGAAATCTCACGGCTGGAGGCGAACAGCGCGCACCGGGACCTCTTGCGGCTGGATCTTGACTTGTTCCCCTTCGCGCCGTTCGCCGAGCGCGTGTGGGCATTGAGGAGCGACCTGACCGCTAGCGACGCCTGGTACGTCGCACTGGCGGAGGCGCTGGATAGCCCGCTGGCGACCCTTGACCGGAGGCTCGGCCAGGCCACGGGGCCGGTCTGTGAGATCATCGTTCCGTCCCGCGCGCGGTGACGAAGAGAAGCTGATTCAACTATTCGCGGCGTCTACTCGATCCCTTCCCTCGTTTCCTCAATCACCAAATCTACGACGGCGCGCAGCGCCTGGGCCGCGGTGTCTCCTTCCACCCGCCGTAGCCGGAACAGGTCGAGCTGGCGGTCGGCGCCGGTGCCCTCGCGGATGATGGCGAGGGCGTGCCGGAGCTCTTCCTCGCAACCCAGGGCGCGGGCGTCGTCGGCCAACTCTTCCACCAACTCGGCGGCGGAGTCTTCGATGTCCTTGCGGCCGCCCTCGCGGGTGTCGCCGAGAAAGGCCAGGACGCCATAGCGCTGGGCCAGCCAGCGGTTCTCGTTGATGATTTCGGTCGGGGGTTCGGCCGGTAGCGCGCCTTCGCGGTCCAACCGCGACAGCCGCCGGATCAGGGAGCCGTACAGCGCCGCGAGGCACATGGCGTCGTCGATGCGCGGGCACAAGTCGCAGATGCGCAATTCGATGGTGGGGAATCGTTGGGACGGGCGGATATCCCACCACAGCTCGCTGCCGTCCCCTATCAGGTTCATCCTCTGGTAGTCCGCCACGAGCTGGTCGAATTCCGCCCGGGACCACAGCGGTGCGGGAAGGCCGGTGCGCGGCAGCGCACCCATGATGCTCAGCCGGTAGGACTTGTATCCGGTCTCGCGGCCGGCGTTGAACGGCGACGACGTGGACAGGGCGTTCAGCAGCGGCAGGTAGCGGCGGATGGCGGTCATGACCCGTATGCGCGAATCTGCATCGCCGAAACCGGCGTGAATGTGCATGCCGCTCACGATCAGTCGCCGTACGGTCTCCTGGAAGGTGCTGGCGAACCGTTCGTAGCGGTCCTTGGGCGTGGGCATCTGGGCGTCCCATGCCGCGAAGGGGTGGGTGGAGCCGGCCATCACCGCGGCGTCGTATTGCGCCGCGGCCTCCACCACGATCCGGCGGGTTTCCTTGAGCGCACCGCGCAGGTCGGCCACCGACTCGCACACGCGGGTATTGGTCTCGATCTGGGAACGCAGGAACTCGTGCACGACGCCGTGGGGTCCACGGTTCCGTTCACACACCTCGAAGATCCCCGCGTCCGGATCGGCGATGATGTCGCGACTTTCGGGATCGACGAGAAAGAACTCCTCTTCGATGCCGAAGGTGATGTCCACGTCGGTGTCAGCCTCCGCTTCCTGGTCGCTGCCTTCACCCATGAGTCTGCGCAGTTGCTTGAATGCCATATCCCGCCTCGCTCGTGTTGGTGGGCCGCAACAGACAGATCGCCGGAACGGCCCGAGGGAAATATCACACGCCGAGAGATATCGCATGAGGCGCCCGGGGAGGCAAGGGCGTAGACGCGGTTGCGGCCGGCGGGCTGGCGTTGTATAAGGGCGCGGGTGGCGGTGGAGCGGTTCACCGGCTGCGACTTTCTTCTGCATCGGACGAGATCAACGACGACGTCAGCATGATCACGCCGAATCACGCAATTCCTCCTCTTGTGGCGCTGGCACTTTCCTTCACACTGTTCCATTCGAACGGTGAGGCTTGCATCGACAACGTCGCCGGGGAATCGGAGGTCCCCTGCACGCATGCCGGGGCTCTCGTGGAGCACGCCGATGGCGCCCGTATGGTCCAGATCGAACGGATGACCTGCGAGGACGGAGCCGTGGCACGGTGGAATTCCCCGGATCGCGGGGTGGTGTCCTACAAGGTCAACGACTGGGCCGGCGTGGATCTCGAGACGGCGCTGGCCGTGCGCCGGGGCGTGTCGCAGTGGGAACGCGTGCTGCCGTTCTTCGCCATGCACGAGACCGCTCACGATGACCCCGATATCACCATCGAGCTCTACGACGACGTGTTGCCGGGCATCGTCGGCGCCACCAAGGTGAAGTGTCGCAACGGCAGGGAAGGCATCCGCAAGGCATACATCTATCTCGGGCTCAGGGGGGTGGGCGCGGTGGAGGCCCAGAACATGACGGCCCACGAGATCGGCCACGCCATGGGGCTGGGCCACTCGGACCGTAGCCACGACCTCATGGACGGGAAGCTGGCGGAGAAGAACATCGAAGAGCGCACGATATGCCCAAGCAACCTGAACCGCGCAGGACTGATTGCCGGCACCCACGCCTACGCCATTCCGGCGGAGGAGTGGGTCGAGGTGGACTGCGCGGGACGGATTCCCGGATGAGGCGGGAGGAGTGGATGACGGGGTCGTCGAGGCCGGCATCGGTGGAGGCGTGGTGAGTTCCGAGTGGACGATTCCGTCCGCGCTGGCCGATTTCCAAGACATCGAGAGGGCGCTGGAGGGTAAGCAGGCCGCCGTGTTTCTCGACTACGACGGCACGCTGACTCCGATTGTGGATACTCCCGCCCAAGCCGTGCTTTCCGAGGAGATGCGCGGCACGGTACGGCGCCTGGGCGACCGGTGCGTTACCGCCGTGGTCAGCGGCCGCGGGCGCCAGGACGTGCAGGAACGGGTCCGGCTTGACAACCTCTTCTACGCCGGCACCCACGGTTTCGATATCGTCGGGCCCGCCGGTTCCGGTATTCAACACCAGGTAGGGCAAGAATTTCTCCCGGCAATGGAAGAATTGCATCAGCGGCTCCGGGGCGCCCTCGGGCAGGTCGCCGGCCTGTTGCTGGAAACCAAGGGCTATTCCATCGCCGTCCACTACCGCCTGGTGGAAGAGGGAGCGGTGGCGGAGGTCCAGGCCGTGGTCGACAGCCTGCTGCAAGACTATCCCGAGCTTCGCAAGACCCATGGCAAGAAGGTGTTCGAGATCAGGCCCCGTTTCGACTGGAACAAGGGCAAGGCGGTGGGGTGGATCCTCCAGGCGCTCGGGCTCGACCACCCGGGGGTCGTGCCCCTCTACATGGGTGATGACACCACCGATGAAGATGCCTTCGAGGCCGTGGCCGGCATGGGGTTCGGGATCCTCGTGGCGGACGAGCCTCGCCCGACGGCGGCGGTCTATCGGCTGGCGGGTGACGCGGAAGTGGCGCGGTTCCTCCAGCGCCTTACCGAAACCATTCATGAGCCCGCGTAGCTGATGGAGGACCGGCGCGAAGAGTTCTGGAGTCGGCTCCGGGCCGCCGGCATCCCGGGAGTGCCCGACGAGTTTTCCGTGACCTTCGCGCACCAGGCGATTCCGCCAGAGGTGCTGGCCGAAATCGACGATTTCATACGGGTCTTCGAGGACGTGACGACCCGGCCGGCGTGGCGGGAAAGTGTCATCGGTTCCTCCGGACAGAGATTGCCCGCGGAACGGCCGGAGGTGTGCTTCTTCAGCGCCTGGGACTTCCACCTTCCACCCGAAGGCCCGTGGCAGGTCATCGAATTCAATGACAATGGCTCCGGCCTCCTGTTTGCCGGCCTCATCAACGAGTTCTTCCACGACTTGTTGGAGCCGGTGCAGAAGGCGAGGCTTGAAACGCCGCCCACGGCCGCCGAGCTCGGGCGGCACATCAAGCAGATGGTCCGCCGGGAAGCCGAGGAGTTCTTCGGCACCTTCCCCGAGGGTCTCTTTTTGATCCTCGACGAGCCCGAAGCCCTGGAACGGGGCAAGTTCGGCGCGGAGATGGAGATGTTGCGGGAGCTCTTCCGGGAGGAAGGGTGGCCGTCGGAGGTGGGTTCCACGGCGGATCTCCGCTGGGATGGAGAGGAACTCCGGCACGGCGGCGAGCCGGTGTCCTTCATCGTGAACCGTTCCACCGACTTTTTCCTGGAAAAGGAGACCGCGCGCCCGTTGCGGGAGGCGTTCATGGACGGCGACGTCTACGTCGCGCCCAATCCCTTCACCTACGGCACCCGCAGCGACAAGCGGCTGCTGGAATTCCTTTCGCTTCCTTCATGGGACCGGGAGCTCGGCATCGACGCCGGCGAGCGGGAAGTCTTGAGCCGCCACATCCCCGACACCCATCTGCTCCGGCCCGAGAACCTCGAGGACATCGTCGAGAACCGGGACCGGTTCGTGTTCAAGCCGATCCGCAGCCATGCCAGCCGGGGGTTCCTGCCGAGCGCGCGGGTCGGGCGCTCGCGTCTGCAGCGGCTGCTGCGGAGGGGCGAGGGCTACGTCGCCCAGAGGAAGGTGGGACGGCCGCGGATCCACCTCGGAGGCGACTCCTACGTGTGGGCGGACCTGCGCGTGTGGGCGTACCGGGGCGAGCGCGTGCTGCTGTCCGGCCGCACCTCGGTGGACGGCGACTCGCTGGACCTGAGACCGCCCGCGGGCTGGCTGCCCACCTTCGCCGCCAAGGCCGGGTAAGGGGAACAAGGCAACCTCGGGAGTTGACCGCCCCGGCGGTGTATTCTAGGGTCCTGTCTGGGTAATTCGCATGATAAGGTGCGGAGGATTTTTTGTTGTCGGTAAGGCGCGATGACGAGCAGTGGCGGGCACCACGCGAGGAAGAGCAACGCAGCCGACGGCAAAAAAGACCCGCAGATTATCGTGCGAGTTACCCGGACAGTACCCTACGGTCGTTTATCTTGTAACGGAGGAATGGAACATGATCGAAGTCAATGGACTCACGGGTGCCGAGGCGTTTTTGCGGGTGCTGTCCGGCATGGGCGTGGAGCGGATCTTCGCATCGCCGGGCTCGGAGTGGTCGCCGGTATGGGAGGCCCTGGCCAAGCCCGACGAAAGCATGCCGGTTTACCTGAGCTCGAGACACGAGGAAGTGGCGCTGGCCATGGCCAGCGGGTACGCCAAGTCCACCGGCAAGCTGCCGGCGGTCATGATCCATACCACCGTCGGTGCGCTTCACGGCTCCATGGCCCTGCGCGGCGCGCTCCACGAGCAGGTGCCCATGGTGGTCTTCACCGGCGAGTCCATCGCCTTTGGCGAGGATGACGGCCCCGATCCCGGCGGCCAGTGGATGCGCTTCCTCTCGGACGTGGGCGGCCCCGCCCGGCTGGTGGACCGGTGCGTGAAGTGGAGCTTCGGGGTCAACGACAAGCACGTCCTGGTCTCCACCATCCAGCGCGCCTGCCAGATGGCCATGAGCTCGCCCCGGGGGCCGGTATTCGCCTCGCTGCCCATCGAGTACCTGTTTGACAAGGTGACGCGGGAGGCACCCTTGAAGGTGTCCATGCCTTCCATGCCGAGCCCGGACCCCAAGGGAATCGACGAGCTGGCGAGCCTGCTCCGGACCGCACGGAACCCGGTGATCGTGAGCGAGAACGCCGGCAAGAACACCGGCATCGTTGACCGCATGGTGGAGTTCGCGGAGCTGCTCAACGCTCCCGTGGTGGAGACCCGGAGCAGCGGCTACTTCAACTTTCCGCGGGACCACGAGCTGCACGGAGGCTTCGAGCCCGGGGAGTTCATGGCCGACGCGGACGTCGTCTGTCTCATCGGCGCGACCCAGCCGTGGCATCCGGCCTCGGCGGCGCAGGACGCCAAGGTGGTGGCGCTCGATGAGGAGCCGTTGCACATGAACCTGCCCTACTGGGGAGTTCAGGTGGATCTGAGCATCGCGGGAGAATTGGAAGCATCCTTGAGTGCCCTGGTGGAACGACTCCGGAAGGATGGCGTGGAGGACGCGGCCGCGGGTGCGGAGCGTCGGGCAAAGCTGCGAGAGAAGGGCGCGGCGCGACGTGCCGCGTGGGCCGAGCAGGCCCAGAGCCTCGGATCGAAAGAGCCCATGGACACGAACTGGGTCATTCACCAGCTCAACCAGGTGCTTCCCGATGACGTCTACCTGGTGGAAGAGACCATAACCCACCGCCTGGCGGTGCATCAGCATCTGAACCGGGTCAAACCCGGCAACTTCTTCAGCGGCTGCATCGGCGGCCTCGGCACCGGCCTTGGGACCGCCCTCGGGGTCAAGGCCGCGCACCCGGACAAGCCGGTGGTGCTGGTTATCGGCGACGGCACGTTCAACTACAATCCCGGCATCGCGGGCTTCGGGTTCGCCCAGGAATTCCGCATGCCGATCCTCATCGTGCTGATGAACAACCACGGCTACAAGTCCATGAAGCGCGGTATCCCGGAGTACTATCCCGATGGCTGGGCTGTGAGCACCAACCAGTTCGTGGGCACGTCCATCGCCCCCGCGCCCGACTACGCCGCCATCGCCCGGGCCTTCGACGGCTTCGGCGAGCGGGTACAGAGCCCGGACATGGTCAGGCCGGCCATCGAACGAGGCCTCCAGGCCGCCAAGGAAGGACGGCTGGCGTTAGTGGACCTCTGGCTGGAACCGGTGAACGACTAACCGCTTTCCGGTGGACCGGTTGTAGGGGCGACCCGCGGTCGCCCCTAGCCGGCATCGGCGCGTTCTTTCGGTAACACAAGGAGCATTTCGCGTGAAGATTCTTCGTTTCAATGACGATCGCATCGGCGTCCTCAAGAACGGCGCCAACGTGGTGGACGTGAGCGGCATCATCCAGTACCGGGTGGAGAAAGGCCCCCAGCGGGTGATGGAGGAGGTCATCGCCAACTTCGACGACTACCGCAAGGAGTTCGACCGGCTGTGCCGCGAGGGCTCGGGCTTTCCCCTGAGCGTGGTCAAGCTGCTGGCGCCCATTCCCCGGCCGAGCAAGTGCCTGGCGGCGTTCGTCAACTACCTGGATTCCCCGGAGCGCACCCCCGACACCCTGCCCATCGAGTTCTTCTACAAGGCCCCCGAGCTCCTGGGGCCGGAAGGCGAGGTGGAGTTGACGGACATCCCGGCGGTGGTGGTGACCCAGCCTGAGGCCGAGTTGGCCTTCGTCATGGGTCCGTGCGGCAAGAACATGCCCGAGTCCGACGCGCTGGACGCGGTATTCGGCTACGTGCCGTTCTTCGACATCTCGAACCGCGGCATGGTGCGCAGGACCCAGTTCCTGCCCAAGGGACAGGGCAGCCACAGCCCCTGCGGCCCGTGGATCACCACCGCCGACGAGGTCCCCGACCCTCACGACCTGACCGTCAAGTCCTGGGTCGGCGGCGAGGCCCGCCAGGACTACAACACTCGCCACATGGCCCACAAAATCCCCGAGCTCGTCGCTTGGCTGTCCCGCTTCATCCAGCTCCAGCCCGGCGACGTCATCGCCACCGGCACCTACCACGTCGGCCTCGGCCCCATGAACAACGGCGACACCCTGGAGATCGACATCGAAAAACTCGGCAAGGCCCGCTTCACGGTCAAGGCCGAAGGCTCGCGCAAGGACACGGAGTGGATGCCGGGCAAGTCCCAGCCGCCCGCCGGGGGTGGGGTGTCGAGGGTGTAAAGGGAGTTCCCGTCCGGGAAGGACGTGATATCATCGGTTCCGACCTTGAGGCAGTCTGGAAATGGCCGTTACCTCTGGCTCATGACCTGAAGGTCGCAGGTTCAAGTCCTACCCCCACAACCAAAAACGCCCGTTATTCCAATGTGATAGCGGGGTCTCTCTTTTCTGCATTCCTTGTTCCATGCCTTTAAGCATACCGTAAGCGGAGTCACGCCAACATGGGACGCGCGGACAACCGTTTGTATTGAGATGGTAATCACCTGACAGTCCCACCTTCGGCGCTAGACGGCAAGTCGCGAGGGGCGCCGGCGGTGACGACACCGCTCCTGGAAGCATCAGGTTCAAGTTTACGGACCATCAACCTTTCAGGAGAACACCATGACCACCAAAGACATGGCCACCCGGCGGAAGCTGAGCTTGCTGGAGTTGGCCCAAGAGATGAGTAACGTGTCCAGGGCGTGCCGCATCATGGGCTACTCACGCCCAGAGTTATACGAGATCCGGCGCAACTACCAGACCTACGGGGCGGAGGGCCTCAGCGAGTTGTGGGCGGGAAGCCATCCTCGAACAGAATTGCAAATTGCCCCATGGCAGCGGTCCAGTCAATGGGGCGCCGTAAGCGGACCCCGGCGTTGCGGATCGCCAGGAACAGCAAATTTGCCGCCGCCTCGTCGCTGGGTAAACTTCCCCGGGTCTTGATGATCTTGCGCAACGACCGGTGCAAGCTCTCCAGGGCGTTGGTGGTATTGATCATCTTGCGGATGGCCGGCGGAAAAGCGAACATCGGCACCACATGCTCCCAGGCGCGCCGCCAAGCGGGGACCACCGCCGGGTAGCGCTGGCCCCAGCAGGCGTCGAACTCGTCGAGCCTAGCCGCCGCGGCTTCGGCGTCTCGGCCCGGTAAACCGCCTTGAGGTCGGGCATGACCTTCTTGCGATCCTTCCAGGAGACGAAGGCCAGGGAGTTGCGGATCAGATGCACGATGCAGGTCTGCACCGCGGTGCGCGGGAACACCGTACCGATGGCGTCAGGGAAGCCCGTGAGTCCGTCCACCACCGCGATCAGGATATCGTGCAAGCCGCGGGCCTGGAGCTCGTTCATCACCTTGAGCCAGAACTTGGCCCCCTCGGTCTGCTCGATCCACAGCCCCAGCACCTCCTTGTCGCCTTCCGAGGTGATCGCCAGGGCGAGGTAGACCGCCTTGTTGCGCACCAGGCCCTCGTCGCGGATCTTGACCCGTAGCGCGTCGAAGAACACCACCGGATAGACCGGGTCTAGAGGCCGGTTCTGCCATTCCCGCACCTCCTCGAGCACCGCGTCGGTAATCCGGCTGATCAGGTCCGGAGATACCTCAACCCCGTAAAGCTCCTTGAGGGGACCCCGGATCTCGCGCGCTGTCATGCCCGGCGCGTACAGCGACACGATGCGGTCGTCGAAACCGTCAAGACGCCGCTCCCCCTTGGGCACGATCGCCGGCTCGAAACTGCCGTTGCGGTCCCGAGGCACCGCGAAATCCACTTCACCGTCCTCGGTCAGTACCGTCTTGTCAGAGTGCCCGTTGCGGCTGTTGCCGGTGCCTCGCCCGGCCGGATCCTCCTTCTCGTAGCCCCAGGTGGTCGCTTAACTCCGCCCCCAGCGCTCGCTCCAACAGCGCCTTTTTGAGCTGCTTGAACAAACCCTCCTCACCCAGCAAGAAACGCTAGCGACGCCTTCGCGGCTTCGGTCAACTCGCCGTCGTTGTCACCGATGCCCGGTTCATCGATGGCATTGATGAAAGAAAGATCGGCAGGAAAGCCGCTTGATTCGCCTCACCCATACACCAGATTTGACAGTAGCTCCGTGTCGGGTGTATTTTGAGTTTCTCAAGATCGCTCTTCCCTCCCTTCGTCATCCGCAACAATGGGAGTCCTTCTATGTTGCAGGCCGCATTTATCTTGATAGCCATTGGAATCGCTGCCGGAATTGGCCCCGCGGCGGCCAATAGCGACTGTCCCGACCTATTGGCGGCTGTGCATTGGCACGACACTCATTGGCACGACACTCAGTGCGTGACAACGGCTCTGGCAGCCGGGGCTGATCCAAACCAGAAAGATGACCATGGTTGGACTCCTTTGTACCGCGCGGTCGGTGACGGCAACAAAGCGCTTGAGACCGTAAAGGTACTTTTGGCAGCCGGGGCTGATCCAAACCTGAAAAATGACCGTGGTCGGACTCCTTTGTACCGTGCGGTCCGTGACGGCGACAAAGCGCTTGAGACCGCAGAGGTACTTTTGGCAGCCGGGGCTGATCCAAACCTGAAAGATGACCGTGGTCGGACTCCTTTACACTATGCGGTCCGTGACGGCGACAAAGCGATTGAGACCGCAAAGGTACTCCTGGCAGCTGGGGCTGATCCAAACCTGAAAGATCGGAATCGGAAGACCCCTTTGCGCTATGCGGCCTATAACGGGAAGAGAGCGCTTGCTCTTGAGACCGTGAGGGCGCTTTTGGCAGCCGGGTTCGATCTGAACTCGGGGGGACGTGGCAATATTTTGTCCTATGCGATCGAACGCTACCACAACGATACTAGGCTTGAGACCGTAAGGGTACTCTTGGCAGCCGGGGCCGATCCAAACCAAGAAGCACCCGATGGGCAGACTATTTTGTCCCTTGCGATCGACGAGCACCAGGATAAAGCGCTTGAGATCGTAGAGGTACTTTTGGCAGCCGGGGCTGATCCCAATCTGGGAGATCCAGCGGGAGGCTGGTCCCCGTTGCAATACGCAAGCCGAGAGGGGGACCGCGGAATTGAGCTTGCGAGGGTACTTCTGGCGGCCGGAGCCGATGTCAACCGCCGCGATGAAGACAACCAAACAGCATTGCACGTCGCTGCATGGCACGGCAAATGGAACGAAGAGCATTTGAGGATCGTGGATTTGTTGCTGAGCGCCGGTGCAGATATCAGGATCCTTGACGAATTCGGAGATACTCCGCTGCACGAAGCTGTCCGGGAGGGGAAGATCGAGACTGTAAGGCGTTTGGGGTTATTTGCGCGTGAGAAAGAAAAAGAAAACGGGGAGGACTATCTCGGCGTAGTCAATGGCGAGGGCGAAACTGCGACAGCATTGGCGAGACGATACGCCGGGCATCCTTCGAGAATCGATCCATTGGACAGGATACCCAAGTACAAGAAACAGACAGTAGAGTGTAACGACGAGGAACAAAGGCAGTTTAACAAAGGATGGGAACAAGAACAGGATCGTAAGCGACAAGGACGACAGGATTCACGGTGGGGGGAGGCTCGTGGCTTTATCCTGGTTGACGAACTTCGTCCTCAGTGTCCCAAAAAGACGATTTACGTCAATGAGTGGGATGACACTATTATCCTGGACGAGGCAAGTGTTGTAGAGGATACGGACGGAGTGCGGCGCTATTTCGTTTCGCGAGCGGACCGGATGCGTGTTGAACAGCTGCAGAAGCCGAGACATCGGGCGACGAGCCGAGAAATCCACCGTATTCTGCATGACATCGGCGGCGGGGATTGGACAGAGAAATATTTGATTGATGTGCACCGCTTTCGCGAGGCTCGAAGTAAAGAAAAATATGAATTGGAGAGCCGGAGAGTATCGGTACATGACCAAAAGTTTGCTTTTAAGGAACGCAGGCGTCAGGCTGCTGTGAAGGCGCAGTTAGATGCAATAAAAGTGCAGCAGAAGGAAGTCGACTTGAAGTCAAGCAAGGCGAAGGAGGCGCGAGCCGAGGCAGCGGAAAAACGAGCGGCCGCTGCAGCGGAAGTTCAATTGAAGCTGATGAAAGTTCAATTGCGGCAAATGCTGGACCAGGACGCGCGGGACTATGATTCGTATGTGTCGAAAAAAGTGATGTTGGCCTCGGGCGCGAGGGAGGCTCAGAGGAGGTTGAGGGAAGGCGAGACGCGGGATGGAAGCGCGGCCCGGCAGGCAGCGACAGACGACGGCGTAGTGATGTCGCGGCCCGGCGACCGTGGTCAGGACGACATGTCCGGACCCAAAGGCGAGCGAGCGAGCGAAACACTCGAGCCGTTCGAGGGACCGGCACGTGAGGGGGACTAGGGTACTCGTCCGATGTTCGATCTTCTGATGTCTACGCATAGATGACAGTGGAGGTGGGCACGAAGGCGTCGGGAGGCGACAGCCAGATACTTATGCCTTAAACGATCGAAGAGTCAGTTGGGAATTCCGAAGCTGGAGGAACGCCTGAAACAAGCGAACTGCCGTGAACTACGGAGGGCATCAATCGGACCAATCGAGTTTGGCTGGTGTGGCCCGGCGCGCGATGCCCCGCAGTTTGTCGCAACACGGGAACCAAGTTGGGGCAGTTATGCCATGGTGCGCCTGGGTCTGGCGACAATTGCCATTGGCGCAGCACTCGTCGGCCATAGCGCGCTCGCGATCGAACCCGCAGGGCGGCCCGTACATGTCCGTGGAGCAGCCGCGCATTGCGTAAGTCTCCAGTGGGACCAAGCTAGCGGATATGACGGCGAAGGGTGGTACCTAAAGATAGGCAGCGGGTGCAGCACAGACGTACGCCTTCATCTGTATTGGAGGGATGGGGAAACGGATAGTTGTGTTTCGACAGGAATTCTTGAAGGGGCTCCATTGGGAGGCATAGTGAAGGCCAGTTCGGAACGTGATGTGAAAAGGTGGAATGCCTACTGCGCTGAATTCAGGGACGATTCGTATCGATGTTCCCCCAGGTGTCAATATCGCCAGCGCTGAAGCTGTAGATTGTCACTGTCCGTTCGGATCGTGCCCCAATGCAAGAAAGCTAGTCAGGTCAATAGTGCGACCGCCATATTTCTTGTCCACAAGCGCGCTATTTCGGATTCTGGTGAATTGACTGAGTGATCACCGGATGGAATGCTCAGGTTCGGAGGTTTAATTTAGACGGTATCGGGGCGAAATGAGGGCGGCAATGGCGAGTTCTGGAGAGAGTTGAGCAATCCGTCTCATAACTTGAAAGTCAGCGGTTCAAATCCTGCCCCCGCAACCTTTATAGCCCCATGAAAACAGTGATGTCTTTGGGGGCTTATGGTTTCTAGCCCTGACCGCAACGGGCTCATCTGGACAAAGGAGATGGACGGCAACTCTTGAGTCAGCTCGTCGATCATCCGCTTTCACGTCACTGCTTTTAGATCCTCGTGATCGAAGGCGCTGGGGTCGAAACGCCGGGCCATGAGGACAGGTCTCTTCAATACGAGATCTAGCCGCCATGGCGAAACCTCCACCCCCGCAGCCTCGGCGAGCGCCATGGTCGCGGCCTCCCATCGTGTTACCGGCCACTCATCGTCCTTGCGCGGGAACTTGGTCGCGCACCGACGCCTTCGGGCGCGCGCCGCCGAGCGACGTGCCGGGGGTCAGGATCAGTTGCAGGTCTTCATCGGTCTCGTTGTCGTCGATGATGCGGTTGGTTGCCGACAGCAGGCGGGGAAGGTCGACGACGGGTGGAACGCGCTTGCCGGTCGAGGTGAGGAAGTTGCTGCCGCCCGCGTCCTTGAAGCGAAGCGCGTCGGCGCTCGTTGCGGCGCATGAGGGTCTGCCCCCATCGGTCCAGCGCCGGATCCGTGAAGGCGTTGAACAAGGGGCGATCGCCGTGGAATTGCCCTCGTGCGAGAGGAAGCACGGGATCAAGGCCGAAGGCCTCGCGGCGCGCCAGCCAGGATGGATCATACTCGAAGGAGGCCGTTTCCCTGGCCCCACGGATGCGCGCCCAGAGCCGCCCCACGGGAACGCTTTCTCCGGCCAGATCCATGAAGACCAAGATCTCACGTTCCATGATCGGCACCCGACGACTTGGCCCGCGGCGTGCGGATGCGGCGGGGCAGGCGCTCTTCTTCGAGGCTTAGTCCGATCTGATCGCTCGCGGCGTCCGCCAGGTCTCCCAGTCGGTCCGCCATTCCGAGGACGAAGAGGACCGAGGCGTAGATGCCCATCGACACACCGGCGTCACCCTTTTCCACCCGGCTCAGCG
Source organism: Candidatus Binatia bacterium (assembly GCA_951813575.1). GTDB lineage: Bacteria > Desulfobacterota > Binatia > UBA9968 > JAJDTQ01 > JAJDTQ01. The sequence continues at coordinate 3,137,795 of OX638375.1, forward strand.
TATTGCGGCTTATGAAGGCGCGTTCGGCCATAAGCGCAACGGACACGCGTCGCCGCCGGCGGGCGGCGGAGATGTCCTGGCCGAGCTTTTTCAGCCCTCGCCGCACGCTCGTTGGCAGGGCATGTTGTGAACGTGAGGTTTTCATGGCTCAATAGAAGTGCCTTATCACCGATAACGATCAATATATAGGGCGAAAGCTAGTTTTGTAAGGACTGCCGGAGGAATACATCTCCGATATGGCGACACTAACGATCCGCCTTCCGGATGCCCATCGCGATCGGTTGGCGGCGATGGCCGCGCGGCGCGGCGTGAGCCTGAACAAGCTGATGGAAGAACTTTCCGTGCGGGCGTTGGCCGAACACGACACCGAAATGCGTTTCCGGACGCGCGCGGCGCGGGGCGATCCCGCGCGCGGGCTGAAACTGCTGGATGAACTGGACCACCGGCACGGGCAGTCCACGGACCCGTGAGGCCGTGCCGGGACCACCCCGACGGGCGGCTAGTTCCGTTTCAACTCGGCCAGTTCGTCCCGCAGCCCGCGAATCTCGTCCCGCAACTCCGCAAGCGTCGGTTCCGGATCGTAGTTCGCGGACAGCGGATTCTCCGCTTCTCCATGGCCGTGCGTCTGCATCGCATCGACGATGATGCCGATGAACAGGTTCAGCACGGCGAACGACGTGATCAGGATGAACGGCACGAAGAAGACCCAGGCGTGCGGAAACACTTCCATCACCGGCCGCACGATGCCCATGGACCAGCTCTCCAGGGTCATGATCTGGAACAGGGTATAGGCTGAGCCGCCGATACTGCCGAACCATTCCGGGAAGCGCTCGCCGAACAGGTTGGTGGCCATCACCGAGAACACGAAGTAGATCACCGATAACAGCATCACCACCGAGCCCATGCCCGGCACCGCGTGGAGCAGCGCTCCGACAACGCGGCGCATGGAGGGCACGGCGGAAATCAGGCGGAACACCCGGAGTATCCGCAACGCCCGCATCACCGAGAGGAACTCGGTGGCCGGAATCAGCGCGATGGCCACGACGATGGTGTCGAAGTGATTCCAGGCGTCGCGGACGAAGTCGCGGCGCTGCCCGATCAGCTTGAGCAGGATCTCGACGACGAAGACCCCGAGGATGACCCGGTCGGTATGCTCGAGGAGGCTCCCGGCCGCGGCCATGGCCGACGGACTGGTCTCCAGCGCCAGCACGATGGCGTTCAGCACGATCAGGAGGGTGATCGAGCGCTGCGTGGCGCGGTGCTCGACGAACGAGCGGATACGGTCGGCCGGTCCGTGTGGACCGGCGTTTTCAAGCCTGTTCATCTCGACGCATAGGCTTTCGCCGCGTTGGCGATCTCGTCGGAAATCTCGATGGTCGTCTCCATGGTGGCTACCGGTACTATTAGATAGGGGTAACCGCCGTTTTCCGCAACGGCTATCCCCGTGGAGGCTTGCTCAGGCTTACGCCGGCTCGAACACCAGCTCCGGGGCCACCACCTCCCAAGGGTCGCACCTGATGGAATCGTGGTACTTTGGGTCCGACCACTCGCGGCTCCGCGCGACAATGGCGAACACCTTCGCGGACCGGCAGCGCATGCCGGCCGGCGGTTTGAAGCTTGCGGCGAGGCGTCCCACCACCGTGCTGCTGCCATCCAGCAGCTCCCAGCGTCCACCTTCCAGGACCCGCGTTGTCAACGGGTCGCCGACGGACAGCGCACTGATGGCCCGGTGCGTCGGATGGTCCGGTTGACGGCGGCCGGCAAAGCCCAGGTCCACGTCCCGGAGGCTTGGCTGGACGTAGCGGTATCGAAGTGCGGGAGGGCAAGGCGGCAGGGTGGGCGGCTCCCGGCGTAGCGCCGAGGGACGGGCGAGCAACGCGTTCTGGAACGGGTGGCGCCCCTCGAACCGCGCCAGTGCCAGGGTTTCCCGAGCCCGCGTCATGGCCACGTAGTACAGCCGTCGCGGAGCGTCCGGGTCCTCATCGCGGCCGACGTGCTCCCAACCGCCGTCCAGCACGGCCACGTGGTCGAACTCCAGCCCCTTGGCGCGGTGGGCGGTGAGCAGCAGCAGTCCGCGCTGGCGCCGCCGAATCTCCCGGCCCCATTCGGCCAGCCATTCGATGAAATGCGCTACCGGCGTTTCGCCGCCGCCCGTTTCCAGCGCGTGTTCGTCGATGGCCTGCCGCAACAGCTCGTGCCAGGGGCCAGACAGGTGTTCCTCCGCCCACGTTCGCAGAGCCGGGGCGTCCACAAGCCCCGTGTCGCGGCTTCGCAGCCATTCGACGAAGTCTCGGGTCTCACGCAGCCACCAGAAGCCGGGGATCTCCTCGTTGCCGATCTGCGCCGTAACGTCATGAGCCTCGCAGAACGCGCGCACCGGAGCCAGGTACTTCCACTCCCGCGCGATCACCGCGCACCGCGTCCAGTCCCAGTCCGGCGACAGGTCCGACAGGCGCAGCAACTCCGTCATGACGGCGCTCGCCTGCGCCACCGGATCCCGCGGCGTCGGCAGCACCTGTACCCGTCCCCGCCCCACGGAGTCCAGCTCCTGCCACGCCCCGCCCGGCGCATCCTTGGCCCGCGCCGCGTTGACCCGTATGGGATGCTCGGCCTTCATGCGCTCACCTGCCGGCTCGATGACGGCGTTGGCCGCGTCGATGATGCGGGCCGTGGAGCGGTAGTTCTCGACGAGGTGGACCGGCCTTGGCCCGTAGTCGTCCTGGAAGCGGCGGATGTACTCCACGGAGGCGCCGTTGAAGGCATAGATGTTCTGGTCGTCGTCGCCCACCGCGAACACGGTGAGCTTGCCGGCTTCGTCCTCGATGGCGCGGCCGGCCAGGGCCGAGATCAGCTCGTACTGGTCCGCGGCGATGTCCTGGTACTCGTCCACGAGGATCCAGCGGAAACCCGCCAGAAGCCGCGCCCGCTGCTCGTCCGCCTCCTCCGGCGGCAGCCCCTGCCCTCGGAGCAGTTCCACAGCCTGCTGTAAGATCTCCCGGAACACCGCGTCATCCGGCTGTCCCTCACGTCCGGTGAAGCTCGCCCCCGCCAAACGCATGGCCAGGGCGTGGCAGGTCAGCACGGTCACGCCGCGGGCGTCATCGCCGATCAGCTCGACGAGGCGGCGGCGGATGTCCACCGCCGCATGCCGGTTGTACGCCAGGGCCAGGATGCCCCGCGCATTCTCGCGCCGTGCCCTTATCAGGTAGGCAATCCGGTGGACCAGCACACGGGTCTTGCCGGAGCCGGGACCCGCGAGCACGAGCACGTTGGTCTGCTCACGGTCGTCGGCGACGATGCGCTGCTGAACGGGGTTCCCGAGGCTCTCCACAATCGCTCGCCATGACGCGGCAGTGGTCTCCCGCTCCAGTTCCCGTCCCCGGTCGGGCAGCCACCGGCGCAGAAACTCCTCTTCCTTGAGCGTGAAGTATTCCATGGCCAGACGAGTGGCCTCGGTGACCGCTTGCAGGCCCCGCTGCGCGAACTCGACCATCACGTGGATCTGCAGGATCTGTCCCCGGTAGTGAATGGCAAGGGGCGCGAAGTCGGCCTTGGCGAAGCCCCTCCGGTCCTGTCGCAGGCGGATGGTCATGGCGGGACGGAACACCGTGAGGCCCTTGTTCAGGCGGATGACCTCCAGTTCGTGCAGCCACAGCAGGGCGCGGTCCAGCAGCCTGGCGGGGTAGCGGATCCTGCTCTTGATCTCCAGGTCGGATTCCAGGGCCTGGGTGAGCTTGCCCAGCGTGGTCTCCGCCAGCAGATCCGTGCCGCGGGTACCGGACGGCAGGCAGTCCAGCAGGTGCTCCAGCAGCCGTTTGGCTCCTTCGCGCCGGATCCTTGCGGTCTCCTCCAGCGCGTCCCATTCGCGATGCAGCGTCACCCGCCCGGTCTCCGCGTCGAGCTTGCGCGCCGTCAGGCTTCCGGCCGCGCCGTCCTCGCCCCGGCCGTCGTAGGCGATGCCGCGGATGATGCGCCACAGCCGTTCCGGCAGCGGGTCGGGTGCACCTTCGTCTCTCAGCACCTGCGCGGCGATGCGCAGATGCAGCGAGGAGGTGTCGCCCTTGCCCAGGTCCGGCGCCGCTTCGCGCATGTGCCGGATCAGCCCGGTCTCCAATTGGGTCGCGGCCTCGAGCCGCTTGAGGGAAGAGCGTTCCACGCCGGCATGGACGAACGCGGTCAGAGCGGTGTCGTTGCTGGCGATGCCAAACCGCTCCAGGTCGTAGAGCGCGTGGCGGACACCCTCGGGGCTGAGTCCGGAGACTCCCATCAAGTTGTCGGTGGAGAGGCCCTCGTCCGGTCTGGCGTCGATCAACGCCCCGGCCACGAGTTCCAACTGTCGGCGATACGCTTGGGTCATGGGCGCGTTCCGGAGGCGCTCCCGGATCTCCTCCGCCGATTGCACTCGCAACGACGAAGGGAAGATCTGCACGCGGTTCTCCTCACGAGTCAACAGCGCCGCCTCCTCCAGCCACGCCACCGCCACGCGCACGCGGGTATCGTCGGTGACAGAGTCGCGCTCGAAGGCCTGGTCTTCGTCCTCTCCGAGGATCTCGGCGGTGGTGGCCACCACCTCGCCTCCCAGGCGTTTCTTGCGGTCCAGTCTGTGCAGTGCCCGCAGGATGCCGTGGATCTCTTCCCGGGTAAGGCGGGAGCGCGCCGACATGCCGAACTGCCGCTCCACGTCGTCCGCCGCGTAGAGCAGCACACAGCGCGCCGAGGCGAGGTCCCGGCCGGCGCGCCCCGCCTCCTGAAGATAGTTCTCCAGCGAGCCCGGAATGTCGGCGTGGATCACCAGCCGCACGTCGGGCTTGTCGATGCCCATGCCGAAAGCGTTGGTGGCCGCGATCGCCCGCAGTTCGCCGGCGATGAAGCGTTGCTGCACACTCTTCTTGGTCTCCGGCAGCAGCCCGGCGTGGAAATGGTCGGCGGCCACGCCCTTCAATTGCAGAAACTCCGCGACTTCCTCGGCCTGTCGCCGGGTCGCGCAATAGATGATGGCGCCACCGGGCTGCTGCGGCGCCAGGTATTGTGTCAGTACCTGGTGGATGTCGGCGAATTTCTCGCCGCCGGACGTGGGCATGACCTCGAAGGTCAGGTTGGACCGCTCGACGCCGCCGTTGACGACCATTAGTTCGATGCCGACGCGGTCGCGGAAATGCCGGGTGATGTCCTCCACCACGTCCGGCTTGGCGGTGGCGGTGAGGCACAACACCGGCGGCGGCTTGCCGTCGGTGGCCTTGTCGCGGATGAAGCGGCCCACGTAGAGGTAGTCGGGCCGGAAGTCATGGCCCCAGCGAGACAGGCAGTGAGCCTCGTCCAGCACCCAGGCGCCGATCTCGCGCTGGTCCAGGGCCCGTCGGAGGGGGGGTGCGCGGAGTTGCTCCGGCGAGATGAGGAGTATTCCGGCGTCGCCCAGCCGGACCCGATCCAGGGCGTCGGCCCGCTCGGGCATCGACAGCAACCCGGTGACGGCCACGCAACAACCGATACCCCGCGCCTCCAGCCCCGCCACCTGATCCGCCATCAGCGCCACCAGGGGCGAGATCACCACCGTCAGCGCGCCCGTCTTGTGGTAGCGCGACAGCGCCGGGATCTGGTAGCAGAGCGACTTCCCCGTGCCCGTGGGGAGAATGCCGAGCACGTGCCGTCCCGTCATGGCCGCTTCGACGATGGTCCGCTGCATCGGCCGCCCCTCGGCGTCCAGCGGCTCGGGACGGAAGTCGTCGAAACGGAACCAGCGCTTGAGCTCCCTGCGCGGGTCGTGGTGCTCCCGGCACCAGCCGCAGGCGGGGTCCGTGCAGGCCATGTCCCGCAGCCGGCGGACCAGTCTTGCCGCATCCGGGAACTGGTGGCGCACCCAGGGCGGCATCACCGAGTTGCCCCCGGCTACCGAAAGCCAGGCCAGGGCATACGCCGGCGCCCAACCGGTTCGAGTCCCCGCTATCACCTCCCGTGCGTGAACGGCGCAGCCGGCGCCCTCCAGCCGCACGCGGATGGCGGCCCGCGCCTCTCCGTCCGACGGGCGGGACGTGCCGCGGATTTCCGAGAAAAGAGCATTGACGGCGCGGTCCTCGCCTTCCGGCTCGGGCGTGATGAGCCAGTGCCACGACGCAAGGAGATCAGGCTCCGCCTTCGCCAACGCTTCACGCTGGTCGCCGAACACTTTCAGCGCCAAACGGGCGTCCAACTCCGGATCGTTCAATTGCCGGCGCCGGAGCCCTCCGTCCTGGTAGTGTTTCACCAGGTGGTGATAGGGGTTGCGCGGGAAGGCCAGCGGACTGAGGCGAAGGGTATCCACGGCGGGCAACCGGAGCAGCCGCAGGTCCGGCCTCGCCGCCTTCAGGTGGGGCAGGTCGAAAGCGATCAGGTTGTGGCCGAGGATATAGGAGGCGCCTTCAGCGAACGCGTCCAGTCTTTCAAGCGCCGCGTCCAGGCCGCTGCCGGAATGGGTGAGGCTCCGGCCATCGCTCGCGTGGACAGCGCCGAAAGCGTGAATGACACCATCGTGTCTGCCGACCTCCAGATCCAGTACGACGCAGCCGGAGAGGATGGGATCGTGTTGTTTTGGCATCAATCCAGCAAATCGGCTGAGGGCCGAGACGGCCAGGGAAGAGAACGGAATTGGAACATATGTTTCTAATTACTTGAATTCTTTCCGATTTCATTCTCGTATCAACACTTTACTTTCGTATCAAATGACCCCGCTGCTCACGGCGGCCCTCGCGCTCGAGTGCAAAATCGATACGATGCGTTCCGCGGCAATGACGATCGGGAGAGTCCCAGCCATTCCAGAAACAAGCCGAGTTGAGGAAAACCCGGATCATTGTGCCGACGCCCTTGGAGATGGCGCCCTTCGACTTCGCTACGCTACGCTCAGGGCGAACGGGGTTGACTCGGCTCCCTCAACTGGAGTTTGACCGGGCCCCCTCAACCGTTCGTCCTGAGCGTAGCGAAGCGAAGTCGAAGGGCGCCATCTCTTCACTCGGCGGCAATCGACGTTGGATTGGCTATAGCGCCCGGCTAGAAGCTCAACGAGATGTCGCGATGATGCGACAGGCAGGCCGCCACGGGTTTCGCGATCCGGGTCGGCAGCCGTTCGAGCTGGCGGATGCCGATGGTGTCGCGGAGGGCGTCCTCGTAGGCGGCCAGGCCCGAGTCCAGTTCCCGGGTGGCGCGGGAGCGCCATGCCAACTCGCGTTCGAATATCGCGACCACCTCGGCCAGACGGGTCGCGGCGCGTTTCCGGCCGGAAGCGCCTCGCCTCGCGTCGGAACGCGCCCTCGAAAGGGTGTTCCGCAAGTCGTGGGTTCCGGCGACGGTCCGGAGCGCCCGCTCGGCGTCTCGGATAGCGGACTGCGATTGCTGGCTCGTTTGCGTTTGCAGGAGTTCCGGCAACTCTCTGAGCTTCGCGCCGGCGGCCTCCAGGGCCGGCACACTGGCCAGCATCTCCCGTACCGATAGCGCGGAGGTGGCGGCGTCGTCGACGTTGCGCCGGTAGTTGCGCCGGGCGGTGTTCTCCTTCTTTTCCAGGGCCAGGTAACGCCGGCGCAACTCCTTGCCTTCCTCCGGGCGTCGTTGCTCAACGTGAACTCTCTGCGCCTGCAACTCCTCGATCTCGTGGCGTAATGCGGCCGTCACGCCGGCGTCGGCGTCGCGTCCCAGTCGTCGGAGGTTGTTCCGGAGCTCACGGGTCTCGCGGTCGATCCGCCGTTCCTGCGCGTTGATCCGCCGGATCACGGAATGAACGGACTTGTAGGTTTCTCCGAACGCGTTTCGCTCCGCGCTGGTGCGGCGCACTTCCGAAACCAGATCGAACGTGCGCGCGGCCTTCTCCATGCCGCCCGTCAAGCTCTTGCGGACCTTTTCCGGCAGGTAGCTGGTATCGAGGCCCTGGGCCGTGCGGATGCTTGCCCGGATCGTCTCACCGTCGCGGTCGTACTGCTCGAACAAATACTGCTCCAGGCAGCGCTGAAGGCGCGGGTTCCGGGGCGGCGGCGCGGTCTCGCCCGTGAGCGACGTGCGCGCCGGCAGGTAGTTCACCAGCGGAGGATAGAAACCGACGATGCCCAAGGCCACGAGCTGCAGGGCGATGAAGGGGACCACGCCCCGGTAGATGTCGGTTGTCAGCACCGAGGGGGGCGCCACGCCGCGCAGATAGAACAGCGCGAAGCCGAACGGCGGGGTGAGGAACGACGTCTGCATGTTGACGCCGATCATGACGCCGAGCCACACCGCCGTGATGTTGGCCGACGGGTCCGAGAGCAGGATCGGCGCCACGATGGGCACCACCACCACCGCGATCTCGATGAAATCGAGGAAGAAGCCGAGGATGAAGATCACCGCCATGACCACGATGAACTGGGCCCAGAAACCGCCGGGCAGCGTGGTCAGGAATTCCTTCACCAGCTCCTCTCCACCGAAACCCCGGAACGCCGCCGTCAGCATCGCCGCGCCCAGCAGGATGATGAAGACCATGGCCGTGGTCTTGGCGGTCTCCACCATGACGCCGGCGAGCATCTGCTCCGTGGTATGGGCGCGCCAGATGCTCCAGACCACGGAGACCACCAGGCCCGCCACCGCGATGGCGGCGAGCGTCACGCCGACGGCCTCGTAGGCGCCGTGAATGGTGCGGATGTTCAGGTCGACGGTGGCCAGCAGGATGAAGAGTGCGATCAGGGAGACGCCGGCGATGAGGGCCGGCGTGTAGCACCCGCGCTGTCCTTCTCTCAGCCGGTATCCGGCCATGATGGTGGCGCCGATGGCGCCGATGGCACCCGCCTGATTGACGGTGGCGATGCCGGCGATGATCGACCCGAGCACGGCCAGGATCAGCGCCAGCGGCGGTACCAGGGCCAGCACGACCCGGACGGCGAACTGCCGGTCGAACCGTCCTTCCATGGGAATGGCCGGGGCGTTGCCGGGGCGGATGAGCGCCACCGCGAGAATGTAGGTGACGTACAGGCCCACCAGCACCAGCCCGGGCACGATGGCGCCCAGGAACATGTCGCCCGCGCTGGCCGAGGTGATGCCGAACTCCGTGGGCATGATGAACTGGCCGGTGGCGGCCTTGAAGTCCACCTGCCGCAACGTGGCCGCCTGGTCGGTGGCGTTGGAGAGCTGGTCGGCCAGAATGATGAGCACCACGGAGGGCGGGATGATCTGACCCAGGGTGCCCGCCGCGGAAATGGTCCCGGTGGCGAGCGGCCGTGAATAGCCGTTGCGCAGCATCGCCGGCAGCGAGATGAGGCCCATGGCCACCACGGTGGCGCCGAGAATGCCGGTGGTGGCGGCGAGCAGCGCTCCCACCAGCACCACCGAGATGCCGAGACCGCCCGGTACCGGTCCGAACAGGCGCGCCATGGTCACCAGCAGGTCTTCGGCAATCTTGGACCGCTGCAGCATGATTCCCATGAACACGAACAGCGGCACCGCGATGATCGTGTCGCGCTCCACCTCCCAGTACACGCCGCGGAAGTTGGTGACGCCGGCGGTGAGCCACTGGATCGGCCCGTCCTGGGCGAAGAAGGAGCTCGCGTCGCCGGTAAAGACATAGCCGGTCAGCGCCGCCAGGCCGATGGTCAGGATGGCCGAACCGGGCAACGCGAAGGCCACCGGGAATCCCGATGCCAAGGCGCCGGCCATGGCCAGGACCAGCAGTGTAAGAAAGAAAAGCTCCACGGTCAGGACGGCTCGGGGGTCGGATGACCGGGATGGCTGGCGGCCTGGCCGCGCAGCACCGCCATGGCGTTCAGGAAGTACGCCAGGAACTGCGTCATCATGGACACGGCGTAGACGGCGAGGAATCCCGCCATCAGGTATTTGACATAGAGACCGAACCCGCTCTGCGAGGTCTCGAAGTACAGCAAGGGAGTATTGATGACCGACGCCTTGCCCGACATGCCGACGCCAAGGATGGTCCAGCACAGAGGCACGCCCAGCACAATGGATCCCCACGCGTTGACCAGCGCCTTGCGCCTCTCGTTGAAATGGGTGAACAGCACGTCTACGCGCACGTGGCCTTCCGCCACCAGGGTGTGCGCGCTGGCGAACAGGAACAGCGCGGCATACCAGAAACGGACCAGGTCGCCCATGAAGGCCTGCTCATAGGAGAAGATGAAGCGCGCGATGACGATCTGGAACTCGGCGACCACCACCAGCAGCGAGAGCCAGATGAAGTCGAGCCCGCGCTTGAAGCACGCCACCACTGCCGCGGCCAGTACCAGCGGCAAGTGCACGTAGGTGCCGCGGAAGCTCGAGACGCCCAGTCTTTGAGCCAGCGTCTCGCCGAACACCGAGGGCAGAAGCCCCTCCACGCGCAGGAAGGATATGATTCCGTCCGCGATGCCGATGAGGAACGTCGACCAAAAGGCCGTGGCGATCACATAGGCGGTGACGGCGCTGAGCAGAGCGGCATCGGACGCGAGCGGGCGCTGCCGGTTCCTGAACGCGATGACCGTGATGGCAATCACCGGCAGCACGTAGCTGGCGATTTGCAGCCATGCCTGCAGCAAGGCCGTGCCGATGAGCGGCGCCGGTCCGAAGACGCGGGTCGCACCGGGCCAGTCCTGCCAGAAGATCAGGTAGTTGTTGAAAAGGAAAAGGAAGGTAGTCGCGGCCAGGGACAGCGCCAACGCGCGGTAGAGCGCATCCCCCGTGCCGTGCCGTCCCCCGTCCGCCCGAGCTGTTGCCACCGTGGAAGAACCTGGTGCCGTGTAGTGCTACGGGCCGGCTCCCGGCGCGGAGCCCGCCCGTAGTCGCGAATGTCTAGCTGGAGACGCCCAGAACGCGGTTGCGCTGCTCCACGTAAGCCTGGTCGGAGACGTTCGACCAGCCGCCAACCTCCCGGCGCGCCTTGTCGAAGCTGTCGTGGATGCGCTTGGCGAGATCGCTGTGGGTCACCACGCCGTCGAAGACTTCCTTGGCCGCCTTTCCGAACGAGTTGTAGATCTCGTCGTTGAACTTGCGCACCTGAACGCCCTGATCGCGGGTCAGCCGGGCCAGCGCCGCGCCGTTCTTGGCGTTGTACTCGGCCATCATCACGTCGTTCTCCATCGAGGCCGCGGCCTCGATCAGGGCCTGATCCGACTTCGACAACCCCTCCCAGAACTTCTTGTTGAAGCCCGCCGACAACATCGAGCCGGGCTCGTGCATTCCCGGGTAGTAGTAGTACTTGGCCGCCTCGTAGAACTTCATGACCTCATCGTTCCACGGCCCCACCCATTCGGTGGCGTCGATGGCGCCCGAAACCAGGTTCTCGTAGATCTGGCCGCCCGGAAGGGAGACCGGCGAGGCGCCGAGCTTTGCCATGACGTCGCCGCCCAGGCCCGGAATACGCATCTTGAGGCCCTTGAGGTCGTCGGCGCTGTTGATCTCCTTGCGGAACCAGCCGCCCATCTGGACGCCCGTGTTGCCGCACATGAGGCCCTTGAGCCCGAATTCGCCGGCCAGTTCGTCCCAGAGTTCCTGCCCTCCGCCGAAACGGATCCAGGCGTTCATCTCGGTGTAGGTGAGGCCGAAAGGCACCGCCGTGAAATAGGCCCAGCCCGGGTGCTTGCCCTTCCAGTAGTAGTCGGCGGCGTGATAGGCCTGCGCATTGCCCGAAGCCACCTCGTCGAACGAGTCGAAAGCGCCGACGCGCTCGCCGGCGGCGAAGTAGCTCACCTGGATGCGGCCGTCGCTCATGTCCTGCAGGCGCTTGGCAAAGCGCTGCGCCCCGGTGCCGAGACCGGGGAAGTCGCGCGGCCAGGTGGTGACGATGGCGACTTCGAGGCGGTCCTTCACGATGGCAGGGGCTTCAGGCGCCTTGACCACGGGGGCCGGTGCCGGCGCCTCTTGCTGGCCCGACATGATGGCCGCGGTTGCGCCGGCGCCCACGACGACTCCGACGGCTGCTCCGGTAAGAAAGTCACGACGATTCATGAGATCCCCCTTGTTGATGAGCCGCTCGTCGTTCGCTTGATAAGCGGCTGTGCCGTCTCCAAAAATTACAGTTTATCGTTTTACCAAACTCGTTGGCAAAACGCACCTGCAAGGATGTGGGGCAACCGCTGACACTACGATAACCAGTATGCCCACGCAACGAAAATCATCAAGATGATCGGCGGGAAACAAGCGCAGATGAGGCCGCGCGGGACTGCCGAGTCAATTGCGTTCCCGGACGCTGGTCACGAGCAGGCCAAAGGTGGCGAACGCCACCGCCGAGCCCAGGAGCATGGCCAGCGTCATGTTGTCGAGCCACGTGATGAGCAGGCCCATGGCTACCGGGGTGGTTTGGGCCGCTACGTAGTGCATGGACATGATGAGGCCGCTCGCCTCGCCCACCCGGCTCTTGGCCGCGGAGTCCTGCGCCAGCGCCACCACCAGCGAGGGTACCGGCGACTTGGACAGGCCCAGGAGACAGATGCCCGCGGCCAGGGCCAACGGATGGGTAAGCCAGCCGTACACGGCCAGCACCACCAGCACGCCGGGAAAGGCGCCCATGAGAATGATGCGCTTCCGTCCCACGCGGTCGGACAGCATCCCCAGCACCAGGGCTCCGAGAATCGGGGTGGCCCCCCAGGCCGCCATGACCAAGCCCGCCTCGTCGAGGGTCAGCTTCACGGTCTCGCGGAGAAACGTAGGAGTCCAGGATGAGGTGATCCAGAACACCGAGCCGCCGAAGAACTGCGCGGCGGCCAGGATGATCATGTTCCGGTTCATCATCCGCGGCTTTCGGGTGCTCGCCGCGCGAGGAGCGGCCTGCGCCCGGGCCGGTTCCCTGATGCGTAGCCACTGGATCAACGCGATGCCGGCCGCGATGCACCCCACCGTTGCGGTGGCCCCGCGCCAGCCGAAACGCTGAATGATGGCGGCGGCCACGATGGGTCCGCTGACGCTGCCGAGCCCGTAGGTGGCGGAGAGCATGCCCATTCCCAGTCCCCGTCGCGAGGGCAGGAGGTCCGACACCAGGGAAAGGACCGAGGCGGTGATGGCGCCGTATCCCAGACCGGCCAGGGCCAGCAAGGCGACCGCGGCTCCGTAGCTCTGGACGGTGGATACCAGGCCGAAACCAGCGCCCAGGGCCAGTCCGCCCAGGACCAGGACCCTGCGCCGTCCCAGGTTGTCGGAAAGGCGTCCGGCCGACCAGCTCGCGCACGCCGCGACCACGAAGATGGCGGTGAAGAGGGTGCCCGCCCAGACCTCGGAGAGTTCGAGGCTGGCCCGGATCTCCGGCAGCCCGATGCCCAGCACCGCCACCACCATGGCCGGCCCCACGGCGGAGAGTGCCGCGACCAGTACGGACCCCCAGTCGGTCCGGGTGGACTCGGGAGTCGCGGCGGCCGGCAAAGGTCAGCGGTCCCGGGATGGAATGGGGTCCAGCCCCGCGGGCGGGGCCGGACGGTGGGTGTGGACGGCCAAGCTACGCGCCGATGGCGATCTCGTTGATGCACGGCAGCCCGCTGGCTATCGTGCGGCAGCCCGATTCCTCGACGATCATGATTTCGCCTTCGGAGGTGGCGGCGATGATGCCGGGGCCGTCGGGGTCGGGCACGGTGTCCATGATGCCGCCCGGGAGGTCCTCGGCCAGGGTCCTCCAATCGGCGGCCCCGCGCTCGCTCCGCAGAACGGCCGCGCTGGCCCGCACCTTGCGCACCCAGGTGTTGGGCCGTCCCAGCGTGACGCCGAGGTACAGGCTGCCGTCATCCGTCTCGGTGACGGTGGTGCCGTAGGTGCGGGTGTCGGAGGGGGTGATCTCTTCCCAGTGGGCGGCTCGGTCGCGGCTCCGGAAGACCCCTTCGCCGCAGGCGGCCACCACCATCTCGGGCTCATGCTTGCAGTGGTGCAGTTGATGGATGTCGCGGTCCCACAGACCTTCGTTGGCGGTGTTCCAGTCCTCGCCGTTGTCGTCGCTCACGAGCAGTCCGCCCACCTCGATGCCGGCGTAGAGCCGCGACGGCGAGGAAGGATCGTTGGTGAGATAGCGGGTCCGGGGCGCCTGGGCCGGGTTCGGCGGGAACACCCCGCAGACACCGCCCTCGCGCACGCCCGGCAGCTCCTGCCAGCCTTTGCCGGGGGCGCCGTGGAAGAGCGCCGCCGGGCGTGTGCCGACGAACAGCGATCCCGGCAGGGCCCACAGCGAGAAGATGTCGAGGTGCGGCACGTTGGGGGTGGACCGGGTCCAGCTCTCGCCGCCGTCGTGGGTGTAGAACAGCCCCGAGTGCTCGGTGCCCCCGTACACGGTCCGCGGGTCTTCCGGATCGACCGCGATGCAGCTCAGGTTCCAGAACGCCAGGTCCCGTTCCACCTGATTCCAGGAATCGCCGTTCTTCTCGAAGCGGTACCACCCGGAGTGGGTCATGACGTGAAGCGCCTTCGTGTGACCGTTCGTATCGCTCATGGGGGTCTCCTCCCGCGGGGTTGGCTAAAGACGTGGGCAGCCGCGTGGGAACGCGAACAGCTTGCCGACCTCTATCAATCTTGCGGCCGGAGTGTCAAGCCGCCCTCGGGCCGTCAGGCGTCGGCCAGCAGCGGGTTCAGCTTGCGGAAGAATTCGCCGATCTCGCCCTCGTAGCTGTAGTCGGCCAGGGATTCGATGTGCGTGGATTCCCGGTTGACGATGGCGAGGAGCGCGCCGGCCTGCTTGGCGATGACGGGGAACGACGCGGCGGGTTGCACCACCAGGGACGAGCCCACCACGATGAAGACGTCCGCTGCTTCGCTCCAGACCTGGGCCTGCTGCATCGCCGCCTGGGGCATGGGCTGGCCGAAGGAGATGGTGCCGGACTTGAGCAGCCCGTTGCACGCGTCGCAGCGCGGCGAGGTGAACTCCTCGCCCAGGCCTTCCAGCACCGCGTCCGGATCGAAGACCTTGCCGCAGCCGAGGCACACCACCGTGCGGTCCGAGCCGTGCAGCTCCACGATCCTGTCGTCCGAGACGCCGCCCCGGCTGTGCAGGCCGTCGATGTTCTGGGTGATGAGCCCCAGGAGTTTCCCGCGCTTCTCGAAATCGCTGATGGAGGTGTGGCCGATGTTGGGCTTGACCTCCTTGTAGAGCTGGTGGCTTTCCTTCTTGCGCTGCCAGGCCTGGACCCGGGCTTCCTCGCTGTTCATGAACTCGTCGAAGTAGACCGGCCTCATGCGGCTCCACTTGCCGCCCGGGCTTCGGAAGTCGGGGATGCCCGATTCGGTGCTGATGCCCGCGCCGGTGAAGAAGACGATGTCGGTGGCGCGCCGGAGTGTCGCGGCGAAGTCGTCGAGGGTCATGGTCATCCTTCCGGAAAGGTTGCGTCCGCGGCCGAGCGCAAAGTCTCCCGGATGTGCCCGGCGAAGTCAAATCGCGGCGGTTCTCCGTTGACTCGCTCCATCCGGGGCGATATGCCATCCATGTTGCGACGTTCGCCGGTCCCCGTGCCGTGCACCCGACGCGGGCGGGCTTGACCCCGCCCCTACACCAGACGACCGAGGTAACCAATGGCAGCAGACAAGATCGTGGGCGTTCCCACCCCCCGTGTGGAGGGCGTGGGCAAGGTGACCGGCGAGGCGGTCTACGCGGTGGACGTGACCCTTCCGCACATGCTGTGGGGCAAGGTGCTGCGGAGCCCCATCTCCTACGGGAAGATCAAGCGCATCGACACGAGCCGGGCGGAGCAGGTCCCGGGGGTCCGGGCCGTGGTCACCGGGGCCGACGTGGCCGGGCTCAAGATCGGCCGGCGGCTGTGCGACATGTCCATCCTGGCGGAGGACGTGGTCCGCTTCGTGGGTGAGAAGGTGGCGGCGGTGGCGGCCGACAGCGAGGAGGCGGCGGAACGGGCGGCGGAGCTCATCGAGGTGGAGTACGAGGATCTGGAGCCGGTGCTCGACCCGCTGGAGGCGGTGAAGCCCTCGGCCCCCCTCATCCATCCGGACGTCATGAGCTACGACGGACTCATGGCGCCGCTGGAGTCGCCCACCAACACCTTCGTGTACCTGTCATGGGGCAAGGGGGACGTCGAAAAGGGGTTCGCGGAGTCCGACGTCATCGTGGAGAACACGTTCTACACGCAGCCGGTGCACCAGGGCTACATCGAGCCCCACTCCTGCGTCGTCAGCGTGACGGAATCCGGGACCGCGGAGATCTGGTCCTGCAGCAAGACCCCGTTCGCCCTGCGCCAGCAGCTTGCCAAGGCGCTCCAGGTGCCGTTCGACAGCCTGATGGTGCATCCGTGCTACATCGGCGGCGACTTCGGCGGCAAGGGCGATTTCATGGACGTGGCCGTGGCGTACGCGCTGTCGCGGAAGAGCGGGCGTCCGGTAAAGATGGTCATGGACTACGACGAGGAGCTCATGGCCGGCAACCCGCGCCACGCCTGCACCATCAAAGTGCGCACCGGGGTCAAGCGGGACGGCCGCATCATGGCGCACCATCTCGACTTCATCTTCGACAGCGGCGCCTACGGCGCCTTCAAGCCCATCGGCTTTCTCTTCGGCGCCCAGGAGGCCGGGGGCGCCTACAACATGCCGCACCACCTGAGCGAGGAGCGGGTCGTCTACACCAACAAGATCCCGTGCGGGCACATGCGGGCGCCGGGCGACCCCCAGGGCTTCTTCGCCACCGAGAGCCAGATGGACGCGGTGGCCAGGGAGCTGGGCATGGACCCGGTGGAGTTCAGGAAGATCAACCTGATGCACGACGGCGACGAGTCGCCCACCGGCCACGTGCTGCACCACATCAAGGCCGAGGAGACCCTGGACAAGGCCATCGCCGAGTCCGGCTACCGGACCCCCAAGGGCGCCAACACCGGGCGCGGGGTGGCCGTGGCCCAGTGGCTGCCGCTGGGAGGTGAGTGCTACGCCTTCGTCACCATCGACACGGACGGGTCCGTCACGGTCTCGTGCGCGGCCATGGACCAGGGCAGCGGCACCTACACGGTGCTCCGGCAACTGGTGGCGCAGGAGCTTCAGGTGCCGCTGGAATCCGTGAACCTCGAGACCCTGGACTCCACCCAGGTGGAGAAGGACCAGGGCCTGGGCGGCAGCCGCGGCACCCGGATCTATGGCAACGCCGCCTACAGCGCGGTGACGGCGCTGAAGGAGGAACTGTTGCAAATCGCCGCCGAGGTCATGGGCACGGAGGTCGACAAGGTCGCCGTGGCCGACGGGGGAGTGACGCAGCTCGACGCCGAACGGCGCATGACCTTCGCCGAGCTGGCCCGCGCCAAGGGCTCGGCCATCAAGGGTGAGGGCCACTACAACGACACCACCATGGGCCCGGAAGCCTCCATGTGCGCCGAGGTGGCGGAGGTGGAGGTGGATCCCGAGACCGGCCAGGTGGAGCTGCGCAAGGTCACCGCGGCACTCAACACCGGCACCATCATCAACCCGCTCATGCACCAGGGCCAGATCGACGGCGCCATCGTCATGGGAGTGGGCTACGCGCTCATGGAGGACGTGCAGTTCGACGACGGCAAGGTCACCACGGCCAACCTTGGCGACTACAAGATGCCGACCATCCGCGACCTGCCGGAGCTGCGCACGGCGCTGATCCAGTCCGACACCGGCAGCGGCCCTTACAACAGCATGAGCATCGGCGAGACGCCCATCATCCCGTTCGCCGCGGCGGTGGCCAACGCCGTGGCCGACGCCACCGGCGCGCGCATCCATTCGCTGCCCATCACGGCCGAGAAAGTCCTGTCGAGGAAGACCGAGTCGGGCGCGCCGGCCGCTCGATCCGCCCGCCAGGGGCTGGACAGTGTCCTGCCTCGGGACTAGCTGCCGGCAACACGCGCACGGACCCGTGGTTTCGTGAAGCCATTTTTCAGGCAGGGCACCAGCTTCATGTCCACCTGGTGGGTCGTGTTCGCCGGCGCCTTCGCCCACGCCGTCAGCACCGGTCTGGCCTATTTCGGCCTGAGCGCCTATTTCCCGTCCTTCGAGCGCGAGTTCGGCTGGAGCCGCACCGCCATCTCCGGCGCCTTCTCCATGGCCCGGGTGGAGTCCGGCCTGCTGGGGCCGGCCGAAGGGTACATGACCGACCGCCTCGGCCCGAAGCGGGTCATGTACCTGGGCATCGTGATCTGCGCCCTGGGTTTCCTCGGCATGAGCCTGGTGAACTCCCTGCCGATGCTCTACGTCACCATCGTCGTGGGCATCGTGCTGGGTTCCAGCGTTGGATTCTACATTCCCGTCAGCGTGGTGGTGGCCACGCTGTTTCGCGCCCGCCGCAGCCTCGCCTTCGGCATCTTCCGCATGGGGCCGGGCCTCTCCGGTCTGATGGTGCCGTTGGTGGGTCTCATGATCGTGTGGTGGGGTTGGCGCGCGGCGTCGGTGGCCTCGGCGGTGATCATCGTGGTCATGGGCTGGCCGCTGGCCCGGGCCATCGGAAACGCCTACGAACGGGGCGCCGGCCTGGAACCGCCGGCGAACACGCCGGCCCCTGGCGCTGCTGCCAAGGCCCCGCCGCCCGAGGTTTCGCTGACGCTCAAGGAGACGCTGCGCACGCGGTCCTTCTGGCTGCTCGCCGCGGTCATGGGGCTGCGTCAGATGGTCACGGAGGGGATCTCGGTGCACCTCGTGATTCTCCTGGTGGACCGGGGCTGGAAGCAGGAGGTGGCAGCCGGACTGCTCGGGACTTCCGCCCTCATCGGCGTCCCGTCTCGCCTGGCTTTCGGCTGGATGGGAGACTTCATCGACAAGCGCAAGCTCATGATCGGCCTGCTCGCCGCGCTGAGCGCCTCGGTCCTGACCATGGGTATGACCACCTCTTCCGCATGGTTCATGGCCGGGCTGGTGGTGTACTCTCTTTGCTACGGCGGCCTCGCCTCGCTCCAGGAACCCATCCGCGCCGACTACTTCGGCATCCGCCACTTCGCCAGCATCCAGGGCTTCAGCCGCCTGTTCGTCACCGCCGGCAGCGTCATGGGCCCCGTCAGCGCAGGTTTCTTCTACGACCTGACCCAGAGTTATACCGTGCCCCTCATGATCTTCGCCGGCTCCGCTTTCACCTCCACGATGCTGATGTTCTGGACCCTGCCGCCGGCCAAGCCCCGCTCGAGCTCCCCGACCCCGTGACCCGGGTCCCGCTCCGTCACCCGGGCATCTGCCCCGTCATCCCGGTATCGCTTCGACACCCCCGGCACGCTCTCCGTCCACCACGGGCACGGTCTCCGTCCACCACGGGCACGCTCTCCGTCCACCACGGGCACGCTCTCCGTCACCCCGGACTTGATCCGGGGTCCAGGGATGGGCGGCGTGGCGGAGACATGTCCGGCTACCCCTCCCCGCCTGGATCCCGGGTCAAGCCCGGGATGACGGAGGGTGCGCCTGGATCCCGGGTCAAGCCCGGGATGACGGAGGGTGCGCCTGGATCCCGGGTCAAGCCCGGGATGACGGAGGGTGCGCCTGGATCCCGGGTCAAGCCCGGGATGACGGAGGGTGCGCCTGGATCCCGGGTCAAGCCCGGGATGACGGAGGGTGCGCCTGGATCCCGGGTCAAGCCCGGGATGACGGAGGGTGCGCCTGGATCCCGGGTCAAGCCCGGGATGACGGAGGGTGCGCCTGGATCCCGGGTCAAGCCCGGGATGACGGAGGGTGCGCCTGGATCCCGGGTCAAGCCCGGGATGACGGAGGAAGGCGCCTGGACCCCGGATCAAGTCCGGGGTTCACCACGGGGCAGGCCCCGTGGTGAAGTTGCAGCGGACATTCGTTCATTGTACTCGTGAAGGGCATGAGCGAATCCGGATTCAGTGTTTCCAGGGAGGAGAGATATTTCGAGGACTACGTGGCCGGCTCGGTGCATGAATTCGGCCCGGTGAGCCTGGACGAGACGGAGATCGTCGACTTCGGCAAGCGTTTCGTGCCGCAGCCGTATCACGTCGATGCGGAGCTTGCGAAAAAGACCATTTACAAGGGGCTCATCGCCAGCGGCTGGCACACCGCCGCGGCCATGATGCGGGTCTATTCCGACAACTATCTCTCGGCGGTGGCCAACCTCGGATCGCCGGGGGTGGACGAGCTTCGCTGGAACAAGCCCGTGCGGCCGGGCGACCGGCTGACGGTGCGGGTCACGGTGCTGGAGACCCGGCGGTCGAGCTCGAAGCCGGACCGCGGCATCGTGAACTCGTTCCTCGAGACCCTGAATCAGGACGGCGACGTGGTCATGAGCATGAAGATGATCAATTTCATGACTGCCCGGCGGGCGCCGGCGCAGGACGCCAATAATACCAACCAGAACGAGGGAGGGGCGTGATCTACGACATCGAGATCAATTCCGCGGCGCACTATCCGGCGGCGGAGGTGGTGGGTCTGGTGGAGCGGGCGGAGCAGGCCGGGTTCGGGGCGTTCTGGAAGGGCGAATCCAACAGCACCGACCCCATGGTGCTGATCTCGGCGGCGGCCGGCCGCACCAGCACCATCAAGCTGGGGACGGCCATCTACCACATCTACGGCCGTAGCCCGGTGACGCTGGGGCTGCAGGCGGCGACGCTCCAGGACCTGTCCGGAGGGCGCGTGCTGCTGGGCCTGGGGGTGGCCAACACGGCCATCGCGGGATGGCACGGCGGCGTCTTCGACCGTCCGTTGCGGCGCGCCCGGGAGTACATGGAGATCGTACGCAAGGTGGTGGCGGGGGAGCGGGTCGAGTACGAAGGGGAGATCTACCGGACCGGCAAGCGCTTCCAGCTGTCGTGGAAGCCGCGGTATCCGCGGATGCCGGTCTATCTGGCCGGCCTGGGGCCGCAGATGACACGACTGGCGGGAAGGATATCGGACGGGGTCTTCATCAACATGGCCACGCCCGAGAAGATCCGCGAGATCGCGGACCGGACACAGGCGGCGGCCCAGGCCGTCGGACGAGGCCCGGTCGACGTCATCGGAAAGGTGCGCGTGTCCCTCAATGCGGATCGCGAGGTGGCGCGCTCCAAGCTCCGGCAGGCGCTGACGTTCTACAACATCGCCGACCACTACAGCGACATGCTGCGGGAACAGGGCTTCGTTGCCGAGGTGGATGCC
This sequence comes from Candidatus Binatia bacterium, assembly GCA_951813575.1. GTDB lineage: Bacteria > Desulfobacterota > Binatia > UBA9968 > JAJDTQ01 > JAJDTQ01. Next base: position 3,158,759 of record OX638375.1, read on the forward strand.
ATTCAGGAGGCGTTCCGGAACGGCGGCTTCAAGGCGGCCATGGGCGCCCTCACCGATGACTACATGGATCGGCTGCCGGTAATCCCGGCGACGTCGGTGGCGGAGATCAAGGACCGGTTGGCGCCGTACGTGGAGGCGGGGGTGACGCGGATGGTGGTGCCGTATGTTCCCGTCAGCGAGCCTGCCGCCGAGGACGCCGAGCGGTTCATCACCGCCTGGGGCGAGGACCCCGCCGCCTGATGCGGCGACGAGACTACGGAATACGAAAGCGAGGAAACAATGTGTGATTTCGCAGCAGACGCGGAGGCCGCCGGCATCCTGGTGGGCCGGACCCTCACCGTGGAACGCGTCCGTCAGCTCAATGCCAAGGACTACTTCTACCAGATGCTCAAGGACAACCCCGAGATGCTCAAGATCTACCCGGGCATCGAGGACGAGTTGCTGGAGAACGCCATCGACTGCCACATCCACGCTTATCCCGACTTCGTGCACCGCTCCCAGGACATGATCGAGATCGCCATCGACGCCTCCAGGGCCGGCATGCGGGCTCTGGCCTTCAAGGACCACTGGAACGTCAGCGCCAACGCCTGTTACGTCGTGCAGCGCCACATCGACCACCTCGTCGAGACGGGGGAGCTGGAAAATCGGGTGGAGGTCTACGGCGGCTGCGGCATGTGCTACGGCATGAACCCCGAGTACGTCCGGATAGCGCTCCAGTACCCCAATGCCAAGATGATCTGGTTCCCGACCTTCACCTCGTTCGGGTTCTGGCGCAGCGCCGGCCATCCGGAGAAGGGCGGCGTGCGCCTGGTGAGCGAGGAGGGCGAGGTGCTGCCGGAGGTGGTGGAGATCATGAGGATGGCGGTGGAGAACAAGGTCGGCATCGGCTTCGGCCACACCGACTTCGAGGAACTCCTGCCGCTGTGCAAGAAAGCCAAGGAGCTGGGCGTGCGGGCGACCCTGGACCATCCGCTGCTGGAGCTCAACAAGCTGCTGCTGGACGAGATGAAGGAGCTGGCGGACCTCGGCGTGTACGTGGGCACCTACTGCCAGCCCATGATCCCGAGCCTCTACCAGCCCATCGCCGATCCCATGGAGACCGTCAAGACCATCGCCGAGATCGGCCCCGAGCGCTGCATCATCGGCAGCGACTTCGGCCAGGTGCTGCACCTGAACGCCGTCGACGGCATGCGCGTGTTCATCCGCGCGCTGCTGGGGTTCGGCATCACCAAGGATCAGATTTCCATCATGCTCAAGGACAATCCGGCCAAGCTCATGTGGCTGGACGACTGAGAGAGCGAACAGAGAAGGAGTCGACGGAAATGGCCGAACCACTGAACCGGCACAGCCGGGCCATCACCCAGGGGCCGGACCGGGCGCCGTCCCGGGCCATGTTCAAGGCGGTGGGGTTGACGGACGAAGACCTCGACCGGCCGCTGGTGGGCATCGCCAATACCTGGATCGAGGTGATGCCGTGCAACTTCCACCTGCGCCGGCTGTCGGCCAAGGTGAAGGAGGGCATCCGCGCCGCCGGCGGAACGCCCATCGAGTTCAACACCGTGGCGGTCTCCGACGGCATCTCCATGGGCACCGAGGGGATGAAGGCCTCGCTCATCAGCCGCGAGGTCATCGCCGATTCCATCGAGCTGGTGACCCGCGGGCACCTGTTCGACGCGGTGGTGGCGCTGTCCGGCTGCGACAAGACCATCCCGGGCACGGTCATGGCCCTGGCGCGGCTGGACCTGCCGTCGCTGATGCTCTACGGCGGCTCCATCATGCCGGGACGGTTCCAGGGGCGCGACGTGACCATCCAGGACGTGTTCGAGGGGGTGGGCGCGCACGCGGCCAAGAAGATGACCGACGCCGAGCTGCTGGACCTGGAGAGCCGTGCCTGTCCGGGCCCGGGCGCTTGCGGCGGACAGTTCACCGCCAACACCATGGCCACCGCCTTCGAGATCCTGGGGATCTCTCCCATCGGCAGCGCCAGCGTGCCGGCCATGGACGACAGCAAGGACGACGTCGCCTACCGCGCCGGCGAGTTGGTCATGGAGCTCGTGCGCAAGAACCTGACCGCGCGGCAGGTCATCACCCGGGAGGCGCTGGAGAACGCCGTCGCCTCCATCGCGGCCACCGGCGGTTCCACCAACGGCGTGCTGCACCTCCTCGGCGTGGCGCGCGAGGCCGAGGTGGACCTCCGCCTCGACGACTTCGACCGCATCAGCTCCCGGACGCCGCTGATCGCGGACCTGAAGCCTGGCGGCCGCTTCGTCGCCAACGACCTCTACCGGGCCGGGGGGATTCCGCTGGTGGCGCGCCGCCTGCTGGACGCCGGCCGGCTGAACGGCGATTGCATGACCGTCACCGGAAAGACCCTGGGCCAGGAGGTCGGGGACGCGGAGGAGACGCCCGGCCAGGAGGTGGTGCGGGCCGTGTCCGAGCCGCTCAAACCCACCGGCGGGCTCGTGATCCTCAGGGGCAACCTGGCGCCCGAGGGCTGCGTGGTCAAGGTGGCCGGGCACGAGCGCACGCGCCACAGCGGTCCGGCGCGGGTGTTCGACCGCGAGGAAGACTCCTTCAAGGCGGTGCAGAACGGAGAGATCAGGGAAGGCGACGTGGTGGTGATCCGCTACGAGGGCCCCATGGGCGGTCCGGGCATGCGCGAGATGCTGGGCGTCACCGCGGCTCTGGTGGGGGCCGGCCTCGGCGAGTCCGTGGCGCTCCTCACCGACGGCCGCTTCTCCGGCGCCACCCACGGGCTCATGGCGGGCCACGTGGCCCCGGAGGCCGCCAGGGGCGGCCCCATCGCCGCGGTGCGGGACGGCGACACCATCACGTTCGACGTGGACGCCCGCCGCCTCGACGTGGAGATCTCCGAGGAAGAGATGGACAAGCGCCTGCGGCAGTGGCAGGCGCCGGAGCCACGCTACGCCAGCGGCGTCATGGCCAAGTACGCCAAGCTGGTGTCTTCGGCTTCGGAGGGCGCGGTCACGAGGTAATACGATTCGGGTGTCGTCAGGCTATTCGTCAAGGAGGTGCACAATGGCCAAGTACAACAAGATGTCCATGCCCCTGAAGGACGTGAAGGACAAGGAGTTTCTGGCGCGCCGGCTGAACTGCGAGGGGGTCGGCTTCGGCATCGTGCGGATCAAGCCGGGCAAGGGCGCGGAGTACGTGCACCAGCACAAGGTGCAGGAGGAGGTGTTCATGACCCTCAAGGGCGACGGCACCATCATCCTGGACGGCCGCCGGATCCCCATGCCCGAGGGCACCGTCATCCGGGTGAGCCCGGAGGTCAACCGTGCCATCGGCAACGACTCCAAGCGCGACGTGGTGTTCCTGTGCATGGGCGCGGTCCCGCCGAAGAACTTTCCCTTGGGCGGCCGCACGCTGTTGGGCGACGGCATCCCGCACCGGGACAAGGTGCCGCGCTGGAAGAAGGCGTAGATCTCCGTTGAACCGTCGCGTCCGCCGTATTAACATGGACGCTACCAAGGGTTCGGGAGGCCCTCGATGAGCAAGCGCGAGCACGACCTCGATCGCGAAGTCGTCGTCGAGACCGAGAAGAAGCTCAAGCGGCCCTCTCTGTTCAAGGTGCTGCTGCACAACGACGACTACACCACCAAGGAATTCGTGGTGCAGATCCTGGAGTACGTGTTCAACAAGGAGAACACCGAGGCGGTGCAGATCATGATGCACGTGCACCGGAACGGCATCGGGGTGGCCGGGGTCTATCCCTACGAGGTGGCGGAGACCAAGGTGAAGACGGTGGAGAGCCTGGCGCGCCAGTACGAGTATCCGCTCAAGTGCAGCATCGAAGAGGAATGAGCTTCGGCGAGCGGATGGGTTTCGAAGAGGCAGGAACGTGATCACCAAGAACCTGGAAGCCGTGCTCAAGGCGGCATACGACGTGGCCAAGGAACGGCGGCACGAGTTCGTCTGCGTGGAGCATCTGCTGTGGGTGCTGCTGGAGGACAAGAACGCCAGCGACGTCATCGTCAACTGCGGCGGCGACCTCGACCGCTTGCGGCGGGAGCTGGAGGAGTTCTTCGAGACCCGCCTGGAGACGCTTCCGAAAGGCACGGAAAAGGAGCCGGAGCAGACGATAGGGTTTCACCGCATCGTCCAGCGCGCCTTCATTCACGCCCAGTCCTCGGAAAAGGCCGAGATCCAGGGCAGCGACCTGCTGGTGGCCCTGTACCGCGAGCAGCAGTGCTACGCGCGCTACCTGCTGGAAGCCCAGGACATCAGCCGCTTCGACCTCATCAACTACATCTCCCACGGCGTCTCCAAGCTGCCGGAGGAAGAGCCGCAGCAGACGCCCGGGGCCGAGGAGGACGAGGAAGGCGGGCAGGGGCCCCAGCGAAATCCCCTGGAGGCCTTCACCACCGAGCTGGTGGAGAAGGCGGAGAAGGGGCTGCTGGACCCGCTCATCGGCCGCAACAACGAGATCGCCCGCACCATCCACGTGCTGTGCCGGCGGCGCAAGAACAACCCCATCTACGTGGGAGACCCGGGCGTGGGCAAGACCGCCATCGCCGAAGGGCTGGCGTTGCGTATCCATGAGAAGACTGTGCCGGAGGTGCTGCACGAGACCCGCATCTACGCCCTGGACATGGGCGCGGTGCTGGCCGGCACCAAGTTCCGGGGTGAGTTCGAGGCCCGGCTGAAGGGCATCATCACGGCGCTCAAGGGCAATCCCGACGCGATCCTGTTCATCGACGAGATCCACACCGTGGTGGGCGCCGGCGCCACCAGCGGCGGTTCCCTGGACGCTTCGAACATCCTGAAGCCGGTGCTGGCCTCCGGCGAGCTCAAGTGCATCGGCTCCACCACCTACCACGACTACCGGAGCTACTTCGAGCGGGACCGGGCGCTGTCGCGCCGGTTCCAGCGCATCGAGGTGCCGGAGCCCAGCATCGACGAGACCGTCAAGATCCTGCAGGGGCTCAAGCCCCATTACGAGAAGCACCACGGCGTGGCCTACAGCCAGGCGGCGTTGCGCACCGCGGCCAAGCTTTCGGCCAAGCACATCAACGACCGCTTCCTGCCGGACAAGGCCATCGACGTCATCGACGAGGTGGGCGCGTCGGTGCGGATCCTGCCGCCCGAGAAGCGCAAGAAGACCATCGGCCCCAGGGACGTGGAGCAGATCGTCGCCACCATGGCGAAGATCCCGCCGCGCAGCGTCTCCACCTCCGACAAGGAACAACTGGGCAACCTGGACCGGGACCTGAAGCTCGTGGTCTTCGGCCAGGACGAAGCCATCGACGCCCTGGCGAGCACCATCAAGCTCTCGCGCTCCGGGCTTGGCCAGCCCGAGAAGCCCACCGGGTGCTTCCTGTTCTCCGGACCCACCGGCGTGGGCAAGACCGAGGCGGCCAAGCAGTTGGCCCAGATCATGGGCATCGAGTTCCTGCGCTTCGACATGAGCGAGTACATGGAGAAGCACACGGTGTCGCGCCTCCTGGGAGCGCCTCCGGGATACGTGGGGTTCGACCAGGGCGGCCTCCTGACCGACGCCATCCGCAAGACGCCCTACGCCGTGCTGCTGCTGGACGAGATCGAGAAGGCGCATCCCGACCTGTTCAACGTGCTGCTGCAGGTCATGGACCACGCCACCCTCACGGACAACAACGGCAAGAAGGCCGACTTCCGCAACATCATCCTGATCATGACCACCAACGCCGGCGGCCGGGAGATGAACGCCACCGCCCTGGGCTTCGCCCACAACTCCAACGTCGGCAAGGGCAAGGAAGCCGTCGAGAAGATGTTCAGCCCGGAGTTCCGCAACCGCCTGGACGCCACCATCTTCTTCAACTCCCTGAGCCCGGCGGTGATCGAGAAGGTCGTCGACAAGTTCATCACCCAGCTCGACGCCCAGTTGAACGAGCGCAAGGTCACCATCCAGCTCGAGCCCGCCGCCCGGAGCTGGCTCGCCGAGCGCGGCTACGACCCCCAGTTCGGCGCCCGCCCCATGGCCCGCCTCATCGACAACGAGATCAAGAAACCCCTGGCCGACGAGATCCTGTTCGGCCAGCTCCAGAACGGCGGCCGCGTCCGCGTCGACGCCAAGGACGGCGAGCTGGTGTTCGAGTACGGGGAGTGACACCGGGCTGCGCGAGGTTGGGAATTTAGTCAATGAGCACTGACTAAATTTAGTCAGTGGGTATTGACTAAATTTAGTCAGTGGGTATCATGCTTCAGTTGTGGCCGCTGTCGATCCCCGCTTTGCCTCTCACAACCTCCATCTTGAAGATCCGGAGTTGTTCCGAGCCATGGACCCGCAACTCCGAGAGTTGCGCCGTCTTCCCTTCGCGTACCGCTACCCCATCCTCGCGCATCTGCCGGTAGATGAGCCCGGGATCTACTCCATCACCGGCGGCCGGAGAATCGGCAAGTCCACGGTGCTGAAGCAATGGATGTGTGACCTGCTGGATCTCGGTGTGCAGCCGCAGCGTATATCTTACCTGACCGGGGAGCTTGTCGATGACCATCATGCGTTGGTCGCGTTGCTGACGAGGGACGCCCCGGATCGCTCCCCAGCGCAGCCGGCATACCTGCTCGTTGACGAAGTGACCTACATTCGCGGGTGGGACCGCGGCGTCAAGTTCCTTGCCGATGCCGGCCTCCTGGAAAACCTCATCTTGGTTCTCACCGGTTCGGATTCAGTGATCATTCACGAAGCCCGCGGTCTGCTACCGGGCCGCCGGGGTCGTGCGCCGCGCGTCGACTTTCATCTTTACCCGCTGTCCTTCTCGCAATACCTGGACGTGTCGGGCGCGGCAGGCGACTCGGAACCGGACTCCCCGGAAGCCGCCGCCGCTCTGACCGATGCCTTCCGGCGCTATCTGATGCACGGCGGATACCTCACTGCCATCAACGATATGGCGGCGCACGGCCGCATCGAACCGGCGACCTTCGCGGTGTACTGCGACTGGATTCGCGGCGACATGACGAAACGCGGCAAGCAGGAACACTTTCTCAACGAGATTCTTGGCAGCGTGGTGCGGCGTTACGGCAGCCAAGTGACCTGGAACAGCCTCGCACGGGACCTCTCCATCGACCATCCAACCACCGTGGCGGACTATATCGCGCTCCTCTCCCGGATGGACGTCCTCATCGTGCAACACGCAATGCGGGAAGACCGCCTCGCGGGAGCGCCCAAGAAGGCCCGCAAGGTAGCGTTTACCGATCCATTCATCTTTCACGCGGTACGGAGTTGGCTCGACCCGGTGGAAGATCCTTTCGCCGATCAGGTAAAACCGGCGCTGGCGGACTCCGAGTGGACCGGCAGGTTGGCGGAGGCGTGCGCGGTGGCGCACCACCATCGCCTGCACCCGACGTTCTACCTCAAGGGCGACGGCGAGGTGGACATTGCGTACCTCATGGACGGCGGGTTTCAGCCCATCGAGGTCAAGTGGACCGGACAGATTCGCTCCGCGGACCTGAAGCAAGCCCGGAAGTACCGCAACAGCATCATCTGCTCGAAGGTGGCGACGGCCGACCGTATCCATGGGTTGCCGAACGAGTTGCTGCCCTTGCACCTGCAGCGGTTGGGTGAGTCGCCGCACTACGTGACATGGTGATCCGGTCGAAATACTCCATGGACAACACGGATCGACGCGGTTTCCTAAGGGGGTTCGGCCTCGCGGCCATGACGGCGATGATCGGCGCGGCAACTCCCTTCCACCGGAACATACCGTCCGGGTTCATCCCCGAAGCCATCGCCTCCAATCCGGTGGAGATCGAGGGCAAGGACGGTCTTGTCGTCCTCAGTCGTCAACCGCTGAATGCCGAGACGCCGCCTTCGGCATGAACGGCGGACCGCTGCATCCCATGAACGGGGCGCCGCTACGGCTGGTGATTCCCGGTTGGCCGGGCTCGTGCTCCCAGAAGTGGCTCACGCGGATCCGGCTGCGCGACGTGGTGCATGACGGGCCCAAGATGACGGGCAGCTCTTACCGTGTTCCGGCAACTCCCGTTGCGCCCGGCGAAAAGGTGCCGGACGGCGCCATGACCATCATCCACTCCATGCCGGTCAAGTCCCTGATCACGGCCCCCCGGACGGCATGGTCCATCACCGGTCGGACCCTGCCGGTGGCGGGCCACGCCTGGGCGGGCGAGGGCGAGGTGGCGCGGGTCGACGTTTCCATCGACTTCGGGGCTACCTGGCAGCCGGCCCAACTGGGAGGTCCGGTCAACCGGCACGCGTGGCAGCGGTGGTCGGCGACGCTGGAGTTTCCCCGAGAGGGCTATTACGAGGTCTGGGCGAGGGCTGCCGACGACAAGGAGACCAGCCAGCCCTTCGCCGTCGCGTGGAATCCCAAGGGTATCTCAACAACGCGATGCACCGGATCTCGGTGCGCGTGGGCTGATAGCGCGGCCCGCCCGCTCAGCCCTCCGCCTCCCCCTTCTTCAGCGGGCTCCCATCCAGCAGATACTCCTGCCGGGCCAGGGTCTCGGAGCGCTCTTCCTGCAGGTAGCGTTCCAGCGCCTGCCGGAATCGCTTGTCCCGGATGTAGTGGGCGCTGTAGGTCTTGGCGGGCTCGAGGCCGCGGAGGTTCTTGAAGCTGCCGCCGGCGCCGGCCTCGAAGCGGCCCAGCGACTCGTCGATGCAGTGCTCGATGGCGGCGTAGTAGCAGACGTTGAAGTGCAGGTAGCGGTGGTCCTCGAAGGCGCCCCAGTAGCGGCCGTAGAGGGCGTCGGGGCCGCGGATGTTGAAGGTGCCGGCGATGATGCGGCCGTCGCGTTGGGCGACGATCGGGCAGAGGAACGGGTAGGGCCGCTTCAGCAGCTCGTCGAAGAAGCGGCCGTTCAGGTATTGGTGGCCGTAGTAGAGGCGGTCGATGTGGTGCTTGTACAACTCGAACATGGTGCGCTGGATGTCCGGGGTGATCTCACCGTAGGGCAGGGCGCGGACGACGATCCCCTGTTTGTCCAGCTCCTGCCGCTCGTGCTTGATCTTGTTGCGCCGTCCGCTGCGGAACGCTCCCAGATAGTCGTCGAACGTTCCGTAGTCCCGGTTCTCCCAGTGGAATTGGAGCCCGATCTTCGGGATGTAGTCCAGGTCCTCCAGCGCCTCCATCTCTTCCTGGTCGCAGAAGTTGATGTGGATGGACGACAACTCGTTGCCGCTGCAGATCTCCACCAGCGCCCGGCCCAGGATGGCGATGACGCTGCGGCGGTCGATCCCGGGGGCGGTGAGGAAGCGCGACCCTACCACCGGCGTAAAGGGCACGCCCACGAGCATCTTGGGATAGTACTCGATGCCCGCCTGCATGGCGTAGCCGGCCCACTGGTGGTCGAAGACGAACTCCCCCATGCTGTGGGACTTGAGGTACATGGGGCAGGCGCCGAGGAGCTCCTTGCCCTTTTCGACGACGAGGTGGTGCGGCGCCCAGCCGGTTTTGTCACAGACGCAGCCCGTTTCCTCCAGGCAGTCCAGCCAGTCCCAGCGCATGAACGGCGAGCCGTCCCGCAGAAGCGAGTCCCACGCCTCCCGCGGCACCTCGTTGATGCGGCGGACGATGCGGACCGAGAGCCGTTCCTCCTCCATGGCCCCACCTTCTTGCCAGAAGGGCCGGAGCAGGTCTAGTGAGTAGGGACCGTGACTCTTTTCGCCCTGACCCTCCTCCTGGCCGCTGCTTTCATCCACGCCACCTGGAACCTCCTGCTCAAGCGGGCCCAAGGCGGTCCGGTGTTCCAGTGGCTGTTCGCCGTGCTGTCCGTGGTCCTGTACCTGCCCGCGGTGCTGGTGTGGACTTGGTATCGCCCCGTTGCCGTGGGCGCCGAGGTGGTCGCGGTGATCGCCGGCAGCAGCCTGTTGCACACGCTCTACTACACGGTCCTCCAGCGCGGCTACCGCGCCGGCGACCTGTCGGTGGTCTATCCGCTGGCGCGGGGCACCGGGCCTTTCCTGGCCGTGATCGGCGCGATGCTGATTCTGGGGGAGCGTCCCGCGGCCGGGGTTCTCGTTGGCGGCATGTTCATCGTCCTGGGGGTTTTCCTGCTGAGCGGCGGGGCCGTGTGGTCCCGCGCCAGGGGGCCGTCACGAGCGGCGGTGTTGTACGGCTTGGCCACCGGAGCGGTGATCGCAAGCTATACACTTTGGGACAAGAACGCGGTCACCGGCATGGCCATCGCGCCGTTGCTGCTCGACTGGGGCACCAATTGCGGCCGCTCCATTTTGCTGGCGCGGGTTGCCATGCGCCGCCGGCGCGAGTTGCGCACCGCATGGCGGGACCATCGGCGCGAGGCCCTGGGCGTGGCGCTGCTGAATCCCCTGGCCTACATCCTCGTGCTGACAGCCTTGCAGATCACCCCGGTGAGCCACATCGCGCCCGCGCGCGAGGTCAGCATCCTGATCGGTTCGCTCATGGGGATACGTCTGCTGGGCGAGAGAGGCGCCAGGGTCCGCCTGCCGGCCGCGGCAAGCATGACCCTGGGCCTGGTGCTGATCGTGACGAATGGATCCGCGCCGTAGACCCTGGCATTGGCACCAATCCGGCTGAGTCCTCCACCTCCGTCATTCCGAGCCCCCCCTCTGTCATTCGGAGTCCCTCTCCGTCATTCCCGCGAAAGCTTGTCCGCGACCCCGATCGGGGACGGGAATCCAGGCGGGGTGGAGACGGGGCGAAGCTCACCTTCGCCGGCGTTTCCGAAAGCTGGGGTCGGGCGTTCCTTTCCAGCAGCGGGCGACGAAGGGATAGTCCTCGGTGATGAAATAGGCGTAGGAGCCGTCCGGGAATTCGGCGGACCGGGTCACGGCGCCGTTGCATTCATCCAGGTCGCCGCTGCCGGCGACGTATTGCCAGTCCTGCACGAAGGCCCCGTCATGGGCGCCGTCCGGTTCATCCCCGCCGGGGCGCGCGGCGGATTTCAGTCGGTAGGAAGCGCGGACCCTCTGTATGCCGTTGCCCAGGTCGCCGGTGATCGCATAGATCGGAAAGCCGTCCGCCGCCCAGCCGATCAGGGGCGAATGAGCATCCGTGCTCCAGCCCAGTTGCCGTAGCAGGCCCGTGGGCAGCGCGTGATAATGGTAGGCGCCGGTCCGTTGGACGTGGGCATGGTTGGCATCCAGCCCCAGCCGGACCGCGCCCCCGAGGGCGTCGTAGCTCCAGCCGCCCCGGCGCTCGCCATGCCAGTGTTCCGCGGTGCCGGCCTCGAACGGAACGCCGTTGACGGCCACGCCCCAAAGCCAGCGACGCGCGTCGGTGGCCCTGCCTGTCCGTTTCGGTTCAGTGGTGACGGTGAGGAGGTAGTCTTGCGGGCCGATGGTATGGGGGTTGCCGCGGTTGGGGAAGGCTCCGACCGGGTGCGCCGGGATGCCGTTGGAACGGATCGTCCGGGTCGTCCCGGACACCTCGATGGACGCTCGCGGGGAGCCCACCGTCTCCTTTGCGGGCTTGAGCGTCACTTCGGACCTCTCGGTTGCGGTATGATACCGGGCCTGCGGGCGACCTGCCCGTTGCGCCATGGCCGTTGCCGCGAACAGCACCACGCCGGCGGTTGCGCCTGCTACGATACAGACAATCGGTTTCATCGGGATTCCGCTATTCGATGGTCAGGTAGCGTTCCAGGCGGGTTGCCTCGCCCTTGCCGGCGAGAGCGCCCACGCGGCTGCGGAAGTCCTCCATGCTGGCGAAGGGGCGGGACTCCTGGATCAGCTTGAGGATTCCGTCGTTGAGCCCTGGGATCGTGCGCATGTGTGCGTCGCTGGCGCCGTTCAGCTTGATGGGCACGAAGACGTACTGTTCGAGGCGGGCGACTTCCGCGTCATCGACGTACTTGCCGATCTCGCGCTGGAACTCCGCCAGCGCGCGGTACGGCCGGTATTCGCGGAACTCCCAGCTCATGCGGCGGCCGACCCCGGGAACCATGCGGATGGCCTCCACGCTGGCGTTGTTCAGGTTGATGGGGAGGAACAGGCGGACGTAGAGCTCCTTGCGCTGCTCCGCGCTCAAGGCCGGCGCCAGCGCCTTGTCCAGCACCTCCATGATCAGGTACGGTCTGCCGGCGACAATGCGGCCGGCCAGATCAGGATTCAGTCCGGGCAGACCGGCGAGCTCTTCCGCGCCGGCGGTGTTGGGGTTGAGCAACCCCATGTTCTTTCCCACCTGAGCCCGCGCAGGCGGGGCCGCGGCAAGGGACAGGACCAGGCCGGCCAGCAGCAAGACGGGGACGATAATCGGTCGGTTGTTCACGGTTGTTCTCCTTCTCCGGTTGCGGCCATGGGCCTGAGAGCCGGGTGTCGAAACGCGTAGAGCAGCCCCAGCAGTCCGAGTTGGGTCATGGCGCCCGGCGCGAGCGCGGGCATCGCCCCGGTCATCGCCTCGCTAAAGAGCTTGAAACCCGACATCGTCGGCGTCATCTCCAGCTCGAATTCCACGTTGCTCTCGTAGTGGTGCCAAATCCCCACGGGCCCGGCGAGCACGAACAGCACCATGGTCACCTGGAAGGCGCGAAGGCTCCAGCGCCTGCGTCGGGTCACCCAAATCCCCATGGTGATGAGGCTGGCGGCGAGAAGGATCAGCGGTATCCACTGCTCGAAGTCTTCGATGTGTCCCAGGAGCAACAGCTCGCTGCCGGTCCCCAGCACGCCGATGGCGAGAATGACGAGAAGCAGCCGCCGAAACATCGACTCGCTCCGATCCACCGTGTTCATGGGGATTAGACCGTATCGGGTTCCCGGAGGACCCGGATCGCACGTGGGGGCGGTCCCCGAGGGGCAGGTATTCGAACCGGCGGCTCCACCGTGGGTGCCGCCGATCGCGACGAGGCTGGGTGAAGGGGCGGCGCCGGCCCGCGAGTGGAAACGCGGGCCGGCGCGCCGGGACCGGTTTATGCCTTCCCGGCCAGTTGCCGGAGCACGAACTCCAGGATGCCGCCGTGGTGGTGGTACGATAGCTCGGCGGGGGTGTCGATGCGGCACGTCACCCGGAAGGTGGTCACCTTGCCCTCGGCGCTCGTCGCCGTCACCTGGAGCTCCTTGCGCACGCTCAGGCCGTCGGCCACGCCGGCGATGTCGTAGGTCTCGAAACCGGTGAGCCCCAGAGACTCGGCGTTCTCGCCCTTCGTGAACTCCAGCGGCAGGATGCCCATGCCGATGAGGTTGCTCCGGTGGATGCGCTCGAAGCTCTCGACGATGGCGGCCTTGATGCCCAGGAGGCGCGGCCCCTTGGCGGCCCAGTCCCGGGACGATCCGGTGCCGTACTCCTTGCCGGCGATGACGATGAGCGGCGTGCCTTCCTCCTGGTACTTCATGGCCGCGTCGAAGATGGACATCTGCTCGTTGTCGGGCTGGTGCACGGTAAAGCCGCCCTCGGTGCCGGGGGCGATCTGGTTCTTGAGCCGCACGTTGGCGAAGGTGCCGCGCATCATCACCTCGTGGTTGCCCCGGCGGGCGCCGTACTGGTTGAAGTCCCTGGGCTCCACGCCGTGCTCGGTGAGGTAGCGCGCGGCCGGGCCGTTGCGCTCGATGGACCCGGCCGGCGAGATGTGGTCGGTGGTCACCGAATCCCCCAGCAGCGCCAGTACCCGCGCCCCCTTGATGTCGCCGGGGGCGGCCGGCTCCGCCGGCATGTCGGCGAAGAACGGGAGCTCCCGGACATAGGTGGAGTCCTGGTCCCAGGCGAACAACTCGCCCTCGGGCACCGGCATGCTCCGCCACATGTCGTCTCCCTCGAAGACGTTGCTGTACTCCTTGCGGAAGGCGTCGGCCGTGACACCCTTGGCCACCTCCGCGCGCACCTCCTCCGGGCTGGGCCAGATGTCCCGAAGCATCACCGGCTGCCCGTCGGAGTCCTGGCCGATGGGGTCGTTGTAGAGGTCCACGTCCATGTTGCCGGCGATGGCGTAGGCCACCACCAGGGGGGGCGAGGCCAGGTAGTTGGCCCGGATGTGGGGATGGATGCGGCCCTCGAAGTTCCGGTTGCCCGAAAGCACGGCGCTGGTCACCAGGTTGCCTTCCTGGATGGCGTTGCCGATGTTCTCCGGCAGCGGTCCGCCGTTGCCCACGCACGTGGTGCAGCCGTAGCCCACCAGATGAAATCCCATCTCACCCAGGGGCTCCAGCAGCCCCGTCTGCGTCAGGTACTCGGTAACCACCTTGGAGCCGGGGGCCAGGCTGGTCTTGACCCAGGGCTTGGCCTTGAGGCCACGCGCCACCGCCTTCTTGGCCAGCAGCCCCGCGCCTATCATCACCGACGGGTTGGACGTGTTGGTGCAACTGGTGATGGCCGAGATCACCACCGAGCCGTGGGTGAGCTCGAAGGAATCGCCGTTCTGCTGAACGGCCACGGTGCTCGGGGTGTCGCCGCCCTTCATGGTGGGCAGGACCTCGGCGAAGGACTGCTTGACGCCGCTCAGCGGCACCCGGTCCTGGGGCCGGCGGGGCCCCGCCAGGCTGGGCTCCACCTCGCCCAGGTCGAGCTCCAGGGTGTCGGAGAACACCGGGTCCGGCGTTTCGTCGGTGCGGAACAGGCCCTGCTCCTTGCTGTAGGCTTCCACCAGGCTGATGAGCTGAGGGTCCCGGTTCGACAGCTTCAAATACGCCAGGGTCTCGTTGTCCACCGGGAAGAAGCCCACGGTGGCGCCGTACTCGGGCGCCATGTTGCCGATGGTGGCCCGGTCCGCCAGCGCAAGGCTCGATAGCCCGGGGCCGTAGAATTCCACGAACTTCTCCACCACGCCCTTCGCTCTCAGCATCTGCACGATGGTCAGCACCAGGTCGGTGGCGGTGGCGCCCTCGGGAAGCCGGCCATGGAGCCTGAAGCCGATGACCTCGGGGATCAGCATGATCAGCGGCTGCCCCAGCATGGCGGCCTCGGCCTCGATGCCGCCGACGCCCCAGCCCACGACTCCCAGCCCGTTGATCATTGGAGTGTGGGAATCGGCGCCCACCAGCGTGTCGGGGTACGCCAGGGTGTCGCCGTTGGACTGCGCGGTGAAGACCACCTTGCCGAGGAACTCCAGGTTGACCTGGTGGACGATGCCGGTGTCGGGCGGTACCACGCTGAAGTTGTCGAAGGCCTTCTGCCCCCAGCGCAGGAACGCGTACCGTTCCTGGTTGCGCTCGTACTCGATCTTCGAGTTGGAGGCGAACGATTCGAGGGAGCCGAAGTGGTCCACCTGTACCGAGTGGTCGATGACCAGGTCCACGGGCTGGAGCGGGTTGATCCGTTTCGGGTCGCCGCCCAGCCGTTTGATGCCTTCGCGCATGGCCGCCAGGTCCACGATGGCGGGCACCCCGGTGAGGTCCTGCAAAAGGATGCGCGCCGGCATGAAGGCGATTTCCTTCTCCGGCTTCGCCCCCGGGTCCCAGCCCGCCAGCGCCCGGATGTCGGCCGCCGACACGTGCCGGTCGTCCTCGCACCGGAGCAGGTTCTCCAGCAGGACCTTGAGGGAGAACGGCAGCCGGTCCACCGGCAGCGAGGTTTCCTTCGCCAGCGCGTCGAGGCGGTGGATCTTGTAGCGGTCACCCCCGACGTCGAGGGACGAGGCGGTGTGAAACGTGTCGATGCTCTGTGATGCCATGTCAGGCTCCTTGGTATGGATTTTTCGGTTTCAGGCGGTCCGGAGGGACGCGGGCGGATGGATGCCGCTAGGGCCTGGGAACGCTTCTTTCTAGCGCAACCGATGCGGGTTGCCAAACTGGCCGGGTCGGCTGTGAATCGGGAACAACGCTGGCGCGGGGCATAGAGACGGCGGTGCTGAACCCGGCGCATCCGGACCTGTTGCTTTGGGGCTCTATACGGAATGCCGGGGAGAGATCATGCCGGTCTTCGCTGGGAGGATTTGGACCTGGAGGCGGGACTATTCCGGATGGAAGATACTAAGACCGGAGTATAGCTTCAGTTGCCGAGGTTGGTCAGCGTCATCGCTGCGGTCGGGGCAGATGAGACATTCCAGTTCGTCGCGGTGTTCAGCGAAGCGATTGACGGTGACGGCGGCGATGGCCGCAGTGGGTTCGCCATCGACGAAGCACGAGACGAGGCAGAGTTTGTCGAACCGGCCCGCTGGTCAGGACCTCGAACGCGCGGCGCTGATCCTCGCTGATATCGGTGTCGGGCATGGCGGCGACCTCCGTGGCGGTGGCGTGGGGAGGCCGAACTCGGACCCCATTCGTAGGTCCCGTTGCCTCTCCGTGGCGGGTTCGCCGACGGTGTAGTTCGGGGTTAGAGCGGCATCCCGTAAAGTGGCGGATAGTCTTAGCATCAGGGCCGGTTTGGTGCTTCCGACGACCAACTGCGTCCTACGATTGCGCATCCCTGAAACTCTTAACCGCTAGATGTAGACTAAGATCCGCCGACGTACCCAACTAATAGAGGATTTTGTTGTAAGAATCTTGACAGTGGGGCAGCTCGTCCTTACCTTGGCCCGCAGTGAAGAGCAGGTTTCTGCCGTGCGGCACAGTGATTTGGTAACGGGCAATTTACTAAATCCCGAACGATTGTTGGCCCGTCGCCATCGACCTCTCAATCGAGAGTGCAGACGGCAAGGTGCCTACCGGACCTGCTACAAATGGAGTCGCCGTCCAACTTGAGAATATAGGCGATTTGCCTGGGACCGATAACACCGGACGCGCGAGGCGTCCAACAGGGGAAAGGATGATGCTGGCGCCGACTGACAACGAGCTTACCCAGAGGATTCTTGCCAAGAAGATGCCGAGTTACCGGAAGACCTACAACGACCGGATGGCGTGGCTCATGGCGTACATGCCTGAGTTAGCCAATCTCAAGTTCGACAAGCTGGACCTGGATGAAGACGCCACGTTGAAGGTGGTGGGGTGGGCCTTAAAGGGGGTGAAGAAGGGAACTACCGCTAGAATCATCGGCGCGATTCAACAGCATTACGGGTCACTCGCTTGACATTGAAGGCTGGTCACGCCGTGTCAACATCTAACCTCACGCTCAATTTTTCACCGGTTACCCTTTCGGGGAAGACGACGCTGCATATCGGTTACCGCGCCTACGACCAAGAGAGCTTGAATGAGTTGCGCGCAGAGTTCGGGCAAACCCACGTGTTCAAACGGGATGGTAAGGACGACAAAATTGTCGAAATTCCGGTCGCGGCGGGCGCAGAGCCGCTGAGTAACAAGTTTAAGGAGATCGACCTCAAGAAGGCCCGGTGGTATTGGGGACCCCTACTCAATGCGGCGCTGGTACGCGTGTTCCACGGGAAACGCGAAATCGCGCGCGACTATCCGGTCGAGATTCTGGGTACAGCGAAACTCAACTATATCAGGCACGAAAGATTGCCTAACTGGGTACAAAAGCGCTCACTCCTGCAGTTCTCGCCGCGTACGCTCTACAATCCGAGAGGAGAGCCGCTCTACGGTCTTCTCTGCGATGCACGTACGCGAAACCTGCTTATGGCCTCATGTACGGAGCTAATAGCTGCCGGTGTCTCGCCCGTCGGACGCTATGTGCTGGTCGATGAGCCCGCGCGTGACTCACGCATCGCCGACCGGCCGCAAACCGTCGGCCGGGTTCGCACCATCGATGGCAATACTTTGATTCTTGAGGATTTTCGCGAAGGCTTTGAGACGGTTGCTGCAAAAGATGCGCGCCTCGGCGCCAGCCGCGTTGATTTCGACTGGTGTGTTGGCCAGCTTCTCGGCGCGGAAGCGGAGCAAGTTCTTAACGACGCGAATATCAGGGCGGCCGAACTACATTGTGGTCCCGGGCGGTTAAAGATGATCGAAGAGACGTTGTCATTTCTTCGTACTCAGACGCTTGAAGCGGTGCACGGCGCGGTATTCGAGATCGGGACACTTCTGGAATCGAAACAGGCTGGTTTCCCAACGGCAGAGATGATCGCGAGGCCGTCATTGGTGTTTGATCCCTCAGGGACGCGAACGGATCATTGGAGCGAGCGAGGGATCAAGGACAACGGGCCGTACGATCAGCGCACGTTCACTCCTAAGAAGCTTAATATCGTCATTATCTGTCAGGCTCGGCATGAAGGTCAGGTTGAAGCGTTTGTGGCGAAGTTCCTCGATGGTATGCCGGAGGTGAAGACGGGTCGACGGGGTCATGAAACGGCCCGCTATGGCGACGGATTTCTGCGCCGCTTTCAACTTGAAAGACCGAATGTCCAGACCTTTACAACGACCACTCCCAGCATTAGTGGCTACCAGGAGGCTTGTAGAAAGGGACTAGAATACGCCGCAAACCTTGGCATCCAATGGGATCTGGCTCTAGTGCAGATCGAGGAGGACTTCAAAGCCTTGTCAGGCCACCTCAACCCCTACTACGGCACGAAGGCGATGCTGCTGAAGAACCATGTGGCAGTTCAGAACTTTCGGCTAGAAACCATGCGACAGGACCCTACCGGTCTGGTCTTCACGATGAACCAGATGAGCCTCGCTTCTTACGCCAAGCTCGGCGGCCGGCCCTGGCTTCTTGGTGCCGAGCAGACGGTCGGTCACGAGCTGGTGATCGGGGTTGGCAGTCATGTGGCATCTGACAGCAGGCTCGGGGGTGGAGCACGACATGTCGGCATCACGACGGTGTTCTCCAGCGATGGCGGATATCATCTCAGCGAGCGGACGAACGTAGTTCCTTTCGAAGACTATTCCGCCGCACTCACGGAGACGCTGAAAGGTACCATTATCCGGGTGCACAATGAGGACAATTGGAAGAGTACGGACCGGGTACGGTTGATCTTCCACATGTTCAAGCCAGCTAAGGACGTTGAAGCCGATGCGATCAAGGCAGCGGTAGAGGGGCTAGAGCTGGACAATGTCACCTATGCGTTTCTCCATGTGGCGCCGAGTCACCCTTTCGTCATTTTCGACAAGAACCAGAAAGGCCAGCCATTCTACGCACCGAAGAAGGGCGTACTCGGTCCAACGCGCGGCGTGCATCTGAAGCTCGGGGACTATGAATCGCTCGTAGTGTTTTCAGGTGCTTCGGAACTGAAACGAGAAACAGATGGGTTGCCCCGCGCATGTCTCCTGAAGCTCCATCGCAATTCGACTTTCGGAGACATGACTTATCTCGCACGGCAAGCCTTCGATTTTACAGCGCATTCCTGGCGTGTTATGTCGCCAGAGCCATATCCGATCACTATCAAGTATTCCGATCTCATCGCTGAACGTCTGACAGGATTGAAACAAATACCGGGCTGGGACGATGACGCGGTGAAGTTCCGGGAAATTGGCCGCACCCCGTGGTTCCTGTAGATGAAACTCAGTGATCTGAACGCGTCCCTTGTCATTGAGACGGAGGTCTACCGAGCGCTTCCACCTCATGTGGCGGCGTTTTGTAGCTATCTTGTCCCGGGCGACCGAGACCGGTTAGACGAGGAAGCTTCGCTTGCCGTGGACAGTCAGTCCTATCAGGCAATCGCCGCGGCAGGTTACGCGCTGGCCAACGACCCGTCCAGGGACGGGCTCGTAGCGGCTTTCAAAGGCGCGTTCGAGCATCTATCTGGCCGAAAATTTTTCGCCGAGGGTCGGACGCCTCGTTTCGAGGTCGATGGCGTCGCGCTTCTCGGAGTCGCGCTTGGGGCCAAGGCCGCGGGGATCCCACAGGCCGGTGCCCGATGGCTTGAAAATTTGCTGCAACGCTCGTCACGCACGCTGCAGGCGGACCGTTGGCAACGTGATCTGGTGGAAGTTGCCCGAGGCATCATCAACCCGAATCACGAGATGTCGATCGAAGACATAAGGGTTCGAACCGCGTTCTTAGCGACATCCTCCGAGCAGGAACGTCAAGCCGCTTGGGCCGGAATGATCGCCCGGGCTGGAGAAAGCGATGCTGTTCAGGTTGCCGTAAATCGAGCAGTATTCGAGCGCTGTGCAGCGGTCCTTGCAGGCCTGACAATCGGTGGCGCTGGTGTTGCAGGACTTGTCTCAATACTCGAAGGCCTCGCGCAGTCGATGTCGCATTGGACCTACGAGACGAGCCCGCGGGTCAAGGGTGTGACACCGCAGCAGTGGGAAGTCGCTCACGAATATCATGTGCAGAACCTGCTCTGGACATTGCTTCGACCAGTCTTTTTGGACCTGGTGGATGAGCAGTCGCTACCAAAAGTTGGGCACAAGACACCACGTTATGATCTTGGAGTACCGTCGCTTGGGACGATCATTGAAGTCAAATACATGCGCATGGCTGGCTCAGGGGCGTGCCGCAAGATTACGGAAGAGATAGCTGCTGATCGGTCGCTCTATCTGAGTCGGACGACGGGCTACTCAAAGTTGATCGCCTTCATCTGGGATGACTGTCGCCAAACAGAAGAGTATCAGACACTCAAAGCGGGTCTCGAGGGTATGGAGGGGATTGACAGGGTTATCATCTTACCGCGTCCGTCGCGCATGAGCCGAGGAACTCTTCAACGAGCTTGAGGCACTGACGGCGGCGGTGGCTGCCACCCCGATCGCTAGTCGCACCGCGCCGACGGTTGAGATAAACGCCGCGAAGTATTCAGACCACCTTGTCCCGGCGCATCTGCCCAATGGCGTCGGCGTCGTAGCCGAGCTCTTCGAGGATCGAGTCGGTGGCGTCGCCCAGGTCCGGGATGGGGTCGTAGCGGGGCGGGCTGCCGGACAGGTTGAGCGGGCTGCCGATGACGGGCACCTTGCCAACGGGGGAGTCCACCTCCCGGATCATGCGCCGGGCGGCGGCCTGGGGATGGGCCAGCACCTGGGCGATGCCGCGGACCTTTCCGTTGGGCAGCTCCGCCGCCTGCAGGCGTTCGAGCCACGTCTCGTGGCCGTGCTCCAGGAAGAGCCGCTCGATGGTTTCCTCGAGCGCGCCGCGGTTTTCCCTGCGCGCCTCCACCGTGGCGAAGCGGGGGTCTTCCATGAGCGCGGGGCTTTCCATCACCCTGAGGCAGAAGACCTCCCAGTCCTTGGGCGTGGCCACTGCGAGGTTCACGTATTCGCCGTCGCCCGTCATGTAGGGGCCGTAGGGGGTGACGTAGTGGTGCCGCATGCCCACCCGGCTGGGTTCCTCGCCCCGGTGCCAGTAGTGGTGCGGGAAGTAGCCCAGCCAGGAGAGGATGCTCTCGAACATGGAGATGTCGATGACCTGCCCGGCGCCGGTCTTCTCCCGCTGAAACAGCGCCAGGACGATGCCCAGGGCGGCGTACATGCCGGAGGCGATGTCGGACACGGACACGCCGGCCCGGGCGGGCTTGTCGGGGTAGCCGGTGGTGGCGATGATGCCGGCTTCGCCCTGGATCAGCAGGTCGTAGGCCTTGACGTCGCGGTAGGGGCCGTCCTGGCCGTAGCCCGAGAGCGAGCAGTAGATGAGGCGTGGGTTGATCTCGTGGAGGGTCTCCCAGCCCAGCCCCACGCGCTCGGCCACGCCCGGGGCGTAGTTCTCGAAGAAGACGTCCGTGGTCTTTACGAGCTTGTGGAGGACCTCCAGGCCTTCCGGCTTCTTGACGTCCACCGTGAGGCTCCGCTTGTTGCGGTTGAGCCACACGTAGCCGGACGATAGCCCCTTCACCGCCGTGTCCCAGTGGCGGATCAGGTCGCCCACGCCCGGGCGCTCGATCTTGATGACCTCGGCCCCCATCTCTCCCAGCAGGCCGGTGCCGAAAGGGCCCGCGAGCACCTGCTCGAAGGCCATGACCCGCACGCCGCTCAGCGCCAGGCCGTCACTCACCGTCCACGATCTCCGGGAAGATGTCACGCCTCGGGGCGAACTCCTTGCGCCAGACCATGACGCTGCGGGCGTAGTCGATGACCACCTTGCCTTCCTGCTGGACGCCCCGGGTGCGCACCTTGACGATGCCCCACTGGGGTTTCGACCTGGAGTCGCGCTTCTCCAGCACCTCGGACTCGGAGTAGAGGGTGTCGCCGGCGAACAAGGGGTTGGGCAGCGTGATCTGGTCCCAGCCCAGGGCGAAGCCGTTCTCGCTCACGTCCGCCACCCCCATGCCGGCCACGATGGCCAAGGTGAGGGCGCTGTTGATCAGGCACTTCCCGAACTCGGTACGCTTGCCGTACTCGTTGTTGAAGTGGATCTGGTTCGTGTTGTTGGTGAGCAGCGTGAACCAGATGTTGTCGTTCTCCGTGACCGTGCGCCCGACCCGGCACCGGTACACGTCGCCGACGTTGAAGTCCTCGAAATAGCGGCCTTCCCAGCCCTTTATGACTGCCATGGGAAATCTCCTTCCACGTATCGTCATTCCCGCGGAAGCGGAAATGACGCACTCGGGGTGTCGGCACTTTTGCCACAGGGTAGCATACGCGGCGCGGAAGAGGGAAAACCGGCCCGGTCTCACTGTGCCTTGAACACGATGTCGCCGAAGTAGGCGGTGGCAGACTCCTGCGTGTTGTCGGTATCGGTCATTACGGCCACGCCGGAGACCCGGGGCGGGTCCCCGCCGAACGCCTTCCGGTAGTCTTCGACGAGATTCCGCGATTCGCTCACCCACCGGCCGACCTTTTCCCCTCCGCTCTCCAGGACGATCATCATCTCCCGGTCGGTGTAGGGATTGGGGACGACGGTCCCCACCGGGCTCCTGCTCTCCCAAATGTAGGTGATGGCGCCCATGGGCGGGTATTCGCCCCGGGTCAGCCGGATCGCCTCGTACTTCGCCCGTTCGAACATGCCCACCTTGCTGCTGTCATACCTGAACGTGATGTACACCCGGGCCGGGTAGTCGTCGCCGTCCTTGCGGGTGACGTCGCCCTTCTCCAGGACGTTTTCGACCTTCCAGCGCCACTCGACGACGGGGTATTGCATGGGGTCGATGTCCACCTGGCGGACCAGGCCCGAGGCCGAGGCCCGGCTCACCGCCTTGACCGCCACGGTGCCGTTGTCCTGCACCAGGGAGTATTCCGTGTGCCTCTCGATCTTGTCGAAGGTGAGAGGTTCCCAGCCGTCGGGCAAGAGTCCGCCCGCTTTCGCGGCCGAGAACTTCCCGATATCCAGCGTCGCCGGCGATTGCGCACCGAGGGCCGCCGCCGTCAGGGCGAGGGTAAGGGCTGTCAGCATCGGCCAAATTGGCATTAGGAGCCTCCTCTCTGTATAGTACCCGCACCCATGATGGATTTCACCCTGACCGAGGACCAGGTGCAGCTCCGGGAGGAGATCCGCAAGGTCTGCCAGGACTATTCCGACCCCTACTGGCGGGAGGTGGATGCCAGGGGCGAGTACCCGGAGGCGTTCGTGGCCAAGCTTACGGAGCTGGGCTGGCTGGCGGCGCTGATCCCCGAGGAGTACGGCGGCATCGGCCTCGGCATCACCGAGGCGAGCATCATCCTGGAGGAAATCAACCGCTGGGGCGGCAACGCCACCGCGTGCCACGCGCAGATGTACACCATGGGGACGGTGCTGCGGCACGGCAGCGAGGAGCAGAAGCGGCGCTACCTGCCTGGGGTGGCCAGCGGCGAGATCCGGCTCCAGGCGTTCGGGGTCACCGAGCCCGACTCGGGCACCGAGACTACCCGCATCCGCACCACGGCGGTGCGCAAGGGCGACCGCTACGTGGTCAACGGCCAGAAGATCTTCATCTCGCGGGTGCTCCAGTCCGACCTGATGCTGCTGCTGGCCCGGACCACCGCCTACGACGAGCTCGAGGACAAGACCCGCGGATTGTCGGCCTTTCTGGTGGACTTGAGGGAAGCCGGGGACGCGCTGGAAGTGAAGCCCCTGGACATGATGATCAACCATCATACCAACGCGCTGTTCTTCTCCGACCTGGAGGTGGCGGCGGAGAACCTCATCGGCGAGGAGGGCATGGGTTTCCGCTACATCATCGACGGCTGGAATGCCGAGCGCATCCTGATCGCCGCCGAGGCGGTGGGGGACGGCCGCTGGTTCGTGGACCGGGCGTCGCGCTACGCCGGCGAGCGGGAGGTGTTCGGCCGCCCCATCGGCGCCAACCAGGGGATACAGTTTCCCATCGTCCAGGCCTACGCCCACATCGAGGCGGCGGACCTGGTGCGCTGGCAGGCCGCCTCGAAGTTCGACCGGGGCGAGCGCTGCGGCGCCGAGGCCAACATGGCCAAGCTGCTGGCCTCGGAAGCGTCGTGGGAGGCGGCCAATGCCTGCATGACCACCCACGGCGGCTATGGACTGTCGGTGGACTACGACGTGGAGCGCAAGTTCCGGGAGACCCGGCTGCTGACCATCGCGCCGGTGAGCAACAACCTGGTGCTGGCCTACCTCGGGCAGCACGTATTGGGCATGCCGCGTTCCTACTGAACGAGAGACACGACCATGGACCTGCAACGTTCCTGGATGTTCGTGCCGGGGCACCGGCAGCGGATGATCGACAAGGCCCTGGGGCTGGACGCCGACGCCCTCATGCTGGACATCGAGGACGGCGTGGCGCCGGCGGAGAAGGATCAGGCGCGGCGCCTCATCGGCGAGGCCCTGGGGCGGGAGCGGGGAGCCGGTGAGCCGCTCCGGTACGTGCGCATCAACGCCATCGGGCACCAGCGCATGGCGGACGATCTGGCCGCGGTGCTGCGGCCGGGGCTCGACGGGCTGGTGCTCCCCAAGGTGGAATCGCCGGAAGAGATCGCGACGGTGGAGTCCCTGGTGGCGGACCACGAAGCGGCCACCGGCGTTACGGTGAGGATGCTGGTGGCCATCGAGAGCCCCAGGGGACTCCTGGCGGCTCCGGCCATCGCCGGGTGCTCGCCGCGGGTCGTGGGGCTCATGTTCGGCGCGGAGGATTTCGGCCGGGAGCTGGGACTGCCTGCCTCCCGGGAGGGAGAGGCGCAGGAGCTGCTCTACGCCCGTTCGGCCCTGGTGGTGGCGGCGGCTTCGGCCCATGTCCAGGCGGTGGACGGCGTCTGGGTGGATCTTCAGGATCCGGACGGGCTGGCCCGGTTCGCGCTGCAGTCGCGGCGCCTGGGCTTCAGCGGCATGTCGTCCATCCATCCGTCCCAGATCGCGCCCATCAACAGCGCCTTCAGCCCCGGCCCCGAGGAGGTCGACTACGCCCGCAAGGTCATCGCGGCGTACGAGGAGGCCGCCGCCCGGGGCGACGGCTCGGTGGCCTTCGGCGGCCAGCTCATCGACCGCCCCATCATCGAGCGGGCGCGCCGGACCCTGGAGCTAGCCGAAACCCTGGGGGTCGCGGACCAATGACGGCGTAGGGGCGGGTCTCAAACCCGCCCGCCTCCGGTCCACTGGAGACGCCTGGAGACGCCCGCCCGCAAGATGAGGAGTACAAGGCCATGCCTCAGGTAGAGAACGCCGAGAACCTCCGCTGCCTCACCGCCACCAACCCCGGCTACATGACCCTCCGGGGGACCAACCAGTATCTCCTGGGGGACCGGGAGATCACCGTCATCGACGTCGCCCTCGGTTCGGACGAGAACCTCGACGGGCTGCTGGCCGAGATGGAGGCGCTCGGCGGGAACCGCATCACCCGGATCCTGCTGACCCACATCCACATGGACCACTGCGGCGGCGCGCTGGCGCTGAAGCAGCGGACGGGCGCCGAGGTGGGCATCTCGCGGGTGCGGGCCGGCCATCTCGGCGGCGAGGACTTCACCTACGACGAGGGCGACCGCATCCCCTATGACGGCGGCGAGTTGGAGGTGGTGTTCACCCCGGGCCACGAGGCCGGGCATTGTTGCTTCTACGAGCGGGAAAAGAAGATCCTGTTCTCAGGGGATCACATACTCGGCAAGGGCACCACGGTGGTGCCGGCGGGCGAGGGGAACATGCTCCACTACATGGAGTCCCTGGAGAAGCTCCTTTCACTCGACATCGAGTTGCTGCTTCCCGGCCACGGCCCCTTCGTGACCGAGCCCATGGCCAAGATCCGGGAGTACATCGACCACCGGCTGATGCGGGAGGACCAGATCCTGCAGGGCCTGCGGGAAGGGCGCCATTCCATCGGCGATCTGGTGGCGGTCATCTACGTGGACTACCCGCAGGCGCTGATGCGGGTGGCCCACTCGTCCGTGGAAGCCCACCTGTTGAAGCTCGTGGCGGAGGAGAGAGTGTACCGGGAAGGCGACCGGTATTTCTTGAGCTAGTAGGGACCGACCGGCCCCGCCCCTGGATTCCCGCTTTCGCGGGAATGACGGGGATGAGGCGGGAATGACGGGGATGAGGCGGGAATGACGGGGATGAGGCGGGAATGATGGGGAATGAGGCGGGAATGATGGGGAATGAGGCGGGAATGATGGGGAATGACGCGGAATGACGGACTCGGGCAGTTGCGCCGCCCGTCACCGGCAAAGACGAGTCCGGGACGTCGCGGGGTCCTATTCTTCCGTTACGAGCGGCTCCGCGACCTTCGGCCACACCTCCACCAGCACCACGGGCAGTCCTTCCCGGGACAGGCGGGCGGCGTAAGCCCTGGCCTCATCGGCCCCGATGAAGGTCCCGAGGCGGACCCGGTAGAAACTCTCATGGGGCTCGATGACCACGGGCCTGTCGTACCGGCTCTCCAACTGGGCCTTCAACTCACGGGCCTTGTCGAGGTCCGAGAACGCCCCCACCTGCAAGGTATAGTTCAGATGGTCGGGAATGGCCGTCAGTTGCTGGCCGCCGGTGTCCAGCACGTCCACCCGCACCGGCGCGGTTCCCGGGCCGATCATGTCCACCTGTTGGGCCGCGGCGTAGGAGAGGTCGATGATCCGTCCCTTGGCGAAGGGTCCGCGGTCGTTGATGAGCACGGTCACCGACTTGCCGTTGGCGAGGTTGGTGACCCGGACGTTGGACCCCAGCGGCAGGGTCTGGTGGGCGGCGGTCATGGCGTACTGGTCGTAGACGGTCCCGCTGGTGGTCTTCTTGCCGTGAAAGCCGGGCCCGTACCAGGACGCGACGCCTTCTTGCGTGAGCGGCACGGCGGGCGGCGTGGAAGCGACGGGCGGCGGAGGCGGTGCCGGAGGCTCCGGCCCGTAGGGGGCGCAGGCGTATACCAGAACCAGGGCGGCGGCGGCCCACGGGGCGAGGCCACGGAGGCGTGCAGAAACCATCGAGGTCGGATTATACCGCAATATCGGCCGCATGTAAGCGGCAATCCGGCCGGCGGCTCCGTTTACGGGGCGTGGTGTATTGTGGTACTTTTTTACTTGCGGGCCTGATCCGGAGGGCGGGTCCGCAAGCGGTCCCGGCAACCGGACCAGTCCCGTTGGAGGAGAGTGTCGCGTCATGTCCGGACATTCCAAGTGGAGCACCATCAAGCACAAGAAGGCGGCGAAGGACGCCAAGCGGGGCAAGCTGTTCACCAAGTTCATCAAGGAAATCACGGTGGCGGCCCGCATGGGCGGGGGCGATATCGCGAGCAACCCGCGCCTGCGCACCGCCGTCCAGACCGCCCGTGACAACAGCATGCCCAACGAGAACATCGAGCGCGCCATCAAGAAGGGGACCGGCGAGCTCGAAGGGGTGTCCTATGAAGAGGTGAGCTACGAGGGCTACGGCCCCGGCGGAGCCGCCTTCCTGGTGCAGGTCCTCACCGACAACCGGAACCGCACGGTGTCGGACATCCGGCGGATGTTCAACAAGCACGGCGGGAGTCTCGGCGAGACGGGCTGCGTGGCGTGGATGTTCGACAACAAGGGACTCATCGTCGTGTCCAAGGAGGCGGTGGAGGAGGAGGCGTTGCTGGGGCTTGCCCTGGAAGCCGGCGCCGAGGACGTCAACGAGAGCGACGACGTGTTCGAGATCGTCACCCAGCCCGAGGACTTCGCCACGGTGCGTGAGAGCCTCGACAACGGCAACGTCCCGCTGGTGTCGGCCGAGGTGACCATGATCCCCAAGACCACCACCACGCTCGGCGGGAAGGAAGCCGAGCAGACCCTCAGCCTCACCGAGGACCTCGAGGACCACGACGACATTCAAAGCGTCGCGGCCAACTTCGACATTCCGGACGAGATCATGGAGAAGGCCGGTTGACGCGGTCGGAGAAGGAAATATCGAAACCATCCTGGGCATAGACCCCGGCACCCTCAAGACCGGGTGGGGCGTGATCCGCGCGCAGGGAAACCGCCTGGAACACGTGGCCCACGGCACGGTCCGAACGTCCCCCAGCCAATCCCAGGACCGGCGCCTCCACCGGATATTCACCGAGCTGGCCAAGGTCATCCGGGAGCACCAGCCCGGGCACGTCAGCCTGGAAAAGGTCTTTCTGGCGCGCAACGTCCAGAGCGCGCTCAAGCTCGGCCAGGTACGCGGGGTCGCCTTGCTGGCCGCGGCGGAGCGCGATATCGCCGTGTCCGAATACAACGCCGTCCTGGTCAAGAAGGCGTTGACCGGGTACGGCCACGCGGGCAAGGGCCAGATACAGCAAATGGTCACGGCCATCCTTGGGTTGCCGGGCGAACCACAGGAGGATGCCGCCGACGCTCTGGCGGCCGCCATCTGCCACGGCCATCTGTCCGCTTTCGGGGCCGGCGTCCTCACCGCCACGGGGCGGGGGAGAAGCTCCAGGGGGTTGCGCTGGCCGGCGGACGCGCTGCCTGGCGGTAAAGGCTGAAGGATGCGGGTCTTCCATAGCCCGCATCGCCCATCGGCTCGGACGGAGTCCCATCGTGATCGCTAAGGTTCGCGGCATACTGGACCACAAGGCGCCGGGCGAGGTCATCGTGGACGTCGGCGGCGTCGGCTATCAACTGTTCACGGCCCTCAGCGTGTTCTACCGCTTGCCCGAGGTGGGACAGCCGGTGACCCTGCTGGTGTACACCCATGTCCGGGAAGACGCCCTCCAGTTGTTCGGCTTCTACGACCCCGCGGAGAAGCAGGCCTTCACGCTGCTGACCGGGGTATCGGGCATCGGCCCCCGGCTGGCCCTCAACATCCTGTCGGGGATGGCGGCCGCGGAGCTGCTGGACGCCCTCCGGGAGGGCGACGTCGCCCGGCTGGTGTCCATCCCGGGGGTGGGCAAGCGGCTGGCGGATCGCATGATCGTGGAGCTGCGTGATAGGATAGAAGCTCTGCCGGACACCGCCCCGGAGGCGGCGGCCGATCCCGGGATCCGGGGCGACGCACTGTCGGCGCTGGTGAACCTCGGCTACCGCCGCGCGGACGCGGAGCGGGCCGTGCGTCAGGTGCTGGGCAACGGCGCCTCCGAGCTGGAAACGGTGCTCAAGGAAGCCCTGCGTCTGCTCAGCCTCTAGCGCGCCGGGTTCAGCGGAACCGCGTTCATGGAAAACAGGACCATTTCGCCCGCGGGGACCGAGGAGGACGTCCTCTACGACTCGAGCCTCCGGCCCCGGCGGTTCAGCGAATACTTCGGACAGGAGAAGGTCAAGGCCAACCTCGGGGTGGCCATCACCGCCGCCAAGCGGCGCGGCGACGTTCTGGACCATCTCCTTTTCCACGGCCCTCCCGGCCTGGGCAAGACCTCTCTGGCGCATCTGATCTCGAAGGAGATGGAGGTGCAGATCCGGCCCACCTCCGGTCCGGTGGTGGAGCGGCCGGGAGACCTGGCCGCGCTGCTTACCAACCTCGACACCGGGGACATCCTGTTCATCGACGAGATCCATCGCCTCAACCACGTGGTGGAGGAGGTGCTGTACCCGGCCATGGAGGACTTCCAGGTGGATGTCATGATCGGGCAGGGGCCCGGCGCCAAGTCCATCAAGCTGGATCTCAAGCGGTTCACGCTCATCGGCGCCACCACCCGTTCCGGCCTCCTCACCCCGGCGTTGCGCAACCGGTTCGGCGCCGTGTTCCGCCTCGACTTCTACGAGCCCGACGTGCTGGCGAAGCTGCTCGCCCGTTCCGCGTCGCTCCTGGGCGTGGGCGGCGACGACGCCGGCTTCATGGAGATCGCCCGCCGCTCCCGCGGCACCCCGCGCATCGCCAACCGGCTGCTGCGCCGCGTCCGGGACTACGCCGAGGTCCACGGCGAGGGCAGGATCACCCGGCCGGCGGCCTGTCAGGCCCTGGAGATGCTGGAGGTGGACGAGCAGGGTTGCGACAAGATGGACACGCTCCTTCTCACCACCATCATCGACAAGTTCGACGGCGGGCCCGTGGGACTGGATACCCTGGCGGCGGCCATCGGCGAGGAGCGGGGCACGGTGGAGGACGCCTACGAGCCTTACCTCATCCAGGCGGGCTTCCTGGAGCGCCGGCCCCAGGGCCGTGTGGCCACACCGGTGGCGTACCGGCACCTCGGGCGGTCGCAGTCGGCGTCGCGCGTGGACAGGGAGAAGCGGCAGAAACGGCTCTTGTAGACCCTTCGGCGTCATCTCTCCGGGCGCCACTCGCGTAACGCCCGGCACCGTCATTTCCTTTGTGGTTTGCGGGTGGAAGCGATAGAACGGAGAGACGCGGTAAGTGGATCGGGTCACTCCGATGAGCACGGTCAAGAAGGACGAAGAGACACTCCGGGCGGAAGAACGGAAGCGGCGCAGGCTTGAAGGCTGGCTGATCCTCATCGCCGCCCTGATGATCCTGCTGTTCGCGTTCTTCGAGGAGCTCCTGCCGGATGTCGCGGCGGACTATGCCTTCACCGGCAACGTCGCGTTCTTCCTGCTGGTCAACATCAACATCATCCTCCTGGTGCTGCTGGTCTTCCTGGTTTCGCGGAACCTCCTGAAGCTGGTGCTGGACCGGCGCAAGCGCATCCTCGGTTCCCGGCTGCAGGGGAGGCTGGTGATCGCCTTCGTGGGCATCTCCCTGGTGCCCACCGTGATGCTGTTCCTGATTGCGGAGAGCCTGGTGACGCGCTCCGTCGACAAGTGGTTCGACTCACAGATCGTGAACGCCCTCAGAGGCTCCCTCGACATCAGCGCCACCTACTATCAGAACTCCGCGGACAACGCGCTTTACTTCGCCCGGCAACTCAGCCAGCGCGTGGGCGACGGGCGGCTTCTGGAACCGAAGAAGATCGAGGGGCTGAAGCGTCTCGTGGAGGAAAAGCAGCGCGAGTACAATCTCGGCACGGTGGAGGTCTACAAGCCGGACGGGACCGCGCTTGTGAAGGCCTTCAACGACCAGGTGCCCACCGGGGTCACGGTGAGCCCGCAGGCGGATTTCCTCAACAGCGCGCTGCGGGGCCTGGAGGCGACCCGCACCCAGTCCCTGGGCGAGGGCGACGTGCTGCGGGGCGCGGTGCCGGTGTACGGGGAGGGGAGGAGGATCATCGGGGCGGTGGTGGTGGACTATTTCGTGCCCACGAGCGTCAGCAAGAAGGCGCAGCAGATCTCGCGCTCGTACGAGGAACACAAGCACCTGGCGGTGCTCAAGGAGCCCGTCAAGAACACCTATATCCTGACCCTGCTGCTCATCACCCTGGTGATGATCTTCGCGGCCACCTGGTTCGGGCTCGCGCTGGCCAAGGGCATCACCGTGCCGATCCAGCAGTTCGCGGAAGGGACGCATGAGGTCGCCCACGGCAACCTGGACTATCGCATCGAATCCGGCGGCGACGACGAGATCGGAGCGCTGGTGGCGTCCTTCAATCAAATGACCGCGGACCTCAAGCACACCAACTCCGAGCTGGAGCAGCGGCGGCAATACATGGAGACGCTGCTGGCCAACATCACCGCTGGGGTCATCTCGGTGGACTGGTCGGGCAAGGTCACCATCATCAACAAGGCGGCCGAGCTGATGCTGGGCATCCATGCCGCGGACGTGCTCCGCCGGGACTACGAGGAAGCGCTGCAAGCCCCCGATCTGGCGCCGTTGCTCGACGTGATCAAGCAGGTCAGGGACAGTTCCGGCGTGGAACGCGACGTACGGATCGTGGGCCGCGACCGGCCTCTGACGCTCATGACCGTGGCCGCCAGCCTGCGGGACGACGACGGCAACACGCTCGGCATCATGGTCTTCATGGAAGACATTACCGAGATCCAGAAGGCTCAGCGGGCGGAGGCCTGGCGCGAGGTGGCGCGTCGCATCGCGCACGAGATCAAGAATCCGCTGACGCCGATCCAGCTTTCGGCGCAACGTCTGCGGAAGCGCTACGAGAACGTTCTGGACGGAGATGGGTCCGTGCTCGACAAGTGCACGTCCACCATCATCCGGCAAGTGGACGAGCTCAAGACCCTGGTGAACGAGTTCTCCAACTTCGCCCGCCTGCCCACCGCCCAACTCGTTGCCGACGATCTCAACGAGGTGGTCCGCGAAGCGTTGTTCCTGTTCAAGGAGGGGCACCGGGACGTCGAGTTCGACTTCTCGGAGGATGCCTCGGTTCCGTCCGTCGAGCTGGATCGCGAGCAGATCAAGCGCGCCCTCTTCAATCTGCTGGACAACGCCGTGGCTTCCCTCAACGGCACGGGACGCGTCGAGATCGCCATCCGGTTCGACGAGACTTTCGGCATGGTGCGGCTGGAAGTGGCGGACGAAGGGGGGGGCATCGCCCGGGAGGATCGGGGCCGGATCTTCGAGCCCTACTACTCCACCAAGAAGGACGGCACGGGGCTGGGCCTGTCCATCGTCGGGACCATCGTCGCCGACCACCGGGGATACATCCGCGTGCGCCAGAACCAGCCTCACGGAACACGCTTTATCATCGAGTTCCCTTCGGCTCTGCAGGCGGACGTCCCGGACGTCCGCACCAGCGAGGCCTCCTGAATCCGGGGCCGCACGAACCAAGACGTCATGGAGGATCCGGAAAACATGGAGTCAGCGCAAAGAACCGTGCTGGTGGTGGACGACGAGGACGTCATCCGCGAAACCGTACGCGAGATTCTCACCGACGAGGGCTACCGCGTGGTGGCCGCCGCCAACGGTTCGGAGGTCTTGGGCCTGGTGGCGAAAGAGAGGCCCGACGTCATCCTCCTGGACATCTGGATGCCCGAGATGGACGGGATCGTCCTCCTCAGGCAGATCAAACAGGAACATCCGGACGCCCGGATCGTCATGATCTCCGGCCACGGGAGCATTCACACGGCGGTGACGGCCACCCAGCTCGGAGCGTTCGATTTCATCGAGAAGCCGCTTTCCCTGGACGGGTTGCTGGCCACCGTCGAGCGGGCCTGCGGTGACGCGGGGCGTGAGGGTCCGGCCGCCGACGCGGTGACGCGCGCGCTTCGTGCCGGCGTCCCGGGGCCGTCGTCGCGAGGCGGCTTTCAGGGCAACGGCGGGGTGTCCCAGAAGACCCTCAGGAAAAGTGTGGTGGCGTGCGGTCTGGGCCTGCATTCGGGCGTCAGCACCGGCGTCATTCTACACCCCTTGCCGGAGAACAGCGGCATCCACTTCGGCGGAATCTCCGCCGACGCCACCGTGCCGGCGCATCTGGACTACGTGCGCTCCACGGATTTCGCCACCTCGCTTCAGCGCGGCGGCGTGGTGGTGGGCACGGTGGAGCACCTGCTGGCGACGCTCCACTCGTACGGCATCACCAATCTGCTGATCAAGATGTACGGCGAGATTCCCATCATGGACGGCTCCGCCATGGAGTTCTGCCGGTTGATCGAGGAAGCCGGGGTGGTGGAACAGTCGGGGCGATGCCCCGAGATCGTCATCGACCGGACTTTTCGCGTCACCGGGGACGGACGGGAAGAGATCGTCATCGAGCCGGCCGACCGGTTCATCGTCCGCTACCGGCTCCAATATCCGCATCCCGTGGGGACGCAGGAGTACACCTACGTGCACGATGGCGCGGATTCGTTCCGCGACCAGGTCGCTCCTGCCCGGACGTTCGGTTTCCTGCGCGACTTCGAGAAGCTCGAGCGGATGGGGCTGATCAAGGGCGGCCGGCTCGGCAACTGCATCCTCATCGGCGAAGAGGAGGTCATCAACACCGCGCTGCGGTTCGACGACGAGTTCGCCCGCCACAAGATCCTGGATATCGTGGGAGACTTCTCACTCATCGGCCGGCCCGTACGCGGCCGGGTGACCGCGAACATGACGGGTCACGCCGACAACATCGCGTTGTTGCGGAAAGTCGCGGAGGCCTATTGCCCCTCGGATGACCGTGCCGGCCGGGCGGGCCGCACCCAACCGGATCCGCTGTCTCCTTGATGCCGGCCGGTGATCGTCAGCCCCCATCGAGTCCCAGCCGGTCGGCGTAGGGCTTGGGGAGGCGGACGAGCTTGCGATCGCGGTCAAGGCACACGTGCTTGGTCCAGCCCGAAGCCAGGGCGGAGCGCTCCCCTTCCAGAGAGATCCGGTAGTTGAATCTCAGCGCCGCCCGATTGAGGGATTCGACGGTGGTCTCGATCCGCAGCAGGTTGTCGTAAACGGCCGGCTTGCGGTAACGGCACTGCACCTCGGTGACCGGGAAGAAGACGCCGTCCCGTTCCGCCTGGTCGTAGGGGACGCCGGCTTCCCGCATGAACTCGGTCCTGCCGATCTCGAACCAGCGGAGGTAGTTGGCGTAGTAGGCGACGCCCATCTGGTCGGTATCGCCGTATATGACACGATAGGTGGTGATGTTCTTCACGGTCGGCGCCAACTCAGGGCCCGTAGGACGAACGCGCCGCGAGCACCCCGGGAACCCCGGTCAGTCGTCGGCTTTATCGCTCGGCGGGGCGGGTTGATTGAAGTCCCAGCGGTCGCGGCTGGCCACCCGGATGTCCAGGGAACCGTCCCCCCGGATGACGTGGAAGGTGATGAGATCCCCCGCCCGCTTTCTCCAGACTTCCCGGTAGAGCTGGGGCCGCGTCTGCACTTCCTGGTCCTCCACGGAAAGGATGATGTCGCCCTGCTTGAGGCCGGCCGCTTCCGCGGGCCCCGACGGCGTGACCCCGGTGACCACCACGTGGCCGCCGAGACCCTGCGGGTACAGGCCGAGCCAGGGGCGGGGCGGGCGGCTCTGGACACGCCCGAAACGCCTGAGCTCGTCGGCGTCCCGAAGGTAGCACTCCACCGGGATGGCGAGCGTGAACTTGGCGATCTCGTTCAGGTTCAATGACACGACCCCGAGGAGGCGGCCGCGGGAGTCCGCCAGCGTGCCTCCGCCGAACCCGGGATTGAAGGCGCTCACCCGGATGGACCGTTCGAGCAGGTATTCCCACTGTCCGTCGTAGCCTTCGAGAGAGGTCACGTTGCCGTCGCTGACCCGCCGGTTGTTCTGTCCGCTGCTGGCGATCATGAACGCGGGTTGACCCACGGCGACGGACTCCGCCGGCCGAAGGAACGGGAGGTCGGCGGCGTCGATGTCCACCAGCGCGAGTCCGGTGTCGAAGTCTTGCGCGGTCAGGCGGCCCGGGTACTGCTTCCCGTCCGACAACGTAACGGTAATGGCTTCGGCGCCGTTGACGACGTAGTTGACGGTCAGGATGGTGCCCGCGGGATCGATGATGGTGCCGGAGCCCATGCGCTCGGTGCCCAGGTTCCGGGCGGACGGGTGGCGTGACGGCACCCTCGTGTTGAGGTCCACCGTGGCCAGCAGCACCGCATGCACCAAACCCAGCCGCGCGTTCACACCCTACCTCCGACGGTTTCCCGGGCTCGGGGAACCGGAATCCAAGGTCCATTGCGTTAGCAGAAACCTCCCGGGTTCACAAGGTATCGGGCTCTCGCACCGCGTTGACAACGGCGTCTCGGGCCGGGTATCAAGTCTGGACTGGAGTGGCCTTGTGAGAATCCCCATCAACCGGATCGAGACCGTTCCCAAGGAAAGTCGCTTCTCCGAGATCCCCGACCTGGGCCAGGAGGAACTTCCGGCGAAGGTGCGCTTTCCCTCGCCGGTCCAGGTGAACGTCACCTACTACCGGTCGGGCCGGGAGCTGTTCTTTCACGGCGGACTCAAGGGGCAGGTGGAGGCGGACTGCAGCCGTTGCCTGGAAGGCGTCGTTTTCGTCGTCGAAAAAAACTTCGACTTCGTGTTGACCCCGGACCCCCTTCCGACTAATAAAAACAAGGAGCTCACGGAAGACGAGATGGGCTTGAGCTTCTACTCCGGGGAAGATATCGACCTGTCGCCCTACGTCCGTGAGCAGACGTTGCTCGCCCTGCCTCTCCGGCCGTTGTGCAGCGAAAGCTGTCGCGGCCTGTGTCCCGGTTGCGGCGCCGAATTGAACCGGACTGGTTGTGAGTGCACGTCGCCGGGAGACCCCCGTATGGCGGTATTTCGTAATCTCCGATTGGACCGGTAGCGCCGGCGAAAAATAACAACAGTGTCCTGGCAACGCGGCCGACGGGACGACCGGACCAGCAGATCGGCGCACGTATTTCGTGAGGCAGGACACTAGGACGGAAACAGACATGCCCGTACCCAAGAGACGAACCTCCAACAGCAAGAGAAACAAGCGCCGATCCCATGACGCCATTGCCGCTCCGCAGTGGACGACGTGCTCTCGCTGTGGGGAAGCGACCCTGAGGCACAGAGCTTGCTCCGGTTGCGGTTATTACAAGACTCGGTCCGTGATCCCCGGCGAAGAGACCTAGTGGCCTGCAGCGTCCAAACGGAGCCCAAGATGCGCAGGACGGGCCTCTAGGACCCGCCCGTTGCCTGTCCGTGATGCGGCGGATTATCGTTGATGCGATGGGCGGTGACCACGGCCCGGGCGTCGTCGTCGCGGGCGCCCTCCAGGCCGCGGACGAGTACGGAGTGGAGATCGCCCTGGTAAGCGAGTCGGATGCCGTCGAGTCCGAGCTGTCCCGCCACAAGTTCAACCCGGCCGCGGTGCGCGTCCTGCCCGCCGCGACCTCCATCGACATGCACGAATCCCCCACCCGTGCGCTGAAGCAGAAGGATTCTTCAATGAGGGTCGCCTTCGACCGGTTGAAGGCGGGCGAGGGCGACGCGGTGGTGAGCGCCGGCAATTCAGGCGCCATGATGGCCATCGGTATGTTCGTGCTGGGCCGGCTTCCGGGAGTCGACCGGCCGGCGATCCTGACCGTCACCCCGTCGGTGTCCGGCGGAACGGTGCTGCTTGACGGAGGCGCCAACACGGACTGCAAGCCCCGGCAACTGGAGCAGTTCGCGCACATGGGCGCCATTTACGCGGAGAAGATCCTGGGAATTCCGGGGCCGCGGGTGGGCGTGCTGAGCAACGGCGAAGAGGATGAGAAGGGCAACGAGCTCACGCGGGAGACGGTCCGCGAGCTGCGCTCCGCCGGCCTCCATTTCGTGGGCCACGTGGAGGGCCGGGACATCACCAACGGCAGGGTGAACGTGGTGGTGTGCGACGGCTTTACCGGCAACGTGGCCTTGAAGACCATGGAAGGGCTCGGACAGTTCGTCTCCACGGTCCTGAAGGGCGCGTTCCGGAGCAGCCTGCTCAGCCGTGTGGGTTACCTGCTGAGCCGGCGGGCCATTGCACGGGCCTATGACCGCCTGGACTACGCTCACTACGGCGGCGCCCCCCTGGTGGGTCTGAACGGCGTCGCCATCGTGGCCCACGGGGGCTCGTCGGCCAAGGCCATCAAGAACGCCGTGCGGGTGGCGGCGGAAGCCGTGTCGCAGGACATCAACGGCTATATCGTGAACGCGTTGAATCGGGAGTCCTGATGCCGGACGGCAGCGACATCGCCTTCGTCTTCCCGGGTCAGGGCTCACAGACCGTGGGCATGGGCAAGGACCTGTGCGACCGGTTCCCCGAGGCCAGGGCCGCTTTCGAAGAAGCCGAGGATGCGCTGGGACTGGATCTGCGCGAGTTGTGCTTCCGTGGCCCGGAAGCCGAGCTCAACCGCACGGAATACACCCAGCCCGCGATCCTGACGGCGTCGGTGGCCGCGCTCCGGGTGCTCGAACGGCACGGCGGGGTCCGGCCGGCGTGGGTGGCCGGACACAGCCTCGGGGAGTACAGCGCGCTCGTTTGCGCCGGAGCGTTCCGGCTGGAGGATGCAGCGGTCGTGGTCCGCGAGCGCGGCCGCCTGATGCAGGAAGCGGTGCCCCAGGGCGAGGGGAGCATGGCGGCGATCCTCGGGCTGGACGCGGCCGTGGTGCGCGAGCTCTGCGAGGATGCGGCGGACGGCGAGGTGGTGGCGCCGGCCAACCTGAACGGCGGCGGGCAGGTGGTGGTCTCGGGCGCCCGCGGAGCGGTGGAGCGGGCTTCGCAACTGGCGCGGGACCGAGGCGCGAGGAGGGTGGTGGAGCTGGCGGTGAGCGCCCCCTTCCACTGCGCGTTGATGCGGCCGGCCGCGGAAGGACTCCGGGAGGTGCTGGAGGGCGTCGCGGTGGCACCGCTCGCGGCGGGGGTCGTCACCAACGTGGAGGCGTCGCTCAACTCCGACGCCGGGCGCGTCAAGCCGCTTTTGGTGGAGCAGGTGGTGGCGCCGGTCCGGTGGGAGGAGTCGGTGCACGCCCTCCAGGCCCTCGGCTGCCGCCGCGCCGTCGAGTTGGGGCCGGGAAAGGTCCTGTCCGGACTCGTCAGGCGCATCGACCGGGACATCAAGACCCTGAATCTGGACCAACCCGGGGACCTCGCCAAGGTGCTGGAGGAACTGGGAGGCTGACCATGGCCGCGGGACCGCTGACGGACAGGGTCGCCCTCGTGACGGGCGGCAGCAGGGGCATCGGGCGCGAGATCGTCCTGTGTCTGGCCCGGCAGGGAGCGCGGGTGGTCATCAACTACCGGGAGAACCGCGAAGCGGCCGAGGGGGTGCTGGAGAAGGTCCTGAGCGAGGACGGGCTCGCCGAGATGGCGCCCTTCGACGTCGCCCGGCAGGACGAGGTCGAGGAGGCCGTCAAGGGGGTCATTGACCGGCATGAAAAAGTTGATATTTTAATCAACAATGCGGGGATGACCATCGACGGTCTGTTGGTGCGCCAGTCGGCTAACGATTGGGACCGGATCATCGACGTCAATCTCCGGGGCGTCTTCCATTGCACCAGGGCCGCCAGCAGGAGGATGATCCGGCAGCGGTACGGCCGTATCGTCAATCTCACCTCGGTGGCGGGCCAAATGGGGAATGTTGGCCAGTCCGTATACGCCGCCTCCAAGGCGGGTATCGTGGGATTCACCAAGTCCATGGCCAGGGAGTTGGCGCCCCGAGGGATTACCGTCAATGCCGTGGCCCCGGGATTCATCGAAACGGAGATGACGGCGAGCCTGAACGAGGAAACCCGGAGCAGGTACCTTGGCGCGATTCCCCTGGCGCGGTTCGGCGGCGGGGATGACGTAGCCCTGACGGTGGCGTTTCTGGCGGGCCCCGGCGGCGGATACATTACCGGGCAGACCATCGGCGTCAACGGCGGTCTGTACATGTGACTCCGCCAGGCGGAGCGGCAGCGAAGAGCATTTCGAGCAGCGCGATACGAACAGGAGGTACGAGATGGCGACAGACGTCGAGGCGAGGGTCAAGGAGATCATTTGCGAACAACTGGGAGTGAGCGACGGAGAGGTCAGCCCCGAAGCCTCGTTCATCGAGGATCTGGGAGCCGACTCCCTGGACATCGTCGAACTGGTCATGGCGTTGGAGGAAGAGTACGAGATGGAGATCTCCGACGAGGACGCCGAGAAGATCAAGACGGTCCAGGACGTCATCGTATACATCGAGAGTCACCGTTAGCGCCGGGCGTCGGTTGGGTCACGGGTGTCGTCCGTGGTTCACCGAGGGGCCAACCGCCTTCCGGGCACGTCGCCGGTGCGCCTGTCGGCGGACTCGCTACGGCCCGAACAAGCTTTGAGACGAGGGTACGAGATTGATCAACGCCAGCCTGGAGCAAGTCGATCCGGAGGTTTTTGAGGCGATCCGCGACGAGGGCGAGCGCCTGGAGTCCAACCTCGAGTTGATCGCGTCGGAGAACGTGGTCAGCGAGGCCGTCCTCGAGGCCCAGGGCTGCCTCATGACCAACAAGTACGCGGAGGGCTATCCCGGCAGGCGCTACTACGGCGGCTGCGAGTACGTGGACGTGGTGGAGCGCCTGGCCGTGGAGCGGGCCAGGGACCTCTTCGGCGCGGAGCACGTCAACGTCCAGCCGCACTCCGGGACCCAGGCCAACATGGCGGTCTACTTCGCGGTGCTGAAGCCCGGCGACACCTACCTCGGCATGGACCTCTCCCACGGCGGACACCTTTCCATGGGGAGTCCGGTGAACTTCTCCGGCCGCCTCTACAACGTCGTGCCCTATGGCGTGTCCGAGGAAACCGAGTTTCTCGACTACGACGCTCTGGCCGAGCTGGCGCGCGAGCATCGGCCGCGGCTCATCGTGGCGGGAGCGAGCGCCTATCCGCGGACCGTGGACTATGAAAGGTTCCGCGCCATCGCCGACGAGGTGGGCGCGCTTCTGATGGTGGACATGGCGCATATCGCCGGCCTGGTGGCGGCCGGCTGCCACCCGAGCCCGGTGCCCCATGCGGACTTCGTCACCACGACGACCCACAAAACCCTGCGCGGGCCCCGCGGCGGGATGATCCTCTGTCGCGAGGAGCACGCCAAGACCCTCAACAGCCGCGTCTTCCCGGGCATGCAGGGCGGTCCCCTGATGCACATCATCGCCGCCAAGGCGGTGGGCTTGAAGGAAGCAGCCACCCCGGAGTTTGCGAGCTATCAACGGCAGATCGTCGCCAACGCGAAGGAGCTGGCCAAGGCCCTGACGGAGCGGAGCTATCGCCTCGTCTCGGGCGGTACCGACAACCACCTGATGCTCATGGACCTGCGGGAGTCGGAGCTCACCGGCAAGCTCGCCCAGGAAACGCTGGAGCGGGCCGGGATCACCGCGAACCGGAACACCGTGCCCTTCGAAACCCGCTCGCCGTTCGTGACCAGCGGCGTCCGCATCGGCACCCCGGCCGTCACCACCCGCGGCATGAAGGAACCGGAGATGCGGGTCATCGCCGAACTGATCCAGCGGGGGCTCGCCCACGTCGGGGACGACGAGGGTCTGGCCGCCATCGCCGCCGAGGTCCGGACCCTGTGCCAACGCTTTCCCGTCTATCGCAAGGGCTCGCCGGCCCCACGGCCCTGAACGCGGCGGGTCTTCGCGTCCCGGAACGTCAGGCACGCCATGAAATGCCCTTTCTGCCGCCAGTCCGATAACCACGTCATCGATTCCCGGCTCGGGAAGGACGGAGAGATGATCCGGCGGCGCCGGGAGTGCATCGCGTGCTCGCGCCGCTTCACCACCTACGAACGCGTGGAGGAAGCCATGCCCATGGTGGTGAAGAAGGATGGACGCCGGGAGGCGTTCGACCGGCTCAAGATCACCAACGGCCTGAAGCGCGCCTGCCAGAAACGCCCGGTCAGCATGGACGCCATCGAGGCCATCGCCGACCGCATCGAGCGCGGGATCCAGGAGCGGGGGGAGAAGGAGATACCGGGCTCGATCATCGGCGAGGCGGCGATGCGCGAGCTCCACGAAGCCGACCCGGTCGCCTACGTCCGGTTCGCCTCGGTCTACCGTTCCTTCAAGGACCTGGACGAGTTCATGGTGGAGCTGGAGGACCTGCTCAACGAGCGCAAGCACCGGCCCGCCGCCGAGCCTTCCCGGAAGGCGGGCAGCGCCCGCAAGAGGCGCCGGAAACCCTTGCCCGCCGGCGGCACCTGATCCGGCAGACCGTCCTCCCAAGACGCGCCATGCCCCAGGAAACGGATGAGCGTTACATGCAGGCGGCCCTCAGGCTGGCGCGCAGGGCCGCCGGCAGGACCAGCCCGAACCCGATGGTGGGAGCGCTGGTGGTACGCGGCGGCCGCATCGTGGGACGCGGCCATCACGTCCGCGCCGGCGCCGATCACGCGGAGGTGGCGGCGCTCCGTCAGGCGGGCGCGGCGGCGCGCGGCGCCACGCTCTACGTCAACCTGGAACCCTGCAGCCACTTCGGGCGCACGCCTCCGTGCGCCGGGGCCGTCATCGAGGCCGGCGTACGGCGGGTGGTGGCGGGCATGGTGGACCCCAATCCCGAGGTGGCCGGCCGCGGCGTGAGCGCCCTCAGGGACGCCGGCATCGCCGTCGAGGTGCCGGTCCGGGAGGACGACTGCCGGCGTTTGAACGAGGCCTTCGTCAAGCACGTCACCCGGGGACTTCCTTTCGTCACGCTCAAGCTGGCGGCGTCCATGGACGGCCGGATCGCCACCGCCACCGGAGATTCCAGGTGGGTGACGGGACAGGCCGCGCGGCAGTACGTCCATCGCTTGCGCAACGAGGTCGATGCCGTGCTGGTGGGCTCCGGGACGGTGCTGGCGGACGATCCGCAGCTCACCTGCCGGATCCCGGGAGGCCGGGACCCCTGGCGGGTGGTGATGGACGGCAGGCTGCGGACGCCGGCCACCGCGAAGCTCGTCCGGCATCCGCGGCCGGAGAACACGGTGCTGGTGACCGGCAACGACGTTCCGGCGGCGCGCCGGAAGCGGCTCGAGGAACTGGGCGTCCGGGTGTGGAGCTTTCCGGTGCGGCAGGGCCGTATCTCCTTCAGGCGCGTGCTCCGGAAGCTGGCGCGCGCCGGGGTGATGAGCGTCCTGATGGAGGGAGGCGCCGTGACCGCGAGCCGGGCCGTCGCGGAAAAGGCGGTGGACAAGGTGCTGTGCTTCTACGCGCCGAAGCTCATCGGCGCCGAGGGCCTGCCCATGGTGGGAGACCTCGGCATCACCCGCATGCGTCAGTCGCCGCGGCTCTCCGGGTCGACGGTCCGGCGGCTGGGCGAGGATATCCTGGTATCCGCCTATCTGTGAATCGAGGAACCAGACCATGTTCACGGGACTCATCGAAGACGTCGGGAAGGTCTCCCGCTGGCGCGCCGGCGCCGAAGGGGGAGAGCTCATCTTCGAGGCCGCGCTTCTCGCGCGGGGAGCGTCGCCGGGGGACAGCATCGCGGTGAACGGGTGCTGCCTGACCGTGGTCAGGAAGACCGGGCGGCGGCTGGCCGTGGACGTCTCGCCGGAGACCCTGCGGCGGACGAACCTCGGGGACCTGCGTGAAGGCCACGGCGTCAACCTGGAGCGGCCCCTGAGGGTCGGCGACCGGCTGGGGGGTCATTGGGTCACCGGGCACGTCGACGCGGTGGGGCAGATCACCCGCGTCGATCCGAGCGGCGACTTCACGGTCTTCCGTTTTCGTACCCCTGCATCGGTGGGCCGCCTGCTGGTGCCCAAGGGTTCCATCGCGGTGGACGGTATCAGCCTGACCGTCAACGAGTGCACGTCGCGCTCCTTCTCGGTGGCGATCATACCGTTCACGCTGGCGCACACGAATTTGCAGACCCGTGGTGTTGGTGATAGAGTCAACCTCGAAGCCGACATCATCGGAAAGTACGTCCTCCAGTCCGCAAAGGCCTATGCCACGGGCACGCCGGACTCGTAGGGCCGGGTTTCAAGCCCGCCCGCGTGGCGAGAACGAGTTGCCCGGCCGACCAATCCCGAAGCCATGTCACTCACGCCGATCGAAACC
The DNA here is from genome assembly GCA_951813575.1 of Candidatus Binatia bacterium. Classification (GTDB taxonomy): domain Bacteria; phylum Desulfobacterota; class Binatia; order UBA9968; family JAJDTQ01; genus JAJDTQ01. The sequence goes on from OX638375.1 coordinate 3,201,863, forward strand.
ATCCGGGAAGAGCTCCTCAAGGGTCACCCGATCCTGTTGTTGGACGAGGAGGGCGACCACGGCGTGGGCCACGTCTGCATGCCGGCGGAGAAGGCGACTCCGGAGCACGTCAACCTCATGCTGCGGCATGCCCGCGGCGTTCCGTATCTGGTGCTGGAAGCGGCGCGCATGCAACAACTCGGTTTCCACGTGGACACGGGGTCGAATTTCCTCCCGGGACAGGATCCGGTCGGTGCTCCGGTGGGGGCCAACTCCTCCCTGGGACTGGAGGTGTCGGCCGCCGGCCGGGCCCATACCATCCGGGCCGCCGCCCGGGACGACGCCGAGCCCGGGGACTTCGTGACCCCCGGCAACGTGTTGCCGCTCCAGGCCGGCGCCGGCGGCGTGCTGGTCAAGGCCGGCGCGGCCGAGGCCGCGGCGGATCTGGCGGCGCTCTGCGGATCGCCTGCCGTCGCGGTGATCTGCCAGGTCCTGAACGATGACGGCTCCATCGCGTCGGGAGGCTCTCTCAAGGCCTTTGCCGACCGGCACGATCTTCGGATGGTGTCCATCGTGGACCTTATCGCCTACCGGCTCCGCAACGAAGCGACGATCCGAAAGGTCTGGGAGGAGGACTTTCCGAGCATTCACGGCAAGTCTTTCAAGGCGATTCTCTACCGGACGAACCTGGACCCGTTCGAGCACATGGCCCTGGTGAAGGGCGAGGTGAACGGCCGTGACGACGTGGTGGTGCGGGTGCATTCGGAATGCCTCACCGGGGACGTGTTCTCGTCGGAACGTTGTGACTGCGGCGACCAGTTGCGCGCGGCCATCCGCATCATCGACCAGGAAGACTGCGGCGTCATCGTGTACATGCACCAGGAGGGCCGCGGAATCGGCCTGACCAACAAGATCAAGGCGTACGCGCTGCAGGACCAGGGGCGCGACACGGTGGAGGCAAACCTGGAGCTGGGGTTCGACGTGGACCTGAGGGACTATGGGGTCGCGGCGGAGATACTGCGCCACCTCGGCATCCAGCGGCTTCGCCTGTTGACCAACAATCCGCGCAAGATCGTCAGCCTGGAGGGCTACGGCCTGTCGGTGAGCCGCAGGATCCCTCTGGAGATCGAGCCTCACGACGGCAACGCCGGCTACCTGCAGACGAAGCGCGACAAGCTCGGGCATCTCCTGACCAACGTCGAGGACGAGCCACGCTAACCCACGGAAGGTGCCGGCCATGGGAGTGATCGAAGGGAAACTGGATGCCGCCGCGATGAGGTTCGGAATCATCGCCAGCCGGTTCAACGGCTTCATTACGGAGCGGCTGCTCGACGGCGCCCTGGGCGCCTTGAGGCGGCACGGCGCGCACACGGATGAGGACGTGGACGTGGTATGGGTCCCTGGCGCCTTCGAGATATCCTTCTGCGCCCACAAGATGGCGGCCAGCGGCAAGTACGACGCGTTGATCTGTGTGGGGGCGGTCATTCGCGGCGAAACGGCCCATTTCGACTACATCTGCGGCGAGGCGTCCCGGGGCGTGGGCAATGCCATGAACCAGCACGGTGTTCCCATCGCCTTCGGCTTGCTGACCACGAATACGGTGGAGCAGGCTGTGGACCGGGCCGGGGCGAAGATGGGCAACAAGGGTTTCGAGGCCGCCGTGACGGCCATTGAAATGGCGAGCTTGAACAAACAGCTCTCCTGAACCTCCCCGCTACCGTTCAAGGTTTCAAGCCAATGGTGGGTGTCCGTCGCAGGGCTAGGGAGCTGGCGTTGCAGGTGCTCTATCAGATGGAGATCACCGGCGATCCCTCGCCCACCGGTCCGGACAGCTTCTGGGGCCACTTCCCGTCCCGCCCGGCAACGAGGGATTTCGCCCAGCGTCTGGTGGCCGGCACGGTGGAGCATCGGTCGGAGATCGACGGGCTCCTCGAGAACGCGGCCGAGAACTGGAAGCTCGGCCGCATGCCGAAGGTCGACCTGGTCATCCTTCGGCTCGCCACCTACGAGTTGGTCTTTTGCCCGGATATCCCGTTGAGCGTGAGCATCGACGAAGCCATCGAGATCGGCAACCGCTACGGGTCCGACGATTCCCCGACGTTCATCAACGGAGTGCTCGACCAGGTAGCGTGCGCCAACGGACTCAAGGAGAGTGAGCGGTCGGAGCCATGATCGAGAAGTACGAGTTCTGGAATATCGAAGGGAGATGGCAGAGCGAGTGGGAAAGGCTCGAGAGCTTCCGGGTCGGTGAGGACTCCGAGCTTCCCAAGTACTATCTGCTGGAAATGTTTCCCTATCCGTCGGGCCGTATCCACATGGGGCACGTACGGAACTATTCCATCGGCGACGTGATCGCGCGCTACAAGCGCATGCGCGGGTTCAACGTGCTCCACCCCATGGGCTGGGACGCCTTCGGGCTACCGGCGGAGAACGCCGCCATCGCCAACAAGGTCCATCCGGCGCGCTGGACCGTGGAGAACATCGACTACATGCGGGCCCAGCTCAAGAAGATGGGCTTCAGCTACGACTGGGGGCGTGAGCTGGCGACCTCCGATGCGAGCTACTATCGCTGGGAGCAGCTCTTCTTCCTGGAGATGCTCGAACGCGGCCTGGCGTACAAGAAGAACTCGGCGGTCAATTGGTGCACCGGCTGCCAGACCGTGCTGGCCAACGAGCAGGTGGTGGACGGCACCTGCTGGCGCTGCGAGCAGGAAGTCCTCATGCGCGAGCTGCCGCAGTGGTTCTTCCGCATCACCGCCTACGCCGAGGAGCTGCTGGCGGGCTGTGACGAGCTCGATGGGTGGCCCGACAAGGTGCTCACCATGCAGCGCAACTGGATCGGCAAATCCATCGGCGCCGAGATCCGCTTCCCGCTGGCGGACCGGGAGGGCGACCTCACCGTCTTTACCACCCGCCAGGACACGATCTACGGCGCCACCTTCGTCTCCCTGGCCGCCGAGCATCCCATGGCGCTGGAGCTTTCCGAAGGCACGCCGCAGCAACAGGCGGCGGAGGACTTCGCCCGCAGGGTGAAGCGCATCAGCCATTCCCGCCGCGGCGACGTGGACACGGAGAAGGAAGGGATCTTCACCGGCTCGTACTGCGTCAACCCGTTCACCGAGGAAAGGGTCCCCATCTACCTGGCCAACTTCGTGCTCATGGAGTACGGCACCGGCGCGGTCATGGCGGTTCCCGCCCATGACCAGAGGGACTTCGAGTTCGCCAGGAAGTACGACCTTCCGGTGCGGCCGGTGATCCACCCGCGCGGCGCCACGCTGGTGGCCGAGGAGATGACCGAGGCGTACGTCGCGGACGGGGTGATGGCCGACAGCGGCGGCTTCAGCGGCCTGAGCAGCGAAGAAGGCCGGAGCCGCATCGCGGCCTTTCTGGAGGAACGGGACTGGGGCAAGGGCACGGTCCGCTACCGGCTGCGGGACTGGGGCATCTCCCGCCAGCGCTACTGGGGCGCGCCCATCCCGGTGGTCTACTGCGAGGCCTGCGGCATGGTGCCGGTGCCGCGGGACGAGCTGCCGGTGCGGCTGCCCACCAACGTGGAGTTCACCGGCGCGGGCGGCTCGCCGCTGGCCAACCTTCCGGAGTTTTTCGAGACCGCCTGTCCCACGTGCGGGAAGCCGGCCCGCCGCGAGACCGACACCATGGACACGTTCGTGGAGTCGTCGTGGTACTTCGCGCGCTACGCGTGTCCCGACGAGGACGGGGAGCCGCTGGACCGGGACCGCGCCGCCTACTGGATGGCGGTGGACCAGTACGTGGGCGGCGTCGAGCACGCGGTGCTGCACCTGCTCTACGCCCGCTTCTTCACACGTGTCCTCCGCGACATGGGCTGGCTGTCCGTCACCGAGCCGTTCACCAATCTCCTGACCCAGGGCATGGTCATCAAGGACGGGGCCAAGATGTCCAAGTCGAAGATGAACGTGGTGGACCCGGACGAGCTGATCCATCGCTACGGCGCGGACACGGCACGGCTGTTCACGCTGTTCGCGGCGCCGCCGGAGAAGGACCTGGACTGGAGCGATCAGGGAGTCGAGGGCGCCAACCGGTTCCTGAACCGGGTGTGGCGCTTCGCCATGGGCCACCGCGAGCGCCTGGCCGGGGTCGTCGCGGACTCGAGCCGCGCGCCGTCCTCGGACGCGCTCAAGGAGCTGCGCCGCCGGATCCATTGGACCATCAAGAAGGTCACCGACGACATCGAGCAGCGTTTCCACTTCAACACCGCCATCGCCGCCATCATGGAGCTTCACAACACCCTGAGCGCGGTGAACGCCGAGGACCTCGACGGCGAGGGCGGGGCCGCGCTGGTGAAAGCCGCCCTGGAGACCGAGATCGTCCTGCTGGCGCCGTTCGTGCCGCACATCACCAGCGAGCTGTGGCGGCATCTGGGGCACGATGAAGACCTGGCCGCCGTGGCGTGGCCCGAGCATTCGGAAGCGGCGCTGGTCCAGGAGAGCCGCACCATCGTCGTGCAGGTCAACGGGAAGCTGCGTGGAAAGGTCTCGGTCCCGGCGGACGCCGGCGCGGAGCACATCGAGTCCACCGCGTTGGCCGATCCGCGGGTGGCGGGCTTCATCGACGGCCGCCCGGTCCGGCGAGTCGTGCAGGTGCCGGGCCGGCTCGTCAACATCGTGCTGGAGGGGTGAAGGTTGATGACCCGTGCATGTGCGCCGCCGCTGGTCCTCTCGCTGGCCCTGGTCCTGCTGGCGGGCGCGTGCGGCTATCGGTTCGTGGACTCCGGCGCCGCGCTCCCGGACGACGTCCGCACGGTCTATGTCGAGCCGTTCGTCAACCGGACCCGCGCGGTGGGACTGGAGGACGGTCTGGCGCTGGCGCTGCGCCGCGAGCTGAAGCGGCAGGAGTCGCCGCGGTTGGTGGAGCGGTTCGAGGACGCCGATGCGGTCCTCTCGGGGGTCATCCGGCACTACGGCATCACCGACGTCGCGGTCAACCCTTCGGACGAGGTGCTGCAACTGGAGGCCCGGCTCGACGTGGAGGCCACCCTCAGGCGCCGGCAATCGCGGGAAGCGCTGTGGCCGCGGCAGGTCATGAGGCTCCGGGAGGTGTACCCCGCGGCAAGAGGGGCGGTGGTCCCCAGTTCCTCCGACTTTCTTCGTAACACGCTGAACGTCGAGGATGTTCCCGGGTTGACGGACGCCCGGCTGGCGGAAGATTCCCGCGCGGGAGCGAGGAACAGGCTGCTCGAGCAGTTCGCCCGGTCGGTACGGGAGCGGATGGCGGAAGGATTCTGACGCCCGGCTAGGCCTCGGTGCCGGCAGGCTCGGCTTGGGCGGGGGTCACGGTGCGATGCGCGGCCCGGGCCAGTCGGGAAAGCTTTCTCGAGGCGGTGTTGCGCTTGAGGACTCCCTTGGCGACGGCCTTGTCCAGCAGCCCGTTGACTTCCCGGATCTTCTTCGCGATGGTTTCCTGGTCTTTGGTCTCGATGGCGGCCCGCACCTTCTTGACCAGGGTCCTGACTCTGGTCTGGAGGGATTGATTGCGCTGGTGGCGCCGGATGCTTTGCTGGTGCCGCTTGATGGCCGATTTGTGGTTCGCCAAGTTTTACCTCCTGAAAGTGCTGTTTTGTAACACCGCATGCGTGATGAGTCAACGGTCGGCGAGTTCGGCAGGGTAGCCAAGGCGACGGGTGTCGTCGGTTCCCTGACTTTCCTGAGCCGCCTGTCAGGCCTGGCCCGTGATGTCGTCATCGGGTATCTGCTGGGGGCGCGGAGCGCGGCCGATGCGTTCTTCGTCGCCTTTCGGATACCGAACCTGTTGCGGCGCCTCACGGCGGAAGGGGCGCTTTCCGCCGGTTTCGTGCCGGTCCTTTCCGACTATCTGACCAACCGGGGCCGCCGGGAGGCCATCGAGGCAAGCCGTGTCATCGTGACCTTCGCGGTCCTGTTCCTGGTCCTCCTGACCGCCGCCGGCCTGCTCTTCCCCGGGCCCCTGACCCGCCTTTTCGCGCCCGGGTTCGCCGCATCGCCGGAGAAGTTCTCCCTCACCGTGCGGCTGGTCCAGGTCATGTTCCCGAGCATCTTCTTCGTCAGCCTCGTGGCTCTCGCCATGGGGTACCTGAACACCTTCCGCCACTTCGTGGCTCCGGCCGTGGCGCCGGTCCTGCTCAATCTTTCGATCATCGCGGCGGCATTCCTGCTCATGCCGTTGCTGTCCCAGCCGGTCATGGCCCTGGCCTGCGGCGTCCTGCTCGGCAGCGTGGCGCAATTCGCGCTGCAGCTTCCCTTCCTTCGGCGTCACGGGTTCTCCTGGCGCCCGCGCCTGGACTTCCGCGACGCGGCGCTGATCCGGTTTCTTCGCCTCATGGGGCCCGCGGTCATCGGCGCCGCCGTCTACCAGTTGAACGTGCTGGTGAGCACGATCCTGGCCTCCCTGCTGGAACCGGGTAGCGTTTCCTATCTCTACTACGCCGACCGCCTGCTGCAGTTTCCGCTGGGGGTCTTTGCCGTCGCCCTGGGCACCGCCGCGTTGCCGAGCTTCTCCTCGCTGGCGGCGCGCGGCGACATCTCCGGGTTGAGGACGACGTTGTGCTACTCGCTCCGGATGGTGAACTTCATCTCCCTTCCGGCCGCCCTCGGACTGATGGTCATCGCGGTGCCGGCGTTCTCCCTGCTGTTCCAGCGGGGCGCCTTCGAGGTCGCCGACGTGCTCGCCAGCGCACGCGCACTGGTCTATCTGGCACTGGGCCTGTGGGCGGTCTCGGCGTCGCGCGTGCTCGTTCCCATGTTTCACGCCATGCAGGATACCCGGACCCCGGTCCGGGTGGCGTTCTGGACCTTCGTGTTGAACCTGTTGCTGAGCCTCGCGTTGATGGGGCCCGTGAACGTTTCGGCGGGAGGCAATGCGTTCGTTCTGACCGTGGCGGCACTGGGGCAGGGTATCGGGGTGTTGAGCCTGTCCTATGCGGGGCTGGCGCTGGCCAACTCCCTGTCCGCTACGTTTCAGTTCGCGGCGCTCATGTGGCTCGCGACGCGCCGGCTCGGAGGCTTTCAGTGGCGCGAGTATCTCTCGTCGCTGTGGCGAAACCTCACAGCCGCCGCGTTGATGGCGGGCCCGCTGTTGTTGCTGGCGAGACGGTTGAATTGGGATACCGGCACACTGGCTGTACAGGCGATCGGCTTCGTCGCACTGGTGGCAGGCGGAATGGCGCTCTACGCGTGGGCGGCGAGGTTGGTGGGGAGCCCGGACTGGCCTGTGGCCCGAAACATGGGGACGGCCCTCATGCGGCGCCTTCCCACCCGGGCGAAGACGTAACGTGACGCCCCACGGCGCCACGTTACGTCTTTCGAGGGTATGCTACTTCGTCATGGATTTTTCGAACATGGCCTCGGCCTTGGCGGCGGCCTTCTCGGCCTTCTCCGCGGCGGCTTCAGCCCGTGCGGCGGCTTCGCCTGCCTTGCCGGCGGCGGCTTCGGCCCGTGCGGCGGCGTCGCCCGCGCTCTTGGCCGAGTCGCCCGCGCTCTTGGCGGCGGCTTCCGCCTTGCTGGTGGCGCTGTTCACAGCCTGGACGTCGACCTTAAGGTCGGGGTGTTGGTGCGGCTGAGTCGCACAGCCGCCCAGCAGGACGGCGACCCCCAAGCATACGGCCGATCGTACGAGGATTTTCTTGTAGTTGGTTGAAATGTTCACGGCGCCTCCTTCCATGTCGTTGAAGTATTTCGGTTGCGTGTAAAGCCGTCTTCCTCAATAACGAGAAACTATTACATCTGTTCTTTGCACGAATCAACCGATATGGCCCATACTCCGCTAACCTCTAGGCTCATTCTCGAGATGGAAAGGGTGCGTTCGTGCCTGATTCAGGCTCTGGCCGCCGTGCTGGTGCTGTTCGCGGTTGCCTTTCTGCTCGCCCCGCAGCTCTTCGAGATCCTGGTGGAGCCCCTCCGAAGCCGCCTCCAACCGGGACAGAGTCTCATCGGCACGGGGGTGGCGGAAGTCTTCTTCGTGGAGATCAAGGTGGCGTTCCTGGTGGCGCTGCTGGCGGGAAGCCCCGTCGTCTTCTACCAGGTGTGGCGTCTGGCGGCGCCGTTGTTCGGCGCGGACGGCAGGACGGCCTGGCTGGTGGGCTTTGTCGGGGCCGCTACGCTGTTCTTCCTGTCGGGCTCGTTCTTCTGCTACCGGACGGTGCTGCCGCTGGCGTTCCTTTACTTCCTGGACCAGTACGGCGCCATCGGGGTGCAGCCGGAGATCCGCGTTGCGGAGTATTTTTCCTTCTTTTCCCGCATCGTGATGGCTTTCGGGATCACGTTTCAACTGCCCGTCTTCACCTTCTTCCTGGCCCGCACGGGGGTCTGGAACCACCAGTTCCTCTTGCACCATTTCCGCTACGCGCTGCTGGTGATGTTCGTACTGGCTGCCGTGCTGACCCCGCCGGACGTGGTCTCGCAGATCCTGCTGGCCGGACCGTTGATCGGGCTGTACCTTCTCAGCATCGGCATCGCCTACGTGTTCGGCCGCAAGCCGCCGGAATGAACGACCTGTTTTCCTCGTCCTCGTTGCGGTCAACCGAGGGAGACGAAAGCGTGGCGAAGACTCGTGCGCAGCCCGTCGCAGGCCGGAAGCGGCATCACTCGGCGTAGTCGGGCTCTTCGCGGTCCAGGATTCGTTTCAAGGCGGCGAAGTGGCGCTCGGCCGCCAGGTTCTCCCCGCCCGATCGTTGCCGGCCGAGGTAGTCGACGGTTTCCCGGGACAGGCGCTTGAGCGGATGCCCGCCGGTGTCCGCGAGCACCTGCACTTGGCAGGCGCGCTCCAGGAAGTACAGCCGGTCGAAGGCCTCGGCCACCGTCCTGCCAGCGGTGATCACCCCGTGGTTGGCCATGAACAGCACGTTCTTGCCCGCCATCACCTGTGCGATGCGTCCGCCCTCGCCCCGGTCCAGCACCAGGCCGTTGTAGTCTTCGAGGTAGGCGACGTCGTCGGCGAAACGGGTGCTGGTCTGGTGCACCATCTCGAGACGGCCTCCCTGGCGGCAGGCGACGGCCGTTGCGTAGGGCATGTGGGTGTGCAGCAGGCAGCGGAAGTCTTCCGGGTTGGCCCGGTGCAGCGGGCCGTGGATGTGGAGCGCGGTGGGCTCCACGTCGTGCGACCCCTCGAGGCGGTTTCCCCGGAAGTCCACGAGGAGAAGGTTGCCGGCGGTTATTTCCGTCCAGTGGAGCGGATAAGGGTTCAACAACATCAGGTCGTCTCTCCCGGGCAGGAGCAGGCTGAAGTGGTTGTCGATGGCTTCATGAAACCCGAAACGGACCGCGAGACGGTACGCCGCGGCGAGGTCCAGGCGCGCCTGCCTGGCCGCTTCCCTGTCGTACAGCAATTCTTCACTTCTCTTCGCCACGATGGACACCCCCGTCGTCTCGACCTGGCGGGCACTCGCGCGGGCCATGCTGCCTCGCCGGAGTGCCCGAAACCGTGCAGGCGATTGTGTAACAATTGGGTGGCGGGCGCAAGCACGAGGCCGTGGCGGCCCCGGTCGGCGCGGGCAGGTTCAAGACCCGCCCCACACCTCTCCTCCCGCTCCGGGGCCGCTTGATTACCGGCGTGCCAGCCCCTACACTGCTCTGAAGTTCCTCCCGACGCCCCAAGTGCCCTGGAATGCATACCCTCGAACAGCTCTACAACAACTCCCTGGCGCTGCTGACGGACCTCTACCAGCTCACCATGGCCTACGCCTACTGGAAGTCGGGGACCGCGCAGAAGGAAGCGGTGTTCCATCTCTCCTTCCGCGAAAACCCCTACGACGGCGGGTTTGCCGTGGGTTGCGGGCTCGGGCACGTGGTCGGGGTGCTGACGCGTTTCGGGTTCGACACGAGCGATCTCGCGTACCTGTCGCAACTGCGGGGCAACGACGGGCAACCTCTGTTCGAGGACGCCTTCCTGGAGTACTTGCGGGACTGCCGCTTCGGCTGCGACGTGGATGCGATTCCCGAGGGGACGGTGGTGTTCCCCCACGAGCCGCTGGTGCGGATCCGGGGACCCATCCTTCAGGGCCAGATCCTGGAGACCGTGCTGCTCAACATCATTTGCTTTCAGACGCTCATCGCCACCAAGGCGGCGCGGGTGTGCCAGTCCGCCCGGGGCGAGCCCGTGCTGGAGTTCGGGTTGAGGAGGGCGCAGGGGTTCGACGGCGCGCTGGCGGCGAGCCGGGCGGCCTACGTGGGCGGCTGCGCGGGGACCTCCAACGCCCTTGCCGGCAAGCTCTTCGACATCCCGGTGAAGGGCACCCACGCCCACAGTTGGGTGCTGTCCTTCGACGACGAGATGGAGGCCTTCGAGACCTATGCCGACGCCATGCCCAACAACTGCCTCCTGCTGGTGGACACGTTCGATAGCCTGAACGGCGTCCGCAGGGCGGTGGAAATCGGCCGCAAGCTGCGGGAACGGGGCCACGAGATGGTGGGCATCCGGCTGGACTCCGGCGACCTGGCCTTTCTCAGCATCGAGGCCCGCCAGATTCTGGACCAGGGCGGTTTTCCGGACGCGGTCATCGTCGGCAGCAACGACCTCGACGAGCACGTGATCGCTTCGCTCAAGGAGGAGGGCGCCCGCATCAACGTCTGGGGCGTGGGCACCAAGCTCGCCACCGGCTACGACCAGCCAGCCCTGGGCGGCGTCTACAAGCTGTCGTGCGTGCGTTCCGAGGGCCATGAGTGGATCAACAAGGTGAAGCTCTCGGAGCAGGCCATCAAGGTGTCGACGCCGGGAATCCTCCAGGCGCGGCGGTTTCGCCAGGGAGACCGGTTCGTGGCGGACGCCATCTACGACGAGACCCTGGGCATCGCCGACGGCTGCACCATCGTCGACCCCATGAACATGACCCGCAGAAAGCACGTTTCCGGCGGCACCGGATTCGAGGACCTGCTGGTCCCGGTGTTCCGTCAAGGCGAGTTGGTTTACGAAGTGCCCTCGGTGCACGCGGCCAGGGAACGTGCCCAGGCCGAGCTGGCGGGTTTCCACAACAGCATCAAGCGCAGGGTGAATCCGCACGAGTACCCGGTGGGCCTCGAAGCGCGGCTTCACGAGATGAAGACGCGGCTGGTGCTACAGGCCCGCGGGGTCAACGGCGCGGACTAGGCGCGGACGCCGCCCCTTTTGCGATTCCTGAATCAGGGCGCTCTATGAACACGCTTGCATCGCTTCGCGCAATGGCTGTCCAGGGAGGCCGGCGGCGCCTCAGGCTCCTGGGTTTCATCACCCTGGCGCACGTCGCCATCCACTGGTTCATGCAGATCCTGCCCGTGCTCGGGCCGACCCTCAAGTCGAACGTGGGCCTCAACGACGTGCAGCTCGGCGGTCTCGCCTCCATGCGGATGTTCGCCCAGGCCGCGCTGGACGTGCCGTCGGGAATGCTTGCGGATACCTGGGTCCGCCAGCGCGCCCTCATCGTGACCTCGTCGCTGGTGTGCATGGGGCTTTGCTACTGGGTGTTCGGGGCCCTGTCCGGCTACGGGTGGTGGCTGCTTGCCGTCGCGCTCCTGGCCGCGGGGACCACGCTGTTTCATCCGGCGTCGGTGGCCTCGCTGTCGAACCAGTTCCCGGAGAGCCGGGCCACGGCCATCGGGATCTACGGCATGGGCGCCACCCTGGGCAACACGTTGACCCCGCCGGCCATGGGTCTCCTGCTGGAGAACTTCGCGTGGCAACGGGTGATGGAGAGCCAGTTCCTGGTGGGGCTCGCGGCGGCGGGGGTGGTGTGGCTCTATGCCGCGCGCATGTTCGAGGGGGACGAGGTCCCAACGAAGAAGCCGCGGCCGTTTCAGGAGATCAAGGAGCTGGCGCGGAATCCCGTGGTGCTGGTGCTGATGCTGGTCCGAAGCTTCAACCAGATCGCGCGGCAGGTGACCATGACGTTCCTGCCCATCTACCTCGTGGAGTACCTGGGTTACGCCGATTTCGGGATGGGCGTTTATCTCATGATCATGAGCGTGTCGGGTCTGGTGGCCCAGTCGGTGATGGGGGTCCTGTCGGACCGGCTGGGGCGCAAGGCGGTGCTGGCGCCTTCGTTGCTACTCCTCGGGCTGGTGTACTTCCTTCTGCAATGGGCGGCGGCGGGAGTGGCGCTGGCGATCGTGGTGGTCGCCATCGGGTTTCTCTTCTATACGGTGGCCAACGTGACCACGGCTGCGGCCCTCGACGTGGCGGGGAAGGGCAGCCAGGCCTCCTCCTTCGGGCTGGTGTCCCTGGGCACCCACATTTTGGTGGTGCCCGCGCCCACGCTGGCGGGATATCTCATCGGACGTTTCGGCATCATGGCGGCGTTCTTCTTCCCCGGCGTCTGCCTGCTGGTGGGTGCGTGCTTCGTGTTCCCCCTGAGGTTCCCAAGGGACTGAGCCGCGGAGTGAAGGGGAGAGACCCTTCTTCCATTGAGCCACGGCAGCCGCGGCAGTTGACGCCACCGGCGCCCCGGTGTTAGGCACCAAGACTGAATACTGACCACGCGGGAGGTTTGACATGAACGACATTTCCGTCGTCGACGCCGACGGCCATCTGATCGAATCCATACCCGAGATGGCGGAGTACATGGTAGCCGAAGCCAGGGACTACGCGTTGAATCCGCCCCGGAACCGAGCCGGAGTGTTTCCCTCCATCGACGGCATGCACTACCCGGAGACCGAGGAAATGACCGCGGAGAACCGCATCAACCCGGTCAGAGCCAGTGACGGCCGGCCGGGTTCCGGCGAGGACATCTTCGAGTTCGTGAAGAAAGCGGAGATCGCGGACTCGGTGCTGTACGCCACCGAGGGTCTGTCCCTGGGCTTCATCCAGCAGCCCAGCTACGCGGTCAAGGTGTGCCGCGGCTACAACGACTACGTCACCGAGCGGTACCGGGGCATCAGCAAGCGGCTGCACCCCATCGCGCTGCTGCCCATGCAGGACCCCAAGGCCGCGGCTGCGGAACTGCGCCGGTGCGTGAAGGAGCTGGGGCTGTTGGGCGGCATGCTCCCCTCCACAGGACTGGATCTCCACCTGGGCCACGAGTTCTACGCACCCGTCTACGAGGAAGCCGCGGAACTCGGCTGCGTGCTGGGCATTCACGGCGGTTCCAACCGCGGCGTGGGCCTGGACTCGTTCAGCAGCCGGTTGGGCTCGCGGCTGCTGCACCACCCGATGCCGCTGATGATCGCGCTGGTCTCGTTCATCTACCACGGCTGGTTCGACCGCTATCCGACTCTCAAGGTGGCGTTCCTGGAAGGGGGATGCGCGTGGCTCACCTGCATCGCCGACCGCATGGAACGGGATGCCGAGTTGGAAGGGCTTTCGTGCAAGCCGCTGCCCGAATACATCGCCAGCGGCCAGATCCTCATCGGCTGCGAGGGCAACGACGCCAGCCTGCCGTACCTCGCCGGGCGCGTCGGCATCGAGCCGTTCGCCTACTCCTCGGACTATCCTCACGAGGTGGACCTGCCCGCGGCCCGGAAGATGATCGAGGAGACGCGGAACCACGCGGAGCTTTCGGAGGAGCACAAGGCCGCCGTGCTGGGGACCAACGCGCGCCGCTTCTACGGACTCAATTGATGTCTCCACCGGCCGCCGCGCGTGATCGTTGAAGTCTCCGGCGTCACCAAGCGCTTCGGCGAGCGGGTGGCGGTGGACAAGCTCACCCTGAACGTCCCGCAGGGTGTCTGCTTCGGCTTGCTGGGCCCCAACGGGGCCGGCAAGACCACGACGCTCCGCATGATCTACGGCGTCACCCTGCCCACCACCGGCCAGGTCCGCGTGTTCGGCATGGAGGTGTCGCGCAACGTGCGCGCGGTGCGCCGGCGGCTGGGCGTTACGCTGCAGCAGAACGTCCTCATCGAGACCCTGTCGCCGCGGGCCAACCTCAACATCTTCGGACGCTACCACCTCATGGACGGCGCGGGGCTGGCGCAACGAGTCGAAGAGCTCATCGACTTCATGGAGCTGCGCTCCCACGCGGACGTGCCGGTGGACAAGCTCTCCGGCGGCTACCAGCGCCGGCTGGCCATCGCCCTGTCGTTGATGAACCGCCCGGAACTGCTGATCCTGGATGAGCCCACCACCGGGCTCGACCCGGCGGTGCGGCTGGCCCTGTGGTCCCGGGTGCGCGAGCTTCGCAGCCAGGGCGCCACCGTCCTCCTCACCACCCACTACATGGACGAGGCCCAGCGGCTGTGCGACACCGTCGCCATCATGTCCAACGGCGACATCATGGCCCAGGGCGCGCCGGAAGATCTCATCGAGCGCCACCTGGCCCGGCAGGCGGTGGAGATCGAGGCAACCCCGGCGCAGGAGCAAGGGCTGCTGCATGGTCTGGGCGTGAGCCCGCCGCGATGCCGGCTGGGGAACCGCGTCATGGTTTACCTGGACGACCCCGCCGCGCTGTTGGACCGGATCAGGCGCCTTTCCGGGATCGGCGCCCGCGCCATGGCGGTGCGCCCCACCGACCTGGAGGACGTTTTCCTGTTCCTCACCGGCACCAGCCTCGAGGACAACCCGTGACCCTGTCCTGGCGGCACGCGCTGGCGGTGTGGCGCCGCAACGCCACCATGTACCGCCGCACCTGGAGCTGGAACATCCTGCCCAACTTCTTCGAGCCGGTGCTCTACCTGGTGTCCCTCGGCGTGGGCCTCGGCGCCTACATCACCACCATGGGCGGCACCTCCTACATCCAGTTCCTGGCGCCGGGGCTCGTGTGCGTCGCCGCCATGAACGGCGCGAGCTTCGAGGTGACCTACAACGTCTACGTGCGCATGAACATCGAGAAGGCCTACGATGCCATGCTGACCACGCCCATACAGCCCGTGGACGTGGTGGCCGGCGAGCTGCTGTGGTCCATGACCCGGTCGTGCGTCTACGGCCTGTGCTTCGCCCTCGTGGTGGCCGTGGCCGGGCTGGCGCCGCTGCCCCAGGCCCTCTGGGTGCTGCCGGTGATCCCCCTGACGGGCCTGCTCTTCTCCGCCATCGGGCTGGCCTTCACCCTGCGCATCGCCACCATCGAGCTCTACAGCTTCTACTTCACCCTGTTCCTCACGCCCCTGTTCCTCTTCTCGTCCGTGTTCTTCCCCCTGGAGGAACGTCTGTCGGCGTCCTGGCTCTGGGTCGCCGAGTGCCTGCCGCTGCTCCACCCCGTGCGGCTGGCCCGCGCCGCGTTCTTCGGCCCGGCCTCGCCCGCGCTACTCTGGGACGTGTTCTACATCCTGGGCCTCTCCACCGTCCTGGTGGCGTACGCCGTGCGTCTCATGCGGCGCAAACTGACCCTGTGAGCCCGCAGAGGAGCCATCCGGCAGAGGGGTCATCCCGCAGAGGAGTCATCCCCGCCGGCAGAACGTCATCCCGACCGCCCCAACAATGTCATCCCGACCGCCCCAACAATGTCATCCCGGACTTGATCCGGGATCCAGGAAGGGTGGGGCGGGGAAGACAGACGGAGCGGCACGAGGCGGCGGCAAGGAACGGGGCAAAGGCTTTGGAACTGGGCCGCCGGCGGTTCGATGCCTGGATCCCGGGTCAAGCCCGGGATGACGGAGAGGTGGCCCGTGAGCCGGAGAGGTGGCCCGTGAGCCGGAGAGGTGCTCGTGAGCCGGAGAGGTGGCTCGTAAGACGGCAGAGGTGCTCGTGACGGGGAGGAGCGGAGGGCCCTCAGCCGTTGCCGGCTCCTCGATAGAGGGTGGAGTCCTTGTAGCGCCCGATGAAGAAGCGGGTGAGGACCCCGATAGCGGCGGTGGCGGGCACCGACAGCAGCAGTCCGACGAAGCCGAAGAGGGCGCCGCCGGCGAACAGGCCGAAGATCAGCCACAGGGGATGGACGGCGATGCGGCTGCCCATGACCCGGGGCGTCAGCACGTAGTCGGCCAGCAACTGCCCCACGAGGAAGATCCCCAGGACCAGGGCGATCCGGATCCATTCCGGCCAGAACTGGAGGCAGGCGACCCCGACGGACGCCACCAGCCCGAAGATCGTGCCCACGTACGGGATGAAGGACAGGGCGCCGGTGGCGAGTCCGATGGTGAGACCGTAGTCGAGACCCGCCAGCGAAAGGGCGACGCCGTAGAAGGCCGCCAGCGCGGCGCAGATGATGACGGAGCCGTGGAGAAACCCCTTGAGCACCACGTCGATGTCCCGCATGATGCCGCGCACCGTGTCGGCGTGGTCCCGGGGCAGCCAGTCGTCCACGGTGGCGACGATGCCGGGCCACTGCCGCAGCAGGTAGAAGGTGGTGAGGGGGGTGATGGTGAGCAGGGTGGCGATGTTGACCACCGCGGCGCCGCCGCTCGCCAGGCTCTGGAACAACCCCAGTCCCAGCTTGGTGAACCGCTGCAGGTTCCCCGCCATGGTCTGGTGCAGCCCCTCGGGCTGGTCGGCGCCGATGGCGTTCAGGGCCCGGGCGAGGAGCGGCCCCACGGCCTGGACGAGCCGGGAGACCAAAGCCGGGAGCCGCTGGAGCAGGTCCGCGCCCTGCTCGGCCACCGGCGGGATGAGCAGCAACAGCACCAGCAGTCCGGCGCCGAAGAAGCCGGCGCCGATGAGCACGGTGGCCGTGGTCCGTGAGCAGCCGCGCCGTTCCAGCCGGGTGGCGGCCGGGTCCAGTGCGTAGGCGAGGGCGATGCCCAGGACGAAGGGAAGCAGGATGACGCTCAGGAGCCAGACCAGCAGCAACGCTACCGCCAGCACCAGGAGCCAGAACCATGCCTGTGTGCGCGCGTTCATGAATCAGTGGCTTGTCCGGTCGATTCCGGTGCGGATTCAGCGATCCGCGTTGCCCTTCCGGCGTGCGCGGCGGGTTTGAAAGCCGCCCGTACAGTCACCCCGGCTCGCGGATCCCGAGCCCCTTGGCGCCGCAGAACCGCACCACCTCGCGTTCCAGTGCCTCGATGTTGTCGCAGTTGACGATCACGGACGAATCACGGTGATCGAGCACCCCCCCGGCGAGCCGGTCGGACCAGCCGCCGGAGCCCTGCAGGACGTAGATCGGGCGTCCATGGATCCAAGCAAAGCACAGTTCGGAGAGGGTGCCGGCGCCGCCGCCGACCGCGACGATGAAGTCGCCCGCCAGCGCCGTCAGGACGTTCCGGGCGTGGCCCAGGCCGGTGGGGATGACCACGTCGCACCATTCGTTGGCGGCGGCCGCTTGGCTGCCGGGGGTGATCCCCACGGTGAGGCCGCCGGCCCGGGCGGCTCCCCGGGAGGCCGCTTCCATGACGCCGCCCCGGCCGCCCGTGATCAGGGTGATGCCGAGCCGCCCGAGCATCTCGCCGGCGTCCTCGGCCAGCGCCAGGTTGTCGTAGGAGGCGTCCGAGTCCCCCACCAGCGCGGCCTGGGCAAAGCGTGCGGGGCCGGGAGTCACGTGTTCGTCCGGCCTCCCTCAATCCAGCAGATAGCCGAATTTCTCATGGGCCTTCCGGACCACCTCCGGGCTCGGCGCGTTGACCTTGGGATACTTGTCGAACCACTCGAAGGGCCGGCAGGCGTCGACGACGACGCGGGAGTTGGTGATGTCTTGGGTCTTGCGCTGATCCGGCGTCACCCGCGGGTCGGCGGGAGAGGTGCGCATCTTGCGCAGGATCTCGATGGAGGTCTCGGGATCGCAGCGGGTGAGCATGGCCCAGATCAACTGGTCGAGGTTGGAGACGTCGATGTCGTCGTCCACCACGATGACGAACTTGCAGCCGTACACCACCGAGCCGCAGGTGGAGGCCAGCGTGCCGGCCTGCCGGGCGTGGCCGGGATAGCGCTGCTTGATGCCGATGCCGTGCAGCAGGCGCGAGGCGCCGACCTCGTGGCACCACACCTGGGTGACGTCGGGAACGCCGGCGCTGGCCAGCTCGTGCTTGAGCATGGCCGAGCGCATGATGGCGCGGTAGCGCGCCATCTCGTCGGAACCGGCCCCCAGCGGCGGCACGCCGAGGATGATGGGATCGTTGCGGTGGTAGATGGCGCGGATGTCCAGGGTCGGCTGCTCGCTGGCGCCGCCGGCATAGTAGCCGGTCCACTCGCCGAACGGCCCCTCCACCGCGCGTTGGTCCTGGGTCAGGAAGCCTTCCAGCACGATCTCGGCGTTGGCGGGGATGGGCAGCCCCGTGACCTTTCCGCGCACCACCTCCACGGGGGTGCCGCGCAGGCCGCCCACCACGTCGAACTCGCACACGCCGTAGGGGAACTCCGTGCCCCCCACGAAGAACGACATGGGGTCGCTGCCCACCACCAGGGCCACGGGCATGGGCTGTCCCTTGTCGAAGTACTTCTTGCGGTGCATGTAGGCGTGCTTGCCGGGAACGAACAGCAGGCTCACCGACTTCTTGTCCTGCACCATGGCCCGGTAGGTGCCGACGTTGATCCAGCGTTCCTCCGGGTCGATGGTGACGCAGAAGCAGCCGGTGCCGATGTAGCGGCCGCCGTCGTCCGCGTGCCACTTGGGGGTGGGAAAGCGGGTAACGTCGATGTCGTCGCCGGTGAGGACGTTCTCGAATACCGGCCCGTCGTCCACCACCACGTGGGGCAGCCGCCGCTGCACCTTGATGTAGTGGTCGAAGAAGGCCTGGCTGAGCTCCTGTTTGGTGAGGTGTTCCGGAAATCCCAGCGTCATGTTCCGGCGTTTGCCGGCAAAGGCGTTGATGAGGACGCGGAACCCTTTGGGGCAGCCGGGGACCTCGTCGAACAGCACCGCCGGACCGTCGTCCACCCGGATGACCGCGTCGGCTGCCAGCCCGATGTCCTCTTCCCAACTCGCGCCGGTGACGGTGCGGAGCTCGCCCAGGGCGTCGGCCCGGGCCATCCATTCGCGGAGGTCGTGGTAGGGGAGCCTGGCTTCGATGTCTGCGGGTGTGGTCATGGGTTTGTTTCCGATCATGCGGCCATGGACTTGATGCGTTCCACCGCCTCGTCCACCAGCTCGTCGGTGGTCTCGTTGGCGCCGACGATGCCGACCCGGGACATGCCCGTGAACCAGGAGCGTTCCAGGTCGTCGATCTTCTCGATGCGGTACACGTTGCCGTTGAAGGTCTTCGCCACTTCCTCCATCCGGTTGGTCATGCCCTCGGTCCAGCCGAAGATGACCACCGCCTCCACGTCGCGCGCCAGCGCTTCCACCTTGGGCAGGCGCTGAAGCGAGTCGATGCAGGCGGTGTTGCGGATGCGCACGTTGGCGAAACGCTCCAGGAGCCGCGTCATGATCTTCGTATAGCTGTCCATCCAGAAGGTGGTCTGGACGATGACGCCCACGGGCTCGAAACGGGTCAGGCGGATGTCGGCAACGTCCTCTTCCTTCTCGACGATGAACACCTCCCGCTCCTTCTCCTTGGCGATGCCCATGAGGCGGGGGATGCCGTGGTGGGAGCGGCTGCTGAGGATCACCAGGTGGCAGCCCTGGTCCAGCAGCTCCAGCTCGGCTTCCTCCTGCTGGACCACGAACGGACAGGTGGCGTCGGCCAGAAGCTCGAGGCCCTGCTCCTTCGCCTGCCGGCGAACCTCCGGCGGCGCGCCGCGGACGCCGTAGATGAGCTTCTCGTCCTTGATGGTGTCCATGTCGTTGGTGGAGCGGATGCCCTCTTCGTCCTCCAGACTCTTGAAGGCGATGAAGTCGTTCTCGGGCCTCAGGGACCACACGGCAATGCCGTCGCCGTGTTTCTCCACCATTTTCTGGTGCATCGCCCCGGCGCGGTGCACGCCCACGCAGAGACCGCTGGGCGGGATACCCTTGGTGTTCTTGAAGTCGACCTTGACCACTTCCATGACAGCCTCCTCGCAAAACCGAGTCGTTGCGGAATGTTTGCAAATCGGAGGGGGTTTTTCAACGGGTCACGGGCCGCCCGATGAGGATGAGGTCCAGGTCGTCGAACGTTTCGTTCAACTCCCGACCTTGATGGTGTCCGCCGCCTGCACTCAGTGGGCCGCGAGCAAGGCCGCGGCGACCAGCACCGGCAAGAGTCGCCAGAAGATTCGAAATAGCCTTGCGGGGTTGTTCAGATACTCTCGCATGGGGTTCTCCCTCGTGTGTGAATTTCTGCGAGGGTATAAGGTAACACGCGTGCCAGGCACGAAATCGCGGACGTCATGCGCTCAGACGGCTGTAAACAGGGGGTTTGAGCCTTGGCGGGGGCATGCCGGCCTGCACGGTCCGCAAAACGGTACCGCCAGCCATCCAAAATCCAGGCAACTGCGTAAATGTTGGGCAGGTACTACGGGCCTTCGGCGGACGAGCGGCCCCGGGCTGTACTGAACCCCGCTCGTGATTCGCCATCCTACGCCGTATGCGCCTCTATACGAGCTTCGAGAGCAGCGCCAGCGCCGGCGCCACGCGGATGCCTTCGGGGGTCACGTAGTCCTTCACGCCGGTGGCCGAGATCTGCCATGCCTCGGCATCGGGGAATTTCGCCTTCAGGTACTTGAGGCTCCGGTCCGGGTTGGCGTCGGACCACTTGCACTCTACAAGCAGTGACTGGGCGCCCCGCCCCTCAACGACGAAGTCCACCTCCCGGCCGTCCTTGTCGCGGAAATAACGCAATTCAAGATCCAGTCCCTCGGTGTCCTGCTGATGATGGACCCACTTGAGCAGGTGGCA
Source organism: Candidatus Binatia bacterium (assembly GCA_951813575.1). GTDB lineage: Bacteria > Desulfobacterota > Binatia > UBA9968 > JAJDTQ01 > JAJDTQ01. The sequence continues at coordinate 3,222,381 of OX638375.1, forward strand.
GGCGGTGAGGTTCTCGAAGCGAGGACCGTCCTCGGGCGCCAGGGTCCAGTCGAAGTGGTAGTGCTTGGACTGTTTCTTGACGGCGCGCAGGCGTGGCGAGCCGAACGGGAGGAGGCGGAAGATCGCGTACAGCCGTTCCAGCGCGTCGAGCCAGGCGTTGGCCGTCTTGTGGCTGATCTGCAAGTCCCCGCGTAGGGCGTTGACGGAAAGCGGAGAGCCGACACGCTCGGGCAAGGACAGCATCATCAACTCCAACTGCCCGAGGTCCTGGATTCGTTCGAGGGCGGCCACCTCGTCCCGCACCAGCCGCGCGCCGTATTCCCTGGACCAGCGCCTGGCCTCGCGGCGGCTGCCGGACAGCCAGGGCTCGGGGAAGCCGCCGAGTCCCAGCAGGTCGCGCAGGCCGTCGGGCGTATCGATGCTCAACTCGGCCGCGGAGAACGGATGTAGCCGCAGCAGATGATATCGGCCCTGCAGGGAATCGCCACCGTAGCGGTAGAAGTCGAGGCGTCCGCTGCCGGTGACGAGAATTCTCTGTCCGGCCCGGCGGCCGTCGTACAGGCCCTTGAGGTAGTTGCGCCAGTGCCGGTATTTGTGGATTTCGTCGAAGACCCACAACTCCACGGGCGGCAGCTCACGCCGCAGGATGCGTTGCCGGTGCTCGGCGATGTCCCAGTTGAGGTAGGCGTCGGCGGCGCCGGGCAGGCCGCGCGCCAAGGTGGTCTTGCCGACCTGGCGCGGACCTGCCACGAACACCATCTTGCGCTCAAGGTCCGATGGAATCTGCGAGGTAAGGTATCTGGGCGTCTCGGCCATGACCCGAGTGTACGCCCATTTTAGACACTAGTCAGAATCAGCCGCGGCTAATTTTGACTAGTGGTGAAACTGGACGCGGTTAACCTTGCGCGGCCCGCGCCTTCTCGGCCTCCACGGCCACGTCGGTGAGGTACTCTTCCTGCTCCACGATGGTGTAGAGGGCCAGGGAGCCGTCGTCCTTCACGGGCTTGCCGCCGAAGAAGTGGAAGGCGTGGCCGTCCCAGTCGTAGAACTCGTCGCCGCGCTCGAACATGGCCTTCCAGCGGTATCCCACCGGGCTCCGGTGCAGGCCGGTGCGCGCCGGCAGGGAGTCCTCCTGCTCCAGGGTGAGGGTGTCCTCTTCCTTGGCCATGGCTTCCTCGGGCAGGGTCTCCCACATGCGGCGGTAGTTGGGCATGAACTCTTCCGCCCGCACCGTCAGCGCCGTGTGCATGTCCCACCAGGGGCCGTGTCCGGCCACGCGCTCGTCCACCTGGTCCGTGAGCTTGTAGATGAGCCGTCCGCCGGCTTGAAGGCGCAGCACCAGGTTGCCCTCCGCGACGTTCGGGCTCACTTCCGGCGTGAGGGCGCAGTAGGTCTTGAAGAAGTCGGCGGTCTTGCCCAGGTCCCGGGAGCCGTACACCGCGTGGCTGATGCGGCCGACGCCTTCGCTGGTGCAGATCTCCATGGCGCCCTCGGGCATGTGATCGGGCGCCCAGAACTCGAACTGGTTGCCGTCGGGATCGGCGAAGTAGATCACCGTGCCCTCGTCGCCGCCGTCCGCCGTCCGTACCGGGTCGGTGTGGGGGATGCCGTGGCGCTCGAGCCGCTTCACGTGCCGGTCCACATCCTCCGGCCGGATGTAGAACCCGCACCGCGGCAGTTCCTCGCCCAGCGGCTTGGCCGCCGGATAGACCTCGGGCTGGAGGAACGCGCCGATGCGGCAGGACTCGCCGTCCCACCACAGGAAGCACATAATCGGCACGTCCTTCTTCCGCGCGTTGGTGGTGATGCCGCGGATCGGCCGCCGGGTGATGCCGGTGGCGTTCACGGCCCAGTCGACCCAGGTCACCATGTCGTTGGTGCCCACGATGAAATGATCGATCCAATGCACGACGCCGCGCGGTTCATGTTTACCCATCGGACACCTCCCCCGGGCCGTCGGACCCGGAATCTTGCGGACTGCACCTTGGCGGCCCATGACACGCCGATACCAAACCCGCTTCACAGTGTCAACGAGACTGCGTGGCGCGTGCACGACACCGGCTCAGTCGCCAAGGGACTTCATGTACTCGATAACGTTGCGGCGATCCTTCTCCCTGAAGTATTTCATGGTCATGCGCGACTGACCTCTGGGCCGTGAGCACAAGGCGGGAGAGCCCCGATATCTCAACGACCCCGTACGGCCCCTGTGGACCTTCACCCAGCCGCCGAGGCCGGACTACTTCGCCATACTCGGAGCACTGTGCCGGATGGAGAATTCCGGGTCCACGGTCAATATTTTCCGTTGGAGATGATGATGTCCGCCGGTTGCGCCGCAGCTTCGGACACCGGCACAAGGGCCCACATGAGGACCGTCAACACGGTGAGAAAATATCGCAGTGACATGGTCGTGCCTTGCTCGAACGGACTACTTCACCCAGTTAGACGGTAGCGGGTTCCCGCCAGATCCGGTATTCTCTCGGACGCTGAAATGCGCATTGTGATCCACGGACAGCAGGGGTTCGGCAAGGGCGTGTTGGAACGGCTGGTGGCGGGTCCCGATGAGGTGATCGGGGTCTTCTGTCCGCCGGACCAGCAGGGCCGGCCCGTGGACCCGCTCAAGGAAGCAGCGCTGGAGCGCGGGTTGCCGGTGCGCCAGCCCGCGACCTGGAAGACGGACGAGGCGCTGGATCTCATGGAGTCCTTCCAAGCCGACCTGTGCGTCATGGCCTACGTGACCATGCTGGTGCCGCAACCGGTCCTGGACGCACCCGGACTGGGCACCATCCAGTACCACCCTTCGCTGCTGCCGTTGCATCGCGGACCCAGCTCCATCAACTGGGCGCGTATCCAGGGCGATCACAAGACGGGGCTCACGATTTTCTGGCCCGACGAGGGCTTGGACGAGGGTCCGATCCTGCTGCAGAAGGAGGTGGAGATCGCCGGGGACGACACCGTCGGCAGCCTCTACTTCGGCAAGCTGTTTCCCATGGGCATCGACGCCGTCGCCGAGGCCGTGGAACTCGTGCGCGCCGGCAACGCGCCGCGTATCGAACAGGACCACGGCCAGGCCACCTACGAGGGCTGGTGCCTCGAGGCGGACGCCGAGGTCGACTGGTCGAAGCCGGCGGAAGAGGTGCACCGTCTCATCTGCGGCACCGACCCCCAGCCCGGCGCCTGGACCACCGTGGCCGGCCACAGGCTGAAGCTCTACGGCAGCCGGTTGAACACGGCGGCGGGCGCGCCCGGAGAAATCCTGGGCCTGTCGGACGCCGGCATGACGGTGGCAGCCGGCGAGGCATGCGTGGTGGTGCAGCGGGTGAGGGCCCATGACTCCAAGGCGAAGGTCGCGGCCGCCGAATACGCCGGTCAGGCCGGCCTCCGGCCGGGATCACGCCTGGGCTGATCCGTCCGGTTCCTTCCCCTTCGTTCCGTCCGTTGAAAGGTTGAGCCCCGTCGGCGTTCCGTGTCAAAGTTGACGGGAAGATGGAACGCGCCCGGCTGGACAGGCTCAACGGCATGCTCGACGAGGTGCTCCGGACCAACGAGTTCTATCGCCGCAAGCTCGAAGGGTGCGTCGTGCGGCCCCTGGAGGGACCGGAACAGCTCCCGGAGCTGCCGTTCACCACCAAGCAGGAGCTGGTGGACGACCAACTGCGGCACGCGCCTTTCGGCAGTGACCTGACGTATCCGCTGGAACGGTACGTTCGCGTGCACCAGACCTCGGGCACCACCGGCCGGCCCATGTACTGGCTGGATACCGAGGAGTCGTGGGACTGGTGGGGCGAGTGCTGGAGGACGGTGCTGGAGGCGGCTGGGGTAGGGCCCGGCGACCGGGTCTTCTTCGCCTTCTCCTTCGGGCCGTTCGTGGGGTTCTGGAGCGGCTGGGAAGGGGCCCGCAAGGTCGGCGCGCTGGCTGTTTCCGGCGGCGGACAGACGACGCAGCAACGGCTCAAGAGCCTGATGGAATACGAGGCCACCGTGCTGGTCTGCACTCCGACCTATGCGCTGCACATGGCGGCGGAGGCGCGCCGGGCGGGTACGGATCTGGCGCGGGACTCGGCCGTGCGGGCGACCGTCCACGCCGGCGAGCCCGGGGCGAGCATCGCATCGACGAAGCGCCGTATCGAGGAAGCGTGGGGCGCCCGCTGTTTCGACCATACGGGGGCCACCGAGGTGGGCGCCTTCGGCTTCGGCTGCGACGCCCTGCCGGAAGGGGTCCACGTCAACGAGGACGAGTTCATCGCGGAGGTGGTGGACACGGAGAGCGGCGAGCCGTTGCCCGACGGGGGCCGTGGAGAGCTGGTGCTGACGAACCTGGGCCGGGTGGGCAGCCCCGTCATCCGGTACCGGACCGGCGACATGGTGGAGCCCCGCCGCGGTCCCTGCGCGTGCGGGCGCGATTCCCTGGTGCTGGACGGGGGAGTCCTCGGACGCGTGGATGATATGGTGGTGGTGCGGGGAGTCAACGTCTTCCCGAGCGCGGTGGAGCGTATCGTGCGGCAGTTCCCCGAAGTCGAGGAGTTCCGCGTCGACGTGCTGGAGACCGACGGGCTGGCGGAGCTCAAGGTCACGGTGGAGCCCGGCGCTGGGGAAACGCCGGCCGGCCTCAGGGAGGGTGTGACCGAGTCCATCCGGGACAACCTCCACATCCGCCCGGTGGTGGAGGTGGCGGCCCCGGGGACCTTGCCCCGTTTCGAGTTGAAGGCCAGGAGGTTCTTTCGGAATTGAGCAGCGCAATGTCCGACAGCGAGACCATCACCGGAAAGCGCCTGCTGCGGCTGCGGGTCAACGGCGAGGTGCACGAGGTGGCCGGCCACGTCACCCACAGCCTGCTGGAGGTGCTCCGGGAAGAGATGGGACTTACCGGAACCAAGCACGGCTGCGAGCTGGGGGAGTGCGGCACCTGCACGGTGCTGGTGGACGGCGAGCCCATCTATTCCTGCCTGATGCTGGCGGTGGAGGCCGAGGGGCAGGAGATCACCACGGTCGAGGGCCTCGCCCTGCCGGGCCGGCCGCATCCCTTGCAGCGGGCGTTCTCGGACCTCGGCGCCGCCCAGTGCGGCTACTGCATCCCCGGCATCCTGCTGGCGGCCAAGGCGCTCCTGGACAAGCAGCCCGATCCTCCGCGCGCCGATATCGAGGAGGCGTTGTCGGGCAACCTGTGCCGCTGCACCGGCTATACCAAGATCCTCGAGGCCGTGGAACGCGCCGCCGAGGAAATGAACGGACAACGCGCCACGTGAGCGAAAACGGCACCAAGAAGAGAAGTTTCTCGGTGATCGGCAGTTCACTGCCGCGCATCGACGGTCCGGCCAAGTGCGCGGGCGACACGCGTTACGCCGACGACATCGTCATGCCCCGGATGCTGTTCTGCCGGCTGTTGCGGAGCCCGCATGCGCACGCGCTGATTCACGACGTCTCCACGCGACGGGCGCTGGAGTTGCCGGGAGTCCACGCGGTCGTCACCGGCGAGGACGTGCCCACGAAGTTCGGCATCATGCCGTCGACCCAGGACGAGGAGGCGCTGGCGGTGGACAAGGTCCGCTACGTCGGCGACCCGGTGGCGGCGGTGGCGGCGGTCAGCGAGGACGCGGCGGAGGAGGCGCTGCGCCTCATCGACGTCGACTACGAGGTGCTCGATCCCATCCTGTCCATCGAGGGCGCCATCGAGGCCGAAGACCACCGAATCCATACGTGGAACCGGCGCGCCAACATCCAGAAGGCCGTCTCCTTCGAGTTCGGCGAGGTGGACGCGGGCTTCGAGGAGGCTGACGAGATATTCGAGGGGACCTATTTCTTCCAGGGCAACACCCACCTGCCCATGGAGCAGTACTGCGCGCTGGCCACCTACACGCCGGACGGCAAGCTCACGCTGTGGTCCTCGACCCAGACGCCGCACTACGTGCACCGCGCCTTGTCCCGGGTGCTGGACCTGCCCATGGGGCGCATCCGGGTCATCGCCACGCCGGTGGGCGGCGGCTTCGGCGGCAAGAGCGACCCGTTCTCCCACGAGATCGCGGTGGCCAAGCTGGCCATGATCACGGGCCGGCCGGTGAAGATCACCCTCAACCGGGAGGAGTCGTTCTACGTCCACCGGGGACGCCACCCGGTGAAGATGTGGATGCGCACCGGGGTCAAGCGGGACGGCACTCTGACCGGCATGTGGTTCCGCTCCTTCCTGGACGGCGGCGGCTACAGCAGCTACGGCCTCGCCACCGTCTACTACACCGGCGCGTTGCAGACCGTGACCTACAAGCTGCCGTCCTACAAGTTCGAAGGCGTGCGGGTTTTCACCAACAAGCCCCCCTGCGGCCCCAAGCGCGGCCACGGCACGCCACAGCCGCGGTTCGCCATGGAGGTGCAGCTCGACGAGATCGCGGAGAAGCTGGGACTGGACCCGGTGGAGATGCGGCTCAAGCAGGTCGTCGAGCCCGACAGCGTCACGGTCAACGGCCTTCGTGTCAGCACCATCGGGCTGCGGGAGTGCATCGAGAAGGTGGCGGAGCGCTCGGGCTGGAAGGACAAGCATCGCTCGCTGCCCCGGGGACACGGCATCGGCTTTGCCGCCAGCTCCTACATCAGCGGCGCGGGCCTGCCCATCTACTGGAACGACATGCCCCACTCGGGGGTCCAGATCCGCGCGGACCGGGGCGGCGGCGTCACCGTGTTCTGCGGCTCCACGGACATCGGCCAGGGCTCCGATTCCATCCTGGCCTTCGCGGTGGCCGAGGAGCTGGGGCTTCAACCGGACGACGTGCGGGTGTTCACGGCGGACACCGACCTCACGCCGGTGGACCTGGGAAGCTACTCGAGCCGGGTGACGGTGATGACCGGCAACGCCGCCATCCAGGCCTGCGGGAGCCTCAGGGAGCGTCTGTTCGAGGTGGCGGCGGAGGTTCTGGAAGTGCCCGCCGACGACCTGGAGATGGAGGAGGGCCGGGTGCGGAGCCGCAGCCTGCCGGAGCGGGGCCTCGGCTTTGCCGAGTGCGTCGAGCGGGCGGAGGCCCGGTTCGGCACCCTGGGGGCCACCGGCAGCTACCGGCCGCCCCGGCATCCGGGAGACTACAAGGGCGCCGGGGTAGGGCCCACCCCGTCCTACAGCTACTCCGCCGCCGTGGTGGAGCTCCACTGTGACGGCGACACCGGCGAGATCCACATCGACAAGGTGTGGATCGCCCACGACTGCGGCCGCGCCTTCAACCCGTTGTGGGTCCAGGGCCAGGTGGAAGGGAGCGTCTACATGGCCCTGGGCGAGGTGCTGATGGAGGAGCAGATATTCCGCAAATCGGGGGTGCACAAGATCCCGTCCATCCTCGAATACAAGAGCCCCACGACGTTGGAGACGCCGCCCATCGAGACCATCCTGGTGGAGACCGACGACCCGGAGGGACCCTTCGGCGCCAAGGAAGCCGGCCAGGGTCCGTTGCTCCCGGTGATACCGGCCGTGTCCAACGCCGTCTACGACGCGGTGGGCGTGCGCATCCACGAGATACCCGTGACTCCGGACAAGATCCTGCGGGCGCTGGACCAGCGGCTCAAGGAGCCCACGGTGCCGGACTTCGCGTTCCCCACGCCCATCCGCTGGGCGCCGGGCCAGGGGGTCGAGGTGCCGCAGAAGAGTTGACCGATGCTGCGACTTCCCGATTTCACCTACATCCGCCCCCGCACCCTGGCGGCGGCGTCGAGCGCCCTTGAGGAGCTGGGCGCCGAGGCCATGGCCGTGGCCGGCGGCACCGACGTCTATCCCAAGATGAAGCGGGGGCAGTTCACGCCGCGATACCTGGTGTCGCTGGGCCAGGTGGAAGAGCACCGGGGCCTACGCCGGGAGGAAGGGCGCGGTCTGTGGGTCGGCGCCGGCGAGACCCTGAGCGCGGTGGCCGGCCATGAGGTCGTGCGCCGGGAGTTTCCCGCGCTGGCCGCCGCGGCCGGCCTGGTCTCGACGCTTCAGCTCCGGAACGCCGGCACCATCGGCGGCAACCTGTTCGTGGACACCCGCTGCAACTACTACGACCAGTCGTTCTTCTGGCGCCAGGCCGTGGGGTTCTGCCTCAAGAAGGACGGGGACATCTGTCTGGTGGCGCCCAAGAGCCGCGTCTGCCTCGCCATCTGCTCTTCGGACACCGCGCCGGTGCTGAGCAGCCTGGGCGCCGAGGCGGTCCTCGTCAGCGGCCAGGGTAGCCGGCAGGTCCCGCTGGACACCCTCTACCGCGACGACGGCATCGACTACCTCGCCAAACGGCCCGAGGAGCTGTTGCAGGGCGTGTGGATCCCGGAGGCGTCTTTCGGCTGGCGCAACGTCTACCTCAAGTTGCGCCGCCGGGGCTCCTTCGACTTCCCGGTGCTGGGGGTGGCCGCGGCCCTGCGGATGTCGGCCACGGGGACCTGCGACGCCGCAAAGGTGGTTCTGACGGCCGTGGCGTCGGCTCCCAAGGTGGTGGAAGACGCGCCCCGGGTCCTGTGCGGGCGGCCCGTGGACACGGCGTCCATCGAAGAGGCCGCGGAACTGGCCATGCGCGTGTCCCACCCGCTGGACAATGCGGACATGGATTACTGGTATCGCAAGCGAATGACCCGGGTGTACGTGACCCGCGCGTTGCGGCAACTGACAACCGCCGGCGAGACGGCCGGCGGCCCGGAGGCGGCCCCCGCGTAAGCGGGCCGGAAAGGAAGCCATGGCGGTACCCGCCGAGCTGGAAGCAAGGCTGCAGAGCCTGGAGAATCACCTGCGCACGGAGAACCCCGTTCTCCTGAGCGCGGTCCGGAGTTTCCGGAAACTGGACGAGATCTCGCGGCGGCTGGGGTTCTTGGGACCCGACGAGTCCCATGCCACGCGCATCCCGTGGTGGCCGCTGGTGGCCGTGCTGGGCACCTATTCGTCGGGCAAGTCCACGTTCATCAACGACTACCTGGGGCAGGCGGTGCAGCCCACGGGGAACCAGGCGGTGGACGACCGGTTTTCCGTGTTGTGCTTCGGCAAGGAACAGGACATTCGCGTGCTGCCGGGGGTGGCGCTGGATGCCGACCCCCGCTTTCCGTTCTACAAGATGAGCCGGGCCATCGAGGAGATCAGCGCGGGCGAAGGAAGCCGCATCGACGCCTACCTCCAGCTCAAGACCTGCTCCAGCGAGACGCTTCGCGGCATGATCTGCATCGACTCGCCGGGCTTCGACGCGGACCAGCAGCGCACGGCGACATTGCGTGTGTCCGACCGCATCATCGACCTTGCGGATCTGGTGCTGGTTTTCTTCGACGCCAGACACCCCGAGCCCGGCACCATGCAGGATACCCTTCAGCACCTGGTGGCAGAGACCATCCACCGGACGGATTCGAACAAGTTCCTTTACGTGCTGAACCAGATGGACCACACGGCGCGGGAGAACAACCCGGAGGACATCGTAGGGTCGTGGCAACGGGCGCTGGCGCAGAAAGGGCTGACCGCCGGGCGCTTCTACTGCATCTACAGCACCGGGGCGGCCGTCCCCATCGAGGACGAGGGCCTGCGCGCCCGTTACGAGGAGAAGCGCGACTTCGATCTGGCGGAGCTTCACGGACGCATACGGCAGGTCGGAGTGGACCGGGCCTACCGCATCATGGGAAACCTCGAGCACACCGCCCGCGACATCGAGTTGCGGCTGGTGCCGCGCCTGCAGGCCATGATCGCGGAGTGGCGCGGCCGGGTCCGACGGCTGGACGGCATCGCTTTCGGCGTGCTCCTCGCCGTTGTGCTGGCGTGGACCGCCTGGAGCGGCGAGTGGGACGGCCTCAGGTTTTCGCATCCCTTCTGGTCCGCGGTGCTGGGCGAGACGGCGTGGACCTATGCCGCGCTGGCGGCCGTGGCGCTGGCGGCGGGATATATCCATTTCTCGGTCCGCCGGATTGCCTCCAACCGCGTGCTGAACACACTTCGGCGCCAGATGGGCGAGGCCCGCGACACGGACGTGCTCGATGCGCTCAGCGCCGCCTTCCGCCGGAACACGCTGCCGTGGCGCCCGGTGTTGGGAGCGCGTCCCTCGGGCTGGAACCAGGGGACCCGGCAGCAACTCTCTCAGGTGATCGCGGAGGCCAACGGCTGCGTGCAGGCGCTCAACGACCAGTTCGCCGCTCCGGGCGGCGCGGAGGAGCACCCGCCGCCCACGGATCCGCCGGTCGAGTCCTCGACATGAACCGGTTTCCGCGCGCGGCTTCGCCCCGGTTGCCGTCCGCCCGTGCCGCAACGCGTCGCGTGTCCCTTTCCCCGGCCCCATGCGAACACGCAAGCTGTTGAAACGCGGGGCCGTCCTCGCCGCCGTGGTGCTGGCCCTCTTCCTGACGAGCCCTTACGCGCCGGCGCCGCTGGTCGGGACGGGAGAGGGGGGCGGCTTGTCGTTGACCGCCTCGTACTGGAGCGAGGGAAAGACCCAGCAGTTCCTGTTGTCCCTGGGTTCGTATTCCGCCGTCACGCTGGTGTTGTTCCAGGCCAGCCAGGTCGTGGTTCCCCCCGTACCGGGCGAGTTGGTCGGTATCCTGGCCGGTTACCTGTACGGCACCTGGGTCGGTTTCCTCTTCTCTACGCTCGGGCTGACCCTGGGCTCATGGGTCGTGTTCGAGCTCGCCCGCGTTCTCGGCCGGCCTTTCGTGGAGCGGACCGTGAGCCGGAGAGTGCTGGCCAGGATGGGGTTCCTGTCCACCAACCGGGGCGCCGTGGTCTGCTTCCTGCTCTTCGCCGTGCCGGGTATTCCCAAGGACTACCTGTGCGGTCTGCTGGGCGTCAGTCGCATGAGCTTTGCCACGTTCATGCTCCTGTGCACGCTGGGCCGGATGCCCGCGACCTACGTGCTGGCGTTGCAGGGAGCGAAGTTTCACGGCCAGGGGTATCTCGAGGCCGGACTGGTGGTGGCGGCCTTCTGCGCGATCGTGCTCGCCGCCTACCTCTACCGTGAACGGCTGTTCATGTGGTTGCACGCCAGGAGCGTGCCCGAGTAGCCGCGACATGAAACCAAGGCCGGCCACGGCATGGCGCGGTTCAGGGCTCGTCGGGTGCTGGCGGGCGGGGGAGGGCCGCAGCGTCCGGTTTGTCGAAGTCCCGGCCGACGATGCCGGACGAGACGATGAACTTGAAGGCTTCTTCGACGCTGTAGTCGGTTTCGATCACTTCGTCCTCCGGTATCAGGACGAGAAAGCCGGAGGTCGGGTTCGGCGTGGTGGGTACGAAGACGGACAGCAGGGTTCCGGCAGGGGAGAGGTTGAAGGGGTCGGTCCTGGGGGTTGCCACCAGACCCATCATCCAGACGCCCGTTTTAGGATATTCCAGCAGCACCACCCGCTGGAAGCTGCGGTGAGGTCCCTGAAGCGTCTCCACCACCTGCTTGACGGCGCCGTACACCGTGCTCACCAGCGGCAACCTCATGAACAGTTGGTTCACGGTGGCCAGCACGCGGCGGCCGACGATGTTGGTACCGATCAGCCCGATAAAGAACACCAGCAGCAGGGCCAGCAGCAGGTTGATGAACGGGACCAGCGGCGTGAGCCACTGAAGTTCGTCCATATCGAAGAAGAACGACAGGATGCCCAGGATGATCGGCGTGCCCGCGTTGCTGAGCAGGTTGAACAGGAACGCGATAAGGATGTAGGTGACGAACAGCGGGATCAGGATCAGCAATCCCGTGATCATCGTGTTCCGCAGGAAATGGGGCTTTCTGGCTTGCATGGAGGGGTGCCGGAGTGAGTGATGGACCAGAGGATACGTGAACCCTGCACCGCTGGCAAGCGTGGCCTCCGACGGTCTGGTCCCTCTATTGACATTCTCGCCTAACTCATTGTAAGGTCGTGAAAATCGTTGCCCAGTTTGGCGGCACAGGAGGGCAAGGCATTGACGTTTCTGAACGACACCACGGATGCGCTGGAGTTTCCCCCGCCCCCGTCCGAAACCCGGAATGGCGGCGGCCGGCATGAGGGCCTCGCGGGCCTGGAAGAACATCGGCCGGAAGGCCCCTTCCGTCTGTCCGATTACGAGGCGGTCATCGGCAGGGAGCGCGTGGACGAGCTCAGGCGGCTGGCGGAGCCGTTGACCGGCCGGGGATGGGTGAACGTGAATTCCACGGCGGTGGGCGGCGGGGTGGCCGAGATGCTTCGCAGCGTCGTCCCCCTGGCCCAGTTGCTGGGGGTGGGCGCCCGCTGGTGCACGATTCGCGGCAACCGGGAGTTCTTCCAGGTAACCAAGAAGTTCCACAACCTGCTGCAAGGCGCGGGGACGCCCGTTTCCCTCGACGAGATCTTCGGTTCGTACCTCGATACCATCGAGGAGAATGCCTGTGAGGCCTTCATCGCTTCGGACCTTACGGTCATCCACGATCCGCAGCCGGCGGCCATGATCATGAACGCGCCGATCCGCGGCAACGTGATATGGCGCTGCCACATCGATACCTCGGCGCCGGACAAGACCGTCTGGCGGTTCCTGTTGCCGTACATCAACCACTATGACGGAGCCGTGTTCACCATGCCCGAGTTCGTGGGCCCGGGGCTCAATATCCCGGTCTACGAGATCACGCCGTGCATCGACCCCCTCGCTCCGAAGAACCGACACTACACGCGGAACGAGGCGCTGGACGTCCTGCAACCCTTGTTCGAGGCCCACGACGTGGACCCCGACCGGCCCATCTTCGCCGCCATCTCCCGCTATGACCGCCACAAGAACCAGGCCACGATACTCAAAGCCTTCCAGCGTCTGGGCGAGGAGCGTGCGCGCGACCCCCGGCCGTACCTCGTCTTCATCGGCAACACCGCCTCCGATGATCCCGAGGGCGGCGATGTGCTGAACGAACTGCGGCAGCAGGCCGGGGACGACCCGGATGTCCGGTTTTGCGTCAACGTGGAGGACAACGACCGGGTGGTGGGGGCCCTGATGAGCGTCGCGCGGGGATTCGTGCACGTGTCGACAAAGGAAGGGTTCGGGCTGGTGGTGGCCGAGGCGCTGTGGCAGGGTGCGCCCGTCATCGGGTCCCGGGTGGGCGGCATCAAGAGGCAGGTCATCGACGGCGTCACCGGCCATCTGGTGGATCCGTTGGACGTCGACGCCATCGCTTCGCGAATGGCCGCCGTGCTGGACGATGTCGACGCGGCCGCGGCGCTGGGCCGGGAAGGGAGGGAGCATGTCCGCCGGAACTTCCTGCTGCCGGAGCTGCTCAAGCGTTACCTGCTGCTCATGAGCCACTACTCCCGCGTCCGCGCGGAAGAGCCGCCGTTCAGGTACGGCGATGATGCCCACGGCTCCTGATGCGTAAAACGGGCTTGAAATGTGCCCTGGGGGCACCCTCCGGCGGCTGTTATGTCTTTACAATTCCGTAATGTTCCCCTATCTTAAGGGCAGTTATTCAACCGGCGTCCCTTCCCGGAAGGGGTGCGGAAGGGAGAGGTATGGCAGCAACCAAGATGACGCAGGCGCAAATCGTGACCGATCTTGCAGCCAAGTGCGACCTTAACAAGCGAGTCGCGAAAGACTTTCTCGACAATCTGGCCGCGCTGGCCGTCAAGGAGGTGAAGAAGAGCGGAGTCTTCATCGTACCGGGCATCGGCCGGCTCGTGAAGACCAGCAGAAAAGCTCGCATGGGGCGCAATCCGGCCACGGGGCAGGCGATCAAGATTCCCGCCAAGCGAGTCGTCAAGTTCCGTGTTGCCAAAGCCTGCAAGGACGCAATCGTCCCCCCCAAAAAGCCCCGCAGCTGACAAATAAGCGGCCGGAGGCCAGGGAGGCACGGCCTCCGGCCGGCTCATCAGCCTGTCGGACTTGGCGGACGTTCGAACATGGTGGACAAGTCCGGACGGGGCAGGGTGATGGCGGTCTATCACCTCAAGGGCGGTGTCGGCAAGACCGCCGCCGCCGTAAACCTCGCCTATATCAGCGCCGCCTCCGGGTACAGGACGTTGCTTTGCGACCTCGACCCGCAGAGTTCGGCGACCTACTATCTTCGGGTAGAGCCCCGGCTCAAGCATGCCAGGAAGGTCCTCCTCAAGGGGGGAGCGAACGTCTCCGGCAACATCAAGGGCACCGACTACGACGGTCTGGACCTCCTGCCGGCCGACTGGTCCCACCGCCATCTGACCACTTCGCTGGATCGCGTCAGCAAGTCCAGGAAACGGTTGCGCAGCATACTTGGCCCGTTCCGTCGCGAGTATGACCTGATCGTGCTGGACAGCCCGGCCACTGCAACCCTGTTGGCGGAGAACATCTTCGTGGCGTCGGACCTTGTCCTCGTGCCGGTGGTCCCCTCCACGCTCGCCGCCCGCGCCTACGCCAACGTGCGGGCCTTCATCAGACGCAAGGGCTACGATGAAGGCAAGGTATGGGCGTTCTTCTCCATGGTGGAGGCGCGCAAGAAAATGCACCGGGCCACCATGGCCGCCATGAAGGAGCAGTTTCCCGGGTGGCTGGGAACCGCCATCCCGTACGCGGCGGATGTCGAGAGCATGGGCTCGGCCCGGGCGCCGTTGCCGGCCTTCCTGCCCGTCGCCGCCGCCACCGGGCGCTATCGGGCGCTGTGGGACGAACTGGCCGCCGTGCTGGGGCCGGGGTCCACGCCCGGGAGCCAGTCCGCGTAGTCGAATCGTGTCCGAGTCGACGTTCCAGATTCCCGGAGGCCAGGCCGGCCGGCAGTGGCTGCGTGAGTTGAGCACGCACCATCGTCTTCACGAACAGCCGCGCCGCAGGGCCGAGTCCGTCTATTTCGACACCTTCGACGGCAGGCTCGCCGCGCACTCGCGGGCCTTGTGGATCTCCGAGGGGATCCTTCGTCTCGAACGCCTGGACCGTCCGGATGAGCCGGTCCGGATCGCGCTCGAGGGGCCTCCCACATCCGCCGACAGCCTGCCGCCGGGCGAGGTGAGGAATGAGCTTGCGGCGCTGACCAGGAACCGGGCGCTGCTGAAGCTCTTCTCCCTTCGTTCGGAGGTTCGGAGTTGGAGCAAGTGGAATGACGACCGAAAGACCGTCGTGCGTGTCTTGTCGAGCAACGACGAGGTCCGGGAGGGGGAGCGGAGAGCGCGGCTGAACCCCATCGTCGTGGTGCGGCGGGTCCGGGGCTACGGGAAGGACTTTCGGGAAATCCGCGACTGGTGTGCCGCCCGGGCCGTTCCGGCGGAGCCGGGCTCCCGCTATCGCCAGGCGCTCGACGCCCTGGAACTGGACCCCGCGCGCGCCGCTTCTCTGGGCAGGTTGGAGATCAGCGCCGCCATGACCGCTGCGGAGGGAGTCCGGGCCATGCTGGCGGCGCAGTACCAAGTGGTGCGGGGCAACGAGGAGGGCATCCGCGGCGACGCCGACACGGAGTTCCTGCACGACTTCCGTGTGGCGGTGCGGCGTGCCCGGTCGTTTCTGGGGCAGCTCCGGGACGCCTTCGCGCCGAAGCCCGCCGCGGCGCTCCGGAAGAGCCTGTCATGGCTGGGCAAGTCCACCAACACCTTGAGGGACCTGGACGTGTACCTCGAACAGCAGCCGGCCTACCGGGGCATGCTGACGGAACCTCTGGCCGGAGACCTCGCGCCGCTGTTCGAGTTCGCCGGCCGCCAGCGGCAGGCTGCGTTCCGGGAGTTCGTGGCGGTGATGGATTCGGACGCCTACCGCGACGCCCTGCGCCGATGGCGCGCCTGCGCCGGCGACGAAGACGTGCTGGGCGTGGGCGGCCGGGGTTCCGAGCCGATCCTGCGTCTGGCCGGCCCGCGGGTGGCGAGGCAGTGCCGGGCGGTCCTGGAGCAGGGCTACGGGCTCCGGGGCCATGCCGGCCCCGATGACCTTCATTCCCTGCGCATCGAGTGCAAGCAACTCCGTTACCTCACCGAGGCGGTGGCGGAGCTCGTGCCCGAGACCGGCGGCGTCGTGCAGCGGCTGAAGAAGCTCCAGGACGCATTGGGACGGATCCAGGACCTCACCGTGCACGAGGCCCGGACCCAGGAGTTCGCCCGCGCCATGTCCCTTGCCGGGGACCGGCAGGTGATGCCGGCCGTCGAGGTGTTGGCGTCGCGGATGCGCGTGGAAAGGGAGCTGGCCTGCGCCAAGGTCCCCGGGCTGTTCGAGCAGTTCAGCCGGAGCCTGCGGGAGGCGGAGCCGCCGTACGCCTTGCTGCTGCCCTGGCTGCTGCGGATTCAGGGCGGAACGGACACCGGTCGCTAACGTTCCGGGAACATGGCGGCGCCGATGATGCCGGCGGCGTTGCCGAGGCGCGCGGCTTCCACCCGGCAGCCGACGTCCTTGAGATAGGGGAAGAACTTCTCGGGTTTCTTGCTGACGCCTCCGCCGACGATGAACAGGTCGACGCCCAGCAGGTACTCCACGTGCACCAGGTAGTCGTTCAGCCGACGGCCCCACTTCTTCCAATTGAGGCCCTTGCTTGTCCGGACGCTGGCGGCGGCGTACTTTTCCGCCACCTTGCCGCG
The DNA here is from genome assembly GCA_951813575.1 of Candidatus Binatia bacterium. GTDB lineage: Bacteria > Desulfobacterota > Binatia > UBA9968 > JAJDTQ01 > JAJDTQ01. The sequence continues at coordinate 3,238,785 of OX638375.1, forward strand.
CATTTCCACGTGCCCCAGCTCGGTGTCGGGCAACAGGACTCCGTCCCGGAAGACGGCTGAGCCGATACCCGTTCCCAGCGTGATCACCATCACCGTCCCGGCCACGCCCTTGCCGGCGCCGAACCTGAACTCCGCCAGTCCCGCGGCGTCGGCATCGTTGCCGATGGCCACCCGGGGCGCTTCCAGCTCGGCCTGGAGGCGGCCGGCCAGGTCATAGCCGATCCAGGACGGGTCGAGGTTCGGCGCCCGCTGGACCGAGCCGCTCTTGACCAGTCCCGGGAAGCCGCATCCTGCCGGCCCCTGCCACCCGAGTTGCCGCTGCAGCTCCTTGACGGCCACCATCACCGCCGCCGGGGTCGACGGTTGCGGGGTAGGCAGCCTGACCCGTTCCGACGTCATCTCTCCGCTCCGCGTGTCCACCAGCGCCGCCTTGACTCCGGTGCCGCCGATGTCGATGCCCATGACCCGATTTTCCTCGTTCATGCTCTCCTCGTTGCCGTACCTGGTAGCGGCCCATGCGGGCCGCGGACGCAGCTATTCATGGAGTCGGTAATCGTCTATCATCATTGAAGCTCACGTGGAATTCAACACCCGGCCGGGCACGGGTTCCCGTCGGGAAGCGGCATGCTCAACGTCCTCACGAGTCTCGTGGCCGTCCTGGCCGTTACGGTGGCCACGGTCTTTGCCTTCCACAAGCTGAGGCTCCCCACGGTCATCGGCTTCCTGGCGGTGGGTGTGGCCATGGGGCCCCACGGCTTCAGCGTCATCGGGCACGGCGCCGAGCTGGAGATCCTGGCGGAGATCGGCATCGTGCTGCTGCTGTTCTCCATCGGCCTCGAATTCTCCTTCGAGCGGTTCCTGGAGGTCAAGGGGCTGGTCGTCACCGGCGGCCTGCTGCAGGTGTTCCTTACCGCCCTGGTCGTGACCGCGGCCGGCGTCCATCTGGGATTTCCCCTTCGCATCAGCTTCTTCTTCGGCATGCTCGCGTCCCTCAGCAGCACGGCCATCGTGCTCAAGATCCTGAGCGACCGCGACGAGCTGTCGGCTCTTCACGGCCGGCTCGCGGTGGGCACGCTGCTGCTCCAGGACATCATCGCGGTGCCCATGATGCTGTCGGTGCCGGTGCTGGGGGAGACCGACGCGTTCTCCTTCCAGGTGGTGGCCCTCACGCTGGGAAAAGCGGTGCTGGCCGTGGCGCTCATCTTCACCGCGGCGCGCTTCGTCGTGCCGTGGTTGCTTCATCAGGTGGCGCGGCTGCGAAACCAGGAGATCTTCGTCCTGTTCGTGCTGCTCATCTGTCTCGGCACCGCCTGGCTGGCGTTCCAGTCCGGCATCTCCCTGGCCTTGGGCGCGTTCGTTGCCGGTCTCCTGATATCCGATTCGGAGTACAGCCACCAGGTGATTGCCGACATCCATCCGCTGAGGGACAGTTTCGCCGGGATCTTTTTCATCTCCATCGGCATGCAGGTGGAAATCGACTTCGTCGGCGAGGAGCTGGCCCTGGTCGCCGGCGCATGGCTGCTGCTGGTGCTCATCAAGGGCGGTCTGGTCACGGCCATCTTCTCGTTCCTGCAGCGTTCGTTCCGGCTCGGGTTGCTGTTGGGCCTGGCGCTGGCCCAGGTGGGCGAGTTCTCGCTCATCCTGGCGCGTATGGGCGGGGCGTTCGATCTCCTCTCACCCGACCAGGAGCAGCTCTTTCTCGCCACCTCGATCCTCAGCATGCTGGCGACCCCTCTGCTGATCCTCGCCGGGGGGCGGCTGGGCTTCGCGTTGCACCGCGGCGACGGGGCCCAGGGGCCGTCCGCCGGCGACGTGACCGGGCACGTCCTCATCGTGGGCTACGGGCTCAACGGACAGAATCTCGCCCGGGTGCTGCGCGAGGTAGACATCCCGCACCGGATCCTGGACCTCAACCCTCAGGTGGGGCGGCGGGTGCCGGACGTGGGTGAAGCGATTCATTTCGGTGACGCCACCCGCCCGTCGGTTCTGGCGGGAATGGGGGTGGCGCAGGCGCGCGTGTTGGTGGTGGCCATCAGCGACCCCATGGCGACGTCGCGGATCGTCTGGCACGCGCGCCGGTTGAACCCCGACATCTACATCCTCGTACGGACGCGATACGTGGCGGAGATTCCGCGCCTGACGCGTCTCGGCGCCAACGAGGTCATACCGGAGGAATTCGAGACCTCGGTGGAAATCTTCGCGCGGGTGCTGCAAGAGTACCACGTGCCGCGCAACGTCATCTCCCTGCAGGTGGAGCTGGTGCGCCGGGAGGGCTACAGCATGCTGCGCGGCCTGAGGCTGGAAGGCAAGAGTCTGGCGCGGTTCAACCAGTTTCTCACCGGGGCCACCGCCGACACCTTTCTGGTGCAACCGGACGCGCCGGGAGCGGACTACACCATCGGCGAGTTGAAGGAACATTTCCAGGGCCGCACGAGCGTCCTGGCCCTGGTCCGGGAGGGAGTCTCGGTGGAGAGTCCGCCCATGGACTACCGGCTGAGGCCGGACGACATCCTCGTCCTGCTCGGTAGCCACGCCGACCTCGACCGGGCCGTCCAGCTCCTCACCGCGCCGGAGGAGCCGGACACCGGGTTGCCCGAGCCCTGACGGAGCAGACGGAACGCCGGGACGGGGGAGCGGCGGCAGGGCGCCCTCGCACCCCCGTCCCGTTCCGATGTCTAGATGTCGTAGTAGAGGGCGAACTCGTACGGGTGGGGCCTCAGTTTCATGGGCTCCACCTCCGCCCCGCGCTTGTAGTCCAGCCACGCCGTGATGACGTCCTTGGTGAAGACGTCGCCCTTGGTGAGGAAGGCATTGTCCCGCTCGAGGGCGTCCAGCGACTCTTCGAGGCTGCCGGGCAGCGACTCCACCTGGGCGGCTTCCTCGGGCGCGAGGTCGTAGAGGTTCTTGTCTAGCGGCTTGGGCGGCTCGACCTTGTTGGCGACGCCGTCGAGCCCCGCCATCAGCATGGCCGAGAAGGCATAGTAGGGGTTGCAGCTCGGGTCCGGGCTGCGGAACTCCAGGCGCCTGGCCTTCTCGCTCGTGGAGTAGGTCGGGATCCGCACCGCCGCGCTTCGGTTACGCTGGGAGTACATCAGGTTGATGGGGGCCTCGTAGCCCGGCACCAGCCGGCGGTAGGAGTTGGTGGTGGGCGCGATGAACGCGCACAGGGCCGCCGCGTGCTTCAGGAGCCCGCCGATGTAGTAGCGCGCGGTGTCGCTCAGCAACGCGTAGTTCTTGGCGTTGTAGAACACGTTCTTCTTGTTCTTCCAGAGGCTCTGATGGGTGTGCATGCCCGAGCCGTTGTCCTGGAAGATCGGCTTCGGCATCATGGTGACGCTCTTGCCGTTGCGCATCCCCACGTTCTTGACGATGTACTTGTACTTGAGCACCTGGTCGGCCATGGCCGTCAGGGTGGTGAAGCGCATGTCGATCTCCGACTGGCCGGCGGTTCCTACCTCGTGGTGATGGACCTCGCAGATGATGCCGCTGGACTCCAGCGTCTTGACCATCTCGGAACGGATGTCCTGCAGGCTGTCCATGGGCGGTACCGGGAAGTAGCCTTCCTTGTACCGGGGCTTGTAGCCCAGGTTCTGCTTGTCGCCGTTGCCGGAGTTCCAGGCTCCCTCGTCGGAGTCGATGTAGTAGAAGCCGTAGTTGTAGCTCTGGTCGAAGCGGACGTTGTCGAGGATGTAGAACTCGATCTCCGGACCCCAGTAGCTGGTGTCCGCGATGCCGGTGGACTTGAGGTACAGCTCCGCCTTCTGCGCCACGTAACGCGGGTCCCGGGTGTAGGGCTGGCCGGTCAGCGGATCCTTGATGTTGCACACCAGGTTCAGCGTGGGCAGCGACGTGAAGGGATCCATGAAGGCGGTGTCGGGATCCGGGAACAGCAGCATGTCCGACTCGTCGATGGTCTGGAAGCCGCGGATGCTGGAGCCGTCGAACCCGATGCCGTTCTGGAACAGTCCGGTGTCGAACTCGTTGGTGGAGATGGAGAAATGCTGCCACAGGCCGGGCAGGTCGGTGAACCGCAGGTCCACGATCTCCGCGCCGTTCTTCTTGGCAAAGTCGATGACTTGTCTCGGTGTCATGGCGTCTTTCCTTTCAAGTTGAAATTTTCTGGTGATGTCCGGCACGGAGCCCGGGCCGGATACGACAAGGTATGTGCAACCTTCGTGCCAAGGCACGCTTCGAGGTTCGAAACCCTGCGTTTCAGCGGGGTTGCGGGTCGATGCCGAACCGTCCGGCGTTTCGACCGGCAGTCCGGTTGCACAAGATTTGTTCAGGGCCGCTTAAGGATTAGGCACGCGGACAGGCTTTCAGGGTCCGGGCGGATGCGATGATTTCCCCGAGCCCTTGAAGCCCAGGCTGAGGCAGATCACAGGGGCCAGACCGGCGGCCACGATGGCGAGGGCGGCCAGCGCAGCCTGCTCGAAGGCCTCGTAGGAGGCGTATTCGTAGACGTGCGTCGCCAGCGTGTCGAAGTTGAACGGACGCAGGATCAGGGTCATGGGGAGCTCTTTCATCGCGTCCACGAAAACCAGGGTCGCCCCGGTGAGCAGGCTGCCGCGCAGCAGGGGGAAGTGGATACGGGCCAGCACCCCTCCCGGGCGCCGGCCCAGGGAGCGGGCCGCGGCGTCCATGCTGGGGGTGATCTTGGTCAGGCCCGCTTCCAGGGAGCCGAAGGACAGGGCGAGAAAACGAACCGTGCAGGCGAAGATCAGCGCGTAAAGCGTCCCGGTGAAGAGCAGCCCCGTCGGAGCGTTGAAATGGGTCCGCATGAAGTCGTCGATGGAATTGTCCAGCGCGGCCGCGGGTATCAGGACCCCCACCGCCAGCACCACCCCGGGAATGCAGTAGCCGATGCTCGCCACGCGGGTCGCGGCCTTGACCAAGGGCGTACCCGACAGGCGCGCTCCGTACGCCAGAAACAGACCGCCGCACAGGCAAGCCAGCGCGGCCATGCCGGCCACGGCGACACTGTTCAGGGCCAGGCCCAGGGTGCTGACGCCCACCACGGTCTCCGTGCTTCCGACGGCCGAAGCGGCCATGAGCAGCGCGGGTACGGCGAAACCCAGCGCCACCGGCGTCGCGCAGGTCAGCAGCGCCAGCATGCCCCGGATACCGTCGAGCCTCGCCAGGGGCTGGCGCCTCGGCCCGCTATGGCTGAACTGGTACCGCCGCCGGCCGCGGGCGATCCGTTCGAGGGCGGCCATCACCAGCACCAGCGCCAGCACCATGGTCGCGAGCTGGGCCGCGGCCGGCGGGTTGTTCATGCCGAACCAGACACGGTAAACGCCCACGGTCAGGGTCTGGACCGCGAAATAGTCCACGGTGCCGAAGTCGTTGAGCGTCTCCATCAACGCCAGCAGCACACCCACCGCGATGGCCGGGCGGGCCAGGGGCAGCGCCACTCTCGCGAAGCAGCCCCAGGTCCCCAGCCCGAGCCCGCGCGCGGCGTCCCACAGGTTCTGGGACTGCTCGACGAAAGCCGACCGGGCAAGCAGGTACACGTACGGGTAGAGGACCAGCGACATGAAGATCACGGCGCCGCCCAGGGAGCGGACCTCGGGAAACCAGTAGTCCCGCGGGCTCTGCCAGCCGAACACCTGGCGCAAGGCCGTCTGCACCGGACCGGCGAACTCCAGCACATCCGTGTAGGTGTAGGCGGCGATATAGGCGGGCACGGCCAAGGGCAGCAACAGCGCCCACTGGAGCAGGCCCCGTCCGGGAAACCGGAACATGGTGATCAGCCATGCGGTGCTGACGCCGATGATCAGCACGCCCGCGCCGACGCCGGCGATGAGAAGGAGGGTCTGGCCGATGTAGGTGCCGAGGACGGTGGAGCTCAGATGCGCCCACGCGTCACCGCTGTTCTCCAGGGCGATTCCCAGCACGGCGACGATCGGGCTCGTGAAGAGGGCCGCCAGGGCGAGGACTCCGGCGGTCCAGCCGTCAAGCCGGGGAAGTCGTGACAGGACGGGGATGGCTGCGACCCGCGGCGCCGCGGGCGCCGCGGTTGCGGGACCGGTCGGCATGACGCACGACCGTAGCACACGAAGTCCTGTTGCTCAAACCAGGAATGTTTGATCGGAGGAACTTCTCAGGAACCGCTCGCCGAACGCGCCTGCTTTGTCCCGCTCGCGGTCCTGACACGGGTTCCGCGGGGTTCCGCCATGGAGGTGTCGGCTTCTCCAGGGACCGCCTTCGCCGTCTCGGAGGTGTGCCGGTCCAGGTAGGTGCCGCTGGTGAGCACCCGTGTCATGATCCTCTCCAGGCGGGCGGGAGGCGAGTCGGCCCGGGCCGGATCGGGTACGGCGCGGAGCTCCCCGGGAACGTGGCTCTGCACGAGCTCGCTGAAACCCCAGCGCGTCAGCATGTCCGCGCAGGTGTCGGGATCCCGCACGTCGAGGACCTGCACCGCCCCGTCGGCGCCGGTTTCCACCGTGACCTCCGCCGGCCGGCCGAAGAGGTTGTGGTCGCTGCTGAGGGCCTCCTGGTAGGCGCCCAGGAAGAGGATCGCCAGCGTGTAGGCGTCATCCCAGGGCATGCCGTGGAGCTCGAAGGTGGAGCGGGGCTCGGCGGGGTGCGAGAACTTGTTGATCACACCGTCCGAGTCACAGGTCAGGTCCGCCAGGATCGCCTTGACGGCGGGTTTCTCCTTGAGCCGGCAGGTGGGCATGATGGGGAACAGCATGTCGAGGACCCAACTGTCCGGCAGCGACCTGAAGATCGAGAAGTTGAAGGCATGCAGCCGCGCGGCGATGCGTTCCAGGGCGGCCTTGTCCGCGCCGTCGAACCGTCCGTGGCGCGAGAAACGGCTAGCCAGCTCGACGATCCGGGAAAACGCGGATTCCGCCTGCGCCCGCTGCTTCAGGGAAAGGAAGCCCAGGGAGAAGGCCGAGAGCATTTCGTCCTTCTTCTGGTAGGCGTCGTGGAGATATTCGCGCCAGTTCTTGCTGTTGATCTCCACCACCATGTCGTCGAGCTCGTTGACCGCGTCCACGTTGGAGGCCCGGGCACGGGGGCGGCCGGGCTTCGGAGTGGTCCGCGGCTGCTCCAGGGGATCCACCAGCAGGGCGGCGTGGTGGGTCACCAGGAACCGGCCGGCTTCGGTGATGATCTCCGGCTCCGCGATGCGCGCCCGGTCCAGCACCTCCTTGGTGGTGTAGATGATGTCGTTGGCATACTCCTGAACGTTGTAGTTGACGCTGGAGTCCGCCGAGCTGTTGCTGCCGTCGTAGTCCACCCCCAGCCCGCCGCCCACGTCCAGGGTGTCCAGCGGCACCCCCAGCTCCTTGAGCTCGACGTAGAAGCGGAGCGCCTCCTGCAGCGCCTGCTTGAAGTTCCGGATGTTGGTGATCTGGGAGCCGAGATGGAAGTGGAGCAGTCGAAGGCGGTCCAGCAGCTTGCATTCCTTGAGCAGCCGGGTGGCATCCAGCAGGTCGGAAGCGGTGAGGCCGAACTTGGACAGGTCCCCGGACGACTCCTCCCAGCGGCCCATGCCGCTGGCGTTGAGCTTCACCCGCGCGCCCAGCCTCGGGCACGGCAGACCCTTGGCCCGAAGCTCGCCGATTAGCTCGTACTCGCGCGGGCGCTCGAACACCACCACGACGTTGTAGCCGGCCTCGCTGGCGGCGGCCGCCAGCTCGATGTAGGCCGTGTCCTTGTAGCCGTTGCAGATGATCGGGCCGCGGCTGTTGCCGAGCATGGACAGGGCGATGCACAACTCGGCCTTGGTGCCGACTTCGAGGCCGACCCCGTACCGGCGCCCGGTCTCGCAGATACGCGCCACCGTCGCCCGGCGGCTGTTCACCTTGAGCGGATACGCGCAGGTGTAGGCGCCACGATAGTTGAAGGTCCTGGTGGCCGTCCTGAAGGCGCGGTGGAGGGTCGCGAGCTGGCGGTCGATGAGCTGCGGAAAACGGACCAGCACCGGCGGCCGCACGCCTCTTGGCTGCAGCAGGGTGACGAGCTCGTGCAGGTCGACGGTGTGCCGCGTCGCGGGATCCGTGATGACCTCGAGATGCCCCGCGTCGTTGACGTTGACGAACCCCTCACCCCAGGACCGCCATGCAAACGGCTCCCCGGCTCCCAATGCCAGCTTTTTCATCTTTCCGGCCTTCCCTCCTCGTCCTCGCCCGCCCGGCGATCGTCGTACGCAAACAAGCCGCTACCCCTCATCGGGGATGCGACCCCCCTGTATTCTAGCATAGTTCGAAGCTACTTGCGGGACCCGGACGGCGGTGGCGTCTAGCGCGCCAGGCGCAACGGCGCCTGGTTGTCCGGCCGGGTCGTGTGAAGTCGGTTCAGGTAGGTGTAGATGGCTTCCTGGGCCCGTGTCCTCGCGCCCCCGCCAACGGTCCTGTACTGGTTCCGCAGGTCCTTGTCGAGCACCCTCGCCTTGACGTTGTCCTGCCACACGATGTCCAGCACGTCCCTGAGCTGTTTCTTGAGAGACGGGTCATAGATAGGACAGGCCACCTCCACGCGGTGGTCCACGTTGCGTTCCATCCAGTCGCCCGAGGCGATGTACAGCTTCTCGTCGCCGCCGTTGGCGAACGCCATCACCCGGGAGTGCTCGAGGAAGCGGTCGAGAATGGCGGTAGCCTCGATGCGCTCGCTGAAATGCTTGACCCCGGGAACCAGCGAGAACATGCCGCGCACCATGAGCCTCACCTCGACGCCGGCCTCCGCCGCCTCGTAGAGCTTCCGGATCAGGCCGCCGTCCTCGAGGTTGTTGATCTTGAGGAGGATATGGGCCGGCCGGCCCTTGCCGGCGTTCTTGATCTCGGTGTCGATGAGCTTCGTGAGCTTGCGGCGGGTGTCGTAGGGCGAGACCATCAGGTGCTTGAAGGTGGTGCGCCGGTAGTTGCTCTCGAGAAAGCCGAAGACCCGGCTCACTTCGCCGGTGATGCGCTCGTCGGCTGTGAACAGGCTGTCGTCCGTGTAGATCCGGGCGGTGGTCTCGTTGAAGTTGCCGGTGCCGATGTTGGCGTACAGCATGGTCTTTCGGTGCGAGACCCGGGTTATGAGGATCAGCTTGGCGTGCACCTTGAGACCCGGCACGCCGTTGATGACCCGGACCCCCTCTTCCTGGAGGCGTTCCGACCAGTACACGTTGTCGGCCTCGTCGAACCGGGCCTGCAGCTCCATGACCACGGTCACCCGTTTGCCGTTGCGGCTGGCGTTGATCAGGGCATTGACGATCTTCGAGTTCCGCGCCACCCGGTACAGCGTCATCTTGATGGAACGCACCTTGGGGTCGATGGCGGCCTGCCGCAGGAACTCGATAAGGTAGTCGAAGGTCTGGTACGGATAGTGGACCAGGATGTCGCGTCGCCGGATGGCCTTGAAGAAGGTGGCCGCGGCGTCGAAGTCCATATGGGCCAGCGGCGGCAACGGCGGCGCCGAGAGCTTCTTCGGACCGATGCGCGGGAAGCTCATGAAGTCCTTGAAGTTGTGGTACCGTCCGCCGGGGATGAAAGGGCCGGACTCGGTATCGAGGCCCATCTTGCCCTGCAGCAGCTTGAGCAGCCGCCGGGGGATCTGGTTGTCGTAGATGAAACGGACCGGCGCCCCGGACCTTCGCTGCTTGAGGCCTTTGGAAATCTTCTCGATGTAGCTCTCGTAGAGGTCGTCGTCGAGGTCGAGCCCCGCGTCCCGCGTGACTTTGATGGTGTACGCCTCGAACTGGTCGAAGGGGAAGATGGAGAAGATGTCCTTCAGGCAATAGCGGATCACGTCGTCCAGCAGGATCACGTACTCCCGGTCCCCCGCCTTGGGCAGGATCACGAAACGCGACAGCACGTCGGTGGGTATCTCGATCAACGCGTACTCGGACCGGCGGGACTTGCTGCTGTAGAGGGAGATGGCCAGATAGATCGCCTGATCCTTCAGCTGCGGGAACTGCGTCAGATGATTGATCATCAGGGGGATCAGGGTGGGCCGCAGCTTCTGCTGATAGAACTCCTTGATGTAGGCTTCCTGGGCGGGGTTGAGCTCGCTCTCCCTGACGATGGAGATGCCGTGCTGCTCAAGCTCCTGGAGGATGCTCCGATACGTGCTTTCGAACAGCGCCTGCTGCTTCAGCACGATGGCGTGGATCTCTTTCAGGACCGCGGAAGGGTCCTCGCCCATCAGGCGCCGCGCGCCGGCGCCGAGCTGTTCGAGACGCCGGAGATGGGCCACACGGACGCGAAAGAACTCGTCGAGATTGGACGAGAAGATGCCGAGGAAGCTGAGCCGTTCCAGCAGCGGCACCGACGTATCCGAGGCCTCCTGGAGGACACGGCCGTTGAACGCCAGCCAACTGATCTCCTTGTTCCGCAGCGGCGGACGGGTCTTGTTCTTACGGGTTGCCATGGCAAAGAGGCAGAAGAAACTACTACAATTGCGTCCCCGCTTCAATACAGAAACCGAGTGCGCGGCCGGACGTGGCGGCCGTAGGGGCGGGTTTCGGACCCGCCCCTGTTCGTTCCGGCACCGAACGGTCGACGGCGATGGTCAGGGGGCGGCTTCGGAGTGGTACCGGAGGTCGTAATAGACGGCCAGGTCGGTGCCTTTCCGCGGCGCCATGCCGAAGGACACCCGGAGGTCCAGCGGCACCTGCAGCCCGGCAAGATGGAGCTCGGTGGATGCCGGCAACGCGGACAGCTCCTTGGCCGCCCCGTCCTCGTCGAGCGCCATGGCATCGCGCAGGATCCGTAGCGCCGCCGCGCGGTTGGCCGGATCGTTGCCCCAGGCGGTGGCCTCGGCAAGGCACTTGAGAAACGCCACCAGTTCCCCCCGGTGCGCCGCCGCCCAACCGGCCGCGACCGCGAAGACCCCGCCCGGATAGTCCGGCAGCACTTCCCGGTAGTCCGCGATGCGGCGCATGCCCGCCGCTTCCGCCCTCTTGTCCCAGGGCGGGTTCAGGATGCCGGCAAAGGTCTTGCCGCTTTCCATGGATTCGAAGCGCGGCCCCGTGGCGCCGACCCCGTCCAGCTCGTAGTCGCCGCGGGTCATGTCGAGTCCGTGGGCCAGCAGGATCCTCCGGAGCACCAGGGCGTAGGCCGTATCCACCGCGTCAACGGCCAGGGGCCGTCCGCGGAGGTCCTCCCAGTCGCGAATTTCCGGACGCACGTACACCGGCAGGGCCATGCGCTGGGAGGACTGCGCCACCGCGTGAATGTCGGCGCCCTCGCGCCCGGACCAGGCGAGCACGTTGTCGAAGGCGGTGGAGGCGACGTCGTAGGTGCCGTCGCTCAGGCCGCGCATCTGTTGGGTGGAGCTGCGGGTAAGGGTGGTCTCCACCGCCAGATCGTGGGCGGCAAAGAGCCCGCGCTCGCGTCCGATGACGACCGCGGCGTTTTCTCCGAAAGTGATGAAACGAAAGAGCATGCGAGCCTCCGGGTGCCGGGCGGGTGATCGCGTGTTCCTACACGAACGCGCCGGCCGCCGCCAGTGCTCGCATCGAGGGGGCGGGAAAGGCGGTGCGGGCGGGTCCGCGACCCGCCCGCACCGCGAGGGAACGGATTTACCGGATGGCTTCGTCACCCCGTTCGTTGGTGCGGATGCGGATCACCTCGTCCACGGTGGTCACGAAGATCTTGCCGTCGCCGATCTTGCCGGTCTGGGCCGATTCCAGGATGGCGTCCACCGCGCTCGAGAGCAGCTCCTCGGGCAGCAGCACCTCGATCTTCACCTTGGGCAGGAAGTCCACGGTGTACTCGGCGCCGCGGTAGAGCTCGGTGTGCCCCTTCTGCCGTCCGAACCCCTTGACCTCGCTGACCGTCATGCCCGAGACCCCCACCGCGGTCAGCGCCTGCTTGACCTCGTCGAGCCGGAACGGCTTGATGATGGCTTCTATCTTTTTCATGAAGTTCCTCCTTGATTCCCGCGTAGCGCCTCGAGCTTGTCAGCCGACGCAGGACACGGGAGCGTAAGGCCGGGCTTACTCACCAAGTATAGCCCCGCTCCTCGTGTTGGCTCAAATCCAGGCCCATCTGTTCCTCGTCGTCGGTGAGGCGGAGGCCCATGGTTGCGTTGAGTATGCCGAGAATGACCAGGGTCCCCACGAAGGCGAAGACCATGGTGGCCGCCACGCCGACGAACTGGATCCACAGTTGCCCGGGGTTGCCGAAGAAGAGACCGTCGGCGCCGCCGGAGTTCACCAGCGTGGAGGCGAACAGGCCGGTGGCCAATGCGCCCCAGATGCCGCCCACGCCGTGCACGCCCACCACGTCCAGCGAGTCGTCGTAGCCCAGGCGGGCCTTGAGGTTGCAGGCCGCGTAGCACAGGACGCCGCCGCCCACGCCGATGAAGATGGCGGAAACCGGGCTGACGAAGCCCGCGGCCGGGGTGATGGAGACCAGGCCGGCCACCGCGCCGGTGGCCGCTCCCAGCAGGGTCGGCTTGCCCCCGGTGGCCCACTCCGTGAACATCCAGGCCAGCGCCGCGGCAGCCGCCGCGGTGTTGGTGGTGACGAAGGCCACGGCCGCGAGACCGTCGGCGGCCAGGGCGCTGCCGGCGTTGAAGCCGAACCAGCCCACCCACAGGAGCGAGGCGCCGATGACGCTGAAGGGAAGGTTGTGGGGCATCATGGCGTCCCGGCCGTAGCCTCGCCGCGCGCCGTAGACCATGGCCGCGGCCAGCGCGGAGATGCCCGAGCTGATGTGCACCACCGTGCCGCCGGCGAAGTCCAGGGCGCCCATGGCTCCCATCCAGCCGCCGCCCCATACCCAGTGGCACAGCGGCGCGTAGATGAAGGTGCTCCACAAGAGCACGAACACGATGAACGTGCTGAACTTGGCCCGCTCGGCGAAGGCGCCGGTGATGAGGGCCGGCGTGATGATGGCGAACATCATCTGGAAGACCATGAAGGCCAGATGAGGAACGCCCGCAACCAGGTCCGGGTTCGGCTCCGCTCCCACTCCGTTGAGCGCGAACCAGTCGAGGTTGCCGATGAGGCCCCCCACATCCGGACCGAACGCCAGCGTATAGCCCCAAAGCACCCACATGATGCTGATGAGCCCCACCACCACCAAACTCTGCATGATGGTGCCCAGCACGTTCTTCGAGCGGACCAGGCCGCCGTAAAAGAGAAACAATCCCGGAATGGTCATCATCAGGACCAGAGCCGAACAGGTCAGTATCCACGCGGTGTCGCCGCTGTTGATTTGCGCCACTTTGTCCCCCGTTTGCCGGTGTTATTTCCCGCGTGTCGATCCGCGGGACATCTTGAGAGACGGATGGTGCAATTAAGGTGCCAACGTCGGGCGCCGAGACGCGATGTTGCCCGGGCCGCGCAGGTGTGGTGTTCGGAGGCTCTTCAGGGGCGTGTGAGGGAGGGAATGGACGATTCCAGGACGACGGCAACTGCCCAACAAGCGGGCATGTGCGTAACGAGTAGGCAGCTTGCGCCGTTCCACCGGCGCTGACTCGGCGACCCTTACCCGGCCCTGAGCCTTTGCCTCAGGCCCGCGTGCTGCTCCTGAATCCCGGAAGGCAGCCGGTCCCCGAACTTCTCGAAGAACTCCGACTGGCTGCGCAGGTTGGTGCGCCAGCCGTCACGGTCCACGTGAAGCAGGCGGCCCATGGCGTCGCTCGACACGTCGGAGCCCTTGCGGCTGATGGCGGAGGGCTTGGGAAGGTAGCCGATGGGGGTCTCGTCGGCTTTCCCGTCGTCCCGGGAGCGCTCGATGACCCACTGGAGCACGCGCAGGTTCTCGCCGAAGCCCGGCCACAGGAACCCGCCCTGGTCGTCCCGCTGGAACCAGTTGACGCGGAAGATCTTGGGCGGGCGGGTCAGGCGCTTGCCCATGGAGAGCCAGTGGTTCCAGTAATCGCCCATGTTGTAGCCGCAGAACGGCAGCATCGCCATGGGGTCGCGCCGGACCACTCCCACCGCTCCGGTGGCGGCGGCGGTGGTCTCGGACGCCAGGGTGGCCCCCAGGAAGGTCCCGTGGGCCCAGTCGAAGGACTGATAGACCAGCGGCACGAGCTTCTGCCGCCGCGCGCCGAACAGGATGGCGCTGATGGGGACCCCGTTGGGGTTGTCCCGCTCGGCGGATATGGACGGGCACTCGGACGCGGGCACGGTGAAGCGGCTGTTGGGATGGGCCACGGGCCCTTCCTTGTTCCACGGCCGGCCGCGCCAGTCGGTGACGCTTCTGGGCACGGGGTCGTCGTGCCCCTCCCACCACACGCCGCCGTCGGGCTTGAGCCCGACGTTGGTGAATATCGTGTTCTTCTCGATGGTGCGCATGGCGTTGGGGTTGGTCCTGGAGTTGGTGCCCGGCACCACGCCGAAGAAGCCGGCTTCGGGGTTCACCGCCCACAGGCGGCCGTCGTCACCCACCCGGAGCCAGGCGATGTCGTCTCCCACCGTGAACACCTTCCAGCCCTTCATGGACTTGGGCGGCACCAGCATGGCGAGGTTGGTCTTGCCGCAGGCGCTGGGGAGGGCGCCGCACACGTAGGTGGTCTCGCCCTCCGGGCTCTCGATGCCGACGATCATCATGTGCTCGGCGAGCCATCCCTCCCGGGCCCCCAGTGCGCTGGCCAGCCGCAAGGCCATGCATTTCTTCGCCAGCAGGGCGTTTCCGCCGTAGCCCGACCCCACGCTCCAGATGGTGTTGGCTTCCGGAAAGTGGCAGATGAACCGGCGGTCGATGTGGAGGTCGGCCTTGGAGTGGAGTCCCCGGGTGAAGTCGTCCGAGTCGCCGAGGTGCTCGAGGGCCACGTTGCCCATGCGGGTCATGGCGCGCATGCTCAGCGCCACGTAAACGCTGTCGGTGAGCTCGATGCCCACCTTGCTGAAGGGAGAGCCGGCGGGTCCCATGAGGAACGGGATGACGTACATGGTCCGGCCCGCCATGGAGCCGTCGTAGATCTTGCCGAGGCGGTCGTAGGCCTCGTCCGGCGCCATCCAGTTGTTGGACGGGCCGGCGTCGTCCTGCTCGCGGGAGCACACGAAGGTCAGGTGCTCCGTGCGGGCCACGTCGTTGGCGGCGCTGCGGTGGAGGTAGCAGCCGGGCAGGCTCTGCTGGTCCAGGGGGATGAGGTCTCCGACCCGTATCGCTACCTGGGTCAGGCGCTCGCGCTCCTCTTCCGAGCCGTCGCACCACACCACATCATCCGGGCGACACATGGCTGCCGCTTCCTTCACGAACTTCCGAACCGCCTCGTTCACGACCATGCGTTCCCCATTATTTCCCCCGTGTCTTCTTGGGCGAGGTCCGGCCGGAGCCTTGCTTGGCCGCCCGCGCGGCCTCCCGTTTCGCGGGCGCCGTCCTTGCCGCCGTGGGCTTCCCGGCATCCTGCGCGGGCGCCGCGGACTTGGCTGCCTTCGGCGGCTTGCCCGTGGGGTCGTTGGTGATGAAATGCCCGCAGTTGATGCAGTAGACGGTGTATGCCGGCTCCCGCCGATGATGGACGGTGTGGAAATGGCCCTGGGAGCTGTTGATGCTGATGTCGACCTGGTAGAGCTTTATGACGACGTTGTGGTTGCAGTTCGGGCAAACCACCGTCTCGGGTACTTCCGTTGTGGCCATCCGACCTCCCAGAAAGCCGGCGAACTTCGTGATACTTCAAGCCTGACTCGGGATTACCTTATAACGGGGGAAACGGCTTACGTCCAGTAGTCCTCCCGGCCGCCCTGGACCCACCAGTTCTCCCGCGGCCGGATGTCGAGATCGACCCCCTTCCGGTGCTCCCGCGCCAGATCGTAGAGCTTTTTGGCCAGGGCCACGTCGACGATGCCCTGGCCTCCCTGGTTCTTGTACAGGATGATCTGGTCGTCACTGGTGCGCCCTTCGGCCTTTCCGGTCAAGATATCCGCAATATCAATAACTTTGTCCCAGGTAATGATGCCGTCCTGGACCGGCCAGTAGATGTCTCCCTGTTGCGAATCCACCGCCTGTTCCCGGGACAGCGCGACGATGAAATCGCAGCGCTTGAGGGTGCCGTCGTCGATCTCCCGCCGCGGCTTGTCGAGGTTGCCGCTCTTCACCAGCTCGATGTTGCTGCCGATGACCGAGATGATGTACTGGCCCGGTTCCAGCCACGAGCCGTCGATGACCGGGACGTTGGTGTTGGTCATGCACAGGATGATGTCCACGTCCTGGGCTGCCCGGGGGCCTTCCGCCACCGGCTCCACCGGCACCTTGGTGATCTCGGTCATCTTCCGGGCGAAGGCCTCCCGGTGGGACTGCGTGGGGCTGTATACCTTGGCGCTCTCGATCTGCCTGAGCTGGGTCAACCCGACGAAGGTGGAGTAGGCCTGGTTGCCCGAGCCGTAGATGCCGACGCGGCGCGCGTCCGCCTTGGCCAGCCGGTCGAGGCCCACCAGGCTGGTGGCCGGCGTCCGCAGGTCGGCGACCCCGGCGGCGTGTTTGGGCCGATGAGCCATGATTCCCAGCAGCGTCCCGGAATCCGCGTCATAGATCAGCGCCAGCTCGGTCTGGTCGGGGTTGTACGGCGGACGGCGTTGCTGATCGCCGACGATGGCCTTGCGGTGCAGCGCCACCTGCGCGCCGACGGCGCCGTAGCTCGCCGCACCGCCGGCGTAGATGTTGAGCACGGTGTCGAACGGGGCCTCGCCTACATTCCGGTGCAAATTCAGCCGCTTGCGAGGCGCGTTGACGCCCTCGGACGTGCCGATCTTCTTGAGAGCGGCCTCGGTGATGGAGACCGCTTCCGGAAAGGCGACCAACTCATCCACGTCTTGTGAATGGAAAAACAGGGCCATGATACCTCCAGGTATGGTTGACCGTTGGGGGGATGACATGCCGGGCCGGACCCCGCCGGAGGGTGTCCGCCAGGCCGATTGTCGATTCGAAGCTATCAGATAGCCCGCCGGCCGGGGAAACGCAAGATGGCGGGAAGACGCCGGCGGTGAAGACCGGCGAAGCGCAGGGTCAGAACACCATCTCGACCCTGGAAACGCAGCGAAAGCCGTAGTACCCGTGCCCCCTGGCCTGCCTGCCCGGGTCCACGGTGTGCCGGGAGGTGGCGGTGAGCCCCTCGTGGTCGCTGGCGGCGCTGCCGCCCCGGGTCACCCTTGGATACGGCGCCGACAGGCTCTCCCGGCCGTCCTTGGGGTCGTAGGGGTACGACGTCGCGGTGGAGCGGGTCCACTCCCAAATCTGGCCGGCCATGTCCAGCACGCCGTAGGGACTCCGCCCCTTGGGGTACCGGCCCACGGGCACCGACTCGCCTCGAAAGCCGCCGAAGAAGGCCAGCTCCGGCCTCGGCGGGCCGTTGCCCCACGGGTAAAGCCGCCGGTCGGCGCCCCGTGCGGCCTTCTCCCACTCCGCCTCGCTGGGAAGCTGCTTCTCGAGCCACTTGCAGTACGCGACCGCGCCGTGCCAGGCCATTTCGGAGGCGGGATAGTCCTCCCAGCCGGCCTCCACTTCCCAGGTGTCGCCCACGTGGTGGATGCGATTGTCCTCGTCCCCCACGTCCAGATACTGCTCACCCTTGGGCCCCACGGGCCCCTTGGCCCGGATGAACCGCGCGTATTCCTTCATGGTGACCAGGTTCCGGTCGATGAAGAACGCCGGCAGGAAGAGCTTGTGGGCGGGTCCTTCTTCAGGCGGACCGCCGTCGCGCCCCATGGTGAACTCCCCGGCGGGGATGAGGACCATGCCGGCGTGCTTGCCTTCGGCGGCGCCGGCGGTGGTTGCCGAAAGGACCAGGGTTCCGGCCAGCACAAGCGACCCTGCAATGGAGAAAAGGCTGGGTGCCATAACCGTGACCTCCGGCGTTGCCGTGGGCGAACGCGGCAACGCTTCTCGATGGATTGCCGGATACGATCCGGACCGTGGAGATTTTAATGCAAAGGGCGAAGCCGGTCCAGTTTCCACCCTCCCTGCGCCGGCGCCAACGAACTGCAACCCTGTGGCCCGTGTCCGGTGATCGTGCTACGAGAACCTCTATACCATCGGGAGGACCGTCAGTCATGGATGCCGTGCAGATGGAAGTGGTCTACCGGGCCACCGCGCAGATCGCCAAGGAGCTGGCGCTCAACATGCTCCGCACCGGCTATTCGAGCGTCATCAAGGAGAGCCAGGACTTCACCTTCGCGATCTTCGACGGCGACGGACGCATGGTGACCCAGGGACTGCCGCAACCGCTGCACATCGGCGGCATCTCGGCCCAGGTGGGCGAGGTGATCCGGGTGTTCGGCGACGACAACGCGGAAGGCGACGTCTATATCCTCAACCACCCGTACTTCGCCTGCCAGAATCACGCCACGGACGTGACCGTGGTCTCCCCGGTCTTCCACCGGGGCCGTCGCGTGGCCTTCATCGCCAACACCGCGCACAAGCCCGACCTCGGCGGCAAGGTGCCGGGCACCAACTCGCCGGACGCCACCGACGTGATCCAGGAAGGGCTGCTGCTGCCGGCGCTCAGGCTCTACCGCGGCGGCGAGGTCAACGAGGACCTCAAGACCATCATCATGGCCAACACCCGCACGCCGGAGATCACGTGGGGCGACGTCCAGGCCCAGGCCCTGACCAACTTCTACGGCCTCGGGAAGCTCGCGGAGCTGATGGAGCAGTACGGCTCCGACGAGGTGACCGCGTGCTGGCGCGAGTGGATGGACATCTGCGAGGCCGAGGTGCGGAAGGCCATCGAGAGGATTCCGGACGGGGACTACGGTCCCTGTGTCGACTTCCTCGACGACGACGGCCTGGACCGGGAGCGCTCCTATCGCATCGCCGCTTCCCTTCGGGTGGCCGGCGACGAGTTGCACTTCACCCTGGAGTCGTCGGAGCAGGCCCGGGGTCCCATCAATCTCCGGCCCTGTGTCATCCGGAACTTCATCGACTGCCTCGCCGTGGCGGTGCTGTGCCCGGACCTGCCGGTCAACCAGGGCATCTCCCGGCCCATACACGTGACCTTTCCGCCCGAGGGATCGATCCTGAACCCGCGCTATCCCGCGCCGGTGAACATGTACGTCCGTCCCGCCCAGATGGTCACCTCGGTGGTGCAGATGACGCTGGCCGAGGCCCTGCCCGAGGTGGTGCCGGCGCCGGACAGCGGCGCCGGCGGCTCGGTGTCCATCTCGGGCCAGGACGCCGACCGGGGGCGGTGGTTCTCGCTCTACGACCTCAACTGCGGCGGCGGCGGCGCCCGCGCCGACTCCGACGGTCCGGCGGTGCTGAACTCGCTGGTGATCAACGTGATGAACACCCCGGTGGAGCCGTTGGAGACGGAGTTCCCCATCCGCATCGAGCGCTACGAGCTGTTCGAGGAGTCGGGCGGCGCCGGGCGCCTCCGCGGCGGCCTGGGCATGGTGCGGGACTGGAAGATGCTGGCCGACGAGGCCTACGTCAACCTGCGCAGCGACCGCTTCAAGCATTCCGCCCCAGGGCTCCACGGCGCGGGCCAGGCGCTGCCGTCGTCGGCGTGCCTCAACCCGGGCACGGAGGATGAGCGGGCGCTGCCGTCCAAGGTCAGCCGGCTCCAGATGGGGAAGGGCGACGTCTTCCGCATCCGATACGCCGGCGGCGGCGGAAGGGGCGAGCCCTTCGAGCGGGAGCCGTCCAAGGTGCTGGACGACGTCCGGGACGGCTACATCAGCGCGGAAACCGCTCGGGAGGTCTACGGCGTGGCACTGAGCGGCCGGCCGCCCGAGATCGACGAGGCCGAGACCCGACGCCTCCGAAGCGCGCACCGGAACGCCGGAGCAGCGCCGGAACGGCTGTAGGGGCGGGTTTCGAACCCGCCCGTGCACGCACGTCCGCCATGCCGCCCGTGGAACCGCACACCGAAACACCGCGAGGCTGGCTTCGGGACTTCCTCCTGACCTGCGGCGCCCGCTTCGGGCTTTTCTTCGCCATGTTCCTGATCGAGCCGGTGTTCCCCGTGTACCTCAGGAACATGGGGACCAGCCCGTTCATGATCGGCGTGGTCATGGCCGCCTTCCCGCTCGGCGCCACCTGGGTGCGGCCGCTGGTGGGAGCCTACATCGACCGCCTGGGCAGCAAGGTCTTCCTCGTGGGCGGGCTGACCATCTTCATCACCGCCGCCACGGGCTATATCTGGACCGGCTCGGTGCTGGTGGCGCTGCTGCTGCGTACCTACCACGGCTTCGGGTGGTCGGGATGCACCACGTCGATAGGCACGCTGGTGGCGGACATCTCGCCGGATCACCTGCGCGGCACCCTCATCAGCTACTCCGGGGCGGTGAGCACCGTGGCCTACTCCATCGCTCCGGCCGCGGCCTTCTGGATCGTCGGCAGTCTGGGTTTCCCGACGGTGTTCGCCAGCGGGGCGGCCGCGGCAGGGTTCGGCCTGCTGGCGGCGGTCTTGATCCCTTCGCCGGCGAAGGACAAGCCCACGCCCTCGCGCCGGCGCTGGTTCGACACCTTCATCCTGCCCGCCTCTCTCCTGCCCGCCGTGAGCATGGGTCTTCTGGGAATCTCCCGCGGCAGCATCATCGCCTTCCTGTCGCTCTACGCCCTGGAAATGGGGGGAGATCCGGGCATCTGGTTCAGCGTCTTCGCGGTGGCGGTGGTGGTGGGCAGGCCCATCTTCGGCCCGCTCTCCGACCGCAAGGGCCGGCCCTTCGTGGTGATCCCGACCTATCTGCTGGCCCTGGTGGGCATGCTGGTGCTGGTGATTGCGCGCTCGCCCATGATGCTGCTGGTGTCCGCGGGCATCCTCGGGTTCGGCTACGGCTCGGTCCACGCCGCGCTCATGACCATGGCCATCGATTTGGCGCCGCGCGACCGGTGGGGCCTGAGCATGGCCCAGTACCACCTGTTCTACGACCTCGCCATCGGCGGGGGCGGGGTGCTGGCCGGCATCATGCTCCACTATACCGGCAACAACTATCCCGCCATGTTCCTTGCCACCACGGTGGTGGGGCTCGGCGGGTTCGTGCTGTTCTTGACGACGTACCGGCGGCGTACGCCCCGATGAGCCCGCCCCTGCATGGAGCTCACTGGTGCCCGTGCAGCATTTCGGAATAGGTCGGCAACGGCCACAGCCGCCGGTCGACGATGGCCTCCAGCCGGTCGGCTACCGCCCGCGCCGCGCTCATCCGCGGCTTGACGGTCTCGTGGGCATAGGAAGCTGCCCTCCCAGCGTCGTCCTCCGGGAAGCCGTCGAAGGCCTCGGACAGCTTGTCCGTTTCCGTCAGCAACTTCTGAACGAGTTCCCCCTTCTCGCTGAGGAGCCGGGATGAGTAGCCGGATTCGCCGCCGGTGCGGGCGTCCTCCATCGCCACCGGGAGGATCAGGGCCTGCGGGATATACAGCAGCGTGCGAAAGCCAGATCGTGGAGCACCTCCATGGCCAGGACGTTGGTGTCTGCCGCCAGGTTCGCCAGGTTGAAGATCGGCGAAATCTCGTGTTGTCCGGGCGCCACCTCGTTATGGGTGCAGTGGATCGAGATTCCCAGCTCCCACATCTTCTCCCTCGCCTCCGACATGTAGCGGTTCACCCGCGGCGACAGTTTCGCGAAGTAGTGGGTCGACTGCTCCTGCCCGCGAAGCGGCGTGGCCCCGGAGCCGGTCAGATTGATCACCAGCCGGTTCGTCTGGAAGTCCACCGCCACGAACGTCTCGAGCTTCTCACCGTGAATCGGCCCTCGCATCGGAGAGAACCAGTGCGAGCACCCGATGCATCCTTTCGCCTGGGCCCACTCCCGGATGGACGTCGCCAGAGCGTTGGCGTGTTCCTTGTCCAGGCGCGACAGCGGGCGAAGGCGAAGTAGACGTCCGGGTCCACCACTTTTTCAGGATCGCGTCATCGAGAACCAGACTTGCAAGCGCACGGACGGCAGGTTTTGAGGTTCGCGCCCATCGGGATATACAGAGAGGCATGGAGCCATCGTCAGTCCGGCACCGCATCGGCATAGACGTCGGGGGCACCTTTACCGACGTCACGGTGCTCGACGAGCACACGGGGCAGATCCGCGAGGTGCGCAAGGTGCCGTCCAACCCCGCGGCGCCCCTGGAGGTGCTCGACGGTGTGCTGGCGGACATGCGAGAAAGGTGGGGCGCGGGAACCCTGTCCTACCTGTTGCACGGCTCCACCCACGCCCTCAATACGGTGCTCGAGGAGAAAGGCGCCCGCACCGGCCTTCTCACCACCCGCGGGTTCCGCGACGTCTACGAGATCGCGCGCCAGTGGAAGGGCCACGAGGTCTTCAACATCTTCTACCCTGGGGCCACGAGGTTCGTGCCGCGCCGCCGCGTCGCGGAGGTCCCGGAGCGGCTCGACAAGTCCGGCGACGTGATGGAACCCCTCGATCTGGATGCCGTGGACGAGGCCGTGGCCGGCCTCATGGAGCAGGGCATCGACGCCCTGGCCGTCGCCTTCCTGTTCTCCTACGTGAACCCCGCCCACGAGCGGTTGGCGGCGGAGCACATCCGTTCACGCTATCCGGATCTGTTCGTGTCGCTGTCGTCGGCGGTGAATCCGGTGTGGCGCGAGTACGAGCGCACCGCCACCACGGTGCTGAACGCCTACCTCGGTCCGCGCATGGAACAGTACTTTGCTGGCATGGAGGAGACGGTTCTGCGGCATTTCCCGCGAGCCCACGCCTTCCTGATGAAGTCCAACGGCGGTATCGGCGCTCCCAGGGCCATGGCGCGGTTTCCGGTCCAGACGCTCATGTCGGGTCCGGTGGCGGGGGTGGTGGCGGCCCATGAGCTGGGCGCGCGCACCGGCGCCCCCAGACTTATCTCCCTGGACATCGGCGGCACCAGCAGCGACATGTCGCTGATCCCCGGAAAACCGCTCTTCCGCACCGAATGGCAGATCGGGCGCCATCCCGTGCGGGTCGACTCGGTGGAGGTGGAGAGCCTGGGGGCGGGTGGCGGCAGCCTCGCGCAGGTGCGCTACGGCAGGGTGCTTCAGGTGGGGCCGCAGAGCGCCGGGGCGGTTCCGGGGCCGGCGTGCTACATGCGGGGCGGCGACCAGCCCACCTTGACGGACGCCCTGGTGCAGCTCCGCCACCTCAATCCCCGGGTGTTGCTCCAGGGCGAGATGCCCATCGACGCCGAGCTGTCTGCCGACGCTATCCGCCGGGTGGTGGCGGAGCCGTTGGGCATGTCGGAGGACGATGCCGCCCTGGGGATCCTGCGCGTGCTGGTGGCCAACATTGTCTCCTCCATGCGCACCATTACCATCGAGCGGGGCTTCAACCCCGCGGACTTCGTCCTGGCTCCGTTCGGCGGCATGGGGCCGACTCTGGCCACCGCGGTGGCCTCTTCCCTTGGCATCGGCCGCATCCTGATCCCGGAGGACCCGGGCAACTTCAGCGCCTTCGGCATGCTGCTTTCGGACCTGCGCTCGGACGCGGTCACGACCCGGGTGGTGGCGCTCACGCCGGATTCCCTGAAGGACGCGGTGGCGGCCCTTCGGGATCTCGAAGACGGGGTGCAGCGGGAACTCGCCTCCCAGGGACCGTCGGAGGACCAGATCCGTGTTGATTGGCTGCTGGACATGCGTTACCGTGAGCAGGCTTACGAGTTGACGGTCCCCATCGCCAAGGATCCCGCGAAGCTCAACATCGACGAGATCTGCGAACGGTTCGGCCAGGCCCACGAGCAGCGCTACGGCCACCGGGCGGACGACGAGGTCGTCGAGGTGGTCAATCTGCGAGCGTCGGCCTACGCCTCGCTGGGCAAGCCGGAGTTGTCGCGGGGCCCGGACGCCGGGACGCGGCAGCCGACCCCGGAGCGCCGCCGGGCGGTCATGCTCGACGGTGAGCACGACGTGCCGGTGTTTCGCCGGGACGAGCTGGCCCCGGGGGCGGTATTGAGCGGCCCCGTCATCGTCGAGGAGAAGACATCCACCACGGTGATGGAGCCGGGCTGGGAGCTACGCGTCGACGGCGAGGGGAATATGGACCTGGCGAATGTTCCGCGGCCTCAGTAGGTTTGGAACCGGGCGGGAATCGCGTTGCAGGCAAGGCGCGATGACGGTAGGGGCGGCGGGCGGTCGCCCTCCGTGGCCGGCGACCGGACGACCCGGCGGACGAGCATGGTTGATTTGCGGGACAGACACTGAACGAAGCCTGAAGAGGCACGGAGGCATCACATGAAGATTCTCATTACGGGCGGCATGGGCGTGAACGGCGCGGTCACCGCGAGGCACCTGATCCGGGCGGGTCAGCGGCCGGTACTGATGGACAACCGGATGGACACTTCGCTGATCTCGGACATCGAGAAGGACGTGGACCTGGTGATTGGCGACATCCTGGACCCGGAGGGCCTCGACAAGATCATCGTCGACCACGAGATCACCCACGTGGCGCACCTGGCGGCGCTGATGCCCATTCCGGCGGAAACCGATCCGGCCCTGGGCATCAAGGTCGGCGTCGACGGGACCCTGAACGTGCTCGAGATCGCGCGACACCGCGGCCTCGAACGGGTCGTGTTCACCAGCTCCAAGGCGGTGTACGGCGAGATCTTCGGGAAGCATGCGTATCCGGAGTACGTGCCGGTGAACGAGGAGCACCCCCAGAACCCGGCGGACCTCTACGGCACCATCAAGGTGTGCTGCGAGACCCTGTGCACCTACTACCAGAAGAAGTACGGGGTAAGCTCCGTGGTGCTGCGCTTCGGCTCCATCTACGGCCCCGGCAAGGAGGTGCGTCACGGCGCGCTGTCGCTCTACGGCCAGATGATCGAGAACGTCATGTCGGGGAAGGGCTTCACGGCCAGCGGCGGGGACCAGTCCAACGAGGCCCTCTACGTCGGCGACGTGGCCCGCTCCATCATCCTGGCGTTGGAGGTCAAGGACCCGGCCGAGCGCACCTTCAACATCGGCACCGGCGTGGGCGTCACGCTCCAGGACTTCAAGCGCATCCTCGGAGGGCTCTATCCGGACAGCAAGATCGAGATCGGCTCCGGGCTGGAGTTCCGCATGACCGAGAAGAAGAGCTACTGCATCTTCGACATCAGCAAGGCCACGGAGCACCTGGGTTTCACCCCGGCCTACGACCTCGAAGCCGGCATCAAGGACTACATCGCGACCATCGAGCGGCTGAGGCCGCAGTAACCGGCGTCGTCCCGGGCGCCCGCGTTTTTCGGGAGGCGTGCGTCACCGGGACGTCTGCGTCTTCGGGAGGTCCCGTGGTTTTAGCCCCCACCCCGGTCATCCGGCACCCCACCCCGTCATCCCGGCACCCCACCCCGTCATCCCGGCACCCCACCCCGTCATCCCGGCACCCCACCCCGTCACCCCGGCACCCCACTCCGTCACCCCGGCACCCCACTCCGTCATCCGGCACCCCGCTCCGTCATCCGGCACCCCACCCCGTCATCCCGGGCTTGACCCGGGATCCAGGGGTGGCATGGGGTGGTCTGCATCCGCCGCCCGCCCAACCAACCCCACCTGGACCCCGGGTCAAGCCCGGGGTGACGGAGAGGTGTGCGGGGTGACGGAGAGGTGTGCGGGGTGACGGAGAGGTGTGCGGGGTGACGGAGAGGTGTGCGGGGTGACGTTCAGCAGGGCAGAAGTAACGTTGAGAGGGCAGAGGTAACGTTCAGCAGGGCAGAAGTAACGTTCAGAGGGCAGAGGTAGCGTTCAGCAGGGCAGAGGTGGCCGTCGACAGGGCAGGGCGCCGTCGACGGGGCTTGCGGCGGTTGGGGGCGGCTACGCCGCCCCTTGCCGTTCCAGGATGTGGGCCATGTCCACCTTGGCGCCGGAGGCGCCGCAGGCGTCGACGAAGAGCTGGATGACGTCTTCGTCTTCGTCCTCGTGCTCGATCTGCCAGCCGCCCTGGTTGAGGGGGACGTCGGACTGGATCGGGCCGGGTACCAGCTTGAACATGCGGCTGAGCATCTTCAAGGCGAGGTAGCGGGCCGGCTGGGGGCCGGAGTTGAAGTGCTGGTGGAACCAGCCCTCGGGCGGTACCACCAGTGAGCCGGGCTTCCAGATGAACTGCTGCTTCTCTTCGCCCTCGGGCCACATCAGCGAATAGCCCTCGCCGGAGAGGATCATCACGTGGGCGCCGGGCCCGTGGCGGTGGGCCTTCTTGTAGCGTCCCACCGGGAACTCGGAGACGTGGGCGCCCATGTGGCTCGCCACCAGCTCGAAGAAGACCGTCTTGCTGCCCTTGCCTCGCGCCTCCCACGCGATGGGCTCGATGTTGGCCACGTCGGGGATGAAGTTGGTTTCCAGCACACGGTCGTTGTACAGGCGCGCGTGGCCGCGGAAGTCCTGGCCGTCGCCGAACCGGTCCCTGAAGACGTAGGAATTGCCCATCACGAAGTCCACGTTGTGGAAGATGTTGTGGACCAGCGGCGCGTTGGTGACCCCCAGGAGCTTGGCCTCCCGGTCGCCGGAGCCGTTGAAGTGCTGGTAGGTGGCGTTCACCGGGATGGCGAACAGGCTGCCCTCCTGCCACTCGAAGCTCTGGCCCTTGCCGTCGCCCTGCCACAGGGTGGTGGCGCCCCGGCCGGAGAGCACGTAGACCAGCTCGTCGTAGATGTGTTTCTCCGGGTTGAGGCTCTTGCCGGGCGGAATGGTCACCACGAAGGCATCGTCGAGATAGCCGGCTCCTTCCAGGTTGATGTAGACTCCGTGGCCGCCCTTGCGGTCCCACCACTTCATCGGCACTTCCTTGAGGTCCTGGACGAAGTAGCCCCGGATCACGTCCACGCCCTGGGACTCGACCCAGCGGTCGTAGGGCGTGTCCATCACCTCGGCGTTGCGGTCCACCCGTTCGAAGTTGCCCAGGCTCTCGATCTTCATGCGGCTCGTCCTCCGGGTTCAAGGCCGGGCTTACATGCCCTTGGCTTCCACGGCCTTGGCCTCCATGTCCTTGGCTTCCGTGGTTTCGGGTTCCTTGGCGCTCATGCCCGCGTCCGGCGTGGGAGCGGGCGCGGGAGAATACGGTGCCGGGGGCGTGTCGAACCGGGAGCTCCCCAGGTGCCGGAACAGCCGCGACCCCTCCGACAGGATGGCGGTGCTCTTCTCCGGCAGGAACTTCTCGTAGGCTTCGAGGCTTCGGGTGAAGCTGTAGAACTCGGGGTCCTGTCCGTAGGAAGCGGCGTAGATCGCCGTGGCCGTACCGTCACCCTCACCCCGGAGTTTCTGGCTCTGGCGGTAGGCTTCCGCCAGGAGAATCGTCTTTTCCTTGTCGGTCAGGGCACGGATCTTCTTGGATTCCTCCTCGCCCTCGGAGCGGTACCGCTTGGCGATCCGCTCGCGTTCCGCGCGCATGCGCTCGAACACGCTCTGCTGTACCTCGGACGGGAGGTCGGCGCGTTTTACCCGGACGTCCACGACGGTCACGCCGTATTCACTCTTGGCCTTCTGGGCGGAGCGTTTGGCCACGGCCTCCATGGCCGATTCACGCTGGCCCGCGATGATGTCCGCGAAGTTCCTCGACGCCAGTTCCTGGCGCAGCTCGGAGAACACGATGTCGTCCAGCAGCAACCGTCCGCGTTGCTCGGTCAAGGCGGTCTTGAAGAACTGGAAAGGATCGCTGATCTGCCACCGGGTCACGTGGTCCACCACCACGCGCTTCTTGTCCAGGGTCAGGTAGTCACGGGGCTGTGCGTCGCTGGCGAGGATGCGCCGCTCGTACATGGTGACGTCTTCCACCAGCGGCGTCTTCCAGTGAAGTCCCGGCACTCGCACCGCGCGCTTGAACTTGCCGAACTGGGTGACGATGGACTGCTGCCATTCGCCAACCACGAAGAACGGCCGGACGGGGGGAAACAGCAGCACCACCACGATGGCGCCGACGATGATGCCGACAATGTAGGAACGGTTCATCACTTGCCTCCCACTCCCGGAAGTCCCGACATGCTCTTGAGCGGCAGCAGCGGCACCACGGTCTTTGCCCCCTGGGCGTCCACGATGATCTTGTCGACGTTGGGCAGTACCCGCTCGATGGCCTCGAGGTGCATGCGCTCCCGCGTCACCCGGGGCGCCTTGCGGTACTCCGTCAAGACCGCGTTGAACCGGGAGCCGTCGCCCTTGGCCCTCAAGGTCCGCTCCTCCTTGTAGGCCTCGGCTGCCTGGACGATCTCCTGGACCTCGCCTCGGGCCTTGGGAATGAGGTCTTCGCGGTAGCCCCGGGCCTGGTTGATGAGCTTCTCGCGGTCTTCACGTGCCCGTACCACCTCGTCGAAGGCGTCCTTGACCTGGCTGGGGGCCTCCACGGTCTGGAGTTTCACCTCGGTGATCTGGATCCCCGACTCGTAGGTGTCCATGAGCTGCTGCAGGAACGCCTGGGTCTCGGTCTGCACCCGGTCCCGGCCCACCGTCAGGACCTCCTCGATGGTGGTGTTGCCGACCCGGCTGCGCAGCGCCACTTCGGTGGCCGCCTGCAGCGTGGTCACCGGATCTCGGAGCTTGAACAGGAACTGCTCGGGGGCCTTGACCCGATACTGCACGGTGAGCTGCGCGCTGACGATGTTCTCGTCGCCGGTGAGCATGAGGGACTCGGCGGGGATGAGACGTACGAGGTTGGGCCGCAATGGATTGCTGCGGAAGCCCACTTCCAGCCGGCGGATCTCCGCCACGTTGACCTTGCGCAACTCCTCGATGGGCCAGGGAATATGGTAGTTGAGACCGGCGGTGGCGACGCGCGTCACCTTGCCGAAGCGTGTGACCACTCCTTCCTCGCCGGGCTGGATGGTGTAGAGGCCGCTGGCCAGCCAAATCAAGACGATGGCGCCCGCGATGAGGAATGGCACGCCGGACTTCAGGAAACCGGGCAAGTCGGGCAACCGGGAGAGGAGGTCCTCCCAATCCGGCCCGCTCTGCTGCCGGCGCCCCCAAGGGCCCTCGGATCCGCCTTGCATGAATAGCTCCTTTGTCTTCCGGCCTTAGCCGCGTAAGGGGTGTCTGCGTCGGGGAAAGTGTCGGATGATTACTCCTATCTGGGACTCTACCATTGCCCGCAGGGGTGTCAAGCAACCTCTCGCGAAGGGAATGCCTCGTCCCGGGGAGGGATCCTGGCGGTAAGCCAGTACCACTGGTCCGGATAACGGCGGATGAGGGTTTCCAGACGCTCCATGATCCGGTCGGTGTTGACCTGCACGTCCGCATGCAGGTCGCCGGTGCGGGTCAACTGCATTTCTTCCTCGACGACGAGCTCCAGGCCGCCGGCATCGTTCCGGATGAGGTACACCGGCAGCACCGCCGCGCCGGAGCGCAGGGCCAGGCTCACCGGGCCCCGGGCGGACCGCACCGGCCGGCCGAAGAGCCGGGTTTCCACCTCGCCGCGCTTGAGGTTGTCGCCCAGGATCAGCACGGTCTGGTTGTCCCTGAGCACCGCGAGGATCTTCCGGACGGCGTCCCGCCGGGGGATGGAGGGGATCAGGCCGGCAAAGAACGAGCGGCTGTGACGCAGCACCAGTTCCATGAACTTCTCGTCGTCGAGGAACCGGAACAGGCATTGAATGGAATAGCCGCGCAGGCCCAGGCCGCCGCCCACGAGCAGGAAGTTGCCCAGGTGGAAGCTCAGGGCGATCACCCCGTGCCCCCGGCCCAGGGCCGCGTCCAGGTGCTCGAGCCCGCGTACGCGCAGGGTGTCCCTAAGCCGTTCCGGGTGGCCGATGTGAAGGAGGCTGTCGACGGCGGCGTCCGCGCCCTGCCGCTGCACGTCCCTGGCCAGCCCCAGCTTGGCGGCCTTGTCCCAGGACTCCCCGAAGGCCGCGTCCATGACCGCCACCAGGCGCCGGCGGGAGACCGCCACGGAGAGGAACAGCCGGACCACGGGCCGTGCGAGGCGCCCGAACCGCTCCGGCGAGGTCATTCGCATGAGCCGGAGCAGGACACGCGCGAGGCCGCCGCAGCCGCGAAAAAACAACCACTGGGTAGCGCGTTGAGGCCCCTCTCTCGG
Organism: Candidatus Binatia bacterium; assembly: GCA_951813575.1. Lineage (GTDB taxonomy): Bacteria > Desulfobacterota > Binatia > UBA9968 > JAJDTQ01 > JAJDTQ01. The sequence continues at coordinate 3,268,596 of OX638375.1, forward strand.
TGGTGGCATGGCGAAAAACCCTGTCTTTAAGGCGACTTGACAGATACCAGGCGCCGCCATAAGCTGACCGTCGCAAGGTGACACACGAGAAGGGAGATGGCAATGCCTCCAGTCATCGATTCCGACGGACACTATCACGAGCCCCACTACCTCTTCGACGAGTTCATCGAGAAGGAATATTTCTCCAGGCGGCCGCGGGTGCTGGCCATACGCGACCACGGCCTGGAGGTCGGGCGATGGGTGGTGGAGGGTAGGGTGGTGCCGCGCATCCCGTTCTCCAAGGGGGTGGGTGCGGGCGGTTTCGACTACATGAGCCCGCGCCACGAGCAGATGCACATGAAGGACAACACGCTGGACGACACCGAGGGCCGGCTCCAGGACCTGGAACTGCTGGGCGTCGACATCCAGGTGATCTACCCCACCGCCATGGTGTTCGTCTCGGACGTGGAGGACAAGGACCTGGCCACGGCCATCTGCCGCGCCCACAACGACTACGTCGCGGACCGTTGCAACCGCGCCCCGGACCGGCTCAAGGGCATCGCCCTGGTGCCGTTGCAGGACCCCAGCGCGGCGGTGGAGGAAATGCGCCGGGCGACCAGGGAGCTGGGCCTGGTGGCGGTGACCATCCCGGGCATCGTGGGCACCCGGCCGCTGCACTCCAGGGAGTTCGAGCCCTTCTTCAAGGCCGCCAACGACCTCGACTGCCCCATCGGCTTCCACGCCGTCACCGGCATGCACGACACCCCCTGGGCGGACTGCTTCAAGGATTTCTTCTCCACCCACGTCACCGCCATGCCCTTTTCCATGATGGTGGCGCTCATGTCCGTGACCCGCATGGGGCTCATGGAGGACCTGCCGAACCTACGGTTCGCGTTCCTGGAGATCGACGGACAGTGGCTCCACTACTGGGCCAACTGGGTGAACCGGCACGTGGAGGACGCTCCGCGGGTATCCGGCGGCTATCACCGGGAGCCGGGCTGGGGCGACGAGCCCTACCTGCTGCCGGACGGGGTGAAGAACCCCCACGAGTACATCCAAACGGGCCGGTTCCTGTCCGGCTACAGCGAACACGAGGACCTGCGCTACCTCATCGACCATCTCGGCCCCCGCACCTTCATGTACGCCAGCGACTACCCCCACGGCGACACCGAATGGGAACGCGTGCAGGAGACCCGCGCGCTGACGAGCCTCACCCAGGAGGAGAAGGACGACATCCTCGGGAACAATGCGGCCCGGTTCTACAAGCTCTAGATGTCATCCAGATGTCGACCCGCGTTGACACCTCGCAAGACCCTGTGATACCTTGGCGCCCCCAAGCGTCGGGAAAGTAAACTCATTTCAACGTACTTCAGGAGGTTCTCATGATACGCAGGTATTCCCTGGCCGTGCTTGCCGCTGCGTTCCTTGTTCTGGCGGTGGCGCACAGTTCGATGGCCGCCCAGGAAGACAAGTTTCCCAACAAGACCATCACGTGGCTCATCAATGCCGCCCCGGGAGGCGGGTTCGACCTCCACAGCCGGGCGGTGGCCCGGGTCATGCGGAAGAAGCTCGGCGTCAACATTATCATCCGCAACGTGCCCGGGGCGGGCGGGATCATCTCGTGGAACCTGCTGTCGGCGGCCAAGCCCGACGGCTACACCATCGGCATCGTCAACCTGCCCGGCGCCATCGTCAGCCAGTTGTTCAAGGAGACGCAGTACAAGCTCAGGGAGTTCACTTGGGTCGGCCGCATCTCCGCGGCGCCGTACATCTACGCCGCCGGAAAGCAGCATGGGCTCCGCACCCTCGAGGACTTCCAGAAGGCCAAGGAAGTGCTCATCACCGAATCGGGTTACGGCACCACCGGCTGGGTCAATTCCGCGCTTACGGCCGCGACCATGGGGTTCAAGCCCAAGTTCATCATGGGCTACGCCGGCGCGCCGGCCTCGAACATGGCCATCGTGCGCGGCGAAGGGCACGCCCGCGCCCTGGGGCTGGATTCTCCGGGCCAGATGGCGTTCATCAAGGATGGCTCCATGGTCCCGAACTGGGTTTACCTCGAGAAGCGTGATCTCAGGTATCCGGACGTCCCCACCGTGGGCGAGCTGGGGTTTCCGCAGTTGAGCGTCCTGGCGGCCAACCGCGTGGTGGCGGCGCCCCCGAAAACGCCCAAGGACCGCATGGCGGTGCTCATCAAGGCCTTCCGGGAGTCCATCGAGGACCCCGAGACCCAGGCAGCGTTCAAGAGCATGAGGGCCAAGACCGCGCCCGTCTACGGCGACGACTGGCTGCCGGTGATGGAGACCATGTTCAAGCTGATCCAGGACAACGCGGACGTCTTCAAGAAGGCCCTCAAATAGCCCGGGCAACGGGGCGCCTGTCTCGCGACGTGAAGCTAAGGGGCAAGTCCGGCCTGGACTTGCCCCTTTTTCCGTCGCGGCGAAATGCTGCTAACATGTCGCTCACTCACACGTTCTACAGGAGGAGTTCATGAAGATCGAAGGGAGCTATCAGTTCAACGCCCCGCGCGAGCGGGTCTGGGAGATCCTGCAGGACCCCCAGATCATGGCCCAGTGCATGCCCGGCTGCGAGAGCATGGAGGAAGTCGGCCCGGACCAGTACGAGGCTACGGTCAAGGTCGGCATCGCGGCGGTCAAGGGCAGCTACAAGGCCAAGGTCGCCGTCAAGGAGAAGCTGGCCCCCAGCCACTACGTGCTGAGCGGCTCCGGCTCCGGCGGCCCGGGCTTCATGCAGGGCGACCTGGTCATCGACCTGGAGGAGAACGGGGAATCGGCCACCACGCTGCGCTACAGCACCGACGCCAAGATCGGCGGCCTGATCGCGGGGGTGGGCCAGCGCATGCTGGGCGGCGTCGGCAAGATGATGGTGGACCAGTTCTTCAAGAAGATGGAGGGCTTCGTCTAGGTTGTCGCTCGCCGGGATTTGTGGTGTAATCGCACCCCACTTCGGAAGGCTGTTCACAGGGAGGTCGATGATGTTCCATCCGCGTCTGGGTCTCTCTTCCGTGGCCGTGATGTTCATGGCCGTCATGCTGTTCGCCGCTTCGGCGTCCGCGCAACCCGTCACCATGAAGATCGGGCACGCCACCACCAAGGGGGCGTACGACAACTGGGCCGACACCTTCAAGGCCGGCCTCGCCAAGCGGGTCGGCGACCGCATCAAGGTGGAGGTCTATCCCCTCAGCCAGCTCGGGGCGATACCGGCCATGGTGCAGGGCGTCCAGCTCGGCACCATCGAGATGACCATGACGCCCCCGGCGTTCCTGTCCGGGGTGGACCCGCGCTTTGGGGTGCTGTCGGCGCCCGGCATCTTCGAGGATCTCATGCATGGTTTCCGCACCGTGCACGATCCCGCGTTCAAGAAGGCGTACTGGTCCATCGGCGACGCCAAGGGCCTCAAGCTCGTCAGCATGACCTGCGACGCGCCCACGGACTACGCCACCTCGACGCCGATCCGCACGCTGTCGGACTTCAAGGGCCGCAAGCTCCGGGTCTTCGGCAGCAAGCTGGAGATCGAAACCCTCCGCCGGCTCGGCGCCGCGGGCGTGCCCATGCCGCTCTCCGAGGTGGTCCCTGCGATCCAGCAGAAGACCATCGACGGCAACAAGGCGGGCATCACCATTTTCGTGCCCTTCAAGTACCAGCGCATCGCCAAGTACGTGCTGAAGCCCGGGGAGGGGCTGATCTGCAGCGGCCGCTTCGTAAGCAAGGTGTGGTTCGACAAGCTGGCCCCGGACCTCCGGAAGGCAATCCTGGACCAGTCGCTGGCCACCGACCCGCTCAACCAGGCGTGGACGCTCAAGTTCGTCGAGCGCATGTACAGCATCTGGGTGAAGAACGGCGGCGAGTTGGCGGAGCTGTCGGCCGAGGACCGGAAGGAGTTGCGGCGGCGCCTTTCCACCGTCGGCGACGACGTGCTGAAGGACCGCCCGGCGGTGCTCGAGACCTACCGCGCCATGAAGGAGGCGGCCGGGCGCACCCGCGGCGGCTGAGGCCCTCGTGGCGGGCCGAGAGGTCATGTCCGACCCTGAGCTTCCAAGGCCTCTCCGCTTCGTCATCGTGACCGTACCGAGGGCGATCGTCGGCGTGTTGATCCTCGCCGGCATCGCCGTCAACTTCGCCAACGTCATCGGGCGGTACGTTTTTCTCCAGCCCGTCATCTGGGCCGACGAGGCCATGGTCTACATCATGGTCTGGACGGTCTTCATTGGCGCGGTCCTGGTTTCCTTCGAGGGGCAGCACCTCAAGATGGACTTTTTCTCCATCATGCTGCCCTCGCCCTGGAAGGAGATCATCAACGGCATCGCCACGGTCTCGTTCCTTGCCGTGTGCGTCTTCGTCATCCCCCAGACCTGGACCGTGGTGAAGCTGGTGTGGAACTTCGGCCAGCGCAGCGTCGTCGCCGAGATTCCCCTGGTGATCCCGCATGCCGCCGTGCTGTTGGGCTTCGTGCTCATGTTCCTGGCGGTGGTGCTCCGCTTCCGTTCGTATGTGAAGGGCGAGTTCGTGCAGAAATACGGCGCCGACGACTCGGATGGCTGAATCGGGGCGGCCGGAGGGGATGTTCGCGTGGAATGGGTGATGGCCGTCGTGCCGGTGATCCTGCTGCTGCTGGGATTTCCGATCTTCGTCATCCTGCTGGCCACCTCCGCCATCGTGCTGCTGCTGTTCGCGCCGGTGCCGCCCATGGCGGTGCACATCAACATGTTCGGCAGCGTCGACAAGTTCGCCCTGATGGCGGTGCCGTTCTTCATCTTCGCCGGAGACCTGATGGGCCGCGGCGGCATCTCCCGGCGCATCGTCGCCTGGGTCCTCTCCGTCATCGGCGGCGTCCGCGGCAGCCTGGCGTTGACCGCGGTCGGGACCTGCACCGTCTTCGGCGCCATTTCCGGTTCCAGCCCGGCCACGGTGGCCGCGGTCGGGCGGCTGCTCTACCGGCCGCTCCGGGACGCCGGCTACGACGAGAAGTTCTCCACCGGCCTGCTGACCTCATCGGGCGCCATCGCCATCGTGATACCGCCGTCCATCGGCATGATCCTCTACGGCGTGTCGGCGCAGGAGTCGGTGGTGCTGCTGTTCGTGGCCGGCATCGTCCCCGGGCTGATCATGGCGCTGCTGATGGCCGCCTACATCTACGTGTTCGCGGTGAGGCGGGGCATCCGCGAGGGTTCGGGGTTCTCGTTCCAGGAGTTCCTGGCGGCCAGCAAGGAAGGCGTGTGGGGTCTGGGCATGCCCGTCATCATCCTCGGGGGCATCTACGCGGGCGTCTTCTCGCCCACCGAGGCGGCCGGCATCGCCTGCGTCTACGCCATCGTGGTGACGCGTTTCATCTACGGCGACATCGGCTGGAAAGGGATCTGGGAGGTGTCGGTCAACTCCATGTACCTGACGGCCCAGGTGCTGATCATCGTCGCCGCGGCCGGGGTCTTCTCCCAGCTTCTGACCATCAGCGGGGTGCCGCAGACCATGGTGGGGATGATCCGTGACATGGACCTGTCGCCGTGGATGGCGCTGCTGGCCATCAACGTCTTCCTGCTGTTCGTGGGCTGCCTGCTCGATCCCGCTTCCGCGATCCTGGTGCTCACGCCGCTGCTGGCGCCCATCGCCGTGGCCATCGGCGTGGACTTGGTCCACTTCGGCATCATCATGACCGTGAACCTTGCCGTCGGCATGTTCACCCCGCCCTTCGGGCTGAACATCTTCGTGACCCAGGCGCTCTTCAAGGCGCCGCTCACGAGCATCTACCCGGGGCTGGCGCCGTTCATCGTCATCAACGTCGTCGCACTGCTCATCGTCACCTACGTTCCGGAGCTGTCGCTGTTCCTGACCCGCTACCTGGGCTGAATCTCCCGGATACCCCATGGCGAAGGATCCGCGAGCGCTCGTCAGCATTGTCATCCCCACCCATAACCGCTGGCCCATGGTCGGCGAGGCCGTGGAGTCGGTCCTGGCGCAGACCGCAAGCCGGTACGAGCTGATCGTGGTCGACGACGGCTCCACGGATGAGACCCCGCGCCGCTTGCGGGACTACGGCGCCCGGATCACGGTGCTGGCCCAGAGCTGCCGCGGCGTGGCGGCCGCCCGAAACCTGGGGGTTCGCCACGCCTCGGGCAGCTACCTGGCCTTCCTGGACTCCGACGATCTCTGGCACCCGCGCAAGCTCCTGCGGCAGCTCGGCTTCATGGAAGGAAACCCGGCGGTCGAGATCTGTCAGACCGAGGAGATATGGATTCGCAACGGCGTGCGCGTGAACCCGAGGAACAAGCACCGCAAGCCGTCGGGCGACATCTTCCGCGCCAGCCTCGATCTGTGTCTGGTGAGCCCGTCGGCCGTGATGATGCGGCGGGAGCTGTTCGAGGGGGCAGGAGGCTTCGACGAGTCGCTGCCCGTGTGCGAGGACTACGACCTGTGGCTGCGGATCGCCAGGGACACCGAGGTCCCGCTGATCCCCGAGGCGCTGGTCACCAGGCGCGGCGGGCACGCGGATCAGCTTTCCCGCTCCACCTGGGGGTTCGACCGCTTCCGCGTCACGGCCATCGCCAACCTCATCGAGGCGGGTCTGGACCCGGAGAAGGCCGGATGGGCCTTGGAGGCCATGACGAAAAAGGTTACGATTTTGGCCAAAGGCGCCCGCAAGCGCGGCAACGAAGCCATGGCTCGGGCGTACGAAGAGCGGCTGCGGCAGATGTCGCGCCTTGTGGGTCTGCATGCGCCGGACTTGTCCGCGGGCGGCGCCGAGCGTGCAGGGGCGGGTTTCAAACCCGCCCGCCCATGACAGTTTCAGACCGGGCAAATCACATGACCCTGGCGGAAGAAATCACGAGCTACGGCCGCGACCGCGGCATTCACGCCCAGGCCGTGGAACGCTGGCTGGCGCTGGCCGAGGAGGACCAGCAAGCTCTGCTCGGACTTGCCCGTGGCCTCCGGCTCGGCGGCAACCACTTCAACGATTTCCTGGACTGGTGCGTGGAGATATCCCTGCGGGACGGCTGTTCCGTCGCGTCCGTCATCCACGGCAAGGAGTTGGCGCCGACGCTGTCGGACAGCCGCATGGGGCGGAACGACAAGCTCAAGCACGCCAAGGAGGCCCTGCGGCGGCTCCGCTACCCTCGCCTCACCCGAATCGAGGACGAGGTCCGCGCCCGGCTCCGCAGCCTGAAGCTCGATCCGCGCATCCGCATCACCGTGGCGCCGGGACTCGAAGGCGGCCTCAAGGTGGAGTTGCAGGCCGGCGGGGTGGAAGCATTGGCCCGGCTGGCCCGCGAGGTGGAATCCCTGGCGGACGATGAGACCGCCAGGGAGGTGTTCGCGCTCATGGAGGGGAAAGAGGGTGCAGGCGTATCGGCCTGAAAGGGTCATCGTGGAGAGCGGTTCCGAGGGGTCGGTGATCTTCGACAACCTCCGGAGGACGCTGCCCGACGTGCCGTTCGTCACCGTCCCGGACCCCCAGCGCCACTGGGCGGATCGCGACGGCGCCGCCGACCCCATCTCCCGGGGCAAGCGCGACCTGCTGCTGACGCGCCACAGGGGGAAGTTCCTGAAGGTCTGCCCGGGCAGCGACGGCCAAGTGTGCTGCAACTACTTCATCATCAACTTCGCCAGCAACTGCCCCATGGACTGCAGCTACTGCTACCTGCAGGACTACCTCGCCGAGAACCCCGCCCTCAAGGTGTTCAGCAACGTCGACGACCTCCTGGCGGAGACCCGGGACCTGCTGGCGAAGCACCGGGACTATTTCTTCCGCATCGGCACCGGCGAGATCACCGACAGCCTGGCGCTGGAGCCCCTTATCGGCTTCGCCGAGGCTACGGTGCCGTTCTTCGCCGAGCAGCCCAACGTGCTGCTGGAGCTCAAGACCAAGAGCGACCACGTGGAGGGCCTTCTGGGCCTGGACCCCAAGGACCGGGTGGTGGTGTCCTGGTCCATGAACCCCCAGTCCGTCATCGACGCCGACGAGGGACTCACCGCCTCGCTGGAAGAGCGGCTCGACGCTGCGTATCGCTGCCAACAGGCCGGCTACAAGCTGGGTTTCCACTTCGATCCCATGGTCGAGTACCCCGGCTGGGAAGGAGACTACCGCGACCTGCTGCACCGGATCTTTGCCCGCCTGGACCACCGGCGCATGGCCTGGACCAGCATGGGCGTCCTCCGCACCACCCCGTCGCTCAAACGCGTCATGCGCCAGCGCTTCCCCGCCACCCGCATCCTCTCCGGCGAACAGGTACCGTGCCCCGACGGCAAGATGCGCTACTTCCAGCCCCTCCGCGTGGCCATGTACCGCAAGATGCGCCAATGGATCCGCGAAGCCGCCCCGCTGGTGCCCATCTACCTCTGCATGGAAACCCGCGAAGTCTGGGACCAGGTGTTCGGCTACTTCCCGAGCTGCGGCAAGGAACTGGGGAACGAGCTGGTGGGGGCGGCGCCGCGCGTCTAGCCCGTTTGCCCGCCTTCCCGAGACCTGCCTCCCGCGCCACCCTGCCCCTGGACCCCGGACTTGATCCGGGGTCCGGGGTCCAGAGGGGAGGAGCGGCGGGGCGAGAGGCAACCGTCTCGGGTCTCCCCGAAAATTGCAACTCGCCCCCGTAATCGCTATCCTGAAGCAATGTTCGGCAGCGACATCATCAGGAAGGTCTTCGGCACCAAGAACGACCGGGAGGTCAAGCGGCTCTCGCCGGTGGTGGAGCACATCAACGGGCTGGAGCCGGAGTTCGAGAAGCTGACGGACGCGGAGCTTCGGGAGAAGACCGACGAGTTCCGGCGGCGGCTGGACGACGGCGATACCCTGGACGACCTCCTCCCGGAGGCGTTCGCGGCCACCCGGGAGGCCTCCCGGCGCACCATCGGGCTGCGCCACTTCGATGCCCAGCTCATCGGCGGCATGGTGCTCCACGAGGGCAAGATCGCCGAGATGAAGACCGGCGAGGGCAAGACCCTGGTGGCCACGCTGCCGTTCTACCTGAACGCGCTGACCGGCAAGGGCGTCCACCTGATCACGGTCAACGACTACCTGGCGCGGCGCGACGTCCAGTGGATGGGCCCCATCTATCACGCCCTGGGGCTGTCGGTGGCTTCCATCGTGCACGACGTCAGCTACCGGTTCGACCCCACCTTCATCACCAAGGACTACCGCTACCTCAACCTGCGGCCGATCTCGCGCCAGGAGGCCTACCGGGCCGACATCACCTACGGCACCAACAACGAGTTCGGCTTCGACTACCTGCGGGACAACATGAAGTTCGCACTGGAGGAATACGTCCAGCGGGAGCTCAACTTCGCGGTGGTGGACGAGGTGGACAACATCCTCATCGACGAGGCCCGGACCCCGCTGATCATCTCAGGGCCGGCGGAGGAGTCCACCGACAAGTACTACACGCTCAACCGCATCATCCCCAAGCTCCAGCGGGGCGCGGTGACCCAGGGCGATCCCTCCCAGGAAGACCGGGAGGCCATCCTGGCCCAGGGGGACTACACCATCGACGAGAAGGCCAAGACGGTATCCCTCACCGAGAGCGGCGTGGCCAAGGTGGAGCGGCTGCTGGGGGTGCACAACCTCTACGACCCGCGCCACATCGACATGCTGCACCACGTCAACCAGGCGCTGAAGGCCCACAGTATCTTCAAGCGCGACGTGGACTATGTGATCAAGGACGGGGAGGTCATCATCGTCGACGAGTTCACCGGGCGGCTCATGCCGGGCCGGCGCTGGTCCGACGGGCTACACCAGGCGGTGGAGGCCAAGGAAGGCGTGCACATCCGCGAGGAGAACCAGACCCTCGCCACCATCACCATCCAGAACTACTTCCGCATGTACAGCAAGCTCGCGGGCATGACCGGCACCGCCGACACCGAGGCCCCCGAGTTCAAGAAGATCTACAACCTCGACGTGGTGGTGGTGCCCACCCACCGGCCCATGGTCCGGCTGGACCACGCCGACGTGGTGTACCGCACCGAGCGGGAGAAGTACGAGGCGGTGGTGGAGGAGATCGCCGAATCCAACGCCAAGGGACAGCCGGTGCTGGTGGGGACGGTGTCGGTGGAGAAGTCGGAGCTTCTCTCCTCGATGCTCAAGAAGAAGAAGGTCCGCCACAACGTGCTCAACGCCGTCAACCACGAGGCGGAGGCGTCCATCATCGCCCAGGCGGGCCGGTTCGGCGCCGTCACCATAGCCACCAACATGGCCGGCCGCGGCACGGACATCCTGCTCGGGGGCAACCCGGAGTTCCTGGCCCGCTCCGACATGGAGAATGAGTGGATCACCCGCGCCGCCAAGCTGCCGCTCCAGGGAGCGCAGCGCTACGAAGACGCGCTGCGGGAGCTGAAGGAGACGTACGACGAGCGGATGAGGGAGGCCGACGAGCGCTACAAGGCGGCGTCGGAAACGTACGAGCAGCAGCGGAGCGATGCGTTGCGGAGCTTTACGGAGATCCAGGGCCGTCTCATGGGACTGTCGCCCTTCCGGGACCTCCGGCAGGAATACGAGCGCGTGTCCTCGGAAGACCTCATCGACGCGCTGCACAGCTTCCGCCCCATCCCGGAGTCGTACATCGAGACCAAGGAGGACCTCGACGCGGCGGTGCTGGCCCACCAGGACCAGGAGAAGTCCCCGGCCCGTCGCGAGTTCCGCGAGGCGTGCGAGGCCTTCGGCTCGCTGGTCCAGCGCTGGCAGGGCGCCGACGGCCAGCGGCAGCAACTGCTCGAAGCCGTCGACGACAGCCGGCGGCTGTACGAGCAGCGGCTGGAGGAGTACGAGTTCGTGGTCACCCGATCGGTGGTGGCCGGGAGCGAGGACGCCACGCTGGTTGAAGAGTTCGAGGCCAACCGCGCCGCCTACGAGGACGCGGAAGCCCATTGCGAGGCGTTGCGGATTCCGCATGAGAAGGAGACCCAGGCCGCGTACGAGGCCTACGAGTCCAAGCGCCAGGAATACGTACAGGCCGTGGAGGACGTGCGCGAGGAGTTGGAGAAGGCTCCCGAGGCCTACAGCAACCGATACGACGAGATTCTGGTGGGTTACCAGGATACGTCGGCCGGGGAGCGGGACAAGGTGGTGGCGGCCGGCGGGCTCCACATCATCGGCACCGAACGCCACGAGAGCCGCCGCATCGACAACCAGTTGCGCGGCCGTGCCGGGCGCCAGGGCGACCCGGGCGCGTCCCGGTTCTTCCTGTCGCTGGAAGACGACCTGATGCGGATCTTCGGCGCCGACCGCATGCAGGGGATCATGAACCGGCTGGGCATGGAGGAGGGCGTTCCCATCGAGCACGGCATGGTGAGCCGGGCCATCGAGAACGCCCAGAAGAAGGTGGAGGCCCACAACTTCGACATCCGCAAACACCTGCTGGAATACGACGACGTCATGAACAAGCAGCGGGAATTGGTCTATGCCCAGCGCCGGGACGCGCTGTCGGGCGACAAGCTCAGGGACGACGTGCTGGAGATGGCCACGCAGTTCGCCGAGGAGACGGTGGACCGGTTCGTGGACAAGCAGGCCATGGCCTCGGAGTGGGACCTCGCAGGCCTCGCCGAGAGCCTGCGCGGCCGCTTCAACCTGCGGCTGGAGTTCACGCCCGCGGAGCTGGAGGCCATCACCGCCGAGGAGATCGAGGAGAAGGTCGTCAAGCTGGTGAACGACAGCTACGAGGACAAGCAGGAGCGGCTGGGCGAGGAGCTGCTGCGGCAGCTCGAGAAGATCATCATGCTCCAGACCATCGACGTGCTGTGGAAGGACCATCTCCTCAACATGGACCACCTCAAGGAGGGCATCGGCCTGCGCGGATACGGCCAGAAAAACCCGCTGCACGAGTACCAGCGGGAAGGGTACGACATGTTCCAGGAGATGTCCGACCGGATACAGGAGGACGTGGTCGGGAAGCTCTTCACCGTGGAGGTGGACCAGGAGCAGAGCGCCGCCGAGCTGGAAGAGCTGGAAGCGCGGCAGGCGCCCCGGCAGATGATGTTGAGCCGCGGCGACGGCGAGGGGCCGGAACCCGTGGTCACGGTGCGGCGTGACGGCGACAAGGTGGGGCGCAACGCCCCCTGTCCGTGCGGCAGCGGCAAGAAGTACAAGCGATGCCACGGCAAGTGAAGCCCCCGCGGGGCGTACCGGGGTTCCGCTTCGCCGGGGTGGCGTGCGGCATCAAGGAGAGCGGCCGCAAGGACCTGGCGCTGATCGTCTCCGACGGCCCGGCCGCCGCCGCCGCGATCTTCACCAGGAACCGCATCAAGAGCCCCAGCGTGACGGCGGGCATGCAGCACGTGCGCGGGGGGCTCCTCCAGGCGGTGGTGGTCAACAGCGGCAACGCCAACGCCTGCACCGGCCCGGGCGGGCTGCGGGATTCCAGGGCCATGTGCACCGAGACCGCCCGGCACCTGGGCATCGACGCGCAACGGGTGCTGCCTTCCTCCACCGGCATCATCGGCGTGCCGCTCCCCATGGACAAGATCGCGCGGGGCATCGCGGACGCGGCGGCGTCGCTGTCGCCGGACGGTCTTCAGGAAGCGGTGGAAGCGATCATGACCACCGACAACGGCCCCAAGACCGCGGCGGCGTCGTGCCGCATCGGCGGCCGTACCGTGCACGTCGCCGGCATCGCCAAGGGCGCCGGCATGATCGCCCCCAACATGGCCACCATGCTGTGCTACGTCCTGACGGACGCGGCCGTCGCCCCGGCCGCGCTACGGCCCATGCTGCGCCGGGCCGCGGACGGCACGTTCCACGCCATCACCGTGGACGGCGACACCAGCACCAACGACACCGTGCTGTGCATGGCCAACGGCGTCGCCGGCAACCCCCGCATCAGCCGCGGCGGCGAGGGCGAGGAGGCGCTGGAGCGGGCGCTGACCCGGGTCATGAAGGAGCTGGCGCTCAAGGTGGTGGCCGACGGCGAGGGCACCACGAAGCTGGTGGAGATCCGGGTGGACGGCGCCCGGACCGCCGGCACGGCCCGCAAGGTGGCCTTCACCGTGGCCAACTCGAAGCTCGTCAAGACCGCCTTCTTCGGCCAGGACCCCAACATCGGCCGGTTCATGATGGCCATAGGCAACGCCGGCGTGCCCGTGGTGGAGGAAACCATCGACATCGCCCTCGGCGGCGTCAAGGTGGTGCGCCGGGGCCTGGCCGTGGGCACCCGCGAGACCGCCGCCGCCAAGGTCATGCAGCGCCCGTCCTTCACCGTCCGCATCAGCCTCGGCATGGGCGACGCCCGCACCTCGGTCTGGACCTCCGACCTCGGCCACGAGTACATCCGCATCAACTCCGACTACCGCACCTGAAGGCACGCTACCCCCGCGCCCGGCATCCGTCACCCCGGGCTTGACCCGGGGTCCAGAGGCGGGGCGGTGGCGGGGCCAGGTACGGCGGCCCTGGGGGCTCAACCCTGCAGCTTGCTCCTCAGAATCTCGTTGACCATCTGCGGGTTGGCCTTGCCGCGGGTGGCTTTCATCACCTGACCTACCAGGAACCCGAAGACCTTCTCCTTGCCGGCCCGGTACTCTTCCACCTGGGCGGCGCACGTCGCGACCACTTCCTCCACCGCGGCGTCCAGGGCGCCCGTATCGGACACCTGCTCCAGGCCCTTCTCCTTGACGATGGCGTCCGGCCCCTTGCCGGCCTCCAGCATCTCGGTGAAGACGGTCTTGGCGAGCTTGCCGCTGATGGTCCCCTCGTCCACCAGTTGCACCATGCGGGCCAGGTCTGCCGCCGCCACCGGCCAGTGCTCGATGCGTAGCGCGGCGTCGAGCTTGCGCTCCTTGAGCACCCGGAAGAGGTCGCCCATGAGCCAGTTGGCGATGGCCTTGGGATTGGCGTGGGCTTTGACCGCGGCCTCGAAATAGTCGGCCACGTCGCGCCGCTGGGTGAGGATGCCGGCGTCGTAGGCGGGCAGCGCGTACGCTTCCACGAAGCGGTTCCGGCGCTCCTGCGCCAGCTCGGGAAGGGTGGCGCGGATCTCCGAGACCCACTCCTCGTCGATTTCCAGCGGCAGCAGGTCCGGGTCGGGAAAATAGCGGTAGTCGTGGGCGTGCTCCTTGGAACGCATCGACCGGGTGACCTCGGCGTCGGGGTCCCAAAGGCGCGTTTCCTGCGCCACCGGTTCCCCCTCCGACAGCGCCTGCCCCTGGCGCCGGATCTCGTACTCCAGCGCCTTTTCCACCGCCTTGAAGGAGTTGAGGTTCTTGATCTCCACCTTGACGCCCAGCTCGTCGTCCCCCTCGGGCCGGAGCGACACGTTGGCGTCGCAACGGAAGCTGCCTTCCTCCATGTTGCCGTCGCACACCTCGAGGTATTCCAGGATCGATCGCAGGGTCCGGAGGTAGTCGCCGGCCTCGTCCGGGCTGCGTATGTCGGGCTCGCTCACGATCTCCATGAGCGGCACGCCCGCCCGGTTCAGGTCCACCAGGCTGTGGTCGCCGCGGGCGTCGTGGATGTTCTTGCCGGCGTCCTCTTCCATGTGGATGCGGGTGAGCCGCACCCGTTTCGGGGCGCCGTCGCCGCTCACGTCCACGTGCCCGCCGGTGCACAGCGGCAACTCGTACTGGCTGATCTGATAGCCCTTGGGCAGGTCGGGATAGAAGTAGTTCTTGCGCGCCCAGCGGCTGCGCCTGGCGATGGCGCAATGGGTGGCCAGCCCGGTGCGGATGGTATGCTCCACCACCTTGCGATTCAGCACCGGCAGCACCCCCGGAAAGCCCATGCACACCGGGCAGGTGTTGCGGTTCGGCGCCTCTCCGAACCGCGTGGAACAACCGCAGAAGATCTTGGATTCGGTGAGGATTTGCGCGTGCACCTCCAGCCCGATGACCGTTTCGTAGCTCATGGTTTCGCAGGTAACAGAAAGGCCGAGGCTCCGCAATCTGATGTCCCGGAACCGCTGTTCTTGACGCCCTTCGCCGTTTGCTGTTACGGATTCGGAATCACCCAATCAACTTGCAACCTGCGGGGGGCGCGGCCCCGGCAAGGAGGAACCATGGCCAATCTCGGGGGAAAATACGCCATTGTTGGCGTGGGCGAGACCCTGGTGGGCAAGCGTCCGGACGGCACGACGCACTCGCTGCATCTCGAGGCGATCCGGGAGTGTCTCGATGATGCGGGCGTCCGCGGCGACGCGGTGGACGGGTTCCTTACCAACCAGCCGCTGAACGACGCTCACAGGAGCTACGCGGTGCGGCTGGCGCACATGGCCGGCATCACCCCGGTCTACGCCACCGACCTCGCCCTGGGGGGCGCCACGCCCATCGCCATGGTGCAACACGCGGTCATGGCCATCGACGCCGGCATGTGCAGCACGGTGCTGTGCGTGCACGCGCGCAAGCGCTCCACCGGGGATGCCACCCCCGGCTACCCCATCCGCCGGGGCGACGAGCACTGGGAGCGGCCTTGGGGTCACTTCGCGGCGGCGGCCGGCCACGCGCTGGCGGCCCAGCGCCACATGTACGAGTTCGGCACCCGCAGCGAGGACCTGGCGGAGATCGCCGTCACCACCCGCCGGCACGCGTCGCTCAACGCCAACGCCACCATGAAGAAGCCCATCACCATCGAGGACCACCAGGCATCCCGCATGATCGTCGAACCGCTTCACCTGCTGGACTGCTCGCTGGAATCCGACGGCGGCGGCGCCGTGCTGGTCACCAGCCTGGAACGCGCCAAGGACTTTCCCAAGCCCCCGGTGGTGATCCTCGGCATGGGGCAGCACCACCCCCACTTCAGCCTGCTGGACGCCCCCACCCTCACCACCCTGGGCGGACGCAAGTCCTCGCGCATGGCCTACGACATGGCCGGGCTGGAGCCCAGGGACATGGACTTCGCCGAGCTCTACGACTGCTTCACCATCACCGCCATGATCACCCTGGAGGACTACGGCTTCTGCGAAAAAGGCGAGGGCAAGGACTTCGTCAAGGACGGCCGCATCGGCATCAACGGCGAGATCCCCCTCAACACCCACGGCGGCCTCCTATCCCAGGCCCACCTGGAAGGAATGCTCCACCTCACCGAAGGCGCCCGGCAGCTCCGCGGCAACGAAGTCGAGCCCGAACGCCAGGTCCCCGACGCCAAGGTCGGCATCATCAGCGGCCACGGCGGCAGCCTGGCCATGCATGCGAGCTTGATCCTGGGTACCGCTTAGACCGGCATCGCGCGGAATCCGGTCCACCTCCGTCAGTCCGGTCCACCCCCATCACCCCGGTCCACCTCCCCGTCACCCCGGTCCACCTCCCCGTCACGCCGGCCCACCTCCCCGTCACCCCGGGCTTGACCCGGGGTCCAGAGGCGGAGGGTGGGGGCGGCTGTTCCTCGCCCGTCTTCTGGATCCCGGGTCAAGCCCGGGATGACTGGAGTAGGGTGCTTGGATCCCCGGGTCAAGCCCGGGATGACGGGAGCGGGTGCCTGGATCCCGGGTCAAGCCCGGGATGACTGGAGTAGGGTGCTTGGATCCCCGGGTCAAGCCCGGGATGACGGGAGTAGGGTGCCTTGACCCAGGGTCAAGCTTGCCCCGGGGTCCGGGGTTGGAAAGGGAGTACGTGCCCCCGACGCTGGCTAGATCTCCGGCCTCCGCGTATGCCACTCCGTGGCCTGCTCGTAGGCGTACCCCAGCCGCAGCACCGTGGCCTCGTCGAAGTGCTTGCCGATGATCTGCAGGCCTATGGGGAGCCCGGCGTCGTCGAAGCCGCAGGGCACCGACAGCGCCGGCAGGCCGGCGAGGTTCACCGAGATGGTGAGGATGTCCGAGAGGTACATCTGCAGCGGGTCGTGGGTCATCTCGTCGACCTTGAAGGCGGTGGTGGGGCAGGTAGGGGCGACGATGGCGTCGCAATCCTCCAAGACGGCCTCCATGTCCTGCTTGAGCAGGGTCCGCACCTTCTGGGCCTTGAGGTAGTAGGCGTCGTAGTAGCCGGCGGACAGCACGTACGTCCCCAGCATGATCCGTCGTTTCACCTCGTGCCCGAATCCCTGGGCGCGGCTCTTCATGTAGGTGGAGGTCAGGTCCTCGGCCTCGGCCCGGGGGCCGTAGCGCATGCCGTCGTAGCGGGCCAGGTTCGAGCTGGCCTCGGCCGCCGCGATGACGTAGTAGGCGGCCACGGCGTAGTCGTTCCGCGGCAGCGACACCTCCGTCACGACGGCGCCGGCCTTCTCCAGCTCGGCGATGGCTTGCCGCGCCGCCCGCTCCACCTCGGGCTGGAGCCCGGCCGCGAAGTACTCCTTCGGTACGCCGATATGCAATCCCTTGACGTCGCCCGTGAGCGCCGCGGCGTAGTCGGGCACGGGCGCGTCCACCGAGGTGGAGTCCGCGGCATCGTGGCCGGCGATGGCCTGGAGCACCAGCGCGCAGTCGGTGACGTCCCGGGTCATGGGCCCTACTTGGTCCAGCGACGAGGCATAGGCCACCACGCCGTACCGGCTCACCCGTCCGTAGGTGGGCTTGAGGCCCACGATGCCGCAGAAGGACGCCGGCTGGCGGATGGACCCGCCGGTGTCGGTGCCCAGGGCGGCGACGCACTGGCCGGCGGCCACGGCGGCGGCGGAGCCGCCCGAGGAGCCGCCCGGCACGTGGTCCGGGTTCCAGGGGTTGCGGGTGATGGAGTAGCCGGAGTTTTCGGTGGAGGAACCCATGGCGAACTCGTCCATGTTGGTCTTGCCCAGCAGCACGGCTCCGGCTTCCCGCAGGCGCCTCACCGCGGTGCCGTCATAGGGCGGCGTGAAGCCCTTCAGGATCTTCGACGCGCAGGTGGTGGGCACGCCCTCGGTGAGCAGCACGTCCTTCAGCGCCACCGGGATGCCCAGGAGTTTCGAGTCCGCGTCGCCGGTGGCGAGTTGGGCGTCCGCCCGTCGCGCGTCTTCCATGCCCTGCTCGCGGCACACGGCGAGGTAGGCGCCGATGGCTCCGTCGGTGGCCTCGATGCGGTCGAACAGCGCTTCCGCCAGCCCGACCGCGCTCAACTCACGGGACCGCAGCCGGTCGTGCAGCTCGTGCAGGGTAAGTTCGTGTACGGTCATTCAATGATTTTCGGGACGCTCAGGAAGTCGTCGTCCCGGGCGGGGGCGTTGCGCAGCAAGTCCTCGGTCCGCGGCTGGTTGACGGCCCGGTCCGGGCGCAGGACGTTGACCACGTCCACCGCGTGGGACATGGGCTCGACGCTTTCAGTGTCGAGCTCGTTGAGCTTGTCCATGTAGTCGAGGATGCGGTCGAGCTGGCCGGTGAGTTGTTCCTGCTCGTCCGGAGTGAGGTCCAGACGGGCGAGGACGGCCACGTGCCGGACCTCTTCGCTGGTGATTTTCACGCCGATTTCTTATCATACGCCTCGAATGCCCGGCAAACGAACCTCCCCCGCACCGCCCCGTCCCGGCCGCCTGCTGGCTCCGGAACGCCGTGGACCCGACGGCACCGTCTACGAATCGGATGCGCACTCGCGGGGGTTCCGGCGCATCGCCGGAGTGGACGAGGCCGGGCGGGGGCCCCTGGCGGGGCCGGTGGTGGCCGCGGCGGTGGTGTTCGAGCCCGGCGCCTTCAATCCCGACATCAGGGATTCAAAGCTCCTGAGCGCCCGGAAGCGCGAGCGCCTGGCCGAGTGGATCAAGGAGCGGGCCACGTCCTGGGCCGTGGGGGTGGCCGATCCCGGCGAGATCGACCGCCTCAACATCCTGCGGGCGAGCCTCGTGGCCATGGCCCGGGCGGTCCGGGGCCTGATCGTCACCCCGGACTACCTCATGATCGACGGCCCCCATGGTATTCCCGCCGCCAGCCTGGTGGAGGACGGCCCGTGGACCGCGGCGCCGGCGCAACGGACCCTCAAGGGCGGCGACCGGCTGTGCTTCTCCATCGCGGCGGCGTCCATCATCGCCAAGGTGGCCCGGGACCGCATGATGGTGGAGTTGGACGTCCAATACCCGGAGTACGGCTTCGCCAGCCACAAGGGTTACCGCAGCCGCCGCCACTCGGACGCCTTGAACCGCTACGGCCCCTGTCCGGTCCATCGCCGCAGCTTCAAGCCGGTGCGGGAGTCCCTGGAGCAGCGCGCGCCGCGCGCCGTCCAGCCCGCGCCGGACGGCTTGCCGGTGCCGCTCTTTGGTGCCAGAAATAGGGATGGGTGATGGCCGGAAGTCCCTGGGCAAGGCCGGAGAAGATCTCGCCGAGCGCTACCTCAAGCGGCAGGGTTACGCCGTGGTCGAACGCAACTACCGTTGCCCCCTGGGCGAAATCGACTTGATCGCCGTCAACAAGCAGGCCGTGGTGTTCGTGGAGGTGAAGACCCGCAGGGTGGACACGTCCGGCGCGCCGCTGGAATCGGTCAACGCCATCAAGCAGCGGCGGTTGAAGCGCGCGGCCCTTCACTACCTTAACAAGCACCGGCTGCATGACCGGGACGTCCAGTTCGATGTCGTCGGGATTTCGCTCGGCTCGAATCCGCCGTCGGTTCGCCATGTCCGTCATGCGTTCGATTTTTCCGAGGGGTAGCTTCTGTTCACGGGAAGGGATGAGGGATGATTGACGTCAGGATCCTGCGCGAGGACCCGGAAGGGATGCGGGAGCGCATGGCCGCGAGGGGGACGGACATCGACTGGGAAGCGGTGATGGCCGCGGACCGGGAACGCCGGGAGACCCTCGCCCGCTGGGAGCGGCTCAAGGAGCGGAAGAACAAACTCTCGGGCGAGATCGGCCGGCTCAAGAAAGCGGGCGGCGACGCCGCGGATCTGATGGAGGAGATCGGCACGGTCAGCGCCGAGCTCGACGCGCTGGATCAACCGCTGGGCGAGACCGAGCGCCGGTTCAGCGAGTCCATGCTCGACATCCCGAACCTTCCGGACGCGGGCGTGCCCGTGGGCGAGTCCGAGGCCGACAACCCCGTGTTGCGGCACTGGGGCGAGGCGCCCGCGTTCGACTTCACGCCGAAGAATCACTGGGAGATCGGCGAGGCGCTGGGGATCCTCGATTTCGCCCGGGGCGCCAAGCTCACCGGCGCGCGCTTCACCCTCTACCGGGGCCAGGGTGCGCTGCTTGAGCGGGCGCTGATCGCGTTCATGCTGGATCTCCAGACCCGGGAGCACGGCTACGAGGAGATCCTCCCGCCGTTCCTGGTGAACCGGGACACCATGACCGGCACCGGCCAGCTCCCCAAGTTCGAAGCGGACATGTTCCGCACCGTGGACCCCGACTACTTCCTCATCCCCACCGCCGAGGTGCCGCTCACCAACATCCACCGGGAAGAGGTCCTCGACGCTTCCGACCTGCCCGCGTACTACTGCGCCTACACCCCCTGTTTCCGCAGGGAGGCGGGCTCCTACGGCAAGGACATGCGCGGCCTGATCCGGCAGCACCAGTTCAACAAGGTGGAGCTGGTGAAGATCGTCGAGCCGGAAAGCTCCTTCGAGGAGCTGGAGAAGCTCACCCGCGACGCCGAAGCCGTGCTCCAGCGTCTGGGGCTCCACTACCGCGTGGTGGAGCTCTGCACCGCCGACCTGGGCTTCTCCGCGGCCAAGACCTACGACATCGAGGTCTGGCTGCCGGGGCAGGGAACCTACCGGGAGATCAGCTCCTGCTCCAACTGCACCGATTTCCAGGCCCGCCGCGCCGCCATCCGCTACCGCCCGGCCCCGAAGCAGCGCCCCCAGCTCGTCCACACCCTCAACGGCTCCGGCCTGGCCGTAGGCCGCACCCTGGTGGCCATCATGGAGAACTTCCAGCAGGGAGACGGCAGCATCGCCGTCCCGGAAGCGCTGCGGTCGTATATGGGCGGGTTGGAGCGGATTCCGGCGGCAAAGTGACCGCGGCGCCGCCACGCGCCGTCATCCCCGCCTGACCAGGGACCTCCGACTCGTCATGCCGGGCTTGACCCGGCATCCAGGCATTGGAGCGCCACGGTCGTTTCCAACAGAGGCTACCGAGTCTTCAGGTTTCCCAGAGCGTTCTGACCGGCACGGCAAAAAACTCTGGACCCACTTTTTGAATCCGGTCGCCGTCGTGGAGGACGATGCCGCAGACAAACAGCCGGCCCGCGGCCTCCCTCAGGCGTGCCAAGCCCTTGAAGTCACCGGGATGGACGGTGGCGCCTGCCTTGACCTCGATGCCGACGATCCCTCCCGGCAACCGTTCCAGCACCAAATACACCTCGACCTGATCCTTGTCGCGGTAGTGGGAGAAAAATATCGGGTGATCCGAGAGGGAGGCCGTTTTGGCGAGTTCGGAATAGACGAAGCATTCCAGCAGAATCCCGAGTTGCTGTCGGTCTCTGGCGATGGCGGCGGCGTCGATTCGCCGGAGCGCCGCAAGCAGGCCCGAGTCCAGACACTGAAGCTTGGGCCGCTTGACCAGCCGTTTGAGCTCGCTACGATGCCAAGCATAGACCCGCCGGACGAGGAACATGTGCTCGAACAAGGCCAGCCAGCGATCCACAGTCTTGCCGTCGACTCCCAGTCGGGATCCTATCCCGCTCATGTTGAGCAGTTGACCGGACGACGCCGCGACGTGGTCGAGAAGCCGCGCCAGCGCGTCGCGCTTTCCGATGGTCGCGATGTCCGGTACGTCGCGCTCAGCTAGCGAGCGGGCGTAGGATCGCAGCCAATTCGCCCGCCGTGCCGGGGCCGCTCGCGAGAGGGCTTCGGGAAAACCACCGGCGAGTATGCGCTCGGTCAGGCCCGTTGTGTCCCCCGCTACCCCGAAGCTCGGGAAATCTCCCGCGAACGCCCGATCCAAGAAACCCGGTGTGCCGGTACGGGCGATCTCCGCCTGTGAAAAGGGCAGCAGTTCTACCGTCTCGACACGGCCTGCCAACGAATCGGGTGAGATGGCGGCTCGGAAGAGGTCCACCGATCCGGTGATCAGATAGCGTCCCGGTCGAGGGTCTTCGTCAACCGCCTGCTTGATGGCGAGGATCAGTGCGGGCGCCCGCTGAATCTCGTCGATGACCACCGCCGGGTTGCTGCGCACGAAGCCGATGGGATCGTCTTCGGCGAACCTCCTGTACTGCTCGTCGTCCAGGGTGATGAACGGGCGGCCGTCGTCATCGGCGATGCGGCGGGCGAGCGTCGTCTTGCCGGACTGCCGCGGACCCACGATGGCGACGATGCGGGTGTCCGTGAGCGCCTCGCGGACCCGCGCCTCCGCATGCCGGGGCACATACTTTTCGCCTGTCGTCCGGTCCGGCATGTTGGCCTCCCAAGAATGGCACCCTGCTCCGTCCAACTCGGAATGGATTAGCGTTCAATCCGGAATATAACACCGTCCAATCCGGATTGAAACTACCGGCTATTCTCACGCGGGCCTAAAAGGAAATCGCACCGGTGAACGGGTAAACACCCGGCGAAGTGGAAACCCTCCTGCATCACCGGAGACGACTTGCAGTTGACAAACCACATGACATTGGCGGAGGATGCGAACGCGCACGCAAGCGAACCATCCAGATTTTTTCGGGTCCCAATGGAACGGGCCGCGGCCCCTGAAGGAAGTGGTGATGAAGTTCTCGTACACGCACCACATGCCCTATACCGGCATCGAAAAGGTGGGGCAGGATTGGCCCGTGGCCAACAAGCAGTTCAGCCCGGATGAAGGCATGCGGATCTTCCGGGCCGGGATCGACACCAAGGTCTTTGCCGAGGAATGCGGCTTCGACTGGATCGGCAACAACGAGCACCACATGAGCCCCTACGGGTTGATGCCGAATCCCAACCTGATCGGGGCCTGTGTCGCGGAACGCACGAGCAAGTCGATGATCCTGCAGTCCGGCAACATCGTGCCCATCGTCAACCCGATCCGGGTGGCCGAGGAATACGCCATGCTGGACATGATCTCCGGCGGCCGCCTCGTCGCCGGGTTCATGCGCGGCATTCCCCACGAATACGTGGCCTACAACGTTGCGCCCAGTGAGTCCTACGGGCGCATGAACGAGGCCATCGAGCTGATCAAGAAGGCCTGGACCGAACCGGAACCGTTCGGCTGGGAGGGCGAGTACTACCAGTTTCGCGCGGTATCGATCTGGCCCAAGCCGGCCCAGAAGCCGCACCCCGAGATCGTCATGTCGGCCAGCAGCGACGGCTCCGCGCGCCTCGCCGCCGAGCACGGGGCGACCATGGGCGTCTTGCGCGTCCAGGACTACGAAACCGCGCACCACTCCCTTAACGTCTACCGGGAACATGCGCGACAGCTCGGCTGGGAACCGCAGCCCCACAACATCATCCTGGCCATGAACTGCTGTGTTGCCCCGAGCAAGGACGAGGCGATTCGAACGTTGCGCCGAGGCTATGATTACTTCTTCAATGTGCTTGGCGGCGGCATCCGCACGGCACAGCGGCTGGTCGTTCAGAAGACGCGCTACTTCAAGGATGACCACGACGCCGAGCGTCAGACCACGAAGCTGCGGACACACAATCAGCTCTCCCTCGAGGAGCGGATGGAACGCGGGCTGGTCATGTGCGGAACGCCCGACATGGCCATCGAACAAATCACGCGCCTCCATGAGGAGTTCGGTCACGGCGTGACCAATCTGAGCGTCAAGATCGGCAACGTGCCCGATGAGAGCGTCCGTCAGACCATGAGCCTTCTCCGTGACGAGGTTTTCCCCGCGGTGCGGAGTCTCGGCGCGGAAGAGCGGGCGGCACGACACTAGAAGGACACTAGAGCTTCCCGAAGGCTCCGGATGGCACCTCCGGGCAACCGCCGCGGAGGGGCAGGGAGTTCGACAATGATCGACAAATACACCGCCGTCGCGGTTCAGACGATTATCCGTCACGTCCGGGAACCGGAGTGGCGCGACGCCATCATCCGCGAGAACGTCAATCGCTACCTCTCGCTGATGGAATACGTGAGCTGCCGCTGGGGTCAGGCAAAGCTCTATGTGCTGCCCGAGTTCTCGCTCACCGGCGTCGAACATGTCCGGTCGGTGGAGGAATGGACACGCATTGCGCTGCGCATTCCCGGTCCCGAGCTCGAACCCCTGGCCAACTTCGCGCGCATCAACCGGGCCTACGTCGCCGGCGGAACCATGGAGTACGATCCGGCCTATCCGAATCGCTGGTTCAACTCCGCCTACCTGTTCGGACCGTCGGGGGATCTGTTGCTGCGCTATCGCAAGGTCAATGGCGCCGACGTCCAGGGTCACACGACGTATTCGACGCCCACGGGTTGTTACGACCTGTACGTGAAGAACGAGGGCGGCGAGGACGCGCTCTTCCCGGTGGTGGACACCGAGATCGGCCGGCTCGCGCTCATCAACTGCTACGACATCAACTTCCCGGAAATGCCGCGCATCTTCGCGCAGCACGGCGCTGAAATCCTGCTGCACTGCACGGGCGAGCCCTACGGACCACACCGGGAGCCGTGGGAGATGAGCCGCCGCACCCGCGCCTACGAGAACTGCATGTACGTCATCTCTTCCAATCACGGCGGTTATGCCGCGCAGGTGTCGGGCGGCGTGTTCGCCGATTCGCCCGGGCTGAATTTCCAGGAGCGGCGCGACGGCGAGATATCGCCCCTGCACCGTTCCCACGGCGGCTCCGAGATCGTCGATTTCAACGGCAAGGTGGTTGGCGCGGCGCCCAACCCCGGCGAGGCGCTGGCCATCGGCCCCATCGATCTGCGCGCCCTGCGGGAGCGGCGCGCGGAAGTACGCGACAACATCCTGGTCCAGTCGCGGACGGAAATCTACGCCCGCGAATACACCCGGCACCAGGCCACCGGCATCAACCGTTGGCTCGAACAGCCCATCGCGCACAAGTCCGAGGCACGGCAGAGCACGGAAGCCGTCATCGCTCGTTATCTCCGGGACGGGGTCTACGCGCCGCCGGAGGAACATGAGCCGGCGGCCGCAACGGAACAACAGAATCGCGCTCTGGCCTGATCATGCCGAAGAAATTCCAGATAGCATGTATCCAGGCGTCCATCGAAATCATCGACGATCCGGAGCGGAAAGACGACGTCATCGGCCGCAACATCCGGCGCGGGCTCGAGATCGCCGAGGCGGCGGTGGTCCGGGACGAGGCGCGCCTGGTGGTGTTTCCGGAAGCCTGGTGCCAGGGTTTCAACCACAAGCGCACCGCCGACGACTGGAAGACCGTTTGCATCGAGATACCCGGAGCCGAAACCGACCTCATCGGCGACTTCACCCGGGAGCACCAGGTTTACGTGGCGGGAGCCGCCTTCGAGCGCGATCCCGACTGGCCCGATGTCTGGTTCACCTCGGGCTTCATCGTCGGCCCGTCGGGCACGGTCGAGCTGCGCTACCGCAAGTGCCACGAGCACAACGTGGAAGGGTTGATCCCCAGCGTGTGTCCCGCCGATGTCTACACGGAGTATGTCCGGCGGTACGGAGAGGACTCCCTGTTCCCGGTCCTCGAAACGCCCTACGGACGGCTCGCGATGATCGTCGAGCACGACGTGAATTTCTTCGAGTTGTCACGCGCTCTGACGTTTCGCGGTGCGGAGATCCTCCTGCACCCGACCACCGAGACCAACGGGCCCCTTGCCGAGACCCGTGACCAGGTACGCCGGTCGCGCGCCTACGAGAACCTCGTCTACGTGGCCTCCGCCAACGCCGGTGCGTTGAGCGGCAGGTACAGCGCCGCCCAGGCCACGCGAGGCGGCTCCACGGTGGTCAACTATCTCGGCCATGTCGACGCCCGGATCGACGGCGCCGGCGAATCCGTCCTGGTGTCGACGGTCGATCTCGACCGGCTGCGCAGACGGAGGACCGAGGTCTTCATGAACTTCCCGGCGCAGGTCAAGTCGGAACTCTTCGGCCGGGAGTTCGGGAAGCAGACTTTCATGCCCAGGGACACCGGCCGCGACGCGCGCGAGACAGCCGAAGCCACCATCAAGAGGCTCCAGGACGAAGGGGTCCTGGAGCCTCCCACCTAGGCCTCGCTGGAAGGCGCAAACGATGGCAATGCTGCAGACGAGGCGTCTCGAGGCGAAGTTCCCGTTGCGGGACGGCGTCGTGCACGCCCTGCGCGGCATCGATCTGGATGTCGCCGCTGGCGAGTTCTTCGTGCTACTGGGCCCCTCGGGCTGCGGCAAGACCACCATGCTGCGTTCCATCGCCGGGCTGGAACGGCCCACCGCTGGCGAGATCCTCATCGACGGGCATGCCATCTTCGACGCCGGGAACGGCGTTTTCGTCCCGCCCGATCGCCGCCCCATCGCCATGGTGTTCCAGTCCTACGCCATCTGGCCGCACATGGACGTGTTCGAGAATATCGCCTTCCCGCTCCGTCGCGGCCGGCTCAAGATGGATACGGACTCGGTGCGGGACCGCGTCGGCGAGGTGCTCGAGATGCTCGGGCTCGACGCCCTGGCCGAACGGCCGGTCATCACGCTGAGCGGCGGCCAGCAGCAGCGGGTGGCGCTGGCGCGGGCACTGGCCTTGCAGCCCCGCATCCTGTTGATGGACGAACCGCTCAGCAACCTGGATTTCAAGCTCCAGGTCCGTCTCCGCGCCCAGATGCGCGAGCTGATGCACCGCCTCAACCTGACGACGATCCACGTCACCCACAACCAGGCGGAAGCCCTGGAGACCGGCGATCGAATCGCCGTGATGTCGGAGGGCCGCATCGTCCAGATCGGTGACCCGCAGGCCGTCTACCATCGTCCGGAAAACGAGTTCGTCGCACGCTTCATCGGCGACATGAACATTTTTCCGGCGGTCTATCGGGGCGGCAACGGGGGCACGGCTCGCGTGGAGACGCCCTTCGGCTACCTCGATGCGCAACGGACGAGCCGCGACAGTTTTGCGGAGGGTGCCACCTGTATGCTGGGGATTCGGCCGGAAGACATCGAGATCGGCAGCGCCATCCCGCAGGACTCGGCCAATCTCGTAACCGGTACGGTGTCCGCATCGAGCTATGTCGGCGAGGGTTACGTCCACACCGTCGAGTCTTGCGGCCAGCCGGTCAGGATCAGGCGGCATCACCGGGAGGCCATCAGCCGCGGGGATTCGATCCGGCTC
Organism: Candidatus Binatia bacterium; assembly: GCA_951813575.1. Taxonomy (GTDB): domain Bacteria; phylum Desulfobacterota; class Binatia; order UBA9968; family JAJDTQ01; genus JAJDTQ01. The sequence continues at coordinate 3,295,517 of OX638375.1, forward strand.
CATTTCCCGCCGGCGGAAACCGTCGTGGTCGCGCCGTCCGACGGCCTGGATATGGAAGGACTCGAAGGCGGGCTCGCCGGCGAGGAAGCCGCTCGTGCCAACTAGTGTTGTGGAACAAGACACGCAAACTGGCGTCGTGAGACAAAACTCCCGATTGCTGGGAATCGGTTGGGTGTACCTGCTGGCAGGTACCGGACTGGCGCTGGTATGCATCACGGTCGGCGGAAACATTCTGACCAGCTTCAGCGACCAGGAGGTGACCGGGCAGTACACGCTCGCTAACTACGCCGAGTTGCTCACCCAGAAGCGGCTCGCTGGCGTCACCGGCCGGACCGCCCTTCTCGGCCTCGGCACCGTTTTCTGGATGTTCGTCTTCGCCTTCCCCTTCACCTGGCTGCTGGCCCGCACCGACTTCCGCTACCGCACCGGCCTGTTCACCCTGCTGACGGCAAAGCTGGCGATCCCCGGTTTCATCACCGCCATGTCCTACGTGTGGCTGTTCAATCCGACCTCGGGGCTGGTCAACGCCCTTTTCGGGATGACCAAGTTCACCGGCGGCGCGCTGTTCGATGTCTACCAGGTGTCGTGGATCTGCTTTCTGCAAGGCATCGTGCTGGTCCCCGGCGGGGTCTTCATGATGCTGCCGGCTTTCCGGAACCTCGATGCGTCGCTGGAGGAGGCCGCCTGGGTCAGCGGAGTGTCAAAGTTCTATACGGTCTTTCGCATCGTTCTTCCGCTGCTGGGCCCCAGCATGGTGGCGGTGTGCATATTCTATTTCGTGCTCGGCGTGGAGATGTTCGACTTCGTCGCCATCATCGGCATGCCCGGCGATGTGCTGGTCCTGTGGATCTATGACGCCATCGCGGAGACCGACGGTCCGCCGAATCTGGGCTTCGCGGGCGCGGCGGGTGTGGTCCTGTTCGTGATTTGCGGCGTCGCCATCCTGTTCTACGCCCGGTTCCTGAAGCAGGCGCGGAAATACGCGGTGGTGGGCGGCAAGGTGCGGGCCTCGGCGCCGCAGCCGCTGGGCCGCTGGCGCTGGGCCGCCTACGTTTGGGTCGGCGTGTGGGTGACCGTCAGCATCGGGATTCCGGTGGTCACCATCGTCTGGGTGGCGCTGGTGCCGTTCTTTCAACCCCCCTCGATGGCGGCACTGGACTCGGTCAGCCTCGACAGCTTCCGCGACGCGTTGGCGTGGATCGGAGAACCGCTTCGTCATACGCTGATCCTGATGGCGGGTGCCATCGTGGTGGCCGCGTCGCTGGCCACCAGCGTCACCTGGGTGGTCACGCGCAGCCGCAACCGCTCGGCACGTTGGGCCGACAACATCGTGTTTCTGGCGCCGGCCGTGCCCACCATCGTGACAGGGGTAGCGTTCCAGTTCATCGGCATCGAGATGTATCATTGGCTGCCGCTGTTCGGCACCATCTGGCTCGTGGCCATCGCCATGGGGACCCGGATGCTGGCGTACTGCACGCGGACCATGAACGCCGCCTCCCTGCAGATTCATTTCGAGCTCGACGAGGCCGCCTATGTCTCCGGCGTGTCCATGCTCGAGACGTTCCGGCGCATCTTCCTGCCCCTGATGGCGCCGGCAATCTTCTACTCCGCCCTGATGGTCGGCATGCTCTCGGCACGCGATCTGACCTTGCCGCTGGTGATGAACACCGGGAACTCCGAGGTCGTCGCCACCCTCATCTTCAATCTCCAGACCAATGGCGAGCAGAACGCCGCCGCGGCCGTCGCCCTCTACATGATATTCATCCTCGCCATCCTGGCCCTGTTCGCGCGGCGCATGACCGGGATGCAGGAGATCCGCGGCCACGACGTCGGCCGTCGCAATGGTCTGCTGAGCCGGCTGTCCGGTTGGGTAGGTGACTTCACAGCCCGGGTCGGAATGAACCGCAAACGGAGGCTCGAGTACGGCAATTGAGCGATTCGGTTCGCATGTGATTCGTATGTTACAGGCCACTAGAAAAGGAGCGATGCAGATGAAACAGACACTCACGACAATGGTTGGGCTGCTCGCCATGGCAGCGGTGTTGTTCGGCGTGCCAGCGATGGCCACCAGCGCGGATCTGCCGGATGCCGTGAAGAAGCTCATCAAGCCGGCGCAGGCTGAAGGCGAGGCCACCGTTTTCGGCACCACCATGAACCCGCGCCAGGTCGCCATGATGAACAAGGGGTTCAATTCGTTCTACGGCACCAACATCAAGCTCAACCAGGTCGGCGGCCGCCATACGCGCAAGCGGGTGGAAGTCATCCGCGCCCTGAAGAACAACGTGCCGACGGGACTCGACCTCTTCTGGACATCGAGCCCGCGCGCGCTGATCGCCGGCGATGCCATCGTCAAGTTCGACTGGGCCGGCCAGTTCGGCGTGCCAAAGGAGCTGATGGAAGGCGAGTACGGCATCAAGACGCATGACAGCTACCTCACCCTGGTGACCATCAACACCAATCTGGTGAAGCCCGCGGACGAGCCCAAGAACTACGACGAGCTGCTCGACCCGAAGTGGAAGGGCCGCATCGCCATGCCGCGCTCGCCCTCGCCCTGGGTGTACTTCACCTATGCTTTTGGCGAAGAGAAGGCTCAGAAGTACCTGGAAACGCTGCTCCGCAAACAGGAGGTCAAGACGCTGCCGCGATATCCCGACGTCCGGTCGCGGATCATCGGCGGTGAGTTCGCCGTCGGCCTCGGCACCGACGCCTGGGCCGAGATCGCCAAGGGCGCTCCGGTGAAGCATCCGGACGTAGACACCGTGATCCTCGCCGCCCGCGGCGCCTACATCGTAAAGGACGCCAAGGCGCCGAACATCGCCAAACTGTGGGGCTACTGGGTGGTGTCTCCCGCCGGCCAGAAGACCATTCACGATGTCCGTGGCTATTCGCTCGTCAGCTCGAAGAGCGGCTACATGTACAACTACATCCAGGGGAAGAAGGTCATCGACATACCCTTCGACTGGCGGATGAAGAACGAGGCACGGTTGTCGAAGAAGTTCCGCGAGGTGTTGCGTGAGAAGTAATCACGTGGGAGGCGACGGCCGGATCGGGAAGACGTCATGATGAACTCGGGGCCCGCCGGTGAGTCCTTCAAGAGACTCACCGCCGACCTCGCGTCCGGTCCGGTGACCTACCACGTCGCCGGCCAGGGGCCGCCCGTGCTGTACATCCACAGCGCGGGCGGCATCCGCTTCACCTACGCGCTCGACGAGTTGTCGCGGGACCACCGGATTCACATGATGGTCGCCCCCGGGTTCGACCGGACGCCGCCCCATGAGGGCCTCGACACCATGCCGGCGCTCGCCGATCTTGCGGGCGAGTTCGTGGATTCGGTGATCCGCGGACCGTGCGACCTGATCGGCCAGTCGTTCGGCGGGTTCCTGTCGGCATGGGTGACCGCGCGCCATCCGGACAAGATAAGCTCCGTCGTGCTCCAGTGCCCGTCGGGTTTCCGCCCGCCGCACATCCCGCAGAAACCGCCGGGCAGTCCGGAAGAGATGAGAAGCAGAATGTTCGCACACCCGGAACGCATTCCTCCGGGAGAGAAGACTCCGGCCGAGCTTGCCGAAAGCCGGGGGTGGGCGGACTACTACCACAAGTCCATCGGGCTCGATGAAACGCTCGTCGCCCGATTGCCCGAGATCGAGCAGCAGACGCTGGTTTTGCAGGGCACCAAGGACGGCATGATGCCGCCAGAGAGCGGGCAGCTTCTGGCACGGGAGATCCCCCATGCCAAGCTGGTCTACGTCTATGACGCCGGCCACAACATCGAGGTGGACCAGCCGGAGCGGTTCGTCGCCCTGGTGCGTGATTTCTTCTCGCGCGGCGAGGCCTTCATCGTCAATCCGGGTGACGAACAGGCGGGCGTGATGGCGGCGACCCGTCAGCCGTCCCCGTAACCGACGACGGCCGGGCTACTTCCGCCGCAAGCCCGGATCGGTGAGGGTGGTGTCCTGCCCCGGCGGCGCTTCGTCGAGCGCCTCTTCGAGGGTCGGTCGCGGCGCCCACTCCTCGGGCGGCCGCGCCTCGCCGTCCCAGTCCACCTGATCGAGCCCCCAGAAGATTTCCAGGCTGTGGCCGTCGGGGTCCCGGAACTCCACCGATACCTGACAGCCGGCCCGCCTGCGCCCGTGGAAATCGATGGGCACGTTGTGCTTCTCGAGATGGTCCCGGGCGCGGAAGACTTCGTCGAGGGTGGGGACCTCGAAGGCCAGGTGATGCAGTTCCCGGCCCGCGGAAACCTCGCTGCCGTTGCCGACCAGGCCGAGGCCGTGATGGTCCTCGTTGAAACGCATGAAGACCATCCGGCCGGGGACCATGCTTTCGGGATAGACGTCGGAAACCTTGAAGCCGAGCACCTGGGTGTAGAACCGGACCGACGCGTCGATGTCCCGCACCACCAGCACCGCATGCCCCATGTTGCCGATGCGGAAGGGCATGTCGGACGGCGGCTGAATGCCTTTCATCGCCTGGACCTCGGCACCGTGCAGTCCTTCCAGGTCGACCTTGCCTCGTTGGGTCATGTTCTTGGCCATGTGCGATTTCCTCCACGCCGGCAACCATGACCGGGCCGGTGCCTTGCGCTTGCTTTACGTGTGCCTTGCGCGATACGTATAGCGCAATCGGCACGCCGAGAGCGAACAAGTGGCGACAAACACGGGAGGCTGACATGAGCGCAAGTTCTCGTACGAGATTCATGGCGTTGACCGCGGCTTTGGCGGTGTTGCTGGCGGCGGGTGCCGCTTCGGCGCAGACCGTCAAGGTGGCGGTTCCGACGTTCCTTACCGGCGGGGGCGCGCCCACCTATGGCGTCCCGGCCAAGAACGGTGTGGAGCTGGTGGTCCGCGCCATCAACGAAGGCACCCTGCCGGCGCCCTACAACAGCGTCGGGATGGCCGGCCGCAAGGTGGATCTCGTGGTGTACGACGAAACCGGCGGCGGCACCAAGCAGGTCACCGAGTTGCGTAACAAGGTGCAGAAGGAGGGCGTGGACGTCGTTGCCGGCTACATCTCCTCTGGGAGCTGCGCGGCCATCGCCCGGGTGGCGGAGGAGCTGCAGGTCCTCACTCTGCTGTCGGTATGCGGCACGCCGCGCATCTTCGAGGAGCTGGTGAAGGAGCCCAAGTACCTCTTCCGCATCATCAACCACAGCACCGGCGGCAACGTGGGCGCCGCCCACTACGTCGTCAGGAAGCTCCGGGGCGAGGTCAAGGACGGCTACATCGGCATCAACCAGAACTACGCCTGGGGGCAGGATGCCTGGCGCGATTTCAACCTCGCCATGCAGACCCTGGCCCCGGAATTGAAGCCCGCCAACAAGCAGCAGTTCCCCAAGCTCTTCTCCGGCCAGTACGGCACCGAGATCTCGGTGTTGCTCAGGGCCAAGCAGAAGCTGGTGCACTCGAGCTTCTGGGGCGGCGACCTCGAGGCCTTCATTGCCCAGGGCTCGGCCAGGGGGCTGTTCAAGCGCAAGAGGTTCGTCCTCCCGGTGGGCGAGATCACGGCCAACCGGCTCGGCAAGAAGTTCCCGCCGGGACAGCTCGCGCGCGGTCCCTATGGACTGTACGCGGAGGGCATCGACACCCCGCTCAACAAGTGGTTCCGGAGCGAATTCCGCAAGGCCTACAAGCAGCCGCCTTCGTCGCCGGCCTATCACTACGCCGACAGCATCGTGGCGGCCAAGTACGCCTACGACACGGCCATGAAGGCCAATGGCGGCAAGTTCCCGTCCACGGACCAGGTGATCAAGGCGCTGGAGCACGCCACCTTCGACATCCTCGCCGCCAAGGTCAAGATGGCCCTCGGCAAGGGCCACCAGGCGGTCACCTCGGACCGCTGGGGCTATGCCGAGTGGGACGATGCCAAGGGCGAGATCGTGGTCAAGGACGTGGTGGAGTTCAAGGCCGAGTGCGTGAACCCGCCGGAAGGGGTCAACGCGGCGGACTGGGTCAAGGGCGGCATGAAGGGCGCCAAGTGCGACTGAGCGGCGCTCCGGCCTAGTGTCTTCGTGACCCGGGCGCCGCATTGCGGTGCCCGGGTCTGTTTCATCCATTCCTGCGCACGGGGGAACCGTTGGATCCCGAGCTGCTACTCATCATCCTCGTCGACGGACTCGTCTACGGTTCCTACCTGTTCATGGTGGCGGTGGGCCTGACCGTCATCTGCGGCGTCCAGAAGCTCCTCAACGTTACCCACGGGGCGCTCTACGCGTTCGGCGCCTATCTCGCGGCAACGCTGCTGATCCTCTATTTCCGGGTGGACTGGCCCGAGTACGGCGCCTTCGCGGTGATGCTGTTGGCGGCGCTCTTCCTCGGCGTGGTCTTCGGCCTCATCATCGAGCGCGGCCTGCTGCGCCATCTCTATCACGAGGACGAGCACATCATCGTGCTGGCGACCTTCGCGGCTTTCCTGGTGCTCGAGGACGTCCTGTTGCTGATCTGGGGCACCGACCCCTATCTTGCACCGGAGCCCCTCGGGCTGCTGGGCTCGACGGAGATCGCCGGGCTTCCGTTCGACAACTACAGCCTGTCCATGGTGCTGCTGTCGGCCGTGGTGGCCTCGGTGCTCTGGTACGGGCTCAACCGGACCCAGTTCGGCAAGCTGCTGCTGGCGGTGATCTATGACCGGGAGCTGGCCCAGGCCATGGGGATCAACGTCAACCGGATCTTTCTGCTGACCTTCATGCTGGGCTCGTTCCTGGGGGCCTTGGGCGGCGCCTACCAGGCGCCGGCGATCTCGGTGCAGCCGGGCATCGGGGTGGAGGTGATCGTGCTGGCCTTCGCCGTGGTGGTCATCGGCGGCATGGGCAGCATTCCCGGCGCCCTCATCGGCTCGGTGATCGTGGGCGTGGCGCGGGCGTTCGCGGTGCACCAGGAGCCGGCCCTGGAGTTGTTCGTCATCTACTTGATCATGGCCACGGTGCTCATCGTCCGGCCGCAGGGCCTGTTCGCGCCCGCCAAGCCGAGAACCATATGAGCTGGCGCCAGGACAAGACCCTCTGGGGCCTGACCCTCGGCCTCGCCGCGCTGTTGCTGCTCAACTTCGTGGTGCCCGATTGGTTCCGCAACATCCTGACGCTTTCCCTGGCCCGGGGCTCGGTGGCGTTGGGTCTGCTGGTGCTCTGGCGTTGCGGGCTGATTTCCTTCGGCCACGCGCTTTACTTCGGCTTCGGCGCCTACACCGTGGGGCTCATGAGCCGGTACCTGGGCATCACTGACGCCTTCCTCACCATCGCCTGCGGGGTGGTGACCGCGGGCCTTCTGGCGTACGGCCTGGGGTTCCTGCTGCGGCAGTACCGGGGCATCTTCTTCGCGCTGCTGAACATGGCGTTCTCCATGATCCTCTACGGCGTGCTGGCCAAGCTCGAGGAGCTGGGGTCCACCGACGGCATCAGCCTGGAGGCGACCACATACCTCTGGTACGCGCCCCTGGGGGCGGAGAACAAGACCGCGCTGTTCGTTTTCGCGGTCATTCTGACCTGGGGGGTGGCGGTGCTGGTGCACCTCTATCTGCGCTCCACCCTGGGCAACATGACCACCGCGGTGCGGGAGAACGAGATCCGGCTGGGTTACCTGGGTTACTCCGGGGAGCGGGCGGTCCATGCGAAATACGTGATCTCCGGACTGCTGGGCGGCTTCGGCGGCGCCATCGCCGTGCTCACCATCGGCCACGTGGACCCGGACTCCATGGTGTACTGGCCGGTGTCCGGGGACTTCGTCTTCATCGCCATCCTGAGCGGCACCGGCAACGTCGTCGCGCCCTTCATCGGCGCGTTGATGTACGAGCTCATCCGCACTTATGCCTTCGACCAGTTCCCGGGAATCTGGCAGTTGATCATGGGCGGTACGCTGCTCGCCATCATCATGTTCCTGCCCAACGGGCTGTGGTCGCTGGTGGACCGGGGGCGAAGCAGGGCAGGGGCGGGTGCGCTCCCGGCGGAAAGGGAAGAGGGATAGCCGGCCATGTCCGTGGTCCTGGAAGTCCACGATCTCGAGAAGTCCTTCGGCGCGGTGGTGGCCGCCCACGACATCAACGTGGTGGTGGAGGAAGGAGAGACCATCGGCGTCATCGGCGCCAACGGCGCGGGCAAGACCACCTTCGTCAACCTGGTCACCGGCCACCTCCCGCCCGGCGGCGGCACCGTGGAGTTCATGGGCCGCAGTATTCGCGGCCTCTCCGTGCGGGCCATCACGCGCCTGGGCCTTTGCCGCTCCTTCCAGGTGCCCCAGGTGTTCCTCTCCGAGACCGTCTTCGACAACCTGATGATGGCCTTCGGCGTGGCCGAGGAGGACGGGGCGAGCCTGCTGATGCCGCTCATGGAGGAAGAGAGGGCGGCGCGGGTGGAGGCCCATCTGGCACGCTACCAGATCGCGGACTACCGTGACGTCATCGGTTCCGCGCTGCCCCAGGGCGTCCGCAAGCTCCTGGACATCGCCATGGCCACGGTGCGCAAGCCCCGGCTGCTCATGCTGGACGAGCCCACCAGCGGCATCAGCGCTGAGGAGAAGTTCGCCATCATGGACATTCTGATGCAGGCGCTGAAGGAGGAGCACACCACAGTCCTGTTCATCGAGCACGACATGGAGATCGTCGAACGCTACGTGGACCGCGTGCTCGCCTTCTACCAGGGCGAGATCATCTGCGACGCGCCCACCGCGCAGGCAATGCGTGACGACGGCGTGCGGGAGTTCGTGCTGGGCCGGAGTCACGACGCGGGCGCGGAAGCACCGCCGGCGGCATCAGGACGTTCCTCGTCCGGGGAGGAGACCCTGGCCGTCAGCGGCCTCGACGTGAGCATCGGCGCCACTCCGATCCTGCGCGGGGTCCATCTCAGCGTGCCGTCGGGCTCCATGTGCGGCCTCATCGGCCGCAACGGCGCGGGCAAGACCACCTTCATGCGCGCGGTCATGGGTGCGCTCTCGGTCCAGCGGGGCACGGTGCGGCTCGGCGACGTCGACCTTGCCGCGACCCCGGCCCATCGCCGCGCACACCTGGGCATCGGCTTCATGCCCGAGGACCGCCGGCTGGTGCCCGATCTGACCGCGGAGGAGAACATCCTGCTGCCCGTCTGGGCCACCGGCGCGGACAACGCCCGCGAGCGCCTCCGGTGGATCTACGGCCTCATGCCCGAGGTCGAGGAGTTCCGCCGCCGCGGCGCCACGAGCCTCTCCGGCGGCCAGCAGAAGTTCGTCGCCTTCGCCCGCGCGCTCATGTGCGGCACCCGGCTGCTGTTGCTGGACGAGCCCGGCGAAGGCATCGCGCCGATCTTCGCCCAGCGCATGGTGGAAATCCTCGACGACCTCAAGAAGGAGGGCGCCTCCGTGCTGGTGGCCGAGTCCAACGACGTCCACATCGCCAGGCTCCTCGACCGGACCTTCGTCATCGAGCGCGGCAGCATCGTGGACGACGGCTAGAGAAAAAACGCGCCATGGACCGCGGCTTGACGTGATCCTTGCGAGGACTTGTGCTAGCTTGAGCAGGAGAGAAAGGAAGAGGAAGTATTGAATGCCAACACGAACTCGTAGTCGTTTGAACATTACGTTGTTTTCCAGTGTGGTGGGCGGCGCAGTCGTCGGACTGCCGGCCTACGCGTACTTTTATGGTTATTCCTGGGTCGATTGGACCATGTTCGTGATCCTCTACATGATCACGGGACTGGGCATCACCGTGGGATACCACCGCTTGCTGGCCCATCGAAGTTTTACTTGCACCAATTGGGTGAAAGGCATTCTCCTGATCGCGGGAGGATGGGCTCTGCAGAATTCAGGCCTCAAATGGACGGCGGATCATATCCGCCATCATGCCCGGTGCGACCAGGAAGAAGATCCCTACAGTGCCAAGCGGGGATTCTGGCATAGTCATTGTGGTTGGCTGTTCTGGGCGGATCCCCATCGAGACGATCGGTTCGCCCGCAAGCTGCAACAGGACGCCGTCGTGATGTGGCAGCATCGTTACTACATCCCCATCGTCCTTTCCGGCCTGGCGCTTCCCTTCGTGGTGGGCTTCTTGTACGACGGCTGGTTCGGCGGGCTGGGATGTTTCCTGCTCGCCGGAGTCGGACGGACCTTCTTCGTCTTGAACTCCACGTTCTGCATCAACTCCATTTGCCACCTGTGGGGTTCCCAACCTCACGGAGCATCCGATTCCAGTCGTGACAGTTGGTGGGTCTCGCTCATCACCTTCGGAGAGGGCTACCACAACTATCACCACAGGTATCAGAGTGATTATCGAAACGGCCCTCAGTGGTACAATTTCGATCCGTCGAAGTGGCTCATCTACAGTCTTTCCCTCGTGGGTCTCGCCACTTCCTTGCGCCGATATTCCTGATCGGGACAGGCCACTAGTCGGTGCCGGGCCGGTCACCCGGCAGGTCACGCGGTTTGAGAAGGCGGATGGCCAGCGGGCCCACCAGCAATACGATGGCGATGTGGCCGAAGCCGATGCCCCAGTTGAGCACGCTCTCGCCGCCGAGCACGTGCAGGATCAGGCCCATCATCAGCGGTCCCACGAAGCCGCCGCCGTAGCCCAGCATGGCGTGCACGGCCAGCGCGGCGCCGCGCCTGTCGGGGTCGGCGTTGCCGACCGTGCCGGCGGTGAGTGACGACGAGTCCGCGTAGATCGCCGCGTTGTAGAGGAGACAGACGGTAGCGGCCACGCCGTATCCCATCCCCGCCGTGAAGCCGACCGCCAGCGCCAGCACCATGGACACTGCGAACACGAGCAGGATCCAGCGCTTGCGGCCCATGCGCCGCGCCATCTCGTTGCCGAGGACGCTGGAAACCGTGCCGATCAGTCCCGCCAGGGTCGCCACCATCGTCGGAACCAGGAAGTTCGGCGCACCCCCGCCTTGTGCCGCCGCGAAGGTCAGGAAGGTCACCACCCAGGAGCGGACGACGAACATCTCCCAGGTGTGCGCGCAGTATCCCAGCGCATAGGCCATGACCGAGGCGTTGCGCAGCACCGGCTTGAAGTCGACGAACCGCACCGTGGGAGCCGGTCTCTTCTGGCGCGGACCTTCCGGGAACAGCGCCGCAGCCACCATCAGTGCGCCGAAAGCCCCGCCCGCTCCAACCATGAACGCGGCCTGCCAGCCGAACTGCGACGTCACCGCGCCGGCAATGACGAAGGAGAACGAGCTGCTGATCCCGGTGCTGGCGCCATGAACGGCCACGGCGCGGGATTGCGCCGGTCCCTCCACCTGGTCGGACAACGCCTTGAGCCCCACCATGTAGGTGCCGGCCCAGCCGATGCCGTTCAATGCGCGAAAGACGAGTGCGGTCCAGAAGCCGTCCGCAAGGAAGGCCATGCCGAGATGAGACAGCATGGTTGCGGACACCGCGCACATGTAGACCTTGCGCGCATCGGTGCGATCCGTCATCGGCAAAAGGACCGGCACCGCCGCGGCGTATGCGCCGAACATGATGCCGGAGAGCCAGCCCGCCTCGGCGTGGCTGAGGGACCACTCCGCGAAGAAGGCCGGCAGCAGCGCCGCAAAGGCCATGGCGCCGATCTGCGCCAGGGATTGCGCCAGGCAGAAGACGGCGATGATGAGCCCCGGCGAGCGTAAACGTCCGCGGGCACCGCCGTCTGTCGCGGCTCCGGTCATGGGCTAGATGCCGCTGGATCGCTGTTCAGGACGTGGGCGTTGTCGGGACTCCAGGGGTCGGAGCCCTCACCGCCTTGCCAAGACGGTATGCCAAATAACCGCCGAAGGCTCCCGCGGGGATGATGAGGACCAGCACGAGGATTTGCCACCCGTAGAGTAGTATCCTCCCGTCGATGGCAAGAATTAAAGCGAAACTCAGGAGAGTCGAAACCACGGCGACAACCGCACCGTGCAGGACGTGTCTTCCCCGGGCCATCCGGCCCGCCACGTACCCGCCCAGTGTGGTTCCCAGGATCCCGATCAGGGCCAGCGGGGGTTCTAGCAGGAGCACTTCATCGGGAATGTTCTCGAAGCCGCCGTATTTCTCAATGCTTTCCCTCATGAAGACCATGATATAGGCTATCCGCGCGATGTCTGTCGCGAGCCAGTCCACGATCACGCCCACGATGACGGCGCGGGTTCGAATTCCCTCGTCCGGCGCAGTGGCGCGAAAGCCCTGCGACGCCCGGTAGCTGTCTTCCGCTCCGTGACGATAGTTGTCATCCATGAATCTGCCTCCGAACAGTGCGCCTCCACCCACTCTTCCAATGGGGGATGTTCCTGAATTAGACTTTTCCTGTCAACTCATGGCTTTGATGTCGCCTTACGATGAAGGAGGTTCGCCATGCCCAAGCCAGAGTTCGAGTTCTTTCCGGTAGACAACTTGCCTTGGGTGCCGGTGGAGGGCGCCCCGCCGGGTCACTATCAGAAGATCCTGACCGAGGACCCGGAGAACGGGTTCGTCACCCGGCTTCTCAAGGTGGACCCCGGCGGCGCGAGTACGGAGACCTTCGTCCACGATTTCTGGGAGGAGGTGTACATCGTCGAGGGAAGCCAGTGGGACGGAGACCGGCTGCTCAAGAAGGGGATGTATGCCTGCCGTCCCCCGGGAATGAAACACGGTCCCTACCGGACCGAGGAAGGCTGCATGACGCTGGAGTTCCGTTACGTCAGGTAGGCTGTCGGGGTTGCAATCAGGCCGGAGCGAGCACGAAGTCGAAGCGGCCGAGCCAGCCTTGCGGGGTGCGGCTCAAATCCAGCAGCAGGTCGTCGTGATAGATCGAGTCGCGGGCGTTCTCGTCCCGCAGGTCGGCAAAGTAGAGCTGGGTGGTGAGCAGGCGCGTGGACGGGCCCTGGACCTTGACGTGGATGTGCGGGGTGCGCCCGGTATAGCGCACGGGCCGGATGGTCTCGAAGCGGAACGCCCCGGCGTCGTCGGTGTATTGGTGGCCGCGATACCGGAAACCGGAATTGTCGTAGCGGCCGTGCTCGTCGGCATGCCAGATGTCGACCACCGCGCCGCCGATGGGACGGCAGTCCGGCGAAAGCACCAGGCCCTGCAGCACAAGCGGCCGGCCGCTTGTGTCCGGTTCCCGTAAATTCGTCCGAAGCGGAGTTTCCGGAGTGTAGAACGGTCCCTCGGTCGACTCGGGTATGGCGCGCGTGCACGCAAGCGGCGGAGCCAGCCCGAGGGAGCGGTCGGCGGCGGGACCCGAAAAGGGATAACCCAGGAGCGTCGCCCGGGTCCGGGCCAGACAGGACAGGGTGGTGACACCTGCCGCCGCCGCTGCAATCAAGGCGGCGCGACGGGAGAACGTGCGCTTCGACATGATAAAATCATAGGCTGACCGGCAAGGGCGGTCAACCGACATTCCGATTTCGGGCCCGTTTTGCTTGTAGAAATATAGCGAAACCACTATATTCATCCATGGCTAGTACAACGCCAAAGCCTGTCGAATGGGTTGGATCAAGCAAGGAAGATATCAAGAAGTTTGCTGATCCGGTGAAGGATCGCATCGGCTTCGCGTTGTACCAAGCGCAGCTCGGCTTCAAGCACCGCGACACCAAACCACTGAGAGGCTTGGGTTCCAGCGTTCTGGAGGTGGTGTCACGATATGATGGGGATACCTACAGGGCGGTTTACACGGTACGGTTCAAGTTGGCGATCTATGTACTCCACGCCTTCCAGAAGAAGTCCAAGCGGGGTGCAGCGACACCCAGGCAGGAAATCGATCTGGTCGAACGCCGGTTGAAAGCGGCGGAACAACACTACAGCCGCACCTACGGTGAAGGGTAGATCAATGGACAAAAAAGAGACGAAGATCGAACGAAGTAGCGGCAACGTATTCAGGGATCTCGGGCATCCCGAGGCGGACGCTCACCTCTTGAAGGCGGAACTCGTCAGCCGCATCGAAGAGATTATTCGCCAGCGTGGCCTCAAGCAGGTCGAAGCGGCGAAATTGCTCGGATTGTCCCAACCAGACGTCTCACGGCTTCTGCGAGGAGATTTTCGTGAGTATTCCATGGAGCGCCTGTTGCGTCTGCTGATGGTCTTGGGGCGCGATGTGGAAATTATTATTCGCCGAACAAGTCGAAAGCGGGCCGGCAGGCTCCGTGTCGCCACGTCCTGCGATTCAGAATCAGGACACCAGACGGCTTTGGCCGAAAAGATCATGCACGAAGACCGCGATGTGCTAGGGGTACTGGCAAAGTGAGCTTGGCCAGAATAAACACTTTCCGAGACCGCCGAAGGAGGGCTTTTGACCTCACAAGAAGCCGGTCGTGACGGACCTGCCGCCTCACCCCTCCAGAACGACATCCTGCTCTACGACGGCGATTGCATCTACTGCCGGACGTACGCGCGGAAGGCCAGGATCAGGACCCCCGCCGGAGAGCGGCTGCGGTTCACCGACGGCAGGAAGGCGCCCCAACTCGTCGAGGAGCTTCGGCGGGACGGATGCGACATCGAGGACGGCATGATCCTCATCCTGGAGGGCCGGCGTTACCAGGGAGCCGAGGCCATGGAGGTGCTGGGCTCCCTGGCCACCGAACACGGATGGGTCAACAGGCTGACGCGGTGGGTGGGTTCCAAATCCGGACGGGCGCGCTTCTTGTACCCGTGGTTCCGGCGCTTGCGTCGGGTGGGTCTGTGGATGGCCGGCAAGTCGGGCTTCCATGAGTGACGGCGAGATTGAATTTCCCTGCCGGTCGGCAAGGCCTATACTGGACCTTCCATGGCGCATGGTTGGGACCGACGCAGCGACAGGGAGCTGGTGGAGCTATGCAACCGCGGCAGCCGTGATGACGCGGTCCAGGCCTTCGAAACGCTGTATCGCCGGCATCGCGACTACGTGACGCGCGTTTCCCTGCGCTTCGGCGCCGACCGGGAAGCGGCCGTCGACGTGCTCCAGGAGACTTTTCTCTACCTGCTGACGAAGTTCCCGCCTGCCGGCGATGGGCTGGTGCTGACCGCGCAGCTCCGGTCGTTGCTCTACCCGGTCGCCAAGAACCTGACCCTTTCCTCCCTGCGCCAGCGCGCGCGTATCGACGACTCCGAGGAGTTCGATCCGGACCGGCTGCCGGCCCCGCTCGCCCCCGACCCGGCGGAGCGGGATCCCGCGCGCTTGTCGGCGGCCGTGGCCCGCCTGTCCGCCGAGCGCCGCGAAGTGCTGCTGCTGCGCTTCGTCGACGACATGTCCCTGCAGGACATCGCGGACACCCTTTCCATCCCCCTGGGCACGGTCAAGTCCCGGCTCCATCTCGCGGTCAGGGAGCTGCGGGAAAGCCCGGAGATCAAGGATTTCGGCAAGGGGTGAACCTTTGGGCGCTCTCGCTTGCTTAACGGGGTGACACCATGCAGTCCGATGACGACAGAACGACCCGGATCGACGAAGAAGACCTCGAACTGTCCGACGAGTTGATCCAGGGCCTCGCCGGCCTCTACAAGGCCGTGGCCGTCCTGTCGCCGGAGACCGACCGGCATATCGCGGAGGCCGCCATGGCGCATTTCGCGGAGCGGCCGTCGCGGCGCGCCCCCGCGGCCAGGCGGCGCTGGGCCATGGCCGGGAGCCTGGCCGCGAGCCTCCTGGTGGGCGTCCTCTTCTGGCGCACCCAGACTCCGGTGGAACCCCCCGACCTCATGGTTGCCACGGTTGCCCGCATCCCCGACGACATCGACGGCTCCGGCGCGGTGGACATCCTGGATGCGTTCGCCCTGGCCCGGATGGGGCGCGGCGACCGCACCGCCGCCGTGCAGGCGAGAATCGACGCCTTGGCCGCCAGCATCGTGGCGTTGGACGGTTCCGAGGAGAAACTATGACCAGCCGATGCACAAAGCTCCTGCTCTGTCTGGTCCTGTGGACCGCGGCATGGCCCGGCCTGTCCCGCGCGGATGTGGCGAAGGTCCGTTTCGCCGCCCTCGACGTCCACCTCGAGTCCGTCCAGCCCGTGGCCGCATGGCAGTTCGAGCTGTCGGAAACCGCCGGCCGGATGCGCGTGGTGGGCGTCGAGAACGGTGACAGTCCGGCATTTCCCAAGGCGCCCTACTACGACCGCAAGGCGGTCCACGACGGGCGCGCCGATCGTATCATCGTCGCCGATTTCAGCCTGAGGCCCGCGGCCGAGTTGCCGGCCGGCAAGGCGCGCATCGCCACCGTGCACGTCCGCATCACCGGCGACTCGGAGCCGGAATACCTCCTGCGGCTGGTCACGGCGGGCAACGCCGCGGGCAAGCCCGTACCGGCCTCCGTCCACCTCAACGTCCAGTGAGGGAGATAGCTGCAATGAAGAAGCCCAATATCGTCAACTTGTGGATGGCCCTGGCCGCCGTGTGCCTGGCGTTGATCGCGGGGGCCTGCTCCGTCCAGGAGCCCGGCTCCGGGAAGGGGCGTGGCCTGTCCATACCGACCCCGTCCGGAGAGGTGCTGAAGCGGCTGCCCCGGGCGCCGGGGGCCATGGAGCGTGGCGGCGTGAGGGCAAGGCGTGCGTGGGAAGGGGGGATGCTTCGGTCGCAGTCGGCGCCGGTCGTCCCGGCGGGCATACATGCTTCCGCGGCGCCGCCCCGGGCCGCCGCGCGGCGTTCTCCGGCTCCGGGCGAAGAGCTCTGGATCATCGTGGCGCGCCGGCCGGCGGTCTCCGGGGCTCGGTCCGAAGAGGCGGACCATCCGGGCTCCGGTTCGCTGATGGCGAGCCGTCCCTCCGACGGGGAGGACAAGGCGAAGGTGCCGCTGCCGCTCAAGCACACCGAGGTCCAAGCGGCCGTCACGGGCTACGTCGGAACGGTGGACGTGACCCAGCAGTTCCAGAACCCCTTCGACGAGAAGATCGAAGCCGTCTACATGTTCCCCTTGCCCGAAAGGGCCGCGGTGAGCGAATTCGTCATGACCATCGGCAAGCGCCGCATACGCGGCATCCTGAGGGAGAAGGAGGAGGCAGAGGCCATCTATCGGGAAGCCCGCGCACAGGGTTATCAAGCCAGCCTCCTGACCCAGCACCGGCCCAACATCTTCGAGCAGAAAGTGGCCAACATCGAGCCCGGCAAGCGCATCGACGTCAATATCCGGTACTTCCACTCCCTGGCGTACCGCGACGGCTGGTACACGTTCGTGCTGCCCACGGTGGTGGGTCCCCGCTACAACCCGCCCGGCTCCAAGAACCCGGTACGTGCGTTGCCGCGTTCCCATGTCCAGCCCGTTTCGACCGGCGCCGGCGTCCGCTACCTGCGTCCGGACGAGCGGTCGGGCCACGACATCGCCATCACGGTGAAGCTCGACGCCGGCGTCGCCATCGAGGCCATCGAGTCGAGCCATCGAATCGACGAAAACCGTACGGGTCCCGGGAGCGCGACCGTCAAGCTCGCCGACCAGGCGACGATTCCCAACCGGGACTTCGTCCTCAAGTTCAAGGTGGCCGGCGGACGCGTCAAGTCCAACCTGCTCACCTACACGGACCGCAAGACGGGCCAGGGCTACTTCACCATGATGCTGTACCCGCCCGGAGATCTTGACAGCGCGCCGCGCCATCCCATGGAGATGGTCTTCGTGCTGGACTGCTCCGGGTCCATGAACGGCCAACCCATCGCCCAGGCCAAGGCCGCCGTCCTCGAAGCCCTGGACCTGCTCCAGCCCGGGGACACCTTCCAGGTTATCCGTTTCTCCAACAACGCCAGCCGGTTCGGGCCGGACCCGGTTCCGGCCACGCCCGAGAACATCGCCCGGGCCAAGCATTACGTCCGGCGGCTCCAGGGCGGTGGAGGCACGCGGATGATCGAAGGCATTCGCGCCGCCCTCCATTTCCCCCACGACCCGCGCCGCCTGCGCTTCGTCACCTTCCTGACCGACGGCTACATCGGCAACGAGGTGGAGATCCTCGGGGCCATCCATCGGTCCATCGGGGCGTCGAGGATCTTCAGCTTCGGCGTGGGCGACTCGGTCAACCACTACCTCCTGAACCGCATGGCCAAGGTGGGGCGAGGCGCCGCCGCCTACCTGGCCCTGGACGACTCGGGCGCGGAGGTGATGCGGTACTTCTTCAACCGCATCAGCCGCCCGGTGCTCTCGGACGTCGAGATCGACTGGGGAACGATGAAGGTGACGGACACCTACCCGAAACGGATGCCCGACCTCTTCGTCGGCCGCGCCGTGGTGGTCACCGGCAAGTACGCGGGCGAACCGGGCCAGCCCGTGGTGCAGGGCCGGGCCGGCGGCCAGCGCGTGGAATATGCGGTGCCCCGGCGCGACGACGAGAAAGCCCACGCGTTCATCCCCAACATCTGGGCGCGGCTCCGGATCGCCGACCTCGAAGACCGGCAGGCCTGGACCCACGACCCACACCACGAGCTGGCCGCTGCCATCAAGAAGACCGCCCTGGAGTACAACCTCATGTCCGACTACACGGCCTTCGTCGCCGTGGACGCGAGCCGGCGCACCGAAGGCAAGCACGGCACCACGGTGCATCAGGCGGTGCCGGTGCCGCGAGGGGTGCGCTACGAGACTACGGTGAAGGAAGAGCGTACGGTGAGAGAGGAGCGATGACCCTGCGAAAGGTCGGCGATTCCATCATGCTCACGGTGCCCCCGGCCCTTCTGAATCTCCTGAACCTACGCGTCGGGGCCAAGGTGGACATCGGCGTGGCTGGTCAGCCGCACAGCCTCAGCCAACGGACAGATCGGTGGCGGTCCTTTCCTCAGCGCGCCCCTGCCTCCGCCGTCTCCGCCGTTCCCGCCACCGGCGCGGGTCGCGGCGCCCTCCGTGTCTTCAGAAACCACACCATCACCACCAGCCCCAGGTACATGAGGCCGATCATGATGAAGAGCTGGTGGTAGGCGAGGGTGACGCCTTCGTTCAGGAGGCTGAATCCGAACAGCGACAGGGCCCTTTCGTTGAGGGCGATGCCGAACTGTCCGGCATGCTGCAGCATGGCGCTGAGTTGGGCCAGCACGTCGTCGCGCAGGGGCTCGGTCAGCCGGGCGCCCAGCGCGGGGGTCATGGCCTCGACCTTGTAGAAGATGTGGCGTTCCAGCAGGAAGCTCAAGGTGGCGATGCCGAAGGCCTCGCCGAGGCCGCGGGCGAGGCCCAGGATGCCGCTGCCCATGCGCGACTCGCCCTCGGGCAGGGCGCCAAGGGCGATGGAGTTGAGCGGCGCGTTGATGGTGGACTGGCCGATGCTCTTGAGGATCACCAGGAAGTAGATGACGCCCACGCCGGTCCAGATGGTGACGTTGGCGAGGCCGAACAGTGTCACCGTCAGGAGCGCGAGCCCCGTCACCAGCAGGATCTTGGGTCCGAAACGGTCCGACAGCATGCCGGCGAAGGGCGACACGATGCCCACGGCGACGGCGGCGGGAAGCATGAAGATGCCGGCCTGGAGGGGCGGGTAGAAGAGCGCCTTCTGGAGGAACAGGTTCAGGATGAAGCTGGTGCCGCGGAAGCCCATGACCCGGATCAGCACGATCATGCTGGAGATGCTGAAGTTGAGGTCCCTGAAGTAGCGGATCTGGACGTAGGGGTGCTCGGCCTTGAGCTCGGCCATGATGAAGACCGCGATGAGCAGCGCCGCGGTTCCGAAAAGCGACAGGATCTTCTGGCTGGTCCAGCCTTCCGCCTGGCCCTGGGTGAGGCCCAGGAGCATGACCACCAGCCCGCCGGTGAGAGTGAGGAATCCCAGAAGGTCGAAGGCGGACGGCTTGTGGGACGCGGACCGCCGGGGAAGGATCAACAGGGCCGCCATGATGGCCAGGGTCAGGGTCGGGAGGGGCAGGTAGAAGATCGTCCGCCAGCTAATGTACTGGGCCAGGTAGCCGCCCGCCGGAGGGCCGAAGAACGGCCCCAGCGACCAGCCGGTCATGAACAGCCCCATGGCGAGCCCGCGCTCGTTGCGGGGAAAGGCCTCGTACATGATGGACATGGAGACGCCGATGAGGGGCCCCACCCCCATGCCCTGGATGATGCGGAAGAAGATCAGCGAGTTGACGTCCCAGGCGATGGAGCACAGGAACGAGCCGGCGCCGAAGGTGGCGGCGCTCAGGATGAACAGGTTGCGGTCACCGATGCGCTGCCCCAGCCAGCCCACGCAGGGAATCAGCACGGTGCGGGTGATCATGAACGCGATCAGCACCCACTGGATCCGGTGGAGCGAGGTGCCCAGGGACGACATCATCGCCGGGATGGCGGTGTCGACGCCGGTGATCCCCAGCCCGACGCTGATCATCCCCAGGGAGAGGGTGATGGTGATGGGCCACTTCCGGGCGGGGTCGTAGACCTGGACGGGGGGCGTGGGCGTCATGGCGCGGCGGGCCGGCCGTTACCGGCCCGTGCCACTGGCCTGCAAGGTGCCCTGCTGGCCCTCGGGCTTCTCGATTCGCACCACCGCGAGCATGCCGACGCGGAGAATGCCGTCGGTGTTCTTCACCGCGATCTTCACCGGCAGCTTCTGCGTGGACTTGATGAACACCCCGGTGAGCTTCTGCGGCGAGAACAGGGAGAACTCCGAGGTGGTGGCGCCGCCCACGTCCGTGACCTCGCCCTCGAACTCCGCGCCGGGGTACGAGTCGAGCCGGACCGTGGCCTTGTTGCCGGGCCTTACGAAGCGGATCTCGGTCTCGTCCACGTTGGCCTCCACCCAGTAGCGGCTGGAGTCCACCACCATGAACACGGGCTCGCCGGGCTGCACGAACTCGCCCCGGTGGGCGTTCTTCTTCACCACCATGCCTTTCACCGGACTGCGAAGCGTCATGAGCCCCAGCCGGAACTCGAGCTCCTGCAGCTCCGCCTCGGCCTCGCGCACACGGGCCTTCTTCGCCAGCAGGTCGGCTTCCCCGATCGCGCGTTGCCGCCCGTCGCCGGCATGGCCGAGCTCACGCTCCGCCTGCAGCAACTGGCTGCGGGCAAAGTCCACGGCGGCCTTGTGCTGCTCGATGCGGATCCGGATCTCACGGGTGTCGAGTTCCACCATGACCTCGCCGGGCTTCACCGCGTCGCCCTCGTCCTTCTTGAGGGCGCCGATCCTGCCGGGCACCTCGGTGCTGATGGTGACGATGTCGGCCTTGACCCGGGCGTCGTCGGTGGTGATGTAGCCCAGCGACGACCACACCCAGACGCCGAAGGCCGCGATGACCAGCACCATGACGGCCGCGGTCCCCGCGAGCCATCTCTTCTTGCTCGATTCCGTTGCAGCCATGCTCGTCGGCGCCTCGTGGGAGGCGTTGAAGGCGAGGGTTGGGGTCGATGGGAACTGGACGGTCCGGCGTGGCGGCTTCGACCCTGACTTCGTGAACCACTAACACGTCCATTGCCGATCCACAACGCGGCCGGAGCCGGGCATGGCGTCCATACGACGCGGCGTCTCTTCACCTCAGGCTCGGTCACTGTCCATAGTCTTGCGAATTTTATATGCTGCCCGCCATGAAAGAGATCCACTTCGTCGACACCACCCTTCGCGACGGCCCGTCCAGCCTCTGGGCCATGGGGATACGCACGGACATGATCCTGCCCGTGGCCGCGCAGATGGACGAGGCCGGCTTCCTGGGCATGGAGATCATCGCCTCGGCCTTCTTCAAGAAGTGCGTGCGCGAGCTCAAGGACGACCCCTGGGCGCGTGTGCGGCGGGTCAAGGAGCGGGTGCCCAAGACCCCACTGCGGCTGATCCGGAACCGCTACATGGCGGCTTTCCAGCACACCCCGGAGGCGGTGCAGCAGCTCTGGCTCGAACGGTTGGCGGCCAACGGCATCAGCGAGGCGCGCACCTCCGACCCTTCCAACACGCCCGCCGTGTGGGCCGAGCAGGTCCGGACCGCCACCGCCGCCGGCCTCGATACCATCGTCAACCTGATTTTCTCCGTCTCACCCAAGCACACCGACGAGTACTACGCGGAGCGGACCCGGGAGGCGGCCAGGCTGCCGGTGAAGCGCATCTGCCTCAAGGACCCGGGGGGCCTGCTCACGCCGGACCGGACCCGCTCGCTGGCCCCGGTGGTGCTGGCGAACGCCGGCGGCATCCCGGTGGAGTTCCACACCCACTGCAACAGCGGCCTCGGACCCCTGTGCACCCTGGACGCCATCGAGGCGGGAATCCCCATCATCAACGCGGCGCTGCCGCCCTTGTCGGACGGGTCGTCCAACCCGTCGCTGTTCAACATCACCCGCAACGCCCGCGCCCTGGGCTACACCCCAATCATCGACGAGGAGGGCCTCCGGCCGGTGTCGGAGCACTTCACCCGGGTGGCGAAAGAGGAAGGTTTCCCCATCGGCGAGCCGCTCCACTACGACGCCTACCACTTCGAACACCAGGTGCCCGGCGGCATGATCTCCAACCTGCGGCACCAGCTCGCCAACATTGGCATGGGCGCCCGCCTCGGCGAGGTGCTCGAAGAAGCGTGCCGGGTGCGGGAGGAGTTCGGCTATCCCATCATGGTCACGCCGTACTCCCAGTTCGTCGGCAGCCAGTGCGCCATCAACGTGATCCTGGGCAAGCGCTACGAGCAGGTCACCGACGAGGTGATCCAGTACGCCATGGGCCTGTGGGGCGAGGAGGAGGCCTCCTCCATGGACCCGGACGTGCGCGGCCGGATCCTGGACCGCCCGCGGGCCAGGGAGCTCCGGAGCTGGCGTCCGCCCGACACCTCCCTCAAGGAGCTGCGGGAAAAGGTCGGCGGCCCGGGCGTGTCCGACGACGACCTGCTGCTGCGCTACTTCACCTCCGAGGAGGACGTGCGCGCCATGCAGCAGGCGCCGGCGCGGTCCGGAAACGGCGGCGGCAATCTCGTCGGGCTGATCAAGTCTCTCACCGAGCGCTCCGAGGCGAAGCAGATCTTCATTCGCCGGCCGGACCTGTCGGTGCGCTTGGGCTAGCGGCCACCGCCCCGCCACCCGTCCCTGGACCCCGGGTCAAGCCCGGGGTGACGTCCGGGTCAAGCCCGGGGTGACGTTATAGACGCCCGGGATGGACGTCACAGCCGCCCGGGGTGACGCCTTGGATGGCCACGGTGACGTTCGAGGCGCCCGCTCCTCCCGTCACCCCGGGCTTGACCCGGGGTCTCGGCTCCCGTCACCCGGGCTTGACCCGGGGTCTCGGCTCCCGTCACCCGGGCTTGACCCGGGGTCTCGGCTCCCGTCACCCCGGGCTTGACCGGGGTCCAGGCTCCCCGTCACCCCGGGCGTTGACCCGGGGTCCCCACTCCCGTCACCTGTATGTTGAGGAAACCCCTTGGACAGGCCAATCTGAGGGGAGGCATGGGGGGCGCGCCGTCCGTCACAGGGTGAGAAGGCCGTTAGGCCATTCTGCACCGACCCGGAGTGGGGCACCCCTCATGCCAGTTGTCGCTCCGAACAGATGCAGGGGGAGTAGCCCCGTATAGCAAGTGTGGAGGACAGCGCGAATCCTATCAGATAAGGAGGCGTGCATGAAGGTAATAGCGGGGATCGATGTGGGCAAGCGGGAGTTGGTGGTATCGGTGAGAGGGGGTCCGGTGCGGAGTTTCAAGAACGAGGCCGGGGGCATCCGGGGGTTGAAGGAGTGGCTTGTGGCAGAAGGAGTGGAGCAGGTGGTGTGCGAGGCGACGGGGGGCTACGAGCGGGGGGTGGTTCAAGGGTTGAGGGGCAAGGGGATGGCAGTGCACCGGGCGCATCCGAGTCGGGTGCGGAGTTTTGCTCAGGCGTCGGGGCAAGGGGCCAAGACCGACCGGTTGGATGCGCAGGTGTTGGCGCTGTACGGGGAGGTGTTCGAGGTGGAGGGGCAGCGGGTGCGGGACCGAGCCGAGGAGGAGTTGCGGGAGGTGGTGGGCCGGAGGCAGCAGTTGGTGGAGCAACGGGTGGCGGAACGCAATCGGTTGGAGAAAGGGCTTGGGGGAGCGAGCAAGAAGTCCATGGAGCGGCATGTGGCCTGGCTCGGCAAGGAGATCGCGCGCTTGGACAAGGCCTTGGAGGCCCTGGTGGGTGGTAACCCGCAGTGGCGCCGGCGCGCGGAGCTCTACCAGAGCGTGAGCGGCGTGGGAAAGCTGACCGCGGCCGCCTTGCTGGCCCACCTGCCGGAACTGGGCCAAGGGGACGCCAAGGGCATGACCGCTCTGGCCGGCCTGGCGCCGTGGTCCCGCGACAGCGGCCAGCATCACGGCAGCCGCGCCATCCGCGGAGGTCGCCAGAAGGTCCGCCGGGCCTTGTACATGGCCGCCCTGGCAGCCATACGGTTCAACCCCGTACTGAAGGCCTTCTATCGGCGCTTGAGGCGCAAGGGCAAGGTCGGCAAGGTGGCCCTGGTGGCCGTCATGCGAAAGCTCCTGTTGCAGCTCCATGCCATCGCTCGCCGAGGTACCCCCTGGGTGACGGCTTGTCCCGGAGCTCCTTTTTGACCCTTGATTTCCAACACAGATACTCCGGGCTTGACCCGGGGTCCAGGCTCCCCGTCACCCCGGGCTTGACCCGGGGTCCAGGCGGTGGGGCTGCGCGGCGGAAACATCGCCGAAACTCCCCCCACCGCCCCGGAATCCGACCGGGGAAATGTCTTCAGAAGAATTGACGGATACGGGCCTAGATACCGTAGAACCGCTTGGCGTTGTCGTAGAGGATCTTCTGCTTGAGCCCCTGGGACAGGTCGGGGCGTTCCAGGAACTCGGGGATGTCGGTGCCGAACTCCGTCACCGCCTTCTCGTGGGGATAGTCCGACGGATACATCAGGGTGTCTTCGCCGAGCTCCCGGGCCACCACGTCGAGGATCTTCTCGTCCAGCTCGCAGGTGACGAAAACGTTGCCTTCCTGGATGTACTCGCTGGGCAGCTTCTTCAGCGGAAAGTGCTTGCGCTTGCGGTCCACGTGGAACTTGTCGTCCATGCGCTCCATCATGTACGGGACCCAGCCGGCCCCGGCCTCGAGGTAGCCTACCTTTAGCTTCGGAAACAGCTCGAAAACGCCGTCCAGCACCATGCTGGCCATCTGGATCATCTGGGCGATGGGGTGCTCCAGGGTGTGGATCATGGACATGGTCTGGAGGTAGTCGAACCCGAGGCCCTGGCTAGGCGCGCCGTGGATGGCCAGCGGACAGTCCAGGTTCTGCGCCTCCTCGTAGAGCGGGTGGAAGTCGGAGTGGCCGAAGCCCTTGTGCAGCACGTTGACCGCGGGCAGGAGCCCGGCCACCATGCCCTGCTCGGTGACCGCGTGGCGCAGCTCTTCCACCGCCTGGGGCACGTCGTGCACCGGCAGAATCGCCACGCCCTTGAGGCGCGGGCTCGTCCGCGTGTACTTGTCGTGGAACCAGTTGTTGTAGGCCCGGGCCAGCCCGCAGGCCCAGTCGGAGTCCTGGATCAGCCCGAAGCCCAGGCCGGCGGTGGGATAGAGCACCGCCGCCTCGATGCCTGCCCCGTCGATGAACTCCAGCCAGCTCTCGGGCGAGGTCTGGCTGGCTTTCTTGACGCCCTTGACCGCGCCCCGGGGCCAGCCGTCCAGAGACGGGAACAGCCCGAACACCTTGTGTCTCCGGTGGCCCTCGTACGGGCCTTCGAAGTATTCCTCGAGCTCGTCGTTGTCCTCGAGAATGTGTCCGTCGGCGTCGATGATGGGAACGCTTGCCATGGATCTCTCCTCCTCTCCTGTTTCGAATGCCTACTCCAGTCCCGGCGGTGTGTCAAAGCGCCCCGCGGGCTCATCCTTGACATTGCCGGCCAGTCTCTCTAACTGTTCGGGATCAACCCGCGTAGAGCCACCGAAGGAGCGAACGTGAGTCTCAAGCTTGGCATCACCATCCCCACCTACACCTGGCCGGACATGGATTACCGGATGGCGCACACCGTGGTGCAGGAGTATTCCAAACGTACCGAGGCGCTGGGGTTCGAGTCGCTGACCGTGTGGGACCATCTGACCGACGCCCCAGGCCTTTACGGCGGTTCCTGGATGGACCCCCTTATCTGCCTTTCGGCGGCGGCGGCGTGCACGGAGCGCATCAAGCTGGGCACCCATATCCTGGTGTTGCCGCTGCGGCATCCCGTGCTGCTGGCCAAGGAGATCGCCACCCTGGACTACATTTCGGGAGGGCGGTTCTTCTTCGGCGTGGGGCCGGGCTGGAGCAAGCCCGAGTTCGACGCCATGGGCATCGACCTGCGGGAGCGGGGACGCCGCACCGATGAGATCCTGGATGCGTGCAAGCTGCTGCTCACGGAGAAGCACGTGTCGTTCAAGGGCGAGTTCTTCCAGTTCGACGACGTCACCATCGATCCCATGCCGCCCAAGTATCCGGAGGTCTGGGTGGCCGGCGGCTCGCGCATCCCCGATGAGCTGTCGCCTGACAAGCCCTACATGGTGAAGACCGTGATGCGGCGCATCGCCAAACACGCCGACGTCTTCACGTGCCGCGCCTCGGGCAAGCTGGAGTGGGTCAAGCGCGACTTCGAGACCGTCGGCGAGTTCCTCAAGTCGGAGGGGCGGGACCCCGCCACCTTGGGCTTCGCCCACGTCCAGGCCATCTACGTGGTGGACACCCAGGACCCCGAGGAGGCGCTGCGGCTCCAGCAGCCCCACATCGAGCGTATGATGGGCAGCAACCGGAGCTGGGACCACCTCCAGGAATGCTACATGGTCGGCAGCATCGACCAGATCGTGGCGAAGCTGAAGGTGCTGGAGGCCGCGGGCATGGAGCACGTGACCCTTCAGCCCGCGGGGCCGGACATCGAGCAGGTGGATCTCATAGCGGAGAAGATCGCGCCGCATTTCGCATAGCGGTCCGGTCGCAGCCGTGGCCCCGGTCGCAGCTGTCGCCCCCGTCACCCGGGTACAGACGCCACCCAGGGCACGGTCGTCACCCCGGGGCACGGTCGTCATCCAGGGCACGGTCGTCATCCGGGGCACGGTCGTCATCCGGGCACAGCCGCCATCCCGGGCACAGTCGTCACCCCGGGCACAGTCGTCACCCCGGGCTTGACCCGGGGTCCAGGGGTGGTGGCGGGGCGCAGGGCCTGCTTCTCCCAGCCGCTCCGTTTCTGGATCCCGGGTCAAGCCCGGGATGACGGTGGTGGGGCGGCCGGGATGACGGTGGTGGGGTTGCCGGGATGACGGTGGTGGGGCGGCCGGGATGACGGCGGTGGGCGGCTGGATGACCGTTAGGACATTGGAACTGACCGTCAGGACATTGGAGCTGACTGTTCGGACATGGGGATGTCCATGCTACAGGAGAATCGCACGTGCGTACGCTGAATCTTACGGTAGTTGACGCTAACGGCGGCCGCTCGGACCTGGAGTTTCCGGTGGCGCGGATCCTGGATGCGGGGTTCACGGGGAAGAACCGGGAAGGGGCCATGAAGCACGTGGAAGAGCTCAAGGCCCACGGCGTGGCGGCGCCGGACCGCATCCCCGCCTATTTTGCGGTGACCCGGGAGTTGGTTACCACCAACGACGAGATCGAGGTGCTGGGCGACGACACTTCCGGCGAGGTGGAGGTGGTGTTCCTGTTCAAGGGAGACGAGACCTATATCGCCGTGGGCAGTGATCACACGGACCGGGAGCTCGAGAAGGACAGCATCCCCAAGTCCAAGGTCATCTGCCCCAAGGTGGTGTCGCGCGAGGTGTGGAAGCTGGCGGACGTGGAGCCCCACTGGGAACGGTTGAAGCTCCAGAGCTGGATCGAGGCGGACGGCGAGAGGACGCTCTACCAGGAGGGGTCGCTGGCCGACTTCCTCACCGTGGCCGACTTTCTCGACGGCGTGAGGTCCGTGGTGAAGGACGGCTCGCTGGACGGCATGGTGCTGTACATGGGGACCATGCCCAGCCTGGGGGGCGAACTCCTGTTTTCGCCGACCTTCGAGGGCCGGCTTTCCGACGAGGTGCTGGGGCGCGAGCTGTCGTTCCGCTACAGCATACGCCCCATGGACTGGCTGGCGTAGCCGGCCGGCCGCCGGCTGCAAACATCCGAGGCATATGGTGAGTGACAATCGAGAACGACGGCTTCGCGTCGCATCCATCCAGATGGGCATGGACGACGGGGGCAAGGCCTCCAACGTCAAGCGCGCCGCCGCCCTCATCGACGGCGTGGAGGGCGCCGACCTGATCCTGCTGCCTGAGATCTGGAACGTCGGCTACTTCGCCTTCGACGACTACGGCGCCCAGAGCGAGAGCCTGTCCGGCCCCACCGTTTCCATGCTGCGGGAGAAGGCGGCGGCCAAGGGCGTCTTCCTCTTTGGCGGCAGCATCGTCGAGGAAGACGGCGGCGTGTACTACAACACCAGCGTCCTCATCGACCGGCAGGGCGACGTCATCGGCACCTACCGCAAGATCCATCTCTTCGGCTACCAGTCCGAGGAGGCGCGCCTGCTCAAGCGCGGCGAGGCGCCCACGGTGGTGGACACCGAGCTCGGGAAGTTCGGGCTGTCCACCTGCTACGACCTGCGGTTCCCGGAGCTTTACCGCCAGATGGCGGTCGCCGGCGCCGAGGTTTTCCTGGTGGCATCGGCCTGGCCGTATCCCCGTCTGGAGGCCTGGCTCCTGCTGAACCGCGTGCGCGCGCTGGAGAACCAATGCTACCTGGTTTCCAGCAACTGCACCGGCAGCAACCGGGGAAAGGGTTTCGTCGGACACAGCACGGTGTCCGACCCCTGGGGGACGGCGCTGGCGGCCGCCGGCGACGGCGAGTGCGTCGTGAGCGCGGAGCTGGACCTGGGCCGGATTCCGGAGATACGGACTACATTCTCGGCGTTCAATGACCGGGTCCTTATCGATTAGCAGACACACACTTGGATCCTAAGGGAGGAAGAGATGCCAAAGGAAGAAAGAGAGTTCTTCGACACCAGCACCATCGATTGGAAGCCCGTTGGCGCGGGCTCGGGTGCGACCGCCGAGGGGATCACGGAGAAGATCCTGAGTCACGACCCGGAAACGGGCGACTACGCCCGCATGGTCAACTTCTCGGCCGGCGTGGAAACCGACGAAACCATCGACCACGATTTCTGGGAAGAGGTCATCATCATCGAGGGCAGCCTCATCGATACCCGCCTCAACCAGGAGTTCACCAAGGGCATGTACGGCTGCCGCCCGCCGGGCATGCCGCACGGGCCCTACAAGAGCCCCAACGGTTGCATCACCTTCGAGCTGCGCTATTTCAAGAAGTAGGCGGCGCGAATACGGCCTAGTGTCCTATCCGGTTCATTCGCGCAATCAGATGCGGAGGATTTTTTGTCGTCGGCAAGGCGCGATGACGAGCAGTGGCGGGTACCACGCGAGGAAGAGCAACGCAGCCGACGGCAAAAAAGACCCGCAGATGATTGCGCGAATGAACCGGATAGGACACTAGATGCCGCAGTTCACCACCGTCGGCCGTTCCATCCGCCGCGCTGAAGGGGTGGAGAAGGTCACCGGCAAGGCCCGGTTCACGGCCGACCTGGATTTCCCCGGGCTGCTGGAGGGCAGGGTCCTCCGCAGCCCGTTTCCTCACGCCCTGATCGAAAGCATCGACACGAGCGGCGCCGAGGCGCTTCCGGGCGTCCACGGCGTCCTCACCCGCGAGTCCGTCAAGGACATCGATCCCTACTACGGCCACTGCCTGCGGGACCGGCCGCTCATCGCCACCGACCGGGTGCGCTACGTGGGCGAGCCGGTGGTGGCGGTGGCGGCGGAATCCGGCGATGTCGCCGACCAGGCCCTGTCGCTGGTGCGTGTACGCTACCGGGAGCTCCCGATGGCGGCCACTATGGACGAGGCCCTGGCACCGGACGCCCCGGTGCTGCACGACGCCAACGCCCTGGTCGGGGAATACCACGAGATGGCGGCCGTAGAGGAGGAGGCGCCGCGCAACGTCTGCCACCACGAACGGCTGGAGGACGGCGACGTCGCCGCGGGCTTCGAGCAGGCCGACGCGGTCTTCGAGGACACCTTCGAGTTCCCGATGATCTGCCACTACTCCCTGGAGCCCCACACCGCGGTGGCCCGGTTCGAGGGCGACGAGATCGCGTTGTGGACCTCCTCCGCCCACCCGTTCCTCATCCGCGCCGAGATCGCCCAGATGTTCCGGGTGCCCATGCCCAACGTGCGGGTGACGGTACCCTACGTGGGCGGCGCCTTCGGCGGCAAGTCCTACTTCAAGATCGAGCCCCTGGCGGTGGCGCTGGCGCGCACCGCCGGCGGGCGTCCCGTGCGGCTCGCCCAGAGCGCCTCCGAGTCCATGCTCACCATCCGGCGTCACTCGGCCCGCTGCCGCGTGAAGACCGGCGTTCTGCGGGACGGCACGGTCCTGGCGCGGGAAGCGGAGCTGCACCTGGACACGGGCGCCTACGCCGACAACGGCCCCCGGGTGGCCAAACGGGTGGCCACGCGGATACACGGCCCTTACCGGATTCCCCACTACCGCATCGACGTCTACGCCGTGTACACCAACACCGCGCCCGCGGGCTCCATGCGCTCCATCGGCGGACCCCAGTCCATCTTCCCGCTGGAGTCCCACATGGACGGCGTCGCCCGGGGCCTGGACCTCGACCCGCTGGCGTTCCGCCTCAAGAACCTGCTGCGCCGCGACGAGGAGTTGAAGCCCGGCGCCAAGCCCATGGACGCGGACCTGCACATGGACCTGCGCAAGCTGGCCTCCATGGTGGACTGGGACGAGAGCCAGGGTCCGCCGGCCGACAACCTGGGCATCGCCGTGGGCGTCACCGACTCCGAGGCCATGCCGGTATCCACCGCCATCCTGCGCCTCCTGAGCGACGGCAGCGCGGTGCTCATGGCCGGCAGCACCGAGGTGGGGCAGGGCGCCCGGACCGTGCTGGGCCAGGTGGCGGCCGAGGGGCTTCGCCTCTCGCCGGAACGGATCGTGATGCGCGCCACCGACACCGACGTGACCCCGTTCGACCGCTCCACCGGCGCCAGCCGCTCCACCACCGTGATGGGCACCGCGGTCAAGTTCGCCGCCGAGGACCTCGCCGAGCAGATCCGGAAGGCCGCGGCCGAGGCCATGGATTGCGCTGCCGCCGACGTGACCCTGGAGGACGGGTGGGCCGCGGCCGGCGGACAACGGATGGACTACGGCGCGGTAGTGCGGGCGTACTTCGCCATGCCCGGCGGCGAGTTCATCGGCCGGGGCTACGTGCGCGCCGGCGGCGGCATCCCCGCGCAGTTCCCGGTGTTCTGGGAGACCGGCATGGGAGCCGCCACGGTAAAGGTGGACGAGGAGACGGGCGAGGTGCGCGTCCCTCACTACGCCAGCGTCGCCGACGTGGGCAAGGCCATCAACCGGCTCCAGGCCGAGGCCCAGGACGAGGGCGCCGCCATGATGGGCATGGGCCACACGCTGTGCGAGAGCCTGCTGTACGACGGCGGCCAGCCCCTCAACCCCAACCTCATCGACTACAAGGTGCCGGGATTCTCCGACATGCCGCGCCGGTTCGAGGTGGCGCTGGTGGAGAATCAGGACGGTCCGGGCCCCTGGGGCGCCAAGGGCATGGGCGAATCCGGCATCGTCGCTGTGGCGCCGGCCGTGGCCAACGCCATCGCCCGGGCCACCGGAGTCCGCATCCGCGAGCTGCCGCTTACGCCCGAGCGCGTCTGGAGAGCACTCAACGGCAAGGGTTGAGAAACGGACCCCGATCACAGACACAGGAGCACACCATGAAGTTCGGCATCCAGCTCAACCCCCAGGTCTCCAACGAAAAGCCTCCCGAGACCCTTCTCCCCACACTGGCGGAGCAGACTCGTGTGGCCGACGAAGCCGGCTTCGAGGCCATCACCATGGGCCAGCACTACAACATCCCCGGCTTCCAGCGGCTCCACCAGGTGCCGCTCCTGGGACGGCTCTGCGCCGAAGCCAAGCGGGCCAGCGTCGGCACCGCCACCACGCTTCTCGGCCTCCACGATCCGGTGGTCATCGCCAAGGAGCTGGCCACCATCGACGTCATGAACGAGGGCCGTGCCGTCTTCTCCTTCGGCCTCGGCTACCGCCAACAGGAGCTGGACGCCTTCAACCTCACCAAGCAGCAACGGTTCGACCGTTTCGTGGAAGGGGTCGAGATCGTCCAGCGACTCTGGACCGAGGAGCACGTCTCGTTTTCCGGCAAGGCGTTCGAGCTGAAGGACGTGACCATCGCGCCGCGTCCGCTGCAGAAGCCGCGCCCGCCCGTCTGGATCGCCGCCAACGGCGACAGGGGCGTACGGCGCGCCGCCCGCATCGGCGACGGCTGGCTGGTAGGCCCCCACTCCGCCATCGAGGAGTTGAAGGACCAGACCGCGCTGTTCCGCCAGACCTGGGCCGACACCGGCAAACCCGGCGCCGGCGCCCTCGTCATGGTCCGGGAGTGTTTCGTCGCCCCCACCCGGGAAGAAGCCGCGGCCAAGGCCCGCCCCTGCCTCGACAAGCTCTACCGCGACCTCTACGTCAAGTGGGGCCAGGACGAAGCCATGACCAACCCCGACGAGCTCACCTGGGACTTCGACCGCCTGGCCCGCCACCGCTTCATCCTCGGCTCCCCCGAAGACTGCATCGAGGAAATCCGCTCCTACGAGGAATCCCTCAAGCCCGACCTCCTGCTGCTGCGTTTCGACTGGACCCCGGGCTTGGATCAGAAGGATATACTGGACGCGATGGAGTTGTTCGGAACCGCTGTGCTGCCGAGGGTGTGAACGACCTCCACGTCACCCCGGGCTTGACCCGGGGTCCAGAGGTGGCGGTGGTTGGGCATTCTACCTGTCCCGCCCCTGCCCCCCGACTGGACCCCGGATCAAGTCTGAACTGCCCCGGGTTTACCGGAGACCTAACTCTTTGAGAGGATAGGGATATGAATAAGTCAACGAGGTACTCACGGGAGGTACGGGAGAGAGCGGTTCGGCTGGTAATGGAGCACCGAGGGGAGCACGATTCTGAGTGGGCGGCGATCGTATCGGTGGCGTCGAAGCTTGGCTGCGGGGCGGAGACGTTGCGCAAGTGGGTACGGCGTGCGGAGGGGGAAGCGGGTGTTGGGGCGGGGATGAAGAGCGAAGAGGATGAGCGGCTGAGGGCGCTGGAACGGGAGAACCGAGAGTTGCGCCGTGCGAACGAGATTTTGCGCAAGGCGGCGGCTTTTTTCGCCCAGGC
Source organism: Candidatus Binatia bacterium (assembly GCA_951813575.1). Classification (GTDB taxonomy): domain Bacteria; phylum Desulfobacterota; class Binatia; order UBA9968; family JAJDTQ01; genus JAJDTQ01. The sequence continues at coordinate 3,328,464 of OX638375.1, forward strand.
GGAGCTCGACCGCCACGGGACGTAATGGTGTCGTTCATCGACACGCACCGGGAGGCGTACGGGGTCGAGCCGATCTGCCAAGAGTTGCCGATCGCCCCCTCGACCTACTACGAGAGCAAGGCGCGGGAGGCCGGTCGTAGTCCGGTGCCGGCCCGGACGCGACGTGACGCGGAGTTGCGGGCGGAGATCAAGCGGGTGTGGGAGGAGAACTTCGGGGTGTATGGGGTGCGCAAGGTGTGGCGTCAACTCACCCGGGAGGGCCTTGTAGTGGCTCGATGCACGGTGGCACGGCTGATGGGCGAGATGGGGCTTCGTGGCGCGGTCCGGGGTCGTAGGTCGAAGACGACGACGGGAGCGGACGGGCTCACACGACCCGCGGACCGGGTGAGGCGGGTGTTCGAGGCAAGCCGGCCGAATGCGTTGTGGGTGGCGGATTTGACCTACGTGGCGACCTGGCGCGGCTTCGTCTATGTTGCCTTCGTCGTCGATGCCTACGCGCGGCGGATCGTCGGCTGGCGCGTCTCGGACTCGTTGCACACAGAGCTTGCCCTGGACGCCCTCGACCAGGCGCTCGATGACCGCGCGGTGGGCGCTGAGGGCGCTCTGGTGCACCACAGCGACCGTGGCACCCAGTACCTGTCGATTCGCTATAGCGAGCGTCTGGCTGAGGCCGGGATCGAGCCGTCGGTGGGCCGGGTCGGGGATTCCTACGACAACGCCCTGGCCGAGTCCATCATCGGCTTGTACAAGACCGAGGTGATCCGTCAACGCGGCCCCTGGCGTCACCTCGAAGCGGTCGAGTTCGCCACCCTCGAGTGGGTCGACTGGTTCAATCACCGCCGTCTCCTCGAAGGGATCGGCTATAGGCCGCCGGCTGAACTCGAAAAAACCTACTATCGGCTGTGCCAGGAGTCGTTCCTCGTGGCCTGACTCACACTAATCCGTCTCCGGTAAACCCGGGGCGGTTCAGTCCGGGGTGACGCGGAGGTGGATGCCGGGTGACGCGGAGGTGGATGCCGGGTGACGCGGAGGTGGATGCCGGGTGACGCGGAGGTGGATGCCGGGTGACGCGGAGGTGGATGCCGGGTGACGCGGAGGTGGATGCCGGGTGACGCGGAGGTGGATGCCGGGTGACGCGGAGGTGGATGCCGGGTGACGCGGAGGTGGATGCCGGGTGACGCGGAGGTGGATGCCGGGTGACGCGGAGGTGGATGCCGGGTGACGCGGAGGTGGATGCCGGGTGACGTGGAGGTGGATGCCGGGTGACGCGGAGGTGGATGCCGGGTGACGCGGAGGTGGTACCGGGTGACGCGGAGGTGGATGCCGGGTGACGCGGAGGTGGATGCCGGGTGACGCGGAGGTGGATGCCGGGTGACGCGGAGGTGGTACCGGGTGACGCGGAGGTGGATGCCGGGTGACGTGGAGGTGGATGCCGGGTGACGTGGAGGTGGATGCCGGGTGACGCGGAGGTGGATGCCGGGTGACGGGAGGTGGTGCCGGGTGACGGGAGGTGGTGCCGGGTGACGGGAGGTGGTGCCGGGTGACGCGGAGGTGGTACCGGGGTGCCGGCAATACCTCCGGTCAGGGCTTCAGATCGCCTTCCTCGAACGGGATCGGCTTCACGACGGGCTTCACCCGCTCCCCGTCCTTCTCCACCGTGATCCAGTTGAGGCAGTTCTTGTCGTCGCGCTCCGGATAGTCGTCGCGGGTGTGCTGGCCGCGGGATTCCCTGCGCTCCAGGGCGCAGGCGGCGACCATCTCGCCGACCCAGGACAGGTTCGAGCATTCCAGGGACTTGATGAGGTCGCGGAGGTTGTCGGCCTTGAGCCGGGGGACCTTTTCGCGGCGGATCTCCTGGAAGCGCTCCACTCCGGCGGTGAGCCCGCGTTCGTTCCGCACCACGCCTGTGCTCTCCCAGGCGGTGTTCTTGATCTCCTCGTGCAGTTCGGCGGGGTCCAGGCCGTCGTCGCGCTTGAAGGCCTCGATCCTCGCGGCCTCGTCCGCGGTCTCGCCCGGGTCCACATCATCCATCTCTGCGTCCGCCGCGTATATCGCCGCGTACTTGCCGGACCGGGCTCCCAGCGCGAAGGCGCTGGCGATGGCGTTGCCGCTGAGGCGGTTGGAGCCGTGGGTGCCGGTGGCGGACTCGCCCGATGCGTACAACCCCTCGACGCCGGGGACCTCGCACCGTTCGTTGATGTCGAGACCCCCCAGGAAGGTATGGAGCGCGGGCACCCACTCGAAGCGGTCGGAGCGGGCGTTGACGCCGGCCTTGCCGAGCTTGGGGGTGTACTCGAACTGTATCTCGTCATCCCATTTCTCGTCCGGGATGTAGGACGGGTCCAGGTAGACGGGGCCGCGCCCTTCGAGCATTTCCTTGTAGGTGGCGCCCACGAGGATGGCCCGGGTGGTGCCCTCCAGCCGTTCCGGATCGTATCTTTCCAGGAACCGCTCGCCCAGGGCGTTGAAGAAGCGGCCGCCCTTGCTGGTGAACGGGGACAGGCCGGCCATGGAGATGGCCTCGCCGCCGGGGGCGGGGATCAGCGTGAACTCCAGGAACTCGAGGTTGGCCAACGGCGCGCCGATGTCGAAGGCCGCTACGTAGGCGTCGCCCGTGGTGAGGAAGTTGGCGCTGGTGTATTTCTGGATGCCGATGGCGCTGCCCGCGGCCAGCACCACGGCGCGGGCGCGGTACGCCTCGTAGGTGCCCTTCTGCACGTTGATGCCGAAGGCGCCGGTGACCCGCCCGTTCCGGCGCAGCAGCTTCGTGACCATGGTCCACTGGCGCACCTGGACTTCGCGGTTGAAGACTTCCTTTCGGAGCGAACCCAGCATGCCCACGCTGCCGCCCACCGGCGGGCAACTGCGGGCGTAGGAGCTGCCCAGGCGTTTCTCCTGGTAGAACTGCTTGCCGTCGGGGGTCTTCTTGAAATGCAGCCCCATCTCCTCCAGCTCGATGACCCGGTCGGTGACCTCGTCGACGATGGCCCGGACGATCTTCTGGTTGGGGATGAAGTCGCCTCCAAGGATCGTGTCCTTGAAGTGTTGGTCCTTGCTGTCGCGGGGGTCGGCGTGGGCGAAGGCCGCCTGGGGGACCCCGCCGGAGGTGGGGCTGGAGCCGCTGCGTCCGAGCCGTCCCTTGTCCACCAGCACCACGTCCATGTTGCGCTTGGACGCCTCCAGCGCCGCCATGCACGCGGCCAGCCCGCCGCCGATGATGAGGACGTCGCAGTCCGTGGTCTGGACGGAATCGCTCATGTGCCGGCTCAGGAACCCGCGGCCGCGGCGGCCTTTTTCTTCTTGGGCCGCAGCACCACCTCGATGGCGTCTTCGGGACAGACCAGCTCGCACAGGAAGCAGTTGACGCAGTACTTGTTGCCGAAGGGAAAGACCTTGTCCTTCTTGTTGGTGAAGCGGAAGACGTCGGCGCCGCAGTCGTACACGCAGATGCCGCAACCGTCGCATTTGTGGGGGTCGACTCGTATCACGCTTGTGTCCTTTACACCGACGATCTATAGCCGAATTGAAGGGTCAATACCATTGAAGACACAGGAAAGAGCGGAGACGCGACATGGATAACGACGCCTACGTCACCTACCACGGCAATACCGAGGCCGACAGGGAGATCGCGCAGCGCAGCGTGCTCTTCATCGACAACGAGACCGCGGCCCGGGTCCTCACCATGGAAGACACCATCGACGCGGTGGAGGAGTCGTACCGGGAATGGGGTTTGGGGCGGGCCACCGCGACCCGGGCGACGCACTCGGTGCCGCGGCCGGGCGGAGACGGCTGGTACACCTGGGACCCCATGGCCTCCGCGCTCCCGAAGATGGATGCTCTCGCCGTCCGCATGAAGTCCGACATCCTTCCGCCTTCGGGCGTCCAGGTGAAGAAGTACTGTGTCGCCCCCGGCAAGTTCTGCGGCCTCATCGTGTTGTTCAGCACCGACGACGGCGCGCCCCTGGCGATCATGAACGACGGCCATATCCAGCACATGAGGGTGGGGGCCGCCGGGGCCATCAGCGTCAAGCACATGGCTCGCGAGGACGCCGCCGTCCTGGGCCTCTACGGCACCGCCGGCATGGCCACGGCCCACGCCCTGGCCATCGCCAGGGTGAGGCCCATCCGCGAGATCCGCGTGTACAGCCCCAACCCGGAGCACCGGGCCGCCTTCGCCGGCCGCACCGGCGCCAACCTGGGCATTCCGGTAGTGGCGGTGGACGACCCCCGCCAGGTGATGGAAGGCGCGGACATCGTCGCGGCCTGCACCAACTCGCTGGCGCCGGTGGTCCGGGGGGAATGGCTCGAACCCGGCATGCACGTGCTGGCGGTCTTGCCCAACGAGATCGACGACGACGTCTTCCGCCGGTGCCATCGGTACGTGTACTCCCGCACGCCCAGGACCGACTATCACGTGGCGGACCCGGAGCGGCGTCCGGAAGTGGGCTACGAGCCCATCGACACGGAGTGGCTGGAGCGGGAAGGGCGGCTGCTCGCCAGGGAGAAAAGGGTCTTCCTGTCCGACGTGGTGCTCGGCAACTATCCGGGTAGGGCGGCCCCGGAGGAAGTCACCTGTTTCGTGACCCAGGGAATAGCCATCCAGTTCGCGGCGGCGGCCCGCAGGGTCTACGACGGCGCCCGGGCGCTGGGGTTGGGTCACGAGCTGCCGTTGAGCTGGTTCCTGCAGGACATCAGCGATTGATGCCACGCCAATGACTAACCGTTTCTAAGGCCCCCACATCGCCAGGCAGTTGACGTGTTCCAACCCTACTCCGTTTCCAGTTGCTTCAACCACCCGTCGAAATGAGGGCATTCAGAACGCATGGCAGGCAGTCCGATCTCCAGTGCGGCCAAGTTTCCCATCAATGGCTTCTGGTACTGGGGAACAATCGACACGATGCGCTTTGACGGCGCTGTCTCCGGTGAGTCGTCAATCTCTTCTGGGTTAGCGAATTGGTCTCGGATCTGGCGGAACCTAGGCACGAGTTCGGGGTGGCCTATTCCTCGTCCAAATCCGTCGCAGTCGCTAAAAAGCAAGGCCTCAAATTCGTGCATCATTACGTACGGGATGAACTGCTTTTCGTCAAAGCTGTTTCCCATTGTCTGGCCAAGGTCTATCGACAGGGCATTTTCAACTGTCCTTGCCTTCTCCGGAAAGGCCATCGTCGATGCCTGCGACCGGCCAGGCCATGCTTTTGAACCGGTTTGCGGCAACCCGTAATAGTCCACCATAGTGGTAGCTACACTCGCTGTATCTTCCTTTAGATGACTCACGATTTCCTTGCGCACGGTGTCCCATGCCCTTATCCCCCCTCGACGGTGGCGCTGGCGCGCGTTTCCAATCAAACGTGCGCTGACCCGGGAATAACCGTGACGTTGGAGGTGCGGAGCGAGCAGTTCGTTGACGAAGCTCTCTTCAGTCTCGCCCTCGACATGAACCAATAGCCTCTTCACGTCGACGACCCCCGGCCTGTGGTTTCACGGGCCGGACGACCCCCGAACTCGTTCTTCTCCCAAAGTTGACCTAGGCTATAATCTTCAAGCCATCCCTGGAGTCTTTCGATATCGAGTCTCGTGAACTGAGTTCCCCCATCTACACGATCAGCTACCAGCACATCTTGGGGCTCGAAATGATCTAGTAGCAAGGATGATTGCGTGGAGAGAATTATCTGTGTTTGGGTCGAGGCTTGTCTAACGAGGGAAGCGAGCATTGTGATCGCATACGGATGCAATCCGAGCTCGGGTTCGTCTAGGAGAATGATCGACGGCCGGAGAGACGCCGGTTGAAGTAGTAATGTTGCGAGGGCGATAAATCGTAAAGAGCCGTCGGAAAGAGAAGATGCATCGAAATAAGCGTCTGATTCCCGATGGCGCCACTCGAGACGAATCTTGTCTTCGTTCAGTGCCATGGGTTCGAGAGAAAATCTGTCGAAGAATGGCGCGACAAGCCGTATCGTCCTCTCTATCAGGCTATATGATCGCTCCTCTTTCTGCCGCAAGTAATACAAGAATGCCGCTAAGTTCCCGCCATCGGGGCGCAGAATGCGATTGTCGTTCAAGTCAGCGGTCTTTTTCATAGGTGACGTAGAGCTGGTGTCGTGAAAATGATAAAGGCGCCAGCGGTCCAGATGAGACTGGACGTAGCGGGGGATGCCGGGAATTCCTTGTCGACTAATTCCGGCCTCGCCGCGGTCTCCGCGAAGTTCGGCCGAGTAAGGTCTCGTCGGGTGGCGAATCTTGTCCCAGAAATAGGTGGTTTCCTCCAAAGGAATAATGCTGTCGAAATCGTCTGCCATCAACTTGACTTGATACTGGTTTTTTTCCTCTTCAAACGAGATGTGGATCATCAAATTTGGTGTCGACTTGGAACCGAAGTGAAGAATCTTGTCTGCCCCACCGGCACGGATGACGTAGTTTTGGAGGTTCCCCGCGCGTATCGCGTTTAAAAAGGAGAAGACACCCACGAAATTCGACTTTCCTGCTCCATTGGGACCAATCAATATGTTGATTGGGCGAAGTTGGAGCCGCGTTATGGAGTCGATACTCTTGAAACCCTCTACCGAAATCCAGTCTAGTGCAGGCATGTGGTCGCTCCGCGGCTAAGGAAACGCTTAGTTTACGCTGTCCGCCAAGTCGTTGACGACCTTGGCATCGGTGCGATGGACCGGGCCATGGCCAACTGTCATTACGCAAAAATCGTTCCTCGGCGCGGCGTACCTCCAGTCAGAGGTTATGCTGCCGGATTTGGACTGCCTCCGCGTCACAGCGGTCCGAAGGCCAAGATGCCATGTCGCTCCATCGGCGGCAAGCCGCCTGACCGTAAGGGCTGACTTGTCAGAGGCTGGAAGGACCGTCCGGGCGGCGCCATTCTTCGTTAACGCGTGGAGGAGCCGCGCATCCAGTGTGACGACTGCCGGTGCAACTCGCTGCAGAACACGCCGGATTTCCCGCCCAGGAACTCCATGGAGTCGGTCCAGGCCCTGGCTTCCGCCGGGGTGATTTCGTCGCGCGCGCGGTGGTCGTGTTTCTCGATGAACCGGTCGAGGGTGCCGCGCAGGGCCTCGGCCTTCCGGCGTTGGATGTGCCGTAGATCGGCCAGGCGCGGATGGGCGGGGTGACTTTCTTCGGCGATGAGGAAATGCGGCACGCAGATGCCTGAAGAGCCGCGGTACTTCTCGGAGAACGTCTCGTCTCCCAGCAGGTCCAGCAGTTGCCGCAGATGGACGGACTCCGAACGGGCGCCGTGCACACAGGCGGGGCAGGTCGTCTTCTTGAGCCGGGCGCGCAGGGTCGACGACGCGCGTGTCAGCCAACTCTTCAAGGTCCGCCACCCGGATACGGGCCGCGGACCGGTCATTCCATGGAAACGGTTCAGCAGGTCTTGCGCGATAATGGCGAAGCCCAGGTCCGGGGCGCTGGAAGCCGGAAGGTCGCGCAATAGCCACGTGTGCGGGTTGCAGAGCCCGAAGGACTCGCGCAGCGCCTCCCGCGTGGGCACGTCGGTGACGCGTTCGTAGAGGACGCTGTCCAGGTAGGAGCGGCTGTCGTGGATGACGATGCCGCAGATGGGGCAGCCCGGCGCGTCGAGCCGGTCGAAGAGCTTGAAGTAGAAGCTGTCCTGGCGCGCCGGTTCGTTCACGTTACGCTGGCCATGCTTTCCCCGCTCCGGCCCCTCCTGGATTCCGGCCTTCGCCGGAATGACGGAGGGAGGCGGGAACAAACGGAGGGAAGTGAAGACGACGGTTCACTTGCGAAGATGACGGTTCACTTCTTCAGCGCCCGCCAGATCTTCTCGCCGGTCACCGGCAGGTTGGTGATGCGCACGCCCACGGCCTTGTCCACGGCGTTGGCGATGGCCGACGGCACCGGGATGAGGCCGCTCTCGCCCAGGCCCTTGGCGCCGTAGGGGCCGGCGCCGTTGCCGTTCTCGAAGAGGATGTTGACCTGCTCCTCCGGCAGGTCGGAGATCTTAGGCAGCCGGTAGGTGAGGGCGTCGGGCGTGAGCATCAGGCCGTTCTCGTACACGGTCTCCTCGAACAGCGCCTGCCCCAGCCCCTGCAGGAAGGCTCCCTGTTCCTGGGTATGGCAAACCTCAGGGTTGATGGCCTTGCCCGCGTCGGCGATGGAGACGTACTTGAGCACCTTCACCTCGCCGGTGTCGCGGTCCACGTGGACCTTGGCGGCGCCCCATCCCACTTCCCAGAACGGCGCCCGGGCGCCCAGCGGGGCCTCGGGGACGCGTTCGCTCACCTGCCGGCCCTCACCGGTGATGACGCCGCCCGCGCCCTTGACGTGCTGCACCAGCACCGAGAAGGGGAAGGCGATCTCCCCCAGCCGGACCTCGCCGTTGGCGACGGTCACGGCGGCGCCGGCGCTCTTCCCCATGGAGCGGGCGGCCTCGACGAGCTGGTCCCGGACGGCCCGGGCGGCCTTCTGCACCGCGAGCCCCATGACCGTGGTGGCGCTGCTGGCGTAGGTGCCCATGTCGAAGGGAGTCGAGTCGGTGTCCAGGGGCGCCACCTCGACGGTCGTGGGCCGCACGCCGAGCTCTTGCGCGGCGATGCGCGCCAGGGCGGTGTTGGAGCCCTGACCGATCTCGATGGTGCCCTCGTGCAGGGTGATCCGGCCGCCGTCGTCCACCTCCACCCGCGCGGACGAGATCTTGAAGTTGCCGCCGCCGTCCTTGCAGCCGCAACTGACGCCGACGCCGCAGTCCGGTTCCAGCTCCTCCCCCCAGCCGATCTCCCGGGCGGCCCGCAGGAGCCCCTCCTTCAGGTCGGTGTCCATGGGGGTTTCCCCGGGGGCGAACTCCTCGCCCTTGTCCAGGAGGTTCTTGAGCCGGAACTCCACCGGATCCCAGCCCATCTCCCGGGCGATGACGTCCATTTGCGACTCGTAGGCCCACGCCACCTGGGGCGTGCCCATGCCGCGGAACGCGCCGGCCGGCACCGTGTTGGTGTATACGGTGTAGGCGTGGGAGCGGAGGTGAGGGATGCGGTAGGGGCCGGGAGCCCGGTAGCCGGCCTTCTGGGTGACCCTGGGGCCCGAGTCCGAGTAGGCGCCGCCGTCCACGTGCACGAGGCAGTCCCGGGCCACGAGCTTGCCGTCCCGGTCCACGCTGGTGCGGAGCCTGACGCGGGCGGCCGGCTTGCTCACCGTGCGCGACTCCTCTTCCAGCGACAGGTGCAGGAACACCCGCCGCCCGGCCTTGCGGGACAGGGCCAGCGCCACGGGCTCGAGCTTGGTGTGGTTCTTGTTGCCGTAGGTGCCTCCCACCAGCGGCACCACCACCCGCGCCTTCTCCCGCGGCACGCCGAACATCTCGGCCAGTTCGTTGCGGACGATGAACTGGTGCTGGGTCGAACACCACAACGTGAACCCGTCGTCGCGCCACTCGGCCACGGCGAGCTGCGGCTCCATGGAGAAGTGGGCGATCTTGGGGAAGTCGAAGGTGTGCTCGAAGATTCGTTCCGAGGCGGCGAACCCCGCGTCGACGTCGCCCTGGGCGCGCTCGTAGTGAAAGCTCACGTTGGCGTACTTCTTGGCCTCGTCGTCGACGCCGGGATATCCCGGGAAGCTCGGAGCGTCGTCGCTCACCGACTCGTGGAGGGGCGGGGCATCGGGATGGAGCGCCTCGTCCATGGTCATCAGCGCGGGCAGCGGCTCGTACTCCACATCGATGAGCGCGAGGGCGGCGGTGGCCGCCTCCAGGGTCTCGGCTGCCACCGCGGCCACCGCGTCGCCGTCGTAGCGGACCTTGTCGATGGCCAGCACGGGCGTGTCCTTCACCAGCGGGCCGTGGTACTGCTCGATGTCCTCGAGGTCCGCGGCCGTGAGCACCGCCACGACCCCGGGATGGGCCTCGGCCGCCGCCGTGTCGATGCCGAGGATGCGGGCGTGGGCGTAGGGGCTGCGCAGGACCCGGGCGTAGAGCATGCCCGGGTGGGTCAGGTCGGCGGTGTAGACCGGCTCGCCGCGGACCTTGGCGGCGCCGTCGAGCCGGCGCTCGTCGAGGGGCCGCGGGGCCGGCGCATCCTGCCCGCGCCGCAGCGCGGCGGCCCGATGGACCGACCGGATGATGGAGAGGTAGCCGGTGCAACGGCAGATGTTGCCGTCCAGCGCCGTCTTGATGTCTTCTTCCGAGGGGTCCGGATTCTCGTCCAGCAGGGCGCGGGCGGCGAGGATCATGCCCGGGGTGCAGAAGCCGCACTCGAAGCCGCTTTCCTCCCAGAACGCCTCCTGCACCGGGTCCAGCGCGTCGTCGCTGCCGAGGCCCTCGATGGTCGTCAGCGAGCGTCCGTCGATCTCGTGGGTGAGGGTCGTGCAGGCGCTCACCGGACGGCCGTCCAGCAGCACGGTGCAGGAGCCGCAGACCTCCACCTCGCAGCTCGTCTTGGTGCCCCTGAGGTCCAGGGACTGGCGCAGGAAGTCCACCAGCAACAGCTCCGGCGCCACGCTGGCGCGACCCGCTTGGCCGTTCAGCTCGAATTGAATCTCGATCTCGTTCATGGGGTTCCTCGGTGGGGATGGCGCGCGCGTTCTCGCGGCGGGTTCGTTCATCTGTAGCAGATCGCTGTGCGGGGGGCGAGGAGGAGAGCGTCACGGTGCCGGCCCGCTGCCTGGTTCGAGTGACGGCAGTTCTGGACCCCGGGTCAAGCCCGGGGTGACGTTATAGGTGTTCGGGATGACGTTGTGGATGTTCGGGATGACCGCACACCTCCCGGTCACCCGCACACCTCATCGTCACCCGCACACCTCATCATCACCCCGCACACCTCATCGTCACCCCGGGCTTGACCCGGGGTCCAGAGGCGGGGCGGCGTGGGGCGGTCCGGCCCGCCTACGACCAGTAGGTGGTGCGGTCCACCGGGATGTGCGCCAGCACTTCGCCGGGGATGTAGTCTTCAACCTTGATGCGGGCCATGGCCTCGTCGGGGACCTTGGACACCGGCGAGAAGGGGCGGTCCAGGGGGCGGGTGGCGTCGACGATCATCACCGAGGTCTTGGTCTCGTCCACCACCGTGGGGTCGAGGTAGTTGCCCGTGAAGGTGGGCTGCATGATCGACACCTGCCGGTGGGGCTGCACGCGGGTGGCCACCGCCCACAGGATCTCGGTGGAGTTGTAGACGTCGATGTCGTCGTCGAACACGAAGATGTTCTTGGCGTGGAGCTCGGTGAGGGCGGCGGCCGCGGCCCGGCCGGGGTCGCCCTCGGACAGCTTTTTCATGGCGATGAAGATGTTGTAGTGGGCGTGGCGGCCGGCCTTGCACACGGCGGTGACGCCGGGCACGGCCTCGCGGATCCGCCGCAGGTAGGCGCCCTCCCGCGGCAGATCCAGCCAGGGCTTGTCGCCCTCGGGGGTGATGACCGACTGGTACATGCCGTTGCTTCGGAAGTTGATGGCGCGTACCTCGTAGCGGCAGGCCGAAAAGAAGCGCTGCGGTCCGAGGTAGCCCGGCGCCTCGCCGAAGGGGCCGTCCACCATACGCTCGCCGGGAATCAGCGCGCCCTCGATGACGATCTCGGCGTCCGCCGGGATCAGCAGGTCTTCGCCCCAGGTCGTGGACGGCGTCACCCGGAGCGGCTCCCGCAGGTAGGCGCCCATGACGTCGTACTCGCTCACCTCGAACGGTCCGGTATAGCAGGCGCCCATGTAAAACGCCGGGTGGTGCCCCAGCACCGTGGCCACCGGACACTCCAGCCCCTGGTCCTCGTGGTCCCGGAAGATGATCCACTGGTGGTGCTGCGAGTGGTAGTGGGTGGTGACGTTCTTCGACTTGATCTCCATGCGGTGGTAGGAGGCGTTGTAGATCCCCTGGCGGCGGTCCTTGGCGATGGTGCACAGGGTGATGTAGGGGCCTCCGTCCATGTAGTGGTGGCGCATGATGGGCAGCTCGTAGAGGTCCACGGCGTCGCCGCTTCGGACGTTCTCCATCACCGGAGCCTCGCGGTTCTCCACAACCACCGGCGCGACGCGGTTGCGCTCGATGTCGACGCAGGCCTCGGCCATCTGCGCCCGGGTCATCTCCTTGGGCAGCCCCAGCGCGATCTGGGTCTTGCGCTGGGAAATGGTGAAGTTCATCACCAGCTTGAAATCGCTGACCCGGCCGTGCAGGTTGCGCGGCCGGTCGAAGACGAGCAGCGGGAACTTCCGGTCGGCGCCCAGGTGCTTGATGATGGCGCTCACGTCGTAGTGGGCGGGGTCCACCTCCGGTTGGACGTGCACGACCTCGTTGGGGATCTCCCGGCGGCAGTCCTCCAGGAAGCTGCTAAGGCTCTTGGGCATGCAGGTGCTCCTTCGTCCGGGGTCCGGCAGCGGCCGGGCCCCGGGGCGTTCCCGCCTCTTGGGGGAGTTCCGGAATCTATTCGATGTCCGAGTGGCGTCGCGGCATTACCACGAGATTCGCCGTGACCTCCGAGACTTCGGGAATGCCCTTGATGGTGTCGACCACGCCCTCCACCGTTATCGGCGAGGCCACCATGCCGGACACGGTCACCGTACCGTTGTGCGCCTTCACGTCGATGGGCAGATCGCGGTACAGCTCGGACCGGAGCAGGGTCGCCTGGGACTTCCTGGACAGCGCCAGGTCTTCGAAGGCCTGTCTGGAGTCCGAGGTCTCCGCAAACGCTCCCTGCCGGGCGGCGGTGGTGACCACCTCGCTCGCCGCTTCCGTGCCCATGGCGAGGTTGAGCATCAGGTGGTACCGGCTGGGGTCCTGCCAGTCGTTGCCGAACAGGGCCATGAGCCGGCGGCTGCGCGCCCTGTCGGTGTGCTCGAGCTGCCTGCGGATGACGCCCTCGTCCACCGCGAGGCGCGACCGGAGCCGGTCCACGCGCAACTCCATGGGGCCGGTCACACAGACCTTCAGAACATGGGAAACGTCCGGGAGGAGCTCGTGTCCCACGTGTCCGTGGTAGACCATCGGGCCGGCCTCGGCCATCTCGCACATGGCCGCCTGGAGCGCGATGCGGTAGGGCCGCAGGTCATGCAGCCACTGGTCCCACCAGTGCGCCTCCTTCTCCGTGATCTCGTCGAGCTTGGCGCGGGGCACGCCGTAGTGTGCAAGAGTGGACGCCAAGTCCTGGCGGCCGACGCACTTGTAATCCAGGGACTCCGCAACCCGGTTGGCGACTTCCTCAGCCCCGGAGATGCCTTCGTAGATCATGATAACGGACATGACGGGCCTCCTTTCCACAAGCAACGAACGGTACGCCAAGCACGACTCGCATCCACCTTGAGCATACTGACAGCACAGGGAATAGGCAACGCCCTCGAACACACAGGAACCCGCCTTCGGTCCTCCAGGCGATGCCGGCTCCGCTTGGCTCCACCTCCTCGTCATCCCGGGCTTGACCTCCTCGTCATCCCGGGCTCCACCTCCTCGTCATCCCGGGCTCCACCTCCTCGTCATCCCGGGCTTGACCCGGGATCCAGACGGGGAAGGGAGGCGGCGGCCAGCCGCTCATGTTATGTGGGATGGGCGATGTCGTGGCACCTGATCCGAACAGTCGCGTCGTGGACCTGTCTCCCGGCGATTTGCACCCTGCTGCTCGCGGTTCCGGCAGGAGGGGTTCCCCAATCCGGCAGCCAGGACACCGTCCAGCCAACGCGCACGGCCCAGGCCGCCGCCGTTCCCATCGGACGCATTCAGGGCCGGAGTCACATCTCGCCTTTCCGCGGAAAGCGCGTGACCACCACCGGGATCGTCACCGCTGTCGACACCGATGGGTTCTACCTGCAAGACCCGGCCGGCGACGGTGACCCTGACACCTCGGACGGCGTCTTCGTCTTCACCCGGCGGACACCGGACGTGGCCCCGGGCGACGAGTTGCGCGTGCGCGGCGTGGTCGCGGAGTACCAGCCCGGCGGCGCGAAGAGCAACAACCTGACCATCACGCAGGTCACCCGCCCGAGGATCACACGCCTGTCCCGCCGCAACCGGCTTCCCGCCCCGGTGGTGCTGGGCGCGGGCGGGCGCGTTCCACCCGGCCGGATCATCGACAACGACGGGTTCGCCGTCTTCGATCCGGAAGAGGACGGCATCGACTTTTACGAGACCGTGGAGGGCATGCGGGTCACGGTAAGGGATTCCGTGGCGGTGAGTCCCACGAGCCGCTTCGGCGAGATCTTCGTGCGGGCCCGGGGCGCCGCGCCCTCCGGTCTGAGCAAACGCGGCACCCTGACCATCAGCGACCGCGACTTCAACCCCGAACGCATCCAGATCGACGACGACTTCGGACTCAGCCCCATGGCGACGCCGCACGTCAGGGTAGGGGATTCATTGGGCGACGTCACCGGCGTGATGAGCTACGGCTTCGGCAACTACGAGGTGCGTTTCACCGAGGCGATTTCGCCCAGGCGGGGGCCGCTGAAACCGGAGACCACCCGCCTGAGCCCCGCCGACGGGTACCTCACCGTCGCGTCCTTCAACGTGCTCAACCTGGACCCCAACGACAGGGACGGGGACACGGACGTGGCAAGCGGCCGGTTCGACGCGGTTGCCGCCATCATCGCCGGGAACCTGCGGTCCCCCGACATCGTGGCGCTCCAGGAAGTGCAGGACAACGACGGCTCCGCCAGGACGCGGGTCAAGGCCGCCGACGCCACCCTGCGGCTGCTGGCGGAGCGCATCGCCGCCCTGGGCTCCGTCCGCTACCGCTTCATCGACCATCCCTTCATCGGCGGCGGCACCAGCGGCGGCCAGCCCGGCGGGAACATCCGCGTGGCCTTCCTATACAACCCGGCGCGCGTGGGGCTCGTTCCGGGCTCGGTGGCCACGGTCACCGACCCGGCGGACCAGCGTACCAACCGGAACAACCCGTTCTTCAACGGCCGGCTGCCGCTGGCGGCCTCGTTCCGATCCCGGGCTCCCGGCGGCGCGTCGGTGATCGTGGTCAACAACCATTTCAATTCCAAGCGCGGCAGCGCTCCGCTGTTCGGGCGGGTGCAGCCCTTCACGGAACGGCAGGAGGACCCCTCGGTCAACGGCGGGGTGGAGCACCGCCGGAGGCAGGCGCGCGCCGTCCGCGATTTCGTCGCACGGAAGCTGACGGCGCGAGCGGACACGCGTGTCGTCGTGGTCGGCGACTTCAACGAGTTCGCCTTCGTGTCCCCGTTGAAGATCCTCGAAGAGCGTCTCCACAACCTCACCAACGATCTCCCGCGCAATGAACGCTACAGCTACATCTTCGAGGGCAACGCCCAGTCCCTCGACCACATCCTGGTGAGCCCGTCGCTGAAGGCGTCCGCCGAGGTGGACATCGTGCACGTCAACGCGGAGTTCGCCGAAACCGCGGCCCGGGCCAGCGATCATGACCCGGTCGTGGTGCGGCTACGGCTGCCCCGGCGGTCCCCGTGAATGGATGACGCTGTCCGAGGCTTCTGTCTCGCCTCGCAGGGTTCAGGCCATGTCGTAGGGGACGGCGATGATGTCGTCGGCCACCAGGGCGGTCTCACGCACCCCGGCCACCACCACTCCGATGCCGTGCTTGAGACGAGGGTACGTCTCCCGGAACGCTCGTATGCCGCTGGTGTCCGCCCGCGTGACGCGTGCGCTGCTCTTGGCTTCCACGGCGACGAACATTCCGTCCCTCTCGAGTACCAGGTCCACCTCGCTGCCGGAGTGTGCGCGCCAGTGATGGGCGGCCGGCGGATGGCTCATGGTCTGCGTCTGCTTGAGCAAGTCCAGGACCACATGCGTCTCGAACAGCGCACCCTGGATCGGATTGGACATCAAAGCCGTCGGGCTGGAAATACGCTGTGTCCATGCCGCCAGTCCGGTGTCGGCAAAGTAGCCCTTGGGGCGCTTGGAGATTCGTTTGGTGGGATTTCCGGAATACGCCGGGACCTCCAGCCACTGAAAGGTCGCTCGCAGGACGGCCAGCCAGCGCTGCGCCGTGTGGTACGTGATGCCGAGCTCACGCCCGAGCTGGGTGTGATTGATCTCCTGGCCGGTGTGGGCGGCACACAGGCCGACAAAGCGGGCGAACAGGTTTGCGTCCTCGACGGTCGCAACGCGCCGGACGTCGCGTTCGATGTAGGTGCGCGTATAGGATGCGAACAGGTCGGGCAGTGTCGCGTCCTCATGGTCGAGGTGTCCGGGGAAGCCGCCCCGCCACATACGGCTTGCCAGGGACGGCTCGATGGTTCGAGGCGCGAGCCGTCCACGGTTACGCAACCGGTCTGCCGGGTCGGCTGCGAACAGATCTTCGACCCACGTCCCCCCGGTGGTCGCTCCGTGGCAGCGTTCGGCCAACGACAAGAAGGGAAGATCCAGTACCGCCACACGCCCGGCCATGCTCTCGCTGACGGAACTGAGCAGCATGAGGTTCTGGGAACCGGTGAGCAGGTACTGTCCGGGGCGGGGATCTTCGTCCACACGCCGTTTGATGACCCCAAGCAGGTCCGGGACGTATTGAACCTCGTCGAGGATGAGCGGCGGCTGGTACTGGTCGAGGAACAGTTCAGGATCTTCTCGCGCGTTGTTGACGTCGATGACCGGGTCGAATACAACACGGTGGGCGTCCGGGACCAAATGAGACAGGAGCGTGCTCTTGCCAGCCTGTCGCGCCCCCAGCACCAGGATCACCGGCACGGCTTGACGCAGGCGCGCTATTCTGGCTTCAAGGTGACGTTTCCGGTACTCCACATAGGAAAAATAGCTTTAACGTTTCTGTTTTTCAAGGATTGAGATGGCCACACCCAGAATCGCCCTGATCCTCACCGGCGGCACCATCGACTCCGTGGGCGCCGATCGCCTCGACCTCGCCTGGTACATCGAGAACAACAAGCGGCTCGGCGACGGCGAGCTGGTGGGGTCGGTGCCCGAGTTGGCCTCCATCGCCCAGGTGGAGCAGGTGCCGTTCCGGCGGCTGCCGAGCCATGCGCTGGTGGACCGCGACTGGCTCGACCTGGCCGGGGTGCTGCACGGGATCTTCGAACGGGACGAGGCCGACGGCGCGGTCATCACCCACGGCACCAACACCCTGGAAGAGACCGCCTACTTCCTGAACCTGGTGCTCAAGACCGACCGGCCGGTGGTGCTGGTGGGGTCCATGCGGCCGGCGACGGCGTTGGGCGCGGACGGCTACCTGAACCTGTTCAATGCCGTGCGGGTGGCGGCGGATCCGGATTCAAGCGGACACGGGGTGCTGGCGGTGATGAACGACCGGATCTTCGGCGCCCGGGACCTCACCAAGACCGCGACCTACCGCGTCGAGGCGTTCCAGGGAAGGGACCTGGGACCGCTGGGCTTCGCCGACGCCGACGGCCGGGTGCGCTACCATCACCGCACGGTCAAGCCGCACACCACCGACACGGAGTTCGACGTGACCGGGCTGGAGTCGTTGCCGCGGGTGGACGTGGTGGTGTCGCACGCGGGCGCGGACGGCGCCATGATCGACGCCTGCGTTGCCGCGGGCGCCAGGGGCATCGTGTGCGCCGCCACCGGGGCGGGCCGCCCCACGCCGGCTCAGGACGAGGCCTTCGAGCGCGCCCGGGCAAAGGGTGTGATCCTGTGCATCGGCAGCCGGGTCGGTTCGGGGAGGGTGGCCCGCAGCCCGACGTTGGCCGAGCACGGTGTGGTCACCGCCGACAACCTCCAGCCCTGGAAGGCCCGGGTGCTGCTGGCGCTGGCCCTCAACGTCACCGAGGACCCGGACGCCATTCAGCGGATGTTCGATACGTATTGAGGCCCCCACGCCGCCCCTGGACCCCGGGTCAAGCCCGGGGTGACGGGAAGGGGGCCTGGACCCCGGGTCAAGCCCGGGGTGACGGCAAGGGGGCCTGGACCCCGGGTCAAGCCCGGGGTGACGGGAAGGGGGCCTGGACCCCGGGTCAAGCCCGGGGTGACGCGGAGGGGACCTGGACCCCGGGTCAAGCCCGGGGTGACGGGAAGGGGGCCTGGACCCCGGGTCAAGCCCGGGGTGACGGCAAGGTAGCAGCCCACAAAACGTCACCGCGGGCCACCTCCCTGTCACCACCGGGTCACCTCTCTGTCACCCCGGGCTTGACCCGGGGTCCAGAAGCGGTGTCGTGTGGAAGGGCAGATGCCCCCGGTGTCGCGCCTCACCCCAGCACGATCTTGCTCTCGTCCTCCCGCACCTCGATGGCGTTCTGGATCAGCGCGGCGTAGCGGTACACTGCGTGGGCGAACTTGCTGTAGGGGATGGTCAGGAAGAGCCCGGCCACCACGCCCAGGTGGATCACCAGCAGCGTCCCCATGGCGGCGGTTTCCCGGAAGACTAGCAGCAGCAGTCCGGTGAAGCTCGTCAGGAACAGCATCCAGAGGAAGGTTTTGTCCAGGCTGAGCATCTTTTCCTCGGCCGGGTCCAGGTCGCTCTTGGACTTGAGGTAGAGGAGCCCCACGGTGCCGATGCACATCATGACGCCGCCCACGGTGCCGAACACCACCGGCACGCTCAGGTAGGGGTAGGGCGCGTCCCAGTGCATGAAGTGGTGGTAGAAGGCCGCGACGGTGGTGGCGGCGAAGTCCAGCGCGAAGCCGTAGAACACCAGATGGTGGTGCCACATGCGGCTCTTGGAGAACTTCTCGTCGGGGTAGTTGCAGCCGTCGCCGCCGCCCTTCATGTACTGCAGCCCGAACGCCTCCTTCACGGCGCGGGCGAAGGCGGACACGTCGATCAGGTCCGCGATGCTGCCGCGGGTGCGGCGCCAGAAGCTCACGAAACCCGCCAGCAGCGCGAAGATGGCGTAGAAGAACATCACCGACGCCGGAAACACCATGGCGCCGTAGGGCACCACCGCGTAGAACGCGCCCGAGCCCTGGTGGGCGGAGAACAGCGTCGTGCTGCCCTGAAACACCAGGGTCAGCACGAAGGCCAGCACGATGCACACCGTGGTGACGAGCCCCACCAGGAAGGCGTTGTTCTTGTAGAAGCCCTTCAGCACCCGGGGCCAGGCGTAGTCCTCGTAGGTGTCGGCGCGCAGCCGCGACAGCGCCTGGGGCACGTTCACCCCGAACTCGTGGGGCGGCGCGTACTGGCACGCGTAGTAGCAGGCGCGGCACTCGAAGCACAGGTTGGACATGTAGACCAGGTCCTTGGTGTCGAAGGTGCGGCGCCGCTCCATGGCCGGGAACACCGCGCAGAAGCCCGCGCAGTAGCGGCAGGCGTTGCAGATGGTCATGACCCGGTCGGCTTCCTTGAGATGCTCAGACGACGGCACGCGCGGCCTCCCTTCCTGCGATGCGGCCGAACACCGTTCCGATGGTCATGCCGAATCCCGCCAGATACCCCTTGCCGAGGATGTTGCCGGACATCATCTCCCCGGCCGCGAAGATGTTGGGCGAGGGCTGGTCCTCGTTGAAGAGCACCTGGCACTGCTTGTTCACGGCCACGCCCATGTAGGTGAAGGTGATCCCCGGCCGTAGCGGATAGCCGTAGAACGGCGGGGTGTCGATGACACGCGCCCAGTGGCTCTTGGGCGGGTCCATGCCCTCGGTGGCGCAGTCATCCAGTGTCGTGGGGTCGAAGGTCCCCGCCTTGACCGAGGCGTTGAACGCGTTGACCGTCTCCTCCGCCTTGGCCGGGTTCAAGTCCATGGCCGCGGCGAGCTGCCGGACCGAGTCCGCCTCGAAGGGCGGGAACACCGAGGGCAGGAACATGTCGATGGACTTGGCGTCCACGATGCAATAGGCCTCCTGCTCGGGCTGGCCGGCGATCAGGGTGCCCCAGATGGCGTAGCGCTTGGGCCAGAAGTCCTCGCCCTCGTCGTAGAAGCGCTCAGCGTGCTTGTTGAGCACGACGCCGAAGGGGACGCAGTCGAGCCGCGTCACGATGCCGCCGTCGAACTTGGGCGCGCGCCCGTCCAGCGCGATGGCGTGGAAGCCCTTGGCCCGCCCCGCCGACTTCGCGCCGGCATCGAACAGTTCCCGCAGCACCCGGCCCTTGTTGTAGGGGGTGCCGCGGATGATGAAGTTGTCCGCCGCGTCGCCCCAGTACTCCTTGAGCCACGGCACGTTGGCCTCGAAGCCGCCGGAGGCGCCGATGAAGGCCTTGGCCGCCACCTCGCGCGTCTGGCCGTTATGCTCCACCACCGCGGAGCGGAACACCCCGTCTTCGATGTTCAGGTCCCGCACCTCGGTGTCGTACTCGGCCCGGATGCCCATCTTCTCGGCGGTGTCGTAGTAGGCGTTCATCAGCGCCTTGCCGCCGCCCAGGAAAAACGCGTTGGTGCGCGAAAGCTGCAGCGTGCCGCGCAAGGACGGCTGCCATTTGATCCCGTGGGCCGACATCCATTCGCCCGCGTCCTGGGACTGGCGGATGCAGTAGCGCGCCAACTCCTCGTTGGTGTCGCCGCCGGTCACCCGCAGCAGGTCCTCGTAGAACTCGTCCTCCGGATACGTCCCCGTGAGGAATCCGTCCTCGCCCTCGTGCATGTAGCGAAGGTTCCGCGTATGCCGGCTGTTGCCGCCCCGAAACGCCTTGGGCGCCGCCTCCAGCACCAGCACGCTGGCGCCCCCGTGCCGCGCCATGATGGCCGCGCACATCGCCGCATTCCCCCCGCCCGCGATGAGCACATCAACCTCGGGAACCTCTCCCGAACCCCCTCCGGTGGATGAAGAAGCCATGACGCTACGTGTTAGTGGACATGCGGAATTCTGTCAACTTGCGATTCCGTCTGTAGAACCCCGAACACGCCATTCCCGCACCCCCTCCGTCATTCCCGCACCCCCTCCGTCATTCCCGCGAAAGCGGGAATCCAGGCGGGGTGGCGTGCGGCGCCCAATTTGACAACCCCACACCTCCCTTGCCACAAAGTAACTTCACCATTCAGGAGGACTCCCGTGGAACTTGGCATCTATTTCCGTTCTTTCTTCACCAACCCCACGCGCCCGCTGCACGAGCAGATCGACGACGCCGTCGAGATCTGCCACGTCGCCCGCGACTGCGGCTTCGCCGCCATCACCATGCCGCAGCACTGGGTGTCGCACCCCACCATCTGGCCGCAGCCCTTCCCCATGCTGGCGCGGCTGGCCCCGGAGGTGGGCGAGATGCGGCTCCAGACCGGCATCGTGCTGCTGCCGCTCCACAACCCGCTCCAGGTGGCGGAAGACGTGGCCACCCTGGACCACATCGCCAAGGGCCGTTTCGTCCTCGGCGTCGGCCTCGGCTACCGCGACACCGAGCTCGAGGCCGTGGCCTCCAACCGCAAGCAGCGGGTCTCCCGCCTCACCGAGTCCATCGAAGTGATGAAGAAGCTCTGGACCGGCGAGGAGATCGACCACGAGGGCAAGTACTGGACCGTGCACGGCGCCAAGATGGGATTCACGCCCATCCAGAAGCCCCATCCGCCCATCTGGATCGCCTGCCAGAGCGAAGGCGCGGTGCGCCGCTCCGCCCGCATCGCCGACGCCGCCTACCTGGCCCCCCAGGTCGGCTTCGACGACGTCGCCCATCTCATCTCCATCTACCGCGACGAGCGCAGCGTCACCGGCCAGGACCCCGGCCGCATCACCATCTCCCGGGGCGTGGCCTATGCCCCCAACCGCGAGACCGCCATCGCCCAGGCGCGCGAGTCCGCCGCGTCTTCCTACAAGATGTACAGCAGTTGGAACATGCAGGAAGACACCATGGTCAAGATCAACATCGCCTCCGACTCCGAAGTCAGCGCCTGGGCCGTAACCGGCAACGCCGACGACTGCCTGCAGGACCTCGGCCGGCTGGCCGAGGACGGCGTCGAGTACGTGGGCATGACGCTCCTCAACATGCCCAAGGACCTGTCGGGGCGGAAGGAATACCTGCAGGGGCTGGCGGAGAACGTGCTGCACCGGATGAAGTAGGCCGCGCCAATCGAAGGGCCAACACCCGTTCGCCCTGAGCCCTTCGGCAAGCTCAGGACAGGCTTCGCGAAGCGAAGTCGAAGGGCGCCAACCAGCGAGGACCCCCATGGCGCTTGAGATCGAGCGCAAGTTCCTGGTCACCGGAGACGAGTGGCGCCAGGCCGAGGGCACCGTCCTCCGCCAAGGCTACCTGAGCACCCACCCCAAACGCACCGTCCGCGTCCGCGTCGAGGGCGATAAGGCCACTCTGAGCATCAAGGGTATCACCCGCGGCGCCACCCGCTTCGAATACGAGTACGAAATCCCCCCCGAAGACGCCGCCGAACTGCTCCGCCTGTGCGAACCACCGCTGATCGAGAAGGTACGCCGCCGCCTGGAGCACGACGGCCTCGTCTGGGAAGTCGACGAGTTTCTCGGC
This sequence comes from Candidatus Binatia bacterium, assembly GCA_951813575.1. Taxonomy (GTDB): domain Bacteria; phylum Desulfobacterota; class Binatia; order UBA9968; family JAJDTQ01; genus JAJDTQ01. The sequence goes on from OX638375.1 coordinate 3,350,685, forward strand.
GAAAACCAGGGCCTCGTCGTCGCCGAGGTCGAACTCGACCGCGAAGACCGCCCGTTCGCCAAGCCCGCATGGACGGGCGAAGAAGTCACCCACGACCCCCGCTTCTACAACGCCAACCTTGTGGCAAATCCTTTCACCAAGTGGCAAAATCCTGATTAGCGCTCCGGCACCGGGGTGCCCCGGGTCTTCCCGAACACGGAGGGGTGGCCGAGTGGTTTAAGGCACCGGTCTTGAAAATCGGCGTCCGCCTAACAAGTGGACCGCGAGTTCGAATCTCGCCCCCTCCGCCATTCCCGCCGTCAGTGACATTCTCCGGTCGGCAGGCGCAACCGCCGGAACCGCGCGGTCCTTGGGCATTCCGGCCGGAATAACTAAACCTCCGGCCTTCCGGGAGCACTGGAATTTGCCTGTTTTCGTTCTCTCTCGGCGCCTATTCTCCAACACAATTAAACCACGGCGATTTGGTACAGTTGAACTGTACCTCCAAGAATCAAGGACTTAGCGGGAATTCGTCGGCAGAGGGTTTGAAGGCCGCTCGCTCGGGCGAGCGCAAATCTTGTCGAACCGCGTGGATTGGAAGCGCGGCGGTTCGGAAGGGGCCCCGCCGCCTACCGACGCCACGCCGCGCGCTGATCTTCCCAGGCAAGCGGCACATCGCGCAGGAGGTCGGCGAGGGTGATCCCCTTGGGCTGGCGCCCGTCGAGGATCGCGGCGACGATGTCGGGGGCGAGGCAGGTGAGCGGCAACAGGCGGCAGACATAGGCAAGGGTCACGCCCTCCTGGGCGGCGAGGTCGGTGATGGATCTGGCCTCGCCGCTCTCGATCCGCCGCCGCCAGCGGTGGGCCTTCACCAGCGCCCGGACCATGGTTTCGTCGCGGGCGGGCTTCGCGGGTGCCGGAGCGGCGCCGTCGGGCGCGATGACGTATTTGCGCCCGCCGCGGCGCGTGATCCGTATCGGAATGCGGACGGTGACGGTGTCCACCTCCGGGCTCGTTCTGGTGTTCATGCTACTGCCTCCAGGTTCGATGGGTCGCCCTCGGCCGTCTCCCCGACCGGTTCGGGCAGCAGCTCGCCGATGAGGCCGTGGAGCCCGGCAAGGCGGAGTTGGACGTCGACGGCGTCGGGCGCGACCGCGACGCCGGCGACCAGGAGCCGGGTGATGCGCGCCTGCTCGGCCGGGAACAGCTCCTCCCAGACCTCGTCGAGGCGGCCGAGCGCGTCGGTCGCCTCGCGTTCGTTGGCCGCCGCGTTCGCCCCTCCGGCAGCGCCGCAGGCGGCGAGGGTGCGGGCGGCGATCTCCGGCGCCTGGAGAAGCCCGCGCACCTGATCCGTGACCAGGCCCTCGATCTCCGATGCCGCGATCGAGCGCACGGGGCAGTCCGAGATGCCGCCCTTGGTGCGTTTCGAGCAGACGTAATAGCGATAGAGCCGCCCGTGCCGGCGGGTGTGGGTGGGCGTCATGGCCCCGCCGCAGGCGGCGCAGCGCAAGAGGCCCTTCAGCAAGGCCGGCGTTTGGGCACGGGTCCGGTTGGTGCGGGCCCGGCCGTTCTCGGTGAAGATGGCATGCACCTTGTCCCACAACGCGCGGGGCACGATGGCCTCGTGCTCGCCGGGGTAGGCCGTTCCCTTGTGCACCGCCTCGCCGAGATAGACCCGGTTGTGAAGCAGGCGGTAGAGCACGCCCTTGTCGAAGGGCCGGCCGGGGTGATGCCTGCCGGCCGCCGTGACCCAGGACTTCGTCGTCCGGCCCTCGGCCGCGAGCTCCTTCACCAGCACGGTCGCCGAGCCGCGGGCGATGAAGCGCTCGAAGATCTCGCGGACGAGAGCAGTCTCCCCGGCGTTGACCACCAGCTTGCGTTTCACCACGTCGTAGCCAAGCGGCGGTCGGCCGCCCATCCACATGCCCTTCTTGCGCGAGGCGGCGACCTTGTCGCGGATGCGCTCGGCGGTGACCTCGCGCTCGAACTGGGCGAAGGAGAGCAGGATGTTGAGGATCAGCCGGCCCATCGGGGTGGTGGTGTTGAACTGCTGGGTGATCGAGACGAAGGTGACGCCGTGGGTCTCGAACACCCCGATCAGCTTGGCGAAGTCCATGAGCGAGCGGCTCAGCCGATCGATCTTGTAGACCACCACGATGTCGATGCGGCCGGCCTCGATGTCGGCGAGGAGGCGTTCGAGCGCCGGGCGCTCGAGGGTGGCGCCGGAGATACCGCCGTCGTCGTAGCGCTCGTCCATCGCCACCCAGCCCTCGGGCTTCTGGCTCGCGATGTAGGCCTCGCAGGCCTCGCGCTGGGCATCGAGGCTGTTGAACTCCTGCTCCAGGCCCTCCTCGCTCGACTTGCGGGTATAGACGGCGCAGCGGTGCTTACGGATCGGGGTCTTGCTCATCGCGCACCTCCATGGTTGCGCAGGCCGAAGAACAGCGGCCCGTTCCAGCGGGTGCCGGTGATGGTGCGGGTGATCGCCGAGAGCGACCTGTAGGGCCGGCCCTGGTACTCGAAGCCGCCCTCGATCACGGTGACGCAGTGCTCGATACCCTGGTACTCGCGCACCAGCCGGGTGCCGGTCAGGAGCTTCTCTTCCGGCCGCGCCCTCTTGGCCCGACCGCCATCCGGCGCATCCTCATCGACGATCAGCGCATCGAGCCGGGCCCGGTGGGAGGGGTCGAGACCAACATGGGTGAGTTCCTGGATGCGGTGGGCGATGCCGCGCACCAGGAACCCTTTGCGATAGGCCGGCGGTTCGTCGGCGTAATACTCCCGCCACAGCTCCTTGAGCCGGGTCTGGGGAAGGCTCGGGAGCTCGGCGATCTGCTTCAGGATGGGGCTGGTCATGGGCCTCCTCCGTTCTCTCGGTTTGGAAGGCGATACACGCTCTTGTCGGCCGGGAAGTCCAGAGAACCTTCTCTCAATCCATTGGAATCGTGAGGTTTTCTGCTGCCGCGCCGGGTCACGAACCGGGCGATGCCGGCGGCGAGGATGGCGGCCACCTCGTCGAGGCGCTCGGTGGCGCTCATGCGGCCGGGATCGAGGGCGTTGTGGGTCATCGTGGCATGCCGTCTTCGCTCGGCCGGTGAATCCGGCCCCTACCTGGTAAAAGCGACTTTCGGCGGCGGATTGGGACACGCGGCTACTATTATTTTTCCAATCGCTCGCGCAGCCGGGCGAGGGCGCGCCGGTAGCGCTTGCGCACGGCCGAGGGAGTCATGCCAAGACGGGCCGCTACTTCGTCCGAGGTCTCGCCGATAACGGCGATGGCGATGACGATGTCCGCGTCGTCGCCGATCCAGTCCCGCAGGCGCTCGCCGAGCCGTTCCGCGATCTCCCGCATGTGGGCGAGCACCGGCTCGGGCGTCGCGCGGGCGCCGACCCCGGCATAGATCGGCACCCGGGCTGTCGCCTCCGCGCGCTCGGGGACTTGAAAGACGGGGATGCCGAGCTGGCGCGCCTTGTCGACCAGGTTGCCGGTGATGCCCGATCCGGGGAAAGCGATGACGCCCCTGGGCAACAGGTTCAGGAGCTCGTCGTTCCGCCTGAACGGCGCGGCCTTGCCGTGCGCGTTCCAGTCCGGGCGGCACACCACCTGGTCGACGCCCCGCGCCTCGGCCCAGCTCGCCGCGATCCTCTCGACGCCGGGGCTGCCGCCGTGCAGCAGGACCATGTCTTCGTGCTTCGCCCGCGCCCGGTCGAGCGTGGTCCAGACGGCGGCAGCGTCCGCGACGTGCTTGCCGCCGGAGACGGCGACCAGGGTTCCCTCCGGCAGGTGCGCCCGGGTCTCGCGGTCCTTGCGGGCGCGGCGGAAGTCGCGGGCGCCAGACGTTGCCGGTCTCGACGCGGTACGCTTCCGCGGCAAAGTCGCGCATCGTCTCGAATGCGTCACGCCGGTCGCCGAGGTCCCTGGCGCGCTCGGTGAGGCGCTCCAGCTCGACGGCCTTCACTTCGGTGCCGTCCTGGGCGCGTTCGAGGTCGCGCATCTCAAGAACGATCTTGTCGGCCGTCCGGTCGATCCGGCCCGCCTGCGCGTGCAGCATGTTGACGAACCTCCACAGCAGGCTCTCGCGCTCGTCGGCGAGCTGGGTGCCGTCGGGGGCGACGTTCTCGATCAGCGTGTGGACGGTCTGCTCGAGGGCAGCGACGGCCTCGGCCTCATTCCAGACGATGCGGTTGTCGGGCTCGTCGGGGCCGGGGGTGGCGCCGTAGAGGGCGGCGTGGTCGCAGATGGCGGCGGTGGGCGAGGCGTAGTGCCGGGGCTCGCGCTCGTCCCCGGACGACGTGTCGATGCCGGGGACGGTGTAGCCCGCTCTCGCGAAAGCGCGGCTCATCGCCGTATCGGTGCTCTCGGGGCCGTCGCCGTCGCTCCCTGCCGACCGGGCGCCCGCCCCCCTTCGACAGGCTCGGAACAGGTTCTAGAACGCCACCCTGAGTTCGGCGGTGACGCCGTGGCCGGCGCCGCCGCCGCCGTACTGGCCCGTGTAGGCCGCACCGACCGTGGCCGTGTCCGCCAGGCTGGCCTCGATGCCGAGCTCGATATCCAGCGCGTCCTGCGCCACCGGCGCGCCCGCGACCGCGAAGCGCGCGCCGCCCGCCATCGAATGGGCCGACGACGGCGCGGTATCGCCGGAGGCGTGCCGCCAGCCCGCCATGCCGCGCAGACGCACCGCGTCGTCCAGCGGCATCGAAGCGCGCAGGCCGAGCGTCGCGAAGGTCATGGCGTCGGTATCGGACGAGGCCGTCAGGGCCGCGCCGCCGCCGCTCTCGCGGAAGCCCTCGGTATCGAGACCGGTATGGGACACGCCGGCGAACGGCTCCAGGGTCAGGCCGCCGGCCTGTATCCGGTGGCCGGCCTCGGCAAACACCTGCCAGCTCCGGGCGTCGTAGCCGGCCGAAAGCCGTTGGGATACGTCGCCGATGCGGACCGACCGGCGCACGTCCACAGTATGGCCGGTATAGAGGGCGCCGGCGCCGAAGCGCAACGCGCCGGACTCGAGGCCGCCGTACAGGCCGACCGACCAGCTGTCGACCGAGCCGGAGGACCGGCGCGCGCGCTGGCGCAGCTCGGTCCGGCCGTAGCCGCCGAGCGCGCCGAGGCGCCAGCCCCCGTCCAGCGCGCGGTCGACGCCGAAGACCGCGCCGCGCCGGTCCGCCGTCATCCGCGCCGCGCCCGACGCGGCATCGGTCTCGCTCCGCCCGCCATGGCCTTCGATCCAGAAGCCGTCGCGGGCGCCGGGAGCGCCGAAGCGCGCCAGGCGGCGGTTGACCGCCGCGGCCGTCGCCCGGCCGCCGTCAATCAGCGCGCCCTTGAGCGACGCATGCAGCTCGCCCGAAAGACCGTCGTAGGCGGACCGGACCTCCTCCCGCGCGGTCGCGGCCATGACATTCGTCACGATCGCGTTGTCGGCCGGCAGGCTGTCGAGGGCGCCGGCCACCGCCCGCTGGTTCGCCGTCGCGGCAAAGCTGCGGAAGGTGGCGCTATTCCTTGTGGAGGACAGCGTCACGGTGTCGTTGGTGTTGTCGTTGTTGCTGTCGCTGTAACCCAGACTAAGGTCGTAGAACACCGAGCCGACGATTTCGTCGAATTCGTCTTCGGTGTTTGAAAAGTTCCCGGATTCCAGGATCGTATAGTCGCCCTCGTGAAGGCCCACGACCCGCACCGTCCCGCCAAGCCCGGCCGTGCCGGTGACGGTGAGCTTGTCGCTGATGTTGTTCGGGCCGATCGTGACGGTAAAGCTGCTGCCTTGCTCGCCCACGAAATTGCCTGTCAGTTCGGTCGTCTGCACGGCGTCGGCGCCGCCCGGCGACAGCTCGCCCCAATTGGTGAAGGTATTGCCGCTGCCGAGATCCACCGCGGCGCCGGAGTTGAAGGTTGCGCCCGCATGGTTGTTGAAGGCGTTGCTCCCGCCGCCCAGATCGATGGTTCCGCCGTGCGTCAGCGCGCCGTCCGTAAACGTGCCGCTGGTCAATATGCCGTAATTGTCGATCGTCTCGGCGCCGCCGCCGCCCAGGACATCGGACGTGTCGCCGGAGATCCGTACCGTGGCACCCCTGCCGATCGTCAGACTGTTGGTTACACCGTCGTCGAATTCGATGCCTGCGTACTGCTCGCTGACGATCGTCCCGCCACGCAGCGTGATGCGGATGTTGCCGTTCGCGGGCTTTGCATAAAGTCCTCGGCTGGTGCTGCCCTTGGTGGTGATATCGCCCGCCATTTCGATCGTAATGGTGCCAGGGGCGGTTACACGGATCCCGTCGCTGCCGGTTCCCCCGGTGGTGATATCGCCGGTTACCGTAGCCTTCACATCGCCGTTTTGTTGGGTTAAAAGTATCCCGTAGGCAAAATCGCCGTTTGTGGTGATTTTGTCTGCCAACACCGTAATATCGAGATTGCCTTGCATGATCGAATAAATTCCTTCGCCGCCGCCCCGGGTTGTGATGTCGAAGCCGCCGGTATCGATGACGATTTCGAGGACGTCGGTGGAGCTGCCGAAAACAAACTTGAGTCCGTCCTTACCTGAACGCGGCGCGATGTCGCCGGTCAGGCCATGGACATTGATCCTGGTGTAAGTGTCGGTGCCTGCATTGACTTCCTCACCGCGCGAAAGGTCGCCGGTGCAGGTCATCGTCTTGCCCTCGGGGGTGCACTCTGCCCGCGCGGCGGGCCCGCCGGCGAAGAGCAGCGCCGCCGCGGCGGCCAGCGGCAGGAGCGCCCGCCGGAACCGGCGGAAATGTAAACCGGCGGCGCCGGCGCTGCGATTTTCGCAGCCGGCCGCACAACGGTCGTTCTGCATGTAACGATCCTTTCCCGGAAGAGTCGCGTCCGCTGAAATCGCCGCCCTGCCGGGCTTTGGTCGGACGCGAGGCAATTTGAATACAGATTGAGTATAGATACATATATTTTTAATAACAAGGTATAAATTACGCGAACCGGATAAAATTATACGAACAGGCATCGGGCTTCGAACCGGTCCGGTCCGGACGCACGCGCCGGCGGCGCCTGCCGACCGGGCGCCCGCCCCCCTCGGCAGGCTCGGGACAGGTTCTAGAACGCCACCCTGAGTTCGGCGGTGACGCCGTGGCCGGCGCCGCCGCCGTACCGGCCCGTGTAGGCCGCGCCGAACGTGGCCGTGTCCGCCAGGCTGGCCTCGATGCCGAGCTCGATATCCAGCGCGTCCTGCGCCACCGGCGCGCCCGCGACCGCGAAGGGCGCGCCGCCCGCCATCGAATGGGCCGACGACGGCGCGGTATCGCCGGAGGCGTGCCGCCAGCCCGCCATGCCGCGCAGACGCACCGCGTCGTCCAGCGGCATCGAAGCGCGCAGGCCGAGCGTCGCGAAGGTCATGGCGTCGGTATCGGACGAGGCCGTCAGGGCCGCGCCGCCGCCGCTCTCGCGGAAGCCCTCGGTATCGAGACCGGTATGGGACACGCCGGCGAACGGCTCCAGGGTCAGGCCGCCGGCCTGTATCCGGTGGCCGGCCTCGGCAAAGACCTGCCAGCTCCGGGCGTCGTAGCCGGCCGAAAGCCGTTGGGATACGTCGCCGATGCGGACCGACCGGCGCACGTCCACGGCATGGCCGGTATAGAGGGCGCCGGCGCCGAAGCGCAACGCGCCGGACTCGAGGCCGCCGTACAGACCGACCGACCGGCTGTCGACCGAGCCGGAGGACCGGCGCGCGCGCTGGCGCAGCTCGGTCCGGCCGTAGCCGCCGAGCGCGCCGAGGCGCCAGCCCCCGTCCAGCGCGCGGTCGACGCCGAAGACCGCGCCGCGCCGGTCCGCCGTCATCCGCGCCGCGCCCGACGCGGCATCGGTCTCGCTCCGCCCGCCATGGCCTTCGATCCAGAAGCCGTCGCGGGCGCCGGGAGCGCCGAAGCGCGCCAGGCGGCGGTTGACCGCCGCGGCCGTCGCCCGGCCGGCGTCCATCAGCGCCCCCTTGAGCGATGCATGCACCTCGCCCGAAAGACCGTCGTAGGCGGACCGGACCTCCTCCCGCGCGGTCGCGGCCATGAGATTCGTCACCATTGCGTTGTCGGCCGGCAGGCTGTCGAGGGCGCCGGCCACCGCCCGCTGGTTCGCCGTCGCGGCAAAGCTGCGGAAGGTGGCGCTATTCCTTGTGGAGGACAGCGTCACGGTGTCGTTGGTGTTGTCGCTGTTGCTGTCGCTGTAACCCAGACTAAGGTCGTAGAACACCGAGCCGACGATTTCGTCGAATTCGTCTTCGGTGTTTGAAAAGTTCCCGGATTCCAGGATCGTATAGTCGCCCTCGTGAAGGCCCACGACCCGCACCGTCCCGCCAAGCCCGGCCGTGCCGGTGACGGTGAGCTTGTCGCTGATGTTGTTCGGGCCGATCGTGACGGTAAAGCTGCTGCCTTGCTCGCCCACGAAATTGCCTGTCAGTTCGGTCGTCTGCACGGCGTCAGCGCCGCCCGGCGACAGCTCGCCCCAATTGGTGAAGGTATTGCCGCTGCCGAGATCCACCGCGGCGCCGGAGTTGAAGGTTGCGCCCGCATGGTTGTTGAAGGCGTTGCTCCCGCCGCCCAGATCGATGGTTCCGCCGTGCGTCAGCGCGCCGTCCGTAAACGTGCCGCTGGTCAATATGCCGTAATTGTCGATCGTCTCGGCGCCGCCGCCGCCCAGGACATCGTAATCGCTGCCGGAGATCCGTACCGTGGCGCCCCTGTCGATCGTCAGACTGTTGGGTGAACCTTGGTTGAATTCGATGCCTACGTACCGCTTGCTGACGATCGTCCCGCCACGCAGCGTGATGCGGATGTTGCCGTTCTCGGGTTTTGCATAAATTCCTATGGCGCCGTTGCCCGAGGTGTAGATATCGCCCGCCATTTCGATCGTAATGGTGTCAGGGGCGGTTACACGGATCCCGTCGCTGCCGGTTCCCCCAGTGGTGATATCGCCGGTTACCGTAGCCTTCACATCGCCGGTGTTTTGGGTTTCTATAAGCATCCCGTAGGCATAACTGCCGTTTGTGTCGATTTCGTTTACTAACACCGTAATATCGAAATTTTTGAAGGGCTGAGCATAAATTCCTATGCCGCCGCCCTTGGTGACGATGTCGAAGCCGCCGGTATCGATGACGACGGTGATGACGTCGGGGGGGTTGCCGTAAAATTGGAGTCCGTCCCCTGAACCCGGCGCGATGTCGCCGGTCAGGCCATGGATATTGATCCCGGTGTAAGTGCCGGTGCCTCCAGAGACGGACACGCCGCCCGAAAGGTCGCCGGTGCAGGTCACCGTCTTGCCGTCGGCGGTGCACTGGTCCGACGGCGAAATCGACTGCGCCCGCGCGGCGGGCCCGCCGGCGAAGAGCAGCGCCGCCGCGGCGGCCAGCGGCAGGAGCGCCCGCCGGAACCGGCGGAAACGTGAACCGCCGGCGCTGCGATTTTCGCAGCCGGCCGCACCGCCGGCCGCGCAACGGTCGTTCTGCATGTAACGATCCTTTCCCGGAAGAGTCGCGTCCGCTGAAATCGCCGCCCTGCCGGGCTTTGGTCGGACGCGAGGCAATTTGAATACAGATTGAGTATAGATACATATATTTTGAATAACAAGGTATAAATTACCGAATCAGATAAAATTATACGAACAGGCATCGGGCTTCGAACCGGTCCGGTCCGGACGCACGCGCCGGCGGCGCCTGCCGACCGGGCGCCCGCCCCCCTCGGCAGGCTCGGGACAGGTTCTAGAACGCCACCCTGAGTTCGGCGGTGACGCCGTGGCCGGCGCCGCCGCCGTACCGGCCCGTGTAGGCCGCACCGAACGTGGCCGTGTCCGCCAGGCTGGCCTCGATGCCGAGCTCGATATCCAGCGCGTCCTGCGCCACCGGCGCGCCCGCGACCGCGAAGCGCGCGCCGCCCGCCATCGAATGGGCCGACGACGGCGCGGTATCGCCGGAGGCGTGCCGCCAGCCCGCCATGCCGCGCAGACGCACCCCGTCGTCCAGCGGCATCGAAGTGCGCAGGCCGAGCGTCGCGAAGGTCATGGCGTCGGTATCGGACGAGGCCGTCAGGGCCGCGCCGCCGCCGCTCTCGCGGAAGCCCTCGGTATCGAGACCGGTATGGGACACGCCGGCGAACGGCTCCAGGGTCAGGCCGCCGGCCTGTATCCGGTGGCCGGCCTCGGCAAACACCTGCCAGCTCCGGGCGTCGTAGCCGGCCGAAAGCCGTTGGGATACGTCGCCGATGCGGACCGACCGGCGCACGTCCACGGCATGGCCGGTATAGAGGGCGCCGGCGCCGAAGCGCAACGCGCCGGACTCGAGGCCGCCGTACAGACCGACCGACCGGCTGTCGACCGAGCCGGAGGACCGGCGCGCGCGCTGGCGCAGCTCGGTCCGGCCGTAGCCGCCGAGCGCGCCGAGGCGCCAGCCCCCGTCCAGCGCGCGGTCGACGCCGAAGACCGCGCCGCGCCGGTCCGCCGTCATCCGCGCCGCGCCCGACGCGGCATCGGTCTCGCTCCGCCCGCCATGGCCTTCGATCCAGAAGCCGTCGCGGGCGCCGGGAGCGCCGAAGCGCGCCAGGCGGCGGTTGACCGCCGCGGCCGTCGCCCGGCCGGCGTCCATCAGCGTCCCCTTGAGCGATGCATGCACCTCGCCCGAAAGACCGTCGTAGGCGGCCCGGACCTCCTCCCGCTCGGTCGCGGCCATGAGATTCGTCACCATTGCGTTGTCGGCCGGCAGGCTGTCGAGGGCGCCGGCCACCGCCCGCTGGTTCGCCGTCGCGGCAAAGCTGCGGAAGGTGGCGCTATTCCTTGTGGAGGACAGCGTCACGGTGTCGTTGGTGTTGTCGCTGTTGCTGTCGCTGTAACCCAGACTGCGGTCGTAGAACAACGAGCCGACGATTTCGTCGAATTCGTCTTCGGTGTCTGAAATGCTCCCGGCTACCAGGATCGTATAGGTGCCCTCGTGAAGGCCCACGACCCGCACCGTGCCGCCAAGGAAGGCAACGCCCTCGACTTGGAGCAGGTCGGCGGTCAAGTTCGGGCCGATCGTGACGGTAAAGGTGCCGTATTCCCTGACGCCCTGATCGTCGGATATGAAGTTCCGGAAATCGTCGGTGAGCGCCGTCCTCAGCACCGCGTCCGCGCCGCCCGGCGACAGGTCGCCCGCATTGGACAAGATATTGCCGCTGCCGAGATCCACCGCGCCGGAATTGAAGGTTGCGCCCGCATGGTTGTTGAAGGCGTTGCTCCCGCCGCCCAGATGGATGTTGCCCAGAGCCGTCAATATGCCGAAATTGTCGATCGTCTCGTTGCCGGCGCCGCCCAGGATATCGGACGTGCCGCCGGAGATCCGTACCGTGGCGCCCCTGCCGATCGTCAGACTGTTGGTTACACCGTCGTCGAATTCGATGCCTGCGTACTGCTCGCTGACGATCGTCCCGCCACGCAGCGTGATGCGGATGTTGCCGTTCGCGGGTTTTGCATAAAGTCCTCGGCTGTCGCTGCCCTTGGTGGTGATATCGCCCGCCATTTCGATCGTAATGGTGCCAGGGGCGGTTACACGGATCCCGTCGCTGCCACTTCCCCAGGTGGTGATATCGCCGGTTACCGTAGCCTTCACATCGCCGTTTTGTTGGGTTTCTAAAAGTATCCCGTAGGCAAAATCGCCGTTTGTGGTGATTTTGTCTGCCAACACCGTAATATCGAGATTGCCTTGCATGTTCGCATAAATTCCTTCGCCGCCGCCCCGGGTTGTGATGTCGAAGCCGCCGGCATCGATGACGATTTCGAGGACGTCGGTGGGGGTGCCGGAAAATTTGAGTCCGTCCTTACCTGAACCCGGCGTGATGTTGCGGGTCAGGCCATGGATATTGATCGTGGTGTACGTGCCTTGGCCTGCACGGACATCCTCACCGCCCGAAAGGTCGCCGGTGCAGGTCACCGTCTTGCCCTCGGCGGTGCACTCTGCCCGCGCGGCGGGCCCGCCGGGGAAGAGCAGCGCCGCCGCGGCGGCCAGCGGCAGGAGCGCCCGCCGGAACCGGCGGAAATGTAAACCGGCGGCGCCGGCGCTGCGATTTTCGCAGCCGGCCGCACCGCCGGCCGCGCAACGGTCGTTCTGCATGTAACGATCCTTTCCCGGAAGAGTCGCGTCCGCTGAAATCGCCGCCCTGCCGGGCTTTGGTCGGACGCAAGACAATTTGAATACAGATTGAGTATAGATACATAACTTTTTAATAACAAGGGATAAATTACGCGAACCGGATAAAATTACACGAACAGGCATCGGGCTTCGAACTGAGGTGGTCCCGGAAAAACGGACAGGTTGCTAAGGTGTATTCCACCGACTGAAGGAGGAGGGATACGCATGAGCACACGACGAAGGTTCAGCGGAGACTTCAAGGCGAAGGTGGCGCTGGAGGCGCTGCGTGGGGACAAGACGGTCCAGGAGATCGCGGCCCGGCACAAGGTCCATCCGAACCAGGTGAGCACCTGGAAGCAGCGAGCGGTGGAGGGGATGAAGGAGTTGCTCTCCAAGGGTGCGGAGCGGGCACGTGGGGACCACGAGGGGGAGGTTCGGGACCTGCACGCGAAGATCGGGGAGTTGACGGTGGAGCGGGATTTTTTGGCCAAAGGGCTCAAGTGGTGAGCCGGGACAAGCGCCGGGCGATGATCGAGCCCGGCCATCCCAAGCTCAGCTTGAGCCGTCAATGCCATCTGCTTCGAGTGAGTCGATCCTCTGTGTACCACAGGCCCAAGGGCGAGAGCGCGGAGAATCTGGCGTTGATGCGCCGGATCGACAAGCTGTTCCTGGAGTACCCCTTCTACGGCAGCCGCCAGATGGTCCGCCATCTGTGGCGGGAGCGAGTCCGAGTGGGTCGTCACCGGGTGCGGCGTCTGATGCGCCTGATGGGGCTCCAGGCCATCTACCAAGCGCCGCGGACCACCCGACCGCACCCCGAGCAGCGGGTTTACCCCTATATGCTCAAGGGCGTCGCCATCGAACGGCCCAATCACGTGTGGACCGCAGATATAACCTACATCCCGGTCCAGAAGGGCTTCCTGTACCTGGTGGCGGTCATGGACTGGGCCACCCGCCGGGTGCTCTCCTGGCGGCTGTCGAACACCCTCGATGCCCGCTTCTGTACAGACGCCCTCTCAGAGGCTCTGGAACGCTACGGCCCTCCGGAGATCTTCAACACCGACCAGGGCAGCCAGTTCACCAGCCTGGAGTTCACCTCCGTGCTCAAGGACGCCGGCATTGCCATCTCCATGGACGGAAGGGGCCGGTGCATGGACAACATCTTCATCGAGCGCCTGTGGCGCTCGCTGAAGTACGAGGCTGTCTACCTGCACGAGCTCTCGGACGGCTTCGCGGCCCTGCGGGTCATCGCCCGGTGGGTGGCCTTCTACAACAACCAAAGGCCTCATTCCGCCCTCGCCGGCTCCACCCCACAGGAGGCCTACGAACGAGGACTCCAGAGGCAGGCCGGACCTCACACCCCGCCCGCCCCTCTGCCAGTTCCATCCGAACACGAAGACGTGATAAACGGGACCTTGGCGGCATGATCGAACGTCTGGAATACACCTTAACTCAGCCGCCTCCCTGTCCTACAAACCAGGACCACCTCACACCGGTCCGGTCCGGACGCACGCGCCGCCGGCGCCTGCCGACCGGGCGCCCGCCCCCCTTCGACAGGCTCGGAACAGGTTCTAGAACGCCACCCTGAGTTCGGCGGTGAGGCCGTGGCCGGCGCCGCCGCCGCCGTACTGGCCCGTGTAGGCCGCACCGACCGTGGCCGTGTCCGTCAAGCCGGCCTCGATGCCGAGCTCGATATCCACCGCGTACTGCGCCACCGGCGCGCCCGCGACCGCGAAGGGCGCGCCGCCCGCCATCGAATGGGCCGACGACGGCGCGGTATCGCCGGAGGCGTGCCGCCAGCCCGCCATGCCGCGCAGACGCACCCCGTCGTCCAGCGACATCGAAGCGCGCAGGCCGAGCGTCGCGAAGGTCATGGCGTCGGTATCGGACGAGGCCGTCAGGGCCGCGCCGCCGCCGCTCTCGCGGAAGCCCTCGGTATCGAGACCGGTATGGGACACGCCGGCGAACGGCTCCAGGGTCAGGCCGCCGGCCTGTATCCGGTGGCCGGCCTCGGCAAAGACCTGCCAGCTCCGGGCGTCGTAGCCGGCCGAAAGCCGTTGGGATACGTCGCCGATGCGGACCGACCGGCGCACGTCCACGGCATGGCCGGTATAGAGGGCGCCGGCGCCGAAGCGCAACGCGCCGGACTCGAGGCCGCCGTACAGGCCGACCGACCGGCTGTCGACCGAGCCGGAGGACCGGCGCGCGCGCTGGCGCAGCTCGGTCCGGCCGTAGCCGCCGAGCGCGCCGAGGCGCCAGCCCCCGTCCAGCGCGCGGTCGACGCCGAAGACCGCGCCGCGCCGGTCCGCCGTCATCCGCGCCGCGCCCGACGCGGCATCGGTCTCGCTCCGCCCGCCATGGCCTTCGATCCAGAAGCCGTCGCGGGCGCCGCCCGGCCGCGGAGACCGGGATGGGCCGGCGGCCGCCGCCGGCAGCCGGGCGCCGGGACCGCCGGCGCGCGCCGCCAGGCGGCGGTTGACCGCCGCGGCCGTCGCCCGGCCGCCGTCCATCAGCGCGCCCTTGAGCGACGCATGCAGCTCGCCCGAAAGACCGTCGTAGGCGGCCCGGAGCTCCGCCTGAGCGGTCGCGGCCTTGCCATTCTTCACGATTGCGTTGTCGGCCGGCAGGCTGTCGAGGGCGCCGGCCACCGCCCGCTGGTTCGCCGTCGCGGCAAAACCCCGGAAGGTGACGCCCGGCTTTTCGGCGGAGGACAGCGTCACGGTGTCGTTGGTGCCGTCATTGTTGCTGTCGCTGTAACTCAGACTGAGGTCGTAGAACAACGACGAGCCGACGATTTCGTCGAATTCGGCGGGATCGGATAAGCTGGGGCCTTCCAAGCCCGCGATAGCCCATAGAATCGGGACCGCTTCGGTCAGCTCATAGGCGCCGACGACTCTCACCGTGCCGCCAAGGAAGGCAACGCCCGCGACTTGGAGCAGGTCGCCGGTCCCGTCCGGGCCGATCGTGACGGTAAAGGTGCTGCCTTGCTCGCCCACGAAATTGCCTGTCAGTGTGGTCGTCTGCACCGCGTCCGCGCCGCCCGGCGACAGCTCGCCCCAATTGGTGAAGGTATTGCCGCTGCCGAGATCCACCGAGGTGCCGGAATTGAAGGTTGCGCCCGCCCTGTTGTTGAAGACATTGACCCCTTCGCCCAGATCGATGCGGCCGGGAGTCGTCAATCTGCCGTAATTGTCGATCGTCTCGTCGCCGGAACCTCCCGTCACGTCAACCAGCTCCTCGACACCGAATTCGCTAGAATTTTCGCCGCCGCGGATCGTTACCGTATCCCGGATCGTCAGACTGTTGGTTGCACCGTCGTCGAATTCGATGCCTGCGGACTTCTCGCTGGCGATCGTCCCGCCATGGAGCAGGATGCCGATGTTGCCGCCATTGGATTGTGCATAAATTCCTCGGCTGCCGGTGCCCCCGGTCTCGATATCGCCCGTCACGATAACCTCGACGGCGCCATCGCCGTCGCTCACGGCATTGATCCCATCGCTGTCGTTTCCCACGGTGGCGATGTTGCCCGTCACGTCAACCTTAACCGCGCCACTCGAAGAATAGGCCTCAATCCCTTGGCTGTTGACGCCTTCGGTTCTGATGTTGCCTTGCACGGCAATCTCGACAGCGCCATCGCCGTCGCTCACGGCATCGATTCCTTCGCTAGCGTCGCCCGTAGTAGTGATATCGCCGGTCACCTTAACTTTAGTTACTTCGCTGCCGTTGTTATCTACATAGATGCCTTCGCTATCCGTGCCCTCGGTCTCGATACTCCCTGCCAGGATAACCTCAACGGTGCCGCCGCTTTGGTTCGCAGCATTGATCCCTTTGCTCCTTTCGCCCTTGGTGGCGATGTCGCCCGTCACGTCAATCTTAATCGCGCCGCTATCGGAAAATGCCTCGATCCCTTGGCTGTCGTCGTTTTCGGTTTCGATATTGCCCGTCACGGTAATCGTAACGGCGCCGCTGCCATCGCCATCGGCATCGATTCCTTCGCTCTCTTCGCCCTTGGTGACGATATTGCCGGTCATGTCGATCGTAATGCTGCCATTGCCGGAGGATTGTGCAAGGATGCCTTCGCTGCGCGTGCCCTGGGTTACGATGTCGAAGCCGCCGGTATCGACGTTAAGGCTGACGTTCCCTCCGTTCGAAAACACGACTCCCTTCGTTCCCCCGGCCGGCTCGATGTCGCCGGTCAGGCCATGTATATGGAGCCTGGTGTAAGTGCCGCCGCCTCCATCGACGTCCACACCGCCCGAAAGGTCGCCGGTGCAGGTCACCGTCGTGCCGTCGGCGGCGCACTTGTCCGCCGGCGTAATCGACTGCGCCCACGCGGCGGGCCCGCCGGCGAAGAGCAGCGCCGCCGCGGCGGCCAGCGGCAGGAGCGCCCGCCGGAACCGGCGGAAACGTAAACCGGCGGCGCCGGCGCTGCGATTTTCGCAGCCGCCCGAGCCGCCGCACGCGCAACGGTCGTTCTGCATGTAACGAGTCTTTCCCGGAAGAGCCGTCGCCCTCGCGTCCGCTGGAATCGCCGCCCTGCCGGGCTTTGGTCGGCCGCGAGGCAAGTTGCCATTTATAGTACAGATGAATATAGCCGGGATTCCCCATATGGGTAAGCCTCCCAGCCCATTGAGTGTGACTCGAAACCGCTCGACGTGCATTCGCCTTCGAATGACGACCATCTTCGTGCCGACCCGGATGATTGGGGACCAAGTGGCGGCATTGGTGGCCCGGAATGGCATTTTTGCCGGCGATCCGGTCCGGTCCGGGCGCACCGATCCTGTCGGCGGCGACCCGAAGGAACAGGATGCCATCGCTCATGTCGGGGCTGGCGGCGGTCTGAGCCGGTCGATACGGCGCAGGATGTCGGCGAACAGGTCACGAGGAATGACAACCTCGGCCATCTGGAATGTGACGTAGCGCCCGTGGCGCACGATCTTCGCTCCGATCTTGATCAGCTTCTCTCGCAGGCTGGTCAGTGACCACTGTTCCACGGCATCGGGCAGCGCGAGGGTGCGCATGAAGTTGCCGAGGTTGTAGGCAAGCCCGTGAAGCTGGAGGCGAACGGCATTGTGGTCGAACCTGCGGCACGAAAGGCGTGTCCACCGGATCGCGTTCTTGCCCTCCTTGATCCCTTGCTCAGCCGTGCCGCGGTGATTGTAGAATGCAACCACCCGCTCGGCGGGGCGGCGATCCGTTTCACGCACGGCGACATCTTCGGCCAGCCTGCCGAGGCCATCGTCGATCCCGTCAACTGCGTCGGCGTCGCAGGCGCCGGCCTCGCCCTCCAGTTCAAGCGCCGCCACCCCGACGCCTTCCTCGCCTACCGCCGCGCCTGCACCGAGCGCCGGCTGCGGCCGGGCCGCATGTTCATGTTCGACACCGGCCGCGACCGGCCCCGGTGGATCGTCCACTTCCCCACCAAGTGTCACTGGCGCGACCGCAGCGCGATCGAGGACATCGAAGGCGGACTTCGCGATCTCGCCACGACCATCGCGGGCCAGGGAATCCGCTCCATCGCCATCCCGCCCATCGGGTGCGGCCTGGGCGGACTCGACTGGCGCGCGGTGCGCCCCCTCATAACCGCCAGTCTCGCCGATACACCGGGCACGGTCATCGTTCTCGAACCGGCGCCGGAGGCGGAGCCATGCGCCTGTGCGGGCGTCCGCTTACGCGAGGAGAGAGAGGCCATGACCCGCGACACCACGAGCATCTTCGACCACAGCGCCACGCTGGTGCCCGACATCGTCACCGAGGCCGAGGAGCGGTGCATCCTGCTGCGCATCTCCCAGGCGTCCTGGATGACCGACCTCAGCCGCCGCGTGCAGCACTACGGGTTCAAGTACGACTACGGCTCGACGTCCGCAGGCCGCCACGCCTCCGCCGCGCCGTTCCCCAGGTGGGCAACCGCGATCGGCGAGCGGCTCCGCCCCTTCTTCCAGGACGCGCTGCCCGAGCAGTGCATCGTCAACGAGTACCGGCCGGGGCAGGGGATCGGCATGCACGCCGATCACCGCTCGTTCGGACCCGTCGTGGTGTCCCTCTCCCTCGCCGCCGAGTGGACGATGAACTTCCGGCCGCGCAGCCGTCGCCCCTACGTCCGCGGCGGGCTGGCGTCCGACGAGGTCGTGCCTCTCCTGCGTCGCGCCTCGCTCGTCCTCAGCGGCGGCGCACGCTCGGCCTGGATGCACGGGATCGATCCCGCCGCCAACGCGGGCCGAAGCGAGACCCGCCTTTCCGCCACCTTCCGCACGTTAGTGCCGCCGCCGTTCCTGTCCGTGCCGGCGGCAAGGCCGTCGGCCACCCGGCAGGCATCGGGGCAGACGGCAGACGAGAGGTTGAGAGGAGCTTGGAGAAGGGTGAACGGGAAGGGGACCGAGAGGGAACCGGCCCGTTCATCCACCCATCGTCATCAACCAGGATTGACAGGAGACGAATCATGGCTTTCGGATTGAACATGGCGCAGGTGATCGGCCGCTTGGGCGCTGACGTCAGCATCAACTACCTCACCTCCGGCGGGCGCGTGGCGAACATGAGCATCGCCACCGACGAGTCGTACATCGACAAGCAGACCGGCGAGCGGATGGACCGCACCGAGTGGCACCGCGTCGTCACGTTCCAGAACGGGCTGGTCGACATGCTCGAAAAGCACGCGAAGAAGGGCCGCCTGATCTACGTCTCGGGCAAGCTCCAGACCCGCAACTGGCGCAAGGACGGCGAGGACTCCGACCGGTTCTCCACCGAGATCCTGCTGGTCCCCGGCGGGCGCGTCCAGTTCCTGGACAAGCCGGCCAACGGCAACGGCGCCCCGGCGCCGAACGGTGAGGCGGCGGCACCCACCGCGGCCGATCCCGTGGATCCCTCGGACGAGATTCCGTTCTAGGCGGCCCATTGCTGGAAATGTAAAGCCCGCAGGGTTAACACCCTGCGGGCTTTACATTTCTCGCGCTCTTCCACTCTGTAACGTTTCTCCTCCCAACATCGTTCCGGCGGGTCCCTCCCTCCCGCTGACCCTGGCCGGTTCCGCGCTCCTCCCGCGCGGGACCGGCCATTTTTGTGCAGCCCGTCCAGAGCCGCCCCGGCCGGACGGCAAGGCTCGCGCTTCGCGCATCGCCCGCCGTCCCGGCGCCGGCGGGAGCCGGAGAGGGGCCGGGACCGGGCGTTCCCCCGGCAGCCGCGAGCGAGGTCCTCCCATGCTCTCCAGATTCGTCCGTCGTCCCGGCTTCGCCGGTGCCGTCATGCGCGCCGGAGGCGCGCCGAGGAGGTCTGCCGCCGCTACCTCCCCCACGGCCGCAAGCACGGCCGCTACTGGACCGCCGGCGACGTTCGCAGCGCCCGGGGGCGCTCGCTCTTCGTCCGCCTCGCGCCTCCGGGCGTCCCCGGCAAGTGGACCGACGCCGCCACCGGCGAGCACGGCGACCTCCTCGACCTCATCTGCATCGCCTCCGGCGCGGGCTCGCTTCGCTCCGCCCTCGCCGAGGCGCGCGCCTTCCTCTCCCTCCCGCCCGTACCCGTCGATGGCGGCGCCGCTTCCTACGACCGGACGGAGGCGGCGCGCCGCCTGTGGCAGCGCTGCCGCGCCATCGACGGCTCCCATGCCGAGGCCTATCTGCGCGCCAGGGCGGTCCACCGCTGCCGGTTTCCAGCGCTCCGCTTTCACTCCTCTCTCTTCTACCGCGACGGGGGCGGCATACGCCGCTTGCCGGCGCTGGTCGCCGCCGTGACCGGCGCCGACGGGTCCGTTACCGGCGTCCACCGGACCTGGCTCGATCCATCGCGGCCGGCCAAGGCGCCCGTGGCGCGCCCGCGCAAGGCGCTGGGCCGCATCCACGGGCTGGCCGTCCGCTTCGGCGATCCCGCGCCCGCCACGCTGCTGGTGGGCGAGGGCATCGAGACGGTTCTCTCCATCGTCACCGCGCTGCCCGACACGGTCGCCGCCGCCGCGCTGTCGGCCGGGAGCCTCGGCGCGTTCGCGCCTCCTCCCGGCGTCACGCGGGTCGTTGTCGCCCGCGACAACGACCCGGACGGTGAACGGGCCGCCGAACGCCTCGCCCGGCGCTGCGCGCGGGCCGGCGTCGCCGCCCAGGTGATCGCTCCCGAAGGTGACGACTTCAACGACGACCTGCTCGCGCTCGGCTCCGCCGCGCTCGCCGCCCGCCTTGCGTCCCTCTTCCGCTTCGCGGGAGAGGGAGGGCGGCAGGAGTTGGCGTGAACAGGACGCGGGTTGGAGAGATAGCCCGCCTGCCAGGGACGAAGAGGAGCACCCCGATGAGAGGGCGCAGACTTTTAGCGGGGATCGAGCGCCCTCGTCGACGGCGTGCGCCTGGTCTACGCGCTCTGGCCCGCGCCCGAGGAGCACCGCGATTACGTGTTCAAGGCGCTCGACGAGCCCGCCGCAATTGGAGCCAACAACAAGCAGAAGTTGCAGAAATTTGAGGCTGACCTGTTGAACAAAGCCAACAGCGATCTCCAGCTTCTGGCACCGCATGAGTACACTGCCCTCGAGCGCCTTCAGGACGATCGGCATCTGTGCGCTCACCCCGCCTTCGTCGTTGAAGATGAGCTTTATCAACCGTCCCCAGAGCTCGTTCGTTTACACATCCTTCATGCGTTGCAATACCTTCTCGTGCATGCCCCGCTGCAGGGCAAGAGCGCCATTGACCGATTTGGCGCTGATCTACTGAGCTCCTCCTTCCCTGTCACACCCTGTGAGATAGGCGCCTTCCTTCGCATGAGGTACCTCGACCGGGCGAAGGATGTACTAGTGATCAATCTCCTTAAGGCCATTATCAGTGCACCGTTTGGCTCTGAGCATGCCAAATATGCCGGTAAGACCCAAAGATTGGCGGTGACGGTATGCGAGATTGCAAAGGCCAAATCGACGATTTATGACGCGGTGATGCCCGGTTTCGTGGCCGATAAACTTGAGCGCGTAACCGACGATGTACTTCTGAGCATCTGTCCGTTCCTCGAGAGCGAACCGCGCATTTGGGACTGGCTCAAGGAGCCCGACCGCACCCGTATCAGACGCCTTCTTGAGAGCGCTGACGTTGAAGTTCTCAAGACATTTTCTGCCTTTGACGCATTTGCTATCGTCCCGTTGTCCGAAGTCTTGCTTAAGCGATTCGATGACTTCGACGAAACCACACAGATCAGCATCATCGCCGCGCATCCGAGAAAGGAACTCGTCGATCGGGGACTTGATATCTACGCTCAGGCTGGGAGTTTTCGCGACGCTGAGCAGCTTGGTCGATCCGTCATCTTACCGCTTGCCAAGTTTCTTTCCGCTAAAGATTTGGAAACCTTGCTGAAGGCCGCGAGTGCCAATGAACAGATATCGAGGGCTAGCGATACACCCGAAATCCTTGAACGGCTATTCGAGCGGACGAAGTCGCTTCTTCCTGACAGCCGGCCGCACTGGGATGGTTTCGTCGAAGAACAGATCCAGAAAATGACGGAGATTCGTCTACCTACTACGCTTATCCTGGATTGCAAAAGCTACTAGTGCAGTGACCTTTGCCGGGAGTTCCGGGCGGCATCGTTAATGTTGGATGCTTGGTGATTCCCAGTCGAACTATTGGCACCCGAAGGAAGAAAGAGAGAACCTCTGAAAACGCACATGTTTTTCAGCCGTTATCTCTGTTTCTGGGACAGGACTGGGCCTGCGACCTTTAGGAGCATACCGGACGCGCTCGTCGGCAAAGATCGCGTCATGGCTAATGCTACAGACGGTTAGGCTCCAAGTATGCGGACAGAAGTCCAGAGGAGAATTCAGACCGCCACCGGCTCGTCGGCCTTGATCATGGACTCCGCCGGGATTCCGAGCCCCTGGTTCAGCCGCCAGATCATCCTCAAGCTAAGCGGGCGCTTGCGGTTGAGCACCTCGTACACCCGGTTCCGGCTGCCGATGTAGGGAACGAGGTCCTTGGGCGCCATGCCGTTCTGCTCCATGTGATAGCGGATCGCGGCGACCGGGTCCGGAAGGTCGAGCGGGTAGTGCTTGGCCTCCCAGGCCTCGACCAGCGTCACCAGGACGTCGAGGCGGTCGCCGTCGGCTGTGTTGCGCTTCGCCGTCATCAGGCCCTCGATCTCCTTCAGTGCACGGGCGTGATCCCGCTTGGTCTTGATCGGTGAGATGTTCATGGCTCAATCCTCAAATCGTCTGGGCATCGATGGCGTCGTAGTCCCGGTGCGTGCCGATGAAGCGGATGTAGACGACGCGGTAGGGATAGTTGATCCACACCACGATGCGGTACTTGTTGCCGGCGATGTTGAACACCGCCCGGCCGTCCTTGAGGATGCTGGCGCTTCGGATGTCCCGCTTGACCTGGGCGGGGCTCGCCCAGTCAGCGGCTTTGACCTGACGGTACCACGCCATCACCGGCTCTCGGGCATCGGCATGAGCGGGCTCGGAGTCGACGAACCGCTTCAGGGTCGCGAGCGCGATGATCCTCATCGCAGCCAACGTAGCACAGTCCCGGTTCGAGACCAACCCCAAATGTCCCAAGTGGGGACCACTTGTAATCCCCGTTCGGGACCAGATGCTATGCTAACTCATTGAATTCGCGGGTCCTTCTTGGCGTCAAACGCATGCTGGCGGGCTCAGCGCGGAATTTCGCCAGCGACAGGGCCGAAAATTGGGTTACCACTTGGTTACCACCCGGCCGCGAGCGGTGCAGACGGAATAAATCACGCCATATCAAATGGTTAGGGCGTGTCCGGGGTGGTAACCTGGGCGGTGATCGAGGTTACCACCGGCCGCCGCTCGATGTCCCGTCCGGACGGAATAACGATGCGATATCAATGAGTTATAGACCATCCGGGAGTGGTAACCTGGGTGGTAACCACCTGGTAACCAGAGCCCTTGGGTTACCACCATCGAGGACGGCGGACCGGCGCGATCGTCACCGGCCGGCGTGGTGCACCACCCACCGAACCAGACATCGACATCGGCCGTCCCGCCCGCCTAGGCGCGGGCGGTCTGTTCGCGATTGGAGTTCGATGACCGAACACCCAACAGACGTCGCAATCGAGCACTGGCCACTCGACCGGCTGCTGCCCTACGCCGCCAATGCGCGCACGCATTCCGACGACCAGGTGGCGCAGATCGCGGGTTCGATCGCCGCGTTCGGCTTCAACGTGCCGTGCTTGGTGGACGAGCGCGGCGTGCTGATCGCCGGCCACGGCCGGCTGCTGGCCGCCCGGCAGCTGGAGCTGGAGACCGTGCCGGTGATCCGCCTCGAGCATCTGAGCGAGGCGCAGGCCCGCGCCTTCCGCCTCGCCGACAACCGCATCGCCGAGAACGCGGGCTGGGACGACGAACTCCTGGGTGCCGAGTTCCAGTGGCTCCGCGAGGAAGCGGAGTTCGATCTCGACCTCACGGGCTTCGAGCTCGACGAGATCGATCGCCTGTTCGACGGGACCGAGGGCCCCGCCGGCAAGATCGACGACGACGAAGCATCGGAGCCGCCGGAGCAACCGGTCACCCGGCCCGGCGACCTCTGGCTGCTGGGCGGCCACCGCCTGCTGTGCGGCGACGCCACCGTGCTCGGCGATGTCGAGCGCGTGCTGGACGGCAGACTCGCGGACCTGTGTTTCACGGATCCGCCCTACAACGTCGATTACGGCAACAGCGCCAAGGACAGGATGCGCGGCAAGCAGCGCCGGATCCGCAATGACAATCTCGGCGCCGACTTCGAACGCTTTCTGTACGACGCCTGTGTCAACGTCCTGACCGTCACCAAGGGCGCCACTTACATCTGCATGTCGTCCTCGGAATTGCCGGCGCTGCAGCGCGCGTTTCGTGGGGCCGGCGGGCACTGGTCGACCTTCCTGATCTGGGCGAAGAACACCTTCACGCTGGGCCGCGCCGACTACCAGCGCCAGTACGAACCGATCCTCTATGGCTGGAAGGAGGGCACCGATCACTACTGGTGCGGCGCCCGCGACCAGGGCGACGTCTGGTTCGTCGACAAGCCGGCGCGCAACGATCTGCACCCGACGATGAAGCCGGTGGCGCTGGTCGAGCGCGCGCTGCACAACTCGTCGAAGAGCCGGGACGTGGTGCTCGATCCCTTCGCCGGCTCGGGCTCAACAGTCATCGCCTGTGAGAAGACCGGACGCTCGGCACGACTGGTGGAGCTCGATCCCGGTTATTGCGACGTCGTCGTGAAGCGCTGGCAGGAGTGGACGGGCAACGCAGCGACCCTCGACGGCGACGGACGGACGAGCGGGACCAACAACAACAACGAGCTCGCCATGGCGGGCAACGCCTACAACCCCCAGCATCTCCACTACCTGGTCTGGGACAACCGCACGGGCGCCGATCATCCGGTCACGGGCCGTCGCGCTACGTTGTCGGCTCCTACAGCGCCGTCGCAATGCTGACCGATGACGGCGACGTCGTCACCTGGGGCCATAACGGCCACGGCCAGCAGGGACGCGGGCACACCACCGGCAACGGCATTGCCCGCTCCATCGATGCCACCGACATCGGCCGCGCTTCCGGCATTCCGGGACGGGACGTGATCAAGGTGGACGTGGTGCGGGGCTCTCCGGCCAACTCGTCGTCCCTCCATGCGCTCTGCCGGGACGGCAGCCTGTGGGCCTGGGGCCATGGCTCTTATGGCAATCTTGCCCAGGGCGACACCAACCACAGTTACGGCCCCGCGCTTGCCAAGAAGACCGGCGATGTGCCGCTCGCCGACGTGATCGACTTCTGGCCCGGCCACGGCGACCGCAACGCCTGCTTCGCGCTGACGAGCTAAGTGAACGACGAGTTCACCTGGCTCTGCACGCTCGACGGGCGCCACTACGCCCGGATCGCCTCCCTCGACTACGGCGAGCAGGATTCCGGCATCGATCTCACCGTCCACGATCTCGCGGCCGAGACCGAGCTCGCCGCCAGGCTCGATGCGCTCGCCGCGGACCGCATCCAGGCGCGGGCGCACCGGGCGGAGCGCTATGCTCGCGAGATGCCGGTCGGCGATCAGCTCGACGCCGTCCTCAAGACATTGGTCGGGTTGCGCGAGGGCGGTACCGCGCTGCCGGCCGGAACGGAGGCGCTGATCGAGCGCTGGCTCGCCATCAAGGGCGATCATCCCAAACCTGAGGGCTTCCCGCGCCGGCGGTGTCGGAGTAAGCCAAAGATGCCCGATCCGGTCCTCGAACAGGCGCTCCGCGAGGCCTATGCCTCGGCGCCCGCCGACACCGTCATCCTGCACACCATCGAGCTGCGCCATCCCGCCTTCGACGACGACGACGGCAGGCCGACCGCGATCCGGGTGGTGCGCGATCACGTCGATCTGACCGCCCGCCTCGAGGCGACGGCACCGCTCGATGCGGGCGAGACGGTTTGGTTCGTGGCATTGGCTTTCGATCTCGAGCTGCCGCCCGTCGACTCCGCGCCGATGCCCGAGATCTCCGTCACCCTGGACAATGTCGGCCGCGAGATCGTCCGCCACCTTGACGCCGCCGCGACCAGCCGCGCGCGCATCGAAGTCACCTATGCGATGCCGCCCGGCGCATCATCGGCAGGTTGGGCGAGGGCGGCGCCGCCGGCGGAGCGGCGGTTGCGCTCGGGGACGCTTCGGGCGGCTACAGCGGCAAGGATCGCCGCCGACGGCGGCGATGAAGCGGTTTGCCGTGTCGATCGCCAAACGCAAGGGTATCAAGCCGCCTGCGGGCTACACGAAGTCGGCCTCCGTGTGCCGACAGTTCCTGGACCGGCACGCGCCCGCTCGCGCTGCCAGCAACACGGCGAGCACCGGAGCAACAGGAGCCAAGGCGCCGAGTGCGGCGCAACTGTCCTTCGCCGAGGCGATCGCGCGGGACAGGGGTATCGCCGTTCCCGACGAGGTCAGGGCAAGTGCGGCCGCGACGTCGAAATGGATAGACACGAACCGGCGCCTCAAGTCGGCGGGCCATGGCGGGGCTGCGGTATCCTTCAGGCCTGCGTCGACGGCGAGAAAAAGAACCCCCCGATAGAGGGACTTCGCGCCGAATTTGTGGACTGCCCCCTGGTAGCCCGTAACATCGTATGTCTTTCTGCGGCTGGCCCTGAGCGGCCGGTTCGCCTACTGTTGGCGTGCGAGGGTCGATCGGCGATCCAGCGCAGGCCGCACAGACCTCGTCGAGCCGTCCTAGCGCCTCGATCACCTCGCGCTCGTTGGCCGCGGCGCCGGGCCCGGCCGCCGCGGTGCAAGCCGCGACGGTGCGGGCGGCGATTTCGGGCGCCTGAAGCAGCCGGCGCACCTGGCCGACGACCAGCCCCTCTCTCCAATGCCGCAACCGAGCGCACCGCGCAGCCCGCGGGGCCTGTCTTGGTGCCCTTCGAGCAAACGCGGCAGCTTTCGAAATCATCCTTCGAGCGATCGGTAGTTTGATCGGGGTTTCGGTCGCCAGGCGACGGCTATCGCAAACCATCTCCGTCTCACTGAACGCCCAAATGGAGACGGTTTGATCCCGGTATCGTTCCCACCGCCAACCACATTCCCATACAGTACCTGAGCGCTCCGTTGTCGCAGTCGGAATACCTGGTCTATACTGGACCAGTTTGTGATCTCTTGATCGGAGGAGGCTTGTTCGTGACAAGGACCGGACCGCAACGTGTTTGGACTGTGGCCGAGGCGAAGGCCCACCTCTCCGAGATCCTGCGCCTGGCCCAGTCGGAAGGGCCGCAACGTATTGGTACCCGGCGGTCGTTTGTCGTCGTGCCCGCGGACGCATGGGACAACAAAGCCAATCCTCGCAAGCCCCTTGGCAGGTGGCTGATCGAGAACATGCCACGCGGGGTAGATCTCGAAGTTCCCGACCGCCGTTCCGCGCGGGAGGTTCCGTTCAGCGACGAGGATGACGAATGAGCGGGTATCTCCTGGACACGAACGTGGTCTCGGAGACCATGCGTAGCGTTCCGGATGCGCGTGTGGTGACTTTTCTGGCGGAACATGACGACCTATGGCTGTCTTCGATCATTGTGCACGAGTTGGAATACGGCATGCGGCGGCTCGCACAAGGACGACGGCGGTCCGGCCTGGAGGCTGATCTGTTGCGCTTAGCCACCGAATACGAGGACCGAATCCTGCCCTTGGACCGGGTGGGGGCGGAGTGGGCGGCCCGGCTCCGGGTCCTGGCCCAGCGCTCAGGACATAAGCTGGACCTGGGCGACGCTCTCATCGCGGGAACGGCGAAGGCCCACGACCTCATCGTGGCCACTCGCAACATCGCTGATTTTCAACGCGTCGGCGTTGAACTCGTCAATCCTTGGGAAGCCCGATGACCTGCCCAACGCGTCTTTCTTGGGGCAACCATCGCCAAGTGGAACCAAGTCGGCTAACCTGGAGATAGGCCATGGCGAGAGCGCGAAGAAGAGGATCGGGCTCCAACCTGAAACCGGGCGGCAACGGCGCCACCACCGGCCATGAGGCCGAGCTTTGGCGCATGGCAGACACGCTGCGTGGGAGCATGGATGCCGCCGAATACAAGCATGTCGTCCTCGGTCTCATCTTCCTTAAGTACATCTCAGACGCTTTCGAGGAGACGCACGACCGCCTCAAAGCCGAGCGGGCGCAGGGAGCCGACCCGGAGGACCGGGACGAGTACCGCGCCGCTAATATCTTCTGGGTGCCGCCGGAGGCGCGTTGGACCCATCTCAAGGCCTTGGCGCGACAAACCGCCATCGGCCGCCTCGTGGATGACGCCATGGCCGGCATCGAACGCGACAACACCGGCCTCAAGGACGTGTTGCCCAAGGACTACGCCCGCCCCGCTCTCGACAAGCAGCGTCTCGGCCAGCTCATCGACATGATCAGCAACATCAAGGTGGGCGACGAGGAGGCCCGCTCACGGGACGTGCTCGGCCGCGTCTACGAGTATTTCCTGTCGCAGTTCGCCAGCGCCGAGGGCAAGAAGGGCGGGGAGTTCTACACACCGCGTTGCGTCGTCAAGCTGCTGGTCGAAGCGCTGGAGCCCTATCAAGGCCGGGTCTATGACCCCTGCTGCGGCTCGTCGGGCATGTTCGTGCAGTCGGTGGAGTTTATCCAGGCCCACGCCACCGGCAACGGAAACGCCCGCCACGGACCCCGAACTGAGGGAGGAAAGGCGCCGCAAGGGGCCAAAGCAGATATCTCCATCTACGGCCAGGAATCGAACTACACGACTTGGCGGCTGGCCAAGATGAACCTCGCCATCCGCGGCATCGAGGGGCAGATCGCCCACGGCGACAGCTTTCACAACGACCGCCATCCCGACCTCAAGGCCGATTTCATTCTCGCCAATCCGCCGTTCAACGTCTCGGACTGGGGCGGCGACCGCCTCGCCGACGACAAGCGCTGGCAGTACGGCGTCCCGCCCAAGGGCAACGCCAACTTCGCCTGGGTGCAACACATCGTCCAACACCTGTCACCCGCCGGCGCCGCCGGCTTCGTGCTCGCCAACGGCTCCATGTCGTCCAACCAGTCGGGCGAGGGCAACATCCGAAAGAGCCTGATCGAAGCGGACCTCGTAGACTGCATGGTCGCGCTCCCCGGCCAGCTCTTTTACTCGACCCAGATTCCGGCCTGCCTTTGGTTTCTCACCCGTGACCGCAACGGTGGGAGGTTTCGTGACCGGCGCGGCGAAGTCCTGTTCATCGACGCCCGCAAG
The DNA here is from genome assembly GCA_951813575.1 of Candidatus Binatia bacterium. GTDB lineage: Bacteria > Desulfobacterota > Binatia > UBA9968 > JAJDTQ01 > JAJDTQ01. Next base: position 3,379,409 of record OX638375.1, read on the forward strand.
CTCGGCCGCATGGTGGACCGTACCCATCGCGAGTTGACCGACGAGGACATCTCCCGGATCGCCGGCACCTACCACGCTTGGCGCGGGGAGGATGGTGCGGGTGAGTACGCCGACGTCCCCGGCTTCTGCAAGAGTGCCGTGCTGGAGGAGGTGCGCAAGCACGGCCACGTGCTCACCCCCGGCCGATACGTCGGCGCCGCGGCGCAGGAAGAAGACGGCGAGCCGTTCGAGGACAAGATGAAGCGGCTTGTGGCGCAGTTGAGGGAGCATCAGGCGGAAGGGGCGAGGCTGGACGCGGCCATCGACGCAAACCTGAAGGACTTGGGGTATGGAAGGTAGGCAAGGGTCCACGGGGGTTCTCTTGACGCCGGTGGAACGAATCACGCAATCCATCCTGTTCATTCGCGCCCAGAAGGTTATGCTGGATGCAGACTTGGCTGCGCTGTACGGCGTCGATACCAGGGTCTTGGTCCAGGCGGTAACGAGGAACGGCGACCGGTTCCCACCTGACTTCATGTTCCAGCTCACGAAGCAGGAGTTTGACGACTTGAGATCACAACTCGTGACCTCAAGTTGGGGTGGCAGGCGCTACCCGCCCTACGCGTTCACCGAGCAAGGCGTCTCGATGTTGTCCAGCGTCCTGCGCAGCAAGCGGGCAGTCCTGGTCAACATCGAGATCATGCGTGCATTCGTGCAACTGCGACGAATGCTTACGAGTCATGCCGATCTCGCCCGGAAACTAGCCGCCTTGGAAACGAAATATGATGCCCAATTCAAGGCGGTTTTTGAGGCCATCCGCGAACTCATGGCGCCCGCGGAAGGCGAGACGAAGCGACCCATAGGGTTTGTCGCGCCGAGCGAGAACAAATAGTGAGCCAGATGTTCTTTTACTTGGCAACCGCCGGATTGACCACGGCGAGGACCTCGCTGAAGCCACACTGCGGCTGCTGCCGGGCATTCGTCGCGGGCGCCAAGGCGCTAGCTGATATGATCGAGGCGGCAGACGATGGCTGACGGGCTACATCTCTTGCCTAAGCACCGGCGCGTGTTGGAAGTGCTGTTGCGGAAGCATCTACCCGATGTCGAGGTCTGGGCCTACGGCAGTCGCGTGAACGGGCGAAGCCATGACGGTAGCGACCTCGATCTGGTGCTGCGGGCGCCAGACCTTAGCGAGATCTCGACCGGTCAACTAGGGGAATTCGGGGAAGCGGTCCGGGAATCGAACATTCCCTTCCTGGTCGAAACGAGAGACTGGGCGCGTTTGCCCGAACGGTTTCACCATGAGATCGAGCGGGAGCATGTGGTGTTTGTGGAAAACACGGCGGGACGGGCAACTGTCGACCGGCACGAAAAGTCGAGTCACGGGAGCGAGTGGCGTAAATCCTTTCTCAGGGATTTGCTATCCTTCGCCAATGGAAAGTCTAGCCCGACACGTTCGGACGCCCTATCACACCCGGTTTACGGCTCCAATGGCGTTATCGGGTTTTCTAATCACGCTAACGCGGACCCCAACACGATAGTGATCGGGCGCGTTGGCACCTATTGCGGATCGCTGCACTACAGCGACCGGATGTGTTGGGTGACGGACAACGCCATTCAAGCAAACGCAATCAACGGCAATGACGCGGGGTTCCTGTTCTATCTCCTTCAGACCCTTCGGCTGAATGACCGGAGGGCGGGTTCAGGCCAACCTCTGCTCAATCAGACTATCCTTTCCTCCATTCCGGTTGTAGTACCCGATCCCACGGAACAAAGGGTCATCGCCCATATCCTCGGCACCCTGGACGACAAGATCGAGTTGAACCGGCGCATGAACGAGACGCTGGAAGCAATGGCACGGGCGCTGTTCAAGTCGTGGTTTGTCGATTTCGACCCCGTCCATGCGAGGATATCGGGGGTCGATGCCGGACCGCCCAAGGGAGTCATGGCGCATTTTCCCAGTGAGTTCGTCGACTCCGAGATCGGTGAGATACCAAGAGGTTGGACTGTTAAGGTGCTTGAAGACGTCATGGAAATCAATCCCCGCCGCCGGCTACAAAAGGCACAGCCAGCTCCCTATCTCGACATGGCAAACATGCCAACAAAGGGCCATGCACCAATAGTGTGGACTGAGAGGCCTTTCGGCTCGGGGGTTCGGTTTGTCAACGGCGATACGCTGTTGGCTCGCATTACGCCATGTCTGGAGAACGGCAAGACGGCGTATGTTGATTTCTTGGAAGCTGATCAAGTTGGCTGGGGTTCAACTGAGTACATAGTGCTGCGGCCCAAGTCGCCGTTGCCAAACGAGTTCGGCTATTTCTTGGCCCGCGGCAGCGGCTTCCGTGAGTTTGCAATTCAGTGCATGACCGGTTCCAGCGGCCGTCAGCGAGTGCCTGTGCAGGCTTTGTCGCAATACAGGGTTGCCGTTCCCCCGGATTCAGTGGCGGAGAATTTTGGTCGTCTGGTTCGCCCACTCGTCCGCCGTGCTAGCGACGCCGTGCGTGAAACACGGGTACTCTCGGCCTTGCGGGACACGCTGTTGCCCAAGCTGATTTCCGGGGAGGTGCGGGTAAACCAAGTGGAGATGGTTATCGCGTGATTGACCCCGGTCACTCGTTGACGTTCTCGATTCAGGCCGGCCGAAGGGGGAGGAGTGCGATCCCGACCCGGAAGTTCGGTATCGAGTAGGTTGGGTTTCGTCTTAAACCGCCGGTATCGGGAGAAGTTTCTCATGAAAGGAATCGTCGACAGATTACGGGATATCTCCCGATCGCCTAAAGATGACGTTCACGACTGGTTGGAGCGCGCCCAAGACGGAGCTACGTTCTTGAAAGACATCTGTAAAGGGCCAGAAGTACTCCTCTATGGCCGGGGGCCTCATACCCTAGTGCATGGCGTTCTAGTCCCTATGAAAAATGTGTGTCCGCCAGAAAAGGACGACTTGCTCAACTCATACATTACGACGGACCACACATGGTGTATTCAGCGGGTCTACGGCGGCGAGAGTTCCCGCAGAGTCTACCTAGAACCACCGCTAACGTCAGAGGGGGGCCGCACAATGGAGGGTGGCGAGAAACTCATCTTCCTCCGACCCTTTGAGGGTGTTGATTCGGTGAAGACACCAATCGAAATCAGTCAGAAACTCGTGCACTCTCTTGGGCTATACTTCGTAGAAGAGCGGCACGCATACTGTCGCCTGGACACCAAGGGCGATATTCAACGTGTGATCAAGGTCCATGAAGATGGGCCTGACCAGGAATTGGACACCGTTCGATTTGTTAGTATTCTTGCGAAGGATCTTGCCATCTACATGGCCCTCACTTCGACAGCTCTCGTGTTAAAATTCGACTTTACACGATTCCTCATGAATAGTTTCCCCGGTTGGGAAAACGCAACCAGACAATCCCACGACGCCCCTGATCTATTCTACCATTCCGGCATCGTTCCGAAACAGGCGAGTTTCATCAACGGATTCCTTATCTGTCGCACTGAACTGACAGAAGTGGACCTGATTGCGGAATGGGAAGCAGAAGAAGATCAGTCCAAGAAACAATACGCCACATTTAAGATATTCGACCGCAAGAATGGACGTCTCGTTGAGACGTCATGTAGTCCTCAACACATTGTCAACTACTTTACGAAATCGGATTTGCCCTGGGAAATATCGCCGGCGTTCTTTAAACCGGAGGTTCTCGTAAGGTACAAAAACGATCCAGAAAAATACTCATTCAAGGGAGGGATTTCTTGCCGAAACGCTTGGCATCTGGAGACATTTGACATCAATGAGGAAGGACAAGTCCACACCTACATCGGTTATCTTGCTCGACTACCCTACGAAGAACAACTCTACTGGCAGTCCTTCAATGAATGGCCCAAAGGCAACATCTCGAAACGGGCGTTCGAAAATGACTACTTGGGAGAGTTCTCGACCGAATACGACCCGCTTGACCATCTAAAGGCCAGAATCCGTCGTTTGGATGAGCTATCTCCTCCGTGGTGGAAGACCCGGGGGCCAGAAATCATCGACGCCGTCCACTATCCGGTGACAGATTCAATAGAAGAGTGGGGCGATGAGCTATTGTCTCTTGACCAACTTGTCGTCGAGGGATTCTATCTGAAAGGCCTGAAGAAACTTGTGGATGGTAGGGGAGCCCAGTACGAGGAGTCGTGGGGCTCTTTGAAGCTCGTTGAGGTTTTGTTGAAGGCAATGGGACACACCGAAGGTGAGATCAATGCGAGCCTTCAACCACTGAAGGAGTTGCATGGCCTGAGGAACCCGGCCAAAGCACATGGTGAGCCACGCAGACGTACCCAAGCGGTTAAGGAAGCTAGGGCCAAATCGGGAACTCTAAGGCAACATGTCAAGGAGTTGACGTCGAAACTTGATGACGCCATGGGGTCGATTATCGGTTCCTTCCCCGGCAACGAGTCACCATAGGTGCCGTCTCACTCATCTCGTAGACGCCCGTGGGGCAGAATGTACGGGGCATTTCGAGAAGGCGACCCCGACCAAGTTGAGCCAGGACGCGGCCACGACCATGTCTACAAATTCCTTCTACTGAAGTTGGTAGCGATGGTGGCAAACAGCAGAAGGTTGGCCCCAATGATCGGCCGATTGCCCCGCTTCGTTCTATACCCAGTTGTGGCTTGGTTACACACCTGACGAGGAACGTGCGGACCGCCAAGAGGTTGATGAACTGATTGAGCGCGCAAAGTTTCCAGTCCTCAGAGTGACTATCGGTACCGAAGGACATACGACTAGTGGATTCTAACCTCACACAAGCAGAAGCTGACGCCCTCCTGGCACTGGAGAAGCGGCGAGTAGACGCGACTCAGTGGGACTACCCGGATTTCGGAGGACGGTTGACGCTTCCGTTGACCTCCACCGATGGGCGAGAGTCGTTCCTGCTCGACGTGCGCCGGGCGCGGATCAACCTTGCCAAGGGCACCTACCAGAACCGCGGGCGCCAAGTGGTTGTCCTTGCCCGGCTGGACTTCGGCGGCGGACCGCATCGCAATCCGGACGGTGAGGAAATCGGGTCCACCCATCTCCACCTTTACCGCGAGGGCTACGGCGACAAGTGGGCTTTCCAGGTTCCCGCCGAACGCTTCTCGCATCTGTCCGACCTGTGGCTGACGCTCGGAGATTTCATGCGGTTCTGCAACATCGTGGAGCCGCCTAACATCCAGCGAGGACTCTTCACATGATCGGAGAAGTACAATCCTTGTTGGACCAGTACTGGATCTGGCTGCGAGACCGGACAAGTCTTCGGGAGATCGGCGACTGGACAGAGATCACCACCCCGTACCTGGACCGTCACAACGACTGTCTCCAGATCTATGCCAAGCGCGTCAACGGCGGCTTCGTGTTGACTGATGACGGCTATATCCTTGATGACCTGGAGCAGTCTGGCTGCAAGATCGACAGTACCAAGCGACAGGCACTGTTCAAGACGACGCTCAACGGCTTTGGCGTGCAGATCAACGAGAAGGCGCTGGAGGTACATGCATCGGCCGATAATTTCGCGCTACGGAAACACAACCTCGTGCAGGCCATGCTGGCCGTCAACGATCTCTTCTACTTGGCATCGCCTGTGGTTGCCAACATCTTCTACGAGGATGTAGTGGCCTGGCTCGACCTCTCCGATATCCGCTATACACCGAACGTCAAGTTCACCGGCAAAAGCGGCTACGATCACCGGTTCGACTTCGTCATCCCGAAGTCGAGAGTCCAGCCGGAGCGGGTGGTGCGGACGATCAACCGGCCGAGCAGAGACACCGCGCAGGCAATGGCATTCTCTTGGATCGACACCAAGGAGGTGCGTTCTCCAGACTCGCGCGCCTACGCGATCCTGAACGACGCGGATCAGCAAGTCTCCGAGAACGTGTTGGCTGCGATTCGCAGCTACGACGTCCATCCCATCGCGTGGTCGGGTCGCGACCAAGCGCGTGAGGAACTCGCCGCTTGAGCCAATCTTCCTTCACCGAATCCACCGTCGAAGACGCCGCGCTTTCCTGGCTTGAGACCTTCGGCTGGAGAGTCGCCCACGGTCCGGACGTCGCCCCTGACACACCCGGTGCGGAGCGTTCCGACTACGGGCTGGTGGTGCTGGAACGTCGCCTGCGGGACGCCCTCGGCCGGCTCAATCCCGAACTCCCAGCGGAGGCCCTGGGCGATGCCTTCCGCCGGCTGACCCGGCCGGAGGGCGCTACGCTGGAAGCCCGTAACCGCGCGTTCCACCGCATGGCTGTGGATGGTGTCACGGTGGAGTACCGCGCGAGCGACGGCGCGGTCCGGGGTGGGCAGGCGCGGGTGCTCGACTTTGACGCTCTGGCGACAAACGACTGGCTTGCGGTGAACCAGTTCACCGTTGTGGAGAACAAGCACGAGCGCCGCCCCGACGTGGTGTTGTTCGTCAACGGGCTGCCGCTCGGTGTGATAGAGCTCAAGAACCCGACGGACGAGGATGCGACGGTCTGGACGGCGTGGCAGCAACTCCAGACCTACAAGGCCGAGTTGCCGGGGTTGTTCGCCATGAATGCGGCCCTGATCGTGTCCGACGGCGTGGAAGCGCGGATCGGCACGCTCACCTCTGGCCGGGAATGGTTCAAGCCCTGGCGGACGATCTCGGGGGAGACGCTGGCCGATCCCCACTTGCCGCAGTTGCAGGTGATGCTGGCAGGTGTCTGTGAGCCGCGCCGTTTTCTCGCTCTGTTTCGGGACTTCACCGTGTTCGAGGACGACGGCAGCGGAGCACTGGTCAAGAAGATGGCCGGCTACCATCAGTTTCACGCAGTGCAGGTGGCGGTGGCGGAGACGCTCCGGGCGGTGGAACTGCAACAGGCCGGCGAGCACGTCGTCGATCCCGCGGGCGTCTACGAGTCGGGCCGCAAGCCCGGAGGCGACCCAGGGGACCGCCGCATCGGGGTGGTTTGGCACACCCAGGGCTCGGGCAAGAGCCTGAGCATGGCCTTCTACGCCGGCCGCATCATCCGTGAGCCGGCCATGGCCAACCCGACGGTGGTGGTGCTGACCGACCGCAACGATCTCGACGATCAGCTTTTCGGCACGTTCGCGCGCTGCCACGACCTTTTGCGCCAGCCGCCGGTGCAGGCGGAGAGCCGGGCGGATCTGCGTGCCAAGCTCGCGGTGGACGTAGGCGGCGTGGTGTTCACTACGATTCAGAAGTTCTTTCCCGACGAAAAGGGTGATGCGCATCCCATCCTTTCGGAGCGCCGCAATATCGTGGTCATCGCCGACGAGGCGCACCGGAGCCAGTACGACTTCATCGACGGCTACGCGCGCCACATGCGGGACGCGCTGCCCAACGCGTCTTTCGTGGGCTTCACAGGCACCCCCATCGAGCTGCAGGACGCCAACACACGGGCAGTGTTTGGCGACTACATCAGCATCTATGACATCCAGCGCGCGGTGGAGGATAAGGCGACGGTCCCCATCTACTACGAGAGCCGACTGGCCAGGCTCGCCCTCGACGAGGACGAGCGGCCGAGCATCGATCCGGACTTCGAGGAGGCCACCGAGGGGGAGGAAGTCGAGCGGAAGGAAAAGCTCAAGACCAAATGGGCGCAGCTCGAGGCCGTGGTCGGCGCGGAACAGCGCTTGGCGCTCGTGGCGCAAGATATCGTCGTGCATTTCGAAGGGCGTATCGAGGCCCTGGACGGCAAGGTCATGGTCGTGTGCATGAGCCGGCGCATCTGCATCGACCTCTATCGCGAGTTGGTGCGGCTGCGACCGGATTGGCATGACACCGAGGACGGCAGGGGAGCCCTCAAAGTTGTGATGACCGGCGCCGCTTCCGACCCGCTGGACTGGCAGCCGCACATCCGCAACAAGCAACGGCGCGAGGCGCTGGCGAACCGCTTCCGCGACCCGGCGGACCCGCTGCACATGGTGCTGGTGCGGGACATGTGGCTTACGGGCTTCGATGCCCCGAGCCTCCACACGATGTACGTGGACAAACCCATGCGCGGCCACGGCCTTATGCAAGCCATCGCCCGGGTCAACCGCGTATTCCACGACAAACCGGGCGGCCTTGTGGTGGACTACCTGGGCCTCGCCCACGAGCTCAAGCGTGCCTTGGCTACGTACACAGAGAGCGGTGGCACCGGGCACACCGCCCTCGACCAGTCGGACGCGGTTGCGGTGATGCTCGAAAAGTACGAGATCTGCTGCGGCTTGTTCCACGGCTTCGACCGGTCCAAGTGGGTCACCGGAATGCCGGCGGAACGGCTGACGCTGCTACCGGCAGCGCAGGAGCACATCCTGGCCCAGGAGAACGGCAAGGACCGCTGTGTCCAGTCGGTGCGGGAGCTTTCTCAAGCCTTCGCCCTAGCCGTGCCCCACGAGGAGGCGATCCGCATCCGTGACGACGTGGCGTTCTTTCAGGCCGTCCAGTCGGTGCTGCTCAAGCGTGCGCCTTCCGACGCGCGAACCGGGGAAGATCTGGACCACGCCGTCCGCCAGATCATCTCCCGTGCGGTGTCTTCGGAGGGGGTGGTGGACATCTTCGCCGCCGCCGGCCTGGAGAAGCCCGACATCTCGATCCTGTCGGACGAGTTCCTCGCCGAAGTGCGGGGCATGCCCCAGCGGAACCTGGCGGTCGAGCTGTTGCAGAAACTCCTGAAGGGCGAGGTTGCCCAGCGCCGCCGTAAGAACGTCGTTCAGGCGCGGTCTTTTGCCGAGATGCTGGAGCAGACCCTGCGACGCTATCAGAACCGGGCCGTCGAGGCCGCACAGGTGATCGAGGAGTTGATCCAGCTCGCCAAGGATCTGCGCGCAGCCAACGCTCGCGGCGAAGAGTTGGGCTTGTCCGAAGACGAGCTGGCCTTCTACGATGCCTTGGAGACCAACGACAGCGCGGTGCAGGTCCTCGGCGACGATATCCTGCGCACCATCGCCCGCGAGCTAGTGGAGACCGTTCGGAACAACGTCACCATCGACTGGACCCTGCGCGAGAACGTCCGCGCCCAACTCCGTGTGCTGGTCAAGCGCATCCTCCGCAAGCACGGATACCCGCCCGACAAACAGGAGAAGGCCACTCAGACGGTGTTGGAACAGGCCGAAGTGTTGTCCACGGGTTGGGCTGCGCCATAGGTGGACGTCCATACAAGGAGAGGAAACGTGACCGTCAGTGAATTAATCGAACTGCTACAACAGTGTCCCGCCGGCCTGCGAGTGGTGGTCAACGGATACGAAGAGGGCTACGACGACCTCACACCGGAACAGATCTCTATGACGAAGATCAGCCTGGACACGGGAGAACAACCTTGGGAGGGACGGCATGGAGATCCGCGTGACCGTAAAGAAGGGAGCGCTGGCAGCTCCGAGGTTGTTGACGCCCTGGTTCTCCGGCGGGCGTCCAACTGACGCTTGAGCCCTGAACTTTCAAATAGCCGCTCACTAAACTTGCAATTGGCCGAACCATAAGTTTGCAATCGGCAGATAGCTGACAGTGGCGTCCATAGTAAATCGGGCAGCGAAAGGTAGTCACCAAAGAGACTAGCACCATGTCCCAGGCCCGTGAGGAATTTGTTACCCAGGTTAGGAGGTGGCGTATTGAGCGAAACATCCCAGAGACGCGCGATCGTTCGGTACCGCAAGCGTCTGGCCGACCGCGGCATGGCCCGTTTTGAGGTGCTTGGGCGCAAAGCCGATCGTGAGCTGATCCGGTCGGTCGCGAAGTGCTTGGCGGAAGAAGGACCCGAAGCCGACCGCCTTCGGTCGGTGGTTAACCGGTGCATCGCGGGCGAGTCTGTACGAAAAGGCGGAATCCTTGAAGCCCTGCGACGCTCCCCTCTGGTCGGGGCTGACATCCTTCCTCTCCGTACGTTCGAAACCGGCCGTAAGGTCGATCGGTGACCCGAAATCTCCTTGACATCAAGATCATTGGCAACGCCACCGAACCGGATCCATCCGAATCGTCAATGGGTCAGTGAATCAAGCTGCTGCAACAACGCAGCGGGGAAGCCTCGATGAACATCAAAACCAGACCCTGCGACGGACTGCACGGAACCATCCGTATCATCTCGTCGAAGTATCATTTCACGCGGGCGATGATCATGGGGTCGCTGGCCCACGGGCGGAGCACCATCGCGGACGTGACCGGGGCCTTCGTGGGCAAGATGACTTCGACCACCGAGAACATTGCGGCGTTCGGTCCGAGCATCGAGTTCACCGAGGATACCTGTGTCATTGACGGCGGTGACTATCGTACGCCCGGGGACGTCATCGATGTCGACGACTCGGGCACCACGCTTCAGTTCTTGCTCGGGGTTGCGGCGGCAATCCCGGGATGGACGGTCTTCACGGGCGGCGAGTCTCTGCGCAGGCGGCCCATGAGGTCGCTCCTGGACAGTCTGTCTTTGCTGGGCGTCGATTGCCATTCCGCCCAGGGGGACGGAACGGCGCCCATCATTGTCCGCGGCGGCGGTTTCGCCGGCGGCGAAACGGAAATCTCCGGTTTTATTTCGCAGTGGCTGTCGGGCGTCTTGATCTGCGCGCCGCTCAGTCGCGACGGGGTGACGGTCCGGGTCACGGATACGTTGCGCGAGAAGCCCTACATCGACATGACGTTGCAGATGCTCGATGCCTTCGGGATCGAATATGACGCGAGCCGGGCTCCCGATCTGTATGTCGTGCCCGGCGGACAGACGTACAAGCCGGCGAGTCTGACGATTCCCGGTGATTTCTGTGTTGCGTCGGTGCCCATGGTTGCGGCCGCCATCACGCCGGGCTCGGACATCACGTTGCAGAATCTGGATATGGCCAGCATTCATCCGGAGAAGAGAATCGTCGAGATCATGCTTGAAATGGGCGCCGATCTGACTATCGACTCGGCAGCCAAGACGATCCGGGTGCGGGGCTCGAAGCCGATGCGCGGGGTGGAAATCGATGTTACCCACTCACCGGATCTGGTACCCATCCTGTCGGTATTGGGTTGTTTCGCCGAAGGGACGACGCGGATCGTGAACGGCGAGCATGTCCGCTACAAGGAGAGTGATCGGATCGCCTCCATGATGGAGTTGGTCAAGATCGGCGCGCGCATCGAGGAACGGCGGGACGGGCTCGATATCGTGGGCATCGACGGCTATCGCGGTGCGGCCACGCTCGACTCTTACTTTGATCACCGGGTGGCGACGGCGTTGTCGGTGGCGGGCCTGAAGGGCGATCAGGAGATCACCGTGGCCAGGGCGGAGAACTTCGCCCAGTCCTATCCGGGTTTCATCGACGACATGAATGGGCTGGGGGCCTCTCTGAGCATCGAGGACGCGTGACAAGCTGACCCCCGGCGGTCCGGAATCCAGCCTTGAAGCCTCACAGGCGACCCACGTCGAGGAGGCGCCGGTCCATGATGTCCCGCAACGCGTCGCCCAGTAGATTGAACGCGAGGATGGCGAGGAATATCGCGAAACCCGGAAAAATGCTCATCCACCACAGCGTCCAGTGCTGCATGCCCGTCGAGATCATCACCCCCCAACTCGGGGTGGGTGGCTGAGCGCCGAGGCCGAGGAAGTTGAGGGCGGATTCGATCAGCAGGGCGCTCGACGCAACCACCGCCGAGAAGACGATCACGTTGCCGGCGGCGTTCGGCCATATGTGCTTGAACGCGATCCGGGTGTTGCTGGCGCCGGCGGCGCGGGCGGCCTCGACGAACTCCATCGACTTGAGACTCAAGACTTCGCCGCGCACGAGCCGGGCGAACATGCCGAGTTTTGCCAAGGCGATGGCGAGGATGGTGTAGAAGAGATTGGGCCCGAGTGCCGCCACGATGGCCAACGCCAGGATCAAGGGCGGAATGGCCAACAGGGCGTCGATCACCCGCATGATCAAGGCGTCCCAGAACCTGCCCAGGTACGCCGCGATGAATCCGAGGACCGCCCCCGCCATCAGTGACAAGGCAACGGCGCCGGCCACGACTTGCAGGGTGACCCGCCCGCCGAAGATGATGCGGCTGGCGATGTCGCGGCCGAGTTCGTCGGTTCCCAGCCAGTGGGTGGCGCTCGGTGGCTCCAGTATTTTCTCGACGTTGACATGTTGCGGATCGAAGGGCGACAACAGCGGCGCGAGGACCGCCATCAACACGAGGCCGAGAGCGAGAACCGTCCCCACGGCGCCCTGCCGGTGCTGGAACAGATCGCGCACCAGGCGGGGTTCCGCCCCAACGCCGGGCGCGGATGTTTTCTCGGCAGCGCCGGTTCCCATGCCTGATCGGGGCGTTTCTTGTGTTTCTGGTACCTGGCTCACGACCCTGGCCTTCCCGTTACACGATCAGTAGCTGCCTGATTCTCGGATCGACGTACGCGTACAGTATGTCGGTGATCAGGTTCACGAATATCACCAGCAGGACGATCAGGAAGATGCCGCTTTGAACCACCGGAAAATCCCGCGTGGACACCGCGGCGACAATGAGGCTCCCCAGTCCCGGCGTTGAAAAGATCGTCTCGGTCACGATGGCCCCGCCCAGCATGTTTCCGAGCTGCAGGCCCACCAACGTCAGGACGGGTATGAGCGCGTTACGCAGGATGTGCTTCCGGACGATGGCGGACCAGGGCAGGCCCTTGGCATGGGCGGTTCGGACGTAGTCGTGCGACAGCACCTGCAAGACGCTCGCGCGTGTCTGGCGAATGATCAGCGGCGCGACGTGCAGGCCGACGGTCAAGGCCGGCAAGATCATGAGCTTCAGGTTTTCGACGGGGGATTCCGTGAAAGGAACGTAGCCGGAGGGTGGCAGCAAGTTGAAAACGATGGCGAACAGGAGAATCAGCAGGACCCCAAGCCAGAAATAGGGGACGCCAAGGGCTATGGCCGAGAACATCCCGATAAGGGTGTCGACGGTCGTGCCGCGTCGAAGCGCGGCCAGTATGCCGCAGGGAAGACCGATGAGGAGGGCAATCGTCAGGGCCAGGGCGCTCAACTCCAGCGAGACCGGCAGACGGTCGACCAGCATGGCCCAGACCCGTTCATTGCTGTGGAGTGACCGGCCCAGGTCGCCGCTCAGGGTCCTGGTCAGCCAGTCCACGTATTGGACGAACATCGGCCGATCGAATCCGTACTGCTGGCGCGCGATCTCGCGTTGTTCGGGGGTCGCGAACTCGCCCAGTACCGTCAGGGTGGGATCCCCCGGTATCACGTTGATGACGAAGAAGACGAAGAACGAGACCAGCAGGACCACCGGGACGGTTTGTCCGATTCGCTTCGAAATGAATAGAAGCATCAGCCCGAGGGCGGAGTGTGGGGGTTGGCGCCCTTCGACTTCGCGCCGCTTGCGCGGCGCTACGCTCAGGACGAACGGGATTACTAAAGACTCATAAACGTAACCGTTCGTCCTGAGCGCCGCGCAAGCGGCGCGAAGTCGAAGGGCGCCAGACGGTATTTTTCAACCAACCTGTTCGGCGCGCCTATTTCGCCGTCCAGGCTTCGGCAAACACCCAGGCACCGCCCACCGTGCGCTTCAGGTTCTGCACCGAGGTCCGCTCGACCTGGGACGACTCCATGAAGAACAGGAAGCCGTAAAGCGCATTGTCGACCAGGTAGGCCTGGATCTCGCGGTAGAGACCCTTCCTGACCGATTGATCGGTTTGCCGGGCGGCATTGTCGATCATGTCGAACAGCTTGTTGTCACTCACTCCGGTCCGCTGAATGCGCGCGCGCCGTCCGAATATGCGTCCGAACGTCTGGGCCGGGTCGATGCCGGGCACCGTGAAGCGGCCGATGCCGAACATGTGGTTCTTGGCCCGCAAGCTGGCCTGCATCGACTGGCGGTCGACGGTCTTGATCGTGAGATTGATGCCGGCCTCTTTCAGTTGCGCCTGCATGAGCTGAGCCACGGTCGAATCGGGTTGACGCTTGATGATGTCCAACCGCGCGTCCAGGCCATCCTTGTGCCCGGCCTCGGCGAGCAGTTGCTTCGCCCGCGCGGGATCATGACCGTACTTCTCGAGTGTTGCGTCGAACACCCAGTTCTGGTTGGGGATCAGCGTTGGCGTGACCTGTCCTCGGCCGAGGGTGATCACCTTCATCATCGTTTGACGATCGAGGCCGAACAGGACCGCCTGTCTCAACCGAATGTCGTCGAACGGCGGCTTGGAAATGTTGAACGCGAACATGACGTGCCGGCCATTGCCGGTGCGCACGAGCCGGAGGTTGGCATCGCCGCTCACCGTCTTCAGATCCCGGGCCGAGACGGTGTCGATGACATGGACGTTGCCGGACTTGACCTCGATAACCTTCACCGCGCTCTTCTTGATGAACCGGATGATGACGCTGTCGAGATAGGGCAATGGTTTTCCGTCGGCGCCGTTCCGCCAGTAATCGGGGTTTCGTTCGAGGACGATCCTGGACCCTGACTGCCAACTGGCGAACTTGAAGGGGCCGGTCCCCGACGGGTTCCTGCCATAGTCCTGCCCGTGCTTCTCTATGGCGGCGGGCGACGCAATCAGGCCGGCGAAGGCGATGGCCGGTAGCGCGGCCGAACTCGGCGCCTTGAGATTGATCCGCAATTCGTAGGGGCCGCGCACTTCCACCCCTGTGATGGCCGACAAGTCGGAGGCCCGCGGCGCGTTCAGCTCCTTTGAAAGCGCCCGACGGAAAGTCACCGCCGCGGCTTCCGCGTTGAACGCCGTGCCGTCATGGAACTTCACGCCTTGCCGCAATGTGAAGTCGATCGATTTCTTGTCACCGGTAAACTTCCAGCTTGTCGCCAGTCCGGGGCCGACTTCGCCGCTCCCCGTAATCTCCAGGAGCGATTCATAAATCTGCCGCCAGACGTAGTGGTCCAGGTTGCCCCCGTCGCCGAACAACGGGTCGAGGGACTTCGGCTCCAGTACGGTAGCGCCGACAATGGTTCCGCCTCGTACCGGCTTGTCCTGGGCGAAGGCCGGGTATGCCGCGGCGACGGATACGAAAATCACGGTGGCGAGGAACACGGACAGGTTACGCGTGCGTCGCGTTCCCCGGTTTGCAATATTCATAGGTCAACCTTTCCAGCGGACAACTTGGATTGCGTGGATCCCCAGTGAGGGGCGCCACGTTAACAAAATAGGCGGGCGCGTGTCAAATTTACGAGAAAGACCTGGAATCTTTCAACTGGCCGGACCTTAGCCTTTCAAATAGCCGCTCCCTAAACTTGCAATCAGCCGCATGCTGAAGTTACAATCAGCCGATGGCTGACAGTGGCTTTTACACACGATACATCGGGCAGCGGCTGGCCGAGGCGCTGGCGGATTCGCCGGTGGTCCTGATCCAGGGTCCGCGCCAGTGCGGCAAGACAACCCTGGCGCAGATGCTGTGTCCTCCGGCGATCTCGGTTCGGCCGGACGCGCGAAAGGTTGCGGATGTGCCTCCGGCGGGTTTCTTGAGCGGCGAGGCCCGGAACTACGCTTACATCAGCTTCGACGACGATGTCGCACGCGTCGGTGCCGAAGAGGACCCGATGGGCTTTGTGGCCGATCTCCCCGAGCGGGTCATCCTCGACGAGGTACAGCGGGTGCCGGCGCTCTTTACCGCCCTGAAGATGGAGGTGGACCGGAAACGGGTGCCGGGCCGTTTCGTCTTGACGGGGTCGGCCGACGTGTTGCGGGTTCCGGCGATTCAGGACTCGTTGGCGGGTCGTCTGGAGGTGATTCGTTTACATCCCCTGGCGCAAGCTGAGCTCGCAAGTGGACGGTCCGGCTCCCTGGGTCCGGATGGGATCTCCGCCTTCCTCGATGCCTTGTTCGGCCAAGGGTTCAAAACATCGCGGACGTCGCGGCTCGGAGCGGAGTTGTGCGACCGCGTCGCTGCCGGAGGATACCCGGCGGCTCTCGCGCGTCCGCCCGGACGCCGGCGCGCCAACTGGTACCGCAACTACCTCGACGCGCAGACACGGCGGGACGTGCGGGATCTTTCCCGCATTCGAACGCTCGAAGAGCTTCCGAGACTGCTCGCCCTGTCGGCCGCGCAAACAGCGAGCCTGTTCAACGTGAGCGAGTTGGCGGCACCGTTCCAGATCAGCAGGCCCACCATCCGGGACTACATCGTGCTGCTGGAGCGGGTCTTTCTGCTGGAGAGACTGCCGCCATGGCACAGCAATCGGCTCAGCCGGTTGGTCAAGACGCCGAAGCTGCACCTGGGTGATACGGGTCTTGCCTGCGCACTGCTCGGTGTGGATGCCGCCGATCTCGCGGCTGACCGTGCCCTGTTGGGTCAGCTTCTCGAAACATTCGTCTTTCAGGAGTTGAGGCGGCAGGCGAGCTGGCAGGAGGACTTCTTCACCTTCTTCCACTACCGCGACAGAGACAAGACCGAGGTGGACATCGTCATCGAGCGCGGCACCCGGGCGGTCGCGGGCGTGGAGGTCAAGGCCGGAGCCACCGTCACCGCGGCGGACTTCCGTGGCCTGCGCAAGTTGAAGGCGGCGACGGGCAGCCGCTTTGCAGGAGGGGTCGTGGTCTACGACGGCGAGATGTGTGTCAGCCACGGCGACGGGCTCTACGCGGTCCCGCTTCGACGGCTTTGGGAGATTGGGGCGTCATGAACGATGAGGCGACGTGGAGGAGCGTGTGTATTCGGCGCAACTCAGGTCTTCTATGCGCGACAATTGCTTGCGCGTAGGACTGGCAAGTTGCGCGTAGAGAATCGTACGCGCAAGTTACCCGCCGCGCCCTACAAGTACCCCTCCTCCCGATAGTACCGCTCCGCACCCGGGTGCAGCGGTATGCACATCGGCCCCTCTTCCGTGTTCCGGCAAATCCGGCTCATGTCGAACCGATCGCCGTCCACCGGCATGGTGTCTTTTCTGGCGGCGATGGCCTTGACCACCGCGTAGGCGAGGTCGTCGGGAAAGTCGGCGCGACAGAAGAGCGGCCAGCCGCCGAACTCCAGGGCGGGGACGTCCGCGTCCAGCGCTGGGAACGCGGACTTGGGAATCGTCGATCTACGAAAACCCAGTTGCTCCATTTCCGCGAAGACCGGCGGCTGCAACGGCAGCAGGACCATGTCCCGGGCCAGGGCGTCGGCGGTCCAGCCGGTGATGCCCTCGTCGAACACGGCGTCGTAGGCGCCTTGCCTGATGCCCTCCATGCGCCGCGGGTGCGAGGGGACCGGCACCTGATCCACCGTGCCGCTCCATTGCTCCACGTCCTCCAGGTTCCAGCCGCAAAGATTCAGAATCCGCCGGATCGTGAACTCCGTGGTTCCTTCAGGGCCCTGGCCCCGGGTCGACAGCCTGAGGGGCAGTTTCTTCTCGCCGATCTCTTCGAGGGAGCGCACGCCGAGGTCTCTCCTCACCGCGAAGGCGATCTTGTCCCAGGAGGGGAAGACCGCGAGATTCCGGATGTCGATCCTCTCCGAATAGGGCTCCAGCCCGTTCAACGCCATGTGGGTCACCGGCGAGGGGTTGAGGAATGCCAGGTCCGCCTTTCCCTCCGCCAGCAGCCTCGGCGCCTCGAACCCTCCGAGGCGGCTGTTGCCGACGCCGTACGAGACGACGATCTCCGACCCGTCGGGCAGGTTCCGCTCCGCGAGCCCCAGGGCGATCTCGAAGGCCTCGCCGGCGCGTATGGTCATGGTTACGGCGATCCTGATGGTGGTTGCCATCGAGGTTCCGTCAGGTGTGCCGCAGCCCCGCCAGCCCGCCGCCGCCGGTGAGCATGCGCACCAGCACGTTGGCGCCGACGATGATCATCACCAGGAAGAGGGTCACGGCGCCGGAGTGCTGGGTCATGTCGTGTTCGTTGTAACTGAAGATCACTCCGGTGAGCACCATGTTGGCCGGCGACAACAGCAGGATGATCAGGGACAGTTCGCGGGTGGCGGTGATGAAGGTCAGCAGCATGCCGGCGGTCACGCCGCTTGACGACATGGGGATGATGATCTTGGCCATGCGCCGGAACCAGCCGATCCCCTGGACTCTTGCGGTTTCCTCCAGGGACTTGTCGATTTGCAGTATGGCGGCGATGCCGGTGCGCGAGGTGAACGGCAGGTTCTTGACCACCGTGATCAGCACCAGGATCGTGAATGTGCCGTATAGCGCCGGCAGCGGCCCCCAGGGAGTCGAGAACATGCCGATGTAGATGGCGCCGAGGGCGATGGAGGGGAAAATGTAGGGCGCGAAGGCGACGCCCTCGAGCCACCTTGCCAGCAGCGTGCCGCGTCCGCGGACCGCGGCATAGCCCACCAGCAACCCGAGCATGCCATTGCATACGGCCGCCAGCACGCCCAGCTTGATGGTGTTCCACAACGCCGTCAGGATGCCCGGGGAATGCCAGATGCCGGGTTCGCCGTTGGCGATGTCGATGTCGCTTTTGCCGATCCAGAAATGCGCGGTCAGGCCTTTGAGGGAATACTCCCCCGGCGTAATGACCAGGGATTCCCAAAGCAGGATCAGCATGGGCAGCAGGACCGTCACGACGAGGAAGGCGGCGACCGCGATGGTGGCCGGCCATTGCCAGGCCCCGAGCTTGATTTCGCGCTGCCTGAAGCCCTTGCCGGTCAGGGTCACGAAGCTCTTCCGAATGCCGATCACCCGGCTGTTGATCCAGATGAAGGTGATCGCCATGACGATCAGCACCAGGGCGAGGACGAAAGCGTCGCCGCTGTTGCGGGCGTTCAGCGAGGCGTAGATCTGGGTCGAAAAGGTGAAGAACCGCACCGGCAGCCCCAGCAGGGCCGGCGTCCCGAAGGTGCCCAGGATGCGGATGAAAGTGAGCACCACGGCGGAACCCAACGCGGGCAGCAGCAACGGAAACGTGATCCGCCACAGCCGTTGGCGCCGGTTCATGCCGGCGATGGCGCCCGCCTCCTCCAGCTCCGAATCGACCGTCGCCAGGGCGCCCGACATCAGCAGGAAGCCGTAGGCGTAGTAGTGCAGTGCCAGACAGATGACGATGGGAAAGAAGCCATAGCTGACCCAGTCGGGCGGCTGCACGCCGAAGAAACTGGTGATCATGCCCTCGTTGCCGCCGATCCGGTCGTTCTTGAACAGGCTCAGCCATGCCAGCGCCAGCACCCATGACGGCATCATGTACGGCACCACCGCGAGCGCCCCGAACACGCCCTTGAAGCGGATGTTGGTGCGCACCATCAGCCAGGCCAGGCCGCTTCCGATGCCGACGCCCAGAACGGTCACACAGACGCCGACGGCGACGCTGTTGAACAGCGGCTTCAGGAACAGCGCCTTGGAAAGCGGGCCGGTGAAGACGCGTTCGAGATGGAACAGGGTAAAACTGCCGACCTTCGCCTCCGGCCTGTAGGCGAGGTCATAGCTCTGGTAGACCAGGGCGTCGTGGATGATTTCGAAAAGCGGCCCCAATACCAGCACGGACAGGACGGCGAGGCACAGGAGACCCAGGATCTTCTCCGGCTGGTTCACCAGCCGGTAGACGTGATAGCTGAGATTGCTCCGGGAAAGGACCGGAGGCTTGCTTCCGGAAGAGGCCGTATCCAGCGACATGTGTTCAGGGCTTCCGATTTCTGCTGCTCAGGCAGGCGGGTATTGATTGAGATTGGTCCCCGATTCGACATCGAAGAAGTTCAACGCTGCCGTTTCGAAGTCGATCCACAAGGGGTCGCCAAGGTCCATCCGTATGAATCCTGGTTGCAGGAGCGTGATGGAGTGGTTCCCGGTCCGGACTTGCAGGATCGTGTCGGACCCCTTCGGCTGAATCGATTCCAGCGTTACCTTGAGCCAGTCCTCCCTGGCCTCGGTCGATACATTGATGCTTTCCGGGCGAATGGTGGCGACGAGGTCCTTTGCGTTTGCAGGCGGGTCGCCGGGGACCGGCAGCCACAGGTCGCCGCAATCGAGGCCCACCGCGCCGTTGTTCCGGCTGACGGTGCCGGTAAACCGGTTGATTCCGGGATCGCCGATGAAATCGGCGACGAACAGGTTCGCCGGATGGTGATAGATTTCATAGGGCGTGCCCTGTTGCATGACCAAGCCCTTGTCCATGACCACGACGATGTCGGAAAGCGTCAGGGCCTCGATCTGGTCGTGGGTCACGTAGACGGTGGTGGCTTCGAGGTCGCGGTGCAGCCGCTTGAGTTCGCCGCGCATTTCCGTACGCAGCTTGGCGTCGAGGTTGGACAGCGGCTCATCCATCAGCAGGATGGACGAGCGCGAGGCGATCATGCGCGCCAGCGCCACCCGCTGCTGCTGCCCGCCGGACAGCTCCGACGGGTAGCGGTGCTGGTACACCTTCATCTGCACCTTGTCGAGGGCGGCATCGAGGCGCTCGGCGGTCTCGCCCGCGCTCAGGCCCATCTGCTTCAGGCCGAGCGTGATGTTCCGTTCCACCGTCATATGGGGCCAGAGCGCGTAGCCCTGGAATATGAGCCCGAGGTTACGGTTCTCGGGAGGGACGATCACGCCCTTCTGGCGGGAGAAGATGAGCCTGTCGCCGAACCGGATTTCCCCCGCCTCGGGTTCCTCCAGCCCGGCGATCACCCGCAATGTCGTGGTCTTGCCGCAGCCGGAGGGTCCGAGAATGGTCAGGAACGCACCCGGCTCCACGGTCAGGTCCAGATGCCGTACGGCGACTTCCTTGCCGTACGACTTCCGGATTCCTGTTAGATGGATTTCCTCCATGCCTGACTATTTGCTCGAATGCACCGTCCAGAAGTCCCGGACCTTGGGGCCTTGCTTCCACATGTATCCGGCATCCACGGTCCAGCCCGTCATCTCGTCCCAGATCTCGCCGCCCGCCGGCAGCGGCACGTCGCTCCGCGGGCTCACCGTGCCCGGGTCGAAATAGGGCGCCAGACCCTGCAACAGGGTCATGCTGGCGCCCTTGTCGTAGGGCTTCGCGAGCTTCGAGTCCTTGTTCAGCTCAAGGCTGCCGAGCAGGTACGCGGTAAACAGCTTGGCCGCGTTGGGGTGCGGCGCCTGGCGCGCGATGGCGCTGAAGGTCGGGTAGACCAGCTTGCCGACCGGATCCACCTTGGCCAGGATCTTGTTGGCGTAGCCCTTCGAATCGTTGCGCGCGATGTAGGTCATGTTGGCGAACGCGATCAGCGGATTCTTCTGGCCCTTCTTGCCCGAGGCCCGGGCCAGCTTCGAGCCGGACTTGAAGATCACCAGGTCGTTGGCGAGCAGCCGCGCCCAGAACTCCTGCCCGGCGTCGGCGACCCCTTTGCTCAATTTGATGGGCTTGCCGGCATGGCGCTGATAGGCGGCCGCCATTTCATCGGGACGCTGCATAAGCGTCATCACGCCCATCAGGGTGGAGCCCGACGACAGCGGGTTCTTCATGCCCACCCGGCCCTTGAACTTGGGCTCGGTCAACTCCCACACGTTCTTGATGGGCGGCGCGTCCGGGTAGGCCTCCCGGTTGTAGAGAAAGACCATGGCCTCATTGACGCGGATCAGCAGCGGGTCGCGGTTCTCCTTCGGGATACGATCCTTGTAATGGTGCGGCACGTAGTTGACGAGACGGTTCTTGTTGAGCATCTCGTAGATCACCTGACCCGAATTGCCGGTGGTGACGATGTCGGCGTTGAAGATGTTCGCGTTCTGCTCGCGAATGGTCTTCTCCACCGATTTGACCGACCCCAGGTCATGCACGGTCACCTTGATCTCCGGGTGAATCTTGGCGAACGGCTTCACCAGCTTGGCGATGCGGCCGGAGGAGGTGTAGACCACCACCTCGCCTTCGGCTTTCGCCTTGGCGGTGATCTCGTCCCAGTTTTCGTCCTTGTCATAGGGGCCGAGCTTGGCCGCCTTCAGCCAGGCCTCCATCTCGGGCGGCGGCTTGGAGGCGGCGCTGGCGGCGGTGACGAAGGAAAGGGCGAACAGGGCGGCCATGAGCACCGCGGACAAACGCGTAATGATCTGTTTCATGTTATTCTCCCTCCGGGTGAATGCACCCGGTTCATCAATAAAGGCGGCGAGACTCCGTTCGCTGTCATCGAGGAACACTACTACGCTACGCCGATTCACGCCGCAGGCGCAAGGCCCTTCACCGCCCCGGCCTGCCGCCGCGGGGGCCGGACGAAATCGCGGAAGGACCACGCATGGCCATCCCTCTTCCTTCGCTCAGCTTGATCGCCCGGGGCCTCGACCCCCACGGCGCCGATCTTTTCATCGGCGGGACCGCGGCGGCGCGTGATGTCGACCTGTTGCGGCGGCATGACATATCGATCGTCGTCAACACCGCGGTCAACGTGGACGTGAATTACGTCGCCGCGCCGGGCGACGGCGGCGAGGACGGGGAATCGAACACCGTGTGCCGTGCCGGATTCGCGCCGTTCCGGGTCTTCAAGCTGGGGCTGGTGGACGGCGAGAATCCCCCCGGCATGATGCTCGGCGGGTACTGTATTCTCCACGGCGCGTTGCATCAGACCATGCCGCAGAAGGAGAGCTACCCCTCACAGGCACGGGGCAACGTGCTCGTCCACTGCCGCGAGGGCCGCAGCCGCTCCGTGGCCCTGGCGGCGCTCTATCTCCACCTGCAGGACCCGACCCGTTTCCCCGAGCTCGAGGACGCGGTCGCCGTGGTGAGGGCGAAGCGCGGATTGCCTCCGGAAGAGTGGTTCGAGGCACCGAACAAGGAGATGATCGACGCCGCGGCAGAGGCGGCGCGCGCCATCCGGTCGCTGCGCGACCACGGGGTCCTTGCAATCTGAGGACGCCGGTTGTGGCGGTCGCAGGGCGAGACGTTCACCTCCACTTGTGCTAGGATGCCGCCTCCCTGAAGAAATCCGGTGCTCATTTCTGTTCCGAACGACAGGAGGAAACCATGTCGAACCTCAAGCGGGTCGCGCTGTTCGTGGCCGGAATCGCCTTGGCGGCGGCCGCGCCCATCGCCGGGTCGGCCGAGACCATCAAGATCGGCGTCACCCAGCCGCTGACCGGCGCGGTGGCGGCGTCCGGCAACTATGTCGCCCAGGGCGCCAAGATCGCCGAGTCGTTTCTCAACGCGTCCGGCGGTCTGTTGGGCAAGAAGGTCCAGTTGATCATCGAGGACAACAAGAGCAATCCGAAGGAAGCCGTGGCCACGGCCGAAAAGCTCATCGTGCGCGACAAGGTGCCGGCGCTCATGGGGGCATGGAGCTCCACCTACACCCTGGCGGTGATGCCGAAGCTGATGGAGTACGGCGTGCCCATGGTGGTGGAGACGTCGTCCTCGGGCAAGATCACGACCTCGGGCAATCCCTGGATCTTCCGCATCAGCCCGACCTCGGCCATGGAAGCCCAGTCCTTCGGCACCAAGGTCGGCCAGTTCAACATCAAGAAGGCCAACTTCCTGGTGGTCAACAACGACTGGGGCCTGGGCGCGTCCAACCAGTTCCAGAAGATGCTCAAGAGCAAGGGCATCGCCGTCGGCGTGGTGGAAACCATGGATGCCAAGGCCACGGATATGAGCGCCCAGTTGGCGAAGATCAAGGCGGCGGGCGGCGATACGGTGTTCGTCACCACCGGCGTCGAGCAGATCACCCTGGTGCTGAAGCAGATGAAGGAGCAGCGGGTCACGCAACGGGTGATCACCACCGGCGGTTCGTCATCGCCGGACCAGTTGATCGCGCAGGCCGGCGCGGCCGCGGAAGGCAGCTTCCACCTGTTGTTCTTCGCTCCGTGGTTCCCGGGCTCGGCGCCCAACCCGGAAGTCGCCACCGCGTTCGTCAATGAATGGAACAAGCGCGGCCACAACTTCGCCGGCCTGACCGAGGGTTTCCGCGGCCATGACGGCATCATGACCATCGCCGCCGCCATCAAGGCCGCCGGCAAGGCCGAGCCCAAGGCCATCCAGAAGGCCCTCTGGGGGGTCAAGGTGGACGGCGTCAACGGCGACATCGCGTTCATCAAGCAAGGCCCCAAGGGCAAGGAGAGCGCCCAGAACATTCCCAACGTCTACGTGGTCACCATCAAGAGCGGCAAGGTCGCGCTGCCCTGACGCTGTCACAAGCGTGGCGGCAGACGAAAGCCGTCCGGCCCTGACTTGACGCACGCCCTTTCCGGACCTCCCGGGAAGGTCGTGCGCCGGGGCCGGCCCCTGTCCTCGCCGTGCCTGAATTTCTCCAGCACCTCCTCAACGCGCTGATCCTCGGCGGCACCTATGCCCTTCTGGGCATCGGGCTGACGCTGATCTTCGGCATCATGCGGGTGGTCAACTTCACCCACGGCGAGCTTTATACGTTCGGCGCCTACATGGTGTTCTTCTTCGTCATGGTGCTGGGCGTGAATTTCTTCGCCAGCATCCTGCTGGCCATGGCCCTCGGCGTGGCCCTCGGCGCGCTGATCGAATTCGTGCTGCTGCGCCCGCTCCGGGGCGCCGACATCGATACCACCATGCTGGTCATGATCGGCGCCTGGATCGCGATGCAGAACCTGGAGCAGTTCACCTGGACCGGCATCGCCAAGTCCATCGACCACCCCTTTCCCCTGGACCCCCTGGTCATCGGGGAGGTGTCGGTTTCCTGGGTCCGGGTTTTCGTCTTCGCCTTCGCCGTGCTGCTGATCGCCGTCACCTACCTGCTGATCCATTGGACCCGCCTGGGCAAGGCCATGCGCGCCACCTTCCAGGACCGTGAGACCGCGGCGCTCATGGGCGTGAACGTCAAGGGCATCCATACGCTGACGTTCGCCTTCGGCTCCTGCCTCGCGGCCGCGGCCGGCGCCCTGCTGGGCCCGGTCTTCGTGGTGGCGCCGACCATCGGCGACCTGGCGGCGCTCAAGGCCTTCGCCATCGTCATCCTCGGCGGGCTCGGCAGCATCCCCGGCGCCACCCTCGGCGGCTTCGTCCTGGGCCTGGCGGAGGAACTGGGCGCCGGCTACGTCTCGTCCGGCTATCGGGATGCCATGGGCTTCCTGCTGATCATCCTGGTGCTGGTGTTCAAACCGACGGGGTTGTTCGCGGCCAAGGAGCGCATCGGGTGAGGCACGCGGTCACAGCCGCCTGGGTGGTGTTCCTGTTTTCCATCCCGTTGTGGATGACGGACCTCTACATCCTCCATATCCTCATCAGCGCCGGCATCTTCACCATCGCGGCCATCAGCCTCAACCTGCTGCTCGGCTACACCGGGCAACTGAGCCTCGGCCACGTGGCGTTCTTCGGCATCGGCGCCTACACCAGCGCGCTGGTGTCCCTGGGCTTCGACCTCGAGCTGACCGACTCCTACACGTTCGTTTTCGCGCCGTGGCCGGTGTGGATCGCATTCATCGCCGGCATCGCCGCCGCCGGCCTGTTCGGCTGGCTGATCGGCAAGATCGCCTTCAAGGTCCGCGGCGCCTATTTCGTCATCGTCACCATCAGCTTCGCCGAGGTCGTGCGGCTCATCTCCCTTAACTGGGTCGACCTCACCGAAGGCCCCATGGCGCTCAACAACATCCCGCCGTTCGGCGTGGCCATTCCGGGCCTCTGGGAGCAGACCTTCTACCAGAAGCTGCCCAACTACTACCTGATCCTGGTCGTGGCCATCGTTTGCTACATCGTGGTCCGGCGCCTGGTCCGGTCGCGGGCCGGGCGGGCCATGATCGGGCTGCGCGAGAACGAGGCCCTGGCCTCTTCCGTCGGCGTCGACGTCACCCGTTACCTGGTCCTGGCGACGGTCATCTCGGCGGCCATGGCCGGGGCCGCCGGCGGGCTCTACACCCACTACATCCGTATCGTCGATCCGGACATCTTCCTGTTCATCTATACCGTGACCATGGTGATCATGGTGGTTACCGGCGGCAAGGGGACCACCGCCGGCCCGGTGGTGGGCGGCCTCCTCTTCGGCATCCTGCCCGAGGTGCTGCGCGAGTTCGCGAGCCCCGAGGTGCAGTGGGTGATCTACGGCGTGTTCATGATCGCCGTCGTGTTCTTCCTGCCGCAGGGCATCGTCCCCGCGGTCACGTCGTGGTGGAAAGCGCGGTTTGCCGCCCCCGAGGGCGGCCTCGGCACCCCGGAGGGAGCGCGGTGACGGATACCGCACTCAGCGTCGAGGGCCTCACCGTCCACTTCGGCGGGCTGGTGGCCGTGTCGGACGTGGACTTCGTCGTCCGCGAGGGCGAGATCGCGAGCCTCATCGGCCCCAACGGGGCCGGCAAGACCACCGCCTTCAATGTCATCACGGGTTTCCTGCAGGCCAGCGCCGGCAGCGTCCGTTACCGCGGGGCTTCCCTGGACGGCCTGCGGCCCAACGACGTCGCCGACCTGGGCGTCGTGCGGACTTTCCAGAAGACGAGTCTCTTCAGTGGGCTGAGCGTCATCGACAACATGCTGATCGGCCTGCACCGCCGCGGCCGTGGCCGGGTCTGGGAGATCCTGCTGGCGCTGCCGCGCATCAAGGCCGAGGAACGCGACCTGAGGATGCAGGCCGCCGCCATCCTGGAACAGGTGGGTCTGTCCCACCGGGGCGGCGAGCTGGCGTCGGATCTGCCATACGGCGAGCAACGCCTGCTGGAGGTGGCCATCGCCCTGGCGGCGCGGCCGTCGCTGCTGTTGCTGGACGAGCCGGCCTCCGGGATGAACCCGTCGGAGACCCAGGACTTCATGAACCGGGTCTCGGCCATCCGCGACCAGGGCACCACTATCTTCCTGGTGGAGCACGACATGCGGGTGGTCATGGGCATTTCCGACCGGGTCATCGTGCTCAATCAGGGCATCATCCTGGCCGAGGGCACGCCGGAAGAGATCCGTCGCCACCCCGAGGTCATTCGGGCCTACCTTGGAGGGGCAGCCGCCGATGCTTGAGATCACCGGCCTCGAATGCCGCTACGGCAAGGTCAGCGCCGTCCGCGGCCTGTCCATGGTCGTCAACCAGGGCGAGCTGGTGACCCTGATCGGCGCCAACGGGGCCGGGAAGTCGACCACCCTGAAGGCGATATCGGGCTTGCTCCCGCCCGCGGCCGGGCGCATCGTTTTCGACGGCCAGGACATATCCGACGCCTCGGCTCAGAGGATACTCTCCCTCGGCATCGCCCACTGCCCCGAGGGGCGGCGGATCTTCCCGTACATGAGCGTCCAGGAAAACCTCGACATGGGCTGCTACCTCCGCCGCGACGCCGACGGCATCGAGGCCGACCGGCGGCGCGTGTTCGAGCGTTTCCCGATCCTCGAAGGAAGGCGGCGCCAGACCGCGGGGACGCTCTCCGGCGGCGAGCAGCAGATGCTGGCCATCGGCCGGGCGCTGATGTCGCGGCCGAAGCTGGTGCTCTTCGACGAGCCTTCCCTGGGGCTGGCGCCCAACCTGGTGGAGACCACCTTCGAGATCATCGCCGAGATCCGCGCCGAGGGCGTTACCGTGCTGATGGTCGAACAGAACGCCTACGCGGCGCTGGAAATCTGCGACCGCGCCTACCTCCTCGAATCCGGCGCCGTGGCCCTGCAGGGGACCGGCGCCGAGTTGAAAGACATCCCCCACGTCCGGGAGGCATACCTGGGCGGGTAGTGGGACGGAGTATTTCTTGACAAATCATGATATGCCATGACAACATGGAATTGAGTCAAGGAGACGTGCACCATGTCCCAGGCCCGTGAAAAATTCGCTACCCAGGTCAATTCCGAGATCTTGTCCGCAATCCGCGCGATCGCGGAGCAGGAGGGGCGTCAACTCCAGGCGCTCATGGACGAGGCGCTTGCCGACCTGATTGAAAAACGAAAACAGGCCCGGCCCCGGCCTCATGTCATGGCTGCCTATCTCGCCAGCCATGACAGGTACGGCGAGCTCTACAAGAAGCTCGCTAAATGACAGACTACCTCACGCTGGCGGAAGTCCTCGCCATTCACGCGGACCAGATTGAACGGTATGGCGGATCGGAAGGCGTTCGGGACACCGGTCTTCTGGAGGCGGCGCTCTATCGGCCGCAGACCGGCTACTACGCCGATCTCGTTGAGGAAGCCGCCGCGCTGTGGGAAAGCCTCGCCCAGAACCATCCGTTTGTCGACGGTAACAAGCGCGTGGCCTTTGCCGCGACGTACACGTTTCTGGCGATCAACGGCGCACAACTGACGGCGGACTCAGAGGACGCATACGCCTTCATCTCGGGGCTGTACGAAGCCGGGACGTTCGGTTTTGACAAACTGGTGCCATGGCTTCGGCGCAATGTCAGGGTCGGTGTCTGAGAGGAATACCCATGGATGACCGCACCTTTCACCTCTTCGCCGACGGCCCCGCGCCGGTGGCGCCCTACAGCCATGCCGTCACCACCGGCGACTGGGTCTTCGTCACCGGGCAGATCGCCACCGGATCGGACGGGGATCCGATCCCGGAGTCCATCGAGGACCAGACCCACAAGGTCATGGCGAACCTCAAGACCGTGCTCGCGGGCTGCGGCGTGGGGTTGGAGCACGTGGTCAGCGTGCGTATCTTCCTGACCCGGTTCGAGGAAGAGTACGGCGCCATGAACGCGGTCTACGAAACCTATTTCCCGGCGGACAAGCGCCCCGCCCGCACCACCGTGGGAGTGACGGCGCTGGCCCGAGGCTGCCGGGTGGAGATCGACCTGATCGCGAAGCGGAGCGGCTGATTCCCGTACAAGCTCCGGTTTCCCGCGGAGGCGTTGGGCGCAACTGCCCAAACTTGTTATAGTCCTTCTTTCGGATCGCCCGCCGTTGAAGCTCCGTTTCCCGGGCCGGAAACCGTCCGGAAATTCCGGCCATTTCCAGGGCGCTCACAAACAAACGCATCCGGATTCGCATGTCCGCCGACACCCGCGCTTGACCGAGGGGTGCCGGCGAAAAGGGGAGGGTCATTGATGGACGTCGTCGCTTGCCGCGAGGCGGTGAATCTTCGCAACATCGCGATCATCGCACACGTGGACCACGGCAAGACCACGCTGGTGGACGCCATGCTGTGGCAGAGCGGAACCTTCCGAGCGAACCAGGACGTCCGTGAGCGGGTGCTGGATTCCATGGACCTGGAGCGCGAGAAGGGCATCACGATCATGGCGAAGAACGCCTCCGTGACCTATCGCGGCGTCAAGATCAACATCGCCGACACGCCCGGGCACGTGGATTTCGGCGGCGAGGTGGAACGCACCCTGCGGATGGTCGACGGCGTCATGCTGCTCGTGGATGCCGCCGAGGGGCCGATGCCCCAGACCCGCGCGGTGCTGGCCAAGGCGCTGGAGCTGGGACTGCCGCCCATCGTGGTCATCAACAAGATCGACCGCCAGGACGCGCGGCCGGCGGAAGTCCTGAACGAAATCTACGACCTTTTCATCGACCTGGGCGCCACCGAGGAACAGATCGAGTTTCCGGTCATCTACTCCGTCGCCAAGCAGGGAAGATGCACGCCGTCACCGGGCGGCGAGCTCACCGATCTTCGGCCGCTGTTCGAGGCCATCCTCGAGCACGTTCCGCCGCCCTCCGGAGACCCGGAGCACCCATTGCAGATCCTGGTCACCAACGTGGCTCCCGACGACTACCTCGGGCCGCTGGCCATCGGCCGCGTGGCGGACGGCACGGTGCGGAACCGGCAGGCGGTGACCCTGTGCCGGCGTGACGGGTCGCAGACTTCGGCGGCGGTCGCGGAGCTGTTCATCTACGAAGGCGTCGGGCGGCAGGCGGTGCCGTCGGCCGGTCCCGGAGAGATCGTCGCGCTGGCGGGCATGAGCGGCATCGGGCTGGGCGAGAGCATCGCCGACGGCGAGGACCCCAGGCCGCTGCCGGCGCTCGACGTGGAGGAACCCACGCTGTCGATGGAGTTCTCCATCAACGACTCCCCGTTCAGCGGCAAGGACGGCCGCTACCTGACCTCCCGCCACCTCCGGGCGCGCCTGCTCAAGGAGGCCGAGCACAACCTCGCCATCCGGGTGGAGTCCATCGAATCGTCCGACCGTTTCCTGGTGTACGGCCGGGGAGAGCTGCAGCTCGCGGTCCTGATCGAGCAGATGCGGCGGGAAGGGTACGAGTTCTCGGTGGGCATGCCGCGGGTGTTGACCCGCACCGTCGGCGGCGCGGTCCACGAACCCTACGAGCTGGCCACCATCGAGACCGATGAAGAGTACCAGGGAATCGTCGTCCAGAAGCTCGGCACGCGCAGGGGCCTCCTGGTCAAGATGGCGGACCGTGGTTCCGGCAGGGTCCGCCTGGAGATCGAGGTGCCCAGCCGCGGGTTGATCGGATACCGGACCGAGTTCCTCACCGACACCAAGGGCACGGGCACCCTCACGCACATGTTCATCGGCTACCGGCCCTGGGCGGGCGACATCGTCCATCGTTCCACCGGCGCGCTGGTGGCCGACCGCAGGGGCCGTGTCACCGGTTATGCGATGTTCAACCTGCAGGAGCGGGGCGAGCTGTTCGTCGGGCCCACCGAGCCGGTGTACGGCGGCATGCTGGTGGGACAGAGCAGCCGTGACAAGGACCTGGACGTGAACATCACCAAGGAGAGGAAGCTGACGAACATGCGGTCCTCCGTCCTCAAGGGCATCGAAAAGATCGTGCCTCCGCTGCGCATGTCCCTGGAGCAGGCCATCGAGTTCATCCGCCAGGACGAGCTGATCGAGGTGACGCCCTGCAATCTCCGGCTCCGGAAACGCCACCTCGACGCCAACGAACGGAAGTACCACGCCCGCCAGGCGGAGGATTCTCTCCAGCCTGCCGGATAGTCGGCCGCGCGTCCGGCACGATCCCGCATGGTTCACGCGGGATCGCTTCAGTTCGTTCCTTCCGCCTCCTCTTCCACGTGCCGCCCCAACAGCCTGACCTCCGCCCCGGCCAGCATCTCCCGGAGCTTCCCGCGGATCGCCCACAGGCATATCAGCGACGGGATCACCATCAGCGTGGTCATGACGAAGAAGGTGGCCCAGTCGCCGTCCAGCGCGTCCACCAGGGCGCCGGAGGCGCCGGCCAGGAGGGTGCGTCCGGCGGTGCCGATGGAGGCCATGAGCGCGTACTGGGTGGCGGTGTAGGTGCGGTCCACCAGCATGGAGATGAAGGCCACGAAGGTGACGGTGGCGAAGGCGCTGGTGAGGTCGTCCACCACCACGGCGGTGGCGAACAGGGCTTCGGACTTCCCCACCCAGAACAGCACGGCGAAGAGGAGGTTGGTGGAGGCCATGGCGATGCCGGACAGGAACATGGCCCGTATGAGGCCCATGCGGATGGCGAAGAACCCGCCCAGCACGGTGAACCCTACCGTCGTGACCCAGCCGAGGCCCTTGGAGTAGAGGGCGATCTCGGACTTGGAGAAGCCGATCTCCCGGTAGAAGAGGATCGACATGCGCCCCATGAAGGCCTCGCCGATCTTGAACAGGAAGATGAACCCGAGCACGGTGAGGGCGATGGCGAAGCCGTTGCGCCGGAAGAAGCTCATGAGCGGGCTCACCACGGTGCCGCCCAGCCATGCGGCGACGTGACCCATCCGGCCGGAGGCGCCGATGGTCGACGCGATACGGTCCTCCTCCGCGGCCTGGGAGGCGATGCGTTCCGCGGTGCCCTGTTCGTGTACGAACAGCAGGCCGATGTTGGTGATGATGACCACCACGCCGAGCACGACGAAGGTGGCCTGCCAGTAGGCCTCCACGCCGGCGTTCTGGAAGGCGGTGGCGGTCTCCAGCGCGATGATGCCGCCGAGCTTGTACCCGGTCCACCAGCCTACCACCGCGGTGGCCGCGCCCGCGGCCATGGCCTCGCCTTCGGTGGTGCCCACCTGTTCGATGCGGAGCGCGTCCACGGCGATGTCCTGGGTGGCGGAGGCGAAGGCGATGGCAAGGCCGATGCCCACCACCCAGCCCAGGTTGGCGGTGGGGTCGGTGAGGCTCCACAGCAGGAGGGATGCCACGATCACGCCCTGCAGCGTGATGATCCAGGCGCGCCGGTGGCCGAGCTTGCCGGTCAGCCAGGGAATGCGGATGCGGTCGATGAGGGGCGCCCAGAGGAAGTTGACGGCATAGACCCCGAAGATCAGACCGGCAAAGCCGATGGCGGTGCGGCTCAGGCCGTCCTCCTTGAGCCACAGGGTGAGGCTGCTGCCGATGAGCACCCAGGGGAACCCGCTGATGATGCCCAGGAGCATGATGCGGGCCATGCGCCGGTCCCAGTACACGGCCAGTGAGTCGATCATCTTCTGCATGAAGCTCCTTCCGGGTGGACGGAGAACCCGTTGCGCCGTCCCGATTGAGCGCGTGGACCGTACCTGTTTATACCGGACGCGGGGCGGGAACAGAATTCGCGTCCCGCGAACGGGCTCCTTCGCGCGCGACGCGCGTTTGACACTCCTCCGCTTCTTCGGCTAGTCTGCGTGCCGCCTGTAAACCACGCACATTTGAAAGGAGAACGCACCATGTCCCTATTGCTCAGAGCCTGTTTCCGGAGTCTGGCGGTCGTGTCGGTGGTTGGCGGCCTGCTCTTGGCTGCCGCGTCGGTGCAAGCGGCGGAGCTCAAGCTCGCCCACTTCACCTCTTCGAAGCACCCCATGGACCGGCTGGTGATGACGCCGTGGAGCAAGGAGGTGGCCAAGCGCAGCAACGGCTCGCTGACGGTGCGGATCTTTCCCGGCGGCGCGCTGGGGAAGGGCCCCCAGGCCCAGTACAAGCGGGCGGCGGACGGCGTCGCGGACATCACGTTCGGTCTGCAGGGATACACCTCGTCGCAGTTTCCGCGCACGCTGCTGGTGGAGCTGCCCGGCCTCGCCCCGGACGCGGTGGCAGCCACCAGGATGATGTGGAAGGCCATCGGCGACATTCAGGGTGAGTACGACAGGACCAGGGTCGTGGCGCTCTGGACCAACGACAAGGCCGTCATCATGACCCGCAACAAGGCGGTGCGGACCCTGGACGACGTCAAGGGGATGAAGATCCGCACCCCCTCCAAGCTCCAGGGAGACATCATCAAGGCGCTGGGAGCCACCCCCGTGTCCATGCCGGTGACGAAAATGTACAACGCCCTCAAGACGGGCGTCGTCGACGGACTCATGGTGGCGCCCAGCGTCATCCGGAGCTTCAAGATCGGCGAGGTGGCCAAGTACTACACCGTGGGACCGTTCGCCAACACGGCGTTCTTCCTGGCCATGAACAGGAAGGCCTATGACGGCCTCTCGGCGGAGCACAAGAAGATCGTCGACGAGACCTCGGGCGAGGCCCTGAGCGTCAAGGCTGCGGGCATCTACAAGAAGGCCGGCGCCGGCTCCCTGGCGGGCGAGAAGAAGAGCGGCCGGGGCGAGGTGATCACGCTGTCGGACGCCGAGGACAAGCGCTTCCGCAAGGCCCTGAGCGGGGTCCGGGCCGCGACCGTCAAGGCTCTCTCCGGCAAGGGCATCGACGCCGAGAAGATCCTCGCCGCCATGGGCGGATAGGGCGGCAGTCCGGCTTCAAGCACCCATGGGTGACGAATCGCGTGCCGCGTTGCCGGGGACCGCGGTGGCCGACCGGGCCACCCGGTTCCTGGCCTACGCGGCCGGCGCCGCGCTGTTGTGGCTGATGTTGCTGACGGTGGTGGCGGTGGTGATGCGTTACGTCTTCAACGCGCCCATCCTGGGCGCGCAGGACATCTCCGAATTGAGCCTGGCGGTGGTGGTGTTCCTGGGGATTCCCTACTGCGGCTGGACCGGCGGCCATGTGGCCGTGGACCTCATCGGCACGGTGGTGGGGGAGAGCCGGCTGCGCTACACCGACACCCTCATGCGGCTGTTGGGCGCGGTGCTGTTCGCCGTGGTCGCGTGGCAGGCCATGGACCAGGGGCTCGACGCCCTGGAGTACGGCGAAGCCAGCAACCTCGTGGAGATCGCCCACCATCCCTTCATGTTCCTGATGAGCTTCGGCTGGTTGCTGTTCGCCCTGGTGCTGCTGCTCCAGGCGGCCGCCGGCATCCTCCAGGCTCCTCAATCATCCCAAGAGAAGGCTGAATGAGTCCCACCGCCGCGGGTCTTCTGGGGTTGGCGGTACTGTTCGTGCTCCTGGCGCTCAGGATGCCCGTGGGCATCGCCATGATGCTTGTAGGGGTGCTGGGGTTCGGCACGCTCAACGGCTTGGGGCCGGCCATGGCCGTGCTCGGCAGCGAGCCCTTCGTCATCGCCACCAACTACGAGCTCATCGTCATCCCGCTGTTCGTGCTGATGGGGAACTTCGCCACGGTTTCCGGCATGAGCCGCGACCTCTTTGCCGCCGCCTACGCCTGGTTCGGTCACTGGCGTGGCGGGTTGGCGTCCGCTACCATCGCCGCCTGCGCGGGGTTCGCGGCACTTTCCGGCTCGTCGGTGGCCGCGGCCGTGACCATGGGCAAGGTGGCGCTGCCCGAGATGCGCACCTACCGCTACGACCCGCGTCTGTCCACGGGCGCCATCGCCGCCGGCGGCACCCTGGGGATCCTCATCCCGCCCAGCACGGGCTTCGTGATCTACGCCATCCTCACCGAGGAATCCATCGGCCGCCTGTTCCTGGCCGGGGTCCTCCCCGGGCTGCTGCTGACCGCGCTGTTCATCCTGTCGATTTTCATCCAGACGCGCATCAATCCGGTCCTGGGACCGCCCGGGCCGGCCTCCACCGTGATGGACCGCATCCGCGCCTTCCGCCAGGCCAGCGCCATGATCGGCGTGGTGACGGTGACCATCGGCGGCATCTACACGGGCCTCTTCACCCCCACCGAGGCCGCCGGCGTGGGCGCCTTCCTGGCGGCCCTGCTGGCCCTGGTGCGGGGCCGCCTGACCGCGTCTTCGTTGTCTTCCCTGGCGCTGGAGAGCGTGAGGACCACCGCCCTGGTCTTCCTCATCCTGGTGGGTGCCCACATCTTCAACCCGTTCCTGGCGCTGACCCACATCCCCTCCGACCTGGCCGAGCTGCTGGTGGGCATGGAGCTGCCGCGGCTGGCGGTGCTCGGCATCCTGCTGGCCGCCTACATCGTGCTGGGCATGTTCCTGGAAGGCTTCGCCATGCTGGTGCTGACCCTCCCCATCGTGCACCCCATCATCCTCACCCTGGGCTACGACCCCATCTGGTTCGGCGTGGTCATGGTCATCGTGCTGGAGATGGGCCTTATCAGCCCGCCGGTGGGAGTGAACGTCTTCGTGGTCAAGGGCATCGCCGAAGACGTGCCCATGAGCAAGATCTTCGCCGGCATCTTGCCGTTCTGGATCGCCATGGCCGCCTGTCTGGCCATCCTGGTGGCGTTCCCGGACATCGCGCTTTTCCTGCCGAATACGATGATCCGGTGAGGGGACCCCATCCCCGTCATCCCGGGCCCCGGGTCAAGCCCGGGGCAAGCTTGATCCGGGATCCAGAAGCAAGATGTCCGCCTTATCTACTGACCACGCGAACTACCGCACAATCCCCTCCGGCGGGACCGCGTCCTCATCCCCCTGTGAAGCCAGATGCGCCGCCAGCGCACCGTCGGGCGTCCTCGCCTCTACGGTGGCCACCTCTTCGTATCCGGAGGCACGCAGCCGTTTGACCCGTAGTTCATTTCCTTTCGCGCCCAGCGCAATGGAGATGATCAGGTTGCCGACCAGCCAGACCTCCGGGGCCGGGATGGAGCTCAAGAGCATCCAGGCCAACAGCGCAATCCAGCCAATCAGAAAAAGTCGCTTTACGAACGCCCAAATCCAGGTGAAGAGGAACGCGGGCCAGCTCCAGCCGTTCTTGACGGCTTCAAGGCCCAGGGTGGGGTGTTGGAGTATGGAGTATTGGTTCAAAGAAGACCTCCGTGCTGGGTCATGTGTTAATCAGCGGCATGGCCGATCGGGCTCCTCTGGTGTGGCGCCCCTCGTCACCTACCTCACAATTCCTTCCGGCGGGACCGCGTTCTCATCCCCCTGTGAAGCCAGGTGCGCCGCCAGCGCGCCGTCGGGTGTCCTTGCCTCCACGGTCGCCACCTTCTCGTATCCGGTTTCCTGCAGTCGTTTGACCCGCAGTTCGTTTCCCTTGGCGCCCATCACGATGGAAATGAGCAACTCGCCGACCAGCCAGGCCTCCGGGATCGAGCTCGCAAGGATCCCGAACAGTAACACGATCACGCCGATCAGCCAGAGTCGTTTTACGAACGCCCAGATCCAGGTGAAGAAGAAGGCGGGCCAGCTCCAGCCCTTCTTGACGGCTTCAAGATCCAGATCGGGGTGTCGGAGGATGAGAAATTGCTTCATTCGAAGATCTCCGCGTCGTAGGGCAAACTACCTCATAATCCCCTCCGGGGGGAGCGTGTTCTCTTTCCCGTGTGATGCCAAATGCGCTTCCAGTGCGGCGTCGGGATCCTCCGCCTCTACCACTGCCGCCTGTTCATATTCCAGATACTCCAGTTCGGTGCCCCATAATTTGTTCCCGTAGGACCAGCCAGAGTCTTTTGAAGAAGGCCCACATCCACGTAAGGAAGAACGCAGGCCAACTCCAGCCTTTCTTGGCAACCTGAAAACCCAGGACGGGGTTTTGGAAGATCGTGAACTGCTTCATTCCGGAACCTCCATGCCTACTTGGATGCGAGCATCTCCACGCCCTCGGTCCGCGCGGCGTCGAGCAAGGCGCGATACAGGCTCGCGAGTGGCAACTGCAACCGCATTGCCAACTTCCACCGGCCAAAGAGAGGGGACGAAGGCCCTGCCTTCCACAAGCGAGTCGCGCAAGCGGTGAGTCGCCTCCGTTGCTTCGTCAGGGAAGATCCATGCCATGGTGACCGAGCAATCGAGAACGAATGCCATCAGTACCGGCGACCTTCCTCGATCAGTTCACGAATGGACAGCCCATCCAGACTGTGGGTCTCCTGGAACGCCTTCAGTCCGGCAATCGCGTCGCGCACCTTGTCGGAATCGTGAGGTCGAAAAGGGATCAGCTCGGCCACGGGCCGGTTGTGCTTGGTGATGACGAAGCGCTCTCGTTGCTGCACGCGTCGCAGCAGCCGGGGCAGGTGGGTTTTCGCTTCGAAAGCGCCGATTTCAGCCATGGGACAAAACCTCCGACAGCATCAACTAGTTGCAGACTGGTTTGACGTCGTTGTTGCGTCAAGCCCTTTCGACACTGTGCAAGCGCGGGGCTGGTTGCGTAGCCGGACATCCCGCTTCTGGATCCCGGGTCAAGCTTGCCCCGGGCTTGAACCGGGGCCCGGGATGACGGGGCAGGAGATCCCGGGGACGACGGGTGAGGGTCGGGGTCGAGACCTGTCGGGCGCAGCGTCACACGTTGAACCGTATGTGCATGACGTCGCCGTCCTGCACGCGGTACTCCTTGCCTTCGAGGCGGAGCTTGCCGGCGGAGCGGCAGCCGGTTTCACCGCGGTGCTCGATGTAGTCGTCGTAGGAGATGACCTCGGCGCGGATGAAGCCGCGCTCGATGTCGGAGTGGATCTTGCCGGCGGCGTGGACCGCGGCGGTCTCCCGGGCAATGGTCCAGGCGCGCACCTCCACGGGGCCGGCGGTGAAGAAGCTCATGAGGTGGAGGTGGTCGTAGGCGTGGCGGATGAAACGGTCCCGGGCGGTCTCGGCGAGCCCCAACTCCGCCAGGAACTCGACCCGCTCGCCGGCGTCGAGCTGGGCGATCTCCATCTCGAGCTTGCCGCAGACCGGCACCACGGTCAGGTTCTCCGTCCGCGCGTATTCCGCGACGTCTTCGGGCAGCGGCTGCTGCATCGCGGTTTCGTCGGAGTTGTAGACTACCAGCAGCGGCTTGGCGCTCAGAAAGGCGAAGCCGGACAGCAGCGTGTGCTCCTCGGGCAGGAAATCCAGGCCCCGGAGGGGACGTTCCTCCTCCAGCGTGCTCTGGCAGCGGGTCAGAAGATCCTTCTCCAGCTCCCGCTCCCGGGCCTTTACGGCTTCCTTCCGGATACGCTCCAGCCGCTTCTCGATGACGGCCAAGTCCGCCAGTATCAGCTCGGCCTGAAAGGCGGTGAGGTCCCGCACGGGCGCGGGGGGCTCGTCGGCCAGCGGGTCGTCGAAGGCCCGGACCACCTGGACCATGGCGTCCACCTCCCGCAGTTGCACCACGGACTGGTTTTCCAGCGCCGCTTTCCGCTCCTGCGACGGCGGGAAGTCCAGGAAAGTCACCTCCGCGTACTTCTTCTCCTTGGGATGGACGATCTCGCTCAGCGCGTCCACGCGCGGGTCCGGGACCTTGACCACGGCCATGGCCGCCTCGTGGCGGCTTTCGAAGCCGCCCACCGCGGCGCTGAGGCCGGTGAGGGCGTTGTAGAGGGTGGTCTTGCCTGCGCGGGAGAATCCTGTGAGTCCGACTTTCATGGACTCCAATTTAGCAGCGGGCGGAATTATTCATAGCCGGGACACGCCAAGCGTCATTCGGGCAGGGGAGAAAGCGTCGAAGTCAGCTCGGCGGCCGGCAGTGCCCTTATGCCGGGAGCCATCCGGTAGGTCTGGCTACCGGCGTGCACCACGTCCAGCCGATCCAGCCTCAGTGTCTCGAAGGCCGCGCGCATGGACGCCGTAAGCCGGGGCGCCTCGGCGCGCTTGACTTCGAAGCCGTACCGCCGGTTGCCCGCCAATATCATAAGGTCGAGTTTCGCGCCGGCGTGGGTCGACCAGTGGTAGCAATGCTCGGGACGGGCGCCCAGCAGATGAACGGCCTGTTGGACCACGAATCCTTCCCAAGACGGCCCGACAACAGGATGGGAGACCACGTCTTCGCGCGTGGTCAGACCCAGCAGAGCATGAAGCAGGCCCGAGTCGTTAAGGAACACCTTGGGTGAGCGCACCTGCCGCTTGGAGATGTTCTCGTGCCAGGGTTGCAACTGCCGGACCATGAACACGGAGGTGAGGAGGTCCAGGTAGCGTCGGACGGTTGTGTGGGACACGCCGAAGGCACGGCCCAGTTCTGCTCCGTTCCACAGCCGGCCGTGCCAGTGTGCCAGCATTGTCCAGAAACGGTGCAGCGTGGTCGAAGGAATCAGACTGCCGAGTTCCGGCACGTCACGGGCCATGAAAGTCCGGATGAAGCCGTCGCGCCAACGGTGGCTCGCGGGAGCGGAGGACGCAAGACAGGAACGCGGGAACCCGCCGCGAAGCCACAGCCGCTCCAGGTCGTCCACCTCGTTGAGTCCGAACCCGTCCAACTCGTGGAAGGCCACCCGACCGGCGAGGGTTTCGGAGGTTTGGCGGAGCAGTTCTGGCGAGGCACTCCCCAGCGCGAGGAAACGCGCCGGGGTCCCGGACCGGTCTGCCAGCACGCGCAGGAGCGGAAACACTTCCGGCAGCCGTTGGATCTCGTCGAGGACCACAAGACCCCCCAACGGGCGCAGCTCCAGGCCCGGGTCGGCCAGGCGGGTGAGATCGACGGGGTTCTCCAGGTCGAACCACGCCGACGGTCCGGGTCGGGATGCGACCAGCTGCCGGGCCAGCGTGGATTTGCCGACTTGTCGGGCACCCAGCAGCGCTACCACCGGGAATTCGTCCAACAGCAGGGCGACACGCCGGAGATGACGCTCGCGTTTGAGTTCCATTGGATTGAAATATGAGCGATGACCGCACAGATTTCAAGCCAAATCAGGATGCCCGGCTAGCGCCGACGGCTCCTGGATCGGGGATGGCCGCGCTCGTAGGCTTCGTCCCGGGCCAGATCCGCTCCCCGCGCGGCCGCCACCGCAAGCTCGTCGCAGCGCTCGTTCTCGGGGTCGCCCGAGTGGCCCCTGACCCAGCGGTACTCGACCTCGTGGCGTTCCGACAGGTCCAGCATCTCGGCCCAGAGGTCGGGGTTCAGGGCCGGGGCCTTGTCGCGCTTCCTCCACCCCTTGTCGCGCCAGCTCCGGGCCCATCCCTTGGACATGGCGTCCACCACGTAGCGGGAGTCGCTGTAGAGGGTCACCCGGCACGGCTCCTTCAGGGACCGGAGCCCGGCCAGCACGGCCATGATCTCCATGCGGTTGTTGGTGGTCCGGCGGTATCCGCCGCTCAGCTCCTTGCGGCCGGGCGTAGTCGTGTCGCAGAGGAGCACGGTGCCGTAGCCGCCCGGTCCAGGGTTCCCGAGGCAGGCTCCGTCGGTATAGATGGTGACGTGTTTCATGGGGTCGGGGAAGTATAGAGGTCGCCGGACGGGCACCGCAACACGCCGCAAACGCTTGACACGGAACCGTATGTCTTTTTTAATCCGACACACGCCCAACGCCGGTGTTCCGTGCCGCAAATTCGCCGAAGACGCACACGTCGGCCCCAAGGAGACACCCATCATGCAGACCGGTTCTTACATCAACGGTGAATGGTACCAGCCCAACTCCGAGCGGCGGATCCGCAACGTCAATCCCGCCGACACGCGCGACGTCATCGCCGAGTTTCCCATGGCCACGGCGGCGGACACGGAGCGGGCCATCGACGCGGCCGCCGAGGCCTTCCAGGGCTGGCGCAAGACGCCGGGGCCGGAGCGCGGCCGGGCGATCTGGCGCGCCGCGGACATCGCCCGCCGGCGGGTGGACGAGATCGCCGAGCTCATGACGCGCGAGGAAGGGAAGATCTTCAAGGAGGCCCGGGGCGAGGTACTCAAGGGGATCTCGCTCATGGAGTACAACGCCGGCGCCGGCTACCGGCTCGGCGGAAAGACGTTGCCCTCCGAGGCCCGGGACACCTTCACCTACACCATCCGCCAGCCCATGGGCGTGGTAGGGCTCATCGCGCCGTGGAACTTTCCCTGGGCGATACCGGTGTGGAAGTCCGCGCCGGCGCTGGTGGCCGGCAACGCGGTGCTGCTGAAGCCGGCGTCCCTGACCCCGTCCACGGCGGGCCTCCTGGCGGAGGTCTACGAGGAAGCCGGCATTCCCAAGGGCGTCTTCAACGTGGTGGTGGGCTCCGGGGGCGACGTGGGCGAGACCATCGTCAACTCCCGGCGCATCCCGGTGGTGTCGTTCACCGGCTCCAACGAGATCGGCAGCGACCTGTACGTCAAGGCGGCCTCCCGCGGCGCCAAGGTGACCTGCGAGATGGGCGGCAAGAACGCGGTCATCGTCATGCCCGACTGCGACCTCGACAAGGCGGCCGTGGCCATCCGCGACGGCGCCTTCGGCTCCACCGGTCAGCGCTGCACCGCCACCTCCCGGGTCATCGCCATCGGCGACACACGGGGCGAGCTGGTGGCCCGGCTGGAGGAGCACGCCAGGAAGATCCGCGTGGGGCCGGGCCTCGACGCCGACGTGGACATGGGCCCGGCGGTGGACGAGAGCCAATGGAAGACCGACCTGGAGTACATCGAGATCGGCAAGCAGGAGGGCGCCCGGCTGGTGACGGGCGGCAACAAGCCCAAGGGGCTGGACCACGGTTTCTACGTGGAACCCACGGTGTTCGACGACGTCACCCCCGACATGCGCATCTTCCGTGAAGAGATATTCGGCCCGGTGCTGTCGGTGGCCGCGGCCTCGGACCTCGATGAGGCCATCCGGTTCGCCAACTCCGTGGACTTCGGTCTCACCACTTCCATCTTCACCCAGGACGTGGACAAGGTCATGCGCTTCGTGGAGGAGGTGGAGACCGGCATGGTGCACGTGAACGAGCCCACCGTGGGCGGCGAGGCCCAGCTTCCTTTCGGCGGCATCAAGGCCACCGGGGTGGGCGAGCGCGAGATGTCCGAGGAGGGCCTCAACTTCTTCACCGAGCTCAAGACCGTCTTCATCAACTACTCCGGCCAGTCCGGCCGGCTGATGATCCGCTGAGGCGCGACCACGCCAGCGCGTATCGAATCCGGATAGTGGAGGCTGATCATGGAATGTGAACACGCTATCATCGACGCCGACGGCCACGTGGTGGACCAGGACAAGGACCTGCGTCGCTACCTGCCCGCTCCCTGGAACGAGAAGGACTGGACCCGGGAGTACTACCTGTTCCCCCTCACCGACGGCTGGATGCGCGGCATGTCGTCGCGCCACAAGGCCGAGGTGCCGGACGCGGCCAACTGGCTGAGCTTCCTGGACGAGTCGAAGATCGAGCAGACCATCCTCTATCCCAGCAACGCGCTGTTCCACGGCCAGATCCGCAACAAGGGCTGGGCGGTGGCGGTGGCCCAGGCCTATAACGACTGGCTGTACGACTGTTTCGGGCGCCAGTCGGACCGGCTCAAGGGGGTGGCGCTGCTGCCGGTGCAGGACATCGATGCCGCGGTCGCGGAGTTGCGCCGGTGCGTGGACGAGCTGGG
The DNA here is from genome assembly GCA_951813575.1 of Candidatus Binatia bacterium. GTDB lineage: Bacteria > Desulfobacterota > Binatia > UBA9968 > JAJDTQ01 > JAJDTQ01. Next base: position 3,421,348 of record OX638375.1, read on the forward strand.
CATGGTGGCGGGTGTGATTCCGTCGGTGATGGCGCCGCTGGTGGGTCTGGGCGGCCGCCAGTTCGACCCCATCTACGCGGAAGCCGAGCGGCTCGACTGCGCCCTGGCGGTACACGGCGGACCGGTGGCGGGCCTGGGCCTGGACATCTTCGAGAGTCTGGCCGAGGCGCGGCCCCTGGAGCACGCCATGCCGCAGATGGTGCAGATGATGAGCATGATCAACGCCGGCGTGTACGACCGCTTCCCCAACCTGCGGGTGGCCTATCTGGAGTGCGGCACCGGCTGGGTGCCGTTCATGATGGACGCGCTGGACGAGAACTGGGAACGACGCGGCCACGCGCTGGCGGTGAAGCAGCGCCCCAGCGACATCATCCGCGGCGGCAACATCTTCTTCACCTGCGAGGTGGACGAACGAAGCCTGCCGTACGTGTTGGAGCAGCTCGGCGGGGACCAGGTGCTGTGGGCCTCGGACTATCCCCACGAGCGGGCGCGCTCGGAGTTTTTCCACGATCTGCCGGACTTCTTCGCTCGGGAGGACGTCGGCGCCGACGTGCGCAAAAAGATCCTGTGCGACAACCCGAAGCGGTATTACGGACTTTAGGAGCAAGACGCAGTTTACCGGGTCGGGCACCTTGGCCCGGCCCGGTACCCCGGATGCCCGCCGGAACGCATGACAAATCCCCAGGACACCGTCGATCTCGAACGCGCGGCCGCCATGAGCCGCGCCGACCGGGACCATCTCGTCCACGGCTTCGTGCCGCTGTCGAAGCACCAGAAAGACGGGCTGCCGGTCTTCGTCCGGGCGGAGGGGATCTATTTCTGGGACTCCCTGGGCAAGCGCTACATCGACGGCCTCTCGACCCTGTGGAACGTCCACGTGGGCCACGGCCGGAAGGAGATCACCCGGGCGGTGGCGGACCAGATGGACCGGCTCGCCTACGCTCCCACGCTCATCGGGCCCACCTCGGAGCCCACGGTCCGGCTGGCGTCCCGGCTCGCGGAGATGGCGCCGGAAGGTTTGACCCGGGTGGTGTTCACCTCCGGGGGCTCGGAGACCAACGAGAGCATGATCCGGCTGGTGCGGGCCTACTGGAAGGCCATGGGGCAGCCCCAACGGACGCGGTTCGTCACCCTGAACCAGGGCTATCACGGCTCGTCGAGCGGCGCCGCCATGCTGACCGGGATCCCGCTGTTCAACGAGCAGATGGCGCCGGGTCTCCCGGACGTGCATCACATGGCGCGGCCCCACTGCTATCGCTGTGAGTTGGGGAAGACCTGGCCGAGTTGTCAACTCGCCTGCGCCGACGAGCTGGAGCGGCTGGTGGAGCGGGAGGGCGCGGACGCCGTCGCCGCCTTCGTGGCCGAGCCCGTGCAGGGGGTGGGCGGTGTCATCGTGCCGCCGGAAGGGTGGCTCGCGAGGATTCGGGAGATCTGCGACCGGCATGGTATCCTGATGGTCTGCGACGAGGTGATCACCGGCTTCGGCCGCACCGGCAGCCTGTTCGCGTGCGCCGGCGAGGGTGTCACGCCGGACGTGCTGGTGACCGCCAAGGGCATCACCAGCGGTTACCTGCCCATGGGCGCCATGCTGTTCCGGGAAGAAATCTTCCAGACCCTGCTGGCCAGGGCGGACGACGCGTTCTACCACGGCTACACCTACACCGGCCATCCGGTGGTATGCGCCGCGGCGCTGGCCAACCTCGACATCATCGAGCGGGAGCGGCTGGTGGAGCGGGCGGCGGAGGTGGGCGCTTACATGCAGGAGCGGCTGGCGGCGCTGGCGGAGCTGCCCATGGTGGGCCAGGTGCGCGGCCGGGGGCTCATCGCCGCGGTGGAGCTGGTGAGGGACAAGGAGACCCGGGAGTCCTTCGCGGTGGAGCGGCAGGTGCCCCGACAGGTCTACGACGAGTGCCTCGCCAACGGCCTGCTGCTGAGGGTATGCGGCACCCACGCGCTGGCGGTGTGTCCGCCGCTGGTGGTCACGAAAGAGCAGATCGACGACATCGTTGGGATCTTGCGGAACGCCATCACCACGGTCGCAAAGGCCGTGCTGTCGTAACGACATCCCGCGGTCCGCCAATGTCCGCGATGCGCCGACATCCCGCGATCCGCCAATGTCCGCGATGCGCCGACGTCCCGCGATGCGCCGATGTCCGTATCGTCCGACGTCCGTATCCTCAATCCCGCCTCTCCTCCGTCATTCCCGCGAAAGCGGGAATCCAGGCGGGTTGGTGGTGGGAAGTGTCGCCACAACCCCGGTCCACCCCTGGATTCCCGCTTTCGCGGGAATGACGGGAGGGAGGCCGGGAATGACGGGAGGGAGGCCGGGAATGACGGGAGGGAGGCCGGGAATGACGGGAGGGAGGCCGGGAATGACGGAGGGAGGCCGGGAACGACGGAGGCGCGCCGCCGGGAATCATGGGAGGGGCCGCCAGGAATGACGAACGAGGCTAAATCGAAGGACGTGCTTCAATGGATCAGTTTTGACTAGGGAGGTGTCCGCCGATGGTTGAATGCCCGGTTTGCGGAGCGGAGTTTGAACTGGAGGATGACGCGGTGGAGGGCGAGCTGATCGCCTGCGCTGACTGCGGCACCGAGCTGGAGGTCATCAGCCTCGATCCTCCGGCGGTGGAAGAGGCGCCCTCGGAAGAGGAAGACTGGGGGGAATGAGCTTGAAGATCGGTCTGCTGCATTCACTGGTCCGCCCCGAGGAGAAGCTCCTCATCAAGGAGTTCCGGAAGCATCCCGGCGTGGAGCTCCAAATGATCGACGACCGGAAGCTCTCGTTCAACCTGGGCCGGGACGAGTTCGACCTGGACGTGCTGCTGGAGCGGTGCATCAACCACTCCCGGGCGCTGCACGGCCTGCGGCTGTTCGAGAGCGCGGGCGTGCGCTGCGTGAACGCGTCGTCGGTGGCGACCGTGTGCGGCGACAAGATCCTCACCTCGGTGCACCTGCAGGAGCACGGCGTGCCCCAGCCCGAGGTGCGCATCGCTTTCACCGAGGAGTCCACCCTGGCGGCCATCGAGGAGATGGGCTACCCCGTGGTGTTGAAACCCGCGGTGGGTTCCTGGGGCCGGCTGCTGGCCAAGGTCAACGACCGGGACGCGGCGGAGACGATCCTCGAGCACAAGGCCATCCTGGGCAGCTACCACCATTCCATCTTCTACGTCCAGCAGTACGTCGAGAAGACCGGGCGCGACATCCGGAGCTTCGTCATCGGCGACGAGTGCGTGGCCGCCATCTACCGCTACAGCGACCACTGGATCACCAACACGGCCCGGGGAGGGCGCGCCGAGAACTGTCCGGTGACGGACGAGCTCCGGGACCTCTCGGTGCGCGCGTGCCGCGCGGTGGGAGGCGGCATCGTCGCGGTGGATCTCTTCGAGGCCCCGGACGGGCTCCTGGTCAACGAAGTGAACTACACCATGGAGTTTCGGAACAGCATCGACACCACCGGGGTGAACATTCCCGGGCTCGTGGTCGAGCACGTGCTCGAGGTGGCGCGGCAGGAGCAGGAGCGGAAGGGCGCGGCCTGATTCGGCGGCGCGGAAACGGATGAGCGGGACGAAGCGGAAGGGGAGGGAGCAGCGGTGGCCGAGAAGCTGAAGGTCTCCATCGTGGGGGCGTCCGGCTACACGGGCGGCGAGCTCCTGCGGCTGCTCCTGGGGCACCCCCGGGTGGAGGTGCGCGAGGTCACCTCGGAGCGCTTCGCCGGCAAGTTCGTGTTCAAGGCCCATCCCAACCTGCGCAAGCGGACACAGCTCCGCTTCTGCAGGATGGACGAGCTCAAGCCATGCGACCTGCTGTTCCTCTGCCTGCCCCACGGCCAGGCCCAGGAGCGCATCGATTCGTTCCGGGAACTGGCCCCGAAGCTCATCGACCTGAGCGCGGACTTCCGGCTGAACGAGGCGGACGCGTACCAGCGCTGGTACGGCAAGCCGCACCAGCGCCCGGAGCTCATGAAGGAGTTCGTCTACGGCGTTCCCGAACTGCACCGCGAGGAGATCAGAGGCGCGAGCCTCGTCACCGGCGCCGGGTGCAACGCCACCGCCACGATCCTGGGCGTCTATCCCTTCTTCAGGAAGGGGCTGGTGGACCCCGAGCGAACGGTGGTGGAGGTCAAGGTGGGCTCCAGCGAGGGCGGCAACGCCGCCAGCGACGCGTCCCACCATCCCGAGCGGAGCGGCGCGGTGCGCTCGTTCATGCCCACCCTGCACCGTCACTGCGCGGAGATCTACCAGGAGCTGGCTTTCGGCGAGCCGATGCGGGTGTACTTCTCCGCCACCTCCATCGAGATGGTGCGCGGCGTGCTGGCCACCTGCCACCTGTTCCTGCGCGAACCGCTGGAAGAGAAGGACGTGTGGAAGATCTACCGCGAGGCCTACGGCAAGGAGCCCTTCATCCGCATCGTCAAGGAGGCCGACGGCATCTACCGCTATCCGGAGCCCAAGCTGCTGAGCGGCACCAACTACTGCGACATCGGCTTCCAGAAGGAAAAGGGCTCGGACCGGCTGGTGGTGCTGAGCGCCCTAGACAACCTCATGAAGGGCGCCGCCGGCCAGGCGGTCCAGGCCTTCAACCTCATGAACGGCTTCGAGGAAACCGAGGGCCTCGATTTCCCGGGCCTCCACCCCTAGCGGTCCAACGCCATGTGTCGCCTGTTGTGCGTCAAGAACCGGGAGCCCTTCGACATCGGCGAACGGCTGTCTCATCTCGCCGACATCGCCGAGAACAGTCCGGAGTACCAGGGCCACGGCTGGGGCTGCGCCTACCTGGTGGACGGCGGGTGGCGGGTGTACCGCAACATCAAGCCCATCTGGGAGGACGATCTGGATCAGTTCGGCGCCACCACGCTGCTGGTGGGCCACGCCCGCAGCGCGTTCCGGGACGAGAACATCGTGGTGGAGAACAACATGCCGTTCGCCGACGACCGCTACGTGTTCGCGTTCAACGGCGAGCTGCGGGGTGTTCGAATAGCCGCGGAGGGGCGCATCGGGGCGGAGAAGGTGTTCAACTACATCAAGCGTTTCGACAAGGGGGACATGGCCGCGGCCATGCGAAAGGGGATGGACGTCATCGTCCGGAGGACGCGCTACGTCAGGGCCATGAACATGATCATCGCCGACAGGGAGAACGTTTACGTGGGGTCGCTCCACAACGAGGCCCCGGAGTACTTCAGGCTGCGCGCCCGTGAAGGCGGGGACGGCGTCACGGTCAGCTCCGAGACCGTGGCCGAGGGTCCGGAGTGGCGCACGATCCCCAACGACACGGTGGAGCACTTCCGATGATCCTGGTGAAGATCGGCGGCGGCAGCGACATCAACCTCCCCGGGATCGCCGGGGATCTGGCCGAGGTGTCGGACCGCTTCATCGTGGTGCACGGCGCCAACGCGGTGCGGGACGCCATCGCGGCGAAGCTCGGCAATCCCACGCAGGTGGTGACGTCGGTGTCGGGATACACCAGTGTGCTGTCCGACAAGGCGGCGCTGGACGCCATCCTGATGGGCTACGCGGGGGTGCAGAACAAGCGCATCGTGGAGCTTCTGCAGCAGAACGGAGTCAACGCGGTGGGCCTTTCCGGCATCGACGGCCGGGCCATCCAGGGACAGCGCAACAAGGGCATCCGGGTGCGGAAGAACGGCAAGACCCTGATCGTGCGGGACTTCTCGGGCAAGCCCCGAAGCGCCAACAAGGAGTTGTTCCAGCTCCTGCTCGACGGCGGCTACGCGCCGGTGCTGTCGATTCCCATCATCGACGAGCACGCCACCGCCATCAATTCCGAGAACGACGACATCATCAACGTGCTCCAGGCCGCCTTTCACGCCGAGGTGGTGCTGCAGCTCATCGAGGCGCCCGGTTTCCTGGCCGACAAGGACGACGAGAGCACCGTGGTTTCCGAAATCCGCGCCGCCGAGCTGGAGCAGCGGGAAGCCCAGGTGGAGGGGCGCATGAAGCGCAAGATGCTGGCGCTTCGGAAGCTGTTCGAGGAGGGCGCGGAAAAGGTCATCATGAGCGACGGCCGAGTGGAGCATCCGGTCCGTGACGCCCTGGCGGGGAAAGGAACGGTGATTCAGTGACGGACTTCATGCAGTTGCAACAACAGTACGAGTTCGACGTCTACCCCAAGCGCGATATCGTGCTCGTGCGCGGCGAGGGCGCCAGGGTCTGGGACGACACCGGCCGGGAATACATCGACTGCGTCGCCGGCCACGGCGTCGCCAGCCTCGGCCACTGCCACCCCAAGGTGGTGCAGGCCGTAACCGAGCAGGCCCAGCGGCTGCTGAGTTGTTCCGGGGTCTTCTACAACGACGTCAAGGCGCGCCTGCTGGAGCGCCTGGCCGGCATCACCCCAGGCAACCTCAACCGCGCCTTCCTGTGCAACTCGGGCGCCGAGACCATCGAGGCGGCCATCAAGTTCGCTCGCTTCGCCACCGGCAAGCAGGGGTTCGTGTGCGCCATGCGCGGCTTCCACGGCCGCACCATGGGAGCGCTGAGCGCCACCTTCACCAAGGAGTACCGCGAGCCGTTCGTGCCGGTGGTGGAGGGCTTCCAGTACACTCCGTTCAACAACTTCGCCAAGCTGGAAGAGAAGGTGAACGACAACACCTCCGCGGTCATGCTGGAGATCGTCCAGGGCGAGGGCGGCGTCAACCTCGGCAAGGCCGAGTTCTTCGAGCAGGTGGGCGAGCTGTGCCGGGAGCGGGGCGTCCTGCTCATCATCGACGAGGTCCAGACCGGCTTCTGCCGCACCGGCAAGATGTTCGCCTGCGAGCACTTCGGCGTGGAGCCTGACATCCTTTGCCTGGCCAAGGCCATGGCCGGTGGCTTCCCCATGGGCGCGGTGCTCTGCTCCGACAAGCTCGAGGTTCCGGTGGGCCGCCACGGCAGCACCTTCGGCGGCAACCCGCTGGCCTGCGCCGCGTCGCTGGCCGCCATCGACGCCATGGTCGAGGAGGGGCTTGCCGAAGCGGCGGTGGAGAAGGGCGCCTACCTGATGGAGAAGCTCAAGGCCGCGGAGCTGCCCAAGGTCCGCGAGATCCGCCAGCTCGGCCTGATGATCGGCATCGAGCTCAAGGAGAAGTCCCAGCCCCATCTCGTGCGCCTGATGGAAAAGGGCGTGTTGGCGTTGCCCGCCGGCGCTACGGTGGTGCGGCTGCTGCCGCCCCTAGTTATCACCCACGCCGAGCTGGACACCGTGGCGGAGACGCTCATCGAGGTGCTGTCGGAAGGCTCGTAGCACCGCGCCGCTCTGACATTCCGCGAGGTGCCCGAAACATCATTTCCGCGGAATACCCGCTCCGGCCTTCCCCGCCCCCGCCCGGCCTTCCCGCCCCCTCTCCGTCATTCCCGCGAAAGCGGGAATCCAGGGGTGGGGAGGGGTGCGGTCCTGCCCGCCCCGGCCCTGCCCACCTGGATTCCCGCTTTCGCGGGAATGACGGAGGGGTTTGAGGCGTGATCAGCGCGTCACTTCACGGATCAACCCCTGCCAAGTCAGAATCTCCCGGTCCGGGTTCACCAGTGGCGCTACCTCCGCACAGTGCCGCGCCAGGCTCTCGTAAAACGCCGGGTCGCTCTCGGCCCGGACCAGCAGCCGCTTGAGGCCGGCGGTGTCGCCCATCTCGTAGTAGCCGGGATAGTCGTCGCCGAGTGTGCCCCTCAATCCGGAGATCCTGGCCGCCGCTACCGGTACGCCGGAGGCCAGCGCCTCGCACAGGACGTTGGAGCTGCCTTCCATCTGCGAGGTGATGGACAGGATGTGGCTGCGGGCCATGAACCGGCGCGTCTTCCAGTGCGGCCACTCGCCCACCCAACGGTAGCGCGGGTTACGCTCCGCTTCCCGCTCCGCGCGGCGCAGGTAGTTGTCGCCGAAGGCGGCGCCGATGTGCACCACCCGGATCCGCGACGTACGCGGCAGCGAGCGCACGGCCATGGCGGTCCGGAACGGGTCTTTCTCCGGGCGCATGTGGCCTACCACCGCCACCGTGAACTGTCTTTCGGGGTTGCCGGGCCGGCCGGAGCTGGCCGGGGCGGACTGGTAGATCACCCGGGTCTTCTCGTGCAGCTCCGGAGCGAGCTCGTCCAGCCCCTTGCGTTGCAGCACCACCAGGCGGTCGGCCAACCGGAGGGATTCCCGTGAGTCTTCGTCCTCGTGGATGTCGCGGTAGAGGTCGGTTCCGGTGAGGACCAGAATTATCGGCTTGTCGGGGTGCAGATCGTGGAACCGGCGGATGGAATCATGACTGCGCCGGGCGTGGAGTGCGATCAACACATCACAGCGCTCGTGTTCGTAGCGGTCCAGAGCCGTGACCCGGTGTCCCGAGGCCCGCAGGATTCGAGCCCACCGGTTGCCCGAGATGCGGTTGCCCGTGCGCGGGGTGGGACCGGCCGGGGTTACCAGCGCGATTCTGGCAGTTCCGTCACTCTTTTTTGCCAAACGGCTTTCCAATCTCGGGCTAGTCCCGTGCGCACGTCCGGAAGCCGGCCAGCACGTCCCGCCGATCCGGCGTGTAGAAGTTCCGCCAGGTGTTGCGGATCAGGTGGGAGCGGGTGGCCCAGCAGCCGCCGCGCAGCACCTTGCGGTCGCCGAACCAGGGCTCCGAGTATTCCTTGTAGGGGTCCCGGACGAAGCCGGGGTAGGGGTGGAAGGCGTCGGCCGTCCACTCCCAGACGTTGCCGATCATCTGCCGGCAGCCGGTGGCGCTGTCGCCGGCCGAAAGCGCGTCCACCGGCAACCGGCCGCCGGCGGCCCAGTCGAGGTTACCGTGGGAGGGGTCGGGCGGCGCCTCGCCCCAGGGGTAGCCGCGCTTGGCGGCATCCGGGTCCGTTACGCTGGCGGGGTCCACCGCCGCGGCCATCTCCCACTCCGCTTCCGTGACCAGCCGGCGCCCGGCCCAGCGGCAATACGCCTCGGCCTCGTACCAGTTGACGTGGATCACCGGCAACTCCGCCTGAAGCGGCCCCCACCGGTCGAAGATCCGCTCCAGCCAACGTCCCGGCGCTTCCCGCTGCCAGTAGACGGGGTGCGTGCCGCCCTCGGCCTGCCGCCAGCTCCAGCCCTCGTCGCTCCACCACCGCGGATCTTCGTAGCCGTTGTCGTCCGCGAACCGGGCGAACTCCTCGTTGGTCACCGGGGCGCGGGCGATGCGGAAGGGCGCCACGGTCACCGGGTGGCCCCATTTCTCGTTGTCGAAGACGAAGGGAAGGTCCGGGCTTCCGCCGAGGATGAACTCGCCGCGCGGAACCTCCACGTCGCCCGGGCAGGGGCCGCCGGAAACGGCCGCCCGCTCGCCCATGAACGGGGGCGGGGGATAGCCCAGGGTCTGGCGCGTGTAGGTCATGGCCTCCGCGTGCATGTCCTCGTGGAAAATCACCAGCTTGTGGAAGTAGGTCTCCTCCGGGCTCAGCCGCTCGGCGTGCAGCTCCTCGGTGATCCGCCGGAGGATGCGCTCCTTGTAGGCGAGGGTTTCCTTCAGCGGCGGCAGCGCCAGTACCCAGCGGGTATCATGGTGCACGGCCGCCGAATCGTAAAGCTCGTCGCCGTTGGCGATGATGGGGTCGCGGCCGCGCAGATGCCGCAGCGCCCAGCGTTCGTGGAACCAGGACACGTGACCGAGTTCCCAGAGCGGAGGGTTGACGATGTTCAGCATGGGCACCGTGAGCTGCTCGCCGGAGAGGTCCTCCACCAGGCCCAGAGTCCGGGAGCGCACCTCGTTCAGGGTGTCCAGTATCTCGCGGGTGGTGACGGTCTTGTCTTCCATGTCTCTACCGGAGCGCGCGCTCCAATCTCTCCCGCCACGGCTCGAGTTCCCGGCACCATCCTTCGCTCCGGTGGGCCAGCAGGTAGCCGTGGGCCGCTGCCAGCGCGGCACGCTCCGGCTCCGAAGACGTCGTCGCCCCGGCGCTGTCCGTGTCCCGTTCGCAGAACAGCCTGAGCGCGCGCCAGTGCTCCAGGTTGACTTCACCGAACCGCTCCGTCACGGCCGTCTCCCAGCTCGCTTCCGGGTCGTAGGCTCCGGGGTCCCGCGCGTAGTCGAAGCAGGTGGCCATGGGAACGAAGCTCAGTTCTTCCTGCAAGAGCGGGTTGGCCAGGTGGCCGTGGACCCGTTCCGGCAGCCGCGGGTCCCGGCCGGTGAGGGGGCCGATGTGCATCTCCTCGGCCATGGTGAGGTCGTTGACCGGGTAGTTGTCCCAGAAGAGCAGCCGGTGCCCCATCCTTTCACCCATCTCCGCCATGTGGTCCAGGGTGACGCTCGCGGGCACCACCTTGGGCCCGGTCCAGAAGCAGGGCACCTGCGCCGGCAGGTAGCGCCCGACGGTCTCGGGGAACCCCGGCTCGAACTCGCCGAAGACCCGGGCCAGCGAGGGGTCGGGGGTGTAGTACGAGGGGCAGAACCACCACTCCGCGTCCCAGTCCGCGGGCTGTCGTTCCAGCACCACCTCCAGCCACAGGGACTCCGCCTTGGCCAGGCTGCCGTCGAACCTCTTGACGTCGCCGGCGTCCGTCAGGTGGGACGGGATGTCGTCGAACAGTACGGCAAAGGTCCGCACGCCGCGGTCGTAGAGACGCGCGGCCTTGTCCAGCAGAGTGCGCACCGGCTCCGCCGCAGAGAAGCACAGGTCCTTGCCGGGGTGGAAGCCGTAGACGAAGTCGATGCCGTGGGCCCGGGCCGTGTCGATGAGCCCGCACAGCTCCCGCCACTCCGGCTCGGGGTAAGGGAGTTGCCAGCGCTCCCGGTGGTAGGGATCGTCCTTGGGCGCGTAGAGGTAGGTGTTCATGCCGCGCGCGGCGCCGAACGCGAACATCGCCGCGCGGTGCGCCATGCTCCACGGGGGACCGAAGAAGCCTTCAACGATCCCCCGCCGCTCGAATGTCGTTATGGGGTTGGTGTCCTGTCCGCCTGGAGTCGTCACTGACCCATGTTGTACAGCCGCGCGCAGTTGTCCCAGAGGTACTTCCGCTTGGACTCGTCGGAGAAGGGCATCTCCAGGAAGGTATCCAGCGAGTGCGGATACTTGACGTCCAGGTGCGGATAGTCGGTGGAGAACACCACGTTGTCCTCCAGGCCGAAGTCCGGGATGTTCCTGGCGGTGATCTCGTCGCATTCCACGGCGCCGAAGCACTGGCGCTGGAAATACTCCAGCGGCTCGAGCTTGAGGTCCGGGTACTCGGCCTTGCCCACCGACTCCATGTAGTCGCCCATGCGGTACAGGAGCCACGGGAGCCAGGAGCAGTTGCCTTCCAGGAAGGCCACGCGCAGCTTGGGGAAGCGCTCCATGACGCCGCCGTAGATCATGTCCGCGCACGCGAACATGTTGGCCAGCGGAAAGCTCAGGGTGTTGAACATGGAGAAGGACGGGATGAACTGCGAAATGGCCGGCTGGGGCTGGTAGACGCGCCCCGCCTCATGGAAGCCCACCGGCACGTTCAGGTCCTGGCACACCTCCCACAGGGGATCGTAGTAGGGGTCGCTCCAGCACAGTCCGTTGGTCTGGTTGGGGCGCATGAAGACGCCCCGGAAGCCCTTTTCGTTCACCGTGCGCTTGGTCTCGGCCACCGCCGCCTCGACGTTCTGGGGCGGCACCATGGCGACGCAGACCATGCGGTCGGGCGCGGCCTGCGAGAAGTCGTAGAGCCAGTCGTTGTAGGCGCGGGAGATGGCCGCGGCCAGCTCCGGATCGAGGCCGTCGATGCCGAGGACGAAGAGGCCGCGGGTGGGGAACAGGAACGCCACGTCGAGCCCTTCCTTGTCCATGGCCATGACCTGGCTGACGCCGTCGAAGTTGCGCGCGGCCACGTCGCTGTATTTCTCCTTGAGGGTGCTCAGGCGGTAGTCCCTGAGGCCCGGGTTCTCCGGCCGCCGCGGGATCGGCAGGATCTTCCCTTCGACCTCGACGCCGAGGTCTCGGAAATCCCGTTGCAGGCCCTTGGGCGCGCGGTCCTTGAACTCCGGGTCGATGTAGCGGTCCCACAGGTCGTGGGGCTCGAACACGTGCATGTCGGAATCCATTGCCTTGAAGCCTTGTTTAGCCATGTCTGTTTCCTCCGCGAACGAAAGTTGGCCCCCCGCCGGGGCGGTCTGCGGTGCCGGAATGCCCGAATCGTAGGCCGTTGCCGGAAGGCTGTCAAGCGGCCGCCGGCCGGGTCGGGGCCGGATCAGGAGACAGGCCGGCCGCACCGCCAGCATACCGTCCTCGCGGTCGGCGGCAACCACCATCGTGCGGAGCATGACGGTCACGTCCGCCTCCTGGCAGATATCGTCCAGGACCACCTTCACCGCCTCGGGATCGAACACCGCGAAGACGCCGCGAAAGCGGAACGGCCCGGTGAGGACGTTGCGCATGGTCGAGGCCCCGCCGAGGCAGTAGTAGCGCTCCATCAGCAGCGTTCGGGCGCCGCATCGCGCGCTGCCCACCGCGGCGCCGACTCCGGCGCTGCCGCCTCCGGCGACGATCACATCGAAATGCTCTTTCAACTTTCCCAATAGGGCCTCGGATCGGGCGTGCCTGTCGAGGGAGACAAGGTAATGGTTCGGCTCCGGGGAAGTCCACCCGCCGGGAAGCGCCGAGGCCGTCGTGCAAGGGCGGTTGCCCCTCCCCGGCAAAAGCCCTATTCTCGAATCGGCGCGCTTTGAACCGGCCGGTTTGAACGGGACCCCCATGTCGTCCAGTAAACGACGCAGCCGTGTCCCCGAAACCCGACCGCATGGACAAAAACGACATGACACCCCACGCCCCACGCCTTCATTTCATGACGCGGATGGCCGTAGCGACCGGCTGCCTGCTGGCCGTCTCCCTGTGGGCGCTCGACGAGGCCCGCGCCCAGCGCCGGGGCCCTCGCCCGACGGCGGTGAAGACGGCGCCGGTGGTATCGAAGGCGATCCCCGAGGAGGTTTCCTTCATCGGCACCATCGAGCCCAATGTCGCCACCACGGTCGCTTCGGTGGTTTCGGGGCGGGTGGCGGCCGCCGGCTTCCGGGAGGGCGATGCGGTGGTGGCGGGCAAGACGGTCCTGTTGACGGTGGACACACGCGGGCGCGAGATCGCGTTGCGGGAGCGGGCGGCGGCGGTCACCCGGGCCAGGAAGCAGTGGGAGAAGGTACGGGAGGGTTCCCGCTCCGAGGAAGTGGCGCAACGGCTGGCCGGGGCCAAGGAGCAGGCGGCTATCCTGCAGCACCACCGGCGAGACCTGGAACGCGCGCGGCGGCTCTACGAGGGGAACCTCATCAGCCTGGCGGAGTTCCAGAAGGTCGAGAGTGACTACATCGCCGCGCGGGAGAAGTACGGCAGCGCCCAGGCCGCCCTGAAGCTCACCCGCTCCGGGGCCAGGGACGAGGATATCGCCATGGCCGAGGCGGAGCACGAAGAGGCCCGCGCCCGCATGGACGCGGTGGCCTACGAGATCGACAGGAGCACGCTGCGCGCGCCCATATCCGGCTTCATCGTCAAGAAGCACGTGGACGTGGGCGACTGGGTGAACGCCGGCGAGCCGGTGGCGGACCTGGTGGACCTGGATCCCGTCTTCGCCGCCGGACCGGTGGGGGAGCGCAAGATCGCACGGCTGCGCACGGGCCTTCCGACCACGGTGACGCTGGATGCTTTTCCGGGAGAGGTCTTCGCCGGAGAACTGGCGCACATCATCCCCCAGGCGGACACGCGCAGCCGCAGTTTTCCCGTAAAGGTCCGGCTCTCCAACGCCCGGGGGCGGCTCAAGGCCGGCATGCTGGCGCGCGTCGTGGTGATCGTGGCGAGCGGCGAGCCGAGCGTGCTCGTGCCGAAGGACGCGGTGGTGCGGCGGGGTCCGGACGAGTTGGTCTTCGTTGTGTCCAACGGCCGGGCGAAGGCGGTGAAGGTCAACACCGGACGCGGCTACCGTGCGCTGCTGGAGGTCTCCGGAGGCGACCTCAAGCCCGGGCAGCAGGTGGTGACGCTGGGCAACGAGGTGCTGCGCGACGGCGCCAAGGTTCAGCTCGGCAACGGGGCCGGCCCCGGAGGAAGACCGGGCGCGAGGTCCGGCCGGCCTGGAGCCGGGCCCGATTCGAAGCGCGATGGGAATCGTTGACTTCTGCGTCCGCAACCCGGTCTCGGTGACCGTCGGCATCATCCTGGCGGTGCTGTTCGGGACCATCGCGCTCTTGCGCCTGCCGGTCCAGATGATTCCCACGGTGGACCGGCCCGAGATCACGGTACAGACCGAATACAGCGGCGCGGGACCCCTCGAGGTGGAGCGCGAGGTGACGGACCGCCTGGAGGAGCGGCTAAACGCGGTGGAGCGGCTCAGGCAGGTGTCGTCCAGCTCCATCGAGGGCAGGTCCCGCGTGGTCCTCAAGTTCGACTGGGGCACCAACAAGGACATCGCCCGCCTGGGCGTCTCCGAGAAGCTCGACACGGTCAGGGACCTGCCGCCGGACGTGGGCGAGTCGCGGATCCGCGCGGTCAACACCGACGAGGAGAGCCCGATCTCGTGGATCATGGTGGACACGGAGCGCGATCTCAACGAGGTGTGGGAGGAGCTGAAGGACGTCATCGTGCCGCAGATGGAACGGGTGCCCGGGGTCGGCGCGGTGTGGCGCTTCGGCGGCCGGGACCGGCAGGTGCACGTCACCCTGGACCCCCGCGCCATGGCGGCCCGGGGCATCACGGTGGCGGAGATCCGGCAGGCCATCACCCGGGAGAACCTCAACGTCAAGGGCGGCGACCTGAGCGAGGGCAAGCGCCGGCACGTGGTGCGCACCCTCGGCCAGTTCCAGGAACTCCGTCACATCGCCGACGTGGTGGTGCGGCATGACGTCCAGGGACCCGTCTACGCGCGCGACGTGGCCACCGTCTCCTTCGGCCACGAGGACCGGGATTTCGCCGTGCGCATCGACGGCAAGCCCGCCCTCGGCATGGGCGTGCTGCGCCGTTCCGGAGCCAACACCATGGAGGTCATGGAGGGCGTCCGGCAGACCCTGAGCCGAATGCAGGAGCGCTACGGCGGCAAGGGTGTCCATCTCAGAATGGTCTACGACGAGACCGACTACATCCACGACTCCATCGACCTGGTGACCCGCAACATCTACTTCGCCGTGGGCCTGGCGGTGCTGGTGTTGCTGCTGTTCCTGCGCAGCGTCGGCAGCATCGTCGTCGTGGCGGTGGCGATTCCCGTGTCCATCGTCACCACGTTCGTGGTCCTCAACATCGTCGGCTCCTCCCTCAACGTCATCATGCTGGCCGGTCTGGCCTTCGCCACCGGCATGGTGGTGGATAACGCCGTGGTGGTGCTGGAGAACGTGTTCCGCCACCGCGACATGGGCAAAGGGCGCGTGCGCGCCGCGCTGGACGGCGCCCGGGAGGTGGGCGGCGCCATCCTGGCGTCGACGCTCACCACCGTGGCCGTGTTCGTCCCCGTGTTGTTCATCCAGCAGGAGGCCGGCCAACTGTTCCGGGACATCGCCCTGGCCGTCTCCGTGGCCGTGGCCCTGTCCCTGGTGGTGGCTCTCACCGTGGTGCCCATGCTCTCCGCCCACATCCTTCCGGAGCGGCCGCGCCCGCGGTTCCGGGGGCTGCGCGCGGTCATGTCCATGGTGGACCGGGGCGGTTCCGGGTTCTCGCGGCTGGTGCTGGGGCTGCTGGCGTGGCTCCAGCGCGGCGCCGTCCGGCGGCTGGCTGTGGTGCTGTTCATCGTGGGCGGATCGGTGGCGCTGGCGTGGTGGTTCGCGCCGCCGCTGGACTATCTCCCGCGGGGGAACCGCAACTTCATCTTCGGCGTGGTGAAGATGCCGCCGGGTTTCAACACGGACCAGAAGGAGTCGATCATCAAGGAGATCGAGTCGCGTGTCCGGGCCATCCCCGAGATCGAGCGCATGTTCGCCGTCATCCGCCTGGACAACCCCATCATGGGCGCCATCGTGAAAGAGCCGTATACCGACCTCAACGGCATGCGTCGGGTGGTGGGGACCATGCGCCGCGCCGTCGGCGGCATTCCCGGCACCCAGGCGGTCTTCATCACCCAGGCTTCGCTGTTCCGCCAGCGCGGCGCCTTCTTTGGCGGCAACAACGTGGCCCTCGACGTCAAGGGAGACGATCTGCAGGCGATCCGGAACATCGCCCGGGGCCTCGAAGGACGCATCCGGGGCGTGGAGGGGGTGAACTTCGTCAACTCGTCGTTCGAGTGGGGCAACCCGGAGATCCGCGTGCTGCTGGACCGGGACCGGGTCTCGGCCCTGGGCCTGCGGGCCTCCGACGTGGGCGACGTCATCGAGACCGCGGTGGAGGGCACCCGCGCCGGGCGTTTCCGCGAGGGCGGCAAGGAGATCGACATCATCCTCAAGGGGCCCCGCGGCGAGATGGCGCATACCCAGGACCTGGGCGCGCTCATGCTCTCCAACGGCTCCGGCCGGCTGGTGCAGCTCTCGGACATCGCGGAGATCCGGCCGGGCGACGGTCCCACCAAGGTCGAACATGTGGATCTCGACCGCGCCATCAAGCTGAACGCAAACATGAAGGATGCGTTGCCGCTGGAGGAAGCGGTGCGCGCGGTGGAGGAGAACGCGGTGGCGGAGGTCCGGCGCACCCTGCCGCTGGGGTATTCCATCGAGGTCAGCGGCCAGGCGCAGAAGCTGGCGGAAACCTGGGACGCCTTCAAGTGGACGTTCCTGCTGGCCGTGGTGGTGGTCTACCTGGTGATGTGCTCCCTGTTCGAATCCTGGAGCTACCCGCTGATCATCATGTTCAGCGTTCCGCTGGCGGCCACCGGCGGCGTGCTCGCCGTGAGCCTCGGGCACGCCGCCGAGCCCACCATCAAGATGGACACCGTCACCATGCTGGGGTTCATCATCCTGACGGGCATCGTGGTGAACAACGCCATCCTCATCGTGCACCAGACGCTCAACTTCATCCGCGCGGGGGAAGAGCCCCAGGCGGCCCTGCTGGCCAGCGTGCGCACCCGCATCCGCCCCATCTTCATGACCACCGCTACCACGGTGTTCGGCATGCTGCCCCTGGTACTGTCACGGGGCGCCGGCTCCGAGCTCTACCGCGGCCTGGGCTCCGCCGTGCTGGGCGGACTGGCCGTCTCAACGCTCTTCACGCTCGTGCTCACGCCCACGCTCTATTCCCTGTGGCTGGACGTGCTCGCCAAGGTCCGGCGCAAACCGGCGCCCGAGGAAGCCCTTGCCAAGCCGTAGCGGCTTCTGGCACGAAGGTCACCAACGAACACGGAACAGGAGCGTATCGTGCCCAACGCCGAAATTGTCGCCATCGGATCGGAGCTGCTGCTGGGACAGATCGTGGATACCAATTCCGCGTGGATGGCCCAGCGCCTGTCGGACCTCGGGGTGAACCTCTTTTTCAAGACCATCGTCGGGGACAATCCCGGGCGCATGAAGGAGGTCATCGGCCGGGCCCTGGATCGGGCGGACTTCGTCATCACCAGCGGCGGCCTGGGCCCCACCCAGGACGATCTCACCCGGGAGATCATCGCCGAGGTATGCGGCCGCAAGCTGGTGCGGGATACGGGCCTGCTGGAGCAGATCGACACGCGTTTCCGCCGCCGCAACATGATCATGACTCCCAACAACGAGCGCCAGGCCGACATCCCCGAGGGCGCCATTCCGGTGGAGAACCCCAACGGCACCGCGCCGTCGTTCATCGTGGAGCACGAGAAGGGGGTCATCTTCGCGTTGCCGGGGGTGCCCCACGAAATGAAATGGCTCTTCGACAACGAGGTCACTCCCTACGCGCGGCGCAAGTGGAATCTCTCGGAGACCATCACCTACCGGGTGCTCAAGGTCACCGACATGGGCGAAAGCTCCGTGGACCACGAGATCGGCCACCTGATCGCCAACTCCAGCAACCCCACCGTGGGTGTTCTCGCCCACCCGGGCCAGGTGGACGTCCGAATCACCGCCAAGGCGTCGAGCCGCGAAGAGGCCATGGAGCTCATCGCGCCGGTGGAGGCGCAGGTCCGCGACCTCCTCACCAGCCACATCTTCGCCGTGGACGACGAGACCATGGAAGACGCCGTGGGCGCGCTGCTGCGGGAGAAGGACCGGAGCGTGGCGGTGTTCGAGGACATGACCGCGGGGCTCGTGGCCGACCGCCTGCAGCGGGCCAGCAAGGAGCATTTCGTGGAGGGCATGGTGGCGCCGGGTGAGCGGGGGACGCGGCGGCTGCTGGCCGGGTCGCGCCGCCCGGAGGACGCCGACGCGCTGTTGGACCAGCCCGAGCGGCTCACCGAGGAACTGGCCTGGACCATCCGGGAGCAGGCCGGCAGCGACTTCGGCCTGGCGCTGCACGCGGTGGAAGCTCCGGGAGACACCGCCGTCAATCTCGCCAGGGGCCAGACCTACATCTCGGTCACCGACGGCACGAAGTTCAACACCCGCACCTACAACCTCGGCGGCCGCGGCGGCCCCGACCGCACCCGCATGAGCCTCAACGCCATTTCGATGATCCGCACGGTAATGCTGGAGGGGATGTAGGGTGGGGCTCCGACGATCCGGGGACAGATGCCGTTTCGGACATGTGGGTAGAATAGCGGCTATTCTACCCACGTGCAGGAATCCGGCGGGGGCTAATCCTCCGACGCCAAACGCTCCCAGTCCCGTCGGTTCTTCTTGGTAGGCCGGCCGCCGCGTTCGCGAAAGGGAACGGTCTGAGCCTGCAACCGAGCGCGCGCGGCTTCCCGGTTGCGCACGCTTTCCTCGGTCTCTTCGTAGAGCAGTGCGGCCTCCTTGGCGGGGCCACGTCTCGTCGACAAACTCTTGACCGTCACCACCCATTCGTAGGGGCCGCGCCGGATCTGCAGCTCGTCCCCGACGCGCACGGGCCGGGCCGGCTTGGCGCGGTCGCCGCCGATCTGCACTTTGCCGCCCTGGGCGGCCGCGGCCGCGAGCGAGCGTGTCTTGAAGAAACGCGCGGCCCAGAGCCATTTGTCGAGACGGACGCTTTCATTGTCCGGCATGGCGCTTCTATAGCATGGTTTGTTTGCAGCGCCGCCGTTTTCGTGGTTGGAACGACGCAACCGACCCCGTGGCCTGTAACGAGGTCGATTGCGATCGGTTGATCCCGCGGGCCGCCCGCAGGCGGGTTTGAAACCCGCCCCTACATCGTTGCTCGAGGTGTTCCATGCCGTATGCCGATTCCGATGGGGTGCACATCTGCTACGAGGTCTCCGGAGAGGGGCTGCCCTTTGTCTGGGTGCACGCCAACCCGTTCGACCATAACCTCCTCATGTACCAGGTGGCGCATTTCTCGACGTACTTCAGGGTGATCTCGCTGGACATCCGGGGCTACGGCAGGTCCGACAAGCCGGAGACGCCGTTCTCGCTGGGGGACATGGCGGGGGACGTGCTCGCCGTGTGCGAGGCCGAAGGCGTGCGGGAGGCCGTCATCGGCGGCGTCAGCGTGGGCTCGGGCATCGCGCTGCTGCTGGGGCTCGACCATCCGGAGATGTTCCGCGCCGTGATCCTGGTGGGCGGGAGCAGCGGAGGCGGGGGACGCACCGGCGATCGCATCCAGGGCTACACGGACGACGTGACGACGTATCACGAGAAGCACATCAAGGAGTTGGTGGCGCCGGGCTTCGAGAGCACCCGGCTCGGCAAGTACCTGCTGGACATCTTCCTGGAGCGCAACCCGTGGCTTTCGGGTGAGTCCATCGCGCAGATCTTCCGCGCCCGCGCGGGCACCGACATGACCCCGCGCCTTTCGGAGATGAAGGTGCCGACCCTGGTCATCAACGGCGAGCACGACATGTCGCTGGAAGGCGGCAGGAAGACCGCGGCCTTGACCCCGGGGGCGGTGCACAAGGTGCTGCCGGGAACGGGCCACGCCTGCTGCATCGAGGATCCGGCCGGGTTCGACGCCCTGGTCATGGAGTTCCTGCGGGACAATGGGTTGATGAAATAGAATGGGCGTCCTCGAAACCTTGCGATCAGAAGCCCGCGAACCCTATGGCGGGACGAAGTTCTGGGCCGATTCAAAGGCCGGCATGATCGGTTTCGCTGCTGCCTTGCCGGTCACCATGGCCCTGGGCGTCGTGTCCGGCATGGGCCCGGTGGCGGGCGTTCATTGTTTCATCGTCGTCGGCCTCGTGGCCGCCCTGTTCGGTGGTGCGAGGATGATGGTGTGCGGTCCGAGCGTCGCCATAGCCGTCATTGTCGCCACGATCCTCGCCGACAACGGCGGGGATCTGGGTCAACTCGCCCTCATAGCCGTCCTTGCCGGCGTCATGCAGGTTCTGTTGGGGCTCTTCGGGATCGGACGCTTCGCCTCCTATTTGCCGCATATCGTGATGGCCGGATTCCTGTCCGGCATAGGAGCGCGCATCCTGTGGACGCAGGCCGCCAAGATCGTCCCTCTCGGCATGGATGACGCCGCCATCGTCGGCGTTTCCCTCGCGGTGATGCTGCTCTGGCCGAGGAAGATCGAAAAGTACTTTCCAGGCCCGCTGGCCGGCGTCGGGTCCGGCATCCTCCTCTCCCTCTTCCTTCCGGGAGCCGCGCTGCTCGGCGAATTGCCGACCGGGCTGCCCGTGCCTGTCATATCGATACCGTCCGTCGGCTTTCCGGGCAGCGCGCTCCACTCGGCCATCGTGTTGACCCTGATCAGTACCGCCTACACTCTCCTGCTCGCCATTACGGCCGATACCTTCACCGGCGGCCAGCATAATTCAAACCGGCAGCTCGTCTCCCTCGGGATCGCCAACGTCACCGCCGGTTTCGTCGGCACGATGCCCGGGTCCGGCAATCTCAACACGCTCACGGTCATCCGCTTCGGCGGCCGCACGGTGATGGCCGGGGTCATCACGGCGCTTCTTCTGGCGGCAGTCCTGGCATTCTTCGGCCCTTATGTCTCATGGGTCCCCCTCGCCGCGCTCTCCGCCATTATTCTCCGTGTCGGAATGGGCCTGATCGAATGGCGGTTCCTGCGCAGGATCGCCACGATCCGGAAAGACTTCGTTGCCGTCATGCTCATCACCATGGGGTTGGCGTGCTTTGTGGACCCGCTCGTCGCCGTCATCTTCGGCGTGATCGCGGCCAGTGTCATCAACACGGACCGCCTGGAGCAGCTCGAGCTCGACAGCGTGATCTCGGTTCCCTTGCTCGACAGCGTTTTCTTCGGGACGGAGACGGAAGGCGATCCTTTCCAGGCACGCGCCGGGCTGCTGGAGTTCCGCGGCGCCTTCACGGTCGCATCGTCCAGGAAGCTCGTGCGCATGATCGGCGATGACATCAGGGAACACGATCTCGTGATCTTCGACCTGTCGAAACTGACGCATATGGACGACAGCGCGGCGCACCTGATGGCCCTCCTCATCGGCCGCGCGAGACAATCCGGAACCGAGATCATATTCGTGGGAATCCGGCAGAAGGTCCGCGAGGTCTTCTACGCCTTTGACGTGCTCCAGCACGTGCCGGCCGAGCGGATCGTCGACACCCGCGACGAAGCCCGGGAACTGGCGCGCGGGATTCTGAATTGACCTTCACATGCGTGCGCAACTCCAGGCGCCGCGTGGCACACGACACTAGGGCCGTTCCGATGCGGCTTCCCGCCGTTTGTCCCAGCGCTTTCCGGCCGCTGCCACGCAGTTTTCCACGTCTTCGGCCAGCAGCAGTCGCTCTTCCCGGAGAGTGACGGCGGCCGTGCGAACCGCGTCGAGGTACGCTTCCCTGGACGGGTAACGCGCTTGGGTGGATAAACGCGGATCGCCTTGCGCGGCGCGCTCTTTCTCGGTCTCCGCGAAGGGCAGGGCGCTGCCGACGATGCCCGCCATCACCTCCGAGTCCTTGCGCAAATTCCAGCCCATGTAGGTGGCCAGGGGCGCGGTGACTTCCGCCACCCGGACGCCAGCCGTTTCGTTGCCGTCGGCGTCCACCGAGGGCACCAGCACCGGGTACTCGCGGCTGCGGTCCTCCAGCGGCGGTTCACGGGAGATGACGCCGTCCACGAAATCCGGTCCACGGTCCAGATGGTACAGCGCATGGGGGTCGGGGCAGGCGGTCCCCGGGACGGCGGGAAATTCCTTCCGGAATGCGTCCCCGGCGAGGAGCTGACCGTCGGCCCGCGTCGGGATGCGGTTCTCGGGCGGCGGTTCGCCATCGGTCACCCACTGGTCCAGCGCGCTCAGCAGGGCGCGGAGGACCGGATTGGCGGGCAGCGGGTTCAGCGGGTACCGCGGCACCCCGCCCTCCAACGCCGCGGCCGCGTCGTTGTGCTGCAGGGACGACAGCAGGTAGACGCGGACGTTCTCGTGCGCCGGCAGGTCGTTGCCGAGGGGGTCGGTGTGCACCAGCGAGCCGCGCCGCTGCCAGTACTCGGTGGCGGTCTGGGTGTGGATGACGAGGGGATCGGTTTCGGGCCGTTTCAGGACCGCGTCCTGCGCGCCTGTGAACGGGTCCTCGGTGCGGCCGTAGGCGAAGGGGAATTCTTCCGAGGGGTAGAGGTGGTCCTCGTGCTGGCGGGGGTAGCGGTCGGGCTGCGCGAAGCGGTAGTTGAGCCGCAGCCGTCCCCCTCCGGCCACGTGGGAGAACACGCCGTCGAAGATGCGCCGTCCGTCCTCCGACACGTTGAAGCCCTCGTAGACGAACCCGCGAAGGAAGCGGCCGCTCTGGGAGCGGCCCCAGGCGCAGGCCTTCTCGATGCCCGGTCCGCCGTCCCGTAGCGGGTTGGCGTGTCCCGTCGCGTCGGCGTCGGCATGGCGCAGGAAGTCGACGAGGTCGCGCACGCCCGCGAACCCCAGCCCCAGCACCAGCGGATCCTTGGCCGGGTAGATGAGCTCGTAGATCCACCCGGGCCGGAAGCCTCCGGGAAGGTGGCAGCTCGTGTCCGACGGCCGGAGGTTGCCGGACGCGTCGACGGCGGCGAATCGCCAGTCGCTTGCGGGGACGGGCTCGCGCGGGTCCGGGTCCAGCCGACGGCGGGTGAGGGTGGCCGCCCCCGTGTCCGGGTCCACGGCCGGACAGGGGCGGATGTAGTCGTGTCCGCCCAGGGAAACCGTGGTGCCCCCAGGCTCCTCGATGATGAACTCCGCCCGGTAGGGCCCCGTGACCGGACCGTCCGGTCCGGCGGCCGTGGGCAGCTCCATGGTCAGGCGTCCGTCTCCCGGGAGCAGGTCGCCCTGCCATCCGCACCACACCACCGTGTATCCTCGCCGCATCAGGAAGCCGCGGCCGGCGTCCTCGGCGGTGCGCGGGTCGTTGTTGGGCGGTGCGTCGTTGAAGAACTGCAGCGCCCGCTTGTTGCCGCGGTTGTTGACGTCGTAGAGCAGGCGGCGGTTGCCGCGGCTCATGTCCACGGGCTTGATGATGAAGAACTCCGTCGAGTACTCCACCAGGCCGCGGCCGTCGGGGGGAGCCAGCGACAGGTCCACGATCTTCTGGTTGGCGGGGTGGCGCGGATCGATGGCGAACCGCACCCGTCCGCTGATCCTTTCGTAGGCGCCCACCGGGCCGAAGTCGGCTCCTTCGGCAAACGGCGCTCGTTCATCGATGATCAATGTGATGTTCATGTCACGAGTCCCAGTTGTCCTCGCCGCGATAGCTCCTGGCCAGGATCTGCAACGGGTTCAGCGGGTGTTTCCCGGTGGCCTGCTCGATCTGGATGGCAGCCAGGGGACAGTCGGAGCAGGCGACCTCGGCCTCGGCGCCCTCCATGCCCCTGAACGCCTGCCGCCCCCAGCGCATGGAGGCTTCGAAGTTCTCCCGCTTCATGGCCCAGGTGCCGTCGTGCCCCGAACAGGCCTGTATCATGGTGACTTCGGTGTCGGGCAAGAGCGACAGCAGGGCGCTGGTCTTGTTGCCCAGCCGCTGGGCCCGCAGGTGGCACGGCTGGTGGTAGGCGATCTTGCCCGGGCCGGTCTTGAAGTCGCGGTTGAGCTTGCCCTCGGCATGAAGCGAGGCCAGGAACGCCGTGGGGTCGGTGGTATGTTCGGCGACGTCGCGGGCGGCCTGGGTCCCCAGCAGCCGGGGATACTCGTCGCGCAGGGTCAGCGAGCAGGTGGGGTTGGTGGCGACGATGGTCCGGCCCTCGGCCACGAACGGCGTCAGGAAGTCGACGTTCCGTTGAGCCTGGGCCTTGGCCTTGTCCATGTCGCCGTTATGCCAGGACGGCATGCCGCAGCATTCCTGGTAGGCGAGGGCCACGTCCACCCGGTTCCGCGCCATGACCTCCAGCGTGTCCATGCCGATGCCCGGCTCGTTGTAGTTGACGAAACAGGTGGCGAAGTACGCGACCCTGGCCACCGGCTCGGCCTCGGGCTGGTGGCGCGCGGAGCGGAACCGCGAAGCGAAGGTCTTCCACGCGAACGGCGGCAGCTTCTTGTCCTTGTGGATGCCCAGGGCGCCCTGCATGAACAGCCGGTGCACCCGGTTCTCGTTGCCCCAGTTGGCCATGGGCGCGGTTGCGGAGCCGAGCTTGCCCACCAGGTCGGGGCTCCCCAGCATCCGGTCGGTGAAGGACACCCCGTGCTTCTTTACGTGCTGGGCCTTGGCGCGGGCCATGAGGCGCGGGAAGTCGATGGCCCAGCCGTGGTCTCCGGGCGTGTAGGGGCAGTTGATGTTGCAGAGCTTGCACTGGAAGCAGAGGTCCACCACCTCGTCCACGTCCTCCGGCTTGAGCTTGGTGGAGTCCACCTCCGCGAACTCCTCCTCCGTGCAGTACGAGTCGATGGCGTCGAACAGCTTCGGGAAGCTGCCGCAGAACTTCACGCACAGCCGGCACTCGGCGCACAGGTGGAAGACGCGCTCGACCTCGGTGCGCAGGTCCTGCTCGTCCCAGAACCGGGAATCGGTGAGATCGTACGCGGGTGTCGTATCGGGGATCTTCTTCATTTCGGCTCCATCCCGCCCGATGGAGCGGTCCGGCGGAAAAGCAGCAGGGAGAACCACCGTTTCGGGTCGGTCCAGTGGCCCAGGCTCTCGAGCCCGAAGGAGCGGAGCAGCACCTGCAGGTCGTCGGGGTCGAACTTGCGGCTGGTCTCCACCAGGATTCCTTCACCCTTTTCCCAGACGAAGGACGCCGAGTGCCGGGGGAACTCCACCCGGTGGGTCTCGGTGGCGATCCCGTACATTTCCACCCGCTCCCGCGCCCGGCTGTAGCTGCTGCGATAGGTGATTTTCTCCGGCCGGAAGCCGGCGCCGGTGGCGCGGGTGACGTTGGTGAAGGCGTTCAGAATGAAGGCGGCGGTGACGCCGCGGGAGTCGTTGTAGGCGCGCTCGATGATCTCCGGCTCCTTGATGCGGTCCACTCCGAGCAGCAGGTAGTCCTCGGGCCCCATGTGGTCGCACAGGTGCGTGAAGAAGTGCAGCATGTCGGTGGGGGTGAAATTCCCGATGGTGCTGCCCAGGAACACCACGAGCTTGGGAATGTCCGGGGTGATGCTGGTGATGGCGTCCTCGAAGCGGGCCTCGAGCCCGGTGAACGCGAGCTCGGGGAACAGTTCCTCCGCCATGCTCCTGGAGGCCATGAGGGCGGTGGCGCTGACGTCCACCGCGGCGAAGGTGCCCCGGCCCCGGGCCCGGCTCAACGCCTTCAGCAGGTGCACGGTCTTCTTCGAGAAGCCGGCGCCAAGCTCCACGATGCATTCCACCGGCGCCAGGCTCATCAGAGTGCCGGCCTCGCGCTCGAGGATGGCCGCCTCGGTGCGGGTCGTGTAGTACTCGGGCAGCTCGCAGATCTCCTCGAAGAGGAGCGAGCCCCTCTCGTCGTACAGATGACAGGGTTCGAGCCACCGCGGACGGTCGAACAGGGTCCGGACCATGCCGAAGGCGACCCGGTCCGGGGGGCGTCGCCGGGGAGTCAGAATGGACGGAGCCGTGACGCTCCAGGTGGCGCGGTCGCCGGTCGAAAGGATCTCGGCGGGTTCACGGGTGTCTGCGGGTCCGAGAGTCATCCGGTCAATATAGAGAACGGCAGGGATTTGTCCACCGGAGTGCCTCCGGAGCGGAGACTGGAACCGGCCCACACGGGTCTTTGTTGACAATGGAATTGGCCCTGTAGTGCAATACCGCAACACGAGTGGCGGGATGTGCCGCTCGCCGCGGCTACCAGCGTGCCGGAATGCGAGGGAACCATGATACTTGAAGGCTCGTGCCACTGCCGCGCCGTTCGGTTTTCGGTCCGGTCGAAGACGCCGCGCCCCTACATGTGCTGCTACTGCTCGATCTGTCGGAAGACCGCGGGGGGCGGCGGCTTTGCCATCAATCTCGGCGGGGAGGCGGAGACGCTCACCGTACGGGGCCGGCGCCACCTGAAGATCTATCGGGCGCGGCTCGAGGACGGTGGCGAGAGTCCGGCCGAACGGCGGTTCTGCGGCCGTTGCGGCAGCGCGCTATGGGTCTGGGACCCGCGCTGGCCGGAACTGCTCCATCCGTTCGCGTCGGCCATCGACACACCTCTGCCGACGCCGCTCGAGCGGTGCCACATCATGGTGGACTTCGCGCCGGGTTGGGTAAGGGTCCCCGCGGGCAAACGGGATCCCCACTTCCCCGGTTATCCGGACCAGTCGATCGAAGACTGGCACCGGAGCCGCGATCTCCTCGATCCGTGATGCCGGACTACCGCAACGACGATGCGAGGGGACGAGGCTACGATCCGCTTGCCCGGACAGGCTCTTCGGCCGGGACGTCGCCGTAGAGGGTCCGGTAGGCGTGGTAGTTCCGCAACACCGCCTTGACGTACTGCCGGGTCTCCCGGTAGGAGATCCGCTCGATGAACTCGGTGTCATCGGCGGAACCGAAGTCACGGGTCCAGCGTTCCACCGCGTCCTTGCCGGCATTGTAGGCCGCCAGCGCCTTGGCCCGACTGCCCGCGTAGTGCTCCAGAAGTCCCTTGAGGTGATGTACGCCCAGCCTGATGTTCAGCTCGGGTTCGAAGAGCTGCCGTGCCTCGGGTTCCGGCAGCCCCATCTTCGACGCCTCGGCCCGGGCGGTTTCGTGCAGCATCTGCATGAGCCCCAGGGCATTGGCGGATGACAGGGCCCGCGGTTTGAACATGCTCTCCCGGCGCATCAGCGACAACACCAGATAGGGGTCCAGGCCGTTCTCCGCCGCATGGGGGCGCACGCTGTCCCAGTGGGCCAGAGGATACCGGAGCCGCAGGGTCTCGGGAGAGGACGGCGCTTGCGCCGCCAGCGAGAGGCTCCGGTGATGGGCCCGGGTTTTTGCGTATTCGCGCATGAGCAGCAGCCTGAGGGCCTTGGTGCGCTTGGCGTGCCGGCGGACCCGGTCGAGCTCGGGATGGGCGAGCCGATTCAGCCCGAGCCGCGCCAGTGCGCGCGCCCGCGTCAGGTGAAACCTGGCCCGCCCGCCCAGGGGCGGGGCTCCGGCCTTTTGCCGCGGACGAGCCGGCGATGGCGGGGCGGGGAGGGAGACTCCAAGGCCCGCGAGCCGCCGGGTTGCCAGGATCGCGTAGTAGGAATCCCGATCTCTCCGCACCACCCGCCGGTATAGCCGTTCGGCGGCGGCGAGCTCCTTCAGCTTTTCGGCGGCACGGGCCTCCCAGAAGGTGGCGGCCAGCCTGAAGTTGCCGCGTCTGCCGGCCAGGTCCCGAAAGACGGCCTTGGCCGCCGGGTAGTCGGACCTCAGGTAGTGGATCCAGGCCAGGCGCCAGGCCGCGTCGTTGCGGAAACGGCTGAAGCGATGCTCCTTGGCGAAGAGCTGCTTATAGGTGCGGATCGCCTTTTCCCATTGCCCCGTGGATTCGTGGATGCGGCCGATGACGTAGACGGCGAAGCGCCGGCGGAGATGTCCGGGATACTTTTTCCTGAACTCGCGCAGGGTCCGCAACGCTCCGGCGTTGTCGTCGCGGTTCCATTGGATGGTGGCGATCCGCGTGAGCGCGGCTCCGGCCCGGTCACGTCGCGGATAGTGCCGGACATACCGGCGGAGGACCTGCTCTTCCTCTTCCCGGAGGCGCAGCTTCCTGTACACGTCGGCCAGCCCTTCCAGCGACAGCCGGCGGAAGTTGGTTTCCCGCAGGATGCGCCGGTAGAGATCGGCGGCCGCGCCGTATTCCCGCTCCCGCCGGAGCTGCCGGGCTTCCCGCAGCATGTCCTCGCCTTTGCGGAGCCCGAGCCGTTTCGGGTGCTTCCGGCGAAGCTCCCGGACCCGTTCCCGGGCGCGCCGGCTCCATTCGGAGCGGGGCGCCCGCCGGCGCGCCTCCTGGTGGAAGTCGTAGGCTTGCCGGTCCTTGCCCACGGCCTCGTGGGCCTGGCCCAGGTAGTAGGCGGCCCGGGACCGCGCGGTCCTGCCCCACGGTTTCTTCTTCAACCCGGCGGCGGCGCGGATGGCCGCCGGGTACCGTTTCCGGGCGAGGTCCAGCTCCACCGACGCGAAGGAGGCTTCCCGGGCCCATATGCTCCGGGGGTAGGACTTCCGCAGTTCCCGGAAGTAGTCGCCCGCGGCGTCGTGCTTCCCGGTCCGCAAGGCGATTCGTCCGAGATAGTAGAGGGCATAGTCGCGAAGGACCAGGTCGGGGTCGCCCAGTGCGCTTCGGAAGAGCGCTTCCGAGCGGGAGTGGTCGCCCTCCGAGTAGTGGCGGTAGGCGCGGGCGAACTCCGACTCCGCCCGTGTGAGAGCGTGGACGGAAGCCGCCGGCAGCGCGAGCAGCGGAAACCAGACGAGGACGTAGAGACGCTTTTTCATCGGCGTGCCGGATCGTTCCCGGAATTGTAACAGGCACGGCGCCGGCGGGTAAGGAGCCGGGGGCTGTGGTATACTCGAAGCCTGTCGTGCGGGCTGAGGAGCCCGCCGGCTCGGAATTCGGGGACGAGGCATCCATGGTCGACATCGCCGGCAACTGCAAACGGGTTCTGGAGGGAATCCGCCGCGCCGCGGAGCGGAGCGGCCGGGATCCGCGGCAGGTCAGGCTGCTTGCCGCCACCAAGACCCAGCCCGTCTCCGCGGTGCGGGCCGCCGTGGAAGCGGGGGTGCGTCTGTTGGGCGAGAACTACGTGCAGGAAGCGCAGGCCAAGAAGGAGCTCGTCGGCGATATTGCCGAGTGGCACTTGATCGGACACCTCCAGCGAAACAAGGCGCGGTCCGCGGCGGAGTTGTTTTCGGTCATCCAGACGCTGGACAACCCGCGCCTGGCCCGGCTATTGGACCGGGAGGGACGCGAGTGCAACCGCGACGTTCATGTGCTGGTGGAGGTCAACCTCGCCGGAGAGCAGACCAAGACGGGCGTGGCCGAGGAGGGACTTGCGCCGCTGTTGCGGGACGTGTCCGGACTGGAACGGCTCCGGGTCCGGGGGCTGATGATCGTGCCGCCGTTGGCCGATGATCCGGAAGCGAGCCGCCCGCACTTCCGGAGGCTCCGGGAGCTGCGCGATTCGCTGAACGACCTCGGCCTTGCCAACGTGGCCCTGGACGAGTTGTCCATGGGGATGACGCATGACTACGAGGTGGCGGTGGCCGAGGGGTCGACGCTGGTGCGGGTCGGCACCGCCCTGTTCGGCCCCAGAGGCCCGTCGCGGTAAGCGGGCTCAAACCAACCAGAGGTGGGGGATATGTTCGTGGCGGGAAACTTTCTGCAGGCGGTCGCCGGACTTCTCGATTTCGTCTTGACTCTCTACGTGTGGGTGATCGTGGGGCGCGCCGTGATCTCCTGGGTCAACGCCGACCCCTACAACCCCATCGTGCGCATGCTCTGCAACCTCACCGACCCGGTCCTGGACCGGTTGAGGCAGATGCTTCCCATGAGCTTCGGCGGCATCGACATGTCGCCCATCGCGGCCATCATCATCGTCTGGTTCCTGCGCGCCTTTCTGGTGACCTCGCTCTACGACCTGGCCCGGACAGTGAACTAGGCAATGAACGGTTTGAAACCCGCCCTTTCAACGCCGTCTTCCTGAGGATTGTGGTGCGAGGAGGGGGACTTGAACCCCCACGCCATTGCTGGCACTAGCCCCTCAAGCTAGCGCGTCTGCCTATTCCGCCATCCTCGCACACAGTTCGGTGGGCACCGTTCATGGAGAAGCCGGTGGTGCCGGCGGCTGCTCGGGACTCTCCGCCGCGGGTATGGCCGGGGCCGTCTGGGTTTGGGGTGCGACGGTTTCAAAGATGCTCGATACCGGACCCTGCTCGGCGAAGTACCCCAGGGTCAGGGAGGTCAGCATGAACACCACGGCCATGCCGGTGGTCACCCGGGTCAGGAAATTGCCCGCGCCGCTGCTGCCGAAGACGGTGGTGCTGGCGCCTCCGCCGAAAGCGGCGCCCATGTCGGTGCCCTTGCCGGTCTGCAGCAGGACCACGACGATGAGTCCCAGGCAAACGAGAATGTGAACGGTTGTCACCAGGATGATCATGCGTCCTCTGTCCGTGGGGTGTCGTTCGCCGCGAATGCGCTCACGATAGCGGCGAAGCTCCGTGGGTCGAGGCTGGCGCCCCCCACGAGGACGCCGTCGACTTCCGCAACCGCGGCCAGCTCGGGCGCATTGTGCGGGGTTACGCTGCCGCCGTACAGGATCGGTATCTCCCGTGCGGGGGCTTCCCCGAGCCTGCGTGCCAGCCCTCGCCGGATCCAGCCGTGGGCCTCGGCTGCCTGCGCCGGAGTCGCGTTCTTTCCGGTGCCGATGGCCCACACCGGCTCGTACGCTACCGTGAGAATTTCATTAACACTTTTCGAAACACCCTTCAACGCGCCCGACAGTTGCGCGGACAGGATGCGGCGCATGCGCCCGGCCCGGCGTTCCTGGAGGGTCTCCCCGATGCACAGGACGGGTTTCAGGGACGCCTCCAGGGCGGCGGCGAGCTTCCGTCCGACGTCCCGGTCGGTCTCGCCGAAGAGGCGCCTCCGCTCGGAATGGCCCACGATCACGTGGCTGCAACCGGCGTCCCCCAGCATGTCCGCCCCGACTTCGCCGGTGAACGCCCCCTGGGGCTGCCAGTGAAGGTTCTGCGCGGACAGGTGCAGGCGGCTTCCCCTGAGGGCCCGGCGCACGGTTTCGAGGGAGGTGAACGGCGGCGCCAGCACCACCTCGACGGCCGGGAACCGGTTCCCTACCAGGCGCCGCACCCCGCGCGCCAGTGCCAGCGCTTCGGCCTGGGTCCCGTGCATCTTCCAGTTGGCTATGACCGTGGTTCTTGCCATGGGTCGGAACGTCTTTCAGACGCCGCGGGCGTCTTCCAGGGCCCTTACTCCGGGAAGGGTCTTGCCCTCGAGAAATTCAAGTGCGGCGCCCCCTCCGGTCGACAGGTGGGTCATGTCGTCCGCCACCCCCGCGAGCCGCACGGCCGCCACCGTGTCGCCGCCGGCGATGACGGTGGCCGCCTCCGAGGCCGCGAGGGCCCGGGCCACCGCCACGGTCCCGTGGCTGAAGGGTTCGCGCTCGAACAGCCCCAGGGGGCCGTTCCACAGGGCGATGGCCGTGTTTTTCAGCCTGTCGGTGAAAAGGGCCGCCGTTTCCGGACCGATGTCCAGCCCGATGCCGTCGTCGGGGATATCGACGCCGGGAGTCACCGAGGGGTCGCCTGCGTCGATGTCGCCGGCGGTGACGTGGTCGACGGGCAGCACGAACGGGACCCCGGCCGTCTCCGCCTCCGCCATGATCTCCCGGGCCACGGCGATGCTTTCCGTTTCCAGCAGCGACCGGCCCACGGCCACGCCGCGGGCGCTCAGGAACGTGTACGCCATGGCGCCGCCCACCATGATCCGGTCCACCCGGGGAATCAGGTTCTTGAGGATGCCGATCTTGTCCGAGACCTTGGCGCCGCCGAGGATCGCGGCCACCGGGCGCTCCGGCGCGCTCAGGATGCGCGACAGGTAGTCCACTTCCTTGTGGAACAGGAAACCCGCGCCTTTCTCCAGGAAGTGCCGGGCCATGCCGGCGGTCGAGGCGTGGGCCCGATGCGCGGCGCCGAAGGCGTCGTTGACGTAGACATCGGCCAGGCCGGCCAGTTTCGCCGCGAACTCCGGGTCGTTGGCTTCCTCGCCGGAATGAAACCGCAGGTTCTCCAGCAGCAGGACCCCGGCTCCGTCCGGGTCCGCGAGCAGTTGCCGGACTCCGGGGCCCACGCAGTCGGGGGCGAGCCGCACGGGGCGGGACAGTGTCCGCTCCAGGTAGCGTTGCACCGGCGCCAGGCTCCAACGGGGATCGCGTGTCCCGCCGGGACGGCCCATGTGGGAGGCGATGACGAGCCGGGCGGCCTTTTCCAGCAGGAACACGATGGTGGGCAGCGTGCTGTCGATGCGGTGGGCCTCGGCTATGCCGCCCTCCGTCAGCGGCACGTTGAAGTCCACGCGGAGAAACACGGTTTTCCCCTCCAGATCCAGTTCTGAAACGCTGCGGAGCATGAGTTCGAGGGTCCTTGTCGATCCGCACGACCGGCGACCGGGGCCGCCGCGAGTCGCGGGGTCAGGGCGGGGCCAATTGACTAGGTACAGCGATTATAATAACTTTTCAAGATGGCAGGGTTTTGATGCTGTACTTCTCGGTTTACCAGCTAGCAGTCCAACCTGACGCTTTGAGAATGCAGCAAGAGGGCATCCTCGACCTGGTCATGGGATCGGGTCCGGTGGTCCAGTTGGTGCTCTACCTGCTGATCGTCTTCTCGGTGGTCAGTTGGGGTATCATTCTCTACAAGTTCAGGCACGTACGGGAGGCCAAGGTCCAGTCCGCCCGTTTCATCGAGATCTTCTGGGAAAGCCGCAACCTGGCCGAGATACGCAAGGCCAGTCAGGAGTTGCCGGCGAGCCCGGTGGCGCAAGTCTTCATCGCCGGATACGAGGAGCTGCTTCGGGTGTCCCGTCGCAATGCGGCGGAAGCGGAGGGCCTCACCACCGACCTGAGCGGGGTGGACAACGTGACGCGGGCCATGAAACGCGCCACCAACGTCGAGTTGACGAAGCTGGAACAGACGTTGACATTCCTGGCCACGACCTCCGGCTCGACGCCGTTCATCGGCCTCTTCGGCACGGTCTGGGGCATCATGAACGCGTTTCGCGGTCTCAGCGTCACCCGGTCGTCCACGATACAGGCGGTGGCGCCGGGGATCGCCGAGGCGTTGGTCGCCACGGCCGCGGGCCTGGTGGCGGCGATCCCGGCGTTGATAGCCTACAACCACTTCCTTCAGGAGATCCGGGTGTTGACCACGGACATGGAGAACTTCACGCAGGAGTTCCTCAACATCGCCGAGCGTCACTTCACCAAGAAGTCGTAGGGGCCGGTTCGGAGAAAGGCTGAAGCATGGCGGCTGACGTGAGCCAGGGACGGGACAAGTTGCCGTTGTCGAACATCAACGTCACGCCCTTCGTGGACGTCATGTTGGTGTTGCTGGTCATCTTCATGGTGACGGCGCCGATCATCCAGCAGGGCGTGGAGGTGAATCTGCCGCAAGCCAAGGCCAGCCCGGTGTTGGACGAGGCGGACCCCTTGATCGTCACTGTCAGGAAGGACGGCCGGGTCTACCTGAACGACAACGAGATGACCCCGGCCGAGTTGGGAGCGAAGCTCCGGGCCAACCGCAGGCTGGACCCCCGGAAGCCCGTGTATCTGAGGGCGGACCGTGACGTCCGCTACGGGTCGGTGATCGCCGCGATCGGCGAGATCAAGGACGCCGGCATCGAGAAGCTCGGCATGATGGCCATGCCCCTGAACGATCAGTGAGGCGGACTCCGCGGGAAGTCATGACGGCGATGTTGCGAGACCTTTTTGGAAGAGTTCGTGGAGGATCGGGCCTGAGCCGTCTGAGGTGGTGGATCTGCTTTTCGGGCGCGCTCCATCTGGTGCTGATCGTGACGCTGCTGGTGGCGCCCACGAGCACGGCGCGCCGGGAACTTCCCATACCCGTCTACACCGTGGATCTCGTGGCCGGCCCGGCGCCGCTGCCCCGGCCCGCGGCGCCCGAGCCGAAGCCGGCGCCGGTGGAGACGCTGCCGTTGCCGGAGGACGACGAGCCGGAAGAGGCGTTCGCCGAGCCGGTGGCCCCGGAGCCGCCCAAGACCGTGAAGGCTCCGGAGAAGAAGCCGCCCCCGCCGAAGGAGAAGATACAGGTCAAGAAGCCGCCGGAGCCCAAGGTCAAGGAAGCGCCGCCGAAGAAGCCGAAGAAGAAGGCCGTCAAGCGCAAGAAGCCCGCCAAGCCCAGGAAGAAGGCCGTGGCGAAACCGATACCGCGGAAGAAGGGTGCTCCGAAGCGTCCCAGGAAGGTCGTCAAGAAGTCTTCCGCGAAGCCGAAACGAAGCGGGAAGGATACGCAGGTCGTTCGGAGACTCCGGCAGACACGCATCGAGGACGCCGTGGCCACCGCCAAAGAGCGGGCCAAGCTGCGGCGCAAGATCGGCTTGGGGCAGGACGTGGGCGCCGGTGCGGGTGTCGGCGGGACCGGGACCGGCGGGCTCTTGAAGGGGAGAGAGTTCGTGGCTTACCTGAACGGGATGCGCGACGTCTTCAAGGAACGCTGGACCTGGATCGGCAAGCGCAGGGACCTGGAAGCGACCGTGAGCTTCGGAGTGCGCGCCGACGGAGAGATCTTCGGGCTCAAGTTGCTGAAACCTTCCGGGGATGCCGCGTACGACGAGTCGGTGGTGCGGGCCGTACGGCGTTCGGTTCTGCCGCCGCCGCCACGGCGGTACGCGCGCGAGTTCGCCGAGGTCGAGTTCACTTTCCGGCCGGACTCCGAAGGCTAGTGTCGTGTCCCACGACACTAGCGACGTGAGAGGCGTACAGGTGGAGAAGGACTGTTTGGTCATGGGGGAAAACGTCATGCCGCCACGGGCAAGAACGAGAGCGGGTCGTTCCGTCCGCGCCCCGAGCCGGATGCGCTGGTGGATCATCGCCGGGTTGCTGTCTTGCTGGCTTTTTCCGGCGATGGCCCAGGCGCAGGTCAAGGGCCTCATCGTCGGCCCCGGCGCCCAACGTTACCGGCTGGCGGTCTCGCCGCTCAGGAACCTGGGCGCCGCCGGCGACGCCGGGCGCCTTTCGGAGCGCATCGCGGACGTCATCGCGGATGACCTCGACCGATCCGGCTGGTTCAAGGTCATCGACCGCTCCGCCTACCTGGAGAATCCGCAACGAACCGGGATACGGCTGGGCCGCTTTGACTTCAGGGACTGGGCGACCATCGGCGCCGAGGGACTGGTGAAGGGAGGCTTTCGCGTCCGGGGCGCCCGGGTCGAGTTCGAGTTGTGGCTCTACGATGTATTCCGCCAGGAGTCGGTCGTCGGCAAGCGGTACTCGGGGGACATCAAGGACGCGCGGCGCATGGCGCACAAGTTCGTCGACGAGATCATCCTGAAGCTGACCGGCACCCGCGGCGTGTTCGATACCAGGATCGCGTACGTGTCGACCGGAGGGGACCGGTTCAAGGAAATCTACGTTTCCCATCTCGACGGGACGGAGAGAAAGAAGGTCACCGACAACCGGACCATCAATCTGTTTCCGTCGTGGGCGCCCGACGGCAAGGGGCTCGTATACACGTCGTACAAGAACGGCAAGCCCCAATTCCTGAGCTTCGATCTCGAGGCCAACCGGGAGAAGCCGCTCTCGACGCGCAATGGCCTGAACCTGGGCGGGCGCTGGTCGCCGGACGGGCGGCACCTCGTCCTCCCCCTGGAGCAGGGGCGGAACGTCGATCTCTACTTGTTGAACCACGCGGGCGCTATCGTGCGGCGCCTTACCCGGAACGCGGGCATCGACGTCTCGCCGACATGGTCGCCGTCGGGAGACCGGATCGCCTTCGCGTCCGATCGGCAAGGCTCCCCGCAACTCTACATCCTCACTCTCGCCTCGGGCGCCATCAAGAGGCTGACCTTCAAGGGCTCCTACAATCAGTCGCCGGATTGGTCGCCCTCGGGAGACCGGATCGCGTTCACGGGCAGGTCCAACGGCGTCCTGAACATCTTTACCATCCGCCCCGATGGCGGCGAGCATCGGATGATCACCTCCAACCGCCACAATGACGAAGATCCGTCATGGGCTCCGGACGGAAGGTTCCTTGTCTTCGCGTCCGACAGATCCGGTTCCCGCCGCATCTATACCATGCGCGTGGACGGTGAGAGCCAGCGTAGATTGACAGGCTCCGTGGGAGATGATACAGATCCGTCATGGTCACCGCGGCTTCCATAGCCCGGTACAGCGGCACGCCTCGATTATCCAGCCAAGGGAAAGGCAGAGAGTAAACGGATGAAAAGAAACGCGGTTTTCTTGCTGTTTTGTTCCCTTTCCCTCACCATGCTTGTCTCCTGTGTGCCGCCCCCCGTGGAGCCGGAGGGGGAGCTTTCGTCCACCCCTCCGGTGGAGGATCCCGCGGCTCCAAGCGACTCCGGCGCCATTGCCGAGGGCGATCTCGCGCAGACGAAGCAGGATGGAATGGGTCAGACGAGCCTGAGCGCTCACCAGGAAGGCACGTTGCCGGACCCCGGCGTTCTGGCCGACATCTTCTTCGCCTTCGACCGTTCCGAGCTCGACCCGGATGCTCGTGACATCCTGCAACGCAATTCCGAGTGGATCAAGCAGAACCCGGCGGTCACCATCGAGATCGAAGGGCACGCGGACAACCGGGGAACCAACGAGTACAATCTGGCCCTGGGCGCCAGAAGGGCGCAGGCCGTCAAGGACTACCTCGTCACATTGGGAAACGCGCCCGATCGCCTGTCCACCATCAGCTACGGGGAAGAGCTTCCGGTCTGCGGCGTGGACTCCGAGGAGTGCTGGGTGAAGAACCGCCGTGCGCACTTCGTCGTCCGCGCCCAGAAGCCGGCCTCGTAAGGAGTCCCGCTTGTCCCGGGTTCCTGGTAACACGAGTCAAGCCCGTCCATTGGTTCTTCATATGCGAGAAGGCTCCATGTCGATGCGGGTCGCTGCACCGGCCATGCTGGCCGTGATGTTCCTGGCCGCCATGTGGGGGTGTCAGGTCGACTACCACGCGGCGCCGGCGCCCTACGATCGGGCTCCCCTGACGGCGGCGGAACGGGAAGAGTTGAACCAGTTGAAGGCGGAGTTCGACCAGGCCCGAAAACAGTTGGCCGACACTCGCGCGGAGTTGGCCGCCATGGGCGGCCGCGTGAACGCGGTGGAGGGGTCGATCCAGGAGATCCGGAGCGGCGCCGGCACCGGTCCCGGCAGCGCCGCGGAACTCGGCGAACGCGTGGCGGCCCTCGAGACGGAAGTCCGGACCCAGCGGGAACTGCTGCAGGTTCGGGAGGACGAGCTTCGCCTGTTGCGCGACGCGGTGCTCCCGTCCGGCACGGCGCCGAGTGGTACCACGGCCGCGGCCCCGAAAGCGGACCCGGGAACAGCCAAGCCGGACACGCCGCCGAAGACCCCCGATCCGGGCCAGGTGCCGGCCACCACCCCGGTGGCCGAGCAGGACTACGAGAACGCGTGGAAGCGCTTGAGGGAAAAGGACTATCGCGGCGCCATTCAACAGTTCAAGAAGTTCGTCGAGACTCATCCGAAGAGCACCCTGACCGACAACGCCCAATACTGGGTCGGTGAAAGCTACTATGCGCTCAAGGAGTTCGACCAGGCCATTCTGGAATTCGACGAGGTTCGCAAGAAGTACCCCGACGGCGACAAGGCTCCCGCCGCCTGGCTCAAGATAGGATTCGCCTTCGCCGAGTTGGGGAATCGCGTGGACGCCAGACTCATTCTTCAGGAAGTCATCAACCGGTATCCGCAATCCGACGCAGCCGAAAAGGCTCGGGAAAAGATACAAGCCCTGGACACCTGACACCTGACCCGGATGCCGCGGCTCTTCCGCGATTTGAGGACCGGAATCCGGGCGCGGCCCCGAAGATGCCCGCACGGGCGGCCCGCCGAACGCCACGGCCCCGGATGCGGGGCTGCGGGGTCAAAAAAACACGATGCAGATTCTGCGGCACGTCAAGCACGAGATCGTACGTCCCGTCGTGACCATCGGGAACTTCGATGGCGTGCACCTGGGCCACCAGGACCTTCTGCGCCGGATCATGGAAGACGCGCGATCAAGCGGCGGGTCCGCGGTGGTGCTGACCTTCGAACCCCATCCGTTGAAGATTCTCGCCCCCAGTTTCGCTCCCCGGCTGATCCTCACTCGCAAGGACAAGCTGGCGCTCCTGCGCAGCGTCGGCATCGATTTCGTGGTGATCCAGCGGTTCACGCCGGCCTTCTGCGCATTGTCCGCGCACGAGTTCGTGAATCGCTATCTGGCAGGGCTCGGCGTGGAGGTCCTGTGGGTCGGAGAGGATTTCCGCTTCGGCAAGGACCGGGCCGGGACGGTGGACGAGTTGATGAGGTGGGGACCCGCGGCGGGGATGGAGATCAAGGTCATTTCGCCTGTGGCGGATTCGGACCAGGCCATCAGCAGCAGCCGTATCCGCACGCTGGTGGAAGAAGGCCGGGTCGATACGGCGCGGCGGCATCTGGGTCGCAGCCACTTCATTACCGGCGCCGTCGTCAAGGGACACCAGCGGGGGCGGGAACTCGGCTTCCCCACCGCCAATGTGCGCACCCGGACGGAAGTGGTCCCCGCCAACGGAATCTATGCGACGTTGGTCCGGGTGGGAGGACGCGTTCTCGACAGCGTCACCAGCATCGGCGTCAATCCTACCTTCGGGCCGGGAGCCAGAACCATCGAGACGCACATCCTGGACTTCGAGGAAGATCTTTACGGACGCCGGGTGCAGGTGTTCTTCGTGGAAAGACTTCGGGAGGAACGGAATTTTCCGTCCGTGCGGGAGCTCGTCCGGCAGATTGAAGCGGATGTCGTCGATGCCCGCTTCGTGCTGGCCGGCGTCGGCGCCGAGAGCCTGACCGGGCCGTGCTTGACAAAGCCGCCCGTTTCACCTAGTATCTAGGCTATCGTCCCGCGATGACGTCACCCAATCGTTTCCGATCCAGTCCGCGTTAATCAATCATTGCTACATCAGGTCCGTTTGAATCGATCCGTTTCGTCGGCTTTGCACCCGTTTCTTGTCCGGGTTCACAGGCCGCCGGCAGTGTGACTGAAAGGAAGTTTTATGGCTAACGTACGCACGCGCACCGCAGCAGAAAGCGATCCCAAGGGGGAGGCGCCTCAGAACCACCGCAGGGGTCGGGCAGCGGCTTCAGCGGCCGAACCGGTGCACCAGAACGGCTTGAATCTGAGTTCGCTCAAATCCAAGAAAATCGCCGAGTTGGCCAACATCGGCAAGGGCTTCAGCATCGAGAGCGCCGCGAACATGCGGCGGCAGGACCTGATATTCGCCATCCTGCAGGCACAGACCGAGAAGAACGGTTACGTGTATGGAGAAGGGGTGCTTGAAACCCTGCCCGACGGGTTCGGTTTCCTGCGGGCGCCGGATTACAACTACCTGCCCGGTCCCGACGACATCTACGTCTCGCCCAGCCAGATCAGGCGTTTCGGCCTGCGCACCGGAGACATCATCTCCGGCCAGATCCGGCCTCCCAAGGACGGCGAGCGCTATTTCGCGCTCCTCAAGGTCGAGAGCATCAACAACGGCGATCCCGACAAGGTGCGGGACAAGATTCTCTTCGACAACCTCACCCCGCTCTATCCCGACAACCGCATTAACCTGGAGCACCAGCCGGACGAATATACCACGCGCTTCATCGATCTGTTGACGCCCATCGGCATGGGACAACGGGGGCTGGTGGTGGCGGCGCCGCGGACCGGCAAGACCATGATGTTGCAGAACATCGCCAAGGCCATCGCCCACAACCACCCGGATGCGGTTCTCATCGTCCTGCTCATCGACGAGCGTCCGGAAGAGGTCACCGACATGCAGCGCTCGGTGGTCGGGGAGGTGGTGAGCTCCACCTTCGACGAGCCCGCGACGCGCCACGTGCAGGTGGCCGAGATGGTCATCGAGAAGGCCAAGCGGCTGGTGGAGCACGGCAAGGACGTCATCATTCTGCTCGACAGCATCACCCGGCTGGCCCGGGCCTACAACACCGTGGTGCCGCCGAGCGGCAAGATCCTCTCCGGCGGCGTCGATTCCAACGCGTTGCACAAGCCGAAGAAGTTCTTCGGCGCCGCCCGCAACATCGAGGACGGCGGCAGCCTCACGATCATCGCGACGGCCCTGATCGACACCGGGAGCCGGATGGACGAGGTGATCTTCGAGGAGTTCAAGGGCACGGGCAACATGGAGATCAACCTGGACCGCAGGCTGATGGACAAGCGCGTCTTCCCGGCCGTGGACATCAACAAGTCCGGTACCCGGAAGGAAGAGCTGCTGATCCCCAAGGAAGACCTCAACCGCATCTGGATCCTGCGCAAGGTGCTGTCCCAGCTCAACGTGGTGGAGGCGATGGAATTCCTCATCGACAAGCTCCACGGCACCAAGAACAACAAGGAATTCCTCGAGTCCATGAACACGTGACCGGACCCTGCGGGCTCCGGAGTTCCCTTGCGCGGGGGGGCCGATTTTGTTAATAGCCTTCGTGGCTTTCTCCCATTCCCGGTAGCGCACAGCGGGTAGTGGCCTGTATGATACGGGCCACTGTGGACCGGCAGTTCATTCCTACAGGCCACTAGCTTGGCGAGGCAGGAAAACAGGATGTTGAGCTACGTAAAATTCGAGGTTCTTGCGTTATGACGGATGTAACCATGAAGCAGCTTCTGGAGGCCGGGGTGCACTTCGGCCATCAGACCAGTCGCTGGAATCCCAAGATGAAGCCCTACATTTTCGGCGCTCGGAACGGGATTCACATCATC
Source organism: Candidatus Binatia bacterium (assembly GCA_951813575.1). Lineage (GTDB taxonomy): Bacteria > Desulfobacterota > Binatia > UBA9968 > JAJDTQ01 > JAJDTQ01. Next base: position 3,461,966 of record OX638375.1, read on the forward strand.
GACCTGCAGCAGACCGTGAGGATGGTGAAGGACGTCTGCGCCCAGGTCCGCGACCTGATCGTGGCCGGCGGCCACGTCCTGTTCGTGGGGACCAAGAAGCAGGCGCAGGATTCGGTCCGGGAAGAGGCGGAACGCTGCGGCATGTCCTATGTCCATCACAGGTGGCTGGGCGGCACGTTGACCAACTTCCAGACCGTCCGGCAGAGCATCGAACGGCTCAAGAAGCTGGAGGAAATGGCCAACGACCCCAAGATCGTCGAGGCGTTGACCAAGAAGGAGATGCTTTCTCACAGCCGCGAGCAGGCCAAGCTGGAACGCGCCCTCGGCGGCATCAAGGACATCAAGAAGCTGCCGGACGCGGTGTTCATCATCGACCCCGGCCAGGAAGCCATCGCGGTCCGTGAGGCTCGCAAGCTGGGCATCAAGGTCATTGCGATCATCGACACCGACTGCGATCCGGATCTGGTGGACCACAAGATCCCGGGCAACGACGATGCGATTCGCGCCATCCGTCTCTTCTGTAGCCTGATGGCCGAGGCCGTCAACGAAGGCAAGGCGCTGTGCGACCAGGCGAAGATGGAGGCCGAGGCCGCGCAGGCGGAGGCCGCGGCAGCCGAAGCCGCGGCAGCCGAAGCCGCGCAGGCCGAAGCCGCGCAGGCCGAAGTCGCTTCCGAAGGGGAGCAGGCCGGGGAGGAACCGGCGGCAGGCGAGGCGGTAGCGGCGCCGGAAACGGTCCAGCCGGAGGCAGCGGCAGCGGCCCCGGCGGAAACGCCGGAACCAGCCCCGGCAGGGTCCACGGAGCCGGCACCGTCTACGGAACCGCCGCCGGCAGCCACTGCCGAGGGGGCACAGGCGGAACCCGTTCGGGAGAACGAGGACACCGACAAGTCCACGGATGCGCCGACCACGGCGGGGAGTTGAGTCAGCATGGCCATCGATGCGAGTCTAGTCAAGGAACTGCGGGAGAAAACGGGCGCGGGGTTCATGGATTGCAAGAAGGCCCTGGTGGAGTGCGAGGGTGACTTCGAGAAGTCCGTGGATCACCTGAGAGCGAAGGGATTGGCGCTGGCCGCGCGCAAGTCGGAGCGTGAGGCGAGCGAAGGTCTCGTGGGCGCGTACATCCACGGCGGAAACAAGATCGGTGTGCTCCTGGAAGTGAACTGCGAGACGGACTTCGTGGCTCGGACCGAGGAGTTCCAGGCCCTGGTCAAGGATCTTTCCATGCAGGTCGCGGCGGCCAACCCGCGCTACGTGCGGCGTGAGGAAGTCGACGAAGATGAGATGGAGCGGGAGAAGGCCATCTACCGGCAACAGGCCGAGGAGTTGAAGAAGCCGGAGCCCGTGCTGGCCAAGATCGTCGACGGAAAGATGGAGCGTTTCTACGAGGAAGCGTGTCTCATGGAGCAGGCCTTCATCAAGGAGCCGACCCGCCGGGTCAAGGACCTGATCCAGGACGCCATTGCACGTTTGGGCGAGAACATCCGGGTCAGGCGTTTCGTTCGCTACTCCGTGGGCGAGGGGATGAAAGAGTAGCGCAGGGTCCCACCGAATGACCGGCGTGGAGTTGAGATACAAACGGGTCATTCTGAAGATCACAGGAGAGGTGCTCGCGGGAGAGCGCCACTACGGCATCGATCCGGCCACCGTCGCGCGGTTCGTGGAAGAGATCCGGGAGGTCCACGAGCTCGGCTGTGAAATTGCCCTGGTGATCGGCGGCGGCAACATCCTGCGGGGCGCCGAGGCCAGTGACCACGGCATCGACCGGGCCAGCGCCGACTACATGGGCATGCTGGCGACGGTCATCAACAGCATCGCGCTCCAGGACGCGTTGGAAAAGATCGGTGTTTCAACGCGTGTCATGTCGGCCATCGAGATGCGGCAGGTGGCCGAGTTGTACATTCGCCGGCGGGCGGTGAGGCACCTGGAAAAGCGCCGGGTGGTGATCTTCGCGGGCGGAACCGGCAATCCCTACTTCACCACCGACACCACCGCAAGCCTGCGGGCCATGGAAGTGGGCGCGGAGGTGATCCTGAAGGCCACCAAGGTCCGCGGCGTCTACGACACCGATCCCATGAAGAATGACGGTGCGAAGCTTTTCCGGGAGCTCACCCACATGGAGGTGCTCAGCAAGGAGCTCAAGGTGATGGACGCCACCGCCATCTCTCTTTGCATGGACAACAAGCTTCCCATCATCGTCTTCAACGTCATGGAGCGCGGCAACATCCGCAAGGTGGTGAGCGGCCAACCCATCGGGACCCTGGTAGGGGTCGGCGACCCCAACGCGCCGCGCCAATAGGTGAGACATGGACGAGGTCTTCTACGGCATCTTCCAGGAAGAGTTGGAGAGAACCATGACGGCCATGCGCCGGGAGCTTGCACGGGTGCGGACGGGACGGGCGTCGGCGTCGCTTTTCGACGGGGTGACGGTGGAATACTACGGTACCGCGACCCCGCTGAACCAGATCGCCACCATCGCGGTCCCCGAGCCGCGGCTCGTGACGATCCAGGCGTACGATCCAAGCGCCATCAGGGGCATCGAAAAGGCCATCCTCAAGGCCGACCTCGGCCTTACTCCCGCCAATGACGGCAAGTTGATCCGGGTGCCGATTCCGGAGCTCAGCGGCGAGCGGCGCAACGAGCTGGTGAAGCAGGTCCGCAAGACCGCCGAAGAGTACCGTGTCTCGGTGCGGAACCATCGCCGCGCCGCCATCGACGAACTGAAGCAGATGCAGAAGGACAAAGAGATCACCGAGGACGAGGTCAAGCACGCCCAGGATCGCATCCAGAAGACGACCGCCGAGTTCGTCGCCAAGGTGGACGGTTTCCTCAAGGCCAAGGAAGAGGAGATCATGGAGGTCTAGTTGTCCTGTCCTCCGCATCTTGTCATGCGAATGAACCGGACAGGACGCTAGTGTCCACCCTCCGATCTTTCCGGAATGGAGCTTTACGGGCTGGAAAAGAGTCGACTGCCCACTCATGTCGCGATCATCATGGACGGCAACGGCCGTTGGGCCAGGCTGCGGGGCAGGAGCCGCATTGAGGGTCACCGTGAGGGGACGGAGTCGGTCAGGGCCACGGTCGAGGTGAGCCGCAACCTCGGCATTCGCTACCTGTCACTGTACGCATTCTCCTACGAAAACTGGAATCGGCCCCACGACGAGGTCGAGGGGCTGATGGGACTCCTGGAAGACTACCTGGAGGGCGAGCAGGAGCGCATGATGCGCGAGGGGATCCGCCTCATGGCCATCGGCGACCGGGATCGTCTGCCCGTCTCGGTACGCCGGGTGCTGGACCACAACATACGCCTGACGCGCAAGAACACCGGCATTACCGTCATTCTGGCCCTCAGCTACAGCGGCCGCCGAGACATCGTCAAGACAGTGCGGGACATCGCCCGGAAAGTGAAGGCCGGGCGCTGCAAGCTCGCGGAGATTGACGAGTCGATGATCGCCGCCAACACGGAGACCGGGCCCATCCCGGACCCGGACCTGTTGATCCGCACCAGCGGAGAGATGCGCATCAGCAACTTTTTCCTGTGGCAGATACCGTACACCGAGCTGTACATCACGCCCACGCTCTGGCCTGACTTCTCCGAGCAACAGTACGTGCAGGCGCTGCAGGAATTCCAGCGTCGGAAGCGCCGTTTCGGCAAGACGGACGAGCAGCTCCTTCAAGGTTAGCAGATGCGCACCCGGGTACTGACCGCGCTGGCCGGAATACCCGTTGTCGTCGGGATCATCGTGCTGGACAGCATCTGGCTGTTTGCGTCGTTCATCGAGATCCTCGCCTTCATCGCCCTTTACGAGTACTTTCGCATGGCCTTTCCGGGCCATGGGTGGGTGCGCGTGAGCGGGATCGCGGCCGGCATGCTGATGTCCCTGACGTTGATCGTTCCCGGGCTGTCGGCTCTCCTGCCGGTGGTCGTGGCGGCCCTGTGCGTGGTTTTCATCTTCACCGGCGGCGCGGTGGAGGAACGTTACCGGCACCTGGGGCTGGCGCTGGCCGGGGCTCTCTACCTGGGATATCTGTTCCCCCATTTCGCGGTCCTTTACCGCGGCGGCTACCCTTGGGTGCTGTGGGTGCTGATCGTCGTGTTCACGTCCGACAGTGCCGGCTACTTTGGCGGTGTGGCCTTGGGCCGAAGAAAGTTGTATCCTTCCGTCAGCCCGGGGAAGACCGTTGAAGGATCGGTGGCTGCCACGGTGGCGGGAGTCGCCGCCGGATGGCTTTCGGGCTGGTGGCTTCTGGCCTTGCCGTCGGCTCCGCTGCTGGGGTTTTCCCTTGCCGTCGTCCTCGCCGCCCAGGTCGGCGACCTGTTCGAATCGGTGATCAAGCGGGGCTTCGCGGTCAAGGATTCGGGCGGCATCCTGCCCGGCCACGGCGGCCTGATGGATCGGCTCGACAGCCTGATCTTCCCGGGAGTCCTGAGCACCTACTGCCTGCGGTTCTTATCATGAAATCCATCGTCATCTTGGGCTCCACCGGCACCATCGGCGTCAACGCCCTGGACGTCGTCCGGACGTTCAAACGCCGCTTCAAGGTCAGCGGCCTGGTGGCCGGGCGCAACCTGGAGTTGCTGGCGCGCCAGATCGCCGAGTTCGCCCCGCGTATCGTCAGCGTGAGCGACCGGGACGACGTCGACGCCCTGCGGAAGCTCATCGGCCGGCGCCGGGTCGAGCTGGTCTGCGGCGAGGAAGGAGCGGTCGCCGCGGCCACCGAGCCCACCGCCGACTTCGTCCTGGCCGCCATCGTGGGCGGGGCGGGGCTCGTACCGACCTTCGCCGCGGTGCAGGCGGGCAAGGACGTGGGACTCGCCAACAAGGAAGCCCTGGTCATGTCGGGCGAGCTTTTCGTCCGCGAGGCCCGGAAGCGGGGTGTGCGGCTCCTGCCGGTGGACAGCGAGCACAGCGCGGTGTTCCAGTGTCTCGAGGGCAACCGCCGCGAGGACGTGGACAAGATCATCCTGACCGCGTCGGGCGGACCGTTCCTGCGCACGCCGCTGCGGGAGTTGCGCCGTGTGACCATCCAGCAGGCGCTGCAGCACCCCACCTGGAAGATGGGACCCAAGATCACCATCGATTCCGCCACCATGATGAACAAGGGGCTGGAGGTGATCGAGGCCCGCTGGCTGTTCGGCGTGCCCGCGGAGCGGGTGGAGGTGACCATCCATCCCCAAAGCATCGTCCACTCCATGGTGCGCTACCGCGACGGCGCCGTCATGGCCCAGCTCGGGATCCCCGACATGCGCATTCCCATCGCCTACGCGCTCTCTTACCCTGAACGGCTCGATATCGGGCTGGCGCCTTTGAACCTGCAGAAGCAGGCGGAGCTGACCTTCACGGAGGTGGAGAGCCGGCGCTATCCGGCGCTGGACATCGCCTACGGGGCTCTCGCCCAGGGCGGCACGGTCCCGCCTGTTCTCAACGCCGCCAACGAGGTGGCGGTGGCCGCTTTCCTGGACGGACGCATCGGTTTTCGTCAGATACACGAGATCAGCAGGAAGACCATCGAGTCCCACGAATCCGTCAAGCCGAGGAACCTGCAACAGGTCCTCGATGCCGATCAATGGGCCCGGGGGTTCGCCCGGGACCTCGCGCAACGCAACGGTTCGGCACGGTGATCGACATCGCCTACATGGTCGCCGCCGCCGTCGTTGCGTTCGGCGTGCTGGTGTTTCTCCACGAGCTGGGCCACTTTCTCGTGGCCAAGAAAACCGGCGTAGGCGTGTTGACCTTCTCCATCGGTTTCGGTCCGAAGGTGCTGATCCGCCGCTACGGCGAAACGGAGTATTGCGTGAGCGCCTTTCCCCTCGGAGGGTACGTCAAGATGGTGGGCGAGGACCCGCAGGAGGACGTCGGCTCCGCGGACCTGGACCGCTCCTTCGCGCACCGGAGCCTGGCCAGCCGCACCGCCATCGTGGCGGCGGGGCCGGTGGCCAACTTCCTGCTGGCCATGGCGGTGTTTCTTTTCGTCTTCATGGTTTTCGGGGTGCCCTACCGCACCGCGGAGGTCGGCGGCGTCAAGGCGGGTTCCCCCGCGGCCGGCGCGGGGCTGCAGGCCGGGGACCGCGTGGTCATGGTGGGCGACCGGCCCATTCGTTCCTGGGACCAGTTGTCCGCCGAGGTCAGGGCGAGCCAGGGCCGTCCCTTGGATCTGGGCGTCGCCCGAGGCGAACGGGAGTTCTCGGTGACGTTGAGCCCCGAGCGGGGCGAGACGCAGACGCTTCTGGGCGAGGTCGAGGAGACCTGGCTGATCGGTATCCAGAGCGCCGGCGCCGTGGAGGTGGAGCGGAAGAATCCGCTGACCGCGGCGTTGCTCTCGGTCTCCCGCACCGTGGAGATCACGCTGCTGACGCTGGAAGTGCTGGTGAAGATGGTGGTGGGGCGCGTCGACTCGTCGAATCTCGGCGGCCCGGTGATGATCGTCCAGATGGCCGGAGAGCAGGCCCAGAGGGGTGTCGCCAACTACCTGTTCCTGTTGGCGCTGCTGAGCATCAACCTCGGCGTGCTCAACCTGCTGCCCATCCCCATGCTGGACGGCGGGCACCTGCTCTTCTTCCTCATCGAGGCGGTGCGCGGGAAACCCCTGGAAGTACGGCAACGGGAACGTGCCCAGCAGATGGGTCTGGTGCTGCTGCTCTTCGTGATGGTCTACGCGTTCTACAACGATCTGGCGCGGATCTTCAGCGGCTGACCCGAACCGGGGGATCGTCGCGGGCGCCGAACGACTGCCGGGTTCTTTCCCCGGGGGCGGCAGATACGAACATGAAGGTACTTGGAATCGACACGTCGACGGCGTTGCTGAGCGCCGCGGTCCTGGACGACGGCCGGCTCGCCGCCGAGAGCGCGCGGGAGTCGCTACAGGCCGGGGACCGGCGGCCGGGCCGGTCCAACCACGCCGAAGGGCTTATCCCGCTCATCGAGGAGGTGCTCGCCCAGGCGGCGGTGGACCTGTCCAGTCTCTCGTTGCTGGGCGTGGCGGTGGGGCCCGGCTCGTTCACCGGGCTGCGGATCGGCATCAGCACGGCCAAGGGTCTGGTGTACGGTTCGGACACGCCGATGGTGGGGGTCCGGACCCTCGAGGCGGTGGCGTACCGGGTGCCGCCCGATGACGGCGCCGCGTTCGTTTGCCCGTTGATGGATGCGCGCAAGGGCGAGGTCTACGGCGCGCTGTACCGCCGCACGGCGACCGGCTTCGAGTGCCTGATCGAGGACACCGTGACGGCGCCCGAGTCCCTGGTGCGGCAGGTCGAGGCGGCGGCCTCGGCGCCGTGCGTCTTCGTGGGAAACGGTGCCCGGGCGTACGCCGACCTGATCGCGCGATGCACCGGCGCGCGCGCGCGGATCACCACCGGAGACGAATTTCCCACCATCGCCTCCGCGATCGCGCGGATCGCCGAGGCGAGGTTCCGGGCCACGCCGGAAACGGCGGCCGAGCCGTTGACACCCCACTACATCCGGCCGCCGGACGCGGTGGTCGGAGCGGGCCGGGACGCTTCCCGGTAGGCAGTGGCGCGTTGACAAAAATGCGGCCGTTGGATACATTTGACCGCTTACCCCAATTACTGATCAGGAGGTCGTCCAATGGAGGAGAGAGAGGAGCAGATGATTGCCTCTGTCTTGGAAAAGGACCCGGAACTTCGTAAATATTATGAAGAACACCTGGAGTACGAGAAGCGCTTGGTGGACTTGCACGACAAGGGCTATCTGTCGCCCGAAGAGGAGATGGAGAAGAAGCGTATCCAGAAACTGAAGCTCGTGGGCAAGGACAGGATCATGCAGATTCTCGGCAAGTACAAGTCCACGAGCTAGTGGCGCGGGCCACCGGGGGAGAGAACGATGAAGTTGACCGGGTCGGAAATATTTGTGGAGTCGCTCAAGCGCGAGGGAGTGAAGACGATCTTCGGCATTCCCGGCGGAGTGGTCCTCAAGCTGTTTGACGTCCTGCACCAGCAGAAAGACGTCGAGGTTATCCTGACCCGGCACGAGCAGGGCGCGATCCACATGGCCGAGGGCTACGGCAAGGCTACCGGCAAGGCGGGTGTCGCGCTGGTGACCTCGGGTCCGGGCATGACCAACATCGTCACGGGCCTCCAGGACGCCATGATGGACTCGGTCCCGCTGGTGGCATTCACCGGGCAGGTCCCCACCAGCCTCATCGGCAACGACGCGTTCCAGGAAGCCGACAACATCGGCATCAGCCGTCCCTGCACCAAGCACAACGTCCTGGTGAAGGACGTGGCCGATCTCGCGGCCACCATCAAGGAAGCCTTCTACATCGCCAACACCGGCCGCCCCGGCCCGGTGCTGGTGGACATCCCCAAGGACGTGAGCACCGAGTCGGCCGAATTCCACTATCCCGACAAGGTCGACCTCCGGGGGTACCGCCCCACGGTGTCCGGCAACCGTTACCAGATCAAGCAGGCGGCGGGCGAGATCCTGAAGGCCAAGCGGCCGGTCATCTATGTCGGCGGCGGGGCGATTTTTTCCGGGGCCGCCAACGAGGTCAGGGAGTTCGCGGAGCTGACGCAGATCCCGGTGACCATGACGGTCATGGGGCTGGGCGCTTTCCCGGGAACGCATGCGCTGTGCATGGGGATGCTCGGCATGCACGGCACCTACTGCGCCAACATGGCCATGCACGAGGCGGATCTTCTCATCGCCGTGGGCGCGCGCTTTGACGACCGCGTCACCGGCAAGCTGTCGGAGTTCTCGCCCAGGGCCCGGGTCATCCATATCGACATCGATCCCACCTCCATCAAGAAGAACGTCCATGCCCACATTCCCATCGTGGGCGACGTGAAGACGGTGTTGCGCGAACTGGTGGGCGTGCTGAGCTCCATGGACGGCAATCCCGCCAGCGTCAAGGCGCAACGGCGGCCGTGGCAAAAGCAGGTGAACGACTGGGCCGGCGCGCATCCGCTGTCCTACCAGCAAGAGGGCAAGAAAGAGACCAAGCCCCAGTACGTCATCGAGAAGGCGTACGAGCTCACGAAGCACAAGGCCATCGTCGTCACCGACGTGGGCCAGCACCAGATGTGGGCGGCGCAGTACTTCAGGGGCGCCCAACAGCGCACCTTCCTCACCTCGGGTGGGCTCGGCACCATGGGATTCGGGTTCCCGGCCGCCATCGGCGCGCAGAAGGCCTATCCCAACAAGACCGTGCTCTGCATCACCAGCGAGGGCAGCTTCCAGATGAACCTCCAGGAATTGGCCGTGGCCGCCATCTACAAGCTGCCGGTGAAGATCATCCTGCTCAACAACCAGTTCCACGGCATGGTGCGGCAATGGCAGGACCTGTTCTACGAGGGGCGCTACGCCTCCAGCGACCTGGGCACCACCCCCGACTTCGTGAAGCTGGCGGAAGCCTACGGCATCCTCGGTCTTCAGTCGGACGGCCCCGCGGATGTGGAGGCGGTGTTGAAGGAGGGGTTCAAGCACAAGGGTCCGGTGTTGATGAACTTCGCCATAGACCGGTTCGAGAACTGCTATCCGATGATCCCGGCAGGCGGGGCTCATCACGAGATGGTGCTGGAGGATCCGCCGCACATGAAGACCGCGCGCAAGGGCTCGCGGAAAAAGGGAGAGGATGCGGACGCCGTGCTGCCGGCGTAGGGGTTTGGCGGATGGAACACATCATTTCGGTTCTGGTTGAGAACAAGGCGGGTGTGCTCGCACGGGTGGCCGGCCTGTTCAGCGCGCGGAACTACAACATCGAGAGTCTTTCGGTGGCGCCTACCCCGGATTCCACCATCTCCATGATCACGATCGTGACCTCCGGCGAGGAGCTCATCATCGAGCAGATCATGAAGCAGCTCAACAAGGTCATCGAGGTGCTCAAGGTGGTCGACCTGACCGAAGAGGACCACATCGACCGGGAGACGGCGCTCATCAAGATCGGGGCCAAGCAGTCGCATCGGGACGAGGCCATTCGAATCGCGCAAATCTTCCGCGCCAACATCGTCGACTCGACGCCGCAGACCTATACCCTCGAGGTGTCGGGAGACTCCGGCAAGATCCACGCGGTGATCAACCTGTTGAAGCCCATGGGCATCAAGGAGATCGTCCGCACCGGCCGGATCGCCATCGCGCGCGAATCCGCGTAACCCGATCCGGTGGGCTGCGCCGGACTTCCGGACCAACAGCACGAAACAGGGAGGTTTATCATGCAGGTCTACTATGACCAGGACGCGGATCTGAGCCGGATCCGCGACCGCAAGGTCACGGTGCTCGGTTACGGCAGCCAGGGGCACGCGCACGCCAGCAATCTGCGCGACTCGGGCGTGGACGTGGTGGTGGGGCTGAGGCGCGACAGCGCGTCCTGGGCCAAGGCGGCGGATGCCGGCCTGACGGTCATGGAGACGGCTGAGGCCGCAGAAGCGGGCGACGTGGTCATGGTGCTGCTGCCCGACGAGCTTCAGGGCGACGTCTACCGGGACGTCATCCGGCCCGGCCTCAAGCCGGGCAACTACCTGGCCTTCGGGCACGGCTTCAACATCCACTTCAAGCGCGTGGTGCCTCCCGAGGACGTCAACGTCTTCATGGTGGCGCCCAAGGGGCCGGGCCACTTGGTGCGAAGCGAGTTCGAGCGGGGCAGGGGAGTGCCGTGCCTGCTGGCCGTCGAGCAGGATCCCACCGGAGACACCACGTCGGTGGGTCTGGCCTATGCCGCCGCCATCGGCGGCGCCCGCGCCGCGGTCATCGAGACCAGCTTCAAGGACGAGACGGAAACGGATCTGTTCGGCGAGCAGACGGTGCTGTGCGGCGGCCTGACGTCGCTGATCCAGGCCGGCTACGAAACCCTGGTGGACGCGGGCTATCCGCCCGAGATGGCCTACTTCGAGTGCTGCCACGAGGTCAAGCTGATCGTCGACCTGATATACGAGGGCGGTTTGGCCAACATGCGCTATTCGGTGAGCAACACCGCGGAGTACGGCGACCTCACCCGCGGCAGCCGGATCGTGGACGACGGGACGCGCAAGGTCATGAAAGAGATCCTGGCGGACATCCAGTCGGGAAAGTTCGCCGACGAGTGGATGAACGAGCACCGCGCCGGCTCCCCGCGCTTCAACGAGCTGCGCCAGACCTCCCGGAGCCACCCCATCGAGAAGGTGGGCGAGCAGCTCCGGTCCATGATGCCGTGGCTGGCCGAGAACCGGCTGGTGGACAAGAGCAAGAACTGACGCGGGCTACCGCCCGAGAGGGGCAAGGGAGACACTCCATCGGCATCGCCAGAGAAGGTTACCGGTTCGTTTTCGCCGCGCTGGGGCTGGCGGCCGCGGCGTTGGCCGTGGGCTGGCTTGCCGCGGGCGCGGTGCTGGCTGCCATCGCCGTGGCGGTGGCGGCGTTCTTCCGCGATCCGGAACGGGTGGCGCCCGACGGGGAAGGAATTGTCGTGTCGCCGGCGGACGGCAAGGTCGTGGACGTCGGCGAGGCCTCCGAGGCCGGCGACCGCAGGCTCAGCATCTTCCTGTCGCCCCTGGACGTGCACATCAACCGGGCGCCCATGAAGGGGCGGGTGGCGGATGTCCGCTATCAGACGGGACACTTCCTGGCGGCCTACAAGGGCAAGGCGTCGGACGAGAACGAGCGCAACGCCATCGAGCTGGTGGACGATGCCGGAAGGACACTCCGCATCGTCCAGATCGCCGGCTTCCTCGCGCGGCGGATCGTCTGCTACGTCGGCCGCGGCGATTCGTTGAAACGGGGCGAACGTTTTGGCATGATCATGTTCGGCTCCCGGGTGGACCTCCATCTCCCGGGGGACGCCGCCATTGAGGTGCAGGCTGGCCAGCGGGTCCGCGGCGGCGAGACCATCGTGGCCAGACTCTGACCGCCGAGGGGTTCATGGAACGTTCCGAGAAGGGCGACGCGCCGTTCAAGAAGGTTCGCCTGATTCCTCCGGGGAAGATTCGGCGCCGCCGCTTGAGGCGGCGGAATCCGTCCAACCGGATTCGCCGGGGCATGTACCTCCTGCCCAGTCTTATCACCGCGGGCAATCTCCTGTGCGGCGTGTTCGCGATCTTCGTGGCCTTCAACGGCGAGTACCATATGGCGGCGATGTTGATCGTGGCCGCCACCCTGCTGGACGGGGTCGACGGCGCCGTGGCGCGTCTGACCCACACCACCAGCCAGTTCGGCGTCGAGTTCGATTCCCTGGCCGACGTGGTCTCCTTCGGCGTGGCGCCGGCCGCGCTGGTTTACGTGTCCGCGCTGGCTCCCTGGGGGACTTGGGGCGGCCTCGGCGCGGCGCTGTTCGCGGTTTGCGGCGCGCTGCGGCTGGCACGCTTCAACGTCCAGACCCTGACCGCGGAAAAGAGCTACTTCACCGGTTTGCCGATCCCCGCGGCCGCCGCCATGGTCGCGGCCACCATCTTCATGTACCGGATGCTGGGGCTCGAGGGCACAGGCAGCAAGCCGGTGGTCTTCACCGTCATCGCCTGTGTTCTGGCCGGCCTCATGGTAAGCAACTTCCGCTATTTCAGCCTGAAACAGCACCACTTCAAGAAACGCAGCACCATTTGGCTGTTGCTTTCCGCGCTGGCAGTCATTATACTGACCATCGCTATGTGGCAGATCGTGCTGTTCTCGGCGTTATTGGCCTACACCCTATCGGGCCCCTTACTGGGGCTGCTCGCCGTGCGGAAGCGACGGAGGGAAGCGCAGGCACTCTTACAAGCCTGAATGAAAACGAACCTCAGCTTGCTTGATCCAAACTCCCGCCGGACTCTCCGCGGGAGTTTTTTTTTGAGGAGGTAGAACATGGGCGCCAGCAACATCGTGAACATTTTCGATACGACCCTGAGGGACGGCGAGCAGTCGCCCGGGGCGAGCATGAACATCGACGAGAAGGTCCTCATCGCCCGTCAACTTGAAAAGCTGGGGGTGGACGTCATCGAGGCGGGCTTCGCCGCCTCTTCTCCCGGGGACTTCGAGTCCGTGGTGCAGGTGTGCAAGGCCGTCAAGCGCCCCATCGTGCTGAGCCTGGCGAGAGCGCAGCAGGGCGATATCCGCAAGGCCGTCAAGGCGGTGGAAGGGGCTCGGAAGCCCGGGCTGCACACCTTCATCGCCACCTCCGACATCCACTTGAAGCACAAGCTCCGGATGTCCCGGGAGGAGGTGCTGGAGTCCGTGGGCACGTCCGTGGTGCAGGCGCGGCGGTATCTGGACTACGTCGAGTTCTCGGCGGAGGACGCGTCGCGCAGCGACCGCGACTTTCTGGTGGAGGTGTTCAGCGAGGCCATCCGGGCCGGCGCGAAGACCCTGAACATCCCGGATACCACGGGCTACGCCATCCCGTCGGAGTTCGGCGAGCTGGTGCGGTACCTGATCGAACACACCGAGGGCTCGGAAAAGGTCACCTGGAGCGCCCACTGCCACAACGATCTGGGGCTGGCGGTGGCCAACTCGCTGGCGGCGGTGGCCAACGGCGCGCGGCAGGTGGAATGCACGGTGAACGGCATCGGCGAGCGGGCCGGCAATACCTCCCTGGAAGAGGTGGTCATGGCCCTCAAGACACGGCAGCCGGTGTTCGGTCTCGACACGCGCGTCCACACCGAGCAGATCTATCCCACGTCGCGTCTGCTGTCCCAGGTCACCGGCATCACGGTGCCGCTCAACAAGCCCATCGTGGGAGACAACGCCTTTGCCCACGAGGCCGGGATCCATCAGGACGGCGTGCTGAAGCACAAGCTCAACTACGAGATCATGAAGCCCGAGACCGTGGGCATCACCGGCAACCGGCTGGTGATGGGCAAGCACTCCGGGCGCCATGCCTTCGGCGACAGACTGAAGGATCTCGGCTTCTCGCTCGGCAAGGATGAGGTCAACCGCGCCTTCGAGCGCTTCAAGCAGCTCGCGGACAAGAAGAAAGAGGTGTTCGACGAGGACATCGAGGCCCTGGTGGCCGACGAGGTGCTGAGGATTCCGAGCCAGCCGGACCGCTACGAGCTGGTGTACATGAACATCGCCTCCAGCTCGTCCGCGGTGCCGTCGGCCACCGTGCGGCTGCGGGTGGACGGCGAGGAGAAGGTGGCCCACGACACGGGTGACGGGGTGGTGGATGCGTGTTATAAAGCCATCGCCAGGATCTCGGGCAGCCGCGCGAAGCTGCAGCGCTACTCGGTTTCGAGTGTCACCGGCGGCACCGACGCCCAGGGCGAGGTGTCGTGCATGCTGCAGGACAAGGACGTCAACATCTCCGGGAAAGGTTCCCATACCGACATCATCATGGCGAGTGCGCTGGCGTACGTGAACGCTCTGAACCGTCTGGAATATCGCAAGCGGCACCGTCAGGCATCCGTACAGGGGGGTCCATGAGTCACAAGATAACGGTGCTTCCGGGCGACGGCATCGGCCCGGAAGTGGTGGCCGAAGCCATGGCCGTGCTGACACAGGCCGGCGACATCTTCGGCTTCAGCACCGACGTGGAGGAGGGGCTGGTGGGCGGCGCGTCCATCGATGCCCACGGAAAACCTCTCACCGACGAAGTCCTGGCCATGACCAAGGCCAGCGACGCGGTAGTGCTGGGAGCCATGGGCGGACCGAAGTGGGACGGCCTCGACTACTCCATCCGTCCCGAGCGGGCCTTGCTGGCGTTGCGCCAGGAGTTGGGGTTGTTCGCCAACCTGCGTCCGGTCAAGCTGTTCGCGCCGCTGGCGCAGGCCTCCACCCTCAAGCCGGAGGTGGTGGAAGGCACGGACCTCATCGTCGTGCGGGAGCTGACCGGCGGCATCTACTTCGGCCAGCCCAAGGGCGTCACGACGGAACCGGACGGCACCGAACGGGGCGTCAACACCCTGGTCTACACCACGCCGGAGATCGAGCGGATCGCCCGGGTGGGCTTCGAGGCCGCCCGCAGACGGCGCGGCCGGGTGACCTCGGTGGACAAGGCCAACGTGCTGGAATCCACCGAGCTGTGGCGCAAGGTGGTGATACGGGTGCGCGACGAGGAGGGCTATGGCGACGTCGAGCTCGACCACGTGCTGGTGGACAACTGCGCGATGCAGCTCATCCGGGACCCCAGGCAGTTCGATGTGATCGTCACCACCAACATGTTCGGAGACATTTTGAGCGACGAGGCGGCGATGCTCACGGGTTCCATCGGCATGCTGCCGTCCGCGAGCCTCGGCGGCAAGGTGGGCATGTACGAGCCGGTGCACGGCAGCGCTCCGGACATCACCGGGCAGGACAAGGCCAACCCGCTGGCCGCCATCCTCACCGTGGCGCTCATGCTGCGCCACTCCTTTGACCAGGGGGCCGTCGCGGACTGCATCGAGCAGGCGGTGGAGCGGGTGCTGGAGGCCGGTTACCGCACCCCGGACATCGCCGATGGAAAGGGCTCGCTGGTGGGCTGCAAGGAGATGGGCGCCCTGGTGCGGCAGGAAATCGCGGCCAGCCGCGCGGCGTGACGCGACCATGACCGGCAAGGAGAAATACAACGTTGCCGTGGTGGGAGCCACCGGGGCGGTAGGCGAGGAGATGCGGAAGATCCTCGAGGAGCGCTTGTTCCCCGTGGGCACCCTGCGGTTGCTGGCCTCCGAGCGCTCCGCCGGCCAGCGCCTCGATTTCTGCGGCCGGCAGATCCCGGTGGAAGTGCTGGATGAGGATTCCTTCGAGGACATCGACATCGCGCTGTTCTCGGCGGGCGGGTCGGTGAGCGCCCGCTATGCCCAGGCGGCGGTGGACGCGGGCGCCGTGGTCATCGACAACACCAGCTACTTCAGGATGGACGACGACGTCCCCCTGGTGGTGCCCGAGGTCAACGCGGACAAGATCGCCGACCACGCGAACCGGGGCATCATCGCCAACCCCAACTGCTCCACCATCCAGATGGTGGTGGCGCTGAAGCCGCTGTACGACGCCGCGGGCATCAGCCGCATCGTGGTGTCCACCTACCAGTCGGTTTCCGGGGCCGGGCGGCAGGCCATGGAGGAGCTCGGCAAGCAGACGGCGGCGCTGTTCAACAGCCAGGACGTCGAGTGCGAGCAGTTCCCGCACCAGATCGCGTTCAACTGCATCCCCCACATCGACACGTTCCTCTCCGACGGCTACACCAAGGAAGAGTGGAAGATGATCCAGGAGACACGCAAGATCCTGGACGACCCGGAGATCCGCATGACCGCCACCGCAGTGCGGGTGCCGGTGTTCTGCAGCCATTCGGAATCCATCAACGTCGAGACCCGCAGCAAGCTCTCGGCGGGCGAGGTCCGGGCCATCCTCAGGGAAGCCCCCGGCGTGCTGCTCCAGGACGACCCCGAAGGCAATGACTATCCGCTCGCCACCGAGGCGGCCGGCAAGGACGCCACCTGCGTGGGGCGCGTCCGCGAGGACGATTCGGTGGAGAACGGCATCAACCTGTGGGTCGTCGCCGACAACCTGCGCAAGGGCGCCGCCCTGAACGCCGTGCAGATCGCCGAGATCCTGATCCGGGACTGCCACTGACGCTTCCGCCGAGGAAAGCATTCGGCTCGACCATCCCGTCCGTTCCCGAAACCCGTGGACCGTCCGCTCCCGCGCCGGCCCGCGGGCGGCTCCTCAGGAAACCTGCATGAACGTGCGACTGACCCTTGAGTACGACGGCACCGAATACCGGGGCTGGCAGGTCCAGTCCGGCGGGCCGACCGTCCAGGGCGTCCTGGAGGAGGCTCTTGCGGTGCTGCTGAGGTGCAAGGTGCGCGTCCGGGGCTCCGGACGGACCGACGCGGGCGTTCATGCGCTGGGCCAAGTGGCCGATTTCACGTGTCCCGACGGCCGCGACCTCACCCGGCTCCAGCGGAGCCTCAATGCCCTCACCCCGGACGACATCACGGTGAAGGCCGTCGAGGAAGCGGCCCCATCCTTCGACGCAAGAAGGGATGCGACGAAGCGGATCTACGAGTACCGGCTCTGGAACCACCCCTGGCGGTCGCCCTTCAACGACCGCTACTCCTGGCATGTCCGGAGGCCGTTGCGCGTCGACGCCATGGGCGAGGCCTTGGCTGCTCTCGAAGGGGAGCACGACTTCTCGTCCTTCCGCGCCGCCGGCTGCGGCGCCGCCACCGCGATCCGGCGGATCTACCGGAACGAGCTGTACCGTTGGGAGGACCACTGGGTCTATCGTGTCGAGGCCACCGGTTACCTCCGCCACATGGTGCGGAACATCGTGGGCACCCTGGTGCAGATCGGGCTGAACGAGAGGGATGCCGGCGATCTGCCGGCGTTGATCGACAGCCGCGACCGTACGCTGGCCGGCCCCACCGCGCCGGCGCGCGGCCTGTTCCTGCTGGAGGTCGTCTACGGCCCGCGGTCATCCCGGACCCCCTGAATCGTCATCCCGGACCCCAATCGTCATCCCGACCCCCCAGCCGTCACCCCGGGCTCGACCCGGGGTCCAGGGGCGGGGTTTGGGGGTGGTCGGTTCCGTCGCGCCCCTCCTCCCCTCCTGGACCCCGGGTCAAGCCCGGGGTGGCGATTGGGTACCCAAGGTGACGATGGGGTACCCTGGATGGCGTTTGGGTGTATTCCGGGCCCGATCCTGTATGACGGCGGCCGGGGCTTCGCTTGAATTAGCGCAGGTCGCTGGCTATAACTCTTCGCCAAGGAGAGAACCGATCCATGTCCGAACGTACACTTTATGACAAGGTCTGGGATGCCCATGCGGTGACGACCCTGCCCACCGGGCAGACTCAGCTCTTCATCGGATTGCACCTGGTCCACGAGGTCACCACCCCGCAGGCTTTCGACATGATGCGGGAGCGCGGGCTTTCCATCGCCTATCCGCAACGGACCTTCGCCACCGCCGATCACATCATACCCACGGACACCCAGGTCCGGCCCTTCGCCGACGATCAGGCCGAGGCCATGATGGCGGCGCTGGAACGGAACGTCCGGGACTTCGACATCGAGTTCTACGGCCTGGGAAGCGACCGGCAGGGCATCGTCCACGTCATCGGCCCCCAACTCGGTCTGACCCAGCCGGGAATGACCTTGGCCTGCGGCGACAGCCACACCAGCACGCACGGCGCCTTCGGGACCCTGGCCTTCGGCATCGGCACCAGCCAGGTCCGTGACGTGCTGGCCACCCAGACCCTGTCCATGGACCGGCTCAACGTGCGGCGCATCAACGTCAACGGCAGCCTCCCCCTCGGGGTGCACGCCAAGGACGTGATCCTCACCATCATCCGTACGCTCGGGGTCGGCGGCGGCAAGGGTTTCGCCTACGAATACGGCGGCGCGGTGCTGGATGCCATGAACATGGACGAACGCATGACCGTGTGCAACATGAGCATCGAGGGCGGCGCCCTGGTGGGTTACGTGAACCCTGACGGCACCACCTTCGACTACCTGCTGGGACGGCCTTTCGCGCCCAAGGGCGAAGCCTTCGACCGCGCCATGGCGTACTGGCGCTCCATGGCGTCGGATCCCGACGCCCGCTATGACGACGTGGTGGATATCGACGGCTCGGCCATCGAACCGACGGTCACCTGGGGCATCAATCCCGGGCAGGCGGTGGGCGTGCTGGAAAGCCTGCCTCGGCCCGAGGAGCTGCAGGATCCCAAGACCGTCGAGAAGGCCTACCAGCACATGGGTTGGGAACCGGGCGCGCCGATTCTCGGGACCCCCATCGACGTGGCGTTCATCGGTTCGTGCACCAATTCGCGCTTGTCGGATCTGGTGGCCGCGGCGCGGGTCGCCAAGGGGAGGCAGGTATCCTCGGACGTGCGGGCGCTGGTGGTGCCCGGGTCGGTGGAAGTGAAGAAACAGGCGGAGGCGGCGGGGCTCGACCGGGTCTTCACCGAGGCCGGCTTTCAATGGCGGGAGGCCGGCTGCTCCATGTGCCTGGCCATGAATCCCGACAAGCTCAACGGCCGCGAGGTGTGCGCCTCCTCGTCGAACCGCAACTTCATCGGCCGCCAGGGGAGCCCGGGAGGGCGGACGCTGTTGATGAGTCCCGCCATGGTGGCGGCGGCCGCCTTGAACGGCAAGGTCGTGGACGTGCGCGAATACAACTGATCGGGAGTCCCATGAGCGAGATCAAGCAGGTAGGCGGCAGGGCGGTGGTGGTCCGGGGCCACGATATCGATACCGATCGGATCGTGCCGGCCCGCTACCTCAAGGAGATCACCTTCAGCCGGATGGGCGAATACCCGTTCATCGACGAACGGTACGACGCCGACGGCAACACGGTGGAGCACCCGTTCAACGAGGCCCGCTTCCAGGGCGCCGAGTTGCTGGTGGTCAACCGCAACTTCGGCTGCGGGTCGTCACGGGAGCACGCGCCGCAGGCCTTGTACCGCTGGGGCATCCGGGCCATCATCGGCGAATCCTTCGGCCCCATCTTCGCCGGCAGCAGCGTGCTGCTGGGCATGCCCACGGTGATGGCTTCGCCGGAGGATGTCGGACGGCTCATGACCCTGGTGGAGTCCGATCCGCAGGTGGAGCTGACGGTGGATCTCGATGCCCGCAAGGTCCGCCTGCCGGACGGCAGCGACATCGACATCGACATCAGCGAAGGGCATCGCAACGCCCTGACCACCGGCTCGTGGGACTCCACGGCCCTGCTGCTCGGCAACATGGATGAGGTGGCCCAGACCTCCGAGAAGCTGCCCTACACCAAGAATTTCGAGGGGCCGGCGCCGCTGTAGCGTCCTGCGCCGGTCCCGGCGCCTTCCACCCCAGCCCCTGGACCCCGGGTCAAGCCCGGGGTGACGATTCCCCGGGGTCAAGCCCGGGGTGACGATTCCCCGGGGTCAAGCCCGGGGTGACGATTCGATTTGCGGCAACACCTTCTCCACGAACGTGTCCAGTTGCGACAGGTCGGAGATGGCCAGGCCGATGATCAGGGTCTGGAGGCCGCCGGCGAAGATCCGGTTGATGCCGTCGGCGCAGGCGTCGGCGCTCCCCACCAGCATGTACTTCTCCACGTCCATCCGCACCTTGCCGTAGTAGCGGATGAGGTAGTTCTCGCACGCCTCCACCGCCTTGCTCTTGTCGTCATCGATGGCGATGAAGGTGAGCCCGGCCTTCTCGATGTCGTCCGGATTCCTCCCGGCGGCACGGGCATGGCCGCTGATCTTTTCCCACACCGCGTCGAAGTCGTGCACGGCGTTGCTGCCGCAGATGTAGCCGTCGGCGTGCCGCCCGACGCGCTTCAGAACGGGTTCGGCGCCGCCGCCCATCCAGATGGGAGGGTGGGGCGACTGGACGGTGTCCGGGCCGAAGCGGGTGCTGTGAAGGTCGAAGAACCGGCCGTGGTGCTCCACCTCCTCCTCGGTCCAGAGCCGCTTCATCAGCGCGAGAGATTCCTCGGCCCGGCTCCCCCGATGCTCCCAGGGAACCTCCACGGAGCTGAAATCGCTCTCCCGGCTGCCGAAGCCGATGCCGAGAGTCATCCTGCCGTTGGACAGGAAATCCAGGGTGGCCACGGTCTTGGCGAGGAGGGCCGGATGTCGCAGCGCCGACAGCAGCACCGACGTCCCCAGCCGGATGTTCTCGGTGACGCCGGCAACGGCCGCCAGCACGGTGAGGGCCTCGAGGTTGTCATAGGCGATGCGGTCGATGGTCCAGAACGAATGCAGCCCCGCCTGGTCGCATTTCCGCGCCATGGCCGTGACGTAGCCCGGCTCGATGTGAGGGGCGGGGTTGACGAAGCAGATGCCCAGATTTCCCATGATGACGATCCTTTCCTGAAGTTCGCGGGGTTTGCCGCCGCGAACCCCTCCACGTGCGTGCTCGTTTCCGAACCTGCGACCAAGGGATACCCGTCCTAGTAGTCGTTTTCCCCGATTCCCGCAACGGGAACGGGCGCCGATGAGAGGACGGCAGCCATACGCGGCGGCTTGACAGCCTCTTCAGACCTCGATATATCCCTGTGGATTTTCCAAGGGGCAGAAGGGAGTCCGTATGCTGGAAGCCGCCACCGTGGCGTTTGAGAACCTCCTGGTTCCGACCCGGTTGGGGTATCTGTTCATCGGGGTGCTCATGGGGCTGGCCCTGGGGGCGATCCCGGGCCTGGGGGGGCTCGTCGGCCTTGCCATCCTGCTGCCCTTCACCTTCGACATGGACTCCTTCGAGGCCTTCGCCATCATGATCGGCCTGATCTCGGTGACGAGCACGTCGGACACCATTCCCTCGGTCCTCTTCGGCGTTCCAGGCACCTCGGCGTCCCAGGCCACCATCCTCGACGGCCATCCAATGGCCAAGAAGGGCGAGGCCGGGCGCGCCTTCGGCGGCGCCTACATGGCCTCGCTCCTGGGCGGCGTGTTCGGGTCGCTGATTCTGGCGCTTTCCATCCCGGTGCTTCGTCCCATCGTGCTCGCGTTCGGCTCTCCCGAGTTCTTCATGCTGGGACTCCTGGGCATCTCCATGGTCGCCGTGCTGAGCGGCACTGCGCCGGTGAAGGGGCTCGTCGCCGGCGCCCTGGGCCTGTGCGTGGGCATGGTGGGCATGGACCCGCAGACCGGCGTGCTCCGCTGGGTGTTCGGACAACTGTACCTCTGGGACGGCGTGCCCCTGGTCCCGGTGGCCCTGGGCATCTTCGCCATCCCCGAGATCGTCGACCTGACCATCCGGGGCACGCGCATCGCCGACGTGCCCAAGGAGCGGCTCAAGGGCGTCATGTCGGGGATTCGGGATACTTTCCGCAACTGGTTCCTGGTGCTGCGCTGCGGCGTGGTGGGAGTCTTCGTCGGCGCCATCCCCGGATTGGGCGCGTCGGTGGTGGACTGGTTCGCCTACGGTCACGCCATACAGACCGAGAAGGGCGCCAACGAGACCTTCGGCACGGGCGACGTGCGCGGCGTGCTGGCGCCGGAGGCCGCCAACAACGCCAAGGAAGGGGGAGCGCTCATCCCCACCATCGCCTTCGGCGTGCCGGGCAGCGCCTCCATGGCGTTGCTGCTCGGGGCCATGACCATCCAGGGGCTGACCCCCGGCTCCGCCATGCTCACCAAGGATCTGGCGGTCACCTACACGATGATCTGGAGCCTGGCCATCGCCAACATCTTCGGCACCATCCTGTGCATGCTGCTGACCAATACCCTGGCCAAGATCGCCATGGTGCGGATCAATCTGTTGACTCCGCTGGTGGTGGTCATCGTGATCCTGGCGTCGTTCCAGGCCACCCGGCACTGGGGCGACCTGTGGTCGCTGCTGTTCTTCTCACTGCTGGGCTGGTTCATGAAGCGGTTCAGTTGGCCGCGGCCGCCGCTGATCCTGGGGCTGGTGCTGAGCGGCATCATCGAGAACTACCTCTTCATCTCCATCAGCCGTTATGGGGCGACATGGATGCTGCGTCCCATCGTGATGATCGTGATGCTGCTCATCGCCGCCAGCCTGTACTACGGCATTCGCAACGCGCGCAAGGCGCAGGAGCTGCAGCAGATGCGCGAGGGGCAGATCGAGCGCGAACAAGGCGGGGAAGCCGATGAAGTTTAAGGCCAACCCCGGGGCGTTGTTCACCGTCGTCGTCCTGCTGCTGATGGTCGGCCTGGTGATGACCGCCAAGCAGTGGCAATACCAGGCGCGGCTGTTTCCATGGACCATCGGCATTCCCACGATGCTGCTGTGTTTCCTGCAACTCGGCCTGGACCTGTTTCGCGGCAAGGACGGAGACGAGGACGTGGCGGGCATGATGGACCTGCCGGTGGACCGCAGCGTTCCGGTGGCGGTGGTGATCAGGCGCGCCCTCAACATCTTCGGATGGATCGTCGGCCTCTACCTGTCCATCTGGATCATCGGGTTCATCCTCAGCGTCCCGCTCTTCCTGCTCCTCTACCTGGGCATTCAGGCCGGCGAGTCGTGGAAGGTCGCCGTGACCTACATGCTGGTGATGATGGTGTTCATGATCGGGGTCTTCGAGATGGTGCTGCACATCCCGTGGCCGCCGGGGTTGATTAACGGGCCTCAAGAGTTCATTCTGGGGCTGGTGGAAAGGTACTTGTCGGGTCTGGTTCCCATTTGATTGCGGGGCCGGAATTTGGGTCAAGATGGCACTTGACATTTGCCGCAAGGCTTACGTATAAAAGGAGCCGTCTGGATCAGCGGAGCAAAAAACCAAAGGGAGGTAGCGTATGGCAAGGAAAAGTCTAGTCGGTTTGGCAGCGGCCCTGGGAGCATTGTTTCTGCTGTCGACGGTCGCCATGGCAATGGGCCCCAAGCTCATGGTCGACGTGGGCGACGTGACGAAGGGCCGGCTGCAGGTCAAGATCTCCGCGGAGGGCCTCAAGGCTGGCCAAGAGGTGGGTATCCGCACCATGATGGGCGGCGTGCTGTCCGACGTCAGCTTCCTGGCGAAGCCTGCCGTCGAGAAGGCGGACGACAAGGGCATGGTGTCCACCACGTGGGGGATCCGGGGACGGACCATCAAGCGGCTGCTGCAGCCTGGCGACCACGAGGTCATGTTGGTGGATGCGGACGGCAACACCTTGGCGAAGGCCAAGATGTCGATTCCCAAGGCCAAGAAATAGGTTTGCATGCGGAAAGAGCGTCCCTGGTTTCGTGCCAGGGACACTCTCGATGCAGGTCGGCTCCGGAAGGAGCGGCCGTCAATTTCAGACGGGCTGAGGATCTCGGTTTGAACTCGAGTCCTCGGCCCGTTTGCGTTCAAGGCCCGGCTTTGCCCGGCTGGTTTAGCCGGGTGCTGGCGGCCGGTGGCCGCTGTTGAGGAGGTAAATCGGATCATGAAGCGATCGAGAGTGGCGACTTGGTGTACCGTGTTCTTTCTACTGCTCTTCGCCGTGTTGACCACGACGGCGGCGGCCAAGACCGTAACCATCCTGATTGGTTATCCGCCCGGCGGAGGCCACGACATCGAGGCGCGCGTCATGGGGCGCTACCTCGGGAAATACCTTCCCGGAAACCCGAAAGTCATCGTCCAGAACATGCCGGGAGCCGGCGGCATGATCATGTCGTCCTACGTCTACAACCGGGCCAAGCCGGACGGGCAGACCATCGGCCTCTTCGGCAGCAGCCACGGGCTGCAGGCGGTGCTGGCGCCGCCGGAGATGGTCAAGTACGACCTTTCCAAGATGCCGATCATCTGGTCCGTCGCCGGCATCCAGGTCCATCTGACCCGGGATTTTCTCGGAGCGAAGAACGCCAACGATCTGCTGACCAAGGTCGACCGCTCGAAGATCGTCGTGGCCGGCCGCTCCAAGCAGGGCTCCTCGTGCCTGCGCGGTCAGTTGGCCCTGCGGCTCCTGGGTGTCGAAAAGTACACGGCGGTGTGCGCCTATGGGGGAACGTCTCCCATCAGGGCCGCCATGGAACGGAGCGAGGTGAGTTACTTCGTGGCCAGCGACGCCCACCTGGTGGGGGGCGGCGCGTTTGTGGATTTGCACAAGCGTGGCTTGGTGTTCCCGATGTACCAGAGCGGCATCCTCAAGGCCGATGGTTCCATCGCGCGGTCCGCCACGGTCAAGGGGGACGTCCCCACGCTGTACGAGGTGTTCAAGGCGGTCCACAAGAAAGAGCCTTCGGGTCCCGATTGGGAGGCGTGGCGCGCCATCGGGCTCGGCATCTCGAACCTGACCCGTACCCTGGTGCTGCCTCCGGGCATCGCCGGAGCCAAGGTCGGGGAGTTGCGCGAGGCGGTCGGGAAGATGTCCAAGGACCCGGGTTTCATCAAGGACTGGGAGAGGGTCTTCGGCCAGAAGCTCGCTCCGGTGCTGGTGACGCCGAAGGACGCGTCCAAGATCCGCGACGAGACCATGGCGCCCGCCGAGTGGCAGACCCATCTCCGCAAGTTCGTCGGCGTCAAGTAGCGTCCGGGTGAACGGAGATGTGTCCCATCGGTTCTCGCAAAGGAGAAAACTCATGACCCTACGCAAAGTGTTGTTGTTCGTGTGCTGCGCGGTGCTGGGGATTCTCGCCTTCGGCTCGGCGCATGCCTTCACCGAAGGCAAGAGAATCCAGATCCTTTCCGGCTATTCTCCCGGCGGCGGGCACGATACCGAAGGCCGGCTCATCGCCCGCCGGATCGGCAAGTACCTTCCCGGCATGCCCAAGAAGGTGGTCAAGATCAACATGCCCGGCGCGTCCGGCCTGATTCACGGCGCCTACGTCCACCATAAGGCCAAGAAGGACGGCCTCACCTGGTCCATCATGGGCACCACCCACCTGAGCAGTTCGGTCCTGAAGGAGCCCAAGCCCAACTTCGACCTGACGAAGATGCCGGCGATCTACTCCACCAGCGGTGCCTCCGCCGCCATCGTCCGCGATTTCCTCAAGGTCAAGACCGGGCTCGAGCTGACCAAGATCGATCCCAAGAAGATCGCGGTTTCCGGGCGTTCCATCACTGGATCGTCCTTCCTGAACGACGCCATCGGGCTCGACCTTCTGGGCATCAAGGGCTACAAGTTCGCGGTAGGCTATCCCGGCACCGCCCAGATGGCCCTTGCGTTCCTGTCGGGAGAGGTCTCCTACGTCGGCGGCACCGGGCTGCATCACGTGCTCGGCAGCGGTGGCCGGTACTATTCCTCCATTCAGGAAGGGGTCGCCGTCGCCATCTGGCAGGGTGGCGTGTTGACTCCCGACGGGAAAGTCATCCGCTCTCCGGGCACCGACATCCCGACCTTCGAGGAAGTCTACAAGCAGGTGAAGGGCAAGGCGCCCTCGGGCCCGGCGTGGGAAGCGTACAAGCTCACCGGTCCGACTCTGCGGACCCTGAACCGTACGCTGGTGGTGCCTCCGGGCACGCCGGCGGATCGCGTGGCCGCCATTCGTGCCGCCTTCGACAAGATGTACTCCGATCCCGTCTACGTGAAGGAGTGGGAGAAGATCTTCGGGCTCAAGCTGGACTACATCAAGGGTCCCGACGCGGACAAGGTCACCAAGACCCTGCTCCAGCCCTCGCCGGGGTGGGACTGGCTCAAGAACGAGTACATCCCCGCGCTGCTGGCGCGCAAGAAATAGCCCAACCCCATGGCCGTCCGGCGCGGCTCGCGCGCCGGACGGCCATGAATTTCCAACGGCGAAACATCTCATGAAAAAGGACATACGCACCTGGATCGACCAGTTGCGGGGCGCCGGTGTGCTCGACACCATCTCGAAGCCGGTGGATCCGCGGACGCAGATGGGAGCGCTCCTGTGGCAGTCCCGGGAACGGGCGCTGCTGTTCGAGAACCTCGACGGCTATCCGGGCTGGCGCTGCCTCGGGCAGGCGCCGGGCGACGTGCGGCTGGCGCCGCTGGCCTTCGGCGTTGACCGCAACGAGATGGTGCCCGAGTTCGTCCGGCGTACGCAGACGGCCGGCACGACCCGGCTGGTGTCTTCGGGTCCGGTCAAGGAACGGGTGCTCAAGGGCGACGAGGTGGACATCACGAAGATGCCCATCCACCAGTGCGGCATCCGGGACGGCGGCCCCTTCATCTCCGCGGGGCTGATGATCTCCAAGGATCCGGACACGGGCAACCGCAACCTGAGCTTTCATCGCCTGCAGATGAAGGGACCCCGGAAGACCGGTATCCTGCTCTACCCGCGCCACGGCTGGGCCAACTACCAGAAGCACGAATCCAAGGGCGAGGGCATGCCCGTGGCCTTCATGATCGGCCACCATCCCATGTATTACTTTGCCGCCGCCACCACCACGGACTACGGCCGCGACGAGCTGACCATCGCCGCGGGGCTCTTGCAGGAAGAAGTCGAGATGGTGAAGTGCGAGACCATCGACATGGAGGTGCCGGCCCAGGCCGAGGTGGTGCTGGAAGGGGAGATCCTGCCCCACGTGCGCGAGGAGGAAGGCCCCTTCAGCGAGTTCCAGGACTACTACCTGGCGGGGGCGGGCCAGAACCCCGTGTTCCAGGTGAACGCCATCACCATGCGCGGCGACGCCATCTTCAAGAACATCCAGAACGGCGCCGAGGTGGAAGGGTGCGTCTACCACAAGGTGCCCATGTCGGCGCAGATCCTCCGGCGGGTGCGAAGCGTCGGCGGCGGCGCCCAGGTGAAGAACGTGCTGGTGCTGCCGGGCATCTTCGGCCTCGTGGTGCAGATGAACGCCCGCTACTACGGCGAGGCCAGGAACGTGCTCATGGCCGCGCTGTCGAGCGAGTACCAGCATCCCAAGGTGGCCATCGCGGTGGACGAGGACGTGGACATCTTCAACTACGCCGACGTGCTTTGGGCCATCTCCACGCGCGTCAACCCGGCCGAGGACATCATCACGCTACCCGGAGCCAAGATCCACGCCATGGACCCCTCGTGCGCGGAGGTGGGCAAACCCGGGGCGCCGGGCTGGCACCGCGTGGGCGGCAAGGTGATGATCGACGCCACCAAGCCGCCGGAGTGCGACCCGGCGCGGCGGTTCGAGTTCGAGCGGCTGCAGCCCATGGGCGCGGGTACGGTGCGGTTGGAGGATTTCCTCTAGCAGCGTGCCCGACTGACGGTCCCAACGACGGCAGAGGTGACCCGCGGTCGCCCTTGCAGGGTTTACCACCACAGGCAAAGGAAGGAGCCCGAATTGAGCGACGTGGCTATCATTTCCGGAGGCGGCAACGGTATCGGCCGTTGCGTCGCGTTGCGGTTCGCCCGGGCGGGCATCGCCGTCGCCATCGCCGACGCGGATCGTGAGGGCGCGGCAGGAGTCGTGGAGGAGCTCGCCGCGGCGGGGGCCCAGGCGCGCGCCTACGGCCTCGACGTGACCCGTGCGGCGGAGATCAAGGACGTGGTGGCGCAAGTCCGCGAGGATTTCGGCAGCGTGGACATCCTCGCCAACCTGGCCGGCGGCACCATCTACACCGGGGCCGTCGAGGACCTGTCCTGGGCGCAGTGGCGGGAGGTGATGGACGTCAACCTCAAGGGGACTTTCCTCTTCTGCCGCGAGGTGGCTCCCGGCATGATGGAGCAACGGCGCGGCCGCATCGTCAACACCGCTTCCAACTACGGGCTCACCGGCTGCGCCCTGCGCACGCCCTACTCGGCCGCCAAGGCCGGCATCCTCGGCTTCACCAAGTCCCTGGCCCAGGAACTGGCGCCCCACGGCGTCCTTGTGAATGTCGTGGCCCCGGGCCCTACGGACACTCCGCGTGTCCTGGCCCACGCCGCCCCCGGCTCCCGCGAGGCCTGGAAGCCGTTGATCCCCATGGGCCGCACCGGCCAGCCGGAGGACATCGCGGAAGGCTTCTACTACCTCGTAAGCCCCGAAAACACCTACATCACCGGCTACACCCTCAACGTCAACGGCGGCCTGGTGATGAACTGAACGGGCATCCCCGTACACACCGAGAAGGAGATATGAAATCCCGCCGTTCGGCATGGGATTCTCCGTCCGTCCGTGGATTTTGCGCAGTCGCGGACGGGTCTGCGAAAAGACGTATGCCGGCGTCGGAGGCCGCAATTTACCGAAAGAGTTTCCGGACCTTGGCACTGACGTTGCGGTCACCGCGAACGGTAAAGGAAACAATGGAGACCATACTGACAGAGAACGGGTAGCCATGGTAGTTCGACGGCTAGGCGCTCTGTTTGGATTACACCAAATTCACGATAAGCTACCTGTGGGAACAGTGTCTGGCCTCTGAGCAAGGCTTTGCAGTTCATGCAACCGAGGGACAAGATATGGCGGATTCAACGGTCGCAGATTTGACAGTCGCAGAGTTCAGAGAACTCGTCCGTGAGGCCGTAAGCCAATCATTGACAGAGTTGCTGGCTGATCCCGACGAAGGGATGGTCCTCAAGGACGACTTCGCGGAAGCGTTGAGGACTTCTCTCCGGGAGGTTCAAGCGGGCGGAAGGACGACGAGTCTCTCCGATGTGCTGAAGGATGCTGGAACCTCCAAGTGACCTACGAGATCAGGTTGACGCCAGGGGCGGAAGCCGATATTCGCCGCTTGGACCCGGTCATCGCACGTCGTGTCATTTCCAAGTTGCAGTGGCTGGCGGAGAACATCGAAACGGTCAGGCATGAGGCATTAGGAGCGGCTTGGCAGGGAGTGTTCAAGCTTCGCGTAGGCGATTACCGTACGCTTTACACGCTCGACGCGCCGAGCCGGCAGATCGTCGTTCATTTTGCCAGAAACCGTCGCGAAGTGTACAAGCTATGAGGGTCATGGGGCACGTGGTCGCACGAGCCCCGCAACCCTTGAATACAAGGACGAGACGCGTTAGCTAATATCCTCAGTGCCGCCAACCCGGCTGCGGCAAGTACCGGGGTCATTTCACCCTACGGTTCCCGTCCCAGGCAGGTCTCAATAGCGAGCAGATCCGTTCAGGACTGCAATGTCTTGTTGGAATACGCCTCCGGCTGACGCGACCCACGGGGGAGCGCTGCCGCGGCGCCGGCGGGGAAGGCAACCAGGTAAAGATTCGCAATCAGGAGGAAGATCAGGCATGGCCGAAGCGAAAGACTACATCATCGGTATCGACACGGGCGGAACCTTCACGGACGTGGTCGTCATGTCTCCCAGCGGGGAGGTTTGGACCGCCAAGGCGTCGACGACGCCGGACGAGTTTTCCCGGGGTGTAATGGACGCCTTAACCGAAGCGGCGCTTGTGCTCGACGTGGACCGCACCGAGCTGCTGAACCAGGCGGTGCTGTTCAAGCACGGCAGCACCGTGGCCACCAACGCGCTGATCACCCGCACCGGGGTGAAGGTGGGCTTCATCACGACCCGCGGCTTCGAGGACACTACCGAGATCATGCGCGCCATCGGCCGGGTGGACGGTCTCTCGGAGGAAGAGATCCGTCACGCCACGTGGGTGACCAAGCCCGAGCCCCTGGTGCCCCGCGAGCGGGTGCTGGGCGTGCGCGAGCGCATCGACTACCGCGGCGAGGTGGTGGTGCCGCTGTCCCGGGAGGACGTGATGGACGCCATCCGCAAGCTCGTGGACGAGGAGGGCTGCGAGGCCATCGCCGTGAGCCTGCTCCACGCCTGGGCCAATGCGAAGCACGAAGACGACGTGCGCGCCCTGGCGCTGGAGGCGGACCCGTCGCGCAAGGTGTTCTGGTCCTTCGGCAGCGAACTGGCCCAGGTGGCCGGCGAGTACGCCCGTGCCAACACGGCCATCATCAACAGCTTCCTCGGCCCCACCGTCGACCGCTACCTCGGCGGCCTCCAGACCAAGCTCGAGGAGGGCGGCCTGGAAGGGCCCTTCCTGATCATGCAGGGGAACGGCGGCGTCGCCCACCGAGCGCACGCCACGCCGGTGTCGAACCTCCAGTCCGGACCGGCCGGCGGCGCCATCGCCTCGGCCTACGTGGCTGGCCTGCTGGGCCACCCCAACGTCATCACCGCGGATATGGGCGGCACCAGCTTCGACGTGGGCCTCATCACCGAGGGTTACTGGCGCTACGCGGCCGAGCCCATCGTCGAGCGTTTCCGCATGCTCCAGCCCATCATCGACATCCAGTCCATCGGCGCCGGCGGCGGCACCATCGCCCGGGTGGACGAGGAGACCGGCCGTTTGCTGGTGGGTCCCCAGAGCGCGGGCGCGAGCCCGGGTCCGGTCTGCTATGACGGCGGCGGCGAGGAGGTCACGGTCACCGACGCTGACCTGGTGCTGGGCATCATCGACCCCGAGTACTTCCTGGGCGGGCGCAAGTCGCTCAACAAGGAGAAGGCCGAGAAGGCGGTGGAAGAGAAGATCGCCAAGCCGCTGGGACTGAGCACGGTCGAAGCCGCGGCCGGCGTCTACGACATCGTTAACAGCAAGATGTCCGACCTGATCCGCCAGCAGGTGGTGCGCACCGGGCACCTGCCCGAGGAGTTCGTCATCTACGCCTTCGGCGGCGCCGGACCGGTTCACGCCGGCGGCTTTTCCGCCGAGCTCGGCATCAACCAGATCTATATCTTCCCCACGTCGCCGGTGTTCTCCGCTTTCGGCGTGGCCTCGGCGGACGTCATCCACACGCGGGTGATCACCTGCCAGTACATCTTCCCGGCCCAGCCCGAGGGGCCCAACGAGCGACTCGACACCATCGAGACCGAGCTCGGCGAGGCCATGACCGGCGAGGGCTTCAAGGCCGACCAGGTGGAGTACCGCCGGTTCTTCACCATGCGCTACCGGCGGCAGACCGCCGGCGTGGAGATCCCGCTGCCCTGGGACCGCATGACCGACGAGCGGCTGCAGGAGCTGCAGGAGATGTTCGAGACGAAGTACGAGGAGCTCTACGGCGTGGGCGCGGGCTACACCAAGGCCGGCATCGAGATCAGTGCCATCCGGGTGGACGCCGTGGGTCTGGTAACCAAGCCGGAGCTGAAGCCGCAGCCGGTCGAGAAGGGCGACGGCTCCCAGGCGGTCAAGGGCAAGCGCAACGTCTACTTCACCCGGCCGGAGCGCGGCTTCATCGAGACCCCGGTATACGACAACGCCCTGCTCAAGGCGGGCAACGAGGTGGCCGGCCCGGCCATCCTGGAGCTGCCCTTCACCACCATCCCGGTGCCGCCGGGCGCCAGGGTGACGGTGGACCAGTACCTGAACCTGGTGATGGAAATCTAAGGACAACGGGATTCGAGAATCCTACCCTCAGGAGTCACTGATGGAACCGACAGCGGTTGATCCCATTCGTTACGAAATGTACTTCCACCGGCTCTGGGCCATCGGGGAGGAAGGGCGCATGACGCTGCAGCGCGTCACGGCCTCTCCCATCGTCGCCCAGGGGGGCGAGTGCATGAGCTCGTTCTACGACGCCCAGGGCGTCATGGTGCTGGCGTGCTCCGGCCACCTGCGTTTCGCGGCGGCCACCTCCCAGGCCATCAAGAACATGATGGAGTACTTCAAGGAGTCGCCCGGCTTCTACGACGGCGACCAGTTCTTCTTCAACGACCCCTACGTGGCCGGCTCCCACACCTACGACATGATGGTCATCAAGCCCATCTTCCACGACGGCGAGCTGATCGCCTGGACCGCCACCAGCACCCACACCGCCGACACCGGCGGCGTGCTGCGGGGCGGTGCGCTGGAGGTCTTCCACGAGGGCATCTGCATCAGCGGCCTCAAGATCGTCGAGAAGGGCGAGTTCCGCGAGGACGTGTTCCGCACCCTCACCGGCATGTGCCGGGACCCGCAATACGTGGGGCTCGACATGAAGGCCATGATCGCCGGCAACAACGTCTGCGCCGACCGCTACCTCGGGCTGGTGGACAAGTTCGGCGCCGAGTTCGTCGAGGCCGCGGGCCGGCGCATGATCGAGGACTCGGAGGCCAAGGCCCGGGCCAAGCTGCGCTCGTTGCCGGACGGCACCTGGGTCTCCCGGGAGTACGTCACCACCCTGGACCGCAAGTCGCGCAAAGCCGTGGCCCAGCAGCTCTACTGCACCATGACCAAGAAGGGCGACGAGCTGGAGTTCGACCTCGAGGGCACCAGCCCCCAGACCGACACGGACCACAACTCCACGTTCCCCAGCACCGCCGCCCACATTACCCTGGCGCTTACCAACGCGCTCTTCTGGGACGTGCCCTGGAGCGACGGCAAGATGAGGCCGGTGACCCTCAAGGTGCCGGAGGGCTCCATCCTGAACTGCACCTTCCCGGCCGCCTGCGGTGCCGCGCCCCGGGTGGGCAACGTGCTGGTCTCCACCATCTGCGAATGCGTCTCCAAGATGCTCTACGCCGCCGGCCGGGCGGACGACGTCAACGCCTCCACCACCGGCAACCTCGCCTACGCCGGCGGGCCCGGCTACTTCTACGGCGGCCATACCCGCGACGGCATCCGGGTGGCCCAGGGGCTGTACGACATCCACGGCGCCGGCATGGGCGGCGCCCCGCTGCGGGACGGCGTCAACACCGGCGGCCACATGAACATCCCCTCCGCCGGCATCAGCGACATCGAGCGCATCGAGATGCAGTACCCGTTCCTCTACTTCACACGGGGGCATAACCCGGACGGCAGCGGCTTCGGGCAGTACCGGGGCGGCCTCGGCAGCTACCGGGTCTACTGGATCTACGGTTCC
Source organism: Candidatus Binatia bacterium (assembly GCA_951813575.1). Lineage (GTDB taxonomy): Bacteria > Desulfobacterota > Binatia > UBA9968 > JAJDTQ01 > JAJDTQ01. The sequence goes on from OX638375.1 coordinate 3,494,831, forward strand.
CAGGACTGCAGCGTCGACTACAAGCCCTACGGCGGCGTGGCCCAGGGCGGCTACGGCCTGTGCGGCGGCTATCCCACCGGCAAGAGCGTGCTGCGCTACATGGTGGACGCCGGCATGGAGCTGCTGGACCGGGTCAAGGACGGCGAGTACCCGGACGGCGCCGGCATGCGGGACGGGACCTGGGGCCGGGTGGTGCATCCCGACGGGGTGCCGGAGCGTGTGATGTTGCCGGAGGGAAGTCTCCTGATCGACTACGTGGCCGGCGGCGGCGGTTTCGGCGACCCGCTGGAACGCGACCCCGCGCTGGTGCTGCGGGATTTCGGCCGTGGCTGGCTCACCGCCAAGATCGGCGAGGAGGTGTACGGCGTGGTGCTGTCCGACGACGGCCGCTCCGTGGACACGGCGGCGACCCAGAGCCTGCGGGAGCGGGCCCGCGCCGAACGCAAGCAGCTCGGGGCGCCGCCGTCCGGGAAGACCTCGGCCCTGGATCCCGGTCAGGCGGCGGAGTATGACTCGGTGCTGCGCTTTCACGCGAGCCTGGAGATCGCCGGCCGGAACGGACAGCACGCCATCCGCTGCGTCCACTGCGGGCACCTCTACTGCGGCCCCGAGGAGAACTACAAGAATTATGCACTGCGGCGAATCGTCGACCTGAATGACTACATGGAAGACGCCCTGCCGTCCGGCGAGCCCTACATCGGCGAGTACCACGAGTACAGTTGCCCGGGCTGCCAGGTGCAGTTGCAGGTGGATCTGTTCTGTCCCGCCATGGGCGGCGATCCGATCCTGTGGGATGCGCGCATCGACGTCTGACACCCGACGTTCGGCATTTCACCCGACAGTTCGGGGGGATTCGTAGGGGCGGGTTTCAGGCCCGCCCGTGCCCGGCATGGCGCCGGAACACAGGGAGATCTCAATGAGCGACGACACCAAGATCGTAACCGGATTGGGCAAGGCCGAGCTGCATCGTGTCCTGGTCCGCAACATCGACCTGACTCAGGACATCCTGGGCAAGCTCAGCTTCGGCCAGATGACCTTTCTGATGCTGGTGGGACGGATTCCCTCCGAGAACGAGGGGCGCATGACCGACGCGCTGCTCAACGTCCTGGTGGAGCACGGCATGGTGGGCAATATCGTCGCGGCCCGTCTGACGGTGTCCACCGCGCCCGAGGCGATCCAGGGAGCGGTTGCCGCGGCCCTGCTGGGAGCCGGGAGCGTCCACCTGGGCTCGTCGGAGTATTGCGCCAAGATGCTGCAGGACGCGCTGCCGCTGGACAGCGGCGACGCCGACCTCGCCGCGGTGGCCCAGGGCGTGGTGGCAGACCACTCCAACCGCAAGCAGCGGGTCGCCGGCATCGGCCACGCCACCCACTCCGAGGGCGACCCCCGCGCCGACCGGCTGTACGAGATCGCCGCCGAGACCGGCGTGCGCGGACGCTACTGCGAGTTTCTGGAAGAAATCAAGAAGGCCGCGGAGGCGCGCCACAAGCGGGGCCTGCCCATCAACGTCACCGGCGCCATCGCCGCCATCGCCTCGGACATGGGGCTCGAGTGGCAGATGGCCAAGTCCTTCGCCCTTATCGGCCGCACCCTGGGGGCCATGGCCCATATCGGCGAGGAGCTCAAGAACCCCATGCACCGTCGCATCAGCAACCTGGTGCGTTCCAACTTGTCCTACGAACCGTAGGGTCCACCCCGGCTGGATTGTAGGGGCGACCGGCGGTCGCCCCGGACCGAGAGGAGGGAATACCATGAAATTCGGTTCACGCGCTCTTTTGGGTTTGATGGCTGCCGCGCTGCTCTGGTGGGCGCCGGCGCTTGACGCCGCCAATGTGACGGAGCTGGCCACCAAGTATCAGGGGAAGGACCGCGAGCAGAAGCTCCTGGCGGAGGCCAAGAAGGAAGGCAAGCTGGTCTGGTACACGTCCATGGCCGGGACCAACTACAAGGCGTTGGCCAAGGCCTTCGGGGAGAAGTACGGGATCCAGGTGGAAGCATTTCGGGGCAGCAGCAAGCGGCTCCTGCCGCGTGTCTTCGGCGAGGCGGAATCGGGCCGGCACATCTTCGACGTGCTCGAGACCACGCCGCCGACCCTGATGATCGTGCGCGACGCCAAGCTGCTGGCGCCCTACACCTCTCCGCGGCTGAGCACCTATCCGGACGTGGCCAGGCACTCCGCCGGCAAGGGGGTGGTCTACTGGGCCACGGACCGGGAATCCTACATGTCGCTCACCTACAACAAGAAGGCGGTTCCCGCCGGCGCCGTCCCCAGGGGGTTCGGCGACCTTTCGAATCCCGCCCTCAAGGGAAAGATCGGTCTCGCCACTACCTCCAGCGGCAAACGGGCCATCGGCGCCCTGATCCACATCAAGGGCAAGGAGTTCGCCGACTCGCTCAAGTCCCAGGGGATCAGCCTTCACGCGGTTTCCGGACGCGCGCTGCTGGACATGGTGGTCTCCGGCGAGGTGGGGGTCTCGTTCAGCACCTTCCGCAACCACGCCGTCACCGCCATTGCCAAGGGCGCGCCCATCGAGTGGCTGCCGCTGGAAGTCGTGGTGGCCAATGCCGGGGGTTTCGCCATCTCCAGGAATGCGCCACACCCGCACGCGGCGCTGCTGATGGCCGACTTCGTCCTGGGCCCCGAGGGACAGAAGATCCTCCAGGAGCACCACAACGGCAGCGCCTGGAAGGACCCCGGCTTCAAGCGGTGGTACCCGGAGGCGGGCATGACCCGCGAACAGTACCTCAACACGGAAAAGCGGTGGAACAAGACGCTCACCACCATCGGCCGCAAGTAGCGGCCGCGGGCGGGTGCATTTGATTTCACTGGTTCGCGAAAACCGACGGTCTTTCGGAGAGCCGTGACCCTTCACGCATGACGGGCCGGGAGAGCGCGAGGCGCTTTTTCCGGCCCGTCTATCGAGAACAGCCTTGCAACTCGTAGCCACCCTTACCGGGCTGAGAAACCGGAGCCGGGGATATCCGCTGTGGCTGTTCGTGCCGCTGGCAGCGGTGCTGCTCTACCTGGTGGTGCCGCCGCTGTTCTTCATCGGCTACTTCAGTCTCACGGTGGAGCGCGGCGCCGATGTCGGCGCCTTCACCGTCACCCACTTCCTCGAGATCTTCGAGTCGTTCTCGGACTTCGCGCTGCTCTCGTGGAACTCCTTCATCTTCTCCTCGGGAAGCGCGTTGTGGTCGCTGCTCCTGGGCACGCTGATGGCGTGGCTGGCGGAGCGGACCAACGCCCCGTTCCGGGCGGTGGCCTACGTGTCGGCCTTTGTCTCGTTCGCGATCCCGGGCATCGTCAAGGTCATCGGCTGGATCCTGCTGCTGGGACCCAAGGCGGGGTTCCTCAACGTCGCGGTGAGTTCGGTTACCGGCATGGGTCCGGTGTTCGACGTCTTCTCCATGGAGGGGATGATCCTCACCGAGGGTTTCCTCTGGCTGCCCATCGTGTTCCTGCTCATGGCGACGCCGTTCCGGTCCATGGACCCGGCCCTGGAGGAGGCGGCGGTGGTGGCGGGAAGCACGGACTGGCAGGTGTTCAAGCGGGTGACCCTGCCCATGGCCACGCCCAGCGTGCTGTCGGTGTTGATTCTCACCTTCATCCGCACCCTGGAGGCGTTCGAGATCCCGGCGCTGATCGGCATCCCGGCCGGGGTCGAGGTGTTCACCACCGAGATCTATCTGCAACTGACCGACGGCTATCTGCCCGAGTACGGCAACGCCAGCGCCTACTCCGTGCTGCTCATCGCGCTGGTGGCGCTGGCCATGGTGCCCTACTACCGGGTGACCCAGCATGCCCACCGCTTCACCACGGTCACCGGCAAGGGCTTCAACCCCCGGCGCAAGGACCTGGGCCGCTGGCGCTGGCTGGGCGGGACGGTGCTGCTGGTGCTGCCCTTCCTGCAGGTGCTGCCCATCGGCGCCATGCTGTGGTCTTCGCTGGTGCCCTACCTCCAGGCGCCTTCCATGGAGGCCCTCGGAAACCTCACCCTGGAAAACTACGTCACCGCCTTCAGCGACGACACCATTCTCCGCTCCGTGCTCAACAGCCTCACCATCAGCCTCACCTCGGCCACCGGGGCCATGTTCCTGGCCTTCGTGACGGTGTGGCTGGTGGCCCGCACCAACATCCGCTGGCGTTGGGGCCTGGATCAGTTGGCCATGCTCCCGCTGGTATTCCCCGGCATCGTCATGGGCGTGGCCATTCTCAAGATGTACTTGACCGTGCCGCTGCCCGTGTACGGCACCATCTGGATCATGGTCCTGGCGTTCGTCCCCCGGTATCTGCCCTACGCCATCCGCTTCAGCCACGCCGGGCTCCTGGGCATCCACCGCGAGTTGGAGGAGAGCGCCACCACCAGCGGCGCCACCTGGGGCCAGGTGGCGTGGAAGATCGTGGTGCCGCTGATGCTGCCCGCGCTCTTCGCCGGCTGGATCTACATCTTTCTCATCACCATCCGGGAGCTGTCCGTGGCCCTGCTCCTCTACAGCCCCGGCTCGCAGGTCATCGCCGTGATCATCTGGGAGCTCTGGGAGAACGGCAACGTCAGCACCCTGGCCGCCTTCAGCCTCGGCGTCACCGCCGGCACCGTGGTCCTGGCCGTCCTGTTCCACCGCCTGACACGGCGATACAGCCTGCAGGTGTGACAGAATTTCCAACCCGTCATCGCGGGCTTTACCCGGGATGACGGGCTGTCGGCCGGGGTCTCCTCTTCATCACCCCGGGCTCGACCCGGGGTCCAGAGGGGCGCGCGGAGGAGGACGCGGGCTACTCCAGCGCTCCGTCCTCGCGGAGCTGCCGGATACGTGCGTCATCGTATCCCAGCACGTCCCGCAGTGTCCGGTCGGTGTCCCGGCCGAGGTCGGGGAAGACCCAGTCCTGGGCCATGTCGCTCCGGGTGAAGCGGATGGAAAGGCAGGGTAGGGTGAGGCGCCCGAAGCGGGGGTTGTCATGGGTCCCGAGAAAGTCGCGGGCCTGCAGGTGCGGATCGTTCTTCACCAGGTCGGCGCCGTTCTGCACCGCCCCGCAAGGAATCCCTTCCGCCTGCAGCAGCCGCATGACCTCGTGGCAGTCGCGTGTGCGGGTCCAGTCCTCGATGACGGCGTCCAGCTCGGCGCGGTTGCGGATCCGGTCCTGGACGCTCCGGAAACGCGGGTCGCCGGGCAGCTCCGGCCGTCCGATGGCCGCGGCCAGCCTGCCCCACTGCGCATCGTCCTCGGTGGCGACGACGCACCAGCGGTCGTCGCCCTCGCAGGGGTAGATCCCGTAGGGGGCATGGTAAGGGGACCGGTTACCGACCGCAACCGGCTCGGTGTCGGTGTTGGCGGCCTGGATCATGGCGGTGCCGATGAGGAATGCGGCCGCCTCCGCCTGGGCCAGATCCATGGCCATCCCCCGGCCGGTGCGCCGGCGGTAGAGCGTCACCGCCACGGACAGGATCGCCGCCACGACCCCCGACACGTAGTCCGGCAGCACGGTGCCGGACCCCACGGGAGGATTCACCTCCGCGGATTCGTTCCACAGCCAGGTGAACCCGGTGAATCCCGTGATGATGGTCCCCAGGGTCAGAGAGTCCTTCTTGGGCCCGGTGGCGCCGAGCCCCGGCATCCGCAAGGTGACGATGTCGGGCTTGAGCTCCACCAGGTGATCGTAGTCGAGCTCCAGACCCGGCATGACCCGCGCCGCGAAGTTGTCCAGTACGAGGTCGCAGTGTTGGGCCAACTCCCGGATCAGGCCGGGTCCTTCGGGATGCTTGAGGTTCACGGTGATCGAGCGCTTGTTGCGGTTGAACTCCAGGAAACGCGCCGACGCGTTGGGATCGTCTCCGGTGCCGAAGAAACGGAAGGGATCGAGCCCGCCCTTGGCGGATTCCACCTTGAGCACCTCCGCGCCCAGGTCCGCCAGCAGCATCATGCCGAAGGGGCCCGCCAGCACGTGGTCGAAGCTCAGCACGCGCATGTCCTGTAGCGGCAGGCCCTGGCCTTCCGCGCCCGCCTCTCCGGGAGCGGCGGCCGAGGAAGGCTCCCCGTCGCTCGCTGCCTGATCACGACTTCTCGCCGACGACCAGACCTCCGAGCCATCTTGTCCAACCGGTCGCGGAGACAAGACCTCGGGCCGCGACCCGCTGAACAGGCAGGGAAGGGCCGGCTGGGTCAGCGAGGTGCCGTCCGGGTAGGCCACCTCCTGAACGAAGTGCCGTCCTTCCACGTGCGGGTCCCGCAGGAAGCCCAGCGGCGGGTTCACGGGCAGGCACGGGATGCGGTTGGACTGGAGACGGTGGGTCAACTCGTCCACCGACTGCTGCCGGGTGAACTCGCTCACCGCCGGATTGATGACGTCGGCGTGGGATCGCCGGAAGAGGTTGTTGAGGTATTCGGGCGCGTCGAGCTCCTCGGGATGGCCGGGCCAGATGTCGAGGAATCTCTGCCAGTGCTGCCGGCTGACATACATGTAGACGTAGCCGTCCCGGCACGGAAAGATCCTGGCCGGCGCCACGTGCTGGTGCTGGCTCCCGGCGCGGGTGTGGATTTCCTGCTCGTTGGCGTAGAGCCGGACCATGTGCTCCTGGGTGGCCAACGCCTCCTGCATGGACACGTCGATCCAGTCGCCGGCGCCGGTGCGTTCGCGTCGATGGAGCGCCGCCACGATGCCCAGAGCTGCCACGAGGCTGCCGAAGTAGTAGGCCTGGGTCTCGGGCGGCACGCACGGGGGCTTTTCCGGATCGCCGGAGATGGACATCAGACCGCACATGGCGAACACCACGAGGTCGTTGTAGGCGAAGCCGCTGTGGGGGCCCCACTGGCCGAAGCCGGTGATGGACGCCATGATCAGCGCGGGATTGATCTCCCTGAGCCGGTCGTAGTCAAGCTCGAGTTCCGCCAGCCATCCCGGGGCGCCGCTTTCGATGAGGATGTCGGCCTCGGCCGTCAACCCCCGCACCCGGTCGCGCCCCTCGGCGGTTTGCAGATCCAGCTCCAGGGTGCGCTTGTTGGCGTTGAGGTGCGCGAACGGAAGGCTGGTCTCGCCCACGAAAGGGGGCAGCCGCCGCACCGGGTCGCCGCCGGGCGCCTCGATCTTGAGCACCTCCACCCCGAGGTCGGCGAGGAAGCGCCCGCACAACTGACCCTTTCGGTCCGTGAGGTCCAGCGCCCGGTAGCCCTCCAGCAGCCGAGGGGCGCCGCCCTTTCCTGGCTTGTCCTTGGCCATGTCCTGTTCCCGCCGCTACGACTTCTTCGCGTCCGGTTTCTCGTAGGCCACGCTGCCGCCGCCCTTCTGGGACTGCAGGTAACCCTCCACGTCGTTCAGCGGGTTCGTGTACACCCGCATGCGGTGGGAGATGATCTCGTCCACCAGGAGCCCGCGGCTGTTGTCCAGGTCCATGGCCGTGTAGGCGGCGATCTTGGCGTGTTCCAGGGTCGCCGGGTGGCGCGTGGCGACGGTGGCGGCGAACTCCCGCACGAACGGGATCAACTCCTGCTCCGGCACCGTCTTGGACACCAGTCCCAGGCGCTCGGCCTCGGCGCCGTCCAGGTTCTCGCCGGTGAGCTGGATGTAGAAGGCCTTCTTGAAAGGGATGCCGCTGCGGAAGAGCGTCGGGGTAGCGGTGGCGCCGTAGCTCCCGCGGATGATCTCCGGCATGCCGAACTGCGCCGTGTCCGCGGAGATGGCCAGGTCATGACCGTTCACCAGCACCAGCCCGCCGCCCAGCGCCCAGCCGTTGACCGCGGCCACGGTGACCTGCGGCGCCTGGCGCAGCAGCGTGACGATCTCCCGCGCCGAGCCGTCTTCATAGAGCCGGCGCTTGCCCTGCCACGACGCGCGCAGGTCGTACAGGTCCAGCCCCGAGCTATACGCGTTGCCCGCTCCCGTAGTGACGATGCAGCGGATGTTGTCGTTGACCGACAGGGTCTTGAGGCTGTCCGCCAGCTCCGCCAGCAGCTTGCGGCTCAAGGCGTTCTTCCTCTCGGGCCGGTTGAGGGTGATCCAGGCGACGCCTGTTTCCTCGTCTATTTCCTCGATGATGCATTCCCTTTCAGCCACGGGTTTCCTCCAATCTGTTCAACGGGCGCCGAACCGTTCGCGCCAGGAATCCACACACGCCGGGTTCACCACGGTCTCGGGCACTTGGCCGGCCAGCACCGTGAGTAAGCTCTGGGCGGCCATGCGCTCACCTGATACCTGCGACTGCGGGTTCGTGCCGATGATGTGCGGGGTCATGATCAGCCGCTCGGGGTCCACCTGCCGGATGGGATCCGACATGGGCAGCGGTTCCTCTTCGAACACGTCCACGGCGGCGCCGGCGATGACTCCATCGTTCAACGCCCGCGCCAGGTCATCCTGCTTGACGACGCCCCCGCGGCAGGTGTTCACCAGGTAGGCGGTGGGCTTCATCTTCTTGATTTCGGCCAGGGTGATGAGCCGGCGCGTCTCCTCGGTGAGCGGCGTGTGCAGGGTGACGAGGTCGGATTCCCGGAGCACGGTGTCCAGCGACACCAGCTCCACACCCAGGTGCTGCACCGACTCCTGGGTGATGTAGGGATCGCAGGCGATGAGCCGCATCTCCCACGGACCCAGGCGCTTGGCGACCTCCTTGCCTACCCGTCCGAGGCCGACGATGCCGACGGTGCGGCCGACCATCAGGTTGCCCCGGTGCTCGTTGCGCTTCCAGCCGCCCTCGCGCAGGAGCTGCTGGTTGTGCACCAATCGCTTGAACAGCATGGACATGAGCCCGACGGTGGCCTCGGCCACGCCGGTGAAGTTCTCCCGCGCCGGGCTGTTGCACACCAGGATGCCCAGCTCGGTAGCCGCCTCCACGTCGATGGTCTCGTAGCCGATGGCGGCCTTGATCACCCCTCGCAGCTTCGGGCAGCGGGCCAGCACCCCGCCGCTGATGAAGTCCCGTTGGGCCGCCCAGACGGCGTCGCTGTCGCCTATCAGAGCCACCAACTCGTCTTCCGTATAGCGGTGCTTGGGATGCTCGTCCTGGTCCTTCCCCAGCACGAGCTCGCAGCCCGCCTCCTCCAGCACGTCCCGCCCCACCGAAAGCTTGTGCGGGGCCGGGATACAGACCTTGTTGCCTTGCATGGTGACTCCGAGGGTTGAGGCCGGCTCCGCACCCCGACCGGTCTAATGGCGATAGAGGCGCCGCGCGTTCTCGCTCATGATCCGGCCCATGGCGCGGAAGGGCTCTCCCAGGTAGTCTTCCCAGCGAATATACTTCACTTGCGCGTGTCCGTCGGCATCGATTACGGTTGGTGTGCTCAATGAGGGCTCCGGACCTCGTGTGATGTTTCTGAAGTACGTTTATGAGACCCGACGCCAGGGTGTCAAGCTGGCCAGCGCCCTTCGACTTCGCTTCGCTACGCCTGTCCTGAGCTCGTCGAAGGGCTCAGGGCGAACGGTTGAACTCTCGGAGTCCGGGTTCCGGGCGCCAGATCGAAACCCCGTTCGCCCTGAGCGTAGCGAAGCGAAGTCGAAGGGCGCCCTCTTGCTCGGCGGCAACGGAACGGAATTTCCCCGGCCTGGGAGGCACCGCCAACCGCCGTTGTGGAAGGACGTGGATTCAAATGAGGATCACCGACATCAAGACTCTGCGCCTGCGCGCTCCGATGGGCGCTCAGGGCCAGGTGGAAAGCCGGACCGGTGTACGCACCCACCGCTACGCGTTTCTGGTGGAGGTCCACACCGATGAGGGCGTCACGGGTGTGGGTTCGTGCTCGGGCAACGGACTGGTGCTGGAAGCCATCGTCGCCCACGTGCTCAAGCCGCTGCTTGTCGGCATGGACCCCCTTGCCATCGAGGAGGTCTGGGACACGGCGTATTTCCGTGCCGGCGTCCGTGCGTTCGGCTCCCGGGGGGTCGGTGTGGTGGCGCTCAGCGGTGTGGATATCGCCCTGTGGGACATCGCCGGCAAGACGAAGGGCGTACCGGTGTACGAGTTGCTGGGCGGCAAACGCCGCGATCCGGTGGAGGTCTACGCCACCGCGCTCTATCCGGAGGCAACCGCGGCCGCGGTGGCGAAGGCCGAGAAGCTCGCGGAACGGGGCTTCCACGGCATCAAGATCAAGGTGGGCTTCGACCTGGCCCAGGATATCGAGATCGTGGGCGCGGTGCGCTCGGCGCTGGGACCCGACTTTCCGCTCATGACCGATGCAAATATGGGATACAGCCTGGATGCGGCCCTGGCCGCCGCGACGGCGTTCGAGAAGCTCGGGATCGGCTGGCTGGAGGAGCCCTTGTTCATGGAGGACGTGGCCGGCCACGCCCAATTGAAGGCCCGCACCGGCGTGCCCGTGGCCCTGGGCGAGAACCTTCACACCCGTTTTGCCTTCGAATCGTTCATGGCGCGCGACGCCGTCGACGTGCTGCAGCCCGACGTGGCCCGGGCCGGCGGCATCAGCGAGGTGCGCACCATCGCCGGGTTGGCCGCCGAACGCGGTCTGCCGATATCGCTCCACACCTACGGCGACGGCATCGCCCTGGCCGCCAGCCTGCACTTGGCAGCGGCCCTCGACAACAGCTCGGTGATGGAATTCGACTACAACGAGAACCCGCTCCGCAGCGACCTGCTCCAGGAGCCTCTGGAACCGAAGAACGGCTTCATGCGCCCCTCCGACGGCCCCGGCCTCGGCGTCACCCTCGACCCCGAAGCTCTCCGCCGCTTCCACTTCGACGGCGGCGGCGACCTCGCACTATGGCGTCCGACAATACAGGACGCCGGCTGATGCGGGGGCCTCTCGTCATGAAACTGGCAACGCACCACGAGTCCGGCGCCCTGACATGGAAACAATCCGCGGATGCCCGAATTCGTCATTCCGGCGGAAGCCGGAATCCAGGCGGGCGGGGAGACGCCTCCAGGAGGACCCTTCGTGCATGACGCCATGTACTGGATAGAGCGCCTCGGATTACAACCGCATCCCGAAGGCGGTCACTTCAAGGAAGTCTATCGATCCCGCGCCACCGTGCCGGGCGAGGTGTTGCCCGGCTACGGCGGCTCCCGCAACCTCGGCACGTCCATCTACTTTCTCCTGCAGCACAACGAGGTTTCCGCGCTGCACCGCATCAAGCAGGACGAGCTGTGGCACTTCCACGCGGGTTCGGCCCTCACCGTGCACGTCATCGACGCCGCCGGCCGTTACACGCCCATCAGCATGGGCCCCGATCCGGACAAGGGCCAGTGCCTCCAGGCAGTGGTCCCCGGCGGCTCACTCTTCGGCGCCTCGGTAGACGGTGGCGCCGGCTACGCCCTCGTGGCTTGCACCTGCATCCCTGGCTTCGACTTCGCCGATTTCGAGCTGCCCACACGGGAAGAACTGATCATGCGCTACCCTCAACACAGAAAACTCATCGAGGAGCTGACACCCTCGCGGTAGGTCGGATTGGCCGAAGGCGTAACCCGACACCGGCCCGTGCCGCACGACGCGCCGCCAAACCGACCGGCGCGGAGCTTCGTAATTTCTTGCCAAAGCGTTAAACTTGGGGGAGTTACGAGATGGAAGACAGGGAGATGGAACCATGACGACAACGCGCCAAGTACGCATCGGTTGTGTCCAGACGCCGGCGCTGCCGACCTTCGGCGAGGCCATCGAGGCTGCCTGTCGCTTGGCCGGCGACGCGGTGGTGGCGGGCGCCGAGTTGGTGTGCCTGCCCGAGTATTGCGGTGGCCTCAAGAGCGAGAACGGTGTGCTCAATCCCCCGGGCGCGCCGGAGGCGAGCCACCCCGTGATCGAGGCCCTGTGCGGCTTCGCCCGCGATGCCGGAGTATGGGTGTTGATCGGTTCCGTGGCGGTAGACGGGCACGAAGGCCGGCTCATCAACCGCGGTTTCCTGGTGGACGACAAGGGCGAGATCCGCGCCCGCTACGACAAGATCCACCTGTTCGACGTGGACCTCTCCGAAACCGAGCGCTACCGCGAGTCCGCGGTGATCTACCCTGGCGCCCAAGCCGTGGTGGCGGACACCCCCTGGGGCCGCCTGGGCATGACTACCTGCTACGACCTGCGCTTTCCCCACCTCTACCGTTCGCTGGCTCACGCCGGCGCCGAGATCCTGGCCGTGCCGGCAGCCTTCATGAAGGTCACCGGCCAGGCCCACTGGCACGTGCTGAACCGCGCCCGGGCCATCGAGAACGGCGCCGTGGTGGTGGCCCCCTGCGCCGTGGGCCCGGTACCCGGCGGCGGCGCCGTCTACGGCCACTCCCTCATCGTCTCGCCCTGGGGCGAGATTTTGGCCGAGGGCGGCGACGGCGTCAGCACCATCGTCGCCACCGTGGACATGGAGAGCGTTGCCAGCGTCCGCAAGCGCGTGCCGAGCCTGCGGCACGACCGGCCGTTCAGCCAGCCGGCCGAAACAGAGGCGGGCCGCCGGTCGGTGGCCTGAATCGCTCGGCGAACCGACGCTGATGTTGGGAGTGAGGGTGGAGATGGTTGAGGCGCCCACACCAGGTGCGAGGCTCTTCTTGTGAAAGAATTGATCATCGTACGGCACGCCAAGTCGAGCTGGAAGGACTCCGGCCTCGATGATCGTGAAAGGCCTCTCAACAAGAGGGGTGAACGGGATGCGCCCGAGATGGGCGCCCGGCTGGCTCGGCGCAAGGACAGGCCGGATCTGATCATGTCGAGTCCGGCCGTACGGGCTCTGACGACGGCGCGGATCATCGCCGAGAGGCTCGGCTACCCGTGCAACGACATCGTGGTCAGAGACCGGCTATACGGTGCCGGTGTCGTCGAACTGCTCGATGTAATCCGCAATGCGGACGAGTCCGTGGGGACGCTGATGTTGTTCGGCCACAACCCGGGGCTGACCGAGCTCGCCAATCACCTGGGGCCGCGGCCGATTCCGAACCTACCCACCTGCGGTGTGCTGCATCTCAAGTTCGAGGCCGACGTTTGGCCCGTGGTGGGATATGCTTGCGGCGACGAGGTGCTGTTCGACTTCCCCAAGAGTTAGTGCCGCGTCACTCCACGCTTCTCAACTTCCCCGTCACGAATTTGTGGAGCGTGCTGGAGATCAGGGTTTGATAGGGCATCCCTTCCTTGGTTGCCTTCTTTTTTAGGGCTTCCAGATCGTGGGACGAGATCCGGATGTTGATGCGCTTGTCCTTCTGAAGGAAATCGTGTGCGGCTACTTCCAGTTTGCGTTTGGCTTCCTTGAAGTGGGTGATGCTTGTAAGTTCCCCACGTTCAAAGTCCTGGAGGAGTTGCAATTCCTCTTCGTCCAGTTTGAGAGGTTTTTTCATCCGAGGTACTCCCTTGTCGCCCTTCTGCTGGGGATGATGGTTTTGAGAAACCGTGTTCCTCTCCGTTCCACGTACGGGACCAGGTACACGTACTCTTCCATGTTCAGAACGATGATCCGCTGGTTCGGATATCGGGATGCATTGGGATGCCTGATGATATCCAGGATGTCGCCATTCTCGATGTGAAAGACCACGTCTTCAAAACCCACGCCCCGTGTCTTCTCGAGTAGCGCATTCTTTTCATCATCCCAGTCGAATGCAGGCACGTCCGAGAACCCTCCCATGCTGTGTGCCTTTTGTCAACAGCTTGGTGTTCGTCCGGCGTCCCTACCGAAAATCCCGACTCTTCCTCCGCACCGACTCCAGCGCCGTCGACCTCCGGGGAATCGCGGTAACCGACGCCGAGGTCGATCTCGGGGCGCCTCCGACGTGGTCCTCACCATGAGCGGCGGGGTCCTGTCCGGTTCCGTGGCGGGGGCGGGGAGCCTTCGGTACTAGGGCACGGTCTCCGAGGAGCGGGTTCAGGTCGCGGGCGTCACCCGTATCGTCCACCACCGGGAGTGAACGGGGCTCCGCCGGCGCCGCTCGGAATGTCGTGCGCCGGCCGTTCAGGCGATGCGGAGCCGCTTCGATCGAGCCGGAAGCGACCGCGGTGTCACACTTCCTCCGGGGTCGGCGTGGATGTCCGCGGAATATCCCAGTGTCAAGAAACTCGGAGGTCCACTTCTGTCGATGGGCACCCAAGCTGATCGACCGTGCCATACCGGCGTCAACGCGGGGGAGAGATTCCAAGACACCGGACTGAAAAATCTTCCATCCGCGGGGGAATCCAAGATGAGTGACTCCAAACGACATGTAACCATTGCTGCGAGGGCCGTTCCGCCGCGAACGAAGCCATCCAACTACCCGGAGCCGTACTTCAGCCGTATGACCAAACGAGAGCAGAAGCCGCTCGGCGACTTCTTCGGCCTGAAGAATTTCGGTGTGAACCTCACCAAGCTGGTGCCCGGTGGTGAGTCCGCACTGCTGCACTCTCACAGCAAGCAAGACGAGATGATCTATGTCCTTGAGGGCGAACCAACGCTGGTAGTCGAGTCCGGCGAAACTATGCTCGCACCCGGCATGTGCACGGGTTTCCCGGCGCAGGCGAGGCGCATCACTTGGTCAACCGCACCGGCGAGGACGTTGTGATTCTGGAGATTGGTGACCGCACTAAGGGCGGCATATGAGTTTCAGAGGGGCGGGAATCGAATGCTCCGGCTGCGGCGGAAGTAGACAGCCTGACAGCGCCGAATGGGCGCACCCGCCTCACAGGACTGCGTGACCCGTGGCTCAATCCGACCGACCGAGTCCAGTGTGGACGAACCGGTCGCCGACCACTCCACAAGGACAGACTAAGGCACAGGCCATGGCCATACCTTCAGCTTGGTATTTCGAGAGGTTGGGCGTATGATGACAGCGGAGATACCACTTGTGTCGGCCGACCTTCACCATGGCAGTCGTTCGGGCTGTCCTGAGTGCCAATAGTACGGATGGTTCGCCATCCGGGAAATATCGGTTCAATCAAATAGTGGAATAGGGAGAAATTACAATGAAGATGCCAACATCGGTAAAACCCGCCATTTGGGGTGCGATCGGCGGCGCGATCGCTACAATGATCGTCGGTTTCGCCTGGGGTGGCTGGGTGACGGGCGGGACGGCCGGACAGATGGCCTCGGCAGGCGCCGAGTCGGCTATTGTCTTAGCGTTTGCGCCACTCTGCGTTGCCAAGGCGGAGCTGCAGCCAGAACAGATCGCGGGCCTGAAGGGAGAGAGTTACTGGAAACGCAGCGAATTTGTCGTCAAGGCCGGCTGGGTTGCCAACGTGAGCGAACAATACCGCTCCGCGGTCGCGGAGGCGTGCGCAGTGACCGTCGTTGAAGCCTTGGAAGCGGCGCCGCCGCCAAAATGACGCCTTCGTGGTCGCCGCCCAAATCGACCTTAGCAGGGCGGAAACGGTGATTCCGGCGCGCGCGGACGAGCACACCGACTACAAGTGTGCCTTTTGTGAACAGCCAGGTGTTCCTCCGGTGTCCCTACTGAAAATCCCGGCTCTTCCTCCGCACCGGCTCGGTATCTAGCTTCGGCTGCCATACCGACTCCACCACGAGGTGGACGACGTTGGACTCGTTTTGCAGGGGGCCGCTGACGCCCATGAACGAGAGGGTCTTGACGGCGATCCGGAACCTTTCATAGACGTCCTGCCACACAATGACGTTGACGAAGCCGGTTTCGTCTTCGAGGGTCATGAAGATGACGCCCTTGGCGGTCTTGGGGCGCTGGCGGCAGATGACGATGCCGGCGTAGTCCACGCGGCGGCCGTGGGGCATTCGCTGCACGGCGGCGGCGTCGGGGAGGCCCTGGGCGGCGATCTGCGGACGCAGGTGGGCCAGCGGATGGCCCCGGGGGCTGTGATCGGCGGTGCGGTAGTCCCAGACGATGGACTCGAGGTCGCTCAGGGGCTCGAACGGGACCGGCGCCGCGGGGGTTTCGAGGGACAGAGCGTCTCCCGCGGCCGCCTGGAGTCCCTGGACCTGCCAGAGGGCCTGGCGCCGCCGGGAGGTGCGCGGGGTGAACGCGCCGGCCTGGGCCAAGCGGTCGAGGATGCCCTGGCGCAGCCCGGTGCGGGAGGCGAGATCGGCCAGGGAGCGGAAGGGGCCGGCGCGCCGGGCGCTCTCGATGCGTTGCCAGTCGGCTTCCCCGAGCCCCTTGACGTAGCGCAGGCCCATGCGCAGGGCATGGATCGGCGGGGCGCCGGCCCGCCCGCCGGCTTGGCTGTGACCGCTGGCCCGGGCGTAACCACCGGAACGGATTCGCTCCCCATCCTGCCTCTCCAGGGTGCAGTCCCAGTCGCTGCGCCGGATGTCCACCGGCAGCACCCGGACCCCGTGCCGCTTGGCGTCGTCCACGATGGTGGCGGGCGCGTAGAAGCCCATGGGCTGGGCGTTGAGCAGCGCGCAGGCAAAGGCCGTGGGGTAGTGGCGCTTGAGCCAGGCCGAGGCGTAGGCGATGTGGGCGAAGCTGGCGGCGTGGCTTTCGGGAAAGCCGTAGTCGCCGAAGCCCCGGATCTGCTCGAACACCTGGGTGGCGAAGTCCTTGTCGATGCCCTTGGCCTCCATGCGCGAGATGAACCGGTCCCGGTGCCGCTCGATCCTTCCCGATCTCCTCCAGGCGGCCATGTCGCGCCGGAGCTGATCGGCCTCTCCGGGCGTGTAGTCCGCGGCCACCACGGCCAGCCGCATGACCTGTTCCTGGAACAACGGGACGCCGAGGGTCTTCTTGAGGATGGGCTCCAGGGAAGGGTGGGGGTAGGTGACCGTCTCCTCGCCGTTCCGGCGGCGCAGATAGGGATGCACCATGCCGCCCACGATGGGCCCCGGCCGGACGATGCTGACCTCGATGACCAGGTCGTAGTACTCCCGGGGCTTGAGCCGGGGCAGCATGGACATCTGCGCGCGGCTCTCGATCTGGAAGACCCCCACGGTATCGGCCTCGCGGATCATGGCGTAGGTTGCGGGATCGTCCCCGGGAATCGTGGCCATGGAAAAGCTCCGGCCCCAGTGTTTCCGCATGAGGCGGAAGGACCTGTCCACCACGGTCAGCATGCCGAGCCCCAGCAGGTCCACCTTGAAGAGCTTGAGGCTTTCCAGGTCCTCCTTGTCCCACTGGATCACCGTGCGGTCGCGCATGGCGCCGTTCTCGATGGGCACCAGGTCCCGCACCGGCTTGTGGCCCAGCAGGAAACCGCCTGGGTGGATGGACAGGTGGCGGGGGAAGTCCTGGATCTCCGCCGCCAGCCTCAGCAACTCCCCGTGCGCGCCCGGGTCGAGGCCGGCGCTCTGGAGCACTTGCGGGTCCGGGCGCTCGTATTGGCCCAGCAGCCGGGTGACGCGGTGGAGCGCGGTTTCCGTCAGCCCCAGGACCTTGCCCACGTCCCGGACCGCGGAACGCCCGCGGTAGCGGATGAAGTTGGCCACCATGGCCGCGTGGGTGCGGCCGTGCTTGCGGTAGAGGTACTGGATGACCTCCTCCCGGCGGTTGTGCTCGATGTCGAGATCGATGTCGGGCGGCTCGGCCCGCTCCCGTGAGATGAACCGCTCGAACAGCAGGTCCATGCGCACCGGGTCGATGGCGGTGATGCCGAGGCAGTAGCACACCGCGGAATTGGCCGCGGAGCCGCGTCCCTGGCAGAGGATGCCGTTCTGCCGGCAGAACCGGACCAGGTCCCACATGGTGAGGAAGTAGCCTTCGTAGGCGAGCTCCCCGATGACCTCGAGCTCGCGCTCGAGCTGTGCCCGGATATCTTCGGGGACGATGCCGCCGTAACGCTCCCCGGCTCCCCGGAAGGTGAGCTCCCGGAGCCGCTCCCCCGAGGTCTTGCCGCCCGGCAGCTCCTCGGAGGGGTAGCGGTAGTGGATCTCGTCCAGGGAGAAACCGCAGCGGGCGGCCGCTTCCAGGGTGCGGGCGACCGAGTCCGGGTCGTCCCTGAAAAGCGCCGCAAACGCGGAAGGGGACTTGAGGTCGTGTTCCGCGTTGGGCTTGATCAGCCGCCCGGCGGCGGCGAGCGGAACCCCGTGGCGGATGCAGGTGAGGACGTCCTGGAGCCGGCGTCGGGAGGGGTCGTGATAGAGCACCTCGGCGGCGGCCGCCGTGGGGATGCCGTAGCGCCGCGCCCGCTCCCGCAGCCGGCGCTCCTGCGGAGCCTCTTCCGCCCGGCGGTGGCGGGTCACCAGCGCGTAGAGCCGGTCGCCGAAGGCATCCCGGAGGTCCCGGGCGACGAACGCCGGTTCCGGTTCCCGCACCAGCAGGCTCTCCTCTCCGCCCCACAGGGCCAGGAGCCCGCCGGCGTGGGCGCAGACCTCGCGCCATTCCACCACGCTCTGTCCCTTGGGCGAGCGGAGCCGGCCGGCGGAGATGAGCCGGCAGAGGTGGGCGTAGCCGGTGCCGTCGGCGGCGAGCAGCAGGATGGAGGAGCCGTCGGCGACGGTCATGCGGGCGCCGACGACCAGATGAAGGCCCAGCTCCCGGGCCTTCACGTGGGCGCGCACGATGCCGTAGACGCCGTCCCGGTCGGTGAGGCCAAGCGATCCGATTCCCAGCTCCGCCGCCCGCTCCAGCAGCTCCTCGGGATGGCTCGCCCCCTCCAGGAACGAGTAGTGGCTCTTGCAGTAAAGGGGCGCGTAGGACACGGGCGCCATCACTCCACTTTTCCATGCACGAACCAGCCGTGGCGTTTGGAATCGTAGTAGACCCACAGCCATGGGCCCTCGCCGGCGCGGACGAAGTGGTACTCGCGGTGCACCCCGGTACCCGAGCCCCACCATCCTCCGGAGATGATGTAGGGGCCGGCACTCTCCCGGCCAAGAAAGCCGCCGCGGGTTCGGGCGCCGTCAACTGGGGCGTCGCCGGCCCGGGCATCCCTGACCACGGGCTCGGCCATTGCAGCGGGCGGCGCGGGGTCCCTGAGCCGGACGGGCTTGGGGAAGAAACGCCGCACCAGCGGGCGCAGCCGGACCGGTCGCGGCCTCGGCGCCGGCACGTCTTCCATGGGCTCCCAGGTGAAGCGCGCCTCCGGAAGATGCCCGGCACGGGGCCGCGCCCGCAGCAGCGCGCCGTCGCCGAACCGGGCGCGCAGCCGCGCCAGCGCGCGGTTGGCCGCGTCGGGGTCGCGCGCGGAGGCGCCGTGGAAAAGCTCTCCCTGCCGGATATCCGGCGAAGCTCCCCGGAGCTCCATGAGGATTTCCGTCACCCCGGCCGGCAGCTCCGTGGCTTCCAGGCGCAGCCGCAAGAGGTCCAGGATCTGTGCCCGGTCCAGGATGGGCCGGGCCGGCCGCAGGGTCTCGGCCTTCTCCGACTTGTCGTCCAGGCGGAGCTGGAGGAGGAGGGCGGTCATCACCTCGTGGCGCTGCTCCAGCGCTTCAAGCAAAGGCTCCAGCAACTCCTCCATGAGCACCGCCAGCCGCTGGCGGTCGCTCTCCGGGTAGTCCAGGAAGACCCCCGCGGCGGTGGGCTCGGACGGCGTCTCCGGATGGAGCGGGCTCCACAGGTCGCCCGCGGCCAGCCGGTGGAGACGGTGGGCTTCCCGTCCCAGCCGCGAGCGCACCTGGGACGCGGGCAGGTCCAGGAAGCCGCCCAGGGTGTGGATGCCGAGCCGGGCCAGGAGGTCACGGACCTTGGGGGCGAGGTCGAGACGTTCGATCCGGACGTCGCGGACATGTTTGTGCTCTTCCTCGGGCGTGCGGAAGACCACGACCCGCTCGCAGGCCCTGGCCGCGGCATAGCTGCCGAAACGCGAGAACCCCACGGCCACGGTGTTGCGAAGGCCGGCGCCGTCGAGGTCGCCGTGGATGAGCCCGGCCCATTCCTCTAGGCGGGGATGGAGCAGGGAAAGCCCCGAGGCCCCGAGCCAGAACACACCGGGCTCGTCCCGGGAGGGCTCCACCTCGGCGGCGAAGCGCCGCAGGCGTGGAACCAGGCCGTCCACGGCCTTGTGGATGGCCGAGCGGGAAATGACGTCCGCCCGGAGATGGCGCGAGAGCGCAAGCCCCGCGCCATAGCTCATGCCCGGGAGGATGCACATGGCCCGCGCCCGATGGTTTACCCAGAGGATGGTCCCCTGGGCCTTGTCCCGGTCCACCACCGCGGCGGGATGGTCTTTCCAGTCCGGATGGTCCCGGAGCAGCAGTTGCAGGGGAAAGGCCGCAACGTCAACACAGGCCATCCGTTCCACGGCACGACTCCATGTGGCTCCATCCCGGAGCCCCCCGCTTGTCCTTGACCATGCGGATTTCCCAGTCGAAGCGGCTGAAGGCAGTCCTCGTGATACTGCCCTCGCCGTGAAGCGACACCAGGGGCCCCAGCGAGGGCGCGCCCCGCTTCTTGCGGGTGAGGCAGAGGAGCGCCGCGTGGTGCTTCCGGGCCAGCGCCGCCAGGCGGCTCTGGACCGCCATGTGCATCCGCGCCTCGGCCTTCAGGTCCAGCACCACCAGGCCGAACGCGCCGGAGCGCAGTAGCTGGTCGGCCGCGCGGGACGCGGCGAGGGCGTCGGGGACCCGGACCACCGGCAGGGCCTCGAGATCGATGCCCCACTCGGCGAAATCCGGCGGGAAGAAGATCGAGTTGCCGAAGCCGATCCACGCCGCGGGCTCTCCCCGCTGCTGGGCCTGGAGGATCAGCGCGGCCGCGGCGGTGAGGGAAGGGGCCGCGCCCGAGTCCGACATTTCGGTGAGCCGTCCGGCCAGGGAGGACAGGTTCCAGGCCCTCGGGGTCTCGCGGACAGGCCGGCGCCGTGGCGCCGCGGGGGCGGGGCCCGAAGCCGGTATGGCGTCGTGAGTCTTTTCGGCGAAAACGTCCATGAAAGCTCTCCGTGTCCCGCAAAAGGCAAAGGATCGGGCGCCGGGAACACGCTGTCCCGGATGCCGCGCCCATGCGACCCTTCGGGTTTACCCTTCCAGATAGCGTCTCACCTCCACCACCTTGCCCAGGACGGTGCACTCATCGGCCCTGGGGACGATGGTTGCGAAAGCCGGGTTCTCCGGGTGCAGCTCGATCCGGCTCCGGCGCAGCCGGAGCCTCTTGATGGTGGCCTCGTCGCCCACCAGGGCCACGACGATGTCGCCCGAGGCGGCTTCCGCCTGCTGCCTCACCACGACGATGTCGCCCGGAAGGATACCCGCTCCGGTCATGCTTTCCCCCTGGACCCGGAGCCCGAACACTTCCTCCGAGCCCCGTGACTGGACCGGGATGTAGCCTTCGCATTCCTCGATGGCCGCCCGCAGCCCGCCGGCCTGCACCCGCCCCAGCAGCGGCACGAACAGCGTCCCAGGCTCCCGGGGCAGGCGATAGCCTCTGGATTTGCCGTGCGCCTTGACCAGCCGCCCCTCGGCTACCAGGCGTTCCAGATGCTGGCGGGCCGTCTGCACCGCCCTGAACCGGAACGCCTCCTGGACCTCCCGCACCGTGGGAGGAAGCTCCTCCAGGATCCGCCTGCGCACGAACCGGTAAACCTTGTCCCGGGTCTCCCCCGGTGGAGTGAAGGGTGTCATGAGGATGCGCATACCAGACTTTTGTCTGGTATGCAAGGCAAATCGGATCCGCGACAAAGCGAATCAAGACTCGAAGGCTCTCTTTTCATAAACGGCTGCTATCTGCTGGCCATCCCAAACGTAACAGAGGTGCCGCTCCTGGCGGGCGTTGGAAAGCAGCAGCGGGCGGAAGGTCGCGACGCACTCGCCGCCGTCGTGGCGTATGCTGTCGTAGGCGATGCCGTTGGAGCCTGCCTCGCGGAGCGTTAGTGCGAGGCGCCGGGCGACTGTGTAGTCGTCACGGCGGTAGACTTCGGGAAAGGCTGCCTGCCGGCCGCGAAGGTCGTGAAGGTCGCCCTCCAGATCGATCGCATAGACCCGCATATCGAGCTCCATGCGGGACTGTGCCGTGGCGCGCATGAAGCGCGCGCGATGATGCTTGGTTTCTGCAATGGCCGTGTCGAGATCCTTGGCGGCATAGAACACGCCGTAGCTGCCGTCGGAGAATCGGCTACCTTCCGGGTTGAGATGGGTGAAGGCCGCCATGATCACGCTGGCGCCAGGGCCGCCGATGCGATCCTCGGGCGGCACCAGCCGGATATCGCCGGCCTCGTCCCGAAGCCGCGGGTTGGTCAGCGACTCCAGTTCGAAGATCGCTTCCAGATCCCCAGGATCGGCCACCCGCTCGAACAGTTGAATCGGCGGGAAGCGGCTTGGGACGATCCGCCAGCAGGGCTTCCACTCGAGGCGGACGACCGGCGGCGTCACGCCCAGCCGCCGCGCTGCGTATCGAGGTACTGGCGTACGACGAAGAGGTCGGCAACCTGACCCGACAACATGCGCTCCAGAGCCGAGCGCCCGCCGAACAGCGGGGCGCTGTTCGGCCGCTTCACCCATTCATCGGCGGCGGTTTCGTCAGGCAGCAGGATCTGGAGCGCCTTGTAGATGCCGAGGATGTATGAGATACGCTCCAGCGTGTCCTTCGGCAGGGTTGTGTTCGGGTTCTTCTTCCACTTAAAGAAGGTCGACCGCGCTGTCACGCCGAGAAGTGTCATCTGTTCGGCGACCGATAGGTTCCAGAGGCCGGCAATGCGAAAGAAGGTGCGCAACGCCGGTCCGGAATGCCCCTTTCGGTCGATCATCGTCGTCGAACGGGCGGGCACTTGCATAACTAACTCCATTTATATCCTAGTTAGCAAAATAGTCTATATTCATACTGAACGCAAGGCAACCTGGGAGGGCATTTACCTCACTGGTATGCCTTGGATCCCATACCACTCGATCCATTTCATGGTGTAAGGGGCTCCACCGTGCTGGCCGGGCAAAAAATAACAAAGTCCCCGACCGGTGCCGAACCCCCGCCGACGTTACTTCGCAGCGTCTACCGCCCCTCGGCGGCGTCGCACTCGAACTTCCTCCGCGCGGTCCGATGCGCGAGCCTCCCGGCTTCTCCTGAGAGGCTCGGGATGTTCCTGGGCCGGGACGGAGCACGAGACGGTGAATACGGACCGGGGGCCGAGGTAAGTGTTCCGTCAGCCCGTGAGGTGGGCGAATTAGCGCCTTTCGAGGCCGGGCCACCGCCACGCAGCACGTAGCGGAACCGGTCCCCGAACCTCTCGTAGCGCGCCACCGCCCGGTGTGTGCCCTTTCCCTTGCGGTTGGCGTAGCTGTCGTGGATGAAGCCGTGCTCGAAGACGGGCTCGCAAACCATGCAGAAGGCGTGATGGACCACCCGGTCACGGAACGGGGCAGCGGAAACCAGGCGGTGCTTGGGATCGAAGATCTCCATGGTCCGGTAACGGCCCGGCCGGTAGCGGCCGCGCCGAAACTCGTGCTCCAGTCGCAGTATCTCCTTTTCCTGGTTGGCGAGGAATGCCGCGGCGCCCGGCTTGGCGCGCCTTGCCCAACGCCGCACGCCGCGCTGCCGCCGAAAGGGCCGGGAAGGAAGCAATGGCATCGAAGAGGTCATCCGCCTTCATGGCTTTGGTGCGCCTTTCTCCAGGCGCCAATGCGATGTCCGGTCTCGTCCAGAGAGCGTGCAGCGTATTCGTAGCGGCGGGAATCGAGACAGCGGAGGCCATAGGCCAAGCGGAACAGAAATCGCAGCTTCTCGATGCCGAGGTTGGCGTGGGCGGGCGGCGCGTCCCGGCGCCGGGTGTAGGTGGCTTCTATCAGGGCCTCGAGGACATCCATGGCGGTACTCTGGATACGGTCGCCGAGAAGGAATTTGTGCGCGCGGGGGAAGCGGTTGACCGCCGGCACGAGCCACAGGATGAAGCGGTAGGGACAGTCGAGGGCCAGCCCGGTCTCCCGCGCCCTGTCGCTGGCGATCTCGGTCAATTAACCCTCGCGGTTACAGGTCTGAAGCAGGATTTCTCATGAGAATCGTCCAGTGGGCTCCGCCCCCTGGACCCCCCAAGATGTAAAGAGGTAAAGGATTCATGGGATGAGCGTTCGGGCAATGCGGAACCCGCTGCTGTTGCCCCGGAGCCCGGCGGAGAGCCTGACGCGGAAGGCCGACCGGAGGATCCACGGCTTGTTGAGCCAGGAACCGCCGCGCAACACGCGGGAGTCACAGTCCCGGCTGGACGTCCAAGCGCTTCCGTCCGTCGGAGCTCCCAAGTAATTCTCATGCCAGCAGTCCTCCACCCACTCCCATACATTGCCGTGTACATCATGCAAACCAAAATCGTTCGCCGCGAAAGAACCCACCGGAACTGTCTTACTCCGACGCATGCCCTTGCGACCCGATCCATACGTATAGTGTCCGTTGTAGTTCGCCTGAGCCGTTGAGATCGTGGACCCAAAGTGGAACGGCCCCGTCGTCCCCGCTCGCGCCACGTACTCCCATTCCGACTCACTCAACAGCCGGTACCTCTTCCCCGTCTCCCGCGACAGCCACTCCACGTACGACTTCGCGTCCCTCCAACTCACATTGATCACCGGACGACGACCACGACCCCATCCTCCGTCATCCGGCCGGTATCCGCCACACCCTCCCCCCGCCACGCACGCATCCCATTCCCCAAACGTTACCTCGTACTTCCCTACCGCAAGCGGCCCCGGTATCCTCACCCGGTGACGCGGTTCTTCGTCGATACTGCGCTCCGCTTCGTCCAGTGGCGAACCCATCATGTAACTCCCGCCAAGTATCGCCACCATCTCCGGACACTCAGCGCAATCGCGGAATACGAACGCTCTCAAAACAGCCGAGTCCCGGCGCACCAGCGCCACCCCCACCGCCGTCTTGCCCTTCGGCCCTCTGATCGCAATGTCTGCCCCCGCCTTCACCAACAACTCGATGATCTCCGAATGTCCGTGCACCGAAGCCATGAACAGCGCCGTCGCCCCGTCCGCCACCTGGACATCCGGGTCCGCCTTCGCCTTCAACAGCGGCCCCACCATCAGCTTGTATCCCTTGTTCGCCGCATGCATCAGCGCTGTCCAGCCCCGCCCGTCCCGAGCGTTCACGTCCGCACCGGCCTTCAGTGCCGCGTTCAATCCGTCGATGTCTCCCGCACTGACCGCCCGGTGAAGCACATCCGGGCGCGGAGCCGGCGCGACAGGCCGGCGCGGCCGGGCGGGTTGCGTCGACTTCTTTTCCGTTCCACCCCGCTGACGCTTCGCTACCGCCCTCAGAACCCGGATCCCGTCCGGTGTCAATTCATCGGATGGCGCCAGCCTGGCGTCGCGCAGAAACGCCCCATAGGCCTTCGCCGTACGGCCGCCCCATTGGCCATCCGCGGGCCCCGGCTTATAACCGAGTACTGCCAGCAATTCCTGGGCCTCCCTAATCACCTGGACGGGCGGCGGTCCCGCAACCTGACGGGCGGGAGCGGTAGAGGGTCGCTTCGCAGTCGCCGGAGCCGGCTTGTCGCCTCCCGCCGCCGACTGCCACGCCCTGGCGCGATCTTGCGCTGTGGCTACCTGCTGCGGCGTCATCTTCGCGGCCAGCGTGTCGCGCTCCTTCAACGCCTCCATCTCGCCCCGGCTGGCCGCAAGATTGAACCACATGTGCGCCAGCACGTAGTCCTGCGGCGCGCCCAACCCCTTGAGATACAGCCGCCCCAGAGCCAGCATCGCCCGGCGGTCCCCCGCGCCCGCGCCCGCCCGCCACTGTTCCAGCGCCTCAGCCGGGCGACCCGCCTTCCAGGCCTGCTCCCCCGCTTCATAGTCCGCTACGGCCGGAGGCGTACAGAAGATCAGCAATGATATAGTCAACGCCGCGGAACGGATTGCATGCCGAATGTCTATTCTCATCCTGATTGAACTCCGTGGCGAAAGGCTTCCTGAAACCTTCGAAGGGCACTCCGCCGTCCGCACCCGCCCATACCAACAGCCACCGCATTGGCGCAGAGTGGACTGGTAGGTAGTTTCCAACTCCTCCCTCCGCCCTCCGATACATCGCCTTGCAGTGCGGCCGTGGCTTAACCTGGAGGTCACACGTTGGTTTCCAGCACAACCCGTCTTCCGACTGGATAAACCCTCGAACAAAAGTCTTCAACGGCGGCGGTCCAAAGCACCGCCGTCAGGCAGGAGACGAGCCCCCATTTCGCGCTAACGCTCATGCCATCATTCTCCGCGTTACAACGGCGGGAGTGGATCGACCCGCACGCTTTTCGCCCCTCGGTCCCTTGAGAACGTCCGAACTATGGCTAGAGACAGAAGCGCTGGCGGACTCGATGCTACCTCTATGCACGGGAACCGGCCAACGATTATTGAATGCTGCCACAACTCCGTTTTCTACAATCTCTAGAATAGGTACCACGACTACCTCCAGTTCCCGCTGGTCGTCGTGTCCTTTGTTGCTCCAGATAGCGTTGGCGTTCCGCCTGGCGCTGCCGGTTGAACTGAATAATGTTCTGAAGCGTATTCTGGAATGCCTTCTGTGCGCCCCCGCTGCCTCCGAAGGTGGTGGTGCTGGGTGCGCTTGAGCCCAACTGCTTCTTCCAGGCTGCCGCGGCTTCGCGCTCCTTGAGCAAAAGTCTTCAACGGCCGGAAGACGGCCGTGGAGGCGCATTTGACGGTGTCTCGGGCGTTCTCCAAAGCATCGCGAAGACCTGCCTCCGCGGAAGGAGCAGCCAACGCCACCCCAGCGGCTAGGGCCGCGGGCAGAACGGTGGAGCGAAAACATTTCGGCAAACGAGTCATCTCGTGCCCCCTATTCGGTCAGCGACGTCAGGAACAGCCGTTGCAACCCGCAACTCCCTCCGCTCAGCCGGCAAAGAGCGAAGACATAGAGACGGCCGTCCTCCGGAAGTGACGCCACCATCAGGCGATGGTTCCCGCCCGCATCGAGCGTCATGTCGAGTCGCAGTCCCGCGACGAATCCCGCGGGGAGACGCGCCAGCGCGCTGGCGGTTGCGGCGTCCGTGTCGGGAGCGCCGGCCCGGATCGCGGCCGCATCCCTGGCCGCGAGCGCGTCATCGATCCTCTCCAGCGTCGGACCGAGCCACACCGGGCGGCCCGCGGCCCATTGCACGCGCATCGCCATATTCCACGCCAGCCGTGGAAAAACCGCGCGCATGTCGTTCGCCGCGGCCGCGAATGTCACGCCATCCCGGAAGCCCTCCAGAGCCGTAGCCGGATGGGCCTTGCGAAACGATCCGAGCCGCCGGGCCGGGATGTCGCGGAGAGCCGCCATCGGTCCAGCCTTGTCCTTGGTCCATGGGGGTTGCAACGCGACGGGCGCCGCAGCATCGGCAAATCCGCCCTGCCGATGTCGGCGACACGGCGCTTGCCGAGCCGCGGGAGGATACGCCCGTCGATGATCTTTCGATGGAGCGCGGCGGTGGCGGGCTTCAGATGGCCGGGCGCGTACTCGTCCATGAAGCGCCGGGCGAGGTCGGCCATGGTGGCGCCGCCCGCCTTGCGGGGAGTCTTCCCTTCGAGGTCGCGCCCGGTCCTGGCGAGGGTGACGATCTCTGCGGCGCGCGGCCGCCGGGGTGATGGGACCGCGGATTTTCCGACCGTCCCCCGGTCGAACTCTCCGGCATCAGCTGGACACGAAACCGGCGATTGACCCCGGCCCGGCGGGGCGCTACGGTGACTTTCTCCGAGGCACCAAACTGACTTGAGGACATACGCGCGCTTGCAGCGACTTAGTATTGGTTGAATGGGGTTACATATCGATTACGGCTCAAATGAGAATATTCCTAACATATTGATAAATAGGCCAAAAAACGATTTCAATGCAGAAAGGACCCGCAGATTCATAACGCTATTTGTGAGACAGGACACTAGATAGTTAGCTGTTCCTGGTAAGATCGACCTCCATTTGAGTCGAGGACGATCATTCGGCGGCGGACCAGTCGGAGGGATCGACCGCCGGCCGGAATGGATCGTGGACACGAAGGC
Organism: Candidatus Binatia bacterium; assembly: GCA_951813575.1. GTDB lineage: Bacteria > Desulfobacterota > Binatia > UBA9968 > JAJDTQ01 > JAJDTQ01. The sequence continues at coordinate 3,522,495 of OX638375.1, forward strand.
ATCTTGCCTTGAACTCTGCCTCGCCCATGGTTGCCATTGGATTCACCTCTTACGCAGGGAGCACCTGAAAATATACAACAGTACACTCATAGTATACATGTTCAAGCTGTGCTGTCCGATCGCGATACCTGTCGAGCCCCGATTCGCACCCCGCTACACTATCTGTTAAAAATTTTCCCATCTCGCTCCGAAACCCACGAACGACACCGGGGCCGGGAGGATGCAGCTTGATCGAGGTCGAGGGTCTCACCCGAAAGTATGGTGATCTGGTGGCGGTGGACGATGTCTCCTTTTCCATCGGGAAGGGGGAGGTCGTCGGCCTGCTGGGGCATAACGGCGCCGGCAAGACCACCATCATGCGCATGCTCACCGGCTACATCGAGCCCACCGCGGGGTCGGTGGTCATCGACGGCATGCCGCTCTACGAAGCGCGACTGAGCATCCAGCGGAAGATAGGCTATCTGTCCGAGAACGCTCCGCTTTACCCGGACATGTCGGTGGTGCGCTACCTGGAGTACGTGGCCGATCTGCGCGGCGTCCCGCGCGCCGGCCGTCCGGCCGTGCTCAGGCGGGCGCTGGAGCGGACATGGCTGACGGACCGGTCCCTGGATCCGGTGGGCACGCTTTCGAAGGGCTACAAGCAGCGGCTGGGGGTGGCCCAGGCCATCGTGCACGAGCCGGAGATCCTGATCCTCGACGAGCCCACCAACGGTCTGGACCCCACGCAGATCTTCCAGATGCGGTCGCTGGTCCGGGACTTGAGCGAGAACGCCACCATCATCGTCTCCACGCACGTCCTTCAGGAGGTGGAGGCGATTTGCGAACGAGTGATCATCATGGTGCAGGGACGCATCGCGGTGGATGCCCGGCTGAGCGAGCTGCAGCAGTCCCACCGGTTGGTGGTGGGGCTCGGCAAACCGTCCGACGACGCGGCGGAACGGCTCGGGGAGATTCCGGGAGTGGGGATGGTGTCGCCGGCGGAGGGGCTCCGCGGGGAGAGCTACGCCCTCGAGCTTGAGATCCCCGTCGACGAGGTGGCCCCCGGCGTGGCCAGGGAGGCGGTCGAACGCGGCTGGGAGCTCTTTCGCATGAGCGAGGAGGCCCGTACCCTGGAGACCGTGTTCCGCGAGGTGGGGGAGAGAGGCGGCCATGTCCGGTAGCATCTGGAGCATCGCCAAGAAGGAGTTCTCCACCTATTTTTCCTCGCCGGTGGCGTTCATCTTCCTGGGGACGTTCTCGGCCGTGTGCCTGTTCATCTTCTTCTGGGTCGAGCAGTTCTTCGCGCGCAACATCGTCGATGCAAGGCCGTTGTTCGAGTGGATGCCGATCCTGCTCATCTTTCTCAGCGCGGCCCTGACCATGAAGATGTGGAGCGAAGAACGGCGCATGGAGACCCTGGAGTTCCTCTTCACCATGCCGGTGAAGACGCTCCATCTGGTGCTGGGCAAGTTCCTGGCCTGTCTGGGGCTGGTGGCCATCGCCCTGGCGCTGACCTTGGGCGTCCCGGTCACCGTCTCGTTCATGGGACCCCTGGACTGGGGCCCGGTGCTGGGCGCCTACACGGCGTCGCTGCTGCTGGCGGCGGCCTACTGCTCCATCGGCCTCTACATCAGCGCGCGGAACGAGAGCCAGATCGCCAGCCTCATCCTCACCACCGTCATCGGCTTCGTGTTCTACCTGCTGGGGTCCCTGACGTTCGGTTTCCTGGCCGGCGTCCAGTGGGCCGAATACCTTGGTCTGGCGGCCACGGGCGTCCGCTTCGAGTCCATCACCCGGGGCGTCCTGGACCTCCGGGACATCTACTACTACGTCAGCATCGTCGGCGTTTTTCTCGCCCTGAACGTCTTCTCACTGGAGCGGCTGCGGTGGTCCCGGGAGGGCCAGAAGACACGCCACCGCGCTTGGCGGGCCGTGACCGCGCTGGTGGTGCTCAATTTCGTCCTGGCCAACTTCTGGCTCCACCGCGGACTGACCGCGCGCGCGGACCTCACGGCGGGAAAGGACTACTCCATTTCCCAGGCGACCCGGGACCTCGTCGCCCAGTTGCAGGAGCCGCTGCTCATCCGGGGTTACTTCAGCGCCCGCACCCATCCGGTGCTGGCTCCGCTGATGCCTCGGATCCGCGATACCATTCGCGAGATCGAGTCCCTCAGCGGCGGCCGCGTGCGCGCGGAGTTCGTGGACCCACGGGAGGAGCCCGATCTCGAGGAGGAGGCCAATCAGCGCTACGGCATCCGGCCGATCCCCTTCCGGACAGAGGACCGCTACCAGACCTCGCTGGTCAACTCGTACTTCGACCTGCTGCTCCAGTACGGCGACAAGCACGAAGTGCTGCGGTTCCAGGATCTGATCGAGATCAAGGGCGGGCGGACGGGAACCAACATTCGCCTGCGGAACCTCGAGTACGATCTGGCCCGGGCCATCAAGAAGGTGCTTTACGGCTTTCAGGACATCGGCGCGCTGTTCGCCGGCATCGATCAGCCGGTGGAACTCCGGGGATACATCTCGTCGGTGGAGAAGCTGCCGAAGTCCATCGCGCCCTTCAAGCGGCAGTTGCTGACGTCGCTGAGGGAGCTCCGCAAGGAGTCGGAGGGAAAGTTCAAGTACGAGATCATCGATCCCGAGACCGAGGGCGTGGCCGAGCAACTGGCCCAACAGTACGGCTTCCGCCCCATGGCGGCGGGACTCTTCGATCCGAAACGCTTCTACTTCTACATGGTCATGAAGAACAACGGCAGCACGGTGCAGGTGCCCCTGCCCGGTAAGCTGAACCAGGAGTCCGCCAAGCGGAGCGTGGAGTCGGCGCTCCGCAGGTTTGCCCCCGGGTTCATCAAGACCGTCGGCTTCCACACCCCGCCGCCGGAGCCCCGGCAGCCGGGAGCGCGCTTCCAGCCGCCGCCCCGGCAGTTCCGGCTCGTGCTGCAGAAGCTCAGGCAGAACTACCGCCTCGCCGAGGTGGACCTCAAGTCCGGGCTGGTGCCGGAGAACGTGGACCTGCTGCTGCTCGCGGCGCCCAAGGAGCTGACGCCGAAGCAGCGGTTCGCCGTGGACCAGTTTCTCATGAAGGGCGGCTCGGTGGCGGCGTTGACCTCGCCCTATACCGTGGCCCGCACCCCGGCCGGTCTGGCCGCCAGCCGTTACACCTCCGGCCTCGAACCGCTGCTGGAGCACTACGGCGTGACGGTGCAGAAGACCCTGGTGCTCGATCCGCGGAACGAGCCATTTCCGGTGTTCGTGAACCGCCAGGTGGGCGCCTTCACCGCCCGTGAGCTGCAGCTCGTGCCGTACCCCTACTTCGTCGACGTCCGGGACGAGAGCCTGAACCAGGACAATCCCATCACCTCCCGGCTGCCCCAGTTGACTCTGAGCTGGGCCTCGCCGCTCACGCTTCCCGACGAACAGGACGGCGGCATCACCGCGACGCCGCTGCTTTCCAGTTCCGGGGCGTCCTGGGTGTCGAGTTCCCTGAAGGTCCATCCGGATTACAAGGTCCACCCGAAGCTGGGGTTCGAGAAGGAGGGCCAACCCAAGGGGCGGGTGCTGGCCGCGGTGGTGGAAGGCAGTTTCCGTTCCTACTACGCGGGCAAGGACTCGCCGTTGCTGGCCGGGGAAGACGGCGGTGAAGCGAAACCCTCGCCGCCCGGGGGCGGCGAGGCCGCGGAAAAGAAGGACGGCGAGGAGGAGCCGGTGGTGACCGGCATGATCGAAAAGTCGCCGGAGTCGGCCCGCATCATCCTGGTCGGTTCCAATGAGGCATTCACCGACCAGATGCTTCAATTGTCACGCGCGGCAAACAACGACCGGTTCGTGAACTCGCTGCAGTTCCTGGAGAACGTGGTGGACTGGGCCTTGGAGGACCGCGCCCTCCTGTCCATCCGGAGCCGCGCCCACTTCGCCCGGACCCTCGTCCCCATGACCCGCGAGCGGAAGGCGTTCTGGGAGTACCTGAACTACGGCATCGTGCTGATGGGCCTGGCGTTGATCTACGGCGGCTACCGGTATCACCTGCGCCGGCTGCGCGACCAATACGAGAGAACGCTGGCGGCGTAGCCGGGTTGGAAGGGTTTTCCGCGTGAGCCGATCGATCAAGCTCTTGCTGTCGTTGCTGGTCCTCCAGGCCGGTCTGGTGGTGTGGGTCAACCTCCCGAGCGACGACACCGGCGCCCTGGAGGCGGACAAGCCGCTCCTGACCGTGGACCGCGGCAGCATGGACGCGGTGACCATCGAGCGGCAGGACAAGTCGACGCTGCGCCTCGCCCGCAAGGACGGCGGCTGGGTGCTGGCCGACAAGAGCGACTTCCCGGTGTTGCCGGCCAGGTTCGAGAAGTTCGCGGACAAGCTCCTCAACGCCAAACGCTCCTGGCCCGTGGGCAAGACCCTGGTGGCGGCCAGGCAGTTCAAGGTGACGCCGGTCCGTTTCGAACGGCGGGTGCGGTTCCTCCAGGGGACGGAGGTGCTGGGCGACGTTTTCCTCGGCTCATCGCCCGGGTTCCGCAGGGTCCACGCCCGTCTCGACGGCGACGACCACACCTACGCCATCGACTTCAACGCTTTCGACGCTCCGGCGGAGGCGGGACAGTGGTACGATACCGAGTTGCTCAAGACGGCGGTGGAGGATATCGTCCGCATCGACCTGGGGGCCTACACGTTGAAGGCCGGCGACGGCGGGTTCGAGGTGGAGGGGCTGCGAGAGGACGAACGGACCGATGAGGAAGGGGTCCGGAAGGTCGTGGAGCGCGTGTCGGAGGTGGGTTTCATCGACGTGCTGTTCAAGGACGGCAAGACGCTCTTCGATGCGGGCAAGCGGGTGCTGGAGTACACCATCGAGATGAAGGAGGGATCGCCGGTCGCCCATACGGTGGTAGCCCCGGAGGAGGGTGACGACTACATCCTCAAGAGCTCCGCCCATCCGCACTACTTCAAGGTGGTCCGGAATCGGTTCGACGAGCTTCGCGACACGAGCCGGGCACAGTTGGTCAAGGGCGCTGAATCAGGTTGACAGGGCGTCCGGTGGTCGGATACCTTCCCTGGATCGGCCCACTCGACCCACACGCCACAGAACCAGGAGGAGACACCATGAGCGCACGTCCCATGCCCATCCAGGAAAACGAGCCGTCGGCCGCCAAGCGATTCATCGCGGCTATCCGGCAATTGCACGCGGACGAGCCGGACGTGGACAAACGCTGGCAGGAGATGGGATCGCTGCTGAGCGAGCTGCTGTCGGCTCCCAGCGTAAAGGCACAGTCCGAGCAGTGGCCCGACTGCGATCAGGGCGGGCTGTCCGCGGCCGAGGGCGGCCAGCGGGCGCAGAACCTCCTCCTCTACGAGGATCCGGACCACGGATTCGTCATCAACGGGCTGGTGAAGGCGCCGGGGACCCGCACCAGCATTCACGACCACGCCCACAACTGGACGCTTTACGGGGTGCTGGACGGCCGCGAGACCATCGAGCGCTACGAACGGCTGGACGACGGCTCCAAGCCGGACTACGCCGAGGTCCGCAAGACCGAGAACGCTCAGGTGGAGCCCGGCAAGATCGACCTGGTGCGCCCGTGGCAGATTCACGCGGAGCAGAGCGGGGAGGAACGCACCGTCGCCATCATCGTGCGGGCCGAAAAACCCGGCGGCTTCCTCCAGGGCCGCTACGACCCCGAGACCTGCAAGTACTGGCAGGGATACGGGCCGACGCAGATACCCTACGAGTTCGAATAGACCGGACAGGTCAGGCAGGGCGGGGGTTCCCTTGGCGAAATCCCCGCCCTGCGGCCCTCCACCGCCCACCCCTTGAATCCGGAAACCGACCATGGTGATTGACGCCGACGGTCACCTGTTCGAAACCGAGGCCGTGTTCGAGAAGTACATGGCGCCGGCCTTTCGCAGGTATCGTCCGAGACTCATCACCAACGAGGAAGGCCACAGCTTCTGGGTCGCCGACGGCTCGACCCGCTACCGCCGTCCGGGACAACCGGGAGCGCGCAATCCCGGGACCGCGGCGCCCCCGGGCGGCAAGGTCGGAAAGAGCCGGCGGGCCTCGGTGGGGAGCCAGGTGCTCTCCAGCGTGGCCGAGCGACTCGAGGACCTGGACAAGGAGAACATCGACGTCCAGTACCTCTACCCGAGCTATCTCCTGCACATTAATTCATGGGCCGACGGCGTGTTGGGGAACGAGGTGTGCCGCGCGTACAACACCTGGCTGGCCGAGGTTTGCCGCGAGGCGCCGGACCGGTTGAAGGGCGTGGGCCTCGTGTGTCTCGCCGACCCGGAGGGGGCGGCCCGCGAAGTCGCCCGCGTCAAGGAAGCGGGACTCTCCGCCGTCATGGTCAACGGCACCGTGGGCGCGCGTGCGCTGGCCCACCCCGAGCACGAGGTCTTCTTCGCCGCGGCCGATGCCACGGCATTTCCCGTTGCCGTGCACTTCAGCTACGAGTTCCCGGGGGTGAGCGACCTGTTCACCGAGTTCTTTCCTACCCGGGTGCTGGCGGGGCTGTTCCCGATCATGGCCGGTCTGACGAGCGTGCTGTGCACCGGGCTGATGGACCGCTACCCGCGCATCCGCTTCGCCTTTCTGGAAGGGGGTTGCAACTGGGTGGCCTCGTACGTGGAACGCATGGACGAACACTACGAGAGCCCGACCTACCGCGCCGCGGAGGTGATCTCGCGGACGCCGGGAGAGCTGCTCGACTCGGGCCGGATCTTCTTCGGCTGTGAAGGAAACGAGCCCGGGCTGGGCAAGGTCATCGAGGAAATCGGCGCGGACAAGCTGCTTTACTCGTCCGACTATCCCCACGGGGACCGCACCGAGGGAACCGTTGCGTTGCTCCGGCAGCGGGGCGACGTGCCGGAGTCCGCGAAGGCCGGACTTCTCGAGGAAAATGCCCGGAGATTTTACGGTGAGTGAACCTCCCCGGGCGTCTTTCAGGCCTTGATGCAGCCAAAGTTGACAAACAGGTTCACACAGGGTACCCTAAGCCGATGCTTTTAAAGGGATTCTGCATGACACGCTGCTTCGTTGTCCTCGCGAGTCTTCTGTTTTTCCTTTTCAGCGGCTTGTCATACGCCCCGCCCGCGTCGGCTCGGGGTCCCGTTCCCACCGAAAAGGACCCGTTCGCCATACCTTCAGGCCTCGAGCCCGCCGTCGAGTTCTGGAAGGCTATCTTCCTCGACTACGACTCGAACGAGCTGGTGTTCTTCGACCCCAGGAACATGTCGAAGATTCACCAGGTGGTGAAGGTCCGGAAGGGCGCCAGCACGCGGCGGGTGGTGCGTTCGGTGCGCGCTCGGCTCAACCGGCGCGGCATCCCGTGGCACCGGATCAAGGTGCAGCGGGGGATCAGCGAGCGTTTCGCCGCGGGCGTGCGGCGGTCCGGCCGCTACATGGAACACATGCGCAAGGTCTTCGTCGCCCGCGGACTCCCGGTGGAGTTGGCCTATCTGCCGTTGGTGGAGTCCTCGTTCCGGAACGACGCGCGCTCGTTCCGGGGTGCCGTGGGCATGTGGCAGTTCATGCCCGGCACCGGACGTATTTACATGCGCGTGACGCGGTCGCTGGATGAACGCAGGGACCCGATGGAAGCGACCCGTGCGGCGGCCCGTCTGCTGCAGGACAACTACCGGGAGCTCCGGACCTGGCCGCTGGCCGTGACCGCCTACAACCACGGCCGCGCCGGCATGCGGCGGGCGGTGCGCCAGGTGGGCACCCGGGACATCGTCACCATCATCCGCCGCTATCGGAGCCGCACCTTCAAGTTCGCGTCCAAGAATTTCTACGCGGAGTTCCTCGCCGCCGTGCACGTCATGCGCGAAATCGAGCGTCATCTGCCGCATGTCGAGTTCGATCAACTGGTGCATTTCGACGAGATCAGCCTCCACAGGCGGGTGGCGGTGTCCTCGCTGCTGCGCCACAGCGGGGTCTCCCGGGCGGAACTGCTCAAGTGGAATCCGGCTCTCAGCCGCCACGCTTCGTGGCTGCCCAAGGGCTATCGGCTCAAGGCGCCGAAACGGGAGGGGCACAGGTTCCGTAGCGCGTTGTCGGGCATCGGCCCCATGGCGTCGTTCCCGTACCACGTGGTGAGCCGAGGCGACACCCTCTCCGAGCTGGCCAAGGTCTACGGCACCTCGACGCATGCCATCCAGTCCGTCAACGGCTTGAGGAGCGCCCACCGTCTGCGCGTGGGACAGCGGCTGGAGATTCCGGGCAAGCGGTCGGCCGGCCCGCCGGTGGGTCGACGGCCCGCCAAGGTGGTGAAAGCTGCCGGGGACGGCGCGTACCACGTGGTGGGGCGCGGCGACACGCTTTGGAAAATTGCCCGGATTTACAACACATCGACGCGCGCGATCCAGTCCGCGAACCGCTTGGTGAGCGTCCGGCGCTTGCGCGTGGGACAGCGGCTCGAGATCCCCGACAGGTCGTACACGAGCCGGGCGTCGGCGAAAGTGGTGGACCAACCGCGCGTCTACCACCGGGTACGCCGTGGCGAGACCCTTTCCATCATCGCCGACCGTTACAGGGTGTCGCTGGCGGCTCTCCAACGCGCCAACTCCATCCGCAACCTGCACCGGATCCGGGCCGGACAGCGCCTCAGAATCCCCGCGACCCGGTCCTGACCGGACCGGGCGGGTGTGAAACCCGCCACTAGGGCTTGTACCCCCGATGCGATATAATGGCCGGAGGTTATGTACCAGAGCCTTCTCCAGGCCACGGCCGGATTCTATCTACTGGCCGCAGGCGCGTTCATCCTTTACCTGTTCTCTCCGCGGGAGACCCTTTCCCGGGTGGGCCAGGGCCTGTTGCTGGCAGGCTTCGTCGGCCATGCGATAAAGTTCGCGTTCCTCTTCCACGAGGCCGGCTTCCCCGCGCTGGCCCAGACCGCCGCCACCCAGTCCTTCTACGGCTGGCTGATGGTGGGCGTGTACCTCACGGTGCAGTTCAAGTACCGGCTGCCCATCCTGGGCTGTTTCGTTGCCCCGCTGGCTTTCCTCATGTCGCTGCGGTCGATTGCGCTGGGAGACGCCGGTCTGGAGACGCCGCCGGCGCTGCTGACCTACTGGTTGCCCCTGCACGTGACCCTGGCGCTGCTGGGGAACGCGGTGTTCGCGCTGGCGTTCGCCGTGAGCGTGGTCTATCTGCTGCTCCGGCGGCAGCTCAAGAACAAGCGGATGACCGGCTTGAGCCAGGCGCTGCCGGCCCTCGAGACGCTGGACCGTCTCAACAAGATATTCCTGGTCTGGGGTTTCCCGTTCATGACGCTGGGTATCCTAACGGGCAGCGTGTGGGCGCACGCCCAGTGGGGCACCTACTGGTCCTGGGACCCGCGGCAGATCACGTCCGGCCTGACCTGGCTGCTCTACGGCATCCTTCTCCACGGCCGCCTGACCGCGGGTTGGCGCGGCAGGAAGGCGGCCCTGTGGACCATCGCGGGCTTCATGATCGTCCTGGGCTACTTCCTCTGGGGGGACGTCTTTTTCCTCAGCCGTCACGGAGGCCGTTTTGAGTGAGGCCGGACGACAGATCCTCGTGGTCGGCCTGAACCACACGACGGCGCCGGTGGAGGTCCGGGAGCAGCTCGCGTTCTCCTCCAACCACCTCAACGGCTCGCTCCACGATCTCGTGGCCCTGCCCTCGGTGGACGAGGGCGTGATCCTGTCCACCTGCAACCGGGTGGAGGTGGTGGCCGTGGCCCGGGACGGCGGCGCCGGCCTCGCCGAGATCGGGGACTTTCTCAGGAACCAGCCGGGCGTCCGCATCGGTCCCGCCGAGGACCACCTCTACCAACACGCCCGCAAGAGCGCGGTGCGGCACGTTTTCCGGGTGGCCTCGAGCCTGGATTCCATGGTGGTGGGGGAGCCTCAGATTCTCGGGCAGCTCAAGGAGTACTACTCCATCGCGCAGGAGGCCGGCACCGTCGGCAGCATCCTGCACCGTCTCTTTCACCGCTCCTTCTCCGTGGCGAAACGGGTGCGGCAGGGAACCGGCATCGCCAGCCGGCCTGTTTCCGTGGGCTCCGTGGCCGTGGACCTGGCCAAGCGGATCTTCGACCGGCTCGAGGAAAAGACCGTCATGGTCATCGGTTCCGGGGTCATGGGCGAGTCGCTGGTGCGGCATCTGGTTGAGAACGGCGTCCGCGGCCTGATGATCACCAACCGCACCTTCGAGAAGGCCGTGGAGCTGGCGGACCGCTTCGAGGCGAGCCCCATCCGTTTCGAGGACTATGCCCGCTACCTCAAGCTGGCCGACGTGGTGATCGGCTCGGTGGAGTCGGAGGTGGCGCTGATCACACGTGAGACCGCGGCCGAGGTGCTGCGGGAGAGGAAACAGGACAACATGTTCCTCATCGATCTCGGCGTGCCCAGGAACTTCGACCCCCTCATCAACGGCCTGGACAACGTGTACCTCTATCACATCGACGATCTTACCGACGTGGCCCGGGAGAACCTCAAGGGGAGGGAGAGCGAGGCGGACAAGGGAGAGCTGATCGTGGACCAGGAGGTGGAGACGTTCTATCGGTGGTTTGCCTCCCTGGATCAGGTCCCCACCATCGTCGCGCTGAAGCAAAAGCTCGAGCAGATCCGGCAGGGGGAGCTCAGGAAATCGCTGGAGTCGAACCTCAAGGATGTTTCGGAGCGGGAGCGCAAGGCCATCGAAGATCTGACCGCGGCCATGATCAACAAGATCCTCCACGTCCCCCTCACACGGCTCAAGGAGCGTCCCGACGAGGATGCCGCCTACCACGAAACCGTAAGGGTGCTGTTCGATCTGGACAAGGAGCCGGGGCCGGAGCGGGACGACTCGTGAGCATGGACAGGATCCGCATCGGCACCCGGCGCAGCCGGCTGGCCCTCGCCCAGGCCGAGTGGGTCCGGGCCCGCATCCGGGAACGTCACCCGGAGGCCGTGGTGGAGGTGGTGTCCATCACCACCAGCGGCGACCGCTTCCGGAACGTCCCCATCGAGCAGATCGGGGACAAGGGCGTGTTCATCAAGGAGATCGAGGAGGCGCTCCTGGACGGCCGCATCGACGTGGCGGTGCACTCCATGAAGGATTTGCCCACCGAGATCCCGGAGGGATTGGCCATCGCCGCGGTGCCGGAACGCGAGGATCCCAGGGACGCCATGATCAGTCGCGTCGCCCGGAGCCTCGCCGAGCTTCCGGCCGGAGGCAGGGTCGGCACCGGCAGCCTCAGGCGGCAGGCCCAGGTGCTGCACCACCGCCCGGACCTCGAGGTGGTGCCCATACGGGGAAACGTGGACACGCGGATGGCCAAGCTCGAGCGCGGCGAGGTCGAGGCCCTGGTGCTGGCGTTGGCGGGGTTGAAACGGCTGGGCCGGGAGGGCGAGGCCACCGAGTTGCTGCCTCCCGACACAATGTTGAGCGCCGTTGCCCAGGGAGCCCTGGGGCTGGAGACCCGGCGCCCCGAGGTGGAGCGGCTGCGTTTCCTGAACCACGAGCCTTCGGCGTCGGAGGTGGAGGCCGAGCGGGCCTTCCTGCGGCGCCTCGAAGGAGGCTGTCAGGTGCCGGCGGGAGCCCGGGCCGTGGCGGACCGGGACGGGCTCTCGCTTGCCGGGATGGTGGCGGAGGCGTCCGGCCGGCGGATCTTCCGCGGCGAGATCTCGGGGGCGTGCGCGGACGCGGCGGCGCTGGGTACCCGACTCGCCGAGCGGCTGCTGGACGAGGGAGCCGGCGCCGTGCTGAGGGAGGCCCGGGCATGAGCGATACGGCGGTGGCGCACTCCGGCGGCGTTCCGCTCTCCGGACAGCGGATCCTGATCACCCGTCCGCGCGAGCAGGCCGGCGCCTTCGTCCGCGGCGTCGAAGCCCTCGGCGCCCGGGCGGTGGTCTTTCCTACGGTGGAGATCCTGCCGCTTCGGGACGCCGGCGTCCTTGACGAGGCGGTCCGCGGGCTCCCGGAACAGGATTGGCTGGTATTCACCAGCGCCAACGGCGTCCGGCACTTCCTGGAACGTTGCGAGGCGCTGGGATGCGTCGACAGCCTGAAGGCGCTTCAGGTGGCGGCCATCGGTCCGCAGACCGCCCGCCTGCTGGAAGACAACGGCCTTTCGGTGACCCTGGTGCCCGAAGAATTCCGCGCGGAAGGGATCCTCGCCGCCCTCGGCCCGGAGCGCGTCCGGGGCCGCCGCTTCCTGCTGGCGCGGGTAGCAGGAGCCCGGGACGTGCTTCCCGAGACGCTGCGGCGATGGGGCGCGGCGGTGACGGTGGTGGAAGCCTACCGGAACGAACCGGTGCGGCACGGCGGCCGGCGCTTGGCGCGGCTCCTCGGGCAGGTGGACTGGGTCACGTTCACCAGTCCAAGCACGGTGAGCGCCTTCATGGATCTTCTCGAGCAGGCCGGGGCGGGATTCCCGCCGCCGGCCCGGGTGGCCTGCATCGGCCCCATCACTGCGAATGCCGCCCGCGAGCGTGGCCTGGCGGTGGACGTCGAAGCCCGGGAATACACCGTGGCGGGCCTGATCCAGGCTCTGGTAGAATGCACGGCCGGCGTGGATGAACACGGAGAGAATGTGTAGGGGCGGGTTTCAAACCCGTCCGTACCGCGGCTGACCGCACCTGACACCGGGAGGCAATCCATGGCATTTCCCGTCACCCGACCGCGAAGACTTCGGCGGACCGGCCTGTTGCGCGACCTGGTGCGCGAGACCGCGCTGAGTCCGCGGGACTTCATCTATCCCCTGTTCGTGTGTACGGGGCGCGATCGGGAGCAACCGATCACCTCCATGCCCGGCGTCGCCCAGCTTTCGGTGGACCGGGCCGCCGGCGAGGCCGAGACCGTCTGGCACCTGGGCATTCCCGGCGTGATCCTCTTCGGCATCCCCGAGACCAAGGACGCCGTGGGCTCGGAAGCCTACGCCGAGAACGGCGTGGTGCAGGAAGCGGTCCGCGCCATCAAGGACAGGGTCCCGGACCTGTTGGTGATCACCGACGTCTGCCTGTGCGAGTACACCGACCACGGCCACTGCGGCCTCATCGAGGACGGAGAGGTGGCCAACGATGCCTCTCTGGAGCTGCTGGCGAGGGAGGCCCTGTCCCACGCTCGCGCCGGGGCCGATGTCGTCGCACCTTCCGACATGATGGACGGCCGGGTGGGGGCGATTCGCGCCGCGCTGGACGGAGAAGGTCTGGAGAACGTGGTCATCATGGCCTACGCCGCCAAGTACGCGTCGGGTTTCTACGGCCCGTTCCGCGAGGCCGCGGAATCGACCCCGCAGTTCGGCGACCGGCGTTCCTATCAGATGGACCCGGGCAACAGCGACGAGGCGCTGCGGGAGGTGGAGGCGGATATCGCCGAGGGCGCCGACATCGTCATGGTGAAGCCGGCGCTGTCGTATCTGGACGTCATCTCGCGCGTGAAACAGCGCTTCAATTATCCCACCGCCGCCTACAACGTGAGCGGCGAATACGCCATGATCAAGGCCGCGGCCCAGAACGGCTGGATTGACGAGACCACGGTCGTGCCGGAAGTGCTGCTGTCCATCAAGCGGGCCGGCGCCGACCTGATCCTCACCTATTTCGCGAAAGAGATGGCGGCGGGTCTGTAGGACAACCCGGCACGCCCAACACGCTGGAGACTTGGCCATCGTATCTGGCGCCAATCGTCGAATCCTGTCGGTTCTCCTCAGCCTGCCGAGTTGGAGTTGTGGTATGTTGGGGGAGAAATGGAGGTTGTACAATGGCAAGATCAATGACCATCGACTACGGCGATGACGTCCTGCTCGCATTGGGGCTGAGCGCCGAAGAGTTCCGCGAGGAGGCCAAGCTTTTGATCGCCGTCAAACTCTGCGAGTTGGGGCGGCTGTCGACCGGAGCGGCGGCCGAACTGGCGGACCTGCCTAAGCCTCTGTTCCTTACGAAGCTCGCGGACTACGGCGTGGATACTTTCGATCCATCGGCGGAAGAGCTTCGACGCGATCTGGCTGGTGCGCGACGTCATCTGTAACACGTCGCCGTTGCAGTATCTGCATCAGGCGGAACTGCTCCACCTGCTGCCGGAGTTGTTTGGGTCAGTGCAGGTGCCGTCGGCCGTAACCGATGAACTTGAGGAGGGTAGGAGGCGAGGAGTCAGCCTCCCAGCTCTGGCGACGCTTCCATGGGTGACGATGCGGTCGGTGCGTGATCGGACGCTATTGCCCCTGGTTACCAGCCTGGGCAGCGGAGAGAAGGAAGTGCTTGGTTTGGGTTTGGAGACGCCGGGTCACTTGCTCGTGTTGGACGACCGGGCTGCGCGCCGATACGCGCTCGCCGCGGGACTGGAGGTCACGGGAACGCTGGGAGTATTATTGTTGGCGAAGGAACGTGACCTCTTGGATTCGGTTCGGCCCACCTTGGACCGTCTTCAGAGGCTACGGTTTCGTCTATCGGCGGCGACTCTTCAGCGGGTTCTCGACTTGGCAGGCGAGGAGCAATGATTTCTCGACGACATCCCGGTGGGCGGTAGATTGTCAGTGAGCGAATAAAGACTTCAATCGTCCCGTCCCAGCAAGCGGCGTACTTCCTTCACTCTGTTCCGGAGGGTCTTCTCGCACTCGGGTTCGCGTTCCGGGGTGTGCACCTGCGCTTCCGAGAGTCGGAAGAGCAGCACCCGGGCGCCCCGGGTCAGGCGGATGACGTAGGTGTTGGAGTCCGCGTCGTGATAGGACTCCACCGCTTTCACGGTGTCGTCCTCCGAGCGGATGATGGCGTTGGCCCATGCCTCGAGGTCCGGGAGGGCCGCTTCCCCGACGTGTTGCGTAATCATGCGGGCGGCGGGTGGGCTTAGCTCCGCTTCTTGGGTTTCCGGAACGGCCGGTGACAGCTTCCGCAGGCGTTCTTGCCGAAGGCCTTGACGAGCTCGGCGGTGTTCTCGCCTGCCCGGGCTTGGGTCGCGATGGCCTGGGCCAGGGTCACGGCGTTCTTGGCCGCCTTCGTGAAATCGTCCCACTGCTCCCAGATCTCCGGCTTGGAACGCGAGCCGTCGGCGCTTCCCTTGGGAAAGGTGTCGGCGTTGATCTTGGCAAAGGCCGCCGCCAGCTTGTCGGCGCTGGCAGCCACCGCCGCCGCGTCGGCGGCGGAACGCAGGGCCTTGCTCGCCCCGCCGATGCCCTTCATCAGTTCCTGCCGTTCCGCGATGACCTTGTCGAACTGCTGTGCCCAGGCCGCGCCCGCACCCGTCATCAGGAATATCCCCGCCAACAAAACCAACAGCCAAGATGATTTCCGCATGGGTCTATCCTCCGCTATTGCTCGAACTCGTGCTTCTGAAGCTCCCGGACCAGAGCCGAGAGGTTCGGGTCGCTGTTGACCACGTCGTTCACCTTGTTCTGGAACTCGCCCGCGGCCCGCTCCAGCGGGCCCGTGTCGATACGGATACCGAGCCACTGGGTCAGCCGGAGCACCAGGGCCAGGGTCCCCCGGGGGTTGGGAGACGGCGCCAGGTAGTGCGGCAGCGCCGCCCACAGGCTCACGTGCGGCACGCTTTCCTTGCGGAAAGTGTCCGCGAGGATCCCGACGATGCCCGTGGGCCCCTGGTACCGGGACGGCGTGAAGTCCAGCTCCTTCATCAACTCGGGGTCCGACGAGAATCCGTTCAGGGGCACCGGCTTGGTGTAGAGGACCTCGTCCAGAAGGGCTCCCAGGGTGATGATGCGGGCGACCTTCCACTCCCGGGCGAGGTCCAGCACCGTCCGGGTGAACGCCTTCCAGTGCAGGTGCGGCTCCGCGCCGGAGGCGAAGATGAAGTCCCGGTCCAGCTCGTTGCCGGTCTTGTAGTAATGGAAGTCGTACGACGGCCATTCGATCTCGCGCTGTCCGTCCACCAGGCGGACCTGGGGCCTGTGAACCGAGAAGTCGTAGTAGTCTTCGGGGTCGATCTTCGCCAGCTCGGAGGCCAGGAGCTGTTCGATCAGGTACCGGACCGCGGAGGTAGCCGACGACCCGGCGTCGCTCCAGCCCGAGAACGACAGGATCAGGAAAGGTCTCCGCAGACGGGGCCGGCGAATGTAGGAGACGGCGTCGGAAGCCATGGTTGTTCTCTAGCACATCTGTTCATGGCAGCACCAGCCGGACGGCTTTCAAGCCCGGCGTCTCCGTGCCCGGAATTCGGCAGCGGGCCCGGCCCGGTTTCCCGCGACCGGGCGGATCTGGTAGAAAGTCGACGGGGTCCGGGATTCGTCGCTTGATCCCTCGCCGGTAGACCCGTGATGTGCGATTCGACCCCCCCATACGATACCCTGCTGTACGGCCGCGACGCGACGCAGGGGGTGGTGGGCGTGGAGCTCGACGGCAATCGCCACGTCCGGATATTCTCCAGGACCTCGTCCGGCGTGGCTTCCACGGCCGTCCCGTTCGAGCCGTTCCTCTGGCTGACGTCCGAGGACAAGATCGCGGGATGGAAGGGCGCGTGCCGGGTCGAGCCGCTGTCGGGAACCGGCGCGTTCCGCCGGTTGGCCCGTTTCCCCGACGTCGAGAGCCTGGAGTCGGCGAGGTCCTGGCTGCAGCGCAAGAGCGGCAGAAGCCTCGGCGCTCCCGGTTCACCCTGTCTGTACCTCCGCGACCTCGTGCAGCAGTACCTCCTTTGGTCCGGGACGACCCATTTTCTCGGCATGGGCTTCGACCGCCTCGTCCGCATGCAGATCGATCTGGAAGTGTATCGCACGGACGGGTTCGAGTTCCCCAATCCGCTTCGGGAAGGCGACCGCATCACCGCCGTGGCCATGTCGGACAGCAGCGGCTGGGAACGTCTCATATCCGGCCGGGAACACGACGAGGCCGGGATGCTGGCGGAAATGGTCCGGGAGATCCGTGACCGCGACCCGGACGTGATCGAGGGCCACAACATCTTCCGCTTCGACCTGCCTTACATCGAAGAGCGCGCGCGCCGGTACGGCGTGGAGCTGACGGTGGGCAGGGACGGCAGCGGGCTCCGGCACGGCCGGGCGCGGTTCGAGGCCGGCGACCGGGTGATTCCGTATCGCGACTACGCCATCCACGGGCGCCACGTCATCGACACGTGGTTTCTCGCCCAGCGCTACAGCCAAACGAATCCCGAGCTCCAGCGGAACGGCCTCAAGGACGTGGCGCGCCATTTCGGGGTGGCGGCTCCGGGCCGGACCTATATTCCGGGCGAACAGGCGAGTTGGTACTTCGATCACGATCCGGACACCCTTTTCCGATACGCCCTCGACGACGTGCGCGAGACCCGGGCCATATCGGCGCTGCTGTCGCCGGGCTGCTACCTCCAGGCACGCGTCTTCCCGTGCCGTTACCAGGAGACGGCGCTGGTGAACGGCCCGGCCAGGATCGAGGGCCTGCTGCTAAGGGAGTATCTCGCCCGGCGGCACTCCATTCCCGTCCCGATGGCCCCGGAGCCCGTGGAGGCGAAGTACGCGGACCTGAGGGTCCCGGGGGTCTCGCGGCCGGTCACCCGTTGCGACGTCACGGCCCTGTACCCGGCCGTGATGGCGGCCGGCGATTGCTGTCCGAGAACCGACGAGCTCGGTGTCTTTCCCGAGGCGCTGCGCGGGTTCCGGGAGCTGGGGGACCGGGCCGGGCCGGTGGCCGATGCCGCGCCCCCGGGGGACCCTTCCCGTTTCGTCGCCACGGCGCGGTCCGCTCTCAAGGGGGTGCTGGAGTCGTTCCACGACTACCTGGCGTGGCCCGCGGGCCACTTCAACGACTTTGCCGCCGCAAACAATGTGACCCGAGCCGGTGGCGAGCTCGTCCGCGCCCTGGCCGCGTCGCTGGAGGAGCGCCGTGCCCGGGTGGTCACGGTGGACGCCGGCGGCATCTACTTCGTCCCCCCGGCCGGGTCGGCCGGGGCCGGGTCGGCGGAAGCCCTGGTGACGGAGGCCTCAGCGTCGTTGCCCTGGAAGGTGGATCTGCCCCTGGCGCGCTATCGGGCGGTCTTCTGCCACGGGCCGGAGAATCACGCCCTGCTGGACGAGCACGACGAACTTTTCCTCGCCGGCTCCGATTTGAGCTTCCGGGGGCTTGAGCGTTACCGGCGCCGGTGGTTGGAAGAGATGCTCCGGCTCCTGCTGGAGGGGCGCAAGGGCGAGGTGCCCGCCCTCTACGAGCGGTATCGCGAGGACATTGCGAGTCATCGCCTCGACCTGTCCCTGCTGAAGCGGACCGAGACCCTGCGGGAATCCCTCGACGAGTACCAGGTGAAGGTCAAGGGCGGGAAGCAGCATCCCCGCGGCGCCTACGAGGTGGCGCTACGGTCGCACCGGAAGCACTTGCCCGGAGACCAGGTCTCCTGCTACGTCGCCGGGGAGGGGGCCAACGTCAGGGTGAACGAGAACTGCCGGCACGTCTCCGAGTGGGACCCGGCCAGCCCCGATGAGAACGTGGACTACTACAAGGCCAGGCTCCGCGAGCTCTACGAGCGGTACGGCCCGTTTGCGGTGGAGGAGTGAATGGACGGCTCCGGCCCTTTTCATTGACCACGCGGGCCGTTACGGAATATAATGCGGAAGTTTCACGTTACGACAGGCAGCAAACAGGAGGTGCTTGATGGAGCTCGTTGAATTCTTACTGCGTTGGGTCCACTTGTTGGCCGGTGTCACCTGGATCGGCTTGCTCTACTATTTCAACTTCGTTCAGACGCCGTTCTTCGCCGAGACCGAGGCGGGGACCCGCACCGGCGCCATACAGAAGCTCGTGCCCCGGGCCCTGTGGTGGTTCCGCTGGGGCGCCATGCTCACTTTCCTGGCCGGCATTATCATGTGGCTCATCAAGCTTGGGCAATTCGGCGGGGACTTCTTCAACATCGGCTACGGCATGGCCATCACCATCGGCGGCACCATGGGGACCATCATGTTCCTCAACGTGTGGCTGGTGATCTGGCCCAATCAGCAGGTGGTCATCGCCTCCGCCAACAAGGTGGCCGAGGGCGGAGAGCCGCTTCCGGACGCGGCGGGCAAGGGTCAGTGGGCGGGCTTCGCCTCCCGTACCAACGTGCTCTTCTCGATCCCGATGCTGTTCCTCATGGGCGCGGCGAGCCACTATCCCCACGGCGAGTCCGGCGGCGGCTTGGCGGTTTTCTGGATCGTCAGCCTCGCGGTCGTCGCCATCGTCGAGTTGAACGCATTGGTGGGTGATGCCGGAGGCGGCACCAAGAAGCTCCTGACGTCCATTCCGGGCGTGATCTGGAGCGGCTTGGTCCTCACCGCGATCTTCTGGATTCTCCTGGAGTTGGCGTAGGCCGCCTACGGCTGCGCCAGATAGGCGGCGATATCGGGAATTCTCTTTCTCAACTGGGGGTAGGTGGGCATGGCGTTGGTCGTCCGTTGGGGCTTGTAGTCCGGCGGATAAGTCTTGCGCAGGACCTTGGCCTCCAGCAACTCCAGTGATGATCCCTTGATGGGCGGTCCCTGGGAGCCCGGCTTGCTCGGATTCGTGTTGTGGCAAACGATACAGGTCGCGAGGTAAAGCCGTCTCCCTCGGGCCGGGTCCGGTCCCTTCACCTCTTCAACCTCCCCACAGGCGCTCAGCAGCGCCAGCGCGAGGCAAACCGCCAGAATCAAACCAAGTCTGCGCATCCGTGTAGGGGCGGGTTTCTAGCTCAGCTCCCGGCGGTCGCCGGCTCGCGCATGGTCACGAACTCTTCCGCGGCGGTGGGATGTATCCCGATGGTCCGGTCGAAGTCCGCCTTGGTGGCGTTGCAACTGAGAGCCACGGCCAGTCCCTGGATGATCTCGCCGGCATCGGCGCCTACCATGTGGCAGCCCACCACCCGGTCGCCGGCGCGCTCGACGATGAGCTTCATCATGGTCTTCTCGTCCCGTCCGGACAGGGTGTGCTTGAGCGGCCTGAACACCGCCCGGTAGACGTCCACTTCCCCGCAGCGTTCCCGGGCCGCTTCCTCGGTGTATCCCACCGTACCCACCGGCGGCTGGCTGAAGACCGCGGAAGGAATGTTCAGGTAGTCCATCGGCCCGACGTCGCCCTTGAAGAGGTTCCGGGCCAGGAGCATGGCCTCGGCGATGGCCACCGGGGTGAGCTTGACCCGGTCGGTGACGTCGCCCAGGGCCCAGATGGACGGAATGTTGGTCCGGTAGCGCTCGTCCACCACCACCGCGCCGTTGCGCGCCAGCTCGACGCCGAGCTCCTCGATGCCCAGGCCGCGGGTGTTGGGCAGCCGGCCGGTGGCGAACATCACCGCGTCGGCCTCCAGCGTCTGACCGTCCTTCAGGGTGGCGGTCAGGGTCTCGCCGTTCCGTTCGATGCCGGCGATGTCCGCGTCGAACCGGAGGTCGATGCCCTTCTTGCGCATCTCTTCGGCAAGGATGTTCCGGACGTCGATGTCGAAGCCGCGCATGAACAGCGGGCCGCGATAGAGCTGGGTGACCTCGGCCCCGAGGCCGTTGAAGATGCCGGCGAACTCCACCGCGATGTAGCCGCCGCCGACGATGACGACGCGCCTGGGCATCTCCGCCAGGTGGAACGCCTCGTTGGAGGTGATGGCGTGCTCCTTGCCCGGTACGTTGGGCACCGTGGGCCAGCCGCCGGTGGCCACCAGGATGTTGGCGGCGGTGACCTTCCTGCCCCCGACCTCCACGGTATGCGGATCCAGCACCCGCGCCCGGGACTCGAACAACTCGACGCCGTGGCTCTGAAGGAGCTCGCGGTAGATCGAGTTGAGCCGCGCGATCTCCTGGTCCTTGTTCCGGATCAGCGACGGCCAGTCGAAGGCGCGCTCGCCCACGGTCCAGCCGAAGCCGGCGGCGTCCTCGAAGTCGTCGCCGAAGTGGGAGCCGTAGACCAGCAGCTTCTTGGGGATGCAGCCGACGTTGACGCAGGTGCCGCCCAGATAGCGTTCTTCCGCGACGGCCACCCGGGCGCCGTAGGCCGCCGACATGCGGCTGGCGCGCACGCCCCCGGAGCCCGCGCCGATGGTGAACAGATCGAAGTCGTAGCTCTTGTCCGTGCTCACAGGATGCCTCCCTCCGGCGACTGGTGGAACAGAAAGGACGCCCCCAGGGCCTCCGCGCCCGGCACGCGCAGAGCGTCACTGTCCGGGATTTGGTAATGGATGCCGGCCTCGTCGAGGTGGCGCCGGGCGGCCGCGAGATCGTCTACGCGCATGGAGACCTCGGCGATATAGGGAGTGCAGGGCAGTTCCCGGTCGGGGTGCAGCTCGCGGAAGCGCCCGGCCTGGATGAAGACGACCCGTCCTTCATGGAGCCCCATCTCCCAGGTGTCGTCCTTCTCCACCGGCTCCACGCCGACGAAGCGGCAGAAGCGCCCGGCCGCCTCCCGCGCATCGTCCACGCACACCAGCACGCCGGTGAGCGCGGCGACGCCGTTGGGCTGATGCTGGTACCGGGGCTGCCACACCAGTTCCGGCGTGTGGTGGGTGACGATCTGGATGCGGCCCTCGGGCATCACCTCCGGCGGCACCCGGATGACCGAGAAGCGGCAGGTCTCCTCTCCGGCGTCCGTGGGCACAGGCCGGGCCAGGCGCACCAGCGGCAGCGGCTTGAAGCCGTCCCGGCCGATGCGCTCGTGGTTTTCCTCGGGCTGGTTGGCTGCGAACGCGATGAGGTGCCATCCCGGGTAGCGGTCGAGTTGCGCCCGGAGCTGCCGCGACAAGGGCGTGTCCACCGTGGGTCCGAGCATCTCGAGGTAGCCCTGGCGGAAGATGGCGCACTGGTTGCCGGTGCCGCTGGGGGCGGGCGCGACGCCCGGCTCGGTGCTGGCCATGTGCGCCACGAAGGGCGTCAGCGAGAAACCCAGCTCCTGGAGCCTTCGGGGGGAGGCGTCGAAGTCCGGGACGAAGAGCCCCACGTGGTCCAGGTAGACCTCCCGTCCTTCCGGCACGAGACGGCTTGATGGCATCACAGCTCCTTGACGACGACCTCGGTCAGCCGGTCGATCTGATCGGCTCCAAAGGTCGCGGGCTTGAGGACCAGCTCGTCGGTTCCCAGCTCCCGGTGGAACGCGATGGCCTCGCGGATGGCTTCCGGAGTGGTCAGGTTGGCCCGGGCGACCCGGGCTTCGAGGCGCGCGGGATCGCCGCCGTAGTAGTCCGCGAACGCTCCGCGCACGGCTTCCTCCGCTCCGGGACCCAGCGCCGCCAGCATGGACGCCACGATGCGCGGACGCCCGGCGCGGCCGTGGGCACGCCACGATTCGTCGATGCTGCGGAGAATCCCCGTGGCCCACTCCCGGTCCAGCGCACGTCCTCCCATGACGTAGCCGTCGGCGTATTTCCCGACCCGGTCCAGGGCGCGCGGCGCCGTGCCTCCGATCAGGAGTTCCGGGCCGCCGGGCTGCACCGGCTCGGGCCCGACGGGCCGCTGGGCGTCGTTGACGGTTTCCCCGCGCCAGATCCGGCGCATGAGATCGAGCTGCCGGTCGAACCGGCGGCCGCGGTCGTGGAAGCCGGAAGGGGCCACCAGGGCGTCGTCCTCGCGGCTCCCCACCGCGATCCCCAGACTGAGCCGGCCGCCGGAAACGGCGTCGATGGTGGCCGCCTGCTTGGCCAGCACGCCCGCTCCCCTGAGCGGGCCCACCAGCACGGCGGTCATGAGGCGGATGTGTCTGGTGACGGACGCCAGCGCGGCCAGCATGACCAGCGGCTCGTAGTTGTCGTAGGCGAGCCGGTCGATGACCGCGAAGCTGGAGTAGGGGCCTTCGTCGGCTTTCCGCGCCAGCGCCTCGATGGCAGGCCAGCTCTCCCTGGAGGTCCTGAACGGCAGTCCGATGCCGATCTTCACGATGTTTGCGGGTCTCCCTTCAAGGCATTCGACGCGGCGCGAAAATGCGCTCCCTATGTATAAAACGTAGCCAATAGGCGGGGTCCCCGCAACTCGCACCGGGTCGTTTCCGGGTTTCACATTGTCCAGACCGGGACACCACCCGGAGCCGCGGACGGTCCGCAGACGAACGGTTGACGCGACTGGTGCAAAACGTGATATTCAGACTTCCAGTGGAACGGAGGAATATCGCGTGGCGGGCCATCCTGGACCGGAAATGATCGTGGAAGGGCTGAAAGAGGCCGGCGTCGATCTCGTGGCGACCCTGCCGGACATCAATCTCCACGCCTTGCTGGAGCAGGTGGCGGCGGCTCCGGAAATCACCCACGTGCCCCTCTGCCGGGAAGAGGAAGGCATCGGCATCTGCACCGGCGGCTATCTCGTGGGGAAGAAGTGCGCGTTGATCATGCAGAACGGCGGGCTGTTCAACAGCGTCAACGGCATCGTTTCCACGCTGCTGCAGTACAACTTCCCGTTGCTGCTGCTGATCTACTTCGCGGGAGACGTGGGCGACCGTTCCTTCAGCACCAACGGCGCCATGACACAGCCGGTGCTGGACGCGCTCGGCATCCGCCACTTCGTTCTGCGGGACCCCGACGAGGCCAGGACGCTGATCAAGCGGACGCTGGTGCTCACTCAGGACTACAAACGGCCGGTAGCGGTGTTGCTGACCAAGGACGTGCTGGGGCGGCGGCGTCCGGGAGAGTAGCGGACGAACGCATGAAACGCATCGAATGTTTCAAGGTCATGGCCGAGTTGGCGGGGGACGCCCTGGCGGTCACCGGCGCCGGCGGCAACACCGTGGAATGGTACGCCTGCCGGCCCGGGGACGGAAACTTCCGGGTGCGGACCATGGGTCTGGTTTCGTCCATCGCCCTGGGCATGGCCCTGGGGTTGCCCCACCGGCAGGTCATCGCCATCGACGGGGACGGCTCGCTCTTGATGAACCTCTGCAGCCTGCCCACCATCGCGCGCAAGAACCCGCCCAACCTGACCCACGTGGTGCTGGACAACGAGGTCTACGAGGCCTCCGGCGAGATCGATACCGCCACCGGCGCCGGCACGGATCTGGTGGCCATGGCCCGGGCGGCCGGGATCCGCAGGGCGTCGTGGGCGGCAAGCCCCGACGAGCTGCGCACGGTTTTCTCCGAGGCACTGGAAGGCGGGGACGCCGCCTTCATCGGGCTCAAGGTGGAGACGTCCCGCAGCGAGGTGCCGCCGTATCCCATGGACGAGGTGGAGAACAAGTACCGGTTCATCCGCCACGTGGAGAAAACCGAGGGCGTGAACATTCTCAGCATGCCCATGCCGGTCAGCTTCCTGAAGGATTGAACCCGGCTAACCCTGTCAGGCACACCATGAAAATCGACTGTCACGCGCATTACGTACCGCCGGCCGTGCTGGAGCGGCTCCGCAAGGACGGCCCGTCCTTCGGGGTGGAGGTGGGGGAGGAGACGCCCGCGGGGCCGCGCCTGCGGCTGGGGGGAAGGCCCTTGGCCCGGCCCATCCTGGCACCGGCCACGGACCTGCCCAAGCGGGTCCATACCGTGCACGAGACCCGTCTGGACCGGCAGATCCTGTCCGCGTGGATGGACATCGTGGGTTACATGCTTCCGGTGGAGCAGGCGGTGGGCTGGAGCCGCATGCTGAACGATGCCATGCGCGAGGCTCTGGCGGACGGCGATAGAGACGGGCTGTTCCGGGGGACGGCCACCGTTCCGCTTCAGGACGGCGCGCGGGCCGCGGAAGAGTTGGAGTATGCGGTCAAGGAGTGCGGGCTCATGGGCGCCATGATCGGCTCCAACATCGACGGCGCGAACCTCGACGATCCGGGGCTCGATCCTTTCTGGAAGACCGCCGAGCGCCTCGAGGTGCCGCTCATCATCCACCCGTTGAACCCCTTGGGAATCGAGCGGCTGGGCAAGTATTTCCTGACCCACATCGTGGGCCTGCTGGCGGATACCACGGTAGGAGTGGCGTGCCTCTACTTCGGCGGCGTGCTGGACCGCTTTCCGGACCTGAAGATCATCCTCTGCCACGGCGGGGGATTCCTCCCCTACCAGTTCGGCCGCATGACCCGCGGCCGGGAGATCCAGCCGGAGATCCAGAAGAACACTGCGCTGATGGGCCGGGACGTGCTGCGCTGGTTCTACTACGATACCATCGTGTTCGAGACGGACGTGCTGGAGTTCCTGATAGCGGAGGTGGGCGCCGGCCACGTGCTGCTGGGCAGCGACTGCCCGTTCGGCATCGGCGACCCCGCGCCGCTGGACATCATCGACCGGATTCGTCTGGACCAGGCCGACAAGGACAAGATCCTGGGCGGCAACGCGGAGCGGCTGTTCGGCGCGGACTGACACGACACTAGCAACAACGGAGACACCGTATGAAGGACCTGCGGTCGTTCATGGACCGTCTGGAGGGTGAAGGCCCCGAGGAACTGCTGCACATCCGCAAGCCGGTGCGGCCCGATTACGACGTCACCAGCCTGCTGATGGAGCTGGAGTCCTCCGGCCGCTACCCCACTCTATACGTGCACGAGGTGCAGGGCTTCTCGATACCCGTGATCACCAACCTCCACGCCACCCGCAGCCGTTTGGCCATGGCGCTGGACGTGGACGCCAACGACCTGGTGGAGGAGTACCGCAGGCGGGAAAGCAGCCCCATGGCGCCGGAGCTCATCGACGACGGTCCGGTCAAGGAGGTGGTGCGCACCGGCGCGGACGTGGATCTGGGTGAGCTCCCGCTGTTGACCCACTTCGATATCAGCACCGCCCCCTACGTGACGGCGGGCATCGTCGTCGCCCGGGATCCCGTGAGCGGGGTGCGGAACCTCAGCTTCAACCGGGCCATGATGGTGGAGCGGAACCGGCTGCGCATGCATCTCGCGCCGGGGATGCACCTCATGCGTTGCGCCCGCAACGCCGAGGAGAGGGGCGAACCGCTGGACATCGCCTTCATCGTGGGGGTCCATCCGGCCTTTGCCATCGGCGCCCTGTCGCTGGCGCCCTTCGACGTGGACGAGTACGACGTCATCGGCGGCATGATGGAGCAGCCGGTGCCGCTGGTGCGGTGCGAAACCGTTCCCATCGAGGTCCCGGCCCACGCCGAGATGGTGTTCGAGGGGCGCATCCTGCCCAACGTGCGCGAGGAGGAGGGACCCTTCGGCGAGTTCACCGGCCACGCGGTGGGGGTGCGCAGGAATCACGTCGCCGAGATCAGCGGCGTCACGTTGCGGGCAAAGCCCCTTTACCAGGACATCTTCACCGGCCACTCGGAGCAGCGGCTCATGGGTTCCATCCCCCGGGAGGCGGCGATCTTCAGGGCGGTGAAGGCGGTGGCCGGCGGCACCCGGGCCGTGCACATGCCGCCCTCGGGCAACTGCCGGTTCCACTGCTACATCTCGCTGGACAAGCGCTCCGACGGCGAGGTGCGGAACGCGGTCATGGCGGCCATGGCCACCGACCTCTATCTCAAGCTGGTGATCGTGGTGGACGGGGACGTGAACGTCTACAACGAGCGCGACGTGATGTGGGCCGTGGCCAACCGGGTGCAGGCGGATGCCGACACGCTCGTCATTCCCCGTTGCCAGGGCTCCGAGACCGATCCGTCCAGCGGCCAGGGGGGCTTGACGGCCAAGATGGTCATCGACGCCACCAAGAAACGGAAGGACTTTCCCAAGCGGCTCGCCGTGCCCGACGCGGTGCGCGAGCGGGTGCGGTTGGAGGACTATATCGACTGAACCGGAAAGGGACGCCATGCGAGGGATGCCCGGAATCCGTCATTACGTACGAACTGGTGCTCAGTCCTCGTAGCCGTCATTCCCGCGAAAGCGGGAATCCAGGCGGGGTGGCGCGGGGCAACTCAGCGGGGGATGGCCCCACCGCCCCTGGATTCGCGGGAATGACGGCTACGGGATGGGCTACGGCGTAGAACTGAAGGAATCACTAGGCTAGTCAAGGAGGTACACGATGGCAGAGACCAGCAGGGCGGCAACGTTGCTTGCTCCGAACAAGCTCGAAATCCGGGAATATCCCATACCCGACATTCCCGACGACGGCGGATTGCTCAAGGTCGAGATGGGCGGCGTCTGCGGCTCCGACGTGAAGTACTATCACGGCCGCATCAACCTGCCGCTGCCCATCATCCTGGGCCACGAGATCCTGGGCCGTGTGGAGAAGCTCGGCTCCAAGGCCGAGAAGATCCACGGCGTCAAGGAAGGCGATCGCGTGATCATGAAGGGCGCCATCGGCTGCGGCCGCTGCTCCGACTGCCGCCGCAACGCGCAGCGCTTCTGCAGGAACCGCACCAACTACGGCGGCCGTACCACTTCCGCCAACCCGCCGCACCTGTTCGGCGGGTTCGCGGACTACCTCTACCTGGCGCCGGACGTGCTGATGACCAAGATCAGTGAAGACCTGTCGGCGGAGGCGGCGGCCCTCATCGGCTCGGTCATGGCCAACGGGTTCCAGTGGGCGCTGCGCCGCGGCGGGGTCAAGATGGGCGACTTCGTGTTGATCCAGGGGCCTGGACAGCAGGGGCTGGCGTGCACCTGGGCCTCGAAGCACGCGGGCGCGGCGAAGATCTTCGTGTCCGGCATCGGCCGGGACGCGCCGCGTATGGAGCTGGCCAGGAAGTGGGGTGCCGACCGGATCATCAACGTCGAGGAGGAGAACGTCGTGGACGTGGTCCGGGAGGAGACCGACGGCGCCATGGCGGACGTGGTGGTGGACGTGTCGGGCAACCCCAAGGCGATCCTGGCCTCCATCGACTGTTTGCGCCGGCAAGGCACCATGGTGCTGGCCGGGCTCACCGGCGACAAGACCGTCACCGAGGTCCACATGGACAAGCTGGTGTGGGGCGAAATCAAGCTCCAGGGCTGCTTCACCGGCGACAACGACGCCGTGGACGCGACGCTGCGCCTGATGGAGGCCACCAAGTTCCCGGTGGAGGAGATGGTGAGCCACGTGTTCTCGCTGGACGAGACGGAGAAGTGCATTCAGGCGGTGGGGGGCGAGATTCCGGAGTTGTTCCCGACCAAGGCGCTGATCAAGCCTTAGGAGCCCGCGCCGCTTTCATACGGCCGGCACCGGGCAGCGAGGGGGGCGTCCCGGAAATCAGGAGGCGGTCCTGCTTGGGCCGTGCGGTTCTGCGTCGCGCGGAGCGGGTGGTGGATCGGGACCACGGGTTACGTCCGCCCGCCGCCAACAGATTTCCGGGACGCCCCCGTCGCTGCCCGGTGCGAGTCAGCGACGCTGCTGCGCGGCCATGCTGAGGGAGAGGGGATTCCGGGTCGGTCACAACGGGCGGAGAGAGATCATGAGCGAAACATGTAGGGCGGCGACGCTGGTGGCGCCGGGCAAGATTGAGGTCCGGGAGTACCCGGTCCCGGACATACCGCCGGACGGCGGGCTGCTGAAGGTGGAGTTGGGCGGGGTGTGCGGGACGGACTACAAGTACTTCACCGGGAAGCTGAACCTGCCGATACCCATCATACTCGGCCACGAGATCCTGGGCCGGGTGGAGAAGCTCGGCGCCAGGGCGGCGGAGCTCCACGGCGTCAAGGAAGGCGACCGCGTGATCATCAAGGGGTCCCTCGGGTGCGGCCGTTGCGCCGACTGCCGCCGGGGCGGCGACCGGTTCTGCAAGCAGCGCTCGGCCTACGGCTCCCGGATGTCCTCGGCCGACCCGCCGCACCTCTTCGGCGGCTTTGCCCAGTATCTGTACATTACGCCTGCCGCGTTGCTGACCCGGATCAGCGACGACCTTCCGCCGGAGGCCGCGGCGCTGGTGGGGGCGGTGATGGCCAACGGCTTCCAGTGGGCCTTGCGGCACGGCGGCGTCAAGATGGGGGACTACGTGCTGATCCAGGGGCCGGGCCAGCAGGGACTGGCCTGCACCTTCGCCTCCAGCCACGCCGGCGCCGCGCGCATCTTCGTGGCCGGCATCGGCCGCGACAAGAGCCGGCTGGAGGTAGCCGAGCGATTCGGCGCGCATCGCACCATCAACGTCGAGGAAGAGAGCGTCGTGGACGTGATCCGGGAGGAGACCGGCGGCGCCATGGCGGACGTCGTGGTGGACGTCTCCGGAAACCCGGCCGCCATCGTCACGTCGGTGGATTGCCTGAGGCGGCAGGGGAAGCTGGTGCTCGGCGGACTGACGGGCGACAAGACCGTCACCCCCTTGCTCATGGACAGGCTCGTGTGGGGCGAGATCTGCGTCCAGGGAGCCTACACCGGCGACAACGATGCCATCGACGCCACCCTTCGGCTGATGGAGGCCACCGGCTTCCCGGTGGAGCAGATGGTGAGCCACGTCTTCTCGCTGGACGAGACCGAACAGTGCGTCCGCGCGGTGGGAGGCGAGGTGCCCGAGATGTTTCCCACCAAGGCGCTGATCAAGCCGTGGTGACCCCCACCCACCGTGGCCGGGCATTTCCCCCATGAGACTGTTCGCGCCCGCCAAGGTGAACCTCTACCTCCGCATCACCGGGCGGCGTCACGACGGCTACCATTTGCTGGACTCGCTGATGGTGCCCATCAGCCTGGGCGACGAGGTCGAGCTCTCACGGGCGGACGGGGCGCCCGGTTCGCTGGCGCTGGCGGCTGACGACCCCGACGTGCCGCTCGGGGAAGACAACACGGTCCGGCAGGCGGTCCGCGCTTTCCGTGAACGGACCGGCCGCCTGGAACCGGTGGCCGTCAACATCCGCAAACGGATTCCCATCGGCGCCGGGCTGGGAGGCGGCAGCACCGACGCGGCCGCCGCCCTGCGCGGGATGAACGATCTTCTCGGCGCGGGCCTTTCCGTCGAGGATCTTCTGGCGCTGGGCCTGTCGGTGGGGGCGGACGTGCCCTTTTTCATCCGCGGCGAGTCCGCCCGGGCCCGGGGAATCGGGGAGGAGTTGAGCGCCGTTGGGCCGCTGCCCCGGCTGTGGATGGTGGTGCTGTTCCCCAACCTCGCGGTGTCCACGGCCTGGGTCTACCGGAACTTCCGGTCCAAGTTGACAAAACCGTCCAATAATAATAACTTGGTTCGAAAATTGGACACGCCTCACGAAGTGGTTGAGGTGTTGGTCAATGACCTCGAAACGGTCACCATGGGCCGCTATCCGCGCATTGCCCGGCTCAAGGATCGCCTGAACGAGAGCGGGGCGATCGGCAGTCTGATGTCCGGTAGCGGCTCCGCCGTTTTCGGGGTATTCGCTGACGAGGCAGGTGCCAGACAGGCATTCACGGGCTTCGAGGGCGAAAAAGGCTTTCGGGCTTATCTGGCTTTTTCGCTGACATGAGGGCGAGCCATCCGCCGCACGGCGGAAAGGAGGTCCCTGTGGAGGTCACGGAAGTCAAGGTCTTTCCCGTTGAGGAGGACAAGCTCAAGGCGTATGTGACCATCACCCTGGACGACTGCTTCGTGGTCCGGGATCTCAAAGTCATTCGCGGCACCTCGGGTCTGTTCGTTTCCATGCCCAGCAAGAAACGCCGGGATGGGACCTACAAGGATGTGGCGCATCCGCTCAACAGCGAGACCCGCAGGATGATCGAGGAAAGGATCATAGCGGCATACAGGGAAGTTACGACGGGCGATGCGGACCAGGGTCGAGATGACCTCTAGTCATCCCAGCGCGGGACGCTCGAACGCCGACGGGAAGGAATGGGCGGTCGCCAAGTGGTAAGGCCCCGGATTTTGGTTCCGGTATACGAAGGTTCGAATCCTTCCCGCCCAGCCAGGCTCTCTCCTTCGACGGGCCGGTGAGTCGTCACACCGGCGATTGCTCCACAACAGGTAGGACATGGGAACGTTGCACGATGAAATGAGGATCTTTGCGGGCAATTCCAACCCCCCGCTTGCGCGCGACATCTGCCACGGCCTCGAGATCCCGTTGGGCGAGGCGTTGGTGGAGACGTTCAGCGACGGCGAGATACGGGTGGAAATCAAGGAGAACGTGCGCGGCTGCGACGTCTTCGTGATCCAGTCCACGTGCGCCCCGGGCAACGACAACCTGATGGAGCTGCTGATCATGCTGGACGCGTTCAGGCGCGCCTCGGCCAAGCGGGTCACCGCGGTGATCCCGTACTACGGTTACGCGCGGCAGGACCGCAAGGTGGCTCCCCGGGTTCCCATCAGCGCCAAGCTGGTGGCGGACCTCATCACCACCGCCGGCGCCGCGCGCATGCTCACCATGGACCTCCATTCGGGCCAGATCCAGGGCTTCTTCAACATCCCGGTGGACAACCTCTACGCGTTGCCGGTGCTGCTCCAGTACCTCGAACGCCGTTTCAGCGGGGAGAAGTCGATCGTGGTGTCGCCGGACGCGGGCGGGGCCCAACGGGCGCGCGCGTTCGCGACCCGGCTGAACGTGGCGATGGCGGTCATCGACAAGCGCAGGGCCGACGCCAACGTGGTGGAGGAGATGAACATCATCGGCGAGGTGGAGGGCAGGAGCGCCATCCTCCTCGACGACATGGTGGACACCGCCGGGACCATCGCCATGGCGGCGGAAGCGCTGATGCGGGCCGGCGCGAAGAAGGTCATCGGCTGCTGCACCCACGCCATCCTCTCCGGGAAGGCGCTGGACAGGATCAACGAGTCGCCCATGGAGGAGATGGTGGTCACCGACACCGTCCCCCTCAGCGCCAAGATGGCCAAGTGCCCGAAGATAAAGCCCTTGTCGGTGGCGCCTCTCATCGGGGAGGCCATCCGCAGGACTCACCTGGAGCGGTCCATCAGCTCCCTTTTCTGATCGAAAAACCCGCAGCACGTTGTCAGGAGGTTCAGGTTTTGGAAACAGTAGAAGTATCGGCAGAGGCGAGGCAGGTCGGCAACAAGCGTGACGCCGGCCGCCTGCGCCGCAACGGCAAGCTCCCGGGAGTCGTCTACGGCCGGGGGACGGAAGGCCTGGCCATGCAGGTGGACGACCGGGAGATCCGGACCCGCGTCGGCAGCCTGGAAGGCTCTCATCTGGTCCGGTTCAAGTCCTCGGCGGACAGTCTCGACGGCAGGCTCGTCCTCATCAAGAACGTGCAGTATCACCCGGTGACCCACGCCATCGCTCACATCGACTTCTACGAGGTGGACGTGACACGAAAGATCACCGTCATGGTGGGCCTTCACTACGTGGGCCGGCCCGAGGGCGTGGTTCACGGCGGGGTGTTGCAGCCCATCGCGCGGGAACTCGAGGTCGAGTGCCTGCCCATGGACATCCCGGCAGAGATCGAGGTGGACGTTTCGGCACTGGAGATCGGTCACGGGCTCAAGGCCGGCGATATCACGCTGCCGCCCAACGTGACCAACGCCACTCCGGAGCTGAGCCTGGTATCGGTGCTGGCGCCCACGGTTTCCACCCTGGAAGAAGAGGAGGAGGCGGAGGGCGAAGCGGCCGAGGAGACGGGGGATGCGGCAGAGGCTGCGGCGGAACAGACCGGCGAGTGAGCTCCACGCGCGCTGCGGATAACCGGGGGCCTACGGGCTCCCCGTTCGGGACACCGCTGTGAAACTGGTCGTGGGCCTGGGCAACCCGGGCCGGCGCTACGCGCGCACACGGCACAATCTCGGGTTCCTCCTGCTGGACCGCATCGGCGAGGCCCGGGGCATCCGTATCGGCGACGAACGTTGCGAGTCCCTGGTGGGCCGGGGCGAGCGCACCTGGGATCCGGTTGCTTCGGAGTGGTGGCCGCCGCTGGTGCTGGCCAAGCCGCAGACCTACATGAACCACAGCGGCGTGGCGGCCGCGGCCTTGGTGAAGCGCTTTCAGGCGCGGGGCGCGGATCTCGTGGTGGCGTACGACGACCTGGACCTGCCGTTCGGCCGGCTCCGGATCCGTTGCGGCGGCTCGGCGGGGGGACACCGGGGCCTGGCGTCGGTCCTGCAGCACGTCGCGGACCGTGACTTCGTCCGGCTCCGCATCGGCATCGGCCGCCCGCCCGCGGGCGTGGATCCGGTGGAATACGTGCTCAGCCGGTTCTCGCCGGAGGAAGAGGACGCGCTGGACGACGTTTTGACGAGGGCGGGCGAGGCGCTGCAAGCCATCGTGTTGAAAGGCCCGGTCCCGGCCATGGAAGATTTCAATCGGGTGCAATAGAGGAGGACGTTATGGATGGTTTGGTGGTCTGGGCTCCGATACTGGGGGCGGCCGGACTTCTCATCGCGTACGGCGCGTATCGAGGCATCGTCAGCGTCGGAGTCAAGGATGCAGAAATGCAGTCCGTCAGCGACTCCATCTACGAAGGGGCCATGGCGTTCCTGAAGCGCGAGTACATCGTTCTTTCGATCTTCGTGGTGGTGGTGGCGCTGCTGCTGGCATGGCAGCTCGGCGTCGAAACCGCGGTGGCTTTCTTCGCGGGCGCGGTCTGCTCGGTGATAGCCGGTTTTCTCGGCATGAAGGCGGCCACCCGGGCCAACGTGCGCACAGCCCAGGCGGCCGCGGAGGGCGGCCAGTCGGAAGCGCTGCTCGTGGCCTTCAACGGCGGCTCGGTGATGGGACTCTCCGTGGCCAGCCTCGGGCTCCTGGGCGTGGGCATTCTCTTTCTCGTCTACGGTGATACGGAGAACGCCAAGTACATCAGCGGGTTCGCCATGGGCGCCAGCTCCATCGCCCTGTTCTCCAGGGTCGGCGGCGGCATCTATACCAAGGCCGCGGATGTGGGCTCCGATCTGGTGGGCAAGGTCGAGGCCGGCATTCCGGAAGACGATCCGCGCAATCCCGGCGTCATCGCCGACAACGTCGGCGACAACGTCGGTGACGTCGCCGGCATGGGCGCGGATCTGTTCGAATCCTACGTCGGCTCGGTGATCGCGTCCGTCGCCATCGCCGCCACCATCTCGGCGAGCGGGCTCGCCGCCATGTTCTCGGCCCAGGCCGAGACAGAGGCCTCGCGGGCCACTTTGATGGCGCTGCCGGTGGTTCTGGCCGTGCTGGGCCTCATCGCCTCGGTGGTGGGCATCTTTTCCATGCGGGTGTTCAAGAAGATCGACCCGCAGTCGGCGCTTCGAAGCGCCACGGTCCTCACCACGGTGCTGTTCCTGGTGGGAGCGCTGGTGCTGATTCTCACCTTTGGCGTCACCATCGGCGTCTTCTGGGCCGTGCTCGCGGGTTCGCTGGGGGGCATCCTCATCGGCCTCATCACCGAGTACTACACCTCCGCCAAGCCGGTGCAGCGCATTGCCGAGGCCAGCCGCACGGGCCACGCCACCAACATCATCCACGGAATGGCCGTGGGGCTGGAGAGCGTCGCGCTTCCCGTCGTGGTCATCGCCGTCGCCATCTGGGTGTCCTACGGCGCGGCCCAGCTCTACGGCATCGGCGTGGCCGCGGTGGCCATGCTGGCCACGGTGGGCATTACCATGAGCGTGGACGCCTACGGCCCCATCGCCGACAACGCCGGCGGCATCTCCGAGATGTGCGGCCTGGGCCCCGAGGTGCGCAAGATCACCGACGGGCTCGATTCGCTGGGCAACACCACGGCAGCCATCGGCAAGGGTTTCGCCATCGGCTCCGCGGCGTTGACCGCGCTGGCGCTGTTCTCGGCCTATACGAGAACGGTGGATGCCGAGTTGGCGGCCATGGGGCGGCAGCCGTTGCAGATCCTGGTGACCTCGCCGGAAGTGGTGGTGGGCCTGTTCATCGGCGGCCTGATTCCGTACCTGATCGGCGCCATGACCATGACCGCGGTGGGAAGGGCGGCGGGAAAGATGATCGACGAGATCCGCCGGCAGTTCCGCGAGATTCCCGGGCTGCTGGAGGGCCGCGAGGGAGTCAAGCCCGACGCGGCGAGTTGCGTGGACATCTCGACGCGCGCGGCCATCAAGGAGATGGTGGTGCCGGGGCTGGTGGCGGTGTTGGTGCCGGTGCTGGTGGGCTTCGCGCTCGGGCCGGTGGCGTTGGGCGGAACGCTGGCCGGGGCATTGGTATCGGGCGTGCTGCTGGCGCTGTTCATGTCGAACGCCGGCGGCGCCTGGGACAACGCCAAGAAGTACATTGAGCGGGGCGACCTCGCGAACGAAGAGAAGGGCGGCGAGGCGCACAAGGCGGCCGTGGTCGGCGATACGGTGGGAGATCCTCTCAAGGATACTTCGGGCCCGTCCATGAACATCCTCATCAAGCTCATGTCCGTGGTTTCGCTGGTGATTGCGCCGCTGCTGGTATGAGCCGCAAGGTTGTAAAGGCACGACCCCCATGTTAAGTAAACTCAACGATCATGGCTGAAGAAACGACCCATTACGAGACGCTTTTCATCGTCCACCCGGTTCACAGCGGCAGGAACCCGGATCTCTGCGAGAGATTCCGGGGGGTTCTGGAAGGGCAGGGCGCAACCGTCACCCACTTCGAGGAGTGGGGCATGCGCGACCTCGCGTACCCCATCGAGAAGCAGGGCAGGGGTTTCTACAACCTGATCCAGTACCAGGCCTCCGCGGGCGCGAGCGACGAGCTCGAGCGGGTGATGCGTTTGAGCGACGAGGTCATGCGCTGCATGACCGTGGTTCTGGATGACGACGTACGGTCGCTGGCTCCGACGGCCGAGACCGCCGCGTCGGAGGAACCTGCACCTGCTTCCGAACCCGCGGCCCCTGAATCCGGCGCGGCTGAAGCCGCGGCGCCGGAACCCGCCGAAGAAGCTCAGGAAGGCCAGGAGGCGTAACGGCGCTGGCCGGAACGCAGCCTGCAGAACCTTACAGTTGGAAGAACGGAACGGCTAGGAGAAGATGGCAGAATATCGCGGGAGAAGAGGCTCGGACGATCACGATTCACCACCTCGCCGGCGTGGCGGTATGTCGCGCCGGAAGGTATGTCGCTTCTGCGCCAACAAAGACCTTCGCTTCGACTACAAGGATACCAAGCTCCTCAGCGGGTTCATGACGGAGCGGGGCAAGATCACGCCGAGCCGCATCACCGGCACCTGCTGCTGGTGCCAACGACGCTTGTCCAAGGCGATCAAGCGGGCCCGTCTGGTAGCGTTGCTTCCCTACACCACCGTCAAGCTCTGATCCGGCGCCTCGCCGCCTACGGATCGGCTTATGAAAGGGCTTGAAACTCTCACGGTCGCCGGCCTTGGGTTGGCCGCCACTCTGTTGTTTTTCCTTGCAGGCCTGAGGGTGCCGGTCGCCGGCCTGGTCGTGCTGCCGCTGGTGATCTTTCCGGCCCTGTACGTGGGCGTCCGGGTGGGAAAGCAGGCGGGACAGTTGCTGCCTCTGGCGGCCGCCGTGTGCCTGTTGGCGCTGGCGGGCCTGGAAGCCGCGGTGGCGTACCTGGTGTTCGCGCTGGTTACCTACCTGCTGTTCTTTTCCTTCGGGCGGGGATGGTCCATCGCCACCGTCGTGAGCGGCAGCGCCGTTTGCGCTCTGGCGGCCATGCTGATGACCGCATGGGGGTTCGCGGGTTCCCTCTCCACTCTGTGGAACACGCTGTACACCGGCGTGCACGGCCAGATCCTGGCGACCCTGGAAGTGTACGAGCGCATGGGCCTGTCGGGCGAGACCACGGAGTTCCTGAGGGAGCAGGCGGGACAGATGGCGACGCTGTTCGTCCAGATGCTGCCCGGGATGATTTTCCTGGCGCTGGGCGTCATGGTGCTGGTCAATCTGGCGCTGCTGTCGTGGCAGTTCCCGCACTACCGCTCGTTTTTTTTCGAGGCTGGAGACCTGAAGGAATGGAAGTCACCGGATCACATGGTGTGGTTCCTGGTGGTGCCGAGCCTGGCGCTGTTTCTGCCGCTCGGATGGTCGTTGCGCGTGGTGGCCGTGAACGTGGTGTTGGCATGCACGGCGTTCTACTTCTTTCACGGCCTCGCCATCGTGGCGTACTATTTTCATCACAAGAAGGTGCCGATGTTTTTTCGCGTCCTGGGATACCTGCTCATCGTTTTCGAGCAGGTTCTCACGGTGCTGGTCATCGGCCTGGGGTTCTTCGATCTCTGGGGCGACTTCCGTCGCCTCAAGCGGCGCCCCGCGGGCCAGACCTGAAGGAGAGTCGATGGAAGTCGTTCTGAAGGAAGATATCGAAAACCTGGGCCACATGGGCGACGTGGTCAAGGTCAAGGACGGTTACGCCCGGAACTACCTGCTGCCCCGCGGCCTGGTGGTGCTGGCCAACAAGAAGAACCTGAAGGCCCTGGAGCACGAGCAGCGCATGATCGGCCAACGGCGCGAGCGCCTCACCAAGGAGGCCCAGGGCATCAGCGCACAGCTTGCCGGAGTCTCCCTCGAGTTCGCCGTCAAGGTCGGCGAGGAAGGCAGGCTCTTCGGCTCCGTTACCAACATGGACATCGAGAAGGCCTTGAAGGAAAAGGGCTACGACGTCGAGCGCCGCAGGATCGTCCTGCACGATCCCATCAAACAGGTGGGAGACTACGAGGTCCCCATCCGCCTGCGTCCGGAAGTGATGCCGAGCATCAAGGTGAAGGTGGTTTCGGAGGACGGGCCTGAGGCGGTAGAAACGGAAACCGTTGCGGCCGAGCCTCAACCCGCCGAAGCCGAGGCGCCGGTAGTAGAAGGGGAAGAGGTTGCCCCCGCCGGCGAAGAACCCTCCACCGAACCCCCGGCCACATCAGGCTAATCCATCAAACCCACCGCCGCGGCACTGATGTGCTCGGCGGACAGTCCGTACTTCCCGTAGAGTCCCTCGGTGTCGCCGGATTCGGCGAACTCGGTGACGCCCACGCGCTTGACGCGGCCGCGGCCCAGCTCGGCTACGGCTTCGGCCACGGCGCTGCCGAGGCCGCCGGAGATGCCGTGGTCCTCCACGGTGACGATCCTGCCGTGGCTTGAGGCCACGGATTCGATGAACCCGGTGTCGATGGGCTTGATGGTGTGGATGTTGGCCACCTGGGCGGAGATGCCCTGGGCGGCCAGCAGGTCGGCGGCCTTGAGCACGTTCTCCATCACCGCGCCGGTTCCCACCAGCGACACGTCCGCGCCCTCCCGCAGCACCACGGCTTTGCCGAACCGGAACTCGTAGCCCTCGCCGTTGACGTCGGCCACCTTCTGGCGGGTGAGGCGCAGGAACACCGGGCCGTCGTGCTGCGCGATGTATTCCACCGCGCCCCGCGTCTCGATGCCGTCGGCGGGCTGCACCACGGCCATGTTGGGTAGCGTGCGCATAAGCCCCATGTCTTCGGTGGCCATCTGGCTGTAGCCGTCCTCGCCGATGCCGATGCCGGCGTGGGTGCCGACGATCTTGACGTTGGCGCGGTTGTAGGCCACCGCCATGCGGATCTGCTCGAAGCGGCCCACCACGAAGCAGGCGAAGCTGCAGATGAAGGGGATCTTGCCGGCCAGCGCCATGCCGGCGCCGACCCCCACCATGTTGCCCTCGGCGATGCCCACGTCGAAGAATCGCTCGGGATGCTTCCGCGAGAACTCGTCGGTCATGGTGGACTTGCGGAGGTCGGCGTCGAGGACGACGATGTCCGGATTGGTGTCGGCCAGCCGGGTCACGGTCTCGCCGAACGTCACGCGTGTTGCGATTGCGCTCATGTGCTCTCTTCCCTGCCACTCAGGAGGCCGGCGGCGCTCCGTTGACGATCTCGGCGATGGCTTGCTCGCCTTCCTCGCGGCTCGGGGCCTTGCCGTGCCACTCCCAGCGGTTCTCCATGAAGCTGACGCCCTTGCCCTTGACGGTCTGGCAGACGATCATGGTGGGGCCGTCGCGATGCTGCTCCGCGGCCTTCAGCGCGTCGAGGATGGCGGGGAAGTCGTGGCCGTCGATCTCCAGGGTGTTCCAGTTGAAGGCGCGCCACTTGTCCAGCAGCGGCTCCAGGCTCATGATGTCGTCCGTCACCCCGCTCAACTGGATGTGGTTGTAGTCCATGAGCACGCAGAGGTTGTCGAGCTTGAACCGGGGCGCGGACATGGCCGCCTCCCAGATCTGTCCGGCCTGGCACTCGCCGTCGCTGATGACGCAGTAGGTGCGGTAGTCCTTGCCGCCGGCCTTTGCCGCCAGCGCCATCCCCACGGCCACCGACAGGCCCTGTCCGAGGGAGCCGGTGGAAGCTTCGACGTAGGGGAAGCGATGCCGGTCCGGGTGTCCCTGCATCCGGCTGTTGAGCTTGCGCAGGCTCAGCGTCTCCTCCCGCTCGAAGTAGCCGGCACGGGCCAGGGCGGCGTACACCGCCGGCACGCAGTGGCCCTTGGAGAGCACGAAACGGTCCCGGTCCGCCCAGTCCGGCTGGTCCGGACGGTGGCGCATCTGGTGGAAGTAGAGCGCCGTCACCATGTCGGTGCACGACAGCGAGCCGCCCGGGTGGCCGGAGCCCGCCTCCACCAGCATGCGGATCACGTCGACTCTGATTTCCTTGGCTATGGCCTCGAGTTCCGGGATCGTCATAGGTTACACCATGGTCTGCCCGCCGCAGATGTTGAGGGCCTGTCCGGTGATGCCGGACGCCTTGTCCGATGCCAGGTACACCGCGAACCGGGCGATCTCCTCCGGGTCCAGGAACCGCCGGATCGGCACCGCGGCCAGCGCCTGCTGCTTGAAGGACTCCGGGTCCGTTCCCAGCCGCTCGGCGATCTGCTCGATGCCGTCGCGGGACATCTCCGTGTCCACCCAGCCGGGGCACAGGGCGTTGACGGTGATGCCGCGGGACGCCAGCTCCAGCGCCAGCGCCCGTGTGAAACCGATGAGCCCGTGCTTGCTGGCGCAGTAGGCGGCATAGCCGGGAACGCCGAACTTGCCCAGCACC
Source organism: Candidatus Binatia bacterium (assembly GCA_951813575.1). Lineage (GTDB taxonomy): Bacteria > Desulfobacterota > Binatia > UBA9968 > JAJDTQ01 > JAJDTQ01. The sequence continues at coordinate 3,561,922 of OX638375.1, forward strand.
GAGGACATGTTGATGATCCGGCCGTCGCCGTCATCGCTCATGATTCCCAGCACTTCCTTGGTCAGCAGGTAGACGCCGGTCAGGTTCGTGTCTACGATGGCATGCCACAGACCGTCGTCCGCGTCATCCATTGGCGTCATCCCCGAGGCGCCCGCGTTGTTCACCAGGATGTGGACCCGCCCCCAGCGTTCCCGCACTCTGTTCACGCAGTCGCGGATGCCGGCCTTGTCAGTGACGTCTACCGCGGCCGGCAACACGGAATGGCCCTCCGTCCGCAACTCCTCGGCAACGGCCTCCAGCCTCGCCCCGTCGCGCGCGGCGATGACGACGCGGGCGCCTTCCTCCGCCATGGCCCGCGCCACGGCCTTGCCGATGCCGGTGCCGCCGCCCGTGACCAGCGCTACGCGTTCCGACAGTTCCATGCGGTGGGACGGGCCGGCTGCTCGGTCCAACGAAACGGCAGCGTCAGGACCGCTTGCCGCCCAGCGCCCCCAGCAGCCGCGCGATGGGGTCGTAGAACCGCGTCACCACGCGTTCTTTCAGGGGAATGATGGAATTGTCGGTGATCTTGATGTTCTCCGGACAGACTTCGGTGCAGCACTTGGTGATGTTGCAGAAGCCCAGCCCGGCCTCCTTGCGCAGGAACTCGAGCCGGTCGTCGGTGTCCAGCGGGTGCATCTCCAGGCTCGCCACCCGCACGAAGAAGCGCGGTCCGGCGAAGCTCGGCTTGTTGTCGTCGTGGTCCCGGATGACGTGGCAGACGTTCTGGCACAGGAAGCACTCGATGCACTTGTGGAATTCCTGTACCCGGTCGATGTCCTCCTGGTACATGCGCCGGGTGCCGTCGGCCTCCTTGGGCTTGGGCTTGAAGGGCGGAACGCTCTTGGCCTTCTCGTAGTTGTAGGACACGTCGGTGACCAGGTCCCGGATCAGCGGGAAGGTCTTGATGGGGGACACGGTGATGGTCTCGCCCGGCTCGAACGTGTTCATGCGCGTCATGCACATGAGCCGCGGCTTGCCGTTGACCTCGGCGCTGCACGAACCGCACTTTCCGGCCTTGCAGTTCCAGCGCACGGCCAGATCGCCGGCGTGCATGGCCTGGATGCTGTGGATCACGTCCAGCACCACCATGCCCTCCTCGAGCGGCACGCTGTAGTCCCTGAACTCTCCGCCGCTGGCGTCGCCGCGCCAGACGCGCATCTTCGCTTCGGCACCGTTTCCTGCAACCGCTGCTTCAGGCATCAAACTTGCTCCTCGACGATTTTCTTGAGCTCCTCGGGCATCTCGGGCAGGGGCTCAAGGGAGACCGCGATGGTTCCGTTCTGCTTGCGCGTCACGACGTTCATGGCGCCGAACTTGGGGTCGGGATCCGGATAGTCGTCACGGGTGTGGCCGCCACGGCTTTCCTTGCACTCGAGGGCCGAGAGGGTGGCGGATTCGGCCACCCCCAGCAGCGCCCTCAGGTCCAGCGCCAGGTGCCAGCCGGGGTTGAAACGCCGGCCGCCCTCGACCTTGACGCGTTCGGTACGGTCCTTGTACTCCGCGATCTCCTCCATCGCCCGCAGCATCTCGCTCTCCGTGCGGATGATGCCCACCAGGTTGTGCATGGTGCGCTGAAGATCGCTGTGGATCGCGTAAGGGTTCTCGTTTCCGCGGTCCGTGAAGGGTTCCAGCATCAGCGTCGTGAGCCGTTCCACCTCGGCTGGATCCGCCGCCGCGGCGGCTTCCGCTCCCAGGGCGTAGTCGGCGGCCGAAGCCCCGGCGATGCGTCCGAACACCAGCAGGTCGGACAGGGAGTTGCCGCCGAGCCGGTTGGCGCCGTGCAACCCTCCCGCCACCTCGCCCGCGGCGTAGAGCCCCGGCACCGTGGTGGCGGAGGTGTCCGCGTCCACCCGGACGCCGCCCATGATGTAGTGGCAGGTGGGCCCCACCTCCATGGCTTCCTTGGTGATGTCCACGTCCGCCAGCTCCTTGAACTGGTGGTACATGGACGGCAGCCGCCGCTGGATGTACTCCGCGTCGCGGCGGTTGGCGATGTCCAGCAGCACGCCGCCGTGCTCGGTGCCGCGGCCGGCCTTGACCTCCGAGTTGATGGCCCGGGCCACCTCGTCCCGCGGCAGCAGGTCCGGGGTGCGGCGGTTGTTCTTCTTGTCCTGGTACCAGGCGTCGGCCTCGGCTTCGTTGTCCGCGGTTTCCGCCTTGAAGAAGTCGGAGATGTAGTTGAACATGAAGCGTTCGCCCTCGGAGTTCAGCAGGGTTCCGCCGTCGCCGCGGACGCCCTCGGTCACCAGGATGCCGCGGACGCTGGGCGGCCAGACCATGCCGGTGGGGTGGAACTGGACCTTCTCCATGTCGATGAGATCGGCCCCCACCTCCATGGCCATGCCCATGCCGTCGCCGCTGTATTCCCAGGAGTTGGAGGTCACCTGCCAGCACTTGCCGGAGCCGCCGGTGGCCAGCACCACGGACTTGCAGTTGAACACGATCAGGTCGCCGCTCTCACGCCAGTAGCCCACCACCCCGCTGACCCGGCCGTCGTTCATCAGCAGGTGCTGGATGTTGCACTCCATGAAGACGTCGATGCCCAGCGCCACCGCGCGCTGCTGCAGGGTCCGGATCATCTCCAGCCCGGTGCGGTCGCCCACGTGGGCCAGCCGGGCGTAGCGGTGGCCGCCGAAGTCGCGCTGCAGGATCAGGCCCTCGTCGGTGCGGTCGAACAGCGCGCCCCATTCCTCCAGCTCCAGCACCCGGTCCGGCGCCTGCTGGGCGTGGATCTGCGCCATGCGCCAGTTGTTCAAGAGCTTGCCGCCCCGCATGGTGTCGCGGAAGTGGACCTTCCAGTTGTCCTCGGGCCAGACGTTGCCCATAGCGGCGGCGATGCCGCCCTCGGCCATGACCGTGTGCGCCTTGCCCAGCAGCGACTTGCAGATGATGGCGGTCCTGGCGCCCTTGTCGTGGGCCTCGATGCCGGCCCGCAGCCCGGCTCCGCCGGCCCCCACCACCACCACGTCGTACGTGTGCGTCTCGTAGCTCTCGCCGGCCATCAGATGATCCTTAGGTCCTGGATGACGCCGGTGGCCACCAGCCGCACGTAGGCGTCGGTCAGGCCCACCCACACGAGGCTGACCCATGCGATCTGCATGTGCTTCTCGTTGAGCTTGGTCACGATGCCCCAGAGCTTGAAGCGTCCGGGCGCGGCCTTGAAGCTGTTGAGGCCGCCGCCGCACAGGTGCCGGCACGAGTGGCACGAAAAGCTGTAGAGCGACAGCAGCGCGGCGTTGGCGATCAGCACCAGCGTGCCCAGGCCGATGCCGAAGCTGCCGCCGAAGTTGAACGCGATGATGGCGTCCCACCACAGGAACGCCAGGATCGGCAGCGACGCCCAGAAGAAGTACCGGTGGATGTTCTGCAGGATGAACGGGAAGCGGGTTTCTCCCGAGTAGCTGCTGGCCGCGTCCTTCACCGCGCAGGCCGGCGGCGACCAGAAGAACGACCGGTAGTAGGCCTTGCGGTAGTAGTAGCAGGTGAGGCGGAAGCCGCCCGGTATCCACAGGATCAGGATCGCCGGCGACCAGTTGTACCACTCGCCGAAGAGCGGCACGCTCACGTGCGCGCAGTTGATGGCGAGGCACGGCGAGTAGAAGGGCGAGAGGTAGGGTGCCGCGTAGTAGTCGCCGTTCTGGAGCGCCGCCCAGGTGGAGTAGAGGGCAAAGCAGCCCAGCCCCAGCACCACCAGCATGGGCTCAAGCCACCACGTGTCTTGCCGCAGGGTTCTCTTGCTGTCGATTGCTATGCTGCTCATGATACGGTGCTTCTCGCTCCTTTTCGCGTGTGTTCTTCTGCCACCGGAATACGGGTCCCGGCTTCGGACCGGCCGCCGGCTGGGGTTCCGTCAAAACGTCACTGCCGCTTCTTCACCACCTCGTAGCCCAGCTCGTCGATGCCGGACAGGATCTCCGCAAGGGCCGTCTCGTCCTCGACCCACGCATGGCCGAGACGGACCTTGACGGCGTAGTAGTAGCCGAAGGGACGCTGCGCCTTGCGGAACTTGAAGAGTTCCCGCGCCAGGTTGACGGGATTGGGCTTGTCCTTGTCCTTGCCCATCCTCTAAGTGAGCATGTCGACCTTGTCGTTGACGGCCTTGGTGGACACGATGTGCCGTCCGAGCTGCATCTCGTCGGTGTTGAACCCCAGGGCCAGGCCCACGAGCTGCGGCAGATGGATGATCGGCAGGTCGATCTTCTCACCCGTCTGGCCCTCGGCTCTCGGCTGGTTGCCGTCGAGGTTGAGATGGCACAGCGGACAGGGGGTCACCATGCAGTCGGCGCCTTTCTGACTCGACTCGCCGGCGTGCTTGGCCACCATGCCCAGGGAAGCTTCCTCGTTGGCGGTGAGGATCGGGAAGCCGCAGCACTTGGTCTTGCCGCTGATGTCGACGTTCTCCGCCCCCAGGATCTGGGTGAGGTCCTCCAGGTAGCCCCGGCGGGCGCCCACGTCCTTGGTGGGCACCATGATGTTTCCGGGCCGGCGCAGGAAGCAGCCGTAGAACGGCGACACCCTGAGCCCGTTCAAGGGGCGCTCGATCAGCGCCTTGAGCTTCTCGATGCCGTAGTCCTCGAACAGCACCCACAGCATGTGCTTGACCTCGGTGGTCCCCTGGTACGAGAGCCCTTCCTCGGCCAGGTACTCGCGGTTGATCTCTTCCCGGTACTCGGCGTCCTGGAGCCGGTGGTTGGCCTGGCTGAAGACACCCTGGCAGGTGCTGCAGATGGTCATGATGGGCAGTCCCATCTGCTCCGCCTTGGCGAAGGTCCGCGCGTTGATGGGGTCCGAGAGCTGCGTCGGCATGCAGCCGGCGCCGGTGCAGGCCACGTCGGACATCTCCTCCAGCTCGATGTCGAGCTTCTCGGCGACCTTGCAGGCCGCGGAATAGAGCTCGGGACAGCCGCCCTTGGCCACACATCCGGGATAGAACGCGTATTTCACTTGGAGTCCTCCGCTTTCTCGAGAATGCGCTTGATCTGGTCGGCCCCCGGGCGTTTCTCGTGACGGCCGGGCATCTTCCCTCGCCGCAAGGCGCGCACCGCGGTGGGCAGGAGCTTCATCAGCCCGGTCACGTTGGTCATGCCCTCGGTCTCCATGACCAGCTTGCGCTCATCGAGCCAGCCGGTCTGCTTCACCGAGTTGATGAAACTGGCGTGGTGCCGGCCCACCTTCTCGTGCTTGATGCCTTCCTTGAAGGCCACGTCGCGTATCTCCATGATCTTGCTGGAGGGGGTGAGGCCGCGCGGGCACTTGCCGTCGGCCTCGTAGCAGTGGACGCAGTCCCACAGCCCCTGGGGCTGCTCCACCACCTTCATGCGCGCCTCCATCTTGGCCCCGGTCTCCCGCGGGTCCATGACGAAGCGGTAGCCCTTGACCATGGCGGCGGGCCCGAGGAAGTCGAAATTCACCGGCAGCACCGCGCAGCCCTCATCGCACAGGCTGCACGCATGGCAGCTCATGGTCTTGCGCACGTCCGCCATCTCCGACTCGGGGACCAGGTTCTCCGTGGGCGCGAACTCGTCGTCCGGTTCCATCCAGGGCTTCATGGCGGCCATCTTGTTCCAGGTGAACCTGTCCATGTCGAACACCAGGTCCTTGATGACCGGGATGTTGCGCACCGGATCCAGCAGGATCTCCGGGGCCTTCTTGGTGACGTCGCCGATCCGGGTCGTGCAGGTGAACTGGGCCTTGTAGTTGATCCGCACCGCGCATTCGCCGCAACTGCCCTGGCAGCAGGAGGCCCGGAAGGCCAGGGTGTCGTCCTGTTCGTCCCGGATCTTCTGGAGCCCGTCCAGGACCGTGGCGTCCTCGGGCAGTTCCACCTGGTAGGTGGAGTAGCTCGACTCGCCGCCGTTCTCCGGGTCCTTGCGATGAACCTTGTAGGTGACTTCCATGAGTCCTCCTCGGCCGGCGCTTCACGTCCCGTGTCCGCAATCGGACACACGGGCCGCGGCGCCCGCCCTTATGCCGATACCGCTCGGGTATCCAGCTTCGGCGAGCCGTCCTGCGAGCGCACCACGGTGTGCGCCTTCCAGTTCGAATCGTCCTTTTCCGGATGATCGCTTCTGAGATGGGCGCCGCGGCTCTCGGCGCGGCCCCGGGCGGCCAGGGCCGTGGCCTCCGCCAGTTTCAGCAGGTTGCCCAGCTCGATGTAGCCCGCAAGCGCATAGTTGTAGATACGGGACTTGTTGTTGACGCGAAGCGCGGCATGGCGCTCCCGCAGCGCCCGGATCTTGTCCTGGGCTTCGGCAAGTCCCGCGTCCGTGCGGCTCACCCCCAGGTTGGCGTTCATCAACTCCCCCAGTTCCCGGTGGACGGCGCCGATGGTGTCGCCGGAGGTGCCCCCCGAGGTGATCTCCGCCAGCCGCTCGCCGTCCTGCGCCGCCTGGGAGCCGCCCGCGTCCGCGGCGCCCGCCGACTTGGCGTGGGCCGCCGCCGCTTCGCCCACCCGCCGGCCGAACACCACCGCTTCGGTGAGGGTGTTGCCCGGAAGGCGTCCGGCGCCGTTGAGCCCGTTGTGGGCGCACTCGCCGACGGCGTAGAGCCCGGCCACCGACGTCTCGCCGGCGGCGTTGGCTTCGATGCCGCCCATGGGCCGGTGCGCCACCGGCTGCACCGGCACCGGGTCCTTGGTGATGTCGATCCCGGCCATGAGCCGGACCACCTCGGCGGCCGCGGGGAAGCGCGACGCCAGGTTGTCCACCGGCCGAAGATCGAGGGAGACCGGTCCGCCGCCGTTCTGGCCGGCCTTGTGGACCTCGGCCGCGAGCTGCGCTCTTGAGAGGCCCCCCGCGTTCACCAGCTTGTCGCCGGCGGCGTTCACCAGCTTTGCCCCCGCGCCCAGGGCCGCCTCGCTGATGAGCGCGGTCCTGGCGGCGCTGTACACCGTCGGATGGAACTGCACCATCTCCAGGTCCACCAGGCCGACCCCCAGATCGTGGGCCAGCATCAGCCCGTCGCCGGTGGTGCCCACGGCCGAGGTGCACGGACGGTACAACTGGGTGGCGCCGCCGGTGGCCAGGATGACGGCGCCCGCCCCGAAGGTTTCGAGCTGGCCGCTCCGGTGCCCCAGGGCCACCGCGCCGGTGCAAACCCCGCCGTCCTGGATCAGCGAGGTGACGAACCGCTCCGCGAAACAGGGGATGTCCTCCCGCTGGAACTGTTCATGCAGCACGTGGAGGACCATGTGACCGGTGCGGTCGTCCGCGTAGGCAGCGCGGCTGACGCTGCTGGAGCCCAACGGACGGCAGTCGATGCGCCCCTCGGCATTGCGGTTGAACGGCACCCCGACCCGTTCGAGCCAGACGACCTCCCGCGCGGCGTCCGCCGCCAGTATGTTCACGGCCTCGGTGTCGCACAGGCCGTCGCCGGCGTTCCGGATGTCCTGGGCGAATTTCTCCGCGGAATCGTCGTTCCCCAGCGGCGCGTTCAGGCCGCCCGGCGACAGCGCCGAGTTGGTTCGCAGCGGATGGACCTTGCTCAGCACCGCCACCGACGCTCCGGCGCGCTTGGCGGCAATGGCCGCGCGCAGGCCGGATGCGCCGCCACCGATAACGAGAACATCATATTGCGGCACTGGGGATCCCCTTTTCGTTGGTGAGAGGCACGCAAATTCCTTGCGTTTTCACGGGGTATAGCAAAACCCGCTCGGACGCGTCAAGGTGGCTTTCGGTGGCGTGCGGACGGCCGATGCGCTATGCCGGAGAGCCTATGGAACGGGACTCCCTGGCACGTGTCAACCGGGCGGTGATCCGGTGCCGAAAGTGCCCCCGGCTGGTGGCCTGGCGGGCCGAGACGGCGGCCAATCCGCCGCGCCGATACCACGGGTACAAGTACTGGGGCCGGCCCCTGCCGGGCTTCGGCGCCGCCGCCGCGCGGCTTCTTGTCGTAGGCCTGGCCCCCGCCGCCCACGGCGGCAACCGCACCGGCCGGATGTTCACCGGAGACCGGAGCGGCGACTGGCTGTACCGCGCGCTCTTCGAGCACGGCTTCGCCAACCAGGCCGAGTCCGTGGACCGCGACGACGGCCTGGAGCTCACCGACTGCTACATCTCCGCCGCCGTCCGCTGCGCGCCCCCCGCCAACAAACCGGCCCGGGACGAGTTCGACAACTGCCTTGACTATCTGGTCCGGGACCTCCGTGTGCTCCACCGCCTCCGGGTGGTTATCGCCCTGGGCAAGATCGCCTTCGACTCCTACCTCAAGGCGACCGCCGCATCAGGCCGGCCGCTGCCCCGACCCCGCCCGAAGTTCGGTCACGGTAGCCGCCACGAGCTCGGCGACGGCGTGACCCTGCTGTGCTCGTACCACCCCAGCCAGCAGAACACATTCACCGGCAAGCTGACCGTACCTATGTTTCACGATGTCTTCCGCATGGCGCGGATGTTGCTAGAAGACAACCGCGGGCGGGTTTGAAACCCGCCCGTCATTCAACAGCAACCATGCTCATGCATGCGCTTGTATCGCCAATAAACACGTGATTTAAGCAGGTTAAGATCGTTTGATACTGCAAACCACCCCGTCTTTCCTGCACTCCGCTACGCTCCGATTCGTTCTCTCAGGTGGAGAACCGGTTCAGGTTCCTTACCGAGCACCACGGAGAGATGCCGGCCAACCAGTGCCTGTCGTTCCTTCGGTCGGTGTACCGCAGGCCCTGCGTGGACTACGAGGGTCTGCGAAATCCGGTGGAGCAGTGGCTTGCGGCCGGAGCGCGCTACCACCGGAAGACACGGCGGCGGATATCGTCCCCGGCCGAGGTGCTGCCGTGCTGGCGGAAGGGGCTGGAGGCGGAGGTGGGCAATGCGGTTCACCGGGACGTGTTTCTATTTGGGCTCTACACGGGGATGCGGCTTGGAGAGGTCGTGCCGCTTCGGTGGGAGGATGTAGACTTGGATGCCGGGCTTTTCCGGGTGGAGGAGACCAAGACCGGGGTGCCGCTCGAGTTGCCGGTGACGCGGCAGCTTGGAGAGATACTGGCGCGGCGGCAGGCGGAGGGCCACACGGTTGGGGAGGAGTTTCGCGTGTGGGTGTTTCCGTCGCCGATGAGCGATTCCGGGCACGTGGAGGAACTCTACCGACACTACGGGGCCATCGGGCGAGCAGGCGGAGCGAAGTTCTGGTTTCACGCGTTGCGGAACTGCTTCATCACGGTGGCGGAGCGGGAGTTGATGCTGCCGCGGTCGTTGACCAAGCGTCTGGTGAACCATGCCCGGCCCGGTGACGTGACCGAGGGCTACGCCGCGGACTGGACGGTGGAGCAGTTGCGGGAGCCTGCGCAACGGGTCGCGAACCGCATCGATGAGTTGATGGCCCGACAGGTGCCGACCGTGCCTCACTCGCCGGGGAAGTGAAGTGCCCGAGGCGTAAGGACGCGCATCCAACCGTGGCCCCCGGAACAGCAGGACGTGTTGAACAGGACCCTGGCGGGATGATCCTTTACACGGAATACACCTTATCTCCGCCGCCATCCTGTCCAATAAACCAGGACCACCTCAGTGCGCCTACTCTACCCAGACCGTTGCCCTGGCCGCCTGCCCGACGGTGTCCAGCGCCGTGATGGTGGCGGCGCCGGGGCCGTCGGGGCGCCAGATCGCGTTGTCCACGGGCCGCCCGTTGACGAGCCAGCGGACCGGTTCGGCACCTCCCTTGGTCCTGAGCGGGACGGGCCGGAAACGACCCCGGTGCGAGAGCTTCAGCGTGGCGCCGTCCGGCGGGAAGTCCAGCGCCAGCTTCGCCACGCGCAGGCCCGCGGGTTCGGCGCCATGTTCGAGGTCCCGCAGCCCCGGCGGCGCCGGCTCCAACAGCGGCCGTGCCGGTTCCGGCAGCCGCCGGTCCGGGCGGGGCGGCAGCAGTCCGAACACGCCGTGCAGGAGCGGCAGGGCGTCGTCCCGGCCCAGGCGGCCCGGCCGCGGGGTGCCGTCCACCCGACCCATCCACACGCCCACCACGTAGCGGCCGTCCACCCCCAAGGCCCAGGCGTCGCGGAAGCCGAAGGAGGTGCCGGTCTTGGCGGCGAACACCGGCGCGTCCACCAGAAGTTGCGCCGGCGCCAGCCCGCGGGGCAGCGGCGCGCTTTTCAGGATGGCGGCCACGGTGCGGGCGGTGTCGGGGTCGAGGAGCGAGGCCGCTCCGGCCGCGCGGGCTTCGGGGTCCAGGCGCAGGGGCCGCACGCGACCGTCCGAACCCAGGGCGCCGTAGAGGGTGACAAGCTGCTCCAGCGCTAGTCCGGCGCCCCCGAGGGTTACGGCCAGGCCGGGCCGTTCGCGCGGCGGCAGGGTCAGGGCGACCCCGGCGGCGGCCAGGGCGTGGGCGAAACGGCGAGGTCCCAGTCGCTCCATCACCGCCACCGCGGGGACGTTCAGCGACAGCCGAAGGGCGTCGGCCGCGTTCACGGCGCCGCGATGGCGGCCGTCGAAGTTCTCCGGGGCGTAGTTGCCGAAGCGCCGGAACGCGTCCAGCACCCGCGTGTCGGGATGAGCCAGCGCCCGGTCGAAGGCCAGACCGTAGACAAAGGGTTTCAGGGTCGAACCGGGCGAGCGTATCGCCCGCACCATGTCCACCGCTCCGAGCCGCGGCCGCGAAAGGTAGTCCGGGCTGCCCACCCACGCGCGCACCGCCATGGCGTCCTCGTGATCGGCCACCAGCACGGCCACGCCCGCCCTGGGTCCGGCCCTGTCGGCGTGAGTAGCCGCCAGAGCTTCGGCGCGGATCTGAAGCGACGCGTCGAGCGTGGTGCGCACGGCCGGCTCGGCGCCTCCGGCGAGCAGACGGTCGGCCAGGTGCGGGGCATGGAAGGGTAGCGCCCGGCGCCGGTGGGGGACGTCGTCCAGCATGGCGAGCAACGCCTCCCGGTGCGTGAGCACGCCGTGCGCCGCGGCCCGTCGCAGCACCTTGTCGCGGGCAACCCGGGCGCGCTCCGGGTGCCGGTCCGGCCGCAGGAGGCTCGGGGCCTGGGGCAGCACCACCAGGAGCGCCGCCTCGGCGTCGGTCAGGCGCACGGGCTCCTTGCCCAGCCAGGCCAGGGAGGCGGCCCTGATCCCTTCGAGATTGCCGCCGTAGGGCGCCAGTGTCAGGTAGAGCTCGAGGATTTCCTCCTTCGACAGGTGCGCTTCGAGCTGCAGCGCCCGCAGCATCTCCAGGAGCTTGGCCCGGAGAGTGCGCGGACGCGGCTCCAGCAGGCGGGCCACCTGCATGGTCAGGGTGGAGGCGCCCGAGACGACCTTTCCCGAGGCGGCCCACTGGCTCAGCGCCCGCGCCACGGCCAGCGGGTCGACCCCCGGATGCCGGGCGAAGCGGCGGTCCTCGTAGGCGGTGAGCATCCGCAGGAACCGGGGGTCCACGTCGGCGACCCGTGCCGGGAGGCGGACCTTGTGGCCGCGGGTGAGGGTGACCCGGAGCGTAGCGCCGTCCCTTGCAAGCAGCGTCCGCGAAACGTCTCCGGCCCTGTCCGTGGGCAGGGGAAAGGCAGCGTCGAGCGCCCACGACGCCGCCGCTGCAGCCGCGACGGCCAGGGCGAGTCCCAGGAGTGTCGTGTACCGGCGACGCGGGTCCATCTTTAGTGGTGGACGGTCATGCGTCCCATGGTGCCGCGCGCCTGTATGGCCGGATCGTACATGTCCTCCACGTAGGGCGCCGGCACCCGGAACGTGCCTGGCGTCACGGCGCGGACCAGGTACGCGACCCGGAAGGACTCGCCGCCCTTGCGCGTCATGGCCGCCACGTAGCGGTCGTCGCGCAGCCTCAGGGCGTCGGGCCGGTCCGTTTTTCCAAGGTCTTCGTAGTCCTTGTCGTCGATGATGGCCGCCTGGATCTCCAGCCCCGCCGGCAGCAGGTCGGCGATCAGCAGTCGTCGAGGCAACGTGCCTTCCGCCAGCCGGCCCTCCAACACCACCGTTAGCTCGTCCCCTTGCCCCACCCTGTCCAGGTCGGCGGGGCCGCCGGCCGGCGTACGGATGGTCCGCGTGATGGTGATGCCGTTGGCGTGCGCGGGTTCCTCGGCGACCGGGTGGCCGCCCGCGCCGATCAACAGCCTCACGGGCCTGTCTCCGGGGTTGCCGAGGGTCACGCCGTCACCCTCCAGTTCGCCGGAACCCATGGCGCGGTGAAAACCGGCTTGTCCGGCAGGGGCCGGGACTCCGTCCACGGTGAGCGCGGTGGCTGCCGCGGCCCGGGTCAGCTCCCAGGCGGCCACCACCATCCATGCCTTTTCCTGGGTGCTGGCATGGGAGTCCTCGGCGGCGATGCGGCGCAGTCGCGTGGCGGCATCCTCCAGTGCGGCCGGCTTGACCGCGGCCGCAACGGACACCAGGGTGGCGGCGTCCCGGAGGCCGCTGCCGTAGGTGTAGTAGGCGTTGTCGCCAAGGGCCGGAATTGCAGCGGCAAACGCGGTCTCGGCGCTCTCGGCCAGGCCGAAGGACGCCGCGGCAAGTGTCAACTGCGCCCGGCCCAGGCCGCTCTTCACCCGATCGAGGCCGTTGTCGATGAAGTGGCGCACGGTGCCGGGCTCCACGGTCCCGGAGCGGGCCAGCACCGCGAGACCGTAGGCGAAGGCTTCCCAGACATCGCCGGACGGCCGGCTCCGGCGCGGGAGTCCGGCAATGTAGCCCCGGGCCCGGCGTAGCGCCCCGCCGTCCACCTCGTAACCTTCGGCCCGGGCCCGGTCGAGGAAGTCCAGGGCGTAGGCCGAAACCCACGGCTCCGAGCCAGCGCGGGCGCTCCACAGCCCGAAGCCGCCGTCTCTGGTCTGGCGCGCCAGCACCCGGCGCACGGCCCCTTGGATACGGTGGGCCAGCCCCGGGTCCGATGCGACGGCGTCCTTTCCAAGCTCCCTGACGTAGAGAAGCGGCAACGCGCGGCTGATGGTCTGTTCCGTGCAGCCGTAGGGGTACCGGTCGAGCGAGGCCAGGAGCGCCCGCAGGTCATAGGGCACCGGCGACACGCTCGCCGACACCCTGGCGTCCCTAGGGTAGAGGCCGTCCACCAAGTCCTTCGTGAGCTGGAGGCTGCCGCCAGGCTCCAGAGCAACCGTCTGTCGTGTCCGCCGCCAGGCCTGGGCCGGGCGCACCGGCAGGGTCCAGGTCCGTTCCACCCGGACGCCGCCCGGGCCGGAGGCGCTGAGCCGCAGCACCGCGTCTCCCGGCTCCCCGGCCGAAAGGGTTACGGGCACGGACCAGCGTTCCCCCGGCGCCAGGGGTACGGTGTCCGGCAGCGCCCGGGTCATGACGGCGGAGCCCGTCACGGCAAGAGTCGGAGTGTAGCCGCCGGCGGGTGCGTCGGTGTTGACCATCTCCACGGTCACGTGCGCCTGGTCCCCCGGAGAGAGGAAGCGCGGGAGGTAGAGGTCCACGGTGAGCGGGTCGCGGATGACGACTTGGCCGTGTCCGTGGCCCAGGGCTTCCTTCGTGTGCGCCACCGCCATCAGGCGCAGGCGGCCGCTGAAGCCCTGGGGGACGTCCAGCAGGACCTCGCCCCGGCCTTGGGCGTCGGTGCGTATCAGGCCCGGGTAGAGGGCCACGGTCCTTTGGGGCGGCTGAATGCCGCCGAAGAGCCTACCGCCGTCGCCACCGGACCGGTACGCGGCGCCGGGGCCCCGGCGGGCGTCGATCAGCCGGCCATAGATGTCCAGCATCTTGACCTCCAGGGTGCGCTGCCCGAACAATACGGCGGCCGGGTCGGGAGGCTTGAAGCCGGTCATCTGCAGGATGCCGTCGTCCACCGCCGCCACCGTGAGGCGGGCTTGCACGGGCGCCCCGGCCCCGTTCGTCACCTGGAGAGGCACCCGCAGCGGCGTCCCGGACGGCGCGCTCTCGGGCGCATCGAAGGTCACCGAGAGCCTCCGTGCCGGCTCGCGCACCGTTAGCCATGTGATCCCCACGGCCCGCCCCGGACCCTGCCCAGTGCCGGCCGGCGCCGGCCGGAACACGGTGGCGGCCACGTAGGTGCCGGACGTCCAGGCTTCCACCGGCACCGAAACCGTCGCCCGGCCGTCGACGACCCTGGCGGCGTGCACTTGCGCCACCCGGTCCGTCAGCACCGTGACCAGGGCGGCGCCGTCAAAGGGCGCTTCCAGCCGCACGGTGGCGGTGTCGCCCGGCGCGTAGCGGCCCCGGTCCAGGCGAACGGTCATTCTGTCGGGGACATCGGGGCGGCCGCCGTCGCCGCCCCAGCCCACGCGAAAACGCACGCTCGCGGGCTGGGCGCCGGAGCCGCTCGGGTCCGTCACCTCCAGACGGTAGTTTCCCCAGCCCGGCGCCACCGTGACCCGCACCGGGTCGACCGTGCCCGCGGAGGTCTGGAGCGTGCCGCCGTCCACGGTGGTGTCCATGGTCACCTCGCGGTACTTCCATCTCTCGTCGGCGTGCATGTACCAGAACGGCTCGTGCTTCTCCCGGTAGAGGCGCCACGCCAACTTCCGGCCGCTCACAGCCGCGCCGTCGCCGTCCACCACCGCGACCTCGAAGGGCGTAGTTTGCCCCACCGCGGCCGCTCCGGCGAACCGGGGACGTATGCCGATGCGCTCCCGGCCGTCCCGAATGGGACGGACGACGGTCTCGCCCACCGTGCGGCCGCCGCTTTCGAGGACGGCGGCGTCGATGCGGGCCCGCATCGGATGGGCGCTTTCGGCCACTTCCGGGAGGTCCAGGGACAGAACGGCCGTGCCGTCCTCGCCGGTGCGAATCTCCGGCAGCTTCGCGCGTCCGGGCAACGGCGGGTGCTCCGCAAAGCCGAAGCGGTACCCGGACCACGCGGCGAAGGGCTCCGGGTCGGCTTCCACGCGTACCCTGCCCTTGACCGTCAGGCCGGCTGCCGGGGCGCCGTAGAGGAAGCGCGCCGTGACGGACACCGGAGCCGGGCTCCGGAAGTCCAGGGACTCGGGAGCCTCCACCGCCACCTCGATGCGGGGCGGCACGAAGTCCTCGACCTGCACCGACGCAGCTCCCACCAGAGCCTCGCCTCCGGGCACGCGCAGGAAGAACCGCCAGGCGCCGGTGACGGCGCTGTCGGAAAGCGCGTAGTCCAGGGGGATGGCGCCGGTGTGGTCGCTACGCACGTTGTAGGTGCGCGCCCGGACGCCGTCGGGCCGGACAATGGCGAGTTCCATGGGCAGATCGATGACGGCCCGGCCCTCATCGTCCCGCACCAGCGCGGTGAGGTGGACCGTCTCCCCCGGCCGGTAGATGCCGCGGTCGGTGTAGAGATAGGCGTCCACCGGACCCGGCGCCGGGCGGCCGCCCACGCCCCGGTCCGAGAGATCGAAGCCGGGACGGTCGAGCGGCAGGAACGTGTGATCGCCGTCCCCGGATCGCGCCCGCAGGAGCACGGCCTTGCGCCCGCCCGATCCGCGCAACAGTCCGGGCGCGAACGTCGCCCGTCCCTGTGCATCGGTTTTGAGGCTGGCCAGGGTGTCTTCGTTGCGGGCCTGGAGGAACAGGTTCACACCGGCCGCGGGCTCGGCGGTTGAGAGGGAGCGGACGAATACGGACAGGCCGTCGGCCCCGCGCATGGTCAGGAGCCCGATGTCCGAGATCACGAACCACTGGATCGCGCGGTCTCGGTAGCGGGAGCTTCGCATCCGCTTGGTAGCGGCGGCCAGGACGTAGACCCCCGGTTTGCGCTCGGGAATCATGTCGCTTACGGAGACGGCGGTCGTCACTTCCCGGTTGCGGACGCCGGCGATGGAGAGGTTGCCCTGCCAAAGCTTCTCACCCAACTCCTCCGCGATCCGACGCAAGCGGTAGCCGTCAAGGTTCCGTCCGACGCGCCCATTCATCGCCTCGTCCAACAGGTTGCCGTCGGTGACGCGAAGCAGCGTCAGGGCAACTTCGCTTACGTTGACGGTGGTCAGCGGGATGCCCGCGCTCCCCACCGCCGGGAGCACGTAGCGCCCCCCCGAGAAGTGGACCCGCGCCGGACGGTCGGGCACCTTTACGGTGCGCCTGCCCGGGACGACGGTCCTGCCGTGGATGTCCCGGAGGCCCTCGCGAACGGCCACCGTGTATGCCGCCCCGTGCTCGACGTTGCCGATGCAGACGGTGGCATCGTACAGGACCATCGGGTGGTCGCCGCGATCGGGTTCGAGGACGATATAGTCGTCGATGTGGCGGCGGTGTTTCGGCGCCACCACGGCACTGAGCGCCAGGCAGACACGGGGGTCCTCTCGGTCCCGGTCGTGACGGATGGCGGCGATGCGGAAGCCGTGCTCGTTGCGGATACTATCCAGCCGCTCCCTGGCGCTCGCATCCTCCCTGACCGTGAGGGCGGCGGACAGCGCCAGTTCCGCGCTCGCGTGCTCCTCCAGGGTGTCTTGAACGGCGCCGAACGCGATCAGGATGCGGACGGCATGAACGGGATTGGAGGTCGAACGGTAGGCGGCATACAGACTGTAGGCAGCCTCCCGCAGGGAGTCACGGGCCCTACGAGCCACTTTCCAGTCGTCACGGCCCCGGCTGTGGACGCGCCACAACCGGGACAGGCCCGCCCAGGCCGCCGCCGCCTTGCTCCAGCCCGTCGCCGCGGACTCCGCATGGATCACGAGGTCCTTGGCCGCTGTGGCCAGCTCGGCCGCGTCCCGTGCCCGAACCGCCGCGTTGGCCCGCGCCAGGGCCGCCAGCTCCCCGGCCGGCGACGGCTCACGCGGCAGTTCCTCTTCCGCCCGGAAACGCCGCTCCATGTCCGAGTGGCGGTAGGCCGGGAAAGAGGCGTCCGCCGGCCCTTGAGCCAAGGCATCGGCGCCGCCGAGAAGGGCGCCGAGCAGATACCACACCGAAAGCGACCATACCGACCGTGCATGAGCCATGGGCCTTCTCCCGTTCGAGTCTGTTTGTGCGCTTGTGCCGTCGCGCCCGCCCCAAAGGAGGGCCCGGCAAGTCTTCACGGAAAGTTTCTTGATCGGCCTGTCCGGTAGAGGGCCCGCAACGTTGCGTCAAGGACTTCAGGTAGCGTCCAGAAGGTGTTGACCAACTCCATACGCGCTTCAGCTTCGAATCGCGCGTTGACGTCGCGCATCCTGGAGAGGATTTTGGCCTCCCTTTTTTTTCGGTCGAGATAGGACTTCACCTTCGGTCGGTGTCGCCAGACTCGTTTGGCATTACGCCGCCAGATACGGCAACTGTCCGGATACTTGGTGCTGCCGTGATCGTAGAAGGTTTTCACGCACTGCTCCAGATCAGCGGCAAGAGCGCGGAATCGGGGGTGCCGGGAGTGATCGAAAAGCTCCTGCAGTTGCTTGATGACGTCGATGACATCGAGTTGTCTGCCTCTTCGCCGGGACACGTCCTCTCCCCGGATGTAGGAATTGCTCAACACGTCACAATAGTCCTCGTCAGAGCCAAAGAGCGGGAGATGATACAGTATGTACGTGTTTCGGCAAGTCTTGATGACGTCGTAAAGAGAAGGCGACTTGCCCGACGCGTGCGATTCGCTAGCAGCGACAAGGGTACCGAGGAGGACGGCCAGAAACAACGGCTTCGGGAACATTCTAGAACCTCCTGATTATGGACGACCCGTCAACAAGGATCACGCATGTCAACCTGCACCTGCTTGCTGCGGGTCGAACCCGGTGAAATCCAGTTACCCCCAAGATACACCAGTAGGCTGAACCTTCCCTGAAAGCACGTCCAACGCCTCCGACGCCCGCTTCCGCCCCGCGTGTGGCGGACAACTGCCATTGACAGTCTGCCGGTTCAGCCGAAGTTCAGCATACTCTGTTACCGCTTGACCAATCGGAAACAACGATCCAATTCGGTGGCCTGAGTTAGAAAGGGAGCGACAACCGGCCCTGGCAATGACCGAAGCATGACCTGTCAGGGGCCGGCTCATCATGGGCTGAAATCGAGATGGAGGTGCCAATGGTGACAGTCGATGAAGTGAAGAAATTTGAGGAGCGTATTTTAGCCGCGCGGCGGAACTGCCGACACCCTGATGAAGAACGACACTTCGACTGGGAAACGGCGTGGGAGGCGGGGGCCTGCTATTCTGGAACGGTTTCGCCATATTATTGTGGCCTTTGCGGCTCTAACCTCCCCGACAACACGTCGTTCATGTCCAACTTGGGAGCGGCGGCGGTAGGTGTACTGGTTCTTGTCTCGTTGGGCATGACCGGTATCTTGGGTTCACTGCTAGTGTATGGCCTCATGCTTTTCTTGGCTTTGGCGGCACTCGGACTGATCATGACGGCAGTCGGCTGGATTGCGGCGGTGTGTCGGTTTCTTCGGAGGGCCGAATAACCGGCACGGCAATGTAGCGCAGCCGGTGGTCGCTACTAGAGAAGACAGGAGTTGTCGTGGGCCAGGATTTCATAAATCCCGTGGCTCGTGACCCGATGAAATCTACGGCAGCCGCCAGAATGGTCGGCGGTACCGAGGAATTGAACTGAAGGGAGGCAAACACATGTTGTTCACGTTCAAGATTTCCATACTGATCGCGATTGTAATGTCGTTAACCAGCGGCGAGGCCAATTCGGTCGATTTGGGAGCGAAGATCCGGCTCTGTTCCGAGACGTATCGGCTTTTTTACCGCCCCGTGTTTGGCGAGGATCGAGATTTTTGCGACGTGTTTGAGGCTCCCGACGACGTCTCGGACATTCGGGGGATTCAGGCCGACGTGATCACGGTCATAGAGTCAGTCGGAAGAGAGCTGGCAAACTCACCGGACGTGGTCCGGCGATCTCTGGCGGTAGATCTTGCGATGTGTGTCCAAACTTTTCCTCCAGATGGGAGGGCCAGTGTGAAGTACCCAGATTGGTGCTTGGTGACGCCCAGCCACATCACCGCGAGCTTTTTCCGCCGTGCGAAGTCAGACTACCTCGGAGTCAGTGCTCGATACTCTCTGCCCGACGTCCTCGACGCTACATTGGACGCCGTCCTCCGACGGAGGTGAGTCAGAGACCGCCGCCGTCGGCCTGTCGCAGCAGGCTGAATAAGCCGAGGCGGCCCGACCCGAGGGTAAGGGTAGAAGCGAGTCTTGGGAGCCCCTTCAGCGCCATTCCCGTATAGTTGCCGTCTTAGATCACCGTGGTGTACAAGCCGTTTTGCGACGATAGTGAGGGATGAAGAACAGACGGACCCAGGTTCTCCGCACGCGGGCGCGTATCGGCGATTCGTTAGAGACGGCTTGACGGACGGTGGTGGAGTCGGACGGATGCGGGAAGTTCACGAGGTCGTCAAGCTGACCGACGAAGGGGTGAGGGCGGGAGAGGCTCGTGTTCGGGTGACGCGTTACGAGTAGGATGCGCTGGGCAGCCGGTCGGCATTACGGACGCGCAAGGCAACCGCAGGCGGACGGTTTTCGACGGTCGCGGCCGCAAGGTACTTGACGACGATCCGAATCGAGGCCGGACGGTCTATGTCTACGACGGGAACTCGAACCTGACCGACAGGCGACAACGACTGACGGGTTGCACGAAAGGAGTCGATCATGAGCGCGAGGGTCTTGATCATCGAAGACGACCCGAGGGATTTCGAGCTTCTCAGAGGAGCATTTGAGGAAACGGAATACGAGGTGGAGTGGGCTACGACCGGCGAAGACGGTCTCACTTTTGTGCGCCACAACCCCATCGACGGTGCCGTGGTGGATTTGACCCTCAAGAATGCCCATTACGGCGGGATGAGCTTCGTCACGAAGTGCCGCCAGGAGGGCCGCCATTTTCCGGTGGTGATCGTAACCAATATGACCATCGAGGCGGCAAGGGTACGATACGGTTCGATTTTCGATCATGCAGACGACTACGTCGAGAAGGAACTCGGTACCGACTGGTTGTGGAAGGTAAGGGACAAGCTGCGCAACAAGATAACGCCACGTTGGATGTTTGTTTCCCCTCCTTATCGGCTGGATCGTGTTAATGAGCTCCTCTATATCGATCACGCCTCCTACGTCGACATAGAGCAGCCGGTATCCTTGGGCAGGCCCGGATCCTCGGGCGCGCCGGGGTTCCGGGTGTTGGAATGCCTGATGGGCCGGTCCGGCGCGTTCGTCTCGAAAGCCGACCTGCATCGTCTCACCCGCGAAGACGCGGATCCTGAAGAATTCGACGCCAAGGCGGAGAACAGGATTGAAAAGCTCATGTCGACGTTGCGCGACAAGATCGACCGGAGCAAGATGATCAACCCGATCGAAACACAGGGCAACAGGTACCGGTGGCGACTTCCCGACCGGGCGGTGCCGGAGTTGCGGAAAAGGGGCGGCTCACTCAGGGTAGGTGGTTGTCAACTGGAGATGGAAACGAAATCCCTCATCATCCTCCGCAAACGAACCCGAGTGGTGGACCTGGAGCCGGTCGAGTGCCGCATTCTCGCATATCTCATGGGTTGCGCGGGAGTCGTGCGCTCGAGAGCCCGGATTCATGAAGGCGTATACGGAAACAACGACATGACGCCGCTACGCGAGTTGGACCGGCACATATGGTCGCTGAAACGCAAGACCGACGGGCCGGATGACGAACCGGTGAGGCACATCGAAGGCACGGGTTGCTTCTACTTCTCCGCGACGGAGGAAGCGGACGGACGGACAGTTTCGGAAAGTTGACTATGCGTCCAGACCGGAAAGGGGATGGATGCGGCCGCGGCGGCGAGATACAAATGCCCTACAATTCCAGGCGTGCGCGGGCGGTGGCCCCTTTCCCATCGTCGCCCACGCCTATGTGGAAGCTGCCATGGTGCTCTTTCGTGATTTCGTCCAGAATCCCGAGACCGAGTCCCGTGGGATTGGCGTTGCAAAAAGGTTCTCCGGCGTTCGAGACGACGACTTCGACCTCGTCCTGCCCGGACGTGGCGTCCACGGCCCTGTGCAGGGTCACCGTTATGGGCGGTGACCCGTGCTCGCGCGCGTTGGCCAGAAGATTCCGAAACAACTTGGTGATTTTCTCGTCGGACACGGGCTGCAGGATGGTGTCCTCCTGGCGGAATTCACACTCCTGGGAGCTCAGGGCAAATTCGTCGATGACGGACTTTGCGACAGCGGCCACGTCGGTCCTGCCCCGACGTCCATCCCAAGCCCTGACGACACGGCCTACTGCACGGGTCATCGGACTCAATCGGGCCGCGTGATCCATGGAGTCGCGCACAAGGTGTTCGGCGGCAACCATGTTCTTGTTGTTTTCGAGGCCGGGAACGGCACGAATGCTCACCATCACGTCGTGCAACTTCTCGATGATCAGGCCAGGCAGAGCCGTGCTATCCTGATCTGTGATACGCAACATGCGCCGCAGTGTCATGCACTGAAGCCACGCTGCCGCGAACAGGATGATTCCGATGGTGCTGATTGCAGCGCTGAACCAAAAGAGCAGATGGCTGTTGGTTGCCGTAGTCTCTGTGACGATTGGCGGATCCCGCGGCACCAAAAGGGTCATGTACCACTCTACGCGGGTTTTTTCATCTTCGTGATAGAGGATGAAACGGCGCAATGTGGCAGTCGTTCCCTCGTTTGGCAAGGGCTTCGCCTCGAAACCGGGTACGGCACCGTCTGAGGTTGTGAGCCGGAAGTAGTGCCGAGTTTTTTCCGTCCGGTGGAACTTGCTGCATAGGTCTGGCCAATCGTTGTTCTTTCTATAGCCGTCGGCGAGCCAGTATCCGAGTGTAAGTTGATCGTAATCCGTCCGAGCCTTCAGACAAACGGCCTTGGGATAGGAGCCGACCAAGGTAGTAACTTTGTCGTTAATTGCTTCGTAGTATTTGCGTGGCTCGTTGACGGGCTCTTTGTCCACACTCAAGACGCCTCTGAAATAGTCACTGCCCAAGGATCTCCAGTAGAGATCCTCTGTTAGTTTCGCCGCCATTCGATATTCGCTCACGAGTGTATCGTGTTGAGCTTGATAGTCCCTCGCGAGGGAGTGGTACAACCACAGGTTCGTCAACACCACGGCGGGAATGGCTATCAATGCGCCAGTCGTACCGAACAGGACGAATCTTTTTTGTCCTTGCCGTCGAAAAGCGCTAAGGCAGCGTGTGATGTATCGCATATCTGGCCCCGTATGATGACGGTGGTGGTCTGGGCTTCAATCGTGGTCGTGGAGGCAGCGTGGGCATTCAGGTCCACATGTTGTGGTGGGCCAACAGGAGTTCTGGCGGGTCGGAGGTCGCGGGGGGAGCGGATTGCCGCGAGATGGCTGAAGTCGGGTTTCTGTCAGCATTGGCCCAAATATTCTCCGTTGTCGCGGACGCAGTACGTCTTGTCGCCTTGCGAGGTCCCTATGACGACGAAATAGATGTCGCGGTATCGTCTCACACGCAACACGCGTCCCTGGCGACCCGCGTTCTCCCAGGCGATGTTGGCGGCTGTCGCCGATCCGATGCGGCGGCTCTGAACGTAGTAGTTCCGCGTCCGGTGGAGTCGGCCGCCAACGGCGGCGCTGGCTCCCATGGAGACAAGCGCCGAGGCCGGGAAGCGATCGGACGTCTGTTGTGGCCTGCCAACGACTTCAGTGGCAGCAGTCGCTGCAGCGAAGAACCCTGCGATGAGAAAGAAAAGTCCCATTGGAAACATAGGCAACACTCCACGAACCCTCTCGGGTTGAGGGACGTCATGGATGTGCGGACGGACCGCCTTAGAAGGTCAAAATTAGCACAAACGAGCGGAACCGGCGAGGGAGAGTAGACCGATCGGACCGAGAACCACCGTCACCGCGTCCCAGCGCGCTTCGGCAACTTATCGGGTCCTGTGGACCAAAGGCCACGAAGTCGTCCACCTGGACGGACGAGTCGCCTCGCTTCGTGCCCGCGTCGTAGGGTCAGTCAGTCATTGTTCAGTGCCTCTTGGTAATCTGTGTTCAGAAAGGAGACTCAGTCATGATCAAATATGCTCCCGTCATCAGGGTCAAAGCGATCCTCGCAGCGGCCCTCATCTCCGTTACGCTGCTGGGCGTGGTTGGCGTGAAACCAGTGCACGCAAGAATGATCCACGGCGAGGACGTAACCAAGTCGGTTGTGACAAGTGCTTTGGTGGGCTGCGGGTTGGCCACAGTCGCCGCCACGATCTTCACCATATTCACCGTTGGTTTAGGCGCCGTGTCTTGGTCGGGCGCCGGAAAAGTGTGCGCGACGGCCGCTGCCATCGGGGGCACCGCCGGTGCTGTTGGCGAGCCGAGGCGCTAACAACTCAGGAGCGAGCGGCGCTGCGTGGTCTGGGTTTCTCAGGCCCGTGGCGCCGCTCGCCACAACTCCGCCGCAGTTCACCACCGCCGAAGGGAGACACAACCAGGATTGGGGCGTCGATTCCGACTGGGCCTGACGGGTCGTCCACGGAGTTGCATCAACCATGAAAAATTCACTTCGCATTGCGCTGCTCAGTCCCAAAGGTCCGCTCTATCGGCATCGCGGAGGAATCTATCCGCGAAACCTTCGCTACATGCCCCTGACGCTGCCGACCCTCGCCGCGCTCGTACCCGCTGACCTGAACGCGGAGGTGCGCTGCATCGACGAGGGAATCCAGGACATTCCCGATGACCTGGACGCCGACCTCGTAGGGCTCACGGCCATTACCGGCACCGCGCCGCGTGCCTACGAGCTCGCCCGCAGGTTTCGCAGTCAAGGGAAATCCGTGGTCCTCGGAGGCCCCCACGTGACGCTCGTGCCCGACGATGCCCAGCCTCACGCCGACAGCATCGTGGTCGGATACGCCGAGGAGGAGTGGCCGCGCCTGTTGCGCGACTTCGTGCGCGGCAAGCTGAAGAAGCGCTACACGCAGGCATCCGATCTCGTCCTTACCGGGCGTCCGCTGCCCGATCGCTCCGTGCTTCCCCGGTGGAAATACCTCACGCTGCACGTCTTCGAGGCGACGCGCGGGTGCATTCACGGGTGCGAATTCTGCGTCGTCCCCTCCGCCTGGGGCCGACCGATGCACACGCCGATCGATGCGGTCGTCGAGGATCTGCGCCGGATGCGCACCCGAAGGGCGATCTTTCTGGACCTCAACATCATTGCCGACCAGAGCTACGCGGAGGCCCTGTTCCGCGCGCTCATCCCCCTTCGAATCCAGTGGTTCGGCCTTGCAACGACGCGAATCTGCGACCGTCCTGTCCTGCTCGATCTGGCGGCAAGGAGCGGATGCCGCGGCCTGCTGATCGGCCTCGAGTCCATCCGTTCCTCGAACCTTCGAAGCCTGCGCAAGGGATTCAACCACCCGGAGAACTACCACCAGGTGGTGTCACGGCTGCACGAACGCGGGATCGCCATCCAGGGCTGCTTCGTGTTCGGGCTGGACGACGACACCCCCGACATCTTCATGGAAACCGCCAGATTCGCGGTGGATGCCGGGATCGACCTGCCGCGGTTCGCGGTCGCGACGCCGTTCCCGGGGACGCCTCTCTACACCCGTCTCGAACGCGAGCAAAGAATCACTTCCCGCAACTGGGAGCTGTACGACGGTCAGCACGTGGTGTTCCGACCGCTGAAGATGACCATTCAGGAGCTCGATGAAGGCACACGCCAGGCGTGGGAGTTCGCCTACAGTTGGCCGAATATCGTGCGCCGCCTGCGTCACACGGTGGCGCCGCTGCCGGTGGCGGTATCGGCCAATCTCGGCTACCGGCACTACGCGTTCAACCTGGACCGGTTCTACACGTGCGACTGGATACTTCAAGGCGGAGGTGCGCCGTGAGTTTTCGCCTGACCATCATCCATCCCTGCGTGGGACGACGGGCCGGAATGAAGCGCTACATTCGGACGTGGAAGATGGAGCCTATCCCGGCCGCGATGGTGGCTGCCCTGGCACCCCAGGACATCGAGCGTCGCTTCTACGACGACCGTCTCGAGCCCATCCCGTTCGACGAGCCCGCCGATCTCGTGGCGATCAGCGTCGAGACCTACACTGCGCGCCGCAGCTACCAGATTGCAAGCGAATACCGAAAGCGGGGCGTTCCCGTGGTGATGGGAGGTTTTCACGCAACGCTCTGCCCCGACGAGGTCCAACGCTATTGCGAGTCGATCGTCATCGGGGAAGCGGAGGAAACGCTGCCCGAGCTCGTCGACGACTATCGTTCGGGCCGGCCCCGGAAGGTCTATCGGTCGAGCGCGCGCCCGAAGCTCAACCGGGTGGATCCGGATCGCAGCATCTATCGAGGCCGCCGCTATCTCCCGATTCGCCTCGTGGAGTTCGGGCGCGGCTGCAAGTTCGTATGCGATTTCTGTGCAATCCAGTCGGCCTTCGGAGCGACCCAGACCCACCGCCCCGTCGATCGCGTCGTCGCCGAAGTCGCCCGGGTCCGACGGCCCGGACAGATGGTCTTCTTTATCGACGACAACATGACGTCGAACATGGAGGCCGCCAAGGAACTCATGCGTGCGCTGATTCCGTTGCGCATCCGCTGGGTCAGCCAGGCAAGCATCAACGTGGCGTACGACGAGGAGGCGCTTGCACTGATGCGACGAAGCGGCTGCCAGGGTGTCCTCGTGGGATTCGAGAGCCTCGACCGCGACACCCTGAAGACCATGCACAAGGGGTTCAACATGATGCGCGGAGGGCCACGCGAGGCAATCGCCAACTTCCAGCGTCACGGCCTGCGGCTCTATGGGACGTTCGTATTCGGCTACGACCGGGATACCGCCGAGACCTTCGCCGACACGCTCGAATTCGCAAAGGAACAGGGGCTGTTCATCGCGGCGTTCAACCACATTACCCCCTTCCCCGGCACGCCGCTCCACGCGCGACTCCGCGAGGAGGGAAGGCTCATCTACGACCCCTGGTGGCTCGACGAACGCTACCGCTACAACATGATCCCCTTCGTGCCGAAGCGGATGTCGCCGGAGGAACTGGGAGCCCACTGCCTCGAGGCACGCCGCAGCTTTTATTCCTGGAAGAGCATCTTTCGGCGATTCAGGCAGCCGGTCAATCACCGCGACGTCTGGATGGCCACCTACTTCCTCGCGATCAACGCGATGCACCAGATCGACGTGGCGGGCCGCAACGGCCTGCCGCTCGGAGACGAATCGTGGCAAGGAAACCTGATTCCTGCGTGACGCCAAGTCGCCCGACACAGTTCCGCGCCGAGTTCGCGGGCGCACGCGACGACGCCGAACTGCGTGCGCTCCTTCGTGCCGGTGTGATGCGCGGGCAGATCGACGTCACACTCGAACGCGAGCCTTCCTTCCACCGTGCCCTCGCCATCGAGGGGGATCGGCACCACACGGTCGTCGTTCGCTATACCGCGACGGCCGGCATCGTCTACATGGGCACGCGTTCGGTCCGGCAGGTGTGGTTCAACGGTCGGCCGCATCGCGTCGGGTATCTTGGTGCGTTGCGAACCCTGCCGGGCGCTCGCGGGATCAGGCGTCTCGCCAGCGCGTACCGGGTGCTGGAGACCACGCGGCGGCCCGATGAGCTTCCGTTCGACCTGACGAGCGTCGCCGCCGACAACGTCACCGCCCGGCGACTTTTCGAGCGCGGCCTGCCGATGCTCCCTCGCTACCGGGCCTTGTGCGACTACCACACTCTGCTGATTCCGACCAGACCGCGTCCCGCGCCTTACGACCCAAGGGTGGAAGCGGGTCACCCGGAACTCTACGGGGACATCGCCGAGTGTCTCGCTCGGAACCTGCGTCGCTATCAGTTGGCACCGGTGTGGACGGAGAAAGATCTCCGCTGCCCGGAGCGTACCCGGGACCTGAGCCCCCGGGACTTCCTGGTCATCCGCGAGCGCGGACGGGTCGTGGCCTGCGGCGCTTCCTGGGATCAGCGCCGCTTCAAGCAGGCGGTCGTTCACGGCTATGCCCCGATGCTCGGCCGCGTTCGCCCGCTGCTCAACCTGTATTTCGGCCTTCGCGGGCAACCGAAGCTTCCGGCGATCGGTTCGCGGGTCCCCATCGCATACATCTCGCACTTCGCGTTCGAGCCGGATCGGCCCGATCTGGGCACCGCGCTCGTTCGTGCATTGCGCGGGCGGGTGGCCGGACGCGGCACGGGGCTCCTGGCCATCGGTTTCGCGGCCAGCCATCCGCTCCTGGACACGTTGCGGCGGGAATTTCCGGTACGTGCCTACACGAGCCGAATCTTTCGTGTTCAGTGGCACGGCTCGCCCGAGGTCGCGCTTGATTCCCGCACCCCACACCTGGAGGTCGCGACACTATGATGATTTCCGCCCGCAGCATTCCCCGTGCATCGCTTCGCGAGGCTGAGCGCAAGGCAATGTATGCCGTCTTTCAACAGAACTTCGACGGCATCAGGCGCGAGTGGTTCGACCAGGACCTTGACGAGAAGAACCACGTGATCCTGCTCGAGCGAACCGACGGACAGGTCATCGGCTTTTCCACGGTCCTGCTCTACGACACGGAGTATCGGGGCGAGCGATTCAACGTCGTCTACTCCGGCGACACGATCGTGGACCGCGATGCCTGGGGCACTTCCGCCCTCCCGCGTGCGTGGATCAAGACCGTCCTCGAGCTAAAACAGGACGACGCGCGTCTGATGTGGCTTTTGATCGTGTCCGGATTCCGGACGTATCGCTTCCTGCCCGTGTTCTTCAAGCATTTCTTTCCATCGCACGACAGTTCCGTGACGCCCGAGACGCTTGCCCTGCTGGACAAGCTGGCGCATGAGCGTTTCGGCAGCCTCTATGACACGAAGCGGAAAATCGTGAGATTCCCGCACCCGCAGCGGCTTCGCTCCGACCTTGCGGCGATTCCTCCGGGTCGGCGCAGGCACTCCCACGTCGCCCACTTTGAACGTCTCAATCCGGGACATGCTCAAGGGGACGAGCTGGTCTGCGTGACCGAAATCGACGTGAGGAACCTGACCCACGCAGGCAAACGGATGCTGGGGGAATACCGGCCATGACCGCCGCCGGCGCGCTCCAGGCGACGACAATTGGCAGTTCCCGCCACCACGCGCGTTCGCTGCGCGAGGCGCTGAGGGATCCGGCCGCCGCTCAGTACCGGGTACTTCGACGATATCTGAGGACGAACGCGGATACCGCGTTCGGGAAGCGGTACGACTTCTCTTCGATCAGGACCCCGGCGGAATTCCAGCGGGCCGTTCCGCTTCGCGACTACGACGAACTGGTACCGTGGATCGATCGAATCCGCGCCGGCGAGGCCCGCGTCCTGACATCCGACCGAGTGACGCGATTCGTGCCCAGCAGTGGCTCGACCGCGGCGTCGAAGCTGATTCCGTGGACGAAGGCGCTGCAGTCGGAATTCGTTCGGGCATCCGGGGGATGGATGGTCGACCTGTTCGAAAGGTACCCTCGTCTTTGCGGCGGACTCGCCTACTGGTCGATTAGTCCGACAGTGCCGTTCCGGCCGAGCACCCCGTCGAAGGTGCCGATAGGATTCGTTGACGACACGGCGTATCTCGGAGACCGTTTGGGAACGGCCATGCGCAGCACGCTCGCGGTTCCGCCGAAGATTGCGGCCATCCGCGACCTGGGCGCGTTTCGATACATGACCGCGCTCGCACTGCTGCGAGCCAGGAAGCTTGCGCTCGTCTCGGTCTGGCACCCGTCCTTCCTGAGCCTGCTCCTCGCCGCCATGGCCGACCGTTGGGACGAGTTGCTTCGCGACGTTCGCTCCGGTCGTCCGAGCGTCGAGATCGACGAGCCGTTTCGCCACGCATTCGACGCTCGCTCCGACCCGCGGCGTGCCGACGAGCTGGCATCGGCCGGTCCGGGGGCCTGGACGGAGATCTGGCCTCGTCTCGCGCTCGTCAGTTGCTGGGCGGATGCGCATGCGGCCGGTGCGTTCCGCGAACTGCGCGCCATGCTGCCGGGCGTCGAGTTCCAGGCAAAGGGCCTGCTCGCGACCGAGGCCTTCGTCACCCTGCCCTTTGCAGGGGGACGACCGGTCGCGGCGCTGTCCCATTTCTTCGAGTTTCTGGATGGGCAGGGCCGCGCGCGCCTGTTGCACGAGCTCGTGGGGGACGAGGAATACTCCGTGGCGGTCACCACGGGCGGAGGCCTCTATCGCTACCGGCTCCGTGACCGCGTACGCGTCTGCAGATTCGTCGAACGCACGCCTTCCCTGTACTTCATCGGCAAGGAGGATAAACTCTCTGATCGCTTCGGCGAAAAGCTCGACGACGGATTCGTCGCGCACGTACTGGATGAGTGCCTGAACGGAGCGCCCGGTCACGACTTCGCAATGCTGGCCCCGGACGAACGAGACAGCGGGGTCGGCTATACGCTCTATGTCCAGGGCGAACACGCGGACGTCGCGAGCCTGGCATCGGCGATTGACGATGCGTTGTCGGCCAATTCTCACTACCGCTACTGCCGCCACCTCGGACAGCTCCGATCCGTTCGGGTCTTCGTCATCGACAACGGAGCGCACGCGGCATACCTGGCGCACCGCAATGCCTCGGGTCAGCAGCTTGGAAACATCAAGCCGGCGGCCCTGAGCGCCGAGTCGGGTTGGTCCCGCCGGTTCGAGGGACGCTACGCGATAGGCAACAGCGCCAACAATTGGCCACAAAACATGCCGCCCGATCCAGGAGAGCTTACGCAGGCTGAAGCGGCGGAGGAACTGGGTGTGCCGGAAGGAACCATTGCGAGCCGCGTGAATCGGTGCGATTGGCGAATAAGGCGCTGACGCTGGACGACGATGCACGTTATCGAGACACGCTAGTGGCTGCATTGGTGGGAGCGGGCGAACGACTCGGAGCGTTTCCAGAGTATGAGACGGCCATACACATGGATCGACAGATCTACACAAAGGAGGTTAGCATTGAAGTGGTCCCGGTTTGTAGGAGAGGAAGGCGGCCGAGTCAAGGTGTATTCGGGACGATGGGTCGTGCCGGCTTCGGGGACAAGCCGCCGCTCGCATCGGGTTCATCGGTCTTGAGGCCAGACATGATTGAGTGGCGATCTGTCTGAATGTGGAAACCGACAGGGCACCGCGCTCGGTCTCGCCTTGCTGCCGGGTTCGGCGAGGGCCTTGACGACCGCATAGCGGTCCGCCTTCCAGTTCTCCTGTGTCTCCAGTTCCTGGTTCACCAGAACCAACAGAACGGCATCCCACTCCTGATCCGGCTTGATGGAACCGAGGAGTTGGCCTTTGGTGGGTTCGGGATCGGGAACGGCGCGGGACTTGATCTGGTAGAGGCGGCCGGCGTTGTCCGTGGCGTCGTGGCCGGGGACGCGGGCGGGGTTGAGGGTCAGTCCGAGCAGGCGGGCGGCTTCGCATTCGCCGACCTCTCCGGTGATTCCAAGCGGCTTGCCGGCCAGCCGGTAGTAGTCGACCGCGGCCTGTTTCGCCCGAGCGAGAATGTCGCGGATGTCGTTCGCCGGGGCATGTGGCCAGTCATTGTAATTGGCCCTGGAGTTTCCGGGCGGCCTCAGCCAGTTTTCTCCATCTCTTCGCCGCGTCCTTCGCGGATCGGTTCGTCGCGTTTGTGCGTTGCCAACATCCACGTAGAGCGGCACGTCCGCTCGATCAGCGGTGTGAGCGAGGCTGGGATCGCGTCGGCGCCGGTATCGGCGCGGCCTCGGGCGATGTCCAGAATTTTCCTGCGGACAAACTCGGCGGCCGGGACATCATACAGTTCGGCGGCGGCCTTGACCGCCGAATCCACGAACGGCTATGGCACGCTCGCTAACGCCGTCTCCTTGTCCCATTCGTACATCGCCGCTGCCCCCGACCAAGGCGGTCAGCTCATCGAGGACGATTCGCCTTTCAACGGCCAATCCGCTACCCTCGGAAACCATTCCCACAGTGGCCGCCAGACACGGAAGGACCAACGAGATGGCGACAACCGCAGACCGCAGGAAGACGGCGCTCAAGGAGGCCATGACCAAGACACAGCTTCTGAACGCCCTGTCCGAATCGACCGGGCTCCAAAGGAAGGACGTGGCCTCGGTGCACGACCAGCTCGGAGTGGTCATTGAGCGCCACATTAAGAGACGCGCGGTAGGAACGTTCACGCTTCCCGGCCTGCTTAAGATCAAGGTGGTACGCAAGCCCGCGACAAAGGCGCGCAAGATGATCTCACCCTTCACCGGGCAAGAGATCACTGGTGGCCGCGAAACCCGCCTCGCGGGCGGTGAAGGTTCAGCCCCTGAGAGGGCTCAAGCGCATGACCGAGTAGGGTCGGCGCACCGGCGCCATAGGGCGCCAAGAGATGCCCGGTTTACGCAGAGGCGGTGGCACGCCGCCCGAGGCGCCGTGTTGACCATGTGTTGATTGTTACGGCGCGAATCATCCGGTCTTCCAAGCGGAGAGTATTACCTTTTTGTTTTCGATTAGTTACGGGCGGCGAGCCGTAGGAAAAACCCTACACGGCCAAGTTTGAAACCCGCCAAGTGTTGAACACGTTGTGACCTCCCTGGGGTAAGACCCGTGGAGGCTCTCGAACGTATTCGATTACCTTCAAGAAACAGCCGATCAAGGCCCTGCGCGCCATGCCGCTACGTGAGGCGCAAGGAATCCGCGATCAACTGTCCAGGCTGGCCGAGGACCCCGCGCGCCGGGATGTCGATGTGACTGCCCTTACGAACCGCTCGGGATTTCGGCTGCGTGTGGGCGGACGGCGAGTGATTTTCGAGCGTGATGACACAACGCGCTGCATCGACGTTCTGCGTGTCGGGCGGCGTGGCGATGTCTATGGAGATTGAAGAATCGACACGGGAGGAAGGATCAAGCCATGTAACTCGCGGCTCAGATCAGATCGTCCACTTCGACGTCCAGGGCTCCAGCGATCGAGGCAAGTGTTCTCGCCGAACCGGTTCGTTTACCGGTCTCAATTTGCGACAGGTACACGGGATTGATGCCTGCGGCGGCGGCTAGCTGCTTCTGGGTCAGGCGGCGATGGTCTCGATACACCCGGATGGGACTTTCTCCCGCCAGAAGACGGTCCACCACGGTAGCGGGGAACGACTCACCTGCGGCAGACTTCGCAAGATCGTAGAGTTCTTCGTCCGTCAGTGCGCCTTCAACGTCACCGGAAACCAGTCGTTTGTACTCGCGCCACGGGACGACCGCGTATGCCGGCTCCCCCTTGTTGTCAAGAATGACCTGGGGTTTGTTCATGGGTTCTCCTCGGACGCGTGGAGTAGGCAATCATCAGGATAGCGAATGCTATATATTGTTTAGCAGATGATATAGCAGAACGCTTTTGTCATGTCGAGCGGCGTCAAGCTCCGATTTTCGACCTGAATGCACGCGGTTCCGTCATCAACATCCGAAACGCTTGCGGTATACGGAAGAGTTGCAATAAACCGTAACAGAGAAATCACAGAGAGGAGGATTTGAAATGTCCATCGTCAGACTGATCCACGTCAACGTCGACCCCGGCCAGGCCGCGGAGGCGGAACGCATCTGGAAAGAGGATTGCGGCCCGCGCATGCTCGCTCAGCAGGGCTGCAAGTCCGAGCAGTTGCTGAAGTGCACCGATTCCCCGGGCGAATATATTTCCTACGCCGAGTGGGAGAGCCAGGAAGACATCGATCGCTATCGCGAGAGTGAAGACCACCAGACCATCCAGACGCATGCGCGCGCGCTCCAGGGCGCCCGTGCCGTGGTCAAGCGGTACGAGGCCATCGACTGAGTGGTTCAGCCGGAGGCAGAGTCCGTCGGCCATCGCGACCTGAGTCGTAATATCGTGGCCGCTAGGAGAATTTCCAATGGCGCGTGAAGGCCAGCAGGATTACCGGGAGACCGAGGCCGAGCTCCGAAAGCGCGTGGAGGGCGAGGTCCGGTTCGACCACTATTCGCGGCTGCTCTACGCCACGGATGCGTCCATCTACCAGATGGAGCCCGTGGGCGTGGTCATCCCCCGCCACAAGGGCGACGTCCAGGCGGTGATCGAGGTGGCCAACCGGCACAGGGTGCCGGTGCTGGCCCGTGGCGGCGGCACCTCGCTGGCGGGACAGACCGTGGGCCACGCCATCGTCATGGACTTCTCCAAGTACATGAACCAGGTGCTGGAAACGAACCGGGAGGAGCTCTGGTGCCGCGTCCAGCCCGGTCTCGTCCAGGACGCCCTGAACGCCCACGCGGCGCCCATGGGAATGCTTTTCGGCCCGGATACCTCCACCTCGAACCGGGCCACCATCGGCGGCATGATCGGCAACAACTCGGCGGGCGCCCACTCCATCGTGTACGGCAAGACCCTGGACCACGTGCTGGAGCTGACGGTGCTGCTGGCGGACGGCAGCGAGGTGGTGCTCCGGGATCTCACAGCCGACACGCTGGCCGGCCTGCAGGCGGGCAGGGGGCTGGAGAGCCGCATCTACCGGGAGTTGCCGCCGTTGGTGGAGTCCGCCGGCGGGCTCATCGCCGAGCGCTATCCCAAGCTCATGCGGCGAGTGTCGGGCTACAACCTGGACGAGTTCACCAAGGACCAGCCGTTCAACCTCTCGCGCCTGATCGTGGGCTCCGAGGGCACCCTCGCCTGCGTGGTGGAAGCGAAGATGCGCCTGGTGCCCAAGCCCAAACACACGGCCCTGGACGTCATCCATTTCCATGACCTCCAGGAGGCGCTGGGGGTGTCCGAGACCATCCTCGCCACCAACCCCTACGCCATGGAGCTCACCGACAAGCCCATCCTGGACCTGGCGCGCAACAACATCGAGCAGTCCAAGCGGCTGGGCTTTGTTCAGGGCGACCCCGACGCCATCCTCATGGTGGAGTACGACGGCGACACCGCCGAGGAGGTCCGGGACAAGGTCGACAAGCTGGAGGTGATACGGAAGCGGGAGCACATGGGCTATGCCGCCTCCCTGGCCTACGAACCGGGGGAGGTGCAGCGGATCTGGGGCGTTCGCAAGGCCGGCTTGGGGCTCTTGCTGGGCGTCAAGGGAGAGAAGAAGCCCATCGCTTTCGTCGAGGACACCGCGGTGGACCCGGTGAAGCTGCCGGAGTTCATCAAGCGGTTCCGCGGCATCCTGAGCGGCCACGGCGTCCGCGCCGGCTACTACGGCCACTGCTCCGTGGGCTGCATGCACATCCGCCCGTTCATCAACCTCAAGGAAGCGGGCGAGGTGGAGTTGATGACGCAGATCTCCCGCGAGATCTCCGACCTGGTGATGGAGTTCGGCGGCGCCATGTCCGGCGAGCACGGCGACGGCCTGGCCCGGAGCCACTTGAACGAGAAACTTTTCGGACCGGAGCTCTACCAGGAGTTCCGCAAGGTCAAGCGCCTGTTCGACCCGCAGAACCTGCTCAACCCCGGCAAGATCGTGGACGCGCCGCCCATGACCGATTCGCTCCGCTACGGCACCTCCTACAAGACTTGGCAGCCCGACACCATGCTGGACTTCAGCGACCAGGGGGGGTTTGTGGCGGCGGTGGAGATGTGCAACGGCACCGGCGCCTGCCGCAAGACCCTGGGCGGCACCATGTGCCCCTCCTACATGGCCACCCTGGAGGAGCAGCACTCCACCCGCGGGCGGGCCACCGCCTTCCGCGCGGTGCTGTCCGGCAAGGTGCCCCGCTCCGAGTTCACCGGCGAGGGGCTCCACGAGGTGCTGGACCTCTGCCTCGAGTGCAAGGGCTGCAAGGCCGAATGTCCCTCCAACGTGGACATGGCCAAGCTCAAGTACGAGTTCCTGCACCACTACCAGCAGGTCCACGGGGTCTCGCTCCGGAGCCGCCTGTTCGGGCGCATCGGTTCCCTGAGCCGCTGGGGCTCGCTGCTGGCGCCGGTCGCCAACCGGGTCAACGGCAGCTTCGTCAACCGCTGGTTCCTGGACCGCTTCCTGGGCATCGACCGCAGGCGCCCGCTGCCGAGCTTCGCGCGCAACAACTTCGAGGCATGGTGGAACAAGCGCGATGCCGGGGGCAGCGGCGCACGGGGCTCGGTGATCCTGTTCCACGACACCTTCAACACCTACAACACGCCCGACGTGGCGGTGGCGGCCACGCGCCTTCTGGAGCATTTGGGCTATCGCGTGATGACCGTGCCCCGGCGCTGCTGCGGCCGGCCCATGATCTCCAAGGGCATGCTGCAGGACGCCAAGGACCACGCCGCCTGGAACGTGGCCCGCCTGCTGCCCCACGTGGAGCAGGGGGTGCGGGTGGTGGGACTGGAGCCGTCCTGCATCCTGACGCTGCGGGACGAGTACCCCGACCTCCTGCGCAACGAGCCGGCGCGCCTGGTGGCGGGCCAGACGCTGCTCATCGAGGAGTTGCTGATGCGCGACGAGGTGGGGGACTCGCTCAAGAACGGCGGCGGTGCCAAGCCGCCGGTGCTGCTGCACGGCCACTGCCACCAGAAGGCCTTGGTGGGCATGGCGCCCACGGTCTCGGTACTGCGGGAAGCGGGCCACGAGGTCCGCGAGGTGGACTCCGGCTGTTGCGGCATGGCCGGCTCCTTCGGCTTCGAGAAGGAGCACTACGACGTGTCGGTGGCCATCGCCAACCGCCGGCTGGTGCCGGCGGTGGAGGCCACGCCCGAGGACGCACGGGTGGTGGCCTCGGGCATTTCCTGCCGGCAGCAGATCGAACATCTTACGGGACGCAAGGCGCTTCATCCCGTGGAGGTGCTGTGGGAAGGCGTCCGGGAAGCCGGAGCCTGAGGAGACGTCATGGGCAGGATCGCGGCGTTGCGCTGTCCGCAGTGCGGCTGGGAGGCGGTGACCGACGACACCTTCGCGTGCGGTTCGTGCGGCAGCGTGCTGGAGGTGCAGATGGACCTCACGCACCTCACCCGCTCCGACGTGCGCGTCATCCGCGCCAGCACCGACCAGACGCTTTGGCGCTGGTTCGATTTCTTCCCGGTGAAGAGCCGCGGCTCGGTGGTGTCCCTGGGCGAGGGCTACACCCCGCTCACCCGGTGCCGCCGGCTGGGCCGGCACCTGGGAATGGAACGGCTCTACGTCAAGAACGACACGCTCCTGCCCACCGGTTCCCTCAAGGACCGCAGCAACGCCGTGGGCATCTCCCGCGCGGTGGAGTTGGGCTTCGACACCGTGGCGGTGCTGTCCACCGGCAACGCCGCCGCGTCGGTGGCCGCCTATGCCGCGGCCGCGGGCCTGCGCAGCGTGGTGATGGTGCCGGCCGCCACCGACATGGCCAAGGTGATCCAGGCGTGCGCCTCCGGTGCCGAGGTGGTGATGGTGGACGGGAGCCTCGACGAAATCGGGCCGTTCTACCGGGAAGCGGTGCGGGAGTTCGGCTGGTACGACTGCCTGTCCACCAACCCGTACCGCAACGAGGGCAAGAAGTCCTACGCCTTCGAGCTGTTCGATCAGTTCGACGAGCACGTGCCCCACTGGATCATCCATCCCACCGCCGGAGGCGCGGGCCTGGCGGCGATGTGGAAGGGCTACCAGGAGTTGCACGGCCTCGGCTGGGCGCATCGCTTTCCCAGGCTGGTGGCGGCCCAGAGCGAGGCCGCGGCCCCCATCGCCGCGGCGCTGGAGAACGGCAACGCCACGGTGGAGCCGGTGGCCGCGGGCGCCACGGTGGCGGAGAGCATCCGGGTGGGCAACCCCAGCGCGCTGGGGCAGCGGGCCCTGCGCGCGGTGCGGGCCAGCAACGGAACGGGCGTGGCGCTGGCGGATGACGAGATCCTGGAGGCCCAGTCCCTCCTGAGCCGCATGGCCGGGGTCTTCGCCGAGCCCTCCGGCGCCGTCTCCCTGGCCGCGGCCATACGCCTGCGGGGACAGGGCGTCATCGCCGCCGCCGACATGGTGGTGTGCAACGTCACCGGCCACGGCCTCAAGCAGGCGGCCAGCGTGGGCGTGCCGCCTGAGCACTTGCAGATCGTCGAGCCGGACCTGGATTCCCTGCGGAAACGGCTGGAGACCACCGCGCCGACAGAGGCATCGGCGAATCCCGAAAGCGAAGGACAGCCATGAAGTTCGGATACTATCTGCTCAATACCTACGTTCCCGAGCTGGATGGAGATTCACGGGAGCTCTATTCCCGCTGGCTGGAGCAGATCGACGCCGCCGAGGACATGCGGTTCGACAGCCTCTGGGTCACCGAGCACCACTTCCGCCTGTTCGGCGGCATGATGCCGAGCCCCCAGATGCTCTTGTCGGCCGCCTCCCAGCGCACCCGGCGCATCCAGCTCGGCTCGGCCGTGTCGCTGGTGCCCATGCACCACCCGCTGCAGATCGCCGAGGACTACGCCATGCTGGACCTGCTTTCCGACGGGCGGCTGCTGTTCGGCGCCGGCCGGGGCATGAGCCCCCACGAGTACGAGGTGTACGGCCACGACTGGCCCACCGCGCAGCCGCGGCTGGTGGAAGCCCTGGACGTCATCCGCATGGCCTGGACCGAGGAGACCGTGGAGTGGGAAGGCGAGTACTTCAGCTACCACGGCATGACCGTGCGGCCCCGGCCGCAACAGCAGCCCCATCCGCCCGTCTACGTGCCCGCCAACCGCGACCTGGACAACTTCCGCATGATCGGAAGCCACGGCTACCACCTGATGACCCTGCCGTGGATCGGCAGCAACGCCGAGCAGCGCCCCCGCATCGAGGTCTATCTCGACAGCCTGCGCCAGGCGGGATTCTCCGAGGACGACCACGACGTCTTCGTCATGTACCCGGTCTACGTCGGCGAGGACGACCGCCAGGCACGGGCCGAGGTGGAGGACGCCTGGCACCGTTGGCGCGAGTTCGCCCTGGACGAGGTCCGGCTCGACCCCGCCCGGGCGCCCATGGTGGACAAGATCTACGAGCGCCTGGCCTACGACATGATGGTGCAGGACAACCGCGGCGTGTTCGGCGGACCCGAAACGTGCATCGAGCACCTCAAGGTCATCACCGACGTGGTCGGCCCCAACCACATCGGCCTCTGCTTCCACTTCGGCGGCCTCAAGCAGGACAAGGTGCTGGCCTCCATGGAGCGCTTCAGCCGCCACGTGGCGCCGGCGTTCTGAGGCGCGGCATGCACCAGGAGACGGCACCCGGGGCCGCCTCCGCGCACCCCGCGCACCGCCTCCGCGTCATCCCGGGCTTGACCCCGGATCGAGTCCGGGGCAGGCTCCGGGGTCCAGGCGGGGTGGGGAAACGCCGCTGTAGCCCCCCACAGCCCCTGGATTCCCGCTTTCGCGGGAATGACGGAAGGGGGCGGGAAACACGTTGCGGGGCGGGAATGACGTTGCGGGCCGGGAAACACGTTGCGGGCCGGGAAAGACGGAGGACGCTCCCTGCTCAGGTCCGCGGCTTTGTGTTAGACTCGATGAAATGATGTGGACGGGAAGCGCCGGACGGACCGCGCCATGAGGGTCGAGGACTTCCGAGGCGAGGCGGCCGAGGTCATCGCCCGGCACGCGGAGCTGGACCCCGAGGCGGTGGACCGGATGCTGACCATGCCGCCCAAGCCCGACATGGGTGATTTCGCCTTCCCGTGCTTTACGCTGGCCAAGAAGCTGCGCAAGGCCCCTCCGGTGATCGCGAAAGAGATCGCGGAGAAGGCGTCCGCGGACCTGGACCTCCTGTGCGGCGCCCAGGCCGCCGGCGGCTACGTCAACCTTTCCGTGGACCGCACGCGCTTTGCCGACGCGGTGCTGCGGGAGGCGGCATCGGCGGGCGAGGCCTACGGCACCTGCGCTGACGGGACCGGTCAGACCATCGCCATCGACTACTCCTCCCCCAATATCGCCAAGCCTTTCCACGTGGGCCATCTGCGCTCCACCATCATCGGCGGCGCGCTGGTGCGGATCTTCGAGGCCCTGGGTTACGAGGTCGTCGGCATCAACCACGTGGGCGACTGGGGCACCCAGTTCGGCCGGCAGATCGTGGGCCTCAAGCGGTTCGGGAAGCCCGAGGACGCCGACGACCTGATGAGCCTCAACCGCCTCTACGTCCAGTTCCACGAGGCGGCGGAAAGCGACCGGGAGCTGGTGGAGGAGGCGCGGGAATGGTTCCGCCGCCAGGAAGCGGGAGACCAGGTGGCGCTGGCGCTGTGGCGCCGCATCCGCGACACCAGCCTCGACTACTTCAAGCGCATCTACGACCGGCTGGGGGTGCGCTTCGACTCCTACACGGGCGAGTCGTTCTTCAACGACAAGATGGACGTGGTCATCGAGGAGGTCCGGGCCAAGGGCCTGGCGGAGGTGTCCGACGGCGCCCTCATCATCGACCTGTCGGAAGAGGGCATCGACACGCCGGCGCTGCTGGAGAAGGCCGACGGCACCACCCTCTACCTCACCCGGGACGTGGCCGCGGCCCGGTACCGCCACGACACCTACGGCTGCGACCGCATCGTCTACGTGGTGGCCAGCGGCCAGTCACTGCATTTCAAGCAGCTTTTCACGGTGCTGAAGCGGCTCGGGCACCCCTGGGCCAAGGACTGCGTGCACGTGAACTTCGGGCTGGTGCAGGGCATGTCCACCCGCAAGGGCAACGTCATCTACCTGGAGGAGTTACTGGACGAAGCCCGGGAGCGGGCGCTGGCCTACATGCAGGGCGAGATCGAGAAGCGGCTGGAGTTGGAGGACGAGGAGACCGTGGCCGAGGCCGTGGGCATTGCCGCCATCTTCTTCGCCGACCTGTCCAAGCAGCGGATCAAGGACTACCGTTTCGACTGGGACCTGGCCATCTCCTTCGACGGCGACACCGGGCCGTACCTCATGAGCGCCCACGCGCGCATTGCCGGCATCCTGCGTAACTGCGGGCTCGACCCGGACCCCGATGCCGACGTGAGCCCGCTGGTGGAGCCGGAGGCCCACCGGCTGGTGAGCCTGGTGGCCCGCTACCCCGGCGTGCTGCGGGAGGCCGGGCGGCTGTACGAGCCTTCGGTGCTGGCCAACTACCTGCTGGAGCTGGCCCGGGGCCTCCACGCCAGCTACACGGTGCTGCGGGTCAAGGGCGAGGAGACCGGCAAGGCGCAGGCCCGGCTGCTGCTCTTCACCGCGGTGAAGCAGGTGCTCCGGAGCGGCCTGACCATCCTCGGCATCCGGCCCCTGGAGCGGATGTAGCCCGTGAAGATCTTGCTGACCAACGACGACGGCATCGACGCTCCGGGCCTGGAGGTGCTGGAGCGGACCGTGCGCGAGTGGGGCGAGGTCGTGGTCGTGGCGCCGGCGGAAGCGCAGTCCGGCGTCGGCCACAAGCTCACCACGGACCGGCCCATCCCGGTGGAGCGAATCGGTGCCGGACGCTACAGCGTGCAGGCCAGCCCCGCGGACTGCGTCAGGATAGGGCTCACGGAGATCGCGCCGGATGCGTCGTGGGTGCTGGCGGGCATCAACCGGGGAGCGAACCTGGGCGCCGACGTTTACACCTCGGGCACAGTGGCCGCGGCTCGCGAGGCGGCGCTGCTCGGCTGTCGCTCCCTCGCCATCTCCCAGTACGTGGCCAAGGGCCGGCCGGTGGACTGGGAAGTCACCCATCGCCGGGCGGCCCCTGTGCTCCGGGAACTGTTGGCCGGCGAACCGGCCCGGGGCGAGTACTGGAACGTGAACCTGCCGCACCCGCCCGCCGACGGCGCCGTGGACCTCGCGTTCTGCGCCCTGGACACCGGCCCCCTCGGGGTGGCCTACCGGAAGGAAGAAGGCGCGTTCGTCTACGAGGCGGTGTACCACCAACGCCCGCGGCAGCCCGGGCGGGACGTGGACGTGTGCCTGGGCGGGCGCGTCGCGGTGACGAAGCTGGTGCTGGAAATCGCCGGGCCGGCCGTGAACCCCCCGGAAGAAGGACCCTTGCCGTGAACTACGTGGATGTGTTTCGTACGGTGGACGTCTCCACCCTGGCCGTGGTCAAGTCCGTCCTGGAGAGCGCCGGCATCACCTACGTGGTCCAGGGCGAATCGGCGCTGACGCTGCTGCCGGTGGGGCCGTTGTGGGGCGCTTTCGGTTCGGCCGGAGCGGCCGCGATCATCCAGGTGCCGGAAGAAGAGGCCGAGGCGGCCCTGGAGCTGCTGCACGAGGTCGCCGAACCGGAAGAAACCGACCCGGAAGGCGACGACTAACGCCTGCGCTCCGCCACGAGCTGGAACAGCTCCGTATAGAGTGACGGATTGGCGGCGATGACGCCGTTGCGCAGCGTGTCGGGTTGATTGAAAGCGAAAGGCTGCCCGTCCAGGTCCGTGACCCTGGCCCCGGCTTCCTCCGCCAGCAGCACTCCCGCGCAAACGTCCCATTCGTTCTTCGGCGCCAGGCTCACGGTGAGGTCGGCGCGTCCGCCGGCAAACTCCGCGAGCTTGTGGGCGATGCTGCCGGTCGGCGTGATCTCGATGATTCCCTCCAAGCCCGCCAAGAGGCCCCTCCGGGTCTCGCTCCTGCTGGCCAGCGCGGTGGCTCCCTCTAGTCCCGGGCGGCCCGATACCCGCACGGGCCGGTCGTTCCGGAAGGTCCCGGAGCCTTGGCGGCAATGGGTCATGCACCCGGTGGCCGGGTTGTAGGTCACCGCCACCACCGGCGTCGCGCCGCGCACCAGGGCCACGGACACGGCAAACTCGTCGATCCCCTTGATGAACTCCACGGTCCCATCCAGGGGGTCCACGATCCACACCCACTCCTTTTGCAGCCGTTTGCCGTCATCGGATGATTCCTCCGACAGCCAGCCGGTTTCGGGGAATGCGCCCACCAGGGCTTCCCGCAACACGGTGTTGGCCTCGATGTCGGCGGTGGTGACCGGGTTTCCCCCGCCCTTGTGCCGGATGGTGTATTGCGACGTGTAGTAGAAGAGGAGCTTCTCTCCGGCCTGATGCGCCGCGTCTCGGGCCGTTGTCAGTGCGTTCTCGATGTTCATTTGTCCCTGATGTTCGTGACTCGCGAGTACCGCCGGCAACGGTCAGACCGCGAGCTCCACCAGTCTCGGCCGCAGGCCTCGGCCGTCGAGGTGGATGGTCGCCACCGCCACGGGCAGCGTGAAGCGCCTCGGGCCGGCACTTCCGGGGTTGAGGTAGATGACGCCGTCGCGCCGCTGGATGGAGGGCCTGTGGGAGTGGCCGCTGATGACCACCCGGCAGCCCGCCGGTTCCGACGCCATGGCCTTGAGATTGTGAACCACGTGGATGCGAGCGCCGCCCGCTTCCACGGTCCGTTCCTCGGGCAGCTCGTCCGCCCAGGCTCCCCGGTCGACGTTGCCCCGGACCGCGGTCACCGGCGCCAGCCACTGCAGGCGTTCAAGCACCTCGGGCTTGCCCACGTCGCCCGCGTGGATGATCAGGTCCGAGCCCCGCAGCGCCTTCAGGGCCTCGGGACGCACCAGACCGTGGGTGTCGGAGATGACGCCGATGCGGCAGGACTCCGGCTTGGATGTCGCCACGCCGCCCTCAGGCCACCCGGATCACCCGCTTGCCTTGCATGATCTCGGGGTCGTGGTTGGGGAACGACAGCTCCGGACTCGACGCCGTCTCGAGCGCCCGGTCCAGCGCCACCACCGAGTCCGGCAGGTTGAAGTACCAGCCCACCGGAAGGCGCTCGCGCAGGTTGCGGTAGGTGTAGGCGATGTCGCCGCACAGCACCGCTCTACCCGGAGCGGTGTCCACCGCCACCATCTGCGACCCCGGGGTGTGGCCGCCGGCCTTCAGCAGCTCCACCCCGGGAACCACCTCGTGGTCTCCGTCCACCAGGGTGACCCGGCCGTCGTCCACCAGCCGTTGCAGCGCCGGGCGCACCTTGGGCCGGATCAGCTTGTTCAGGTAGTCGAAGCGCATCATCGGGCCGGTCCAGAAATCGTACTCGTCCTGCTGGATGACGAAGTTCGCCTTGGGGAAGAAGTCGAAGCCGGTGAAGTGGTCCACGTGAAAGTGCGTCACGATGACGGTGGCCACGTCCTCCGGGCGCAT
The DNA here is from genome assembly GCA_951813575.1 of Candidatus Binatia bacterium. Classification (GTDB taxonomy): domain Bacteria; phylum Desulfobacterota; class Binatia; order UBA9968; family JAJDTQ01; genus JAJDTQ01. Next base: position 3,604,572 of record OX638375.1, read on the forward strand.
TCCCAGCTCGCCCAGCAACTGGGCCGGCTCGCGGAACTGGTTCCCCTGGGCCCACTCCGCGGTGACGTAGTCCGGGTGGTAGGCGGTGTCCACGACGATGGGGCCGTCCGGGGTCTCGATGCACCAGATGATGTAGGGCACAGGCTCGTCCCGCTCGGCGTCGCTGCGGATGCACGGCATGATGCCGGAGTGGCGCCAGTTCTCGGCAATGCCGACGGTCATGGCAAAGATCTTGTGGTCCATGAAAGCCCTCCCTGTCGCAGGCCGGCGGCCCGGCCCGCCGTTGGTAACCCTATCAGCGGTGTCGCCGCCCGTCCACCATGCTCCGGCGGAACCGCTCCCCGCGGCCGGCCTGGTTTCCCTGCATCCGGGGCAACGTGTATACTCCGCCAATGGGTTGCCAGCAGGCCATGGCGGTGCGTGAGGGGAGGGTTTGCCGGTGAACGCTGCGCCCGCCGCCCCGGAGTTGCGGGAGATGCTGTCCGAGGCCTGCGCCATCGTCCGGGAGACCCGCTCTGTCATCGAGGCCGCGCTGGAAAAGGGCTTCACGCACCGCTCCAAGGCCGACGGCAGCTTCGTGACAGACGCCGATATCGCGGTGGAGGAGAAGGCCCGGACGCTGCTGGCGTCGCGCTTCCCGGCCCACCGCATCATCGGCGAGGAGCTCCCCGAAGCCGGCGGCGGCCACGAGCTCACCTGGGTCATCGATCCCATCGACGGCACCAAGAGCTTCCGGCACGGGGTGCCGTTGTACGGCACGCTGCTGGCCTTGCTTCACGGCGACGCCCCGATCCTCGGGGTCATCGACCTGCCCGGGCTGGACAGGACCTACAGCGCCGCCAGGGGCCTCGGCGCCCGGTGCAACGGCCGGGATGTGACGCTGGAAGACCTGCCCGGAGACAGGGCGCTGGAAAAGGAGATCATCGGCATCGGCGATCGCCAGCAGTTCGTCAGCGCCGGACGTCCGGAGGTCTTCGATGCGTTGATGGGGGCGCATCCCGCGGTGCGGACCTACACCGACTGCTTCGGCCACGCGCTGGCCCTCCAGGGTGCGGTGGGGGCCATGGTGGACTTCGACCTGCGGCTCTGGGATACCATGGCCAGCAAGGTGTTGATGGAGGAGGCCGGCGGCCGTTACGTGTGCTTCCAACGGACCGGCGAGGAACTGCGCGACAGCCGTTTCGACGTCATACTGGGCAAGCCCCGGGTCGTGGAATGGATCCTCGACCGCATCGCAGCCCAAGGGGGGGATCGGGGGTCCCCGAAACAAACGCCAGGAGGTATTTCTTGAAACAGCATGGTGCGGCACTCAGGTGCCTGGTAATCGCAATCGTTCTATTCCTGGGCGCGGCGGCGTCCAGTCCAAGAGCAGAGGGAGGAGACAGGACTGTGGTGACTTTTTCAACGTCGATGGGTGACATTACGATCGAGCTTCTCTCCGAGGAAGCGCCGATCACCACCAAGAACTTCCTGGAGTACGTCGATGCCGGGTTCTTCGACGGCACCATCTTCCACCGGGTCATTCCCGGTTTCGTGATCCAGGGCGGCGGCTTTACCGAGGACATGAACCAGAAGGAGACCCAGGCGCCCATCAAGAACGAGGCCGACAACGGCGTCAAGAACCTCCGGGGCACGCTGTCCATGGCGCGCACCTCGGACATCAACAGCGCCACCTCCCAGTTCTTCATCAACCTGAAGGACAACGCGTTCCTCGACCACGGCAGCCGGGACTTCGGCTACGCGGTGTTCGCCAAGGTCATCGATGGCATGGACGTGGTGGACCAGATCGCCGGCGTGAAGACCGGGGACCGCGGCCATCACAGCGACGTGCCGATGGAGGCCGTCGTCACCAACACCGCCCGGCGGAAGGACGCCGCGCAGTAGCCGGCCGCCGGCACCGCCAGGACGCGACAGAATAGACGCGCCGTCATTCCCGCCCCCTCCGTCATTTCCGCCCCCCTCCGTCATTCCCGCGAAAGCGGGAATCCAGGCGGGGCGCGGCAGGGAATGCGCCGGTGTCGATTCACTCTCCGCCGGACAGTGCCTGACGCCACCTGCCGATGACTTCCACCACTTCCTGCCAGATGGCCTCGGGCTCCCGGCCCAGCCGCTTCGGCACGCGGAAGTCGTGGTTGCCGCCCTCGATCAGGTGGGTCTCGGTCGCGGCCGTCACCCGCTCCAGCACCTCGTCCAGCAGGTCCAGGCGGCAAAAGGGGTCGTTGGTGCCCTCCACGAACAGCATGGGCGCGGCGATCTTCAGGAGGTTGTCCGCCCGCAGCTTGTCGTGACGCTTGGGCGCGTGCAGCGGATAGCCCAGGAACACAAGGCCCGCGAGGTTCCGTCCGCCTGCCTCCGCTTCCTTCGCCGCGATGTTGGCGGCGATGCGGCCGCCCATGGACTTGCCGCCGACGAAGAGCCGGCCCGGCGCCGGACGAAGGTCGGATCGCACGCGGTCCAGCACGCGCTCGTAGGCGTCTTCCAGCCGGGCGGCCGGGTCGGGCGCCTTTCGTCCCTGTTCCTTGTAGGGGAAGTTGAACTTAACCGAGAGCCAGCCCGCCCGGGCCAGGGCCTCGTGGAAGAAGGTCATGAACGGGTGGTTCATGTCCGCGCCGGCGCCGTGGGCGAGGACGATGACGTCGGCCTCGCCGGCGCCGCCGCCCTCGGGCTCCGCCACCACCGCCGATACTTCCATCCCCCGGTCGACGGGAATCTTTTCGGTGTGCTGGCGAAGGCTGGTCACGATGCCGTTCCTCCGAGCCGGCGCACCGCCTGCAGGTCCTCCAGCTTCAGCGTGTCGTAGAGGTAGTCGTTGAGTGGGGTGGCCACCCCGTGGATCCGGCCCATGCGCGAGACGTAGCCGCACAAAGAGTCGATCTCGAGACGCCGTCCGGCCTCCACGTCATGGCACATGCTGCCCTTGCCGGAGGGGTCCTGTTGCGCCATGAAGCGGTAGTTGGCGGCGTCGGACTCCGGCTCCAGCGGAATCCCCATGGCCAGGGCCAGTTGAAAGACCTCCCGCATCACCTCCCGGGCCATGCGCGCGGTGCCGTCATAGCCGAGGATCTCACCCAGCGGCCGCCGCGTCAGCGCGGTCATTCCGCTCACCGCGCAGATCAGGATGAATTTGTTCCACAGCTCGATGCGGATGTCCGTGGAGAGGCGCGCGTCCACCTGCCCACGGCGCATGGCCTCCACGATCCGCTCCCCAGCGGGGATGGCACCGCCGCCCAGGCGGCCGAACACGATCCGCCGCGGCCCGGCGGTCTGGTGGATCCTGCCCGGCGCGGCGATGGCGCTGAAGACGTAGGCGGCTCCCTCCATGACCCGGTCCCCGCCATACTCCCGAGCCAGCAACTCGCCGTTGTCGACGCCGTTCTGGAGAGAGATGACCATCGAATCCGGTCCCATCATCGGCCGCACGAAGGGGATGGCTTCGTCGTTGGCGGGCGTCTTGACGCAGTAGAGAATCACGTCGCACGGCCCGGCCTCGGCCGGATCGTCCGTGAACACCGCGTCGCGCACGTTGAACGCGCCGGGTTCCACCGATTCCACCGCCAGGCCGTGTTGCTTCAGGGCGGAGAGATGGCTACCCCGGGCGATGAAGCACACCGGCAGCCCCGCCCGCGCCAGCAGCCCACCGAAGTAACCTCCGACCCCCCCGGTGCCAATGACTCCGAACCGCATCATCGTTTTCCAGGGCTTACCCGAATGCTTGACACCGTCACCCCGTACGGCTCCGCGTCACCTCCGTCATCTCCACGTCACCTCCGTCATCTCCACGTCACCACCGGGCATCTCCACGTCACCCCGGGCTTGACCCGGGGTCCAGGCGTCCTTTCTCGGGACCCCGGGTCAAGCCTGGGGTGACGGGGAGGGATTCCGGGCATAGGAGGGTCATTCTACGGCACCAGCACAATCTTGCCGAAGAACTCGCTCCGCTCCATCAGCTCGTGGGCCCGCGCCGCCTCCCTCAGCGGCAGCACCTCGGACACCACCCCGCGCAGCTTGCGCTCGCTTACCAGCTTCATGACCTCGGGCATGTCCTCGCGCGGCCGCATGGTGGTGCCCATGATGGTGAGCTCGCGGGTCCAGAGCTGGCCCAGATGAAATTCCACCCGGTGGCCGGCGGTGACTCCGGAGTTGATGAAACGGCCGCCGCGCCGGAGGCTGGCGAAGCACTCCCGCCACACCGGCGCGCCCACGTGCTCGAAGATCACGTGCACGCCCTCGCCGCCGGTGAGTTCCTTGACCTTTTGACTGAACTCCGGGAATTCCTTGTAGTGGATGCCCTCGTCGGCGCCCAGCTCGGCGGCCTTGTCGAGCTTCCACTGCGAGCTTGCGGTGGTGATCACCCGCGCGCCCAGCAGCTTGCAGAGCTGGATCGCGCCGCTGCCGATGCCGCTGCCCGCGGCCATGACCAGGACATCCTCGCCGGCCTGGACCTTCGCCCGCACCACCAGCATGCGCCAGGCGGTGCCGAAGGGCACGGCGATGCACGCGGCCTCCTCGAACGGCATCCATTCGGGGAAGAGGTAGGCGTCGGCGGCTTCCATCCGCGCCAGTTCGGCGTATCCGCCGCCCCGGCAGCGTCCCAGCACCCGGTCGCCGGCCTTGAAGCCGGCGGTCTCGGCTCCGGCCTCCACCACCTCGCCCGCCACCTCCAGGCCGGGAACATGCGGTAGCGGCGGCTTGACGCCGTGGCTTCCCTCCCGGGCGAACAGGTCCCGGCGGTTGAGCGCCGCGGCCTTGACCCGGACCAGCAGGTCCGCGGCGCCGATCTCAGGCTCGGTAACGTCGCCGTAGGCCAGCACTTCCGGGCCGCCGGTTTCCGGGATGTAGACCGCTTTCATCTTCCTGGTTCCCTCGCTGTGCGATGATCCGGCGGGTGGTCTCCCGGCGCTGGTCCGTGGACGATCCGGACGCCGCTCAGCAGCGCGCGTTCTGCAACTCGTCGAGAAGCTCCGTGTACGCTTCCTCGCCGCCGCTCTCCCAGCGCTCCAGCAGCGCCGACCCCACGATGGCGATCTCGCAGCTTCCGTGGAGCTGCCGCACGTCGTTGCCGCCGGCGATGCCGAAGCCCAGGGCCAGGGGCACATCGCTGGCCGCCCGGTAGCGGGCGGCCAGCGCGTCGATGCCGGCCTTCAGGTCGGTGCGCTTGCCGGTGACGCCGCGCCGGGCCACGCCATAGACGAACCCCTGGCCGCGGCGGCCGATCTCGGCCAAGCGCGCATCGGAGTTGGTGGGCGTGAACAGCGCGATGGGGTTCAACCCGTGCTCGTCGCTCAGGCGGGAGAGGTCGTGGTACTCCTCGATGGGAAGGTCGGGGATGATGAACCCAGCGGCTCCGCACCGGCTCAGGCGCTCGCAGAAGGTGCGGTGTGTGAGCCGGAACACGGTGTTGTAGTACCCCATCATCAGGTGCGGAAACCCGAACCGCTCGGTGGCCCGGCCCATGAAATCGAAGTATTCGTCAACGGAAAGGCCCTGTTTCAGGGCTTCCTGGTTGGCCCGGGCGAACACCGGCCCGTCGGCGATGGGCTCGCTGAAGGGCATCTGCAACTCCACCAGGTCCACGTCCGCCCGCTCCATCTGCTCCAGCATGCGCCAGTTCACGTCGAGGGACGGATAGCCCACGATGACGTGGGTCATCAGCAGAATCTTCCGCGAGCCGAGGCGGCTCTGGATGTAGGTGCGGAGATTCACCGGCCGGCTTTCCGCTCGAGGAACCGCTGCCAGCCGGGGTCGTTCAACGCCTGAGCGATGGTGAAGATGTCCTTGTCGCCGCGGCCGGACAGGGTGACCAGGACGTTCGTGTCGGGGCCCATGCCCGGCGCCTCCCGGATGGCCCCGGCGACGGCATGGGCGCTCTCCAGCGCGGCGATGATGCCTTCCCGGCGCAGCAGCGTCTGGAACGCCGCCAGCACCTCTTCGTCGGTGGCCGCCTCGAACCGGGCCCGCCCGCTCTCCCGCAGGCAGGCCAGGATCGGGCTCACTCCGATGTAGTCCAGTCCGGCGGCCACGGAATGGGTGTGGCGCATCTGCCCTTCCTCGTCCTGGAGGAAGTAGGTCTTGTACCCCTGAGCCACGCCGGGACTGCCGTCGGCGCCCGCCAGCCGGGCCGCGTGCCGCCCGGAGTCGAGTCCTGCGCCGCCGGCCTCAATCCCCACGAGCTCCACTTCGGCATCGTCGACGAAGCCCAGGAACGTGCCGGTGGCGTTGGAGCCGCCGCCGACGCAGCAGTACACCCGGTCCGGCAGGCGGCCGGTGGCGGCCATCATCTGCTCGCGGCACTCCTGCCCGATGATCTGCTGAAACCAGGCGACTATCTGCGGAAACGGATGCGGGCCGCAGGCGGTCCCCAGCACGTAGTGGGTGTCGTCCATGGAAAAGGCCCAGTCCCGCAGGCACTGGTTGATGGCGTCCTTGAGGGTGGCCGAGCCGTCCTCCACCGATACCACCTTGGCTCCGAGGCGCTCCATCCAGAACACGTTGGGGCGTTGCCGCTCCACGTCCACCGCGCCCATGTAGATGGTGCAGTCGAGCCCCAGCCGCGCGGCCATGGTGGCGGTGGCGACGCCGTGCTGCCCGGCGCCGGTCTCGGCGATGACGCGTTTCTTGCCCATGCGCGCCACCAGCAGTCCCTGGCCCATGACGTTGTTGATCTTGTGCGAGCCGGTGTGGTTGAGATCTTCCCGCTTCATGTAGATCTGCGGTCCGCCCAGGGCTTCGCTCAGGTTCTCGAGATGGGTGATGGGAGTCGGCCGGCCGGAGTACGATTGCATCACCGCTCGGAACGCCTCCCAGAACGACGGGTCCTTGCGCGCCTCCTCGAAGGCGGCGATCAACTCGTCCAGGGTCGTGCGCAGGATCTCCGGCGTGAACGCGCCGCCGTAGGCGCCGAAGTAGCCGGTGCGCTCTTCCACGTTTTTCAGAAGACTGTCCAGCATGGTCAGAGGACGGACCCGGGGGGAGGAATTCGCTTTCCGTGGCCCGTGCTTACCGAAACATTTAAGGAGACTCGGCGGGTAAGTCAAACCGCGCGGGGTCCAAGGATGCGGTTTAGGTGCTATTATGAAATTTGAGCCACAAGTCCGGAGCGGCAATCCGGAGTGGCAATCTGGAGCCGCAATTCGTCGTTCCCGCCCTCCCTCCGTCATTCCCGCGAAAGCGGGAATCCAGGGGTGGGATGGGGCGGCGGACTGCCTTGCCGTGAACGAAGGGAGACCCACTCATGAAGATACTCGTGACCGGAGCGACCGGGCTGGTGGGCAGCGCCCTGGTTCCGTTTCTGGCCGGCGGCGGTCATGAGGTGTCGCGGCTGGGCCGCGCCGCGGCGGGAGCGGGCGACATCCGCTGGGACCCCGACGCCGGCGTGCTCGACGCGGCCGCGCTTGAGGGTTTCGAAGGCGTGATCCACCTGGCCGGCGAGAACGTCGCCTCCGGGCGCTGGACCGAGGCCAGGAAACGCCGCATCAAGGAGAGCCGCGTAAACGGCACGCGCTTGCTCGCCGAGACCCTCGCGGGCCTGGAGCGGCCGCCGCGGGTGCTGGTGTCGGCCTCCGCCGTCGGCTTCTACGGCGACCGCGGCGAGGACGAGCTTACCGAGGGGAGCCCGGCGGGCGCCGGCTTCCTTTCCGATGTGTGCCGCGAGTGGGAGGCGGCCACCGAGGCGGCGGAAGGGAAGGGCATCCGGGTCGCCCACGCCCGGCTGGGCGTGGTGCTCGCCAGGGACGGCGGCGCCTTGGCCAAGATGCTGACCCCCTTCAGGCTCGGCGCCGGCGGCATCATCGGCAACGGCCGGCAGTACATGAGCTGGATCACCCTCGACGATACCGTGGCGGCCATCGGCCACCTGCTTGCCACCGAGGCCGCGTCCGGTCCGGTGAACGTGGTGGCGCCGGCGGCCGTGACCAACCGTGAGTTCACCAAGACCCTGGGCCGCGTGCTGCGGCGTCCCACCCTGTTCCCGATGCCCGGCTTCGCCGCCCGGCTGGCGTTCGGCGAGATGGCCGACGCGTTGCTGCTGGCCAGCACCCGGGTGAAGCCCGCCGGCCTCCTGGACTCCGGGTACGCGTTCCGCCACGGCACGCTGGGAGAGGGGCTGCGCCATGTCCTCGGCTAGTGTCCTGTCCGGTTGATTCGCATGGCAGGGACAGGACACCGGCGTTGATGGACCCGGCCGCGCTTACCTTCACCGGCGTCTCGAAGGTGTACGAAGGGGCGGGCTCCGCGGAGCGCTACGCGCTACGGGACGTCACCTGCGAGATCGCCTCGGGCCGGACCGTGGCCATCGTCGGCCGCAGCGGCAGCGGCAAGTCCACGCTGCTGCACCTCGCGGCCGGCATCGACGTGCCCACCCGCGGCTCGGTGGCGGTGCGCGGCACCCCCCTGGAGGGTCTCGACGAGACCGCGCGCACCCGGCTCCGCCGGCACGAGATCGGCTTCGTCTTCCAGTTGTTCCACCTCCTGCCCCATCTGACCGTGCGGGATAACGTGGCCCTGCCGGACCTCATCGCGGGCGTGCGGGAACGCGCCTACCGGGAGCGGGTGGCGGCGCTGCTGGAGCGGGTGGGCCTGCCGGACCGGGCCGACGATCCGGTGGCCGGGCTGAGCGGCGGCGAGATGCAGCGGGTGGCCATCTGCCGGGCGCTGCTGCGGCGCCCGCGCCTGCTGTTGGCGGACGAGCCCACCGGAAGCCTGGACGACGCCAGCGGCGAGGTGGTGATGGACCTCATGCTGCGGATGGTGGCGGAGGAAGGCGCCACCCTGGTCTACGCCACCCACAGCCGCGAGCTGGCGGCCCTGGCGGACCGCACGCTGCGGCTCCACAGCGGGATCCTGGAGCCGGAACCGGACGCCACGGGATAGGCCCCGGACCATGTTGCGTTACTTCTACAGGACCGTATCCGCCCACTGGCGCACCAACCCGGTGCTCTACGGCCTGACCGTCCTGGGCGTGGCCCTGGGGGTGGCGTCGGTCATCAGCATCCGAATCCTCAACCAGAGCGCCGTCGCTTCATTCGCCGCCGGGGTCCGCACCATCGGCGGCGCCGCGGACATCGTCGTCACCGGCAAGGGCGGCACCCTTCCTGACGCGGCCTACCCGCTTGTCCGGGGCACGCCGGGGGTAACCGCAGCCTGGCCGGTCTTCGAGACCACGGTGCCGCTGGAGGGGCGGCCCGGAACGTTCGCGCGGTTACTGGGCGTCGATCTGCTGGCGCCGGCGCCGGAGCTCTGGGAAGCGCTCTCGGCGTTCGCGCCGGAAGCGGCGGCGGTCGGCCGGCGCGGCTGGACCGCGGCCACCCCGGAGTTGGCGAGAGCCATGGGATGGGTGCCCGGGGACCGCTTCAAGGTCCGTGACGGCGCCCTTGTGCGAGAGCTCCGGCTCGGAGCGTTGATCGATTTCGAACGCTGGGGGATCTCCGGCAACCGCCGGGCGCTGGTGATGGACATCGCCGGCGCCCAGGCCCTGTTCGGCGGCGCCGGGACCCTCCACCGGATCGGCGTGACGGCTGCCGAGGGCGTCGACCTCGACGCGCTGGCGGCACGCATCGAGGCCAGTCTCGGCGGACGCGCGGACGCCGTCACCCCGTCGGAACGCACCGGCCAGGCGCGGGAGCTCCTGGGCGCCTTCCGCCTGAACCTCACCGCCCTGAGCCTGGTGAGCCTTCTGGTGGGCACGTTCCTGGTGTTCAGCAGCATGCGTGCCTGTCTGGTGTGGCAGCGCAGGGAGTTCGGGGTGCTGCGCTCTCTGGGTTCCACCCCGGCGCAGGTGCTGGCGCTCATCCTGGGCGAGGCGGCGCTGCTCGGGGTCCTGGGCGTGGTCATCGGCATTGTCGCTGGCTACTGGACCGCCATCTGGAACCTGGACGCCGTAAGCTCCACCCTGACCAACGTCTACATGCTCCGGGAGATAGAGTCGCTGGAAGTCTCGGCCGGCACCTTGGCGCTGGCCGTGTTCGCGGGCTTGGGAGGCGCCCTGAGCGGCACGCTGCTGCCCGCTCTCGACGTGTGGCGCCGGGACACGCGGACGCTGCTGGACACTTACCCGGCGCAGTCCGCCGGTATCGCCTGGGCGCGTGTTCTCTTCCGAATCGGCCTCGCCGTAGTGGCCGGGGCGCTGGCATGGTACTGGCTCGCGGGGTGGCGCTGGCGCCCGTCCGGATTTGTCCTTTCCACCGCCGTGATGCTGTGCCTGCCGCTCCTCGCCCCGTGGTTGGTCCAGCGCCTGACCGGGCGGGTCCGGGTGCCCGACTTCGGTTTCCGCTACGGCGTTCGGAGCCTCGGGGCGACCTTGGCCAACACCTCGTTCTCGGTATCGTCGCTGGCCATGGCCGTGTGCCTGCTGGTGGGCATCACGCTGCTCGTGGAGAGTTTCCGCGAAACCCTGGTCCGCTGGGTGAACCGTTCACTCACCGGCGACGTCTTCGTGACCGCGACCGTCGGAGCGCGGCCCGGGCCGGACGCGACCCTGAGCGCGCAACTCGTGGAGCGGCTGGCGGGCAGGCCCGACGTGGAAGGAGTCGGTCCGCTACGCCGCCTGTTCCTGGGCGTGGAGGGCCGGCGCGTGGCGGTCGTGGGCGTGGACCTGAGCCGTGCGGCGGCCCGGCAACGCCTGGCGCTTCTGTCGAGCGGGGATGCCGTGGGCCGCGCGATACGGGAGCGCGGCATTCTCATCGGCGAACCGCTGTCTCGGAGCGCGTCGGTCACGGCGGGGGATACGGTGGAGATCGAAGGTCCGGAGGGACCGGTGCGCCTGCCGGTGTCGGGGATCTACCGGGACTACACGCAGGGCGGCTCGGTCACCATGGATCTCGGCCTCATGGCGGAAACCTTGGGTCCCGGCGCCCTCACCAGCATCGCGCTTCAACTGAGGCCGGACGCGGACCCGGAAGCAGTGGCGGCGGGCATCGAAAGCCGGCATCCGGGCGGCTCGTTGCGGGTGCGCAGCAACCGCCACCTGAAGGAGGACATTCTCCGCGTCTTCGACCAGACCTTCGCGGTGACCCGGATCCTCCAGGTCATGAGCCTCATCATCGCGGCCTGCGCCATCACGCTGACGCTCCTCGTGGTGGCGCAGGAGAAGGCGAGCGAGATCGCCCTCTACCGCACCCTGGGCGCCTTCCGCCGCCAGGTGTTCCTGCTGTTCGTCAGCAAGGGGACCGCCATGGCCTTCCTGGGGCTGGCCATGGGCTTCGCCGGCGGCATCGGCCTCGGCGCGATCCTGATCTTCGTCATCCAGAAAAGCTACTTCGGCTGGAGCATCGAGTGGATCTGGCCGTGGCTGCCGCTGGCCGGGGAAGCCCTCGCCATCGTCTGCGCCGCGGTGCTGGCGAGCCTCTACCCGGCGTTCCGGGCCAGCCGGACGCCGGCCAATGAGTTGTGCCATGCGGATGCGTAAGCGGAAAGGCGGGTGCCGCTTCGGTCTGCCGGCATGGGTGCTCATGCTGGCGGGCGTCATGATCTGGTCCGACGCCACGGTCCACGCCTGGACCCCGGCCCAGCCCGGCTACGTCTGGTCGTTTCCACGGGACCACTGGGCCCGGGCCGGCTACAAGACCGAGTGGTGGTACTTCACAGGCCATTTGCGTACCGTGGAGGAACCCGTGCGCCGTTTCGGTTATCAGTTCACGTTCTTCAGGATCGGCGTGTCGCAGGACCCGCCCGAGGGCGGCTCCGCCTGGAGCGCCGGCAACCTCATCATGGGTCACGCCGCCCTGACCGACCTGGAGACCGGCCGGCACCGTTTCAGCGAGCTGGTGGTGCGGGCGGCCCCGCTGCTGGCCGGCTTCGGACGCCACCCGGATCCCCGGCTGGCCTGGAGCGTCGGCCCTCCGGGGACGCCGGAGCCGTGGGAACTCCGGTGGAACGGCGACGGCTTCGATTTCACCATGGCCGACGCAGGCAAGTCCTTCGGCTTCAGCCTGTCCACCCGCCCGCTCAAGCCCGTGGTTTTCCAGGGCCCCGGCGGCCTCAGCCGGAAGGGGGAGGGCGCCACCGAGGCCAGCCACTACTACAGCTTCACCCGCATGGCCACCACCGGCACGGTCCGCGTGGACGGCAAGGAGCTGGCCGTCAGCGGGACGAGCTGGATGGACAAGGAGTTCGGTTCCAACCAGCTCGGCGAGAACACCCAAGGCTGGGACTGGTTCAGCCTCCAGCTCGACGACGGCCGTGAGGTTATGCTCTACCTCCTCCGAAGCCGTGGCGGCGGTACCCGCTACGCTGGCGCCACTCTGGTGGATCCCGCCGGAGCCGTCCGCTACCTGCGTCCCGATGAATGGATGTTGAACGCGACCGGCCAATGGACTAGCCCTGTCACGGATGCCACCTATCCAGCCGGCTGGACCCTCGATATCCCCACCGCCGCCATCCGCGCGGTCGTCACCCCCAAGCTCGCCGATCAAGAAAACCGCAGCGCGCTGGTCCCGGTCCTGTTCTACTGGGAAGGCTCCGTCCGGGTCGAATCCAGGAGCGGGAAGCGCATTGGGCAGGGATACGTGGAGCTTACAGGGTATGGCGAGAACAGCCGCCCGCCGATTTGAGGTCCAGGGTGTAGAAACCGGGAGCGCCCGTGCCGGGTCGGAGAGTCGTACAATGGAGAGCACGTGAGGGGCGACGAGAACCCTCAACGGGTTTATCGTTACCGCAAGTTGTGGTCTGGGCTCTTTGCCCGCCATGTCACAAGAGAGATTGAAGCTCGGACCGCCGAAGGGGATATCTGGCGAGGATGTGGTTTTGCTTGTAACGAGTACGCCAGTCTGGACTCGTTGACACCGGGGTTCCCCTTTCTTGGACAAAATCAATCTTCGTTGTGGAAATCCAAAGTATCTCAGCAGGTTACAACTATTTTACTTGCAATATGCTCCGGTTTCCGCCATGCTCTGACAAATCTATACAAATAGTGGAAACTGTCAGTAATACAACGTAGTAGAGTAGATGATGCGCATAGAACTCAACAACGCCCAAAGACGTCAGTTCGTGGATGTGGTCCAGACCTTCGAGGCGTGGGAAGAATCCAAGGCCGAACTCGCTCAACGTTTCGTTGGCTCTATGCGGTGGGTCGAACGGAAGGGCCATGTTTACCTATTGCGAAAAAAAGCCAGCAGCGAAATTTCGCTTGGTCGAAAGACCGACGAGACCGAGGAGATTTACCGCGCGTTCCGCAACGGCCGTGACGCAGAGCGGAAACGATGCCACGCGCTATACGCGCGCCTCAGAGAGATGGCGCCCGTAAACCGTGCGCTTCGCCTAAACCGCGTTCCCCGCCTCACCGGCCGAATTCTCCGTCACCTCGCGGCCGCGCAGGTTCTCGGGCAAAACATTTTCGTCATCGGTACGAACAGCCTTTTCCTTTACGAGGCTCTGGCGGGCGTCCACTTGACAAGCGATCTGCTCGCGACCGTCGACGTCGACCTCCTTTGGGATGCCCGCCAAAATCTGAGCCTAGCGGTCAAGGACTTCCGCCGTTCAGGGGTAATCGGCTATCTCAGGCGCGCCGATCGCTCGTTCCGGCGTAGCCGTGGTGAGCTCTTTCGTGCGGTCAACCGGGAAGGCTTCATGGTTGATCTGACCCGCCCAGTCGAAGACCCTTATGTGGCAATGGACGCTGGCACCAACCCAGAGGATCTGGTCGGCGTCGGCATCGAGGGTCTTGAGTGGCTCGTTAACGCGCCAAAGGTGAACGGCATCGTTATCGGCGAGGACGGCATCCCACTTAGATGTTGGTCCGTTGACCCGCGTGCTTTCGCGCTACACAAGGTTTGGGTTTCGGAGCGTGCCGACCGCGACCCCGTCATGCGTGCCCGTGACTATGCGCAGGCACAGGAAGCGGTGTGGATCGCTAGGCATTACCTGGGCATGGAGCTCCCGGACCCCGCGCTTTCCGCACTGCCCGCATTCATGCGCCGGTTCAGCGACAGGCTCGAACGCGCTGATTTGGAGAAGACGCCGTGAAGATCACCATTCCGAACCCGGTCAGAATCGACGGCGAACTTGTGGCTGCCGCTTCGCTAGCTGCGCACGGACCTTCTCAACAGCGCCCGGTATGTCAAGGCACACGAACTGTCGAACGGGAAGCTGGGCGTCACCGGCTTCTGTTTCGGCGGCGGCGTTGTCAATTTGGACGGTCGCCTTCTTCAAGAAGCACCTGCTGTAGTCGAGCAGCCACCGTTGCACGTCGGGAAACCGGTGGTCTCGCGGCCGCCGGTTTCGTTTTGAATGTCTATTGCGGGCTTCTATTCCGCCTGAAGCGCCACGATGGTTCGACGGGGGCTGCGTGGCTCGTAACGTGCCTGCGCGGTGTTTCGGACGCCAGTTCACGTGTTCAAGCTGGAGATGCTGTAACTTGAACAAGAGTTTTCCATATAATATTCAGAGTGTTACGACGATTTCGAGTAGTTCCTTCAGAACACTGGTGCATCAGAACACTGGTGTATCAGAGCAGAATCTTGCGGCGGAAGTCTCACTATAACCCCAACCCCTACTATTCGGACTTGGCGTTATCTACAAAGGAACAGTTGATGATGGGTGAACGCACGCAGGTCCGTGCCCAGTCCTTTCTGCCTGTTGGAGGTAGTCATGTCTCTCGAATCTAAAGTCGCTGTTGCCTACGGCCTCGTTTTGGCTGTCGGGGCGGTGGTCATCGCATTCTTTCTCGATTTTCAAGAGGTGAGGTTCGCGGAGGCGTCACTCGAAAATGTTGGTGCACTCCTACTCACTCTTGCGATCGTCGCCGTCGTCATCGAGCGCGCGGTCGAGGTGTATGTAGCCAGACGATACGATGCGGAGAAAATCCGCCTTGGCCGTCCTCTGGTTCGCGCTCAGGCAAACTTGGCCAAGGCAGAAAAGCATCTCTCGGAGGAGCGCGAACGTCGGGAAGGCTCGTCCAATCAGGTTGAACGGGAACGCGACGAGCACATGCTCAAGTTGCTTGAGGCTGTCGAGAACGCTCAAACGAAGGTGGAGGAGATCGACGAACAGACTTGGCTTCCACTCTCCAAGTTCCGGACTCGGAAACTGTTTGCCGCCAACGTGCTTGCGCTGTCTTTTGGTGCCTTGGCCTCATTTGCCGGCGTACGAGTGCTTGGTCAATTCCTACCTATGGGCGCAGATGGGAAACTTATTGGGTTTCTGGCGACTTCGGCCGCTGCCGTTCAACTGGATATATTCCGTGCCGTTGATACGATTCTGACCGCTCTTGTACTTGCGGGTGGAGCTGACGGAATCCACAAGATGATTTCATCTTTCAAATCCTTCCGTTCCAGTGTCTGAATGACTTCTCCTGTGTTGGCTCCGGCGGCTCGAATCCCACGGTCAACGAGAATCGGTGAAGTGACATGGCCCTAAAGAAATCCGAGCTCTATTCGTCGCTCTGGTCGAGCTGCGATGAACTGCGGGGCGGCATGGACGCCAGTCAGTACAAGGACTACGTCCTCGTTCTGCTGTTCATCAAGTACGTCAGCGACAAGTATGCGGGTGTGCCTTACGCGCCGATCACCATCCCGGACGGCGCGAGCTTTTCTGACATGGTCGCGCTGAAGGGAAAGAGCGACATTGGCGACCAGATCAACAAGAAGGTCATAGGCCCGCTGGCCAACGCCAACCAACTGTCCGACATGCCGGACTTCAACGACGCCACCAAGCTGGGCACCGGCAGGGAGATGGTGGACCGGCTGACGAATCTCATCGCCATCTTCGAGAACAAGGCGCTCGATTTCTCGAAGAACCGTGCCGACGGCGACGACATCCTCGGCGACGCGTATGAGTACCTGATGCGTCACTTCGCCACGGAGAGTGGCAAAAGCAAGGGCCAGTTCTACACTCCGGCCGAGGTCAGCCGCATCATTGCGCAGATCATCGGCATCCATGACGCCAAGACCAGCGCCTCCACCACGGTCTACGATCCCACCTGCGGGTCCGGCTCCCTGCTGCTCAAGGTTGGCGATGAGGCCGCCACCGCTGTCACGCTCTACGGGCAGGAGAAGGACGCGGCCACCAGTGGTCTCGCGCGGATGAACATGATCCTGCACGACAATCCGACCGCCATGATAGTACAGGGCAACACGTTGGCGGACCCCAGGTTCAAGGACGGCGGGACCCTCAAGACCTTCGACTTCGTCGTCGCCAATCCACCTTTCTCGGACAAGCGATGGAGCACGGGACTGAATCCGCTGAACGATCCCTTCGAACGCTTTGAGTCCTTCGGAACGCCGCCCGCCAGACAGGGGGACTACGCCTACCTGCTCCATATCGTCCGGTCCCTCAAGAGCACCGGCAAAGGCGCCTGCATCCTGCCACACGGCGTGCTGTTCCGGGGCAACGCCGAGGCGGACATTCGCCGCAATCTTGTGTGCAAGGGGTACATCAAGGGCATCATCGGCCTACCCGCAAACCTCTTCTACGGAACGGGTATCCCCGCGTGCATCGTGGTCATCGACAAGGAGGCCGCCCGGTCGCGCAAGGGCATTTTCATGATCGACGCCAGCGGCGGTTTCATGAAGGATGGCCCCAAGAACCGGCTGCGGAGTATGGACATCCACAAGATCGTGGATGTCTTCAACAAGGGCCTCGGCGTCCCGAAGTACTCACGCATGGTCCCGTTCTCGGAGATTGAGCAGAACGAGTTCAACCTCAACCTGCCGCGCTACATCGACAGTCAAGAATCCGAGGACCTGCAGGACATCGGGGGTCATTTGCAGGGAGGTATCCCCGTCTCGGATGTCGATTCGCTGAAGCGATACTGGACTGTCTGTCCCGAGTTGCGGCACAGCCTGTTCAAGGAAAACCGCCCCGGCTATCTTGACCTCGCTGTGGAGAAATCGACTATCAAGTCCGTCATCTACGAGCACCATGAGTTCGCCTCTTTCGTCGCGGACATGAACGCTCACTTTGCTGGGTGGCGGGACACGAGCGCCGCGATGCTCAAGGAACTAAAGGCCGGCTGGCAACCCAGGGAGATCATCACTCAACTTTCCGAGGGCCTGCTCGCGCACTACGCCAACAAGCCGCTCATTGACCCCTACAATGTCTATCAGCACCTGATGGATTACTGGTCCGAGACCATGCAGGACGATTGCCACTTTATCGCTTCAGAGGGCTGGAAGGCGGAGACTTCTCGTGTCATTGAGACCGACAAGAAGGGCAGGGAGAAGGACAAGGGCTGGATGTGCGACCTCATACCCAAGACTCTCATCGTCGCCCGCTACTTCTCCGAGGAACAGGCCGTCATCGACCGGCTTGTCATTGATCTGGATAGCGTCACCGCTCGCCTCGGGGAGATGGAGGAAGAGCAGGGTGGTGAGGATGCGGCGTTCGCGGAGTTCGACAAGGTGAACAAAGCCAACGTCGCCGCCCGATTGAAGGAGATCAAGGGCGACAAGGATATGAAGGACGAAGCCGCTGCGCTGAACGACTGGTTGAAGCTCAACAGCGAGGAGGCTGGTCTCAAGAAGCGCCTCATGGAAGCCGAAGCCGCACTTGATGGTCAAGCCTACGCCCTGTATCCGAGGCTCACCGAGTCCGAGATCAAGACGCTCGTGGTGTATGATAAATGGCTCGCCTCTCTAGATACTGCCATCTACAGCGAGATGGGCCGGTTGAGCCAGCAGTTCGCCGAGCGTGTGAAGGATCTGGCCGAACGCTACGAGATTCCGCTGCCGCAGATGCTCGGCCGTGTGGCCGAGATTGGAGCCAAGGTGAACCGCCACATGGAACGGATGGGGTTCGCATGGACGTAAGGCCGGGCTACAAGCAGACCGAGGTGGGGATCATCCCGGAGGATTGGGGGGTCAGGCCATTCCAGTCTCTGGCGCACATTGAACGCGGAAAGTTTACGGCTCGCCCGCGCAACGATCCGAAGTACTACGGTGGCGAGATTCCGTTCATCCAGACCGGTGATGTGACTAACTCTCGTGGTTGGATAAGAACGTATTCACAGACACTGAATCCAGAGGGACTGAAGGTAAGCAAACTCTTCCCACGAGGAACCCTCTTTCTCACGATCGCCGCGAATATAGGTGACGTTGGGCTCGCAAGTTTCGCTACCGCTTGCCCCGATAGCCTTGTTAGCATCACACCTGTCAGAGGAATTGACAAGCACTGGCTAGCGCATGAATTGGGGAAGCGTAAGCCATTGTTTGAGAATCTGGCGTCCCACAACGCGCAGCTAAACATCAGCCTTGAAAAACTCAAACCGTACTTGCTCCCCGTTCCCACGCTAGCCGAACAAGAGGCCATCGCCGAGGCGTTGAGCGATGCGGATGCCCTCATCGAATCCCTGGAGCAACTACTCACCAAGAAGCGTCAGATCAAGAAAGGCGCCATGCAGGAATTGCTTACCGGTGCGAAGCGCCTGCCGGGTTTCCGTGGGGAGTGGGAGCTGAGGACGTTTGGCGATCTCTTCGAGTACCATGCTATCGCTACGAACTCTAGGAGCGATTTCGTACCCGAGGGGGACACGTTTTGTGTCCACTATGGTGATATACACACCAGATTTCATAGCCATCTCGATTTTGGTGTCGTGAAACCACCTCGAATAGACCGTAACCGATGTTCGAACGCCGCGTTGCTCAAGAACGGCGACTGGGTAATGGCGGATGCTTCCGAGGATCACGAGGGTGTTGGAAAAGCCGTAGAAATACAGGGCCTACACACCGATATAACCGCAGTCGCCGGCCTTCATACGCTCCTTCTTCGAGAGAAGAAACCGACCTTTTCTCTAGGTTTCAAGGGTCATCTCGGCAACTTGAGGTCGCTACACCAGCAGCTTCGTCGAGTAGCTACAGGAATGAAGGTGTTTGGTGTGTCGAAGGCCGCTTTGAAGGGGATTGAGATCCCTGTCCCGCCTCCACAGGAGCAAGGCTCGATAGTAGCTATTCTGAGCGACATGGACGCCGAAATCGCCGCACTGGAAGCCAAACTCTCCAAGGCCCGCCAGATCAAGCAGGGCATGATGCAGGAACTACTCACCGGAAGGATACGGCTTGTATGAAAGAAGCCCAGCACACCGAATGGAAGCAGAGTTGGCGCGACGAGTATCTGCGCTGGATCTGCGGCTTTGCCAATGCCGAGGGAGGTGTGCTGATCATTGGGCGCAATGACAAGGGAGCGGCCGTCGGCGTGAATGATGCCACGAGACTGCTGGAGGAACTGCCCAACAAGGTACGGGATCTTCTCGGCATCGTGGTCGATGTGAACCTGGTGACGGACGCGGGCAAGGAGTTGGTTGAAATCCGCGTCGAGCCCTATCCGAGTCCGATCAGTTACAAGGGCGAGTACCACTATCGCAGCGGCAGCACCAAGCAGGTATTGAAGGGAGCAGCGCTCCAGCGTTTCCTGATACGCAGGCAGGGGCGGCATTGGGATGACGCGCCCGTGCCTGGGTTCGACGCCGCGGATTGCAGCCAGGGCGCACTCCAGTTGTTCAGGACGAGGGCCACGGAGAGCAGGCGCGTTAGTGAAGAAGCGCTGCGGGACGAGAATGAGTCCTTGCTGGAAAACCTGCAACTCCGAGACGGGCAGTACCTCAAGCGGGCGGCGGCGTTGCTCTTCTCCGAGAACCCGGAACGCCATGTCAGCGGCGCCTACATCAAGATCGGCTTCTTCGTCACCGATGACGATTTGCGGTATCAAGACGAGATCCACGGCAACCTTTTCATGCAGGCTGAGAAAACGCTCGATCTCATGTTCTCCAAGTACCTGAAGGCGTACATCAGCTATGAAGGTCTCCAGCGGCTGGAGAGGTTCCTGTTCCCTTATCCGGCCGTGCGTGAAGCGCTGCTCAACGCCGTGGTCCATAAAGACTACAGCAGCGGGATACCGATTCAGATCAGTGTGTACGATGACAAGATAGTGCTGTGGAATTCCGGGCAGCTACCGCAGGATTGGACACTCGAACGACTCCTTGGCAAACATCCGTCAGCTCCCTACAACCCGCTCATCGCCGGCGCCTTCTTTCGCGCCGGTTACATCGAAGCCTGGGGTCGTGGCATCGAGAAGATCAATCGCGAGTGCCGCGAGCATGGCATTGATCCGCCCCTTTATGACAGCGGCATGTCCGGTTTGATGGTGACCTTCCGTGCGAACCCTGCGCATCTGCCGGCTGCGTCTCATGCGATGAAGGAAGGGGAACATTCAGAGAAATCGTCGGTAGAAATGTCGGTAGAAATGTCGGTAGAAACGCCGGGCAGGATCGTCGAACTGCTTCGGGAACACCCGCACCTGACCTTGGTTGAAATCGCCGCTCAAATCGGCAAGTCAGTCCGGACTGTTGAGCGAGCAAGCGCCAAACTGATCAATGAAGGGCGGCTTCGCCGTGTCGGCCCCCGTAAAGGTGGCCACTGGGAAGTTCTGAAGTGACAAGCGTGGGCCAACCCGAGCGCGTCACCCAGAACCGGGTGATCGCCCTGTTCCGCGAACAACTGGACTACAGCTACGTCGGCGACTGGGCTGACCGCGACGGCAACAGCAACATCGAAGACGGCCGTCTCTCGGCATGGCTGGTCAAGAGCGGTTACTCACCGGCGCAGATCAGTGCCGCTCTCCACAGACTCCGGACCGAAGCGGACAACTACAACCGCGGGCTCTACGGCAACAACCACGCTGTCTACAACCTGCTGCGCTACGGCGTGCCCGTGAAGACAGAGGCAGGCAAGGCGACGGAAACCGTCCACCTTATCGACTGGCAGGAGCCGGAGCGGAACGATTTCGCCATTGCCGAGGAAGTGACGCTCAAGGGGAACCAGGAGCGGCGGCCCGACGTCGTGCTGTATGTGAATGGCATCGCCGTCGCCGTTCTGGAGTTGAAGAACAGCCGCGTGAGCATCGGCGACGGCATCCGCCAGAACCTCTCGAATCAGCAACCGGAGTTCAACGCTTGGTTCTTCAGCACGGTTCAGTTCATTTTCGCCGGCAACGATTCCGAGGGTTTGCGGTACGGCACCATCGGCACGCCGGAAAAGTTCTTCCTCAATTGGAAGGAGGACGAGGACGACAACAGCCTTCTGAAACTTGACAAATACCTGCTCAGGATGTGCCGCAAGGACCGTCTGATCGAGTTGATGCACGACTTTGTGCTCTTCGACGGCGGGGTGAAGAAGTTGCCGCGGGCGCACCAGTATTTCGGCGTCAAGGCCGCGCAGGTTGAGGTGAGCCGAAAGAAGGGCGGAATCATTTGGCACACGCAGGGCAGCGGCAAGAGCATCGTGATGGTGTTGCTGGCGAAGTGGATTCTGGAAAACAACCCCAACGGCCGTGTCGCCATCATTACGGACCGCGACGAGTTGGACAAGCAGATCCAGGGCGTGTTCACGAGTGCGGGCATCGACATCGCCCGAAGCAGGAGCGGCCGCAACCTGATGACCCAGCTCGGTCAGTCGACGCCGCGCCTGTTGTGCTCGCTGGTGCACAAGTTCGGCCGCAAGGACGTGGACGACTTCGACGCTTATATCAAGGAGTTGGAAGGCCAGCCCAGCGCGACCGTGGGCGAGGTGTTTGTGTTCGTGGACGAATGCCACCGTACCCAGAGCGGCAAGCTGCACCGCGTGATGAAGGCGATAATGCCGCATGCCGTATTTGTCGGCTTCACCGGTACGCCTCTCCTCAGGAGGGATGCGCAGACGAGTCTGGAAGTGTTCGGCGGCTATATCCACACCTACAAGTTCAGCGAAGGCGTCGAGGACAAGGTGGTGTTGGACCTGGTCTATGAGGCGCGGGACATCGAGCAGCACCTTGGCTCCGAAGACAAGATCGATGCCTGGTTCGAGGCCAAGACCAAGGGGCTGAACGACTGGCAGAAAGACGAGCTGAAGAAACAATGGGGTACGAAGCAGACAGTGCTCAGCTCCAGGTCACGCATGGAGCGAGTGGTAAACGACATCGTCTTCGACTTCAGCGTCAAACCACGTCTCTCCAGCCTCCGCGGCAACGCCATTCTTGTGGCCTCCAGCATCTACGATGCCTGTAAGTACTTCGCGCTGTTCCAGGATACCCCGTTGAAGGGCCGGTGCGCCGTGGTGACGTCCTACAACCCGCTGGCTAAGGATGTGACGCTGGAGGAAACTGGTGCCAACACCGAAACCGACAAGCAGTTCATCTACAACACCTATACCGAGTTGCTGAAGGACGTTGACGCAAAGCCCGGCATGACCAAGACCGAGACCTACGAGGAGTCGGCCAAGGCGCTGTTCACCAAAGAGCCGGCCAACATGAATCTCCTCGTCGTGGTGGACAAGCTGCTCACCGGATTTGATGCGCCACCCTGCACCTATCTCTACATCGACAAGTCCATGCAGGACCACGGCCTGTTTCAGGCCATCTGCCGAACCAACCGCCTCGATGGCGAGGACAAGGATTTCGGCTACATCGTCGACTACAAGGACCTGTTCAAGAAAGTGGAGAACGCCATCGCGGTCTATACCGCCGAGCTGGACCGCAGCGCGGGTGGATGCGACCCGGAGGTGCTGCTGCAGGATCGCTTGAAAAGGGGCAAGGAACGCCTCGACACGGCCATCGAAGCGCTTGTCCTGCTCTGCGAGCCGGTGGAGCCGCCCAAGGGTGAGTTGCAGTACATCCACTATTTCTGCGGCAACACGGAGATCGCAACCGACCTGAAGGAGCGGGAACCGCAGCGGACCGCGCTTTACCGGGCGACCGTGGCCCTCGTCCGTGCCTACGCCAACATCGCCGATGAACTGGACACGGCCGGCTACAGCACTACAGAGATCCGCCGGATCAAGGAGCAGGTCGATCACTGTCTGAAAGTTCGGGAAGTCATCCGCAAAGCCAGTGGCGAGACCCTCGACCTCAAGGCCTACGAGGCCGACATGCGGCACCTCATCGACACCTATATCGAGGCGGATGAGCCGCGAGAGATTTCGCCCTTCGATGGCATGAGCCTTTTGGAGCTGATCGTGAAGACCGGAATTTACGAAGCGATCGACACTCAGCTCGGCGGATTCAAGGAAAACAAAGAAGCCGTCGCAGAGACTATAGAGAACAATGTCCGCAGCAAGATCCTGAAGGAGCATCTGGTCGACCCGAGCTACTACGAGAAGATGTCGGCCCTACTCGACGAGATCATCGCGGACCGCAAAGCCGAGGCCATGGAGTATGAAGAATACCTCCGGCGCATCGCGAAATTGGCGCAGGAGGTAGAAGAAGGGCTTGCGGAGGATACACCTCAGGAGCTGAAGAATAGCCCGGCGTTACGGGCGCTGTACAACAACCTGAAGATGGCTGGAGGGGGGTCTGCGCGGGCGGATCGTGTGGCCGAGGCTCCAGAGGAGTACGACGCGTCCGTCGACCCCGTACTTCAGAAGGCGAAAAAGATCGACGCCGCGGTGAAACGGGTACGGCCGGACGACTGGCGTGGGGTCCACACCCGCGAGCAAGTTATCAAGGCTGCCTTGAATGAGATTCTGCAAGATGGGGCCGAAGTGGAGCGGATCTTTCTGATCATCAAGGCGCAGAGCGAGTACTGATGGTGCCGCAGATCAAGTTGGGAGACATCGCGGTGGATGTGGTCCTGAAGGACATCAAGAACGTCCATCTAAGTGTACACCCTCCCAGCGGTCGGGTACGTATTGCCGCCCCTGAACACATGAGTCTCGATACCATCCGCGTGTTTGCCGTTTCCAAGCTTGCATGGATCCAGAAACAACAGAAAAAACTTCGAGAGCAGGAGCGCGAGACTTGTCGAGAATATCTCGACCGGGAAAGTCACTATGTTTGGGGAAAGCGCTACCTGCTCAGGATTGTCGAAGCGGACGGCGCGCCAGCGGTGGAATTGAAGGCAAGGAGCATGATTCTGAGGGTTCGCCCAGGCGCAAGGGTCGAGGCCAGAGGGGCCGTTCTTTCCAAGTGGTACCGGGAGCAACTGAAGACGACTATTCCGGAACTGCTCGCAAAGTGGGAGCCCATCTTGGGCGTAGACGCTCGGCGCGTCTTTGTACAGAAAATGAAAACCAAGTGGGGAACTTGCAATCCCGATCGACGTAGCATTCGTCTGAATACCGACTTGGCCAAGAAGCCGCCGCCATACCTTGAGTACATCCTGGTGCACGAGCTGACGCACCTACTCGAAAAGACACACAACGACCGCTTTACCTCGCTGATGGATCAATTCATGCCGCAGTGGCGGCAGTATCGGGAACTGCTCAACACCAGCCCGCTCACGCACGAGGATTGGGGCAAGTAGGGCAGGCCGGCGACGGCCATTGGTGAATCACTTACGGCAGGGGACAGCGATGTCAAGCACCTCACCTCGATACGGATCGGCTGGTCGTGCAGGTTCTTTAGCGTCCGCGACCGACCCGGCCTGGCTTTCGGCAACCCGACTTGCGGCGCTCATCAGCCGCCGTGAGATCGGCTGCCTCGAGCTGCTGGACCACTACCTGGCGCGGGTCGAGCGCTTCAACCCGGTCCTGAACGCGATTATCGCAACCGACGTCCCACGGGCCCGCCGGCGGGCGCGTGAGGCGGACCGGGCATTGGCCCGGGGCGAGCGGTGGGGGCCGCTGCACGGTCTTCCCATGACCGTGAAGGATTCCTTCGACGTGGCCGGACTGCCGACCACCTGGGGAGTGCCGGAGCAGCGGGACAACATCGCCCGCGTTGACGCGCTCTCGGTGAAGCGGTTGCGCGACGCCGGCGCAGTGATCTTCGGCAAGACCAACGTGCCCATCTGGCTCGCGGACGCGCAGAGTTTCAACGACATCTACGGCACGACCCGCAACCCCTGGGACCTCGACCGCTCGCCCGGGGGTTCCTCGGGCGGCGCGTCGGCGGCGCTGGCGGCGGGCCTGACCGCGCTGGAGATGGGCAGCGACATCGCCGGCTCGGTGCGCAACCCGGCCGCCTGGTGCGGGCTGTTCGCGCACAAGCCCACCATGGGCATCTGCCCCACGGAAGGGCACGCGCTGGACGGCAACCGCGCTCCTCTCGACATGCTCGTCATCGGCCCGCTGGCCCGGAGCGCCGCCGATCTGTCGCTGCTCCTTTCGGTGATCGCGGGTCCGGACGAGATCGGCGCGGCCGGGCTCCGGCTGACCCTGCCCGCGCCGCGGAAGAAGAAGCTGGCAGACTACCGGGTGTCGCTTCTCCTCGAGGACGAGACCGTGCCCACGGCGAGCGACCTCGGCGCGCTCCACCGGGCGCTGGCCCGCTTCCTCCGCCGCAACAAGGTCAAGGTCGCCGTCGGCGCCCGTCCCGGCTTCGACGCGGCGGATTCCCACCGCGTCTTCGACGTGCTGCTGCGGGCCGCCACCTCGGGGCGTCAGACGGATGAGGAACTGGCCGCGAACCTCAAAGCGCGGCAAGGGCTGGCCCCCGGCGACGATGGCAAGCGGGCGCGTATGCTCCGCGGCGTCACGCTGCCGCACCGGGACTGGCTACGGCTGGACGAGATGCGGCACCGGATTCGCTGGCAGTGGCACGCGTTCTTCCAGCGCTACGACCTCCTGCTGGCGCCCATCACGGTGTCGGCGGCCATGCGCCACGACCACGGGCCGCCGTACGCGCGCACGGTGCCCGTAAACGGCGTCATGCAGCCGTTCATGAACCAGGTATCGCTGCCGGGCTACGCCAACCTCGCATACCTTCCCTCGTCCGTCGCACCCATCGGCGTCGACGGCGAGGGGCTTCCGGTGGGCATTCAGATCATCGGGCCGCAGTACGGCGACCTGAGCTGCCTTCACTTCGCGCGGCTGCTGGAAAGGACCTTCCGCGGCTTCGTGCCGCCGCCGGGATACGATTGATGTTGGCGGGGTGCGACCTGTTCCTCAAGTATCACAAGCGCACATTAGACAAGGCGTTCGCGTTCGACCGCGCCATGCTGGAAAGCCTGGGCGTCAGAAGGGTCCGCGCCGGCGAGAGTTGGGCCGGCCCCAAGACCGTGACCGGCCCCCGTCTGGCGGACGTTCTCGGCGCCGCGGGTTGTCACGGCAGGGCGCTCGAATTCCTGGCGCTGGACGGATTCCGTTTCAGGTTGTCCAGGGAGGATGTCGAAGCGCGCGCGTGGGTGGTTGGGACCCGGGCCGACGGCCGGCCCCTCGGCCTCGGCGACCGGGGTCCGCTCTGGCTGGTTTTCGATCCCCCCGGGTGCGGCCGGCCACGGCAAAGGAGATCGGCCTCGGGCCCTGGGCGCTGTTCTTCATCGAGTGTCAATAGGAACGGTTCCGGCGCGTTTGTACGGCGCCCTGGAACGGTCTAAAACTTTCTCGTGGTCATCGAACTGTCCGCCATTGCTCAAGACAGGCCAACGGGAGGGGATTGATGTCGGATATCAACGAAGTCGGCGCCACCGCCTTTTTCATCGCGGGCATCCGGGAGCAGGAGAAAGACCGGGAACACCCGCTTTTCGAGGACCCCTACGCGGAGTGGTTCGTTAACGACGAAATCCGGGCGAAGGTCCGGCAAGTGTTCACGGCCTTGCCCGAGGGGATGGAACTGGTTCGTTACCGTTCCGGCCTGTTCGATGACATCATCCGCCGCGAGATCGGCAACGGCATGCGCCAGGTGGTCATTCTCGGCTCCGGGTTCGACATGCGGCCGCAGGTGTTTCAGGCCGACGGCGTGCGATTCTGCGACGTGGACCAGGACGCGGTGCTGGCGTTCAAGGGCAGGGTGCTGGAAGCCCACGGCGTGACCCCTTGCGCGGGCATCCCGTGCAACTACCTGGAGGTCGACCTGGCCGCGAAGCTGGTGGAGGCGGGGTTCGACCCGGATGCGCCGATGCTGATCGTCTGGGAGGGAAACACCAT
The DNA here is from genome assembly GCA_951813575.1 of Candidatus Binatia bacterium. GTDB lineage: Bacteria > Desulfobacterota > Binatia > UBA9968 > JAJDTQ01 > JAJDTQ01. Next base: position 3,631,331 of record OX638375.1, read on the forward strand.
GTACCTGCCGGAGGAACTCATCCACGGCTTCCTCAACCGGCTGCGCGAGGGGATACGGTCCTTCAGGATCGCCTTCGACTTCTTCGCCAGAAGCGTCATCGACCGCACCACCGGCGACGAGAACATCACCGCCACCACCGATGCCTTCGAGAACACCCTGAAGGTGAAATGGCTGACGGGTTTCGACGATCTTTCCGTTCTGGAGGAGCGCACCGGCTTGAAAGCGGTGGAACTCGGCAGCCTGCTGGACTTCGGTAAACGGGCGGCGCCGGATTACCCGACGGATATCCCGCAGTTGGAGCTGTACCTGTACGGAATCATGAGTCACGGGGAGGGCTGAGCGGCACCCGAGGCGTTCGTGGCATGGTACCCTGAAGGCATGAAGATCCACACCCTGCGTTCGGAGTTGTGGCTCCCCCGGCCCGTAGCCGAGGTGTTCCCCTTCTTTGCCGACACGGCCAATCTGCAACGGATCACGCCGCCCTGGCTGCGCTTCGAGATGATGACGCAGGTTCCGGTGGAGATGAGGGAGGGGGCCCTGATCGACTACCGCTTGCGAGTGCGCGGTTTCCCCATACGGTGGCGCTCGGAGATCACCTGCTGGGACCCGCCGCGGCGGTTCGTGGACGAGCAGCGGCGCGGACCCTACCGGCTCTGGGTCCACGAGCACACGTTCACCGAGGTGGAAGGCGGCACCCGGGTGGGGGATACGGTGGACTATGCGGTCCGTTTCGGCGGCCTGGTCCAGAGGTTCCTGGTGGGGCCGGACCTCCGAAGGATCTTCGAGTACCGGAAGAAGAAGCTTCAGGAGTTGATGGGGCGGTAGTGTCCGTGGAGTCCGGGCTCACGGGCCCGAGCCCGGCCGGCGCAGGAAGTTCTGGCGCAGCACGTAGGCGGCCCCATGTTCGGCGGCGTGGCGGCGTATCAAGGCAAGGGGCGCGGACAGGGGGACCCGCCCCAGGCGATAGTCGTCCACCAGCCCCGCGAGCTGTTTCCGGCCTTCGGGGTCGAGCCGGCCGGACAGGAAGCCCGCAAGGTGCTGCAGTGCGTTGGTGTTGGTTTTCCTCGTCGCCGGCTGTTTCAGGGCCTCCATGAACACGTTGCCGTATCGAGTCGTCACCGCTTCCAGGGGGCCGTTGCCGGCTTCGGCCAGCAGGCGGCCCAGAAGCCGCAGGCGGCGCTCGTCGTGGGCGAGGAGGGTCAGCTTGTGGGAGGCATGGAAATCCATGAGCCCGGCGAGCGACGGCGCCGCGCGGGCGTGGTCTCGCCATTCACGGTACCCGTGGACGCGCTCGATGAAGTTCTCGCACAGCGCCGCATCGTCCAGACGGTCTTCCGCTTCCACCGGCAGCAGCGGCAGGGCGCCCGCCAGCGCCCGGGCGAACAGGCCGGCGCCCGCGGGGTCCGCCGTCCCGGTTTCCGAGCGGACGGGAACGCGATCCGGCCCGCAGCTCGGCGAGCCTTTCTTCAGGACGAACCCGCAGACCTCCAGCCGTCCGATCTCCGCCGCCCGCTCCCGTCCGTAGCGCCGCATGATGCCGGTCCAGTCCCGACCGGAACGTTTTCCGACCATGCGAGGCGCCCGGGGGTTTCCGACCAGGTCCACGGGTTCCCGCGGCACGCCCATTCCCACTTCCATCTCGGGGCAGACCGCAACGATCTCGAAGGAGCGGGACAACGTATCGGTGACGGTCCGGTGGTGCTTGTGGCCGCCGTCGTGACGGACGAGGTGGCCCAGCAGGCAACTGCTGACGCCGATGCGTGGCTTGATCGACATGGTGGGCACGGAAGAGGCCGTACGGATGGAGTCGCCGTGGCTTTCCTCGGCCGGAGCCGCTTCCGGGATGGATTATAGCGCAGTGTGCCCTATAAACTAGTGCGGTACCGGAACCGGATCGCGAACATGCCCAGGACTACCCGAAGAGGCCTCCAGCGACAGCCCTCCGCCGCCGTCATCGGCAGCGGCTTCGGCGGGTTGGCCGCGGCCATCCGCCTCCAGGCCGCGGGTTTCCGCACGGTGGTCTTCGAAAAACGGGACCTGCCGGGAGGCAGGGCTTATGTCTACCGCCAGGACGGCTTCACCTTCGACGCCGGCCCCACCGTCATCACGGCGCCGGAGTGCCTGGAGGAACTGTTCGCGCTGGCCGGCCGGAACATGCGGGAGCATGTCACGCTGGTGCCGGTGCGTCCGTTCTACCGCCTTTTCTGGGACGACGGCACGCGGTTCGACTACGGCAACGACGACGAGCAGACGTTCGCGCAGATCCGCGCCCGGTCGCCGGGCGACGTGCAGGGCTACCGTGACTTCCTGCGCTACTGCGAAGCGGTGTTCCGGGAAGGCTACGAGAAGCTCGGACACGTACCGTTTCCGAACCTCTGGAGCATGGTCCGGGTGGCGCCGCAACTGGCGGCGCTGGCTTCCTACCGGTCGGTCTACGGCACCGTGTCCCGGTACATCCGGGACCCCCGGCTCCGTCAGGCCCTGAGCTTTCATTCGCTGCTGGTGGGCGGCAACCCCCTGACGGCCTCTTCCATCTACACATTGATCCACTACCTCGAGCGCAAGTGGGGCGTGTGGTTCCCCATGGGCGGCACCGGCGCCCTGGTGCGCAGCCTGGTGCGGCTGTTCGAGGAGATGGGCGGCGAGTTGCGGTTGAAGTCCGAAGTGGCCTCCATCCCCACCGACCGGGGCGGCGTCCGCGGCGTCGCGGTGCGGGACGCCGAGCCCGAGGCCTTCGACGTGGTGGTGAGCAACGCCGACGTGGTGCACACCTACGGCCGGCTGCTGCGGCACCACCCGGCGGGAGCGCGCGCCGCGCGCCGGCTCCAGCGCATGAAGCACGGCATGTCCCTGTTCCTGGTCTACTTCGGCGCCCGCAGGCGCTACCCGGACATCGAGCACCACAACATCCTGTTCGGGCCGCGCTACCGGGAACTGCTGGCGGACATCTTCGAGCGCGGGGTGCTGCCCGCGGACTTCTCGCTCTATCTGCACGCGCCGAGCTACACCGATCCGTCGCTTGCGCCGCCGGGCTGCCACGCCTACTACGTCCTCGCCCCGGTGCCCCATCTCGGCAAGGCGGACATCGACTGGGCATCGGCGGCGCCGCGCTATGCCCGGCAGTTGTTGTCCTGCCTGGAGGAACGGCTGATGCCCGGCCTCGCCGGCGACCTGGTGACGCAACGCATCTTCACCCCGCTGGATTTCAGCCGGGAACTGAACGCCCACCTGGGCTCGGCCTTCTCCCTGGAGCCCCGGCTCACCCAGAGCGCCTGGTTCCGGGTGCACAACCGCGACCGGCGCATCCCGGGGCTGTACTTCGTGGGCGCCGGAACCCACCCGGGCGCCGGCGTGCCGGGGGTGGTCAACTCCGCCAAGGCCACGGCCGGGATCATACTGGACGATTGGCGTGGCCGCCTGGCCCCACCGGCACCATGACGTCCACCATGCCGGACGATGTGGCCGCCGCCATCGAGCATTGCGCGGCGGTGATCCGGGACGGCTCCAGAAGCTTCGCCCTGGCGGCGCGGCTCTTCGACCGCACCACCCTGAACGCCGCCGTGTCGCTCTACGGCTGGTGCCGGCACTGCGACGACCGGATCGACTCGGCCGGGGGCGAAGCGGCCGCGGCCGAACGCCTGGAGGAGCTTCGCCGCCGGACCCTGGATGCCCTCGCCGGCTGGCGGCAAAGCGCTCCCGCCTTCATCGCGTTCCAGCACGTCACGGCGGCGTACGGCGTGCCGCATCACTACCCGCTGGAGCTCATCGAGGGCATGGCCATGGATGCCCGCGGGCAGCGCTACGAGACCCTGGACGACCTGCTGCTCTACTGCTATCGGGTGGCCGGCACCGTGGGGCTGATGATGACCCACGTCATGGGAGTCAGCGACGAGAAGGCGCTGAGCCACGCCGCGGCCATGGGCACGGCCATGCAGCTTACCAACATCGCCCGGGACGTCATCGAGGACCACGAGCGGGGACGCATCTACCTGCCGCTTTCCTGGCTGGCCGAGGCGGGCGTTCCGCCCGAGGAGCTGGCCCTTGCCGCGCGGCGCCGCGAGCTCGCGAGCCTGGCCCGGCGTCTGCTTGCCGTGGCCCATGACTACTACCGTACGGGCGACGCCGGCCTCCGCTACCTGCCTCTGCGCTCGGCGTGCGCGGTGGCGGCGGCGCGGCGCATCTACGCGGGCATCGGCGGCCGGGTGCTGCGGCGGAAGGAACGGGCCTGGGACGGCCGGACCTATACCACCGGCCCGCGCAAGCTGGCGCTGGCCGCCCGTGGGTTGGGCCAGGTGGCCGCCACGCTGCCCCGTAGGGTCGCGCATCCGTGGTCCGCGGCGCCCATCCGCTCGGTGTGGCGCTTCTCGCCATGAAGTCTTTGCTGAGGACATGGATCCGCGGGCGGCTCCACGGTTATCGGGAGCTGGTCAATCAGGTGGACCCTTCCAAACCGCTCCGGGGCGGGCCGGCTCGGACGGTGGCGGTGGTGGGTGGCGGTCTCGCCGGCATCGCGGCGGCGTCGGTGCTGGGAGAGCGTGGTTTTCGCGTCCACCTGTTCGAACGGAACTCCTACCTCGGAGGCAAGGTGGGGAGCTGGACGGTGGAGTTCCCGGACGGTTTCCGTGCCCGGGTGGACCACGGCTTCCACGCCTTCTTCCGCCACTACTACAACCTGTCGCGGTTCCTGGAGGAGACCGGCGCCGGCCGTCATCTCGAGGCCATCGAGGACTACCTGATCCTCAGCCGGGACGGGCGCCGGTACGGCTTCGCCGGGGTGGAGACGACCCCGGTCCTCAACATCCTTTCCCTGATGCGCCGTGGATTCTTCAGCGTGAAGGAGGTGGTCTTCAACCCGCGGCTGGCCGGACTGCGCGCGTTGCTGCGGTTCGACCCGCGCCGCACGTTCGAGGAATGGGACGGCGTCAGCTACGACGAATTCGCCGCCCGGCTGGGGCTTCCGGGGGGATTGAAGCTGGTGTTCGGCGCCTTCGCCAGGGCCTTCTTCACTCCCGGAGACCGCATCAGCGCCGCGGAGCTCATCAAGAGCTTCCACTTCTTCTATCTCGCCCACGACCGCGGCCTGTTGTACGACTACTTCGACCGCGACTACCAGGAGGCGTTGATTGGGCCGGTGACGGCGCGGCTCTCGGCCGCGGGGGTCCGGGTGGAGACGGGCACGCCGGTGGAGAGTCTGGGGCGCGGGGACGGGCGATTCGCGGTCAACGGGCAGCCGTTCGATTACGTGGTGCTGGCCGCGGACACGGCGGGGACGCGTCGGCTGGCGGCGGGGTCGGCGTGGTTGCGGGAGAACGCGCCGGAGTTGCACCGGCGGCTGACCGGGCTGCAATCGTCGCCTGGGTACGCGGTCCTGCGCATCTGGCTCGACCGGCGCGCCGGGGAGGGCTGGCCCGTGTTCGTGGTCACCGAGAAACAACAGGTGCTGGACTCGGTGACCTTCCATCACCGGTTCGACGCCGGCGCCCGTGCGTGGGCCGGGAAGACCGGAGGAGGGGTCTACGAGCTCCATTGTTACGCGGTGCCGCCCGAGCTGGCGACCGAAGCCGAGGTCCGGGAGGCGTTTCTGCGGGAGCTGCATCACTACCTGCCGGCCCTCGGGGACGCCCGTGTGCTGTACGAGCACCTCCAGCTCCGCCGTGACTTCACCGCCTTCGACCGCAACCTCCACAACGAGCGCCCCTGGTACGATCCCGGCGTCCCCAACCTCTACCTGGCGGGGGACTGGGTGAAACTCCCGGTGCCGGCCATGCTGATGGAAGCGGCGTTCACCTCGGGCCTGCTGAGCGCCAACGCCGTGCTGGCGGCCAACGGGCTGCGGGAAGAACGGGTGTGGTCCGTGCCGCGCAAGGGCATACTGGCTTGAGACATGCGCTACACCTACCTCGCCATCGATCTGCTCATCCTGATCGTTCCCCTGCTTTACACGTTCCACTCGCGCATCCGGTACGACCGATGCATCCCCGCCGTTGCCCTGTCGGTGGCGGTGGTGAGTCCTTGTTATCTCGCGTGGGACGTGCTGGCGGCGGGCTGGGGAGAATGGAGCTTCAATCCCCGATACGTGACCGGCCTCGATGTGCTGGGCCTGCCGGTGGAGGAGGTCCTGTTCTTCGTGGTGGTACCCTACAGTTGCCTGTTCATCTACGAGGCGTTGGGCCGCTTGCGCTGGCGCCGGGTGCTGCCGTTGCGCCGGAGGTGGCTCACCGTCGCGGCCTTGCTCCTGGCGGTGCCGGCGCTGCTCTCGGGCAGCCGGGGCTATACCTGGAAGGCGCTGACGTCGTGTACCGGATTCCTCTTGTGCGGGTCCTTCGTCAAGCGGGATTTCATCACCGGCGCACGCTACTGGGTCTGGCTCGGAATCTGCTACATTCCCTTCCTGGTGTTCAATTCCGTCCTTACCCTGCTGCCGGTGGTGGAGTACGACGCCGGCGCCATCCTGGGTCCCCGGGTGGGGACGATCCCGATCGAAGACTTCCTCTACAACTATTCGTTGCTGTCGTTCTACGGGTTGTTTTACGCCCGGTTCAGGGATGGGTCCGGGCGGCGCGAAGCCGGACGAAACGCCCCCAACGCCGGAGGAGTGGTCCTTGACGCGAGATGACGCCAACGAGGGTGTCGCGCGGCCCGGCGCGAGACCGGACATCGAAGGGCGCGAGCCCGTTCGCGAAGCCTCCATAAACCACGACCACTGGTACGCGGTGGCCCGGGCCGACGAGGTGCGGCGCGAACCGCTGGGGGCGGTGATATGGGACCGGCCCGTGTGCGTCTTCCGCGACGCGGACGGCGCCGTGCGCGCGCTGGAAGACCGCTGTCCGCACCGCCTGGTGCGCCTGAGCCTCGGGCGGGTGACGGGCGACGGCATCGAGTGCCGCTACCATGGCTGGCGGTTCACGAACGACGGCCGGTGCCTGCACGTTGCGGGCCTGGACCCGGCGCGGATCCCCGAGGCCGCGCACGCGAAAGTCCTGCCTGTCCGCGAGCAGGACGGTTTCGTGTGGGTCTTCCCGGGCCGCCGGGAGTCGGCGGAGACCGTCCGGCCCATGCCGATGCCGGAGTGGGACGATCTCGACTTCATCGCCAGCGTCGCCCCCATGTCCTGTGAAGCCCACTTCTCGTTCGTCATCGAGAACCTCATGGACATGTACCACGACCGCCTGCACCAGCGGCACCAACCCTGGAGCGCCGACGCCCTCCTGGAGGTGACCCGGGACGAGGGCCGGGTGGAGGCCCGTTATTCCGCCACCGCCTACTACCGGATCGACCGCATCTGGTCGGCGCTGCAGTTGGCGCTGCCGGCGTTGCGGCGGCCCCATCCGGCGTCGCTGGTGGTGTCCTACGAGTATCCTCACTGGAAGGCCCGGCTGGGCGACGACTTCACGCTCTACGGGGTCTTCTGCCCGGCGGGTCCGCGCCGGACACGGGTCCACCTGGTACAGTTCACCTCCCTGCACCGTCTGGATTCCTTCAGGAAGGCGCCCGTGTCCGTTCGGCGGGCGGTGAAGCGGTGCCTCCGCAACATCGCCCGGGGGCTGCTCAAGCGGCTCATCAGCCAGGACGTGCCCATGGTCGAGGAGGAGCAGCGGGCGTACGACGCAGCGCCGGAGCGCCGGCCGCTGGAGTTGAATCGGACCCTCCACGCGGTGCAACGGCTGGTCCGGAACGAGGCGCGGCGAGCCGCCAACGGGGCCGCGCGGGCTTCGCAGCAGGGACGTTAAGCGGTAAGATGAAGGCGAGGGTCGGCGTCCGTGGAACGGGAGGTGCTCCGGTCCGGCGCCGGCCCGAAGTCGGGCGGCCTGGAGGTGTCTTGTGAAAAGGAGAGGTCTCCTTGTCATTCTCGCTCTGGTGCTCGCGGTTCCGGCACACCTGCGTGGCCAGGAATTCAGCGCCGAGACCTTCAACTCGGTGGTCAAGGTCCGGGCCGAGGTTCCGGCAGGCGCGCGCACCGCGGCCACCCTGGGTCCGGTACGGGAAGGGAGCGGCGTCGTCATCGACTCCAACGGTCTCGTCCTGACCATCGGCTATCTGATCCTGGAGGCGTCGCGCGTGCAGGTTACCGACTTCGCCGGGAAAACGGTGCCGGCCAGGATCCTGGGTTACGATCACGCCACGGGTTTCGGGCTGCTCCGGGCCCGCTCTTCGGCGGCGGCTGCCCGGCCGTTGCCGTTGGGGTTGTCCAAGGACCTGGCCCGGGGCGCGGAGGTGCTGATCCTGAGCTGGGCCGAGAAAGGGCCGTCGGGGCAGGGCGCCTACGTGGTATCGCGCCGGGAATTCGCCGGTTACTGGGAGTACCTCCTGGAGCGGGCGATTTTCACCGCGCCGCACAACGCCAACTTTGGCGGCGCCGCGTTGATCGACAAGGGAGGCAGCCTGCTGGGCATCGGCTCGCTTCAGGTGCCGCAGGCGATTCCCGGTCAACCCGTGCCGGGCAACATGTTCGTGCCCATCGACCTGCTCAAGCCGATCCTGTCGGACCTCACGCAGAAGGGGAGGTCCGGCGCCAGCCCCAGGCCGTGGCTGGGCGCGCAGATGGAAGAGGCGGGTGGACACGTCATCATCCGTCGTGTATCCAGGGGAGGGCCGGCAGCGGGGTCCGGACTCGAGGCGGGCGACCTTGTGGCGGGAGTCGGGGGAGTCGCCGTGAAGGGGCTCGCGGACGTGTACCGCAAGATCTGGGCCCTGGGCGCCCCCGGCGTCAGCGTGCCGCTCAACATTCTCAAAGGGGTTCGTGTCGAGGAGGTGCGGGTCGTGTCCGGCGACCGCTACGACTACTTGCGACTGGACCCAAGCCATTGAACCGCGGCGTCGGTCCGGGGCTCTCCCGAGCGCCGATGACGCGGTTGCTCGAGGAGAGACCGTGACCTTGACCGAACGCCGCCGACAGTATCGCCAACTCCTCCAGGGTCCGGGTTGCATCCATCCGGCGTCGGTGTTCGATCCGGTATCGGCCCGGCTCGCCGAGGCAGCCGGCTTCGAGATCAACATGCTGGCGGGCTCCACTGCCTCGGCCACGGTGCTGGGCGCCCCGGACATCGTGGTGCTGACCCTGACGGAGCTGGCGGAGCAGGCCCGCCGCATCGTCCGGGCCGGCCGGCTGCCGTTGATGGTGGATGCGGACCACGGCTACGGCAACGCCCTGAGCGTCATGCGGACGGTGGCCGAGCTGGAAGGCGCGGGGGTGGCGGCCCTGACCATCGAGGACACGCGGCTTCCCAGGGGTTTCGGCGCACGGCGGGACGAGTTCATTTCGCTGGAGGAGTTCGCCGGCAAGATGCGCGCGGCCGTGGCGGCGCGGTCGGACCCGGAGCTGGTGGTCCTGGGCCGGACCGGCGTGCTGCCGACCGAGGGTGAGGCGGCGCTGGCGGAGCGCGTGAAGGCGTGCGAGGAGGCGGGAGCCGACGGCGTCTTCTTCACCGGCGTCCGGTCCCGCGAGCAGGTGGCTGCCATCCACGCCATGACCGGCCTGCCCGTGGTGCTGGGCACCACGCCGCCGGAGCTCCATGACCGGGAGTTCCTGGCCGCCAACGGCGTCCGCATCGCCCTCCAGGGCCACATGCCGTTCCAGGTGTCGGTGCAGGCCCTCCAGGCGTCTTACGCGCACCTGCGCGGCGGGCGTCCGCCCGCCGGGCTCAAGGAGCAGGCCGCCTCCCCGGAGTTGATGAAGCTCGTGCTGGGCCAGGATCGATACGACGCGTGGACCGACGAGTTCCTGTAGTCCGGCATCCGTCATCTCGCGATAGCCTCGGTCATTCGGGTGATACCCTCGGTCACCCCGATGACGCCCTCCGTCACCCCGGACCCCGGGCAAGCTTGATCCGGGGTCCGGGAGCGGCGGGGCGGGGACGAACGCGGGGAATCACGGATTCACGAAGGAGGTAGAGTAACATTCAAACCTCAACCACCACCCGCGCGCAGCGTATCGGCCAGGTCGCCCTGGGCTTTCTGCACATGGGCTTCAATCGCGGCATTCGGGGCACCTACGCGGTGTTCTATGTCGCCCTGTTCCAGGCCTTCGGGTGGTCCCGCGGGGTCACCGCCACGGCGTTGTCCATCTCGGTCCTGGTGGAAGGGATATCCATGCCGGTGGCGGGCTCCCTGGTGGATCGCTGGGGGTCGCGCAAGACCCTGGTGCTGGGGGGCTTGCTGCTCGCCGTGGGACTGGGGTTCAGCGGCACGGTCTCGTCGTTGTGGCAGCTCTACCTCTGGGTCGGGGTGGTCACGGCGCTGGGCCTCGGACTCATGGGCATGGTGCCCCACGTGGCCATCATCGCCCGGCAGTTCACCCGGCGCCGGGGACTGGCCATGGGGCTGGCGTGGGCCGGCGGCGGCCTCGGCATCGCCGCGCTGCTGCCGGTGGCCCAGTTCCTGATAGACATCTGGGGTTGGCGGCTGGCCTACGTGGGCATGGGGGTTATGGCTTTCCTCTTCGTGGTGTTGCCCTCGGGCGTTCTGATGCCACGGGACAGGCCCGCGCCGAAGAAAACCGCCGAACAATCCGCGGCGGAGGCCGGCGAGTGGACCGTTTGGGAGGCGCTGACCAGCACCATGTTCTGGTTGCTCTTCGTCTCGCGGGTGGTCGCCAGCATGGGCAATCAGGTCATCACCAACCATCAGGTGGCCCACGCCATCGACATCGGCTACAGTCCGATCTTCGCGGCCGCCGTCCTGGGCCTGATGGGCGTGTTCAGCATCTTCGGCCGGGTCCTCTTCGGCTACCTGACCGACGTGCTGAGCCACCAGTGGGTGTATACGCTGGTCCAGGCGGTTTCGTCGGCGGGGATCCTGGCGCTGGTGGCGGCGGACAGCACCGAATACCCCATGTTGCTCTACCTGTATGCGGCCTGCTACGGACTCGGCCAGGGATCCAGGGCGCTGGTGCTGTCGGCCATCTCCGCCGATGTCTTCCTCGGCCGCAACTTCGGGGCCATCTACGGCTACTTCACCATGAGCATCGGATTCGGCGGCGCGGTGGGGATATGGCTCGGGGGCTACCTGCACGACGTCTACGGCAACTACACGGTGCCGTTCATGATCGCTTTCGGAAACTTCATGGTCTCCATCCTGATGGTGTGGGGGATTCGTTTCCTGAAGGGTACGCGGGAACAGGTGTTCCAATGAGCCGCCGCGTGGCTGCCCGGACGCCGTTTCCCATGCGGTGATCGCGGATGTTCTACCGGTTCGAATTCGAGGCGGCCTTCTATCCCGCCCTGGAGCGGGTGCCGTTCCACGTGAGGATGAAGCTCGACCTGGCGGGCGTCCGCGTGTCGCTGAACACCTGGCGCGCGTTCAGCATGGAAGAGCGCCGGGTGCTGTGCCATCTGCCGGTGGACACGGACGAGGAGAAAGAGGTGTTCGCCGCGTTCCTCTCGGCCTTGGCGCCGGCCCGGGCGGGAGCCGAGGCCGAGCGCTGTCCGGCGCTGGACCCGGACGAGTGGGCCGCGGCCGCCGTGCCCGAGACCGTAGGGGCGCGGAGCGAAGCGGAGGGAGTGCGCGTGACCCCCGCCGAGTGGAGCCGCTGGGCCGGACACGAACGTTACGCCCTCCACAGGACCGCCCTGTCCAAGGACCTCCATCTGTTCCAACAGGCCCTCCAGGAGATGCGCCGCAGGTTGTCGGCCTGACTGTCCCGTGCATGGAAGGGGCGAGCGGTCTCTCCGGTGGGTTTCCGACCGGGTAGGAATCCGCATCAGAATCCGCATCGGGGTGTGACATTTTTCTTGTAGGGTCATTGAAACCGTGCTACCGTGCTGCCGGCCCGTTGGCGAAAATCTTCTCGACCGCTCCTTGAGGAAGAAGCCGGCGCGGCAAATCCAGCCGGAAAGGAGGACACCAGACCGGGGATGTAGACTGGTGGATCTTTCACAGGTCGATCAACCACTTCGACAAAAGTGGGAAAAGGAGCAGTGAACCATGGCCAAGACGGTATTCCGGGCGGAAATGGACAAGTGGCCTGAGGATCAGGCGGTCAAGACCCACAACCGATGGCATCCGGACATTCCCATAGTCGAACAGTTCAAACCGGGCGACGAGTTTCGTGTCGAATGCTACGACTGGACCGGGGGGCAGATTCACAACGACGAGTCGGCCAACGACATCCGTGACGTGGACCTTTCGAAGGTGCATTACCTGAGCGGGCCGTTCGGCGTCGAAGGGGCCGAGCCCGGCGACCTGCTGGTCGTGGACATCAACGACATCGGATGGCTGGAGGACTCCCAGTGGGGCTTCACCGGCATCTTCGCCCTGGAGAACGGCGGCGGCTTCCTCGACAAGCACTATCCCGATGCGCGCAAGGCCTGCTGGGACTTCAGCGGTGTCTACACTTCTTCCCGCCACATCCCGGGCGTCCGCTTCCCTGGGCTGATTCACCCGGGACTCATCGGCACCCTGCCTTCAGCCGACCTGTTGAAGCGATGGAACGACCGGGAATCCGCCCTGTTCAGGACGGATCCGAATCGCGTGCCGCCGTTGTGCACGTTGCCGGACGGACTCGCCGGCACGACGACGGCGCTGATGGGGCAGATGTCCGGCGCGGCCGGCCAGGCCGCGGGGCAGGAGGGCGCGCGGACGGTCCCGGGGCGCGAGCATGGGGGCAACTGCGACATCAAGAACCTGTCGCGCGGCTCCCGCTGCTACTTCCCGGTCTACATGCCCGGCGGCGGGCTGTCGATGGGCGATATCCACTGGTCCCAGGGGGATGGGGAGATCACCTTCTGCGGCGCCATCGAGATGGCCGGGTGGATCGACATCGGCGTCGATGTCATCAAGGGCGGCATCGACAAGTACGGCATCACCAACCCGGTCTTCAGGCCGAGCCCGGTGGAGCCGCATTACTCGGACTACCTGATCTTCGAAGGGGTTTGCGTCGATGAGCACGATGGGTCGCAGAAGTACCTGGATGCGACCGTAGCGTACCGGCGTGCTTGCCTGAACGCCATCGAGTACCTCAAGAAGTTCGGTTATTCCGGCGAACAGGCCTACATGATACTGGGCACGGCCCCGGTTGAGGGTCGGATCAGCGGAATCGTCGATATCCCCAACGCCTGTTGCACGCTCGCGGTTCCAACAGGGATCTTCGACTTCGACATCCGGCCGAACGCTTCCGGACCCACGGTCCAGGTCAGCGGTGTGGACGCCACGTCCTGCAGCTAGCGACACAGGGCGGAGAGGTGACGGCATGCGCGGCTTCTCCGCCCCGTCATCCCATTCCAAATGGATGACAGAAAGCGAGCGTCGGCTCCGCGGTTTTTCCCGGAGCCGGCGTTCCCAAAATTGGCTGGCCGCGAACCTGTGACCCTCGGAGGGCCTGAACAATGCTCTTGGGACTTGCACTGCTGTACGTCGGGTCCGTTCTTTTCCTGAACGGCATCTGGCTGATGGGCCGCATCGCTGATCGAGAGATCGCCATCATCAATTTCTTCGTCGGCGGTCTCACGGCGCTGGTGGCGTTATTCATGGCTTTCGGGCCGGGCGCCGATGCCGCGTCCATCAAGGGGGCGGCGCTGACGCTTCTCTTCACCTTCACGTACCTTTGGGTGGCCTACAACAGATTCAACGACGTCGATGGCCGCGGGCTGGGCTGGTACAGTCTCTTCGTCGCCATCACCGTCGTTCCGGTGGCGCTGGACACGCTGATCAATGCCAGCACGCTGTGGGGGTATTGGTTCGGACTGTGCTGGGCGGCATGGGCCGTGTTGTGGTTCATGTACTTCCTGCTGCTCGCGATGCAGAAACCCATCGCCAAGGTGACCGGTGCCGTCACCACGATACAGGGCATCCTGACCGGCTGGTTGCCCGGCTATCTGCTGCTGGAAGGTATTCTGGCATGAACGACGGATGCCGTCCGTCCCTGTCCGGGACGGACGGCATCCGTCCACAAGCGGTCGGTAAGGGAAGGATCACGCCATGCCGTTGTATGACTATGACTGCCATGAGTGCGGCCCGTTCACCGGATGGGGCAGCATGAGCCGATCGTCGGAGCCGATGGCTTGCCCGAACTGCGGGAAGGCCGCTCCGCGCATCCTCACGGCGCCGTTCATCGCCGACATGGATCCAAACAACCGAACCGCGCATCAGCGGAACGAGAAGAGCGCGCATGAACCCAGGGTCGTGTCCGGAAAACCGCCCGGTCACGGCGGCGCCCAGCGGAGCGCGCGCCGCCCCTGGATGATCGGACACTGACCAAACGCGGAAGTGACTTCTCTGTGGATTGCGCTGGGTAGCGCCATGGGCGGCGTCGGACGCTATTGGTGCGCGGCTCTGGTCTCGCGGCAGTTGGGCGACGAATTCCCCTGGGGCACGCTCGTCGTCAATGTGGCGGGCTCGTTCGTCATCGGCGTGGCGGCGTCGTTGAGTGCATCCCTCGACCAACCCTGGGCGCCGGGCCCCGAAACCCGCGCGTTCGTCATGGTCGGTTTCTGTGGCGGCTACACGACCTTCTCTGCTTTCAGCCTGCAGACGCTCCAACTTCTGCGCGCGGGTCAGTTGGGGTACGCCCTCGGTAACGTGGCGCTCTCGGCCGCGTTCTGCCTGATCGCCGTCTGGCTCGGGTACCTTGCCGGAGGCGGCCTCAACCAGCTTCGGACAGGGTACCAGGTCTGATCGGCCTTCTCTTCCTCCTTTGGGCTCGTCGGTCCGGGGAAGGAGTTGTTCTTGTGCTTGGGCGACCGCTGTGAAATCATCCGGACAGGGCGCGCGTGAGGACGCATGACTGTTGAACTGGACAAGGTCGGCTCGGCCATCATTCTGGCGGGCGGCAAGAGCAGCCGGATGGGCCGGCCCAAGGCCATGCTTCCCTTCGGCGGAGAACCGTTGATCGCGCGGGTTGTCCGCGGGCTCGCGCCGCTGTTCCCGGAACTCGTGGTGGTGGCCGCACCCGGACAGGACTTGCCGGAGCTTTCGGCAACGGTGGTGCGCGACCATGTGGCGTATCGGGGACCGGTAGGCGGCATCCGCTACGGCCTTGGGGAGTGCGGCAGCACCGCCGCCTTCGTGACCTCCTGCGACGTGCCGTTCCTCAGTCTCCCCCTGGTCTCCCACCTGGCCGCGCGGCTGCCGGGTCACGACGTCGTGGTGCCGCGTTGGGAAGGCCGCCTTCAGCCGCTCCACGCGGTGTACCGGCGTTCGGTGTTGCCGTTGCTGGAACGGCAGCTCGAGCGCGACGAGCTGCGTCCGGTTTTCCTCTATGACAAGGTCCGCACCTTGAGGCTGGAGGAGGACGAGGTCCGCGCCCTCGATCCCGACGGTTCCAGCTTCTTCAACATGAATACTCCAGAGGACTACCACCGTGCCTTGGCGAGGTGGCAGGAGGCGTCCGAAAGCGCGGCGGAGGGCGGGCTCTGCGAGGTCGAGTTGTTCGGGGTCGCGCGGCTGCGCGCCCGCACCAGCCGGGTGTCCGTGCATCTCCCCGAATCGGCGACCATGGCCCATGTGTGGTCGGCGCTGGCGCGAAAGTTGCCCGCGCTGGTGGGTCCCGTGCTCAACGAAGCCGCGGACGGGCTCACCCCTGGCCACGTGTGCAACCTCAACGGCCGGGACTTCGTCCGTGACGGCGACCGGCGGGTGGCGCCCGGAGACCGTGTGCTGCTCATGTCCAGCGACGCCGGAGGATAAGGTTGCACGGGTTTCACGACCGGCTCCTTCACGTGGATCTCGATTCCGGCCGTCACCGATGGCGCGAGATCGGAGCGGAGCGGCTGCGCGCCTTCGTCGGCGGCATCGGCCTGGGCACGAGCCTGCTCTACGAGTTCGCTCCGCCGGGCGGGGAACCTTTGGCGCCGGAGAATCCCCTCATCTTCGTGAGTGCGCCCCTGGCGGGCACCGGCCTCACCACCACGGCCAAGTACGCGGTGGTCACCAAGTCGCCCCTGACCGGTTTCATCGCCGATTCGCTCTCGTCCAGCTTCTTTGCTCTGGAGATCAAGGCCGTGGGCGTCGACGCCTTGGTGGTTACCGGCCGGGCGCCGGAACCCGTGTATCTGTTCGTCGGCGACGGTGGCGTGGAGTTGCGCGACGCGCGCCATCTCTGGGGCAGAAGCGCGGCCGGCACCGAGACCGAGGTGCGCGCCGAGTTGGAAAACGCGGCGGCGCGGGTGGCGGCGATAGGGCCGGCGGGCGAGAACCTCGTGCGCTTCGCCACCATCAGCAACGAGGGTCGGCACGCGGGCAGGGGCGGCGTGGGCGCGGTCATGGGTTCCAAGAACCTCAAGGCCGTCGCGTTGTGTGGCGGCCGTCGCGTTGAAGTGGCGCACCCCGAAGGGGTGGCGGCGGCGGCTGGCATCCTGCGGCAACGGAGCCTGGGAACCCACACGGCCAAGTACCGTGAAGTCGGCACCGTGGCCAACCTGGCGGTGTTCGACCGGCTCGGCGCGCTGCCCGCGCGCAACTTCCAGCAGCCTACCTTCGACGCGGCCGACGAGTTGAGCGGCGAAAGCCTGACCGAGACCAGCTTCAGCCGGCGCAACGGCTGCGCCTCCTGCACCATTCGTTGCGAGAGGCTGTTCAAGGCGTCGTCGGGCGGCGAGCAGCGTATGGAATACGAGACGCTGTTCGCCCTGGGGCCTTTGTGCGGCCTCGAGGATCGGGATGCGGTGCTGGAGGCCGCCCGGCTGTGTGACGCTTACGGCCTCGACAGCATCAGCGCCGGCGGCACTCTGGCCTGGGCCATGGAATGCGTGGAGCGGGGGCTCCTGCCGGAGGCCGGCAGCCTGCGCTTTGGCGCGGCGGAGGCGGTGCTGAGTGCGATACCGGCCATCGCGGAGCGCCGTGGCGTGGGCGACCTTCTCGCAGAAGGTTCCCGCCGCGCCGCGCTGGCCCTGGGCCACGGCTCCCTGGATTGGGCCATGCAGGTGAAGGGGCTGGAACTGCCGGGCTACGAACCCCGCAGCCTGAAGACCATGGCCCTGGGGTTGGCGGTGAGTCCGCGCGGCGCTTGCCACAACCGCTCCGGCGCCTATGAGGCCGATTTCTCGGGCGCGGTGGACCGCCTCGACTCTGCGCCGCCCCGCGGCGCGCTGGTGGCGGCCTCGGAAGACTACGCCGCGACGCTGGATTCGCTCATCGTATGCAAGTTCCTGCGCAACTGCTTCCGAGACTTCTACGCCGAGGCCGCGGACCTGCTTGCGAAGGTCACGGGCTGGGATTACAGCGCGGCCGAGTTGCGGCTTGCGGCGGAGCGTATTCACACGCTCAAGCGTTGCTTCAACGAGCGCGAGGGCTGGCAACCCGAGGACGACGGGCTGCCGCCACGGGTGCTGACGGAGTCTCTGGCCACGGGCGTGGCTCAGGGGACGCGGCTCACCCGCAACGAGCTGCGGGAAATGGTCCGCAACTACTACCACGCCCGCCAGTGGAATTCGGACGGACGTGTGTCCGAGGCCAGGCTCAGGGCGCTCGGGCTGAGCGCATGTGATCCAGGGGTGGGGAGGGGCCAGGCGTGCGCAGATGAAGGAGGGCTCGATGCCAAGCGATGAAGTGCGCCGCTTGCTGAAGGTGTTCGGTATCGCCGTGACGACCCTGGAGGACGCGGTGCGGGAGGGGGCGGCAGCGGATCGCGTGGCACGGTCGGCGGCGGAAGCACGCGCGCGTCTCGACGAGGTGGGGGCGTTGATCGAGCGCCTCGAAGAGGGGAGCCGGTGAGCACGCGCGGATCGCGCGGATCACGGCTGTTGAACCGGGAAGCCTGAGGAGATGGCCGAGAAACATGAACCACCGACGCGGCGCCGGCACCCGGGCGCGGGACGGGGCCGCGGCCGCAACCGTCCGAAAGGGCGGCAGGTCGACCCGGAGGCTTTGGAGCAGATTCGGGCCTTGCTGGGGGACCGCCCGCGCCGCCGGGACCTTTTGATCGAGTTCCTGCACGGCATTCAGGACCGCTACCGGGTTCTGTCCGCCGTCCACCTCGCGGCACTGGCCGAGGAGATGCGCCTGGCTCTCGCCGAGGTGTACGAAGTGGCGACCTTCTATGCCCACTTCGACGTGGCCAGGGACGCTTCGGCGCCGTCCGCGGATGTGACCGTGCGCGTGTGCGACGGTCTGGTGTGCGAGATGATGGGCGCCAGAGGCCTTCTGCGCGACTTGCCGGAGGCCTTGGGGAAGGGCGCGCGCGTGCTGCCGGGACCGTGCATGGGCGGCTGCGACCGCGCTCCCGTGGCGAGGGTGGGGCAGCGCTGGGTGGAGCGCGCGGCCGTGGAGTCGGTGACGGCCCTGGCCCGGGACCGGGAGACCGAACCGGCGATGCCGCCCTTCAAAGCCTGCGACGCGTACGTCGCGGAGGGCGGCTACACGCTCCTGAAGGAGTGTCTCGGCGGCGGCCGAAGGCGCGAGGACGTGGTGGAACGGGTGACGGCTTCGGGTCTTCGGGGCCTCGGCGGCGCGGGCTTCCCCACCGGCCGCAAGTGGCAGATCGTGCGCGGCTATCCTGGCCCCCGGCTCATGACCGTGAACGCGGACGAGGGCGAGCCGGGCACCTTCAAGGACCGCTACTTCATGGAGGGCGATCCGCACCGGTTCCTGGAGGGGGTGCTGGTGGCGGCTTGGGCGGTGGAAGCGGAAGCCGTCTACATCTATCTGCGGGACGAGTACGCGGAGGCCCGGGAGATCCTGTCGCGGGAGTTGCCGAAGCTTCGGGACGCCGGGCTGGACGCGCATTCGGAGGTGCATCTCCGCCGCGGCGCCGGAGCGTACATCTGCGGCGAGGAGTCGGCCATGATCGAGAGCATCGAGGGCAAGCGCGGGCTGCCGCGGCACCGGCCGCCCTACGTCGCCGAGACGGGCCTGTTCGGCCGGCCCACCCTGGTGCAGAACGTCGAGACCCTCTACTGGATACGGGACATCGTCGAGAAGGGCCCGGAGTGGTTCACGGCCCAGGGCCGCAACGGCGGCGCCGGCCTCCATGCCTACTCGGTGTCGGGCCGGGTGGCGCGACCGGGAGTGAAGATCGCGCCCACCGGCATCACCGCGCGGGAGCTGATCGACGAGCATTGCGGCGGCATGCTGCCGGGCCACCGGCTCAAGGGCTACCTTCCCGGCGGCGCCTCGGGCGGCATGTTGCCGGCCTCCATGGCGGACCTTCCGCTCCAGTTCGGGTCTTTGGAGCAGCACGGCTGTTTCGTCGGCTCTCACGGCGTGGTGGTCCTGAGCGACCATGACGACGTCAAGGCGGTGGTCCGCAACCTGATGCGGTTCTTCAAGCACGAGAGCTGCGGCCAGTGCACGCCGTGCCGGGTGGGGACGGAAAAGGCCGTGACGCTGCTGGAGCGGCCCTCGTGGGACGAGCCCCTGCTGGAGGCGCTGGGCGACGCCATGACCGACGCCTCCATCTGCGGCCTCGGACAGGCGGCGCCCAACTCGGTGCGCTGCGCGTTCCGCTACTTCCGGGAGGAGCTGTCGTGAGCGGGCCCGTGCGGTTCATCCTCGACGGCCGCGAGGTGGAGGCCGCCGCCGGCGAGACCATCTGGCAGGCGGCCGAGCGCAACGGCACGGTGCTCCCGCACCTGTGCCACGACCCGCAACCCGGCTACCGGCCGGACGGAAACTGCCGCGCGTGCATGGTGGAGGTGGAAGGGGAGCGCGCGCTGGCCGCTTCGTGCATCCGGCGCCCGACGCCCGGCATGACCGTGAGCACCGGCAGCGAACGGGCCCGGAAGGCGCGCGGGATGGTGCTGGAGCTGTTGATGGCGGATCAGCCCCGGCGCGAGGCGGCACACGACTCCCGGTCGCGTTTGTGGCAGTGGGCCGAACGGCTGGAGGTGACGGAAAGCCGGTTCCCGGCCCGCGAGGCCCCCGCGCCCGACGCCAGCCATCCGGCCATGCGGGTGGCGCTCGACGCCTGCATCCACTGCACCCTGTGCGTGCGCGCCTGCCGCGAGGTGCAGGTGAACGACGTCATCGGCATGGCCTACCGCGGCGCCGGCGCCAAGGTGGTGTTCGACTTCGACGACCCCATGGGCGAGAGCACCTGCGTGGCGTGCGGCGAGTGCGTGCAGGCCTGTCCCACCGGCGCCCTGACGCCCGCGTCGCTGGTGGACGCCGCCGGCGTGGACAAGCGCGAGGCCCTCGACGAGGTGCCCAGCGTCTGCCCCTATTGCGGCGTGGGCTGCCAGATCGACTACCTGGTGAAGGACAATGCCATCGCCGCGGTGCGGGGGCGCCAGGGACCGTCCAACCGCGGCCGGCTGTGCGTCAAGGGGCGTTTCGGCTTCGACTACGTCAGCCATCCGCACCGGCTCACCGTCCCGCTCATCCGCCGGGAGGACGCACCCAAGGATGCCTCGGCCGACATCGACCCGGCGAATCCCTACAGCCATTTCCGGGAAGCCACCTGGGAGGAGGCGTTGGACGCGGCCGCCGGCGGCCTCCGGAAGATACGGGACCGGGACGGCGGCGGCGCCCTGGCGGGTTACGGCTCCGCCAAGGGCTCCAACGAGGAGGCCTACCTGGTCCAGAAGCTCGTGCGCACGGGTTTCGGCACCAACAACGTGGATCACTGCACCCGGCTCTGCCACGCCTCTTCGGTGGCGGCGCTGATGGAGGGCATCGGCTCCGCCGCCGTGACCGCGCCTTTCACCGCCTGCGAGGACTCCGACGTCATCATCGTCATCGGCGCCAACCCGACGGAGAACCATCCGGTGGCGGCCACCTATTTCAAGCAGGCCGCCAAACGCGGGGCCGAGCTTATCGTCCTGGACCCCCGGGGCCAGGCCCTGCGGCGGCACGCCACCTGGATGCTCCAGTTCAAGCCCGGCGCCGACGTGGCGCTGCTCAACGCGCTGCTCAACGTCATCGTCGAGGAAGGGCTCTACGACCGCGACTACGTGGCCGCCCACACCGAAGGTTTCGAGGAGCTGAAGCGGCACGTGGCCGAGTTCACGCCGGAAGCCATGGCGGCGGTGTGCGGCGTCAACGCCGGCACCCTGCGCTCGGTGGCGCGGCTCTACGCCGGCGCCGACGCGGCCATGATCTTCTGGGGCATGGGCATCTCGCAGCACATCCACGGCACCGACAACGCCCGCTGCCTCATCGCCCTGGCGCTGGTCACCGGCCAGGTAGGGAGGCCCGGCACCGGGCTGCACCCGTTGCGCGGCCAGAACAACGTGCAGGGGGCCTCCGACGCCGGCCTCATTCCCATGTTCTATCCCGACTACCGGCGGGTGGAGGAAGCCGGCACGCGCCGGCGTTTCGAGGACGTCTGGGAGATGGCGCTGGATCCAGGGCGGGGGCTCACGGTGATGGAGATCATGGACGCGGTGCATGCCGGCCAGATCAAGGGCATCTACATCATGGGCGAGAACCCGGCCATGTCGGACCCCGACGTCCGGCACGCGCGGGAAGGCCTCGCCAGGCTCGAGCATCTGGTGGTGCAGGAGATCTTCCTGACCGAGACGGCCTTTCACGCGGACGTGGTGCTGCCCGCCTCGGCCTGGCCGGAAAAGACCGGCACGGTCACCAACAGCAACCGCCAGGTCCAGATGGGACGGCCCGCCTTGCGGCCGCCGGACGGCGTCCGGCAGGACTGGTGGATCATCCAGGAGTTGGCCCGGCGCATGGGCCTCGACTGGGACTACGCCGGGCCGGCCGATGTCTTCGCGGAGATGAAGCGAGTCATGCCATCCCTCGACCACATCACCTGGGACCGGGTGGAGCGGGAAAGCTCGGTGACCTATCCGTGCCCGGCCCCGGACCTGCCGGGTGCCGACGTCGTGTTCGGCGAAGGTTTCCCCACGGCAAGCGGACGGGGGAGGCTCGTGCCCGTGGACATCATCCCCCCCGACGAGGAGCCCGACGAGGCGTTCCCGATGATCCTCAGCACCGGCAGGCAACTGGAGCACTGGCATACAGGCGCCATCACCCGGCGCGCCGCCGTGCTGGACGAGTTGGAGCCCGAGGCGGTGGCCAATCTCTCCCCCGGGGAGTTGCGCCGGCTAGGCGTGTCCCCCGGAGAGATGGTGCGCGTATCGACTCGCCGGGGCGTCATCGAGATCAAGTCGCGGGCCGACAGCGCGGTCCCCGACGGATGCGTCTTCATTCCCTTCTGTTTCGCCGAGGCGGCGGTCAACCTTTTGACCAACCCGGCGCTGGATCCCTACGGCAAGATCCCGGAGTACAAGTTCTGCGCGGCGCGTGTGGAGCCGCTGTAGCGGATGCGGACGAGGATGTTCGATGGCCGCCGGCATGAGTTCCGACGACGGCACCGGACATGCCCGGGATCAGTATTCGAGCAGTACGGCGATGGCGAGGCTGACGGCGATGGACAGACCTATGACGAGCCAGACTTCCAAGACGACCTCCTTTAAGTTAAATCTAACAAAAAAAGTTCTATAAGTCAAACTTACAGAACTGATTCTACGAAACCAGTTCCCCGATTCAGAGTGAATCCGAAGACGGCGCGCACCGGAAACAGTCGCTTCAACGCAGATGGGAAAGGACTCCCGGCGACCGGGAGCTCAGACGGCTGACAACTCGTGACGTCTTTTTAAATTTAACTGGTTAGAGGGCTTTTTTCAAGTAGAGTGGATGGATCCGCCGGTCATTTTTTCAAATTGGCTAAAACGGTTAACGTTACCGTCGGCGGAGTTGCGCGGTGTTTCGTATCGGGTCCTCAGAAGCTCACTTTCGGCGTCTCTTTGGCCGCTTCCTCCACCCTGAAGTATTCGGCCTTCTCAACGCCGGCCAGGTCCGCGTAGAACCGGCCCGGCAGCTTTCGCACGAACGTGTTCACCGCGGTGACGCGGTCGTTGAACCGCTTTCGTTCCACCGCCAGGCGGTTCTCGGTTCCTTCGAGCTGGTCCTGGAGCTTCAGGAATGACTGGTTGGACTTGAGCTGCGGGTATTGTTCCCGAAGCACGAGCAGCCGGGACAATGCCCGCTCGAAGCCGACGGCGGCCTGGGCCTTCTGGTTGACCGTGTTCGCCTGGAAGTAGGCCTTGCGGGCGTTGGCCACGCCCAGGAAGATTTTCTCCTCCTGCTTGGCGACCCCCTTGACCGTTTCCAGCAAGTTGGGAATCAGCTCGAAGCGCCGTTGGAGCTGGTTCTCCACCTGCGCCCACTGGTTCTTGACCCCCTCGTCCAGGGTGATGGCGCGGTTGTAGCCGCTGAGGACGCAGCCGCCCGCCAGCAACACCATCCCGACGACCGCGGCCAGGAACACCAAAAGAACTCTCAATGCGCTCACGGTATATCCCCCCTACGAATATACAGTATGCACGAACATCCGAGGCGTCACCAACCGGCTCCACCCCCTCCTCCGCCGAAGCCGCCGCCTCCTCCGAAGGAGCCGCCGAAACCGCCCCCCAGGCCTCCTCCAAAACCGCCTCCGAAGCCCCCGCCCATGGGCGACCCCCAGGAACGCCCGCCGCCGAGGAGGCTCCCGAGGACGGCCCCCATCAGAAGGCCGGAGGCGGCCCCCCGGCCGCCCCAGGCGGTGCGATGGCGCCGCCGGCGCAGGGAGCCCAGGAAGAACAGCATCAAGAGCAGCGGCATCAGCGAGCCGCCGATGCCGGCGCCGGTGACGCGCCGGCGACCGCCGCGGATCCGGTAGTCGGGCGCGCCGGTAAGCTTCACCCGCGCCGCGTCCGCCACCCGGTTGGCCGTGGCGACGGTGAGGGCCAGCAACCCCTGGGCGTACTGCCCCTTGCTGAAGAAATCCTGGGCGACCCGCCTGGAGGCCGTCCCGGCCCAGGAGTCAGGCAGCACCCCCTCCAGGCCGTAACCCGTATGGACGCGCACCCTTCGCTCCTTGACGGCCAGCGCGATGAGGGCGCCGTTGTCCTTGCCCCTGCGCCCCAGCTTCCAGGCCTCCGCGTGGCGTTGCACGAAACCGAAGAAATCCTCCCCGTCGGTGGTGCGTACGGTGAGGACCTTGACCTGGGCCGTGGTCTTCTGTTCCAGCTCCCGCAGCCAACCTTCCATCCTGCGTTGAGTGTCGGCGTTGATGAGCCCGGCGGTGTCCACCACGTACGTACCGGGATCCTTGACCGTGACCGCTGCGCCCGCCGCCGGGGCGAGCAGGGCCAGTGCGGCAAGACACGCGGCCAGCGCCGGACCGAGAGGGGACAAGGTGTGCCTACCAGGCATTGATGTGGGTCCTCAGGGCGTCCACGTCCGCGTAAAGGGTCTTGAACTCCTCCCATCCGTGACCGCTGCTGTTGTCGACGGCGCTTCGAACCCCCGGCAGCGACCGCTCAATGCCCCCCTCGACGGCCGCCACCACCTCCAGCGCCGCCCTGGGCTCGGTATCGCCGTGCAGCCACAGCAATCCACGCAGGGACCGCAGCAGGCGCTCCCCCACGTCCACCTCCACGGTGGTCAGGGCCTTGTCCCGGCCCGCCGCGGCCAGCAGCGCCTGCCGCATGCCGAGCTGGATGGTCTTGATCTCCCGCTCGCATTCGTGCCGCACGTCCGCGGCCTGGAGGGGCAGCTCCCGGAAGTAGTCCTCGCCGAACACGCAGATGTGGTGCTGGGCGATCTCCAGGAACTCGAGCGGGAAGGTATCCTTGGACGCTTCGATGTACTCGGGCGTCATGATGAGGGGTGCGGCGATGCGCGCCTTTCCCAGGCGCGGACCCTGCCGCGCCAACCGGTGCAGCATGTCCAGATCCACGTCGCCCACCACGAACACGCTCCGGGCCGTGTGGGACCGTGGATTGAAGGTGCCGGCGGCAATGGCGCCGAACAGCGTCAGCGACCGGGTGCTGTCACCGGCGAGCTCCTTCAGGGTCCCGGCGTAGCGCCCGAGCGGCGTGCGCATGGATTCCGGTGCGCCTTCCAGGTTGTATTCTTCCAGCATGTCCTGTCGCCTCCGTTGGCCGAATTTCACCTCGCTCCACTGTACCCGTAAACCGCCGGTTCCGACAGCCGGGCCGGTGTTCGGTTGAATATGCGGCGCTCCGTGGGATATTCTGGATCGACGGTCAGGAGGGTTGAGATTGACGATGCGAAACCAGATCGAGATACCGACGGTGGTGGAGGAGAGCGGCCGCGGCGAGCGCGCCTATGACCTTTTCTCCCGGATGCTGCGGGACCGCATCGTTTTCCTGGTGGGGGAGATCGACGACCCTGTGGCCAACACCATCGCGGCACAGCTCCTGTACCTGGAATCCGAGGACCCCGAGCAGGACATCTACCTCTACATCAACTCGCCCGGCGGACTGGTGACCGCGGGACTGGCCATATACGACACCATGCAATACATCCGGCCGGAGGTCGCCACGGTGTGCGTCGGCGAGGCGGCGAGCATGGGGGCCCTGCTGCTGGCCGCCGGCCGGTCCGGCAAGCGGTTCGCGCTGCCCCACGCCCGGGTCATGATCCACCAGCCCCTGGGGGGTTACCAGGGGTCGGCGGCGGACATCGACATCCACGCCCGGGAGATGCTTCGGGTACGCCAGGAGGTCAACGACATACTCGTGAAGCACACCGGGCAGACTCTCGAGACCGTCGAACGGGACACCCAGCGGGACCGGTACATGACCGCCCCCATGGCGCTGGAATATCACATCGTCGACGAGATACTGGTCAAGCGGGAAGCTGGATAGCGCGGAGGCGGCCGGAGCGCCGGAAGGGCAGGGGACGGCCGCGCGTCAGCCGAAGCGCGCGGGCGAGAAGTTCGGGTCCTCGTCCGCTCCGAACAGCACCCGGGCGGCCAGAGAGCCCACGGCGGCGCTGGTGGTGACGCCGTGCCCGCCGAGCCCGGCGACCCAGAAGAAACCCTCGATCCCGGGGTCCCAACCGATGACGAAGCGGTTGTCGTCCGTGAACGTCCGGAGCCCGGCCCAGTAACGCCCGATGGGGACGTCGGGGAAGTCGGGGTAGGCGGCGGCCAGTCTCTCCGCCAGAAGCTCCAGGGCCTCGGGGCGGGTCGGAGGGTCGCCGGGCGCCACCTCGTCCTCGTCGCACGGGCACAGCATCAGTCCCCCGGAGCTCGGCTGGAAGTAGACCTCGTCGGAGACGTTGAGGACGAAGGGCCAGTCGGGCTTGACCCAGTCCAGCGGCGGAGTCACGAACAGGTGCCGCCGGCGCGGGTGAAACGCGATGGGCACGGCGCCGGCCATGACCCCCACGGGTCCGGCCCAGGGTCCGGCCGCGTTCACCACCACGTCCGCCTCGACGAAACCCTGGTCCGTGGCGACCCCGTGCACGCGTCCCTCGCCGGCCCGTACTTCCGTCACCGTCGCACCGTAGCGAATCACCGCGCCGCCGCTCTGAGCCGTCTTGAGATAGCCCGACAAGAGCGCCGCGATGTCGATGACGCCGTCCGAAGCGCACCACACGGCACCGTCCAGAACGCCGCCCTCGATGAGCGGCATGGCCGCCACGGTCTTCTCGGGAGACCAGCACTCCACATCGAGGCCGCGCTCGCGCGCCAGCTCCGCGTCGCGGCATACGGCTTCCCACTGTTGGCCGCGTCCGACGATCAGGGAGCCGATGGCGTTGTAGGAAACCGGAACCGGCCAGCCCGGCGGGGGGTTGCGGATGAATTCGGCCGACCGCGCGGCCAAGTCCCCCACCGAGGGTTCGGACAGGACCTGGCGTATGAACCCCGCGTTCCGGCCGGAGGAGTGGAAGCCGGGCACCGCCTCCTGCTCCAGGATCACCACCCGCCGGGCGCCCTGGAATGCCAGGTGACACGCCGTCGCGGCTCCCGCGAACCCGGCGCCTATGATGACGTACCGTGCATCCTCGGGCCGCATGTGGGCGTCCACCAACCTCAGTCCCCGGCCGACAGCAGGACCTCGCGGATCCTCTGCACGGCATCGTGGATGTCGGAGTCGGCGATCTGGAGATGGGTGACGGCACGAATCCAGCCGTTCCCCACGTGGTTCATGAGCACGCCCTTGCCGCGCAACGCCTCCACCACCTCCGGCCCGTTGGCGACGCGCCAGTAGACCATGTTGGTGGGCGGATCCGGGATGTCGATTTCCAGCGGGCGCCCGTGTTGGACGAGTTCCTCGAGCCCCTGGGCCAAGGCCACGGCGCGCCGGTGGTCTTCCGGCAGGCGCCCGCGGTGCTGCCGCAAGCCATGGAGCGCCGCGGCCGCCAGGAAGCCGGCCTGGCGCATGCCGCCGCCCAGCCGTTTGCGGATCTTTCGCGCCCGCGCCACGTCTTCCCGGCCGCCGGCCAGGGCGGAGCCCACCGGCGCCCCCAGGCCCTTGGAGAAGCACACGGACACCGTGTCGAAGCCCGCGGCGAGCTCGCGCTCGGAGTTGCCGGTGGCGGCCGCGGCGTTCCACAGCCTGGCGCCGTCACAGTGGGCCTTGAGTCCCAGGCCGTGGGCGGTGGCGACGATTCGTTCCGTTTCCTGCCGCGGCAGCGCGCGGCCCCGGCCGCGGTTGTGGGTGTTCTCCACGAGGATGAGGGTGGACGGCGACTCGTGCAGGCCGTCGGCCCGGAACCTGCCCTTGATGGCTTCGTCGGACAGCCGCTCGCCGAACGGAAGGAGGTCGAACTGTACTCCGGAAAGCGCGGCCCCGGCCCCGGCCTCGTAGGCGAAGGTGTGGGACCCCTCCTCGCACAACACCGAGTCCCCCGGCCGGGTATGGAGCAGGATGGCGATCTGGTTGGCCATGGAGCCGGACGGGGTGAATACGGCGGTCTCCTTGCCCAGGAGCCCCGCCACCTCTTCCTCGAGGCGATTGATGCTGGGGTCCTCGCCGTAGACGTCGTCGCCCACTTCGGCGGCCGTCATCGCGCGGAGCATCTCCGGAGTCGGCGTGGTCACGGTGTCGGAGCGCAGGTCGATCATCACGGCGTGTCCTGACCGGCGGCGGGCACCTTGAAGTTCCGAACCACCTGGCCGGACCTTCCGGCCGGAGGAAGCTCCTCGCCGTTCAACAAGAGCCGGACCCCTCCGGCGTTGCCGAAAGTGATGACGAAACCGGTCTGGGCCGCCAACGTCCTGCTTTCACCGGGCTCCAGGAGCATGTCCTTGGGCCGTTGGTCATCGATCCAGACCCGCAGCCACGCTTTCTCGTCGGCCGCGATGGTCAGGGTGTGGTTGCCGGTTACGCCGGGCCGGGCGTCTGCCGTGTCCGGCGTTGCCGCCGCTGTTGCCTCGGGGGTTGAAACCGCGGCGGCCGGGTCCTCCGTGGCGGTCACGGGCGCGCCGGTCTCGGCCGGCGGTTTGGGGTCGGGCGCCGGCAGGGTGGCCGCCAGCCGAACTTCCGGGGGAGCGGTCTCGTCGGCTTCAGGTTGCAGCACGGAACTGTTGGCGTCGCCGGGCTCGGGTTTTGGTACGGCGGCCGTCGATGGCGGCGCAACGGATTCCTCCGCCGGCGGGGCGGGAGCGGGCGTCGACACGACCGCCGGCCGTTCCAGGGTCGGCCATTCGAATTCGACGAGTCCCGGAACCAGCGTGTAGACACCCACGCCGGCGGCCACCACGGCTGCGGCGCCGCCGACGACGACGGCGCGCCACGGGCGTCGGCGCGCGGGCGGCGCCGTTGCCTCGGGGGCTTCCAGACGACGGTTCTCACGGACGAACTGCGCCGCGAGGGTTTCGACCTCCACCTCGAGATAGGTGGCATAGTTGCGCAGAAAGTGGACCATGTAGAGACGATCGGAAACCAGACGATCGTCGCCGCCGCCTTCGAGGATTTCGAGGTAGTAGCGCGGGATGCGTGTCTCCTCCTCCACCTGCCCCAGCGTCAGCCCCTTCTGCTCCCGCGCTTCACGGATATAGTCGCCAGTTCCGCTCACCGTCTCCGGAATCCCTTTTCGTGTTTGTGGTGCATGGATGTGTTTCCAGTCAGATATATAAAAGTTTTCCCATGGGCACTAGTTCGCGCCCTCGTATATGGGCCCACCCGGATAGAAAGCGGCGAAGCGTTCGTTCAGGATCGGGTTGTAGAGAAGCTGCCGGAGCTTTCGTCCCTTGAGCTCGCCCTCCACGGCTTCGCCGCGCAGCCACGACCACAGGCTTCCGGTCTCGTCGTCACGCAGCAGCACGTTGCCGTCGGCGTCCTTGCGTTCCGACTGCGTGAACGTCAACACCCGTCCGTCGAGCTCCCGGCGCCAAGCCGTGCCCGTGGCGTCGCCCGGCGAATAGTACACCACCACCTTCGCCCCATTGAACGCGTCGTTGACCAGGTTCTTTCTTGCCAGCGCTCCGTAGGGGTAGAGCTTGGCCTTGAGCTTCACCACCACCGCAAGCCCGAGGATGTCGCTCTGGAAGGGGCCGACGTAGGTGCCCATGAATCCGCCCCGGCGGTAGCCGGGCAGCACCCTGGTGTCGGGATAGCTCTTCTTCCAGTTGGCCCAGCTGGTTACCGTGGACGGCATGAAATCCAGGCGTTTGCCCTTGAGGGGTCCGTGCACGGCCTCGCCCGTGACGTGGACCCACAACGATTCCGTCCGCCGGTCGTACATGATGAACGATTGTTCGTAGAGAATGCCCGCGTGCCCGAAGCTCAGCACCCTGTCGTCGAGTTTGCGTCTATACACGATAGACGTTTGGCACAGGGGTCACCAGGAGACCGCGATGGGCACCCCTCCGATGGTGTCGTTGCCGAGCTCGTGGACTCCCATGATGGTGATGGGATACGCCTTGGCCTCGCCGTTGTGGGCCACGCCGATGATCACGTCCCGGTCGAAGATGACCTGCTGCTTTTCCGCTTCCGCGGCGTTCAGCATCTCGGGGTCGTCGAAGACCGGAAACGCGCCCCGAGGCACCGCCTGGAAGCCGATGGGCGGGCCCGCAGCCGTCGCCGCCGCCAGAGTGGTCAGCATGATGGCGGCCAGCCAGGCCGTCGCTGATTTGCGGAGCATGGATTCACCTCGTTTCCCTTCATGTCACGGTTCAACGACGACCGTGACTCCTGTCTTCATTATCTACCATTACGGGGCCTGAGGCCACCGGGCTCACTTGCGGTGGAACCCGAGGACCTCTCCGGTGATGTAGTCGCTGTCGCTGGACGCGAAGAAGACGAACGCGGGCGCCACGGTCTCGGCAGGGGCCGGGTTGGGCCGGTGGTCGGGAATCCCCTCGCGCCCGCGGAACTCGGCGATGGCGTCGGTCATGCGCGTGTCGGCTATCGGCGAGATGCAGTTGACCTGGATGTTGTGGGGCTTCATTTCGTTGGCGACGTTGAAGGTCAGGGTGATGATGCCGCCCTTGGCGGCGCCGTAATCGGATACGCCGTTGGACGGCCGCAGCGCCGCCGGGCCGGTGAGGTTGATGATCTTGCCCGAGCGTTGCCGTTTCATGACGGGTAGCACGGCCTGCATGCCGTTGAAGGTGCCCTTGAGGTGGACCCTGATGGTCTCGTCCCACTGCTCCTCGGTGATGTCCTCGAACCGCTTGAGTGTGAGGACCCCGGCGTTGTTGACCAGGATGTCGAGCCGGCCCCAGCGTTCCTCCACCTCCCGCACCAGCCGGTCCACCTCCGTCCGCCGGCCGACGTCCACCAGCCGCGCGATGCTTTCGGCGCCCAGGGCCGTGAGCTCGTCCTGGACCGAGTCGAGGGCGGCCTGGTCCCGCACCCCGGCGACGGCCAGGATGGCGCCCTCACGAGCGAACGCCAGCGCCACCGCCCGGCCGATGCCGCGGCTGGCGCCGGTGATGATGGCCACCCTTCCTTCAAGCCGGCCCATGTGCACGCCCCCCTCTTCTCGCCAGTTCGTTCACCGTCTGCGCCAGTCTTTGGCACAGTTCCGGCAGGTCGGCGCTCTCGACGCTGCAGAAAGCGATCCGTAGCCCGTTCATGCTGTCCCCGTCGAACGGCACGGTGCCGATGCCGTGCTCGTCGAGCAGGTGGTTGGCGACGTCCGTCGCACGGAGCCCCGACTCGGGCCGCAGGGTGATGAAGCAGAAGAAGCCGCCCTGAAACGGTTCGACGGTAACGAGATCCGTATCCATCCTGCCGAGTTCGTCCTTCAGGGTCCGGTACCGCTGCTTCAGGAGTTCGAATGTCCGGTGCCGTTCCACCACCAGCCGCTCCATCTGCTCCATGGCCTTGGTGGCCACCGATTGGGCCACCGTCGAGTTGTTGGAGAACAGGCCGCGGTTGACTCCGGCGAACTTGTTGTCGATCTCCGAGGCCAGGGTCCCGGCGTCGTCTCCGGACCGCCACTCGTCGGGACAGGCCAGCGTGATGGTGCCGGCCCGGGCGCCGTACCAGAGGAGCTCCTTGGTCACGCCGTCCAGTTTCACCGGCAGAAGGTTCGGCCTTGGCCGGCACAGGTAGAACAGCGACGACTGCATGGCGTCGGGGTCGTAGACGTAGCTCTCGTAGGCATCGTCGAACAGCAGCACCAGCCGCTTCGGAGTCTCCTCCGCGAGTCGATCCAGCGACTCCGCCAGCCGCCGGCCGGCCGCCGCGGACGGACAGAACCCGGTGGGGTTGTTGGGGAAGTTGAGCAGCACCACGGCGGTGTCCTGTTCGAGCCACACCCGTCGGATGGCCGAGACGATCCCGGCCACGTTGAGGTCGCCGCCGTCGAACAGCGGGAAGTCGGCGATGCGAATGCCCAGGTTCTTTCCCAGCACGTGGTCGTAGTTCTCCCAGCGCCGGTCGGCCGTGATGATGGCGCGGCCCGGGTCCACGAACATCCGCGCGGCGATGCTGATGGCGGCGGTGATTCCCGGGGTGAGGATCGGCGGATGCAGTTGTCGTTCGAGCCGTTCGGATTCGTCGCCCGCCCGCGCCAGGATCCACTTCCTCCAGGCCGAGCGGAAGGCGGGTGTGCCCGTCTCCGGCGTGTACGGAAAGATTTCCTCGGTTTCAAGCCCGTTGAAGAAAGAATGGATCAGGGGCGCGCAAAGCGTGATCTCGCGCTCGCCGCCGTCTGGGTACACCGCGCTTTCCGGTCCCCGGGCCGAGCCGATGGTGGCGTTGATGCGGGCCTTGGCTTTGGCCTTGCGGGTCCAGTAAAGGATCCCCTGGGGGTTGTGGATCGTTTTCCCGTATTCGGAGAAAAACTCCATGGCTCCGGTACGGGTCAGTGCGGGAAAGTCCATTGGCTGCCTCGGCTCCAGTCTATTTCGGTGGCTCTTTTCGGGCGGGTTTGAAACGGATGATTCGCCCAGGAACAATCCACACATGGTCAACACGGTGCCTGCGGGTGGCTTGGTGACGATTCAAGTGTACCAATACGACCGAACCCGCATCGTCCGGCACCTGTGACGCCGAATCGGATGCAATATAGCACATGCGGCAGGCACCGGTCATGTCTGTCCCGGGTCCGTCCAACACGCGCTTACCCTCGATCGCGGGCAGCTGTAACGGGCAACTGAGGTGGTCCTGGTCTACAGGACAGGAAGGCGGCAGAGATCAAGTGTATTCGGTATGATGGATCATGGTTTGTCGCGGTCAAGGGCCATCACAAGGGGTGGAAGAAGCAGGAAATCCGCAAGGAAGGCCAGAACGATCGTCATGGATATCAGCACCCCCATGGACCAACTGCTCTCGAAACCCGACAGCGTGAACACCAGGAAACCCAACGACAAGACCGCAGTGGTCGTCGCCAACGCTTGACCGACCGTACGGAAGACCGATCGGATCGCCTCTGGGACGGAGACTCCCTCGCGGCGCAGTTTCAGGTAGTGGGTGAGGAAATGGATCGTGTCGTCAACGATGATCCCGAAGGCGATCGCCGTCACCACCGAAGCCGCCAAGCCGACGTTGCCGATCAGATGACCCCACAAGCCGAAGCTCATCGCGGGGGGGATGAAGTTCGGTACGAGAGCGATCAGACCGACCCGGACGCTCTTGAAGACCCAGATCAGAATGAACGATATGATCGCCATCGCGGTGAGCGTGCCCCACAGCATGCTGCTTTGGGAGAGGTGTGCGAAGACGATGCTGAGGCCGGTTGCGTCGGTGGCGAGTTCCGGAGCGTTGTCCGCGAGCCAGGCCCTGGCCCGCACGTTCAACCCGCGTTGCTCCCGGGACGATGAGTCGCGCAGCACTACGGTCATGCGCGTAGCCGTCTTGGCCACGTCGATGCGGTCGTTCAGGTCGCCGCCGAAGGGGAGCGAGAGCTCGTAGAGCAACAAATACTGGGCTGCAAGCTTCGGATCGTCAGGCAGCCGATGGAAGGACGGGGCGTCGCCGTGCAGGTTCTTGTTCAACCGTTTCATGATGTCCGCGAATGCCTGAACGTGCATCACTTCCGGTTGGCTTCGGAACCATTCCGCAAAGGAATCCACCTTCCGCAGATACTCCGGATCCGTGATCCCGCCCTCGCGTCCCGCCTTGAGCGAGTATTCCAACCTGTCCAGGCCCGTCAGGTTCTCGATGACGAAGTCCGTGTCGCGGCGAAACTCGTAGCGATCATCGAAATATCGCGTCCAGTTGTCGCCCAGCTCATTCCGGGGAATGCCGAGGACGAGAATCACGGTCGCCAGGGAGACAGACCAGAGCAGGAATCGACGGCGCGCCACAACGAACACGCCGAAGCGGTCGAAAAGGGAGACTCGCCCGGAATGGACCCGGGAGGCACGCAACGGAAGGATGGAGAGCAGAGCCGGGAGCAGGGTCACGGAGAAAAGGAAAGTGCAGAACGCGCCGAATGCCACCATATTGCCCAGAACGTGGAACGACGGCGACTCCGCAAAGTTCAGGCTGAGGAAGCCGATGGACGTGGTGAACATGGTGAGAAACACCGGATAGACGTTGCCGGCAAGGGACTTCGCGATGGCGTCGTTTCTTGCCAGACCCTCGGTCATGCCCGACAGGGTGGTCGTGACGATGTGGATCGAGTAGGCGACGGCGAACGTCATCACGATAATTGGCATGCTGCCGCTGACGGGCGTGAGCACCGTGCCCACCCAACCGGCGAAGCCCGCCGTCGAGGCCAGGACGAACGCGAGCAGGACTGCGATTGCGCACGTGCCCAGGAGCGAACGGAGAAGAAGGGCGGTCGCCGCGAGAATCACCAGGAACACCACGGGTATCAACGTCTCGACATCGTCCTGCGTAGCCTGGGCAAAGGCGCGGTTCATCACAACGTTGCCCGTCAGGAAATAGGCAATATCCGGGTGCCGTGCCCGGGCCTCGTCGAGTATCGTGTTGAGGGAATCGGTGATCTCGACCCACGCCACCTCCGGATTCTCCGGCAGGACGAAGCTGATCGCCACGCCGCCTACGCGGGCGTCATGAGACACCAGGCGGCCGGACAGTTCGACCTCGTTCAGCGCGGTTCGCCTGACTCGCTCCAAGTCCGCATCGTTCAGCGACCTCGCGTCTTCGACCAGAGGCTCGACGATCAGGTCGTCGCCGTCCGCCCGGCTGTGGGAATAGTTGGTCAGGGAGTCCACCCGGTTCGAACGGGGCACGCGCCACGCGGCTTCAGTCAATTCCTCGATCGCGCCCAGGGCCTCCCGGGTGAAGACCCCGCCGCTACGGGGCGCAACGGCAACCAGCGCCGCGTTGGATGCGGCGTAGGTATTCTCCAGGGCGTCGAATGCAAGGAGATGGGGGTCGTCGTCAGCGAACAGCGTGCGATAGTCGCTGGTGACCACGAGAAAGCGCGCACCCGATGCCATCGCCAGCATGGCCAGCGACGCGAGGAAGATGACCCACCACCGATGCCGCAGGATGGCTGCGTTATAGCGTTCCAAGTTCAACAAGACGTATTCCCTGGCAGGAACGTCCAGTTCGAGGCCTTCACAGGGCCGCCGCCTCGATGTGGATCACTTCCGGGGACCGGCGGTTTGCACGACAGGCTTGCGGGCGGTGGACTACCATTGAGAGGACTGTGACGCACGGACGTGATCGGGCAAATTATAGGAGATTCCTCCTTTGTCGTACTGGGCGGACTCGAAGATCTGACCAAACGCCTCCTGCCTCATGATTTGGCGCCCCTTGACGAGCCTTATGAGTCGGTTGCGCAGCCGGTAGTGAAGCAGCACCAAGGTCCTGTTTCTGAGGGTCTTGGGATAGTTGTACTGGTCCGCCAGTTCGTTGCCGATGAGGGCCCGCGAAAGGCGATAGGCATACATCTGGAAGCTTCTTATCTCGGCTTCTTCGGTCAAACCCGCCATCGCGGGAATCGCCTTGAATACCGCGTTGGCAACGCCAATGGCGTCGTCGTCCGGCGATGGTTCACACATGTGGCCGATCTCGTAGGTTTTCCTCGCCTGAGCTTCATTGGTGAAGAGAATGGTTTCAGGCACCCCCAGAAGATAGCCGGCATAGCGCCAGATCCTGACAATGCTGTCCTTTTGTTCCTGGCTGACAGTCGCGCCCATGGCGATGGCGTGCTCGAACTGGCGTATGGAAAACGTGTACAACGCGATCCCGCCCAGGTGCGCCATGCTCAGGGGCATCCCCCAGGCGTCGGAATCCCAGAGGCCGGAATCCGCCAACAGCTTCCGTACCCGTGCATGAATGAAGCGAATGCGCGTGGACACTTTCCATCCGTCGCCGTCCCGTTTCAAACCGCCGGGGAAATAGACCTCGACCATATGGCGGTTGTTTTGCCGGAGCCGTCTTTCGGCTCCCGGCCCCAGCCCGGTCACGCGGCCGGTGATCGAGAAAGACTTGCTCACCAGCGTCGAAAAGCCCTCCACCGCGCTCCCACCGCATAGGCGATCAGCATGTCGCTCATGTTCGCATGGAACGCGCGCATGCCCGGTTTGAATGACTCGAAATCGACCCAGGGTGGCACCGTGGAGTCTGCCTTGTCGAAGAAATCCCGGAGCACCCTCGGCGCGGTCCGCAGAACGTCCGGCTCCTGCTCGATGCCGGCCCTGACGAACCGGTGCAAATCCTCGGGAGGCAGTCCGTGCATCTCCTGCATGACGGGATCCAGTTCGGCATCGCCAAGGACGGTGTGTCGAATGTAGCTGACCGCCGCCTCCTCGTCGTGGAGACGCGCCCTGGCAAAGCCTTCGGTGTATGCTGACGGGCAGTCTGGCATGGCGACCTCCTAGCATTCTTCGAAAACCGGTCGTGACTAAATCAGCAAAGCCGTCGCCATGATCGCCGGCAACAGGCCTACAAGCAGTTTGGAACTCAACGGGTTTGCGCGCCCGTGACGGAGGCACCCGCAGGTACATCCAGATGCGATGGGAGAAACCGGCCGCGATGCGGCCGAGGATGGAACTCTCGACAAGGATCAGCTCCATCGGCCCACTCCTTCGTTGCACCGCACAGGCCGGTGCCTCGGTCAGTCTCCCAATATCGCTGTGGCACTATGGGTGCTCTATGTCAAAAGCAATAGAAACTATGCAAATACTTACAGGAATCGAAATTTCTCACTATTGAGGAGGGCGTGGATGCGGCCCCGACGTTCGCCGGTTGGTTCCAGTCGGGCATGAGGGGTTTGACGCAGGGAGCGGGCCGCGGCCACGACTTCGTCGCCGAGCACGCTGCTCGGGTCGTCTCAACCGGCTATGCGAAAGCCTGGTCCAGGCGGGCCATGTCTTCAGCGGACAGACGCCAGTCCGACGCGCCGCAGTTCTCGGCGGTCCGGGAGACGCTGTCGGACTTGGGGATGGCGATGACGTTGTCGTGGGAGACGCACCAGTTCAGCGCCACCTGGGCGGGCGTCTTCTCGTGCCGTTGGGCGATTTCCCGGAGCACCTTCGTGCCGCGCGACGAGAACAGGCCGCCGCCGGCCAGTTTGCCGCTGTCCAGCGGCGTGTAGGCGATGATGGTGACGCCGTGGCTCTGGCAATAGGGCATCAGCGTCCGCTCGATCTCGCGCCGCCGGAGGTTGTACAGCACCTGATTCGATACGATGGGGTGGTGGCTCAGGGCGGCCTGGGCTTCGGTCAGCTCCGTCGTCGAAAAATTGCTGACGCCGATGTACCGTATCCGCCCGCTGTCCACCAGGGCCGCCATGGCCCGCATGGTTTCCTCGATGGGAGTGCTGCGGCTCGGCCAGTGCACCTGGTAGAGGTCGATGGTGTCCACGTCCAGCCGGCGAAGGCTGGCGTCCGCGGCCCGCAGCACCTGGTCGTACCCCAGATGATCGCCGGATACCTTGCTGGCGATGAACACCCGCTCACGCATGCCCCGCACCGCTTCCCCCACCACGTCCTCGGTCCGGTACATCTCGGCGGTGTCGATGAGGTTGGCTCCCAACTCGATGCCGTGCCGGAGGGGCTCGACCCCGCCCCGGTACTGCCAGACGCCCAGGCCGATCTCGGGCACTTGGACGCCCGTGCCGCCGAGCGGTTTCGTCTTCATGGGGTGCCCGTCATGGAATCCCGTCGGAATCGGTGTGTCGGATGAGACGACGCGTTTCGAAGCCGCACGGGAGGCGGCGGACACGTCGGGGAAGGGTGAGTGCGTGAACAGCCACTAGGCCGTGCTGGCGGCGCTGTCGCCGGACGATGACTTTTCGGACGTCTTGGTCTCCTTGGGCTTGCCGGAGTCGGAGGTCTCCTTGCTCCCGTTGCTTTCCTGCTTGTCCCCGTTGGAACCCTTTCCCCGTCCGTAGTCGGTGACGTACCAACCGGTGCCCTTGAGCTGGAACGACGTGCTGGAGATGAGCTTCTGCACCTTGGCCCGGCAGGTCGGACACTTCTCCAGCGGATCCTCCGTGATCCTCTGAGTCGCCTCGAAGACGCCGCATTTCGAACAGTTGTACTCGTAGATGGGCATACGCTGGCCTCGCGCGGGTAGGGTAGCTTATCGGAAACATAGACACTGCCCCTGCGGTTGTCAAACACGGTTGCCGGGGCGGATGCAGCCTCCAGGCCGTGTCCGGAGCCGGCTTGACCTTCGACCGGGCGCGGGCTTATGTTACGAGCCATCATTCAGCCGGACCGATGCCAGACAAGGAGGAAGGAATGGATTTCGAGCTTCCCGAAGAGATCAAGATCATCAAGAAGACCATGCGCGATTTCGTGGACCGGGAGCTGATCCCGTTGGAGCGGGAGTTTCGCCCGGAGGGCGAGGAGATGTCCGAGGAGCTCTACAAGCCGCTTCAGGAGAAGGCCCGGGCCCTGGGTTTCTGGATGCTGGACGTACCCGAGGAGTACGGCGGGGCCGGGCTCGACCTGCTGACGCGCTGCGTGATCCAGGAGGAAGTATCCCGGACCATCTCCATCCCATTCCGCAACAATCCGGTCTTCGGCCCGGAGGCGCGCGGCATCCTGTTCGAGCTCAACGACGAGCAGAAGGAGCGCTATCTCTACCCCGTGCTCCGCGGCGAGAAGACCGCGTGCTTCGCCCAGACCGAGCCCGACGCCGGCGGCGACCCCGCGGGCATGAAGACCCGGGCGGTGCTGGACGGCGACCATTGGGTGCTGAACGGCACCAAGCGGTTCATCAGCAACGCGGGCTTCTCCGACTTCGCCCAGGTCATGGCGGTGACCGACCCCGAGAAACGCGCCCGTGGCGGCATCACCACCTTCCTGGTGGACATGGACACCCCGGGCGTCACCATCGAGCGCCGCTGGCCCACCATGATGGGCGACGCGCCGTTCCAGATCCTGTTCGAGAACGCCCGGGTGCCGGCGGGCAACGTCGCGGGCGAGGTGGGGCAGGGCTTCCGGCTGGCCCAGGGTTGGCTCCAGGAGGGACGCGTCAAGGGCCACGGCGCCCGCTGTATCGGCATCGCCGAGCGCGCCCTGGACATGATGATGGACTACTCGCAGATCCGCACCACTTTCGGCCAGCCGCTGTCCGAACGGCAAGCGGTGCAGTTCATGATCGCCGACTCGGTCATGGAGCTGCACATGGCCCGCAACCTGGTCTACGAATGCGCCTGGCGCCACGACCGCGGCGAGGACGTGCGCAACCTGGCGTACATGGTCAAGTGCACGTGCACGGAGATGGCCAGCCGGGTGGTGGACCGCTCCATCCAGGTCCACGGCGGCATCGGCCTCACCAAGGAGCTGCCGCTGGAGTGGTGGTACCGGCAGTTGCGCAGCATCCGCATCACCGAGGGCGCCACCGAGGTGCTGCGCTGGCGCATGGCCCAGAACCTGCTGCGCGCCCGCGCCAAGGGCCAATGAGCGGAGACGCGCTGCTCTCCGGGTTCAGGGTGCTGGACCTCGGCACCGCCATGGGCGCCTTCTGCGGCAAGGTGCTGGCGGACCTCGGCATGGACGTGGTCAAGGTCGAGCCGCCGTCGGGGGACGACCTGCGCACCGAGCCCCCCTTCGCCAAGGGACACAGCAACCGCGAGGGCAGCCTCCGGTTCGCCTACTTCAACTCCGGCAAGCGCGGCATCACCCTGGACCTGTCCCGGGAGACCGGACGCCGTATCCTGCTCGACCTGGTGGAGAGGGCGGACGTGGTCATCGACAGCCACGAGCCCGGCTACCTGGACGACCTGGGGATCGGCTACGGCGAGATGGTGGCGCGCCGCCCCAGGCTGGTGCTGGTCTCCATCTCCGCCTTCGGGCAGGACGGCCCCTACCGCGACTACCGGGCGCCGGACCTGGTGGCCAACGCCATGGGCGGGCTGCTCTTCATCAGCGGCGACCCCAGCATGACGCCGTGTGTGCCCCCCGGCGGCCAGTCCTACGTCTACACCAGTCTCTATTCCGCCCTGGGAACCCTGCTGGCCCTCTGGCAGCGCGAGACCAAGGGCCTGGGCGCGCATATCGATGCCTCGGTGCAGGCCAGCATGGCGCTCCACGAGCACGTGGCCTTCACCTGGTCGTCGGAGGCGCGTCTCATGAAGCGCGCCGGCAGCCAGCACCAGCACGTGGCCCCCGCCAACCTGTTCCCGTGCAAGGACGGCTGGATTTCGTTCTTCGCCACCCAGCGGCACTGGCCCATCTTCCTCGACATGTGGGAAGGGCATCCGACGGAGCTGGACGACCCGGAGCTGCTGGTCAACCTGAACCGACGCGCGGCCGCGGACTGGCTGAACCCCATGGTGGCGTCGTTCACCTCCCAGTACGGGAAGGAAGAGCTGTCCGTGCTGCTCCAGAAACACGGCCTTCCGGCGCTGCCGGTGAACTCGCCGCGGGACTTCATGGAAGACCCGCACATCGTCGAGCGGGGTTTCTTCGGCATGGTGTCGCACCCGGTGCTGGGCTCCTTCTCCCAGCCGGGGGTGCCGTTCCTGCTGGACGGCGAGCGCCGTGGGCCACGGCCCGCGCCCCTGCTGGGCCAGCACAACGCAGAGGTTCTCGGCGGCGACCTCGGGTTGAGCGAGGAGGACATGGGAGTGCTGGCCGCGGAGGGAGTCATCTGATGATGCCCAGTCCCAACCGGATCCTCGAAGGCGTCCGGATCATCGCGTTCACCACGGGATACGCCGGACCCTATGCCGGCCGGCTGCTGGCCCAGTACGGTGCCGAGGTCATCAAGGTGGAGTCGCACCCTGGCGGGCTCGACACCTTCAGGCACTACGGCGCGGAGGGCGACATCAATGCCGCGCCGCGCTTCATCGAGTGCAATCTGGCCATCCGCTCGATGACCGTCAACATCAAGCATGACGACGGGAAACGGATCGTCAAGGAGCTGGCGGCCAAGTCCAACGCCCTGTTGGTGAACTTCCGGCCCCAGGTGCTGGGCCGGCTCGGACTCGGCGACGACGAGCTCAGGAAGGTCAACCCCTCCATCATCATCCTGAAGCTGCCGGGCCTCGGCGAGACCGGCCCCAAGAACTGGTACGGCACCTGGGGGTTCAACCTGAACGCCTTCAGCGGCATGACCTACCTGTGGAACCATCCCGGACAGGACCGCCCCATCGGCAGCCAGGGCGTCTATCCCGATCACTTGGGCTTCATCTCCGCGCCCACCATCATGATGGCCGCGCTGCTGCGTCAGCGGCTCACCGGCAAGGGCTCCATCATCGACGTGTCTCAGGGCGAAGTAACCGCGTATACCCTCGGGCCGAGCTACCTGGAGTCCAGCGTCAACGGCGTCGACCCCGAGCCCCGGGGCAACAGCAGCCTGACCGCGGCTCCCCACGGTTGTTTTCGCTGTCAGGGAGACGAACGCTGGTGCGTGGTGTCGGTCAACAGCGACGACGAGTGGCGGCGCCTGTGCGGCGTCATGGGCAACGAGGCGCTGGCCGGCGACAGCCGCTTCGCCACCTGCGTCGAGCGGCGGCGCCATGCCGACGAGTTGGACGCCATCATGTCCGACTGGCTCGCCACCCAGACCGTCGAGGACATCGCCCATCGCCTGCAGGCCGCCGGGGTCCCGGCCGGGGTCGTGCAGAACGGCACCGACCTCTGCAAGGACCCTCAGCTCCGCCACCGGGACTACTTCCAGAAGTACGATGACTCCCCCATCGGCCCCTTCGAGCTGCCCCGGGGCGGGATCATCTTCAAGGACCAGCCGGAGGAAGAGATCCCGCTCACCCCGAACCTCGGCGAGCACACCGAGCAGGTCATGCACGACGTGCTCGGCTACGACGACGCCGCCATCGCCAAGTGGAAAGAGGAAGGGGTGCTGGCATAGGACGGCCGGGGTATCGCCCCGGCACCCCCTTGCGTCACCGGGCGCGCGCCACGAAGAACGCGTAGCCGTAGTAGTCCGAGTACGCCTTCCAGACATCGATCTCGCGCTGAGTTTGATCGGCCAGTTCCTGCGCCTCCGGGCGGCCGCGGTAACGCTTTCGAAACGCCTTCACATTCCGTTCAAGGGGACGGTAGTAGTCGTCCCACCATGCCGACCGCGGCAGCATGAAGTGCCCCACCGTCTCGTATCCGCACGCGTCGATGGCGGTCAGGAGGGCCGCGGCGTCACGGATCGCGGGGTATTCCCGGTTCCAGAACGACACACATTCCGCCGGCGGGTCGGGTTTCGTCCAGCAGACCTCGGTGAAGGCCACGTGTCCGTCACGTACGAGCAGGCGGCGCCAGTCACGAAAGGAGGCCTCGACACCCGCGATGTAGATGGCGCCCTCGCACCAGATCAGGTCGAAGGACGCGTCAGCGAAGTCCAGGCGGCGCATGTCGGCCACACGGCCTTCCACGCGATCGGCGAGTCCGAGACGACGGGCTTCGCGATTCAGCTCGTCGACGAACGGCGGATGGATGTCAATGGCGACGATGCGCGCAGGGGAGTTCCGCGCCAGGACCCGGGTCTGCATGCCGGAGCCGCAGCCTACGTCGAGCACGCGGGTTCCCGCTCCGACGTCGGGAACCAGGGAGAGGGCCCGGAGCGTGCCGGCGGCATCACCGGGTCCCTGTCGCGGCAGACCGCTGAACAACTCGAAAAACAACGCTGTCGCCGTGTCTTCCGTCATGGGTGTCGACACCTGCCTGCCGGAGTTGTTTGGATGCTCCTTGTCTTTCCCCGGACAGTGAACTAGTCAGGGAAATTATGGCACTGTTCCTGACCAACGAGGAAGTGGAGCGGCTCGTTACCGTGGAGGACGCCATCGAGGTGCTGGAGCCCACCTTCGCCGATCTCGGCGCGGGCCGGTTGTCGAGCCGTCCGCGCACGCTCAACTATACCGGCCTCGGCGGCGGCGAGTTCTACCTTTATTCCTGCATGGACGCTTCGGTACCGCGCTACGGCGTGCACCTGATACGGATGACCTCGGAACATCTGTCGCGCAAGGTGGTCAAGGGTTTCCCCCGGCGTTACCAGATCCCCAATCCCGCGGGCAAGTTCTCGGGCCTCATCATCATGTTCAGCATCGAGGACCACGCGCCGCTGGCGCTGTTTCAGGACGCGGTGCTCAACCGTACCATGATCGGCGCCACCAGCGGCATCGCGGCGAAGTACCTCAGCAGGGCTGACAGCGAGGTGATGGCGCTGCTGGGCGCCGGATGGCTGGCCCCGAC
The DNA here is from genome assembly GCA_951813575.1 of Candidatus Binatia bacterium. Taxonomy (GTDB): domain Bacteria; phylum Desulfobacterota; class Binatia; order UBA9968; family JAJDTQ01; genus JAJDTQ01. The sequence continues at coordinate 3,673,987 of OX638375.1, forward strand.
CCAGGTGGTCGGCCATTGCGCGGTGCGGCCGATCCGGGAGATCCGGGTCTACTGCCCCACGGAGGAGCACAAGCTCGGTCTGTGCGAGGCTATGGAAGGGCGGGTCTCCGCGAAGCTGATCCCGGTGGCAAGCACCGAAGAGGCGCTCGAGGGCGCCGACATCATCGCCTGCGCCACCAACTCCTACGAGCCCGTATTCGACGGCGCGGTGCTGAAGCCCGGCCATTATGTCGGCTCGCTCCAGGTGGGCGAGCTCGACGACCTCACCCACGAAACCGCCGATACCATCACCGCCCGGGCCCGAGAGCCTGCCACCATCTGGCACATGAAGACCGGCGAGGTGCCGGCCGATCAGCTATGGCTGGAACGCTGGAAGCCCCACTGGAACCACAAGCTCAAGTTCCTGGGCGAGATTGTCGAAGGGCTCGACCATGGGCGCACCAGCGATGACGACATCACGCTGTTCGGGGGCGTCGGCACAGGGCCCTCCAGCGGGCTCGGCCTCCAGTACATACCGGCCTGGGTCGCTTACAACCGTGCGCGTGAACAGGGCATCGGCTTCGAGATTCCGGATGAGCTGTTCCTGCAGGATGTGCATCCGTAACGGTTAGTTTGTAGACAATACAAGGGCTTACGTGCGACCAATTGAAAGTTGAAGTGCGACCGATTGAAAGTCCAGGTCCGACTGATGGAAAGCCTGAAGCGGGAATGGGCCTCGGATGCGAACCCTACTCGCTGGTCACGCAGGCCTTCAGCCCCTCGCGAGAGCCCCGGTCCCACTCCTCTTCGTAGTTGGGCCAGTCGTTCAGGAAGAGCATGTCGTCGTAGGTGGCGTGGCCGGAGCCCCAGCGGCGTTCGGGGTGCACGGAGTCGTGGTGGGGGAAGGGGAGGCGGTATTTCTTCCAGCTCTCGTAGTAGCGGCGCATGATCTGGATGTAGAACTCCAGGGGGATGGCGGGCTGCTCGTGCTGGGAGACGAGGTCGGAGCCGGGCTCCCGGCGCCACTGGTTGAAGCGCGGGAAGATGCCGTGGCGCATCATGAAGTCGACGCCGTCGCCGGTGGACTTGACCGCGTCCGGGATGTTGTCGAAGCCGTAAGGCCGGGCCAACTCGACGCCGCAGACGAAGTTGGGCCGGGCGTTGCCCTCGCCCAGCACCTCCACCGACTCGATCATCCAGCGCACCCAGTTGTCCCAGCCGATGCGGCGGTTCTTGCCGGGGTTGATCCATTCGAACAGCCGCTTGTCCCAGACCTCCATGTTGGCGTGGTGGCAGTCGACCCCCTCCGCGCGGTAGCGCTTCATGGTCTCCTTGTCCTTGGCGTTGGTCTGGATGTTGATGTAGCGGCGGTGGCCGCCCCACTTGAGGGCCGAGGCGTACTCCAGGTAGAAGTCGTCCTCCGACTTGCGGTGGAGGGTCTTCAGGATGGTGCCGCCGGAGATCAGGAAGTCGATGGGCGGAGCGTAGCCCACCTCGTCGATGGCGTCCTGCTCGATGGAGCGGGCCACCTCGGCCACGTAGGACACGGGCTTCACCGGCGTGTTGAAGGTGAAGTCCCGGGACTCCTTCATCTGGCGCACGTTGACGTTGATGTCGCAGAAGCGGCACTCCTCGTCCGGCCCCCAGTACTGACAGTTGCGGAACACCGTGGCGAAGTAGCCGAAGGCGATGATCTCGTGGTACTTGGTGCCGTCCTCGAAGGACCGCCTGTAGTACTTGAGCGGCTTGGGGAAGCTGACGTCACAGAGCTCACGCCCGTCCAGCAGGAGCTTGCACTCTCCGTCGACCACGTCGATGACGTAGGGCGAGTCCGGGCTCAGCGTTGTCTGTACGATGACGGGCCGGAGGCCCAGGTGGCCGCCGCGGATGGCGAACCACTCGGGTGTCCGGCGGTGTTCCTTCCGCTTCATGTCCTTCATGGACATGAGGTCGTAGGAGAACAGCCGGTAGGACTTGACCAGGGCGTCGGAGGCCAGCTCCAGGGCGGCGTCCGTGAACCAGTGGCCCACCCGCAGGAGGTCCATCTTGAGGATCACCTCCCGGGGCATGTCCTCGTAGTTGCGCAGGTGCCACTCGAGGTATTCCGTCTCGCTCGACGAGGTGACGCTGTCCAGTTCGGCCGTGATGGTCATGGTCCCGGCTCCGGCTGCCTACGCTACCCCGCGTAGCGCGGCACGATGTTGGTCGGCGTGTACTCCGCCGGCGCCTCGGTCACGAACAACTCGGGCTCGATGCCGTAGAGGCGCCGGGCGTTGCTGCCCAGCATCTTTTCCTGCACCTCCCGGGGCACGCCGTGCTTGTCCATGTTGTCCACGGCTTCCCAGGTGTCCGAAGCGTCGTGGTGCGGCATGTCGGACGACCACAGGGCGATGTCCTCGAAGATGTCCCACAGCCGGAGGGTGATGTCCTCGTCGCTCTCGAAGGCGATGAAGCACTGCCGGGCGAAGGTCTCCCGCGGGTCGCCGACCTTCTGCGGCGGGACGGCCTGTTCCCGCACGAACCGGTAAAGGTCGAGGTAGGTCTCGGCCTTCTCCAGGATCAGCGGCAGCCAGCTCGAGTTGGATTCCAGGATGGCCACCCTGAGTTTGGGGAACTTCTCCAGCCAGCCCGTGAGCATCACCACCATGGTCCAGGTCTGGGCCTCGCTGATGAAGCTCAGGGACTCGGAGCCGGGCTGCACCGACCCCATGCTGCGCATGATGTTCTCCACGAACTGCCCCGGGGAGTACACGTAGACGCCGTGGGCGGTGAAAGGGGAGCGCTTGGCGCTGCTCTTGCCCTGGGTGCCGGCCGACATGCGCTCCGCCATGGCTTCGGTGACGGCCTCGCCGCCGGACGGGAACGTGTGCATTCCCAAGGCCAGTCCCAGCTCCTCGAACTCCTTCCACAAGGGGTCGAACTCGGGGAAGGTGGGGTAGCGGTCGTTGACCAGCACCGGCCGCACCACCGCGGACTTGAAGCCCAGCCTGGCCACGCGGCGCAATTCCTGGACCGCGTAGTCCACGTCCTGGACGGGAAGCACGGCGCAGGGATAGAGGCGCTTGCGGTCGGCGGCGCAGTAGTCGTTCACCCAGTCGTTGTAGGCGGCGGCGCAGATCCGGGCGGCGTCCGGGTTCTTCACCAGCGGCATGCGCACGAAGGTGGACGGGAATACCATCACCTGGTCGATGCCCGACGCGTCCATATCCCTGAGGCGGACGTGGGGATCCCGCTGGCTCGCGTTGCGGCCGATCTCCTCGTCCCACCTGGGATCGTCGGGCGCGATGGAGCCCAGGATCTTCTTGTTCATGCCCGGGTGCCATCCCTGTCCCGGATAGGCGTAGGTCTTGGGGTTGCCGTAGCTCACCTGGCCGTTCACGACCATCACGAGCCGGTCCATGTCCCGGTAGAAATGCTGCTTGGCGAACGCCCGCTGCTTCTCCGGGATGTACTCGTCCCAGACCTCCCGTGGCTCATGGATGTGGCTGTCGCAGTCGAAGACCGGAAAGTCCTTGGTGCGCCCTTGTGCCGTGTAGGCCATCACGAACTCCTCGCTGGACGCAGCGCCCGGCGCGTGTCCGGCGAGGGCCATCGGCCGGGCGGGCGGACCCAGGTTTGCGGCCGGGCTTACGCGCTCGGCTTGAACTTCGGCAGGGTGTACTCCTCGTGGTCCTCGTACACCACCTCCACCGCCATCCCCACCTTCACCTCGTCGGGCGGGATGTCGATGACGTTGCTCACGAGCCGCGGCCCCTCATCGAGGTCCACGAGCGAGACGTTGTACGGGATCTGGTCCTGGTACGCCGGATGCCACGCCCGGTGATAGGTGACGAAGGAGTAGATGGTGCCCTTGCCGCTCACCGGCACCCACTCGTTGTCCGACGACAGGCATTTTGCGCACAGCGCCTGGGGCGGGAAGTTGAAGTAGGTCCCGCAGCCGTTGCACCGCTGCACGGTGAGCTTGTGCTCCTTGAGGTTGTCCCAGAAGGGCCTGGCCTCCATCTCCGCGAGAAAAGGTTCGGCGCGGGGCGCCGCGCGCCCGCGCTTGTCGTGTGCTTCTGTCTTGCTCATTGTACCCCCAGTACGAGTGATGCGTGCATGCACAGGCTGCCGCCGTGCCCGCTGATGACTCCCGCCTTCGCGCCCTGCACCTGCCGCTCGGGCTCCACCTCGTTGCCGCGCAACTGCTTGACGCCCTCGGTGACGTGCATGATCCCCTCGAGATGCGCCTGTGACAGCAGCCCGCCGTGAGTGTTCACGGGGATCTCGCCGCCCACTTCGATGCGGCCGTCCTTGATGAAGTCCTTGCCCTCGCCCTTGCCGCAGAAACCGTAGTCCTCGATGGTGATGAGCGTCGTGATGGTGAAGCAGTCGTAGAACTGCGCGAAGTCCATGTCCTTGGGTTCCAGCCCCGCCATGCGGTAGGCCGCCTCCGACGACTTCCGGCTCCCCAGGGTCGTCAACGTCGGAGCGTCCATGACGCTGGAGTGCGGATGGTGTTGCCCCATGCCCAGCACCTGCACGGGCCTCTTGGGCAGGTCCCTGGCCCGCTCCATGCTGGTCACCAGCAGGGCGGCGCCGCCGTCCGACTCCAGCGAGCAGTCGAACAGGTGCAGCGGCTCCACGATCAGACGCGAGTTCTGGTGGTCCTCGATGGACATGGGCTTCTGCATTGTGGCGTTCCTGTTCATGCAGGCGTGCTTGCGGGTGGACACCGCGATCTGGCCCAGGTCCTCGCTGGTGGTGCCGAACTCGTGCATGTGGCGCGTGGCCGCGAACGCGTGGTTGGCCACCGCGGAGAAATGCCCCCAGGGCTGCTCCCAGTGCTCGTCGCCGCTGCGGATGGGATAGCCCGGCGTGGGGTCCGGCGTGGCGCGCTTGCGCGCGTGGACGCACACCACGTAGTTGGCCATGCCCGCCTCGATGGCCATCACCGCGTTCTGGATCATGGCGATGGGCGTGGCGCCCCCCAGCGCCAGGTCGGTGGCGTAGCTGGGGTCGATGCCCGCCATGTGCGCCAGCCGCACCGCGTAGCTCCGGTGGGCGTCCGTGAGCGGCTGGTTGGTCAACAGACCGTCCACTTGGGACGCGTCGACGCCGGCGTCCTCCAGGCACAGGCGGATGGCTTCGACGTGCAGCGAGTTGGTGGTGGCTTCGGGCCGCTTGCCCACCTGGGTCTCGCCCACGCCTACGACGGCGTATTTGCCCGAGAGATTTGACATGGCTGTGCTCCTTGTCTCTTCGGAAGGGCCTACTTGTCCAGGCCGACGATCCTGCGCGCGCGGCTCACCACTTCCGGCGTCATCTGCTTCTTCATGTCGGCGATGAGGCCGGTAAGGTACTCGCCGCTCCTGGGGTTGATGTCGAGCCGCGCCCGCTTGGCATCCTTCAGGAACGCGGGGTCCTTCAGGATGTTGTCGAAGGCTTTGCGCAGCACGGTCACCCTGTCCTTGGGCGTCCCCGGGGGCAGCGCCCAAGGCCGTACCATGGCGGCCGGCAGGAGCAGCACCTTCATGAAGGCCACGTCCGCGGGCTTGGTGATCCTGTCGTTCAGACCCGGCACGTTTCGCGCCTCGAGCTCGGGGTGGCGTTCCTCGCTGATGTAGGTGATGAGCTTGATGGAGCCCTCCTGGAGCATGGACATGCCGGTGGACTTCACCGAGTCCCAGGTCCATCCGGTAAGGGCGTCCACCTCTTTCTGCAGCAGCCCCGCGCGCACCGGCGCCGTCCCCTTGTAGCCTGGGACGATCTTGGAGGTGTTGCCGAAGATGTCGTTCATGGCCAGGGGAATGCTGCAGGTCAGGCTGTTGCGCGCGGTGCAGCCGAAGATCAACGGCTCGGTCTTGGTGTCGAGCCACTGGTCCATGCTCTGGATGGGCGAGCCCTTGCGCACCGCCACGGTGATGGGGCTGGTATTGGCCAGCCCCAGCCAGATGAACTTGTTGACGTCGTACCGGATCCCCGGAAAGTTCAGGAACTGCGCCTGCGCCACGGTCCAGGTGGGGTGCACGAGGGCGAGGCCGTCCCGCTTGGTGATGTTGTATACGTAGTTGGTGCCGATGAGTCCGCTGCCGCCGGGTATGTTGATGACGATGACGTTGGGCTTGCCCGGGATATGCTTCCCCAAGTGTCTCGCGAACAGCCGCGAATAGGTATCGTAACCGCCCCCCGGGGAGCTGACCGAAATGATCTTGACCGTCTTGCCTTCGTAGAACGACGCCGCTCCGGCCACGCTGCCGCCGGCGGCCGCCATCGCCGCCATGACGAACCCGATGAGTGCTGCTCGCAGGAACATGTTGGGTCTCCCTCCTGTTGCTCCAATCCGATTGTTCACGGGACCGGTCACTTCTCCAGGCCGATGATCTTCCGGGCGCGGCTCAGCACCTCCGGGGTCATCTGCGTCTTCATGTTGGCGATGAGGTCGGTGAGCCACTTGCCGCTCTTGGGGTTGATGTCCAGGCGGGTGCGCTTGGCGTCCTTCAGGAACCCGGGGTCCTTCAGCGTGGCCTGGAATGCCGTCTTCAGCATCCCCACCCGGTCAGCCGGGGTCCCCGGAGGCACGGCCCACGGCCGCAGCATGGCCGCCGGCAGGAGCAGCACCTTCATGAAGGCCACGTCCGAGGGCTTGGTGATCCTTTCGTTCAGGAACGGCACCTTCCGCTCGTCCAGCTCTCCATGACGGTCGAAACCGATATAGGCGATGATCTTGGCGTCACCGTCGTCGAGCATCGACATGCCGGTGGACTTCACCGAGTCCCAGCTCCACCCGGTCAGTCCGTCCACCTCGTTCTGCAGCAGCGCGGCGCGGATGCGCGCCGTCCCCACGTAGCCGGTCACGACCTCGGAGGTCTTGCCGAAGATACCGTTCAGGGCCAGGGGGATGCTGCAGGTGAGGCTGTTGAGCGACGTGCAGCCGAAGATCAGCGGCTTGGTCTTGGGATCGAGCCACTGTTCCATGGTCTGGATCGGCGAGCCCTTGCGCACCACCGCGGTGATGGGGCCGCTGTTGGCCAGCCCCAGCCAGATCATCTTGGTGACGTCGTACTTGATGCCGGGAAAGTTCAGGTACTGTGCCTGGGCCACGCCCCAGCTCGGCTGGATCAGCGTCAGGCCGTCCGGCTTGGTCACGTTGTAGACGTAGTTGGTGCCGATAAGGCCGCTGGCGCCGGGAATGTTGACGACGATGACCTTGGGCTTGCCCGGGATGTGTTTGCCCAGATGACGTGCGAAGAGGCGGGAGTAGGTGTCGTAGCCGCCGCCGGGCGCGTGCACGGAAACGATCTTGACCGTCTTCTTCTCGTAGAATGACGCCGCGCCGGCCAAGCTTCCGCATGCCAGCAGCACCGCCACGATGAGCCCGATCCATGCCATTCGTCGAAACATGTTTGTTCTCCTTGTTGGATAGACAGATCTCACCCGAATTACGGTGGCTACGATAGACCAGCGGGCGGGGCATTTCAAACCCTCGAATGCCGTCCCGACAACCCATTCCTGCGTCTTGCCGGTACCGCGCCGTTCCGTCTATCTTTTGACAGCATCCAACCTTTTTCGTGACTCATGGAGGCCACATGTCGAAGCCGATCCTGCACGGCGTCAAGGTCCTGGACCTGAGCCACATGTACCCGGGCACTCTGTGCACGTGGCTGCTGGCGGCCCTGGGAGCGGAAGTCCTCAAGGTGGAGGAGCCCGGGGCGGTGCGCTCGGGGGCGCCGTTCCTCAACCAGGGCAAGAAGAGCATCGCGCTGAACCTCAAGGCCGACGCGGGACGCGAGGTCCTGTACGCCCTGGCCAAGGCGTCGGACATCGTGGTGGAGGGCTTCCGGCCCGGCGTGGCGCGGCGGCTGGGGGTGGACTACGAGACGCTCCGGCGGCTGAATCCCCGGCTGGTCTACTGCTCCATATCCAGTTTCGGACAGACCGGTCCGTCGGTGGCGTACTCGGCCCACGACATCAATTTCCTGGCGCTGAGCGGAATGCTCGGCATCGGCCGGGAGGCTGGCCGGAGGCCGCTGCCCCCGGCGGCCCAGGTGGCGGACGTGGCCGGCGGCGGGTACCCGGCCCTGAGCGCGATCCTCGCCGCCTACATCGCGGTGCTGCGGGACGGAGAGGGCCGCTACCTCGACATCTCCATGTTCGACTGGACCCTGCTCATGGTGGCGCGCTACCTGATGCTGGACCCGCCGCCACGGAGGTCGCGATCCGAGGTCAAGCGCGAGCACGCCACCCTGGCCGGAACCGCGGCATGCTACGACACCTACGAGGCGTCGGACGGCGGTTTCGTGTCACTGGCGGCCCTGGGCCCGCAGGCGTGGCGGCTCCTGTGCAAGGCCCTGGGCCTGGAACGGTTCGCCGATGCCGCTTTCGATCCGGCCGAGACGCCGCGAATCAAGGCGGCCATGCGGCGCACCTTCAAGCGCCGGCCCCGCGAACACTGGGTGGAGCTTCTCCGGAACCGGTACGGCCTCTCCGTGGCGCCGGTGTACGAGCCCGAAGAGGTCTTGCAGGATCCCCACGTCCGCTTCCGCAAGACGCTGGCCCGCCGGAAGGACACCGGCGCCGTCGAGTTCACGCCGCCGTTCTGGTTCGCCGGAGCGCGGAAGCCCGGAGGACGTATTTGCCGTGTGGGCCAGCACACCGGAGCGGTGCTCAAGGGACTCGGCTACACCGCCGCGGAGATCCGGGAACTGCGCAAGGCCAAGGCCGTCTGATCGCGGTTGAACACGGTTCCTGATAGGAGTAATTTCCGATAGCCCCTCTTGAGGAGGCAGTCAGGGCGCCGGAGCGCGGGGCGCCGATGGAGGACAGCGATGTCGGATGTAAGACCGGGGTTGGAAGGGGTGATGGCCGGGGAGACGGCCATCTGTTCGGTGCGCCCGGAGGGCGAGCTGATCTACCGGGGCTACGACGTGCACGACCTGGCGGAGCAGGCGAGCTTCGAAGAGGTGGCCTACCTGGTGCTGTTCGGCAGGCTGCCCAACCGGGCGGAGCTGGAAGGGTTCGACGCGGAGCTGAGGTCCCACCGGGCGCTGCCGCCGGGGGTGGTGGAGAGTCTGGAGCTGCTGCCTTCGGATGCGGTGCCCATGGACGCGCTGCGTACGGCAGTGTCGGCGCTGGCGCTCTACGACCCGGACGCGGGCGACGATTCGCGCGACGCCAACCTGCGGAAGGCCACCCGGCTGCTGGCGCGGCTGGCCACGGCGGTGGCGGCGCTGCACCGGCTCTCCCGGGGTTTGGAGGTGGTGGCGCCGGACCCAGGGCTCAACCACGCGGCCAACTTCCTGTACATGCTGCGGGGGGAGCGGCCGGAGGAGTTCGAGGCGAGGGTGCTGGAGGTGACGCTGATCCTGTACATGGAGCACGAGTTCAACGCCTCGACGTTCACGGCGCGGGTGATCGCCTCGACGCTGGCGGACCTGTACGGCGCGGTGGTGGGTGCGATAGCGGCGCTCAAGGGGCCGCTCCACGGCGGCGCCAACGAGAAGGCCATGGACGTGATCCTGGAGATTGGCGTGCCCGAGCGGGCGGAGGCGTGGGTGGAGGAGAGCCTGCGGCAGAAGAAGCGGGTGATGGGATTCGGCCACCGGATCTACAAGACCGCGGATTCGCGGGTGGAGGTGGCCAAGAAGTGGGGGGCGCTGTTGGGCAAGCAGCTCGACGACACGCGGTTGAGCGACATCTGCATCACGGTGGAGGATGTGATGCGTCGGGAGAAGAACCTGTGCCCCAACGTGGACTTCTATGCCGCGCCCATCTACCACATGATGGAGATTCCCATTGCCCTCAACACGCCGATCTTCGCCATGAGCCGTGTGGTGGGCTGGTCGGCGCACGTCATCGAGCAGATCGACAACAACCGCCTGTTCCGGCCCAACTCCCGGTACGTGGGCGCCACCGATCTCGAGTTCCAGCCGCTCGACCGCCGCGGCTGATGGGTTGAACCAGCCGAGCCCATGGCGGAGTCGCAGACCGCACCACAGGCGCTGGACGGCGTAAGGGTCCTGGAGCTGGCGGGGGCCGAGGGCGAGTACTGCGGCAAGCTTCTGGCGGACTTCGGCGCCGAGGTCATCAAGGTGGAGCCGCCCGGCGGCAGCCCCTCCCGCGGCGAGCCGCCGTTCAGGGACCACCGGCCGGGACCGGACCGAAGCCTTCCCTTCCTCTACTTCAACGCCAACAAGAAAAGCGTCACCGCCGACCTCGGCACCGAGGCGGGCCGGGACCGTGTCCGGCGGCTGGCGCGCACCGCGGACGTGGTGGTGGAGAGCGCCGTGCCCGGTACGCTGGCCGCCATGGGATTGGCGTACGCGGACCTGCGGGCGGCCAACCCCCGGCTGGTCTACGCGTCGGTCACGGCATTCGGCCAGACCGGGCCTTACAGCCGGTACCGCTGGTCCGGGCTGGTGGCGTTCGCCATGGGCGGGCTCATGTACGTGAGCGGCAAGCCGTCGGCGCCGCCGGCGAACGCGCCGGGGGCGCAGGCGTTCCTGGTGGGTTCGGCCCACGCCGCCCTGGCGGTCCTCATGGCGCTGTGGCGCGTTCGCCATGGCGGCTCGGGACAGCACATCGACGTATCGATGATGGATTGCCTGGCGGCCATGGAGAACATGGTGTCGCGTTCCGCCTCCACCGGCGTGCATCCCCGCCGGGACGGCACCCAGCACCGCTTCGCCACCCCCGGGACCATCTACGGCTGCCGCGACGGCTTCGTGCACATCTTCGTCACCAACTCCCAGCCGGGGGCCTGGGACCGGTTCGTGGACTGGCTGGGGCAGCCGGAGGCTCTCACGGCCGACGAGTTCAACGACCCCGTCTACCGCCGCGCCCACGTGGCGGAGGTGGACGGGGTGGTCTCGGCGGTGCTGGCCGGGCTGCCCAAGGAGAAGGTCTACGAGGAGTTGCAGGCCCGCCACATCCCGTGCGCCCCGGTGAACACGCCGCTGGAGTTCGTGCGCGACCGCCACATCGAGTCCCGCGGCTTCGTGGTCGACACGGTGCACCCGCGCCTCGGTCCCATGGAGTTTCCGGGCCGGGCCTACAAGACCGGAAGCTGGCGGTTCCGGCACCACGCTCCGGCGGTGGGAGAGCACGAACGTGAGCTGCTCGGCGGCGGGGAGCCGGCGCCGGTTCATCCGCGTCGCGCCGAGCCGGCGATGCCGGACACCGCACCGGACGGGACGGGGCGGGTCGCGCATCCAGCCCTAAAAGCCGCGGCGCCGGGCGCGCTGCCCTTGGAAGGCATTCGCGTCGCCGACTTCACGCACATGGTCGCCGGCCCTTACGGCACCATGCAGCTTGCCTACTTCGGCGCCGAGGTCATCAAGATCGAGTCCCGGGCTCGGCCGGACACCTGGCGCATCCGCGAGGGCAACAAGGATGTGGAGGCGTCGCTGCCCTTCGCCGACCACAACCGCAACAAGTTGTCGGTCACCGCCAACCTCAAGACCGAAGAGGGCAGGGAGGTGGCGCGCCGCATCATCGCCGAGAGCGACGTGGTGGTGGAGAACTTCAGCGTCGGGGTCATGGACCGTTTGGGCCTGGGCTACGAGGAGCTCAAGGCGGTGAAGCCGGACATCATCATGATCCGCCTCCAGGGACTCGGCACCACCGGCCCCCGGAAGAACTACGTGACCTGGGGTCCCAGCCTGATGCCCTTCTCCGGCATGACCTGGCTGTGGAACCACCCCGACGGCGGCGCGCCCGTGGGTTCGCAGACCTCCTACCCCGACTACATCGTCTCCGTCCACATGGCGTTCGTGCTCATGGCGGCCCTGCATCACCGCGCCGGCACCGGGGAAGGGCAGTTCATCGACATCGCCCAGGGCGAGGTCACGGCGTCGCTCATCGGACCGGCGCTGCTGGACGGCCTGGTCCACGGCCGCGCTCCGGAGCCCGTGGGGAACCGCGGCCACGGGGACGCACCCCACGGCTGCTATCCCTGCCGGGGCGATGACGCTTGGTGCGCCATCGCCGTGGGCGACGACGAGGAATGGCGGCGTTTCCGGGCGGCTACGGGCAACCCGGCGTCGCTCGGGGACGAGCGGTTCGCCACGGCGGCGTCGCGTTGCGCCAACGCCGACGCCCTGGACGCGACGGTATCCGAGTGGACGCGCGAGCGCAGCCCGCGCGAGGTCATGGAGGCGCTTCAGGCGAACGACGTAACCGCCGGGATGGTGTCCGACGGCACCACGCTCGTCACCGATCCGCATTTGCGTTTCCGAGACTCCGTCGTCGAGCACGAGCATCCGCGCCAGGGCCGGCTGACGTTGCCAGGTATCGTCATGAAGCTCTCCGACACGCCGGGAGAGATCCGCCGCCCCGCCCCGCTGCTGGGTCAGGACACTCACGCGGTCCTGAACGGACTGCTCGGACTGACCGAAGAGGAGATCCGCGGCCTGGAGGCCGCGGGGGCGTTTTGACGAGTCAGTCACAGCCGTCATCCGTGCCGCCGCAGCCGTCATCCGTGCCGCCGCAGCCGTCATCCGTGCCGCCACAGCCGTCATCCGTGCCGCCACAGCCGTCATCCGTGCCGCCACAGCCGTCACCCCGGGCTTGACCCGGGGTCCAGAGGCGGGCCGGGGCAGGGGAGGCCAGGCCGAACGGTTCAGCGGTCCCGCCTGGACCCCGGATCAAGTCCGGGGTGACGGGTGCGGAGTCCGGGGTGATGTCGAGGCTTCCGTTACACTGGGACTTCCGGGGCGACGACTCGAGCAAGGGCGGGTTGTTCTCATGGTAACGAAAGGAGTAAGGGAAAGGCATGGACTACAAAGCCATCGTATTCGAGCGAAAGGACGGCATCGCCTACGTTACGCTAAACCGGCCCGAGGTGCTGAACGCCCGCAACCGGCAGATGCGCGAGGAGCTCATCGCCGCGGTGACGGCGATCCGGTCGGACCCGGAGGTGCGGGTGGTGATCCTCACCGGCGCCGGAGAGCGGTCGTTTTCCGCGGGCCGGGACCTCAAGGAGGCGGCCCAGGAGAAGGTGGGCGTGGTGGCGGCCCGGCAGGCGAAGATGGAGGTCGGCGACACCGAGATGATCGCCCGGCTCAACAAGCCGGTGATCGCCGCCATCAACGGCTTCGCCCTGGGCGGCGGCTGCGAGCTGGCGCTGGCCTGCGACATCCGGGTGGCGGTGGAAGGGGCCAAGGTGGGCCTTCCGGAGGTCTCCCGCGGCATGATCCCCGGCAGCGGCGGCACCCAGCGGCTGTCCCGGGTGGTGGGCCTCGGCAAGGCGCTGGAGCTGATCCTCACGGGCGGCGTCATCGACGCCGAGGAAGCCTGCCGCATCGGCCTCGTGAACAAGGTGGTGCCACGGGACCAGCTCATGGCCGCGGCCGAGGAGTACGCCCGGGCCATCGCCACCAAGGCGCCGATAGCGGTGGTGTTCGCCAAGGAGGCGGTGCGCGAGGGCTACGAGATGTCCCTGGACGACGGCCTGCGTTTGGAGACCGACCTCTCGGCGCTGCTCCGGACCACCGAGGACGTCAAGGAAGGGGCCCGGGCCTTCGTGGAAAAGCGCGCGCCGCAGTGGCGCGGACAGTGACCGCCCTGGGACCTCAACACGGGAGACAATATGGCTGAATACGGCTCCGACCTCATCGTGGACATGCTCAAGAGCCTTGGCATCAAGTACGCGGCCCTGAACCCCGGGGCGAGTTTTCGCGGCATCCACGACTCGCTGGTGAACTACAACGGCAACAAGAACCCGGAGATGATCGTCTGCTGCCACGAGGAGATCGCCGTGGCCGTGGCCCACGGCTACGCCAAGGCCACCGGCGAGCCCATGGCCGCAATCGTGCACGACGTGGTGGGCCTCCAGCACGCCTCCATGGCCATCTACAACGCCTGGTGCGACAAGGCGCCGGTGCTGGTGCTGGGCGGCACCGGGCCCATGGACACCACCAAGCGGCGCCCCTGGATCGACTGGATCCACACCGCGCTGGTGCAGGGCAACTTCGTGCGCGACATCGTCAAGCTCGACGACCAGCCCATGAGCCTGGGCGCCCTGCCCAACTCCATCCTGCGGGGCTACCGGGTGGCCATGACCGAGCCCAAGGGGCCGGTCTACCTGTGCTTCGACCTCGATCTGCAGGAATCGCGGTTGCCGGAAGCCATGGCGCAGTCCATGCCGGCGCCGGACCGGTTCCGGCCGCCGGTGCCGGTCCAGGCGGAGCAGGGCGCCATCGAGGAGGCCGCGGAGTGGCTCTGTGGAGCGCAGAACCCGCTCATCATAGCGGACTACCTGGGCCGCAACCCCCGGTCCATGCTGTCGCTGGTGGAGCTGGCAGAGGCCCTGGGGGCGCCGGTGGTGGACCGGGGCGCTCGCCACAACTTCCCCAACACCCATCCCCTGGACCTGAGCGGCCGGGAGAAGGAGCTGGTGGGCGAGGCCGACGTGATCCTGGGGCTGGACGTCATGGACCTCTACGGCGCGCTGCACCGGCACGATGCCAAGACCCAGACTTCGGCGCCCGCGTTCCAGCCCGGCTGCAAGATCATCAACGTGACCCTGGCGGACTTCGCCATCAAGAGCTGGTCCACCGAGTACATGGAACTGTCGCCCGTGGACCTGCCGATACTGGCCGACACCAGCGTCTTCGTGCCCGCCCTGACCGAGGCGGTCCGGCGCCTGGGCGGCCCCGAGCAGGCCGTGAAGGACGACCGCTGCCGGGCGCTGGAGCAGCGCCACCGGGAGATCCGCGAGGAGAGCCAAGCCATGTTGCGGAAGCGCTGGGACGAAAGCCCCATCTCGCCGCCGCGCATGTCCCAGGAGATCTGGGAGGTGATCAAGGACGAGGACTGGACGCTGGTGGCCGGCTCCTTCCGCGGCTGGCCCCGCCGGCTGTGGGACTGGGAGAAACCCAACGCGTTCCTCGGCGGCTACGGCGGCGGCGGCCTCGGCTACGCCCCCGGCGCCTCGGTAGGGGCGGCCCTGGGCCTCAAGGACACCGGCACCGTGTGCATCGACCTGCAGCGCGACGGCGACCTGCTGTTCACCAACAGCGCGCTGTGGACCGCCGCCAGCTACGACGTGCCGCTGCTGATGATCATGACCAACAACCGCACCTACTACAACGACGAAGAGCACCAGGAGCGGGTGGCGGTGGCGCGCAGCCGCCCGGTGGAGAACAAGGGCATCGGCATGCGCATGGAGAAGCCGCCGGTGGACTTCGCCACCCTGGCCAAGTCCTTCGGCGTCTGGAGCGAAGGACCCATAGAGGATCCGGCCGATATTCAGGCAGCCGTCAGGCGGGCGCTGGCGGTGGTCAAGGAAGAGCGCAAGCCGGCGCTGCTGGATGTGATCATTCAGGCGATTTGACAACCGCAGCCGTCATTCCCGCCCAAGCATGTCCGGGACACCGATCGGGGGCGGGAATTCAGGCGGCGAGCGGTGAGGTTGTCGTGAACGGGAGCAGGCAACACGGACGACCGTCCGGTGGTACAATGCCTGGACCCCGGGTCAAGCCCGGGGTGACGTCCGGGTCAAGCCCGGGGCAAGCTTGACCCGGGGCCCGAGGTGACATTTCAACTATCGCGTCACCCCGGGGTTTCAACCATCGCGTCACCCCGGGCTTGACCCGGGGTCCAGAGGGGGGGGGCGGCGGGGTTGTCACTGCACTCAACAAGGAGGACTGATCATGGCATACGATTTCGTGATTCGCGGCGCGACCATCTGTGACGGCTCGGGGCAGCCGGGCTACACCGGCGACGTGGCCATCGAGGGCGGCACGATCCGGCAAGTCGGCGGCAAGGCCGGCGCTGCCACACGCGAGGTGGACGGCGACGGCCTGGTCGTGGCGCCCGGCTTCATCGACGGCCACACCCACATGGACGCGCAGCTCCTGTGGGACCCCCAGGTGACCAGCTCCTGCTACCACGGCGTCACCAGCATCGTCACCGGCAACTGCGGCCTGAGCTTGGCGCCGTGCAAGCCCGAGGACCGGGACATTCTGCTCCAGACCTTCTCCCACGTCGAAGGCATGGACATCGAGCTGCTCCGGCGCGCGGTGGAATGGAGCTGGACCGACATGGCCGGCTACATGGACGCGGTGGAGGCCATGCGGCCAGCCCTCAACGTCGGCATGCTGGTGGGCCACTGCCCGCTACGCCAGTACGTCATGGGGGAGGACGCCATCAAGCGCGCCGCCACCGCGGAGGAGATTGCGGCCATGCAGGCGCTGCTGCGCGAGGCGCTGGACGCCGGGCTTCTGGGCTTCTCCACCAACCGCAACGAGCGCCACTTCCGCGAGGACGGCGAGCCGCTGCCCAGCCGGCTGGCGGAATGGGAGGAGCTGGAAGCGTTGGGGCAGGTGCTTACGGACCTGGACCGCGGCGTCATCCAGATGAGCTCCGCGGGCCAGAATGCCGAACGGGTGGCGTCGCTGGCGGACTTCTCGCTCCGCACCGGCCGCCCGGTGGTGTGGAACTCCATCCTGCACCGGTGGTCCAAGCCCGACGAATGGCGCGAGCTGCTGGACGCCACGGTGGCGGGCTTCGAGCGCGGCGCCCGGGCCTGGGCCAACACCAACGTCCGGCCCTTCAACAACCGCTTCAACCTCATCGACGGCCAGGAGTTCGACGAGTTCCCCACCTGGCGCGGCCTCATGTTCAGCCCCATCGAGGAGCGCCGGGCAGCCTTCCAGGATCCGGAGGTGCGGAAGAAGCTCCGCTGGGAGGTGGTGGAGAACCCCACGCCCTCGGCCTTCCACAAACGCTGGGAGCTGGTCTACATCGTCAAGCCCGCCACCGAAAAGAACGCCCACCTCAAGGGCGCCAACGTGGCCGACTACGCCCGCTCCCAGGGCAAGGACGTCTTCGAAGCGTTCATGGACCTGTGCCTGGAGGAAGACCTGGCGACCGGTTTCCAGACCGCCCACACCAACGGCGACGCCGACGCCGTGGGCGCCATCGTGTCCAATCCCTACACCGTGCTGGGCCAGTCCGACGCCGGCGCCCACGTGGCCATCGACGCCGGCTTCGGCTACTGCACCCTGCTGCTGGCCAAGTACGTCAGGGAGCGCGGCGACCTCACCCTGGAGGAGGGAGTCCGCAAGCTCACCTCCATGCAGGCCGACATCTGCGGCATCACCGACCGGGGCCGGCTCGAGCCCGGCATGGCCGCCGACGTGACGGTCTTCGACCCCGCCACGGTGGCGCCCCGGGAGCCCGAGCTGTTGCACGACTTCCCGGGCGGCGCCGCCCGGCTGGCCCAGTATGCGGACGGCATCCACACCGTCCTCGTCAACGGCCAGGTGGCGCTGGAGGACGGCGAGCCGACGGGCGAACGGACCGGGAAGGTGCTGCGGAACGGCGTCCCCTCCCCGTAGCTCGGGAGGGCACAACGTAGCTCGGGAGGGCACAACGTAACCCTGAAGGGCACAACGTTACCCTGAAGCGCTGCAAGGTCACCCCAAAGTGCCGCAACGTCACCCCAAAGTGCCGCAACGTCACCCCAAAAGCGGCGCAACGTCACCCCGGGCTTGACCCGGGGTCCAGGCGAGGGGAGCAGAATAGCCGGCCTCTAAAGTATGTAACGTATGTAACGAGGATCGATCCGGTATGGCTTGCGAGAAAGCGCTCACCGTACTGACCCGAACAAAGTGCGCCATCCCCTCAAACACTGCTCTGCCAACCCCGTGCAATGAAGTGCCTGGGTGAGTTCCGGCGAAGGAGGTCGATTCAATGGGACATGCGAACATGGTCTGGCACGCGACCCGTTCCTTCGTGGTGGCGGCGACACTCCTGATCGTCTGCGCGCCGTCGGCGGTGGCGGACTACAATGCGGGTAAGCGGGCTTGGGATGCCGGCAAGCCCGCGGAGGCGCTGGTGCAGTGGCGGGCGGCGGCCGATGCCGGGGACCGGCGGGCGATGCTGGAACTGGGGCGGCTATACCGCATGGGGCTGGGCGCACCACAGGACTACGTTCTGGCGCACATGTGGTTCAACTTGGCGGCGAGCCGGGGCGAGATGGAGGCCCTGAAGGAACGCGACGCCCTGGCCGCGAAGATGACCCCGCAGCAGGTGGCCGCTGCCCAGGACCGGGCGCGGGAGTGGCGGCCCGGGGCCGGAGATGACAGGACGGCTCCGGCAGTTGTCGAGCGGCCGGCTCGTCCGGCCACGGGTCCGCCGCCCGCGCGTGTGATCCGGGAGGCCCAGGGATTGCTGGCGGTCTTGGGGTACAAGCCGGGTCCGGCGGATGGCCAATGGGGCGGGCGCACGGCGAAGGCCTACGGGGCGTTTTTGCGCGACGCCGGATTGCCACTGTCTCGCACATTGACGCCGGAGGGTATGCGCGCCCTGCGTGCCGTGGCGCGGCGCCAGCGGGTCGGAGCGGAAGAGCGGTCGGCCGGGCAGGCCAAGCCGCGGCAGCCCGTGGCGACGGCGCCGCGTCCCGATGAGTTGCACCGGGCGGCAAGGGCAGGTGACATCGACGGTCTGAAGGCGGCGCTCAAAGCGGGGGTGGACGTAAACGCACGGGACCGGCAGGGCTGGACGGCGCTGATGCGTGCGGCCAACAAGGGCTACGTGCTGCTGGTAGAGCCTTTGTTGACGGCCGGGGCCGACCCCAACCTTCGCGCCGCCGACGGCGCCACGGCGCTGTTCATGGCCGCGGTGCATGGACACTCGGAGGTCGTTGAGGTGTTGATGAAGGCGGGGGCGGAGGTAAGCATCAAGGGACCCAAGGGGAAGACCCCGGTGGACGCGGCGCGGGCACGGTACGGTGACGCCGAGGCGGCACGGAAGAAGAAGGAGAGTTCGGCCGTCATTGCGTTGCTGGAAGGCAAGACATGGGCGCAGGTGGCCGAGGAGGTTCGGCGGCAGGAGGACGACTCTGCGATCGCCAAGGCCGACTCGATCGGAACCGCGGCGGCCTATGCGAAATACCTGTCGGCGCACCCGCGGGGTCGCCATGTCGACAAGGCACGGCGTTATGTGGAGCAGGCGCGCCGCGTGGCGGAACTGAACAGGGCTGTGGTGCAGCGATTGGGCAAGAGCTTCCGCGATTGTGCTGAATGTCCGGAGATGGTGGTGGTTCCTGGCGGGAGTTACAAGATGGGTTCGCCTGGGGATGAAGCGGATAGGAGCGCCCACGAAGGGCTGCAGCACCGGGTGACGATACCGAGGCCGTTCGCGGTGGGGAAGTACGAGGTGACGTTTGACGAGTGGGATGCGTGTGTGACGGGCGGCGGTTGCAACGACTATCGACCTGGGGATCGGGGCTGGGGCCGTGGTCGTCGTCCGGTGATCAAAGTGAGTTGGGAGGACGCGAAGAGGTACGTGGAATGGTTGTCGGGAACGACGGGTAAGAGATACCGGCTATTGAGTGAGTCGGAATGGGAGTATGTGGCGCGTGCGGGGACGACGGGGCCATTTCACTATGGGTCGACGATCTCACCGGAGCAGACGAATTATAGCGGGGATTATACGTATGGATCGGGTAGCAAGGGTGTGAATCGCCGCGAGACGGTTTCTGTGGGCTCGTTTCCGAGGAATGTATTTGGATTGCACGATGTACATGGGAACGTATGGGAGTGGGTGGAGGACTGCTGGCACGGTGACTACTCGGGAGCGCCGGCGGATGAGAGTGCCTGGACGACTGGCGGAGACTGTGGAAAACGCGTGTTGCGCGGCGGTTCCTGGGTCGACGGACCCTGGTTCCTCCGGTCCGCCAACCGTAACTGGAACCTTCAAGGGCTCCGGAGCATTTTCATCGGTTTCCGCATTGCACGAACGCTCACTCCATGAGTCCTTACTTCTTTACATCATGCGGCGGCCCAGGGGGCGCAGCCCCCTGGGCGATTTTCATGAGAGCTTTGAGTTTACATTTGCGACAGTGAGGAGTCATTGACCGAGACCACAGGAGATAGGGCACGGGAGACTGGCCCGGCTCTCGACTGCCACTACCGCTTCATCCTGTGGCTCGTGCCGGCGGTCAACCGCTTCTCTCGCGCCCACAAATTTCTTCTCGGGGACCGCATCCAGGGTACGGCCATGGAAGTCCTCGAAGCTCTGATAGAAGCCACCTACAACAGGCGCCGCGAGGCGCCGCTTTCCCGCGCCAACCTCGGTATCGAGAAGCTGCGGTTCCTGTGCCGGCTGGCCCCATGACCTTCGCTGTCTCGATTCCCGGCGCTACGAGTACGCGGCCCGCTCCCTGGACGAGACCGGACGCCGCATCGGCGCCTGGAGAAAGGCGCACCGAAGCCATGAAAGCGCGTGACCTCTTCGATGCCATTGCTTCCTTCCCGGCCCTTTCGGCGGCAGCGCGGCGCGCCGCCTCGGGAAAGCACGCCAAGCCCGGCGCGGCGTCGTTCCTCGCCAACCAGGAAAGGAGGTGTTGCGGCTGGAGCGTGAGCTTCGGAGCGGCCGCTACCGGCCGGGCCGTTACCGGACCATGGAGATCTTCGATCCCAAGCACCGCGTGGTATCCGCCGCTCCTTTCCGCGACCGGGTCGTCCATCATGCCTTCTGCGCGGTGTGCGAGCCCATCTTCGAGCGAGGCTTCATCCACGACAGCTACGCCAACCGCAAGGGCAAGGGCACGCACCGGACCGTGGACCGCTACGAGAGGTTCGGGGACCGCTTCCGTTACGTGCTGCGCAGCGACATCTACCGCTACTTCCCGGCCATCGATCACGAGGTCCTGAAACGCGACCTGCGCCGGCGCATCGCCTGCCCCCGTACGCTCGCGCTGGCGGACCGCATCATCGACGCTTCCAACCCCCAGGAGCCGGTCCATCTGCACTATCCGGGCGACGGCCTGTTCACGCCCTGGGATCGCCGCCGGGGCCTTCCTATCGGTAACCTGACCAGTCAGTTCTTCGCCAACGTGTACCTCGACGGACTGGACCATTTCTGCAAGGAGGTGCTGCGGGCCAAGGGCTATCTCAGGTACGTGGACGACTTCGTGCTGTTCCATGACGACCGGCATCGGTTGGAGGAGTGGCGGCAACGGATCTCCCGTTACCTGGAGCGCTGTCGTCTGGGTCTCCATCCCCGCAAGACTTTCGTGAAGCCGACGGACGAGGCCGCGACCTTTCTCGGGTTCGTGCTGCTGCCGGGCGGCCGCAGGCGCCTTCTCGAGGAGAACGTGCGCCGCTTCCGCAACCGGCTGCGCGGTCTGCGGGACCGCTGGCGCGGGGGCACGGTGGAGCCCGACGAGGTTCGGCGACGGGTGCAGTCCTGGATCGCCCACGCCGAGCATGCCGACACCTGGCGTCTGCGCCAATCCATCTTTCGGGGCGGATGGTTCGATCCGTCCCGTGGGCTTGGCCGCCCCCCTGATCCCGCGTGTTGCGCGGCGGTTCCTGGAACAACAAACCGAGGAACCTCCGGTCCGCCAACCGCAACAGGAACACCGCCGGGAACCGGAACAACAACAACGGTTTCCGTATTGCCCGCACGCTCCGTCGCCGGAGCCGGCGTCCTCACGGGGACGCCGGGAGCACCCGTGAGCGTTCAGGGGCGGCCATGATGAGACAGGACCCGTGCCCCTCTTGCCCGCTGTCTTGCGGGGAGGGGCGCGGGTGGGCGCGGAATTCGGCTCGACATTGCAGATACGGCCTTGTTGCGGCTTTGAGGACCGTGGCGTTAGTGCGGCCAACTGTTTGTTGACTTAGTCATCGCCTTAGTTTAGGGGTGTTTACATGCCTCAAGTATCCGTTCACGAAGCGAAGACGCATCTTTCGCGGCTGTTGCGGGAACTCGCGGCCGGAGAAGACGTGATCATCACACGGTCGGGACAGCCGGTGGCACGACTCGTGCCGATAGGCCAGGGTCGGCGCACTTTCGGTCACGACCGGGGACGTTTCGTGGTGCCCGACGACTTTGACGCCCCGCTGGACGAGGAGATGCTCCGCGCCTTTGAAGGGCGGAAGTGAGGTATCTCCTCGATACGCACTGCTGGCTATGGTTGCAGACCGAGCCCGAACGGATCTCCCCAAGTCTCCTGGCGACGATAGCGGTTCGGTCGTCCGAGATTTATCTCTCGGCGGCCAGTGCCTGGGAGATCGCGATCAAGTACGAGGCCGGACGACTTGCCCTTCCTGACCCGCCCGAGGTCTACGTTGCGGAGAGCATGCGACGGACCGGCGCCGGCGGACTGGCGATCTCCCATATCCACGCGCTCACGGCGGCAGCCCTGCCGCCGCATCATCGTGACCCTTTCGACCGCGTCCTGGTAGCCCAGGCCCAGGTGGAAGGGTTGACGCTGGTGACCGCGGACCCGGTGCTTGAATCCTACGACGTTGCCATCGTCCGCGCCGAGGCTCTTCCGTCATCCCGCACTTGACACCGGAGCGGTTCTTTCCAACCCAACAGGTTTTCACTATGATACGCGGCGTGGCGACGGTCGTCCGGAACATGTTCGCAATGGCGCTGGCGGCGACACTGACGACCGCGTCGTCCGCCATGGCGCAAGACGAGAAAGCACGTTTGTTCGCATCCCATGCGCTGGCTCTGCGCAAAGGGGGGGTCACGGCTGAAGCGGGCGCTCTCGCCATTCTGGCACAAATCCCGGGAATGCCCGGAGTTAGTGTGGCTGAGCTTTGGCCGCCGGCCTTCGAGAACATGATCGTGAAGCTCGGGCGGTTGCGTTCGCCCGCCCCGGTTGCACTCTACTACAACCCGTTGCTCGATGTTGCGGTGTTTTCCCTGTGGCAGTTCCGGGGGGACCAATACCGTGTGGCGTCGGTCCGTGCGTTGCCGGGCGAACGTCTTGCCGATGCCGCAGCGTCCGTCACTTTGCAACCCTCATGGACCAGGGACAAGGCTGGACCGATGGCGGCTCTCCGCGACATCCCGGCCGGGCGGCTCGCATCGTTTCGGAAGGCCCATCCGGCTGCGGCTCTGGAGGGCTCCCGGGATGGCGTAACATTCGCCGCCGCGGCGGACCACATGCGCGCGGTTTTGCCACGGCTGGCGTGGAATATGGCCATGCGCGTGCAATGGGCCGCGGGCAGCCCGGTGTGGCTCGATACGACGCTGGGAAGAATCGATGACGCGCTCGCGGCCCGGGATGCGGCCGCGATCCGGGCCGGCGCTCCCGACACGGACGCCGCCACTGCCAGCGCGCTGGCGCGCCTGCCCGCGGGATTCGCCGCGGGACTGCGACTCGACATGACGCTCGATGCGGGCGGGAACGATCGCCTGGTCGTGGCGTCGCTTCGGGAGGACGGCCGTCTCTATGTCTTCGCTCTTTGCCGGCTGAGCGGAGGGAGTTGCGGGTTGCGACGGCTGTTCCTTACGTCGCTGATCGAATAGGGGGTTCGAGATGACTCGTTTGCCGAAGTGTTTCCGCTCCACCGTTCTGCTCGCGGCCGTGGCCGCCGGGTTGGCGTTGGCCGCTCCTTCCGCGGACGCGGGCCTCCGCGACACTTTCAAGAATGCCCGGGATACCGCCAAGTGCGCGTCCACGGCCGTCTTCCGGCCGTTGAAGATTTTTGCTCGAGGGTTCAAGAACTTTGGAGACCCTGAAGGCATGAGCGAAAGGGAGTACGCACGGGAAGCCGACAAGTCCACGAAGGAAGCCATGAAGGAGTGCCTGGCAGCCAGCGAGAACATCATGGCGCGGAGCTTCGGGGTCGAGAAGGTGGCGGAAAAGGCGCGGGAGGTGGCGGCCAAGGTGCAGAAGGCGGCCGAGTCGGCAAGAAGCGCCGCGGACGAGGTCTCGAAGTGGTTCGACGGGAAGAAGAAGCCCCGAGAGGATGGCCGCATGGCGCTATCCGTGGGTGACGGCGAGCGGGAGTTCTACGAGCGGGAGACCGGCGTGTTGGGTGACGAACCTTTACCGGTCGCAAAGCCAAGCCCGTTGGATGAGGACATCAAGCGCCTGCTTGAGGAAAAGCGCCAGTTGGACGAGCAGGCGGCCGCGTGGGAAGCCGGAACACGGGACGATGCGCCGCCGCCCGAGACGCCGGCTGGTGCCAGACCAGGGCAGGACGTTTGGCGAGAACAGCCGGAGCCCGGGTGCCGTGAAGGCGAATGGGGATGCGGGGAGGAGTATTGGAACAAGGAGCTTCAGGCCAAGGCGAGCCGGCTGGATCCGTGGGCGGCCCTGCGCGAAGGTGAGGAACGGAAGCGTGAAGGCGCGGGGCCGGGGCAAGGTGAGGGGATGGAACGCGCCGCGAAGTGCGCCGACCCCTGGGGGGATTGCTCCCGAACTCAGGACGCCGGAGGGCGGTGGGGCGGTGCTCGCGAGCGAGTCGGACAGGGGAGCAGAGAGAGTGCTCGACCGGATGACGCGGACTCGCGCGCGGACTACACGAGCGCATTGGCCTCCTTGCTGGGTGAAAGGGCCTCCGGGTCGGAAACCGACTATCGGACGGCCCTCGAGAAGATGGAAGAGAAAGCGCGGCGCCAGAAGCAGCGTGAAGAAGCGAAGCGCGCAAGGATGCAAGCCGAAGCCCGGCGTCGAAAGCAACGCGACGAGGAACGGGCAAGGGCGAAGGCCTCGGCACCGTCCGCCACCGCGTCGGCTCGGTCCGGGTCGGGTACCGACACCGCCAAGAGGAAGTTGTCGAGCAACTGCGAGGCAGATGTAGTGCCCGCGTGCAGGCGAGCGGCAGCGTCAGCCGAGACGACAAACGCGTCGCTCCAACGGACGGCCCAGTCCGGCAGGATGTCTCGCCGCCAAAAGTTGGCAGTTCTGGTGCAGATGACCCAAAATGGCCTCAACGCGGCCAGAACGTGCCTCCGGGTTGAGCCACGGCCGCACTGTAAGGCCATGTATCGCAGGGCGGAGAAGGAGCTCGAACGCACCCGCCAGTCCGCTCTGCGTCAGATGCGGTAGCCGTCGGGATGGAGGGGTGCGGACCGCGGAGTACCCTTCGAGGTTTCAGGAAGCCTTCCACCACGGAGTACGATCAGGATGGGAAACACAGACATTCGGCATGCAGTCCGTTCGGCAGCGTTGGCTGTGGCAGTGTTGATCTTCTGTACGCCTCCGGCCGTAGCGGACTATGAAGCGGGGGGGCAGGCGTGGAAGGCGGGTCGCCCGGCTGAGGCGCTGGAACAGTGGCGCGCGGCCGCGGACGCGGGGGACCGCCGGGCGATGCTGGCACTGGGACGGCTGTATCTCAAGGGGTTGGGTGCGCCGCAGGACTACGTGCTGGCCCACATGTGGTTCAATCTTGCGGCCAGCCGGGGCGAGATGGAGGCGTTGAAGGAGCGCGACGCCCTCACGGCGAAGATGATCCCGGCGGAGCGAGCCGAGGCGCAGAGGCGAGCCCGGGAGTGGCGTCCGCGCGGCGGGGAAACGCGCGGGCCGAAGGCTGCCGGGACCGGACCGCCCCCTGCCGCTCCGTCGCAGCAAACCGCGGGTCCGCCGCCGGCGCGTGTGATCCGGGAGGCCCAGGGATTGCTGGCAGTGCTGGGCTACAAGCCGGGCGCGGCCGACGGCAGGTGGGGTGGCCGCAGCGCCAAGGCGTATGCGGCGTTCCTTCGAGACGCGGGGTTGCCGCCGGGGGACACGTTGACCCCGGAGGGGTTGCGTACCATGCGGGCCTTGGCGAAGCGTCGAGGAGCCGGGGCGGGGACCGGCACGGCGCGGCGGGCCGCGCCACGACAACAGGTTACGAAGACGCGCAGCCGTGTGCGTCCGGATGAGTTGCACCGTGCAGCCAGGGAAGGCGACATCGACGGGTTGAAGGCGGCGTTGAAAGCGGGAGTGGACGTGAATGCACGGGATCGGCGAGGCTGGACGGCGCTGATGCACGCGGCCAACAAGGGATACAAGCTGATGGTGGGACCGCTTTTGAAGGCGAAGGCGGACCTGGATGTTCAGGCCGCGGACGGGGCGACGGCGCTGTTCATGGCTTCGGTGCACGGGCATTCGGAAATCATTGAGCTGCTGGTGGGTGCGGGGGCGGATTCTACGGTAAAGGGGCCGAAGGGAAGGACGGCGTTGGATGTGGCGGTGGCGCACCGGGACCCTGCTGTCTTGAGACCGTTCGTATTCCGCGATTGTGCTGAGTGTCCGGAGATGGTGGTGGTTGCTGGCGGGAGTTACAAGATGGGTTCGCCCGGGGGTGAAGCGGCGAGGAGCGCCGACGAAGGGCCGCGTCACCGGGTGACGATGCCGAAGCCGATTGCGGTGGGGAAGTACGAGGTGACGTTTGGGGAGTGGGATGCGTGTGTGGCGGGCGGTGGTTGCAACGACTATCGACCTAGGGACCGGGGATGGGGCCGGGGTCGTCGTCCGGTGATGAATGTTAGTTGGGAGGATGCGAAGGCGTACGTTGAGTGGCTGTCGGGAAAGACGGGGAAGAGGTACCGGCTATTGAGTGAGTCGGAATGGGAGTATGTGGCGCGTGCGGGGACTACGGGGCCATTTCATTTTGGGTCCACGATATCTACGGCCCAGGCGAACTACAACGGCGACTACTCGTATGGATCGGGTAGCAAGGGAGTGGACCGCGGGAAGACGGTTCCTGTGGGGTCGTTTCAGGCGAACGGTTTTGGGTTGCACGATGTACATGGGAACGTCTGGGAGTGGGTGGAGGACTGCTGGCACGGTGACTATTCTGGGGCGCCGGCGGATGGGAGTGCCTGGACGAGTGGCGGAGACTGTGGATCCCGCGTGTTGCGCGGCGGTTCCTGGATCAACCTTCCGTGGTTCCTCCGGTCCGCCTTCCGCCTCGGGAACTCCGCTGGGAACCGGAACAACAGCTTCGGTTTCCGTATTGCCCGAACGCTCACCCCATGAATCTTTACCTCTTTAACATCATGCGGGGGTCCAGAGGGCTCCGCCCCCTGGACGATTTAGTGGAAGACGTGACCGCGGAACCGGCGCTCAGGAGGTGAAAGGTCCCGCGGACTGCACACGACCACTACAGTTCGAGAACATGCACGATCCGTCCCAAGAGTCCGCGGGCCGCATCGCCGTGCGACTCGCCGAGCTTGCGCACGTGCCGCCGGGTCGAGAGTTCGTACTCCAGCAATCGGCTCGCCACCAGGGTCTCGTTCCACAGCGAGGGCGCCGGTTTCCGCCAGGAGTTGGGCGAGGGCGACAGAGGTCTCCGTAGATCACCGTCCGCTTCTGTCTTCGTCCAACTCACCAAGCAGGTCGCTCAGCGGCGCCACCGGTCGTGATGCGGGGGGTTCTCCGGTTGCGGGCAGTACCGGCGGCGTCAGCCACCCCGCGCGTACGGCTTCCGCCAGCATGGCGTCCGCGAGGAACGGGCTCCGCGTCTCCTTCGGAGGGCCGATCTCCGCCACGACGCGGTCCCGGTCCGTTACCAGGACGGTTTCGCCGGATGCAGCCAGCCGGATGTATTCGCTGAGCCGGTTGTTGAGTGTCTTGATTCCCACCGATCGCATCGTTACAGGGGTAGCTACTAGTGGCTACCTTGTCGACCCTTGTTCGCGCAGTCGACAGGAACTGCCGCGAAGGAAGGCCCCGCGGCGGGCGGCCGCGGCCCGGGGTCGATCCCTTGCCGCCTGCCGCCCGATCGCAGGATCGAAATCAGCCTATTATTGCTTTATGGCCTTCTTCATCGCGGGCGTGTACTTCCGGTAGAGCGCCGCGAGGTCCGCAATGTCCTTGTTGGCTCGTTTGGTGCCGCCCGGATCCAGCACCAGGCCCGACTTCTTGATGAACGCATCGTAGTCCTTGTCGTTCATGGCCTTCATGAGCAACGTCTCCAGGACTTTCACCACCTTGGCCGGGGTTTTCGGGGGGGCCGCTATGTGGCGGGCTGAAGACACCGTGACGTTGTACCCCGCCTCGATGGCGGTGCGGACATCGGGAGCGTTGATGGCCCTCTTGGGTCCCATGGTCAGGACCGGCCGGATCTCGCCGGTCTGGAGGTACGGCACCACGGAGGGATGGTCGATGGGCTGGAAGAAGACGTCGTAGTCCCCCCGCAACAAGCCGGGCAGGTTCTCGCCCGTGCCGCGGTAGCCAGACACGACTGCGAAGTTGATGCCCAGCTCGGCGGCCGCAATGAAGGCGTCCACCCAGCGTCCAACGCCGATGGCCTCAAGACCCCAGGTTACGCGTTTGGACCTCTGCAATTCCTCCAGCGACCGGTACTTGGAGTCCTTGCGCAAAAGCAGGGCGTAGGGCTCGCCGCCGACCCGCGCCACCCAGGTGAACTTCTCGTAGTCGTAGCCCGTCTTCTTGACGCCTCTGAGAAACGGCACGGCCATCATGCCGCCGTGCAGTTGTCCGATGGTGTAGCCGTCGGGCTTGGAGCGGTACAGATAGACGGTGCCGGTGATGCCGCCGGCCCCGGTGACGTTCTTGACGATCATCTTGACGCCCTTGGGCAGATACTTCTCGCCGAAGCGGGTGATGGCCCGGGAAATGGTGTCGAAGCCCCCGCCGGGAGAGAAGGTGACGATGCTGTTGATATTCTTTTCCGGGAACTCGGCGTGGCTCGGGGTCCCGAACAGCAGGAGTGCCGCCAAGCCGATGATTGCGGCATGAAAAAGACGAGTCATGGTTACACCTCCGTCAGGGCGGTAGCCGCCGGGTTTGCCGGCGCGGATGGACTTCGCGCCGTTTGAAAATCGCCATGTTTATTCAGGCGCAGGTCCCGTGTCAAGCCGTCTCGAACCTCGGCATCACTTCTGCGCCGAACAGGCGCACCGAACGTTCGGCGTCCTCGAGGCTCATGTCGTTGAAGTTGACCTGGAGCGAGGCGTCGTCGATGCCGCCGACCACGCCGTCATAGGCGGCGATCCGCTCTGCCAGTTGACTCGGCGTGCCGACCCAGGCGGCGCCGCTCTCGACCTGGGACTCGAAAGTCTCGCGCTTGAGGGCGGCGACGATCCTGTCGTAGCCCTTGTAGTCGGCGGAAGAGGTGCCGCTGATCCAGCCCGAGGCGGCGTCGACCAGCGCGGCGAGATAGCGGTTCAAGGGACCGCGCGCGATGCGCGTCGCTTCGTCCGCGTCTTCGTGGCAGTACATGTGGAAGGCGAGCATCACCCGGCCGTTGCCCGGATGGCCGGCCCTGGTCCATTCTTCGCGGTAGATGCCGCAGAGCTCGCGCATGGCGGAGCGGGCGATGGGGATGGCCATGATCCAGTTCCCCTGCCGTCCGGCCTTCTCGAACGACTGCGGGGTGGCAAGGGCGGCCGTCCAGAACGGCGGGCGTGGCTTCCGGGTCGGACGCGGCAGCGAGGTGATGTCCTCGAAGCTGTGGAACCGGCCCTTCTCGGTGACGTCCTCTTCTTCGAGCAGGCGGCGGACCTGCGCCATGCCTTCGTCGAAACGGGCCACCGATTCGTCCGGGGAGATGCCGAATCGCTGGTACTCGTGGGGCAGGAAGGCGCGCGCGAAGCCGACCTCGAGCCGGCCGCCGGAGATGGCGTCGAGCATGCCGATCTCGCCGGCGAGCTTGAGCGGGTTGTTGAACACCGGCAGCACCGCGCCGGTGATCAGGCGCGCTTTCGCGCTGCGCTGCGAGGCCGCCGTGAGAAACACGATGGGGTTCGGGCTGTAGCCGCCATAGAAGTGGAAATAGTGTTCGACCGTACGGATATGCGTATAGCCGTACTCGTCGCACAGTTCGCAGAGCTTCAGGCAGTCGTCGAAGTACTCGGCCGCGGAGCGTTGCTCCGGCCCGACGCAGGGAAAGAACTGCATTCCGAATTCCATGATGGTTGCTCCGCGGCCCCGGGCGCTCGTGTGGACGGCCACTCTAGCCAAGAAACGGATCCGTGTACAGGTTGACTTGAGGCCGGTCATGGACGGCAGTCGATCTTGACAACACACCGGCGATGGCCATAGAGTCGGCGTGTAGGGTGCCCAAGAGGTCAACCTGTTCCGGCGCGCGACCCGACACGACACCAGTCCCGCTCCACCGCGCCGCCGGCACTCTTTCAACGACCAAACCAATCGAGGAGGAAACCATGGCCAAGGACGTCGAAGTCATCGATGCGGACGGGCACATCACCGAGACGGACGAGCAGCTCAAGAAGTACATGGAAACGCCGTGGGTGGACCGGACCGCCACCCTCTACCCCATCGACAACTGGGACCGTTCCATCGGCGGGACCCTGGGGACGACGGCGTGCGACGCCAAGACGTGGCTGGACGCCATGGACGACGGCGGGCTCACCACCGCCTACCTCTACCCCACGGGCGGCCTGGGCATCGGCTGGATCCGCGAGCCGGACCTGGCGGTGGCCCTGTGCAAGGCCTGGAACGACTTCGTCTCCGAGGAGTTCCAGAAGGTCAGCCCCCGGCTCAAGGGGGTGGCGCTGGTGTCCTTTCAGGACGTGCCCGAGGCGGTCAAGGAGTTGCGCCGGGCGGTCCAGGAGCTGGAGCTGACGGGGTTGATGCTGCCGGCCGTGGGGCTGCGGCTGCCGCTGGGACACCAGGACTACTGGCCCATCTACGAGGAGGCGGAGAAGCTCAACTGCATGGTGGGCGTGCACGCCACCGTGCGCGGGCCGCAGTACTTCGGCGCCGACGGGTTCGACCAGTTCATCGAGGTCCACACCCTGTCCCACGCCTTCGCCCAGATGATGCAGATGACCAGCATGATCTTCCGGGGCGTGATGGACCGGTACCCGAACCTCCGGGTGGCGTTCATGGAGGCGGGCTGCTCATGGGCGCCCTACTGGGCCGGCCGCATGGACGAGGAATGGGAGAAGCGCGGCGCGGCCGAGGCGCCGCTCTGCAAGAAGAAACCCAGCGAGTACGTGCGTAGCGGCAACATCTACTTCCACGCCGAGGACTACGAGCCCTTCATCGGCGAGACGGGCAAGTGGCTGAGCCCCGACGTGCTCTACTACGCGTCCGACTACCCCCACTGGGACATGGAGTTCCCGGAGAACATCGACCACCTCGGCCGCAGGGAGGACCTGTCCCCCGAGGACAAGAAATGGCTGCTGGCGGATTCCGCCAAGAGGCTGTACGGGGTGACCGACTGAGGATTTGGGCGTGGGCGGGGCCCCTCCCCGCGGCCCAACCCCTGGACCCCGGGTCAAGCCCGGGGTGACGTGGAGGTGGCTCCGGGTGTCAGTGCGTTCCCCCGAACCCCTCATTCGTCACCCCGGACTTGACCCCGGATCGAGTCCGGGGCAGGCTCCCGGATCGAGTCCGGGGCAGGCTCCGGGGTCCAGGAGGCACGAGCAGGCTGCCCCGGCGGGACCTCAGAACTCCTCGATCTCCCGCAAGCGCATCCCTTTCTTCAGCGCCTGCCGCAGCACATACGTACCTACCGCCAGATCCTCGTCCGGAATCCCGTTGGACTGGAACAGGACCTTTCGGGGCTTGCCCTGGACGCCGTCGGCGACCACGGCCTCCAGCGGCACCACGTCCCGCCAGCGTAGCTGCCTCCGGCCGCAGGCATCGATCAGGTCGCCGCTGTCGTTCTGCGCGGTGGCGAGATCGTCGGTGACCACCAGGTCCATGGACCGGACGAGCCGTCCGGACACCTCGTGCTTGACGGGCTGATTGGCGCCGATGGTGGCCACGAGCACGTCGTCCTTGAGGTTACGGCCGTCGACGATGGGGGTGGTGGAGTCGGTCGAGATCACCAGGATGTCGGACTCGCCCTCGACCTCGTCCACGGAGCCCGCCACCCGAAAGGGCGTCCGCACCACCTTGCTCATGGCGTCGATGAAGCCTTGCCGCCGCTCCGCGTTGCGGCCGTACACCAGGACCTGCTTCGGCCGGCAGGCCTTGACTACCGCTTCCACCTGGAACGTGCCCTGCCATCCCGGACCGATGAGGCCCAGCACCGATGGTTTCGCCGGCGCCAGGTATTTCGCCGCCACCCCGGTGGCCGCGCCGGTGCGCAGGCTGCTGAGATAGGCCGCGCTCATGACGGCCTTGAGGCCCCCGGCGCCGCCGTCGTACAGGCTGATGGTATTGGCCTTGCCGACATAGCTTCGCAGCGCCATGAGATCCGAGGTCTGGTGCCACGCCGCCATCACGTTGAGCTGCTTGCTGCTTCCCTTGAGCCTCCGGCGCGGCACGGTCCGCACCTTGCCCGCGGCCCGGTCGCGGAACATCCTGTCGAGGAGCCGGATGCAGGTCGTCATGTCGATGAGCTCGCGGGTCTGCTCGGCGCTGATGATCAGGGCCATGGGGCTCCTTTCTTGCCTGCCCGAGTCGGTTTCGGTTCTGGATCCCGGCCCCGGACCTGATCCGGCCCCGGACCTGATCCGGCCCCGGACCTGATCCGGCCCCGGACCTGATCCGGGGCCGGGATGACGGGTGCGGGACTTGCACTTGGCATCGCGTTAACGGGCTTCAATCCTTCGAGCCCAGCTTGCGGTCGAGGTTGAAGGCCGCGCTGATGAGGCCCAGGTGGGTGAACGCCTGGGGGAAGTTGCCAAGGGCCTCGCCGCGGGGGCCGGTCTCCTCGGAATAGAGGCCGAGATGGTTGGCGTAGCTCAGCATCTTCTCGAAGATGAAGCGGGCGTTGCCGAGCCTGCCGGCCCGGGTGAGGGCTTCCACCAGCCAGAAGGTGCACATGCTGAAGGTGCCTTCCTCGCCGGCGACGCCGTCGTCCGTCCGGGCCACGTCGTATCGGTAGACCAGGCTGTCCGACACCAGGCCGTGCTCGTGCGGCGGGCAGTTGATGGCCTCCAGGGTGGACAGCATCTTGGGGTCGGTGGGGGAGACGAAGAACACCAGCGGCATGAGCAGGTTGCTGGCGTCCAGGGTGTCGCTACCGAACGCCTGCACGAAGGCGTTCCGTTCCCGGTTGAACCCCTCGGCCATGATCTGGTGGTAGATGGCGTCCCGGTTCTTGAGCCAGCGCTCGCGGTTG
The DNA here is from genome assembly GCA_951813575.1 of Candidatus Binatia bacterium. Classification (GTDB taxonomy): domain Bacteria; phylum Desulfobacterota; class Binatia; order UBA9968; family JAJDTQ01; genus JAJDTQ01. Next base: position 3,706,692 of record OX638375.1, read on the forward strand.
GCCGGGAAGGAGCGCTTCTCCGCCAGACGCACGCCCCGGTCCAGCGCCACCCAGCACATGAGCTTGGAGTAGACGAAGTGCTGGCGCCCGCCCCGGACCTCCCAGATGCCTTCGTCCGGCTGGTCCCAGTGGTCGCAGACCCACTCCATGAGGCGCGAGAGGTTGGTCCACAGCTCGGAGTCGATGGGGGTGCCGTACTTGTTGAACAGGTAGACCGAGTCCATCATCTCGCCGTAGATGTCGAGCTGGAGTTGGTCGGCGGCGGCGTTGCCGATGCGCACGGGAGCGGACTTCCGATAGCCCTCCCAGTGGTCCAGGGTGGACTCCGGGATGTCCTTCTCGCCGCGGATACCGTACATGATCTGCAGCGAGCCGTCGGGTTTCAGGTCGCCGCAGCGTTCCTTGAGCCAGTCCATGAAACGGCCGGCCTCGTAGGTGAAGCCCAGCCGCATGAGACCGTACAGGCTGAAGCTGGCGTCGCGGATCCAGGTGTAGCGGTAGTCCCAGTTGCGCCCTCCGCCGATGTCTTCCGGCAGGCTGCAGGTGGGCGCCGCCACGATGGCCCCGGTGGGCTCGTAGCACAGGAGCTTCAGCATCAGCGCCGAGCGGTCCACGCGTTCGCGCCAGCGGCCGCTGTAGCGCGACTGCCGCAGCCACTGGTGCCAGTACCGCTCGGTGTTCTCCAGCAGCTCGAGACAGCCCTCCACCTCCGGACAGTCGCAGTCGAGGCCGCGGTCGTCGACCCCCTGGAACACCGCCGCCAGCACGCTGTTCTCCTGCAGGGTCCCGCTGGCCACCACCCCGCCGTTGCCGTCCGGGCGGACGGACACCTTGGTCCGGTGGCCGCTCTGGGACACCTTCAGCATGCAGGCGAGGCCGTCGCTGTGGAACACCGCGCGGTTGTCGCGGACCTCCACGGTGTGCTCCGCGCGCCCGTAGTCGAACGCCGGGGTGCATTGGAGCTTGAGCGACATGGTGCCGCGCACCACTTTGGCGATGCGGATGATGCGCCCGTGGTAGCCCTCGTCGGCGGGGCCCGGCGGCATGAAGTCCATGACTTCGCTGACGCCTTCCTCGGTCATGAAGCGCGTGATCAGGATGTTGGTGTCCGGCAGGTACAACTGCCGGTAGGTGACGTTGTCCGCGTCCGGCCCGATGACGAAACGCCCGCCCTTGGCGTCGTCGAGCACCGCGCCGAAGACGCTGGGTGAATCGAAGCGCGGGTAGCAGAGCCAGTCGATGGAGCCGTTGTTGCCCACCAGGGCGACGGTGTGAAGGTCGCCGATGACGCCGTAGTTTTCGATGGGAGCGTACATGTCGCCGACACTCTAGCCCATCCTGAGAAGTAATTCTATTATCGCGCCCGCGTGCCGGTTCCGGCGGTCTCGTGTCCCGTCGGCCGGGCTCCTGTGCTAAGATGCAACCAGGGCGAAAGCGCACCCGTAAGGTCGGATTCGAGCAACAACAGCACCTTGTCCAAGGAGGTTGGTATGCAGTTGGGCATCATCGGTTTGGGAAGGATGGGCGGCAACATGGCGCGGCGCCTGATCAAGGCCGGGCACGAGGTGGTGGCCTTCGACAGGCACGCCGACGCGGTCCAGGGGTTGGTGGAAGACGGCGCCGTGGGGAGCGCCTCCCTGCAGGAGCTGGTGGCGAAGCTGGAGAAGCCCCGGGCGGTGTGGATGATGGTGCCCGCGGCGGTGGTGGACCGGACCATCGAGTCCTTTGTCGAACACCTGGAGGAGGACGACATCCTCATCGACGGCGGCAACTCCTACTACATCGACGACATCCGGCGCGCCAGGGAGCTGGCGGCCAGGGGGATCCACTACGTGGACGTGGGCACCAGCGGCGGCGTCTGGGGGCTGGACCGGGGATACTGCCAGATGATCGGCGGCGAGCTGGATCAGGTGAAGCATCTGGACCCGATCTTCGCGACCCTGGCGCCCAGCATCGACGAGGCGCCGCGCACACAGGGCCGGGAGCCGGGCCAGGGCACGGCGGAACACGGCTACCTGCACTGCGGCCCCAACGGCGCCGGCCACTTCGTCAAGATGATCCACAACGGCATCGAGTACGGCATCATGGCGGCCTACGCCGAGGGCTTCAACATCCTGAAGCACGCCAACGTCGGCAAGCAGGGGCACGAGGCCAGCGCGGAGCAGACGCCGTTGAGGGACCCGGAGCACTACCAGTACGACTTCGACCTGGGCGAGGTGGCGGAACTGTGGCGGCGCGGCAGCGTGGTGGCGTCCTGGCTGCTGGACCTCACCGCCAACGCGTTCCTGGAGGACCCCAAGCTCGAGCGGTTCGCCGGCCGGGTGTCGGATTCCGGGGAGGGACGCTGGACCATCCACGCCGCCGTGGACGAGGCGGTGCCGGCTCACGTCCTCACCGCGGCCCTGTTCGAGCGCTTCAGCTCCCGTGGCGAGGCGGACTTCGCCGACAAGCTGCTGTCGGCCATGCGCTTCCAGTTCGGCGGCCACGAGGAGCTGCCCGGCAAGAAGTAGCCCGCCGCTTCGGACCCATGGAAATCGAGGTGCTTGCCGATGCGGAGTCGGTGGCGCGCCGCGCCGCGGCCTTCATCGCCGATGCCGTGCGCGCGGCGGTGAAGGCCCGCGGCCGGTTCGTCTTCGCCGTGAGCGGCGGCCGGACCCCCTGGGTCATGCTGCGGTTCCTGGCGCGGGAGGATGTTCCCTGGCAGGCGGTGGAGATCGTGCAGGTGGACGAGCGGGCGGCCCCGGTGGGGCATCCGGAACGGAACCTCACCCACTTGCGGGAAAGTCTGTCGGAGCAGTCCCTGCTCAAGCCCGGACAGATACACGCCATGCCGGTGGAGGTGCCGGACCTGGACGCCGCGGCCCGGGAGTACGCTGAAACGCTCGATCGCCTGACCGGGCCGTCCGGCCGGCTGGACCTCGTTCACCTGGGCCTCGGTCCCGACGGGCACACCGCGTCGCTGATTCCGGGCGCGCCGGAGCTGGAGATACGCGACGCGCCGGTGGCGGTGACCGGCGTCTACCAGGGGCGGCGGCGCATGACCCTGACCCTTCCGGTCCTGGACAACGCGCGTCGTATTCTCTGGGTGGTGACCGGCGACGACAAGCGGGAGATGCTGTCGCGGCTGCGCGACGGCGACGCCGCCATCCCGGCGGGCCGGGTCGTTTCTGGCGCGGCCGTGGTCATCGCGGACCGCGCGGCGGCGGCGCTGCTCGGAAACGGCTAGGAATCTCGAGCTGGGCGCCGCCCGGACAACCAACCATCACCCCCACACCAACCATCACCCCCACACCAACCGTCACCCGTACACCCAACCGTCACCGGTACACCCAACCGTCACCCCGGACTTGATCCGGGGTCCAGACGAGGCTGACGACGATCGCGGCGCTGGACATGGCCGGCGGCGGTTCGATGCCTGGACCCCGGGTCAAGCCCGGGGTGACGTTGAACCGCCCCGGGTTTACCGGAGACGGATTAGTGTGAGTCAGGCCACGAGGAACGACTCCTGGCACAGCCGATAGTAGGTTTTTTCGAGTTCAGCCGGCGGCCTATAGCCGATCCCTTCGAGGAGACGGCGGTGATTGAACCAGTCGACCCACTCGAGGGTGGCGAACTCGACCGCTTCGAGGTGACGCCAGGGGCCGCGTTGACGGATCACCTCGGTCTTGTACAAGCCGATGATGGACTCGGCCAGGGCGTTGTCGTAGGAATCCCCGACCCGGCCCACCGACGGCTCGATCCCGGCCTCAGCCAGACGCTCGCTATAGCGAATCGACAGGTACTGGTTGAATTCAACTGGTCGTCGCAACACCTTGATGATGAGGTGCTGCGATGCAGAAACGGAAACGGAGAAGGTCAGAGCCGACGCGCCAACTGCTGGGACAACGCCGTCGTGGAGAGCTTCTTTGCAACGCTGAAGACCGAGCTCATCCACCACGCCGACTACCAGAGTCCAGCCGAGGCAAGGGCCGCGATTTTCGAGTTCATCGAGGTGTTCTACAATCGGCAACGTCGCCACTCGACCCTCTGCTACCAGACACCAGCAGGCTTCGAGCGGATGGCACGGGCAGCTTAACCAACCTGTCCACCAACCCCGGGTAAGGCCACCTTGACCTCAAGATTCAACCGCTGCCTTCCCTCCCGGTAACGAGGGGCAAACTGCTCAAGCAGCGGTCTCATCGCTTCGTGGTACTTCAGCCATGGGGAGCAAAGGCAGTTCGGGTGCGGAATGCCTACGGTCGCCCGATAGAGGCGTTCCTTCCGGACCCCAATGTTGATGGCCGGCGCCGTCCCCTCTTCGAGATCCTTCACTCGATAGAGGCGTGGAGTCCCGTCGGGAAGGGAGAAGAGAGCCAGGCAGATCTTGCACCCGGCCGCTCGGGGAGTCCGGTACACGAGCCCGTCGTCCTCGAACTTCCCGCTCTTCCGGTCCGCTTCGAAGGCCCCCTGGGCGAACGTGTCCGCGATCTCCGTCCGAGCGACACGTTCGAAGTCCCGGAAAAGCCCCTCCTGCGCCTCGACCTTGAACATGTCGCGGGCCAGCGTGAGCGGGTGCTTGCGTTCTTCCAGAGCCTCAACCACCATCCGGCGAAGAAGCTCCTGTTCACGCTTCAGAACCTCGTCGGTCATGAGACGGCCGGCTTGATTGAAGATCGACTGCAAGGCGTTCAGCGCCCTCTGGCGGGCAATGGCGATCGCCTGAACCTCTGCCTCCGAGAGTGGATGGCTTGCGGCCGCCCTCACCAAGTCGTCGAACCCAACCTTCCGCGACTCAACGACCTCCCGGAGCACCGCGAAGCGGTATGCCCAACCCGGAAGATCCAGTATCTCCGTCGAGTTCCGGCCCCATCTCTCCAGGTGGCGCCTGATGGCGTCCCTGACGGAGATCCCCACCATGTGAGAAGTATGGGCCAAGCCAGCCTCGAACAGTATGCGTTCGAGCTGCGCCATCTCTTCCGGCGTGAGACGCGACAACAGACCGCCCTTGCTCCTCAAGTACCGCTCGACGATCCGCCACATCTGGTCACGCGCTCCCGAAAAGTGCCGCCGTGACCTTCGGAACAACTCCTTGAGGAACCACTCCTCGAACTCGGCGCCGGCGCCGCCTCCGCCCTTCACCGCCTTCTCCAGATCGATGTCTCTGGATTCGGCGATGAAGTGGATGAAGTCCAAGACCTCGGCTTCGCTGGCCTGGTCGAAGTTCTCGGCGATGATGATCCGGTTCATACGCTGTTGTGCCGCCTTGGAAAGAACAAGCACCGGATGTTTCCCAGAAACTCCCTCGTTGCGTCGTCCCAACCCACTACCGGGGGGTCGCCGTTGTGAGTGCACAAGACCGGATAGGAGACGTTCTCGTCCTTCATGGCGTCTACAGGGATGACCACGTCGCCCAGCCCCCTGATCCACACCACCACCGTCTCCTCGTACTTCCCTTTGCGGACCATCGGGTGGTGCCGGCATTCCCGGTCATGGCAACACTCCTGAAACGCCGCGGAAGCCTCGAGCTCCGGCTCTCCGATTCCGTGCGCCGGGGCGTCAACCGAGAGCGCAAGAACGACCGATACCAGAACGCTACCAAGTCCAATTCTCATAACCGTCGTCCTCCGGTGCCGGTTTCTTGGAGTCATCTTCGATGTTGCTGTAGACCACGAAACTCCGGGTCGCCTTCTCGATGTCCCGCGCCGCCTCGTCCAGCGCTTCTTTACCGGCGGCGACCGGGTTCTCCTTGCGAGGGACGATCTCCTCCGGGCCGCCAGTCCGGCCGCCCGGCCCCTGGTTCCCGTCCTTCAGGCGGTCGAGATACTCCTGGGGAATGCCGTGCTGCTCCTCCTCGCCAATGTTCTCCGTTTCCTCTTGCGGAAGTTGCTGCATGTAGAGGGGCAGAAGTTTGGGGTCCATCGGAGCCTCGCCCAGAACCTTGTCCTCGAACTCATCCTCCCCGCGAAGCTTTCGCATCTCGTTGTAGGTGCTCGTCTTTTCCTTCATGCTCCGCAGCCATTCCTCGTCTTCGGAATGAAGCCCCACGAAGCGCAGCTCGTAGTCCGCATGGACGAGCGGGATCACGTACTCGTTGAACAGGCCCTCGTACCAGGCGATCAGGGGTTCCAGCCCCTTGTCCCTCGAGGCGGCCAGCCTCTCGGAGGTGTCCTCGCCTCCCAGCGGCGTCGACTGGCGCGAAGTGAAGGAGTCGAAGTTGATCTCCTCTGGACCGATGGAATAGATGGCGCAGATGATCGAGACGAGGAACGACATCCACTTGGCGAAATGCATCTCGTCGAAGTTGACGTCGATCGGGGTCCAGGTCGCCCCGGCGTCCTTCTCCCGGCTTGCCATCACCGGGAACGCCCATCGCCGGGACGCTCCGTTCAGGAGCGATGTCCACCGGCGTTTGAAGTCGTTGAGTTGGTTTTGATCGAAGTTCCCGAACATGGTCAGGAAGCCGCGCGGGATGTTGTTCCGGTCGAAACCGGCCATGTTGTAGTTGAGCGCGTTCAGGAACCCCGTCACGATCCGCACGAACTGCTCCGTCTCCGCGTAGCCGTACCGCGAAGCCAGAATGTCGGTCCGCGGGTTCCGGATGGGATAGATAAGCTCGCTCGGCTCGTAGTACGTCACCACCTGGTCTTCGTAGATCTGCACGGCGATGATCTCGTCATCGCCGCTGTAGCCCTCCTCGTGCGCCAACCGTATGGTCTCGCCCGGGATCGCGTAGAGTCCGGAGAGTTGCTTCCCGTTCCGAGTCATCTCCGTCTCGATGGGGCAGGCATCCATGGTCAACGTGTCCCGGATGGACTTCGCCATGAAGGTGCTGAGATTGCTCCGCCGGCAGATCCAGTCGCGCTTTCTGGGGTCCTGCTCGTCGCCGCAGTTCAGGAGGAAGCACTGGATGTCGTCGGAGATCTTCTTCTCGTCTTCCGTGAGCTTGTCGCTCAGCCCCTTGCCCTTTGGACGGATCTCGAAGCCCATCGGATGCTCCGCGTGCCGTTGGTGCGGCCGGAGGAACGGCTGGATCTGCCTGATGCGTGTGACGATGACCGCGTTCAGAATGGATGTGTGCTCGACCATCGCCTTCAGCACTTCGAAGGCGTAGGTGTTCTTCTCGACCCACGGCTGCATTGCTCCGCCCGCGGCAATGCCCAGTTCGTCGATGTAGAGGTAGGACTTGTGGCGATCCCGCTTGTACTTGGGGTAGGGCCGCTGCCAGGCCGCGAAGGTCGGTACCGCCTTGTTCAGGTCAGAGGCCAGAAACTCCTGGTGAAGCTCCAGGAGCGTTTCTCTGGGGACAATCGCGAGATCGCTCTTGAACTCGTTGAAGAGTTCCGCGTTCAGATCGTGGCGTTCGTCCTCGGGAGTCCGGGGGTCTTCGCTGGCTCTGACTTTGTCGGGCAGGTCCAATGCGCCTCCGTTCGACCTCGGGCGACGGAGCGCACTGGGAAATAAGAGGAAAGTGTCCTTGTATTCTACCCTTGAGGGCAGCTTTCTTCAATCCATTATGGGCGACGCCAACGAAGGCGAAGTGCTCATGCAACCTCCTGGCCGGAACTCAAGACCTACCGGCCTTCTCACCGGCCCACTGTCCGGGCGACACGGATTACGAAAAACGAATCATTTGGTGAGACGATGCCGAAGACCGATTGGCGACGCCAAGCGTCCACGCCGTGCTACCCCAGGATTCGCCGCCGGCTGTCCACGTCCTCCCGTGAGAAGGCGCTCCCCGGCAGTCTGGGCGCCAGCAATCCTCAACCCACTCCCATAGGTTCCCGTGAACGTCTTGGAGACCGAAGGGTTGGCGTCGCAAGACCGTTGTATAGTCCTCCGCGCCCGCGCCGCGAACTCCCACTCCGCTTTGCTCAACAGGCGCTAGTCAACTCGAACCGGCCCGACCGCCGAGATGTTTCGCCAGAAACGTCTCGAGGCGGTATGCCAACTTCAACCGGTTCCGACGTTTGAGGATTTCGTGCCCTTCATCGGGGAACTCCAAGTACTCGACAGGTATGTCGTGTTTGCGCAACTTGTCGATCAGCCGGTCCGAGTGCTCTTTCGAGACGACTGGGTCCCTGGCGCCGCGGACGATCAACAGTGGCCTCTTGATACGGTCTACGTGGTTGACGGGCGAGCGCTCCATGAGATCGTTGTACTCGCGAGGATCGTCGGGGTCGCCGAAGAAATGGATCCACCAAGCCCGGTTCCGTATCTTGCGGAAAGTGTTCACCTGCAGGATCAGGTCGGACGGACCCATCATACTGACGCCGGCTGCGAACTTCATGGGTGCCCGGGTCAGGGCTATGAGCGCCTCATAGCCGCCGTAGCTGTGGCCGAGGACGGCAATGTTTTCCGGATCCGCGTATCCCTCCGCGATAGCCCAGTCAACGGCATCTATCAGATCGTCCTGTATCTTGCGACCGGACTCTTTGCGTGCTCTATTCATGAACGCTTTTCCGAAGCCCGTGGAACCCCGGAAATTTACTTCGAGCACAGCGTAGCCTCTGTTGGCCAAGAACTGCGTGTCGACTTCGAAAACCCACAGATCCTGCCGCCACGGACCACCATGAACCTTGAGGACCATAGGCAGACGTTTGCCGGCGGTTCCGTGCGGCAGGGTCAGGTAGCCGTTGATAGGAAGCCCGTCCCGGGCGCTGAACCGGATGGGGCGGGTTGCCGACAAGCTCTGCGCGTGTTTGTTCAACGGATGAACTGACAACAGTTCCTTCTTTCCCGAGTTCCGATCAACAAGATAGGTCCGTGGTCCAAGCCGGTCGGTCTCCGTCCGGATGACAAGGCGCCTATAGCCCACATCGGCACTGGTCAGATGATAGACGACCGGACCGGACCCCAGGATCATTTTCAGGTCGGCTTGAAGTTCTGCATCGAAGAAATGATAGCGAGGGTACGAGTCATGATACTCTACGGCAAGTGGCCTGTGGTTGAAGGGATCCGTCCAGAGCCGAGCGAGGTCCACATCAGGTCGCTCGAAGATCGTCTCTTGTCCGCCGCTCTTCCGGTCCAGCGCCACGACCACGATCTTATCCCGCCCCGCGTTGGTCAGCGCATAGACCATTGAGTTGCTGTCGCGGACACCCACGACGGGGTACAGCCGATCTGTGAGGTTGCCGTTTAGAATTGTCTTCCAACTGCCCTTGTCGTTGAGCGCCTGGACATACCAACCGCCGTCTGTGGCGCGATTGAGCCGTCCCACGATATTGCCCGCATTGCTAACGAACCAATAGATGGTTGTTCCATCATTGCGCTGGATGAGCCTGTGAAGACCTGTTCTCAAGTCGATCCCGTAAAGATCGGCATATTGGCCATCGCGCAGTTTCATTTCGACTAACACCAGATCAGGCTTGGCAGGCAGGCGTCCGTACCATTGCACCATCGCGTCACTAAACGGGGTCAGATCCTGGGGGCGCGTCTTGGGGGAGCGGGTGTCTGCTACAAGCATGCGCCAGTTCCGAAAGAAGATCAGGTGTCTACTGTCGGCCGCCCAGTGAAACTGCGTAACTGAAGGGGGGTGGTTCACAGTAATCGTGCCTCCGCTGTGCTGCGGACGAACTTGAATTGTAGGTTTGCCATCGACACGTTTCATCCAGGCTAGTTTCTCCCCGTTGGGAGAAAGCTGATGTCCCCAGCTTTCGGGTGTGAAGTAGAATTCTTTAGCGGATATCAACGGGGGTAGGTCGGCGACGCGAAGTGAGGGATGGGTGGCCAAGTTGGCTGCGTTTTCTCTGACATCGTCGCACGCGGTAGCAGAAAGGATAGCGAGTAGGAGGCCGAGGAAACGCACTACGAACATCCATTTCAATGACTGGCGAAGAGCGCCCGTCTGGATAGCCATCATTGACGTTGATCCACTCGTTGGCGGCACTGCCCACACATGATGTAGTCCGGTATGACGCATCAGAATTTATTTGATTAGGCGCTAGTGTCAAAACCGAGATCGATGGCCTTACCGCGCATCCCCCCGGTGAGATTGCCGAGCAGGAAGGCCGCAACCACGGCGACTTGGCGGATGGAAAGGGTTTCGCCCGTGGGTCCGGGAATGGAGCCCTGCTGTGACTTGTCGTGCCTGGGAGAACCGCCAGAACCCGCTATCCTGTACCCTGGTGCAGGCTTCAACAGGTTGACGGCGACATTGTCCTTGGCGAGGTCTGCGGCGACGGATTCGAGCCACGCAGTCAGCGCGGCTGTCGTGACAGAGTAGAGTTGTCGTTCGACACTGGTTCCGGCGACGGGCCACGGGATCATCCAAAGGATGCGGCCCCATTGGCGATTCTGCATGCCGGGTAGAAGGGCTTCCGTAGTCGCCTTGAAGCGAAGGAATCCTCTGTCGAGTTGGGACTGCCAACCATCCGGCGGCAGTACGTTCCTGTCCTCCAACGCCGGACGCCGGGCGACCCCGAACATTATGTCGATCGCGCCGAAGTCGTCGACGATGTGGCTTACGAGGGTGCGGGTCGACGGCTCGTCCCAAGCGTCGATCTTGTAGCCCTTGGCCCGGACACCGCTGTTCTCGGCCGCCTCTGAAGCGACCTTTTGCGCCGCCCACTCCTTGCGGGCGCAGACCGCGACGTCAGCGCCCTCGGCGGCGAGGGCTCCAGCCACCGCCCGCCCGATTCCGCGGGAGCCGCCGTAGATCAGCGCCCGCCTGCCCTTGATGCCTAGATCCATGATGAGTTCTGCTTTGATCCGGAATTGACGCGCACAAACTGCCTTGACTACGCGCTCTGCTGGGTACGGTGCTTTCTCGCTCTCAGGTTTATGGGGTGGTCCGGGCGCAGCGTTCGGAAGTCTGCCATCGAAAGCCACACCCTCAAGAGGTGGCGGCCGGGCCCGTTGTTATCTGCGGAGAACTCCGTTCGGGTATGCAGGACGACGTGGTTGTTGAAGTACTCGATGTCGCCGGGCTTGAGGTCCACGGATACGGACACGCGGTCGGCCACTTGGTTGAAGGCCGCCAACGCTTGGGTCTGCGCCGAAGTGAGCTCGGGAACCCCGGGAAGGCCCTGTGCCCGCTTGATGTGGACCCTGTAAGCGCAGGCGTTGAAGAGACCGTCCTGGACGCTCAGGAAGGGCAAGAGGGTCCACTTGTGACCGTGGTCGGGATGGGGCCTTTGCAACGCCATGTGAAAGGGTTGGGTGAGAACCCGTAACTGGTCGGGATACTCGTCCCGCATGACGTTGTATACCGTAGCGGAGCTGGCGAATTTCCGCGTTCCGCCCTCGGAAGCTGCTCTCACGCACAGGAAACCGATGACGTCCTCGAGGTCGGCGTGGAAGGGGAGCTCAGCGGTGGCTCTAAAGCCGTAGCGACCCTTGCCCTTTCCCTGGGGCTCGGCGCGTACGTGAGCGAGCTTGACGCCTCCAGGCTGGTCCATGGGACTGCCGAGTTGGCAGCTCAGGGCCATGAAGGCCGCGGCGACGCCGTCCTTCCCCAGTTCCTTGACGGGAAGGCCGCGGAGGATGCGGAAGCCCAGACCCGACTTAAGCTCGTGCGCGGTCTTTTCGATCTCGGGCGCAAGGACCGGCAGGGAAGGCTTCTCCGGCGGCTCTCCGGCGCCCGCGGTTTCCCTCGCCACCGCAAGCAACTCCGCCAACTCGCGGCCTGTAAAGGTGTGGCGCCAGGCTTCGGACCGTTCAAGATGGTCGGGTTCCCATGCCGCTGGATCCAGCGCTTCGGGCAGTTCTTCCATAACGTCTCTCCTGGAGGTTACTCCGGTTCGTCCGGTAAGTCTACTTTTCCCGGAACGCCTCCTGCCGGTACCCGCGCAGCGGTTGCAGGACGTACTCGATGAGCCGTTGCTTGCCCAGTATGACCGCGGCTTCGGCGGACATGCCGGGCAAGAGGTCGATCCTCCTCCCCTCGATCTCCATGTAGGTCTGGTCGAGGTCGATGAGCGCCTTAAACATGGGGCCGGACATGTCAGCGCCGCCGGCACCGGGAAAGCCCGGCGAGGCCGCGGAGATGGCGCCCGAAGGCGCCTGACCGCCGGCGTTCACCGCGTCCCTGCCGATATGGCTCACCGTTCCCTCAATGGCTCCGTACCTTCGGAAGTCAAAGGTGGCAACCTTCAGGGTGACCTGCTGGCCGGGTTTGATGAAACCGATGTCGGCATTGGAAACGAAAGCCTCCACCCGAAGGCCGGCGTCCCGGGGCACGATGACCATGAGCCGGGCACCAGGCTCCACCATGCCGGCTTCCGTATGCACCGCGAGATCTTGCACCCCTCCGTCCACCGGGGACACCAGGGTGTGCCGGACGCGGTGCTCCCGAGCCTGGCGGATGTCCTGGCGCAGCACGATCATCCTCTCGCGTATGGTCGCGAGGTTGGAGCGACGTTCCCGATAGAACTGCGAGACCGTTCCTTCCTTCTGCGCTACAAGCGCCTCCAGAGAGGCCTTGGCCTGAACCAGCTCCTCCTTGCGAAGCGCCATGTTGCCTTCGAGCTCCACCAGTCGCTCCTGTTCTGCGAAGAGGGCGAGCCTGGAGGTGTGTTTCTTGCGGTACAACGTTTCCTGCATCGCGGTCCTCTCGCGCAGGATGGGCAGGAGTTTCTCAAACTTGGCAATGCCCGCCCCAAGGGTGCGGAGTCGCGCCCGGCGCTCCCTGATCTGGCTGTCGAGTTCACGGAGGCGGGCGCGGTGCGCCGCGATCTGATCCGCAAGAAGCCTTTGGTTGATGGCCGCGATCTCCTTTGGGGCTTCGGGAGGCGGACGGAAGGGTTTGGCTTCACGCCAACCCAGGAGCGCCTCCAGACGGGTGGCCTCCACCGCCTTGATCCCCAGTTCCGAGGTGTACTTGGCGATCTCGGCGTCCACCAGGGTGCTATCGAACTCGATCAACACCTCGCCCTTTTTGACCGCGCTGCCTTCCTCAACGGCGATCCGCTTGATCTTCCCCTGATCGAAGGAGCGGATGGTCTTGACCTGTCCCTTGGGAACGATGCGCCCCGGGGCCACCGCGGAGAGCTCTACCTCGGCGATGGAGGCCCATGTGAGCGTCGCCACTAGGAAGACGCAAAGCGCTAGCAGCAGGAGGATGTTCGCGCGACGCCTCGGTCTATCCATCCTCTGCCTTCAACAGGCTCTGTGCAGCGGCCGGGGTCTCCTCCGGCAGTGCGATGAGCTTTTTGATGTTCTCCGTTTCCCGGTACACCAGTCTGGCAAAGTACCCGGTGCCCCGGGCCAACTCCGCGGGCGTGCCCTGCTCCACGATCTTGCCCTGGTCGAGACAGATGATGCGGTCCGCATTGCGGAGCGCGGAGAGCCGGTGGGCGATGACGATCACCGTATGGTCCCGGCCCAGGGCGCGGATGTTCTGGTGTATCTGCGCCTCGTACTCCTTGTCCACCGAGCTCGTGGCTTCGTCCAGGATCAGCACGCTTCGGAAGTGGAACAGCGCCCGGGCCAGGGCGATGCGCTGGCGCTCTCCCCCGGAAAATAGCGCGCCCCGTGCGCCGATGCGGGTGGCGTACCCCTTGGTGGTGCGCGAGATGAACTCGTGGGCGCACGCCGCTCGGGCGGCGCCTATTACCCGCGCCATGTTGCGCTTCCCGGGTTCCAACGCGATGTTCTCCGCGATGCTCCGCCGAAAGATCGGATAGTCCTGCTCCACATAGCCGATGTGGCTCCGGAGCCATGCCGGGTCGAGGATGACCGCATCGGCGCCGTCCAGAACCACACGCCCCTCGGTGGCGAGGTAAAGCCTCTGGATCAGGCGGGCGATGGTGCTCTTGCCCGAGCCTGAAGGACCCATGATCCCCAGGGTCTCCCCGGGCCTCACCTCGAAGCTTACGCCGTCCAGCACGTAGCGGTCGTTGTCCGGGTACTGGAACCGCACGTTGTCGAAGCGGATGCTTCCCTTGAAGGCCGAAAGCTTGGCCAGGTGGCCTCCCTCCCGCTCCGTGGCCTCGTTCAGCACCGTCCCCACCTCCTTGATCAAGCCCCGGAGCCGAGAGAAGTCGTAGGTGAACACGCAAAGCCGCATCATCGGCTGGGAGAACCGCATGTTCACCAAGTTGATGGCCACCAACTGTCCCAGCGTGAGCTGGCCGTCCAGCACCATGGAGGCGCCGAACCACAAAAGCCCCGCGTTGGCAAAACGGTTCACGAACTGGTTGTACTGCGTTGTAGACTCCCGCAAAGTCTGGGTGTCCTCCTCCGACGATACGGCTTCGTCCACCCGCTGGGTAAGAAAAGCCTCCTGGGCCTGCTCCTCGTGCATTCCCTTCACGGTTTCGATGCCGCCTACCGTGTCGAGCACCGCCTCGTTGCTCTCCCGCCGGCTTCCCTTGGTCTGCCGGGTCCACTTCCGGAGGGTGGGCAGGACCGCGAAGGCCGGGGCAAAATAGAAGGGCAGGGATGCCAGTATGATCAATGACAGGGTCAGGCTGAAGTTGAGCATCAGGGCCAGGAACACTAGCACGAAGATGACGTCCACGAACACGAACACCACGGCGTTGGTGAGGAAGCGTCGCAGGTGCTGCAGCTCCTCAATCCGCGACAGCGTCTCCACCGGGGTGTTCCGGAGGTAGAAGGAGGCGGGGAGTTCCAGGGAGTGGCGGATGAGCCTCGAGAGGAGCGAGCGGTCGATGTCCCGCACCGCATGGCGCAGGGCCCTGTGCCTCGCGCCGCGCAGGATCGCCTCGAAGGCGAGAAAGAGCAGCAGGCTCACGATGATGACGTCGAGGGTGGCCACGCCCCGGTTGGAGATGACCTTGTCGATGATGATGAGAAAGGCGAAAGGGTAGAGGTAGCCAAGCAGGTTGACGAAGAAGGAGGCCGCTATAAGCGGACCGAACACCGCCTTGTTGTTGAAGACGTGCTCGGCAATGGACCGGAGCGTAAAGGCCCGCTCTTCGGAGTCCGGCGTCTTTGTCTGGACCGCGGCCTCGCCGGTCCATTGTTCCATGAAGACCGAGCGCCGAACCGTGCGGTTGTTGCCGGTGCGGTGCTCGACCAGATAGACGTGGTCGTCGTCCGCGGCCGCCACCAGCCCGAACCGCCCGTCCCGGCGCTGCACCAGCGCTAGTCCGGTCAGGTGGCGCCAGTCCTCGGGAGCCATGGACTTGAGATCGAGGGACAGGCCGGCGCGCTCGGCGCAGCGCACCGTGGCCTTGAGGTCTAAGGGGGATTCCTTGCCGAGATCGGCCAGGATTACGTCACGGCTTGCGCGGAGGCTCTCTTCTCTACAGAGGTACAGGAGGCATGCCGCGGCCGATGCCGACGGGTCAACGGCGGCCTCCGGTTGCTGCGGTCCACCGGGACCGCCTGCCGGCTCCGCAGATGGGCTTTCGGGTCGTTCAGGTCCGCCGCTTTCACTCTTATTTTCGGTTGTGGGCGTCATTCGTGCACACCAACACGAGGCTCTGCCCCGCCAAGTGTTCGACCAGCGCCTTGTCCGCCACTGCCGTACGGTTGGAAACCGGCTCCGGGTCCAGCATGGTCCACTCCCTGGAGCCTTCCATCAACTCAAAAGCCTCCGGCGCCAGTTCCATGATCGCTGGACGCCGCCGCCCTGGTGTCGCCAGGACCGCAACATGAACCTGCCTCCGCTCGACCGCTTCTCCACTGCGGGCCGGCTCGAACAAAGGCCGCACATCGTGCCCGCAGTGCACCAGCAACGCGCACGGATGGGAACGGTACCATGAAGAACCGGGCTGTTTCGGGCACCCCGCCAACGCCTCGCCCTCCATCGCCGTCGGACGCAAGATCCGAGCCCGGGACAGCGCCAACTCAACGGCCGCTACGTCAGCCGCCCACGCCGGCGTAGTCGGCTTGTGAGCCCAGTTCTCGATAAAATAGCCGAAGAAACTCTTGGCGTCCGGATACCGCTGATAGGTCTCGGGGGGATGCGTCGACGCATACTCCCGCGCAATACCGGAAAACTGCTGACCAAGCAGGTCGGCCGTCCGCTCGAAGGTCTTGCGGATCTTCTTCATCCGCTTGTTGTACGAAAACTCCGCCTCCAGCCGAAGACGCCGAACGTCCATGCCCTCGAGGTCCGGATCCCGAGCCGCGGACTCAAGCTCCTCGGTCCCGAAGATGAACGCCGAACTCGTCATATGGCGCAACAGCTTGGTCTGTCTGTCAATGAGCCGTTGCATCGGTTACGGATGCCTCCCTCATGGCAGCCGCTCTTGCCACCTGCTCCCGCAGCCGGGACACGTCCGCCAGAAGCTCGTCGCCCTTCTCGTAGTCGTTGTCGCGTTCCAGGATGATGGTCTCCGGGTGCTGCCGTTGAAGCGCGTACCCTAAGTGATCCAGCGCCTGCTCCGGTACCTGTTGGCTGTGGTTGTCGGCATAGAACGGCTCATCCAGGTACGGCCGACGAACCAAAGGTCCGCCCGCCGCATGCACCCCCGTCACCACACCCTCCGGCAACTCGTCCAGAAACCCCTGCGGGTCGATTCCGTGGTTGTGCGAGTTGACGAACAGGTTCTCCACGTCCAGCAGCATCCCCACGCCGGTCTCCCGGAACAACAGATTGAAAAACTCCGCGTCGCTCATCTCCCCGTCCGGGAAATCGAACACGTAGGAGATGTTCTCGAGCGAGAACGGCACCGGCAGCCGAGACTGGAGCCTCTCGATCTTCGGAATCAGCATCTCCGCCACCGCACGGGTCTTGGGCACCGGCAAGAGGTTCGCCAAGTCGATGCCCGGCACCTTGGTCCACGCCAAGTGCTCGCTGTAGGACGGGACCTTCAGGTCCTCGATCACTTCGCTCACGCCGTCCAGGTACTCGTCATCGAGAGGCACGTCCGTGCCGATGGAAAGCCCCACCCCGTGCAGCACCAAAGGTATCCGGTCCACCAAGTTACGGATCGCCTTGCACGTGTATTCGCCTCCCCGGATGTAGTGGTCCACCGTCACCTCCAGCACGTCGAACCGGTGCAGGTTCGCCAGTGTCCACTTGGCAATCGGAACCCGGAAGCCGATGCCGATCAGCGGTGATGAGGGCAAGTGCTCACGCTCCCTTTTGTTAAGCTCGCGAATTTAGCGTCTAGTCACAGTGCGAGCACAATACCCTCACTCCCACAATTCCCGATACCGATGGCCGCTACGGCCCGATGGGATCGGAATCATAGTCCGAGGGATGCGCGTCCTCCGTAGGGTCTTCGTTCCTGTCAGCCAGGAAGTCCGCAATTGCCTGAGCCCCAGCCGCAACAGCGGTGTCGAAATTCGCTTTGAGACCTTCCATCGTAGCCTCATTCGAGGCGGCCTCGATTTTTTCGGTATGACTTTGCGGAAGTGATACTGCGGGGATAGGCGTTGTTTCTGTTACTACAGTTGTCGCTATACTAAGCGCGGCGTCGGTTAGGGTTGTGCTCTTCGCCAACGCTTCTAACTCGTCAACTGCTGCTAGGCCCTTCGCGTTATGTGCTGCTGCTTGCGCAGAATATTGGTTGGCAGTGTGCTGCCATGAGTCTGCCGCAGTTGGGGGTTCTTCATTTGCTTTCATTGCCGCGTCCATCGCCTGCAACTCTGCGGTGTCTGCTGCGGCGCGGGCGGCGGCCATAGCGTCGCCTAAGGCGGCATCGTCAGCCTCGGCTGCCGCCGCTGCTGCCGCCGCTGCTGCCGCCGCTGTTGCATCCGCTTCTGCCTCGGCTGCGGCCTCGGCTGCGGCGGCCATAGCGTCGCCGGCGTCTGCATCGTCAGCATCGGCTGCTGTCCCGCAGCCGCAGCAGCAGCTGCTGCACCCGCAGTCGCACCCGCACCCGCACCCGCAACCACACCCGCAACCACACCCGCAACCACACCCGCAACCGTGGACCTCAAGGTCAAGATCGTCGTCCCGAGGGCTGAGCACCCACAGTGTAGTTATGGAACTACTTTGACCGGCGTCATCGTGTAACTGCATCTTGGTACCTCCGTCCTGGGGTACCCCGCTCCCGGGGTACCTAATCATTGGCTTCCAGCAAGACGTACAGGTGTCTTGTCCGAGACGTTCAACACACGGCACACCTGCTCCACCGTGTAGTTCTCAAGAGGCCCTCTTTTGTTCAACTTCTGGCATTTTCTGCTATATTACGTTTAGCGGTAGCGACGTTACCTATACAGGAAACCAAAGTCAAGCATTATTTCCCGGTATAAGTAAATTATTTTTCTGGACTCTAAAATGCCAAGAAGTCGCTCTCCTGAAGAGGTTCTCCGCGACAAGCAGGTCGGCGATCGTCTGAGACAACTGGTTGGAAACAACACCCGCGCCGCAGCAAGACGGATTGGGATTTCCGGTAGTACCCTTGATAACTATATTAAGGGTACTCGACTGGACCTTTTTGTCGCAGAGAAGATCGCGAAGCACTATGGAAAGCCACTGGAGTGGTTCTTGGGGGAGCAGGAGAAACCGGGGTCTAGCGACACATCGACTCCTCAGCAGTCAGGGACGCCAGAGGCGGAGCTAAGCCCTCGCGAAATCAACGAGATCGAGACGTTGATACACCAAATTGCTGCTCTCCGCGAAGACCTAGCCGCACTGGTGGAAAGACAGAGAGCGACGACGAGTAACCGTCCCGTGGTCACCGAGGATGACCACTTCCAGATCCCCTATGCCCCTCCAGCCCAGGCGGGCGGGAGCAAGTCCGCGGGAGATTAACCCCGACGACGTAGACAACTCCTGATACGCTTTTCGCCGCTCACTCCTGCCCGAGTGGGCACAAACGGAGAGTTTGATCTGGCTTCGGGCGGTGGGCAATTCCATGGAGCCAACGCTCCACGAGGCGGACCTGCTCCTCCTGGACCGCTCACAGACGGAGCCCGTCGACGGCTGTTTGGTCGTGGTCCGCAGAGCGGATGACTTGGTGGTCAAGCGTCTGCGCGCTCGGGCCAGAAGAACAACGGCCCGCGACGGGTGGGGGTTCGAAGGACAGCCTACTCATCGCTGCCCAACTCCTGATACTCGTCGCACTTGAGATCGGTGGCCAACATCTTGTGATTGTGCCACTTCTCCCCAAGACACCAGCCGCGTGTCCCGTCCTTGGTCGGCTTGAAGTTGACGCAGTTTCCGCACACCTCCTTTTCTATCTGGCCCACCTGGGGAATCGCCTCTCGGATCTGTTTCAGGTAGACGTCCTGCGTCGCCTCCTGGGCCTCTTTCTTGTCCAACTCCTTGCCGATCTCCGAGGTGAGAATCCGCGTCGTCCCGTATGCCCGGGCGATGGCGACATCGCAGCACATGTTCGCGTAAGTGAAGTGAGGGTCCTCCGAGCCGACCTTCTCCACCAGGTTCTTAAACTTGTTCTGCTTGTCGTCCCTGATCGACCGCAGCGCCACCTTGGTGAGATGGCTCGTGAACAATTCGGCGATGTTGCTGGGGACCATATGCCCCTTGATCAGGCGGTCCCGCATCAGGGGCTTGGCGTAGGGATCCGGCATCCTGAGCACACCGTCTTTGATCTTGCCCAGGCTGAACGACATGAACTTGTACTGATCGCAGCGGACCGACCACTGCATCCTTGCCTCGTCGCTGGTCTTGCGGATGGCTTCCGGATCCTGCTTCGAGCGATCTGCCCACCGGAGCATCTCGCCGGCGATCTGCCCGGCGGAATACTCGACGACGAACACGCGGCCGGGGAAGTCCTTTGCGAACCGGAACGCCTCGTTGTAGTTGGGCTCGTTCTCCAAGGCGCAGTAGCGGACGTTGAATTCATCCATGAGCTGGCCCGTGCGCTTGAAAGGATCCAGGTCCTCGATCCACTCAAGGTGGATGATTCGTTCCCCGTCGGCCGCTTTTTGCTTGACGACCACGACGCTGAGCGCGCCCATGTGGTCCACGCCCATGTAGTTCTCGCCCCCCGCGTTCGCCCACGAGAGCTCGGGATTGAACGCCTTTCGTTTGAGGAGTTCCAGCGAGATGGGGATCTCGTCCGGATTGGAGTAGGGCTTACCCAGCTTCCGGTTGTAGAAGTTCTGCTTGTCCGTGGATTCGAGCCATGCTTGCCACACGCTCGCCGGCGAGATACGGCGCGAGAGCGTCTGCGCGAAGTGAAACCCGTTCCCCCGCTTCACCGAGTCGGCATGGGGGACATACCGCCCTTTCTGCGGGTCCGTGATCTCCGTCTCGCACCGGGGGCAGAGGTAGAAGATCCGGCCATCTGATTGTCCAATGCAGTTGGGCCACTCCTCCGACAGGACCACCCCGTCCGGACACCGGCAATCGGAATGCCAGTACTGCTGATTCGTCCGGAGGAAATGCTCGTGGATGTCGGCTTCCGGCCACCGGGCCGTGGACACCATGCCGGAGGCGCGGAGCAGCGACGCGGACATCCTTTCCTTGGTCTTCTCGATCTGGCTGGACGTCATCCCCTGCACCTCATCGAATACCAGGAGGTCGAGCGGAGTCGATTCGGTCCGCATGGTCGTCCGCTGGGTGTTGGACGTGATGTTGATCCCGGTCCACGTGAAATAGAGCGTGCTCCCCGCGAGGTGGCGGGTCATCACGTTGCCCTCCTCCTGGCGCCCGACCGCATCTGTCATCAACACGCGAAGGTCCGGATTCTTCGTGAGCATCGGCTTGATTCGTTCGGACGAGATGTTGCCCGCGGTGGTCTGGTCGGGCAGGTAGTAACCGATCCTGCATACCTGCCGCAGGGCTTGGTAGAGGCACCAGGTGAAGAACACCACGCTCCCGCCCATCTGGGCGGCCTTCATGATCACCGCTTCGGATTCGTAGAGCTCCTCGGGAGTCGAAGGAAAGGCGCGGTAGATGGGCTCCAGGTACGCGAAGTCCTTGAAGCTGAAGAACTCTCGGTCGATCCACAGGTAGGTCCTGCTAACCCACTCATGGAACGGGAGAGTCCGAGCCAGACGTTGAATCCGGAAGGGCTGGGAGCTCGCCTCCGTCTCCGTCAGCCATGACGCCCACTTCGCCAACAAGTGTTCTGAGCCGGGCTCCTGCTTCGGCAAGGCGTTCTCTTGGAACGAACTCATAGAAGACCTTCTTCAGTGCATCGACGAACAGCTTCTGCTGCTTCTCGAACTCGACCTGCTTGGCGACCCTCGTTTGCTCGACCCTGGAGATCGCCAGCGCCAGAGCGCTCAACTTCACCCTACGATCATCGGGCGTGAGCTTTTCGTAATCCATGGCCAGCATGCTGGCGTAGATGCGGTTCGCCATCTCGTCCAGCGTGGCAAGTTGGGGATTCCGAAGGATCTCGTTGTAACAGTGCTCGTATTCCGGATCGAGTTGCTTCTTGAGCTCGATGGTCTCCGGCCGGGTGTGCCCCCGGTCTTGAACCTGCCGAGCTTTGGGCTCTTGCGGGTCCCCGCCTTGACACGCTTCTTGGTGCCGGCCCCATGAACGGGGCATACGGGATAACCCGTCGCGGCCGACCGGCCGCAGCGTTTCCCGGTTGACTTCGCCTTGGCCTTGCACTGCATTCCTATCCTTTTGCTATGAGGGATCCGCCATTCCGATCATCCATGAAGGATCTGTCAGGCTGCCCGGGCCTTCCGGTGCGACCTGGGGAGCAGGGTCCGCGCGCCCTGGTCCCTCAAGGCAAAGACCGCTTCCCTCAAACGGTCCGGACAGTTGATTCCCAATACCGAACACACGTACTCGTATGGGAAGTGCCCGGTTTCGCCACGCAACCAAGCCGCTTCCTTTTCCAAACCCGACTTGAGATATTCCCTGACACCCTCTGTCAAAAGCGCTCTCAGAAGGTCCTTCTCCGGGCTGTCGGTACTCGGGGTGTGGACGGTTGACCATTTGTCGAGGTCATCGTCTTCGTCGAACTCCACCGCGAACTCATCCAATAACTGAAACATCTCTCTTCCCTTTCGCGCCAGGTGTGGCTGGAAGAAGGCGGCAGGAGCGTGGCTATCACCCTGGATGATGCGCACGCTCATGCCTTCTTCCGAGTCCTTTCGCCCGGGAGTAGTTTTGGGCACCAGATATCTCCTGCGTGTGTGTGCTACTCGGCATCGTCGATTTTCTCGACCAGTCCAAGCCGGGTGGCGATCTGGATCACGGTGCAGTGATCGCCGTGCCGAGCGGCGAATCCGGCGCAGCAGACATCGCCGCCGTGGTGATGGCAGGCCCGCCAGCCGGAGAAATGACCAGCCATGTTCGGGTCGGCGACTTCACGCTCCAGCTTATCAAGGTCCCACTCCAGTCCAGGGCGGTAGATGCAGGTCGCGCACTGGGTGCGCCGGACCTTGAATCGGGCGCCGGTGCCGCCCAATCTCCTGTCAGCGATACTGGTTACGCCTCCTTTCACCGCGCCTCGGGCAGAGTCGGTCATGCCACCAACGCCTTGGTGCGGGATGCCCACCCGCGATTCTCAAGGATCGCCGTGCACAGCGCCTGGGCGGTGCCTACCGGAACCGCATTGCCGATCTGCCGAATGCGGTCCGCCCGGTTGCCGGCGAAGGCGTAATCCGAATCGAAGCCCTGCGCCGCGGCGAGCTCGTGGGGCTCAAGCATCCGGAAGTGAATGTCCAGCACGCACGGGGAGCCGTCGATGGTCACGAGGCCGAAGCGGTCCCGCGTCGTAACCGTGTCGAGTGGCTGGTCCACCGACTGTGCAGCTCCGGTACCGTTGAACTTCACCAGATACGGCTTCACCAGCCCGAACTTCCCGGTCCCGGACGCCGGAATCGTCGGCACCGGCTTGTCCACGGCGTGGGTGCGGGGTTCCTGTCCCGCTCGCTCGCCGTAGAACGGGACAAGAAACGGGCGCACGACGGAGATGGCGCCGCCCGTGGCCACGGTGGGCAGCGGATCGTCCACGCTGCGTGGTGCGCCTCCGGACTGCTGGGACAACACGAAGGGCTGACAGAGCGCCAGATGCGCTCCGCTCGTGGTCACCGTCGGCGCCGGCTCGTCCAGCGACCGGCCCACAGAGTGATTCCGGAGCACAACCAGGAACGGCTCCAGCGCCGGACCACCGAACCTCCGCAGGCCGGCCTCGATGCGGCGCAACGTGGCCGCCGCCAGGGGTTTCTTCCGCCGGAAGATGCTCTTTCCGGCAACCGACCAATCGATGATGTCGCGGGCCGGCCGCCAGCGAGGCCGCGCCCCGAACAGATCCCTACCGTTTCGGCTGGGGGTCGGCGCCGGCCAGACGGGACGGCGGTTCCCGCGGCGGGCCAGAATGAAGAGCCGGCGGCGCGTTGTCGGGTCGCCGTAGTCCGCCGCGTTCAGCACGCGCGCCTCGACCCGGTAGCCGAGCGACGTCAGCGCCCCCAGGAACGCCCGGTAGGTCTCTCCCCGCTTGCTCTTGAGCGGCCTCCGGTTGGCGCCGATGGGACCCCAGATCTGAAACTCCGGAACGTTCTCGATGAGCACGTGATCCACTCGCAGAGCCTCTACCCACCGCAACACGTGCCAGGCCGACGCGCGTTGCTGATCCGACACCGGCCGGCCGCCCCGGGCGTTGCTGTGGTGTGTGCACTCCGGGCTGGCGACGAGCAGATCGAGCCGCCCTCCTGGGACGGCGCGGCGGGGATCGACCGCGTCCACGTTGGCGCAGGCGTGACGGATCCCAGGGTGATTCCGGGCGTGAGTGTCGATGGCCACGGACCAGTGGTTCACGGCGAGCAGGTCCACGTCGTATCCCAGGGCCTCACAGGCCCTGATCAGACCCGTACTGGTCCCACCCGCCCCGCAAAACAGATCAACCGCCTTCAGCGACCTCACACGACCTCCGTCAGCAGCGGCGCGTCGTCCTGTATGCGCTTCCGTGCCATCTCGACGTACTTCGGGCTGAGCTCGAGGAGGATCGCGTCTCGGCCCAGGCGGTCGGCCACCAGTCCCGTCGTCCCTGCGCCCGCGAAGGGGTCGAGGACCGTGCAGGGCGTGACCCCGGCGTCGCACTCGCAGGCCGGACGCCATCCCAGCGTCACAGGTGCCAGGAAAGGGTTGTCGTGGTCCCTTCCGAGACTTCTCGCCCCGTAGACCGTCTGTTGCAGACGCCGTCCTTTTTCGCTGCCGTAGGTCGATTCTCCGCGCGGGTACCCAGTCTTTTTTACGGCCCGGACCCACGGGGCGCCGCATTCTGCACAGGCCCCCTTCTCGCTGGTTCCGAGCTTGATACAGCGCTCCGGCAAGGCGGGCGGAAAAGTAGCGAAGTGGGCACCCGGAAACGGGTGAGTCGCCATACTCCAGACCGTTCGAAGGTTGGCACCACCAACTTGCTGCTCCTCCTTGCTCATGGCGTCCCAGCGCTCGTTGAACCCGACATGACAACGTGAGTGGCCGCGCTGCTTGTCTGTCCCCTGTCTACCGTCCTTGTGGATTGAGCCGTGGCTCCCTGGCCCGGTGTCCCATCCGGTGGGCTCTTTCCATGTAGCCCGCCGGTCGTAGAGGTCGTGTCCCTTGGCGAGAGACCTCCGGCCGTCCTTTCGGCGTCCGTGGGCTCCGCCGGTGAACGGAAGCCGGAATCCCATGGGGTCGTAGAAGTAGCGCCTGCTCTTGGTTAGAAGGTAGATGTGCTCGTGGGAACAGGTAGGGCGGTCCTGGGCGCTCTCCGGCATTGGATTGCGCTTTTCGTAGATGATGTCTCTTCGGAGCCACCACCCGTCGTCCTGCAGCGCCAAGGCAATCCGGGCGTGCATCAGGACCAGATCCTTGGGTTTGAGACCCTTTGAGGCAAGCGGTTCGGCTGATTGACGGGGCCTGGAGTTGACCCGGTTTGGTGGACACCTAAACTGTGCGCAAGGAGGTGTCTGAGGTGGTCCTGGTTTCATGGACAGGAAGGCGGCGGAGTTAAGGTGTATTCCGGATGATCGATCATGCCGCCAGGGTCCTGTTTAACACGTCCTGCTGTTCCGGTTGAGCCGGCAGAGAGGCAGGGGAGCTGCAGCGCTGTGCCGGCCTCTGCGTCAGCATTCCCTTTTCGTAGACCTCGGCCGGGGTGGAGCCCCCCAAGGCGGAGTGGGGGCGCGCCCGGTCATAGAAGGCGAACCACCGAGAGATCAGCCGCTGGGCCTGGAAGCCGTCAGAGATCTCGTGCAGGTAGACGGCCTCATACTTGAGGGAGCGCCACAGGCGCTCGATGAAGATGTTGTCCATGCAGCGGCCCCTGCCGTCCATGGAGATGGCGACGCCGGCGTCCTTGAGCACGGAGGTGAACTCCAGGCTGGTGAACTGGCTGCCCTGGTCGGTGTTGAAGATGTCGGGAGGGCCGTAGCGTTCCAGAGCCTCTGAGAGGGCCTCGACACAGAAGCGGGCATCGAGGGTGTTCGACAGTCTCCAGGAGAGCACCCGGCGGGTGGCCCAGTCCATGACCGCCACCAGGTACAGAAAGCCCTTCTGAACGGGGATGTACGTCAGGTCCGCGCACCACACGTGATTGGGCCTCTCGATGGCCAATCCCTTGAGCCGATAGGGGTAAACCCGGTGCTGGGGGTGCGGTCGGGTGGTCCGCGGCGCCTGGTAGATGGCCTGTAGCCCCATCAAGCGCATCAGACGCCGCACCCGGTGACGACCCACAAAGACGCCTTCCCGCCACAGATGGCGGGCCATCTGGCGGCTGCCGTAGAAGGGGTACTCCAGGAACAGCTTGTCGATCCGGCGCATCAACGCCAGATTCTCCGCGCTCTCGCCCTTGGGCCTGTGGTACACAGAGGATCGACTCACTCGAAGTAGCCGGCACTGTCGGCTCAAGCTGAGCTTAGGATGGCCGGGCTCGATCATCCCCCGGCGCTCCTCCCGGTTCACCACTTGAGCCCTTTGGCCAAAAAATCCCGCTCCACCGTCAGCTCCCCGATCTTCGCGTGCAGGTCCCGGATCTCCCCCTCGTGGTCCCCTCGTGCCCGCTCCGCCCCGTTCGTGAACACCTCCTTCATCCCCTCCACCGCCCGCTGCTTCCAGGTGCTCACTTGGTTCGGGTGGACCTTGTGCCGCGCCGCGATCTCCTGGATCGTCTTGTCCCCGCGCAGCGCCTCCAGCGCCACCTTCGCCTTGAAGTCTCCGCTGAACCGTCGTCGTGTGCTCATTGCGTATCCCTCCCTCAGTCGGTGGAATACACCTTAGCAACCTGTCCGATTTTCCGGGACCACCTCAGTCCGGATGACAAGGGGCAAACCGCCGTATGCGGCGGAATACCGGCAACAGATGGTGGAACTGGTCCGAGGGGGTCGCGGGCCGAAGGAGCTGGCTCGGGAGTTCGAGTGTTCGGCATCGGCGATACGCAACTGGGTGCGGCAAGCGGATCGGGACGAGGGAGTGCGTGAGGACGGATTGACGACGGCGGAGCGCGAGGAGTTGGGACGGCTTCGGCGGGAGAATCGCCAGCTTCGCGAAGAGCGGGAGATCCTAAAAAATGCCGCGGCCTGGTTCGCGCGGGAGACCGGGACGGTACCGGGGAGGTCTTCGAACTCGTGAAGGCGAATCAGGCCGAACATGGTGTGTAGCGGACAACTGTAAATGTCCCATTTGTGTCAATCGAAAATGTCCCACATTGAAGATTGCGAGGACGTGTACGTCGGGCCAGTCTGTTGGCAAAAGCCAACAGGAATGGAGCGGCGAACCGATGCACGGATGGGAGACAAGGATGCTGTTAAGGCACTATCTGGAACGAGGCGTGACCAGGGCGGAGCTGTCGCGACGGTTTGGTGTGGATCGACGGACGATCCATCGATGGGTGTCGGGAGGCCAGTTGGAGCGAGACGCTGGAGGGGGGACGCAGTACAGGGCGCGGCCAGGGGTCGAGCACAAGCTGGATCCGTACAAGGGGATCATCGAGACGCGGCTGGAGGAGTATCCGCGGTTGTCGGCCAGGCGGCAACAACCGCCGCCTCAACACTGCCATGCGCGCCTCGCGCCTGCCGGCGGTGAAGACCCTGGGGCAGTTCGACTTCGCCTTTCAGCCCAGCATCAAGCGCGAGCAGATCGAAAGCCTCCACGAGCTCGGCTTCCTGGACCGCCGCGAGAACATCATTTTTCTCGGTCCGCCGGGAGTCGGGAAAACGCACTTGGCCATCAGCTTGGCCATCGCCGCAGCCGAATCCGGCCGCCGCGTCTACTACGGAACCCTGACGGCGCTTATCGAGTCGCTCGTCGATGCCAAGGCCGCGGGCCAGCTCTCCCGAAGGCTCCGTGTGCTGACTCATCCTGCCCTGCTCGTGGTGGACGAGATCGGCTACCTGCCCGTCAGCCAGGACGGCGCCGTGCTCTTCTTCCAGCTCATCAACGCCCGCCACGAGCGCGCCTCCACCGTGCTCACCTCCAACAAGGGCTTCGAGGAATGGGGCGGCGTGCTCGGCGACGAGATCATGGCCACGGCCCTCATCGACCGGCTGCTGCACCACTGCCACATCGTCAACATCCGCGGCAACAGCTACCGGATGCGGGAGCACCAGAACCTCATGCGGTCCGCCTCCGAACAACGCCACGAGGAAGCGGTGCTGTGATGGCCGTGTCCCGCCAGACGCTCCTAGAGGCGAGGAGTTGGACTCCGGTCGCTACGCTCCCTCCGTCCACCCCCTCACCCAGGAGCAGACCCAACCGGAGGGCGTCTGTCCCGAACCGCCCCCCCATCAGAAGTGGGACATTTTCGATTGACACAAATGGGACATTTTCGACTGACATTGACATGGTGTGGCCACGATGTGCCGGGTGCTGGGTGTCTCCCCCAGCGGGTACTACGCGTGGCGGAGGCGAGGGCGCTCGGGTCGTAGGCGGCGTGACGAGGAGTTGCGCGGGACGATCCGGACGATCCACAGGGCTTCCCGGGGCACCTACGGGGTTCCCCGGGTGCATGCGGAACTGGCGCGGGTGGGGTGCGGGTGAGCCGCAAGCGGGTGGCGCGTCTGATGCGCGAAGCCGGCCTGGCCGGAGTGAGTCGGCGCCGGGGCGTGCGCACCACGCACGCGGATCGCAGCCGCCGAGCAGCTCCGGACCGCGTGGAACGCCGGTTCCGAGCCGATGCGCCGGACCGGATCTGGGTGGCTGACATCACCTACGTGCCGACCTGGACGGGGTTCGTGTACCTGGCTGTGGTGCTCGACGTGTTCAGCCGCAAAGTCGTGGGGTGGGCCATGGCTCATCATCTTCGCACTGAGCTGGTGCTCGCAGCGCTCAACATGGCGCTGGGACAGCGCCGCCCCCAAGGGGTCGTGCATCACTCTGACCGCGGCAGACTCTCGGGTGGAGAACCCCATCCGAAGCCTTCAACGAACTGCTACTCTTATACCAGCGAGGACGTGTTGCGACGACCCCTTGAAACCGGCTTGACTGCCGCGGTCTGAGTGATGCACCAGCAACTCGGGCCGAGGCCGATGGGTCAGAGCCATGCCCAAGGCGTTCAACGCGAGTTTCCAGGTGATGCGATTCGACATCGCCCATCCGACCACCCGGCGCGAGTACAAGTCGAGCACCACCGCCAGGTACAACCAGCCACAGCGCGTCCACACGTAGGTGATGTCCGCTGCCCACTTGCAGTTCTCGGCATCGGCGGTGAAGTCGCGCTCCAGCACGTTGGCTGCCACCGGATGGTGATGGTCGGAGCGGGTGGTCACCCGGTAGCGGCGCCGGCGCTTGGAGCGAAGGCCCTCCTGGCGCATCAGACGCGCTACGCGGTGGCGTCCGACTGCCACGCCGCCCTCGACCAGGTCCCGGTGCACCCGCGGGTTGCCGTAGGTCCCACGCGACGCCGTGTGGCTCGCCTTGATGTTGACCAGCAAGCGGCGGTCCTCGCCTGCTCGCGTGCTCTCACGACGCCCACGCGAGGCGTAGAAGCCGCTTCGAGAGACCTCAAGCAGCCGGCACATCATGGTCACGGGAAATCTGGCCTTCTCCGCCTCGATGAACACGAACCTCATATCGATTCCTTGGCGAAGAAGGCCGTCGCTTTTTTTAGGATATCGCGCTCCATCCGTAGCTGCCGGTTCTCCGAGCGCAGCCGGCGTAGCTCATCGAGTTCGCCCGTGCTCACGCCCTCGCGCACACCAGCGTCCACGTCGAACTGGCGCACCCAATTGCGAACCGCCGATTCCGTCAAGTCCAGATCACGCGCGACCTCGCCGATCGAGCGTGGTCCCTCCTTGACCAGTTTGACCGTTTCGAGCTTGAACTCCTTCGAAAACCTCCGTCTCGTCCGACTCATGGTCGTCACCTCCAAGGCCATTATCGCCTCTTATCAGGTGTCCACCAAACCTAGGCAAGACCAACCCACTTGCGCAACGTCTCCGCCCCGCAGCCAAGCTTCGACGCCACCGATACGATCGCCGCCCACTCAGAATCGTGCTCCCCTCGGTGCTCCATTACCAGCCGAACCGCTCTCTCCCGTACCTCCCGTGAGTACCTCGTTGACTTATTCATATCCCTATCCTCTCAAAGAGTTAGGTCTCCGGTAAACCCGGGGCAGTTCAGTCCGGGGTGACGTTAAGGATGGCCCAGGGTGAGGTTATAGAGATGGCCGGAGGCGGCGTTGCAGGTGCTCGGAACGATGGTTGGGGTGGAATGACGGTCCGGCGTCGTGTTCCTAGCCGGCCGTCTTCAGCGCCGCGATCATGTCCTCGGTGCGGGTGAGCTTGATCCGCGGCCGTCCGCTTGCCTTGCCGCGTGCGGTCTCGATGTCGTCGAGACGGAGCCAGTCCTCGTAGGACACGTACCGGGGCTGGCGTTCCCGTACCAGCCGTTCGGCGCCGGCCACCTGGGGATGGGCGGGGTCCCACACCATGCCGGCCCGCAGGTCTTCCAGCATGCGTTCGACGGTTTCCACGGCATCGGGCTTGTTGGTGCCGATGACGCCGCTGGGGCCGCGCTTGATCCACCCGGACGCGTAGAGGCCGACGAGGGGCTCCTTGCCTTGCCCGGCCAGCACGCGGCCCCTGTCGTTGGGGATCACGCCTCGCCGCTCGTCGAACGGGACCGCGGGCAGGGCCACGCCGAGGTAGCCGACGGAACGGAAGACGATGTCCGCCGGGATGGTTTCGGTAACCGCGGTGGCGCGCGGCCGCAAGCCGCCGTTGTCGGCGTAGAGCTCGTTCCGTACCAGTTGGACGGCGCGTACCCGGCCGTCCGCGTCGCCGATGAGCTCCGTCGGCGACAGCAGGAAGCGGATGCTGAGCCGACGCGATTTGCCGGTGGATGGCCGGCCGGCGTAGCTCTGGAGGATTTCGAGCTTGCGGACCAGGGCCTTGTCCGGGTGAGCGTCCAGGTACGCCTGACTGAGGTCATCGAGTCGGGCCTCTTCGGGAAGAACCTCGACATCGGCGTCAGCCAGCTCTCCCATCTCCTTGATCTCGGGATTCGTGAAGGCGGCCTGGGCCGGTCCCCGGCGTCCGATGAGGTAAACGTTCCGGATACGGCTGTGCCGGAGCGCTTCCAGCGCATAATCGGCGATATCGGTGACGGCCAGCTCGTCGTGGCACCGGCACAGGATGCGGGCCACGTCGATGGCTACGTTGCCGACGCCGATGACGGCGGCGTTCTCACCGGACAGGTCGAAGCTGCGGTCGCGGTAGTCGGGGTGTCCATTGTACCATGCCACGAACTCGGTGGCGGCGTGGCTGCCGTCAAGGTCTTCCCCGGGGATGCCGAGGTTGCGGTCGGTCTGGGCGCCGGTGGTGAAGCAGACCTGGTGGTAGTGGGCTTCGAGATCGGCCAAGTGGACGTCCCGGCCGTAACGCACGTTGCCGTAGAAGCGGAAGTTGGGCTTCCGGGCCGCACGGTCGTAGACCCGCACCACCGACTTGATCTTTTGATGATCGGGAGCGACGCCGCCGCGCACGAGGCCGAACGGGGTCGCCAGCTCGTCGAACATGTCGACCTCGACATTCAAACCCTGCTCTTTGAACAAGCGTTCGACGACGTAGAAGCCCGCCGGGCCCGAACCTATGATGGCAACTCTGAGAGGATTGTCGTCGGTCCCCGCGTTGGGCATGAAGGTCTCCCGTTATCCCTGCCGCCATGAGAGGCAACGGTCCGGCCCTTCGAACCGTTCCCCTGTTCTCATTGTACGGCATTCGCCGGGTGGTTGCCAGTTTTCTCCGCGGCCCTTCCGGCAGGGGTTCGGCGGTCCCTCGCCTTGATGGTCCACGGTTTTCATGTTACTGGTTTTCTTCACCTTTTGCGGGTTTTCGCCCGTCAAGACCGTAGTGCGGCATCACACCAACGCGTGAGACGCCGCACGAAAGCCCCCGGTAGTTCCGTCCATGTACGGCCGCTGGGTTCGGGGCGTCAGGAAAACGCCCGGTGCGAGCGGCTATTGGGAGCGCCTTCATGCGTATCATCTTGCTGGGTCCGCCTGGAGCGGGCAAGGGAACTCAGGCGGAGTCCATCGTCGGGGCGTTCGGCATCCCCCAGATTTCCACGGGCGACATGCTTCGGGCGGCGGTCAAGGAAGGCACGGCGTTGGGAGCGCGGGTCAAGTCCGTGATGGAGTCGGGCCGGCTGGTATCCGACGAGATCATCGTGGAGCTCATCAAGGAGCGCATCCAGGACCCGGATTGCCGCGACGGGTTTCTCTTCGACGGTTTCCCGCGGACGCTGGCCCAGGCGGAGGCGTTGCGGGACAACGACATCCGGGTCACCCACGTGGTGGAGATCGACGTGCCCGCCGAGGAGGTGGTCACGCGGCTCAGCGGCCGGCGCGTGCATCCGGCATCGGGGCGCATCTATCACGTGGCGTTCAACCCGCCCAGGACCGAGGGCAGGGACGACGTCACCGGGGAGGAGCTCGTGCAGCGTGACGACGACAGGGAGGCAACGGTGCGCCGGCGGCTGGAGGTCTACGGCGAGCAGACCGCACCGCTGGTGGACTACTACGCCCGCTGGCGGGATCGGGGCGACCCGGCGGCGCCGCGGTACATCAAGGTGTCGGGGGTGGGCCGCGTCGAGGACGTCGGGGACGCCATCCTGATCAGGCTGAAGGAGGAGGCGCCGTGAGTTCGCACCCTCGAGTGACCGCCGAGGACTTCGATGCCGTCCTGTTCGATCTCGACGGCGTGCTGACCTCCACCGCCCGGGTCCACTCCGTGTGCTGGAAGAAGATGTTCGACGAGTTCCTGCGGCAGCGCGGCGCGGACACCGGCGATGCCTTCGTGCCTTTCGACCCGGACGGTGACTACAAGCGGTACGTGGACGGCAAGCCCCGCTACGACGGGGTCCGGAGTTTCCTGGAGTCGCGGGGAATCGAGTTGCCCGACGGCGACCCGGACGACCCTCCGTCGGCCTCGAGCGCGTGCGGCCTGGGCAACCGCAAGGACCGGCTGTTCAACGAGGTGCTGAACGCGGAAGGGGCGGAGACCTACGACGGCACCATCCGCTGGGCCCGGGCACTCCGCGGCCGGGGCATGAAGACGGCTGTGGTGTCGTCCAGCAAGAACTGCAAGTCCATCATGGAGGCCGCGGGCATCGAGGATCTGTTCGACGCGCGGATGGACGGCGAGATCGCCCAGCGGCTCCGGATCCCGGGCAAGCCCGCGCCCGACACCTACCTCAGGGCCGCCGAGGAGCTGGGCGTGCGCCCGGAGAGAGCGGTGGTGGTGGAGGATGCCCTTTCCGGCGTTCAGGCCGGCCGCGCGGGCGGCTTCGGCCTGGTCATCGGCGTGGACCGGCACGGCGACGCCGAAGCCCTTCGCGAGAACGGCGCCGACATCGTGGTGACGGACCTGGCGGAGATGCTGGACGAATAACGGCCCGGTTCCGGTCCCTCACCCGGCATCAGGAAAGAACCTCTCGTAGCAGGCGCGGATACGATCCCGGCGTTTTTCGTAGTCCCGCAGCAAGGCAGCGCCCGGCGACCCGCGCCCCTTCTCCCCGTAGCCGAGGGCCAGGGCCACGGCCCGAAGCCGGCCCGGCTGGCGTTCCAGAACGTGGGTGTCCTGGTCCCGCTCGAGCCGCAAGCGATGGCCCAGGCGGCGCAGGAAGGTATACCCTTCCACCAGGGTCCGGTAGTCCCGGGCGCCGAGGAGCCGCAACTCCCGGAGCGCGGCCGCCGCGCCCAGGGTGTCCCGTTGGCGCAACGCGGCGTGTTGGTGCCCGAAACGCAACTGCAGCATCTGCACCAGGAACTCCACGTCGACCAACCCGCCGCGCCCGGTCTTGACGTCGAATCGGGAGCCGTCCTCGCGCGCCAGCTCCCGCTCCATACGCATGCGCAGCCCGTCGATCTCGTTCAGGTCTTCTCCGCTGAAGTTGTCCTGGTAGGCGAAGCGTTGGGCAATGGCCTCGGCGTCGGCGCCCAGCCCGGGATCGCCGGCGACGAAACGGGCCCGGATCAGGGCCTGCCGTTCCCATAGCTGCGAGCTGGTCTCATGGTAGCGGCGGAACGCTTCGAGGGAGGACACCAGCGGTCCCGACCGTCCGGAAGGCCGCAGCCGCATGTCGAGCTGGTACGCGATCCCTTCGGCCGTCGGCGCGGAGAGGCAGGCGATGAGCCGCTGCCCGAGGTGTACGTAGTACTCGTGGGCGCCGGCACCGTCGGCGGCCTCGGCGCCGTCGGGGCTGTCGTAGAGAAAGATGAGATCCAGGTCGGAGTTGTACTCGAGCTGCCGCTCGCCGAGCTTGCCCATGGCCAGCACCGCGAAGCGTCCGTCTTCCGGGGCCTCGTGCCTGCGTTCCATCTCGCTCCGGGCCAGTCCCAGGGCCGCTTCGAGGCAGGCTTCCGCGAGGTCCGTCAGTTGCGCCACGGTCTCGGCGAAACCCAGCTCCCCGCCGAGATCATGGAGGCCTAGCCGAATGAACTCCTCGATGCGGTAGCGTCTCAGGCGGTCGAGGCGCTCCTCGATGTCGCCGGCTTCGTCGATGGCGGCCTCCAGCTCCGCCAGCATTTCCGCGCGGGTCTTGGCCACGCGCGTGAGATCCACCCGAATCAGGCTGTCCAGCAGCTCGGGCCGGTTGACGAACAGGACCGACAGGAACTGGCTGTTGGCGAACAGGTCGATGAGCAGGCGCGTGGTCTTGGGATTCTCCGCCAGCAGGGTGAGGAAGCCGGTGCGGGCGCCGATGCGGCGGCCGAACTCGGCCATGTGGTGCAGCGCCTGCTGTGGTTCCGCCGAGTCCAGGATGGTCTTCATCAAGGCCGGCATGAGGTCCCGCATGACCTTGCGGCGTTTGGGGCCGGGAGGGGTGGCGCCGCTTCCGTCCCGCACCGCCAGCAGGTCCTCGTGGGCCTTGGCGGCGTCGGCGAATCCGCGTTCCTCGAGCTCCCGTACGACTCGTTCCCGTTGCTCCAGGTCCTGCCACACTTCGGCCTCGGGCCGGCCTCCCTGGGCGGAGATCTCTTTCCGCGCGCCGTAGAAGAGCCGGTCGAAGGCGCCGTGCACCACTCCGGTCTGCTTCCGGTAGTCGTTCCAGAAGGCATCGGTTTCACCCCCGGGCGGGTCGAGGTAGCCCAGCCGCCGCGCCAGGGCCCGCTGCCGGTCCGCCGCCGCCGGGATCTCATGCGACTGCTCGTGGGCGAAGATCTGGATCTTGTGCTCCGCGTCCCGGAGGAACCGGTAGGCGGCGCCGAGCGCCTCGCTCTCGGCCGCGGGGAGGTAGCCGCACCGGGCCAGCGCGGCCAGGGCGTCGAGGGTGCCGCGTTGCCGGATCTGGGGGTCGTACCCGCCGTTCACCAGTTGCAGGGCCTGGGTGAAGAACTCCACTTCCCGGATGCCGCCGTGCCCAAGCTTGAGATTCCGCTCGCGGCGGTCGCCGTCGGCGAGTTGTTGCCGTTCGATGCGCGCCTTCATGTCGCGCAGTTCCTCCACCGTGGAATAGTCCAGGTAACGGCGGTAGACGAACGGCCTGACGTCGTCGAGAAAGGCTTCGCCCAACTCCACGTCCCCGGCCACGGGTCTGGCCTTGATCAAGGCCGAACGCTCCCAACACAGGCCCCAGGACTCGTAGTAGAGCAGCGCCGCGCCCACGGGTTGCGCGGCGGGTCCCTGGCTGCCCATGGGACGAAGCCGCAGGTCGGTGCGGAACACCAGGCCGTCCTCGGTAAGCTCGCCCATGGCGCGGGTCAGGCGTTCGGCCAGTTGGCCGAAGAACTCCGGCGGCGAGACCGCCCGGCGGTTCGCCGGCTCGTCGGTCTCGTACAGGTAGATGAGGTCGATGTCCGAGCTGAAGTTGAGCTCGCCGCCTCCCAGCTTGCCCATGCCCAGTATCACGAAGCGGTTGTCCCGGGACGTGCGGGGAAGTTTCACGCGGCCGTGTTGCCGTTCGAGGCCGGCGCGGCAGAACCGGTAGGCGGCGTCCAGCATGACGTCGGCGAGGGTCGTCAGCTCCGCCATGGTTTCCTCCACCGGCGCCAGCGAGCCGAGGTCGCGGCCGCCGATGCGAAGGAACTCCCGCTGTTTGTGACGCCGCAACCGGCGGTAGAACCGTTCCGGAGTCTCCTCCCCGGAGGTCCGGCCGAGCTCCGCAGCATGCCGGGCGGACGACTTGGGTCCGGTGCGGATCACCCGGGTGAACGTCTCGGCCCATGCATCGCCCTCGTTGATGAGGATGTCCGCGAGGTAGGCGCTGCCGCCGAGGATCCGTAGCAGGATCCGCAGATCCGCCGGCGTCAGGCTTGCCAGCGGCGCGCTGCCGCCGGATTCCACCAGCCGGCCGAGTTGCACCAAGGCCGTGCCGGGGGACGCCGCCGATCGGGCCAGGCGTTGCAGCCGGCGCCGCTCGGACGGTGAGAGTCCTGTCAGGTTGCGCCTACTCATGGAAGTCCCGGCCGCGCGGACGGGGTTTCGTTACCGCGGCAATTGACGCAGTATTGCCGAAGAATATAGAAAGGAGAAGAGACTAGAAGGGAGGGACCGATGAAACTCGAACTGCAAGTGACCTTTCGCGACGTGGAACCCTCTCGCGGTATCGAGCAGGCCATCCGCGACAAGGCGGCCAAGCTCGACCAGTTCTATGACCGCATCACGAGCTGCCGGGTCGTGGTGGCCGCGCCACACCGTCACCATCACAAGGGCAGGCTCTACAACGTCCGAATCGACCTGACGGTGCCCGGCGGCGAGTTGGTGGTGAACCGCGACAACAGTCACGCGGCAGCGCACCACGACGTCAACGTGGCCATTCGGGACGCGTTCGATGCGGCGAGGCGGCAGATACAGGATTTTGCCCGTCGACGGCGCGGTGAGGTGAAGAGCCACTCGGTGACGCCGCCGGGGCAGGTCACCGAGGAGCCTCTCAGTCCTGAAGGTTCAGTTCTGCTACCGCGGTCCTGAGCTTTCTCAGCGCTCGTTGCTCGATCTGGCGAATGCGTTCCCGCGTCAGCGAGAAACGCTCGCCGAGCTCTTCCAGGGTGTAGTCCCGCACTTCGCCGATGCCGAAGCGGAACCGCAGCACGGCTTCCTCGCGCGGCGGCAGGGTGGCGAGGACCCGCTTGACCTTGTCGCGCAGGTTGGCGTGAATGGTCTGGTCCAGGGGCTTGGAGATGTGCTTGTCCTCGACGAAGTCGCCGAGCCGGCTCTCTTCGTCGTCGCCCATGGGCGTCTCCAGCGAAACCGGTTCCTTGACGATGCGCATCAGCCTGCGGATCTCGTCGGTGGTCAGCCCCATCTCGGTGGCCACTTCATCCGGCTGCGGCTCTCTCCCGAGCTTGCGGTGGAGCGACCGGTGGGCACGGATGAGCTTGTTCCGGGTCTCGATCATGTGAACCGGGATGCGGATGGTCGGCGCCGAGTCGATGATGCCGCGGGTGATGCTCTGCCGGATCCACCAGCCCGCGTAGGTCGAGAACCGGTAGCCCAGCCGATAGTCGAACTTCTCCGCCGCGCGCATCAGGCCGACGTTGCCCTCCTGAATCAGGTCCAGGAACTGAAGCCCCCGGTTGCCGTATTTCTTCGCCAGACTGACGACGAGTCTCAGGTTGGCCTCGATGAGCACCTTCTTCGCGGATGAGGCCTTGTACTCGGCGGCGTCGATCGCTTCCACCTGACACGCGATATCGGCCGCCGTAGTTTCGAGGGCGTCCTCGACGGCCTGTATCTCGGCGGCGATTCGCTTGGCCGCATTGCCTCGCGTATGGGTGCGGGCCTGTTCCCGCAACTCGACGATGGCCCGGTGCGATTCCTTGAGGGTCTCGCCGACCTCGTCGATCCACTCCTTGGAAAGGCGCAGCCCCTTCACCGAGTCGATGATCCGGTTCTCCTTCTTGCCGAGGTCGGCTTCCAGCACCACCCGGCGCTTCTGGGAGGTCCGCTTTCGGGCGATCTCTCTCCGGATGCGTCGCTGGTCCTCGACAAGACCGCGGAGCACGTTGATTCCCTTGAGAAAGCGGCGGCGCTCGGTGGTCTCGTCGAACGCGGTGCCGTCATCGTCCAGCATCAGCACACGGTCCAGCCCCGTTTCGTTCTTCTTGATCCGCTCGGCGAGGTCGAGCACGCGACGGACCGTATAGGGCGAGGCGAGGACGCTGGCGATGTACTCGTCCTGCCCCTGCTCCATCTGCATCCCGAGCTGTACCTCGCGCTCCCGCGTCAACAGGGGGGTGGAGCCGATGTCCCGCAGATAGAGCGACACCGGATCGGTCTTTTCGTCCACCCGGTCGCTGTCCACCGGAACGGGGCTCTGCGGAGACCCCTCCGAAAACGACGCGCTCCGCTCCTCTTCCTCGACTTCTCCTATGGAGATGTCGTCAAGCTCGTCGATTGAGTCGTCCATCGCCTCCTCGGTGTCTTCGATGTTCAAGGCTCTCTCCATCATCGTTGGCTTCCACCATGATTCATCACGCCGTCGCTCGAAGAGCCCGGCTCCTTCCAGCGGGCCGGCAATCCGACAATTCGCAGATTAAAAGTGTCCGCAACCATCGCGAAACCTCAATGCTCCGGCTTGACTGGCCGACCGGCGCATGATCAAGGGATCGGCGGTACAGACACAAATGTGAAATTATGTGTTGGGACAGTCCCTGTGGACCCAACAAGACTAAGTAGCGGTCCTTGAGGAGTATCAGCAACAACCTATGATATCATCGAAAATTATCGTTGTCAAGCACCTGGTTAGCGGGTTTCCGGGGCCTCACTTGTCGTCCCGGAGACCGTATTTTCGAAGCTTGTATCGGAGCGCCCGCTCGCTGATGCCGAGATTGTCCGCCGCCTTGGTCTGGACGCCGCCGGCGGCGTCCAGGGCCTCGACGATCATGCGCCGTTCCATCCCTTCCACCACCGCCGAAAGATTGGTCTGGTCGTCCGCGCCGGTCCGGGTTTCCTTGATGGTCAGCGGCAGCTCGCCGAGGCTGACGACGTCGTCGCGGGTGAGCACGATGGCGCGTTCCACCAGGTTCTCCAGCTCGCGAACGTTGCCGGGGTAGTCGTACCGCAGCAGGGCGTCACGGGCGTCGCGGGAGAAACCCTGGATCGGCTTGCCGTTTTTCTCGGCGAATTTCCGGAGGAAGTGCTCGATGAGCGCGGGGAGGTCCTGGCGGCGCTCACGCAGGGGAGGCAGGATGATGGTCACCACGTTGAGGCGGTAGTAGAGGTCCTCGCGGAAGCTGCCCTCCCGCATGAGTTGCTCGAGATCCCTGTGCGTCGCCGTGATGATGCGCACGTCGGTGGTAATGGCGCGGTTCGAGCCCACCCGCTCGAATTCCTTTTCCTGCAGCACACGCAGCAGCTTTGCCTGCAGATGGGCGGGCAGGTCGCCGATCTCGTCCAGAAACAGGGTGCCCCCGTCGGCGATTTCGAAGCGGCCCTTGCGCATGGCGAACGCGCCGGTGAACGCACCCTTCTCGTGCCCGAACAGCTCCGATTCCAGCAGGGTTTCAGGCAACGCGGCGCAGTTCACCTTCACCAGGGGTCCGGACCTGCGGTCGCTGGCGTAATGGATGGCCTTGGCGATAAGCTCCTTGCCGGTGCCGCTCTCCCCGCGAAGCAGGACGGTGGCATCGCTGGGGGCCACCCGCCGCACCAGGTCGAGGACTTCCTGCATCTGGCCGCTCTCCCCGATGATGCCCTCGATGCGATGGCGTTCCTGGAGCGCTTCCCGGAGTTGGGTGTTCTCCCGCACCAGTTGGTGGCTGCGCTTGACCCGCTCGATGCGCAGCAGCAGCTCCTCCAGGTTCAGCGGCTTGGTGAGGTAGTCGGTGGCCCCGTCCTGCATGGCGGAGACCGCGGTCTCGATGCTTCCGTATGCCGTCATGATGATGACGGCCACCTCGGGGTCCACCCCGCGGCACTGCTTCAACAGATCGAGCCCCGACATCTCCGACATCCGCTGATCCGTCAGCACCAGATCGAACGGTTCCTTGCGGAACCTCTCCAGCGCCCGGCCGGCGCTTTCCATCAGCGCCACCTCGAAACCCGCCTTGCGCAGGAAGCCGCCGACGAACTCGAGTTGCGTGCGCTCATCGTCCACCACCATCACGTGGAAGCGGTCCCCGTGGCCCGAAACCCGCGATTCGGTGTCTTCTCGATAGGCCTGTTCGGTCATTTCAGTGCCCGTCATCCGCGGTCCGGGCCCCCGCGGCTCCCCGCCCGCTCATGTGAGCGTGTGGTCCAGCGGAAGAACGATCTCGAACCGGCTGCCGCTTCCCGCCGTACTGGTCACGTCAAGCGTTCCGCCATGGCCTTCGATGATCCGGCGCGCGATGGCCAGGCCCAATCCGGAACCGTCGGTCTTGGTGGTGAAGTAGGGCTCGAAAATCCGCGCCAGGTTCTCCGGCTCGATGCCGACGCCGGTGTCGCTGACCGAGAGCCGCATCCGCGAGTCCCGCACGGCCGTCTCGATGGTGAGCTTGCCGCCTTCCGGCATGGCCTGAAGACCGTTGAGGATGAGATTCAGCAGCACCTGCTTGAGGTAGTCGGGATCGGCCTTGACCACCGGCCGCGGCCCGTGGTTCATCACGGCGATCTCCACCCCGGCCGCGGCGGCGTCGCTTTGGGTCAACGTGGTCAACTCGTTCAGCAACTGGTCCACCTTGACCAGATCGGTCTTCATGCTCAATGGACGCGCCAGAGACAGGAATTCCTCGACGATGGCGTTCAACCGGTGGACCTCACCGCGCATCAGCTCGATGAAATGGGTGTACTCGCCCTCGTCCTGGGTGGGCTTGAACTCGGCCCTGAGACGTTGCAGCCCCATGGAGATGGCGTTGAGGGGGTTTCGGACCTCGTGAGCCACGGTGGCCGCGAGATTGCCCATCATGGAGAGGTGCTCGCGCCGTTCCACCTCGGCCTCCAGGGCCTTGATCTCCTGCATGTGGAACCGCTGGTTGTACAGGATCGCGGCAAACCCCAGCATGCCCAGGGCCAGTATGCCGCAGCCGAGGCCCACCATGGACCACAGGCTCTGCCACCAGGCCGCGTCCACGGAGTCCATGGAAAGGCCGATCCTCAGGAACCCCATGGGGTCGTCGTCCAGCGTGATGGGCTTCACCAGCTCGTAACGCCGGCCCCCGCCCTCGGTCTGCGCGATGCGATGGGCCGACCGTTGGCTGGCGCGGGCCCTGGCGGTCAGGTCGTCTCCCATCCGGGTCCCCACCAGCGCCGGCTCGGTGTGAGCGAGCACGGTGAAGTCGTTGTCGAGAAGCGCGAGCTGGTGGATTTCGTCTTGCCGTCCCAGGTCCTGGATCTGGCGCTGCACGCCGATCTCGCGCTGCAGCTTCAGCATGTAGGAGGCGTCGGCGTGGACGGCGATGAAGCCGGGGAAGCTGCGCGCCTCCAGCGCCACGCCGAAGACGCTGTCCTCCCAGAACTTGTGCTGGGGAAGGGCGGGCGGCTGCCCCGGGAACCGTGACCACAACCTGCCCCAGATGTGCACCTCTGCCTTGCGGCCGGCCCATCGCTCCCGAAACCCCGCCAGGAGGTCCCCTATCTGGGGCGGCTCGAAACCGGTGTGCGAGACCCAGGGACGGCCCTGGAGGTCCAGGAGCTCGACCTTGTAGAGGTCGTTGATGGCGCTGATGCGCTGCACCAGGACCGCGGGCGGATTGGCGGTCAGGAGCCGGTCGATGACGCGCGCGTTGTCCAGCAGGCGTTTCCTTACCAACTCCTCTATCAGCGCATTGCCCTTGATGGACTTCTTCGCGCTGGTCTCCATGGTCTTGGTCAGGGCCAGGGCCTTGACCTCCACCTGCCGCACCAGCTCCTCCTCCAGCCAGCGGCTCTCGTAGAAGACGTAGAGCGAGAACAGCACCAGCAGCAGCAGGACGGAGGCGAGAAAATAGGGGACCAGGGAAGAGCGTTTCATGGTTTTCGCGGGCGTTTCAAGTGGCGGGGAAGGGCGCACCCTTCCCCGCCACTCCATTATACAAACGGACCCCGGCTTGGCAACAACCGACAAACCGGCGCCGGGGTGCCGTCAAGCGCAAAAAGGGGAGGGCCGCGGGACGACGCTCCGCCCCGTGACCCTCCCCCGGATGTGTTCGGCCGTCCAGGACCGAGACTTCCGAACGCCGGCGCCTGGGCTCAGGTCTTGGCGGCGAAGAACCGCGTGACTTCGCCCCGCTTCACCAGGAACAGGGTGCCGCGGCCCTTGTCCGCCTCCTTCAGAGCCTTGCCGTAGTCCGCCAGCGTCTCCACCGGGGTCCGATTGACCTCAAGGATCACGTCCCCCTGACGCAACCCGGCCTCATCCGCGGCACTGCCGGGTTTCACCGTGGTGACGACGACTCCTTCGGCACGCTTCATGGACAGTTTCTTGGCGATCTCGGGGGTCACCTCCTGCACCGTGAGGCCCAGATCGGAGGCCTGCTGTTCCACCGCCGCGGCGGTCTCCTCTCCCTGCAGCTTGCCGATGCGCACCGTCAGGGTCTCTTCGCCGCCGTCGCGAAGGACCTTCACCCCCACCTCTTTCCCCACCGGGGTCCTCGCGACGATCAGGGGAAGGTCGCGAGCCTGCTTGACCGGGATGCTGTCGAACTCGACGATGACGTCGCCGGCCTTGAATCCCGCCTCCTTCGCCGGAGTGTCAGGCAACACCTTGGACACGAGCGCCCCGCCCGACTCCTTCACGCCCAGGGACTCGGCCAGCAGCGGCGTCATCCTCTGGAAGCCTATCCCCAGCCACCCGCGGGTCACCTGTCCTTCATTCTGGAGCTGCGGGAGCAGCTCTTTGACGAGGTTGATGGGGATGGCGAAGCCGATGCCGACGTTGCCGCCGCCACGGCTGTAGATGGCGGTGTTCACGCCCACCACCTCACCCCGGTGATTGACGAGCGGACCGCCGGAATTGCCCGGGTTGATGGAGGCGTCGGTCTGGATGAAGTTGTCGTAGGGCCCGGACCCGATCCGGCGGCCCTTGGCGCTGACGATACCGGCGGTGACGGTGCCGTCAAGCCCGAACGGGTTGCCGATGGCCAGCACGCCTTCGCCGATCTCCAGCTTGTCGGAATCGCCCAGCGGCACGGTGGGCAGCTCGTAGCCGGAGTCGATCCGGATCAGCGCGACATCGGTCTTCTCGTCCGTGCCGATGATCTTCCCTTCGAACTCGTTCCCGTCAGGCAGGGTGACCGTGATGGCGGTGTTCTTCCGGCCCGCCACCACGTGATGGTTCGTCAGGATCAGCCCTTTGGAGTCGATGATCACGCCGGACCCGAACGCCTCGGTCCTGCGCGGCACCGAGGGCGTGCCGGGGCTGCCGAAGGGGCTGGGCATATTGAAGGGGGGCGCCTCGAAGAATTTGCGCCACTGCTCGGGCCATTGTTGGCCGAACGGAGACCACTGCGCCGACTGTGTCTCGCCCTTGGTGGTGATGTTGACCACCGCCGGGCTGGTGGCCTTGACGAGGTCCACGATGCTTTTTTCCGGCCGTTGGTCCGCGGCGGATTCGGTGGACGCGCGGAGAGGCTGCTGGTTGAAACCCGAGAGAA
This sequence comes from Candidatus Binatia bacterium, assembly GCA_951813575.1. Taxonomy (GTDB): domain Bacteria; phylum Desulfobacterota; class Binatia; order UBA9968; family JAJDTQ01; genus JAJDTQ01. The sequence continues at coordinate 3,749,372 of OX638375.1, forward strand.
GGGCGATGACCGCGAGCAAGAGCGCGCCCACGCCCAACGCCTTGATGCATGTTTTACGATATTGTTTAGAGAGCATTGAGCTTCCTCCTTGAAGAATGGGTGCCCCTTGTTAATAGCATCTTTCGTGCCAGCGGCCGATCCCTGCTAGAATGCAGGTTTTTCAAGGGGTTGCCCGGGTCCCGGTGCGAGGCGCCGCGCCCAAAGGGTCGAAAATGCTCGACGATTTCGTCGAGGCGGGCCGGACGGATTTCAGCGGGGAAGAGGTCCGCCGGAGGCCACTGGGGGCCCGCGTCCGGTCATTCGACCTCGAAGATGGACTCGATCTCCACGGGTATTCCGTTCGGCAGCGTCGCCATGCCCACGGCGGAGCGGGCGTGCTTGCCGATGCTCTCGCCGAACACCTCCACCATCAGGTCGGAGAAGCCGTTGATGACCTGCGGCGTTTTCTGGAATTCCGGGTCGGCGTTCACCATGCCCAGCACCTTGACGATACGCCGGACACGGTCGAGGCTCCCGAGCTCTGCCTGCAAGGTCACCAGGGCGTTCAACGCGGTCTGGCGCGCCGCCCGATAACCCTCTTCCACGGTGAGGTCGCGGCCCAGCTTGCCGCGCGAGATGGGCTTGCCGTCGTCGCCCAGGGGGCCGTGCCCGGCAAGGTAGAGCAGCGAGCCGGTCCTGACGGCGCTGACGTAGTTGGCCATGGGCCGGGGCCGGGGCGGCAGGCTCAGGTTCAATTCCTTCAGGCGTTCTTCCGCGCTCATGTGGACCTCCTGGGGTTGCGTCCCCTACATTCCCCTGAACCAGACGTTGTTCGGGTCCAGGCTGAGAAGCGCCGGCGTGATGTCCGGGATGGCGGGAGTGCCGGTCATGATCATAACCCGCTTCAACTCGTCGGTGAGGATGGACAGCACCCGGGCCACGCCTTCCGGACCGGCGGCGCCGAGGCCCCAGCAGACGGGCCGTCCCAGCAGCACCGCCTGGGCGCCCAGGGCCAGGGCCTTGGCGATGTCGCCGCCCCGGCGGGCGCCGCTGTCGAGCAGCACCGGCACCCGGTCGCGGGCCGCGTCGACGATTTCCGGCAGGACCTCGATGGCGGCGCGATTGAAGTCGAGGATGCGCCCGCCGTGGTTGGACACCACCAGGCAGTCGGCGCCGGCGTCGATGGCGATGCGGGCGTCATCGGGATTCATGATCCCCTTCACCACCACGGGCACGGACACCTCGTTCTTGAGCCAGGTGACGTCGTCCGGCGACGACAGGTGCACCGTGCGGGGTTTTCCGTCCGAAGACATCGGCACCCGGTCTCTCAGCTTGGTGGGTTGCAGGGTGTCCATGGTCAGGCCCACGGCGGCGTAGCCGATCTCGTCTGCCCTGCGCACCGCGCTGAGCACCTTGTCCCGCCCCTTGCTGAGGTAGGCCATGTATACCAGGGGCGAGGAGATCCCCTCCGCCCACTGGTCTACGGTGGACTGCGTGGCGCCGCTGATGAACACCATGGTCCCGAACAGGCTGCCGCCTTCCGCCACCTCGTGCTCCCCGTTCTTGCGCAGCAGCCGGAAGCTGCCCACCGGTCCGATCAGCGCCGGCGACGGCAGCCTGTGGCCGAACAGCTCGATGGACGTATCCGGGTCGGTGACGTCGTGGAAGATCCGTTGCCGGAAGAGCAGCCGGTCCAACGCGGTCCGGTTCCGCTTCAGGGTGGATTCACTCTCGGCCGCGCCCATGACGTGCTCGATGGCCTCGGGCTTCACCCGGAGGCGGAACAGCGCATGAAGCTCGTCGAGGCTCAGTTGTTCCAGCGGTTTCTGTTCAAGCTTCTGAAGACTCATGGTTCCTCCCGGGAAAGAATGCAGGAACGAATCCTGGAATTAACCTCAGAATTCATCAATTATCCGGAACTGCAGCAACAGGGTCCTCTGGAACGGCAGGAAGTTGTTGTCGGACACCAGGTAGAGCAGCCTCCGTCCCGCGCGGTCCCGTCTCAAGGAGAGCCCCTCGAAGTTGTCCACCGGCAACGGATGCGTCAGATCCGCCACGGGCTCTCCGCGGATACGGATCCCGGCGCGCCGGCGGGCCTCCCGCAGACGGTCTTTCGGCAGCCGGACGATCCGCGCGCGCCTCCCCGACAGGGTGAAGCGGCGTTCGAGCAGCAGCACTCCCCCGTCGGGCATGGCGGCCAGGTCCGTGGGCTGGAGGCCGCTGGCCGGTACGTAGGCGATCTCATGGGCTCCGCCCGCCCCCATGAGCCAGCCCTTGAGGCTGCCATCTTCGTTGCCGTGCCGTTCGGTGACGCCAAGGACCGTGCCGTCTGGCAGCGCGGTGATGCCTTCGAGCCCTCCGTTGGCGGGCGCATTCTTGAGGGCGCGGGGCGTTGCCACCCGCCTGGGAGGCGCATCGAAAGCCGCCGGATATCGCCAGATCCGGTGGCGCCCTTCGAACGAAACCAGGAAGGCGTCGCCGGCGATTCGCGCCAGCCCTTCGGCGTCCCGCTGGCGGCCTCGGACGGGCTTGCCGGCGGGAGTCAGCATGGGAGCGTCGCGCCACGAAACGGTGCCCACCAGACGCCCGGCGTCGTCGTGGACGAGGTCCGCAGTTATCCAGCGGCCGCGGTCGGAGACGGCCCGGAGCCAGCGCCCGTCCGCACTGACGTCCAGACCGGAAAGCCCGCCGAACCGCGGGTGCTCCGACACCAGTTCGAAGCCGCTCATGAACACCAGCTTGCCGACCGTACTCAGGTCCGGCCGTTCCGGGTCCAGCGCCACCGGCACCGCCTTCACCGCCATCATCCCGGCGGAAACGCCGCCGGTCAGGGCGAGCAGCAGCGCCAGCGCATGCGCATGCGCCGCCGCGAGCGCCGGCCCAATCCGCCGCGCGTTCGGGCATCCGCGAATCACAGCTTCAAGTCCGGCAGCACCGCCAGCACGGCGTGGCGCAGATAGTCCCGGGTGTAGAGGTCCGGATCGATGACCTCGCCGTTCCACACGACGATGTCGAGATCGATGGTCCGTGGCCCGTACCGGTTCAAACCGGGCCGGCGTCCGAGCGTGACCTCGATGGCCTTGAGGTCGGCTTTCAGCCGTTCGCGGTCCGCGCGGGTCTCCAGCAACAGGGCGCCGTTGGTGAAGTCCGGCTGGTCGGCATGGCCGACGGGGCTTGTCTCCACCAGGGGCGATTCGGCGAGGATGACGTGACGTTCGGCTATCCGTTCCCGGGCCATGGGCACGTTGACCTGGGGCTCGATGTTGGACCCGACCCCGATGACGGCTCGGTTCATGCCGCTCCGGCCCCCGCCCTTTCGGCCGAGCATTCCACGGAAACGGAATCGGTGAAGCGGAGGGCCGCCGGCTTGGCCACCCGGACCCGTGCGCGCCGGACCCGGTCGTCTTCCATCACCAGCCCCAGCAGGTGGTCGCACAGCTTCTCGAGGAGAAAGAACGACGACCGCTCCACTTCGGCGATGAGCCGTTTGTTCAGCCGCTTGTAGTCCACGGTCTCGTCGATGGCGTCGCGGGTGAACACCGTTCCCGGCGCCAGCTCCAGCTCCACGTTGACGACCACGTCCTGTCCGGTCTCGCGCTCCCACTCGTTGATGCCGATGATGGTGCGGAGCCGCAGGTTCTCGATGGTGATCTTGACCGGATTTCGCTGGATCATGAGACCCCGGAACGCGTTACAGGTGCTCCCCGCCGTCGACGTGGATGCTCTCGCCGGTGACGAAGGGGTTGTTCAACAGGAACCGCACGGCGGCGACCAAGTTATCCGTGTCGCCGGTGCGTTTCAAGGGCAGGGCCTGGCTCCGCCGCTCGAGTTCGTCCACCACTCCCCCGGGCGGCGGCAGGATCATGCCCGGTGAGATCCCGTTGACCCGGATGGCGGGGCCCAGCTCCCGGGCGGCCATCTTCGTCAGCTCGAGGAGCATTTTCTTCGACAGCGTGTAGGCTGCGTGGTGGGGGTCGGAGCGGCTCACGCGCGTGTCGAGGATATTGATGACCTGGCCCCCGGCGCGGCTTTCGGCGAACGCCTGGATGAGAAAGAAGGGCGCCTTGAGGTTGATGTTGAAATGCCGCTCGAACAGGTCGCGCCCGGTTTCCCGCAGGGTGCCGCGTTCGAAGATGGAGGCGTTGTTGACCAGCACGTCGAGGTTGGGGAAATGCTCACGCACCGCGGGGACCAGGGCGCTCGTCTCCCGGTGATCGTTGAGGTCGCAGCGGAACAGCCGGCACCGGCGCCCCAGCGCCTCGATCTCTCCCGCGACGCGTTCGGCTGGCTCCGCGGAGCTGAAGTAGTGAAGCGCGACGTCGTATCCGTCCCGGGCCAACGCCCGCGCGACGGCGGCGCCGATGCGCCGGGCTCCGCCGGTGACGAGGGCGGCCCCCTTCGGCGTGGACATGCCGGTCATCATACCCCGTTCGCGGCGGACCCACCACCGGCCCTGCGCCGCAAACTTTGACAGCCGCTTCGGCGGGTGCTAGCGTCCGGACCGTGACCCCGATACCCGAAATCGAGGAGATCGTCGGGAAGTATCGCGCCGGCGAGGCCGAGGTGGCGCGGCGTTTCTTCGAGGAGAAGCGGCCGTTGGGCCAGCATCTGGAGTGGCTCCGTTTCCAGGTGGCGCGGGAGGCCAGGAACCTGGAGGAGATCGCCTCCCATCAGCGGTGCGAGCTGGTGGAGAAGGTGGACCGGTCCGTGTCCCGGGAAACGCTGGTGGACCAGCTCACCGAGGACTATCAGGAGGTCCGCCACTACGGCATGCTCGCCTACATCTACGAGGGCATCAGCGGCGAGAGGGTGCAGTGGCGCGAGCTTCGGGAAGCCGCGCAACAGGCGCCGTGGTACGAGGCGTCGCGGCGGGAGCACCGGCGGTGGGCGGAGCTCGAGGCCGGCGGGTCGGAGCTGGAGCTAGCGGCGGCGCTCTTTACCCGCGGCGGGGGCGGCTCGCTGTTCTACGGCATGATCCCGCTCCGGGGCGGCGACTACGAGGAGGCCCTTTCGCGCGCGTCGAAGACCATCCTGCGGGACGAGATCGAGCACGGCGCCTCGGAAGGGAGGGAGGACCTGTACCGGCTGATCCGCGGCGGAGACGATGTCGAGACCGCCTCGAGGATCATCGCGGAGATGGGCGCGATCCGGCTGGAGATGCGGAACGAGCAGTACGGCCGGCCCATGCCGGCGGCGCGCCTGCGGGAGATCCGCGAGGGTGAAATCGAGTCCGTGACCATGGAGGCGATGCTGGCGTCCTGCCCGCGGAACGGCGAGGACTGGTTCGAGTGGTATCATCAACGGCCGAAGCCGCTTTCCGCGGCATCGGTACTCTGACGCGGCCGGGTTCGACCCACAGCCGCCCAAGGGGAGATGCCGTGGACGCGCTCGAAGTACTGGCGGTCATCTTTGCCGTCATCGTTCTGTTGAAATTCGCCGGGTTGCTGATCTCCCCGGTGTCGTGGATGGATACCGCCGGGGCCATGCTGAAGCATCCCCGTGCCTGCACGTGGGTCTACGCCGTGCTCGCCGCGGTGGTGGGATACCTGGTCTTTGTCCGCATGGATGTCGTCGAAGTGGTTTCGGTGATGCTGCTCACTTCCTTGCTGATGGGGGTGGCGCTGGGTCCCTACTCCCGGACCCTCCTCAGGCTCGGCCGGGAGATGGCCGGCGAAGGGTTCGGCCGGTTGTGGCCGTCCCTGGTCATCTGGACGGTCATCGCCGTTTGGGCGCTCTATGAGGTTCTAGTCTCCGGGTAACAAGGATCGGAGAGCTTATGCAGATCAAGACAGTCACGCTGTTGCATCCCGGCAACATGGGCGCCACCGTCGGCGCAGCCGTGCAGGGCGCCCGGGTGCTGTGGGTTGCCGCCGGACGGAGCGAAGGCACCCGACAAAGGGCCTCCAAAGCCGGTCTGGCGGATATGGCGACCCTGGCTGACGCCGTGGGCGAGAGCGATGCGGTGTTGTCCGTGTGCCCGCCCCATGCGGCCGAGGATGTGGCGGAGAGCGTGGCCGGACTGGGCTTTGGCGGGTTGTACGTGGACGCCAACGCCGTGTCCCGGGCCACCGCTCAAAAGGTGGGGGGGACCGTCGGCAAGGCCGGGGCGACCTTCGTCGACGGAGCCATCATCGGCCCTCCGGTGACCAAACCGGGAAGGACGCGCCTCTATCTTTCGGGCGCCGGGGCGGAGGGTGTAGCGAAGCTGTTCTCGGGGAGCATGCTCGATGCCCGGGTCATCGAGGGCGGCCTGGGCGCCGCCTCCGCGCTCAAGATGACCTACGCCGCCTGGACCAAGGGCAGCGACGCGCTGATCCTGGCCATCCGCGCGCTGGCGGCGCGGGAAGGGGTGGAGGAGGCCCTGCTCCAGGAATGGGCGGGGTCCCAGCCCAACCTTCCCGGCAAGAGCGAGCGCGCCGCCTCCGTGGCGGCGCCCAAGGGCTGGCGCTACGTGGGTGAGATGGAGGAGATTGCCGCGAGCTTCGAAGCGGCCGGGCTCCCCGCTGGCTTCCACAAGGCCGCCGCCGACCTCTACCGCCGGCTGGCCCCGTTCAAGGACCGCGCCGACCCCGGCCCCGAGGTCAAGGAAGTCCTTGACGCCCTCCAGGATCCAGGCTCCTAGTGGTCCTCTTCTTCGACCTCGCTGGCCTTGACGCGCCGTGACTTGAGTTTCTCGCCGGTCTCGAAGTAGCGTCCCTCCACCGCCAGCTTGGCTTCCTCGTCCAGCTCGTCGTCCCACTGGCCCAGGGAATAGCCGTACCACGGCATCTTGGGCTTGAGAGGCGGCAGCATGAACTCCTCCCACAGCTCCCGGGCGTGCTCCATGTACTCCCGCTTGGGCAGCGACACCGGCGGGAAGGGTTCTTTCTGGATGGCATTGCACAGCATGCCCGACTCGTCCGCCGGCAGGTGGTAGGACACCACGTCCGTGCCCTTGTGATCGTCCTTGTACAGGAACGGCGGGGCGTGGCCCTTTTCCATGCCGCCGATGATCTGCACGTCCTGGTGGGGCTTCATGCGGTAGCACATGGCCCAGAACACCGCCGCCTCGTCCGACGGATCGATGTCCTCGTCCACGGCGATGACGATCTTGCCGACGCCGGGGTGGAACGACGACGCGGCGTGGAGCGCGCGCCACACCTCGGCTTCCTTGGGCTTGCGCATCTGCACGATGACCAGCTTGTAGGTGTTGGTCAGGGGCTCGTGCATCTCCACCCGGATGACGCTGGTGATGCGGCAGTGGTCTCTCAGGTGCACCAGCATGAGCCGGTCGTAGCCGATCTTGCGGATGACCGACGATTCGCTGGGGGTGAGCTGGCTGAGCCATGAGACGTAGATGGCGTTCTTCCGGTGAGTGATGGCGGTGACGTCCATGAACGGGTTCAACTGCCGCGGGTGCATGTAGCCGTGGGACTCGCCGAACGGTCCCTCGGGCTCCACGAACTCGGTGTTGAGGTGCCCTTCGATGACGATCTCGGACTCCGCCGGCACCTGCAGGTCCACGGTCTTGCACTGGGCCATGCGGATGGGCTCGCCCACGAAGCCGCCGGCGATGGCCATCTCGTCCACGCCGTAGTCGACCTTCTGCACCGAGACGTAGGAGACCACCGGCGGGGCGCCGATGACCAGGGCCGCCTCCAGCGGCTCGCCGCGCTTCTGGGCGTTCTTCCAGTGCAGGTAGATGTCCTGCCCCAGTCCGGACGGAAACACGCCCACGCGGGTGTTCGACTTGATCTGGCCCCGGTAGTTGCCGATGTTGCCGATGCCGGTCTCCGGGTCCTTGGTGATCCAGTGGGAGCAGGTGGTGTAGGGGCCGTTGTCGAACCCGGGGGTGGAGATGGGGACCGGGAACTTGTCCAGCCCTTCGTTCTCCACGGCATCGCCCGTCATCACCACTTCATGGCACGCCGGGTCGGCCACCACCTGGGGCTTGATGGGATTGGAGAGGGCATGCTTCCACTTCGCGTCCATCTCGTCGGCGCTGTTGCAGCCCATGCCCAGGAAGTAGATGGCCCTGCTGCCGGCCAGCGCCCCCACCACCACGGGAAAGTCGAATTTGCGCCCGCGGGCGTCCGTGACGTTGGAGAAGTACCACGCCTTGCGGTCCTCGTCGGGGATGCCGCCGCGGTACTGCCAGCGCACCAGCGGATGCAGCTCGGTGTCCTTGTTGATGGTCTGGTTGATGCGGCGCAGGTGCCCCGCCTCTTCGAGCATCCTCAGATGCTCATGTAGATCTGCATAACCCATTAGCTGCCTCCTGTTCGCGTCGATTTCTCGGAATGTCGCGGTGAGTTCCCGTAACCCCGTGCGGCACAAGCCCGGATAGCGGGGCTCCAGGCGATCGGCGGAAAGAAACGGATGGCTCTCGTGCGAAGACTGAAAATAGCCGATGGGGTCGGACCCTGTCAAACCGCGTGCCCCGGCGGTGTCCCCGGGTGCGGAACGGGCCAACAGCGGAGGGTGCAGGCACTGTATTTGCGTCACCGTTGAAGCGTCTTGAGTGAACTTGGGGAAAGCGCTAGGGTGGACAGAGCCGGTCCATCACTCGATGGCGGATGCCTACGATACTGAGGCAGGGGCCGTACCGGTTCTTCTTCTACTCCAGCGATGGTGAGGAGCCCCGTCATGTGCATGTGGAGCGAGACGACAATGTGGCGAAGTCCTGGCTTGCCCCTGTTCGTTTGCAGACAATCGGCGGGTTTCGTCCAGCGGAAATCAGGCGTATTGCCGGTATTGTCGAGGACCATCGAAGGGAATTGGTAGAGGCGTGGAATGAGTATTTCGGCAGTTGAGACGAAAATGCCGAACGCCGTAAGCGTAGAAGTGTCCGGGAATGCGCTGGGCGTCAAGTTGAGCGATGGCAGGACGGTCTCTATTCCTGTGGACCAGTATCCGAGGCTTGCCTATGCCACGAAGCAAGAGAGGGCCAACTGGCGAATCATCGGTAGAGGTTACGGGATTCACTGGGAAGACCTTGACGAAGACATAAGCGTGGAGGGTTTGCAGGCTGGCAATCGATCCGGGGAGAGCAAAACTTCCCTGACGGGCTGGCTAAGGGCGAGGCATCAACCGAAGTTCCATCCCTGGCAGGGAGAAGGCTACGGCAGGGTAAATGACTTCGGCCTGCCGGCCAATCTCTTGATCCTCGGAGAATCCCACTACGGGAACCCCAGCGACTGGGGCCGCTGGCACGGCCAACCCACGGTCGGCGTAGTCCGCGAATACTGTAGAGGCGGCGGTTACTCTTTCTTCACAAAACTCATGCGCACGGTTCTGGGACCCGACACTCCCGCGGACACGTCTGAACAGAGGACCGGGTTCTTCGAGTCCGTTGCGTTCTACAACTATGTCCAGTGCAGTGTCGGCAACGCTCCCGACATACCTCCGACCCAAGAGGTGTGGGACGAGGCAGCAACTCCGTTTCGCACGACTTTGGAGTCATTGCGCCCAACGCACATCCTGGCGTGTGGAATGAGGTTGTGGGGCAACATGCCGGGGGCCGAGGAGGTCTGGTCGCCGCCGCCGAAGCCGCTGGTACACTGGTTCGACCCGTTCGACCCCATCGATTTCCCGACACGCTGGCCGCCTGAGAGTCTTTTGGGTTGTTACCTCCATGCTGAAGGGCAGAGCTTGGTTCTCGCCATCCATCATCCTTCCTGGAAGCGCTATCAACCGAGTGCCTGGCATCCGGTGGTGAAGCGGTTCCTGGAATACAGTGTCGGATAAGCTCCCAGACGGGCGGTTCTCAGTTACACACACGGAGTTCACCCATGCAAACCGATGAAGCCACGTTGCAGAAGGTCTTTTCCCACATCGACCGGGAGGAGCTGGCCCAGTTGGCCATGGACGTCGTCAACTTTCCCACGCCCACCGGGAGCGAGGAGGAGGTGGCGCGGTTCATCCACGACTGGCTCCAGAAGCAGGGCATCGAGACCTTCCTTCAGCACACCGAGCCCGGTCGCGCCAACGTGGTGGGGGTGATCCCGGGAACGGGCGGCGGTCCGACGCTGCTCTTCAACGGGCACATGGACACGGCCCTGTCGGGCGGGCAGGAGGATCTCTGGATCACCGGCAGCACCCGGCCCGAGTGGCAGGCGCTGGCCCGGCGGGAGGACGACGTCATCTACGGCAGCGGCATCGTCAACGACAAGGGGCCGCTCACCTGCACCTTGGCCATGGCCAAGGCGCTCAAGGAGAGCGGCGTCCGGCTCAAGGGCGATGTCATCGTCACCGGCGTGGCGGGCGAGATCGGGCGCTCGCCGGTGGACCACTACCAGGGCCCCGCCTACCGCGGCAAGGGGCACGGCGCGCGCTACCTGGTGACCCACGGCGTGGTGGGGGACTACTGCATCGTGGTGGAGCCCTCCCAGTTCCGCATCACCTGGGCCCAGTGCGGCGCCGTGTTCATCAAGATCACCACCTACGGCGAGCCCATGTACGGGCCCTTCGTGGACCATCCGGTGGCGGCGAAGGACAGCAAGAACGCGGTGGTGCGCATGGCCTCCATCATCCCGGCGCTGGAGGAATGGGCGCGGCGCTACGAGCAGGAGCACCGCTACGAGTTCGGCGCCGGCACCATGGTCCCCAAGGTCAACATCGGTTCGATCTTCGGCGGCGCGCCGTTCAAGCCCAACTTCTCCCCGGCCATCTGCAACCTCTACGTCGAGGCCTTCATGAACCCGGAGCAACGCGCCGTCGACGTGCTGCGGGAGGTGCGGGCGGTCCTCGCGGACACGGACATCGAGGCCAAGTCCTCGCTCTTTCTGTCGGTCAACGGCTACGAGTCCAAGGGCGCCGAGCCGTTGGTGTCGACCATGGAGGAAGCCCACGAGTACGTCCGCGGCCGCAAGGTGGAGCCCATCCGCAGCGCCTTCACCAGCACCTACGCGGACCTCACCGTGTTCGCGGAGGTGGGCATTCCGGCCATCAAGTGCGGCCCGGCGCCGGAAGCCGCCGACGCCAAGCCGGCCACCAGCGAGATGCAGAAGGTGGAGGATCTCGAGGCCGCCGCGCGGATGTACGCGTTCGCCGCCCTGGAGATCGCCAACCGGGACCGGGCGTGAAGAGGTGGTGGCGGCGCTAGGCAGTTTGGCATAAGATTTCGTATTCAAGACGCTACGGAAAGGAGCCTTCCATGAGCATCGATACGGGCCTTTACCGCCGGACCTTCAGGGGCACCGGCGGGGTCGCCACCGACGAGATTCTGTTCTCATCCGATTCCCATGTGATGGAGCCCGCGGACACGTTGGTGAGCCGGGTTCCGCAAGCCATGCGCGATGCCGCGCCGCGTTTTCCCGAGCTGAAAGTGGGGGAGGGGTTCCAGACCCATCCCGGAGGGTCGGACCCCAAGGCCCGGCTCAAGGAGATGGCGGTGGACGGGGTCAGCGCCGAGGTGCTGTATCCCACCTACTCGCTGAGCCTGTTCTCGCAGGAAGATGTCGCGCTCCACGAGGCGTCCTGCCGGGCCTATAACGACTGGCTCATCGAATACTGCCAGGTGGATCTGGACCGGCTCGTGGGCGTGCCGATGATCGCCACCTTCAACATCGACCATGCGGTGGCGGAGCTGGAGCGCTGCAAGAGGGCGGGGCTCCGGGGAGCGCTGATATGGCAAGTGCCGCCGACGGAGTTGTCCTTTGCAACGGACCACTACGAGCGCTTCTGGGCCGCCGCCCAGGAGATGGAGATGCCCGTCAGCGTGCACATCCTCACGGGCTTCGGCTACGTCAAGACGCGTTATGACCGCAAGGGCCTGGAACGCTACCGGGGCAGCGTCAACCTCAAGCTGGCGGAAATCATCGACAGCCTGATGGACATCATCTTCTCGGGCGTGCTGGAACGCTACCCGCGCCTCAAGATCGTGCTGGTGGAGAACGAGATCGGCTGGCTGCCGTACGTGCTGGAGCAGTGGGACTACTACTTCGACCGCCACCGCCCCACGGACCCGTTGACCATCGACAAGCTGCCCACCGAGTACTTCAACCGGCAGGTCTTCGCCACCTTCTTCAACGACGCCGTGGGCGCCCGCAACCTGGTCTGGTGGGGGCATGACAACTGCATGTGGTCCAACGACTTCCCCCACGCCAACTCCACCTGGCCGCACTCGCGGGACGTGGTGGCGCGGGACCTGGGTCATCTGCCCGACGACGTGCGCGCCAAGCTGCTGCGAGACAACGTGGCCCGGCTGTACAACATGCCGGTGCCCGCGGCCATGGCCGTGGAGGCCTAGCTAGCGTCCTTCGACTTCGCTTCGCTGGCGCTCAGGACGAACGGCTCAATTGTTCTCAGGACCGTTCGTCCTGGGCCCTTCGGCCGTGTCCGGTTCCTTCCCCAGCGCCAGCGAGAACCCGGGTTTGCGGATGTACACTTGGGTGTACTCCTGCTGCTTGGTGAGTTCGTTGATGAGGCGCACCAGCGGCTGGCTCGCGCTCAGGTATTCCCGGGGCCGGCCCGCGTTCTGCAACTCCTCTACCGCCTCATCCCCCGCGAACACGCGTAGTATTAGTTCTTCATCGGAAATGGAGGAGTTGCCGAGTTGCGTCCGGACCTCCTTCAGCGACGGGTCCGGTTGCTCCCATCCCTCCCACGCCTTGGCCCGGGGCCGCCCGAGGATGCGGTCCTTGACGTCGGGGTCCATGAGCTCGGCGCCTTCCCGGCCCCAGATGCCCAGGGCGTACTGGATGGACTGGTCCGAGACCTGCTTGTAGCGTTCCCCGAGGATGATGTTGAAGGCGGCCTGGGTCCCCACGAACTGGGACAGGGGCGTCACCATGATGGGATAGCCCCACTCCGCGCGTATCCGCGCGGCCTCCTCCAGCGCCGCCGGCAGCTTGTCCTCCATGCCCACGAGACGGAGCTGGTGCACGAAATTGGAGATCATGCCGCCGGGCACCTGGTGGGCGTAGACGGACTGGTCGAAGGCCGCGGGCGCACCCATCGGCAGCCGGTCCCGTTTGGCCACGAAGGTGAAGTGCTCCTGTACGGGCTTCAGCACCTCCTCGTCCACCGGCACCTTGTAACCCAGGGTCCGGAGGTTCTGCGCCATGTTGAAGACCGACGGCTGGGCCGACCCGTTGGCCAGGGGCGGCACGCCGGTGTGGATGGTGGTCATGCCGAGCTTGATGGCCTCGATATAGTTGAGCGGCGCCAGTCCGTTGTTGCAGTGGGCGTGGAATTCCACCGGCGTGTCGCCGACGTTGTCCAGCACGATGGGCACCAGCGTCCGTGTCCGCTCGGGAGTGAGCAGGCCGCCCACGTCCTTGAAGCAGATGCGGTAGGGCTTCATGGCCGCGGCCTCACGGGTCTTGCGTGCGTAGTATTCGTCGGTGTGTCGCGGCGACTCCGAGTAGATCAGGTTCACGACGGCGTCCACGCCCAGCCTGCCCAGTTCGTCCACGTCGTCCTTGAACACGGTGTAGTCGTTCCAGGGGTTCGATGTGCGGGTGAGCCGGATGCCGCTGTCGACGACATGCTGGACCACGAGCCGGGCCACCGCCGTCGGCTTCTTCTCCAGCCCGCCCTTCACGCCCCCGTGGAGCCGGAGCGGGGTGTTGCGCGCGCGCCGGGCGCCCTCCCGCAACCAGTGCCAGGGGTCCTCCTTGTGCTCGCGCACGTACTTCTTGATCATCGTGGCGCTGAAGAACTCCATGGACTCGAAGCCCGCCTGGTCCATGCGCTCGATGGCCTCGAGCATGGCCGCGGTCTTCATGTTGAAGGCCCACAGGCTCTGGTTACCGTCGCGCAGGGTGGTGTCGACAAATTTTACGTCGCTCATCGGTCTCCTCAGGTCGCGGCCTCGTCCGCCACGTCTCCGTTGTCGTTCCGCCCCAGGGTGAGGGAGAAGTCCGGCTTGCGGATGTAGACCTGGGTATATTCCTGCTGCCGCGTGAGCTCGTTGATGAGCCGCACCAGCGGCTGGCTGGCGCTCAGGTACTCCCGGGGCCGGCCAGCGTTCTGCAGCGCCTCCACCGCCTCGTCCCCCGCGTACACCCGCATGATCAACTCCTCGTCCGACAACGACGACCCGATCTGCGCCCGGACCTCCTTGAGCGACGGGTCCGGCTGCTCCCAATTCTCCCAGGCCTTGGCCCGCGGCCGTCCCAGGATGCGATCCTTCACGTCCGGGTCCATGTACTCGGCGCCCTGCCGCCCCCAGATGCCCAGGGCGTACTGGATGGACTGGTCGGTGACCTGCTTGTAGCGTTCTCCCATGATGACGTTGATGGCCGCCTGGGTACCCACGAACTGGGACAACGGCGTGACCATGATGGGATAGCCCCACTCTTCGCGCACCCGCGCGGCCTCCTCCAGCGCCGCCGGCAGCTTGTCCTCCATGCCCACGAGCTTGAGCTGGTGCACGAAGTTGGAGATCATGCCGCCGGGCACCTGGTGGCCGTAGACGGACTGGTCGAAGGCTCGGGGCGCCCCTATGGGCAGCCCGTCCCGCTTGGCCACGAAGGTGAAATGCTCCCGCACCGGCTCCAGCGCCTTCTCGTCCACCGACGCTGTGTGGCCCATGGCGCGCACGTTCCTGAGCATGTTGAAGATCGAGGGCTGGGCCGAACCGTTGGCCAGGGGCGGCACGCTGGTGTGGATGGTGGTCATGCCGAGCTTGATGGCTTCCAGGTAGTTGAGCGGCGCCAGGCCGTTGTTGCAGTGGGCGTGGAACTCCACGGGGATGTCGCCGATGTTCTCCAGCACGATGGGCACCAGCGTGCGGGTGCGCTCCGGAGTCAGCATTCCGCCCACGTCCTTGAAGCAGATGCGGTAGGGCTTCAGGGCCGCGGCTTCCCGGGCCTTCTGGGCGTAGTACTCGTCGGTGTGCCGTGGCGATACCGAGTAGATGATGTTTGCCACGGCATCCATGCCCAGCTCGCGCAGGTCGTCCACCTCCTGCTTGAACACCGAGTAGTCGTTCCACGGGTTGGAGTTGCGCGTCAGGCGGATGCCGTTGTCCACCAGGTGACTGACCACCAGCTTGGCTACCGACGTGGGCTTCTTCTCCAGCCCGCCCCGGATGCTGCCGTGCATCCGCAGGGAGGTGTTGCGGGCGCGCTTGGTGCCTTCGCGGATCCAGCGCCACGGGTTCTCCTTGTGCTCGCGCACGTACTTCTTGATCATGGTGGCGCTGAAGAACTCCATGGACTCGAAGCCCGCCCGGTCCATGCCTTCTATGGCCTCCAGCATGGCCGCGGTCCTCATGTTGTAGGCCCACAGGCTCTGGTTGCCGTCCCGCAGCGTGGTGTCCACGAATGTGACGTCGCTCATGGTTTCCTCAGTCGGCGGCCGTCTCGGCCCCGTCTCCGTCGGCGCTCCGCCCCAGGGTCAGAGAGAAGCCCGGCTTGCGGATGTACACCTGGGTGTATTCTTTCTGTTTGGTCAGCTCGTTGATGAGCCGCACCAGGGGCTGGCGCGCGCTCAGGTACTCGCGCGGGCGGCCGGACTCCATCATGGTCTTGACCTCGTCCACGCCGGCGTAAACCCGCAGCACCAGTTCCTCGTCGGAAATCGACTGCCCGCCCAACTGGGACCGGAGCTCGGCCAGCGACGGCTCCGGCTGCTCCCAGTCGGTCCACGCCTTGGCCCGGGGCCGGCCGAGGATCTTGTCCTTGACGTCGGGGTCCATGAGCTCCGCGCCCTCGCGGCCCCAGATGCCCAAGGCGTACTGGATGGACTGGTCCGCCACCTCCTTGTAGCGCTCTCCCAGGATGACGTTGAAAGCCGCCTGGGTGCCGACGAACTGGGACAGCGGCGTCACCATGATGGGGTAGCCCCACTCGCCGCGCACCCGCGCGGCCTCCTCCAGCGCCGCCGGCAGCTTGTCCTCCATGCCCACGAGCTTGAGCTGGTGCACGAAGTTGGAGATCATGCCGCCGGGGACCTGGTGCAGGTACTGGCCGTGGTTGTATTCCACGGGCTTGCCGATGGGGAGGCCGTCGCGCCGGGCCACGTAGGTGAAGTGCTCCTCCACCGGCCGCAGCACCTCCTCGTCCACCAGTGGCGTATGGCCCGTGGCGCGGATGTTCCGCACCATGTTGAAAATGGAGGGCTGCGCCGAGGCGTTGGCCAGCGGCGGCACGCTGGTGTGGATGGTGGTCATGCCGAGCTCGATGGCTTCGAGGTAGTTGAGCGGCGCCAGCCCGTTGTTGCAGTGGGCGTGGAACTCCACCGGGGTGTCGCCGATGTTCTCCAGCACCAGCGGCACCAGCGTCCGGGTGCGCTCGGGCGTGAGCAGGCCGCCCACGTCCTTGAAGCAGATGCCGTAGGGCTTGATGGCCGCGGCTTCCCGGGCCTTTTGGGCATAGTACTCGTCGGTGTGCCTGGGCGACACCGAGTAGATCAGGTTGACGACGCACTCCATGCCCAGCTCACGCAGCCCCTTCACCTCCTCGCCGAAGACGTCGTAGTCGTTCCAGGAGTTGGACGTGCGCGTGAGCGTGATGCCACTGTCCACCACCTTCTGGATGATGAGCCGAAGTATCGACGACGGCTTCTTCTCAAGCCCTCCCTTCAGGCCGCCGTGGAGGCGCAACTCGGTCTTGCGGAGCCGCTTGGTGCCCTCCCGGAGCCAGTCCCACGGGTTCTCCTTGTGCTCCCGCACGTACTTCTTGAACATGTTGGTGACGAAGAACTCCATGGACTCGAAGCCCGCCTGGTCCATCTGCTCGGCGGTCTCCACCATGGCCGCGGTCTTCATGTTGAGCGCCCAAAGGCTCTGGTTGCCGTCCCGCAGGGTCGTGTCGATGAATCGGATATCGCTCATGTCGTCTCCCGAAAGAAGCGTTGGTGCAGACTGCTCATAGTGGCTTGAATGCAAAGACGGGTCAAGGCGAGCCCCATGAAGGAGGGGAGGGGCGAGGAGGATCGTTACATGGTAGATATGCTGTCCAATTCATCCGACTATCCCAAGCCGGACACGTTCAAGGGAGGAAAGTAGTGACGGAACAGCAATCTCAACCGGTGGAGGAACGCATCCTCCGACTCCTCCGACGTCTCGGTATCGACAGGGCCCACATGGCCGCCTACCTCCCGGGCGACTGGGGCGGGTTGCTGGAGCGCTACCCGTCCGCGGTGGCGTCGCTGAACCTCATCTGCCCCCGGGGGGTCAAGACCGAGGTGCTCCGTCCCCATGCCCGCAGGGTGCTGATCGTGTCCGGCGACGGCGGCAATGGCGTGGCCGATCTGATGCGCGCGGTCGATGACCTCCCGGGCGTCACCCTGACCATGCTGCGCGACTACTTCAGCCGCATGTGGGCGGATATCATGGTGGACCGCAGGGGCGAGGTACGGTCGGCAATGCTGGAGTTTCTGGCGCTTCGAGACGATGAGAATCCGCTTCCGTCCGTTCAGTTGCCGGAAGGGGAGGGGGAGGAGGCCGGCATCTCGTACACGGTGAAGGGCACGGGGCCGCCGCTGCTGCTGTTCCCGCTGGGGCTGGCGGCGTCGCAGTGGGACCCTCTGCTGCCCGCTCTCGCCGAACGCTACACCACCATCACGGTGGGAGGCCGCTACGTCGGCATGGTGGCGTTTCTGGAGACCCGCGGTCCCGGCTACCTCCGCGCGGTGCGGACCGTGGTGGACGAAGTAGGGCTCGAGCCCGGCCAGACGGTGCTGGAGGTGGGCTGCGGCGCCGGCACGGTGGCCCGCTGGCTGGCTCGCTACACGGAGAAACGGAATCCCGTCGTGGGGGCGGACATCAACGCCTATCTTCTCCGCGAGGCCTCGAAGCTGGCCGCCGCCGAAGGGCTCGATGAAGTCATCGAATGGCGGAGCGCCAACGGCGAGGGGCTGCCGTTCGCGGACGGACGCTTCGACGCCACCATGGCGTTCACGGTCATGGAGGAAGGGGACGCCGACGCCATGCTGGCCCAGCTTGTCCGGGTCACCCGGCCCGGCGGCAAGGTGGCGGCGATCGTCCGTTCCCTGGACATGCCCTGGTGGGTCAACCTGCCGCTGCCGCCGGATCTCAGGCACAAGGCCCAGACCGGTATGGGCGACGTGGTGGAGGGCGGGTGCGCGGACGCGAGCCTGTACGGGCGCATGGAGCGGGCCGGACTCAAGGACGTGGTCATGCTGCCGCAGTACGCCACGTACGCGTCGGGAGAGCGCCTGCAACAGCAGCAGGAACGCATGGCTTCCCGGCTCACGCCGAAGGAAGCCGAGGAATGGCGTCAGGCCATCGCCGCCGCCGGCAATCAGTTCTTCATCTCACAGCCGTTCCACTCGGCCGTGGGCACCAGGCCGTGATCCGGCAAGGGTCGCCCGCTTCTTGACATCTGCCCCGAACACACCATATGTTGTGGTGGTGTCACGCATCGGTACTACAGGGAGGACATGGTGGTCGGTGCGGGCGACCGTTTGCCTGGCGGTCCTGTTCGTGTTGCTGCCGTCGGGCCCGACGCAATCGGCGGAGCCGACCGTTCATCTCGAGGGTCCACGAGTGCAGGGCGGCCTGCTGCGCGGACGCGTGGTTCCGGGTTCCACCGTGAAATTCGAGGGCGAACGGGTGCGGGTCTCGAAGGACGGCTGGTTCCTCATCGGGTTCGGGCGCGAGGCGTCGCCGAAAGCCGTTCTGTCGGTGGTTTTTCCGGACGGCCGGCGCCAGCGGTTCGGGCTGTCGGTGAAGTCCCGCAAGTACCGCATCCAGCGCATCGACGGGTTGCCGCCCGGCAAGGTAACGCCCAGCAAGGAGGAGCTCAAGCGCATCCGCAGGGAAGTCGCCCTGGTGAAGCGGGCGCGCAAGATCGATGACCCGCGCACCGACTTCCTCGGAGGTTTCCGCTGGCCGGTGAAGGGCATCATCAGCGGCGTCTACGGCTCCCAGCGTATCCTGAACGGCCAGCCGCGGCAGCCCCACTACGGCATCGACATCGCCGCGCCCAGGGGCACCCGTGTGGTGGCCCCCGCCGCCGGCGTGGTTACCCTGGCCCACCCCGACATGTACTTTTCCGGCGGTACCATGATGGTCGACCACGGCCACGGCCTGCAGTCGGCTTTCCTCCACCTGTCCCGTTTCCTGGTCAAGAAGGGCCAGCGGGTAAAGCAGGGACAACCCATCGCCGAGGTCGGCTCCACCGGCCGGTCGACGGGACCTCACCTCGATTGGCGCGTCAACCTGTTCAGCCGCCGTCTGGACGCCGCGCTGCTGGTGGGGCCGATGCCGAAGTAGAACCGCGCTCGGCTTCTTCTCTCCGGAACGCACGCCGGGTCGCGCGCTTCGCCCCTTATCGGTCCGTGCCGCAGTCCTCGTGGCGCCAATGCCAGGGTTCCCAGGAAAAACCGCCGGCCCGTGTTTCCGGGTAGCTCTCGCCGAAACAGAAAAAACTCGCGTTTGCACGCAGCCATGCATAAGCGGCCGTCCTGCTGAAGGTCAGATCACTGGGACTGAAATCAACGACCCGGCCTGTGATGTGCTCGGAGTATCCCGGCGGCGCTATCCACCGGACGGCAACATCGAAGCTCACGCCGTCGGCCATGGCCTTTTCAAGGACCTGTTTCTGGTAGCGGTAGCTTCTGAAACCCGAATCCACTTCCAGGTGCACGCCTGCTTTCAGAGCTTCGGACGCCATGGCTGCGAAAGCGTCCCGCGCTTCTGCCGTGACATAAATTCTGCGTTCTCGGGTAAAGCGTGTGGGGAGGGGTACCAGGGCGGACGGATCGACGGACGGCTGAACGCGCCTTCCTCGCCAGGGTGGCGGCACATCGTACAACACCCCGAGCAGTTCAACACGTTCCGGTTCGGGTGGCCTTGTCTCCTGTCCCTGGACACAAGTGCATCCGCACCACCAGAGGGACAAGCCGGCGAGCAGGCCCGCGGTCACACGCGGCAAGCGATTCCGTGCTCTTCGTCTCACGCCCTTCGATTTCGCGCAGGACGGCCGGCCGGAACTCCTTATCCGGTAGCCTGCCGCTTCTGGTCCGCCTCGGCGGCGGCCTGGGCCTTCCGGAAGTCTTCCTCGTCGAACTTGTAGAGTCCGGCGCCGCCCATGAAGATGGCGGCGGCCGTCTCCCGTGACACGTTGCTCAGCAGGTTGCTGGAGACGTTGGGGAAGTTCGAGTCGAAGTGCGGGTAGTCCGTGGAGATGCACATGCGGTCCGCGCCGATGAGCTCGGCGGTGCCGGCGATCTCGGGCTCGCTCCCTTCCACCGCGGCCCAGCAGTTCCGCTGGAAGTACTCCTTGGGCGTCAGCGACAGGTACGGCGCGTGGGAGTCGCGATAGTTGGCGTAGTCCCACTCGATGCGCGTCAGTATGCCCGGCACCCATGAGTTCTGGGCTTCCAGGTAGCCGACCCGCAGCTTGGGATGGAACTCGTACACGCCGCCGATGATCATGGCGATGAGGGCCTGCTGCATCTCGATCCAGTGGCTGGCCACGTGGCGGTAGAAGCGGTTCTCGCCGTACAGCGCGTTCATGTGGGAGTTCCACGCGCCGGTGCCCTCGTGGAAGCACCAGGACACGTCCAGTTCCTCGTGCAGGCTGTAGAGAGGGTCCCAGTAGTTGGAGTGCCAGAAGTGACCGTTGACCATGTTGGGCCGGATGAACGAGGCCACCGCCCCGAGCTCCTCCACCGCCCGCTTGAGCTCGTGGCACGCCAGGTTGACGTCGTGCAGCGGTAGCATGGCGGCGAACTTCATACGCTCCGGGCGGTGCTGGCAGAAGTCGTGGATCCAGTCGTTGTAGGCGCGGCTCAGGGCGTGCGAGAGATGCGGGTCCATGTTGTCCCGCGCCAGCAGCCCCAGCCCGCCGGTGGGGAAGAGCACGCCGATGTCGATGCCCTCCATCTCCATGCCCATGATCTGGGCTTCCTCGTCGTATCCCCGCTCGATGGCGAAGTCGAGGCGCCCCGTGTCGGCGATGCGGGAGGCGGACAACACCCCGGTGGCGGCCCCCATGATGGGCCCCGTGGCCTTGGATGAGGCGGCCTTCTTGCGGTGCTGCTGCAGTTCCGAGTCCGCGCCGGTGGGCAGGCCGTCAATGGTCCAGGTGCGGCGGCTGATCTTGCCCTTGCCGTCCACCGCCCAGGTGACCCGGTGCTTGAAGTCGGGATCCAGGTATTTCTCCAGCAGGTCGCCGGGTTCCTGAATGTGCATGTCGCTGTCCACGAAACGCAGGCCGTCTTTCATTTCGTTCCTCCTTGTCCGGGCGAACTCCGAGCCTCGCGTGTCCACGAGTCCCTTGCGCCGCATCCTTACCGACGACACTACAGGAAGTGGCGGCTCGCGGTCAACGACAGCCGGGCGCGGCGATCTCTCCGTTGGCCACGCGTATGTCACGGTAGCAGACCGTGGCTACGACTGCCCAGCATGCTCTGATCGATCCCTTCAACAAGAGGATCGCCACTGCCACCAACACGGTAAGGTCGTGCTCTCGAAGGTAGCCTGACACGCCCTTGAGCAGGGTGGTCGATGAATGATTCAGCGACTCGGTAAAGCACCCGACCAACACGAGCACGGCGAGCACTCGGGGCCAATGACGCGAGGTTAGACGGCAGGATCGTTTGAAGCTGTCCAGGACTCCCGTGCGTTCGATGGCCGCCACCGGCAAAAGCAGGAGCAGCCGGCTGTCGACAAGACCGTTGAATACGGTGCCTGCCACCGACAGGGCAAGGAGTACCCCTGTCGGTGGCAGTTCCAGCTCCGAAGTGACGACCAGGACAACCGCCGCCTGTTGCGGAAGGTAGAGAAGGGCGCGCAGCATTGCGACCGCGGACACTCTTGAGACGAACAGGTAGAACGGACGATGCCGGATACCCGGTATCGCTCTTGCGACGGTGATCAGGGAGTCCTTCAACCTCAACCGACGACCGCTCAGAACGCGCCAGACCGCCATGGCGATCACGGCCTCCGCCGCAACTCTCGACGCGGCATGCAAGGTGACGGAAGCGATCTGTCTGTAAAACAAGGTGGCAAAACCAAGGGTTCCCCGGACAAGGTTTCCCAGGACAAGAAAGGGGGCAAGCCCGGTGAGGAACAACACGAACCCCACCGTCCATGCGACAACGGACACCAAAACGACGAACGGCGCCACCTGTCGGCAGAGCACCGAAATGGACAGGCGCACGACGGGCCAGACCGCGATCTTGTGGTCGTGGACAGGCGTGTTGAGTGAGCTTCGCTCGAACGGGTCAGGTTCCATGGTTGGTTCTCCGGATCCTTGCAACCCTTAGACTTTCCGACCGCACCATGCAATAAGGAACGATCGGTTCACCTTCCGAGGGGCGGTGGCCCGGCACGGCCTTCGCCGCCGGTCGCCGTTGCGATTCCACGTATGCGAGGGACCTCATGATGAAAAATTGGGCTTTGCGAGCCTTTCAGCTTCACGCCCGTCACATCCGCCTGCTGCCGGCGTTAATCCTGGGAATCGCGGCCGCGGGCTGCGCCTCGTCCACGGATACAGCCCGCCTCGACGAGGTCGCCGAAGCGGGCATCGCTTATGCCGACAAGGTGCCGCGGTTGCTCGATCGGGCATTCGAGCTGGCGGCGTCGGTGGATTCGGGCGCGTTGGTGCAGGCGCGGCCTGGGCTTTCGGCGGAGCAACGCCGGAAGGCTCTGCGGGAGTTCGACGCGGCCATGGCCGAACGCCTGGAGGGATACGTAGCGGCCAAGGGCCACAACGACTTGTTGAAATCCTACTTCGTTGCGTTGCAGACCCTTGTCGAGCCCGAAGGACGGAAGGGCTTCGGCGATGCCGCGAAACGGCTCACCGCGGAGTTGGGCAAGTTGTCGCCAAGGATCAGGAAGGCCCGCATGGGCGATGTGTCGGTGGGCGGTCTCGTCGAGCCGGCGGCGGAGATCGCGGTGGCTTCATTCCGTTCCGCGGCGCTGCGGCGTGAGCTCGAAGCCCGCGGCGCAACCATCGAACGCGAGCTGGCCCTGCAGCAAGCCCTGGTGAGCGCCCTGGCGCGGCAGGTGCGCGCGGACCGGGAGGTCCTGTCGACGCGCTTTCGCGATGACGAGGTGTTGGAGCCGTATGTGAGCGCGGCGCGGCTGCCCAAAACCTGGCCGGCGCGGCGGCTCCGGAGCCTGCGGGGCGCCGGTGACGTGGAAGCGGCGCGGGCCGCGGAACGGGCCATTGGTTCGTTGCGGCAGGCATACGTGGCCGCGCTGGAGGGACGCCTGGATTCCACCCGGGCAGCCGAGCTGGCCACCACCGTCGAGGGTTTCGTCGAGCTGGTGTCGCGACTCGGCGCCGGGGCCAAGGAGGCCGTTCGATGATGTCGGGAGAGATTCGAGGCAAGACGCTGTCGGAGTTGCGCCGGGCGCGAAAAAACATGATGTCGGCGGAATGGCTTGCGGGATTGGAGGGTGTGTCCGCGGCCGAGCGCACGGTGGCGGCAACCACGCTGCTGGACGTCTGCATGGCCATCCGGCGGCTCGAGAACGTCGGCGTCGTGGCCATCCGGCGGCAACTGGCCGATAACGAAAATGAGCTTGAACGGGGTATCCGCGGTCTTCAGCGGGCTTCGGAGCGGCTCCACCGGGTGAAGACGTACCTCAGGGCCGCCGCCGTGCTCGCGGCGACCGTGGGCAAAGTGGTCAAGCCTTGATCCACGTCGTCGGAGGATCGGGCGTAGCCGGCCTAGAGGCCGGGCCTTGGCGCCGCCCTATCGCAAGCAGACGCCGCACCCCTTTCTCGTCGCCAACCGCCTTGTGCAAGGGTCCTACGTAAGCGGCCTTTCGGCGCTGGCGCACGCGCACTGCATTCCCGAATACGTTCCCGAGACCACAAGCGTGGGACCCGGACGGCCTCAACTCCGGCAGACCGCGCTGGGCCGCTTTTCTTTCCGTCATATCAAGGTCGATCTGCTTTACGGCTACCGGCAGGTCGATTTAGGCCGGGGACAGACGGCGTTCGTGGCCGTGCCGGAGAAGGCGCTGCTCGATCTCGTCCATCTGTGCCCCGGCGGCGACGAACCCGCCTACATCGAGGAGTTGCGGTTGGATCTGGAGACTCTGGACCTGGACCGGCTGGACGCGCTGGTTCACGCCGCGGCCAGGCCCAAGCTGTTGCGAGCCACCCGGTATATTCGTTCCCTGGCCGAGGATCGCACTCCGTCCTACGAGCCACTGTGAAAGCCCATCTGATCGATCTCGTGCGGGCGGCGGCGGCGTTGCAGGGCCGCAACATCGCCCGCGAGTACCTTCAGGCGCGAATCCTGGGCGTGCTGCAACGGGAGGGGGCGATGGTGTCGCTCGCGTTCCGGGGCGGCACTTGCCTGCGCTTCCTCTTCGCCCTCCCGCGCTACTCGGAAGACCTGGTTTTCGCCCTTGAAAGCGATACGGACCGCTATGATCTGCGTGCTTGGCTGAAGGCCATTCGCGCGGAGTTGTCCCGCGAAGGCTACAGCGTCGGTCTCGCGGTTCGGGACCACAACCCGGTTCATAGCGCGTTCGTGCGCTTCCGAGGGCTTTTTTGCGACGCGGGCCTCTCACCCCATCGAGAAGAAAGCCTTGCCGTCAGGATCGAGGTCGATACCCGCGCTCCGGCCGGGGCCGTCCTGGAGACCCACCTCGTGCGGCGCCACGTGACGCTACGGCTGCGTCACCACGACCGCGCGTCGCTGCTCGCCGGCAAGCTGCACGCGATCTTGCAGCGTCCCTACACCAAGGGAAGGGATCTGTACGACCTGATCTGGTACATGAGCGATCCGACCTGGCCCGCGCCCAATCTCAGGCTGCTCAACGCGGCCTTGCGCCAGACTCATTGGTCGGGCGGAGTGCTGCGGGACAACACCTGGCGGGAGACGATCATCCAGCGTCTCGACGCCTTGGCGTGGAACCGGGCGACCGCGGATGCGCGACCGTTCCTGGAGCGGGAAGAGGATGTGGAGTTGCTGACTCGGGAGAACGCCGTACGGCTTTTGACCGAGCACCCGTGATAGTGGGTAGCGTGCGAGCAGCCTTGCTACCTAGTCGCCTGGTCGGTCGTCTCCTTGGTCGCTCGCTGTCAGAATCGGTCATATGGCAGGATACGAACCGAACTCAGCTATGTCCGGAACGGCAAGCGCGGCCTGTCAAGGGAAGGTGAATTATATCCACCGCTATTGTATGATGACTTGTCCCGACGGCGGCCGACGCTCCGGCGGGACGGTCTGACATGGAAGCAGGTTCCTCATGAGCGTTGCCGATTCAGACGCTGTCCTTTCACAACACGAGCGCGCTACCATCGAGGCGGCGGCCGCGCGCATCGTCCCCTCGGACAAGGATCCGGGCGCGCGGGAGGCCGGGGTGATCGACTACATCGAGGGGCTGCTGGCCACGGATGACGACGTCGACACGGACATCAGCCCCCGGGAGAAGAAGGAGTACGCCAACTTCCTCCTCGGGAGCATGGGGGGCCGCACCGAGGAGCAGCAGGCGACTCTGTTCAAGCTCAACGGCCTGGGCAGCCGCCACCGGCAGGCCTACCGGGACGGGGTGGCGGAGCTGGACCGGCTGGCCGCGGAGCTGGAGTCGGGCAAAGACTTCCACGGGCTGGACGAGGCCGGGCAGGACCGGGTCCTGACCCTCCTGGACGAGTGCAAGGATCCGTTCTTCACGCTCCTCCTCACCCACACCATGGAGGGTTTCTACGGCCATCCCCGGCACGGCGGCAACAGGGACCAGACAGGGTGGCAGGTCTTGGGGTATCCCGGCCCGAGCTTCCCCCACGGCAACGAAACCCCCTACGGCTGGTACGACGCCAACGAGCCCGACGAGTTCCCTCACGCCAAGAAGGACCGCTCGTCCTAGGCCGGCACCCGGAGACACAGAGGAAACAGATGGCAAAGCGCGAAACAGTCGATGTCTGCATCGTGGGAGGGGGAGCATCGGGTCTGGTGGCGGCCAAGGAGCTCACCGAGGCGGGCATGACCGTGTGCGTGCTGGAGCGGGGCCCCTGGTACAAGCGCGAGGACTTCGCCCTGGGCGATGAGTTGATGTACAAGCGGCGCAACTTCTTCTGGCCCACGGTGGAGTTGGAGCCGCGCACCTGGCGGCCCGACGCGGACAGCCCCACCGAGCTCCTGTCCACCAAGACCCAGACCTTCTCCAACGCCATGTGCGTGGGCGGTGGCACCATCCACTACAGCGGGCTTTCCTGGCGTTTCCACGAGTCGGACTTTCGGGTGAAGTCCGAGGACGGCCCGGTGGCGGGCACCACCATCGAGGACTGGCCTATATCGTACGACGACATGGAGCCCTTCTACGAGAAGGCGGAATGGACCGTCGGCGTCTCGGGCCAGGGCTGGTCGAGCCCCTTCGACCCGCCCCGCAAGCACGACTATCCGGTGGGGCCGGCGGCGCGCAACAGCCCGGGAGCGGCCCTGGAGAAGGGCGCCCGCAAGCTCGGCCTGCACCCGTTCCCCACCCCTCTGGCCATCCTCACCGGCGACTACGACGGCCGCCCCGGCTGCATCGGCAAGGGCATGTGCTCGTCCTACGGCTGTCCGGTGGGGGCCAAGTCCAGCACCCTGGAGTCGCTGCTGCCCAAGGCCCTGGCCACCGGCCGGCTGGAGATCCGGCCCCTTTGCCTGGCCCGGGAGATCACCCTGGACCGGGACGGCAAGGCTTCCGGCGTGACCTATTTCAACGGCGAGGGCGAGGAGGAGCACCAGCCGGCGCGCCTGGTGGTGATGGCGGCGGGCGGCGTGGAGACGGCGCGGCTGCTGCTCATGTCCGAATCCGCGCGGTTCCCCCAGGGATTGGCCAACCGAAGCGGACTGGTGGGCAAGAACCTCATGTTCCATTCCCCGGGCGTGACCCTGGTGGTGACCTTCCCCGAGCCGCTGGACGGCCACAAGGGAACTTCCAGCACCCGGGTGCTCCATGACTTCTACAAGACCGACACGAAACGGGGTTTCATACGGGGCGGCTTCATGCACCCCCGGGCCCACGGCGGCGACCCCATCGAGCTGGCGCTGAGGCCCATCCACGGCAAGCGCTGGGGCAAGGAGCACAAGGACTCCATGCGCGAGACCTGGAGCCACTACCTGCACAGCCACTGCACCGGCGAGAGCCTTCCGGTGGAGAGCAACGCGGTGGACCTCGACCCGGAGGTGACCGACTGCTACGGCCTGCCGGTGGCCCGCATCACCTACACCAGCCACGAGAACGACGTGCGGCTGGCCGCCTACCTGGGAGAACGCTCCCGGGAGATCTACGAGGCCGCGGGAGCCACCCGGATCATCGTGCCCAAGCCCGAGACCCGCAAGCTCCACAACCACCAGATGGGCTCCTGCCGCATGGGCAACGATCCCGAGTCGTCGGTGGTGGACAAGTGGTGCCGTTCCCACGACGTGTCCAACCTCTTCATCGTCGACGCCAGCGTGTTCGTGACCGCCGCCGGCCTCAACCCCACCCTCACCATCGAGGCCAACGCCTTCCGCGTGTGCGACTACATGGTGGGCGAGGCGCGCAAGGGCGACCTCATCCACTGAAGCGCTTCCCGGCGCGGTGGCTCTCTTTTTGCGTGTTGATCCTGGTGGGCGTTTGGCCCGGCGCCGCGACCTCCGGTCGGCGGCGTGGCCGGCAGGGGACCCATGAGCGCCGCACAACAGGTACTTAAGGAAATCTTCGGGTTCGACGGCTTCCGCCCCGGGCAAGAGGCCGCCATCGAGGCGTTGCTGGCCGGGCGTCACGTCCTCACCGTCATGCCCACGGGGTCGGGCAAGTCGCTGTGCTTCCAGGTTCCGGCCCTGGCCCTGGGCGGCCTCACCGTGGTGGTGTCGCCGCTGGTGGCGCTGATGCAGGACCAGGTGGCGGCGTTGCGGCTGGCCGGGGTGGCGGCGGACGCCATCAACTCCGGCAACACGCGCGCGGACAATGTCGCCGCCTGGCGCCGGGCCGCCGCGGGAGAGACACGGCTGCTGTACATGGCGCCGGAACGGTTGATGACCGAGCGGATGCTGGAAGCCCTGGCCCGGCTTCCGGTCAGGCTGTTCGCCGTGGACGAGGCCCATTGCATATCGCAGTGGGGCCCGTCCTTCAGGCCGGAGTACGAGGACCTGTGCCGGCTCCGGCATCTCTTCCCCGGGGTTCCCATCGCCGCGCTCACCGCCACCGCCGATGCCATCACCCGTGAGGACATCGGGGAGCGGTTGTTCGGCGGCGAGGTGGAGTCCCTCGTCCTGGGCTTCGACCGTCCCAACATCCGGTTGGCCGTGGAGATGAAGCGCGACTGGAAGCGCCAGTGCCGGGGCGTCGTCGCGCGTCACCCCGGCCAGAGCGGCATCGTCTATTGCCTGTCGCGCCGGAAGACCGAGGAAACCGCGGTCCTGCTGGCGGCGGACGGCGTCCGGGCGCTGCCTTACCACGCGGGCATGGACAAGGAGGATCGGGAGGCCCATCAGAACGTCTTCATGACCGATCCGGGGGTGGTCATCGTCGCCACCATCGCCTTCGGCATGGGCATCGACAAGGCGGACGTGCGCTACGTCCTTCACACCGACCTGCCCGGCAGCATCGAGGCCTATTACCAGGAGATCGGCCGGGCCGGACGCGACGGCGAAGCGGCGGAAGCCCACATGCTCTACGGCCTGGCGGACATCCGCATGCGGCGGCAGTTCATCGAGGAGGAGGACGCGGGGCCCGAGCGACGCCGGCGGGAGCACAAGCGGCTCGACGCGCTGCTGGGCTATTGCGAGGCGCCGGCCTGCCGGCGGGTGACGCTGTTGGAGTACTTCGGTGAGCGGATCGAGCCGTGCGGCAATTGCGACGTCTGTCTCGATCCGGCGGAGCGCGTTGACGGCACGGAGGATGCGCAAAAGATCCTGTCCGCGGTCCACGGGACCGGCGAACGGTTCGGCGCCGCGCATCTCATCGATGTCCTGTGCGGGACAACGACGGAGAAGGTCGAACGCGCGGGCCACCACCGGTTGCCTGCCTTCGGGGCGGGCGCCGGCCGGGGCAAGAACGAGTGGCGTTCGCTGATCCGGCAGATGGTGGCCACGGGCCTGCTCCAGCTCGACATCGGAGGCTACGGGGGTATCTCCCTCACGGCCACGGGACGCGAGCTGCTTCAGGGCGAGAGCGTCTTCCTGTACCGGCCGGACACGGTCCCCGTGCGTCAGCCCAGGCCGGCGCGGGAAGCCGGCGGACGGCGCCGGCAGGAGCCCGAGGACGGCCCGCTCACCGGCCCGGAGACGGCGCTGCTGGACGCGCTCAAGGCGCTCCGGCTTCAGCTCGCCAGGGAACGCGGGGTTCCGGCCTACATCGTGTTCTCCGATCGAACGCTCATCGACATGGCGCGGCGCAAGCCCCGGACGGAGGAGCAGTTCGCCGAGGTGAACGGGGTCGGCGCCGCCAAGCTCGAGGCGTTCGCGGCCCCGTTTCTGGCAGCCATCGAGAGCGCCCTCGGCGGCGTGGGCTGATCGCGTGGATTGGGCCGACTCCCGGACACGGGAGGTCGCTGTCGTCCGCCCCGCCTCAGGCAATCTTGAATGTCGGATTTGAGATGACGCCGTCCCCGCGGCCATGGCGGATACGGACGCGTACATGCGGTGGTGGAATACGTTGAGCCCGGAACAGATGGTGAAGGCGCTGCACGGAGACAAGGCCACCGAGGCGCAGGCCAAGGCGGCCAAGAAGCCCTACGCCAAGCTGGACGCCGGCACCAAGAAGCTCGTGGACGCGGCGGCCGAGTCCATCTACGGGGACGGCGGCTTCGACAGCGTGGGGCAGTGGTGGGAAACCCTCGGCTGCCGGCTGATGCGGGTGGCCGCGGGTGACGGCATCGCCGCGGACCCGTCCAGCCCGTTCTGCGCGCACTATCCCGGTTCGGGCAAGGCCAACATCATGGACGAGGCAAACCCATCTCCCTCGGTTGGAGAGGGGTTTGCCTCGTTTCTCTTACCGGCTGCGCGTGAGCTTCGGATCGATGATGTCGCGCAGTCCGTCGCCCAGCAGGTTGATGCCGAGGACGGTGATGAAGATGGCGATGCCGGGGAAGATGGTGAGCCAGGGGGCGCGGTACATGTAGCTGCGGCCCTCGCTCAACATGGAGCCCCAGGTGGGGATGCTGGGCGGAACGCCGAGCCCCAGGAAGCTCAGGCTCGCCTCGGTGATGATGACGATGGCCATGGCGAAGGTGGCGATGACCATGACGCTTGGCAGCGTGTTGGGAATCACGTGGCGCAGGATGATGTAGGGGCTGCTGGCCCCCAGCGCCCGTGCGGCCTGGACGAACTCGCGTTCCTTGAGCGACAGCACTTCCCCCCGGACCACCCGGCAGTACTGCACCCAACGGCTGAGCACCAGCGCGATGATGAGATTCACCAGACCCTGTCCGAGGAAGGCCATGATGGCGATGGCCAGCAGCAGGAACGGGAAGGCGAGAAAGATCTCCGTGGTTTTGTTGATGACCTCGTCGATCATCTCGCCGAAGTATCCCGCCACCGCTCCGAGAAAGCAGCCCAGGAGGCCGGCCAGGAACACGGTGGCGGCTCCCACCATCAGCGAGATGCGCGAGCCGTAGATGACCCGGCTCAAGAGGTCCCTGCCGAGGTTGTCGGTGCCCATGAGGTGGGGGTTCTCGGTCAGGTCCATGGAGGGCGGGCGGAGCCGCTGCTCCAGGGCCTGCTCCTGGGGATCGAAGGGCGCCAGCAAGGGGGCCCCCAGCCCGCAGACGCACAGCACGAGCACGATGACCCCGCCGGTAATGACCTTCGCGTAGCGACGCCAGCCGATCACAGCCGTATCCTCGGATCGACCCACGTGTAAAGCAGGTCCACCGCCAAATTAACGAAAAAATAGACCATGGCGAAAAAGAAGATGACCCCCTGGGCCAGCTTGTAATCCCGGGTGGTGATGGCCTGGATGAGCAGGCTGCCGATGCCGGGCCAGGAGAACACCGTCTCGGTGATGACCGAGCCGCTCAGGAGCGCGCCGAGCTGCAGGCCGAGGATGGTGATGATGGTGATGAGGGCGTTCCGGAGCGTGTGCTTCCAGATGACGGTGCGCTCACTCAATCCCTTGGCCCGGGCGGTGGTGATGTAGTCCTGCCGGATGACCTCCAGCACGCTGGAACGCGAGATGCGCGTGATGATGGCGGCGAAGCTCGTCCCCAGGGTGACGGCGGGCAGCAGGATATGCTTGAACGCGTCCCAGAAGGCCGGGAGGTCGCCCGCGATCAAGGCGTCCAGCAGCACCAGTTGGGTCACCGGGACCACGTTCACGCCGTAGGTCAGCCGTCCCGCCACCGGCAACAGGTTCCACTGGCCTCCCAGGAAGAAGATGAGCATGATGCCGAGCCAGAAGTTGGGCACGGATAGGCCCACCAGCGCCACGGTCATACCCGAATGATCCCACAGGGAATTGTGCTTGATGGCGGAGTAGACGCCGATGGGGAGCGCGATGATGATGGCCACCAGGAGACTCGCCAGCGCCAGCTCCACGGTGGCCGGCAGCCGTTCGATCACGAGCTCTACTACCGGCTCGCCGTAGCGCATGGACTCGCCGAAGTTTCCCTGGACGGCCTTCGACACGAACTGCCAGTACTGCACGATGATGGGCTGGTCCAGTCCCCACTCGCGGGTGACCTCCTCGATCTCGTGGGGCTCCGCGTCCTCCCCGAGCAAGAGCGTCACCGGATCTCCCGGCGCGAGCTGCATCAGGAAGAAGACCAGAAAGGACATCCCGATCAAGACGGGTATGGCCCCGATAAGCCTGCGCCGAATCATGAAGCTACAGTCCCATCTGCGCCAGCGACCGGTCAAGCCGCTCCAGCGCTTCGTCCACGTGGTTCCTGGTGACGGTGAGCGCCGGCGTGATGCGGATCACGTTGCCCATGAGCCCGCCCTTGCCGATCAACAAGCCGTTCCGCCGGGTCAGCTCGAAAAGCCTCAGCACCGCTTCCGGGCTCGGGGTCTTGTCCGGCCCCACCATCTCGACGGCCTGCATGAGACCCATGCCGCGGATGTCGCCCATGAGGGGGTACTTCTCCCGGAGCCCTTCCAATCCCTCCCGTAGCTGCCGTCCGCGATCGGCGGCGTTGGCCACGAGCCCTTCGTCCTCGATGACTTCGATGGTGGCCAGAGCCGCGGCGCTGGTCACCGGGTTGCCGCCGAAGGTCGACAGGGACAGCCCCTTGATGCTGTCGGCGATCTCCGGCCGCGTGATGGTGCCGCCGATGGGGACGCCGTTGGCCATGCCCTTGGCGAAGGTCATGATGTCCGGTTCGACATCCCACTGCTCGATGCCGAACATCTTGCCGCCGGTCCGGCCCCATCCCGTCTGCACCTCGTCGCAGATGAACAGGCCGCCGTACTTGTGCACGATGTCGGCGACCTCCCGGAAGTACTCCTTGGGCGGGGTGATGAACCCGCCGACGCCCTGGATGGGCTCGGCGATGAACGCCGCCACCTTGCCGGACGTGGCGGTCTGGATGGCGCCTTCCAGGTCCTTGGCGCACTTGAGGTCGCAGCTCGGATAGGTGAGCCCGAACGGGCAGCGGTAGCAGTAGGCATTCGGAATGTGATGGACGTTGGGGCTCGCGGTGGGATTGAGCCGCCACGTGTAGTGCCCGGTGAGGCTCATGGCGAGCTGGGAGCGCCCGCTGTAGCCGTGGCGCAGGGCGATGACGTCCTGGGAACGGGTGTAGAGCTGGGCCACCAGCACCGCCGTCTCGTTGGCCTCGGTGCCGCTGTTGGTGAAGAAGGACTGCTTCAGCGCCCCGGGTGTGACGGCGGCGAGCTTCTCGGCCAGGCGGACGTGGGGCTCGTTGGGGTAGAGGGTCGAGGTGTGCTGGACCTTGCGGATCTGCTCCTGGATCGCGTCCACCACCTTGTCGTTGCAGTGGCCGACGCTGATGGTCACGATGCCGCCGAAGAAGTCCAGGTACTCCCGGCCCTCCACGTCGTAGACCAGGGAGTCCTTGGCCCGCTCCACCACCAGGGGCTCTTCGTAATAGTTGGCGACGCAGGAGAACAGGTACTCCTTGTGCTTGGCCAGTATCTCCTGCTGTCTGTTCGTTTCCATGCGATCCATCGGGAACGCCAACCTAACACAAAGCCCGCGAAACGGTCAAAGTTGGGCGCCTCCGTTCAAGGACTTTTGCGCGGGTCCGGTGCGAGGGTGTGCGAGGGTCCTAGCGGGCCTCGCTGTAGAGCCGCTTCAAGGTAGCCGGCGGCACGCCGGCGAGGTAGAGGAGCTTCAGCGTCCACATGAGCAGGATGGTCCGGATCGGGCCGTTCTGCTCCCACCGCCGGGCCGAACTCACCACGCGAGACCGGAGACAGGCGATGCGGCCTTGCTTCTTGAGGGCGCGCGAGAACGCCACGTCCTCCATGAAAGGGATGTCGGGGAAACCGCCGAGGCGTTGGAAGACGGAGCGCCGGACGAAGAGGGCCTGGTCCCCCGTGGCCACCCGCGTCAGGCGTGAACGAAAGCTGATCATGCGGCCCACCAGCCGGAGCAGCGGGCGCGCGCTGTCCAGGCGGATGTCGAACCGGCCGCCCACGCACTCCGGGTCGGCCATGCAGCCTTCGACGTCGATCCTCGCGGTGGACGGAAGGGTGGTGTCGGCGTGGAGGAACAGCAGCGCGTCGCCGCCGGCGTGCCGTGCGCCCTCGTTCATCTGCGCGGCGCGCCCCCGGGTGGAGGAAACCAGCCGGGCGCCGCGGCCGCGCACGATGTCCGGCGTGCGGTCCGCGCTGCCGCCGTCGACGACGATGATCTCGTAAGGTTCGATGCCGCCCAGGTCCTCGAGGGTGGCGCCGATGGTGCGTTCTTCGTTCAGGACGGGAATGATGACGGAGAGCCGCATGGACGGGTCGTCCGCGGGCCGGTGAGACGGGGACTCCGCGCCCCGTCCGGTCAGATCAACGCGCCGCCGCAACTGCTGCCGGTGCCGGCGGTGCAGGCGAAGCAATGGTTCGCCGTGAGAATGGGCTGGTCCTCGAAGTCCGCCGCCGAGAAGTCCCGGATTTGCGGCCGGCTGCCGTTCACCCGGCCCAGGGGCATGTCGAGCATCTGGTTGAAGTCGCAGTCATACACCGAGCCGTCCCATGCCACGCTCAGGAGGTCGCGGCACATGACCTTCTCCACCGTCTCCGCGTTGAAGTTGTCTTCCAGGAGCTGCAGGTAGTCGTCGTACTGGCCCCGCTGCTTGAGAAACTTCTTGAAGCGGGTGATGGGCATGTTGGTCAGGCAATAGAGGTGGTTGAAGACGATGCCGAAGTCGTCGCCCAGCATGCGCCGGTAGTCGCCCTCGAGCTGTTCCTGCGGCGGCGGCAGGTAGTTGCCCATGGGGTTGTAGACCAGGTTGAGATCCAGCCCCGAATCGGGCTGGCCGTAGCCGAGCCGGTTCAGCTCCTGGAGCCCGCGCACGCTCAGCTCGAAGGTGCCGTTGCCGCGCTGGCTGTCGACGTTCTCCCTGGTGTAGCAGGGCAGGGAGCATATCACCTCGACCCGGTGTTGCTGGAAGAACTCGGGCAGGTACTCCTTGCCCTCCTCGTAGAACACCGTCAGGTTGCAACGGTCCATCACGTGGCGTCCCATGCCCTTGCAGGACTCCACCAGGTGGTCGAAGTGGGGGTTCAGTTCCGGCGCGCCGCCGGTGATGTCGACGGTGGGGATGTCGGAGTTTTCAAGAAACCGGAGCACGTCGTCCACCGTGTTCCGGTCCATCATCTCCTTGCGGCCCGGCCCGGCCTCCACATGGCAGTGGAAGCATGACTGGTTGCAGTACTTCCCCATGTTGACCTGGAGCACCTGCAGCTTCTGCTTGCTCAGGCTCCGGCCGCTCGTCGCGACCTTGTCGTCGAAGTTTACCGTAACAACCTCCCGGGCACCGGATTGACCGCGCGCCGTCGGCGCTTCGGCGCAGTGTTGCAATTGGGCCTGTCTTGGTCAAGACTTGCATCGATTTTTCTTAGCATCCGGCACCGCTGAAACGCTGTATCACGGAGGCTTCGGGGCCTTCGTGACAGCCTGACGAACGGAGGCCTCGTGGATCCCCTTTCGAGAGAAATTCTGACCTTTTGGTTCGGCACCCTGGACCTGAGCGACGAGATGGAGAGACGCCAGGTATGGTTTCGGGCGACTCCGGAGTTCGACCGGTATCTCGTCGAACATTACACCGAAGTCCACGAACGGGCGGCCGCCGGCGAATTGGACCACTTCAAACGGACGCGGGAAGATTGCCTGACCCTGATCATGGCCCTGGATCAGTTCCCTCGGAACATCTACCGCGGTACTCCCCGCGCCTTCGCCACCGATGCCAAGGCCCGGGAGGTCGCCGGGTACGCTCTGGAGCAGGGTTACGACCAAGGTCTCGCCCGCTGGCCCCGGACCTTCTTCTACCTGCCGTTCGAGCATAGCGAGCGGCTGACCGACCAGGAGCGGGCGCTGGTGCTCTACGGCAGTCTCGGCAACGAGGATTCCATGCGCGCCGCCGTCGGGCACCATGCCGCCATCAAGCGCTTCGGCCGCTTCCCGCACCGCAACGTGGTGCTGGGACGCCCCAACACCCCGGAAGAGGAAGAGTATCTCAAGGACCCGCCCCTTTGGGGCAAGACGGCGGCCGAGGCAGCGGAGCTCGAGGCGCGGAAGGCGGCGGCCCAAGGGGATTGAGGCCTGCGCGCCGCGGAAACCGGCGTGTAGGGGAGGGTTTCAAATCCGCCCGCGTCCGCGCGTGTTCGCGCCCCCTCAACCGGGCAGTATCTGCACGTGTTTCATGTCGACGTTGACGGTCACCTTGTCGCCGACGGAGAAGGCCCGGCGGCCGGGCTGGTGCGTGTCGTCGACCATCAAGGACGTGTCTTTGTCGACCGCGACGGTATATCGGATCAGGTTGCCGAGGAACTCGCGATGCCCGACACGGCCGGCGAAGGCCGTGGCCGTGGCAGGGCCCGCCGCGGAGATGCTCGCATCCTGGGGACGGAACATCGCGATCCGCCCGTCTCCGGGCGCATGGCCCTCGCCGCCCAGCGGCAGGATCAGGCCGCCGGCGGCGACGAAGCGTGTGCCTTCACCGGCAACTTCCACGCCTCCGTCCAGGAGGTTGGCGGTGCCCAGGAAGTCGGCAACGAAACGGTTGACGGGCCGGTCGTAGAGGTCCATGGGCGATCCCACCTGCTGCAGAATGCCCTCGTCGAGCACGGCGATCCGATCCGAGATGGTGTTGGCTTCCTCCTGGTCGTGGGTCACGAAGATGGTGGTGAGCTTCAGCTTCCGCTGCAGCTCCAGAATCTCACGCCGCATCTGCACGCGCAGGTTGGCGTCCAGGTTGGACAGCGGCTCGTCCAGCAGCAGGACCCGGGGTTCGACGATGATGGTGCGGGCAAGGGCCACTCGCTGTTGCTGGCCGCCGGAAAGCTGTGAGGGCCGCCGATCCGCCAACTCCCAGAGTCCCACCATGTCCAACGCGGCCTCCACCCGTTTCGGGATCTCGGCCGACGGCACCCTGCGTTCCTCGAGCCCGAAGGCGACGTTCCGGTACACGGTCATGTGGGGCCACAGCGCGTAGGACTGAAACACCATGCCGACGTTTCGCCGCCACGGCGGCAGATGCGTCACTTCCTGGCCGCCGATGAGAATGCGTCCGCGGGGCCTCGGGCCGAAACCGGCAACGCAGCGCAACAGCGTCGACTTGCCCGACCCCGACGGCCCCAGGAAGGTGAAAAATTCCCCCGGCTCGATGCGCAGGTCGACGCCTTTCAAGACGTCGGCGGTATCGTAGGCCAGGCTCAGTCCCTCGATGACCACGCCGGCGGCGTTTTCCGATTCCATGCTCACACTCCCGGGACCACCGTCACGGCGGGCGCCCGCTGGGTTGCCTTCCGTTGGATGAACCGGTGCGAGACGTAGGTCGTGATTCCGACGATCACCACGGCGACGATGCCGAGGGCCGCTCCGGGGCCCCGGCCCGCCGCCGACTGCATGAACTCGTAGATGCCGAACGCCAGCGGCGCATCGGATTCCTGCGACACCAGCATGATGGTCGTCGACAGCTCCACCGCGGCTGTGGCGAAGCTGGTGACGAAGCCGGCGACGATGCCCCCCGCCATGAGCGGGATCACCACGCGGCGGACCGTACGTGCCTTGGTGGCGCCGAGATTTTCCGCCGCCTCTTCGAGCATGACGCTGATCTGCTGCAGCGCCGCGGTGCAGGCGCGCAGCGCGTAGGGCATCCTGCGTATGGCCAGGGCGACGACGATGATGACCCACCAGGATGCCAGCGGCTTGTCGATGATGGGCACGTTGAACTCGTAGAAGGTGCGCAGGTAGCCGATCCCCAACACCACGCCCGGAATGGCAACGGCCCCCATGGCGATGTAGTCCAGCCATTGCCGGCCGATCAGCTTGGTGCGCCAGACCACGTACGCGATGGCGGTGCCGAAGCAGACGTCGATGGCGGCGGCGAGTCCGGCGTAGAGCAGCGTGTTGCTGACGAACTGGAACGAAGAAGAGACCACCTGCAGGTAGTGCGCGGTGGTATAGCCGTCCGGCAGCACGCTGAACGACCAGATGGTGCCGAAGGACAGGAGCATGAGCCCGAAGTGCGGCGACAGCACGAGCAGCAGGATAAAGATCACCACGCCGTAGCAGGCGGCCTTTTCCCACGGCCGGAGGTCCCGTTTCATCAGGCCGCCGCCGCCCTTCTGCAAGGTGGCGTAGTCCTTGCCGCGCAGCGCCAGAAAGGAGGTCCACAGCGCCAGCAGCGAGAAGATCACCAGGATCACCGAGATCACGTAGCCCATGGGGTCGGCGATGCCGATGGAGGAGATGCGCAGGTAGGCCTGGGGCGCCAGCATGTTGTTGACGTTCAGCAGCAGCGGCGTGCCGATGTCGTCGAACACCTTCAGGAACACCAGCGACGCGCCGGCCACGTACCCGGGCATGGCCAGCGGGAACACGATGCGGCGAAACAGCCGCAGGCCGCTGGCGCCGAGGTTCTGCGCCGATTCCTCCATGGAACGGTCGATGTTGTTGAGCGCGGCCGAGAGGTTGATGAGGATGAACGGGAAGTAGTGGATGCTCTCCACCAGGATCACGCCGTTGAGCCCCTCCATGAACGGAACGGTGAAGCCGAACCACTCATCCAGCAGCAGGTTGATGGAGCCGTTCTCTCCGAGCAGCAGCAACATCGCCACCGCGCCCACGAACGGGGGCATGATCAGCGGAATGATGCCCAGGGTCTGGATCAGGATGGCGCCCTTGAAGTTGAAGCGGGTGGTGAAATAGGCCAGCGGCAGGGCGAAGCACGACGACACCACCACCGCCATCGCCGCGACGTAGAGCGAGTTGATGGAGGATTCCCGGAACAGGCTGGTGCGGAAGAAGTCGACGAAGTTGATCAGGGTCAGCGCGCCCGTGTTGGGGTCCTGGAACGCCACGTAGATCACGTTCACCACGGGCAGCACCAGGAACACCAACAGGAACAGGCCGACGACGGCCACCACCGCCGCCGGCCCCCACTGGCCGCGTATTGCCGCGTACACGGACGTTGTTACCTGTCCGGCTCCACCGCCGAGACCACGCTCACGGGACGGTTACATCATGGACGCGGCCTTCTCGGCCAGGTTCTTGGCCTTGGCGTAGTTCGCCTTGACCTTGGCGTCCCACGCCTGTTCGATCTCGGCCTGGCGGCCGGTCACCTTGGTGGTGGCCTTCTTCCGCTTCTTCTTGAAGATGTTGTTGAAGTCCGCCTGACCCGCCTGGGCGGCCTCGATGGGCACCGCGGCCACCAGCGCCTTGGCTTCATCGATCAGCTTCCGGGCGCCGGCGTTGGCCTTGCCGACCATGGTCGCCTCGGCGTTCTGGATCGCCTTGGTGGCCGCGCGCAAGTCGTCGAGCCGGTAGGTGACCATGACGTCGAAGAGCGAGTTGATCACGTTGTAACGGTTCTTCGAGAG
This sequence comes from Candidatus Binatia bacterium, assembly GCA_951813575.1. Lineage (GTDB taxonomy): Bacteria > Desulfobacterota > Binatia > UBA9968 > JAJDTQ01 > JAJDTQ01. Next base: position 3,788,183 of record OX638375.1, read on the forward strand.
CTCCAGGTCGAACTTGACCGCGGCGCCGATGGACTTGTCCTTGAACGGGTTGGGGAAGCCGGCGGGCGCCTTGGCATAGGTCGCCGGGTTCACCGGCAGCCGCCGGATCTTCGGGTCGAGCAGCACCTCCTGGCCATCGGCTGAAAGGAGGAACTCGATGAAAGCCGCCGCGGCTTTCGGATGCGGTGCGCTCTTGACGATGGCGATGTTCGCCGGCACCAGGGTCGTTACCTGCGGGTAGAGGAACTTGACCGGGAAGCCCGAGGCCTCCGACGATAGCCCGAAGAAGTCGATCACGATGCCGATGCCGAACTGGCCGGAGTTGACCCCGTCGGGCACGCCGAAGCTGCGCTCGGTGACGGTCTTGAAGTTGCCCGCGATGGCCTTCCACGTGGCCCAACCCTCGGCCCAGCCCATACCCTGGAGCAGGGTCTCCACGGTCAGGTGGGTGGTGCCGGAGCGCGACGGCGCGCTCATGCCCACATGGCCGTGGTAGACGGGCTTGGCCAGGTCAGCCCAGGTCTTCGGCACCGGCAGCTTCTTGGCCTTGAGGTAGCGGGTGTTCCACATGAAGCCGTAGCCGGACGCGGCGAACCCCTTGTAGTAGCCCTCGGGATCGTTGATGGGGAAGGCGCCTACCTTCTGGGGAATGCCCTTGACCTTGACCTCGTACTTCTGCAGCAGGCCGTCCCCCTTCAACACCTCGAACGCGTCGGGGGCGGATGCCCAGAACATGTCGGAGCGGTTGTTTCCGGCGGTCTCCTGAAGGTACTTGATGCCGGCGGTGGTCTTTTTCCGCAGCATCTCGACCTTGACCCCGGGGTTCTTCTTTTCGAACGCCGCCTTGACGGTGTTGGTGGTGTCCGGCGGATAGGACGTGACGATGACCAGCTTGTTTTCCACTGCGCCGGCGCTGAACGGCACCGCCGCGACGGCCAACGCCAGCGCCGCTACCAGGATGCCGGATACGTTTCTCACGATAGTCATGGTTTGGTTCCTCCTCGGTCCATTTTGCAAGCTTGTAGTTGCGGGCGCGCCCGGGATAAGGGCATCGATGGGACGGGACACTCACCATTGCGCCCAACCTGCACGGATTATGTTGTGGAAATGTTACACTGTCAATCTCGCGTCATGGTTCAGCGGGCCTTTTCCGAACCGGACAGAGTGTGTAGAACTACTTGGCTGAACAAAGGTCTCTTACTACCATGGAACTTGAGCTTCCGGTCACGCGCGTCCCGCAGCCAAGGGCCAGGCCACGGGACGATCAACTCGGCTTCGGCCAAGTGTTCACCGATCACATGTTCCTCATGGACTGGGCCGTGGACACGGGTTGGACCAGCCCGCGTATCGTGCCCTACGGCCCGCTGGCGCTGGAACCGGCCACGGTCACGCTGCACTACGCCCAGAGCGTTTTCGAAGGACTCAAGGCCTACCGCGGGCACGATGACGCCATCCGGCTGTTCCGGCCCGAGCGGAACATCGCCCGATTCAACCGCTCGGCGGAACGGTTATGCGTGCCGCCCGTCGATCCGGAGCTGTTCCTGGCGGCGCTCAAGCAGCTCGTGGCCGTGGACCGCGACTGGGTTCCGCGCGCGCCGGGGACTTCGCTGTACATCCGTCCGGTGGCGTTCGCGAGCGACCCCGACCTTCACGTGCGGCCGTCTCGCACGTACGTGTTCTTCATCATCCTCTCCCCGGTGGCCGCGTACTATGCCGAGGGCTTCAACCCGCTGCGGATTCGCGTGGAGGACCGCTATGCCCGGTCGGTGCGGGGCGGCACCGGCGCGGCCAAGACCGCCGGCAACTATGCCGGCAGCCTGCTGGCGGGAGAAGAAGCCCAGGAGGCCGGCTTCGCCCAGGTGCTGTGGCTGGACGGCATCAACCAGGAGTACATCGAGGAAGTCGGCTCGATGAACATCGCGTTCGTGATCGGCGACGAGCTGGTGACGCCGCCGCTTACCGGCACCCTGCTGGAAGGCGTGACCCGCGACTCGGTGCTGCAGCTTGCCCGGGACGAGGGCATGCAGGTCGCCGAGCGGCCGGTGGGCATTGCGGAAGTCATGGCGGCGGCGCGGGACGGGACGTTGCGCGAGGTCTTCGGCACCGGCACCGCGGCGGTCATCTCGCCGGTGGGCGAGCTGGCCTACAGGGGCGAGCGGATCCGTGTCCATGACGGCCAGGTGGGTCCGGTGGCCCGGCGCCTTTACGGCATTCTATCGGACATCCAGCGCGGCCGCCTGCCGGACCGGCACGGCTGGATGGTGGCGGTCGAGGACGGACACGCAGACGGGGGGAGTGAATGAACTACGATTGGATGGAAAGCCCGGTGGGAGATCTCCTGATCGTGGCGGACGACGCCGCGCTGAGGATGATCAGCTTCCGAGGGGGCCGCTATCCCGGCAAGGTGCCGGAGGGCTGGCGCCGCGGCGGCGCGGTGGTGGCGGATGCGACCGGGCAGCTCGGCGAGTACTTCGAGGGGCGCCGGCAACGGTTCGACCTGCCGCTGGCTCCTTCGGGGACACCGTTTCAGTTGCGCGTCTGGCAGGCGCTTCGGGAGATTCCCTACGGCGTCACCTGTTCCTACGGCGAGCAGGCCCGGGCCATGGGACAGCCCCGGGCGGTCCGCGCGGTGGGAGCGGCCAACGGGCGCAATCCGCTTCCCATCGTCGTCCCCTGTCATCGGGTGATCGGCAACGACGGGAGATTGACCGGCTATGCCGGCGGTCTCCAGATCAAGAGGTTCCTGCTCGAACTGGAGAGCCGGCACACGGGCGCCGTCAGGCGGGCAGTCCCCCCGCCGGCTGGGTCGCGGCGCCCGGTGGTTGCGGACCCGTTCAGCCGGGAAAACGGAGCGCAACCATGAGACTCGAGAATCGAGTGGCCCTGGTCACGGGCGCGGCCACCGGCCTCGGCCGGGCGTACGCGGTGAGGCTGGCGGCGGAGGGCGCCCACGTCTGCGCCGCCGACGTGAACTTCGCTGGCGTCCAGGAGACCGCCCGGCTGGTGGCGGCGGAGGGGCGCAAAGCGCTGGCGGTGGAGATGGACGTAGCATCGGAAGAGCAGACCCTGGACGGAGCGAAGAAGGCCTTCGACCACTTCGGAGCCATCGACATCCTGGTGAACAACGCCGGCATCGTGCGCAACACGCCGCGGGTCCCCATCGAGGAGACCGACGTGGCCGACTGGCACCGGATCATCGCGGTCAACCTCACCGGAACGTTTCTGGCTTCGCGGGCCGTGGTGCCCTACATGAAGCGGTCGAGCAAGGGCAAGATCATCAACATCAGCTCCAGCGTGGCGCTTCACGGCCGCACCCTGAGCCATCAGTACGCGGCGTCGAAGATGGGGGTCATCGGCCTGACCCGCGCGCTGGCTGCGGACCTCGGCCCCTTCAACATCAACGTCAACGCCATCGCGCCGGGAGGGGTCGACACCTCGCAGGCGCGGGAGGTGCCGGAGACGCCGTCCGAGCACATGCTGCGGCAGCGCTGCATCGAGCGGCATCTGTTGCCCGCGGACCTTGACGGCGTGGTGGTGTTCCTGGCCTCGGACGACAGCGACATGATCAGCGGGCAACTGATCAACGTCGACGGCGGAAGGGTGTTCATCGCCTGACCGCCGGCGGAGGCCTATCCGGGGTACCGGGCCTTCGCCTGGCGGCCGTGGCCCTTCTTTCCCACCACCTTGCCGTCGCGGTACACGGTGGTGCCGCGCACGAAGGTGCGCACGGGCCAGCCCTTCAGCGTGCGGCCGGCGTACGGGCTCCAGCCGATGAGGCTCAGCACGTCCTCGTCGCGGATCTCCTTCTCGGCGTTGAGATCCACCAGCACCAGGTCGGCGTCGTAGCCCACTTCGATGCGGCCCTTGTTGTGGACGCCGAAGATCTGCGCGGGTCTGGTGGAGGTGGCCTCCACCACGCGTTCCTGGGAGATCTTGCCCTTGGACGCGGCATCGAACAGAAGGCTCATGTAGTACTGCGCGGACGGCGTGCCGGTGTGGGCCTTCCAGCCGTCCTCCCAGCCGATCTCCTTCTCCTCGCGCGTGTGCGGCGCGTGATCGGTGGCGACGATGTCGATGGTGCCGTCGCACAGGCCGCCCCACAGGGCCGGGGAGTTCTCCTCCGGCACCCAGTAGGAGAGGGCGTAGGAGCCCAGGCGCTCGATCTCGCTCCAGTCCGATCCCAGGAAGATCGCCCAGGGGTTGACCTCGGCGGTCACCCGCTGGCCGGCGTCCTTGGCGCGCCGGATCATGTCCACGGTGCCCGCGGTCTGGACGTGCAGCAGGTGCAGGTGCACGCCGGTGGCCGCCTGCAGGCGGATGAGGAACTGGATGGCGGTCTCCCAGATGACGCCGTCATTGGCGGCGTAGGCCTTGGCGTAGGCCAGGCAGTCGCGCTCCCCACGGTCCCAGAACTTCTTCTCGATGTAGTCCATGAGGGGCTGGTCGTGGGGGTGCACCATGAGCGGCACGTTGGCCGCGGCGCACGCCTCCATGATCTCCATCAGCTTGCCGTGGTCGTGCACGCCGATGCCCGGCATGTGCGGGTAGTCCCGTCCCGTGTCCACCACCATGAACACCTTGAACGCGCCGATGCCGTGCTGCGCCAGGTTGGGGATCTCCTCCGGGATGGTGCCGGCGGGATTGACGTTGAAGTCGATGATGGATTCACGTTCGTAGACCCCGAACAACTGCTCGAGGCGCGGCACCGTGTTGGGCGGCGGCGTCACGTTGGGCATGGCCACGGAGGTGGTGACCCCGCCGGCCGCGCACTGCATGGTGGCGGTGTGGATGTTCTCCTTGTAGGCGTAGCCGCCGGGCTCGCCGCCCTCGCGGTGATGCGAATGCATGTCCACCGCGCCCGGGATCAGCGCCAGGTTCGAGGCGTCCACCACCTCGCCGGCCTCGGGCTCGGCGCCGGGCTGGTAAATGCCCGCGATGACGCCGTCCTGGACGCCGACGGAGGCCTTGTAACGATTGTTGGCGTAAATAATCTCTGCATTGGATATCAGCACGTCGAGCATGGAAGGTCTCCTTGGTTATTGTTTCAGCAGCCGTGCCAGCGTCGGGTAGTCCCGCGCCACCGGAAAGGCGGGGCAGCGTTCGGCGATGGCGTCGGGCGGATTGAACAGCACGCCGCGGTCCGCGGTGCGCAGCATGCTCAGGTCATTGTAGGAATCCCCCGCCGCCACCACGCCGAAGCCGATTCCCTTGAACGCCTTGACCGCCTTGCGCTTGCCGTCCTTCTGGCGCAGCACGTACCCCGAGATGTACCCGGACCGGCTCACCGTGAGCCAGTTGCACAGCAGGGTCGGGTTCTCGAGCTTGCGGATCAGCGGCATGGCGAACTCGTAGTAGGTGTCCGACAGCAGCACCACCACCGGAAAGTCCCGCCGGAGGTCGTCCAGGAAGCCCTTGGCGCCGGGCAGCGGCTTCATGCCCTCGATGACGCCCTGGATGTCGGCGAGCCGGATCCGGTTCTTCCTGAGGATCTTCAGTCGGTACTGCATGAGCTGGTCGTAGTCGGAGATGTCCCGGGTGGTCAGCCTGAGGTCGTCGTTGTGGAAGTGGTCGGCGACGGCGATCCAGATTTCCGGCAGGAGGACTCCCTCCAGGTCTAGGCAGCAGATTCGCATGGTTCGGTACGTCCGGGTTTGGTGTAGGTGCTGGCCAACGCGTTTCTAGCATATGAGAGAACGGGAGCAAAACATGGCGTCCTTGACAGCTTCGGGAACCCCGTGTCAATGAGAACACTTAACCGACCCACACGAAACAGGAGGAAAGTGATGAGCATCCATACCGGAACGGTGGATATCGCCGCCGAAGACGGCAAGTCCATGGGCCTTTACGTGGCCGCGCCCGACGGCGGCGGCAAGAAGCCGGCGCTGCTGGTGATCATGGAGATCTTCGGCGTGAACGCCCACATGAAGGACGTCACCGAGCGTTTCGCGGGCGAGGGCTACGTGGCCATCTCCCCGGATCTTTACTATCGGCTGGACGAGCGGATCATTCCCAACACCGACCGGGACGGCGCCTTTGCCGCCCGCGGCACCCTCTACGACACCAAGGTCATCGAGGACCTGAACCGCGCCATCGCCTACGCCAAGGGACGCGACGACGTGGACCCGGAGCGGGTGGGGATCATCGGCTACTGCTTCGGGGGCAGGGTGTCGTGGATGGCGGCGTGCAATTGCCCGGGCCTGGCGGCCAGCAGCCTGTACTACGGCGGCCAGATCGCCGGCGGCCAGCGGGGCGAGAAGAGCCCGGTGGAGCCGGTGACCCAGGGGAACAACATCAAGATACCGATGCAGTGCGTCTGGGGCGGACAGGACCAGGGCATTCCGCAGGAGGCGCGCGACAGCATCGAGGGGACGCTGAAAGCCAACGGCGTGGACTACGAGTGGCATCTGTACGAGGACGCGGGCCACGCGTTCTTCTGCGACGACCGCCCGAGCTATCACGAGGCGTCGGCCGAGGATGTCTGGCCCAAGACGCTGGCATTCCTGGGCAGGCACCTCAAGGGGTAAGGAACCATCGAGCCGGCGGGACTGCCGGCCATGCAGGCGTTTCAAGGAGGTACACCAATGGCAACCAAAGAATACCAGACGGTCCTGGTGGAGAAGGAGGACGGCATCACCTGGGTGATCCTGAACCGTCCGGAGAAGCGGAACGCCATGAGCCCGCAGCTCCACTTCGACATGTACGACGCGGTGACCGAAGCCGAGGGAGATCCCGAGACCCAGGTGATGGTCATCACCGGCGCAGGCAATAGCTGGTGCGCCGGCATGGATCTCAAGGAATTCTTCCGCGAGGGGGACAAGAACCCCGAGTTTCAGCGGAAGGTGGGCTGGGCCAGCCAGGAGTGGCGCTGGCGCAAACTCTTCACGTTCCCCAAGCCCACCATCGCCATGGTGAACGGCTTCTGCTTCGGCGGCGCCTTCACCCCGATGATCGCCTGTGACTTCGCCATCGCGTCGGAGGATGCACTCTTCGGGCTGTCCGAGGTGAACTGGGGCATCCTGCCCGGTGGCCTGGTGAGCCGGGTGGTGACCGACATGATGACGCTCCGCGACGGCCTGTACCATGCCATGACCGGCGATCCCTTCGACGGCAAGAAGGCCGCGGAGATGAGGCTCGTGACCTACGCGGTGCCGGCGGACCAACTCCGGGACGAGACCGTGAAGCTGGCGAAAAAGCTCATGGAGAAAAATCCCTGGGCGTTGCGGGCCACCAAGCAGGCCTACAAGCTGGTGCGCGGCATGGACTACTCGCAGGCCGAGGACTACCTGGCCGCCAAGGGTGCCCAGATCAAGATGCAGGACCGGGAGAGCGGCTACGACGAGGGGATCAAGCAGTTCATAGACGACAAGACCTACAAGCCGGGCCTGGGTCCCATGGCCCGCGTCAACAAGGATTCCTGAACGTTGGTGTCTTGACTCCGGGAACCCGACTGCATAGAGTCGGCAGTATTATCAATCATTTGAGTGTTTCAAGGAGGTACCGTTTTAATGGCAACGAAAGAGTACAAGACCGTATTGGTGGAGAAGGAGGACGGCATCACCTGGGTCATCCTCAACCGTCCGGAAAAGCGGAACGCCATGAGTCCGCAACTCCACTTCGACATGTATGACGCGGTGACGGAATGCGAGGGAGACCCGGAAACCCAGGTCATGGTCATTACCGGCGCGGGCAATAGCTGGTGCGCGGGGCAGGATCTCAGGGAATACTTCCGCGAGGGCGACAAGAACCCGGCGCTCCGCCGGCAAGCGAGCTGGTGCAGCCAGGAGTGGCGCTGGCGCAAGCTGTTCACCTTTTCCAAGCCCACCATCGCCATGGTGAACGGCTTCTGCTTCGGCGGCGCCTTCACCCCACTGGTGGCCTGCGACTTCGCCATTGCCTCCGAGGACGCGATCTTCGGGCTGTCCGAGGTCAACTGGGGCATCCTGCCCGGCGGTCTTGTGAGCCGGGTGGTCACCGACATGCTGAGCCTGCGGGACGGCCTGTATCACGCCATGACCGGCGATCCGTTCGACGGCAAGAAGGCGGCGGAGATGCGGCTCGTCAACTATGCGGTCCCGGCGGACCAGCTCCGCGACGAGACCGTGAAGCTGGCCAAGAAGCTCATGGAGAAGAACCCCTGGGCGCTGCGGGCCACCAAGCAGGCCTACAAGCTGGTGCGCAACATGGACTACTCCCAGGCCGAGGACTATCTGGCGGCCAAGGGCGCCCAGATCAAGATGCAGGACCGGGAGAGCGGCTACGACGAGGGGATCAAGCAGTTCATCGACGACAAGACCTACAAGCCGGGTCTGGGTCCCATGGCCCGGGTCAACAAGGCATCCTAGACGATACGGATACCAACGAGTGTCACGTGGCGGGGCATCGGCCCGGACGGTCCCGGACCGACGCCCCAAGAGCCGATGACGGCAATCACTGACCCAAGGAGGGAGCAAGCGATGAAGTCCATAGTACAGAAAGCCGTGCTTTCCACTTGTGCCGTGTTCGTGTTTTCGCTCTTGTTCGGAGCCCAGGCGTCTGCTGCGGACAAGCCCTTTTACAAGGGAAAGACGCTGAAGCTCATCGTCGACTACTCGGCGGGCGGACCCACCGACATCGAGTGCCGGATCTACGCCCGTCATCTCAAGAAGCACCTGGCGGGCGACCCCACCATCGTGATCCAGAACCGCGCGGGAGGCGGGGGCAACCTGGCGATGAACTGGATCTACGAGCGGGCGCGGCGAAACGGCACCGTGATGGGTTGCCAGACCGCCAGCGGTCGCTACACGGAATGGTTCGTGGGGGATCCCAAGAAAGCGGGTCTCCGGGCCAACATGGAAGAGATCATTCCGGTCATGTTCACGCCCGTGTACAGCGTCGGAGTGGCGAGGACGGACCTCGACCCGCCGCTCAAGAAACCGGGAGACCTCAAGAACGTCAAGAGCTTCAACGTGGGCGGATTCCGCGCCGACAGCGCCAAGGACCTCAAGTTCCGCACGTTGTTCGAACTGGCAGGGGTGAAGTTCAAGTACGTAACCGGATACCAGGGGTCGTCGGATCTTCTGTCGGCCTTCCTCCGCGGCGAACTCGACTACATCGACGGGAGCACGCCGTTCTACATTCCCCGGGTGAAGCCCATCGCTGTCGACAAGGGGACGGCCATTCCTCTCTGGCACGGCGGTAGCAAGCAAATCCCCGCCATCGCGCCCGGCGTGCCCGCACGTGATTTCGTCAAACTGCTTTCGGGCAAGGAACCCTCCGGACCGTTGTGGCAGCTCTTTCAGGTCCACACCAGCTACCGCCAGATTCTGGCGCCGCCGGGGGTGCCCCAGGCCGCCGTGGACGCGATTCGCTCGGCGTTCGCTGCCATGAACAAGGACCCCGGTTTTCGGGCCGAGTACAAGAAGGGCGTCGGTGTCGAGCCGCAGATGCTGACCGGGGCCAAGGACATCCAGAACGCCATGGTGCCGTGGAAGACGGCCGGCGAGGAGTTGAGGAAGTTCCGCGCGGACTACATAGAAGAAGGGCGCAAGCTCGCGGCCAAGAGGTAGGCCATCAAACGTGTCCCGTTGCCGGCTGTCCGTTTCACGGGGGCCGGCAACGGGAACTCCCGCAAGGGGTCTGACCCCGCCCAACCATGCTAGAAGCAGCCCAACTGGGACTTCAGGGTATCCTTTCGTGGCCGGCCTTCGGCTATCTGCTGCTGGGTATCAGTCTGGGTGTGTTCTTCGGCATGGTGCCGGGCCTTTCCGGGCTCTCCGGGATGGCCATCCTGCTGCCTTTCACTTTCGATCTCCAGCCCTACGAGGCCATGGCGCTGCTCATGGGCATGTACGCCATCACCTCGACGTCCGACACCATATCGTCGGTTCTTCTAGGCGTCCCTGGTACCGCCGGCTCCCAGGCCACCATCATGGACGGTTACCCCCTGGCCAAGAAGGGTGAGGCGGCCCGAGCGTTCGGCGCTGCATACACGGTGTCGGGTTTCGGCGGCGTTGTCGGCGCCTTTCTGCTGGTGTGCTCGATCCCGATCCTGAGCCCTCTTGTGCTTTCTTTCGGCGCCCCGGAGTTTTTCCTCCTGGGGGTCCTGGGCATGGCCATGGTAGGCGCTCTGAGCGGCAGCGCCCCGGCCAAGGGCATTCTGGTAGGTCTGCTGGCGTTGCAGTTTTCCATGATCGGCTATTCGCCTCAGGACGGCATCCCGCGTTTCTGGTTCGGTGTGCCGTATCTCTTGGAGGGGTTCCCCATCGTCCCCTGCGTGCTGGGCCTGTTCTCGCTCCCCGAAGTAGTGGAGCTCGCAGTACGCCGCGGCACCCTGTCGGACGTGCCGGAGATGGGCAAGGGGCTCGCGGACGGGGTGCGCGACGCCGCCCGGAACTGGTGGCTGGCGCTCCGGTGCGCATTCATCGGAGCCTATATCGGCTTCATCCCCGGCCTCGGAGCCAGCATCGTCGATTGGGTGGCGTACGGCCATGCGGTCCAGTCCAACAAGGACCCGAAGGCGGAGTTCGGCAAGGGCGAGATACGCGGGGTGATCGCGCCGGAGGCCGCCAACAACGCCATGAAGGGCGGTTCCCTGATCCCGACCATTGCCTTCGGCATTCCCGGTAGCGCCACCATGGCCATTCTGCTGGGCGCTTTCCTGATCCACGGCATCTACCCGGGTCCCGAGCTCCTCAGCACGCGGCTCGACGTTACGTTCTCGGTGATCTGGGCGCTGGTGATCGCCAATGTCCTGACCGCGATCCTGCTGATGGGTTGCACCAACCAGTTGGCCAAGGTCACTACCATACGCGGCAGTTTGCTGATTCCTATCATCCTGGTGCTGGTGTTCATGGGATCCTGGATGGCGACGCAGGAGCTGGGCGACTGGCTCGTGCTGATGGGCCTGGGTGCGCTGGGATATCTCATGAAGCGGTGGGGCTGGCCGCGCCCACCCATTGCCTTGGGCATCGTCCTGGGTCCGATCATGGAACGCTACCTCGACATCAGCGTCAGCCGTTACGGCTGGTCGTGGCTGTGGCAGCGCCCCATCTGCATCATCCTGATCCTGATGACGCTGGCAACGCTCTACTACGCGACCCGGTCTCAGAAGCGTCGGTAGCGACTTGGTGTGGTGTCCCATGAATACCGCTATGAATCTGCGGGTCCTTTTTGCCGTCGGCCGCGTACGTCGCCCCGGGCCTGACCCGGGGTCTTCCTCGCGTGGTGCCCGCCACTGCTCGTCATCGCGCCTTGCCGACGACAAAAATGCCCGCGCATCTTCATAGCGGTATTCATGAGACACCACACCGGCGAGGTTTGTGATGGCACGACGGATCCGCGAGCACTACATTGAGAGCCTGTTTATACTCGCCATGGCGGTCATGTTCGCCGCCGGCGTGGTCACGGCCAGGGAGTGGCCCTTGAAATCCGCCCTGTTCCCCACGCTCATCGGGGTTGCAGGCTGTATCATCGCCGTGATCCTTTCGCTGTGGACCGGGATAAGGGGAGGCGATGAAAAGGCCCCCGAAGGTCCCGGGGGGGCTGCGGACATCTTCCTCGACGTGAACCTCCGTAGCGGCGAAGCCCTCAAACGGACCTTCATCATCTGCGGGTGGCTCATCGGAATTTTCGTCGGCACGTGGCTTCTGGGGCAGCTCATCGCATTGCCGTTGTTCGTCTTCCTCTACCTGAAGGTCGGATCGAACGAGGGATGGGTCCTTTCCCTGTCGCTGACGGCGGCCGCCGTAGCCTTTCTGTACGGCGTGTTCGATAAGGTGATCCACGCCTCCTGGTACGAGGGAGAGCTGTTCCGCTTCCTGGGCATCGAGCTGTTTTAGAGAAACTCCGATCAATGGCGTCCTTCGACTCCGCTTCGCTACGCTCAGGACGAACGGTTTTTGGAAACCCTGTTTCCGTTCGTCCTGAGCGTAGCGAAACGGAGTCGAAGGACACATTCCCATGCCTGCAATCGACCATCTGGAAAGAGACGACATGAGCGAAACGACGGAAAGAACCACCATTCTCCCGGCAGCCAACCTGCTCCACGCCAAGAGCGTGGCCATCGTCGGCGCCTCGCCCAAGGGCAACTGGCCCAACCTGCTGTTTCACAGCCTCAAGGCGGCGGAGTTTCCCGGCAACGTCTTCCTGATCAATCCCAACTACGAGGAGCTCTGGGACGCGCCCTGTTATCCGAGCCTGGAGGCGCTTCCGGAGCCGCCCGAGCACCTGCTGATGCTGGTGCCGAGCCGGGCGGTGATCCCCACCCTCAAAACGGCGGCGCCGCTGGGAGTCAAGGCGGCCACCATCTACAGCGCGGGCTTCGGCGAGGGCACCGATCCCACGAGCCACGAGCGGGGGCGGGAGCTGGCGGAGTTCTGCGAAGAGAGCGGCATCGTCTGCTGCGGCCCCAACTGCATGGGCGCCGCGTCGGTGAACCAGCGCATGATGACCTATGCCCAGCGCCAGCCGCTGCTCAAGCCCGGCCCCGTGGCCGCGGTGTTCCAGAGCGGCGGCTCCCTGGGCAACTGGATGAAGGGAGCGGCGGAGCGCGGCGTCGGCTTCAGCTACGCGATCTCCAGCGGCAACGAGGTGAGCCTGGACGTGGTCGACTACATGTCCTTTCTCATCGACAATGACGAGACCAAGATCATCCTGCTGATGGTGGAGGGCATCCGGCGTCCGAAGATGTTCCTGGAGACCGCTGCGCGTGCACTGGAGAAGGACAAGCCCGTCATCGTGGTGAAGCTCGGCCGCTCGGAGATGGGGAAACGCCAGGCCATCTCCCACACCGGCTCCCTAGCGGGGGACGACGAGGTGTTCTCGGCGGCGTGCGACCGCTATGGCATGGTGCGCTGCCACAGCCTGGAGGACTTGACCGAGATGACGCTGGCGTTCCTGCCGGGCCGGCGGCCCCGGGGCGGGCGCGCCGCCATCGTGGTGAACTCCGGCGGCATGAAGGGGATCCTGCTGGACCACATCGAGGAGGTGGGCATCGAGCTGGCGACCCTGAGTGAGGCCTCCAACGCGGCCCTGCGGCCCCTCATCCCCGACGACCTGGTGGTGGAGAACCCGCTGGAGTGTGGCGTGGCCGGCTTCGGCAACGAGAACACGTTCGCCGAGATCGTGCGGATTCACGCCGAGGACGACGGCGTGGACCTGCTGGCCATTCACGGCGAGTTGCCGCGCTTCGGCGAGAAACGCAACCCGGAGCTGCTCAAGAACATCTCCCGGAGCATCGACAAGCCCATCGTGGCCCACGCCCGCTCCACCTACAGCCTCATGGACGAGAGCCGCGCCTTCCAGGAGGCTTCGGAGATCCCACACCTCCAGGGCATCAAGGCGACCCTGCGGGCGCTCAACGGACTGGGCGCCTACGGCCAGCGCCGGCGAGTGGGCATCCCGGAGGTCCCCGCGGCCGACGGCAGCCCGGAAGACCTGGAGGGCGCCGCCTGGCAGGAGCAGTTGGCCGCCTGCGGATTGACGCCGCCCAAGGAAGCGGTGGCCGATACTCCAGGGGAAGCGGCCGCGAGGGCTGTGGAGATGGGCTTCCCCGTGGTGCTGAAGCTCCAGTCGGAGGAGGTGGTGCACAAGACCGAAGTGGGCGGCGTGGTGCTGGGACTGGACTCGGCTGAACGAGTGGAGCAGGCGGGCACGCAACTCCTGTCCAAGGGCCCCGCGGGGTCCAAGCTGCTGGTGCAGGAGATGGTCGGCGGCACCGAGGTCATTCTCGGAGCCCGGGTCGACCCGCAGTACGGCCCCTTCGTGATGGTAGGCCTCGGAGGGATCTTTGTAGAGGTGCTGAAGGACGTGGCGCTACGGCTCCTTCCGGCGACCACCGAGGACGCGAAGGCGATGCTCCGGGAACTCAAGGGCTACAGGATTCTCGAAGGAGTCCGCGGACAGAAGCCCCGGGACGTCGACGCGCTGGTCCGAGCCATCACCGGCCTGTCCGGACTCTTCGCCGCGCATCGAGCTCACCTGAGCGACCTGGAGATCAATCCTCTGATCGTCAAGGAGGCGGGCGCGGGTGTGGCGGCGGTGGACGTGAGGATCGTCAGATACGCATAAGACCGCCGGCGCCGGATCCCGAGCACCGGGCTCTCCGCGCCATCGGTCCGGTTTTCAACCTGAAGCAGTGATGGATTCAACCCCGGCGCCGAGCTGCCGGTGCAGCCGGGGCGATGCGCCGGCTCCACGCACGACGACATGACCGTTCTCGAGAAGATCGCCGTGGTGCTGATAGCAGGGTCCTGGGTGGTGACCGCGGGAATCCTGCTGCTGCCCTTCCTGCGCATGGAGCACCACCTGCTGCTGGTGGCGGCGGCCGGAGTCTACTTCGTCAGTCAGGTGATCTTCTGGGCCGGTTGCCTCATCGGCGGCAGGGAACTGGTGCGGCGCTACCGGCAAAAGTTCCCGTGGCTGTCGTGGGGCCGCTGGCTCGGGCGAAAGGGCTGAGCGGACTTTCGCAATCACGTCTCGAAGTCCGGATAGCCCGCGACGGCCGCCTTCGCCTTGTAGTCCTTCACCAGCTCCTCCCGATCCATCTCACGGCGCCAGACCGCCTCGGTGAAGCTCCACAGCAGGAACGGATGGGCGCCCATGGCGTAGAGGCTGCCGTAGTCGCGCCGCTCCAGCGCGCGCCGCTCTTCGGGAGTGAATTCGAGCCGCTCCTTCTTTTCCCATTGGGCCACGAATCCCGGCGGGTTCTCCACGTACGCATCCTCCGCCTCCTCGTTCATGTTCACTACGTGCATGAACTTGTTGACCAGGTATTTGCTCACAGTCCCGCTCCTTCCTCGTCCTGCTCCCAGGCGAAGAACGGCACCGCAGGGAACCCCGCGTCGAGTCCTTCCGCGTGCGTGGGCGCCCCCCCGTTGGCTACGCCCATGGCCATGAGGAAGTTCAGGAAACCCATGGTCATGTTGCCCGACGGCACCATCTGCTCCAGGTTGCAGTCGCGCGCGGCGGCGTCGATGTCGCCGGTGGCGATCCAGCCCACGGCCCGGGCGTCGAAGTCCGGGTCCATCAGGCGCCGCTCGAACTGTCTGGGCCCGCCCACCTCCAGCGACAGGTGGCCGCTCACCAGGACGCCGACGCGTTTGCCGTCCGGCAGGCTGTCGATGACCGAACGGATGGCCCGCCCCACCTCGTGGAACCGTCGCGCGGTGGGAAGCGGCGGCGCGATGCAGTTGGTCAGGATCGGCACGATGGGGATGTCGATTTCCGGCCTGACGAAGAGCATCGGAACCACGATGGAGTGGTCTACGGTCAGCTCGCTGGAATAGGCGAAGTCCACGCCGCGTTCGTAGGCGCCCTCCAGCAGCCGGTTGCAGAAATCCAGGTCTCCGGGGAGGTCGCACTCCGGCAGCCCGAACTCCCGCACCTCGTCGTAGAAGGTGCCGTGGAAGCGGTCCATCTTGCCGATCATGAAGGCCGGCATGTTATCCATGAAGAACTGGTGCAGGTGGTCGTTGCCGATGGTGATGAGCACGTCCGGCTTGTGGTGCGCCAGCTTGGCGCGCATCATGGCGATCCGTTCCTGCACCTTGGCCGCCCCCGGCGGCTGCTGCGCCTGCTTGAACAGCTTGGGCATGAAGGGGTTGTGGGTGATGCCTAGCATGGTGACGAGTTGTGCCATCATTGTCTCCCTGGTCTCCGTGACAAGGCCGGGCCGGCTCAGGCATTGGCCGGTTCGACGATACCTGCAGGTGCGGGGTTCATCGGGACATGGCCCGGTTGCTCCTCGACGCGGCCGAGCCAAGCGTTGACCGCAGGGCAGTCCGACAGGTCGAACCCGCCTTCGTCCGCCACGTGGGTGTAGGCGTAGAGCGCGATATCGGCGATGCTCATGGCATCGCCCCCGAACCAGGCCGCCGCGCCGAGATGCCGCTCCATGACCGCCAGCGCGGCCCGGCCGCCCTCCTGTTTGGCCTCGAGCTGGGCGCGCTGTGCCCCCGTCATCTCGACGTGCTGGATCCAGTGGCGCGCCACCGCGATGCAGGGCTCGTGGCTGTACTGCTCGAAGAACATCCACTGCAGGCTGAGGGCGCGGGCAAGCCGGTCAGAGGGAAGGAAACGTGTTTCCTCGGCCAGAAAGAACAGGATCGCGTTGGATTCGGCAATACAGGTGCCGTCCTCCAGCACCAGCACGGGGATGCGCCCGTTCGGGTTGATCTCGAGGAACTGGGGTGTGCGGGTTTCGCCCTTCAGGATATCCACCTCGATACGCTCGTAAGTCCGGCCGAGATGTGCGAGCAGCAGCCGCGGCTTGTAGCCGTTGCCGGAGAGGTGGTTGTCGTAGAGTCGAAGCATCAGAGGTCCTTGTCGAAGCCGGCCATGTAGAGGCTATGCTCCGGCAAGACGTGACGAGTAGCGGAATTGTCGGGACGGCACAAGCCGGTCGAGGGCAGGGCGCCGGTCGTGTTCCGCTCTAGCCGAGAGTGGGATCGAGGACGATCTTGCCGATGATCCCGCCGCGCTCCAACAGCTCGTGTGCCTCCTTCACGTCCTCCAGCGGCATGGTGCGGTCGATGATGGCCCGGACCGCTCCCCGCCCGGCCAGCGACAGGGCCAGCTCCACGTCCTTGCGGGTCGCTCCGGGCTGCCCGGTGATGCGGATGCGCTTGAGGTAGAGTCGCTTCACGTCCAGGGGCACGGTGCCGCCGCCGTGGGCGCCGGCGGTGACCAGACGGCCGGCGAAGGCGAGGCTGTTGAAGGCCCCGGGCCACAGCGTCGGGTCGGCGATGTTCTCGAACAGCACGTCGACGCCGTGGCCGTCGGTGATGCGGAGCACTTCCCGCTCCAGGTCCTGTTCCCGGTAGTTGACGGTGAACTCGGCGCCGTACTCCCGGGCGGCCTCCGCCCGCGAATCAGCGCCGGCGGCGGCGATGACCCGGGCCCCCTGGTGCCGGGCGATCTGCACCCCGCAACTGCCCAGGGCTCCCGCCGCCCCCATGATCAGCACCCACTCACCCTGCTCGAGCCTGGCGTGATTGAGCAGCAGGTTGATGGCCGTGGGGAAATGGCGCGTGATCACCGAGGCCTCGCCGAAGGACAGGTTGTCCGGGATCGGGAAGACGTTCTCCACCGGCACGGTTACGTACTCCGCGTACCCGCCCCAGCGGTCCAGGCCCAGGTGCTTGCTGCGCGGGCACGAGTCCTCCCGGCCCATCCGGCAGAAGCGGCAGTCGCCGCAACGCATGGAGGCCACCACCGACACGCGCTCGCCGCAACGCGCTTGCGGTACCCCGTCCCCCGTCGCCACGATCACCCCCGCGGGATCGGTGCCGAGCACCACTGGGAACCGGAGGTCGGTACGGTAGCCGCCCTGCCGCACCGAGATGTCCAGCGTCTGATTGACCGAGACGGAATGCACCTCGATCAACACCTCGCCGGCCGCGGGCGACGGGGTGGGAAGCTGCTCCATCCGCAGCACGTCCGCGTCGCCGAACTCCCTCACGGTGACGGCCTTCATGGAAGATCGCATCAGCGGATCCCTCGCTCGCGCATGTCTTGTCCTCCCTTGGCGGCAGGCTGCCGCGGAGGAATCTACTATGAAACCGCCGGCGGGTGAACCGGGTCCCCTCGTTGACCCCATCGTTGGTGCTGTAGTATTCCCCAACGCCATGAACATGCAGAGCGGAAACATCGAAGCGATCCTGGCGGGGTTGGGGTCGGCCGAATTGCTGCTGAAGATGGATTGGGAGGGCTGGCTTGCCATGCCCGCGCCCTACGGCGAGACGGCGTTCGCCAGCCGGGAGGTGACCGCGCGCTACGAGCGCAACGGCTATGCGTGGGATATCCACGGCACGCTTTACACTCCCGAGCGGGAGGCGGACCCCGCCCGCGCCGTGGTGGTGTTCCACGGCGGCGCCGGCAGCGAGCGCATCATGGACACGACCCCGGACGGCCGCCCGGGACTGGCGCGGGTCCTCGCCTCGCAGGGATTCAGGACCCTGGCCGTCACCTACCCCGGCCACTACCCGCCGGGCGGCGTGTGGACCGAACCCGTGCCGGAACGCATGCCGGTGTACCTGCTGGACCGGGAGCTCCCCGTGAAGGAGATCCTGGACCGCAACCTGAAGTGCACGTTCAACACGATCCTGCAGGGTGCCGGGCTGCTGGCCGACACCCACCTGCCGGACCGGGAGGTGCTCGCCTTCGGCCATTCCACGGGCGGCCCCATGGCGGCGCACCTGCACCGCTTCGTGCGGCGCGCCCGCGTGACCGGGCTCCTGGGTTTCGGCTCCGGCGGTCCCGACGGCTGGCGCAAGGAATGGCGCGAGCACACCGGCGCGGAGGAGTACAGCGAGATCCCGGTGGAGCAGATCTCCCGCCGGTCGCCGGAGAGCTTTCGAGCGGCGCGGTACGAGGACCCGGAGGACCTCACCCCATGGGGCGGCCCCGAGGAGTACATGGCGTGGGCCAACCCGAGGCGCTCACAGATGAAGACCAGCCTGTGCGACAACCAGCACAACGGGGCAGTCGGCATCCTGGACCGTTACGTGGAGCTCACCGGCCTCCCGCGGGAGGAGTACTACGATCACCTCCAGGACCCCGACCCCGAATGGCTCCGGAACATCGGCGTGCTGCTGGTGGTGGGCGAGAACGACCGGGGCCACTGGATACGGGGCGACCGGCTGGAGGACAAGCGCGAGATGTTCATGGGCGCGAAGTACGCCGCAACCGCCCGTGGCGCCCACGTGGTCTTCATTCCCCGCTACGGCCACGTGGGTTACGCCGAGCTGTACAACGAGAAGATCGCCCACCTGTGGCTGTGGGCCGTGAAGGAAGGGTTCTTCGACCGATAGCGGCGCCTGACTACGCGGTGAGCTTGCGCTGAAGCCACGTGGTCAGGACGTTCAGCGCCGGCTCGTTGGACTTGCCCGGGACCCGGCCCATGTGCCCTCCGTCCGGAAAGATGAAGACCTCCTTGGGACTGCCGTGCTCCAGCAGCAGGTAGAAGTCGTCGATGGGATGCTGGTCGTCGAGCTTGCCGTTGATGAGCAGCAGCGGGGCGCAGGGCTGGTCGATGAGGCCCTGGGTCACCAGCGAGAGTTGCGGCGCCAGCTTCAGGATCTCGTCGAGGTCGCGGGTGCGGAAGATGTAGCCGCGGGCGTCCAGCAGGCTGGCCGGTCCCATGAGGTACTGCTCCGCCCGTGTGGTCAGCGCGGGTCGCAGCCACTCTTCCTGGAACGTGAGATGCACGCCGCCGCCCCAGTCCACGGCGCCTTTCAGCCGCTTGGCTTCCACGTGGGCCACCTTGGCGGCCCAGTACCCGCCGAAGCTCCCTCCCATGACCCCGAGGCGCGAGCCGTCCACGTCCGCGCGTGTCTCCAGGTAGTCGAGGGCCGCGGAGAAGGTGCGCTCCGCCGTCGGATCGGAACCCAGGACGGGACTCTCGCCGACCCCCGGCATGTCGATGGCCATGGTGGCGAGGTCCAGCCGGTGGAGCGCCTCGCTAGGCCTCCGCCGGTCCTCCTTCCAGCCGTCGACGCCGCCCCAGTGGAGCACCACCGGCGGCCGGTTCGCTTCGCGGGGGACCTGCAGATAGCAGACGATCGACTTCCCCTCGAAGGGGATCTCCACCCGCTCCACCGGCGGGTCCATGTGCGGCGCCGCCTTGAGGAAGTTCCGGAGCGATGCCTCGTAGCAGGCCTTCTTCCCGGGCGTCGAGGCCACCGGGTAGCGGCCGATGCGGTAGTAGTCGTAGGCGAGATAGTAGGACTCGCCGCACGCCTGGCCGTTCTTCTCCTGTTCCTCGCCCAGCGCCTCGTACCGCGCGCCCATGCGGCCCCAGGCCTCAGCCCAGTGGTCGTCCTCGGTGGATTCCAGCCATCCCACCACCTCGGCGGCGTCGTCCGGTTTGACCCATTCGAAGGGGTTGGCGCGTCCGGCGCGCCGCAGGATCTCGGGTTTCAGTTCTTCGAGGGAACGCATTCCTGATTTCATTACGGCCTCCGTGCGTCTTTCCCCTACGTCTAATGCAGAGGTTGACCGCCGTCAATGAGAACGGCTATAGCCCAAGCGGCGCAAGGAATCGCGACAGGCTGCGTCGCACGGAACAGCAGTATCCGGGAGGCATACCATGACGGAACGAAGAGTCGGCATCGAGGTTCCCGGGTCCGATGTCCACGAGGTGCTGGATGACATCCGCCAGGCTGAAACCCTGGGCATCCAGGCAGCGTGGTTGACCACCGGCGGCCCCAGGACCGCCGACAACAACATCCGCCGCGACACCCCGAGCATCCTGGCCGCGGCGGCCATGTCCACCCGGACCATCCGACTGGGCACCGCCATCGTCCTGACCTGGCCCCGCCACCCCCTTTCCTTCGTCGAGTACTGCGAGGCCATGGCGCAGCTCGCTCCGGGCCGGTTCCGCCTGGGCGTGGGTCCCGGCAACAAGGCGCCCATCGAACGTACCTACGGGTTCGCGTTCGAGCGTCCGTTGGCTCACCTCACCGAGTACGTGCGGATCGTGCGGGCGGTGCTGCGCGAGGGCGCGGTGGATTTCGAGGGTCGCTACTACCGCGCCCAGACCGCGGACAACGAGCCGGTGGACGTGCCGGTCATGATCTCGGCCGTGCGGCCGAAGTCCTTCGAGCTGGCCGGCCGGTTCACGGACGGCGCCATAAGCTGGTTGTGTCCCGGCAGCTACCTGCGGGACTTCGCCTTGCCGGCCATGGCCGCCGGCGCGGAGAAGGGCGGACAGCCGGCACCCCCGCTCATCGCACACGTGGGACTCAGCGTCCACGGGGACTGGGACGAAGTCGAAGCGGTGGCAAGAGAGCGTTTCGACTCGTACATGCGGCGGGACCCTTACGTGGAGATGTACCGCCTCGCCGGCTTTACGGAAGCGGCGAAGCGCGTCTGGAGCACTCCGATGTTGAAGGCGCTGGTGATCTCCGGCGACGAAGCGGATGCGGAGAGGCGGTTGCGGGAGCTCTTCTCCTTCGGCGCCGCAGAGCTCATGGTCAGCGTGATTCCCGCCGGCAGCGACCCGGACGCCAGCCGGCGGCGGACCCTGCG
The DNA here is from genome assembly GCA_951813575.1 of Candidatus Binatia bacterium. Classification (GTDB taxonomy): domain Bacteria; phylum Desulfobacterota; class Binatia; order UBA9968; family JAJDTQ01; genus JAJDTQ01. Next base: position 3,809,189 of record OX638375.1, read on the forward strand.
GTTCCTCGGCGAGTTCGCGCGGACCCTGTGAACCGCACGCGCGAACATCCTCCTACACCCCCGGACAGGTGGCGGTGACGCCGCCGTCCACGGGCAGCATCACGCCGGTGATATAGTCGGCGTCGTCCGAGGCCAGGAACAGCGCGGCCTTCGCCACGTCCCAGGCGGTGCCGCCGCGGCCCAGGGGGACGATGGCGTCACGGGCCTGGCGGTACTCCTCCGCCGAAGTGAAACCCTTGTGCTCGTAGCTGGGCTTCCCCGCTACCAGCCGTCGTGTGAACGGCGTGTCGATGTAGCCGGGAAGCACGCAGTTGGCCCGGATGTGCCTGTCGGCGTATTGCAGCGCCAGGTTCTGCGTGAACTGGTTGACGGCGCCCTTGGCTGCGGAGTAGGAGGCCGTGGGCACGTTGACGTGGCGCATGCTGGCGATGGACGAGATGTTGACGATGGCGCCGCCGCCCTGGCGGATCATGATGGGAATGACCGCTTTGCACGTGAGCAGCACGGAGGTCACGTTGCGGGCCAGCACCGCGTCCCAGTCGTCACGCTCGATGTCCAGGACCCAGCGACCGGGGCCCTGGCCGCCCACGTTGTTGTGAAGGATGTCGATCCGTCCGAAGGCGTCCATGCAGGCATCGACCATGGCCTTGACCTCGGTCTCCGAGGTCACGTCCGCGGCGAACGCGGCGCACACGCCGCCTTCTTCCTCGATGATGGCCCTGGTCTCCTCCGCCGCTTCCGTACGGTAGTCCACCGCGAACACCTTGGCCCCCTCACGGGCGTAGAGCACGGCCGCGGCCTTGCCGTTGCCCCATCCGGGCTCGATGGACCCGGCGCCGGCCACCAGCGCCACCTTGCCCTTGACCCGCTCGCCTCTCTCGATCGCTTCCATTCGTCGTGCCTCCGTCCGTTTCGAGTCGTGGAGATTCCATGTATCCGAGTCCCGATCTCGGCGGGGCCCGGAATCGGGAGTCAGATATAGTACATGTGCGGCCGGTCTTCAGGCTCACAGATATCGGCGAGGGTGATCCCGTCGAGGACCTCTTCCATGGCGGCGTTGGCCCTTCGCCAGGTCTCCAGCACCTTCCGGGCCGCAACCGAATCGGCCGTGTACTTGCGCAGGTTTTCCTCCGGTCCGGTCACCGGGCCGCTCAAGACCTCCACCACCTCTTTCAGCAGGATCTGATCCGGCGCGCGCGTCAGGTAGTATCCCCCGCCGGGTCCCCGGTTGGCGCGAACGAGGTCCGCCTGCTTCAGCGAGATCATGATCTGGCCCAGGAACTCCTCGGGAATCGCCTTCCTGGCCGCGATCTCCTTCACCTGAATCGGCGTCTTCGCGTCCCACAACCGGACCAGTTCCTCCAGCGCCAGAATGCCGTAAGTTCCTCGAGAGCTAATCTTCATCATGGTACCGTTGGGTCAAACCTACGCCGGAACCTCGATTTCGTCCAGGGCTTCCGGGTTGGCCAACGCCTCGCGGTTCCGGACCGGCCGGCGGTTGAGGATGGCCGACACGGCGTTCTCCACCTTCTTCCCGTTGCGTGTAACCGGCACCTGGCTGATCCGCTGCACCAGGGCCGGCACGTGGCGGGGCGTGGCCTGGGCCCGGATGGCCGAGCGGATGGCGTCGGCGGTTTCCGTGTCCAGGGCCTGGTCGAGCACCACGAATAGCGCCACCCGGGTCTCGCCCTCCCGCAGGTAGCTGGCGACGATGCTGTCCTGGACGAACGGCAGCCGCTCGACGATGCGGTAGATCTCCGCGGTGCCGAACCGGATCCCCGCGGGGTTGAGCGTCGTGTCGCTGCGTCCGTAGATCACGAAACCCCGCTCCGGCGTGACTTCGACATAGTCGCCGTGACGCCACACGTCCGCATAGGTGTCGAAGTAGGTCTCCCGGTAACGTGTGTCCCCGGAGTCGTTCCAGAAGCCCAGGGGCATGGAGGGAAAGGGTTTCCGGCACACCAGCTCGCCCTGCTCGCCCGCCACCGGCCGCCCCCGCTCATCGAAGACCGCGACATCCACGCCCAGGGCCGGGCCCTGGATCTGGCCGGGGTATACCGGCGACAGCGGGTTCCCGAGGACGAAGCATCCGACGATGTCCGTGCCGCCCGAAATGGAGCAGATCTGCACGCCGGGCCGGATGGCTTCGTCGACGTAGTGGAACTGGGAGGCCTCCAGCGGCGCGCCGGTGGAGAGCACCGTGCGCATTCCGGCGAGCCCGTACTTGCCGGCGGCCCGGAACCCGGCCTTCTCCAGGGTGGAGAGAAGCTTCGGGCTGGTGCCGAACACGGTGATGCCGTGGTCCTCGGCGAGCCGGAACAGCCTGTCTTCGCGCGGGTAGGCCGGGCTGCCGTCGTACAGGACCACGGTGGCGCCCTGGGCCAGTGCGCTCACCAGCCAGTGCCACATCATCCAGCCGCAGGTGGTGAAGAAGAAGACCGTGTCGTCCCGGTCCACGTCGGTATGGAGCTTGTGCTCCACGTGATGCTTGAGGGCGGTGCCGCCGGCGCCGTGGACGATGCACTTGGGTAGTCCCGTGGTGCCGGAGGTGTAGAGGATATAGACCGGGTGGTCGAAGGGGAGATCGGTGAAGGTGAGCTCCCCGGCGTCGTCGGCGAGGAACGAGTCCCACGCCACCGCGCCCGCGGGCAGGGCCTGTTGCGTGTCCGCGACGACGACCCACAGCTCCAGGCTTGGCAGCGAGTCCGCCAGCCGCCGGGCCTTCTCCATGCAGTCGTGGTGCCGGCCGTTGTAGAAGTAGCCGTCGACGGACAGCAGCACCTTGGGGTCTATCTGCCGGAACCGGTCGAATGCGCCCTGGTAGCCGAAGTCCGGCGAAGTGGCGCTCCAAACCCCGCCCAAAGAGGTCGTCGCCAGCATCGCCACCACGGTTTCGAGGGCGTTGGGCAGGTACCCCGCGACGCGGTCGCCGGGCTCGATGCCCACGCTCCGAAGGGCGGCCTGGCAGCGGGCCGTGAGCGCACGCAGTTCCCCGAAGGTGACCGTGCGGCATTGTCCGTTCTCGTTCTCTTCGATGATGGCGACACGGTCGTCGCGGTGCCGGAGAAGCTGCCGGGCGAAGTTGAACCGGTTGCCGGGGAACCACACTTCGCGGCCCAACCGCCCGGCCGGGGGCATGGCGCTGTCCGCCAGCACCGCCCCGGCCGGCGGCCGGCCCGTGGCGTCCAGCCACGCCGCTTCCCAGAAGGCCTCCAGTCGCGACACGCTCCATTGATGCAGCGAGTGGAAGGAGTCGCCGGCGATATCGTGGCCGGCGCGCAACCGTTCACGGAACCGGTAAAGGTGGGATTCCCGGAGCTGCCGTTCCGTGGGCGACCAGAGGGGCGTCATGCTTCACCTCCCGTGCGGGGCCGGTCAGGACCCCGGGCGAGGCTCCCGTTTTCCGGCGGCGTGGTCGGCCTCGGCGAACGGGCAGAGGCGGTTCTTCATGACGATGGCGCGGTTGGGCCCGTCGAAGCCGGTCCTGAAGTCGAAATTGAGGTGCATCACCGATTCGGGATCGTCGGTGTGGACGGCTCCGAGGAGGTGTCCCACTTCGTGGATCAACGCCAGCGCGTCGTGGTTCAGCTCGTCTCCGTGGCTAAAGGTCTCGCCGACGTGGCTCACGATGTAGTTTCCCAGTCCCTCGGTGCAGTTGCCCAGGCGGTCCGCCCGGGCGCGGCCGCCGCGGTAGAAGTTGAGCGGCTGCTGGGTCAACCCGATGACGACGTCATGGGGCTGGTCGCCGCCCGCCCTGGGATAGGAACGCTTGAGGCTTTTCATCAACGTTACCGAGGAGGTTGTGGTCCCCTCCACGCGCCAGGCCTCCGTAGCCTGGCGCACCAGCCGGATCCCGAACCGTTCCTCGTAGTAGTCGGACGCCGCCCGCAGCAGATCCCTGGCGGTTTCGCGCCAGAGCGGGTCGTTTCCTCGCCAGATCGGATCGGCCACCACCTTGACCCGGACCACCCGGATGGACCTGTCCGTTTGCCGGGCGGTGCACCCCGCCAGCACCAGGCTGCTAAAGACGAACCAGATTATCAGGCGGCGCGTCGTCATCGGTAAGAGGCTTGACATCGTCCTGATCCAGGGGGCCTGTGTAGTAGCACCTCCGGATCTTGCTGACGGGGTCGGGGAAGAGGTCCCGGCCGAGGCGGATCGCCCGCCGTTCCATCTCCTTCATGCTCATGCGCTCCGCCGCCTTGCTGGCCAGCACCACGACGTTCTGGATCTCGCTCAGGACGTGGCCGCGGTTGCCGAACGTGGGAAAGGTGTAGACCTGCGGGAACAAGCCCGCGAGGGTCTTGATGGCGGCTCGGATGAGCTTGCTCTCGGGTCCCCGGAGCGCGCCGATGAGATTGATCACGAGCACGCCCTCGGGCGTCATCTTGTCCCGGGCGGTGTCGAAGAACTCGCGCGTGGCCAGGTGAAAGGGCATGTTGTCGGCGTAGTAGGCGTCCAGCAGGACCAGGTCGAAACGGTCGTCCGTGCGCGCCAGGTACTCGCGGCCGTCGCCGCCGTGGACCCGCTGAAGCGCGTCCTCCCGGAAGTGGAAGAATTCCCGCGCGACCTCCACCACGTCGGGATCGATCTCGATGGAGTCGATCGCCATCGCCGGGAACTCCTTGTGGTACTTCTTGGCCATGGATGCGCCGCCGAGCCCGATGATCAACGCCTTGGCGGCGTCCGGCCTGAGCACCAGCCCCAGGGAGGCGAAGCGGGAGTAGAGCAGTTCCAGAGCGAAGGGGTCGCGCCGGTCCATGGAGCTCTGCAGGGTGCCGTCGAAATAGAGGTAGCGGCGTTCCCGGGTCTCTTCCACCCGGATTCGGTGGTGGCCGGTATCCTTCTCGTACAGGGTCTTGGCCCATGCGCGCCCCAGCGGCGCCAGCACCGCGGACTTCATGGCTCCCGGCAGCGCCGCCACCGATTGCCGGAGCCTCCCCCGGCCGTCCGCGATCCAGCCTGCGAGGCGTTGTACCGAGTTCATGCGCCCCGCCCGCCGGCAGCGCCGCTACAATTGACTGTAGTACCAGTCTTCATGGACCAGCGACATGGGCTCCAGGAGATCCTCGGAGATCCCGTCGATGAACTGTGACGGACGCGAGAAGACCATCCCCAGGGAACGGTCGTACACGCGCGCGGGATAGGCGAAGAACAGGTTTTCCTTGGCCCGGGTGGCGGCCACATAGAGAAGCCGCCGCTCTTCCTCGAGCTCCTCCAGGCTGTTGGTGTTGTAGTACGACGGGAACCGGCCTTCCAGTGCCCAGATGACGAACACCGAATGCCACTCCAGCCCCTTGGCGGAGTGGACGGTGGACAGCACCAGGGGGCCTTCGTCGGGGTCCACCGGCAGGGCCTCGTCCACGCTGGCGGAGGGCGGATCCAGCGCCATGTCGCTCAACAGGCGCTCGATGCTCTGGTAGCGTTCGGTGATCTCCTGGAAGTGCTCCAGGTCCCGCAGCCGCTTGGGGTAGTCGTCGGCGTGTTTTCGCTTGAGGATGGGGAGATAGTACTGCATCAGGTACTGGGCCATGTCGGCGGGACGGGCCCGCTCCGCGCATTCGCCCATGACCTGGGCCAGGGTCTTGAGCCCCTGCTTCGCCCGGCCCCGCGTCTCGATCTGCTTCAGGGCTTGGCCGGGGTCCGCCTCGGCCAGCATCTGGTCGATGAGCTTGCGGCTCATCTGGGGGCCGACGCCCTCCAGCAGCATCAGCACCCGGCTCCAGGACACCGCGTCCCGCGGGTTGCTCACCACCCGAAGATGCGCCAGCAGGTCCTTCACGTGGGCCGTTTCCATGAACTGGAAGCCGCCGCGCTTCACGAAGGGGATGTCGTGGCGGGCGAGCTCGATCTCGAGGTCGAACGAATGGAAGCTCGAGCGGAACAGCACCGCCATGTCCCACAGCGGCACTCCCTCCTCCCGCAGCTCCAGCACGCGCTGGCACACGAAGCGCGACTGGGTCTGCTCGCTCTCCGCCTGGACCAGCACCGGGACCTCGCCTTCGCTCTTGCTGCTGAACAGGGTCTTGTCGTAGCGCTCCGAGGCCCGGGTGATGATCTCGTTGGTGAGCCGCAGGATGGGCTGGGTGCTGCGGTAGTTCTCCTCCAGCGCGATGATCGTCGTTCCCGGGAACTGGTTCGGGAAGTCCATGATATTCCGGAAATTGGCGCCGCGGAAGGAATAGATGCTCTGGGCGTCGTCGCCCACGGCCATGACGTTCTCGTGGGTGAAGGCCAGCCGGCGGACGATGTCGGATTGAAGGCGGTTGGTGTCCTGATACTCATCCACCATGATGAAGCGAAAGCGCTCCGACAACCGGCGCCGCAAGTCCTCGTGCGCATCCAGAAGATCCCGGAGGGAGGTGAGCAGGTCGTCGTAGTCCAGCAGGGACTTCTCGCGCTTGTAGATCTGATAGCGTTCTGCGATGGTCGACAGCTCCTCCAGGAAGTCCGCCAGGTGGGGATAGTCGCGTTCCACGATTTCGGGGAGGGGCACCTGCTTGTTGCGCGCCAGGCTGTGGATCTCGGCGATGGTCTGCTTTCGCGGAAAGCGCTTCTCCCGGCTGTCCAGGCCCATCTGCGCGCGCAGGAGCTGGATCACGTCCTCGCTGTCGGAACGGTCCATGATGGTGAAGCTCGGCGCGAGGCCCAGGAGTTGACCGTATTGCCTCAGCACCATGTTGCCGAAGGAGTGGAACGTTCCGCCGGCCACGCGCTCGCAACGGGAGTCGGTCAGAAGGCTCGCGCGCCGCAACATTTCTTCCGCGGCGCGGCGGGTGAAGGTAAGCAGCAGGATCGATCGCGGGTCGATGCCTCTTTCAATGAGCCGGGCCACCCGGTACACCAACGTACGGGTCTTGCCGGTCCCGGCGCCGGCGACGACCAGGAGCGGACCCTCGAGGAACGTCGCGGCTTGCCGTTGCGCCTCGTTGAGCTCCTCCTCGTAGGCGATGGGAGATGTGGTGCGCGACGGTGTCGAGTCGCTCCTGAGGACGTATTTGCGCGCCAAACGTGAACTCCAGTGGTCTCCGGATGGTTGCCGGGGCCGGGAGCGGCCTTGTGGCGTCCGGGAACCGCGGCCCCCGGACAGACCGGAAGGTTATCACAACGCGGGTGCCGCGGAAAGATTTGTTGTTGCAAACCTAAGGGTAAAGAACTAAACAGGGCAGGAACACTCGATTGGATGGAATCCATGGTGGCAGTCCGGTTCCGTCACTTTTTCACGATCTTCGTACTTGCATCCGCACTCCTTTCAGGAGGGTCGCTTGCCCAGACCCGCCTCGACGGCGTGGTGGTCACGGACCACCCTGCGGCCGTCAGGGCGGGGATGGAGATCCTGGAGCAGGGCGGTAACGCCGTGGACGCGGCGGTGGCGGCGGCCTTTGCGCTGGCGGTGGTGGATCCGGCCTCGTCCGGCCTCGGCGGCGGCGGCGTCCTGGTGGTCTATCAAACCAGGGAAAAGAAGGCTCATGCGCTGGACTTCACCGCGGTTTCCCCGGCGGTTTCCCCGGCGCTCTATCAAGGCGTAGCCGGCTTCCCCGCAGGTCCGCTGGAGAGCGGCGCCCTGGCCGTGGGCGTTCCCGGAACCGTGGCCGGGCTCACGGAGGGATTGAAACGGTTCGGCCGGCTGCCGTTGGAAACGGTGCTGGCGCCGGCCATCCGCTACGCCACGGAGGGGTCCCGGGTGACCCCGAGCCTTCGCCGGGCCATCGAGGACAATCTGCCGGTGCTGCGGCAACGGCCCAATTTCGCGCGCATCTTTCTCAATGCGGCCGGAGCGCCTCACGGGGTGGGGGGTGTCATCCGCCAACCGGAATTGGCGGAGACCCTCCGGACCATCGCCAGGGAGGGCGCGCCGGCTTTCTACGAGGGCGCCATCGGCCAGTCCATCGCGGCCCGGATAAAGAAGGACGGGGGCGCGGTGACGCTGGAGGATCTCAACAGCTACAAACCGGTGTGGCGCTCGCCCGTCATCGGGAAATACCGGGGCAGGACCGTGATCACGGCGCCGCCGCCGAGCGCGGGCGGGTTGGCGCTGGTGGGACTCCTGAACGCCATGGAGGGCTATGGCCCGGACCAGTTCCGCCACAACTCGGGGGCCTACCTGCACCTGGTGGCGGAGACCACCAAGGCGGGCACGGCCGACCTGTTGGAGTTACTGGGAGATCCGGACTTCAACGAGGTCCCGGTTCAGCGCATCACCTCCGGCGAGCGTGCCGCCGCGGTCCGCAAGCGGGTCTCGCTCGACCAGGCCGCGCGCGGGACCGCGACTTCGTGGAGGTCCCGGTCAGCGGATGACGGCGGCACCAACCACATCGGCGTGCTGGACGGCGACGGCAACGCGGTGTCCATGAGCGTCGCCGTCGGCAGCTCCTTCGGCGCCAAGGTGCTGGTCCGGGAGACCGGCATCATTCTAAACAATCAGATGCAGAACTTTTCGCCGGCGGACGGGTCCGACAGTGCGGAGAGTGCTCCCAACATGCTCAAGCCGCGGAAGCGTCCGGTGAACGGGATGACCCCGGCCATCCTGCTCGAGGACGATCGGCCGGTTCTGGTCATCGGCGCCTGCGGCGGCTCGAGGATCACGGGCGCGGTGCTTCAGGCCATCCTCAACGTGCTCGATTTCCGCATGCCTCTGGCCACGGCCCTGGCCGCGGCGCGAATTCATGTGCCCGCGGGCCAGCGCCAAACGGTGGAGGTGGAGACTGCCGTGAGCGAAGAGGCCGTAAAGGCTCTGGAGGACAAGGGGCACTCGATTCGCAGGACATCCCGGTTGGGAGCGGTTCAAGCCATCCAGGTCGAGGGGAAGCGTATCACCGGCGCCTCCGACCCGCGCCAGACGGATGCGGCACGGTGAAGGCGACCCGCGGGTCCGGCGCCGCGCCGGTCACCCGGCGGTGAAGGGGTTCTCGAGAAAGATGGTCTGATCCCGGTCCGGTCCCACCGAGGCGATGACGATCTCCGTCTCCACCAGCTCTTCCAGCCGCTGCATGTAGCGGCGGGCATTGGCGGGCAGCTCGGCGACGTTGCGGACCCGGGAGACGGGTTCCCGCCAGCCCTCGAATTCCTCCCACACCGGTTCCACCGACTCCATCACCTTGAGGCTTGCCGGAAAGTGGCGCAGCAGTGCGGTCCCCGCCCGGTAGGCCGTGCAGACGCGTATGGTCGGCAGGCCCGTGAGGACATCCAGCTTGGTCAACGCGATGCCGGTCAAACCGTTGAGACGCACCGCGTGCCGCACCGCCACCGCGTCGAACCATCCGCAGCGTCGCGGCCGTCCGGTGGTGGCGCCGTACTCGTCGCCGTCCTGGCGCAGCTTGTCTCCCTCGGGGCCGGTGAGCTCGGTGGGGAACGGTCCGCTTCCCACACGGGTTGTATACGCCTTGGAGATGCCGATGACTTCGTGGATGTGCCGCGGTCCGATGCCCGCGCCGGAGCACACGCCGCCGATGACGGTGTTGGACGAGGTGACGAAGGGGTAGGTGCCGTGGTCGAGGTCCAGCAGGGTCCCCTGCGCGCCCTCGAACAGGACGTTCTTGCCGTCCCGGAACATCTCTTCCAGCAGCACCCCGGTGTCGGTGACGAAGGGCGCCAGCCGCTCGCGGTAGCCGCTGTAGGTGCGGTGGATCTCTTCGAAGTCCAGCACCTGCTCCTTCAGAATCGCTTTCAGGTAGACGTTCTTTTCCGCGATGTTGTGCTCGAGCTTGGCGCGAAAGGTATCTTCTTCCAGCAGGTCGATGACGCGTATCCCCACCCTGGCGGCCTTGTCTTCGTAGGTGGGTCCGATGCCGCGGCCGGTGGTGCCGATCTTGCCGGCGCCCCGCAGCCGCTCCCGGGCCTGATCGATGGCCTTGTGGTAGGGCATGATGAGGTGCGCCTGCTCGCTGATGCGGAGCTGCGAGTCGTCCAGCAGGTGTCCCTGCCGCCGCAGCTCGTCCAGCTCCTGCAGCAGCACCTCGGCATCGAGCACGACGCCGTTGCCTATGACGCAGACCTTGTCCTCGTGGAGGGCGCCCGACGGGATCGCGTGCAGGATGGTCTTCTCGCCGTTCACCACCAGGGTGTGGCCGGCATTGTTGCCGCCCTGAAACCGCACCACCACGTCGGACCGCCGGGCCAGGAGGTCGACGATCTTGCCCTTGCCCTCGTCGCCCCACTGCGCGCCTATGACCGCTACGTTCGCCACGCTTCGTGTCCCCGCTCGGGATGGAGTTTCAGAGCTTGACCGCCGTGGTTGAAATGACCTCGGGCAGGGCCCGGAACTTGTCCAGCACCTCCCGGGGCACGGGATTGTCAACGCGGATGAAGGAGATGGCGCGGCCGCCCACCTTCTCGCGCCCCAACTCCAGCCCGGCGATGTTGATGCCGTTGTCGCCGAGCAGCGCTCCCATGGCTCCCACCACCCCGGGAACGTCGTGGTTGTAGGAGACCAGGATATGGCCCTCGGGCACCGCCTCGAAATAGAAGTCGTTGAGGCGGACGATGCGGGGGTTGTTGGCGCCGAAGAGCGCGCCCTCGATCTCCGTTTCCTCGTCCCGGGTGCGCGTGCGGACCTTGATGTAGCTGGCGAAGTCCCGGGTCCTCTCGGTCTTGGACTGGACCACCTTGATGCCGCGCTCCTGGGCGATGAACGGTGCGTTCACGTAGTTGACGGTCTCTCCCAGCGCGAAGCTCAGAACGCCTTTGAGCACCGCCAGGGCGATGGGCGCGATGTCGTACTGTGCCACGTCGCCGCCGCCCTCGATCTGGATCTCCTCCGGGAACTTGCCCAGGAGCTGCACGTGGAGGCTGCCGAGCTTCTCTCCCAGCGTGAGATAGGGCTGCAACTCGCGCAGCAGGTCCTGACTCACGCTGGGGGCGTTCACGGCGTAGCGGATGACGCCGTCCGCGAGAAAGTCACGCACCTGTTCGGCCACCGCGATGGAGACGTTGAGCTGGGCCTCGTCCGTGGATGCGCCGAGGTGGGGCGTGGTCACCACCTGCTCCAGTTGCACCAGCGGGTGGTCCGGCCCCGGCGGTTCCTCGACGTACACGTCCAGGGCCGCCCCCGCCACCTTGCCCTCCTTCAGGGCCTCGGCCAGGTCGTTCTCGTCGACGATGCCGCCCCGGGCGCAGTTGATGATGCGAACGCCGGTCTTCATCCTGGCGATGGCGTCGCGGTTGATGAGCCCCCGGGTCTCGTCGATCAGCGGCACGTGGACGGTGATGAAGTCCGACCGGCGGTAGATCTCGTCGAGGCTGGCGGATTCCACGCCCATGCGCGCGGCGGCTTCCGCCGGGATGAAGGGGTCGTACCCCAGCACCTTCATGCGCAACCCCAGGGCCCGCTCGGCCACGATGCGCCCCACGTTGCCCAGCCCGATGACCCCGAGGGTCTTGTTGCACACCTCTACGCCGGTGAACTGCTGCCGGTTCCACTTGCCGCTCTTGAGCGAGGCCACCGCCTGGGGAATATGCCGGGCCAGCGCCAGCATCAGCGAGATGGTGTGCTCCCCGGTGGTGACGTTGTTGCCGCCGGGGGTGTTCATCACCACGATGCCCTTCTTGCTGGCGGCCTCAACGTCCACGTTCTCCACGCCCACGCCGGCGCGGCCGATGATCTTGAGGCGGTCCGCGACCTCGAGGACCTCCGCGGTCACCTTGGTGCCGCTGCGGATGATGAGCCCGTCGTAGCCGCCGATGATCTCCTTGAGCTCGTCGGGCTTGAGGCCGGTGCGGACGTCGACGTCGATGTCCTCCGCGTCGTTCAGCACCTCCAGGCCCACGTCGGGAAGCGGGTCGGAAACCAGCACCTTCATGTCGCCGTCACCTTTGCTCTCACTCGCGTCCGCACCGTTCACGGACGCCTCGCGGTGGTCCATCAAATTCATGGTTCAGTCCAGTGCCTCCAGCAGGATCTCCTGCGCCGCCGCCACGCCCCGGCCCAAGGTCGCCGGCAAGCCGAACTTCCGGAACGCCATCTCCAGGGCACTGATCGCCACGATCACGTCGAAGGCCCCCATGTGGCCCACGTGGGCGATGCGGATCACCTTGCCCTGCAGGTGGTCCTGTCCCTCTGCCAGGGTGACGCCCATGCGCGCTCGCAGGAAGTCGAGCAAGGCATCACCGTCGGCGCCCTCGGGGACGTAGAGGCCCGTGGCCGCGGGGCTGGGGTGGTCCGGCGAAAGGAGCTCGAGCCCCATGGCCGTCACCGCCGCCCGGGTGGCCCGGGCCATCCGGGCGTGCCGCGCGTAGACCCGGTCGAGCCCCTCCTCGCGCATCAGCTTGAGGGCAGCGCACAGCCCGAACACCAGTGACACCGCCGGCGTGTAGGCGGTCGAGCCCTTGGCCTGGCCCTTCCGCTCGCTGTTCAGGTCGAAGTAGAAGCGCGGGGAACCGGTTTCCGCGGTCCTCTGCCAGGCGCGGTCGCTGAGGCCGATGAAGGCCAGCCCCGGCGGCAGCATCATGGCTTTCTGGGAGCCCGTCACCAGCACGTCGATGCCCCAGTCGTCCATAGGCACCGACAGCACGCCCACCGCGGTGACGCCGTCCACCACCAGCAGCGGCCCGCCGTCCCGCGTGAGGGCCGCGATCTCCCGCACCGGATGAAGCGTGGTGGTGGAGGTCTCGCTGGCCTGGATGAGCACGCCCTTGGTGTCGGGGTGGGCCTCCAGCGCCTGTTCCACGGTGCTCACCTCGACGGCCGTGCCCCACTCCACGTTGATCTCCACCACGTCGAGGTCGTAGGCGCGGCAAATACGCAGCCAGCGCTCGCCGAACTTGCCGCCGTTGACCACGATGACCTTCTCCTTCGGCGAGAACAGGTTGGCCACCGCCGCCTCCATGGCCCCGGTGCCGGACGAGGCCAGGATGATCACGTCGTTCTTCGATCCGAACAGGGTCTTCAGCCCCTGACGCGCCTCCTCCAGGACCACCGCGAATTCCGGCGTCCGGTGATGGATCATGGTCTGCGCCATGGCCAACTGCACTTCGTTGGGAATGGGCGTCGGCCCGGGAGAAAGGAGATATTGCTTGATCATGAGCTCATGTCCGGTGGTGCGTGAACCTTTTCCTCAACGGAACGCCAACGAGACGGGATTTGCACAAAAAAAAGCCTGAACCTCTCTGGCATAGAGACCCAGGCGTTCGGCCGTCCAGCAATCAAGCACTCCCTCGTGGTGAACTCCACGTACACGCCAGTTGTGCAAACTTCTTCGTAGCTTGACCGGGCGTTTTTGTCAATTCCGGCCGTCCGGTAGCCGCAACCGCCACGCCGACCCCCGCAACCGCCACGCCGACCCCCGCAACCGCCACGCCGACCCCCGCAACCGCCACGCCGACCCCCGCAACCGCCACGCCGACCCCCGCAACCGCCACGCCGACCCCCGCAACCGCCACGCCGACCCCCGCAACCGCCACGCCGACCCCCGCAACCGCCACGCCGACCCCCGCAACCGCCACGCCGACCCCCGCAACCGCCACGCCGACCCCCGCAACCGCCACGCCGACCCCCGCAACCGCCACGCCGACCCCCGCAACCGCCACGCCGACCCCCGCAACCGCCACGCCGACCCCCGCAACCGCCACGCCGACCCCCGCAACCGTCACCCCGGACTTGATCCGGGGTCCAGGAGGCAGGGCGGGGGTTGCAACTCCGCCTTGCCCCCTTCCCATGCGCCCCTCGACCGGCTAAATTCCCAGACCCATGGCCACATCGCCCAAGATCATCTTCTTCGACCTCGACGGCACCATGCTCCGTTCCCAGGACGGCCACGTCGCCTTCAACGAGGCCATACTCAAGACCTTCGGCGTCCCCGGCGACATCCGCACCATCCGCCCCGACGGCAAGACCGATCCGATCATCCTGCAGGAGATCTTCGACGCCGGCGGCCACGACGTGGAATGGAGCCCGGCGGACACCGCCAGCTTCAGCGCGCACCTGAAGGAATGCTACATACGCGCCATCTCCGAGGGTCCCACGCGCGTGCGGGCGCTCCCCGGCGTCCCCGAGCTGGTGCGCGAGCTGAACCGCCTGCCGGACCTCTGCCTCGGCGTCGTCACCGGCAACATGGAGGTTACCGCCCGCCTGAAGCTCCAGGCCGCCGGCGTCGGCGAGCACATCGGCCCCGGCGCCTTCGGCAGCGACTCCGCCGTGCGCAACGACCTCCCCGCCATCGCCATGGAACGCTGGAGCCGCCACCTGAACATCCCGGTGGAACCCGGGCAGTGCGTCATCGTCGGCGACACGCCACGGGACCTCGAGGCCGCCAGGACCAACGGCATGAAGTGCCTGCTCGTGGCCACCGGGAGCTACCATCCCATGGAAGAGCTCCGGGAGCTGGGAGCGGAAAGCCTGCTGCCGGACTTCTCCGACACCCGGGCCGCGGTGGATGCGTTGCTGGGGCTCTTCGGGTAGCCGAGGGATCAGTTTATAGCGAGTTTAGTGAGTTTATCCAGTTTCTATAAACCGGATTAAACATGCTATAAATGGTCCCCGATGGACCCGATACGCAACCCGTACGCCCCGGGAGCCGGCACGCAGCCGCCCGAGTTGGCCGGTCGCGACGAAATCCGTGAGTCGGCACGAATCGCACTGGAACGCACCAGAATGGGACGGTCGACCAAGAGCCTCATGATGGTGGGTCTGCGCGGTGTGGGCAAGACCGTGCTCCTGGATGTCATCCGGGAGAATGCGGAGTCCGGCGGGATCTGCGCCTTGAGAATGGAAGCACCCGAGAACCGCTCCCTTCCCTCCATCCTCGCACCTCAACTCCGGGTCGCGCTGTTGAAGCTCTCGAACAGTCAGGCGGCAAGGCGATTGGCGCAGAGGGCCCTGAGGGGACTCGCTGGATTCGTTGCGGCTCTCAAGGTCAAGTTCCAGGATATCGAGGTCGGATTGGATCTCAAACCGGAACCCGGCTTGGCGGACAACGGAGACCTCGAGGCCGACTTGCAGGATTTATTCGAAGCGGTCGGCGCCGCGGCCAAGGCGGACGGCACCTGTGTCGCCCTCTTTGTCGACGAGCTTCAGTACGTGGAAGAGGATCAGTTGGCCGCATTGATCACCGCGTTGCACCGCATATCTCAGCGGCGCCTTCCCGTGGTGATGCTGGGTGCGGGACTGCCCCAGGTACGTGCGCACATGGGAAAGGCGAAGTCATACGCCGAACGGCTCTTCGAGTTTCCCGAAATCGGACCGCTGTCGCGTGAAGATGCCAAAGTTGCCATCGCCAAGCCGGCGAAGGACGAAGGAGTCGACATTGAGCCGGATGCGCTAGATGCCGTGGTTGCCCGAACCGAAGGTTATCCCTACTTCCTCCAAGAATGGGGGAAACACTTATGGAATGTAGCCGAGCGTTCTCCGATTACGGTCTCAAGCGTCGAGGTCGCATCTGAACAGGCCATCGCCGACCTCGACGAGAGTTTCTTTCTGATGAGGTTCGACCGGCTGACGCCCACGCAGAAGAGGTATCTTCGGGCCATGGCTCAACTCGGCCCCGGGCCACATCGTTCCGGGGACATCGCCGACGAGCTAGGCCGCAAGGTGACCTCCTTGGCCCCCATTCGCAGTCAATTGCTCAACAAAGGCATGATCTGGAGTCCGGGTCATGGAGACACTGCCTTTACCGTGCCGATGTTCGACGAGTTCATGCGGCGGATCATGCGGGGCGATCAGTGGCGGTAGTCCATGGTCGTACGCACGGCCATCCAAGAATCTAATCAAGAAGGGGAGCGACCATGGCAGGTAAGAAGAGCGGTCAGTTCAGCAAGGAGGGAATCGAAGCCCTCGCGAAGGACAAGCCCGTCGTGTATGTGATCGAGGGCAACAGGAGAAACAATCTGTATACGGGTGTCGCAAAGAGAGGACGGGTCGAGGAGCGTCTGAAGGAGCATCTGCCAAGTGGCCCAGACCCTGTAACCGGTGGTAAGAGAGTGCGGATTCAGCAAAAGCCAAGCATTGCGGAAGCGAAAGAGTCCGAGGCAAGAATTATCAAGCGAAGCAAACCACCTCAGAACAAGAAGGGAAAATGATCCACCGCGCAGGGTAAACATCCTTCAGGCGAAACGTCATGTCCAACCCGTTCTTCGAACAGCCGGTCCTCAACTCGCCTTACGAGTACCCCAACCGTCATTGGGAGCTGGATGAAACCGGTCAGCCCACGCAGAAGATCATCGAGCGCCGAAGGCCGGCCCAGTTCATCACGCCCATCCCAAAACCGAAGAAGGGCAAGGGTTCCGCCCCCGACCAGGCCGATTTCCTGTTCGGTGAAGGGAAAGACCTTTCCACAGAGAAGCAGCAGTACGAGCACACGGCGATCATCAACAGCGTGCGCGAGCAGGTGGACCGCTGGCGACGCATACCAGACCCGGGCCACTGGCAGGTGACCCCGGAGACGGCTCGCCTGCTACAGCATTGGCGCCATCATCGCTTCAGCGGCGTCCGGCCCTTCTTCTGTCAGGTCGAAGCGGCCGAGACCGTCATTTGGCTAACGGAGGTGGCGCCTCAGGGCCAGACGGGCAGGCGGTTTCTCGACCACCTTGCAAACGCCAACAACGACGCGAATCCGGAGTTGCAGAGGCTAGCTCTCAAGCTGGCCACTGGCGCGGGAAAGACGACCGTTATGGCGATGCTGATCGCCTGGCAGACGGTCAACGCGGTTCGTCACCCTCAGAGCCGCCGGTTCACGCGCGGTTTTCTGGTGGCGACGCCCGGCATTACCATCAAGGACCGTCTTCGGGTTCTGCAACCCAACGATCCGGACAGCTACTATCAGAGCCGGGAGTTGGTCCCCGGCGACATGCTCCCGGATCTCCAGAAGGCGAAGATCATTATCACGAACTACCACGCCTTCAAGCTGCGTGACCGCATGGAGCTGTCCAAGGGCGGACGCTCCCTGCTGCAGGGAAGGGGAGGGGTGCTCGCGACCCTGGAGACCGAAGGGCAGATGCTTCAACGGGTCATGCCCGGACTCATGGGCATGAAGAATGTGATGGTGCTCAACGATGAAGCGCACCACTGCTATCGCGAGAAGCCGGGCGAGGCAGAGGAAGGCGCGTTCATGGGCGAGGATAAGGAGGAGGCAAGAAAGAACACCGAGGCCGCACGTTTGTGGATATCCGGACTCGCATCGGTGGCCCGAAGGCTCGGAGTCGCTCGGGTAGTCGATCTTTCGGCGACACCGTTCTTCCTGCGCGGTTCGGGCTACGCCGAGGGAACCCTGTTCCCCTGGACCATGAACGATTTCTCGCTCATGGATGCCATCGAGTGCGGCATCGTCAAGCTTCCTCGGGTGCCGGTAGCCGACAATGTTTCCGGGGACGACATGCCGAAGTTCCGTAATCTGTGGGAACACATCCGTGCCAGAATGCCAAAGAAGGGGCGAGGCAAGGCCGCGAATCTTGATCCTCTCAGTCTGCCGACCCTTCTCAAGACTGCCCTGGAAGCACTGTACGGCCACTACAAGAAGACGTTCGATGCGATGGCGGAGGCGGGAATTGAGGTGTCACCATGCTTCATCGTCGTATGCAACAACACCTCCACCTCCAAGCTTGTCTACGACTACATTTCGGGGTTCCATCGCGAGAACGCCGACGGCTCGACGAAACTCGAAAATGGGCGCCTCGAACTGTTCCGCAATTTCGACGAGCACGGCAACCCGTACCCGCGGCCGCGCACGCTGTTGATCGACAGCGAGCAGTTGGAGTCCGGCGATTCTCTGGACAGGGATTTCCGCAAGATGGCCGCCGAGGAGATCGAGCGCTTCCGGCGGGAGATCATCGAGCGCACCGGCGACCGTCAAAGGGCCGAGAAGATCAGCGATCAAGACCTTCTCCGAGAGGTCATGAACACCGTCGGTAAACCCGGGCGCCTGGGAGATACGATTCGTTGCGTGGTGTCCGTGTCCATGTTGACCGAAGGGTGGGACGCCAACACGGTCAGCCACGTGCTCGGCATCCGTGCCTTCGGTACCCAGTTGCTCTGCGAACAGGTCGTCGGGCGCGCGCTACGCCGGCAATCCTATGATCTGAACGAGGAGGGCCTCTTCGATGTCGAGTACGCGGACGTACTGGGTATACCGTTCGACTTTACCGCGAAACCGGTCGTGGTCCCGCCAAAGCCGCCGCAGCAGACCGTTCAGGTCAAGGCCGTTCGGCCTGAACGGGACTCGCTCGAGATTTCGTTTCCACGGGTGGCGGGGTACCGGGTGGAGTTACCTCAAGAGAGGCTGAGGGCCAACTTTAACGACGACTCCGTGCTGAACCTCACCCCTGACCTCGTAGGACCATCCATTACGAGAAGCCAGGGTATCATCGGCGAGGGTGTAGATCTCAACCTGGTTCACACCGGCGACCTGCGGTCGTCCACGCTGCTGTTTCACCTCACGCAACGGCTGCTCTATACGAAGTGGCGCGATCCTGGCGAAGAGCCCAAGCTCCATCTCTTCGGTCAGCTCAAGCGCCTGACTAAGCAGTGGCTCGACGGCTACCTTGTTTGTAAAGGGGGTACCTATCGTGCCCAACTCATGTGGCAGGAGTTGGCAGACATTGCCTGTCAGCGCATTACCGACGCCATCACGCGGGCGGAGTTCGGCAGCCGGCCCGTCAAGGTGGTGCTCGACCCATACAACCCGACGGGTTCCACGGCCGACGTCAACTTCACCACCTCAAGGACAACACGCTGGCCGACCGACCCCGGCCGTTGCCACGTCAATTGGGTCATCTACGACAGCAGTTGGGAGAGGGAATTCTGCCGCATCGTGGAATCACATCCACGAGTCAAGGCCTACATCAAGAACCACAGCCTTGGGCTGGAGGTTCCTTACCGCTTCGCGTCCCAGGCGCGTATTTACATTCCCGATTTCATCGTTCTTGTCGACGATGGCCATGGAGACGATGATCTCTTGCGTCTCATCGTTGAGATCAAGGGGTATCGCGGGGAGGACGCCAAGGACAAGAAAGCCACCATGGATACCTATTGGGTGCCTGGCGTAAACAATCACGGCGGCTACGGCCGTTGGGCGTTTGCCGAGCTTAGGGACGTCTATGAACTTGAGTCTGACTTCGAAGCCAAGGTGAAAGAGGCCTTTGGCGGAATGCTCGAAGAAGTGGTCATGGACCCCGCCGGCCGGGCCACGCAGACAGCCCGTGAGATGCAGGGCAGGTTGCGGGTCGGCCGCAAGCTGACACGTGAGGAGATGAATGAGCGCTGAGCGTTTTCCCCAGAATTGTCCCAGGACGAGTAAGAACTGGCACATCCCATGAAACGATCACGAAAGACATCCAAGACGGTGGAGGTTCTGACCCACGGCAAGGCGTCGCGCAAGAATATCCCTACGGCCGAATATCAGCCTCTGATGAAGAAGGACGATGAGAGTCCGGTCCAGGTCGCCTACGAGCGCCGCAACCGTGATCTTGACCCACAACTCGTCTGGCGGGGCAAGGATGTGCAGGACTGGTCCGACCTCGTCGTCCAGGCGCCGCCACTCTTCATTCAGGAAAAGGTCCACCCGAAGGCTCTGATCGAGGATCTGCTGCGTAGGAGTAAGCAATCACAGGAGGAGCAGGCTCGTGACGAGCCTGGCTTCCACTTGGACCTGTTCGCCGATTTCAACGGCCTTCCTTCCGAGGACGCCAAGACGGAGTTCTACCAGCACGACGCCAACTGGTCGAACCGGATGATTCTGGGCGACAGCTTGCAGGTGATGGCGTCGCTGGCGGAGCGGGAGGGACTGCGCGGCAAGGTGCAGTGTATCTACATCGACCCGCCCTACGGCATCAAATTCAATTCCAATTTCCAGTGGTCGACGACCAGCCGCGATGTCAAGGACGGCAACGCCGCGCACATCACGCGCGAGCCGGAGCAGGTGAAGGCGTTTCGAGATACGTGGCGGGACGGCATTCACTCGTATCTGACGTATCTGCGGGATCGGCTGACCGTCGCGCGGGATCTGTTGACTGAGAGCGGATCGATCTTCGTGCAGATTGGGGACGAGAATGTGCATCGGGTGCGGGCGTTGATGGATGAGGTGCTTGGAGGGGAGAACTTTGTGAGCGAAATTATTACCAAGAAGAGCGGCGGCATGGGTCAAGCGCAGATAGATAACGTTTCTGACTTCATTCTGTGGTACGCACGAGACAGAGATTCAGTGAAGTACCGACCATTGTTCGACAAGAAAGACTTTGGTTCAGGGCCCGGCTTGCGATACCGAACAGTGCAAGAAGCCAACGGCTGCACTCGACGGATGACAAGAACTGAAGTTGAGGAACCGTCGTTATTGCCAGTTGGGAGTCGGGTTTTTCTTGGCGGCCCCTTGACCTCTGAAACATCCAGTAACTCAACCACTTTCGATTTTGAACTGGCGGGTCGACAAATAGCGCTCAAGAAGGGTGGTTGGAAAACTAACAAACTAGGCATGGGTCGACTGATTCGGGCAGATCGCCTGTTTAACACCAAGAGTTTTGTCAACTATAAACTTTTTTTTGACGACTTTTGTGCGGCTGGTATTCCCAACTTATGGCAGGATACCATGGGAACTGCAGAACAAAATAAGGTTTACGTAGTCCAGACAGTGCGGAAAGTTGTCCAACGCTGCATCCTCATGACAACAGACCCCGGTGACCTCGTCCTCGACCCCACCTGCGGCTCGGGCACCACCGCGTACGTCGCCGAACAGTGGGGCCGGCGCTGGATCACCATCGATACCTCCCGCGTGGCTCTGGCGCTGGCCCGTACCCGCATCATGGGCGCTCGCTATCCCTACTACCTGCTCGCCGACAGCCGTGAAGGTCAGATCAAGGAAGCCGAACTCGCCCGCAAGGCCCCGTCGGAAGCGCCCACGTATAACGACATCCGCCAGGGTTTCGTGTACGAGCGCGTGCCACACATTACCCTCAAGTCCATCGCCAACAACGCCGAAATCGACGTGATCTGGGAAAAGTTTCAGGAAACGCTTGAGCCGATACGTCAGGAACTGAACGACGCGCTCGGCGCATCCTACGAGGAATGGGAAATTCCGCGCGACGCTGATGACAACTGGTCCGAGGAGGTCAGAAGGTTTCACGCGGAATGGTGGGAACAGCGCATCGCCCGGCAAAAGGAAATCGACGCTTCCATAGCCGCCAAGGCCGACTACGAGTACCTCTACGACAAGCCCTACGGAGACAACCGGAAAGCCCGCGTGGCCGGTCCCTTTACGGTGGAGAGTCTATCGCCGCACCGCCTGCTGGGCGTCGATGAACACGATGAACTCATCGACAAGGTCGCCGAAAGCACGGTCGGGTATGGCGACCAGCAGGATTTCGCCGCGATGATTCTTGACAATCTCAAGACCTCCGGCGTCCAACAGGCGCACAAAGAGGACCGCATCGCCTTCTCCAGTATTAGACCCTGGCCCGGAAGTTTCGTTTGTGCCGAGGGAACCTACGTCGAAGGCAGCAGCGACTCGGGTCCAAGGAAACGCGCCGGCATCTTCATCGGCCCGGAATTCGGCACCGTCTCCCGTCCCGATCTTGTATCAGCGGTGCGCGAGGCCGCCGACGCCGACTTCGACGTGCTGATCGCCTGCGCTTTCAACTACGACGCCCACGCTTCGGAGTTCAACAAGCTCGGCCGCGTCCCGGTCCTGAAGGCCCGCATGAACGCGGACCTCCACATGGCCGGCGACCTCAAGAACACCGGCAAGGGCAACCTCTTCGTCATCTTCGGAGAGCCGGACCTCGACATCCTCGAAGCGGAGGACAATCAAATCCAGATCAAGGTCAACGGCGTGGACGTATTCCACCCCAACACCGGCGAAATCCGCAGCGACGGCGCCGACGGCATCGCCTGTTGGTTCATCGATACCGACTACAACGAGGAGAGCTTCTTCGTCCGCCACGCCTACTTCCTAGGCGCCAGCGACCCGTACAAGGCCCTCAAGACCACCCTCAAGGCCGAGATCAACGAGGAGGCTTGGGAAACGTTACACAGCGACACCTCCCGGCCTTTCGACAAACCCGCATCGGGCCGCATCGCCGTAAAGGTGATCAACCACCTCGGAGACGAGGTCATGAAGGTGTTTCGGGTGTGAAGCCACCGTTACGAGAGGGGAGGGTGCCTCATGGCTAGCGGTGATCAAATCAAGGCATTACTGAAGTCGCACCTCGATGGTGATGACGACCGCTTCTTTGCCGTCGCCATGCAGGTGGCGGCTCATGAGGCCAGGCTCGGCCATGGCAAACTTGCCGAAGAGTTACGCGCCATGGTTGACGAAGCCAAGGGCCAAGTTGGGACGGTTCGGCCCGTTCCCATCGGCCGCCCGCGAGGAGAACTCGCGAATCTCCTGGAAGCGTCATACCCGAAGACTCGTCTCAGTGAGATGATTCTCGGCGATGCTCTCGCTGAACAGATCAGCCGGGTCATCCGGGAGCAGCGCCAAGCCAGTCGCATCCTGGCATCTGGCCTCTCCCCCAGGCGGAAATTGCTGCTGATAGGCCCTCCCGGCACAGGCAAGACGTTGACGGCTACGGTCTTGGCGGGGGAACTCCGCCTTCCTCTCTTCCAGGTCAGGCTGGACGGGCTCATCACCAAGTTCATGGGAGAGACCGCGGCCAAACTAAGGCAGATATTCGATGCCACAAGTCGGAACCGGGGCATCTACTTTTTCGATGAGTTCGACGCCATCGGTTCACAGCGGGGTCTTGCCAACGACGTGGGTGAGATTCGTCGCGTTTTGAACAGTTTCTTGCAGATGATTGAGCAAGATGGTTCTCACAGTTTGGTCGTTGCGGCGACAAACCATCCCGGAATACTCGATCACGCCCTGTTCCGCCGTTTCGACGATGTCTTGCACTATGAGTTGCCGGACATTTCACACATTGCAGACCTCCTGAAGAGACGGCTTGCCGGATCGGTCGCCAAGGGGTTCCGATGGGATGACTCGGCGAAACTGGCGCAGGGCCTGAGTTATGCCGAGGTAACGCGCGCGGCCAACGAGGCTCTCAAGGACGCGCTGATCCACGACCGTGACAGAGTCCTTCCGGAAGAACTTCGAACCGTACTCGCCGAGCGCAAGCGTCTTGCTGAGAGGTTGACCACGCAAGTGGAATAGGGCGAGGGGCGGGGGAACCAGATGGCGGAGGCAAACGCGGGTCGACAGCGGCACTTCATTCTCGAGGGCATCACCGAGACAGAGGAGTACCGCCGCCCAGGAGGTGGCGGGCAGCGCACTTCGATCCCGGAACAGGACCGGATACAGCATGGCGGAGCTCTGCTGGGCCAGCTTGCGGAGTGTCGAGGTGCCGCCGACGCCGCCCGAGAGATCCAGCAGACTGCCGGGTTCGAAGGAGGTCTGGGCCTCCAGGTCGAATTCGAGAGTTTCCCTGATGTCGAGTTGGCGTTCGAGAGCTTGGCGAGAGAACGCCAGGGCATCGAATTGCTGAACGTGCGCCATGACGAGAATCGGACCCTCGCCACCGTCTTCGTCCCCGACGGTAAGTTGGACCATTTCGAAGGGCTCATCCACGACTATCTGGATGGAAAGCGAGACCGCGCAGACCGTCCTCGTGACAACAGGCGTCTCATCGACGCCATCCAGCAGATCCGAGCGGCAAGCATTCGGGCGCTTTGGACCGACGATGACGAGGCGTTCCCGACACCCGAGGAAGGTCCGGTGTGGTGGGAAGTATGGCTACCGCGGCAGGGCACCCCATCGGACCCCGGTGCGGATCAAATTCTGCCCCCGGATGGTTTCCGACAGAGAGCCGAAGCTCAGGGAATGCAGGTGGCGCAAGGGGAAGCTCGATTTCCGGAGCGTACTGTCTTGTTGGTCCGGGCATCCCTCGGAGAGATGCAGCGTTCCATGGTTACGCTGAACAGCATCGCCGAATTGCGGCGGGCGAAGGAGACGGCGGAGTTCTTTGATTCTCTGGAACGAGATGAGCAACGTGCATGGCTTGACGACCTCCTTGCACGAACACGATTCGCTCAAGATACCGAGGAGACACCTTACGTGTGTCTGCTCGATACGGGTGTCAATCGCGGGCATCGATTGCTTGCGCCGGCCCTTGCCGCCCGTGACCTCCATACCGTCGAGCCTGGGTGGGGGACTGATGATGCCGAGGGGCATGGAACGGAGATGGCAGGCGTAGCTCTGGCCGGCAACTTGGCCGAGATCCTCGAAAGTAGCGACCCTGTAGAAATTGATCATCGGCTCGAATCCGTTAAGCTACTGCCAAAGGATGGAGCGACTGGAACGGATCCCCGTCACCATGCGTACTTGATGCTCGAAGCGGTGGCGCGTCCAGAGGTTACGGCCCCGTCGCGCGTTCGAGTTTTTGGCATGGCCGTCACGGCGCGTGACAATCGGGACCGCGGGCGCCCGTCCTCTTGGTCCGGGGCGGTGGATTCGTTGGCGGCGGATATCGACGGATACGGAGCCAACCCGCGGCTACTGGTCGTGTCAGCAGGGAATGTCAGCGATCCCAGCGCGTGGTGGCATTATCCAAACAGTAACGAGACGGACGGAGTTCACGATCCTGCTCAAGCGTGGAACGCCGTCACTGTAGGCGCCTATACCGACTTCGTCCAGATTGCTGAACCGGACGCTGCTGGCTATGTGCCGATCGCCCAGGCGGGCGAACTGAGTCCTTTCAGTACGACCTCTCTGACATGGGAGCGCTTCTGGCCAAACAAACCGGACATCGTTCTCGAAGGTGGCAACGCGGCCAAGGACTCCCTGAGCGCGGCACCTCTGCCCAGCCTCAGCCTCTTGACGACGCACTATCGTCCCGCGGATCGACTCTTTACGACGACAAACGCGACCAGTGCCGGTATGGCGCTTGCATCCAGACTGGCGGCACAAATCAGAGGCGCTTACCCTGAGCTATGGCCGGAAACAGTGCGTGCGTTAGTGGTCCACTCCGCTGAGTGGACGCCGGCCATGAAGCGTATGTTTCTGCAGGGTAGAAGACGCCCATCAAAGCTGGACTACGGGAATCTGGTACGGCGGTGTGGATTCGGCGTCCCGGACATCGATCGCGCAATTTGGAGTGTCGAGAACTCCCTGACGATGGTTGTTCAGGAAACGTTGCAGCCGTTCAAACGTGTGCCGGGCAACCAGGTCACCCTGCGCGACATGCATCTCCACAATCTGCCTTGGCCGCGCGACGTTCTTGAGAGCCTGGGCGACGTGCAAGTCGAGTTGCGGGTCACGCTCTCCTACTTCATCGAACCCAATCCCTCGCAAAGAGGCGCCCGGTCACGCTACCGGTACGAATCTCACGGGCTCCGCTTTGACGTAAGGCGCCCGCTGGAATCCACGGATGACTTTCGCCGCCGCATCAACTTGTTGGCAAGAGATGAAGAAACGGGAGGCAATCTGGGCGGCGGCGACCCGTCATGGCTGATCGGAGGCCAAGGACGCCATCGAGGTTCGTTGCACGGAGACATCTGGAGAGGCACGGCTGCGGACCTCGCGAATCGCGGTTCCATCGCTGTCTATCCCACCGCCGGCTGGTGGAAGACTCGACCTGCGCTGGAGCGTTACGACAAAATAGCCCGGTATGCCTTGGTCGTCAGCATCAAGGCGCCGGAGGTGGACGTCGATCTCTACAGTGAGGTTGCCAATCTGATTGCGGCGAAGGTCGGCGTTGAGATCTGAATGCGTTTCCTTATCGCGAATACCTTCACTGAAAGTCTGGCCAAACTGGCCGCTGAAGAACAGAAGGCTGCCAAGACTACCGCCTTCGACTTGCAGACCTCCCGTCCTCAGCCGGGGCTTAGCTACCACCGGGTCGGGAAATCGAAAGACCCGAACTTCTGGTCCGTTCGCGTGAGCCGCGATGGTCCGGATCATCGTACATCGGACGCCCGACAGCACGCTCCTGTGCTACGTGGACCACCACGACAACGCCTATAAGTGGGCCGAACGCCGTAGACTGGAGATTCACCCACAGACCGGTGCGGCGCAACTGGTTGAGGTGCGGGAGACGGTTCAGGAAATCACTGTGCCGAGGGTGGTGGAAGCCGGACAGGAGATCCAGCCAAAGCCGTTACTGTTCACCAACATCACCGACAGTGATCTCTTGAGCTACGGTGTGCCGGACGAATGGCTGAATGACATACGCGGCGTCGACGAAGACAGCCTCCTGGATTTGGTCGAGCATCTGCCCGGTGAGGCGGCAGAGGCGCTGCTGGAACTGGCCGTTGGTGGTTCGCCACGACCCGCCCAGCCTTCTTCATTCGAACACACCGACGTCCATGTGGTGGCAGAACCGGCCGCCGAATATGTCGGAACCGCGCCCCTCGATCCCTTTGAGCATCCCGATGCCCAACGTCGTTTCCGTGTCATGCACGATGTCGCTGAATTGGAGCGTGCTCTTGAGTATCCTTGGGAGAAGTGGGCGGTTTTCCTCCATCCGGTGCAGAGGCAGATCGTGGAGAAGGACTTCGCCGGTCCGGCACGTGTCTTTGGTACCGCCGGCACCGGGAAAACCATCGTGGCAATCCACAGAGCCGCGCGTCTTGCCAGCGCCAACCCCGATGCCAGGGTCCTCCTGACCACGTTTTCTGACACACTGGCCGACGCTCTTCGGACCAAACTCGCGCGCTTGATCCACAACCAGCCCAGACTCGCAGAGCGCATTGAGGTCGAGGCCATCGACGCAGTTGGCGAACGGCTATATCGAGCGCAATTCGGTTCTCCAAGAATCGCAACACGCGACCAGATTGTGGCGCTACTGGCGAATGCGGCGGACCAATCAGACGCGAGTGACTTCAATCCTCGTTTCTTACTCGGCGAGTGGAAAAACGTCGTCGATGCATGGCAGTTGGATAGCTGGGAGGCTTACCGCGATGTGCGGAGGCTGGGTCGCAAGACACGGCTGCCTTCCGAGCGCCGGTTGGCCCTTTGGGCTGTTTTCGAGCGGGTCAGGGAAGAGCTTGGGAGACAAGGTCTGGTGACCAGGGCCGGCATGTTCGGCTCGCTGACCGAAAAGCTCAGGGACCGACCGACTCCGCTGTTTGAGTTCGTGATCGTGGACGAGGCGCAAGACATCGGAGTCGCCCAACTGCGTTTCCTGGCCGCGCTGGGAAGTCAGCGACCGAACGGCCTCTTCTTTGCGGGGGATCTTGGTCAGCGCATCTTCCAAACGCCGTTTTCGTGGAAGGCCATGGGCGTCGAGGTCCGCGGGAGATCTCAGATACTGAAGCTCAACTACCGCACTTCCCATCAGATCAGGGCTAAGGCTGACCGTTTGCTCGGCCCGGAAGTTACCGATGTCGACGGTAATGTGGAGGATCGGCGAGGAACGGTTTCGGCATTCAATGGCCCCGATCCCATCATGCGTGTATTCGAAACACAGCAGGAAGAGGCAGATGCCGTCGCGCAATGGTTGCAGCAATGTGCCAGCGAAGGCGTGAGCCCCGGTGAGATGGGAGTATTCGTGCGGTCTGCGGCGCAATTGGACCGGGCTCGTAAGGCAGTGACCGACGCGGGATTCTTTTTTCAGGTCTTGGACGAACAGGATAGCAATAGTGGCGACGTTGTCTCGATAAGCACTATGCATCTGGCAAAGGGTCTTGAGTTCCGCACCGTCGCAGTCATGGCATGTGACGATGAAGTCTTTCCCTTACAGGAACGGATCGAGAACGTGGCCGACGAAGCCGACCTTGAGGAGGTCTACGACACGGAAAGGCACCTGCTCTACGTGGCCTGTACGCGCGCCCGCGACCACTTGATAGTCACGGCTGTGGAGCCGGCGTCAGAGTTCCTGGATGATTTGCGGGGACAACCATCATAGTCCGTCATCCCTCGGCGGAATCTGCAACCCCCTCTGCACCGCCGGCCTCGCGCCTACCCGGGCCAGCCACTTTCGCACGTTGGGGTAGCGGTCGAGGTCGATCTCCTGCATTTCCCAGCGGTAGATCCAGGGGTAGGCCGACACGTCGGCGATGGAGTAGTCACCCGCGAGATACTCCCGGCCTTCCAGGCCGCGGTTGAGCACTCCGTAGACGCGGTTGTTCTCCGTTTGCCACACGCCCAGGTGGGTGTGTTCTTCGCCGGCGTCGCGGCGGCGGATCTGCCAGTGCACGCCCAGGCCCGTGTGGGTGATGTGGCCGGAGGCGAAGAACAGCCAGTTCAGGGCCTCCATGCGGGCGGCCGGGTCTTCGGGCAGGAGCCGCCCCGACTTTTCCGCGAGATAGATCAGAATCGCGCCTGACTCGAACACGGTGACGGACGCGCCATCGGGGCCGTCATCATCCACGATGCAGGGGATCCGGCCGTTGGGGTTGATGGCCAGGTACCAGTCTTCTTTCTGTTCCCCCGTATCCAGGTCCATGGGCCGGACCCGGTAGTCGAGTCCGGATTCCTCCAGCATGATGGACGCCTTGCGGCCGTTGGATGTCGCCTTGCTGTACAGTGTGATCATCGTCGTCTGCCTTTTTGTCCGCGTGGTTTGTGGCGAGTCTACCGATTTCCTGTAGACTTTATCACAGGGATACATTGGCCTCCGAGCACTCTGTTGCATCCCAGGACCCTGTTATGGCTACACCCTATCGCGAAATTCTGGACAAGGTACGGCTGGCGTTTCCCCAGCCGGTATCCGATCCCATCCACGATTCGTACTTCATCCACTCCATCATGCGTGCGCTGGACCAGGTGGATGCGTTGAAGACGGAGTTGCCGATCCTCGGTGAACTGGTGCCGGGCGATTTCGAGGAGGCGCGGAAGTCGACCCTGCCGGCGGGGCCGTCGTCGGTGGAGACGGTGACCTCCGACCTGGTGGGGTACCTGCGGGGCATGACCATCTTCGGCCATCCCCGCACGCAGCAGAACGTCATCCCGCCGCCCACCATCCCCAGCGTCATCGGCGTGCTGCTGGCTGCGTTGCACAACCCCAACATCGCCTGGGACGAATACAGCCGGCTTGTGGCCCTGGCCGAGGTGGAGGCCGTGGGCATGACCGCGGCGCTCGTCGGCTACGACCCGGAACGGGCCGGCGGCGTGTTCACCTTCGGCGGCACCGGCACGTCGCTTTACGGCGTCAAGATGGGGCTGGAGAAGGCCTGTCCGGATACCATCCACAACGGCGTGTCCGAGGACGCCGTCATCCTGGTGTCGGACGCCGGGCACTACTGCGCCGCCAACATCGCCGGTTGGCTCGGCCTCGGCACGCGGAACCTGATGACGGTGCCCACCACCGACGACAACGAGATCGACTTGGTCCGGCTGGAGGAGGCTGCCCGAAAGGCCCTGACGGAGGGCAGGAAGATCGCCGCCATCATCGCCACCATGGGCACCACCGACTCGTTCGGCATCGACGACCTCAAGGCCATCGCCACGCTGCGGGACGCGCTGGCGGACGAGTTCCGGCTCGCCTACCGCCCGCACATCCACGCCGACGCGGTCATCGGCTGGGCGTGGTCGGTGTTCAACGACTACGATTTCGAAGGCAACCCCCTGGGCTTCCGGCCGCGCACCCTGCGCGCCCTGGCCGGGGCGTGCCGCCGCATCCGCCATCTGTCGCTGGCGGACTCCCTGGGCGTGGACTTCCACAAGACCGGCTTCACCCCGTACATCTCGAGCCTGGTGCTGGTGAAGGACCGCACCGACCTGCACCGGGTTGCACGGGGTCCGGAGCAGATGCCCTACCTCTACCATTTCGGGGAACACCGGCCCGGCATGTACACGCTGGAAACCTCCCGGGCCGGCACCGGCCCGCTCGCCGCCATCGCCAACTACCGCCTGTTCGGGCGGCAGGGCCTGCAGGTGGTGCTGGGGCATATCGTGGAGATGGCCCAGCTCCTGCGCGAACACCTCGAAGGGCGCGAAGGCACCACCGTGCTCAACCGCGACAACTTCGGCACCGTGACTCTGTTCCGCGCCTACCCGCCGGATGTGGACACCTTCGCCATCAAGCGCCAGGAGTTCGACGACCCCGCCTTCCGCGACACCCTGCTGTCCCACAACCAGTGGAACCGGAAGATCTTCCAGTACGTCCACTCCGAAGCCATGGCCGGCCGTGGCGTGGTCATCTCCGCCACCGACTGCTACCGCCGCACCGCCTACGGCGAACCCATCTACGCCCTCAAGTCCTACATCCTGTCCCCGTTCGTGGACGAAGCGGACGTCGAGGCCGTGGTCGAAAAGATCATGGAAGCGCGGGAGAAGGTGGGGTAGGGGCGCTGTCTTACCACTAGCGAATTTGGAGAGAGGATACTTCTCGCCGCGCGGTGGAGCTGAGGTGTCCCCGAAAACTGGACAGATTGCTAGGGTGCATTCCACCGACTTAAGGAGGGATACGCAATGAGCACACGATGGCGAATTTAGCGGGTCGTTGTTCTCCGCTAGTTGTTTCCTATCTAGGCGACAACAATATTGCGCGCTCCAAAGTTAATTTCGCCGTATCTGACAATTGCATCTATCTTTGCTTTCATTACGTCGAACAATGGGAGGGATCCGTCAAGAATTAGAGCTAGATCTTCGCCGGTCATCAGTACAATTCGTGGCGCATCACCAGAAAACTTGTTGATCGAAGTGTCGTCGAATCCTTCGGCGGCGAGAAATAACCCTCGGGTACTTTGGGCCTTGCCGCGAATCTTGCCGTCGAAAATTGAAAGGGCGGGTTGCTTGGTCTGTCCCTGAATCCACTTTACCTCAACAAGATAGTCGAACTTCTCGAATTTAAAGTGCCCATCAATCTGTTCTCTACCCGGTGTGCGGTACGGTTTCGTATGCTCAAGTTCCTCCAAATGGAGTAGTTCGAAGAACAAACTTTCGAGTTTGAACCCGCGTTGTTGCGGAGTTAGTTCATTAGTGCCGGCCATTTCCTGGAATTGTTTATTGAGGTCCGAAAGACGCTTGTTTCTTGCTGCTTTGCTCTCCACAGAACTCTCGTAGTTCGCGCGCGTTTTCTCGCGCTGGCGCTCCTTGATGGCTGCTTCAATAGGATCGTCACCGACCGTTTCACGGAACTGTTCTAGTAGCTGTCTCGCTCTCGCCGTGTCCAGCTTTTCGGGATCCACAGCGTTTCGCAGGCGGTAGAAGTTGGATACCAACCTCTTTATCGTCTCTGTTTCGCGGTTCTCGTCGAGGACGCGGAGAATGTTACGCATTACCTCGTACTTGTTGAAGGTTCCTTTCGGATACTGCTGATAAAGCGAACTTCGGACGCCGCTGCTCTCGAGAAAACTATGAAAGCTATTCCAAAACCAAAAACAAGCTCCGGCAAGGCTCACCATCTGTTCCTTGATCTCAAAGTTGAGTTGTTGGGCCATTCTAGAGACTCCTCCCGACGCTGATATACACCTGCGGCGGCAAACTCGACGACCTGTGGAGCTTTTCTATAGAACCTACCATTCTCTGGTTGCCGAATGCTCAGCTGCGGTGAGCGCGATCTCTCGCCCCGGAATCCAGTAGCGGAGACAAACCAGAGTATACCGCAAGCATCACAAATCCTGAAGGAGGTCACTGTGCATCGAGCTTCTGAAACAGGCGGATATCGTGGTGACCAACCCTCCGTTTTCCCTGTTTCGCGAATACGTCGCCCAGCTCATGGAGCACGACAAGCAGTTCCTGATCATCGGGAACATGAACGCCGTCACATACAAAGAGTTCTTTCCGTTGATCAATGACGGGAAAGTCTGGCTTGGTCCCAGCATCAAGAGCGGGGACAGGAACGTTCGGCGTGCCCCACCACTACCCGCTTGATGCCGCGACTGTGTGGATTGACGTTGACGGGAACAAGTTCATCAAGGTCAAGGGCGTGCGCTGGTTCACCAATCTTGATTTTCCGCAGAGGCATGAAGACGTGATCCTCTACAAGCGCTACTAGCCGGAGGAATACCCTGCCTACGACAACGACAATGAAAACTGGCATGTCTGGCCAAAAGGCCAACGGTTATCCCATCTTGAGGGGCAGGCGGCGCAAGGGAAAAGAATACCTCGAAATCGCAATTCAATGGACCAAGGACGAAGGCCAAACGGTCGAGGAGTACATGGCCGCGCATCAACACGATAGGACCGCAACTGCCTTGTAGAGTTACTTCCAGTCGGTAATCCACCGGGTGGAAGCGGTTTTCCCGAACTACCGAAATCAAATGAAAGGCGTGGATTGGGGCGGACTCTACGCACACCTCAAGAACGAGAGCTTGGACCCCAAGGCGCTAGAGGATGAGGTTGCCCGCCTGACGATAGACGACGATGTGACGAAGAAGCGGGCATCTACGCCTATCTACTCACCGGCGAGGAAAGGCACCTGAGTATTCGCGCCTTCACCCCTGCCATGAAGTAGGGGGCGTTCGAGATTCAAAAGGGCATCTGCAAGGTATGCGCGAAGACGTTTGAGATGACGAACATGGAGGCCGACCACATCACCCCTTGGGCTGAGGGTGGCAAGACAATCCCAGAGAACTGTCAAATGCTGTGCAAGGATTGCAATCGCAGGAAATCCAACATATGAGCGCACAGGGCATAGTATGGAGCGCCAGACGGAGGACACGATGTCAGAGAGACCAAGGGCGCGACGCGGAAGCCGCCGAGCAAGCTTCAGCCGACGAGGCCGAGATGGAAGAGGTCATCGTGATCGACGCGACACTCGACCAGCTCGCGGGCGCGGTGCTGGCTGGCGGTGCGCCGGGCAGAGAGCCCGTGAAGCCAACGGCCTCAAAGTAATTTGATGCTGACCGAGAACGACGTTGTGGAGGCCGTCGCGAACCATCTTCGGGCGGCTGGCTGGCGCGTTGAAAGCACCAGCAGGACCAACGACCGCGGCCATGACATCTTGGCGACGAAGGATAGGGTGACACTCGCAATCGAGGCAAAGGGCGAGACATCGAGCAAGCTCGGCTCCCGTCGTCACGGGCAGGCGTTCAGTAGCGGCCAAAAGATCAGCCATGTATCTCGTGCCCTGTACAAAGCGGCCTCCGTCTTTAGCGCAGGCCAATACCGCGCAGGGATCGCGCTGCCTGCGACCGACAGACACCGGAAGCTCATCATGGAAGTTGGGCCTGCGCTGGAGGCGTTGAATGTGTCGGTCTTCTTCGTTCGCAGTGACGGAACCGTATCCCCGCATAGGCACTCAGGTATATGATCCCAAAAACGGCAAACAGACAGTCCGTGGCTTGGTATCTGAGAAAGGCCGGCCGGAGGCGGTTGGCGATGGAGCCGACATCACCAATGCGCGGGAAGGCGACGGACAATGCGGGTTCAGCGTTGGGGATGTAGCTGGATCAATCGGTTCGGCAAGTCCTGGGGATGCGCATGAAGCCGTCCGCCATGCGCCGGGGGGCCGCGTGGGCTCACCTGCATCTCCCGACCGGGACCGTTCGGTCAGGAGTCACTCCGCGGTCCGAGGTGTGCCGTTTATGGAGGCCAGGATCGCCGACAAGCTGTACGACATCAACTGGATCGACTGGCTGATGCACTTTGAGTTCTCGTAAACTCGGGTGTGGAGGTCCGGTGCGCCCAGGTAATCACAGCAGCCTCAGGGGGTTCTGTTGAGCCGGGTCTCCACACCAGACTGAGCCCTCGTCCTGAGAAAATGAAAGGAACAAGATGGGAGTGAAAAGAATCCAGTGTTTTGTCGCTATGTGGCTGGGGGACGATGAATCCTCACGAAACGAGATGAACCAACTCTACGACCTTGTAATCCAGCCAGCCCTTGCTGCGAGCGGTATAGACGCCTACCGCGTGGATCGTGATCCTTCAACCGACAAGATCGACGACCGAATCCGAGAGAAGCTCGACGCCTGCGACATGGTTTTGGTTGAACTGACGCACAATCCGGAGACGGGAATTCGCGGAAGCGTCATTTATGAGGCGGGATACGCTCACGGCAGTGAGAAACCGACGATCTGGATGTGTCGCGAAGATCTAGCCAGCAATACCCCTTTCGACATCAGACAGTTCAGGCAGATCCGCTGGAATCTGCGCAAACTCACGGCGGCCGCAGATGAGTTGACGGAAGTTGCCGCTGCCAGGGCGGAGGAGGTCAGTTCACGTATCGACGAAGATTACATTCCCAATATCGCCGCGAAGGAGGTTAGCGCCGCCGACCCCGACGAAGTGCTGGACGATGATCTGAAAGCGCTGTTTCTCCAAATTGCCGACAGGATGGAGGCCGAGGACCAAGCCCCAGTCCTGCTTAATCTCCCAGCTAATGAGGTGGCGCTTTTCGAGGAATTGGAATCACGCGGACTTTTTTCTTACGCGGAAACTTCGTCTTCTTTGGGGTCTGATGGACTGATGTATGTGGCGACTCGCCTCACCTACAAGGGGCTGCAATTGCACCGGACGCTGAAATCAACGCTGGGCGGGAATCCCTGAACGCGTGGTGCCCAACAAGGCTTGCTATGCTGCCCGGGGTGGCCCAGAACACGTCGCTGCCAGCCAGCGATCAGTCGATATCTTGGCTCTTGCGTCGTCCATCCAACTCCTGCACTCGCGTTCGTCAATGATGTCAGTCGGGAGTTGAGCGAGGTCTTCGGTGGTGGGGAAAGCCGAGCTGAGAAGGAAGAATGTCAATCACGCTCCGGAGCTTGACGGAGTTGCTGTGGCGCCGCTTGGGGGCGGCACCATGGCGGATGGATCGAGTACACTTTGCGTCTTGTGGGCAGATAGGTTGCTTGACGAAATCCGACGCCATCAAGAGTGCTTCGATGGCCAGCGGGCTGAACTTCGGGCGGCCCTCCAGGACAAAGGGAATTAAGCCCACTGGTGAGATGAACTTCGCTCTCGTTTTGTGCGACGGGCCAAATCTATCGGACGAACTGGTCGCATCCCTGAGACGCGATCAGTGTCTGAGCCGGAATCTCTGGCCTATGGGATTCTTGGTGGTAGAACGGACCACGCATGTGCCTGTCGTAGTGTCATTCAGACCATGATTCACTTCGCCTCCACATCCGGCAATCGCAACCTCGACTTGCGCCAAGCGGTACACCCAACGGGAACACGTAGGCAGCCGTGTTCTTCAGAATTAGGAGTTTGGGGAGTCATTGACCTACCCGCTCGGTGCGCACCGGCAGTGCTTTCGCGTCCAACGTGGACAGATCAACGCGCTGGAATGCTTTGTCGATGTCAAAGCCCACGACCTCTCCGGTGGCGTCGAGGTCGATGTTGAAACCTAGCGCGATTTCGCGGGTGGTCGTCCCGGGGCCGGGCTTGAGGCTTACGTAGAGGCTGTCAGTCTCGGGGTAGTAGGACAGTTTCACCGGCGTTCGTCTCCAAATTTGCCACCAAAGGAGATCTGGCTGTTCAAGTTCGGCACAAGTCCTTCCTCTGAAGTAGCCTTTGGTGAGTGCGTTGGAAGTCGCTGCCTTCAAGGGTCGAATAGACCTTGCCTCGCGGGCTGTCGATGAGCCTCTTGTCCTTGAAATCCCGTTGGAGGGCAGCATCGTTAGAGTACAAGAGACGTGCGCCGCTCACGATGGCGAGGGCCAAAACGTGCAGGTCGTCGGACCTACACAGCCCCTCTTCCTGGAGTTCCCGTGTCTTCGCAGCCACCTCGTTTTCGCGTACCTGCTGGATCCGTCCAGAATTGAGCGCTTCCCGAGCCCATTCTCGTGCTGGTGTGCGGTCCAGTTCTGCCAAGAGTTGGCCGCCGACAAACAGACGTCCACTGCGTGCGTTGATCCAATCAAAAAATCTCGCCCCGGCCTCCGGGCGGTCAGTGCCGAACACTTCAGAGGCTACGTTTGCGTCGACAATCGCACACATGCGGTCAGAGCCCCAGGGACCTCCGGGTCTCATTCATGAAGAAACTGCGGTAAGTATCGGGAGCACCCACAATGTTTCCCTCCAGGTCTATACGGAGCGAGTGAATCTGAACGTCCAAGTCGCCGCGCTCAAAGAAGAGGATGGAAACATCTTCGGGTTTCAACGACCCTTTGCCATCGCGAACGTCCATGCGCACACGGTCCAGCATGTGGTCGCTATGGGTTTCGACTATCAACTGCCGGTTGGGTCCAGCGAGGTGACAGAACAAGCTTCCAAGTGCGGCTTGAGCGCTGGGGTGGAGATGGACTTCGGGCTGTTGCAAGAGGAACACGTTCGGCCGGTTGTAGCGCCCGAGAAAGCCGGACCAGGTGTCAGGCCGGACTAGTTCTATAATCACCGGGAGTACTTGACTGACGCCATAGCCGACGTCGATCAGGTTGCGTTGGGGACCTTTCGTCCCTTTTGCCTTTCCACTGAATTTCCTGATCTGCACCTGAAAGGGTTCGCTTCCCTTCGCCCCGAAGGACTTGACTGAAATCTCGTCGAACAGCCCGGATAGTCGCCCGAAGGTTTCCAGTGCGTTTTTCAGGCCCTTCCACTCACGTTTGTCCTGAAGAAAGACTTCGGCGAGGTACATCGGGACATAGTCGCCTTCCGGGTCTGGAGTGGGTCGCGAGGGATCATAAGTGCGCCGGGGTTTGGAACGCACGGGCGCACTGGCGTACGGCCGTTGGCTCTGACGGCCAAATAGCTTCACCTTGTTAGCGACCTCAGAAAGATGTCGAAGCAGGTCCCAATCCGCGGTGGCGGGAGGTTCGGTGCCGTTTGTGTTCTCAAGGGTGCCCGGGTGCACATCAAAGGGCCAGGGTTCGTGTTCCAGTTCTGGGTCTACCTCTCCTATCCAAGCGCCGTTCGGCGTTCCTAAGCTAAGGCGTGGAGGCCATTCATCGTATTGGAGTTCTTCCTCGACCCAAACGTCGACGCAACTAAACCGTTTGCTGCTGGGCGTCGCCGCAGGTCCTTGACGCTCGAAGGTGATGTCGAAGCGATATGGCGATGGCGTTGCGGCTTTCTTGCCACCCTCAATTCCCCGCGTAGCGGAGAAGCCCACGTGGAAGGCACTCGCCCGACCGGCTCGACCCCCTCTGTGGTGAGCGATCTCGTCGAAGCTGCCGAGGTCGTAGGGTTCCTCTTTGAAATCCGGGTCGGTTCGGCGGTAGGCGACATCCCACAACGCCCGGATTAACGCTAGAAACGAGGTCTTGCCGGTGCTGTTTTCACCTACAAGAAGGGTCAGCGGCGCCAAGCGAGCCGTCTGCTCTTCACGAAAGCAACGAAAATTCTTAAGGGTGATCGAATCCATTGTGGCTCCTGAACTCTCGTCGCTCCCTCCTCACTCTCCATCCAGCTTCCTATGCAGCCACCGCAGGATCGTCGGGAACACGTCCGGCGACTCGCCCATGTGGCCGCCGGGGAAGAGGCGCATGGCCTTGGGGCTGCCGCACTCCAGCAGCATGAAGAAGTCCTCGATGGGGACCTGGAGGTCGTCCTTGCCGTTGACCAGGAGCATGGGGGCGCAGGGTTTGTCGAGCAGGCCCTGGTCCTTGAGGGAGAGGATGGGCATGACCTCGCAGAGCTCGTCGAAGGTCCGCTTGCCGAACAGGTTGGCGCGGGCCTCGATGAGGTCGAACAGGTAGGACGAGGCGTTGCGGGAACGTTGCTGCCATTCAGGCTGGAAGAACCCGTGGATGCCGCCGCCCCAGTTGACCGCGGCGCGCAGCCGTTCCGGCTCCACGTGGGCGAGCTTGGTGGACCAGTAGCCGCCGAAGCTGGCGCCCAGGGCGGCGATGCGGGACGCGTCCACTTCCGGCCGGGTCACCAGGTAGTCCAACGCCGTGCTGTAGACCTCGTGGGCGGTGTCGGACGCGAGCACCGGGGACTCGCCGGTGCCGGGGCTGTCCATGATGAAGCAGCCCCAGTCCTCCGCCAGCATGGACTCCACGAAATTGTGGCGGTCCTCCTTCCAGTTGTCGATGCCGCCCCAGTGCATGATGACCGGCGCCGGCCGCCGGGCCGGAAGGCGCAGGTAGCCCACCACCTGCTTGTCCCGCAGGGGCAGCGCGATGCGCTCCAGCGGCGGGTCGAAGTAGCGCGACGCGGCCAGGTAGTTCTCGATGGTCTTGCGGTACGCTTCCTGCTTGCCGGGAGAGCTGGGGAAGGGGTGGCGCGCGGTGCCGTAGTAGCCGGCGGCCTGGAAGTAGGCCTCTTTCGCCTGGTCTTTCTGCTCCCGGGCCTCCGCGTCCCTGGCCGCCTGCTCCCAGCGGGCTCCGGGCCGGCTCCAGGCCTCGGCCCAGTGGTCGGCGTCCAGACCGTTCAGCTCGGCCAGCACGCCTTCGGCCTCGGCCCCATCCATGAGGTGAAACGGGCTGCGCCTGCCCACGCGTTTGCGTATGCGGTCCTTGATTTCGTCGAGAGTTGCGGCTTCCGCCATGATTGAGTCCTCCGGGTTGCCAGTGGTGTGTTGTACCTGATGAATATGCACAGGAATTCTGCCGCGGGCAACGGGCGGCCGCTGGCATGTTGGCGTCCGGAATATTATATGGGTGGCCCATATCGATTAATATTGCTACTATGGCAATCATGAAGACGACGGTCGACATCCACGACGAGCTGTTGGCGCGCGCAAGACGACACGCGAAGAATACGGGCCGCCCGCTGCGCGCGGTGGTCGAGGATGGTCTTCGTCGGGTGCTCGCGGCACCGGAATCCCCCCGCTCATACCGGTTGCCCGACATGAGCGAGGGAGATCCGGGCGCGGCCGATCCGCTCGAAGCGTATTCGTGGCAGGACCTGCGCGGCTTGATCTATGGAGAGCCGGAGTCGTCGTGATCGCGGTCGATACCAACGTGCTCGTTTACGCGCATCGTCGGGAATCGGATCTGCACGATGCCGCGTTCGCCGTCGTGCGGGGTCTGGCCGAAGGAGACCGGGCATGGGCGATTCCCTGGCCCTGCTGTTACGAGTTCCTGAGCGTCGTGACCAATCGCCGGATCTGGAAGGAAGCGGCCACCCCGTCCGCCCGCGCCTGGCGGCAACTCGAAGCCTGGACGGCGTCACCGTCCAATCGCCTTCTCGGAGAGACCGACGACTTCCTGGATATATTGGGTGGGCTCGTACAACGACCGCGGGTGCGAGGCGCCACCGTGCACGACGCGCGGGTCGCCGCCATCTGTCTTGCCCACGGCGCCGAGGCGCTGCTCACGCGGGACCGGGATTTTGCCCTGTTTCCGGAGCTCACCACACGGGATCCCTTCCGCCGTCGTACTTGATACGTCGCGCACAAGCGTGGCAGGCGGCGCGACTTGCCGATGGCCTTCCTGCGCGTAAGGGAATGCGTTCCGCTCCACTGCCGTTCGGTTGAGAATATCACGATTTCGTAATACAGAAGAAGTCCATCGGGTTGGACGGACATGACGAAAGAGGACCATTACATCCAGGGCATGGAGGCGTATGCCGATGACCGGTTGGAGGAGGCCGTCGAGTCGTACACGAAGGCTCTGGCCGACGATCCCGACTACGCCGACGCGCTGCATGCCCTGGGGATGGCGTACGCGAGTCTGGAACGCCTGGACGAGGCCATCGAAACGGGCAAGCGCCTGATCGAGGTGAGCCCCGACGATGAGCTTGCCTACACGAGCCTTTCCATCTTCTACCAGCGCAAGGGGATGATCGAGGAGGCCGAAGCCGTCGGCGCCAAGGCCAGGACCCTGGGGTGGAAACGGCAGCTCGCCGAGAACAAGTAGCCGCCGCGGCCCGTAGCGCCGTGGGCGCGTGCGAATCCGCACTCACAAACACGGGGCCGTCCGCGAAGAAGGGATACGCATGAATCTGGACAGCATTACCGTCGAATCGATCCGTGATTCCCTGAGGGAGCGCAAGTACATCTGCGACCGGAGCCTCGCCACCGTGGTCTACCTCTCGGTGCGGCTGGGGAAGCCGATCCTGCTGGAAGGGGAGGCGGGCGTGGGCAAGACCGAGATCGCCAAGGTGCTCGCCGACGTGCTGCAGACACGGCTGATCCGGCTCCAGTGCTACGAGGGTCTGGACTCCAACACCGCCCTCTACGAGTGGAACTATCCCAAGCAGATGCTGCGCATCAAGCTCGAGGAAATCGGTTCCCGGGACCGGGAGTCGGTGGAGACCGAGATCTTCTCCGAAGACTACCTCATCAGCCGGCCGCTGCTGGATGCCATCCGCACCGACGGCGCCGAGCCCCCGGTGCTGCTCATCGACGAGATCGACCGCGCCGACATGGAGTTCGAGGCGTTCCTTCTGGAGGTGCTGTCGGACTTCCAGATCAGTATCCCGGAGGTGGGCACCATCCGGGCGGACAAGCGGCCCTACGTGTTCCTCACCTCCAACCGCACCCGGGAGATCCACGACGCGCTCAAGCGGCGCTGCCTCTACCACTGGATCGAGTACCCCACCTTCGACAAGGAGTACGAGATCATCATGACCAAGTATCCGGAGGTCCAGAAGGTCATGGCCGAGCAGATCTGCGCGTTCATGCAGCAGGTGCGGCAGATGAACTTCTACAAGCGTCCGGGAGTGGCGGAGACCCTGGACTGGGCGTCGGCGCTGCTGCTGCTGAACCGGGCCGAGCTGGATCCGGAGATCGTGAAGGAGACGGTGGGCTGCGTGTTCAAGTACCGCGAGGACCTGCACCACCTGGAGGAAGAGCTGTCCGGCGACAAGCTCGACATGGACCGCATCCTCAAGGAGCCGGCCACGGTGGTGGGCGGCAACGCCCAGTAGCCGCCCGGCCGGCCCGGACCTTCCCATGGCGAGAGAGCTGAACGAAGAAGACATCGTCCGCGCGGTGGAGCGTTACAAGCCGCTGCGGGGACAGGGCACGCTGGCGAACACGCTCATGTTCGGCCGGGTGCTCAAGGACCTGGGTTTCCGCATGGGACTGAGCCAGGTCATCGACGCCAACCGCTCCATGCCGCTCATCGACATCCGGAGCCGGCCGGATTTCCATCGGGCGCTGGCCGCCAACATGCTCCACGACCACGAGGACATCGAGCTCTTCGACCAGGTGTTCGAGGCGTTCTGGCAGGGCGACGCGGAGATCGAAGACGGCATCGAAACCATGGAGGTGCCGGCCCAGAGCCCGGACGAGGCGCTGGAGTCGTCGGACGACAGCGGCGGCACCGTGGAGGAGACCCTCGCCGAGCAGGAGGGCGCCGGCGACGACAGCCCCATGGACCCGGACCCGCTGATGGTGCCCACCTACAGCCCCAACGAGCAGCTCAACGAGAAGGACTTCAGCGAGATGGGCATCGAGGAGAGCCGGGCCGTGACCCAGGCCATCCTGCTGATCGCCTCCAAGATCGCCACCCAGGTGAGCCGGCGCAAGAAGCGGGCGCGCCGGGGTACCGAGATCGATCCCCGGGGCACCATGCGCCGCAACATCAAGTACGGCGGCGAGCTGGTGGAGCTGGTGGCGCGCAAGCGCCGCATCAAGAAGACCCGGGTGGTGCTCCTGTGCGACGTGAGCGGTTCCATGGACTGCTACAGCCGCTTCCTGATCCAGTTCATGTACGGCCTGCAGAACGAGCTTTGGGGCGTGGAGACCTTCGTCTTCAGCACCACCCTGAGCCGCATCACCCACCTGATCCGCACCAAGAACATCGGCAACGCGCTGGAGAAGATCTCCAAGAGCGTGCTGGGGTGGTCGGGCGGCACCAACATCGGACGGTCGCTGGAGATCTTCAACCGCGACTTCGCGGTCAGCATGGTCACCCACCGCACCGTGGTGGTGGTCATCAGCGACGGCTGGGACCGGGGCGACGTGGGCGTGCTGGAACGGCAGATGCAGGCCCTCAAGCGGCGCTGCGGCAAGATCATCTGGCTCAATCCGTTGCTGGCCAGCGAGAACTACGAGCCCCTGTGCAAGGGCATGCAGGCGGCGCTGCCGTACCTGGACCTGTTCCTTTCGGCGCACAACGCCAACAGCCTGGTCCACCTCGGCCACACCATGCGCAGGCTGGTGGCCTAGGGGCGGAAGGCGGAACGGGCCGGGCGCGGCAAGGAGGCATCCATGGAAAACATCTACGATGACGTCAAGGAGTTCCTCGACCAGGGCGAGACCGTGGCGGTGGCCACCATCGTCTCCACCAAGGGCTCGACGCCGCGGGAGGTGGGGGCCAAGATGGTGGTGACGGCCTGGGGCGAGATCCTCGGGACCATCGGCGGAGGTTGCGGCGAGGCCGACGTCCGGCGCGAGGCCATCGAGGTGGTGCGCACCCGCAAGCCCCGCACCGTGCGCGTGGACCTGCTGGACGACATCTCCTCCGACAGCCCGGCGGTGTGCGGCGGCATCATGAACGTCTTCATCGATCCCTGGTGGAAGGACGAGGAGAGCGACTGAGGTATCCGGACGGGAACGCCGGACGGATGGCCGGTGGGCCACAAGGTCGGGAATGAATGGACGCACTGGTTCAAGAGCTGATCAAGATCAAGAGTGAGGGCGCCGGCGCGGTGCTCATCACCGTAGTGGAGTCCCAGGGACTGGACGGGCTCGACAGCGGCGACAAGTGCCTGGTCCGCGACGGGCGGATCGTCCTGGGCGAGGTGAACGACGGGGATCTCGAGCAGACCTTGCTTCGTGAGGCGTCCGAGCGGCTCTCGGACGAGCATTCCCGGCTGGTGTCCGTGGAGACCGCGTCGGGAGGGCAGGCGGACGTCTTCTTCGAGGTGATGCCGTCGCCGCCCAAGCTCATCGTCGTCGGAGCCGGGCACATCGCCGTGCCGCTGGTCAAGATCGCCAAGCTCATGGACTACCACGTGGTGGTCATCGACGACCGAATCCTGTTCGCCAACCGCGAGCGCTTCCCCGATGCCGACGAGGTAATAGTGGGGGACATGGCCGAGACCGTGAAGGCGCTCGACATCACGCCCACCACCTACGTCGTGCTCATCACCCGCGGCCACAAGTACGACGAGCCGTGCCTGCGCGAGCTGCTGGACCGGCCGGCCAAGTACATCGGCATGATCGGCAGCAAGCGGCGCATCAAGGCGTGCTTCGAGCGGTTCAAGGAGGAGGAGTACGTTTCGGAGGAACTCATCTCCCGGGTCTATGCACCCATCGGGCTCGACATCGCTACCGAGACTCCGGAGGAGATCGCGCTGGGCATCCTGGGCGAGATCATCAAGGTCCGCCGCGGCGGCAAGGCGCAGTCGCTCTCCCGGAAGCGGTGAGCCGCTCCGGCGAAATCCGGGTGACCGGGGTGGTGTTCTCGGATCTGGGCCGGGCCGGAGCATTCCTGGGCATCGACTGGGTGCGGGACGCCGTCAGGGAACGGGTCGGCTTCGATCCCTATCCCGGCACATTGAACGTGCGCGCGCGCGGCGCCGATGCGGACCGTTGGGAGCAGGTCCGGCGCCACGGCGTGAAGATCCTGCTGCCGTCGCCGGATCCGGGTTTCTGCAACGCCTTCCTGTTCACCGGCTCCCTGGAGGGATGGGAGTCTCGATCCGGATCGCGTGAAAGGATCGCGGTGGTGGTCCCGGAGGTGAAGGAATACCCCGCCGACAAACTGGAGATCATCGCCGCGGTTTCGCTGAAGCAGACCCGTTCGGTGCGGGACGGCGACGAGTTGACCGTGGTTTTCGATCGGGCGCCGTGACAGGGAACAGGGCGGTTACAGGAGGTAAGTCAGCATGCGTCGTGTCATCGTAGGGTTGTCGGGGGCCACCGGGTCCATTTACGGGATCCGCATTCTCCAGGTCCTGGCGCGTCTCTCGGACGTCGAGACCCACCTGGTCATGAGCAAGGCCGCCAAGATGACCCTCCAGGTGGAAACGCCGCACTCGGTGAAGGATGTCGAGGGGATGGCGGACGTGGTGCACGATATCAACAACATCGGCGCCAGCATCGCCAGCGGATCGTTCCGCACCGCGGGCATGGTCATCGCGCCGTGCTCCATGAAGTCCATGGGCGGCATCGTGCTCTCCGTCGGCGGCGACCTTCTGGTGCGCGCCTCCGACGTGATTCTCAAGGAGCGCAAGAAGCTCGTGCTGGTGGTGCGCGAGACCCCGCTGCACCTGGGCCACCTCGAGAGCATGGCGCAGCTCACCCGCATGGGCGCGGTGATCTTCCCGCCCGTGCCCGCCTTCTACCACCGCCCCAAGACCCTGGACGACGTCATCAATCAGACCGTGGCCCGCATCCTGGACCAGTTCGAGATCGAGACCGACATGTTCCACCGGTGGGACGAGGAATCGCTGAGCCGCTATCCCGGAGACAAGGAGTAGGCGGAGGCTCGACCCCGGAGGATGACGCCTGCCGGCGGGTTTTACCTATGGCCGATCTTGAGGAACAGGTCCTCGAATACCTCCGGACCCACAACACCATGACCCTCGGCACCTGCGCCGACGGGATGCCATGGAACGCCACGGTGTTCTACGCCAGCGACGGTTTCCAGCTCTACTTCTTCTCCGCGCCGGACTCGCGCCACTGCACCAACCTGGCGGCCAACCCGCGGGTGGCGGTGACGGTCCAGGAGGACTACCGGGACTGGCGCGAGATCAAGGGGATCCAGCTCGAGGGGACCGTGGATCTCGTCGATTCGGTGATCGCCAAGGGCAAGGCCATGGCGGTGTACGCGCGCAAGTACCCCGGCGTCATCAAGCTGTTCACGGACCCTTCGAGCGGGGTCTACCACCGCGCGTTTCTCAAGGTGAAGTTCTACCGGGTGGTACCGGAGACCCTGTA
The DNA here is from genome assembly GCA_951813575.1 of Candidatus Binatia bacterium. Taxonomy (GTDB): domain Bacteria; phylum Desulfobacterota; class Binatia; order UBA9968; family JAJDTQ01; genus JAJDTQ01. Next base: position 3,853,643 of record OX638375.1, read on the forward strand.
CTACATCGACAACCAGCAAGGGTTCGGCAAACGGCAGGAACTGGTCCTGGGGACGAGTTGACGCCGCCGGACCGGGGCTGCCGCGGCGGCCGGCGCCGCTTCGGACCAGGGAGGATCACTACGTGTCACGACTAGTGGGCAAGGAAATGCCGGACGATCTGTTCGCGCTGATGAGCGGCAAGGCCGTCGAGGCGGGCAAGGTTTTCATCATGGCCACGGTGGACGAGCAAGGTTGGTGCCACCCGGCCATGGGGTCCTATTACGAGCTGGTGGCCAAGGGCCCGGGACGCATCCATCTGGCGGTGGGCAAGAACAGCACCACGGAACGCAACCTCGTGCGCACCGGCGCCCTGACCCTGGTGGTCACCGACCACGGCCTGAACTACTATCTCAAGGGCGACGCCAGACGGACGCGCGAGCAACTGGAGGACACCCCTTTCGCGCTGTTTCAGGTGGAGCTCCACACGGTGCTGGAGGACCAGGAACAGGGGGTCACCATCGTCTCCGGCGTCCGCTACGAGTTGAACGAGAGTGACAACTCGGGATTCATGGGGCGGATCCTCGACAAGGCCCTGGCGGCGTTGACGGCCGCGCCGTGGGAGACGTAGGGGCGGGTTTCACACCTGCCTGCGTGCGCGGACCGGCCCGCGGCTGCGCTGGCCAGCCAGCGCGGATCGTGTTAGCTATTCTGGGCAGCGGTGCGTTGCCGCCGCCGATTTCGTGAAACTTCAAGGAGGTTTGTTGTATGGACCCGATCACGGACCCGATTGCCATTGACGTGCACGTGCACCTTTGCGATGAGCTGACCCTGAGCTCCAAGGGCGATCGCCCGAAGCAGATGGCGCAGTACTTCAAGCGGGAGCGCAAGCCCGTCTCCATCGACGAGATGGCGGACCAGTACCGCGAGCGCAACATGATGGCGGTGATACAGAACACCACCGACGAAACCATCACCGGGCTGACCCCGGTTCCCAACCAGCACGTGGCCGACGGCGTGAAGCGGAACCCGGACGTCTTCCTGGGCTTCGGCGTCATCGATCCGTGGCAGCAGAAGGTGGCGCTGCAGGAGATCCAGCGCATCAAGGACATGGGGCTGCACGGCGTGGGCGAGATCAACCCGGCCCGGCAGCAGTTCTTTCCCAACGACACCCGATTCTATCCCCTGTGGGAGGAATGCCAGAAGCTCGAGCTGCCGATCCTGTTCCACAGCGGCATGGCGGGCGCCGGCGCCGGCACCCCCGGCGGCATGGGCAACAAGCTCAAGTTCACCCAGCCGATCCATCTCGATGACGTGGCCGCCGATTTCCCCGAGCTGAAGATCATCTGCGCCCACCCGTCGTGGCCCTGGACGGCCGAGAGTCTCGCCATCGCCCGGCACAAGAGCAACTTCTACATCGACCTCTCGGGCTGGTCGCCCAAGTACTTCGCCGCCGAGCTGGTCCAGCAGGTGAACTCGATCCTTCAGGACAAGGCCATGTTCGGTTCCGACTGGCCGGCCATCGGCGTGGAGCGCTGGCTGGACGACTTCGAGAAGATCACCATCAAGCCCGAGGTCAAACAGAAGCTCATGCTGGACAACGCCAAGAAGTTCTTCGGCATGGACTGAGCGCCGTCGACAACCGCAGGGGCGGCCCGCCGGTCGCCCCTGCATCCTTTCCAATGGCCATCGAACTGATCAAGCCCGTTCCGCCGCCCGCTTCCCATGGCTTCCAGATCATGGCGAAGCCCACCGGCGCCATCTGCAATCTGGACTGCGTCTACTGCTACTATCTCAAGAAGGAAGACCTCTATCCCGAGGCGAAGTCGTTCCGCATGGAGCACGACGTGCTGGAGGACTATATCGCCCAGCACATCGAGGCGTCCCCGGACCCGGTCGTGGACTTCGCCTGGCACGGCGGCGAGCCCACCATCCTGGGCCTCGACTACTTCCGCGAAGTCGTCGCGCTCCAGCGCAAGCACTGCCCGACCGGGCGCAAGGTCCGTAACGGCATGCAGACCAACGGCGTCCTGCTCGACGAGGAGTGGTGCCGATTCTTCGCCGAGGAGGGTTTTTCCATCGGCCTGAGCATCGACGGCCCCGAGAAGCTCCACGACGAGTACCGCGTCACCAAGGGCCAGCAGCCCACCCACCGCAAGGTGGTGCAGGCGTACAAGCAACTCAAGGCCCACAAGGTGCCCTGTGACGTGCTGTGCGTGGTGCACGCCGGCAACGTCGGCCACCCCACCACGGTCTACCGCTACTTCAAAAGCCTGGGCGCCGACCACCAGCAGTTCATCCCGCTGGTGGAGCCGGCGGGCGGGGACGCCGCGGTGAGCCCCCGCAGCGTGCCGGCGGAGGCCTTCGGCACGTTCCTTTGCGCGATCTTCGACGAGTGGATCCGCAACGACGTGGGCCGGGTGACCATCCAGATCTTCGACGAGGCGGCCCGCACCGGCCTCGGCATCGAGCATGCCCTCTGCATCTTCCGGGAGACCTGCGGCGACGTGCCGGTGGTGGAGCACAACGGCGACTTCTACTCCTGCGACCACTACGTGGACCCGGAGTACCGCGTCGGCAACATCCGGGAGACCTCGGTGGCGCGCATGGTCGACAGCGACGCCCAGCGGAAGTTCGGCCGCGACAAGTGGACGACGCTGCCCCGGTACTGCCGCGAGTGCGAGGTCCGCGCCCAGTGCAACGGCGGCTGCCCCAAGGACCGCTTCATCAAGACTCCGGACGGGGAGGACGGGCTCAACTACCTCTGCGCCGGCTACAAGAAGTTCTTCATCCACAGCCGCGAGCACCTGAACACCATGGCCGGCCTGTGGCAGGGCGGCGAGCCCATCGAGAAGGTCATGCGGCTGGTGCGGGAGGCTGACGCCGCCGCGCGCCCGGAAGCGGGCCGCAACGACGCCTGTCCCTGCGGCAGCGGGCGCAAGTACAAGCGCTGCTGCATGCCCCGATAGCCGCCCGTTTTCGCTACTTCAGACTGTCACCTCCTCCGTCATTCCGCGCCTCCTCCAGTCATTCCGTGCCCCTCGGTCATTCCCGCGAAGGCATGTCCTCGACCCCGATCGGGGGCGGGAATCCAGGCGGGGTAAGACGGGGCGTCCCGTCGTTGCCCCCTCGGTTAACGCGTTCGTAGCAAGACTCATGTACAATAAGACCCAGGAGGGGCGATGAAGAACGAAACGGAACCTGCCGCTTTTGCCGCCATCGACGTCGGTTCCAACGCCATGCGGATGAAGATCGTGGGGATGGAGCCGGACGGCTCCATCAAGACCTTGTGTCAGCAACGGGCGCCTGTCCGGCTGGGGCACGAGGTCTTCCTGACCGGGTTCCTCAACGAAGATCTGATACAGAGGGCCGTGGCAGCGTTCGGCGAGTTCCGCGAGGCCATCGACAAGTGGAAAGTGGCCTCCACACGCGCCATCGCCACCAGCGCCACCCGGGAAGCGATCAACGGCGACGTGCTGGTCGAGCGGGTGTTCAATCAAACAGGTATTCACCTGGAGCGGATTTCCGGCGCGGAGGAGGCGCGCCTGGTCCAACTCGCGGTCTCCCGCAGGTTGAACGTCCGCGACAAGACCGTGTTGGTCATCGACATCGGCGGCGGCAGCGTGGAGTTCGACATCATCGATCACGGCTCCATCGTCTACTCCAACAGCCTGCGCCTGGGGGCGGTGAGGATGCACGAGACGTTCCTTCGGAGCGACCGCGTCTCCGACCTCCAGGTACTGTTGCTGCGGGCCTACATGGACCAGTTGGTGGAAACGACCCTGAACGCGGTCAACGAGCACGAGATCGACCTGATCATCGGCACCGGCGGCAACGTGGAAGACCTTGCCGCCCTCATCGGCACCGACTCCAACCGCGAGTCCGAGGGTGTCCCGAAGGACGTGCGCTTCATTCCGTTGCGGAACCTTCAGACCATGCTCAAGGAGCTTGCGCGGCTGAGCGTCGCGGAGCGTGAGGAGCAGTACGGCATGAAGCCGGATCGCGCCGACGTGGTGCTTCCCGCCGCCATCGTGCTGAGCGAGGTGGTGAGCAAGGTCCTGGGTTCACACGGACTGTACTCTCCGGACGTGGGGCTCAAGGACGGCGTGCTGGTTGAGATCATCGACCGTTTCAAGCATTCCTGGGACGCGACGTCGGAGGAGACGGAGATCATCAAGGCGGCGGTGACCCTGGGACAGAAGTACCACTTTCATCTGGGTCACGCCCGTCAGGTGCGTTACCTGGCGGAACTGTTGTTCGACCAATTGGCGCCGCTGCACGGCTTGCCCGCGGAGGCGCGGACGCTGCTACGGGTGGCGGCCACGCTGCACGACGTCGGGGATTTCGTGAATCTCTCTGCACACCACAAGCATTCCTTCTACCTCATCCGCAACTCGGAGATCGTCGGCCTCGGGTCGCGGCAGTTGGAACTCATCGCCAACGTCGCCCGCTATCATCGCAAGGCCTTCCCCAGCGCGCAGAAGCACGAGCCCTTTCGCACCTTGTCCGAATCCGAGCGGGAATGGGTCGTGAAGCTCGCCGCCATTCTCCGCGTCGCAGACGCACTGGACCATGAGCACCGGTCCACCGTGGACGACATCAAGATCCGCATCCAGCGGCGGTCCGTCACCATCGACCTGCAGTCCATGGGGCCGTGCCTGCTGGAGCGCTGGCATCTGGACGAGAAGGGCCGTCTGTTCGAGGAGACCTTTGGCCGCGGTATCGAGCTGCTTGTGAACGGTCGTGACGATGACCGCGCGGCCTGACGGGTCCGTTCAGAGGCGGGTTTCACACCTCCCGTGCCCGCGTCCGGCCGACGGCCGATACGGCTCAGTTCAGGGTGCGTGAACCCGTGTCGGAAGGCGGTGCCGTCGTCTCGCCGCCGAACTCCAGCAGACTGACGAGAATATTCTCCCGTTCTCCGACGGAGCCGGCCTCCAGGATTGCCTGCTTCTCCGATGGGTGGAACGGCATGGCCACTCCCAGGAAGTTGACGAGAGCGGTATCGGGTATCGGGTTGAGCTGATCCAGGTCGAGGGTCAGGCCGCGGCTCTCGGCGTAGCGGTCGATGGCCTTCGTGAGGCGTGGACGGTCGATGGTCGGGGAGCCGGTCTCCTCCAGGTCGCCAAAACAGGCATAGTCGGGCCGCACGCGCCGGTAGCCCCGCTCCACCGACAGCTCTTCCTTGACGCGGAAGCGGCTGATGCCCCGAAGCTGCACCATGTACCGGCCGTCGGAGGCCTTCTCCCAGCGTTCGATGTGTCCGGCACAGCCGACGGGGTAGAGCTCGGGTATGGTACGCTCCACTCCCGGCCGGGGGAAGTTGTCGTGCTGGGGAACGAATGGCTGGATCATGCCGAAAACGCCTTCCGCCTCGAGCGCATCGTGAACCATGTTCCGGTAGCGGGGCTCGAATATGTGCAGCGGCAGTCGTGTGCCGGGCAACAGCAGCACCCCGGTGAGCGGGAACACGGACAGGACCTCGGGCAACGAGACGGGTTCGTTTTTGTCTTCCATGCGGCCTCCCCTCCTCGCTTGATTATAGAGCCCCTCCGGCGGCCGTCAACCGGGGGCCGTCTGCCGCGGACCGGGGATCACCCGTAGGCATCGTAGATGCCGTCGAACTTCGCCAGCTTGAAGCGGACCATGTTGCGGGCCGCGTGGGCGACCACCCGGCGGTCGCGCTCGGTGGTGCAGTAGCGCTCGACGACCCGCGCCGCCAATGCCGTGTGCTCCTGGTCCGCCACCGCGTGCACGGTGAAGAACTCCCGCTCATGATCGTCGATGCCGTATTTCTCGGCCAGGCAGGTGTCGAACTCGACGGCGTAGCGGCCCACCATGCTTTCGTTGACCAGCGCGCTGGTGCGGCTCTCGGCCGGCGAGCCCAGAAACATGCCCCTGAGGATGGCGGCCGCGTGGGCCTGGCATTCGAAGATGGGCAGGGCGTCGTCGAAGTCTTCTTCCGCGAGGCCGATGGCGAGGCCGAAACGCTTCATGAGGTAGGGGTGCGTCTGCTCCTCGGTGAAGGCGTGGAGAAAGAGGTCGTAGAGCTCCTGGTTGTGCGCGTTCTTGGCCATGCACAGGGTGAACCCCTTGTTGATGGCCACGTTCAGCAGATAGTGCTGCAGCGCGAAGCCCTGGAGGCGGCGGGTGGTCAGGGTGCCGCCGCGAAGGTCGGAGAAGTACCGGCTCTCCATCAGCCGGTTGATTCCCGGACGGATGATCTCTTCCACGATGGAGGCGACGAAGGCTTGGGTTGTCATGACGCCCGCGAACCTAGTGTCCTGTCTCACAAATTGCGTTATGAATCTGCGGGTCCTTTTTGCCGTCGGCTGCGTTGCTCTTCCTCGCGTGGTGCCCGCCACTGCTCGTCATCGCGCCTTGCCGACAACAAAAATGCCCTCGCATCTTCATAACGCAATTTGTGAGACAGGACACTAGAAGAATCGCCGCGGTGCTGTCAAGCGGCGCCGTGCCTGCGGTTGAAGCCCAGGGCGAAACAGGGAATAGTAGCAGGCGTACCGTGCCGGGGCCGCCTCCAGGGCCTCGCCTGAAAGGAGCGCCATCATGTGGAAGGGATTCAAGGTCATCGACGCGGACGCGCACATGCACGAGCCGCACTACCTCTGGGAGCGCTACGTCGAACCCGCGTACCAGGACCAGGTGCCCAAGGTGGCGTTCATGGACGGCGCCTTCATGGTCTACGAGCCGGACGGCCGGATCATTCCCAAGACCGAGAAGCAGCCCAAGCTCCCGGCCACGGCGTGGGCGGACATGGAGGCGAAGTACGGCGAGCAATACCGCACGTGGTGGTCCGCGGAGACCCGGCTCAAGGACATGGACACCCACGGCTGGGACGTCCAGGTGCTGCTGCCCACGGGCAACAACGGCAACTTCGCCTACCGGGTGGCGCTCAAGGACGCCAAGCTGGGGGCCGCCATGTGCCGGGCCTACAACAACTGGTGCCGGGATTACTGCGACGCCGACCCCAAGCGCCTCAAGTTCGTGGCGGTGCTTCCGGGATCGGATACCGACGCCATGGTGGTGGAGGCCCGGCGGGCCGTGGAGGAGCTGGGAGCGGTGTCGGTGCGGAACCCGTTCCTGCCCGAGGGCCGGTGGCTGCACGAGCCCGAGTACGACGCGGTGTGGAAACTGGCCTGCGAGCTGGATTTCCCCATCTCCGTGCATGGCGAATACCGCCAGCGCCGGTTCCACCCGTTTGCGGGCGGCAACCGCGGCAACGTAGACGATCGCAACATGCAGCAGCTCGCCCTGCGCGGCCTCGACCACGCGCTGGGGTTCCCGTGCGACAACATGGCCACCATGGGCGAGTTCATCTTCACCGGCATCCTGGAGCGTTTCCCCAAACTGCGGCTGGGCATCCTCGAGTCCAACGTGGGCTGGGTGCCGTTCTGGCTCGGCCGCATGGACGAGCACACCCACGGGCGCAACAGCGTCATGGGCAACGCGGTGGAGCGTCTGCCGATGCTGCCCAGCGAGTATTTCATGCGCCAGATCACGGTGACCTGCGACAGCGACGAGCGCGCGCTGTCCTACGCCGTGGACCATCTGGGCGGCGACAACATCGCCTGGAACACCGACTATCCGCATCCGGACGCGCCGCGTCCCGAGAAGGCGCTGCCGGACCTGGACGCGCAGCCGATACCGGACGAGGCCAAGGCCAAGATCCTGTGGGACAACGCGGTGACGCTGTTCGGTCCCCGCATCCTCGATTAGCACATGGACGAGATTCGATTCGTAGACACCACGTTGCGCGACGGGCACCAGAGCCTGTGGGCCGAGCGCATGACCACCGGCATGATGCTGCCCGTGGCCGGCACCATGGACGAGGCCGGGTTCGACGCCATCGAGCTGATGTCCGCCTCGCACCTCAAGAAGTGCGTGCGCGAGCTCAGGGAGGACCCCTGGGACCGGGTGCGGATGGTGGCCGAGCGGGTCACCCGTACGCCGCTGCGGCTGATGGCGGGCCGGGTCAACGCGTTCGAGATCACCCCGGTGTCGGTCTACGAGCTGTTCATCGAGCGGATGGCAGCCAACGGCATCCGCCAGGCGCGCATCTCCGAGGAATGGAACGAGCTGGAAGGGTGGACGCGCAAGGTCCGCATCGCCCGCAAGAACGGCCTCCAGCCCATCGTCAACCTCATCTACTCGGTGTCGCCGAAGCACACCGACGAGTACTACGCGCGGAAGACCCGGGAGGCCGCTTCCCTGGGCGTGCCGTTCCTCTGCCTCAAGGATCCCGGCGGCCTGCTGACCCCCGAGCGCACCCGCACCTTGGTGCCCATGATCTTCGAGAACGCCGGCGGCATCCCGGTGGAGCTGCACACCCACTGCACCACCGGGCTGGGGCCCCTGTGTTGTCTGGAGGCGGTGAAGCTCGGCATCCGCACGGTGAACACCGCGGTGCCGCCGCTGGCCAATGCCTCCTCCAACCCTTCCGTCTTCAGCGTCGCCGCCAACCTGCGCGCCTTGGGCTACACCTGTGCCGTGGACACCGATGCCCTGGAAGAGGTGTCGGAGTTCTTCACAGCGGTGGCCCGGCAGGAAGGCTTTCCCATGGGCGCGCCGGTGGAATACGACTACGCCCAGTACCAGCACCAGGTGCCCGGCGGCATGATCTCGAACCTGCGCCACCAGCTCGCCAAGGTGGGCCTGGAGCACAAGGCGGAGGAGGCGTTGGAAGAGGTAGTGCGGGTGCGGGCGGATCTCGGCTACCCCATCATGGTGACGCCGCTCTCGCAGTTCGTCGGGAGCCAGGCCGCCATCAACGTCATCGTCGGCGCCCGCTACGAGGAGGTCACCGACCAGATCATCCAGTACGCGCTGGGGTTGTGGGGCCGGGAAGGCGCGGGAACCATGGACCCCGACGTCAAGCACAAGATCCTGGACCGGCCTCGCGGCCAGGAGATGGCCCGCTGGGAGCCCCCCGACCTGACCATCGAAGAGGTACGGCGCAAGCTCGGCGGCCCGGGCGTCACCGACGAGGAGTTGCTGCTGCGGTGGATGCTTAGCGAGGAAGAGATCGCCGTCATGCGCGCGGCCGGCCCGCCGCGGGAGTACCTGAACGCCCGCTCCTCCACGGTGGCGCTGATGGAGCAGCTCACCGACCGCGGCCGCTACGCGGGCATTCGCGTTAGCCGGCCGGGCCTGTCGCTGTCGTTGCAGAAGGGCGGGGCGTGACCGGACCCGTGGACCGTCCCGGAAAGGAGACCCCATGCCGGACCTGTTGACCCTCGGCCGTTCCGTGGGCGAGCTGCTCAAGGAGAGGAACGAGACCGTGGCGGTGGCCGAATCGTCCACCGGCGGATTGATCTCCGCCGCGCTGCTGTCGCTGCCCGGCGCCTCGGCGTATTTCGTAGGGGGCGGCGTGATCTACACCCGTCACGCCCGGGCGGGCCTGCTGATGATGCCCGAGAGCGAGGTAACGGTACGCGGCAGCACCGAGCCTTACGCGCTGAACATGGCGCGGCTGATCCAGGGGCGCCTGAACACCACCTGGGGCCTCTCGGAGAGCGGCGCCACGGGCCCCGCCGGGAACCGGTACGGCGACGCCGCCGGACACAGTTGCATGGCCATCGTCGGACCGGTGGACAAGGCCATCACCGTCGAGACCGGCGACGCGGACCGGGAAGCCAACATGTGGGCCTTCACCAAGGCCGCATTGGCGTTGCTCGAAGACGCGCTCCGGCAAACCCCATGACTTCCAGGGAGGATCTCAAGGCCGAGGCCTGCCGGGTCATCGATGCCCGCAGGGAGGAGATCATCGAGCTCGGCGAGACGATCCTGCGCAACCCGGAGACGGGTTTCAACGAAAACGGGACCGCGGACCGGGTGGCCGCGCGGCTTCAGGACCTGGGGCTCGAGCCGCAACGGGATCTGGCCATCACCGGCGTCAAGGGCCGGCAGGAATGCGGCGCCCCGGGACCCACCCTGGCCCTCCTGGGAGAGTTGGACTCGCTGCGGGTGCCGGACCATCCCCATGCCGATCCCCGAACCGGCGCGGCGCATGCCTGCGGTCACAACGCCCAGGTGGCGGGCATGGTGGGCGCGGCCATGGGGCTTCTGTCCGCCGGCGTCCTGCCGGAGCTCGCCGGCTCGCTGGTCTTCTTCGCGGTCCCCGCCGAAGAGATGATCGACGTCGACGAGCGCATGGGGCGCAAGGCGCGCAACGAGCTCGAGTTCCTGTCCGGCAAGGCGGAGCTCATCCGGCTGGGGCACTTCGACGACGTGGACATGGCGATGATGTTCCACACCAAGACCGATACCCTCGCCTCCCACGTGGCCCGGTCGTCCAACGGCGCCATCATCAAGAAGATCCGCTTCATCGGCAAGGCCGCCCACGCGGGCGGGAGCCCGCAGAAGGGCGTCAACGCCCTCAACGCGGCCTCCCTGGCCATGACCGCCATCGCCTACCAGCGCGAGACCTTCTACGACGACGACACCATCCGCATCCACCCCATTATCACCCGTGGCGGCGACGCCGTGAGCGTGGTACCGGCGGAGGTGACCCTCGAGACCTTCATCCGGGGCAAGACCCTGGAGGGGATCCTCGACGCCAACCGCAAGGTGGACAACGCGTTGCGGGGCGCGGCCATGGCCGTGGGGGCGTCGGTGGAGATCACCACGGTGCCGGGCTATCTGCCGCAGACCAACAACGAGGCCATGGCGCGACTCTGGGGCGAGAACGCCGAGGGGCTGTTCGGCGCCGGCCAGTTCCGGCTCGGCACCGAGCACCGCACCAGCAGCACCGACTTCGGCGACCTGGCCCACATCATGCCGGCGATCCAGCCCTACGTCGCGGGCGCCGCCGGCGGCGGCCATACCAACGCTTACCTGCTGGTGGATCACGATTCGGTCTACGTGAAGTCGGCCAAGCTGCTGGCCATGACCGCCATCGACCTGCTCCACGACGGCGCGGCGGCGGCACGCCGGATCCTCGATGAAGACAAGCCGCGCATGACCCGGAACGAGTACCTGGAGTTCCAGCGCAAGCTCGACGCCCGGGAACGGTTCGAACCCTGAAGCGCCGGCAGGCAGGCAAGGTCACGGCTTGGGCTGCCGGCCCTTTGATTCCGTGGTTCCATGCCCGGGGTCCGCCATGAACGAGCGCCAGGCGTCCCAGTACGGTCCTCCACCCGCGAGCCAGGTGTCGTTGTGCCCCGATCCGGGAATGACATAGAAGCGTTTCGGCGTATTGGCCTGCTCGAAGAGCCGCTGTCCCTGAGCGAGAGGGACGATTTCGTCAGCGTCCCCGTGAAGGATGAAGACGGGCATCCTCACCCGGGGAAGGTAGCTCAGGTTGTCGAATTCCTGGGAAACGAACCAGCTCACGGGAAGGAAGGGGAAAACCTTCCTCCCCATGGCCACCAGGCTCTCGAAGGGTGATTCGAGTATCAGACCGCGGGCCGCGGCGCCCTCCGCGGCTATGCGGACCATGACGGCAGCGCCGAGAGAGCGCCCGAAGAAAAAGATCCGCTCCGGCGGCACCCGCCGGCGCAGCCACGCATACGCCCCCCGGGCGTCCTCATAGAGTCCCGACTCCCCAGGCTTTCCCTCGCTCCGGCCGAAGCCCCTGTAGTCGAACAGGAAGACTCCCGCGTGCAGCTCCTGGTGTATCATGGCGATGTTCCGGGCCCGGTGGGAGAGGTTGCCCGCGTTGCCGTGCGCCCAGAGCAGCACGGGGCGGTCCGGACCGGGGGGTTCCACGTACCAGCCGTGCAGCCGGACGCCGTCCCTGGCTTCGAAGCGTACGTCCTGGAAGGGTACGCCGTAGTCGGCAGGGGTGACGTCGATCTTCCGGATCGGGTGGTAGAGGAAGAAGTTCTCGACGAAGCCGGAAAAGCTCATCAGCAGGATCGCCGGAATCGACCAGAGGACGAGTCGACCCCATGTCGATGGGCGGAACAAGGCGCGTCAAACCCGTCGCATCGCCTGTCTACGTCAAGTCCGCCAAGCTACCCGTTCTCCGCCTTGTCGAAGTACTCCCGTGTCACCTTGAAGACCATGGGCGCCAGCAGCAGCAGGCCGATGAGGTTGGGCACCGCCATCAGGCCGTTGAGGGTGTCCGACAGGTTCCACACGAAGCCCACCTTCACGTTGGCGAAGGTCAGGGCCGCCAGCACCCAGAGCGCGCGGTACACCATCAAGCTGTTCTCGCTGAACAGGTACTGCCAGCAGCGCTCGCCGTAGTAGGACCACCCGAGGATGGTAGTGAAGGCGAAGACCGCCAGGGCCACGGTTGACCGAATCGATGATTGCGTTCAAGCGGTCCATGGCATCCTCCCAGGCGCGGTTATCCGCCGTCAGGCCGACAACGCCGCGTGCACGGCGCGGCTGATCTCGAACAGCCGGTGATCATGACAGCGGTGCCCCACCAGTTGCAAGCCCACGGGAAGGCCCGCGGGCCCCTTGAAGAGGGGAAGCGTCACGCACGGCACGTGGGTCCAGGTGGCGAGGATGTTGAACGACGTGTCTCCGGTGTTGTCGAGGCCCGCCGGAGCCTCGCCCGGCGCGCTCGGGGTCAGCAGCACGTCGTGATCCTTCGCCGCCTCCGACAGATAGGCCCGGCACGCGGCCATGACTCCCTCCGCTTCCCGGTATTCCTCGTAGGAGACCGCCGGCCAGTCCTTCATCTTGCCCTGCTGGAATACGCTCAGCAGGTCGAAGTGGTGGGTCCTTTCCCACGACAGCGCCCGCGCGATCTCGTAGTCGCTGACGCGGCGGCCCATGGCCTCGAAGTCGGCGAAGGGTCCGCCGAGGTCGAGATCCGACACCGCCGCGCCGGCCTTGGCGAGGTCCGCGGCGGCGCCCTCCACCAGCGCCTTGGTGTAGTCCTCAGCCCGGTCCCAAAGCGGCGTGCGGCAGAAGCCCACCCGCAGCCCCTGGAGCGAAACCGCGCCCAGGGGCCGGACCGGCTCGCCGGTGACGGCCGACCGGAAGAGCGGCAGGTCTTCCACCGCGCGGCCGAACAGCCCCACGGTGTCGAAGGAACCGGTGTTCTCCTTGACCCCCTCCGTGCTGATCTCGCCGTAGCTGGGCTTGTAGCCCACGCAGCCGCAGAACGACGCCGGCCGGATGACCGAGCCAAGGGTCTGGGTGCCGAAGCCCATGAACGCCATGAAGTCGGCCACGGCGGCCGCCGAGCCGCTGGACGAGCCGCCCGGGGTGTGCCTCGGCTCGTGGGGATTCATGGTCTTGCCGGGGTGGCGGCTGGCGAACTCCGTGGTGACGGTCTTGCCCAGGAGAACGCCGCCTGCGGCCCGGGTCATGGCCACGCACGCGGCGTCCGCCCGGGGCCGGAAGCCCTCCCAGATGGGCGAGCCGTAGCCCGTGGGCATGTCGGCGGTGTCCATGATATCCTTGACCGCGAACGGAAGGCCGTGCACCGGTCCGTGGTCGGCTGCACGGTCGCGTTCCGCGGCCTGCGCCAGAGAGTAGTCGGGGTCCAGGTGTATCCAGGCTTCCACCTCCGGCTCCCGTTCCTCGATGCGCTCCAGGCAGGCCCGGACCAGTTCCTCGGAGGTGACGTCGCCCCGGTTGATGCGTTCCACGGCTTGGCTGGCGGAAAGTCGGCACAGGTCGTTCATCGGTGGTATCCTCTGGCTGGTGTTTTGACGGGTGATGATGGAATCTGCCATAGCACGTTTCTCGACGGGATTCGATTGAGGCCCTTTCGGGCCGGGAGGTCGGACATGATCAAGACCAAGGGACTCTATCACAGCGGCATCCCCGTCAATGACATCGACCGGGCGGTGGCGTTCTATCGTGACGTGCTGGGCATGGACGTGGCCAACATCGCCCGCGACGACCTCCGGGGCCTCGGCCGGGCCGACATGCGCTCCGGCAACAGCATCGTCGTGCTGTTCCAGCGTCCCAACCCCATCGACCGGGACGCCCTCGCCGAGGACGGCGTCACCCACCAAGCCTTCTACGTCGACAGCGACGACTTCGACACCGCCGAGGAACGGATGCGCGCCGCCGGCGTCCGCATCCACGAGGTCCCGGTGGTGGAGCGCCGCTCCGGCCGCGGCTTCTATTTCTTCGATCCCGACGGAAACCTGCTGCAGCTCTATGCGCCGCCGAAGGGTAAGGGGGGATGACCCCCGACTGGACAAATAATATGCCTAGACATATAATCTGTCCAGTATGGAGGGGCCAATATGAAGACGATCGGGGCCGCGAAGTTCAAGGAGCAATGCCTGGCTCTCCTGGACAGCCTTGACGCAGAGGGGTTGATCGTCACCAAACACGGGAAGCCCGTGGCGCGGGTTGTTCCTTACGACCAGCAGTGTGCTGATCTGATCGGCAGCCTGCGGCACAAAATCGAGATCCGAGGGGATATCTTTACCACGGGTATTCGCTGGGACGCGGATGGTCAACCTTGACACACACATCCTCGTCTTGGCGATCAACGGTGAACTCCGGCGGTCCGAGCAGGCAGTCCTGACCCGGAATCCATGGTCCATCTCCGCCGTCGTTTTGTGGGAGTTGGCCAAGCTCGTTCAACTCGACCGGCTTGACATGGACCTTGACGACCGTGAGGTGGTCCGAGTCCTGAACCGTCTACAAGTGTGGCCCATCGATCTTGCGATTTCCCGAGCCTCGACTCGGCTTGATTTCAGAAGCGATCCCGCGGACGAGATCATCGCGGCCACCAGTGTCGTGCACGGTGTGCCGTTGGTCACGCGCGACCGCGTCATGCGCGGTTCGAAGGTCGTCCCGCTTGCGAACATTCCTCAACGTGCGGAGGGGCGGAAATAGACTGATTGCCAGGAGCACGACGGAACCCGGATCAAGCCTGCCCCGGGCTTCACCCGGGGTCCGGGGTGACGTTGAGGCGCTCCGGGGCGACGTTGCGGGCGCTCTGGTGACGTTGAAGGCTCCGGGATGGCGCTGAGGGTTCTGTCGCGACGTTATGGGGAACCGCTCCCCAACCGCTCCTCCAACTGCTTGAGGTACAAGCTCCTCGGTTGCACCGGCTTCCCCGCTGAATACCAGTAGCAGTCGCCGCTGGTGCTGTAGGCGCGCGAGCCGATGGCCCAGTTCCGGGCGGTGGGCGGGCTCTCGCAGATGATGCTGTCGTCGGAGGAGTTCCAGAACATCATCTGGGCGCCGGCCCAGCCGTGGCCGGTGCCCATGTTGCCGCGGTCCCGTACGTTGAGGGCGTCGCCCTGGACGTGGACGTTGTCGTACAGGGTGCCCACCGCCCAACGGTGGTGGGGTCCGCTGTCGTCGTGGGCGTTGCGGGCTTCGCAGTCGAGGAAGACGTTGGGTCCGGGCACGCGTGAGTGCATGACGAAGTCGTGCCGTCCCTGGTTCGAGAAGGCGCGCTTCACCAGCGTGAGCTGTCCCCGGAGCGCGAAGGCGTAGCGGCGCGAGCCGGTGATTTTGGATACGGGATCGAGGCAGGCGGCGTCCTCCACCGTGATCCATTTGCCGTGGCGCTCCACGTAGACGCAGCTATAGGCGAAGTGGACGCCGGTGACTTGCCGCACCCAGGCGTTCTCCACCGAGTCCAGAAGGATGAAGTTCCAGGCGTGGTCCTCGTCGTCGGGCCAGCCGTTGAAGTGGGACTCCGCCCGCAGGTTCTCGATGCCCACTTGGGCGATGCGTTCCGGGAAGGTGTACTTGTAGATCCAGCCGCCGCCGAACTCCTGCTCGACGGCGTTTACCAACGGCGCGTCGATGGTCACCTCGGTGCCGCGGATACGGGTGACGATGCGGTCGAAGCGCAGGTCGTACTTGCCGGCCTGCCACTGCCGGGTCACCCGTCCCGGGCGCGGCGGGATGCGGTCCATGCCGATGGCGGTGATCCAGCCGGCGGTGCTGGGCCGGTGCACGATGATGCGGTCGCCGGCGGCCAGGCCTTGCGTCGACTCGACGCGGAAGGTCCTTGCCCCCACCGGCACGTAGGCGTCGGTGATGGCCCGTCGGGTGCCCGGCACCTCGCGCCATGCGGTGCCGTGTCTGACCCGCACCGACCGGTGCTCTTGCAGGCGCATGAAAGCAGGGTTCACCTCGATGAGGGTGCGCCGGCTGGTGCCGGTGGCCATGAGCACGGTGCCGTCACGCTCCCGTCCCTCTCCGCGCAGCACCACGCCGCCCGCCGATATCCGAAGCGTTCCGGCTACCTGGTATTCGCCCCTCCGGAGCAGCACGGCGCCCCGGTGGCCGTCGGCGTCGGGCTCCATCCGCGACACCCGGTCGATGGCGGCCTGGATCCGCTCGCCGTCGTCGCCGGGCCCCGGCTCCACCACCGCCTTGACCGGGACCCGGGGGATCGCCACGCCGCCGCCGCCGTAGCCGGCATTGGAGAAGTCCGGAATGACGTTCCCCTTGGCGTCGGGCACGTAGACGAGCTTGCCGCTCTCGTCCAGGTAGACGAGAGGAGGTGACGTTTCCGCCTCCACCGACGTCGCGGGAGTACATCCGGAAACGAGTGCCAGGAATGCGCCGAGGCCGAGAACAGCCGTGATTCCGCCGGACACGAGGTTCATTATCCGCTTGAGCCGCAATGGGGTGCCTGTGGTATAAGGACCTGGAACTGTTGTTTGTAACATCACGGTATCCGTGACGACACTGCAGGAGGACTTCATGAACCGGAAACTCGCGCTTTCGTCGTTGGCCCTGTTCGCGGCCCTTGCCATGGCCGCCTCGGCGGCGCATGCCGCCGAAAACTTCTACGCCGGCAAGACCATGCACATCATGGTCGCCGCCTCCCCTGGCGGCGGTTTCGACGCCTACTCGCGGCTCCTCGCGCGGCACATGCCCAAGCACATACCGGGCAACCCCGCGATGATTGTCCAGAACCGCCCCGGAGCCGGCGGCCGCATCACCGCCAACTACATGTACAACAAGGTCAAGCCCGACGGGCTGACCATGGGCATGTGGATCGGCGGCCTCATCCTGCAGCAGTACCTGGGTGACAGAGGGGTGAAGTTCGACGCGGCCAAGTTCGAGTGGGTCGGCGCGCCGGTTCGAATCCACAACGTGTGCATGGCCCACAAGTCGAGCGGCATCGTCGACGTGGCCACCTGGGGCGCGGCCAAGAATCCGCTCAAGTTCGGCGGCCAGCGGCCCGGCTCCACCATGTCGGACATCCCGATGATCCTGAGCCGGCACTCGGACCTTCCCCTCAAGCTCATCGAGGGTTACGGCGGTACGGCGCCGGTGCGGCTCGCGGCCGAGAGGGGCGAAGTCGGCGGCGTATGCGCGAGCTGGGAAGGGCTCAAGAACCCCTGGGCCGCCGCGCTGAAGAGCGGCGACGTGCGCGTGTTGCTGCAATTCGTGGACAAGCCCCACTACGCTCTCACGAAAGTGCCCCTGGGTATCGACCAGATGAAGACGGAAGAGGGAAGGGTGGTGATGAAGACCGTGGTCCACGACATCGGCGGCTCCCTCAACCGGCCGTACTCGCTGCCTCCGGGGACGCCCAAGGACCGGGTGATGATCCTGCGCCGCGCCTTCGACGCCGCTACCAAGGACCCCGAGCTCCTGGCCGAGGCCAAGGGCAAGTTCGACGTTACGCCGGTCTCCGGCGAGGAAGTGGAACGGCTCGTGTCCAACGTCGCCAAGCTGCCGCCGGAGCTGATGGCGACCATCAAGAAGACCTTTGCGTCCAAGCAGTAGCGGACAGGGCGCGCCGGGAACGAGGGGAGGGGCCTCAGGGCACTAGGTACATGGCTCGCCCCTCGGGACTGGCATACAGCATTCACACGCCTCGTCTGATCCTCCGTTGCTGGCATCCGACGGATGCCAACCCGCTGCAACGGGTGATCAACGACAACCTGGACTACCTGCGCCCGTGGATCGACTGGGCCCGCCAGGAGCCCGAGTCGCTGGAGATGAAGACGGAGCGGCTGCGGCGGTTCCGGGACGATTTCCTCTCGCGGCGGGACTTCGTCTACGGCATCTTCGGCGCCGACGGCGTCCGGATCATCGGCGGCACCGGCCTGCACACCCGGGAGAACAAGGACGCGCGGGAAATCGGCTACTGGATCGCGCAGGCGTACGCCAACAAGGGGCTGGCGACGGAGTCCACGGCCGCGCTGACGCGGGTGGCCTTCGAGATCAACCGGGTGAAACGGGTGGAGATACGCTGCGACCCCCGCAACCAGGCCAGCGCCCGGGTGGCGGCCAAGCTCGGCTATACCCACCGTTCAACGCTCTACGGCAACAAGACCGACGCGGAGGGACTCGTGCGGGATACCCTGGTCTGGACTCTGGACGCGACGGAGTACCCTGCCAGCGGCGCATCGGCCGCGTCGGTGGCCGTCTACAACCGATCCAAGGTAAAAATCCTGTAGCCTCCGCCCCGACTCGTCCGTCCCGCCGGCCTACTTGTCAGTCCGGCCTTCTTCCCTCCGTCATTCCCGCGAAGCTTGTCCCCGACCCCGATCGGGGAGCGGGAATCCAGGGGCGGGGAAGGGCGCGCCCCCTACTGGATATTGTACAGCCGGATCACGTTGTCCGCGGTGAGCCGCCGGCGCATCTTGTCGCTCAACCCGCCCATGGTCTGCGCGATGAACTCCTGGGAGTCCGGCCAGATCCCGTCCCGGTGAGGATAGTCCGAGGCCCAGCAGAAGTTTTCCGGGGCGTATTCTTCCGCCAGTTGCGCGCCGACCTTGTCGTCCTGGAAGGTGGCCCACATCTGGCGCCGGAAGAGCGCGCTGGGCGGCGTGCTGATCATGCCCTCGTACTCGCCTTCCCGGAACTTGGTGTCCAGCCGCTCCAGCACGTAAGGGATCCAGCCGATGTGGCTCTCGGCCATGACCACCTTGAGGGCGGGATGGCGCTCCAGGGCGCCGCACAGGATGATCGACACGAGGCACTCGTCCGCCTGCATGGCCACCACCGCGATGTGCGCCTCCTTGGATACCTTCGGGGTATCCCCCCTGAGTTTTTCCTCGGCGCTCCTGGGGCCGACCGTGGTGGTGCCGTGGCCCGCGCCGATGTGGAACGACAGCGCCACTTCCTCCTCCTCGGCGGCGGCCCACATGGGCTCCCACATCTCGTGCCAGATGGGGGCCGGGCCGTTGAAGAAGTCGAACAGCGCGCCCTTGAGCCCGAGGCCGTTCTTGCCGATGCGCCGGACCTCCGCGGCCGCCGCGTCGGGGGAATGGGCGGGGATGTCGGCGATGCCGATGAAGCGGTTGCGGTCGTACTCGCAGAACTCGGCGATGAAGTCGTTGTAGGCCCGGTAGGTCGCGGTGATCACGTCCGGGTCCTTGATGCTGTCCTCCACGAAGCGGATGCCGTAGATGACCTCGGCGGCGATCTCGTCGATGTCCAGGTCCTTGGCCCGCAGCTTGGGATCCGATGGGTGCGTGGGTTCCCAGCCGGCCTCGCGCATCCTGCGGCCCCGGTGGTTGGTCATGGGCTGCCGGCCCATCCAGGCCCGATGCCCGCCCATCACGGCGCCATCGCCGACCCACGTGGGCTTGCCGTCCACCGTGTGCACGTTGGGCACCCGGTCCTTCAGGTTCGCCGGAGCCCGGGACCGGAAGGTGTCCTCGTCGAGATAGAAGAGGTCCATGTGCCCGTCGGCAGAGATGATTCGGTCGCTCATGATCGTTTCCTCCGGCCCTCACTTCTCTCACAGTCTTCCGGACGTGGCAAGACCGCTCCGTCCCACCTCCCCGATTGACTCGCTCCACCCGGCGTGCAACCATCCCCCAACCCGAGAGGAGGGCCATCCATGCCGACAACGGCCGACGATCTCCAGGGCGAGTGGCGGGACCGCTGCGCGATACCGGACCATGTCATTTGGGGTCCCGGGTCCCACCAGCGCCTGAGAGGACTGCTGGAAGAAATGGGCTGCGGCCGGGCGCTGGTGCTGGCCAGCGGCTCACTGACGAAACGCACGCCCTGGGTGGACCGGATCGTGGACGGGCTTGGAGGCTTGGTGGCGGCGGTCCGCAGCGACAGCGCGGAGTTCACCCCCGACTGGCTGTGCTTCGACACGGCGCGTCAGGCGCGCGAGGTCGATCCCGACGTGATCGTGACCGTGGGCGGCGGCAGCGTGGCGGACTGGGGCAAGGCGGTGGCCTTCATCCTGGCCCAGGGCCTGGAATCGGTGGAGGAGTTGGACGGCTACGTGGCCTCGCCCGACAACCAGCGTCTGGCGGCGCTGCCCCGGCCGCCGATCCCCCAGGTGGCGGTCCCCACCACGCTGTCGGCGTCGGAGGCCACCTGGTCGGTGACCATCAACCGGCCCGAGCGCAAGTTCAAGGACCACGTGCGCCATCCCGATCTCGTGCCCAGGGCGGTGATCCTGGACGCCGCCATCGCCTCTTCCACCCCGGCCGGCCTGTGGTGTGCCACCGGACTCAAGGCCATGGAGCACGTGGTGGAGAAGCTCTACACCGTGGACCGCAACCCGGTGGTGGACAACATGTGCCTCGCGGCCGGGGAGCTGCTGTACCGCCACCTGCCCCGCTGCAAGGACAATCCGGAGGACCTGGAGGCCTTCACCCAATGCCACGTGGCGCTGGTGGGCGTGGGTTTCCACGGCCGGGGCGTGCACAAGGGGCTGTCGCAGGTCATTGGCTGGCAGCTCGGCGCCTACGGCGTCGCCCACGGCCACACCTCCTGCGTCATGCTGCCCCACGTGATGGAGTTCAACCGCTCCGTGAGCCTGTCCGCCCAGGCCGCCCTCGGCCGCGCTCTGGGAGGCCACGGCGCCACGGACGAAGAGCTGGCCGAGGGCGCCCAGGCGGCCGTGGCCGGTCTGGTCCGGGACATGGACCTGCCCCGTCGGTTGCGGGACGTGGGCGTCCCCCGCGACGATCTTCCGGACATCGCGAAGAAGGTCATCGTGTCGCCGAACATCATCTACAACCCGAGGCCGGTGACGGATCCCGGAGAAGTCCTGGCGGTGCTGGAAAGGGCGTGGTAGGGGGCTCCCGCCTTACGATGGGGCGACGGGATCTCTACTGCGTCGTAAGCTTCCATCGCCTTCGGCCCATCTCATCGCAGCGAAGGCCCCTGCTCCGAAGACCGCGAAGGCGACGATCTGGGCGTACATGGTCCCATCGAAGCTTTGACCCATGAGCCCTCCCAGCGGCAACGCGATGAAGGTGGAGAGCGCCGCGACCACGGCCGCGCCCACACCCGCGATGTGGCCGAGGGGCTCCATGGCGAGGGCGTTGAGATTCCCGTAAAGGAAACCGAAGAAGAGGAAGACGACGAGCAGGTAGGCCATGAACAGCCACAACGGAGGAAGCCCGTCGAAGGCGAAGGCGAGCGGCCACGCAACGACCGAGGCGAGTGTAATGCACACCGCCGCCGTTTTTGAGAGCCGGCGCATCCCATGCTTCAGCACGAGACGGCCGTTCACGAGCGAGGCAACTCCGATGGCCAGCGCCAGCACTCCGAAATAGACGGGGAACAGCGCGCCGGTCCCGTAGGCTCCCTGGAAGATCTGTTGGGCAGAGCTCAGGTAGGCGACGAACGGCGCCAACGCGCATCCGGTGGCGACGGTATATCCGCGCGCGGCTCGAATCCTCAGGACTTCCCGGACGGCTCCGCCGATGGCCCGGGGGGAGAGGGACCGTCGCCGGGCGGCGGGCAGGGTCTCCGGCTGGCGAACGGCAACCCATGAGAATGCGATGGCGGCGATGGCGAAGAAGGTGGCGAATATCGCGCGCCAGTCTCCCAGCCACAGGATTCCCTGTCCGAGGGCCGGGGCGATAGTGGGGACGAGGATGAACACGGCCATGGCGAACGACATGAGACGAGCCATCTGGCGTCCTTCGTACTGATCCCGCACCAGGGCCACGGTTACGACGCGCGGTCCCGCCACTCCGAAGCCCTGCAGGACCCGGCCCGCGATCATCACGTTGAAGGTGGGCGCAAAGATGCTCATGAGACACCCGGTCATATACAGGATGAGGCCCGTATGGATGGCGGGCTTGCGTCCGATGCTGTCGGAAAGCGGACCGAAGACGATCTGACCGAAGCCCAGCCCCAGGAACAGGGCGGTAACGACGAACTGGGCGTCATTCGGACGCGACGCCCCCAGGTCGCCAGCGATGGCGGTCAGCGCCGGAAGCATCGCATCGGTCGAAAGGGCGACGAGAGATATCAAGAGGGCGACGAGGGAAACGAACTCGCCGGGACGAAGGGCGGTCATGGCCCGTGCAGCGGTGCCGGCAGGATGCCGACCTTGCCGGGTCGCCTCCACAGGGCGGACTTCATACGACTTCCACCCATGTCTTCATCCCGGATGCTTGGTGCGCGAGGGTATGGCAGTGCAGGAGCCATTTGCCGGGATTGTCGAATACGCAGAGGATGTCGCGGCTCCGGCGCGGATCCACCAGCGTCGTGTCGCGGTAATCGCCGAGCGAACCGTCTTCGCGCAGCTCGTGGAAATGGTGGCCGTGCAGGTGGATGCCGTGCGGGAAGGCGGTGTCGTTGCGCAGGGTGATGCGGGCCGTCTGGCCGCGTGCGAACCGCCGCCACGGCGCATCGGGCATGCCGGAGCGGTGGTTGAAGGCCCATAGATCGCCGCCCCGGTGACGCCCGCCCATGGCCCCTCCCTGCATGGCAAGCGTCAGGCGGATCGCCGCACTCCGGTCGGGGGCCGGCGTGCGGGGAGCCGGGAGCGGGACGACCGCGCCTGCGGCTGGGGCGGGATTCGAGCCGTCCACGGCGATGGTGCCCAGTCCGTGGAGACCCTCGCGGGTCCGAAGGGCGAAGGACACCGGCGCCGCCACGTCGAGGATGACGTCGGTCCGCTGGGCCGGGGCGAGCAGCAGGTCTCGGAGCGGCGACGGCTCAGCGAGCGGCATCCCGTCATGGGCCACGACTTTGCCGGTTCCCCCGCCGACCCGCACCGCGAATATCCGCGCCGTGGCGGCATTGATGAGCCGCAGGCGGACGCGGTCGCCGCGTCGGACCGTGGCCGCCGAGAACAGGGCGCGGGCGACGTTACCCATCCGCCCGGCATGAGAGAAGTCGTGGCGGTTGCCGAAGCTCTCGTGCAGCGCGCCGTTGCGTTCCAGCCGCCAGTCGTCGAGGACGACGGTAATGTCGCGGTCGACGGGGGGCGGGTCCCGCTCCTCGACGATCAGCGGGCCGTAGAGCCCCCTTGCCACCTGTTCCCAGGAGCGGTGGTGGGCGTGGTACCAGTAGGTGCCGGCGTGTGGGACGTCCAACGCATAGCGGAAGGTCTCACCGGGTCGCACCGCCGCCTGCGTCAAATCCGGCACCCCGTCCATCGCGTTGTCGAGATGGATGCCGTGCCAGTGGATCGTGGAGGCCTGGCCCGCTCCGTTCTCGAAGGAAACGGAGAGCCGGTCCCCTTGGCGTACGCGGATGTCGGGGCCGGGGGTCGATCCGTTGAACCCGAGCATGGAGGTGGGGCGGTCGTCCTCGGACAGGATCCGGGCGGTCACCGGTCCGGCCTTCAATCGCAAGGGCGCTGCCGACCAGCCGGTCGCCGGGAACAGGATCGAGGCGGCGGAGCAGGCAAGGAATTGCCGTCGATTCATGGACTGCTTCTGGATTTCCCAGGTTGATCGTGATCCGTCTTAGGCCTTGAGAATGCTGTTGGGATGCTGCTCATCCGGTTCCCCGCCCGGCCCCATGCGGAAAGTCCTGGCCTTGTCCACCACGAGCTGGCCGTCTTCCGCCACGGCGATCTCGAAGCGGTCCAGCGGCCGGGGCGCCGGCCCTTCGAAGTTCAGGCCCGACTTGAAGAAGCCGCTGCCGTGACAGGGGCACTTGAACTTGTTCTCGGCGGAGAGCCAGCGCGGCGTGCACCCGAGATGCGTGCACACGGAGGAGAGGGCGTAGAAACCCGCCTCCTCACGTACGATCCACACGCGAAAGTCTTTCTTGAACTTCTCGCTCACCTCGCCGATGGCGTAGTCGGATGGAAAGCCGGCCTTGAACGTGGTGGGCGGCATGAAGAGCACCCGCGGAAACGCCGACCGCATGAAGCCGAAGAGGGAGACCAGGGAGAATACCCCAAACCCCGACCAGCCGAGGCGGCCGAAAAAGTCCCGGCGGCTCCAGATGCCTCGCTTTATTTCCCGTTTCTCGTTGGTGGCCATCGCATCTCTGCTTCTTCTTGAACCAGCCTATCACCGCCCGCCGACTATGCAAGCCTGAAGGTCCTACCATTCGAGGTCCTCTTTCGAGGACCGCCAACGCGCGCCACTTGCCAACGCGCGCCGAAGGTGGGACTGTCAGGTGATTACCGTCCGAATACACACCGGGGTTGTAGAGTAGGTCGTGTTGGAGAATTGGCGGGACACGGATGCGCGGGGACGCGCGCGGACTGGAACAGATGGTTTCAGACGCTCGGCGATCCGGTTTCAAATCCCGATCAATTGTCAAAATATCATATAGTTATGAGTGTTTCCCGACATCGGTATACGGTCGGCGTGGACATCGGCGGCACTTTTACCGACTGTGTCACCATGGACTCCCGCGGCACGGTGACCGTGGGCAAGTCCCTTTCCACGCCGGACGACTACTCCGTTGGCGCCCTGAACGCGGTGCGGAACGCCGCCGAGAGCCTGGGGCTGGCGGACGAAACCGAGCTTCTCGGCTCCACCCGGCTGTTCTTCCACGCCTGCACCATCGGCGACAACGCCCTCATCACGGGGTCCGGGGCGGTGACCGGACTGATCACCACCAAGGGCTTCGCCGACACCCTTCGCATCATGCGCGGGCGTTTCACCGACGGCGTCCCGGAGTCGGAGATCTTCCATCTCGCCACCCTCGACAAGCCCGCGCCCATGGTGCCGCGGGCGCTCATCAAGGAGGTGGACGAGCGGGTGGACTACAAAGGCTCGGTCCTCGTCCGGCTCGATCCGGCCCAGGTGGAGAAGGCCGTGGCCGAGCTGGAATCGAGCGGCGTGGAGGCCATCGCTGTGAGCCTCATCTGGTCCGTGGCCGACGACCGGCACGAACGGGCCATCGCCGAGATGGTCGCGGAAAGGTACCCCGGGATATTTCTCAGCCTGTCCAGCGAAGTGGCGCCCTACCTGGGCGAGTACGAGCGCACCGCCACCACCGTGTTCAACGCCTCCATCGGGCCGAGGATCTCCACCTACGTCAAGCGCCTGGGAGGCCGGCTGCGGGAGACCGGCCTCGATGGCGAGCCGCTCATCATGCAGTCCTATGGCGGGGTCCTGGGGGTGGAGGCCACCGCCCGCAACGCCATCGGCACCATCGAGTCCGGACCCGCCGCCGGGGTCTCGGGCAGCGCCTGGCTCGGCCACCTCATGGACCTGCCCGATATCCTGGCCACGGACATGGGCGGCACCACCTTCAAGGTCAGCGTGATCCGGGACGGCGCCATCGAGATGGACTACAAGCCGGTGCTGCTGCGCCATCAGATCTACGCCACCAAGATCTGGGTGGAGTCCATCGGCGCCGGGGGCGGCAGCATCGCATGGACCGATCCCAAGACAGGGTTGCTCAAGGTGGGGCCGGAGGGGGCGGGGGCGCAGCCCGGCCCCGCCTGTTACGGCCTGGGGGGCGCCGAGCCCACGGTGTCCGACGCGGACCTTGTGCTGGGTTACCTCAATCCGGATTACTTCCTGGGCGGGCGCATGTCGCTGGATGCCGAACAGGCGCGCTGCGCCGTCGAGCAGGGGGTCGCCGAGCCCTTGGGCCTGTCCGTGGAGGCGGCGGCCGCGGGAATCTACCGCATCATCAACGCGCACATGAGCGATCTCATCCGGCGCGCCACGGTGGAGCGGGGCTACGATCCCCGGGACTTCACCCTGTTTGCGTTCGGCGGCGCCGGGCCGGTGCACGCGGCCCGCTACGCGGCGGAACTGGGCATCAAGCAGGTGGTGGTGCCGCTCACGGCATCGGTGCACAGCGCCACCGGCCTGGTCAGCTCGGACATCGTCTACCAGTACGGCAAGTCGGACCGGTTGCTGGTGCCGGCGGACCGTGAGCGCGTCAACCGGAACTTCGACGAGCTTGCACGGCGCGCCCGCGCGGACCTGGCGGCCGCCGGGTTCGAGGGCGACGGCGTCCGCATCGAGCGAAGCCTCGACATGCGGTACCGCTACCAGGTGCACGAGCTGAACGTGGGCATGCCCGAAGGCGCGGAGCCGTTATCGGAGCAGGAGCTGGAGGGCGTGTACGAACGTTTCGACCGCCTGTACGAACGGACCTACGGCCCCGGCTCCGGCTACCGCGAGGCCGGCAAGGAGATCATGAACTTCCGGCTCACCGCCACCGGCATGCTCGACAAGCCCCGGCTGCAACGGTACCCGTTGTCGTCCGGCGATGCGGGCGGCGCGGTCACGGGACGCCGGAAGGTCTGCTTCGAAGAGTTCGAGGAGGCGCGCGAGACCCCGGTGTACGGTTTCGAATCCTTGCAACCGGGGAACGAGATCGCGGGCCCGGCCGTCATCGAGACGCCGGTGACCACCATCCTGGTCAACCCCGGCGACCGGGCGGTCATGGACGAGTACCGGAATATCCGGCTGCTCATCGGGAGCTGAGGGAGGACGCCATGGATACCCGAATCCGCGGCATCGATCCGGTGACCTTCGAGATACTGTCGCACCGGCTGCACCAGGTGACCCGTGAGATGGGAATCACTCTGGAGCGCACCGGCGGCACCGTCAACACCACCCAGCAGCGGGACTACATGGCCTCGCTCTACCGGCCGGACGGCGAGATCCTGTGCGCCGGCGCCACCCTGGGACAGCACGTGGCCTGCGCCAGCTGCGCGGTGAAGAGCATCATCAAGCGCTTCCCGCCCGACGAGATCTTCGAGGACGACGTCTTCCTTTTGAACGATCCCTACCTCGCCGCCATCCACCAGTCCGACGTCTACGTCATCGCGCCGATTCACCACCGGGGGCGGCTGGTGGCCTGGAGCGCGACGTTCGTCCACGTGAACGACGTCGGCGCCATGTCCCCGGGGGGCGACTCGCCCGACGCCACCGAGATCTTTCACGAAGGGTTGCGGGTCCCCGGCATTAAGCTGGTGGAGCGGGGTAGATTGCGCCAGGACGTGTTCGACACCCTCACCAACATGACCCGCCAGCCGGGCATGGTGGGTCTGGATTTCAAGTGCGAGATCGCCGCCAACAACGTGGCCAAGGCACGCCTCGCGGAGATGTACGACCACTACGGGCCGGAGCTGCTGGAGTCCGTGGGCAACGAGATGATCCGCTACACCGAGGCAATCCTGCGCGAGAGGATCGACTCGTTCGAGGATGGCGAGTGGACCGAGGAGCTGGCGCTGGAGGCCCAGGACACCTGGCGCATGAAGGTGACGCTGCGCAAGCGCGGCGACCGGCTCGTCTTCGACTTCACCGGCACCGACCCCCAGGCCGTGACCGGCGTCAACCTGCCTTTCCACGGCACCGCCGGCTTCTGCTTTGCCGCGGTGCTGACCACGCTCGTGTACGATCTCCCCAAGAACCACGGCGTGCTGCGGCCGCTGGAGGTCATCGCCCCCGAGGGGACGCTGGTGAACGTCAAGTACCCCGGTCCGGTGTCCATGAACACCACCTCGTGCGGATTCGGCATCGGCTTCCTGGCCAGCTCGGTGCTGATGCAGATGCTCGGCACCCACGAGCGCTGGAGGGATGAGATCGTCACCCCCAACGCCAGCCACCGGAACGGCAAGCACTCGGGGATAAGCCAGTACGGCCGCTACTGCGTGTTCAACCTCGCCCACGGCGCCATGGACGGCAACGGCGCCCGCGCCTACCGCGACGGCATCGACTCCGGCGGCACCTACATGAGCTGTCCCAATGCCGAGTGGTTCGAGCTCAACTTTCCGGTGCTCTACCTGTTCCGCCGCCACGCCGTGGACTCCGCCGGTCCGGGCCGTTTCCGTGGCGGGCTGGCGGTGGAGACGGCCCATACGCCTCACGACGCCCCCGAGGGGAGGCTGGGCGGCGTGGCCTACGGCGTAGCCGGGCTCCGGAACTCCGGCCACGGCATGTACGGCGGCTATCCCGGCGCTCCCAGCGTCATCGTGCTCAGGGAAGGCACACGGGTCCACGAGGTGATGGGCCGGGACCGAAGCGCCGTGGACCTCGACGAGGTGGGCGGGCGGGAACGTGTGCTGCCGTACTGCAACTTCGAGTTCAACGAGGGCGATGTCCTCTATATGCGGGTGGCCAGCGGCGGCGGCTATGGCGATCCGCTGACCCGGGAGCCCGGCCGGGTGCGGGCGGATGTGGCGGACGGCGTGGTCTCGGAGGATGCGGCCCGGGATATCTACGGCGTGGCGTTGAAGCCCGAGACCCGCGAGGTGGACCCCGATGCCACCGATGCGCTACGGCGTCGCGTCGGACACGGCAACGGCGGCTCTGTTCACACGAGGAGCGGGATGGACAGCCACCCGGGCACGTCCTGTCCCGGATGCGGGGCCACGGCTGCTGAATCAGGACCTCAAGCGCGGGTCTTCCCGCCCACGGAAGCCGGGCCGCTCATGGGTGACATGGAGGGGCGGTACCTGTTCGAGAAGCTCTACTGCAGCTCCTGCAAGGCTTTGATCAGGGCCGACATGGTGTCGGAAGAACGCTGACCTGCCCCGCGCCCGGCCCCGCCCCTGGACCCCGGATCAAGTCCGGGGTGACGGGCCCCGGATCAAGTCCGGGGTGACGGGGCCAACGTCCGGGTGACCCTCGCACCGTCCGCCGGACCTTGGCACCGTCCGCCGGACCTTGCACCGTCCGCCGGACCTCGCACCGTCCGCCGGACCTTGGCACCGTCCACCGGACCTTGGCACCGTCCACCGGACCCTCGCACCGTCCACCGGACCCTCGCACCCGTCACCCCGGACTTGATCCGGGGTCCAGAAGGGGTGGGGGCGGGCGGGAGCGCCTCAGAACCCGAACTGCGCCATGTCGACCTGGGCGCCGCTCTTGCGGCATTCCTCCTCGAACACCCGATGGATCTCGGGGTCCTGGTCCTGGTACTCGATCTGAGCGCCGCCCTTCTTGACGTCCTCGCCGGTGTCCTTGAGCTCTTCCACCTTGTACTTGAAGCCCCAGGGCTTGAGCGCCAGGTAGCGCGCCGGCTCGGCGCCGTTGTTGAAGTGCTGGTGCCACCACTGGATGGGGGGCACGAACATGCTCATGCGGCCCCAGTCCACGCGCTTTCTTTGGGCGCCTTCCTCCCACAGGAAGGAGTAGCCGGACCCGGTGAGCATGATGATGTGGGCGCCGGCGCCGTGGCGGTGGGCCTTCTTGTACTTGCCCACGGGGAACTCCGAGAGGTGTGCGCTCATGGTGTTGTCGACGAACTCGAACAGCGTGGTGCGGTTGCCGCCGCCGCGTTCCTTGTAGTCCTTGGGCGAGAACTGCCACAGGTCCGCGATGAAGTTGGACTCCCACACCCGGCCCTTCTTCACCCCCTCGAGGTAGCGGCCGGGCTGGCCCCATTGGTTGGCGTCGCCCTGGTAGCGGTCGCCGAAGGTAAAGGCGTTGTTGAAGATGTAGTCCAGGTTCCGGTAGCGGTTGATGATCACGGTGGCGTCGGTCAGGGAGATCATCCGCACCGGCTCCCGTCCCTGGGCGTTGAAGTGCTGGAACCAGGTGTTGAGCGGGACGGAGAAGAGGCTTCCCTTCTGCCATTCCAGGGTGTGCTTTCGGCCGCCCTCGTTCCACAGGGTGGTGGCGCCCTGGCCGGACAGGATGAACACGGCTTCCTCGAACAGGTGCCGTTGCGGCCGCAGTTCCCCGCCGGGGGCGATCTCCTGGATCACCGTGTCGCAGGTGCCGCCGGCGCCGTCGAGGTTGACGAAGGCGCCCTTGCCGCCGGTGCGGGCCCAGTCGCCCAGCTCCAGCTCCAGCAGGTCGTCGACGATGAACCCCTTGTACACCGGGATTCCCTCCCACTGCTGGTAGATCTCGTAGGGGCTGACGGGTGCGAAGGCGGAGGCTTCGTTGAGGTTCCGTTCCGATCCGTTGGCGGTCTCGACAGTGGCTGGTTTGCTCATGGTAATGACTCCTAGCGGCGCTCCTCCCGGTAGAGCCCGAAGGCCTCCTTCACCGGGCGGTCGTTGACCGAGAATAATAGGGCCTCGTCCTTGTGTCCGTTCTCGTGCCGGTGCCAGGACCACAGGGGCACGGTGAAGAAGTCGCCCTGGCTCCATTCGATGCGTTGGTCGTCGACGATGGTGGCGCCGCTGCCCCGGAACACGTGGTAGATGGTCGTGCTGGTGTGGCGGTGCGGACGTGTCTCCTCGCCGGGCCGGATCATCTGGATCTCGCAGCCGATGGTCCGCAGCGTGAAGCCGCCGTTCCGGGGGTTGACGTAGCGCAGCAGCACCCCGTCGCACTCGTCTCCCGGGCTCGACGCCAGCGCCTTGAGGGACTCGTAGGTGGTCTCCCAGGGGTAGCGGAAGGGCGGGTCCGGGAAGTCCGAGAGCTGCTCCGGCGGCCGCGCCCAGCCGAACTGGTGCAGGCTGAAGTCGGGCATGGCCTCTACCGGTTGCTGTTTCTGGCTGAAGGGCTCCACCGCCATGACCTCCAGGGCCTTGAGCAGGGGGCCGTCGTGGCCGTCCACCCAGACGATGTTCTCGCCGGTGCCGTTGTAGTGATCGTGCCAGGTCCACTGGGGCGTGAGGATCAGGTCGCCGGGGTACATGGTGAACCGCTCGCCTTCCACGGTGGTGAAGGCGCCGCCCCCTTTGATGACGAAGCGCAGCGCGGTCAGGGTATGGCGGTGGGCCTTGGCGATCTCTCCGGGTTTGACCAGTTGGACGGAGGTGTGCACGGTGTTGGTGGCGCCGGTGACGCCCGGCACGCCGGGATTGAGGAGGCGGATGGTCCGCCGCTCGGACTGCTCCAGGCTGACCAGCTCTCCGGCTTCCAGCAACCCGTTGTAGATGTGGTTCCACTTCCACAGGTAGGGGACGACGGTGGTCCTGGGCTCGATGACGTCGCCGTCGTTGCCGGTGATGTTGGATGCCCAGAAACCCGCCAATTGCTTGGTGGCCAGGTCCTTGTTGAGTTCGTCGAGGCTCATGTTCGTCTCCCCGTCAGCCTTCGATGCGCCGCATGGCGTAGGCCAGTCCGCCGCGGTAGGCGCGGTCGATGACCATGCACTGCCTGGCGGCCCGAAGCACCGTGTCGTAGTCCTCCTGGGTGAGCACGTGCTTGTCGTAGACGCCGTCCATCATGTCCGAGTGCTCGGTGTCCGCGGTGGAGTGCACGTTCAGCGAGATCATCCGTTTGAGGCTGATGCCCAGCTCGTTCTCGAACTTCTTGCCGATGCGGTAGGACATGCCGCCGTCCTTGACGATGTCGGGGTTGTTGCGGCGCTCGAGCATCTGGGAGGACGTGAACGAGGCCAGCCACGGGCCCTTGACGGCGATGTGGTGCCAGGCAAGGAAGGCCGCCTGGGCCATGGGCGGCAGCTCCGCCTTGTCGAAGTCCTCGCGCTCCAGTCCGATGACCTCGCCCTGCTTCACCGTGAGGGAGTAGTGGTCCATGCCCGCCCGGGGGTCGTTGATCAGCTCGTCGCTCTCGTGCTGCCACACCAGCGCCTTGACGTCGAGGGGCGAGGCGGCCTGCACGTAGCCCCAGCAGTCCCGCCGGTTCCGGGTGTAGAGGGCGTTCTGCAACACGTAGTAGCGCCCGCGCTCCATGGTCCAGGGCAGCGTCAGCAGGTCCTGGAACTCGTCGGTCGCGTACTGGCGGTTGCACATCTCGTTCAGAGTGCTTTTGAGCTTCGCGATATCGGGCATGTCGTCGGACTCCTGTGGGGCGCCGGCCGCCGGTTCGATGTCCCACATGGAGGTTTGCCAGTGTGGGACACGCCGCCGGCGATTCAGTCGAGCGCTTCCATCATGTTGGCGAGCTGCTCGCGGTAGGCCCGGTCGATCGTGAGACTCTCACGGGCGCCCCGAAGGAGCGCCTGCCGCTCATCCTCGGTGTGGCAGTGTTCCCGCGCCACCGCAAGCAGCAACTGGCCGTGCTCCACGTCGGCGGTGACGTGCTCGGCATTGTTGATCTGTCGTTTCAACGGAATCCCCAGGTCCCGTTCGAGGTTCTTGCCGACGCGGTACGACAGCGAGCCGCCGCGCACGAGGTCGTCGGAGTTGCGCATCTCCAGCACCGCCGACGCCGCGATGGCCTCCCGCCACGGGCGGTCCTTGGCCAGGTGGATCCAGGCGTAGAAACAGGCCACGGCCGCGTCCAGCGGACGCACGCGCTCGTAGTCCTCGGGCGACAGGCCGAAGATCCTGCCTTCCTGCACGGCCAGGGTGATGTGGTCCACCTTGCCCGCGGCCTTGTCTCCCATGAGCTCCTCGCCCTCGTGCTCCCAGACGAGCCGCTTGACGCTCAACGGCGCCGCCCCGGCCACGAACCCCCAGCAGTCCCGCCGGTTGGCGACGTAGTGCTTCATCTGGATGGAGAGGGCCTGGGCGCGGGCCTGCGTGAAGTGGAGATCCAGCAGCCGGCGAAAGGGCGGGGTCTCGAACTGCCGGTTCACCAGCTCCACCAGCTCGTGCCAGACGCTCTCCACGCCGTTCCGTTCCGCGCCGTGCGTTTCCATGCTCTTCCCCGGGAGCCGCTACTTTGCCCCGACCAACTGCTCGAGCCGCGCCTTGGCCCCCGGCCCGATGGAAAAGACCTGCTTCACCAGGCCCAGGATCTCGGCGCCCGACAGGTACGATATCTCGATGCCGATCTTCTTGGACGCGGCCTTGAACTCCGGGTCGTCCAGGGTGTTCTTGAAGGCGGTCTGGAGCGCCTCCAGCCGATCCTTCGGGATGCCCGGCGGCGTCACGTAGGCGCGGAAGAGCTTGTACGGCGCCAGCCACGCCTCGTAGGCCGCGCGCTCGTCGTCGTTCTTGATGTGGTCGGCGAACAGCGGCAGGTTCTTGAGCACGGGCTCTTCCTTGTCGCCGGTGGTGAGGAAGGGAATCAGCCGGTCGCCTTCCTTGCCTTTGAGCATTTCCGTGGCCTGGATCCGCACCGACTCCCACGAAGAGCAGTACCCGTCCACCTCCTTGCGTCCCACCGCCGCGCGGATCTGCGCCGTGCCGTTGTATCCCCTGACGACGTTGATCTTGCCGCCCACGAAGTCCCGCAGGATCAGCGGGGTGTCGCGGGTGAGGGTGCCCGCCGATCCGAAGTTGACGGGCTTCGGGGCGTTCAGGATCCCCTTGAGGTCGGTGACCCCGGTGCGCGACATCACCATGCACGTGGGCGTGGCCTTGCCGGCGCTCCCCAGCCAGCCGAACTTGGCATTGTCGAACCGGATGCCTTTCTCGCCGAGCACCTGCTTCATCACCAGCCCGCTGTTGGTCGCCCCGATCACCGAGCCGTCGCGTTTGGCGACGTTGTAGAGGTAGTTCATGGCGATGGCAAAGCCGGCGCCGGGCATGTTCTGGACGATGATCTTCGGGTTGCCCGGAATGTGTTGGGTGAGAGTGCGGGCGATGGTGCGGGCGTAGGTGTCGAAGCCTCCTCCCGGAGACGAGCCCAGGATGAACCGCAGGGTCTTGCCCTTGTAGAACTCCGCCACGTCGGCCCATGCGGTGGCCGGAACGGCCACGCAGAGGAGCAACGAGAATGCGGCAGCAAATCGGTACGGATGTCTCATCGGCATCTCCTTCTATGTCGCCGGGTACGCGGCGGTGAACCCGTCACGCCCGCTCCCCTGGTGTCCTTTACCACGTAGTGCCCGTCGCCCGTGTCACAACCGGTCCGCCCATTTCGCACGGACCTTGGCCTTGTATTCGGCGCTGACGCCGGAAATGCCTGGGAAGTCGTCCTTCCAGGCGTAGGGCCGGCAGGCGTCCACCACCATGCAGCCCGTGGTCAGCTCCCGGCGTTGCTTGTCCTCGGGCGAAAGCCGCGGGTTGAGGATGCTGGCGGCCACGTCGAGGATCTCCGAGTCGCTCCTGGGGTCCCAGCGGGTGGACATGGCCCAGAGCACCTCGCCCACGTTGGTGATGTCCACGTCCTCGTCCACCACGATGACCATGCGCACGTCCCGGCCGCCGTCGCGGGTGGCGAGGACGCCGTATCCCGCCTGCTTGGCGTGGCCCGAGTAACGCTGTCTGACCGCCACGGTCACCACGAAGCGCCCCTGCTTCGGGAACCATACGCCCTGGACGTCCGGGATACCGGCCCGCTCCATGGCCGACCAGATGTTGGCGGAGCGGATGTACTTGTGGGTCTCGCTGTTGAGGAAGGTCCTGAGAGGCGGATCGCCGGTGATAATGGGATCGTCGCGGTGGTACACGGCTTCCACCTTCACCACCGGAGCCTGCCGGGAACCGGACGCGTAGTACCCGGGCCACTCACCGAACGGCCCCTCCTCGTGGGTCTCCTGTTCGGGGGGCGGTATATGGCCCTCCAGGACGATGTCCGCGAAGGCGGGTACGGGCAGCCCGGTCTTTTGTGCCTTGATGACCGGGACCGGGGTCTCCAGGAGCCCGCCCAGGAAGTCGTACTCGCTCATGTTCCAGGGGATGCCCACGGCGCTCGCGGTCATCATGCCCGGGGGCAGGCCGCAGACGATGGCCACCGGGCAGCTCTCGCCCCGGGCCCAGTACTTCCGGGTGATCAGGTCGCCATGCTTCCCCGGGATCATCCACACGCCCACGGTGTTCTCGTCGTGGACCTGGACGCGGTAGGTGCCGACGTTGACGTAGCCGGTATCGGGATCGCGGCAGACCGTGGCGGTGAACGTGCCGATGTAGCGGCCGCCGTCATCCGCGTGCCATTTGGGCGTGGGGAACTTGAGCACGTTGACGTCGCCGTCGAAGGCGACGTTCTCCAAAAGCGGCGATTCGCCGATCTCGGTCGGGGGGATGGGCTTCAGATCCTGGAGCCGCCCCTTGACGGCCTGGACCACCTCCAGACCGCGGACGTCCGGCGGCATGCCCAGGGCCAGGGCGTCGGACTCGGGCGACCGGAGGACGTTGCTGAGCACGCGGTAGCCTTCCGGGTGATCCGGAACGGCGTCGAAGAGCAGCGCCGAGCCCTCGCCGGATTCGGCCGCGATCTCGGTGAGGGCGCCGATCTCCAGGTCCCAGTGGGCGTCGCGGATCTCCTTGAGCTTTCCCGCCTGCCTGAGCCGGTGGATGAAAGTCCGCAGGTTCAGGGCCGCTTCAACGTCCCGTGGCTCGCTCGTCATGCATCCATCTCCATGGGATGTTGGATCCGAGGGTCGGTCCGCAACCATCCATAGGCCCTATAGGCCCACCGCGGGCGGCTGTCAACCTGGACATCCGCGCCCATTTTGTCTAAGCGTGTAGGGGCGGGTTTCGGACCCGCCCGCGCCCGGTCACGACCGACACCGCCACCGACCGGGGCCGGGACACAGCCATTCACAGGAGGTCGAGAAGCAGACATGGCACAGATCACCGACCCGTTGCGACAACACGATTGGAACTCCGAGGAATACGTCGAGGACTGGGCGCAGCGCCAGATGCGCAACGAGACCTTGCGCGCCCGTCAGTTCGCGCTCATGGCCAGCCTGGTGCCTTTCGAGAACGAGGCCGCCTTCCGGTTCATGGATGTCGGATGCGGTTACGGGGCGCTGAGCAAATACCTGCTGGAGACGTTTCCCCGCGCCACCGCCGTGTGCCACGACGGCTCGGCGGCCATGGCGAAGCTGGGCGGCGAACGCATGAAGGAGCTCCAGGGGCGGTTCGAGTACGTGATCTCGGACTTCAGCAAGAAGGACTGGAGCCGGGTGGCCGGCGGCGAGTTCGATGTCGTGGTCTCCTGCAATGCCATCCACAACGTCCGGGTCGGAGAGACCATCAAGGCCGTCTACGGGGAGATCTTCGGGCGGGTCCGGTCCGGCGGCCGGTTCTTCAACCTCGACCGCGGCTCGGCAACGATGGAAGACCAGCTCGCCTGGTTCAAGAGCGCCGGGTTCCAGGACGTGACGTGCCACCAGAAGAGTTCCGGACTCTCCCTCTACGGCGGTTCCAAGCCCTGACCCTTCCCGGACACTAGGATCCTCCTCGATGACGGGTCCACGGGCCGGCAGCCTCGTATTGCTGTACAGCACCGTCCTGCTCATGAGCCTGGGGCAGGGCATGGTGTTTCCCACCATCCCGCTGCTGGCGTCATCCTTCGCGGTCTCCGCCGGGCTCGCCGTGCAGGTGGTTACCGCCCATGCCCTGGGCCGCACCATCATCCTGATCCCGGCGGGCCTGCTCCTCGACCGGTCCGGAGCCAAGGTCACCATGCTGGTGGGAAGCGCCCTGGTCCTGTGCGGCGCTTTCGTGACCGCCGTCACCCCTTACTTCCTGTTGCTTTTTATCGGGCAGTTCCTCGCCGGCGTCGGCGATAGCGTCTGGACCATGGGCCGGGAGGTTTCCGGCGTCGAGATGGTGCCGCAGCATCAGCGGGGCCGTCTGCTGAGCGGTTTCATGGGGGTCAAGTCCGCCGGCATGGCCATCGGCCCGGTGGTGGGCGGGATCATCACCCAGTGGGTGGGTTTCCGGATGGTGTTTACGGTCTACGCGGCGGTTGCCTTGGCCGTGTTCGTGACTGCGCTGCTGGCCCGAAAAGACACGGTGCGGGCCAGAGTCGGCAAGCTCGCCTGGTGGGGAAGGGTCTCGGACGTCCTCCCGCACCTCCGTGCCACCTTCGTGGCAATTGTATTCGCCACCTTCAGCATGCAGATGTACCGCACCACCCTGCAGGGCATGTTGCCGCTGTACGCCGGGGTGGAACTGGGCTACTCGGCGGCGCACGTGGGCGGCCTTTTCGGCGTGTCCGGCGTGTTCGTCCTGCTCATGATCCTGCCTGCCGGCTTCATCACGGACCGCGTCGGCCGCAAGTACTGCAGCGTCCCCAGCACCGCGCTGCCGGGCATCGCGTTCCTGGCCTTCCCGTTCGCCTCGACGATGCCGCAACTCGTGGCGATCATGCTGGTGATCGGCCTCGCCCAGGGCATGTCCCTGGGCGCCCTGGCGGTGTCCACCTACGACGTGATCCCGGCGGAGGCCCGGGGACGCCTTCAGGGGCTGCGCAGGACCGTGGGCGAGTCCGGCGCGGTGATGGGTCCGCTGGTGGGCGGTTGGCTCGTTGATCTTGTCAGCGCCGGCAGGACGTTCCTCTTCTACGCTCCGATCCTGCTGGCGGCCGCCGCCGGGCTGGCGTTCGTGGCGAAGGAAACGCTGGTGAAGAAGTTTGACAACCATCCCGCAAGGCTTTAGCGTGGTTGCCCCGGCGTAGCGGATGCCGGAACCTTTCAGACAGGAGGACTCCGATGCACAAGGATACGATCGATCCGAAGGTCTTCGACCTCTACGACGAGTACTGCCACAGCATGATGGACCGGCGTGAGTTTCTTCGCCGCGCCAGCGCCCTGGCCGTCGTCGGCGGGTCCGGGCTGCTGATGGCGCGGGCGCTGCTGCCGGACTACGCCGCGGCGCAGATGATTTCGTTCACCGACAAGCGCATCAAGGCGCGCTATGTCCAGTACGATTCGCCCGGCGGCAACTCCGGCAGGATGCGGGGTTACCTGGTCCAGCCGGCCGGTCCGGGTCCGTTTCCCGCCGTCCTCGTCATTCACGAGAACCGCGGCCTCAACCCGCATATCGAAGATGTCGCCCGGCGCGCCGCGGTGGAAGGGTTCCTCGCCCTGGCGCCGGACGGTCTGGCGCCCATCGGCGGCTATCCCGGCAACGACGACGACGGCAAGAAGATGCAGCGGAGCCTCGACAGGGGCAAGCTCCGCATCGATCTTCTCAACAGCGCCAGGTATCTCAAGGCCCACGCGCTGTCCAACGGGAAGCTGGGGGCCACGGGCTTCTGCTTCGGCGGCGGGGTGGTGGGATTCCTCGCGGTCCGGATGGGAGGAGATCTGAACGCCGGCGTGCCGTTCTACGGCTCCGCCCCGAAAGACGCGGCCGACGTCGCCAAAATCAAGGCGCCGCTGCTGATCCACTACGCGGAGAACGACCCGCGCATCAACAAGCAGGCTCCCGGCTTCATGGCGGCGCTGAAGGCCAACGGCGTACCGCACGAGGCGCATACCTACCCGGGCACGCGCCACGGCTTCCACAACAATTCGACGCCGCGCTACGATGAAGCCGCCGCCAAGCTCGCGTGGGAGCGGACCGTCGCCTTCTTCAGGAAGCATCTGTCGTCGTAGAGCGGGCACCATTCCAACGGGAGGACACCGGCGGCCCTTCGGCCGCCGGTGTGATTTTGTCAGCCGTCCGCGAATCGGGATGAAATGACCGAGCCATGGCAATACCAGTTACGCCTCACCCTGGCGGATGAGTTCGCCGAGGGAGCCCGGTGCGGCGGCGGCAATCCGGCTATCGAGCCGCTCACCGAGTTGCTGGCCCGGCACAACGCGACGCTGAAGTGCCAGTACGATGCCTTCGCCGGCTATTGTGCCGAGGCCGAGCGACAGGGCGTCGACAAATACCCGCTCTACGCCTGGACCAGGGCCACCATCGAAGATCCGGCCAAGAAGGCGAAGTACATCAAGTCTTTCACGATTTACGTGGACGGAGACGAGGTCTACTCCAAGGCCAAGGCCGATGGACTGGAGGCGGATCTGCAACCTCTGGTTGGCGGCGGCGTGGTGACCGCCATGGCCAGGCACGACACCAATCCCGCGCACAACCCACAGCCGCCCAAACGTTATCGGTCGTGACCACCGTAATCGAGTCTGGGCGAGATCAAGATTTCCTAAGCGTTTTTTTGGACGAGTAATCGATTCTGTATTTGAAGCGCCGATGATATCGATCTGAGCGACTCCTTGTCGGTTCTCTGATTGGTTCAGGTATGTACAAGGCATCGTCCAGCATTATTTGTAATCGTTTTCATATGGAGGTAACTTATTATAAGTCAGACTATACGGTTGTAACCGCCTTTGGATGAATAAAACGTGCCTAACGAGGAAAAGGCTCCCATAGGCCAGGCTTGGCTCAGGCGAGAGATGGCTTTGGCGGTGCCGCCCCCGGCAACGGAGAGCTACGTCGTCGCCAGTGCCCGGCGAACCGAGGTGCACGGGCCGCGGACCATCGAGTTGTATCCCCGATCCTATGCCACGGATGGGTCCTTGGCGGCTCACGTCCGATTTGCACTGCGTCATGAACCCGTGGACCTCGGCGTTCTAGTCGCGGCTCTCAAGGCCGCTGAACCCTCCGAGTTGGAAGCCTGGGTGCGGTCAGAGCCTACGGGGGCCTTCAGCCGCCGGGCGTGGTTTTTCTACGAGTCCTTTACAGGGAGAACGCTGGATGTCGAGGACGTCCGCACCGGCAATTACGTGGCGGCGCTCAATCCCGGCAAGCACATCGTTGCCGAAAGACGCAATTCTCCGCGCCACCGGGTAGCCGACAACCTGCTCGGCGGACCCGCTCTCTGCCCGACCGTGCGGCGCACGCCGCGACTGATGGAGCAGATGGGTGTACGGCTGGACCAGGAAGCGCGGACGCTCCTCGAGAGCTATGACCCGCTGCTCCTCGCCCGCGCCGTGCACTATCTCTACACGAAAGAAACGCGTTCCTCATTCGCCATCGAGGGCGAGACACCGAGCGCGAAGCGCACCGAGCGGTTTGTCGCTGCCCTGAAAGCGGCGGCGGACTTTGATCCGAGCGACAAGATGGCATTGATCCGCCTCCAGGGAGACATTGTCGATCCGCGCTACGCGTCCGCGGATTGGCGCGATTCCCAGAACTTCATCGGCACCACTGTCCAAGGGTATCGCGAAGAGGTCCTTTTCATTTGCCCGCGGCCTGAAGATGTGCCCAGCCTCATGGCTGCCTGGATGGCGTCGACGCGGCGCATCTTGGGCGGCGGAGTCGAGCCCGTCGTCGCGGCGGCGGTCTGTGCTTTCGCCTTCGTCTTCATCCACCCCTTCGAGGACGGCAACGGGCGCATCCACCGATTCCTGATTCACCACGTCCTTGCGAAATCCGGGTATGGCCCGCCCGACCTCATCTTTCCCGTTTCCGCTGCCATATTGCGTGACCGCGGTAGCTACGACGAGGTGCTCGAAGGCTTTTCGCGGCCGATTTCCGAATTTGTCCAATGGAGATGGGCGGGAGACGGAGGGATCGTCGTCGAGAACGACACCCGCGACCTCTACCGTTACTTCGACGCGACGGCGTTTGTCGAATACCTCTACGATCGCGTGGCCGACACGGTTCGCCGGGACCTCAAGGAAGAGCTTGGGTTCATTGCCACCTTCGACAGGGCGTTTGAAGCGGCGCGCGCCATTGTCGACATGCCGGATCGCCGCGCATCGCTGTTCGTGCGACTGTGCATGCAGAATGGCGGACGCCTCTCGGCTACCAAGCGCGGGCAATTCACGGAACTGGATGACTCGGAGATCGCTGCAATGGAAGCGGCGATCCAGGACGCCATCCGCTAAGTCCTGCGCGCGCACCCTCTTCGCGCCCCAGTGTTGACAACCTGCCCCCGCTCAAAATATGGATAGCGCAGTTCTTCGCAATGAAGAGGGCCGCAGCGACTCTGGAGGGTAACGATGATGAGAGTTCTTTCCGGGCGATTCGACAGGGGTCTTCTCTTGCGGCGCGCCGCCGTCGTGGCATTGGCGGCCGGTGTGGTGCTGGCCTCAATCGGCGGGATGGCGGGATTGGCGGCCGCTCAGACGGGCGGCGACGCGCTCAAGCAACTGGTCGCCGCCGCCCAGGGCGAGGGGGAGCTCAACGTCTTCGGTTCGGGGGACTGGAACTCGCCGAAGCTCATGGCGGCTCTCGAGAAGGGGCTCAACAAGACTTACGGCGTCAACGTCCGGCTCAAGACGACCCCCGGTCCCAGCGCGTCGAAGCTGATGCCGCGGATCATCGACGAGGCCAAGACCGGCCGTCCCGCCAGTAGCGACATCTTCTTCGCTCCCTCGCGCCAGCAGATCCCGTCGGATCAGGCCGGCGCCCTCTTGCGGGTGGACTGGAAGAAGCTGATGCCCGGGCTCAAGGACGAGGAGGTCGGCATCAACGGAGCCGCCGTCGTCATCGGCGCCTCCATCCACATCATCGGCTACAACACCAACCTGGTGAAGGCCAAGGACCTGCCGAAATCCTACAAGGACTTCACCGACCCCAAGTACAAGGGCAAGATCGGCACCACCGTCTTTGCCGTCGGGTGGGTCGAGGCGGCGATCCATTTGGGTGAGGAAGAGGCCACTCGCATCGTCGATGCCATGGTCGCCAACGGCACCATCATCGGCACCACCCGCACGGGGGTCCAGAACCGCGTGGCCACGGGCGAGTTCCCGATATTCGCCTTCGACACCAAGCCGGTGGCCTACTCGCGGCTCAAGGCCAAGGGGGCGCCGGTGGACTTCACCACCATGGACGATTTCATGTCGGGCACCGCCAGCGAGGTCAGCGTGCCCAAGACCAGCGCGCATCCGAATCTGGCCAAGCTCCTGTCCGTCTACATGCTGACGAAGCAGGGCCAGGACACCATCTGGAAGGTCATCGGACGCGATTCACCGTTTCGCGAGGGCTCCCAGCTCAACAAGCTGGTGGAGAGCAAGCGCGCCGCCGGCGCCAAGATCTACTTCGGCACCGATCAGAACGTGGTGAAGAACGCGTACTTCTACCGGAAGGTTTCCCGGAAGCTCGCCAAGAAACTGCGCGGGAACTAGTGTCCTGAGCGTGAGCGATTCCTACATCGTCGGCGTCGACATCGGCGGGACCTTCACCGATTGCGTCGCGGTCAGCGGCGAGGGGACCATGACCCTGGGCAAGGCTTCCTCGACGCCGGACAATTTCGCCCTGGGCGTGCTCGACGCGGTGCGGGACGCGGCGCACCATCTCGGGATGGCGGACGAGCGCGGGCTGCTGAGCGCCACCCGGCTCTTCTACCACGCCTGCACCATCGGCGATAACACGCTGATCACCCGGAGCGGCGCGCGCACCGGCCTCATCGCCACCGCCGGGTTCGGCGACACCATCCTGATGATGCGCGGCGGCGTGGTGGCCGGACTGCCCGAGGCCGAGGCCCACC
Organism: Candidatus Binatia bacterium; assembly: GCA_951813575.1. Lineage (GTDB taxonomy): Bacteria > Desulfobacterota > Binatia > UBA9968 > JAJDTQ01 > JAJDTQ01. The sequence continues at coordinate 3,895,559 of OX638375.1, forward strand.
ACATGGCGGCGCTCACCAAGCCCGAACCCCTGGTCCCCAAGCGTTTCATCGCCGAGGTCAACGAGCGGGTCGATTTCGAAGGGGAGGTGCTGGCGGACCTGGACGAGGCGGAAGCCGAGCGGGCGATCCGAAAACTCGTGGACAATGGCGTCGAGTCGGTGGCGGTTTCGCTCCTGTGGTCTATCGCCAACGACCGCCACGAACGAGTGATCGGCGAGCTCCTGCGCCGGCGGTACCCGGACCTTTTCGTAACCCTCTCCAGCGAGGCGGCTTCCTTCCAGGGGGAATACGAACGTACCGCCACGACGGTCTTCAACGCCTACATCGGCCCGCGGATCGGCTCCTACCTCAACGACCTGCGGGTGATCCTGGCGGACCGGGGCCTGCGGCGCGAGCCGTTGATCATGCAGGCCTACGGCGGGGTCCTGGGCGTGGACGACTCGGTGCGCAAGGCGGTGGGAACCATCGAGTCCGGCCCGGCGGCCGGGGTCGCCGCCTGCCGCTTCATGGGGAGCCTGAGCGGCATCGACAACATCGTGGCCGCGGACATGGGCGGCACCACCTTCAAGGTCGGCATCATCCGCGATGCCGCCGTCGAGCGGGACTACCAGCCGATCTTCCTTCGCTACCGGTTGCTGTCGCCCAAGATCTGGGTGGAATCCATCGGCGCCGGCGGCGGCAGCATCGCCTGGATCGAGGAAGGCACCGGTCTTTTGAAGGTCGGCCCCCGGGGCGCCGGGGCCACGCCCGGGCCGGTGTGCTACAACCGCGGCGGCACCGAGCCCACGGTCACCGACGCGAGCCTGGTCCTGGGGTACCTGAACCCCGGGTATTTCCTGGGCGGGCAGATCGTCCTGGACGTGGAAGCCGCCCGGCGGGCGGTGGAGGAGAGGGTGGCCGGGCCCCTGGGCATGAGCGTCACCGAGGCGGCCGGCGCCATCCACCGCATCGTCAACGCCCAGATGAGCGACCTTATCCGCAACGCCACCATCCAGCGCGGCCACGACCCGCGAGGCGATACCATGTTCGCCTTCGGCGGCGCCTGTCCGGTGCACGCCGGCCGGTTCGCGGCCGAGCTCGGGATCGAGCAGGTGGTGATCCCGGTCACGGCGTCGGTTCACGGCGCGGTGGGTCTGGTGTCCTCGGACGTGGTGTACGAGGAAGGGGTCTCCGACCGCACCCTGGTGCCGGTGCCCGCCGACCGGGTCAACGCATCCTTCTCGCCGATCCTGTCCAAGGTCCGCGACAGCCTGGAGAACGCGGGTTTCGGCGCCCGGGACATCACCCTCGCGCGCAGCGTGGACATGCGCTACCGCTACCAGGTCCACGAGATCAACGTGCCGATTCCACCGGGTGAGGCGGCCTTGACCGAGGAGGATCTCGAGGGCGTCTACGCCCGGTTCGACCGGCTCTACGAGGCGGCCTACGGCAAGGGCTCGGCCTACCGGGCGGCCGGCAAGGAGATCGTCACCCTGCGGGTTACCGGGTCCGGGGCGATGCCCAAGCCGGCCCTGCGGCCCCTGGAGGAAGGCGGCGAGGCCGCGGCGGCCCGAAAGGGCGAGCGGCCGGTCTACTTCGAGGAGTTCGGCGACTACGTGCCCACCGTGTTGTACGACATCGCCAGGATGCGGCCAGGCATGGTCATCGCCGAGCCCGGCGTCATCGAGACGCCGATCACGACGATCCTGATCAACCCGGGCGACCGGGCGGTGATGGACGACATCGGCAACATCCGAATCACGGTCGGGTCGCAGGCGACTCTTTCCAGGGGAGAGAACCATGGCTGACAACGGTCGGACCGTGGATCCGGTGACCTTCGAGATCCTCTCGCACCGGCTCCAGCGCATCGCCAAGGAGATGGGCACGACCATCGAGCGCGTCGGGGGAACGGTCAACACTACCCAGATGCACGACTACATGGCCTCGCTTTACCGTGCCGACGGCGAGATCCTTGCCACCGGCGAGTCCATGCCCTGGCACGTGGCCTGCGCCGGGTTCACGGTCAAGTGGATCATCGAGCGCTTCGCCGAGTATGACGGGGTGAACGAGGACGACGTCTTCCTGTTGAACGATCCCTACGTCTCGGCGGTGCACCAGTCGGACGTCTACGTCGTTTCCCCCATCCACGTGGAGGGGCGCCTGATCGGCTGGAGCGCGTCGTTCGTCCACGTGATGGACATCGGTGCCATGTCGCCGGGCGGCGATTCTCCCGAGGCCAAGGAGATCTGCCACGAGGGCCTGCGCATTCCGGGCATCAAGCTGGTGGACCGGGGCAATCTCCGCAAGGACGTGTTCGACACCCTGATCAACATGACCCGGCGCCCCGACATGGTGGCCCTCGACATCAACTGCCAACTGGCCGGCCACAGCGTGGCCAAGTCGCGCATGCGGCAGTTCTACACCCTCCACGGCGTCGACCTCATGGACGCCGTGGCCGCCCAGATGATCGACTACTCCGAGCGGGCCCTGCGCAAACGGCTGGAGGACATCCCGGACGGTGAGTGGAGCGACAGCGCCGCCATCGAGTCCAGGGAGGGCTCGTGGACCGTGAGGCTGACGCTGAGGAAGCAGGGCAGCCGCATGGTGTTCGACTTCACCGGCACCGACCCTCAGGCGCCCGTCGGCGTCAATTTGCCCTACCACGCCACCTTCGGCACCTGCTTCGAAGGCCTCGTGGAGACCGTGGCCTATGATTTTCCCCGCAACCACGGGCTGTTCCGGCCCATCGAGACCATCGCTCCGCCGGGCACCCTGGTCAACGTCACCCATCCGGCGCCGGTTTCCCTCAACACCACCTCGGGGGGCGCCACCGCCAAGTACCTCGTGGTCTCGGTGCTGAACGGCATGCTGGCGGGCAGCCAGGCGTGGCGCGACGAGATCATGGTGCGCATCTGGGGCGGGCGCCGGGTGCGGACCTCGGGGGTCAACCAGCACGGCATGTTCTATTCGACGAGTCTGGCCATGTCGCCGCTGAGCGGCAGCGGCGCCCGGGCCACCATGGACGGGGTCGACACCACCAAGCTCGACTTCATGACCTGTCCCAACGTGGAGTGGCTGGAGGCCAACTGCCCGATGCTGTTCCTGTTCCGGCGCCACGCCAGGGACCAGCAGGGGGCCGGCCGGTTCCGCGGCGGCACCGGCGCGGAGATGGCGTTCTCGGTGCACAAGGCGCCCGACGGCAAGATCGAGGGCGTGGCCTTCGGCGTGGCCGGCCTCGTCAACGGCGGCCGCGGTATTTTCGGGGGCTACCCGGGGGCGCCGAGCATTCTGGTGCACCTGGGAGGGACCACGCTGGGTGAGATGCTGGGCGCGGACCGGGTGCCGCAGGCCCTCGACGAACTCGGCGGTACGCCGCGGGTGCTGCCCTACGCGAGCTTCGAGCTCAGGCGGGACGACGTCCTCTACTACACCCTCGGCATGGGCGGGGGCTACGGCTGTCCGCTGGACCGGGACCCGGCGGCCGTGTTGAAGGACGTGGAGGACGAGCTGGTGTCGGCGGAGACCGCCCGCGGCGTCTACGGCGTGGTCGTCGATTCGGATTCCCTCACCGTGGACGTTCAGGCCACCAGCGACCTCCGGCGGCAGCGTCTGCTGGAGAACCGGGGAGGGAGACCGTGAACCGGCCGCTGCGGGAGAATCTCGAGGTGGTGGAGGAGCAGGGCGGCGAATGGGTCCGGTGCGCCGCCTGCGGCCACCGGCTCTGCGGTGCCGGCGAGGACTGGCGCGAGGCCTGCGTGAAGCGGCTGCTGCCGCCCGGCCGCATGGGGCCGTTCCACGAGATCATGGAAGGCCGCGCCTTGCTCGATGAACGCTATTGCCCCGGCTGCGGCGTGTCGCTGGATGCGACGGTGATCGTGGACGAGGAACGGCCGGCGCAGCGCGTCGCGCCGAACCGGGTGACGGGGGAACCACTGGTCCTGGATGCGGGGAGCGCCGCGGTGGTGGTGCTCGACCTCAACACCAAGGCCGAGGACGCCTCCCAGCCGGCTCAACCCCTGATACGTCCGGCCGGCGTCTTCCTCGACAAGGCCCGGGCGGCCGCGGTGCCGGTGGTCTTCACCGTGGTGGTGTGGGAGAAGGACACGCCGGCCGGCGCGGTGGCCGGAGCCCTGGCCCGCCGAGACAACGAACCGGTCCTGTATCCCAACGGCTACGACAAGTTCCTCGGCGGCGACCTGCGGGAACTGCTGGAAGGTTGGGGGACGGACACGCTGGTGTTCCTGGGCGGCGCGGCGAACTTCGCATTGCTCTACACCGCCACCACGGCCGCGCGCGCCTACGGCTACACGGTGGTGGTGCCCCTCGACGGGGTCTACGCCCATTCCGACTATGAGATGGAGTACACGCTGCACCAGTTCACGGTCCTGCCCCGGGTCAACCACCGGTTCCGCTTCTCCAGGCTCGCGGCCATTGATTTCCGCTGAACGCCTGGCCGCGGGCGGGGAGGGCGCCGGGTGAGGTGGCGGCGACTCTGGATGGGCACGCCGCCCTTCGTCGCCGTGAGCCTGACGGCCCTCGCCGTCATCGCCTTGCTGCTGGCGGTGGTCGTCCAGGTGGCGTTTCTCGAGGACGGCCGCATCGCCGGGGGTGTCTGGACCCTCGACAACTTCCACGAGATTTTCCGCGACGACTCGGCGTTCCGGGCGGCGCTCAACACGTTCTGGTTTACCCTCGTCGTCGTGGTCACCTCGCTGGCGCTGGCGGTGCCGGTGGCTTTCCTGGTGGAGCGCACCGACCTGCCCGGGCGCGGCTGGGTGGTGTCGCTGCTCACCATGACCCTCGCCGTGCCGGCCTTCTTCCCGGCCATGGGCTGGCAGTTCCTGCTTCATCCCCGGATCGGCGTGGTGAACCGGTGGCTGATGGACTTCCTCAACCTCGATGCGGCGCCGTTCAACATCGGAACCGTGCCGGGGATGGGTTTCGTGCAGGGTCTCAACTTCGTGGGCCTTGCCTTCATCATGATCGCCCCGGCCTTCCGCAACATGGACCCGGCCCTCGAGGAGAGCGCCCAGGTTCACGGCGCCCGGTTCCGGGATCGCCTCTGGTGCGTGACGTTGCCGCTCATGTGGCCGAGCATCCTGGCGGCCGGCCTCTATGTCATGGCGCTGGGAATCACGACCTTCGACGTGCCGGCGTTCCTCGGCATGAGCAACCGCACCTACACCCTGAGCACGTTTCTCTACGTCCGGGCGCAGCCCCTCGACGCACCGCCGGACTACGGCATCGTGGGCGCCATCAGCGTGTTCATGATGGCGCTGGCGCTGCTCGTGAGCTGGTGGTACCTGCGCACCATCCGGCGCGGCGAACGTTACCAGGTGATCTCGGGCAAGGCCTACCGCCCGCGGCTCATCGAGCTGCGGCGGTGGTGGATCGCTGGATGGCTGTTCATCGGGCTGGTGATCACCCTCAATCTGCTGCTGCCGCTGCTGATGCTGGTGTGGGCGTCCCTGATCCCGTTCCTCATGGCGCCGTCGTGGCCGGCGTTGCGGATGGTGACGCTGTCGAACTTCGAGAACATCCCGTGGGAGACGTTCTGGTTCGCGCTGCGGAACTCGGCGGTGCTGACGCTGGCGGTGCCCACCCTGGCGACGCTGGTGGGGGTGGCGCTCTCCTGGAACATCATCAAGTCCAGGAGCCGTCTCTCCGGGCTGTTCGACGTCGTCTCCTTCCTGCCCCACGTGATCCCCAACATGATCTTCGCCGTGGGCGCCCTGTTCATCGCCCTGTTCTGGCTGCCCACCTACGTTCCCTTCTACGGCACCCTCTTCATCATCCTCCTGGTGAACGTCGTCGCCCGGATCCCCTTCGCCACCCGGATGTACAACTCGTCCCTGCTACAGATGCACAAGGAGCTCGACGAGGCGGGTTACGTTTCCGGACTCGAGCCCATGACGGTCTTCTGGCGCATCGTACGGCCGCTCCTGGGCCCGACCCTGCTCTACGCCTGGCTCTGGATGGCCCTCCTCGCCTACAGCGAGCTGACCATGGCGGCCTTGCTGGTGACCCGGGACAACACCACCTTGCCGGTCTACATCTGGGCCATCTGGGGGGACGGAGAGTTGAACCAGGCCGCGGCCGTGTCACTGGTCGCGCTGCTGCTCGTGGTTCCCCTGATCATGCTCTATTTCTTTCTCGGACGGCGCGCCGTCATGTGGCAGGGGTGACATGCCGGCCCGGCCGGTGCGTGGTGCCGCGACCTTGCGAAATGCGGAGTGAACCCGGTAGAAGACTCATTCTTGGAGGTGTGGACCGTGTCCGGAAATGAACGTCAAAGGCGCAGGGAAGGCATCCTTTTTCTCGTGGGGTTCGGGTTGTGCATTCCGGCCGCCAACTGGCTCATCGGCAACGTGGGCACCGTGTGTCCGCCGAATGCGCCCTGCCTGATTCCGGTGGCACCGGGGGTCATGGCCCCGAGCGGTGTCATTACCATCGGGCTGGCGTTCGTCCTCCGAGACCTCGTGCAGCGCCGCATCGGGGTCCGCTGGGCGGCGGCGGCGGTGGTGGCCGGCGCGGGTCTGTCCGCGTTCTTCGCGCCGCCCGCTCTCGTGGTTGCGTCCGGCACGGCCTATCTGTTTTCGGAGACCGCGGACCTGGCGGTGTACACGCCATTGCAACGGCGGCGACTGGTGCTCGCAGTCTTCGCCAGCAGCATCGTCGGCCTGATCGTCGACAGCATCCTGTTCCTCTATCTGGCGTTCGGGAGCCTCGATTTCCTGCTGGGGCAGGTCGTCGGGAAGGCCTGGATGGTGGTGTTCGCCTTGCCCTTTATCATGCTGCTGCGCCGGCGTGACGAGCGGCTCGGGTTGACCGCCGCTTGAGGCACCCGGCGGGGCGCCCGGGCCGCTTGCACCGTCACCGGGAATCGGCTTAGATTGCCCGCGGGATCGGCCGCCGGGCGGACCAGCGGTTTTCGGCTCGCCAAGGCCCCGCCCCGGTTCCGTTGCCGACCGCGGGATTCGTCATGCTTGAAGACGCGCTGCTTTCCACCGGGTTGCTCATCGTCGTCGCCAAGCTGGCCGAGGGCGTTCTCCAGCGCTTCCGGCTGAACTCCATCATCGCCTACACCGCCACCGGCATCATCCTCGGCCCGGTCACTGGTATCGTCGAGCTCAACAGTTACCTCCAGATCCTTCTGAGCATCGGCATCTTCCTCTACTTCTTCCTCATCGGCCTGGACGAGCTGGACGTATCGGCGTTCATGTCCGCGATCCATCGCCGTTTCTTCATCGCCGCGGTCATATCGGTGGTGGTCCCGATCATGGCTTCGCTGGTGGTCACCTTCGACCTGATCTTCGACTTCGGTCTGGGCCTCGACTTCAGCGGTTCGCTGGCCCTGGCCGGGGTGCTGTCGCTTACCAGCCTGGGCGTGGTCGCCAAGGCTTTGATCGATGCGGACCGGCTGCGGCAGCCCATCGGTCTCGAAATGTTCACCGTCGCGCTCATCGCCGAGTTGCTCGTGCTCCTGATCATCGGGTTCACCATCGGCGAGCACGCCGAGCACGTGAGCCTGGACGGCGTGCTGATCCTGCTGGTGCAGATCGTCGTCTTCATCGCGGGGACCTGGGTGTTGGCCGGACGGGTCATCCCGCCTCTGATCGAGCTGCTGGAACGGTTGCTGCGGGTCCCGCAACTGTCGTTCGGGCTGATTCTGGGCGTCCTGTTCATCGCCGTGGTGGGCGCGGAAAGGATCGGTCTGCACGGCTCCCTCGGGGCATTGCTCCTGGGCGTCGCGCTGTCGCGGCTCCCTCACCAGGTCCACCGGGACATCATCCCCGGAATGAAGAGTGTAGCCGACGGCTTCTTCGTACCGCTCTTCTTCAGCTCGGCGGGGCTGCATCTCAGTCTGTCGTTCACCGAGATGCAGGTCTGGACCATCGTGGCCTTGATCGTGGTGCCGCTGATCGGGAACTTCGCCGGCGCCTGGCTGGGCGCTTCGGCGGCCCGTTTCGAAATGCCCTTTACCATCGCCACCGGACTGATGGCCAAGGGCGTCGCCGAGATCGCCATACTGTTGGTGCTGCTCGAGAACGGTATCATCGGGCCCGACGTCTTCTCGTTGTTCGTGCTCATCATGCTCGCCTACATTCTCCTGACGCCGCCGGCCATCAGCCTCGCGGTGAGCCGTGCCAAGCCCACGGAACCGGTATCATTGCCCCAGCCGGTGCCCCCGTCGATGCTTCGTTTCGCTCTGGAAGATATCACCGTCGGCGACATCATCGACCGCAACCATCCTCACCCGGGAACGAACCTGACGGTTCGTGAGTTCGCGGACCAGTGGATAAACGCCGGGCAACAGGACTACGTGATCACGGACCGTGACGGTGTTGTGGGACTCGTGTCGCTCGCCATGCTCAGGTATCTGCCCAAGCACGCGTGGTCGGACACCCCTTTGAGCAAGATCGCCCGGGTCGCCACGCCGAATACCTGGTTGGACGAGCCGGCGGAAGACGCCCTGCAGCGGATGACGGAGAATTCGCTCACGGCGATGCCGGTCCTGGACCGGGAGTCCAAGGCATTCGTCGGCTCGATCACCAGCCAGGACGTCCTGGACCTCATCACCACGGAAGTCCGCGGGTCGCGGTAGGGGTCAAGCCCCGCCGTGCCTTCGTCTCTCCCTTTGGTACGGGTCGCTTCGATTCACTACGAAGGAACAACCGGGTTACTATGATTAGAGCCATTCCAGCTATAATAGCCACATGAAAGAAATGGCTGCGAGAGACGCCAAGAACCGTTTCGGTCGTCTGATCGATGCTGTGCAGAGTGGCCCCGTACGCGTAACCAAGAACGGCAGGGCGGTGGGGGTCATGATGTCGGTGCAGCAATACGAGCGTTTGCGTGGCGCCGCGTGGGAGCGTCTGACGGCGACCATGGACGGCTTGGGCGAGGAAGCGTTGTCCAGGGGATTAACCGAAGCAAGGCTGGAAGAGCTCCTGGCGGATGAAAGCTGACCGCGTCGTCATCGACACCAATGTGCTGATCAGCGCGGCCCTTCTGCCACACGGGTCTCCGCGTATGGTGGTGGACGCGGTCCGGTCCGAGAACGGCGTGTTGCCGTTCTCGGACGAGACGTTCAACGAGCTTCGAAACAGGCTCGGCCTTCCGAAATTCGACGCCTACGTCAGCCCGCAAGGCCGTGCGGTCTACATTGCGCAGCTTCAGGCGGTGTCGGAATGGGTTTCGATAGCGCGTGCCAAGCTGGGCTGCCGCTACCCGGATGGTGACAAGTTCCTGGAGACCGCGATGATGGGTGGGTCGGACTGCCTGATCACCGGGGACCGGGATCTGCTGGAGTTGTCCCCGTTCCAGGAGATCCCGATCTTGACCCCCGCAAGCTTCCTCGACTTGAGAAAACGTGGCACAAAGACATAGTGAAGAGGCACTTGCACGAATACTCTTCGGACAAAGGGGTGACAAGATGAAACAACCCTTCAAGACGGACCTCGAGGCGATCCAGAAAAGGGCCCGGGAAAAGATGGAGCAGGGCGCCATCACCGGCGCGTACCTGGCCGACCGGGAGCAGGTGCTGTCGGTGCTGAACGAGGTGCTGGCCACCGAGATCGTCTGCATCCTGCGCTACAAGAACCACTACTTCATGGCCAGCGGCATCAACGCCGGGCCGGTGGCGGCGGAGTTCCTGCAGCACGCCAACGAGGAGCAGATGCACGCGGACTGGGTGGCTCAGCGCATCACCCAGCTCGGCGGCTCGCCCAACTTCAGCCCGGAAGGGCTCGCCAGCCGCTCCCACGCCGCGTACGAGGAAGGTGAGACTCTGGAGGCGATGATCAAGGAAGACCTGGTGGCCGAACGGGTGGCCATCGAGACCTACTCCGAGATCATCCGCTGGCTGGCCAACGACGACCCCACCACCCGCCGGATCATCGAGGACATCCTCAAGATGGAGGAGGAGCACGCCGACGACCTGGCCAGCCTGCTGGTGACGTTGGGGAAGAGTGCGTGAAGCTCGTCATCGGCGCCGCCGGCGCGGCGGTAGCCGTCGCGGTGGCGGCATGGGTGCTGTGGCCGGATGGTCACGGCGGGCACCCGCCGGCCGGTCGCCCGCAGTCGGAAATATCGGTGTCGTCGACGGCGGGAATGCCGGGCAAGGCGATGTACAATCAGAAGTGCGCGGTGTGCCACGGGCTCCAGGCCGTCGGCTCGCCCCAGGGACCGCCGCTGGTCCACCGGTACTACGAGCCGGGTCATCACTCGGATATGGCATTCGTGCTGGCGGTGAAAAGGGGGGTCCGGGCGCATCATTGGCGTTTCGGCAACATGGCGCCTGTTCCCGGCCTCTCCGACACCGATATCAAGGAAATCATTCGTTACGTGCGTGCCCTGCAGCGGGCCAACGGGATCTTCTGAGGACTTGAGAAATGACCATAGCATTGCGTCCGCGGCTCACGGTGGCCGTCCTGGTGATTGTCCTGGCTTCCGGCGCCGTGTATGCGCATCGCGGCGCCACCGGCATCGTCAAGAAGCGCATGGATGCCATGATGTCTCTGGGCGATTCCATGAAGGCGCTGACCGCGATGATGCGCGGGAAGCAACCCTACGATGTCGAGCGGGTCAGGACTCACGCGATGGCCGTCGCCCGGCACGGAGGTAGAGATCTGACCCGGCTGTTCCCGGAGGGGAGCCTGCAACATCCCACGAGGGCGAAACCGGCCATCTGGGCCGATTGGGAACGCTTCTCGACTCTGGCGAAGGAAATGGCCGTGTACGCCGGCGCGCTGGCATCGACGACGGCCAACCAGCGGCGGTCCGGGCGGGGCGGCAGCATGCCCGTGGACCCCACGCCGGAAGAACTCGCGGCCATGGCGCCGGACGTGGTCTTCGAGCGCTTGAGGCGGACCTGCTCGGACTGCCATCGGACTTTTCGCGAGAAAAGCGAGTTGCCGTCGCGGCCTGCCGAGTGGTTCGGCCGCCTTGCCCGGGTCAATCCAGCTTCGACCGCAGCAAGTCGTTGACCAGGCGGGGGTCGGCCTTGCCGTTGGTGGACTTCATCACCTGCCCCACGAAGAACCCCAGGAGATTGGTCTTGCCCTCGCGATAGAGGGTGACGTTCTCGGGATTGGCGGCGAGGACGGCGTCGACGACGGGTTCGAGCTGGTGTGCGTCGGTTACCTGCCGGAGTCCGAGTCTTTCAACGATGCCGGCGGCATCCTCGCCGCTTTCCAGCATGACGGCGAAGACCTGCTTGCCGGCGTTGCCGGAGATGGTCTGGCTGTCGATGAGCGCCACCAATTCCGCCAGCGCTGCCGGAGTCAACGGCAGTGAGTCCAGCGGTATGTCCCTCAGTGCCGGGCGCAGCTCGTTGACGATCCAGTTGGCCATCGTCCGGGGGTTGTCGTGGTTGCGGACGGCCTCCTCGAAGAACCCGGCGAGGCCGTCGTCCGCGGCCAGCAACAACGCGTCGCCGGCCGCGAGCCCGAGCCGTTCGCGGTAGTTCTCCATCCTGGAGCGTTGGGCCACGGTCAATTCAGCGTCCGCGGGGACCTGTCGCTCGGCTCGAGCCTTGGCCGTCTTCCCGGGAGCGGCCTGTGTCCCGCGTGGCCGCCTGGGCTCCCCGTCGCCTTCGCCTCGCCGCACGATCTTGAGCCACGAGTCCCGGAGCGTCACGATGCGGTTGAATACGAGAGCGGCCCCGGTCGAGTCCGGGTCGACGCAGAAGTACCCCAGCCGCTCGAACTGGAACCGGTCGCCCGCGCCGGCGGCGGCGAGGCTCGGTTCCACGCGGCTCTTCACGGTTTCCAGGGATTTGCTGTTCAGCAGCTCGCGGTAGTCGCGGCTGGAGTCGCCCTGGGGGTCGGGCACCGAGAACAGCCGGTCGTAGAGCCGGAGCTCGGCTTCGAGCGCGTGGGCGGCGGATACCCAGTGAATGGTCCCCTGAACCTTCTTGCCGCTCTTGCCGGAGCCGCTCCGGGTCGTCGGGTCGTAGGAGCACCGCAACTCCGTCACCTCGCCCGTGCGTGGGTCCTTGACCATCTCGTCGCAGCGGATGATGTAAGCGTAGCGCAGCCGCACCTCCCGGCCCGGCGCCAGCCGGTGGTATCCCTTGGGCGGCTCCTCGAGAAAGTCGTCCCGCTCGATATAGAGCTCGCGGGAGAAGGGGACGGTTCGCGACCCTTCCTTGGGCACGTCGTGGGGATAGTAGGGCGCCTCCAGCTCCTCCACGCGGCCCTCCGGATAGTTGGTGAGGACCACCTTGAGGGGACGCTCCACCGCCAGCACCCGCGGCGCCTTCTGGTTGAGGTCGTCGCGGATGAAGTACTCGAGCTGGCCCATCTCCACGGTGTTGTCGCTCTTGGCGATGCCTACGCTGTGGCAGAAGTTGCGGATCGCCTCGGGCGTGTAGCCGCGCCGCCTCAGCCCCGCCAGGGTGGGCATGCGCGGGTCGTCCCATCCGGCCACGTGCTTCTCTTCCACCAGCTCCAGCAGCCGGCGCTTGCTCATCACGGTGTAGTCGAGGTTCAGCCGGGCGAACTCGATCTGCCGGGGCTCGGACGGGACGTCCAACTGCGCCAGGATCCAGTCGTAGAGCTCGCGGTTGTTCTCGAATTCCAGGGTGCAGAGGGAGTGGGTGACCCCTTCCAGCGCGTCCGACAGCGGGTGGGCGAAGTCGTACATGGGATAGATGGGCCAGGCGTCGCCGGTGTGGTGGTGGGTGACGTGACGGATGCGGTAGATTACCGGGTCGCGCATCTTCATGTTCGGCGACGCCATGTCGATCCTTGCACGCAGCACGTGGGCGCCGTCAGGGAACTCGCCGTTCCGCATGCGGGCGAAGAGGTCCAGGTTCTCGGCTACACCGCGGGCCCGGTAGGGGCTCTCCCGCCCCGGCTCCGTGACCGTGCCGCGGGTCTCGCGGATCTCCGCCTCGCTCAGGCTGCAGACGTAGGCGCCGCCGCGCTCGATGAGCTGGACGGCGAAGCGGTACAGCTCTTCGAAGTAGTCCGAGGCGTTGTACAGGCCATCGCCCCAGTCGAAGCCCAGCCAACGGATGTTGTCCTTGATGGCCTCGACGTAAAGGGTATCCTCCTTGGCCGGGTCGGTGTCGTCGAAGCGCAGGTTGCACTGCCCGCCGAACTCCCGGGCGACGCCGAAGTTCAGGCAGATGGACTTGGCGTGGCCGATGTGGAGAAAGCCGTTGGGCTCGGGCGGGAAGCGCGTCACCACCCCGCCGGGATGTTTGCCATTGGCCAGGTCGTCCCGCACGATGGTGCGGATGAAGTCCAGGGGAGGCTCGCGCCTGGCGGTGCTGTCGGTCTCTTCCGTCTTGCTCATGGGCGTAACCGGGGATCTTCGAGGCAGGTTCCCAGTCTACCTGATCCCGCGCCGGTCATGAAGCCGCGGAGATACACGGGGACGGTCCATACCCTTCGCACCACGTTCGGGGTATAGAGGATCCATCCGGAAAGGAGGTGCGCGATGCCGCTACTCGACCACGTAGGGGTCAAGGTCACCGACCTCGACCGCTCCATCAGGTTCTACAACGATCTCTTCGGCTTCGAGATGGTGGACCGCCGCATGCTCGGCAGCAGCAACGTCGAGGCGGCCGCCCTGCAGGTGGGCGGGAGCATTATCTTCCTGTTGAACGAGGCTTCGTTCCGGTCCCGGAGTCCGGAGGAGTACGGCGGCGTGGACCATTTCTGCCTGACCTTCACCGACCCGGAGTTTCGGGAGATCCTGGACCGCATCAAGGCCATGGGGGTGAAGCTCGAAGGCGGGGTGGTGCCCCGGACCGGCGCCACCGGACGCAGCGACTCGCAGTACATCCTCGACCCGGACGGCAACCAGATCGAGGTCAAGACGGGACTTTAGGCCCCCTCCCGTCACCGGCCTCCGGGTGCCCTCCATGTCACCCCGGGCTTGACCCGGGGTCCAGGCGGCGGGGCGGGGGGTGGACTCACGCCTGCAGCCGGTCCTTGCCGGCCACGGTGGTGCGGCGCAGGAGCCGGCGCTCGCTGTCCGGGTAGAACGTGCGGGCGTGGATGGAGCAGAAGTTGTCCCACATCAGCAGGTCCCCCACCTCCCAGGTGTGCTCGTACCGGAAGCTCGGGTCCTCGGTGATGTCGAACAGGTCGCTCAGAATGGCGTCGCTCTCCGCCCGGTCCATGCCCTCGATGCGCACCGACATCATGCGGTTCACGTAGAGCGCCCTGCGGCCCGTCACCGGGTGGGTGATGAAGATGGGCTGCACGTAGTAACGGGCGCCGCTCAAGTCGATGTCGGCGTCCACCGTGTGCCGCTGGTAGTCGTAGACCTGCAGCACCTTGCATCCCTCCAGTTTCGCCTTGAGGTCCGCCGGGACATTGTCGTAGGCGGCACACTGGTTCGTGACCATGGTATGGCCGCCCTGGGTCGACACCTCGATACCGTAGAGGATGGTGACGTGGTCGGGTATCTCGTGGAACGCGGTGTCCTGGTGGAAGCCCATTTCTCTGTCGCCGTTGGCCGAGGCCCCTTCCAGCGGCTTGCCGTTCTCCTTGATGTTGCTCACCACCATCACCGGCGTCGTGTAGATGTCGTCGTCGGACTTCCGGAGGCGCGGCCCCACGGTGCGCTTGCCGATGTCGCCGAAGGTGGTGGTGAAGCGGTTTTGCTGCTCCACCGTCATGTTCTGGCCGCGAAAGAGCAGCGCGACGTGCTCGTAGAACTCCGCCAGGATCTCGTCCCGTACCTTCGCGTCCAGCGGTTCGCTCACGTCCAGTCCGAGAATCTCCACGCCCAGGGCCGGTGAAAGCGGTCTTGTGGTCAGGCTCATGGTCGTCTCCTGTTTCGTCGGGTCATGCCTCACGCGTGGACGGGCTCTTTCCCGGCCACCGTGCACCGCCGCAGGATTCGCGCCTCCTCGGCGGGAAAGTCGGTGCGAGCGTGGGTGGAGCAGCGGTTGTCCCACATGAGGAGGTCGCCCACCCGCCACTCGTGGTCATAGACGATGCGGTCGTCCTCGGCGATGTCGAACAGCTCGTCGAGGATGGCCTCGCTCTCGGCCGGGTCCATCCCTTCGATGTGCGCGGTCATGGTGCGGTTCACGTAGAGCGCCTTCCTGCCCGTCACCGGGTGGGTGATGAAGATGGGCTGCGCATGGCTGCGGGCGCCGGTCATGTCCACGTTGGGGTCGATGCGGTAGCGGTTGTAGTCGTACACCTGCAGGACGGTGCGCCCCTCCAGCCGGTCGCGCAGGGCACGCGGGATGTTGTCGTAGGCCCGGTACATGTTCGAAACCCGGGTCAGGCCCCCCTGGCTGGTGACCTCCATGCCGTAGAGCATGGTGACGATGTTGGGGACCGGGTAGAAGCAGGTGTCGTGGTGGAACCACATCTCGCCGTCGCCGAAGGAGGCCGTGTTGCCCGTGGGCCCGTCGTCGCTGCGGTTGGTGACCATCATCACCGGGTTGGCGTAGGTGTCCTTCGGCGACTTGACGAAACGGGCGCCCACGGTGCGCTTGCCCAGCTCGCCGAAGGTCAAGGCGAAACCCGTCTGCTGCAGCTCCGTCAGGTCCTGGCCCCGAAAGAGCAGGAGCACGTGCTCGTGGAACGCGTCCAGGATCGCCTCGCGGGTCTCTCCGTCCAGCGGCTCCCGCAGGTCCAGGCCCTCGATCTCCGCGCCGATGGCGGGGGAAACGGGTTTGATGGTCAGGCTCATGGCTATCACCTCCTGGTTTCGACGGCGTCTCTAGTGTTGTGTCTCACAAACAGGTTTGCAAAGATGCGCCGGATTTTTTGTTGTCGGCAAGGCGCGATGACGAGCAGTGGCGGTTACCACGCGAGGAAGAGCAACGCAGCCGACGACAAAAAAGACCAGCAGATTTGTAAACCTGTTTGTGAGACACAATACTACGTCCGCCCGTCACCGCATCTCTTCGGGGATGATCTTGCCGTCGTCGACGATCATCTCGCCATCGAGATGAAACGCGGCCCGGCGCAGGATCAGGTCCTCGTGGGCCAGCGTGGTGTTCTTGCCGCCCAGCGCGTAGTTGGCGCCGAAGGCGATCTGCACGTTGCCGTAGGTGGAGCGGGCGTCCCGGGCGCCCTCTTCGGTGCCGCGCTGCGCCACTTCCACCCAGCGCGCCCGCGGGTCGGTGCCCCAGCCGATGTGCGAGATAATGAAGGCCTGGGGGTCTCTCGACTGCTCCAGGTGTTCCCTGAGAAGGATGGCGTCCACCCCGCCCTCGACGGCGGTGATACATCCGTCCTTCACCTCGATGCGCACGGGCTGCTGCACGTAGCGGCCCAGCATCACCAGCAGATCTCCGGGGTCCAGCATCAGCGTGCCGTTGGCGCTGTCCTCCAGCGGCGCGCAGTAGAGGAAGCCCGAGGGCCAGCTGTCCCAGCGTCCGGGGGTGTCGCTGATTCCGTACTGGGTGACGCCGCGCCTGCCGTCCTTGCGCATGGAGAGGTCCGTGCCGGTCCCGGTGGTAACGCGGATCTCCCCGGCCTCTTCCAGCTTCCTGGCGCCGTTCAGGGTCCGCTGCCGCACCCCTTCGTCCGGAAAGCAGCGCCTGAGCTGGTCCTCGGTGCCGCGCACCTGGAGCACCCGGGTGCCGCCGGAAAGCACGTCTGCGAGCGCCTTGCCGTAGAGGTAGAGGACGCCGGCCGTGGTGAGATCCACCACCAGATCGGCGGTCTTCAGGATCTCCACCACCGGAGCCACGTTGGTATCGTTGCCCGCGGTGCCGGGCAGCAGAGGGATCTTGATCTCGAACGCGCTGGCGGCCACTTCCTTGGCGGCGGCGAGAAAAGCAGCGGCGTAGTTGGTGTTGGTACGGGTATCGGTGAAGACGATGACGGTCTCGTCGGACGTGGCCTTGCACAGGGTCAGCTCGCGCAACACCATGCCGTAGAGGTCGCCCGCGATGGCCCCCGTAGTAGGAAATCGTACAGTCATGGGAATACCGCCGGACGCACCGGCTGCTGAAGCGACTCTATCCCCACGTCATCCGGAGTGTCAAGCGAACCCGGGGGCCCGCCACGGACGTGATTCCACCTCCAATGTCACCTGTATGTTGAGGAATCCCCTTGGACAGGCCAGTCTGAGGGGAGGCATGGGGGGCGCGCCGTCCGTCACAGGGTGAGAAGGCCGTTAGGCCATTCTGCACCGACCCGGAGTGGGGCACCCCTCATGCCAGTTGTCGCTCCGAACAGATGCAGGGGGAGTAGCCCCGTATAGCAAGTGTGGAGGACAGCGCGAATCCTATCAGATAAGGAGGCGTGCATGAAGGTAATAGCGGGGATCGATGTGGGCAAGCGGGAGTTGGTGGTATCGGTGAGAGGGGGTCCGGTGCGGAGTTTCAAGAACGAGGCTGGGGGCATCCGGGGGTTGAAGGAGTGGCTTGTGGCAGAAGGAGTGGAGCAGGTGGTGTGCGAGGCGACGGGGGGCTACGAGCGGGGGGTGGTTCAAGGGTTGAGGGGCAAGGGGATGGCAGTGCAGCGGGCGCATCCGAGTCGGGTGCGGAGTTTTGCTCAGGCGTCGGGGCAAGGGGCCAAGACCGACCGGTTGGATGCGCAGGTGTTGGCGCTGTACGGGGAGGTGTTCGAGGTGGAGGGGCAGCGGATGCGGGACCGAGCCGAGGAGGAGTTGCGGGAGGTGGTGGGTCGGAGGCAGCAGTTGGTGGAGCAACGGGTGGCGGAACGCAATCGGTTGGAGAAAGGGCTTGGGGGAGCGAGCAAGAAGTCCATGGAGCGGCATGTGGCTTGGCTCGGCAAGGAGATCGCGCGCTTGGACAAGGCCTTGGAGGCCCTGGTGGGTGGTAACCCGCAGTGGCGCCGGCGCGCGGAGCTCTACCAGAGCGTGAGCGGCGTGGGAAAGCTGACCGCGGCCGCCTTGCTGGCCCACCTGCCGGAACTGGGCCAAGGCGACGCCAAGGGCATGACCGCTCTGGCCGGCCTGGCGCCGTGGTCCCGCGACAGCGGCCAGCATCACGGCAGCCGCGCCATCCGCGGAGGTCGCCAGAAGGTCCGCCGGGCCTTGTACATGGCCGCCCTGGCAGCCATACGGTTCAACCCCGTACTGAAGGCCTTCTATCGGCGCTTGAGGCGCAAGGGCAAGGTCGGCAAGGTGGCCCTGGTGGCGGTCATGCGAAAGCTCCTGTTGCAGCTCCATGCCATCGCTCGCCGAGGTACCCCCTGGGTGACCGCTTGTCCCGGAGCTCCTTTTTGACCCTTGTTTTCCAACACAGATACTCCGGGCTTGACCCGGGGTCCAGGCGTCGAACCGGCCAGGTCGCCCCTTCGCTGGACCCCGGGTCAAGCCCGGGGTGACGGGAAGTGGATCCGGGGTGACGGGAAGTGGATACGGGGTGACGGAGAGTGTCCCCGGGGCAGCGGGACGCCGGTTTCCGAACCGCACCGGGGATTGGTATGGTACACGCCACAGGAGGTAACGCCCATGCAATGGCTTGAGAACGAGGTGGCCGTCGTGACCGGGGCCGGATCGGGAATCGGCAAGGCGATTGTGGCCCGTTTCGTCGAGGAGGGCGCGAAGGTGGTGGCCTTCGACCTTTCGGATACGCGACTGGCGGCCCTCAGGGACGAGGTGGGCGACAACGTGGCCGTGGTTTCCGGCGACGTGAGGAGCCTGGAGGATAACCGCCGGGCGGTGGCCGCGGCGGTGTCGCAGTTCGGCCGGTTGACCGTCTTCGTGGGCAACGCCGGCATCCACGATGCCAGGCGGCCCTTGGCGGAGCTTTCGGACGAAGAGCTGGAGCAGGGCTACGACGAGGTCCTCGGGGTCAACGTCAAGGGCTACTTCCTGGGCGCCAAGGCCGCCATTCCCGAGCTCATGAAGACCCGTGGAAACATGGTGTTCACGCTTTCGACATCGTCCTACTACGTCAGCGGCGGCACCCTGTACGTCGCCTCCAAGCACGCCGCCCTGGGCATGGTCCGGCAGTTGGCCAACGAGCTGGCGCCGACGGTCCGGGTCAACGGCGTGGCGCCGTCGGGCACGTCCACCGGCCTGCGCGCGGCGCCGTCGCTGGCGGCCGGCGCCGGCGGAGACGACGTCTTCGGCGCCCCCCGTCCGCCCGCGGGACTCGGCAAGAACCTGCTGGAGGTCGCCGTGGTCCCCGAGGACCACGCCGCCGCCTACGTGATGCTGGCCTCGTCCCAGTCCCGCATCATGACCGGCGAGGTGATCCACACCGACGCCGGCCGCGGGGTGACGTCGGTGCTGGCGCCTCTGGGCAAGTCTTAGCGTCGTATCGGACAGGACACTAGAACAGTCCCGCCAGGTACGGCTCCGGCCAGGGCACGTGGAGGATGTGCTCGAACACGCCGTAGATGAACGTCCAGGCCAGCGCCGCCAGGAGGCACGACAGGAACCAGCCCCCGCCGTAGGCCTTGGCGTAGCCGAAGACGAACAGCGGCACCGCGGTCGGAAACCCGATGACCCGGATGGCGAAGTAGAAGCCGAGGATCCAGGCCCAGACCTCGAGGTTGCCCCAGCGGCTCCCCGACCGCAGGGCGGGCGCGTCGAAGTGGATGCCCTCGGGCTCTTCCGTGCCGCGGCCGGGTCGCAGATCCCTCAACACCTGGACCGCGGCCAAAAAAACTCCGATGCCGCCGAGCAGGAACACGATGATGGATGCCCGCAGCTCGTCCCAGCCGTCGGCCACGCGCAGCGCCCAGAGCAGCACCAGCCCAATGACCACGGTGAAGAGAACACCCTCGTAGTGAAGCCGCCTGTCCCGGTTCATGCCTCACCTGTTCCGGCGGCGCGCTGCCGCCGCTCGCGCCGCTCCTTCCAGATCGGGTAGCAGAGCGACAACGCCACCAGGGCCAGCAGGATGACGACGGCCGGGCGCAGCAGCCACTCGAATCCGTAACGCGTGTAGGAAAGCCACAGGTAGGTCTCCATCTTGGTGCCGAGCACCACCCCCAGGAGCAGCGGCGGCCGCGGCCAGCCGTGCCGCCGCATCATGAAGCCCAGCAGCGAGAACACCAGCAGCGCGCGCAGGTCGTTGACGCTGAAGTTGGCGGCGAAGGCGCCGATGAAGACGAACACCGCCACCAGCGGCACGATGCTGTGGAACGGCATGAAGCATGCCCGTGCCATGGGCTTGGCGAGGGCGCCGCACATGGCCACCGCGATGACGTTGCCGATGACCAGGGTCCAGATCACCGCGAAGGTGAGGTCGAGCTGCGTGGTCAGCATGTCCGGACCGGGCTTGATGCCCACCGCCACGAAGGCCGTGAGGATCAACGCCGTGGAGGTGCTGCCCGGGATGCCGAAGGCCAGGGTGGGGATGTATCCGCCGCCTTCCTTGGCGTTGTTGGACGCCTCGGGCGCGATCACCCCGCGTATGTCGCCCTTGCCGAAGTTCTCGGTGTTCTTCTCGGTCTGCACCGCGTGGGCATAGGCGAACCAGTCGGCAACGGAGCTGCCGAGTCCCGGCAGGAAGCCGACCCATGCGCCGATGGCGGAAGACCGGACCATCAGCCACCAGTGCCGGAACACGTCCTTGATGCCGTCGAGGAAGCCGCTGCCCAGCTCCTCGTGCTCGGCGATGCTGGTCTTGCGGCTCGCCAGGTCGATGATTTCGGGAATGCCGAACAGTCCCAGGGCGACGATGATGAGGCTGATGCCGTCCCAGAGATAGTCGTAGTCGAAGTCGAACCGCGGGATCCCCGACTTCACGTCCATGCCGATGGTGGCCACCAGCACGCCGATGATGCCGGCGATGATGCCCTTGACCGGGGCGTTGCCGCTCAGCACCGCCACCATGGTGAGGCCCCACAGGGTCAGGACGAAGAACTCCGGCGAGCCGAAGGCCAGCACCAGGGGACGCAGAATCGGCAGGGAAGCCACCAGCACCAGCGCGCCCACGAACCCGCCCAGCAGCGACGCGGCGAAGGACGCGCTCAGCGCCCGGGCGGCCTGCCCCTGCTTGGCCAGGGGATAGCCGTCCAGGATGGTTGCCTGGGAGCCCGAGCTGCCGGGTATGGAGATGAGTATGGAGGGGAAGGCGCTGGCGGTGTTCCCCACGGCGTCCAGGCCCACCAGTAGCGCGATGACCGGATAGGGATCCTGCATGGTCATCACGAACGGGAGCATGATGGCCAGCGTGGTGGGGCCGCCGATGCCCGGCAGGAACCCCACCATGCTCCCGATCAGCACTCCCAGGGCCATCATGCCCAGGGAGTGCAGGGTCAGGATGCCGAGCAGGCCGTCAAACGCGGCTTCGAGCATCCACTGCTACTTTTTCTTCTTGCCCGTGGGCAGGCCGTGCTCCTTGCGGATGTTGAAGAGGAAGTCCTTGACCTCCTGGGAGGCATTGGTGACCTCCAGGACCAGCTTCGCCGTGGCCGGACCGGCACGGGTCCTCCAGGCCTCGCCGAAGAACTTGGTGGCCTGTACCTTGAACTCCGGGTCGTCCACCATCTTGCCCCAGGCCCCATGCAGGACGTTCATGACGTTGTCGGGCGTTCCCTTGGGGGCGTGCAGAAACTTGTCCACGTCCGAGGGTCCGGCCCACACCTTGAAGGCCTGCCACGCCACGCCGGAGGGCCTCTTGTCGCCCATCAGCTCCTGGAAGGTCGGGATGTCCGGGAAGTCCCTGCGGCGCTTGTCCGTAAGCAGCACGAGCGGATCCACGACGCCGTCCTTCTGGAGGTCCCGGATGAGCTTGGCGTTGCCGGTGCCCCACATCTCGATCTCGCCCTGGCGCAGCGCCAGCACCATCTCGCCGGTGCCCGCGTAGCCGAAAATCCAGCGGTTGTTCCAGCCCAGATACTTGGCTCCCCACACGGTCATGGCCACCCACGTGCGGATGCCGTCGGAATCGCCCACCACCACGGGCTTGGCCTTGGCATCGGTGAGGCGCTTGCGGGCGTCCTTCCGCACCATGAGGATGCTGCCGCCCCGCATGATGGAGCCGACGTACGAGTACGTGCGGGGATTGAACTTGACCCGCTTGCCGCCGCGCACGTAGGTGCTGAGCGCCGACGACGAATCCTGCAGCAGCGTCAGCCCGTCCGGTTTGGCCCGGCGCGTGTAGTAGTTGTTGACCACGGTGCCGCCGCCGCCGGGCATGTTCTGCACGATGGTCTTGGGGTTGCCGGGTATGAATTTCGGCAGAAAACGGGAAACCAGCCGAGCGGTGGCGTCGGTGCCGCCGCCGGGGCTGGAGGAGACCAGGACCCGGATGGTCTTGCCCTCGTAGTAGTCGGCCGCGGGCGCCGGGGCGGCGCACAGGACGATCGCCGCAAGGATCGAAGTCAGTATCGTCGCACGGTATCCATCCATGGTTAGGGTTCCTCCTTCGCTGGCACGCTCTGGATATTATGGTTATCGACGCAGTGTCAACCGGCTACATGCCCATGCCGGATTCGTCCAGGCTCTCCTGGCGGTGCAAGCCGAAGGCTTCCAGCACCGGGGCGTCGTGCATGGAGAAAAGGATCGCTTCGTCTTCAGCCGAGCGGTTGGCGTGCTCGTGCCAGCTCCACAACGGCACGATGAAGGTGTCTCCCTTGCTCCATTCCAGTGTCTCGCCATTGATCACCGTGGCGCCGCTGCCACGGAACGCGTGGTAGATGCTCGTGCTGTTGTGGCGGTGCGCCCGGGTGCGCTCGCCGGGGCGCAGCATCTGCGCCCGGCACGCCAGCGTCGGCAGGGTGCTGCCGCCGGTGAGCGGGTTCACGTAATCCAGGGCGACGCCGTCATAGGGGTCGGCCGGGGTATCGGCCAGCGCCTGGAGCGAACGGTAGGTGTCCTTCCACCGGTAGTGGAGCGGCGTCGGCGCCGCCCCGTCGCCGGAACGCACCGGACGGGTCATGCCGAAGAGGGACGCTTCCTGCCCGCTCGCGTGGGTGGCCTGTTTCTCTTCGGAGTAGGGCTCGTAGGAGATCACCTGCAGCGACTGGATCAGCGGCACGTCGAGGCCGTCGAGCCACACCATGGGCTCGCGGCCCTCGTGGCCGTGGTCGTGCCAGGTCCACTGGGGCGTCAGGATGAGGTCCCCCTCCGCCATCATCAACTTCTCGCCGTTCACCACCGTGTAGGCGCCCTGGCCCTGCACGATGAAGCGGATGGCGGCCATGGTGTGACGGTGGGCGGGAGCCACCTCGCCGGGCTGGATCATCTGGCAGGCCAGCAGCATGGTGTGGCTGGTCATCTCGATGTGCCGCATCCCGGGGTTGACCAGGCGAATGGTGCGCCGCTCGGTGCGGCCCTTCTCGATGCCGATCCGGTCGCGGGCCTGTCGGAGACTGTCGTAGACGTCGTCCCACTTCCACAGGTGCGGCACCACCTTCGTCTGGGGGTCGGGCGTGCGCTCGTGGCGGTCCAGCTTCCACAGGCCGGAAAGCCAGCGGTCGGCCAGGAAGTTGTCCAGCTCCGTCAAATCCTGCGTTTCGGTCTTCATCGCGGTGCCCTCGACAGGAACGCGCGTTCAGCGCAGCTCGTAGCCCATCTCGTAGTGGATGTAGATGCCGTCGAAGAAGAACCAGCGCATCTTGGCGCTCTCCCGCGCGTAGTCGACGGCCATCTGCTGGAGCTCGGGGGTGGTGCAGTACCGTTCCAGGATCTCGAAACCCCGCCCGCCGTGCTCCGTGTCCACCTCGGCGTGGAGCCAGAAGTGCTCGATGTCCGCTTCGTCGAAGCGGTAGAGGTCGCGCAGGGCGGGTAGCACCTTGCTGTACAGCATCGGCGACTGGGACTCGGTGCCGATGTTGGTGGCGGCTACGCTGCAGATGAAGGACTCGTCCTTGCACACGCGGTTGAACCACGTCGCCCAGGCTTCGGTGGTGGGCAGGCCGCGGCCACGCCGGGCGGCCTCGGCGTCGGCGCCGTTGGCGGTGGCGAAGCGCAGGATGATGTCCAGGTGCGGCCGTTCCGGGTCGCTCTCCTCCAGGTAGTTGCCGAGCAGGAGCCCTTGCACCTCCAGGGGCGTGTTGGCCGCCTTGTAGAGCTCTCCGCGGTAGATGTTGCTGATCCAGTGGTACTGCTCGATGGCCCAGCCCGCCATGGCGTTGCGGCTGAGCTTGCCCGCCGCCCACTTCTCGGTGAGTGGATGGTTGGCGCAGTGCCGTTCCAGCACGGCTGCTTCGAGCCGTTCCCGTAGCGAGCTCGCCATGTGCGACTCCCTTCCGACTTGCGTGTCCGCGCCCCATGCGCCGGCCGCGGCAGGCCGGGCGATATCAGCACGCCCCGGCCGTGGCTGTCAAGCGCGGCACCGTGGATGCGGCCGGCGAGGATCATTCCTTCCGGGGCAGTCGATCCCGCTTCACCACCACCCGTTGGTGGCGACCTTCGCCGATCTTCTCCCGTTCGTTGTACGCCTCCACCGTGAAGGTGAGCCGGCGCCCTTCGACCTCCACGAGCCGGGCCGAGGTGCGGACGGTCTCGCCGATCCGGGTCCCGGCGATGTGAGAGATTTCAACGCGGACCCCCAGGGAAACCTCGTCGTCGTCGAGGTACGGGGCGACGGTCTCCACGCAGGCGCGCTCCATGTGCCCCACCATGGCCGGGGTCGAATACACCACGAAGCCCTCGTCGGCAATGTGCGCCGCCGCCATTTCCTGGGTCGTTTCGATGATCCACTGGCCTTCGAGCCCTTCCTTGAGTTCGTCTTTCATCCTGCCTCCCGGACTATGGGGATCCTCGTGCTGTCTGATTGCCTGTTCCCCGTTCCCTACTATTGGCGATATCGTCTATACTGTGAACCGGTCACGATCCATCATGGAAAAGGTCGTTCGAAAATTCGCATCCTTCGCCGAGGAAGAAGAAGCGGAGTACTCTTACTACCGCCGGCTCTCTGGTGCCGAAAAATTGCAAATCCTGCTTGACCTGATCATGCCCGAGAATCCCGATGCGGGAACTATCGACCGATCTGCGCGAGTTCATCCACTTGCTGAACACGAGCCGTGTTAAGTACATGCTCGTAGGTGCATGGGCACTGGCTCTTCATGCCCGGCCTCGCTATACGGCCGATGTGGACGTGTTTGTGGAGCGAAGCCCGGAGAACGCCGGGAGGCTGATGGAGGTTATCGAAAAGTTCGGGTTTGGCGGCATCGGGATTGAAGCGGCGGATTTCCTGCAGGTCGACTGCGTGATCCAGCTCGGCAGGGCGCCGAACCGAGTCGATCTTCTCACGGGCATCAGTGGAGTCGGCTTCGATGAAGCCTGGGAAGATCGGGTCACGGCGACCCTGTCCGGTGTCGAGGTGGCCGTCATCGGCCGAGAGCATCTGATCCGAAACAAGCGGGCTGTGAACCGCGCGAAGGATCGCGCCGATATCGAGTGGTTGGAGCGCACCGGTCGGTAGCCTTGGCGGGCTCGTGAAAGGAAGGTGTCCTGAATCATGAACGCGGCATTGCAGGGGACCATGGCGCTGGATCTGAGCGGCCACGTGGCCGGGCCGTTTTGCGGGAGCCTTTTGGGAGACCTCGGGTGCGACGTGATCAAGGTGGAGCTGCCGGACGGAGGCGACACCCACCGTGGCCGGAATCCCTTGTACGAGGGCTACGGGCCGAGCTTCCGGGCGCTCAACCGCAACAAGCGGAGCCTGACCCTGGACCTGCGAAACCCTCAGGGGAAGGAGATCCTGCTCAAGCTGCTGGAGAAGGCGGATGTCCTGCTGGAGAACTTCCGTCCCGAGACGCGCGTGAAGCTGGGGCTCGACTACGAGCGCCTGTCCGAGCTCAACCCGAGACTGGTCCATTGCTCCATCACCGGCTACGGGCAGGAGGGCCCCTACCGCGACAAGCCGGGGTTCGACACCATCGGCCAGGCCCTGAGCGGCATGCTGAGCCTGATGACCGACTTCGACAAGCCCAAGGTGGTGGGGGTGTCGGTCACCGACCATTCCACCGGAGTGTTCGCCGCCTACGGCATCCTGGCGGCGCTGATGGCGCGCCACCATACCGGCCGCGGCCAGTTCGTGGACGCGTCGCTCCTGCGCATCAGCCTGGCCTTCATCGAGTCCCACATGGCCGACTACCTGAACGGCGGCGAGGCCATCACCCGGGAGAACTTTCCGCGGGGGCGTATCTATTGTTTCGTCCCCAGCGACAAGAAAGCCCTGGTGATCCACCTCTCCGGACACCAGAAGGCGTGGGAAGGGCTGGTGACCGCGGTGGAACGCCGGGACCTGCTGGACGAGCCTCGTTTCGCCACGCGAAAGGACCGTTGGGAAAATCACTACGATATCGTTCCCATCCTGCAGGCGGAGTTCGAGAAGAAGCCGCGAGATCACTGGCTCAAGGCGCTGGACGCGGTCAGTGTTCCCAACGCGCCGATTTACAAGATCGACGAGGTGCTCGACGATCCGCAGGTGGCGGCGCTGGGGCTACCGCAGGAGATCCGGCATTCCAGAATGGGGTCGAGCAACCTCATCGGAAATGCGATCCAGCTTTCAGACACGCCCATGCAGTTTCACCGCGCCGCGCCGCTGCTGGGCGAGAACACCGAGGAGATTCTCCGCGGGCTGGGTTATGACGAGGAGGCGTTGGCGGAGTTGCGGGACAACGGCGTGACGTGAGGGCGGTGCCAGTGATCGGGAGGCGTTCCATGACGAGCAGCGAATTCGTTCAGGAGTTGCGGGACAAGGTGAAAGCGTTCTGCGCCACCCTCGACGACCGGCCGCCGGCCTACAGCTACGTTCCGCTGAGCACCGACGAGGAGCGTGTCCGGGTCATGAAGAGCCGGCTGTGGAACGAGCTTCGGGCCGCGGATCTTTTCGGCGGCTGGCTCAGGACCACGCCGGAGTTCGAGGTCAAGACCATGATGGCGCGGTCCGCCCACGAGGAGATGGTGCACGCCGGGCTTCTGTCGGCGCGCATCCGGGAGCTGGGTGCGGACCCCTTCGACTACCGCCCGCTGCCGGCGCAGATGTCCATGTTCAGCGCCATGGAGGGGCTTCGGGACAGTTGCCAGCGGTTGGCCGGCTTCTCCATGGGCGGTGAGGGAATCGCCAACTACCTCATCGAGAAGTGCTTGGCCGCGCCCTCGGTCCCCGACTGGATCAAGGCCCCGTACAAGCGCATCCTGGCCGACGAGGAGGGTCACGGCACCGGCCCCGAGGGAATCCTGGAGCGTTACGCCACCACCCCGGAGCTCCAGGACGCCACCCGCCGGGCCGTGGCCATGCGCCTGGTGCTTATGCGGGAGTACCTCGCCAGCCTGGACCGGTGGGCCATGAACGAGTCGGAATGGTAGTGGGTCGAAACCTGGGCAGGGTGAATTTCGCGCGGGCGCGATTCTTGACGGCTAAAGACCGGTAATGCTAGACGCTAGAGTAGGTGCGCGAGAATGTTCGAAATGTTCACAAGGGGGTAGATCAAATGGCCGATAACGGAACACTGCCGGGCTGTGAAGTCATTGTCTCGTCGGACTCCCACGTCATGGAGCCGTCGGAGATTCTGGTGGAAAGGGCTCCCAAGGCCTACAGGGACCAGGTGCCGCGCTTTCCGCAGTTGAAGTTGGGGGAGAGCTTTCAGACCCAACCGGGCGGATCGGATCCGGACAAGCGCATCACCGAGATGGAAACCGACGGGGTGAGCGCGGAGGTGCTGTTTCCGACCTATCTGCTGCCACACTTCGCCATGGACGACGCCAAGCTCCAGGAGGTCTCGTTCAGCGCCTACAACGACTGGGTGGTGGAGTACTCCTCGGTGGCGCCCAACCGGCTCGTGGGTGTCGCGGCCATCTCCATGTACGACATCGATCACGCGGTGAAGGAACTCGAGCGCTGCGCCAAGCAGGGACTCAAGGGCTCGCTCATCTGGCAGGCACCGCACGCGGACCTGCCGTTCCACTCCGACCACTACGAGAAGTTTTGGGCGGCGTCCGCGGACCTCGAGCTTCCGGTGCACCTGCACATCCTCACCGGCCACGGCTACCACAAGAAGACCGTGTTCGGTAACCAGCGCATCGGCGTCGAGCCCTACCGCGGCAGCGTCAACCTGAAGCTCCAGGAGATCATCAACGCGGTCTTCGACTTCATCTTCTACGGCATCATGGAGCGCCATCCCAAGCTCAAGTTCGTGTGCGTGGAGAACGAGATCGGCTGGATGCCCTTCATGCTGCAGCAGTGGGACTACTACTGGAACCGGTTCAAGGGGGAGAACCCCATCTCCATCACCAAGAACCCCAGTGAGTACTTCAGCGAGCAGTTCTTCGGCACGTTCTTCCGCGACACGGTCGCCGGGCACAACTTCGAGTGGTGGGGCCAGGACAACTGCATGTGGTCCAACGACTACCCGCACGCCAACTCCACCTGGCCGGACTCCAAGAAGTACATCGACCGCGACCTGGGGCACCTGCCGGCGGACATACGGAAGAAGCTGGTCTACACCAACGTCAGGAATCTCTACCAGCTCGATCTCCCCGATCCGGTCCAATAGTCCGAGGGTTCGAAAGCCGCCCGCCTCCGGGCGGCTTTCCTTTTTCCGCGGGGATGCGCGACGGAGGCGGGCAGGCTCATCGCGGTGCCCGCAAAGTACCTTGCGTAAAGGGGCAAGCTCATGGCTAGGAACGGTTTTAAAGTACTCGACAGCGACATGCATATCATGGAACCCCCGGATCTGTGGCATCGGTACATGGCGCCGGAGTTTCAGGCACAGGCTCCGCTGGGGCGCACGTCCGAGAACGTTCGGGACCTGGGGCTGAGCTTCCCCGACAAGGCGGCTGAAGTGCGCCGCACCGGCACGGAGGAGCATCGTGGCCGCAATTACGAACAGAAACAGAACGTCTTCCGTGACCACTCCGAAAGGGGCTGGACCGGCGAGGTGCAGCTCGAGGCCATGGACGTGGAGGGCATCGACGCCGCGGTGCTGTTTCCGACCCGGGGCCTCCATGTGCTCACCTTTCCGGGACACACGCCGCACTTCGCCGCGGCTTTGGCGCGCGCCTACAACGACTGGCTCCACGACTTTTGCCGCGCCGACCCGGACCGGCTGTTCGGCGCGGGCATGATCTCGGTCTACGACATCAACGACGCGGTGGAGGAGATTCACCGGGTGGTGGGCGAGTACGGCTTCCGCACGGTCTTCCTGAGGTCCAACATCGTCAACGGCAAACCCCTGCACGACCCGTACTACGAGCCCCTGTGGAATACCCTGGAGGAATTGGGCCTTCCCATCGGGTTCCACGAAGCCACCACTTCCCGCGCGGCCCAGGCCGGCGAGCAGTTCGAGCCCAACTTCGGCCTGAGGCGCGTCTATTCCCAGCCCTTGGAGCAGATGATGGGGCTCGGGAGCTTTGTTGGCGGCGGCGTGCTCGCGCGTCATCCCAGGCTCCGGGTGGCATTCCTGGAAGCCAACTGCTCGTGGCTGCCGTGGCTTCTCTGGCGCTTCGACGAGGGTTACGAGCGGGAGGGCGACGTCTACATGCCCGATCTGGACCGGAAACCGAGCGACTACTTCAAGGACCAATGCTGGATTTCCATCGAGCCGGACGAGACCCCGGCGCGGTTCACCATCGAGGAGTTCGGCTGCGACCAGCTCGTCTTTTCCACCGACTATCCCCACGGCGACTCCAAGTATCCCCACGCCGTGGAAGGATTCCTGGAACTGGATCTGTCCGATGAGGCAAAGCGCAAGATCCTGTGGGACAATTGCGCACGGTTTTATGGTTTTGAATAGTCAGGATTTCCCGATTTGAAGGAGGGCGCGATGGCGAGACCCCAAGAAGCGGCGCAGCCGGAAACCATTCAGGGCGTGGTCAATTACCTTATAAAAGACACCGAGGCCCCCGCGAGCTACGGCGGCATGAGCCAGAAGGAGGCCGACCGCAAGCGCCGGGGCAACTACGAGAGCCACGCGGTCACGATCCACAACGCGCGGCTCCTGGCCGATGAGCTTTCGCTGGAGCGCCAGGGTTTCGTGCTGGTGCGGCACGACACCCTGATGAAGGACTTCTATGACGAAGAAGAGGTACGCACGGTCTACTACAAGGAGACCGAGGAGTTGGTGAAGCGTGCCTCGGGGGCGAAGCGCGTGGTGGTGTTCGATCACACGCTGCGCTCGGGCGACGAGGCCACGCGGGAGGCGAAGCAGGTGGGCGGCCCGGTGCGCGGCGCCCACAACGACTACACGGACTGGTCGGGGCCGCAGCGGGTGCGCGACATCCTGCCGGACGAAGCCGAGGAGCTGCTCAAGGGCCGGTTCGGCGTGATACAGACCTGGCGGCCCATCAACCGCCCGGTGATACGGGATCCCCTGGCCATCTGCGACGCGCTCAGCACCGGCATGGAAGGCGCCATCCCCACCGCGCGCATCTACCCGGACCGGCGCGGCGAGACGCTCCACTACACCTTCAATCCCAACCATTACTGGTACTACTTCCCGCACATGGAACGTCACGAGGCCGTGGTGTTCAAGACCTTCGAGTCCGAGAAGGACGGCCGTGCCCGCTGGACCCTGCACTGCGCCTTCGACGACCCCGACACGCCTCCGGATGCTCCGGCCCGCGAGAGCATCGAGATGCGCACTCTGGCATTCTTCTAGGAGATTTTCATGAGCAACTTCGACGTGGTGGAAACCACCATCGACGCGGTCCACAAGGCGTACGAATCGGGGCAGCTGACTCCGCGGGACCTGGTGCAGGCCTACATCGACCGGATCGAGGCCTACGACAAGAAGGGCCCGGCCCTCAACTGCATCATCACGGTCAACCCCGCCGCCCTGGAGGAAGCCGACCGGCTCGGCGCCTCGCCCCTGACCGGACCGCTTCACGGCATACCCATCGTCTTCAAGGACCAGGGCGACGCCAAGGGGATGCCCACCACCCTGGGGAGCGTGCTGTTCAAGGATTACTACCCCGACCGCGACTGTTTCGTGGTGGAACAGCTCAAGAAGGCCGGCGCCATCATCCTGGCCAAGGCCACCCTGGGGGAGTTGGGCGGCGGCGACACCCACGGCTCGCTGTTCGGCTCCAGCCGCAATCCCTATGACGTCGAGCGCACGGTGGGGGGCTCCTCCGGCGGCTCCGGCGGCGCCGTGTCCGCCAACTTCGCCACGGTGGCGGTGGGGCAGGAGGGTTACGCCTCCATCCGCCGTCCCTCCACCTGGAACTGCGTCGCCGGCATGCGCCCCACTCCGGGGCTCGTGAGCCGGGGCGGCGTGTACGACGGCTGGCCGGACATGACCGGTTCGCTGGGCCCCATGTGCCGCACGGTGGGCGACATGGCGCGGCTGCTGGACGCGATGGTGGGCTACGACCCCGAGGACCCGGTGACCGCCCGGGGCGTGGGGCACGTACCCCCGAGCTATACCGACTTCCTGGACGCCAACGGCCTCAAGGGCGCCCGTCTCGGGATCCTGCGCGAGCCCATGGGATACATGGCGGAGCCGGACACCGACGACTTCCGGCAGATTACCGAAGTGTTCGACAAGGCCGTGGCGGACCTTCAGGCCGCCGGCGCCGAGGTGGTGGATCCGGTGGAGATACCGCAGCTCAACGAGCTGCTGGCCAAGCGGTCCTGGAACCCCGCCAACGCTGACGCGGCCTTCAAGCTGTACTACGGCCGCAGCGCCAAACGGCCCTTCGAATCGCGCCAGGAAGCCATCGATTCCCCGGACTTCGCCAAGGTCCACTACAACGCCCAGAACCGCTGGAAGGCGCCCCTGGACGCGGACAAGCACTACGAGTACCTGCTGGCCCGCGAGAAGCTCATGGGCAACCTGCTGAAGGTCATGGCCGACCACCGGCTGGACGCCATCGTGCACAAGTCGGTGGAACACCAGCCCACGCTCATCACCGAGGGTATCAAGCCGCCCTGGGTCAACATGAGGGGGGTGCCCCACATCAACACGTTCCTGATCTTCGTCTCGTCGGTGGTGGTGCCCGGGGGCTTTACCCGGGACGACCTGCCGGCCGGGATCACCTTTCTCGGACGGCCCTACGACGACGGCCGCATGATCAAGTTCGCCTACGCCTACGAGCAGGCCACGAACCACCGCAAGCCGCCGGCCACCACGCCCGCGCTGTGACCGCCGTGCAGGACGTCTCATGCCGTCATTCCCGCTCCTCCTCCGGCATTCCGCATCGCCCTCCGTCATTCCCGCTCCTCCTCCGTCATTCCCGCTCCTCCTCCGTCATTCCCGCGAAAGCGGGAATCCAGGAGGGGTGGGGCGGGGAGCCGCGTGCCCATCTCCCCCCTCCTGGATTCCCGCTTTCGCGGGAACGACGGAGGGCCTGGATTCCCGCTTTCGCGGGAACGACGGAGGGCCTGGATTCCCGCTTTCGCGGGAACGACGGAGGGCCTGGATTCCCGTGTTCGCGGGAAATGACGGAGGGCCTGGATTCCCGTGTTCGCGGGAAATGACGGAGGGGTGTGCGGGGGAGTGACAGGACGGGGAGACATGGCGGTCGTTAGTTGTTTCAAGGCAACGGGAAAGGACTGAGGATGCCCCGCATACCCGAGCTCACCGAACGGGAGGCCATACCGGAGGACCAGCGCCACCACTACGACTCCATCATGGCCAGCCGGAAGCGAATCGGAGCGCCCTACGCCAACCTGCTCCACTGCCCGGACCTGGCCGCCCGCACGGCGCATCTGGTGGGATATTCGCTGCATACCTCGGATTTTCCGCTGAAGGAGAAGGAACTGGTCATCTGCACGGTGGCGCGGGAGATGGACTGTGTCTACGAGTGGGCCGCCCACTCGGGCCACGCCCTGGAAGCCGGGGTACGGGAGGAGGCGGTGGCGGCCATCCGTGACGGCACCGCTCCCGAGGGCCTCGACGAGGACGAGGCGCCGTTCGTGAAGTACGTACAGGAACTGCTCCGGCCGCCGCACCGCGTCACCGAGGCGACCTTTCAGGCACTGCGGGAGCGCCTGGGGGACCACCGGCTGGCCGAGCTCACGGGCATCGTCGGGGGTTACGTGGGCCTTGCCTGCTCCCTCAACGCGTTCGATATCGGCGCGCCCGAAGGCATGCCGGTCCTTCCCAAGGAGTGAACACGGTGCCCGTAGCCTACCGCGCGCCCGAGTTCGACGCCGCTGCCCGGAGCGGCATACCCGTGCTGGAAGTCGGCGACTTTCTTGCCGGTGTTGCCGGCGCCCGGGAACGGTTGGCGGCCGAGTTGCGCCGTGCCCTCGAGCACGTGGGTTTCTACTACATCCACGGCCACGACGTACCCCAGGCCCTCATCGACGGCGTCTTTGCCGAGTGCGCCCGTTTCCACGCCCGGCCCCTGGCCGAGAAGATGGCGGTGCGCGGCAACGAGCACAACGTGGGATACATGCCGGTGAACGGCTACGTGTCCCGGAGCTCCCGGGTGGAGAAGGCCACGCGGCCCAACTTCGTCGAGGCGTACTTCCTAAAGCGGGACCTGCCCCAGGACCATCCGGACGTGGTGGCGAACGTGCGCTACCGCTGCGCCAACCCCTGGCCCGACCCTCGCGTCCTGCCGGGGTTCCGTGAGACGGTGGTGGCCTATCTCGACGCCGTGGAACGGCTCTGCAAGCGCATGCTGCCGCTCTACGCGGCCGCGCTGGATCTTTCGCCGGACTACTTCGACGCGGCCTTCGCCGAACCCCAGTACACCCTGAGGATGTCGCACTACCCGCCGGCCGAGCACGGCGACGCGGACCAGTACGGGCTGGCGCCGCACACGGACTCGAGCTTCCTCACCATGTTGCCGCAGTCGGAGCTGCCCGGTCTGGCCATCCGCATGCCATCGGGCGAGTGGACCGATGCGCCGGCGGCGCCCGGCACCTTTCTGGTCAATTCCGGCGACATGCTGCGCCGGTGGACCAACCACCGGTTCCTGTCCACCCAGCACCGGGTGGTGAACCGCAACGCGGGACGGGACCGCTACGCCATCCCGTTCTTCTTCGACGCGACCCACGATTTCGCCATGGAGTGCCTGCCCACATGCCAGGGGCCGGACAACCCGCCCCGCTACGAGCCCACCACCTACGGCGAGTACATGCGCTGGTTCGCGCGGCAGTATGACCATGTGCGGGATCGCGACCGCCATGAGCCCGAAGACCCGGGCGTGCCCACGGTCGGATAGTTCGCGGACCGGACACCGAGCGTCAATATTAAGACAAGATGTCAATTTGGTAACAGGTTCTGTGGAAAAACCCTGTGTATATCTCCTGAAGGCGAGCGAAATGGCCCTGTTCATCCGGGATTCAGCGGATTGCATCATTTTTGCGCACTGATTTTTCGTGGAAAACCGAATAGTTGCGAAGATTGGGTTTCGGTGGACCTCGGGGGTACGCGGCGCCGGCCGGACGGCCGATTTGCCGCTAAGTTATTGATTTCCAATAGACTATGAGCTTGAACGCCAACCTGCGCGCATTGCTTCGACCCGGATCGGTAGCCGTGGTGGGCGCATCCCCAAAGGGAGGCACCGGTGGACGGATCCTGGGAAACGTCCTCGCGTCGGGCTTCCGGGGGACGGTCTATCCGGTGAATCCCAACTACACGGAGGTCCAGGGCAAGACCTGCTATCCGTCCATCGCCGGGCTCCCGGAGGCGCCGGACTGCGTGGTGGTGGCGTTGCCCGTCACCCGCGTGCTCGGGGTCATCGAGGAAGCGGTGGCGGCCGGTGTGCCCTCCGGCATCGTGGTGGCCGAGGGGTTCTCGGATGGGAATACCGACGCCGGCCGGCGTCGCCAGCAGGAGCTTCAGCGGTTGGCCGCCGCCGGCAACATGGCCGTCACCGGTCCCTGCTGCATGGGGGTGGCGAGTCTCCGGTACGGCTTCGCCAACTCCTATTTCTCGATTCCGGAGGACGCGGTCCCGGGCGGCGTGTCGCTCATCTCCCAGAGCGGCGGATTGACCAACGCCGTCACCGAGCTGGGCGCCAGCCGCAACATCGGCTTCAACTACATCATCTCCAGCGGCAACGAGGCGGTGGTGGAGATGGCCGACTACATCGAGTACTTGGCCGACGATCCCGAGACCCGGGTCATCGCCTGCATCATGGAGGGGGCGAAGGACGGCACCAAGCTCCGCCGGGTGCTGGCGGCCGCCACGCGGAAGAAACCCGTGGTGGTGCTGAAGCTCGGCCGCACCGAGTCGGGGCAACGGGCCACGGTGGCCCACACCGGCACCCTGGCCGGTCAGCAGGAAGCCTACGCGGCGCTGTTCCGCGAGACCGGCGTGGCCCCGGTGGAAACCCTCGACGAGCTGGTGGAGACCGCCGGTCTTTTCCTGCACGGACGCCTTCCGGCGGGGAAACGGGTCGTCTTCCTCACCATTTCCGGTGGGGCCACGGCCCTCATCAGCGACGTCAACGCCGTGGCGGGACTCCAGTGCCCGCCCTTGTCCCCGGCCGTCAACGCGAAGCTCCAGGCAACCCTGGGCGTGTCGGATCGCCCGTTCAGCAACCCCATCGACACCGTGGGGATGCCGCGAATCGAGCAGGGGACGAATCTCACCACGGTGCTCGACCTGCTGCTGAACGACGACGCCATCGACCTCGTGGGCATGGCCCTGAGCGTCAAGCGGACCACGGCTCCCGGGCAGCAGAAGCTGCTGGACCAGGTGGCCGCGTGCGCCAAGACCACGCCAAAGCCCCTGTTCGTGCTGTCGCTGGCCTCCAACAGCCTCACCGGCGACTGCCGGACCTTTTCCGGCGAGACCGGGGTTCCCATACTGGAGGACGTGGCCGGCGGCATGAAGGCCGTGCGCAAGCTCGTGGACTACGCGGCGTTCCGCCGCAAGGAGAAGCCGGCCCGGAAACCGGCGGCATCGGTGGGTTTCCGGCCCCCGGACGGCGCGGCCGCCCTCACGGAGTACGACAGCAAGCGGATACTCGCGCGTACGGGGATCACCATGACGCGGGAGGAACTCGCCGGGGGTCCCGAGCAGGCCGTCGAGATCGCGGCCGGCCTGGGCCATCCGGTGGCGCTGAAGGTCCAGTCGCCCGACGTGCCCCACAAGTCGGATGCCGGCGGCGTCCATCTGGGAGCCGCTACCGCCGAGGAAGTGGCGACGGCGTACCTTCGCGTGATCGGGAACGTCAAGGCGGCCCACCCCGACGCCCGCATCGACGGCGTGCTGGTGCAGGAGATGGTCTCCGATGGCCTGGAGGTCATCGTCGGCATGGTGCACGACGCACAGTTCGGGCCGCTGGTGATGCTGGGGCTGGGGGGCATCTACGTGGAAGTGTTCAAGGACGCCGCCTTCCGGCTGGCGCCGCTGGACGACGAGGACGTGCGCGAGATGCTGGCGGAGTTGAGGGGCGGGGCGCTGCTGCGCGGTCTCCGGGGCGGGGAGCCCCGGGACGTGGACGCCCTGGTGCAGTGCGTGGTCCGCTTCGGTGACTTCGTGGCGCACAACGCCGGCCGGTTCACCGCCGTCGAGATGAACCCGTTGATGGTCCGTCCCGAGGGCCGCGGGGTGGCGGTGGCCGACGCGCTGATCACGGTATCCGGATAGTTTCAGCCCACAAGGAGCTTTGATGACCTACGACAACATCCTATACGACGTGACCGATCACGTGGCCACCATCACCCTCAACCGCCCGGAGTCGATGAACGCCATCAACTACAAAACCCGGGACGAGTTGCACGACGCCTGCGCCCGAGTATCTGCCGATCCGGACGTGTGGGTGTGCATCATCACCGGTGCCGGGGAACGGGCTTTCTGCACCGGGCTCGACTTGAAGGAGCGGGCGCGGGAAGTGGACGATTCGACGTTTTTCGAGAAGCGACGGGTACGCAACCGGTCGAGCATGCAGGGCCAGAACATGCCGGTGGCGACGATGGAAAAACCCACCATCGCGTCCATCAGGGGCTACGCCGTGGGCGGCGGCCTGGAACTGGCCCTGGCCTGCGACATCCGGGTCGCCGCCGAGGACGCCAAGCTCGGCATGTTCGAGGTGCGCCGCGGCCGGCTCGGCGGCGGCGGCGGCACCCAACGCCTGCCGCGCCTCGTCGGCATGGCGAAGGCGCTGGAGATGTCGCTCACCGGCGAGGCCGTGGACGCCCACGAAGCGTTTCGCATCGGCCTCGTGAACAAGGTGGCGCCGGTGGACAGCTACATGGACGTGGCCCGGGAGATAGCGGGCAAGATTTGCCTCGGCGCGCCGCTGTCGGTCATCGCCATCAAGGAAGCCATCACCAAGGGAATACAGCTTCCGCTCGAGCAGGGTCTCAGGCTCGAGAGCGAGCTGGGGCTGGCGCTCTCCACCACCGAGGACCAGAAAGAAGGCTCCCGCGCCTTTGCCGAGAAGCGCCCGGCGGTGTGGAAGGCGCGGTAGCGCCGGGAGCCGCAACTGCGTCATCCCGGACTTGCAGAACATCGTGAACTTGCGGAACATTGTCATGGACCACGAAATGCCGTCCCGGCCCTCTAAAACGTCGCCCCGGGCCCCGAAAATGGCGCCCCGGGCCCCTAAAACGTCGCCGCGGGCCCCGAAGCTGGCACCGTGGGCCTCTAAAACGTCGCCGCGGGCCCCGGAAATGGCACCGTGGGCCTCTAAAACGTCGCCGCGGGCCCCGGAAATGGCACCGTGGGCCTCTGAAACGTCACCGCGGGCCCCGAAAATGACACCGTGGGCCTCTGAAACGTCGCCGCGGGCCCCGAAAATGACACCGTGGGCCTCCAAAACGTCACCCCGGGCTTGACCCGGGGTCCAGGGGTGGAGGTGGGTTGGGCATGTTGCTTGCCAAGCCTCCCGCCCCGCCCCATCTGGACCCCGGGTCAAGCCCGGGGTGACGCAGAGGCGCCCGGGGTGACGCAGAGGCGCCCGGGGTGACGCAGAGGCGCCCGGGGTGACGCAGGGGCGCCCGGGGTGACGCAGGGGCGCCCGGGGTGACGCAGGGGCGCCCGGGGTGACGCAGGGGCGCCCGGGGGGTGACGCAGGGGCGCCCGGGGTGACGCAGGGGCGCCCGGGGTGACGCAGGGGCGCCCGGGGTGACGCAGGGGCGCCCGGGGTGACGCAGGGGCGCCCGGGGTGACGCAGGGGCGCCCGGGATGACGCAGGGGCGCCCGGGATGACGCAGAGGCGTCTGGGATGACGCAGGGGCGTCTGGAATTGCGATTCGTAGGAACCAGGAGGAACCATGAGCACCAATCTGAGCGGAAAATACGCCATCGTCGGCGTGGGACAGAGCCCCCTGGGCAAGGTGCCCGAGCTCGGCCCCATCGGACTCTTCGCGGTGGCGGCCAAGAACGCCATCGAGGATGCCGGCCTGAAGAAGGAGGACGTGGACGGCCTCATCACCCGCGGACCGGACGACGTCTACTGCCACCACCAGCGCGTGGGAGAAGCGTTGGGACTGAACGTCACCTTCAGCACCTCCACCGCCAACGGCGGCGCGAGCCAGACCATGGCCGTGGCGATGGCGTGCATGGCCATCGAGGCCGGCGTTTGCAACACCGTGGTCGTGGGTTACGGCCGCGACACCTGGTCGCGGACCCATCGCAACGCCGAGGCCAAGCAGGCGGTGGCTTCCAGTCCGCGGACCTACTCGGAGTTCGGCTCCGAGTTCGGCCGGTTCGGCGCGCCGGTGAACTACGCGGTTTCGGCCCGGCGCCACATGGAGCGTTTCGGCACCACCAAGGCGCAACTCGGCGCCATCGCGGTGGCGTTCCGCAACCACGCCCGCAAGAACCCTCACGCCTTCATGAAGAAGCCCCTGACCCTGGACGAGTACCTGGGCGCCCGGCTCATCGTGGACCCGCTCTGTCTCTTCGATTGCAGCGTGTTCATCGACGGCGCCGGGGCGGTGGTGGTGACCAGCGCGGAGCGCGCCCGGGATCTCCGGCAGCCGCCCGCCTATGTCCGCGGCTTCGGTTTCGGCAACCGCCTGAGCGGGTGGTACAACGACGACAACATGATCAACACCGGCGCCAAGGAAGCGGGGGAGGCGGCCTACAAGATGGCGGGCATCGGCCCCCAGGACGTGGACACCGCCCAGATCTACGACTGCTTCACCCACATGGTGCTGCTGCAGCTCGAGGACTACGGCTTCTGCGCCAAGGGCGAGGGCGGGCCTTTCGTCGGCTCCGGGGCCTTGGAATTCGACGGCGTGCTGCCAACCAACACCTCCGGCGGCCAGCTCTCGGAAGGGCACATCGAGGGCATGCTCCAGGTGCTGGAAGGCGCCCGTCAGGTCCGCCGCGAGCACACCCCCGACCGGCAGGTGAAGGACTGCAACATCGCCTTCGTGTCCGGCCACGGCGGCAATACGGTGTGCCAGTCGGCGTTGATCCTGGGGAGGGAAGCGGGATGAGCGAGTACAACAAGCCGCTGCCGCCGCCGACCGTGGAATCCGAGCCCTTCTGGGACGGGTGCAAGCGCCACGAACTGGTGGTGCCCCGTTGCGACGCCTGCTTGAACCACTGGTTCCCGCCCACCGCCACCTGCCCCAAATGCTGGAGCACGGACTGGACCTGGACCGGGGTGAGCGGCAAGGGGAAGATCTATTCGTTCGGCGTGTATCACCGGGCCTACCACAAGGGCTTCGCCGACGAGCTGCCCTACGCGCTGGTGGTGGTGGAACTGGACGAGGGTCCGCGCCTCACTACCAACGTGGTAGGCTGCAAGCCCGACGAGTTGAGTTGCGACATGCCGGTGGAGGTGGTGTTCGACGACGTCACCGAAGACCGGACCCTGTACAAGTTCAAACCCGTGAACGACAGCTAGCGGAGGTAACCATGCTGCACAGCACCGAACGCATTCTTGTGACCCATACCGGCAGCCTGCCGCGACCGCGACAGCTCATCGACATGATGCTGGCGGAGAATGAGGGCAGGCCCGTCGATCCGGCGGAGTACGAGGACAAGCTCCGGGGCGCGGTCCACGACATCGTGCGCCTGCAGATGGATCTCGGCGTCGACGTCGTCGACGACGGCGAGCTCAGCAAGCGCGGGTTCGCGGTCTACGCCCACCAGCGGCTCGACGGCCTCAGCCCCACCGGGCGGGTGCGGGTGTCGCCCTGGGACAACTCTCGGGAATCCCAAGCGTTTCCGGAGCACTACGGGTACTACAGCCCGGTGCCCGGAGCCAAGCCCAACCCCAGCAACATGCAGATGGCCTGTACCGGCCCCATCGCCTACAGGGCCCAGGAGCGCGTGACGCAAGACCTGGCGAACCTGAAGGCCGCGGTGGAGGAAGCCGGGGCCGCGGAGGCCTTCGTGCCGGCCATCTCCCCCTGCGACGTGGCCGGCAACCAGGAGAACGAGTACTACAAGAGCGACGAGGATCTCCTGTTCGCCATCGCCGAAGCCCTCAGCGTGGAATACCAGGCTATCGTCGACGCCGGCTTTCTGCTCCAGATCGACGACCCGCTGCTCATCAACTACTACGTCAAGAACCCGGACCTGAGCGTGGACCAGTGCCGCGCCTGGGCCGAAGGGCAGATCGAGGCCATCAACCACGCCTTGCGGAACATTCCCGAGGACCGGGTGCGCTACCACACCTGCTACGGCATCAACATGGGGCCCCGGGTCCACGACATGGAGATGAAGGACTACATCGACATCGTGCTCAAGATCCGCGCCGGCGCCTTCTCCTTCGAGGCCTCCAACCCGCGCCACGAGCACGAGTGGAAGATCTGGGAGGACATCAAACTGCCCGAAGGGAAGCTCATCATCCCCGGCGTCATCACCCAGTCGTCCGTGGTGGTGGAACACCCCGAGCTCATCGCCCAGCGCCTCGAACGCTTCGCCGGGATCGTGGGCCGCGAGAACGTCATCGCCGGCAGCGACTGCGGCTTCGGCACCCAGGCCCTGGAGGTCCCGGAAATCCACCCCGCCATCGTCTGGGCCAAGTTCCAGGCCATGTCGGAGGGGGCACGGATAGCCAGCGAGCGGTTGTGGGGGTGAGATCCACGACCGCCCCCTTCGGCACCTGGGAGAGCCCCATCACCGCCCGCATGATGACCGAGGGCGCGGTGGGGATCGGCAGCCTGAAGGCCGACGGGGAGAGTCTCTACTGGCTTGAGTCCCGACCCTCCGAGGCTGGACGGAGTGTCCTCGTGCGCCGGACCGGCAGCGGCGCCGTCACAGACCTCACGCCGGCCCCGTTCAACGTGCGCACCCGCGCCCACGAGTACGGCGGCGGCGCCCTCGGCGTGCGGAACGGCGTCGTGCTCTTCGCCAACTTCGCCGATCAACGCGTGTACCGCCTGGAGGACGGCGCCGACCCGCGTCCCATCACTCCCGAGGGTCCGCTCCGCTACGCCGACTTCGACCTGGATCCGTCGGCCGGTCGGGCGGTGTGCGTGCGCGAAGACCATCGCGACGGCGGGGAGCCCGTGAACGCCCTGGTGGCGCTGGAGCTGGAAGGCGACGGCGACGAGGTTTGCGTCGTGGCGTCCGGGGGCGACTTCTACGCCGCGCCACGCCTCTCTCCGGACGGCCGGCAACTCGCCTGGCTGTCCTGGGATCACCCCAACATGCCATGGGACGGCACCTTCTTGTGGCTGGCCGACATGGCGGCGGACGGCGCCCTGACGAATGCGCGCCGGGTGGCCGGGGGCGCGGACGTCTCCGTCTTCCAGCCGGAATGGTCGCCGGACGGGACGCTTCACTTCGTCGACGATTCCATCGGCTGGTGGAACCTCTACCGTTGGCGCAACGGCGCGCGGGAGCCCCTGTGTCCCCGGCAGGCGGAGTTCGGCCTGCCGCTGTGGCAGTTCGGCATGCGGAGTTTCGGATTCCTGGCCGACGGCCGCCTTGTCTGCCGGGTGATCGAGGGCGGAGCAGGACGGCTCGCCGTCGTCACCGAGGCCGGCCTGGAGACGCTGCCGACGCCGTTCTCGCATCCCGGGCTGCCCCAGTCCCTGGGCGGCCGGCTCGCCTTGATCGGGGCCACCCGTTCGGAGCCAACCCGGCTCAGCCTGTGGGACCCGGACACGGGCGCCGAAGAGGTGCTGAAACGGGCGACGGAGACCACCGTCGACCCGGGCTACATTTCGGAAGCGGAAGCCATCGAGTTCCCCACCGCCGAAGAGCTGTCGGCCCACGCTTTCTACTACCCGCCTCGCAATCAGCATTATGCCGCCCCGGCGGGGGAGTTGCCGCCCCTGATCGTGCGCTCGCACGGCGGCCCCACGGGGGCCACCAACGACGCGTTCACGCTGGCCATCCAGTACTGGACCAGCCGCGGCTTCGCCGTCGTCGACGTCAACTATGGCGGCAGTACCGGCTTCGGGCGCGCCTATCGAGCGCGCCTGGACGGGCGCTGGGGCATCGTGGACGTGGACGACTGCGTCAACGCCGCCCGATTCCTCGCCGGCTCGGGCCGGGCGGACCCGGACCGTCTGATCATCCGCGGCGGCAGCGCCGGCGGCTACACGACGCTGGCCGCGCTCGCCTTCCGCGACACCTTTCGGGCCGGCGCCAGCCTCTACGGCATCGGCGACCTGATGGCCCTGGCCCGGGACACCCACAAGTTCGAGAGCCGCTACATGGATCGGTTGATCGGTCCTCTGCCGGATTCGGAATCCGCCTACAGGGAACGTTCTCCCGTCCATCACCTGGACGAATTCGATTGCCCGATCATTTTCTTTCAAGGGCTCGACGACAAGGTGGTACCGCCCAATCAGGCCGAAGCCATGGTGGACGCGCTGGACGCCAAGGGGCTGCCGGTGGCCTATTTGCCCTTCGAAGGCGAGGGCCACGGATTCCGCCAGGCGGAAACCATCGTCCGCGCCCTGGAGGCGGAGCTCTACTTCTACGGCCGTGTCTTCGGCTTCACCCCTGCCGACGACATCGAGCCGGTACCGATCCGAAATCTCTGAAGAAAAATATGGACTCGGATGCGACGATTGGTCGACTAAAGTACGGCACATCGTCGAATCGTCTTGGAAGCCTTTCCTGAAGGGTCTCTACGATACCTACGGCGACCGGCTCCGCATCATCGTCACCGGCAGTAGACGTCTCGATGTCTACCGCCGCGGCCGTGTTGTGCGATTTCCATCTGGGATTCCTCGTCAGGCCGTGGTTTCGGAACGTCTCGCGATCACTGCGCAAGGAGCCCAAGTGGTACCTGAGGGACTGGGCCGACATCGAAGACGTCGGGCAGAAGGCCGAGACCTTCGTCGCG
Organism: Candidatus Binatia bacterium; assembly: GCA_951813575.1. GTDB lineage: Bacteria > Desulfobacterota > Binatia > UBA9968 > JAJDTQ01 > JAJDTQ01. The sequence continues at coordinate 3,938,522 of OX638375.1, forward strand.
TGCCATCTTCTCAAGGCGGTCGAAGGCTGGAACGACATGGGACTGGGACGGTTCGAACTCGGTTACCTGCGTGACAAGGAGAAGCGCGAAGTGGACTTCCTGGTGGCCAGGGAGGGGAGCCCTTGGATACTCGTAGAAGTGAAGTACCGCGACGAATACTTGAGCCGATCGCTCAAGTACTACCAGGATCAACTCAAGGCCCCGTTCGCGTTTCAGGTGGTTCTTGATGTCGACTTCGTCGATGCCGACTGCTTCGCAAGGCCTGGGTCACCCACGGTCGTGCCGGGTAGAACCTTTCTTTCCCAACTGCTTTGACCGAAAGGTTGGTTGTACCTACCGCCGGCCAAGTCTGGCTCTCTAGGCTGAACACTCTCGAAGGGAGCCTTCTGTCGGGCTTCGGGAGGCTCGCTTGTCCTCCGCGTGCCAACAAACAGTGAGTTCACCTGCGGTTCTGTCCCACTTCCCAAGCATAGTCGGTGCGGGGCATACTGCCGTACGCCGTTGACAACACGAACTCCCCTTCGGTAAGGTCTCGCAGTTACAATCACGCGTGTGATCGGGAGGATCCATGGGAAAGCTACAGATGCTTGATCCGAGGGCTGACGTTCTGCTTGAGAACCGCCCACCGGTGCCCGGGCTGGATGATCTGACGGGGAAGGTGGTTGGGATCATCGATAACGGCCAGGCCAACTCGAGCCCGATGTTCGAGGAGTTGGCGCGGCTGATCGAGGAGCAGACGGGCGCCGCCGAAGTGCTGTTGCGGAAGAAGCCGAGCCACATGAATGCGGCGCCGGGGGAACTGATCGAGGAGATGCTGAGCCGGTGCGACGCGGTCGTCACCGGCCTCGGTGCTTGAGGGTCGTGCACGTCGTGGAGTGTCCACGACGCCATCGAGATTCAGAAGCGCGGCACGCCCACTGTGACCCTGTGTCAGACCATCTTCATGGAGCTGGGACGTAAGGAAGCGACGTTCTTCGGCATGCCCAAGCTGCCGCTGGTGCAGATCCCGCACCATCCGAGCGGCGGCGCCCGGCCGGGTGAGCACGCCGAGGATGCGAGGATCGCCATCGGTCCGGTGCGCGAGACCCTGACGGACGCCGATGCCGCCGAGTCTGCGCCGGCCGGCGCCGCGGGAGCTGAAGCCCAGGCGGGCAAATAGCGCCCGGGCGGACATCCCTCACCAAGGCGCACCACGGACCCTTTACGCATGCCCGCCGACACGTCACAGGTGAAGCTCGTCTCCGAAGTCATCGAGGTGGAAGACTCGCTGGAGGCGGTCAACGACTGGTTCTGCGAGCGCCAGCTAAGCGACGGCTTGCCCATCGTTCCGCCCACCCGCGAGCGGGTGGAGCGGGTGCTCACGGGCACCCACCGCGATCCCCAGGAGATCATCGGGCAGGTGCCGCCCAAGTGGGCACCGGCCACCGTGGAGAAGATCGCCGTCAGCAGCGTGATGGCCGGGTGCCTGCCGGAATACCTGCCGGTGGTCATCGCCGCGGTGGAGGGGATCATGGAGCCCCGTTTCAACCTCTACGGGGTCCAGGCCACCACCGGGTACGCGGGTCCGGCGCTGCTGGTGAATGGTCCCGTCCGGAACGAGCTGGGAATCAACTGCGACGCCGGCGTGTTCGGCCCGGGCCATCGCGCCAACGCCACCATCGGCCGCGCCATCCGCCTGATCCTCATCACCGTGGGCGGCGGCTACCCCGGCGACACCGACCGCGCCACCTTCGGCTGGCCGGGCAAGTACAGCTTCTGCTTCGGCGAGAACGAGGAGAAGAGCCCCTGGGAGCCCTACCACGTGAGCCGGGGCTACAAGCCCGAGCAGAGCACCGTGACCGTGTGCGGCATCAACGGCTTCATCCCCATGCACACCGCCGGGAGCACCGGCCAGGAGGCGCTGTCGTCGCTGGCCGAGGTCATCGCCATGCATCACGGCGGCAGCCACCTGGACGTGGGCAGCTTCGGCGGCGGCACGCCGCTGGTGGCCCTGTGCACCGAGGACGCCGAGATCATGGCGCGGGACGGCATCACCCGGGCTGACATCCGCGAGTACCTCTGGGAGCATTCCACCATCACCTTCGCCAGCATCCCGGACCGGCGCAAGGGCACCAAGAACGACGAGGAGCTGCTGCGGGAGTCGCCCAACGTCACCCCCGACGGCATCGTGCACCTGGCCACCCAGCCCGACGACATCATGGTGATCGTGACCGGCGGCAAGCACCGGCACTGCGTGCTGCTGCCCATGTGGACCGGCCGGAACACGCTGGCCGTCACCAAGCCCATACGGACGGCATGACGATCCCGCCCCTCGTTATCCTCACTACGATTTCACCAAGGTCGCGTTAGCGAACAAGGAGTGTCCATGGATTTCAATCTGCAAGAAGACTCCCCGGAGATGACCGAGTTCCGCAAGGAGGTCCGGGCCTGGATGGAAGAGAACATGAAGGGCTCGGAGCACCTGCGCTGGTCGGCGTCGTGGTCCACCCGGGAGAACGAGGAGGAGTACAGTTTTCGCCGCGGCCTCGGCGAGAAGCTGGGCAAGAAGGGCTGGCTGTTTCCCATGTTCCCCGAGGAGTACGGCGGCGCCGGCCTGTCCGTGAACCATCAGTTCGTGTTGGAGACGGAGTTGAGCCGCTACGGTCTCAACCTGACCCATGTGTTCTACACGCTGGCCCGGATCGTGGCGCCGGTGCTGATCCACTGGGGCACCGAGGAGCAGAAGCTTGAGTTCCTGCCGCCCATCGCACGGGGAGAGATCGTGGTGTGGCAGGTGTTGACCGAGCCCCAGAGCGGCAGCGATGTGGCCAACTGCCAAACCAAGGCCATCCGCGACGGTGACGACTACATCGTCAACGGACAGAAAGTCATGGTGGGCCACCATCTGCCGCCGGACGCGCTATGGGCGCTGGTGTGCACCGACCCCGATGGCAAGCGGCACGAGAACCTGAGCTGGCTGCACATTCCCGCGAACCTGCCGGGCATCACCATCCAGCACATGCACCTGATGATGGGCATCAAGAACGCGGTGTTCTTCGACAACGTGCGCGTCCCCGCCAAGTATCTCATCGGCGGTGAGAACAACGGTTGGAAGGTGGCCAACACGCACCTGGAGCTGGAGCACGGCGGCGACGGCCGGGTGGGCACCGATCCGGTGGTGGACCGGGTGGTGGAGTATTGCCGGAACCACGAGGTGGGCGGCAAGCCGCTCATTGACGATCCGCACGTGCGCGACATCATCGGCGACATGATCCTGGAGATCAACACGGTCAACCGCATGAACCGGCGCATCTTCTGGCACCGTTTCGTCAAGGAGCCGCACGCCTACGGCGGCGCGCAGTTCCGCTACTACCAGCGCATGGTCCGGCTCAGGAACGGCGAGCGGCTGCAGAAGATCATGGGCGCGGACGCGCTGATCCCGGACCACGGAGTGCACGAGGTGCTGGACTTCGAGTACGTCATCCGTAGCGGCCCGGGCCAGCTTCACGGCGGCGGCACCCTCGACACCGACCGGCTCATCTTCGCGCGCCGCGCCGGCATCGGCCGCCAGACCAAGGAGAAGGCGCCGGATACGGTGTAGAGGTAATCATGGATTTACGACTCACTGAAGACCAGGAAATGTTCAAGAAGGTGGCCGCGGACTTCGTCCAGGCGGAGGCGCCGACCACCATGCTGACCCAGCAGTTCCTCAAGAAGGAGACCTTCCTGCCGGATCTGTACGCCAAGATCGCCGGGTTGGGCTGGCTCGGCATGCTCATGCCCGAGCAGTACGGCGGCGCGGGGCTGTCCTACCTGGACTGCGGCGTGGTGTTCGAGGAGCTCGGGCGGGCGCCGGTGCCCGGGCCGGTCTTCTCGTCCGGTGTGCTGGCGGCCCAGATGGTCCACGACGGCGGCTCGGACGCCCAGAAGCAGGAACTGCTGCCGGCCATCTGCGGCGGCGAGGCCATCGTGATCCCGGCCATCGGCGACCACGGCGCCCACTGGGGGCCGGAGACGGTGGCCACCACGTGCTCGCAGTCCGGCGACACGCTGACTCTCCAGGGTACCAAGCGCCATGTCTACGACGCCGAGGGCGCCACGGCCTTCCTGTGCGCGGTCCGCGGCGGCGACGGCGGGGTGTCGGTGGTGCTGGTGGACCGGAACGCGCCGGGGGTGACGGTGACGCCGCACAACGGTTTCATGGTGTCGGTGAGCGAGGTCTCCTTCGACGGCGTCGAGGTGCCGGCCGGAAACCTCATCGGCGCCGCGGGCGCGGGCTGGGCGCTGTTCGACCAGGCCGCGGAGCGGGCCATCCCCATCCTGTGCGCCTACAAGGTGGGGGCGTGCCAGGAGATCTATGAGTTCACGGTGCGGTACACCAACGAGCGCCGCGCCTTCGGCCAGCTCATCGGCCGTTTCCAGCGGGTCCAGGACCACTGCGTGGAGCTTTCGATCCACATGGACCGGGCGCGGATGGCCACCTACGAGACCCTGTGGGAGCTCGACGAGGGAATGCCCGCCGAAGCCGGCATCCACGAGTCCAAGGCCGCGGCCAGCGAGGGCTACCACCAGGCGTGCAGCTACTCGCACATGGTGCACGCCGGCCCCGGCACGGATTATCTGCACCCGCTGATGGTGCACAGCGTGCTGGCGCACACGCTGTACCAGTACCTGGGCACGCCGGACTATCACAAGCGCCGCATGGTCGACGCCCTCTATCCAGGCGCGTAAGGGGTTTTGAGTCTTGGGGGCGGGTTTTGACCCGCCCGGGTTGAGGAACGGGAAGAAGCAGGTGAATATCGGGTTCATCGGTAACGGGTCGTTCCGTGAGACGCACGGAGAAAGGAATCCGCCATGAGAAAGATACGCTTTGCCATCGCCGTCTTGTTCGTCCTCCTGCTTGCCGGCCAGGCGGCCGCGCAGGACGTAAACTTCAAGGGCAAGACCGTCAACCTCATCGTCGGCACCGGCGCCGGCGGCGGTTATGACATCATCGCCCGCCTGTTCGCCAAGGTGGCCCCCAAGCACTTGCCGGGCAGTCCCCGGTTCATCGTACGCAACGTTCCCGGCGGCGCCGGCCTCAAGGGAACTCAGTACATTAACCGCAGGAAGCCGGACGGTCTCACCGTCGGTCCTCACTTCACCAGCCTGGTGATGAAGGAGCTGGCGGGCGTGGACGTGCCGGGCTTCAACGTCAAGGACCTCATCATCCTCGGAGCGCCCACGCTGGTGGACGACAGCTACACCATCTGCGCCGACCGGAAGGTCGTCAAGTCCTGGGAAGACATGCTCAAGATGGGCCGGCCCCTGCGCATGGCGTCGCAAAGGCCCGGCATCGGCCGGGTCCCCATGGGCGGCGAGTTCGTGCAGCTCGTGGGCGGTCCCATGAAACTCATCTACGGCTACAAGTCCACCGCCGAGGAGTTGGCGGCCTTTGCCCGCGGCGAGACCGAGGTGGTGACCTGCCTCGAGCGCCGCTTGCCGCGCATGTATCCGGAGCTGGTGGAGAAGAAGCGGCTGCTGCCGATATTCTGGTGGAACGCTCCGCCGAGCGAGGGGTGGATGAAGCGGCTGGAAGCCAAGGTGCCGCGCAACATCCTCAAGCTGCCCGGTCTCAAGATCAGCGAGTCCCAGAAGTTGGCGTTCAACACGGCCGTGAACATTCACCAGTCCCTGAGGGCCTTCATGCTTCCGCCGAAGACGCCCCAGCCCATCGTCGACACCTGGCGCAAGGCGTTCAAGGCCACCATCGAGGACCCGGAGTTCGTGAAGATCGCCACCGTCGCCGGCTACGACGTGGGCTACGGCTCTCCGGAGCATTACGAGAAACAGCTCGCCACCATCAAGGATCTGCCTCCTGACGGCGCGCTGTTCTTCCAGAAGCTGATGGGCGAGAAGCGCTAGGAGCCGGTGCGGTCATGGGATCGTGGCGGCGGTAGGGCGACCAGCGGGTCAGCCCTACACGGATCCAACGCGGCGTAGGCATGTAGGGGCGACCGGCGGTCGCCCCTACCTGGGTCACCGCAGCGTAGCTTGCCAATGTTGCGGGCGCGGGTTCCGGGACGTGGGTCTCTCGCCGGGAGTCTTCAATGCTCGAAGCTTCCGTTGACGCTTTCTTTCATCTGTTCTCGCCGGGGCCGCTCCTCGCGATGCTCCTGGTGCTGCCGGTTGCGCTGTTCTCCGGGCTCATGCCCGGAGGCGGCCTGCCGGTGTCCGTGGTGGTCCTGAGCCTGGCGGTCCACCTCGACCCCTGGGTCGCCATCACCATCGTGGTGTTCCACATGGCGGCCAGCGACATCACCGAGCCCATCCCTGCCATCCTCTTCGGTGTGCCCGGCGCCCGTTCCGCCCAGGCCACCGTGCTCGACGGCTACCCCATGGCCCAGCAGGGCCTGGCCGGGGTCGCCCTGGGCGCGAGCTACACCACCACCATCGTGGGCGGAGTCATCGGCGCCATCGCACTGCTGCTGGCGCTGCCGGTTAGCCGGCAACTCCTGGAGTGGTTCGGCTCGGCCGAGTTCTTCCTGCTGACCCTCATGGGGGTGATGGCGGTGGCCGTGGTCAGCGCCGGGGCCTTCGTCAAGGGCATCCTCACCGCGGCCTTCGGCATCGCCATCGCCATGGTGGGCTACGCCGACCTGGGCGGCAACGTGCGCGCCGCCATGGGGTTCGACTTCTACCTGTGGGACGGCTTCGGGCTGGTGCCGGTGGTGGTGGGCCTGTTCGCGCTGCCCGAGGCCATCGCCCTGGTGGTGGGGGACACCACCATCGCCCGGGCGCGGCTGGACACGCTCTTGCGGGAGGCCAAGGCGGACGTGTGGCGCGGCATGTGGGAGGCCTGGAACCACAAGTGGCTGATGGCGCGGTCGTCGCTCATCGGCGTGTTCGTGGGCATCATGCCCGGGGTCGGCGGCAGCGCGGCCCACTGGATCGCCTACGCCCAGGCGCGCCAGACCGAGCCCGGCGGCACCGAGACCTTCGGCAAGGGCGACGTCCGCGGCGTCATCGCCTCCGACGCCGCCAACAACTCGGTGGACGGCGGCGTGCTCATCCCCACCGTGGTGTTCGGCATTCCCGGCAGCGGCGGCATGGCCATTGTCCTTGCCATCCTCATTCTCACCGGGATCACCCCGGGCCCGCTCATGCTCACGCAGCACCTCGACCTCACCGTGAGCATGGTCTACACCATCGCCTTCGCCAACCTGGTCGTCGTGCCCATCATGTTGGCCTTCGCCCCGACCCTCTGCCGCATCGCGGTGATTCCGCCCAACATCCTGGCGCCGGTGGTGGTGGGCATCGTCTCCCTGGCGGCGTTGGCGGCCAGCGGCTCTCTGGGCGACCTGGGGGCGGTGCTGGCCTTCGGCCTGCTGGGCGTCTTCATGAAGCGCTACGGCTGGCCCAGGCCGCCCATCCTCATCGCCGTGGCGCTGGCGGACATCCTGGAGCGGTTCCTGTGGATCTCGGTGAGCAACTACGGCTGGGGAATGCTCCTGCGGCCCCAGTTCCTGGTCATCCTCGCATTCATGATCGCGGTGACCCTGTTCAGCCTGCGGGCCCAGCGCGGCGCCCGGCAGGCCATGATGTCCATGACCGAGGGGGAGGAGTCCGGGCAGGTGACGGCGGCAGGGGACACGCCGGCAGCTGTTGACGCGGCGGGATCTCGGGAGGGTCTGGATGATGCAGCAGTCCGGGACATCGCGGCGGAATCACCGGCAGCCGGCGACAAGGACGGAGATAGTTCGCTCAAGCGCCGCTTCACCCTCGAGGTCGCCGGAGAGGCCGTGCTCCTGCTCGCGGTGGGCGCGTTCTTCCTCTACATGTTCATCGATTCGTTCAGTTATCCGGAAGGCGCCGACCTGATGCCGAGGCTCGCGGTGCTGGTGGGGACGCCGTTCTGGCTCATCCGCGCGTGGACCCTGTTGAGCGGCACTCCGGAAAAGCGCATCGAGGAAGGCGACATCATGGACACGGGCTTCATCCTCGGGGACGATCCCAAGACCGAGAGCCAGCGGTTCGTGCGCATCTTCGGCTTCACCGCGCTCATGTACGTGGCCATCTGGCTCATCGGCGTGCACGTGGCCCTGCCGGGAATGCTCTTCCTCTACTTGATGTACTACGGCAAGGCCGGCTGGCTGGTTTCCGCGGGCATCGCCCTGGCATTCCTGGCGCTGATCGTCGGCTTCTACGACATCGCCCTGCACATCGTCTGGCCCGAGGCGCCCTTCGGCCTCTGGCCGACGGGGTAGGGCGGGGATTATTCAGCGGCCCTTCGAAACGGCTCTACAGCTTCAACAGCCGCCTTGCATTCCCCTCCAAAATCGCCAGCTTCTCCTCCTCTGGACAGTCCAGCGCCTCGACCTTCTCCACCGCGTTCCAGTCTCCCAGGGGATACGGGTAATCCGTCCCGACCATCAGGTGCTCCCACCCCAGCAGGCTCTTGAGGTACTCCAGCGTATCCACCCGGTACACCAGCGCATCGGAGTAGAGGTTCTTGAGATAGGCGCTTGGCTTTTCCTGGGCTTCGGCGTCCGCCGCCCCGGGCCGCACGCCGAAGCCCTGGTCGAAGCGGCCCAGGTGGTATGGGAAGAAACCACCGCCGTGCAACGTGCAGAGCTTCAGGTCGGGAAACCGGTCGAACACCCCGCTGTAGGTCATGAACCCCAGCGACAGTGCTGTATCCGCGGGGTTGCCGCAGATCAGGAACAGGCCGTAGGTGCCCATGCGTTCCAGTCCGGCGATGTCCTCGGGGTGCATCACGATCAGCGCGTCGAGCTCCTGGGCCTTGCCCCAGAAGGCGTCGTATTCGTGGCTCCGGAAGTACTCGCCGTTGACGTTGGTGCCGATGTAGGCGCCCGCCAGTTTCTGCTCGAGGATGCCGCGTTCCAGCACCCGGGCGGCCCGCGCGGGGTCCTGCAGCGGCACCGCCGCCAGCGCGGTGAAACGGTCCGGGTGCCGGGTCCGCAGCTCCATCAGGCCCTCGTTGTACAGGTTGCACCAAGCCTCTCCCTGCTCCGGGTTCAGGCGGTAGCCCAGGCAGGCGGTGTGGGGCTCCAGGGTCGCCAGGGCGATCTTGCCCTTGTCCATGTTCGCCAGCCGCTTCTCCACATCCATCAGCGGCGGCGGCACCACGAAGCTCGGCCCGCCGCCGATGGTGACCGTGTTGAGGCCTTCCGGGGTGCTGCCCACCTCCGTGCCCACGGCCTTCCCGTGGGCCTTCAGCTCCTCGATCAGGCCCGGGGGCATGTAGTGGTGGTGAATGTCGATGGCACAGGTGTGCATTGGCGCAAGTCTCCTTGACTGGGTGTGGGTTCGACCTGGAATTGTTCCATCATCGGAGCTGGTATGCTAGTCTCCTGACATCACCAAGTACACTCGGAGGTCAGGTCATCATGTCGCGGAAGATCAGAGTCACCAGCGAAGGAACCGTTTGGACATTGCCCTGGGACGTGGGGGTGGAGAAGGGATTCATGGCGGCGGAGGGGATCGACGCCGAGGTCGTCACACCCGACTCCCAGCTCCAGCCCGCCGGCGTGTTCGAGCGCCCCATCGCCTCGGACTACGAGTGCGGGGACCTCGAAGGCTACAACAAGTGCGAGTGGGGCGTGATCAAGCGCGCCGCCGACGGCGAGCGCGACGGCTGGATCCTCGGACGCCGCGAGAGCGTGGCCACCATGGCCATCATCGTCAGGGGCGATTCCAACTACCACCGGCTCGACGACCTCGCCGACGTGCCCATCTCGATCCAGGACCAGACCGGTTCCCATTACATGACCTACAAGATGCTCGAGGGCCACTGCGACAAGGACCGGGTGCGGTTGCGGCACGACGGCGGACCCGCCATCCGCACTCGCATGCTGCTGAACGGCGAGGTGGAGGCCGCAACCTTGATGGAGCCGTTCATCAGCCTGGCCGAGAAACGCGGTTGCCGCGTACTGGCCGAGTCCAAGTACTGGGGGCTGCTTTTCGTGAACGCCGATGATGCCGAGGATACCCGTGGTGCGATCTTCCGGGCGCTCCGGCGTTGCGTGGACGAGATCAACTCGGACCTCAAGAAACACGCCGCGCTCCTGCTGCGCGACATTCCCGACGACCTCATCGGAGATTTCAGGTTCGAGGACCTGAACCTCAACCGGCTGGACTACGTTTACCCCGAGGACTATACTGAGGAAGAGTTCAACCGGGCGCGCAACTGGATGGCCGGATACGGTCTCAAACCCGACTCGCAGGCCAGCTACTCGGATCTGGTGAAGCTGTAGCCACGACCGGCTGTTCGACTTGGGAAAGGCCCCCATGTAGGTGAGGGGCCTTTCTTTTTGGAGGGAAGTACCACGCCCGCGAAACCGCCACCGGTACGAGAATCAGTACTCAGGCCCGGAAACGTCATTCCCGCGAAAGCGGGAATCCAGGAGCGGAGGGATGGGGCGTTGCGATGATGCAAACCTTCGCTAGACTCGGCGACAAGCTACACGTCTTCCGCGTCCTCCGTTACCGCGGCTTCCGTCTCTACTGGTTCGGACACCTTACCGCCGTGGCCGGGCACCAGATGCTGATCCTCGCGCAGGGTTGGCTGGCCTGGGAGCTGACGCGGTCCGAGTACGTGCTGGGTGCTCTGGGGCTGGTGGCCGCTGCGCCGGCGGTGGCGCTGACGCTCTTCGGCGGCGCCGCGGCGGACAAGCTGGAGCTTCGGCGCTTTCTCATGGTGCTCCAGTACATCACTGCGCTTCTGCTGTTCGTACTGGCTACGCTGGTGGTCACCGGGCGGGTGCAGGTCTGGCACGTATTCGCGGTCGCCTCCATACACGGCGGCATACAGGCGTTCGACCATCCCGCTCGCCAAGCACTCTTTCCGCACCTGCTGGATCGCTCGCACCTGATGAACGCAGTGAGCCTGAACTCCATGATCTGGCCGGGAACCCGCATCTTCGGACCTGCCCTGGCGGGTTTCATCATCGGCTACGTGGCATGGTACACCGGCGCGCCCCTGTCCGGCGCCGGCGCGGCCTACTACCTGGCGGCGGCGACCTACCTCGCGTTCGGCTTGCTGCTCCTTCCAGTCCGGGTACCGGTCATCGAGCGCACCCGGGGCGGCAGCTTCCTCCGCACCCTCTTGGGCGGGCTCTCGTTCGTCTGGACCCGCAAGCTCTTCCGCTCCCTCATCGGCTTGAACTACCTGGACATCTTTTTCCTGGCGTCCCACACCGCGCTCCTCCCGGTATTCGCCGACGTGGTGTTCCGTGGCGGCGCCACGACCCTGGGCAACCTGTACGTGGTCAGCGGCATCGGTGCCCTGGCCGGGGCCTTGATCGGCGCCAACCTGGGCTACTTCCCGAGGCGCGGCTGGCTGGTTCTCGTGGGCGCCGGAATCCACGCCTTCTTCCTGATGCTGTTCGGGTTTTCAGGCATCTATTCGCTGGCATTGTGCCTGCTGCTGTTGTCCGGCGTCGGCCTCTCCATCTTCATGATAAGCACCCAGACCTCGGTGCAGACCCGCGTGCCCGACGACTACCGCGGCCGGGTCATGGCCATCTGGGGCATGAACTACAGCGTCGTTCTCCCCTTGGGGCAACTGCAGATGGGTGCCGTCGCCGGCCTGTCCAGGGACCACTTGTCGCCGTTTCTCGGCGGTCTCGCCGGCGCGCCGTCGGCGGTGATCCTGGGCGGCGTCGTCATGCTCGCGGCGGCGGGGATCACCGCGGTGGCCAACCGCGGGGTGCGGGAACTGAGGCCGGAAGGACCGGCGGACTAAAGACCAGTGAGGACTTCCCGTGTGTGGTCCGGGGAAAACGCTTGACCCCGGGCGCGATCAGGGGCATTGTATGCAGCATACTGCAGCATTCTGCGTGAAGAGGGGAGTCCCAGTGGTAGCCAAACACCGTGTGACCGTAAATCTCGAAGACCGGGAATACAGGGAGTTGTCGGCGTTGTCCGATAGACACCGGGTATCGCTTGCGTGGTTGGGTCGTGAGGCGATCATCGAGTTCCTGGAACGCTGCGAAACGGAAGAACTGCAGCTACCGCTGAACCTGTCCTCCGAGAGACGCCGAGCCGGGAGCTGAGGTAGGGGAGGGCGCATCGTGGCGGCGCGAGCGGCGAACACGGCGGGAAACGAAGACATGATTCAGGGGACCTCGGCGCGCGTTCTGGTCGAGGACGGATCTCTGCGTGCCCGGACGCTGGCATCGTCGGTCACGCGTGAAGCCAAGCTCGACTTCGCGCGTGCGGTGGTCCTTGGCGTGGTTTCGGGATATTGGAAGCAACTCCACGCCGCATCCGGTCGAGGTTTGGTGCTGCGTGTTGGTGGCAACTGTAAATCTCCCATTTGTGGCAACCGAAAACTGCACACATTGATTGCCGGTGTAAGTGCCCGGGTCCACGCTGTTGGCAAGACCAACAGGAACGGAGCGGAGCACAGATGCACGGATGGGAGACAAGGATGCTGCTCAGGCACTACCTGGAACAAGGTGTAACGAAGACGGAGCTGTCGCGGCGGTTCGGGGTGAGCCGCCGGACGATCCACGAGTGGATCGAGACGGGGCAGTTGGACCGGGACCTTGAGGGAGGCGGGACGCGGTACAGCCCGCGGCCTGCGGTTGAGCACAAGCTGGACCGGTACAAGGGGATCATCGATGCGCGACTGGCGGAGTTCCCCCGGTTGTCGGCGAAGCGGCTGTACGACGAGGTCCGGGCGGCAGGCTACACGGGCGGGTACGTCCGTGTGAGGGGCTACGTTCGGGCGGTGCGGCCGCGGGAGCCTGAGGAGGCGGTGGTGCGGTTCGAGACGCCAGCGGGGCGGCAGGGGCAGGTGGACTTTGCGACGTTCACGCTTCCCTGGGGGCGGCGGCATGCGCTGGTGGCGGTTCTGAGCCACTCGCGGCTCTTGTGGCTGCGGTTCTACCGCCGACAGACGATGGCGGTACTGATCGAAGGCCTGGAGAGCGCCTTCGGGTGGTTCGGCGGGGTACCGCGGGAGCTCTTGTTCGATCAGATGCGCTCGGTGGTGCTGTCGGACAGCCGCGTGGGCGGGGGCCAACTGGTACTGAACGCGGACTTCCTGCGGTTCGCCGCGCACTGGGGGTTCCGGACTCGGGCATGCCGGCCCTACCGAGCACAGACCAAGGGCAAGGTGGAGCGGCCGATCCGTTACATCCGCAACAGCTTCTTCTACGGCCGGGAGTTCGTCAACGACGAGGATCTCAACGAGCAGGCGCTTTTGTGGCTCGAGAGAACCGCCAACGTGCGCCGGCACGGCACCACCGGGGAGCGTCCGGTGGATCGCTTCGAGCGCGACGAGCAACAGGCGCTGCTGCCCTTGGCGAGCTGCCCGTACCGACGCCTTGGCGCCAGGCTCCCCCAACCGACCCGGCGCCCCCTGCCCGTTACCGTGGACGTCGAGCGCCGCCCGCTGAGCGTCTATGCGGAGGCCGTGTCATGAGGGCCGAGGCAGGCAACCGGCGCGACCGGCTGCGGGAGATGCTCGCAGACCTCAAGATGCCCGGTGCCCTGGAAGCCGTGGATGGCATCCTCGCCCAAGCGGATAGCGGCGCGGCCACCGCAGCCGAGGCCATCGAGCAGTTGTTGGACGCCCAGATCAGGCTTCGCAACAACCGTCGCCTCCAAACCGCCATGCGCTCGTCCCGGCTGCCGACCGTGAAGACCCTGGGCCAGTTCGACTTCGCCTTCCAGCCCAGCATCAAGCGCGAGCAGATCGAGAGCCTCCATGAACTCGGCTTCCTCGAGCGCCGCGAAAACGTCATTTTTCTCGGCCCGCCAGGAGTCGGGAAAACGCATCTGGCCATCAGTCTGGCCGTCGCCGCCGCCGAGTCCGGCCGTCGCGTCTACTACGGTACCCTGGCGGGACTGATCGAATCGCTTATGGACGCCAAGGCCGCCGGCGATCTCTCCCGTCGGCTGCGGGTCCTCACCCATCCCGCTTTGCTCGTGGTGGACGAGATCGGCTACCTGCCCGTCAGCCAGGACGGCGCCGTGCTCTTCTTCCAGCTCATCAACGCCAGGCACGAGCGTGCCTCCACCGTGCTCACCTCCAACAAGGGCTTTGAGGACTGGGGCGGCGTCCTCGGTGACGAGGTCATGGCCGCAGCCCTCATTGACCGGCTGCTGCACCACTGCCACATCGTCAACATCCGCGGCAACAGCTACCGGATGCGCGAGCACCGGAACCTGGTACGGCCCGCATCCGAGCAGCCCCGCCAAGGGGTTGCGCTATGAACACCAGGTCCTGCCGATCCGGCACGCGAGAGGGGTTGGACTCCAGTCGCTACGCGCCCTCCGTCCAACCCCTCTCGCCCGACCGGAACCAACCGAAGAGCGTCAGATCTGCACTGACGCCCTTCTCGGAACTGTGCAGTTTTCGATTGCCAAAAGTGTGCAGTTTTCGGTTGCCATTGACACTGCGCGACGTGCCGTCCGATATCGAGCTTCCATCGGTATCGGAGGAGGCCGGAGAGCTGGCGGAGAGCATCGGGACGGCTGCCGCCGGGCTTGATGTCGTGGATGCCAGCTACATGATCGGAGTGCTTTACACCGGGATGATGCCGGACAGGTTCCGGGCCCAATTGGGAGCATACTACACGCCGTCAGCGCTGTGCGGGCGGCTCCTGGACATGGCAACGGAGGCCGGCGTCGATTGGCGTTCGGCACGGGTGCTCGACCCGGCGTGTGGTGGGGGTGCATTCCTGGCGCCGGTGGCGCGACGGATGGCAGAGGCGCTGAAGGACCGCAACGCCAAGAGCGCTCTTGACGACATCCAGCGTCGTTTGAGCGGCTTTGAGGTAGACCCTTTTGCGGCCTGGATGTCGCAGGTTTTCCTTGATGCGACGCTCAGCGACCTGTGCCACGAGGCAGGGACGCGGCTGCGGTCCGTCGTGCGCGTGTGCGACAGTCTTGAACAAACGCCCGAGGGGGAAGGTTTCGATCTGGTGGTGGGGAATCCGCCCTACGGTCGGGTTACGCTTTCGCCGCGGTTGCGCGAGAAGTTCCGACGTAGCCTGTTTGGCCATGCGAACCTTTACGGCGTGTTCACCGATTTGGCGCTACGCTTCGCACGGCCGGGTGGGGTCATCGCCTACGTGACCCCGACGAGTTTCCTTGCAGGGGAATACTTCAAGGCCCTGCGCGGCCTGCTTGGCCGGGAAGCGCCGCCGGTGAGTATTGATTTCATCAAAGAGCGTAAAGGCGTCTTCGCGGATGTGTTGCAGGAAACTCTGTTGGCAACGTACCAACACAGTGCAGCCCCGGCCGCCGGGGAGGTTCATTTCATCTCACCGGGACCGGATGGCTTCATCGAGACGAGGACCGCGGGATCTTTCAACTTGCCCGAAAGCCCGGACCGGCCGTGGCTGATGCCGCGGGTGGAAGCGCAGAGCGCTCTGGTGCGCCAAGTCGACGAGTTGCCGTACCGTCTGGCGGACTACGGCTATACGGTGAGTACGGGACCACTTGTGTGGAATCGGCACAAGCCGAGCCTGCGGGACCGGCCGGGAAACGGACGTTATCCGCTGGTCTGGGCGGAATCGGTGCGATCCGACGGCGTGTTCGAGTTCCGCGCGGACAAGCGAAACCACAAGCCGTATTTCGAACCGAAGGCGAACGAATCCTGGGTCGTCACGGAAGACCCGTGCGTGCTGCTGCAAAGGACTACGGCGAAGGAACAATGCCGGCGATTGATTGCGGCCGAACTGCCGGAGCCGTTTCTTGAAGAACACGGCGCGGTCGTTATCGAGAATCACCTCAACATGATCAAACCGCTCGGCAAGACGCCGAAGGTGGCGCCGGCAGCGTTGGCCGCCCTGTTGAACAGCCAAGTGGTGGATCAGGTTTTTCGTTGCATCAACGGCAGCGTAGCCGTGTCCGCCTATGAGATGGAAGCACTCCCGCTGCCGCCACCGGAGGAAATGGAGGAAGTCGAGCGGTTGGTGAAAAAGCGCGCGAAGCGCGAGACGCTCGAACGTGTGGTGGAGCGCTTGTACAGCAACGGGGCCGGATAATGCCACTACCACCACTGTTGCCGGTTTCCGACATTCACGAACGGTTGCAGGCGATTTTCCCCGATGGAACGGTGAACCGAAACTATGTGACCCGTGAGATCGCGGCCAAGACCGTGTTCGTCATGTTGTATATCGGCGCGGTCGAGGGCGCGGATTGCTGGCTGCGTCCGGATCAGGTGACGCGGATGACCGACGCGCAGGCCGTGTTGGCAGAGGATGACTCTCGGGAAGCCTGGTCGGACCAGTCCATGCGCCCGGCCGGGGGATCTATCGAAGGGCAGTGGTACGCGGCCAACACGCGCGAGCCGATCCGCGACGAAACGTTGCGTGAGGGGCTCGTGCGAATGGGCGCAGTGAAGGAGCGGGAGGGGTTGCCGACCACGTCCCCACGCCCGCGGTATGCGTTGGCTGGCGCATTTGCAAAGCTGTTCGATCCCGGCCTTACGGACGCGGCGCTGCAAGCCGCGATCGAGGAATGGCAAACGGCGAATCTGTCCAGCGGCGCACTGGCCCGGGTGGCGATCCTGCGCCGAGGCGCTGTTGCCCGCCAGGGAAGGGTCCTTGTGACGTTCCCCAACGGGGAAACCCGGCATTTGGACCCGGGGCCAAGCTCGGTGATCTCAAAGGCCGTCGTTGAGGACTTCGCACCACGCTTCCTTGAACGACCCGGCGTCGTCTGGTTGAGCGAAAGTCGAAACCAGGTGGTGGCGCGGGATGACCGTCTGGCGCAGGACATCGGTTTAAAGCGCGCCAGCTTCGCAACGACGGTACTTTCGCCATAAATCGCGATTCCAGCGCGGGCGGCGGCTGTGCTCACCACCTCAGCGTTCCCGGCGTTGGAATTCGTCGTGCGCTAATGAGGCGACAGCATCTGTGAAGCTGGTGTACGTGCTAGCTCGATACTCAACGCGTACCTTATCCCTGACCAAATGCTTCTGCACGAGTAGGGTCAGAGCCGCTCCCAATGCAGCCGCCAGCGCTCCCGCGAGAAAACTGATAGTCAATTCCATTGCCAGTTTCTCCTTTCAAGCCTTCTTGAACTGCGCGGACGCCGTGTCCGCCAACAAACGCAACGACCGGCGGGCATGTCCAGCCAGCGGCTGGCTGCAACTCAACGCCACCAGATGCGCCTCAAAATCCCCATCCGCCTTCCGCATATGACTCTGTTCCGCTTTGCGTTTCTCCAACGCCGCCTCCACACCTTCCTCCACGAATCGACAACTGGCCGGTGTCTCCGCCCACGCCCCGCCTGGATCCCCGCTTTCGCGGGAATGATGTTTCGTAAAATTTCCGATAACCCTACTCTATCGCTCAACCTCACTTACAGTAACATTCCCCCAAAACCCCCTCCTTCCTTGCAAATCCCATCCCACTTGCCTCCCGAGCCTCTCCTTGCTTCCAGCTTCTGCAACATTGGGGTTCATGATCCTATAAAATGCAACTATATTAAAATAGTTATGACTGATTCCCGAGGTCGATACATGGTCGGCGTGGATGTCGGCGGCACCTTCACCGACTGCGTGATCCTGGACAGCGCCGGCAAGCTGACCATCGGCAAGGCGCTGTCGACGCCGGACGACTTCTCGCGGGGCGTCATCGAATCCCTGGCGGACGGGGCCGCCAATCTCGGCCTGCCGTCCGTGGACGGTCTGCTGCGCTCGACCCGCCTTTTCTTCCACGCCTGCACGGTGGCCGACAACACCCTCATCACCCGGAGCGGAGCGCGGACGGGGCTGGTGGTGACCCGGGGTTTTCCGGACACCTTCCTGATGATGCGGGGCAATGTGACCTACGGTCTCACGGAGGCCGAGGGCCAGCACATCGCGGCCCTGGAGAAGCCCGAGCCGTTGGCGCCGCGAAGCCTGACCGAGGGCGTGCAGGGACGCATCGACTACAAGGGCTCGGTGCTGATTGACGCCGATGACCGGCAGATCGAGGAGGTGGTGGAACGGCTGGTGGCCAAGGGCGTCGAGTCGGTGGCCGTGTGCCTCTTGTGGTCCATCGCCAACGACGCCCACGAGAAGGCCGTGGCCGACGTCATCCGCCGGAAGCACCCCGGGATACATGTGAGTTGCTCCAGCGACGTGGCGCCGTTCCTGGGGGAGTACGAACGCACGGCCACTACCATCTTCAACGCCTATATCGGCCCCCGGATCGCTTCGTACCTGCGCAACCTTCGGCAAAGCCTGGCGGACAGGGGGCTCGGCAACGACCCCCTGGTGATGCAGGCCTACGGCGGCATGCTCAGCATCGAGGCGACATCCCAGCGGTCCATCGGCGCCCTGGAATCCGGACCCGCGGCCGGGGTGGTGGGCAGCAAGTTCATCGGCGACCTGATCGGCGAGCCCAACGTTCTGGCCGCGGACATGGGCGGCACCACCTTCAAGGTCAGCCTGGTGCGGAACGGCGTCATCGAGCGCGATTACCAGCCGGTGTTCGAGCGCTACCGCATCCTGGCGCCCAAGATCTGGGTGGCGTCCATCGGCGCGGGCGGCGGCAGCATCGCCTGGATCGACCCCACGGCGGGTTTGCTCAAGGTCGGCCCTCAGGGGGCGGGCGCCGCTCCGGGCCCTGTGGCCTACGGTCTCGGCGGCGCCGAGCCCACGGTGTGCGACGCGGACGTGGCCCTGGGGTATCTGAACCCGGACTATTTCCTGGGCGGCCGTCTCTCGCTCAACAAGGAAGGGGCCATGGCCGCCATCGAGGAACGCATCGCCAGGCCCCTGGGTATGAGTGTCGTGGACGCCGCGGGCGGGATCTTCCGGATCATCAACGCCCACATGAGCGACCTCATCCGCCGCTGCACGGTGGAGCGCGGGTACGATCCCCGGGAGTTCACCATGGTGGCCATGGGCGGGTCCGCGCCCGTGCACGTGGCGCGCTGTGCGCTTCAACTCCGCGTGGGCAAGGTGGTGGTTCCGTTGACGGCTTCGGTCCACGCGGCCACCGGGCTGATCTCCGCGGACGTCACCTACGAGTACGGCATGTCGGATCACGTGGTGGCGCCGCTGGACCCCGTCCGCCTCAACGCCGGGTTCGAGACATTGCGCGCCCGCGCCGCCGCGGACCTGGCCGGCGCCGGCTTCCAGGACGAGGGTACCGAGATCCTGCGGAGCGTGGACATGCGTTACCGCTACCAGGTCAACGAGATCAACGTGCCGGTGCCGGGGCGGGAGCCGGTGGGGGACGATGATCTGGAGCGGCTTTATGCCCGGTTCGACGATCTCTACGAGCAGTCTTTCGGGCAGGGGGCCGGGTATCCGGAGGCGGGCCGGGAGATGCTGTCGTTGCGAGTTACGGCCATCGGCAAGCTGGCCCGCCCGTCGGTGCAAAGGGGCGGTCTGGCGCCGGGCGATGCGCGGGAGGCCCGGAAGGGGACACGGGAGGCGTACTTCGAGGAGTATGGAGACTTCACCCGCACCGACATCTACGATTTCGGGCGCCTGTCTCCGGGCGCCGCCATTGCCGGCCCGGCCATCATCGAGACGCCGGTCACCACCATCGTGGTGAACCCCAACGACCGCGCGGAGATGGACGCGTTCCGGAATATCGTGATCCACGTCGGCCAGGAGGCAATATGACGGCAACCGGCAACGGCAACGTCGATCCCATCACCCTCGAGATCCTGTCGCACCGGCTGTACCAAATCGCCCGGGAGATGGGCATCACCCTGGAGCGGGTCGGCGGCACCGTGAACACGACGCAGCAACACGACTACATGGCGTCGCTCTACACCGCCGACGGAGACGTGCTGTCGGCGGGCGAGTCCCTGGGCCAGCACGTGGCCTGCGCCGGCGTCGCCGTGAAGAAGATCATCGAGCGGTTCGAGGACGGCGAGGGCATCGATCCCGACGATGTCTTTCTGCTGAACGATCCGTACGTGGCGGCGATCCACCAGTCCGACGTCTACGTCATCGCTCCCATTCACCATGAGGGCCGCCGCATCGCCTGGAGCGCCACCTTCGTCCACGTCATGGACATCGGCGCCATGTCGCCGGGCGGCAACTCTCCCGGGGCCACGGAAATCTGTCACGAGGGGCTGCGGGTGCCCGGGCTCAAGCTGGTGGAGCGCGGCAAGCTCCGCCAGGACGTCTTCGACACCCTCCTGAACATGACCCGGCAGCCGGTGATGGTGGGGCTGGACCTCAAGTGCGAGATCGCCGCCAACAACATCGCCAAGGCGCGGATCCAGGAGATCGCCGGCCAGTACGGCCCTGAGCTCCTGGAACAGGTGGCGGCGGAGATCATCCAGTATACCGAGTCGGTGCTGCGCGAGCGCATCGGCGAGTTCGCCGACGGCTCCTGGAGCGACACCGCGCTCATCCAGGGAGACGAGACCTGGAAGATGCAGCTCACCCTGAACAAGCAGGGCGACCGCCTGATCTTCGACTTCACCGGCAGCGATCCCCAGGCGAGGACGGGCATCAACATGCCGTACCACGCGACCTTCGGGACCTGCTTCGCCGCGGTCCTGGAGACCCTCGGATACGATATCCCTCGGAACCACGGCGCCTTCGCCCCCATCGAGATCGTCGCTCCGCCGGGGACGGTGGTCAATGCCCAATACCCCGCCCCGGTGTCGCTGAACACCACCTCGGGCGCCGCCACCTGCCGCTACCTGGCGCCCGCGGTGTTGATGCAGATGCTGGCCACCAGCGAGAGCTGGCGGCACGAGGTGATGGCGTCCAACGCGGGCCACCGTTTCGCCCGCCACGCCGGCGTCAACCAGTACGGCCGGTACTACGTGTCGAGCCTCTCCGAAGGGGCCATCGACGGATACGGCGCCCGCGCTGGCAAGGATGGGGTGGATTCGGGCGGCCGCGGCTGGCACTCGTGCCAGAACGTCGAGTGGGTGGAGCAGAATTTCCCCATCCTCTACCTGTTCCGGCGCCACCTGATGGACGGAGCCGGGGCCGGGCGCTACCGGGGCGGGGCCGGCGCGGAGACGGCGCTGACGGTGCACGATGCCCCCGAGGGCGGCATCAAGGGCGTGGCGCTGGGAGTCTCGGGGTTGCGGAACTCGGGGCAGGGCGTCTTCGGCGGCCTGTCCGCCGCCCCCAGCTTGCTGGTGCTGAAGGAAGACACCGCAGTCTGGGACGCGATCCGGGAGAACCGCCACCCGGAGGACGTGGAGGCCATGGGCGGCACCTCGGAGATGTTGCCGTATTGCGACTTCGACCTGCGCGACGGCGGCGTCCTGTACATGCGCATGGCCAGCGGCGGAGGGTACGGGGACCCGCTGGACCGGGACCCCGAGGCGGTGCTGCGGGATGTGGTCAACGGCATCGTCTCGGCGGAGTCGGCCCGGGACATATACGGCGTCGCCCTCGACGATTCGGAAACACGGGTTGACGATGCCGCCACGGAAGCGCTCCGCGCCCGGATCCGGAAGCAGCGCTAGGGGCCTGTTTCTAGGGGCGGCCAGCGGCCCCCAGCGCTTTGGGTCCGGCCGTGGAATTTCACCAGAACGGCGGGACGCTGTCCCGTCGCTGCCGCGAGCGGGAATTCGCCGCGCTCACCGATGAAGAGGTTGAACGGATCGAGGTCGTATACCGGGATGTATTCACGGATGGGATGGCGCCCGTGCCTTGATTTGTCACGACGCCGCGTGGCAATCTGGCCGAAGGAACGTCTTCATGGAATACATCATCGGCGTCGACATCGGCGGCACCTTTACGGATTGCGTGGTCTTGGACAGCGACGGGAAGCTGACCATCGGAAAGGCGCTCTCGACCCCGCATGACTTTTCCGTGGGCGTGGTCGACGCGCTCCACAACGCCACCGAGAACCTGGGGCTGCCGGACATCGGCGCTCTCCTTTGCTCCACACGCCTGTTCTTCCACGCCTGCACGGTGGCCGACAACACGCTCATCACCCGTGCCGGGGCCGTTACCGGCCTGGTGGTCACCGAGGGCTTTCCGGACACGTTCCTGATGATGCGGGGCAACGTGCACCTGGGGCTGACGGAGACCGAATCCTCTCACGTGGCGGCGCTGGAGAAGCCCGAGCCGATGGTTCCGCGGGGGCTCACGGAAGAAGTGCCGGGCCGGATCGACTACAAGGGATCGGTGCTCGTCGAAACCGACGTCCGGCGGATCGAGGAGGTCATCAACCGGCTGGTGGACAAGGGGGTGGAGTCCGTTGCCGTCTGCCTGCTCTGGTCCATCGCCAACAACGCCCACGAGAAGGCCGTGGCGGATGTGGTCCGCCGCACGCACCCCGAGGTCCACGTAAGCTGCTCCAGCGACATCGCGCCTTTCCTGGGGGAATACGAGCGCACCACCACGACCATCTTCAGTTCCTACATCGCTCCCAAGATCGTCGCCTACATGCGCAGCCTTCAGGGGAAGCTCGCCGGCAACGGGCTCCGGAGCGCCCCCCTCGTCATGCAGGCCTACGGCGGCATGCTCAGCATCGAGGCGACCTCGCAGAAAGCCATCGGGACCCTGGAATCCGGGCCCGCCGCCGGAGTCGTGGGCAGCAAGTTCATCGCGGATCTGATCGGCGAGCCCAACGTTCTGGCCACCGACATGGGCGGCACCACCTTCAAGGTCAGCCTGGTCCGGGGAGGCCTCATCGAGCGCGACTTCCAGCCCGTGTTCGAGCAATACAGCATCCTGGCGCCGAAGATCTGGGTGGCGTCCATCGGCGCGGGAGGCGGGAGCATGGCCTGGATCGACGACAAGTCGGGCCTGCTGAAGGTCGGCCCCCAGGGAGCGGGCGCCTCTCCCGGCCCCGTGGCCTACAGTCTCGGTGGAACCGTGCCCACCGTGTGCGATGCCGACGTGTTCCTGGGTTATCTCAACCCCGGGTACTTTCTGGGGGGCCGTATGACCCTGGACAAGGATGCGGCCGCCGCCGCCATCGAAGAGCGGATCGCCAAGCCGCTGGACATGACCACGGTCCAGGCCGCCGGCGGGATCTTCCGCATCATCAATGCCCACATGAGCGACCTCATCCGCCGCTGCACGGTGGAGCGCGGATACGACCCGCGGGAATTCGCCATGGTGGCCATCGGCGGATCGGCTCCCGTCCATGCGGCCCGCTGCGCCGTGCAGCTCGGGGTGCGCAAGGTGGTTATTCCGCTGACCGCTTCGGTCCACGCCGCCACCGGGCTGATCTCCGCGGACGTCACCTACGAGTACGGCATGTCCGACCACGCGGTGGTTCCGCTGGACCCGGTCCGTCTCAACGGGGGCTTCGACCAACTGTGCGCCCGCGCCGCCGAAGACCTGGACAGTGCGGGTTTCCGGAAGGACGACACGGTGATTCTCCGGAGCCTCGACATGCGGTATCGCTACCAGGTCAACGAGCTCAACGTCCCGGTTCCCGGCTCGGGTCCGTTGCGGGAAGCCGATCTGGAGCAGCTCTACGGCCGGTTCGACGAGCAGTACGAGCAGTCCTACGGAAAAGGCTCCGGGTATCCGGAAGCGGGCCGGGAGATGCTGTCGCTCCGGGTCACCGCCATCGGCAAGCTGGCGAAGCCGGCGGTTCACAAGATCCCCGTCGAGCCAGGCGATGCCCTGGAGGCCCGCAAGGAGCGGCGCGCCGTGTACTTCGAGGAATACGAAGACTTCACGGCCACGGATATCTACGATTTCGGACGTTTGTCGCCGGGCATGAGCATCGCCGGACCGGCCGTCATCGAGACCCCGGTGACCACCATCGTGGTGAACCCCAAGGACCGGGCGGAGATGGACGCGTTCCGTAACGTCGTGATCCATGTCGGCTAGACACCACACTAGCGTCCTGCCTCACGAATAGCGTAACGTACGCGCGCGAGAACTCTGGGAGGCAAACATGACCAAGACCCGAAATGGCGGCGTCGATCCCATCACCATGGAGATCCTGTCGCATCGGCTGCATCAGATTGCCCGGGAGATGGGTATCACGCTCGAACGGGTGGGCGGCACCGTCAACACCACGCAGCAGCACGACTACATGGCCTCGCTCTATACCGCGGAAGGCGACGTGCTGTCGGCGGGCGAGTCCCTGGGCCAGCACGTGGCCTGCGCCGGCTTCGCGGTGAAGAAGATCATCGAGCGGTTCGAGCACGGGGACGGCATCTATCCCGACGACGTCTTCCTGCTGAACGATCCCTACCAGGCGGCCATCCACCAGTCCGACGTCTACGTGCTTTCCCCCATCTATCACCAGGACCGTCGCGTCGCCTGGAGCGCCACCTTCGTCCACGTCATGGACATCGGCGCCCTGTCCCCGGGCGGCAACTCTCCCGCGGCGACGGACATCTGTCATGAGGGCGTGCGCATTCCGGGCATCAAGCTGGTGGAGCGGGGAAAGCTTCGTAGCGACGTTTTCGACGCCTTCGTGACCATGACGCGGCAGCCGATCATGGTGGGACTGGACCTGAAGTGCGAGATCGCCGCCAACAACATCGCCAAGGCCAGAATGCAGGAGCTCGTGGCCGAGCACGGCCCCGAGATGCTGGAGGCCGTGTCCAGGGAGATCATCCGCTTTACCGAATCGGTGCTGCGGGAACGCATCCGGGAGTTCGCCGACGGCTCCTGGAGCGAGACCGGGCTCATACAGGGCGATGAGACCTGGAAGATGCATCTCACCCTGACCAAGCAGGACGACCGCCTGATCTTCGACTTCACCGGTAGCGACAAACAGGCCAGCACCGGCATCAACCTGCCGTACCACGCCACCTACGGCACCTGCTTTGCCGCGGTCCTCTCCACCATCGGTTTCGATATTCCCAAGAACCACGGCGCCTTCGCGCCCATCGAGGTGATCGCTCCCCCGGGAACCGTGGCCAATGTGCAGTACCCCGGACCGGTGTCGCTGAACACCACCTCCGGCGGCGCCACGGCCCGCTATCTGGCGCCCGCGGTGATGACGCAGATGCTCGCCACCAACGAGCACTGGCGGAATGAGGTGATGGCCCACGACGCCGGGCACCGTTTCGCCCGTCACGCCGGGGTCAACCAGTACGGCCGGTACTACGTGTCCAGCCTTTCGGAAGGGGCCATAGACGGCCGTGGCGCCCGCGCGGACAAGGACGGCGTGGACTCGGGGGGCCGGGGCTGGTCGTCGTGCCAGAACGTCGAGTGGGTCGAGCAGAACTTTCCCATCCTGTATCTCTTCCGGCGCCACTTGAAGGACGGAGCGGGTGCCGGACGGTTCCGCGGCGGCACCGGCTCGGAGACCGCCCTGACGGTCCACGACGCTCCCGAAGGGCAGATCCGCGGCGTGGCGTTGGGGGTGGCGGGCCTGCGGAACTCGGGCCAGGGACTCTTCGGCGGCCTTTACGGCGCCCCCAGCCTGCTGGTGCTGAAGGAAGAGACCAACATCTGGGACACGATGGGGGAGAACCGGCACCCGGTGGACGTGGAAGCCATGGGCGGCACCTCGGAGATGCTGCCCTACTGCGACTTCGACGTGAAGGACGGAAGTGTACTGTACATGCGGTTGGCCAACGGCGGCGGCTACGGCGATCCGCTGGACCGGGACCCCGAAGCGGTGC
Organism: Candidatus Binatia bacterium; assembly: GCA_951813575.1. Lineage (GTDB taxonomy): Bacteria > Desulfobacterota > Binatia > UBA9968 > JAJDTQ01 > JAJDTQ01. The sequence goes on from OX638375.1 coordinate 3,963,992, forward strand.
TGCGGGATGTAGCCAACGGCCTTGTTTCGCACGAAGTGGCGCGGGATATCTACGGCGTGGCCCTCAGTTCCTCGCAAACGGAGGTGGACGCGGCCGCCACGGAGGAGCTTCGCGCCGGAATTCGGGCACAGCGTTGACGGAGGGCGCTGGCGAATGAAGCGACTGTTTAGAGAGAACCTGGAACTGGAAGACGAGTCCGGCAGCCCCCGGGTGGTGTGCGCCCGCTGCGGCTTCGACTTCGGCGGCGAGCAGGAGTGGCGCGAGCGGGGCCACACGAAGCGGCAGTCCCCTACGGCGGGCGGCCCCCTGATGAAGGACCTCGAGGGGCAGTTCCTGCTGGAACAGCTCTTTTGCCCGCAGTGCAAGACCCTGCTCGACTCGCAGATCGTGGAGGTCGAGCCGTGAGCCTGCTGGACACGCTGGGGGCGGGCGCGCCCAACCGCCCCGGACCCGGGGACATGGCCCTGGCGGCGGCCACCACGGGCATCGCCGTGCTGGACATGAGCGCCCGCGCCGAGGAGCCCGGCACCATCGCCAACAAGCTCTTGCCGGGGCTCGGGCCGTTCCTGGAACGCGCGCGGCAGAGCCGCGTCCCGATCATCTACACCATTTCCCTGGTGGCGAAGGGCGGACCCCACGACCGCATCGCCCGACCCCTGAAGCGCGCGGAGACCGAGCCGGTCATTTACCCGGACAGCTTCGACAAGTTCATCGGCGGCGAGCTGGACGGTTACCTCCGGTCCAACGGGGTCGAACGCCTCATCGTGCTGGGGGCGGCTACCACCTTCGCGGTCCTTTACACTGTCACCACCGCGGCGCGGGTTCACCGATACGAGGTGGTAGTCCCCATGGACGGCGTCCTGGCCGCCACCCGCTATGAACAGGAGTACAGCTTCCACCAGATGACCATCCTGCCCTCCGGGGCGGCGGGCCGCATCCACTTTACGGAATTGTCTCGGATCAGGTTCGAGTAGAGCGCGCCGGCGGGCGCGTCGCGCCAACCAGACAAGGGAAAGGAGTGAGCCATGAAACAGCATAGCCAAAGCGGTGGTTCCGGATGCCCGGTGGATCCCCGGGCGGTCAAGGTTCGAGGGAGCGTTTTTCGTCGCGGACTCTTCGCTGCCGCCGCCCTGCTGGCGGCGCTCGCGGTCCTGCTGCTGCCGGCTTCGCCGGCACTCGCCCAGGCCTCCAACCCGGCGCTTGCCGAGCTCATCAAGGCGGCCGCGGCCGAGAAGGAGCTCACGATGCTTCAGGGCGGCCGGTACGGCGACACCGAGTTCTGGGACGAGGTGGAAGCGGCCATGAACGCCAAGTACGGGATCAACGTAGATCTCCAGGGCACGGCGGGAGGCCCCAACATGTCCCAGGTGACGTCCAGGCTCCTGCAAGAGCACAAGCAGGGCCGATCCCCCGCCTCCACCGACATCATGATCGCCTCGGGCCGGAACCAACTGAAGCTGGCTTCCGCGGGCGCCCTCATGGAATTGGACTGGCGCAAGTACATCCCCGACATCAGGGATGACGAGATTGCCACCGACGGCACCGGCGCGCTGGTGGGCATCGGCGTGATCGTCGCGGCCTACAACCCCAACGTCATCAAGCCGGCAGACGTACCCAAGTCCCTGGAGGACGTTACCAACCCGAAGTTCAAGGGGCTCATCGCCGCGACCACGTACGGTTCCGGCTGGCCGCAGATCACCCTGAACCTGGGCGCCGAAAAGGTGGAGAAGGTGCTGTCCACCATCGCCGCCAACGGAAATCTCGCCGGCAACATCAACGGCGACCTGCAGCGCATCATCTCCGGGGAGTTCGGCCTGTATCTGTTCCAGGGGAATCTGGTGGAGGTGGAGATATACAAGGCGAAGGGGGCGCCCATCGACTGGACCGACCTGGGGGGCGAGATCAACGCCGCCTTCCTGGCCTACGTGAGCGTGCCCAAGGCCAGTCGCAGTCCGAACCTGGCGTTGCTGGCGAGCGTGTTCCTGATGACATCCGAGGGCCAGGAAATCTTCTTCAAGCACACCGAGCGGGACTCCCACTACCGGGGCACGGGCATGAAGGAGTACCTCGCCAGGCGCAAGGCCACCGGCAAGCCGCTGATGCTGGAGACCGCGGACATCATCAAGAACAACCCGCAGATATACCGCACCCAGAACGCCAAGTACCGGAAGCTGTTGAACAGGTAGGGGCCGTGTCGGGCGGGTTTCAAGCCCGCCCGACTCCCGTCTTTCTACGGCGCAGGCTCCCAGGCGCAACGGATGCGAGGTTCGGCGGTGTATCACGCGGAAGAACGGGGCGGTGAGGCCCTTGCCGCCCTGCGTTTACGGATAGGCCACGCGGCGGAGCGTCTGCCGCTCCCGCTCATCGCGTTCGTCACGCTGGGGCTGGTCGTCGTCTTCCTCGTAGTGATCGTGCAGGTGTCGTTGCAGGTCGAGGACGACTCCGGCACGAGGTACGGCCTCGACAACTTCCGGCTGCTCTACACCGACCCCTTCACCGCCAAGGCGTTTCTCAACACCGCGGTGTTCGCCGGAGTGGCGCTGGTGGTGGCGTTCGCTTTCGCGATCCCGTGCGCCTGGTTGGCGGAACGGACCACGCTGCCGGGCAGGGGGCTGGTCTTCCCGCTCCTGACCGTGACCCTGCTGGTGCCCAGCTTCTTCACGGCTATGGGCTGGGTGATCCTGTTCCATCCGCGCATCGGCATCGCCAACAAGGCGCTGATGCAGATCCTGCCCATCGAGCAGGCGCCTTTCAACGTCGTGAGCCTGGTGGGCATGGGCTGGGTGGAGGGCATCGCGCTGGTCCCGCTGGCCTTCATCATGATCGCCGCATCGTTCCGGGCCATGGATCCGGCACTGGAAGAGAGCGCCCGGGTCCACGGCATTCCCTTCTTCACGCGCTTGCGGCGCATCACCCTCCCGCTCCTGACCCCCGGCATCCTGGGCGCGGTGCTCTACGTGGCGGCCATCACCATCGCCGCCTTCGACATCCCCGCGGTCATCGGACTGTCCAACCGCATCCACACCTTCAGCACCTTCGTCTACACCACGGCCCTGCCCCTGGAGGAGGTCCCCAACTACGGACTCATCGGCGCCTCCAGCGCCGTGATGCTCGTCGTCGGACTGCTTCTCACCTGGCGGTACATGATCGTCATCGGTGAATCGCACCGGTACGCCGTGGTGCGGGGCAAGGACTACCGCGCGAATCTCGTGGATCTGGGCGGTTGGGCCGTTCTGGGCTGGGCCATCGTCGGCGCGGTGATCGTGTTCAACGTCGTGCTGCCGCTGCTGGCGCTCACCTGGGTCTCCCTCATCCCGTTCCTGCAGGTGCCCTCCGCGGCGGCGTTCGGCACGATGTCGCTGGACAACTTCCGCGCGGTGCCGTGGGCCAACCTCATGACCGGGCTGCGCAACAGCGTCATCCTGCTCGTGACGGTGCCGACCCTTAGCTTGGTGGCGGGCATGGCCATCTCATGGCTGGTGATCCGCTCCAACTGGCGCATGGCCCGCACCCTGGACGTCTTGGCCTTCCTGCCCCACGTGATTCCCAACCTCATCTTCGCCGTGGGCGCGTTCCTGCTGGCCATCGTCTGGTTCCCGGCCCATTGGGGCCTGTTCGAACGCGGCATCGGGATCATCATCCTGGTGTACGTGGTGACCCGCATCAGCTTCGCCACCCGCATGCTCAACAGCGGCCTGGTGCAGATCCACGAGGAACTGGACGAGGCCGGCTACGTGGCCGGGCTCGGGCCCATGGGCGTGATCCGCAAGATCCTGGTGCCCTTGCTCTCGCCCACCCTGTTGTACTCGTGGCTGTGGATGGCGCTGCTGGCGTTCCGGGAGCTGACCATGGCGGCCTTTCTCGCCAGCAGGGACAATCTCACCCTGCCGGTGATCATCTGGTCCATGTGGACCGCCGGGCGTCTCAACCAGGCGGCGGCCGTAGCCCTGGTGTTCGTGGGTTTGATGACGCCGTTGATCGTTCTGTACTACGTGTTCGGCAGGAGGCACATCGGTGTCGTCCAGTGACATCGCGGGGGACCGATAGCCGATGATCGAAATCCGCGGCTTGGCGAAAGACTTTCAGCGCGCCGGCGAGTCCACCGTCCACGCGCTCCGGACCATTGACCTCACGGTGGAGCGGGGCGAGTTCTTCGTGCTGCTGGGACCCAGCGGCTCGGGCAAGACTACGCTGCTGCGCTGCGTCGCGGGTCTGGCGGTCCCGGATCGCGGCGAGATCGTGCTGGACGGCGTGACCGTCTACTCCCGGGAGAAACGCGTGCTGGTGCCGCCGGAGCGGCGCGGGCTGGGCATGGTGTTCCAGTCCTATGCCATCTGGCCGCACATGACCATCTTCGAGAACGTCGCGCTGCCACTGGCTCAGAAACGGCCCAGGCTGGGCAAGGCCGAGATCCGCGAGCGAGTCAGCCAGGCGCTGTCCCTGGTGGGTCTCGAGGGCATGGAGCGGCGCCCGACGCCGCTCCTGAGCGGCGGCCAGCAGCAGCGGGTGGCGCTGGCGCGCTCCCTTGCCACCGAGCCGGTGTTGCTGTTGATGGACGAGCCCCTGAGCAACCTCGATGCCCGGCTGCGGGAGGAGGTCCGGAAAGAAATCCGCAACCTGGCCGCCCGGCTCGACATCACCATCCTGTACGTGACCCATGACCAGATGGAAGCCATGGAACTGGCGGACCGCATCGCCGTCATGCACGAGGGCGATATCCTGCAACAGGGATCGCCCGAGGACCTCTACCGCAAACCCGCGGACCCGCGAGTGGCGCAGTTCTTCGGTTCCACCAACTGGATCGACGGCCGCATGCGCGACAAGGACGCGGTGGAGACGGCCGTGGGCTGCCTTGCCGTCACCGACTCGGGGGAGCGGACGGCCGGCGAAGCCGTGGTCGTCGCCGTGCGGCCGGAAGACGTGGAGCTGACCCCGCACGGGCAGGAGGAGGCGGCGCGGGAGAACCGCTTCCCCGGCCGCGTGGTCTCCAACGTGTTTCTGGGTGACCACCGGGTCTACACCGTCGAGGTCGGCGAGCACCCTCTGCTGGTCCGGACCCTGGCGTCCGTGCTCCTGGGCGGGGACGTTGGCGTGCGCATTCCGCGAGAAAAGGTGTGCGTCTTCCGGGCGCGATCCAGGGATGAACTCCCGTCCGCAGACGGTTCTTGACGGGCCGGGCGGGTCCAACACTTTGTGACCCTATAAATCACAATAATCTCGCCTACTTATGAGTGATTCCCGAGGTGGATACATAGCAAGTCCGCGAGCCCGCCCAGCGCGTGGCCGACCGCATCGAGGCGTTGTTGGTTCAGCTTCGAGCCCTGCTCACGGAGCAGGTGGCCTTCTTGCCCGACGTCGCCTAAAAATGTGGCCAAGTCCGAGAAGTGCTTCTCGTCCCATTGTTCCGGCATGGGAGCATCTGTGTTTGAGAATGGATCATGTGTGCAATGCGCCAGCGCGCCGTTCTGCCGCTGCCCGGTCCCGGCGCGCCTGCGCAAGCTCGTAGCTCGCCTGCATCCGCATCCAGTGATCGGCGGTCCCCCAGCCGATATCCTCCAGCGCCAGCGCCATGTTCGCCGACACGCCCGCCTTGCCGTTCAGCAGCCGCGACAGTGTTCCGCGCTCGCAGCCAAGACGCGAGGCCGTCTCGGTCACGTTCCAGCCCACCCCGTCCATGCTTTCGCGGACCAGTTCGCCTAGGTGCGGCGGGTTGAGCATTGGGCCGACGCGATCACTCGCAACTTCGTTCATGGTCAGCTCTCCCTTCGGGTCAGTGATAGTCGATCAGGTCCACGTCTACGACCTCGCCGTCCTCGAAACGGAACACCACGCGCCAGTTGCCGGAGACGTCAACGCTCCACTGACCCGTGCGGTCGCCCCTCAGGGGATGGAGCCGAAAGCCGGGCGCGTCGGCGTCACGCGGATGCGCCGCCTCTTGCAGGCGGAACAGGATGCGCCGGAGCCGTGGCGCCAGATCAGCAGGAAGCCGCCCGGCGTTGTCCCGTTCGTGCAGCGCCCGCAGTCCCTTGTGCCTGATCCTTATACATCACGGTAGCGCGCCGCGTTACGCGCCGCAAGGCGGTCGCCATTGGCTGAGCGCTCGGGTCAACGAGTGCGGCCGTGATTCTAGGTGATCGCTTTCCGACATCTCACCGAGTCACGCGCGTCGCCCCGCGTCTTCCTCCGGGACGATTCGTCGCAGCCTGCACCTCGCTCCCCCTGGGTCGGCTTCGCCGCTCACGGGCGGGCCTCGTCTTTCCGGTCTCGGCGGTGATCCTGGACCGGATGGACGCCTACCGGGCGGCCCTCGAAGACCATTCGCGCAGACTCCTGCCGGCCAGCAGGTGGAGCGGAGGATCGAGGCAGCCTGCCGTGACGCCGGCCCTTCTTGACACGCCCGCCCGCTGAACTGTATGGGTGGCACACGTGGAGCCATGTCCCCGGTTCGCTTCACCGGTTGGTGACGCCAGGGTGAGGAGTGGATCCGATGTCGGACGGCAACCGCAGCGATGTCCAGCAGCGGCTGGCAGAACTGAACGACAACGTACGCAAGGCTTCCCTCAGGGGCGCCTGGCAGCGTGCGGGCCGGGCCCGGGAGCCCGGCGCAAGCCCCTGGGTTTGGCGCTGGAAGGATATCCTCCCCAGCATCACCGAGGCCGGCGAAATCGTTCCCATCGACGATGTCATGCGGATGCGGACCATCGGCCTGGTGAATCCCTCGCAGGTCCTGCCCTTCGGCACCACCCGAACCTTCGGGGTCACGATTCAGCACCTCAACCCCGGGGAAACGACGGAATCGCACCGTCACAGCCCCGCCTCCATCTATTTCACCGTTGAGGGTGGCGGCGTCTATACCACCGCCGAAGGCGAGCAACAGTTCATGGAGCCCGGCGACCTCCTGGTCCAGCCCAGTTGGACCTGGCACGGGTCGCAGAACACCGGCGGGACGCCGGCCATCTGGTTGACGGCAATGGACATCAGTCTTGCCGACTACCTGGGCGCCTGGTTCCGCGAGAAATATCCCGGAGAGCGAGTACAGCCCTTCACCAAGGCGGACGGTTACCACTTGAGACGATTGGGAGGCTTGCGCTCCAGCGCGGCGCTGGAAGGGGAGGGGCCGTTTCCGGTGAAGTACCCTTGGAAGGACACGCTGGAGACCCTGGAGGAGTTGGCGGCCGCCGGCGAGGGCGATCCCCACGACGCGGTGGTGCTGGACTACGCCAACCCGCTGGACGGCGGGCCCACGACGGCGACCCTGGGCTGCCGGGTGCAGATGCTGCGTCCCGGTGAAGAGACCGTCGGTCACCGGCATACCGGGAACGCCATCTACCACGTCGTCCAGGGCTCGGGTCACACGAGGATCGGAACGAGCAACACCGAGGAGCAGGAGGAGGTGCTCGATTGGGGTGAACGGGACTGCTTCGTTATCCCCTCGTGGTATTGGCACCGGTTCCGCAACGAGTCATCCACCGAGCCCGTCATCCTGTTCTCGGTCAATGATCGCCCGCTTCTCGAGAGTATCGGGCTCTATCGCGAAGAAGGTTGAGGGCATGTTCAACGAGTTCTTCGAGGAAGGACGGTAACCATGGCGCGACACTACCGATGCATCTCGGCGGATTCCCACCTGGATATCCGGCCGGAACGCTGGACGGGCCGGGTGCCGCAACGCTGGCGCGACCGGGCGCCGAGGACGGTGACCCTGGCCAACGGCGACGAGGGGATCATCGTCGAGAACCGCCCGCCCCGGAGCCCCGGCGCCACCACCATCACCGGCATTCCCTACGAACAGCACGGTCTCCAGAAGTACTGGTTCGAGGGGCCGGGCACGGGCGCGGCGGAGCAGCGGCTCTGGGAACAGGACCAGGACCGGGTGGATGCCGAGGTGCTCTTCACCCACGGCTCCTATCCCATGTTCTGGCGCGGCATTTCGGACGACGAGGCCTACAAGGCCATGATCCGCGCCTACAACCAATGGCTCGCCGAGGAATACTGCGCCTACAGCCCCAACCGGCTCATCGCCATGGGGGTCCTCCCCGACACGGGCGTGGACGACGCCGTGGCGGAGATGGAGTACTGCGCCGGGGCGGGCCTCAAGGGCGTGAACCTCCATCGCTTTCCCGCCGGCCATTCCTACGTCACCCCTGAGGACGACCGCTTCTGGGAGGCGGCCGTGGACCTGAAGATGCCCATTGCCTCGCACACGTTCGGCGGCACCACCCGACTCGGCAGCAAGGGCCCCATCTTCATCTACCCCGACGGCGGCGGGCCCAAGTCCGAGCGCGATCCGGTGACGCTGCTGTTCCGCTTCGCCGGCGAGCAGCCCATTGCGCCGTTGCAGATGGCCATGGCCGGGGTATTCGACCGGTTGCCGGAGCTGCGGGTCTACTGGGCCGAGAGCCAGTGCGGCTGGCTCCCGTACAGCTACGACCAGATCGACGACAACTACGAACGCAACCGCTACTGGGGCGAGCGCGACTACGGCATCAAGCCCACCGCCCGGCGGCCCAGCGAGTATCTGCGCGACAATTCCCTCTGGGGTTTCATGCGCGACCCCTGGGGGGTCAAGTGCCGCGGGGAGATCGGCGTGAACATCCTGATGTGGGGCAGCGACTTCGCCCACGCTACCGGGAATTGGCCCCACTCACAGGACGTCATAGACGAGACCTTCACGGGCGTGAGCGAAGAGGAACGCTACGCCATGCTGGCCGGCAACGCCATCGAGTTCTTCCGCCTCGATGCCGCGGTGGACCTGGAGCGCGAGCCCGGAGCCCCCATGGCCGGCACCGGCACGGGAGCGTAGGCACGCAACCCCAAACCCCGAGTACGTTGTCTCGGTAACAGGAGGGTACTACCATGCGTCCATTTTTCGCTGTCTCAGCCACCGTCGTTCTGCTACTGGGGGCGCTGTCCGCGGCCGGCGCGTCGCCCCTCGAAGAGCTGGCGGCCAAGGCCAAGGCGTCGGACCACGTCATCACCATGACCCTGGAGGGGGTGCCGCCGGAGATTATCCGGGCCAAGGAGAAGGCCTTCGAGAAGCGCTTCGGCTTCAACCTGCGCCTGGAATCGGAGCCGGGCCATCACCGCAAGGCTCCGGTGAAGATCATGCAGGCGGCCAAGACAGGCCGTGGCGTGGTGGACATGTGGGACGGCGGACTGCCGTTGGTGCTGCGCATGTTCAAGGCCGGCCACACCCGGCAGCCGCCGTGGGAGGCCATCTACGAGGGCTGGCCGCTGGCGCGAAAGCTCCAGGCCGCCGTCCCCGCCATCAAGAGCGCCGGCGGGGCATCGCTGCGCGACCATTGCCTGCACCACCAGCAGGGGACCTGGACCATCGTGTACAACACCCGGAAAGTGAAGCCCGAAGAGCTGAAGGGGATCCGGTTCGAGGATCTGACCGACGAGAAATGGCGCAACCGGGTGGTCTGGGACGTGCGCGCGCTGGGTTTGTACGTGTTGCCGTTCGCCCCCGGCTGGAGCGAGGAGCGGTTGCGTGTATACGCCCACAACCTCGGCGCCAACGGCGTCAGGCTGGTTTCCGGCGGCACCTCCGGCGTTTTGCAGGCGCTCATCCAGGGTGAGGGCGATATCGCAGTGGCTTCCATGGTCCAGATCGTTCAGCAGAAGACGCTGGGCGCGCCGCTCGACATGACCTTCGCGGGCATGGTGCTGGGCAACCTCACGGTCTCCTGCCTGATCCAACCCGGGGTCAACGATCCGAACATGGCGGCGCTCTACTGGGGCTGGAACCATTTCGACGGCAGCTACACCGAAGCCGCCATCACCGGGGGCGGGGTGTTCCGCATGTACGAGGAAGAGGCGGACCGCCTGCCGTTGGTGAAGCTGGCGCGCCAGCACGGCATCAAGTCGGTGGAGCAGGTTGCCGGACCCCGGACGGAAGCGCAGGCGAAGCTCGCCGGCAAGTACCGGAAAACCGCCATCAACGCCCTGAAGGCCGGCATAGCTAGCAAGAAGAAGATTGCGAAATAGGGCGGTCCAGGCCTCCGGAATGCCGCGGCTCCGAGCGCGGGCGGGTCTGACCGCCCGGGGCCGTGGCGCTTCGGCGGCCGGCGGCAGCCCCGTGTAGCAGCCATGGGAAGCATTGCAGGCGCGCATTCGCAGCCGGCCCTGTCCTGGCTGCGGCAGTTCCGACAGCCCGGCGCCCTGTCCGTGCTCGCGGTGCTGGTGGTGCTGGTCATCGTGCCGCTGTTCTTCATGGTGCTGGCGAGCTTCCGCCCCGAGGGCCTTCTGCCCCTGGAGCCCGGCCCCTTCACCGTCTCGCCTTACATTGAGGCTTTCACCGGCGCCGACTTCACGCCCATCATCCGCGACACGCTGCTGTACTCCGGGCTGGGCGTGCTGTTTGCGCTGCCCATCGCGTTCGCATTCGCTTTCCTCACCGAGCGCACGGACATGCCGCTGCGCAACTCCATGTACGTGCTCATGTTCATTCCCATGAGCACGCCGGTTTTCGCCACCGCGCTGGGCTGGGTGCTGCTGCTGGGCCCCCGGGGCGGCACCGTCAACGTCTATCTGAGGATGCTGTTCGGCATCGACACGGGCGAGGGGCCGTTCAACATCTTCAGCATGACCGGGCTCGTCTTCGTCCACGTGCTCGGCATCATCCCGACCATGTGGCTCTTCCTCACCGCCGTGTTGCGGCAGATGGACCCGGCCCTGGAGGAGGCCGCGTTGGCATCCGGGGCCTCGCGCTGGCAGGTGCTCCGCACCGTCACCGCGCCGCTCATGCGCCCGGGAGTGGCGGCGGTGGGCATCTACTTCTTCGTCACCGGCCTCGAGTCCCTGGAGCTTCCGCTGGCCCTGGGCCCCACCGCGGGGATCGAGCTCTTGTCCACCAAGATCTTCTTCAGCCTGCTGCCCTCGGCGGACCTCGGGGTGAACTACGGCATCCCCGCGGCCTTCGGCATGCTGGGACTGGCCATGGGGATCCTGGGAAGCCTCATCTACATCCGCATGGTGCGCCAGACCTCCCAGTTCGCCGTGATCACGGGGAAGGGCTATCGCCCCCGGCTCATCGCCCTGGGCCGGTGGAAGTACGTTGCCGTGGGCGCCGTGGGACTTTTCATCCTGATGAAGGTGGTGCTGCCGTTCGCCATCCTGCTGTACGCGAGCTTCCTGCGCTTCTACGTGCCGCCGGTGCTGGAGTTCGCGGCCGACATGCGCTGGACGCTGCTCCACTACACGCGGCTGCTGGACTACCGTTTCTTCGGCAGCTACTTCGTCAACACCCTGATCGTCGCGGTGGAGGCCTCGACCGTGACCATGCTGCTGGTGAGCTTCATCGGCTGGCTGGTGGTGCGGCGTCCTTCCAGGCTCACGGACCTCATCAACGTGGTGGCGTTCATGCCCTTGGCCATTCCAGGCGTCATCTCCACCCTGGCGCTCTTCCTCATGTTCGTCGGCACGCCGCTCTACGGCACGCTGATTCTCCTCACCCTGGCGTTCGTGGCGCGCTACCTGGCTTTCGGAACCCGGCTCATGCACTCGGCCATGCTTCAGCTCCACCAGGAGCTGGAGGAGGCGTCACAGGCCAGCGGCGCCAACAACGTGCAGACCTTCCTCCGCATCACCCTGCGACTCCTGATCCCGGCGTTTCTCAGCGGGTGGCTCTGGGTGCTGGTGCACGCCGCCAAGGACTTCTCCGTGGCGTTGCTGCTGGCCTCGGCCGGCAGCGTGCTGGTGGCGAACATCATCTACGAGTCCTTCATCGGTGGACACTTCAACGAGTCCGCGGCCATGCTGGTGGTGCTGATCACGTTCAACCTCATCTTCGTCATCGCCGGGAGGAAGGTGATCGGGCAATCCATCGCACAGTAGTTGTCCGAGGCTGAACTTCAGGAACTTGCGGCGAGCCCCGCGTTGGCCCTTGGCCGACGATGGCCTATAGTGTCGGGATGATAGACACACCGCTCTCCGTTCTTGACCTGTCGCCGATTGTCGAGGGCGGCGACGCCAGGCAGGCGTTGCTCAATACCGTCGACCTGGCGCGCCATGCCGATGCATGGGGTTACACGCGCTACTGGCTGGCCGAGCATCACAACATGGCTGGAATCGCCAGTGCGGCGACGGCGGTGGTGATCGGCCAGGTCGCCCAGGCGACGGCCAACATCCGGGTCGGCGCCGGCGGGGTCATGCTGGCCAACCATGCGCCGCTCGTGATCGCCGAACAGTTCGGTACCCTGGCGGCGCTTTTTTCAGGCCGGATCGAACTGGGAGTGGGGCGCGCGCCCGGCACCGACCGGTACACCGAGCGTGCCCTGCGCCGCACCCGGAACAACAACATCGATGACTTCCCGCAAGACGTGCTGGAGCTGCAGCACTATTTCAAGGAACCGGCGCCGGACCAGTTCGTGCGCGCCGTGCCGGGCGCCGGCCTGAACGTGCCGATCTGGATCCTGGGCTCCAGCCTCTACGGCGCCCAGCTCGCTGCCGCCCTTGGGCTTCCTTATGCCTTTGCCTCGCATTTCGCGCCGGCGGCCCTGATGCAGGCCATCGCCGTGTACCGCCAACGCTTCGAACCGTCGGCCCAACTCGACAAACCCTATGTCATGGTAGGCATGACCGTCGTCGCCGCGGATACCGACGAGGAAGCCCGTTTTCTCAGAACCTCGATCCAGCAGTCCTTCGTCAACCGGCGCCGCGGCATGCGCGGCACGCTGCCGCCGCCGGTCGCGGACTTTGAAGATCAGGTGACTCCGCACGAGCGTGCCATGATGGCGGAGGCCATGTCCTGCACCGCCGTCGGCGCGCCCGGAACGGTGGAACGCCAGATCGCCGCTTTCGTCGAGCGGACCGGCGCCGACGAGGTCATGATCACGGCGAACATCCATGATCACGCCAAGCGGTTGCGGTCCTTTGAACTCGTGGCCGGGTTGATGGGCTCCGCCGCGGAGCTTCGGCGAAGCGTGGCGCGCTAGTCACGGGCAGCGTGGCGGCAGGGCGCGGTTGATTGTGGCCCACATTTATGGAAATATGGTTCAATGAAGACCACAATCGAGCTGCCCGACGTCATGTTCCGGCAAGCCAAAGCGCTTGCCGCCGCCCGCGGGGTGACTTTGAAGAAGTTCTTCACCGAAGCGCTCGAGGAACAACTCCGGCATTGCACCAGCGAGAACCGCACCGGCAAGGCCGAGCCTCCATGGATGGCCGGCTTCGGCGCGCTATCCGATCTTTCCGACGAGACCCGTCGCGTCCTCAATGTGATCGAGGAGGAGTTCGAGACACTCTCCCCCGAAGACGGCGCATGATCCTCGACACCAACGCCCTGTCCGCTTGGGCAGATGGACGCGCCGGAATCATGGCCCCGCTTCGCTCGGCGGAGCGTCTGGTCGTACCCAGTGTCGTCCTCGGGGAGTACTACTTCGGCATCCGCCAATCACGCCATCGAAGCCGCTACGAGGAGTGGCTCACCAAGTATCTGCCGCTGACCGAAATCGCGACCATCACTTCGGCGACGGCGGATGTTTACGCTGACATCCGGCTGAACTTGAGACGGTTGGGCACTCCGCTACCACCGAACGACGTCTGGATAGCCGCCGTTGCCCGCCAGCACGTCCTCCCGGTATTGAGCAACGACAGGCATCTCGACGCCGTCGAAGGCGTCAGTCGGATTGCCTTCTGAATCGGAAACGCCGTCCGCCGTTGGTTGCGTCGATGCTCCTCGCGCGGCGGAGTGAGGCCTATCCCAGTTCTTCTTGTTGGTTGGCGGGCGCACTCAATAGTGTGAGATTCCCGAGTGTATGGATCAAGTTGCTACGCCGTTGGATCAGTTCAGAATCCTCAGGATCAAGGTGTTGGCCAGCCAATAGTGCCTGAAGGGTGTCCTCATAAGGGCTGATTCGGCCGTTCGGGAGAGGCCAGTACTCGGTCCAACTCTGTGGCATGATGTGTTCAATCCACAGAGTGCCGTTGACGCTCACCTCTTCGTCAAACCTGTCGCGGAGCCCACGTTCAAGCCGTTTTAGAATATGGGCTACCTTTGTATAGGTCGAACGTTTGTAGATCGGATTACTGAGTACGGTCCTTAGAATTTCTTCGTGGGGCGGCATCCTGGAGATTTCGCCCTTGAGTTGCTGCACGTGCGCCCGAAGCGCATCTTCTGGCGTATCAGCACCGCGGAGCGCACGGACCATCGAAATTGCGACCTTGTTGTAATAATGCACGTGCGTCCATAGCACCCGCTCCTCACACATTGTGCTCTACGAGTCACGAAGGTGATGGTGTGATTGACGAAGAGGTTGCTCTCGGTGTGAAGAGGTGTCGCCTAGCCCTTCTCCTCCCGATCGAGCCCGGTCATCTCGAGCATCGGCCGGTCGGTCACCGAGAACAGGATCGCCGGTTCCGTGTCGGACGCGTTGCGGAACTGGTGCCAGCGCCACGGCGGCAGGGTGAAGGCGTCGTTCACGTCCCATTCGAGCTCGATGGGCTCGTCACGGTCCACGATGGTGACGCCCTGTCCCCGGACGGCGTGATAGTGGGTCGTGCCCGTGTGGCGGTGGGGCAGGGTGGCCTGGCCGGGCCGCAGCATCTGGATGTGGCAAGTCATGGTCAGGAAGGTGTGTCCGCCGGTGACGGGGTTCTTGTATTCGAGCAGCACGCCGTCGTAGGGGTCGCCGCCGCCCGCATCCGCCACCTCGTTCAGGGCCTCCAGGGTTTCGTCCCACTTGTAGTGGTAGGGTACGCCGGCGGCGCCCTCGTAGCGCACCTCCGACTCCCGGATGGGGCCGAAGAGGCGCCGTGATGCCCCTTCCTTGCGCGTCAGCGGCTGCTGGACGCCTTCCGACCACTCTTCGCGGAACCGCGAAGCGCCGAGGAAATTGACCACGCCGACGTCGAGGGCGTCGATCCAGATGATCGGCTCCTTGGAGTCGTTTACGTGGTCGTGCCACACCCAGTTGGGCTGGATCAGCAGGTCCCCGGGCTGCATGGTCATGGGCTCGCCGTTGGAGGTGGTGTAGGCGCCGCCCCCCTGGACCACGAAACGCAGGGCCGTGTTGGTGTGCCGGTGCGCGGGCGCCGCCTCTCCCGGCATGACGATCTGGTAGCCCATGACAATGGTGCGGCTCTCGGTTTCCAGGCCGACGTTCCGGCGGAACGCCTCCGGCCCGATGCTGATCACGTCGGCGGCCTGCAACAGCGCGGGCTGGACCTCGTCCCAGCGCCAGAGCCGGGGCTCGACGTTGTGGTGCTCGCGCTGGCGTTGCCAGTAGCCCACCAGTCCGAGGTCGGCGAACTTCTCGTGCAGTTCGTCACGCCGCCGTTGATGATCGGTCGAAGACTTGGCCATGGTGGTGTTCCTCTTCGGGTGTCAGGCCGCGGCTTCCTCCGGCAGCGGGTAGGTTTCGCACAGCTTGCGCCACCTTTGCGCGATGGCCTTGGCTTCCGCCCGGGTCTGGTCCGAGGTCACCCGGAACGGCGGCCTGCCGGGTCCCGCGTAGCAATAGCCCGCCTCGTTGATGGAGATCTTGCTCTCCACCGGATCGGTCAGGCTCGGGTCCCGTCCGCCCACGCGGGCCATGGCCATGCAGATTTCCCTGACCTCGTCCCACCGTCCCTCGCGACCGGCCTGATAGGCCCGGATGAGCGGGGACGGCCCCATCCAGGCGTTGATGGACCAGCATCCCGCGGCCCCCATCATCATGTAGGGATACATCTGGTTCTGGTTGGTCATGACGCTGATCTTGCCGCGGACGATGTCCATCAGTTGCATAAACTGCATGGGGGTCCGGTGGCTGTCCTTCATGGCGACGATATTGGGTTTGGTGACGAGCTCCCTGAACGCCGATACCGGAATTTGAATATGGTGGTTGCGCGGGTTGTGGTAGATGAAGATGCCCAGCTCGGGATGCTCGTCCGCCAGGTCGAAATAGAACTGCACGGCGTTCTCGACGCTGGATTTGAAGTAGAACGGTACGCCCACCAGCACGGCGTCGGCGCCGGCCTTGGCGGCATAGTTCATCTTCAGCAGCACCTCCCGGGTGTGCAGGCTGGTGCAGCCGATGACCACGGGAATGCGTTTGTTCACCGTGGCGACGGTGGCGTCCGCCAGGGTGGTGAACTCTTCCCAGAGCAGGGTATGGCATTCGCCGAAAGTACCGGTGGTGGTGATGACGTTGATGCCGTCACGCACGGCCTGGTCCACGCTTCTTTCGAGCTCGGGAACGTTGACCGTATCTTTCGCGTGTATCGAGTTGGCGTCGTCCGTTGCGAACGCCGGCATCATGGCCATCACACCGTGGATATCGCTGGCTTGGATCATGGCTGCTCCCTTCTTCGGCAGGTCGTGGGTTGCGGGCAGGGGTTGCGGCGGCGGTCGCCGCGGAGCGTGAAACACCCCGTTCGGCCGCGACACTATCAAGTCCCTGTTGGGCTGTCAACATGGGCCGCCGCACGCGGCGGGCCACATTGACAGGGCTTCGCGGGCGGATGTATACACCCGATGTAATACGGATTCACGCCTCGGACGAACTATTCTTACTTTCGCCAGGAGGATCTTCTCATGGGTTCGATGATTCCCAAACACGCGGCCATTGCGGTGAGCGACCTCGTGGACAACTGCGCCAACGTCCAGCCGGGCATGCAGGTGCTGATCCTGGCCGTGCATGACGGCAGTTACGGCGGCATCAATCTCGTGGACGAGGATGCGGTGGCGTGGGTGCAGGCGGCGGTGCAGCAGCGCGGCGCCGACGCCTATGTCCTGTGGACGGATACGCCGGTGCGTCCCACCGTGCTCTGGGGTGACGGGGCCGACCCGGGCAAGGCGTGGCGGGTACCCAAGGTGGTGCGCAATGCGATCCTCGGGGCGGACGTGTTGATCAGCTACGGCGTGGACTTCACCTATGAGGAGGAGCTGCGCGAGATCCCGGAGATCCTGGAGGATCGCGACATCCCCCTGGCCCGCAACATGGCCACCACGTCGTCGCTGCTGGCCAGCAACTGGGGCCTGACGCCGTACGAGCTCGTGGCCGAGATCCGCATCCAGACCGCCGCGCTGGTGACGCCGGGCGCCAAGTGGGTGATGGAGCATCCCAACGGCTCCCACATCGAGGGCATCGTCGAGAAGCCGCTGGGAGCCGAGCATTACGCCGATTACCGGACCGTGGGCCTCTACCGCCCGTTCCCCGAAGGCGTCTTCCCCTCCATTCGATCCCGTGACGCCGAGGGCATCGGGATCATCAACGAGATCGGCGTCATCTGGGCCCGGCACATCGGCGTGCCCTGTCCCTTCAAGGAACCGGTGCGGGTGCACATCGAGAAGGGGTACATGACGAAGTTCGAGGGCGGAGAGGAGGCCGAGACCTTCACCCGCTTCTACAAGTTCATGTCCAAGTATCTCGGCGAGGCCGCCTACGAGGTGCGCGGTTTTCACGGCGGGGTCCACCCCTCGGCCATCCTGGAGCCGCACCAGTGCCCCAATGGGCCCTACCGGCATTTCATCGAGCACCACCACTGGAGCAGCTTCCACTTCCACATGGGGAACAGCCGCACCACCAAGAGCTTTCCCTACCTCATGCACATCTCCGGGGAGATGCGAGGGGGCACGCTCAGGGTGGGGGACAACTACATCTACAAGGACGGGCGCCCGACCGCGGCCAACCATCCGGCGGTGCGGGCGGTCGCCGAGAAGTATCCCGACCGGCCGGGGCTGGAACCCGAACGCTGGCTTCAGGCCCCGCGTTGACGGTCCGGTGATGTAACGAGGTAAGGATGACATCCCGGACTTGACGCGGAGAATCACCCATGGCCCGGAGCTATCGCTACGTTTCAGCAGACAGCCACTTCGAGTCGCCCCCGGACATGTGGACGCATCGGGTGCCGGCGAAGTATCGTGACCGGGCGCCCCGCCGCATCAAGCTGGCCAACGGCATGGACGCCATCGTCGAGGAAGGCCAGCCGCCCGAGGTCAGCGGCACCAACCAGTTCGCGGGCAAGTCTTCCGAGGAGTTCAGCCCCGTCGGCCTCGATTTCGACAACGCCCGCGGCGCGGGATCGCCGGAAGAGCGGCTGAAGGAGCAGGACGCCGACGGCATCGACGCCGAGGTGCTCTACGCCACCGAAGCGCGCAACACCGCCATCCGGGACCGGGACGCGTTCCTGGCCATCGTGCGGGCGTTCAACGATTACTTTATCGAAGAGTTTTGCGGGTTGGCGCCGGATCGTCTCATCGGCGCCGCCGTGCTGCCCAACGTCGGCGTCGACGATGACATCGCGGAGTTGAAGCGCTGTGCGGACATGGGATTCAAGACGGCCCGCCTGCACACCTTTCCCAGCGGGAAGCCTCATCCCACGCCCGAGGACGACCGCTTCTGGGCGGCGGCGTTGGATCTGGACATGCCGCTCACGATCCACACGTCGTTCCCCCAGCGGACCCGTGGACGCGACGTCTATCACCTGAAGTATCCCAGGGAGCCGCAAGGGGAGGAGCGGCCGCCCGATTTTCTTCAGCGCATCGCCCGCCACGGCATCTACCATTGCGGCGCGGTGGAGGCCTCGCAACTCATTCTGGACGGGGTCTTCGACCGCTTCCCCAGGCTGCGGATCTATTGGGCGGAGAACAACATCGGCTGGATCCCCTACTTCTACCAGCAGATGGACCAGGCCTACAAAGTCAGCGCTTCATGGGCCGAACGGCTCCTGGGGCTCAAGCGGTTGTCCCGCCTTCCGAGCGAGTATCTCCGGGAACACGCGCTGTGGGGCTTCTTCGACGATCCCATCGGCGTGGAGCTACGGCACCACGTGGGCGTGGACAAGATCATGTGGTCCACGGACTTCCCTCATATCGTGACCCACTGGCCCCGTTCCCTGGAGGTCATGGAACAGCAGTTCGCGGGCGTGCCCGAAGATGAGAGAGAAATGATGCTCGCCGGCAACGCAGTGCGGTTTTTCCGGCTGGACAGTGCCTGACGGGCCTGTTCTCCACGCCTCTCCCGCTGATTCGACTTGACGCTTCGAGATACGCTTCTAGCTTTGGTGCCGTGAGGGTTCGTTCGTGCTTGCCATCTGCTCGACGTCGGCAATGGTCGTACCGTCCATCCGAAAGGCCCGATGCGGGGCCCACTCCAGCACTTCCATGGTTCGAATACCCCTGGCGTGATGCGGGTCCTGGCCCGCGAGGGCCTTGGCCTCGTCCAGGCTCGACGCCAGCATGACGTAGATGCCATAGGCGCGGTCCGCCGTCGGCCCCGAGAAGAGCAGACGCCCGGCCCGGTGCTGTTCCTCCAGCCAGTCCCGGTGGTCGTCGTAGTTGCGTTGCTTCATCTCTTCCTTTTCCGGCAGGGAATGGGAGAGCACGAGATACCACATGGTGGGCCTCCTTCGAAGTAGGGTCGCTCCGAGCCCGGCAGGTCGAGCGCAACCTGCAGTCTACGACCGGTTGCCGCCGGACCGCAACTTCGCGGCTCACGCGCGGTCGGGAGGTCGCTCGGATCGAGGCGGCCGTCACGTTGCGACCTCCCGCGTTGACACGGTTTCTGGCGCCGATGTACGATCCCGCCGCGAGTTCCTTCACAAACCGGGAAGGGTGACACCATGCGCAAGTTTCTCAGGTGCGGACAACTGTTCGACGGGTTGAGCGACGATCTGAAGTCCGATCAGACCGTCGTCCTTGAGGACGAGGTGATCGCCTTTGTCGGACCCACGGCGGAGGCGCCGCCGGCCCGTGCGGGCGAAACGGTCATGGACCATTCGGGCGCGTGGGTCCTGCCCGGGCTCATCGACATCCACGTTCACCTGAGCTATGGCAATGCCCAGGCCAACGAAGACGTGGACATGTTCGCGCCCCCGGAGTTCCGAGCGTTGCGGGCCATGCACGCCGCCAGACAGGTCCTGAACGCCGGGTATACGTCGCTGGCCGATCCCGCATCCACCAACCGGGTGGCGGCTTCGGTGCGTGACGCGATCCATGCCGGGATGTTCCAGGGTCCCCGGATCACCTGCGCGGGACGGCAAGTCACGGCACGCCAGGGACTGGGCGACTGGTACCCCACCTGGATCGGTGTGCCGGAGAGCTCCGTAGGCGTGCTGGTGCGCAGCCTCGACGAAGCCATCGAAGAGATCCGCATGCAGGTCAAGGACCGCATGGACATCATCAAGTTCGCCGTCGACGGGCTGCAGCGGAACCGCGCCGGCGAGCTCATGTCCGCTTCAACCAGGCGGAGCTGAACGCCATGGTGGAAGAATGCCGGCGGCTCGGCGTCAAGACCATCGCCCATGCGCGCGGGCGGGAAGCCGTGCTCTACTCGGCCCGGGCCGGTGTCGATGTCATCTTCCACGCGTTCGAAATGGATGACGAGGGGCTCGAGGAGATCGTCCGCAAAGGCTGTGTGATCTCGCCCGCACTGACTTTCCTGGTGAACACCGTGGAGTTCACCCGTCCGGGCGACCCGTGCTACCAATGGCGCCCCAACATGAACCGCGGCGATGTGGAAGTGGCTTCCCGGATGCTGGTCAAGGCCAGGGAGGCGGGCGTTCCCTTCATGGTTGGAACCGACAGCGGGTTTGCGGTCACGCCGTACGGCGAATGGCATGCCCGCGAGCTGGAGATCATGGTCGAACATCTGGGCTTCGCCCCGGCGGAAGCCCTCCGAGCCACCACCAGCGGCAACTCGGGCCTGCTGCGGGAAGGCGATGCCGTCGGCCGCGTTGCCGCCGGCGCCCTAGCGGATCTGACCGTAGTCGCCGAGAACCCGTTGGAGGACATCTCCAGCCTCATGCGCCCGGAGAACATCACCTACGTCTATCTTGGCGGGGAAGAAGTCGACCTCGCTCCGATGCCGGAAGTCCAGCGGTACAGTTGGGAACAGTCGTTTCGCCAGTGGGGCGAAGTCTACACGCGCCAGCGGGTTGCGGAGTTGGCGTGCTGAAACAAGCTCGAGATATCCTCTTCGGGGAACCACGAAAGGGGAAGATCGTGCATGCTTCGAGGACTGGCTTTGTGACTTGTTTGATGGCTGTTGGGCTTGACCGAGGGGCCCAAACCTCACGGCACCGCCGCTGGTCTCAAGGGAGTGATCAGCACAGCCGGCGCCCTCGGAGGCTCGTGTGCGGACGGCGACTATCTCGGGCCCGGCTTTTCAATGACAATATGGTCGCGGCGTACCGGTCTTTCGGCCAAAGGTCCGTAATACCCGTCTTGACGGTCTACGCCGAGAACGATCCCCGAACGGTCAGAGTCGAGTCCTGGCGCAAGGCCTACACCGAGGCCGGCGGCAACGCGAAACGGGTGGTGCTGCCGAGGCAGGGAAAATCGGCCAAACAGGCCCACGGGTTCTTTTACAAGTCGTGGTCGACCGAGGCATGGAAACCGCACTTCAATGAGTTTCTCTCGTCGTTGGATCTGCCCAAGCTCCGTTGACACAGCTTCGGATCCCATCACACACGCGGGCCGCGATCCCGTCACAGGTCCGACTTGCGGATCTCCCGTTTGAAGGTCACCAGCCCCAGGGTGGCGCCGAAGCAGATGGCGGCGCCCGCCAGGAGGGTCAGGGGCGCGCCGATGAACGCCGCGACGAAGCCCGACTGCGCCTCCCCCAGGCTCGTGCCGCCAACGCCCAGCATCCGCTGGAAGCTCAGGACCCGTCCTCTCAACCGGTCGGGAGTGATGGTCTGGATGATGACGTTGCAGAGCACCATCTGAACGGCTTCGAAGAAGCCCAGCAAGAACACCGCGGCCATCGACAGCAGAAACCAGCCCGACAGCGCCAGCACCGCGAGGGGGACGGCATAGGCGAAGAGCCCGAACACAACCCAAAGCCCCTTGTACCGGAGGTTCCCAAGCGACATGATCACGGCGACGCCGAGGATGGCGCCCCCGGCGGAGGCGGACAGAAGCAGGCCGAAGCCTCCGGCGCCGGCGCCGAGGGCGACGACGAAGATCGGCAGCAAGGCCCGGTGGCTCCCGACGTAGACGGTGATGAGTTCCATGGCGAGGAAGACCCACACCGTGGCCTCCCGGCGAACGAATTCGAAGCCCTCCA
The DNA here is from genome assembly GCA_951813575.1 of Candidatus Binatia bacterium. Classification (GTDB taxonomy): domain Bacteria; phylum Desulfobacterota; class Binatia; order UBA9968; family JAJDTQ01; genus JAJDTQ01. The sequence goes on from OX638375.1 coordinate 3,985,984, forward strand.
TCAGGCTCCGGAAGGGAGACACGCGGACGCCGGACACGTCCGACACGTAGTGGATCGCCGCCACCAGGAAGGCCGCCGAGAAGTAGACGCAGCCGTTGAGAGCATAGGTCAGGCCGGAGCCGAGCCAGACGATGAGCAAACTGGCCAGGAGCGGAGCCGTAAGCTGGGACAGCTTCCGGCTCATGGCCGTGAGCGAGAGGGCGTTGAGGAGTACTTCTCGTGGCACCAGCCCCGGCACCATGGCGTTGCGGGCCGGCGCGCCCAGGGCGTTCAAGGACGCGTTCAGAAAACCTGCGACATAGATGTGCCAGACTTCCACCAGGCCCGTGACCGCCAGGAACGCCAGCCCGGCGTTCACGGCGCCGTTGCACGCCTGCACCAGGATCACGAACCGGCGGCGGTCGATGCGGTCGGCGAGGACGCCGCCGAACGGGGACAGGACGAAGACGGGAATTCCGCGCACCAGTCCGGTGAGCCCCAGGTGGAAGGCCGAGCCCGTCAACTCGTAGATGAGCCACAGCTCCAGGGTCCGCTGGATATAGAAACCGAAGGACGTGGCCAGGATGGCCAGACACAGCAGGCTGAAGCCGCGATGGACCAGCGCGCCGCGGGTCGGGCTCAGCCTCGCCGTCAGTTTTTCGGGGGCACGGGACACTAGACGGGAAGCAGCGTGCCGATCTCCTGAACTTCAGCCATCCGACACAAGCAGTTCGACCTTCCGAGCGCTCAGTTCGCGGTAGCCCTCATCGGTGACCACGATACTCGTCCCCCCGAGCAGCGTATCGTCACCGTCTTTGGCAACAAGCGTCGGCGAGATGCTGTAGATCATGCCGCTCCTCAAGACGAAGTTGCCCCCGCCGCCCAGATTCTTGCCGCCCCGGGAGTCGGCAACCTTGAATGCCGGTCCGGGAAACTCCGGCACATCGATGCCGTACTGATGAATCTGTGAATGCGGCGACGCGTTGAACCCCGTGTCGTTGCAGGCGATCTCGTAGGCATCGATCAACTCGCGCTGGGTGACGCCGTCCCGCACCTTTTCGAGCACGGCATCCCGGATATGTTGCACGCCCGCGAACATCTCCCGGTGAAGTGCCTTGGGCTTGCCAAAGGAGATCTCCTGATCGCTGTGCCCGGCATAATGTCCGTATTCGGAATGCGCGGTCAGCGTTCCCATGTCGCCTCGCTGAATCCTCCGGCGCAGCCCGAGGTGGGCAAGTATGGGATTTTGCAGAGGCACGGGGCCGAAAGTGAAGAAGAAAGTCGAATCCGTGTCACCGCCCGCGGCCCACATGGCCTTGACGCCCTCTTGCACCACCTCGGCTCCCGTCATGCCCGGCCGGGCTACCTCATGGACCCGTTCGACGGCCACGTCGAATATCCGGTTGGCCGCCTCGATCATACGGACTTCTTCCGCGCTCTTGAGGGTTCGAACGTCTGCCAACACATCCGATACGTCAACGATATCAGCGGCCGGAAGTTCAGCGGCCAACTGTTCGTAAAACCCGTGACTCAGGCCGCCATGGCCCACTCTTGCGCCGGTGACCCCGATCGTCCCGTTCTCGAGCCCCAGCTCCCTGATCCGCGCGATCAGAGGCGTGGCATCGATCCCGGACCGCAGGTCCTTGACCCAGTCCTGTGCATCGGCGAGTACTTGCGGCGACAGGTCCACGAAATGGCGTCGGTGGATGATGGCCGTCAGAACCGTTCCTTCCGCTGTCGGAAGCAGCCCGAATCTTTCGCCGGGAAGTCCGTTGGTCAGGTAGAACAGGTTGCTGCCGACGGCAATCACGCAATCGACGGCGCGTGACCGCAGACGCTGCCGGATGGCGGCGTACCTCCGGTCCCGTTCGGCCGATGTCAACCGGATATCGGTTTCCATGAACCACCTCGTCCTCTTCGCCGTGCGCTTGCCTGATTCGCACGGTTGCGTTGCCGCGGACTCTACCGGTTCCGGAAGACGAGCCGCCTGGAAGTTTCACGAGCAGGGTCGATGCGGGGCTCGAAGGTAGGTTTGGAGCCTGCCGGACCCGGTGGCTCTCGCCAAATCCGGCAGGCTCCGAAGTTGCCTAGGCGGCGCTGCGGCCGTTCTCGGCTTCGACCAGTGGACGGTAGCGCTCGTTCATTTCCATCCAGTGGGCGGCGCGCTTCCTGGCGCGTTCGATCTGGTTGTCTGGAAAGTTAAGGAACGGCACCCGGGTGGGTCCCACCTTGCAGTAGTCCGTGTACTCGGCGGGCCGCTTGAAGCCCTCGCCGGGGACGGGCTTGCCCTGGCTGGCGGTCATGATGTCGGCGATGACCTCGGCGGCCTTGTCGTTCTCGCCGCGCCGCGCCAGGTTCCGGAGATGGAGGATCGGCCAGGGGCCCATCCAGACCTCGGTGGACCAGCAGCCGGCTGCCCCCAGGCTGTAGTAGGGGACGAGTTGGGTCTGGTTCACGAACACGCTGATCCTGCCCTGGGTGATCCGTTGCATGTTCATGAATTGGCTGGTGGTGCGGTGGCTGTCCTTCATGCCAATGATGGAGGGCTTCTTCACCAGCTCCTTGAACGCCCCCACCGGCAGCGTGAATTTGTGGTTCCCCGGGTTGTGGTAGATCAGGATGTTCAGCGTCGGGAACAGGTCGGCGATGTCATGGAAGAAACGGACGGCATCGGGCAGCGGGAGCGTCTCGTAGTAGGGGACGCCCAGCAGCACTCCGTCCGCGCCCGTGTCCTTGACGAAGTTCATTTTCCGCACCACCTCCCGCGAGTTCGGGCTGGTGACGCCGATGAACAGCGGGACCCGCTTCTTCACCGTGTCCACGGCCGCCGTGGTGATGGTCTGGAACTCTTCCCACAGCAGGTTGTAGCACTCGCCGTAGGTGCCGGTGGTGGAGATGACGTCGATGCCGTCCTTGATGATCCGGTCCACTCCCGCGGCCAGGTTGTCCACGGCGATGGTCTGGGTCGCCAGTATGTCCACGGCGTCGTCGGTGGCGAATGCGGGCATCATGCCCATGGCTCCGCCGATGTCCTTTGGGGTCAACATGAGTCACCTCCTTGATTGAAGCTGTTTGTGTCGAATTCTGCGTTGGTGGAAACCACTATACTCACAATGAGGTTCATCCATCAATCGCGTAGACAGTCATGCGAAGCGGGCCGCGAAGGGGTTTGAAATCTCGGCTACGTCCCGGCGGGCTCGATGCCGTAAAGCCCGGCGGCGTTGTTCCACAGGATCTTCTCGCGGGTCCCGTCGCTGACACCCCGGAAGCAGCGCTCCACGGTCTCCTGTGTGCGCGGCCAGGTGGAGGTGGCCAGGGGCAGGTTGGTGGACCAGAGGATGTGGTCTTCGCCCAGGTAGCCCACGAAGGGCGCGATCTGGTCGAACCACGCGGTCAGGTAGCACTGGCGGTGAAACATCTCGGAGGGCTTGAGGTCGTAGCCTTCGCGCGCAAGGCCGTCTTGCTCGAACTGGTGGTCGGCCCATTCCAGGTACAGCATGGCCCAGCTCACGGCGCTCTCCGCCAGCACCAGCCGCAGGCGCGGATGGCGCAGCAGCACCCGCGAGAAGGACAGGAGCGAGAGCACGTAGACGCTGGACATGGGCCGCGTCACCGCGTCCACGGCTTCGGACAGGGCCGGGGCGAGCCCGGAGAACGCCGGGTACAGCAACTGCGGCGAGGCTCCGGCGTGCAGCGACACCGGCACGCCCATCTCTTCGCACGCGCTCCACACCGGATCGTACTCCGGGCCGCTCACGTGGGGCACGTCCCGGAGGTGCATGGGCAGGGCCGGGAAGACGATGCCCCGGTGCCCCTTGGCCACCGCCCGCCGCATCTCCGCGGCCGCTGCCTCGGGCGGCCAGATGGGCACGATGCACTGGGGGATGAAACGCGGGCTGGCGGCGGCCCACTCTTCCAGCAGCCAGTCGTTGTAGGCCTGGACGCAGGCGGTCTCTAGCTCCGGGTCGTCGAGCCGCCCGAAGGTTTCTCCGGCCATGCCGGCGACGGTGGGAAAGAGCACCGAAAAGGCAATGCCGGCGGCGTCCATGGCCTTCAACCGCTCCGCGGGGGACCAGGCCGCGGCGGGCACTTCTTCCCAGCGCGCGGGCTCGCGGTTTCGGTCGGGCATGAGCGCCCCCGCCGACGCCACCTTGCCGCCGAGCAGCGGCTGTCCGTCCACGACCCAGTGCTCGGCGCCGCCGGCGTCGCGTTCGAGATGCGGGATGCGGTCGCCGAAGCGGCCCCGGGAGAGCCGCCCGGTCCACAGGTCGGGTGGTTCCTGGACGTGGTCGTCCGCGCTCACCAACCCGTGGGCAAGGCTCATGCGCGCGCTTCCACTGGCGCCGCCTCCCGCACCACGGCCTCCATGCCGTAGACCCGCATGGCGTTTTCATAGAGCAGCTTGCGGCGGTCCTCCGGGGAGACCCCCTCCAGCACATGCTCCACGGCTTCCCACGAACGCGGGTAGAAGGAGGCCACGTGGGGGAAGTCCGATTCCCACATGAGGTTGTCCATGCCGATGTCGTGACGCAGCTTGATGCCCTCGGTCTCGAACCAGAAGTTGGTGAACATCTGCCGCCGCACCGCCTCGCTGGGACGGGTGCTCAACCCCTCGGTCCACAGGTGGCGCGATTCCCACTCGTGGTCGCAGGCTGCCAGGACGTAGTTGAGGCCGCCGATGCCCGCCTCCGCGAATACGAACTTGAGCCGCGGGAAACGCTCGGTGATGCCGCCGAAGACGAGTTGCGGGATGATCTGGGCCGGTGTCGTCGCCGAGGTGCTGGTCATGGCCGAATGGGCCTGACGCGGGGAGTAGCCGTTCCAGAAGCGGGTGGACCGGCCCGCCGACACGCCGCAGGAGCCATGGAAGTGCACCGGCACCTCCAGACTCTGGCACGCGTCCCACACCGGGTCCCAGTAGGGATCGATGAGGTGGGGCAGCGAACCGGGCGTTTCGCCTTGCAGGTTGATGCCCCGGTGACCGGCCGCGGTGGCCCGTTCGACCTCGCCCCGGATGGTCGCCGGGTCGCTCAGGAACGGAATGATGGTGACCGGGAAGTAGCGGTCGCTCACCGTGGTCCATTCCGCCAGGGAATCGTTGTAGGCCCGCACGACATCCAGCTCGAACTCCGGGTCGTCGAGCTCGAAGAAGGTGCCGCCCGGCGGGTTGGGGAACAGCACCTCGGCGTCGATGCCGTCGGCGTCCAGCGCCTTGAGTCTTTGGACCGGATCGTACCCCAGCGCGGGCACGTCCGCCCAATGCTGCGGGTAGGTGGGGAAGGGGTCGCCCATGAGCGCCGGACAGTTGCCCACGTTGTCGCCCCGGGGCTTGCCGTACACGCACCAGCGGTCCACCCTCCGGCCGTCCTCCTCCACCTCCCTCACCTGTGGAATGCGCTCGCCCCACTTGGCCGAGGACATGCGCGAGGTGAACGCGTCACGGTCGAAGCCGCTGTGGGAATCCGCGCTGATCAGTCCGAACTTGATTTCCATGGTCCGCTCCGCGAGCGCTACTTCAACTTGCCCACGTACTTGCGCTCGATGACGTGTTTGAGTTGCTTGGTGGTCTCGGCATTCAGTTCCAGAAACGGTTTCAGGGTCTTCCGGAGCTCTTCCGGGCCGGTCCATTGGACCACGAGCTTCATTTTGGCGGCCTCCTTCTGCGCCTTCTCCAGCCCCGTGATCTTCTTGAGCGAGGCGCTCAGGTATTGCCGCCGGGCCTCGGGCACGCCGGGGGAGGTGACCACCGTGCCGAAGATGTCGGAGAAGGACAGGGCGTAGCTGCGCCACGGCTCCTTGGCGCCCAGTTCCGCCAGCGACGGCACGTCGGGCGCGCGCTTGTCCTTGACGAAGGCAAACGCGATGTTGACCCTGTCCTTGAACCTCAGGCCGGTGGAAATGGACGCGGTGGTGGCGTCGAGCTCTCCACGCGCGATCGCCGCCATGCGTTCCGAGGAGCCGCCGTAGCCGGGCACGATGGTGATGGGCAGGTCGAACATCTCGGCGATCATGCCCTCGTTGAAGGGGGAGGAGGCGCCGATGCGGATGCGCTTGAGCTTGCGCAGTCCCTCGATGTCCGTCGGCAGATCCTTGCGCACCAGCACGGCGGTGTTGGTGCGGATGACGCGCCCCAGGTAACCGAACTTGTCGTAGTCATACTTCACACCCTTGCGGCCGAACATGTCGAAGGCCACCAGCTTGGTGTGCGCGGTTAGCAGCGACAGGCCGTCCGGCGGAAGCCGGAACAGCCGGTTGTAGCCGGCCACGCCGCCGCCCCCCGGCAGGTTCCGCACGATGGCCCTGGCTCCGGTGACCGCGGGCAGGTGCCGCGCCATCCAGCGGGCGCGGATGTCGAAGGTGCCGCCGGGCGAGTACTGCACCAGCATCGTGATGCGCTTGCCCTTGTAGAAGTCCGCGGCGTTTTCCGCCGCGCCGGCCTGGGCGGCGAGGAGCGCGACACAGGTCAAAGTCAGCCATGTCCAGGTGTTTCTCGAGTTCATGGGATCCTCCCGGTTCGTACGGTCATCGGTTCGGTTCGTGTCACAATCCGTTCATTGCTATACGCGCGTCGCGGAGAGAATGTCAACGAAGGCCCTGGGAGTCGGTCGTAAGATGGCGCCCTTCGACTTCGCTCCGCTACGTTCAGGGCGCCATTCTACGCTTTCCACCGATCGAGGACATGTCCAAGCAGGTTGTCCGGCCACCCCACGTGCAGGATGGCGTCGAACAGCCCCAGCACCAGCCCGGTCAAGAGCGCTGTCAGGACCACCGTCACGAGCCACCCCGCCCGGCTGAAACGCCTGAAATAGAACACCATGAACAGCGGGACCGACAACTTGAACCCGATGAGCAGGATCGCGGCCAGAAAGCCCAGGGCACACAGGTAGAAGGTCCCGGCCCGTTGCGCCACGAGGTGCGCGGGCACCGAGCGGTCCACCTCGATGTCGCGGATGCGTTCCCGCTGCCCGCCGTCTTCGTTCTGGCCGCCTTGAAAGAACGCGTCCTTGGCGAACTGCGCGGCAGCCACCAGCGACACGGGGATGGCGATGGTCAGGGGAAAGAGCCCGGTGGCGAAGGGCCATTGCCAGGCCGTGGCCACGGCCGCGGCCAGCAGTACCAGGAAGAACCCGTCGAACAGCAGGGAGAGGGTCTTTTGCATGGCCTCAGGAATTCGTGGCCGCGGCGGTCCGGTTGCGGTACTGCTGGATTGCCGGCGTGGCCAGCGCCGCGACGATCAGGAGAAACAGCACGATGACCCAGGGGCGCGACAGCCAGGTCCAGCCGTAGGTCAGAATCGAGATGTAGAGGTACTTCTCCACGGTGGAGCCGAGCACGAAGCCGATGATGAGGGGAGGGCGCGGCCATCCCTGCCGCTTCATGGTCCAGCCCAGCAGCCCGAAGAAGAGGAACAGGATGATGTCGGCGATGTGGCGGCGGGCCATGAACGCGCCGAGGAACATGATCACCAGCAGCACCGGCGCCAGGAGCTGGGCGCGGATGGTGGCGATGCGCGCCAGGTGGTCGGTGAACAGGAAGCAGGTGCCGGTGCCGATGATGTTGGCCAAGGCCAGGCTCCAGGCAATGGTGAAGATTACGTCAAGGTGCTGGTTCAGCATTTCGGGGCCCGGGGTGAGCCCCTGGATCTCCATGGCGCCGAGGAACAGCGCCATGCTGGTGCTGCCGGGGATGCCGAAGGCCAGGGTCGGGATCAGGCCGCCGCCGTCCTTGGCGTTGTTGGCGCTCTCCGGCGCGATGACGCCGCGGACGTCGCCGGTGCCGAAGCTCTCCGGGTTCTTCTCGGTATGCAGGGCGTGGCCATAAGCGAACCAGTCCACCACCAGCGTTCCGAGGCCCGGGATGATGCCGATCCATACCCCCAGGGTGGCGGAGCGGATCACCAGCCACCAGTGGCGGAAGGCGTCGCGCACGCCCTCCCAGCGGCCCCTGAGCCGGCCCAGGGCGCCCGCGTCGATGCTCTTGCCGGAAACCAGCAGGTCGGTGATCTCGGCCAGGCCGAACAGCCCCAGGGAGATGGGCACCACGTGGAAGCCGTCCCACAGGTAGACCTGGTCGAAGGTCCAGCGCTCCACGCTCAGGATGGGGTCGGTGCCCACGGTGGCGAGAATGAGGCCGGAGCCGCCGGCGATGACGCCCTTCATCAGCGCCGAGCCGCTGAGGCTCGCCACCATGCACACCCCCAGTACCGCCATCATGAAGAACTCCGGAGAGCCGAAGGTCAGTACCAGCGGACTCAGGATGGGGATGGACAGGGTGAGCAGCAGGGCGCCGAAGATGCCGCCCAGGGCGGACACGGTGAAGGCGGCGCCGAAGGCGCGGCCGGCCTCGCCGCGCTTGGCCATGGCGTGGCCGTCGATGATGGTGGCCTGGGAGCCCACGGTGCCGGGCACGGCGAAGAGCACCGAGGGGATGGTGTCGGAGGTGGTGGTCACCGCCAGCATGCCGATGATGAAGGCGAAGGCGGAGACGGCGTCCATGTCGAAGGTGAAGGGGAGCAGCAGCGCCAGCCCGGTAACTCCGCCGATGCCCGGGATGACCCCGAGCATGAGCCCGAGGAAGGTCCCGGCGAACAGCATGAAGAGGTGCACCGGGTCGAGGATGTGGAGGCTGGCCTGCGCTATGGCGTCAAGCATGGGGAGGTCCGATTTCCGGAACACAACACTGGTTGCCCTGGTTCCGAGCCGAGAGGGGAGCGTCCCGGAAATCTGGAGACGGTACTGCCGGGTTTGTGACGAACTTCCTCGCGCCGATCGCGTCGTTGATCGTCGTGACGTCCGCCCGCCGTCAACAGATTTCCGGGACGCCCCCCTCTCGGCTCTCCGCGCTGCGACGTGTTGTTGTGGGCGTCCCTCGACTTCGCTTCGCTACGCTCAGGACGAACGGGAGAAGGCTTCCAAACCGTTCGTCCTGAGCGTAGCGAAGCGAAGTCGAAGGACTCAGACTTCAGACGAAGGCCGCCCTAGTCCTCCTCGCTGTAGAGGTTCAGGCTCTCCAGCACCGGGCGGTCGGTCACCGAGAACAGGATCGCGGGCTCGGTTTGGGAGTCGTTCTTGAAGTGGTGCCAGTGCCACGACGGGACCACGAAGCAGTCCTGCTCCGTCCAGGTCATGGGGTTGCCGTTGTTCTTGTCCTTGCCCGCCACGGTGGTGCCGGCGCCCTGCATCACGTGGTAGATGGTGCTGCTCGTGTGGCGGTGGGGGCGGGTCGATTCGCCCGGGCGGAGCCATTGGACACGGCAGTCGATGGTGGGCATGGTGGGGCCGCCGGTGACGGGGTTGGCGTATTGCAGCAGCACGCCGTCGTGGGGGTCGCCGTCCGAGGATCCCGCCAGTTGCTCCAGCACGGGCAGGGTGTCGCTCCACTTGTAGGTGTAGGGCAGGGCGTGGTTGCCGGGACTCTCGGTGAGCGGCCGCACCGCGCCGAGGCGGTGGCGGCTGTAGCCCTCGGCCTTGGTCACCGGCTGGGCCGGGCCCTCGCCGTAGTTCTCGTGGAAGTTGGCGTCCAGGTGGTTCATCAGGTGCACGTCGAGGACGTCGAGCCACACGATGTTGCTCTCGCCCTGGTTGTAATGGTCATGCCAGGTCCAGCTCGGCGTCAGCACGAGGTCGCCGGGCTCCATGTGCATCTCTTCTCCCTCCACCGTGGTGAACCCGGTGCCGTCGCCTTCCACCACGAAACGCAAGGCCGCGGCCGTGTGCCGGTGGCACTCGGCGCGCTCCCCCGGCTTCACGAGTTGCACGGACATCTGGATGGTCCGGGTGGTGGACTTGAAGGCGGTGAGCCCTGGGTTTACGAGCTGTACCGTGCGGCGCTTGGCGGCCTCGTCGATGTGCCCGAGCTTCACCACCTCGCCGGATTCCATCAGGCAGGAATAGACCACCGGCCAGCGCCACAGGTGGGGTTGGAGCGCCGGCGCGGGCTGGCGCGGCTGCCAGTGGCCGGCTAGGGAGTTCTCCGCCATGATGCGGTGCAGTTCCTCAAGCCGTGGATCGTCCGTGTTGACGGCTTCACTCATGATCGTCTCCTTCACGCTCTGTGGCGGCTCTGTTTGGTTGGCGCCCTTCGACTTCGCTTCGCGAAGCCGAAGGGCGCCAATTCGAAAAGCGCCAATTCTTCCTAATCTCCCCGACCCGTGAAATTCTCCTACACCCCCTCCAACGCCGCGGCTTCCGGATGGAAGAAACTCTCGTAGTCGAGTTTCTCCGAGGTCAGGCCGAACTGGTGTGCGAACGTCATCATGGTTTCCAGCGAACGCACGTTGTCCTGGATGTTGTAGGACCAGTAGTTCTCTCCCATGACCGCCCGCTGCTCGTCGATGGCCGCGGCCACCCACGAGGTGATGAGCACTTCCGGATCCGCGCCGTAGAGCCGGTCCAGCGCCACGTCGCGGGCTCGGCGGTACGCCTTCAACAGCTCTATGGGTGCGGTCGGATGCTGGTCGACGAAATCCTGCTTGAGGGTAACCATGTGGCTGATGGGGAAGATCCCCGTGGCCTTGTAGTAGTTGAGCTCCTCGTTCTTGTAGTCCCGGAACAGGCGTCGTACCCGCGGGTCGCGCCGGCTGATGGACGGCAGCACGTTGGGTTCGATGACCGCGTCGACTTCTCCCCCGAGCAGCATTTCATCCAGGGGCTCACCGGGCTGCGGCCCCAGGATGTGCGGCAGCGGCTCGACCTCGACGTCCGGCGCCCAGCTCGCGGCCTCCGGCCCGGGCATGCACCAGCGGATGCGCGCGAGGTCCACGCCGTAGTGGTCCTGGAGCGCCCCCCGCGCCCACACGCCGGCGGTGCTGCTGACGAACACGCGCTTTCCCTCCAGGTCCTTTGGAGTGTCGATGCCCGACGCGTTGTTGACGAAGATGTAGGCCAGCCGGAACTTGCGGTTGGGGTAAGCCGGGATCGACACGTACGGGTGCTCGCCCTTGCTCTTGGTGCGCATGAGGCCGCCGAAGCTGGCGTCCCACGCGTCGATGGTCTCGGGTCCGTGAAAGTCGCTGATCTCGAGATCGAAACCCTCCACCTCGATGCTCCCGTCGACGAAGGGCCGGTTGGTGTCCACCTCGGGCTCCCGGAAACCGAGCCGGAGCTTGGGGTTCGCCATGGATCTGTCTCCCTTGTGTCTGTGGCGCGCTATCCGTCCTGACGCTCCGCCGGCGCGGTCTCCTTCATGAAAAAGCCGAGCTTGGTCTGTGCCGGCCAGTCGTCGATGGAGAACAGGATGGAATCGCCATGGTGACCGTTCTCGTGATGGTGCCACGTCCAGGCCGGCACCGCAAAGATGTCTCCCTGGCTCCACTCGAGCCGCTCGCCCTCGATGACGATGGCCCCTTCACCCTCGAACGCGTGGTAGAAGGTGTTGCTGTTGTGGCGGTGGCTCAGGGTAATCTGCCCCGCTCGCAGGAGTTGCGCGTGCCAGGCGATGGTGGGCAGCGTGGGGCCGCCGTCCACCGGGCTGGCGAGCATCAGGTGGGCGCCCTCGCAGGGGTCTTCCTCGCCGGCTTCCCGCAAGGCGCCCAGGGCGGCCCGGGTCTCGGCCCAGGGATAGCGCATGGGCGGCAGCGGAAAGGGCCTGCCGTGGGCCATGGGCCGCGCCAGCCCCCGGGTCCGGTCGCCGTAGCCGCTGGGCTTGCGGATCTCCTGGTAGGGCAGGTCTTCCGGGAGCCTTTCGTTGAGGTTCACCCCGCCGTTGTAGCCGTTGTCATAGCCGTCCACGTACAGGGCCGGCGCGGATCCCTGGTTCCAGTGGTCATGAAAGGTCCAGGACGGGCTGATGATGACGTCGCCGCGCTCCATGGGAAAGGCCTCGAACTCGCAGACGAACGCGGCCTCCCGGGGCGCCTGGCACACCAGCCGCGTTTCGTTGCGCATGTTGCGGTGACCCTGGGTGCGCTCGCCGGGCATGAGGATCTGGACGTTCATCCAGATGGGAAAGCGGGTGGCCTCGATGCCGGTGACGGAACGCATGCCCGTCATGCCCCTTGGGCCTACCGTGACGATTTCGCCGGAACGCAGGAGGCCCTGGTAGATTCCCTCCCAGCGCCAATGAGCGCCGGTGGCGCCGGTGCGCGGCGGCGCCATGCCCTCGCGCCGCAGCCCGGCGCCGGTCAGGTGGTGCCCGGCCAGGTACTTCTCGAGGTCTTCGTGGGTGCTGCCGACGCCGCTCATCGCAAGTCCTCCGTGCGCGTGGGGTCCCTCCGGTCAGGCGTCCAGGCCGAAATACTTCACGCAGTTGTCCACCAGCATGGCCTTCTTCTCGTGGGCGGGAATGCCCTCGAAGTCCTCCTCCATCACCGGGATGGACTTGGGGTACTCGCTGGCGGCGTGGGCGAAGTCCGTGCCCCACATGAGCTTGTCATAGCCGATGCACTCCCGCCGCATGATGCCGATGGGGTCGTGCAGGAAGCCCCAGTAGTTGTTCTCCCGCAGGTATTCGCTGGGTTTCCTGTCGAGATAGTGCAGGCCCCAGAACTGGTGGATCATGGGCATGTAACGCTGATAGTGGTCGTCGAGTTGCCACAGGCCGTACTCGAACCAGCCGATCATGGTCTCGGCCCAGTACATCTTGAGCGTCGGGAAGCGGTCCCACACGCCCGCGAAGGCCATCTGCACCGCGCCCACCATGGCGTCGTTGGTAAAGCGGAAGAAGTAGTTCATGGGCTCCTTGACGTGGACGTCGGGACCGGGGCGGCGCTCGTACGTGAACGCGGGCTCGCCGCCCTTGCCGGAACCCATGTTGCCGGTGTTGTGGTTGGTGAGGGCGACGCCCAGGTCCAGGGCCGCGGCCCAGAAGCGGTCGTCCTCGGCCGTGGGGTAGCCGCGGCCGCTGGGGAACTTGTCGAGCTTGACCCCCTTGAGGCCGAGCCGGGCGCAGTGCTCCATCTCCCGCACGGCGTCGTCGATCCCGCTGGTGGGCGTCACGCCGATGGGAATGATGCGGTCTGGGGCCGGCGCCATGTACTCTTCGGCCAGGAACTCGTTGTAGGCTCGCACCAGTTCGCAATAGAGCTCGCGGTCCTTGGCCTGTTCCAGCACGAAGGAAATCTGTGAGAACACCACTTCGGCATCGATGCCGTCCTTGTCCTGTTCCTGCAGCCGCTGCTCCGGCGGACCGGTGCCGGCGCAGGTCTCGAAGGTGGGGACCTGGGTGGCCATGTCTTCCTTGTTCACCCGGACGCTCCGAGTGACGCCGATGGTGTTGGGCTCCCCTCCGTCCACCACCACCGCATCCGAGCCGTTGGGCATTTTCACGCGTTTGGGCGCGCGTTCGCGCATGGACGATGCCACCCGGTCGCGCCAGATGTCGGGGTTGAGGTCGATGTGGCCGTCGGCCGAGATGACGTTGTAGTGACGTGCCATTTCCGGCTCCTTCCTTGGCCGGTGCCGCGCGCCAGTATGGGCATGGCCGTCGGCACCTGCCGGTAGGGGCGACCGGCGGTCGCCCTCCGTGGCCAGGCACCGGCTCCTGACCGGCACGTTAGCCAATGGCCTGCGGTCGTGTCAATGCGCCGCGCGGGCTGGCGAGGGGCCGATCCGGGCCACCCCCCGGTTCGATATTGTTGAATAGTCCTCGGGCTGATACCATCCGAGGGGAGAACAGGGATAAGGGAGGTGCACCATGACTGGAACCCAGGCCGTCGAGGCCCCGCGGGACGCGGTGGAGGCCGTTCTCAATTACGCGGTGGACACGGGCGAGAAACCGGTGACGCATACGGCGGTGCTCAATACCACACCGGCGTTGCGCACCGGCAAACGCGAGGCGCGCCGGGCCATGATCCACAACGGGCGCCCCATGGCGGACGAGTTCACAATGGATCGCGAGGGGTTCGTCTTCGTCAGGCATGAGACCCGGGTGTCCGACTTCTACGATGAGGACGAGCTCCGCGCGGTGTACTACCCAGAGATCGATGCGCTGGTGAAGCAAGAGACCGGCGCCTCCCGGGTGGTCATCTTCGACCACACGCTCCGAGCCCAGGACGAAGGCATCCGGTCCCAACGGCAAGTGCGCGAGCCCAACCGGTCGGTGCACAACGACTACACCGAGTGGTCCGCGCCCAAGCGGGTGCGGGACCTGTTGCCGGCGGACGAGGCGGAGGCGCTGCTCCAGGGGCGGTTCGCCATCATCCAGGTCTGGCGGCCCACCCGCAACCCGGTCCGCACCAACCCGCTGGCCATCGCCGATGCCCGGAGCCTGCGAGCCGAGGAGCTGATCCCGTCACAGCGCAGCTACCCCGGCCGCATCGGCGAGACCTACCAGATCAAGTACAGCCCGGAGCACCGCTGGTTCTACTTTCCCGCCATGGCCCGTAACGAGGCCATCGTGTTCAAGGTGTTCGATTCCGAGAAGGACGGGCGCGCGCGCTTCACCGCCCATAGCTCCTTCGACGACCCCACGTGCCCGCCCGACGCCCCGGCGCGCGAGAGCATCGAGGTGCGGACGCTGGCCTTCTTCGACGCTCCGGCATCGTGACCGGCGCCGGTTGGCGCCGGTAAGAGGAGTGACGCCATGCGCATGAAATCCTTTGAGTGGCTCGGCCGCGAATGCGTCGCGGTCTCTTGCGAGGGCGCCGCCGGAGCGGCCGGCGGCGAGGGTATGGACGGTATCCTGGACCGCATTGCCGAGGGCATCGGGAAACTGGGGTTCTCCCTCGACGACACGGTGCGGACGCGCCTTTGGGCTAGGGACCGGGAGAGCCGCAACCTCGGAAGCCAGGCCCGCTCCCGGCGCATGAGTGGCAAGGCGCGCTCGGCGAGCTCCAGCTACATCGCGGCGGCGCACCTCGACTCCGATGCCAGCGTGGCGCTGGACTTCCTCGCCATGCGCTCGGACGGCGAGAAGAAGCTCGTGGAATACGATCCGCCCATCGTGCCCCTGCGCTACCTCGATCTGGAAGGAAGGGTCTTTCTCTCGGGCGTCACTTCCACCACCGGGGACCTGGCGCAGCAGGTAAGCGAGATCTGCGGTCTGATCGGCGGGTCCCTGGAGCACGCCGGGACCTCATGGGAGCAGGTGGTGCGGGTGTCGTTCTTCCTGCATCAAGAGGAGAAACCGACGGCTCTGAAGCAGGCGTTTCAGCAGGCCGCTAAGGTGCCCGCGGAAAGCACCGAGTGCTCGTTCGTGGAGGGCTATTCCGCCGTAGGCAAGCTCATCGAGATCGAGGTCACGGCGCAGCGTTAGCGGTTTGGCCCAATCTCCTGGGGAGCCTCCGGGACACTAGTTGTCGCGTCGCTCTTCGTCCCGTGCTCGCGTCCTCTTGCGGGTCATCTATCGCCACACCGGCGCCGGATGCACTTTGTGTTACAGAGGCGCGGACCCCCGCCGCCCCCTCGCGCAGCTCATCTTCGGTAATGGGCATGAGCAACTGATGGACGATCTCCGCGACGAATTCTAAGGGCAAGAGCCATCCTTCCCGCGTTGTCCGCTCTGTTGACACCCACAGGCCGTTGGCCTATTACCCCACTAGTACCGGCCTTTGCCGCCCACGCCGGCCCCGTTCATGTCGTCGGCGAAAGATTTCCAGGACAGGGAGGACGTAATGACGAAGAGCCGTTTTTCGCTCGCATCCGTGGTTCTGGCCCTCGCCGTGGTGACTGCATCCTGGAACATTGCGGGCGCGGCGGAGTTCTACAAAGGGAAGACCGCCCGCATCGTCGTTTCTTCTTCTCCCGGCGGAGGCTACGACACCTACGCCCGCTACATCGCCCGTCACCTTTACCGGCACCTGCCCGGGAAGCCCCGGATGATCGTGGAGAACCGGCCCGGCGCCGGCGGGCTTCGGGCGGGAAACTACATCTACCACTCGTCGCGCCAGGACGGCACCGAGATTCTGCATATCGGCGGCTCGTCCGTGATCAAGCAGTTGACGGGTATGAAGCAGGTCAAGTTCGACGCCCGGAAGTTCCAGTACATCGGCGCTCCCTACGCCGAGGCCACCGTGCTGGTGGTGACCCGGAACTCCGGCATCAGCAGCCTGGATGACATCCTCGGCCCCAAGGCGAAGGAAGTCGCGCTGGGCGGCATCAGCGTGGGATCGCCCAATGACGTGGCCGCCATTCTGCTGCGGGACGTGCTCGGGGGGAAGATCCGGCTGGTGACCGGGTACAAGGGCACGTCGCGAATCAGGCTGGCCATGGACTCGGACGAACTCGACGGAATGTTCAACGGTTGGGCGTCGTTGAATGCCACGAGCTTCGACAAGCTACAGAGCGGAGAATACAAGGTTCTAATACAGGTCAGTCCGGAGCCCATCAAGGAGCTGGGAGACATCCCCTCCATTGCGCAGCTCGCCAAGACCGACGCGCAGCGGCGCCTGGTCCGTCTGACCACCACGGTGCCTTACCAATACGCGCGGTCCTTTCTGGTGGGACCGAAGGTGCCGAAGGAACGGGTGGCGGAGATCCGCAAGGCATTCAACGCCACCATGACCGATCCGGCCTTTCTTGGGGAAGCCAAAAAGGGGCGCCTCAAGATCAGTCCCATCAAGGGCACCGACCTGCAGTCGTACGTGAAGGAGTTTCTGGAAATGCCGTCGGAGGAGAAGAAGAAGGTGCTGGGGGTGGTGGCCGGCAAGTGACGGCGGTACCCGGGCGTATGCCGCGCCGGACAAGACACGCTATTGCGCGGCGATCCACGAGAAGGAGTGACATAATGGAACGTTTGAAAGGCATGTACATACCGCTGCCGACGCCCTTTACCGACACCGGCGCGGTGGACGAGAACGCGGTGTTGGCGCTGACGGACTTCTACGTGGAAGCCGGCGTGCACGGCCTGTTCGTGCTGGGTACCTTCGGCCAGGGTCCGGCGCTGACGCCGGACGAGCGCAAGCGGACGGCCAAGATCGTCATCGACCGGGTGGCGGGCCGCATTCCGGTGGTGATTCACGCGGGGACGGCGGACACTCCCACCACCATCGATCTCGCCCTGGACGCCAGGGACCAGGGGGCCGACGTGGTCGGCGTGGTGCCGCCGTATTACTTCGACCACCTCGACGACGAGGTCCTGCAGCACTACGTCAAGGTCTACGAGGCCATCCAGTACCCCATGTTCATCTACAACAACGCGGTGAACAGCGGCTATCGCATGACCGCGCCCTGGACCGCGAAGCTGGTGGCGGAAGTCCCGGAGGCCTGCGGCATCAAGATGTCGTTCATCCCACTGGAGCAGCAACTGGCCTTCGTGCGGGCGCTGCCCGCGAGTTGCGCCGTGTTTTCCGGCTCGGCGACGCTGATCATGCCGGGGGTGTTGTGGGGTCTCGCCGGCTCCATTCATCCGCTGACGGTGGCCATCCCCGAGCTGCTGGTGAACCTGTGGGACGCCACCACCACCGGCAAGCTGGAGGAGGCGGTGGAACTGCAGCGCCGGGTCATCGAGTTCACAGCGGTCATCGGCGACCTCCAGCGGACCGCGGGCCGTTCGGTGCTGCGGGAGTCGCTGAAGTTGCGGGATCTTCCGGTAGTGGACTTCCCGAGGTGGCCCACCAAGGATCTGAATAGCGAGCAGGCCACGAGGCTCAGGAACGCGCTGGCCGTGGCGCGGGACTGATTTCCTGAGCCAGCACGTAAGGAGAAGAGTCATGAACGCGAAGGAATGGCGCAACGAGCTTGGTGAGATCGTCAGGGACTATTTCCGGTCCCCGGAATTGGGGCAGTTCTATGAAACCCCCGTCAGCCTGGAGCGCGCACGGCTCTATTTGTCGCAGCTCGGCATCTACGTCCGCCAGCGGCGGCACTACTGGCCCCAGGTGGCCGCCAACTGTCCCGTGCACCTGGTCAAGCAGCGCATCATGTCCCACGAGTACGAGGAGTTGGTGGAGGACGACTATTCGGACCGCGGCCACCTGGACCTGATCTTCCGGCAGGGCAGGGAAGTGGGGCTCAGCGAGGAGGACGTGCTGGGCGCCGAGCCGCTGCCTACCACCCGAGCGGCCATCTACGGCTGGTGGTGGATTGCCCGGACCAAGCCGTGGCAGGAGGCGCTGGCCGCTTCCACCATCGCCGAGTGGACCAACGACGACCGGCTGCTGGGGGACTTGGGCGGGGGCAACTGCGGCCGGCTGTACGAGCGCTGGAGCCACGACCTCAAGTTCACCGACGAGCAGATGCCCAACTTCACCGCCCATCGCGCCGCCGACGAGAAGCACTCCGAGATGTTCCTGGACATCTTCGAGCGGCTGGTGCCGGAGGGCGCCGAGGAAGGCGTGCTGAGCACCGCCCGGGAGTCCATGGACATTCACCGGGCCTACTTCGGCGGCATGGCCGCGGCCATGGCGCGGCTGCCGTAGGCGCCGACGCGGGTACACCCATGAAGATGGAGTTGAAGGACCTCAACGACTCGCTGGCCGAGCACGACCTCTCGGGCTTCTGGAACACGCGCACGCCCGAGCACCAGGACGAGGCGCCGTATCTTTGGAAGTGGCGGGAGGTCTATCCGTGTTTGATGGACGCCAGGGAGTCCGTGGGGCTCGAGCTGGCCGAGCGAAGGGCCATACGGCTGGTGAACCCCCAGAACCCCACCCGCGCCACCTCCCGGACGCTGCTTTTCACCTTCTCGGTGGTGAACCCCGGTGAGATCGCCCGGCCGCACCGGCACAACATGGCCGCCATCCGTTTCGTGGTGAAGGGGAGCGGCGCGTTCACGCTGGTGGAGGGGGAGCGCTTCCCCATGCACGAGGGCGATCTGATCCTCACCCCCAACTGGACCTGGCACGAGCACCACAACGAGTCGAGTGAACCCATCGTCTGGCTCGACGGCCTTGACGGCCCGCTCATCAACGCGCTGAACGTGCTCTTCTTCGAGAACTACGAAAAGGACACCCAGGGCGTCACCCGCGCCGACGGCGACGCGCAGATGCGCTACGGTTTCGCCCGCCCGCCGGCCCACGCGGAATCTCCCGGCCGGGGCCTGCCGTTCTGCTACCGCTGGGAGGACACCGACGCCTCGCTCCACAACATCGTTGACGCCGAGGCGGATCCCTTCGACGGCCACCTGGTCCGCTACACCAATCCGGTCACCGGCGGCTATACCATGGCGACCCTGTCCTGCGAGGCGCAGATGCTCAAGCCGGGCTGGGTCACCGGCACCCACCGCCACACCAGCACCGCGCTCTACCACGTGTTCCGCGGCCGCGGCCGCACGGCGGTGGGCGAGGGCTTCCTGGAGTGGGAGAAGGGCGACTCGTTCATGATCCCCAACTGGCAGTGGCACCGCCACGAGAACCCTTTCGATGAGGAGGCGGTGGTCTTCTCCATGAACGACCGGCCGGTGCTGGAAGCGCTGGCGCTCTACCGAGAAGAGCAGCGTTCCGGCGGCAACGGCGGCCGATAAACGCAAACCGACAGACCGCGCGAGTTCAACATGTCCTATCCCGACCTCCAAGAGCACCTGGCCAACCTGGAATCCGCCGGACTGCTGCTGCGCATCCGCCACCCCATCAACAAGGACACGGAGATGCACCCGCTGGTGCGCTGGCAGTTCCGCGGCGGCTTGCCGGAGGCGGAGCGCAAGGCCTTTCTGTTCGAGAACGTGGTGGACAGCCACGGCCGCACCTACGACATGCCGGTGGCGGTGGCCGCGCTGGCCGCCTCTCCACAAGTGTACTCGGTTGGGCTGCAACGCGCGGTGGAGGAGATCCCCGACCTTTGGGCTCACGCGCTGGCCCATCCCATCGAACCCGCCATCGTCGATTCCGGACCGGTTCACGAGGTGGTGCTGCAGGGCGCCGACCTGGACGTAGAGGGCGGCGGGCTGCTGCAACTCCCGGTGCCCATCTCCACGCCGGGTTTCGACAACGCGCCCTACACCACCTGCTCCCACTGGTTCACCAAGGACCCGGAGACGGGCGTCCGCAACCAGGGCAACTACCGCGGGCAGATCAAGAGTGCGAGGCGCGTGGGCATGTACGCCGGCATGCACCAGCACATCTTTCCGCACTGGGACAAGTGCCGGGAGCAGGGCAAGCCGTTGCACGCCGCGCTGGTGGTGGGCGCGCCGCCGGTGGTTTCCTACGGCACCGTGCAGAAGGTGCCGCCAGGAGTGGACGAGATGGGCATCGCCGGCGGCCTGGCGGGCGAGCCGGTCCAACTGGTCCGGTGCAAGACCGTGGATATCGAGGTGCCGGCCAACGCCGAGATCGTCATCGAGGGGCTCATCAACACGGATTTCGTGGAGCCCGAGGGTCCCTTCGGCGAGTCCCACGGCTACCTGCATCCGCGCACCGTGTCGCCGTTCATGGAGGTGACCGCCATCACCATGAAACGCAAGCCGGTGCTGTGCTCGTTCATCAGCCAGGTGACGCCCAGCGAATCCAGCGTCATCAAGAAGGTGGGCTACGAACCGTTGCTGCGCCGTTACCTGCGGGACACCATCGGCATCAAGAGCGTCACCCAGGTGGCCATGCACGAACCCCTCACCAACCTGCGCAAGCTCGTCATCGTGCAGATGAGCAAGCCCGCGGAAGGGGACGTCTGGCGCGCCCTGAACAGCATCGCCAACTACCAGCACGGGGTCGGCAAGATCGCCATCGCCGTGGACGACGACATCGATCCCCACAACCTTGATGCCGTCTGGTGGGCCATCTGCTACCGCTCCAAGCCGCACCAGGACGTGCTGATCCTGCCGGGCCGGGTCAAGGGCCACTCGCCGCCCTTCGAGGACGAGGGCCACCTGATCACGGCCAAGGAGATGTTCTACCAGCCGGCCACCGACTCCGGCATGCTCATCAACGCCATCCTGAAGGAGCCGTTCCCGCCCATCTCGCTGCCCAAGCGCGAGTTCATGGAGCACGCCCGGGAACTGTGGAACCGGCTGGAGTTGCCGCCCCTTGAGCCCCAGGCGCCGTGGTACGGCTATTCGCTGGGCCAGTGGGACGACGAGTGGGAGGAGGAGGCCCAGCTTGCGGTGAAGAGCGACTATCTCCAGACCGGCGCCAAGCTGGCGAAGCGCCGGGTGAAGCCGGGCTGATGGCCGATCCCTGCCACCTCCGTCTCGCCTGCCGCAACTACGACGGCACCAACGCCATCCTCCGCGGCGTCCTGGACGCTCTGGGAATCGAGCTGGAGGTGGTGGAGCAGGTGAGCGTGCAGGGCATGTTCGCGGCCATGTACCGGGGCGAGTTCGACGTCTCCGAGATGTCGCTGGCCGAGCTGATCTACTACACGTCACGCAACCAGAGCGACTTCATCGGCATACCGGTGTTCCCGTCGCGCATGTTCCGGCACGGGTTCATCGTCGTCCGGCGCGACGCCGGCGTCGACACGCCCCAGGACCTCGTGGGCAAGCGGCTCGGGTTCCTGCGCTGGGTGCAGACCGCGGCGGTGTGGATCCGCGGCACGCTGATGAACGAGTACGGGGTCACGCCGTCCAATTCCCAATGGCACGCGGCTTCCCTGCACCACTGGGACGACGGCAGCCCCGAGACCTCGGTGAAGCTCCCGGGCGGGGCCGTCATCGAGGTGCTGCAGGGAGAAGGGAGCGCCGCCGACCGGGCCATGGCGGCGATCCGGGAAGGGCGGCTGGACATGCTGGGGGTTACGGAAACACAGCTTCCGCCGCTCCTGGCCGACGCCGGGTTGAAACGGCTGTTCGAGGACTACCGGGACATCGAGGCGGAGTATTTCAGGAAGACCCGGATCTTCCCGATCATGCACGTGCTCGCCGTCCGGAAATCGGTGTTGGAGCAGCACCCGGATGTTTCGGCTGCTCTCTTCGATCTGTTCAGCCAGGCGAAGCGGCAGGCGCGGCAACGGTTCGTCGACATACCGAGCCAGGTGATGGCGTGGCCGCGGCACGCGCTGGAGCAGGAACGCGCGGTGTTCGGCGGCGACTCGTGCCCCTACGGCCTCGACGCCAACCGCGACGTTCTCAACACGTTCATCGAGTACTGCGAGGCCCAGGGCATCTGCGAGCGCAACCTCTCGCCGGAGGAACTGTTCGCACCCGAGACCTGGGATTTGACGGAGCAGGAATAGTTCGATCGAGAGGTGAGTACGATGGCCAGACCGCAAAGGAAACAGGATACGGAGCTGACCCCCTTCGACGATCTTCGCGGGTGGCTCGCGCGAGTGGAGGAGATCGGACAGTTGGAGCGCATCTCCGGCGCCCACTGGGACCTGGAGGTGGGCGCCCTGAACGAGATCATCTGCGAGCGGTTGCCGGCGCCGCCGGCGTTGCTGTTCGAGAACGTGGCCGGCCATGAGGGCGGCGGGCGCGTCCTCGCCAACATGATGGAGACCATGGAGCGGACCGCGCTCACCCTCGGTCTGCCGCTGGACCTCAGCACCATCGAGGTCATCGACCGATTGCGCACCCGGCTGGCCGATCTCACGCCCCTGGAGCCCCGGGTGGTGCCCACGGGCCCGGTGATGGAGAACCGCCATACGGGCAAGGACATCAATATCCTCGACATCCCGGTGCCGCGCTGGCACTCGGGCGACGGCGGCCGCTACCTCGGCACCGCGCACCTGGTGGTCACGCGGGACCCCGAGACCGGCGAGGAGAACGTCGGCTGCTACCGGGTCATGGTCCACGAGGCCGACAAGCTGGCGCTCTACATCTCGCCGGGCAAGCACGGGCGCATGCACATGGAGAAGACCCTCAAGGCCGGCAAGCCCGTGCAGGTGGCCATGGCCTTCGGCCAGCATCCGCTGATGTTCGTGGCCGCCTCCCAGGCGGTGCCCCCGGGCGTCAGCGAGTACGCCTGGGCCGGCGGGCTTGTGGATCAGCCGCTGAGCGTCATCGAGGCGCCGCTCACCGGGCTCCGGGTGCCCGCCGCGGCCGAGATCGTGGTGGAAGGGGAGATCATCCCGGGCGACACCCGTCCCGAGGGCCCCTTCGGCGAATGGACCGGCTACTACGCCAGTGCCCGCCGGGCCGAGCCGGTGGTGCAACTGAAGGCCTTCTACCACCGGGACGATCCGATCCTCACCAGCGCGCCGCCGTTCCGTCCCACCATCCACGGCATGTACCGCTCCATGCTGCGTTCGGCGATGATCTGGAACGGCGTGGAGAGGGGCGGGGTGCCGGACGTCGTCGGCGTATACGTGCCGCCGCCGGCCCAGCGCTTCATGATCGTGGTCTCCATCCGCCAGCGCTATCCCGGCCACGCCAAGCAGGCGGCGCTCATGGCCGCCCAGTGCCACGCCGGCGCCTACCTTGGCCGCTACGTGGTGGTGGTGGACGACGACGTGGACATCACCAACCTGAACGAGGTGGTGTGGGCCATGTGCACCCGCTCCAATCCCGAGGAATCCATCGACATCATCCGCCGTACCTGGAGCGGGCCGCTGGACCCCATCATCCCCCGCGACAAGAAGGGCCTCAACTCCCGCGCCATCATCGACGCCACCCGGCCCTTCGAGTGGAAGGACCAGTTCCCGGCGGTGAGCCAGATCGACAAGGAGACCCACGACACAGTGGCCGGCAGGTGGAAGGACGAGCTGGACCGGGT
Source organism: Candidatus Binatia bacterium (assembly GCA_951813575.1). Taxonomy (GTDB): domain Bacteria; phylum Desulfobacterota; class Binatia; order UBA9968; family JAJDTQ01; genus JAJDTQ01. Next base: position 4,009,421 of record OX638375.1, read on the forward strand.
GGTGCGGGGGCACCGGCAATAAGACCACGGACTGGCGTGGGGGCCGCTCCGCGTCCGCCGGGAAGGAACATGACATGAGCGATGCCATCAGGCTGTACGAATTCGCGACCTCGCCCAACTGCCAGCGGGTGAAGGTGGTGCTGGAAGAGAAGGGGCTGGCCTACGAGACGGTTCCCGTGGACCTGCGCAAGAAGGAGCAGAAGGATCCGGAGTACCTCGCCATGAACCCCCACGGCAAGGTGCCGGTGCTGGTGGACGGCGACACCGTGCTCTACGAGTCGTGCATCATCAACGAGTACCTGGAAGAGAGATACCCGAATCCGTCGTTGCTGCCCGCCGACCCCTCGGCGCGCGCCCGGATACGCATCCTCATCGACTACGGCATCACCCACACCAACGACAGCCATCAGGCCATCCGCGCGGAGATGATGAAGCCCGAGGGCGAGCGCGACGCCGACGCCCTGGCCGCGGCCAAGGCCCGGTTTCTCGAAGAGCTGCAACCGCTGGAGCGCGAGCTCGAAGGCCGCGACTACATGGCGGGAGACTTCTCGCTGCTCGACGCCGCCCACCTGCCTCGGATCATGCGCCACGTCCAGTGGGGCGTTCTGCCGGACCCGAGCCTGCCGCGCCTCGATGCTTGGTACCAGCGCATGACCGCGCGTCCGTCTGTCCGTGCCCTTGGCTGATTCCCCACGGATCGTCCTCCTCGGCATCGGCCACACAAACGCCCATGTCCTGGACATGTGGCGGCGTGAGCCCATCCCGGGCGCCCGCCTCGTGTGCGTGTCGAGTTTCGCCGCCGCCACCTATTCCGGCATGCTGCCCGGCACCCTTTCGGGCCAGTACCCGCCCGGCAAGCTGGAGATCGACCTGCGGAGCCTCGCCCACGCGGCCAGGGCCGAGCTGGTGGTGGAGCCGGCCCTGAGCGTGGACATGGAGAGCCGGACCGTGCGTTTCGAGAAGCATGAGCCGGTCCCGTTCGACGTCCTCTCGGTGGGCGCCGGCTCGGTGCCCAACCGCGCCGGCATCGACGTGTCCGCCGGCGCCTGGGTCCCGATCAAGCCCATGCAGACCTTCCTGATGCGCCTCTACGAGCGCCTGCAGGAGCTGAGCCGGCGGGGTCGCGAGGAACTACGGGTACTGGTCATCGGCGGCGGGGTGGGCGGCATGGAGATCAGCCTGTGCCTGCCCGCTTACCTGCGCCGTGTACTGGGTGAGACAAGCCACGCCATCGCCATCGTGGACGCAGGGGAACGCATCGGCGGCGGTTTGGCGCCGCCGGCCTTGCGCAGGGCCGAGGCGTTGCTGGCGGTCAGGGGAGTCGAGGTGATCACGGGTAACCGGATCACCCGCATCGAGGATCGGGAAGCCGTCTGCGCGGACGGTCGCCGCATCGCCGCGGACCTCGTGGTGCTGGCCGCCGGCGCCGCTCCGCCTCCTTTGGTGGAGAACATGACCCTGCCGAAGGACCTCAGGGGCTTCCTGCTCACCCGCGATACGCTCCAGTCCACCGGTTCGACCGAGGTTTTCGCTGTAGGCGACAGCGGCACCCTGGCGGGCGCCGCTGTGCCCAAGGCAGGCGTGTACGCCGTCCGCCAGGGCCCGGTCCTGTGGCGGAACATCGGCGCCCTGGTGCGCGGCGAGTCGCTGTCTTCCTACGAGCCGCAGCACGACTTCCTGCGCCTCCTCAACACCGGCGACGGCAAGGCGTTGATGGACTACAAGGGATGGTCCGCCCACGCCCGCTGGTGCTGGCGCCTCAAGGACTACCTGGACAGCCGCTTCATGGCGCGGTTCCGGGTCACCCGCGGCTGAACGGGCTCGCCCATCGTTCCGGACAGGCAAAGTATAGCGGAGCCCGTTCCGTAAGCCCCTGACGTGCCAGTGGACACGAGGCAGCATGAGTCGTCGCAATGGGCCGTTACGTGCTCCCGACGCTCGCAGTAGGCTGCGATCGTTGATTGAGCGGCCATCCTTCGACTGAGGCTCGGCAATACGCCCGCGCAAGGTCTACTTTAGCCTCCACGCGTCAGTTGATTGCATTCACGCTGGGGAGACGATATTAGTTGGTCGGAACGGACCGAACTGGTGGATGAGGAGAAGTGGAACTCAGCGAAGGAGAAAAACAGCCCTCTGAACCGTTGAAGTCGAAGCCTTTATGCGCCAGGGTCTCGGGATATAGCGGAGACCGGCGTGACATCTTCGTTCTCCAGTTCCTTTCTGGGTTTCTGTTGAACCGTTTTCATCCTGCTCTATTCCTTACGCACGCGGTAAAGAGTCACTTCGCTGACCCCGATTTCTCGAATCGTATCCGAAATAGCCAGCCCGCGGGTCCGCAGAACATCACCTTGCCTGAACTTCGCGACGCACTCCTGCGGCTAGTAGTTCCCTTTACCATCCTGGTCTTCCTCCCAACCGTATCCTGATTCAGGAGGGATCTGTGGCATGACCGACGAATATCTAGGCCCCGTCGTCTCCGGCGATGAGATCACATCCGAGCTCAGACGACGGAAAAGCAAAGATGTGTATAAGTCTGTCTCGGCTTCGTCGAAGAAGCTCATCGCCGAAAAGGTGAAGCTGGAAGAAGCTGACGGCTGGCGGACGGTCCGAAAGAACGCGAAGTCAACACGTATGGCCAAGTCGAAGCCCGCGGACGAGCAACTCGAGGACGAAGTCTGGAGCATCCTAGCCCAGATGGGTTTCAAGGAAATGAGCAAAGGGCGCCAGTTCACTATCGCCGTTGAAGATGGCCTGCCGTCCCGCCAGATCGATGTGTTCGCCAAGGACGACGAGACCGTCATTGTCGTCGAGTGCACGCGGCGCGACACGCCGGGCAAGAAGAGCATGACGCAGCTGATTGAGAAGATTGGGGCAATCCGCGATAACCTGCTCAAGTCCATCCGCAAGGCCTACGGCCAGCAGGCCAAGTTCAAAGTAAAATATGTCATCGCCACCAGAAACATCTCGTGGGCGGATGTGGACCTTGCCAAGTGCAAGGCAGCGCAGATTGCGGTGATCACGGACGGCGAGCTCGCGTACTATTCGGCGCTTGTGCAGTACCTCAAGCACGCGGCACGCTACCAGTTTTTGGGCCATATGTTTGGCGGCCAAAAGATTGACGGTCTAGCCAGAAAAGTCGTAGCGACTCGCGGCAAGATGGGCGGCGACAAATTCTACACTTTTCTCATCCGCCCCGATGACCTCTTGAAGATCGCCTATGTCGGCCACAAGGCCAGCCGAGACATCGATAATTTGGAAACTTACCAGCGTATGCTCCAGCCGCGCCGGCTGCAGAAGATTGCAGAGTACATCAATGGCGGCGGCAAATTTCCAACGAATATCGTCGTCAACCTGAAGACCGGCAAGAAGACCGAATTGCGGTTCGATGTGATGGGGAATGACGGCGAGGAGACCTTGGGTACACTTCATCTACCCCTGAACTATGCGTCGGCATGGATCATCGATGGCCAGCATAGGCTCTACGCCTACGCCTACACCAATGCACGTGGGAAAGAGGGTTTCAAGCAGGACTCGACGGTCTTGCCTGTACTCGCTTATGAGAACCTCCCTGCCGACAAGGAGATGAACCTCTTCATCGATATCAACAGCAAGCAGGTCAAGGTGAGCACAAGCCTGTTGGTTGAGCTCTACGCAGACCTGCATTGGTGTTCATCCGACCCTGAAGAAGCGTTCCAGGCCCTCCTCTCTCGTATCGCTTCCCGTCTTAACAGCGAGAGGACCTCACCGCTTCACGACCGCATGGTCCTCACCGGAAAGAAAAAGACACAGTATCGGTGCCTGACACAGACTTCGATCCGAGACGGTCTCGACGTTGCCAAGCTATTGGGAACGGTTAGCAAAGGCGCAATTGTGCCGGGGCCGCTGTCCACGGGCAACGCGGATGACTATGACGTGAACCTCAAGAAAGGTCTATCCGTGCTTTCGGAGTGCTTCCGGATGTTCTCGACCGAGTTAACGAGCCACTGGAAGCTTGGCGATGGTCCGGGAGGCTATCTGTGCACGAATAACGGCATCCGGGCGCTGTTTCATGTTATCAAAGACATTGCTGACCATATCCGGCAAAAGGACGCTACGGATCTTTATCTGTTCAATGCCGATGAGACGTTCTCCAAAATAATGCCTTATCTTCAGGTGCTGATCGACTATTTCAAGAGTCCCGCTGGCCAAGAAATTCAATCTTTCCGGCGCATCGGCTCGTCCCTGACTGCCGTTCGGCGCCAAGCTTATGGCATGGAGGTCCAGATCCAGAAACAAGTTCCTAATTTCAGCCCACCAGGGTTGCGGGAGTACCTCGAGTCCCGGGACGAGGCGGGCACCGATGAGGCCCTTACGAAGGTACTCCGAATTCAGAAGAGAATATTTGACTATGTCATTGGCGTTTTGAAAACAAACTATGGAACGCAAGAAAAAGCTTGGTGGGTCCAGGGAGTACCGTCAAAAATTCGCGTAGATTGCACTAGCAGGTGGGAGGAAAAGAACCGTGAAGGTGAGGAGGAGGGTCAACTTTACCTCCAGAACTACATCGACATCTGTATTCATAATTGGGACTTGGTGAAAGACGTAATGTCGCTTGGTGTCAGTGACAAAGAAAACAAAAAGCAAAATACGAAGTGGATTCGCGACCTCAACGATATACGCAACAAAGTCGCCCATCCTGAGCAAGGCGTATTGACCGCGGACCAAGTCGCGCTAGTTGGAGACATTTACGACAAGGTGGAGGAGTATTTCCCTGAGGATCGGTCGCCGGAGGTGGCCGTTGCGTAGCCTGCGCCACCCCGCTTCGGGAAAGGGTGGCAGGGTCCAGCAGAGGCTGGTTCCACAAGCCCCAGCTCTCTAGTTGGGTGTAAAGGACTCGAATCGAGGCAGGGTATGGCCAACAAGAATATTCTTCTCGTCGAACCCGGCTACCGGAACAAATACCCACCGCTTGGGCTGATGAAGATTGCCCAGTATCACGGCCCGAGCGGCAAGAAGGACAATGTTCGCTTTGTTAAGGGTGAGGATCCCTCCGCCCGAGACACGGCTTGGGACCGAGTCTATATCACCACCTTGTTCTCCTTCGAGTGGGAGCGTACTGCGCGCAGCATCGACTATGCGCTTCACTTGGTCGGCGGCCAGGCGCATCGCGTCTTTGTCGGCGGGATTGCCGCTTCACTGATGCATGAAAAATATGTGGCCGCGCCACAGTGGCGCGGCGTGCGTTTCATCCAGGGGTTGTTAGGCGACGCGCCGGCTATTTCGCTTCGTCTCGACCCGTTCGAAGAAGAGCTTTACGCGGATGATGTAAGCGGCAAGCCGATTGAGGATCTAGTACCTGATTACAGCATTCTGGAGCAAATCGGCTACGAGTACCCTGTATCAGATGCCTACTTCACCTACGCCTCACGCGGTTGCGTCAGAAAGTGTGCGTTCTGCGGTGTACCGAAGCTTGAAGGTGGTCAAAGGGACACAAACTCGCTGAGCGAGGTCATTGAGGGGGTCAGTCGTCTTTACGGCGAGAAGCGCGACCTGATCCTGATGGATAACAACGTCGTCGCTTCCGCCAACTTCAAGGACATCGTCGCGGAGATCATTGATCTTGGTTTTGAACGAGGGGCGACACTCAAGCGTGGACGCTACGAGCTTCAGCGCCGGGTGGACTTCAACCAGGGTGTCGATGCCCGAATTCTCTGCAAGAATTCGATGTACTTGCAGCAACTGTCACGCATTGCGCTGAAGCCATTGCGGATTGCTTTCGACCATCTTGGGGTCAAGAAGCCGTATGTGCAGGCGATCCGCTTTGCAGCCGAGGCGGGAATTACAGGGCTATCGAACTATATGCTCTATAACTTTCATGATAGCCCGAGCGATCTCTTTGAACGGATGCGTCTCAATGTGACACTGAACGAGGAACTTGGGATTCGGATTTTCTCTTTCCCGATGCGCTATCAGCCGGTGACCCGACCGGATAGAGGCCATGTGGGTGGGAACTGGAATTCCTATTATCTTCGGTCGATGCAGGTCATCCTCCAGGCGACCCACGGGATTGTTAGCGGGGCGCCAGAGTTCTTCAGGAAAGCGTTCGGTGACACTTACGAGGAATTCGAGGGGATTCTGTTCCGGCCACACCACTTCATCTTCAACCGGGACTGGTATGAGCAGTTTGATGGTCGTTCGGAATTCGAGTCTTTCCAGGCCGCGATGGGCGCGCTGTCGGCCGATGAGCGCACCGATCTCCTCGAATATCTGTGCAGTCGCGATAGAAGTGACTATGCGCGCGACCTAAGTATGCTTACCGGTCGCAGGTTACGGGAGGCCGTACGATATTTCGTGCCGATGTCCAAGGCTGATGAGGCACGGATCTGGGAGGTACAAAAGCGTCGGCGGGCCGCGGACGTTAATGCCTATCTGGTGCCGGAGGATGAGCTCGTGGAAGATGCGGCGCTGACGGACCAGGATGTACAACCGGGTACAAGGGCAGGGCAAGAACTGAAGCACACAACGCAAGTCTATGCGTAGGAACGGTGGGGGGGTTGAAGGGATGATCGAGGCTAAAAGGGCCGACGATGAGGGGCTTGTAGAGCCTGAGATTATCGTAGGCAAGGAGGTACTGGAGCTCTTGAGTAGCTCCATGTATGTCAACCCGCTCTCGATCTTCCGGGAGTATGTGCAAAACGCCGCCGACGCCATCGATGATGCTGTGGCGTCGGGCCTATTGCGTTCCATCAGTGACGGGCGGATCGAGATCAATCTCGATCATATCGACCGTCGGGTCGTGATCCGCGACAATGGAATGGGTCTGTCAAATAAGGACTTCTCCGCGCGTATGCTATCCATTGGCGCGAGCGAGAAACGAGGTACGGATGCGCGGGGTTTCCGCGGTGTGGGCCGCCTTTCGGGGCTGGGCTATGTGCAACAGCTCCTGTTCCGCTCCAGGACCAAGGGAGATACAAAGGTCATGGAAGCGATGTGGGACGGACGCTTGGTCAAGCGGATGCTAGCGACAACCGACAGCGATACCGACCTGCGAACGATTGTGAGAGAGGCCGTTACATTGAAGCGGCTCGATCCGGAGGACTATCCTGCTCATTTCTTTGAGGTGGAGCTCGTCAAGCCGCGCCGGATTGCCAACGACCGGCTCTTGAATGAACTGGAGATCGAATCCTTCATCGGTCAGGTTTGTCCGTGCCCGTTCTCGCCCGAGTTTTCGTTCGGACGCGAGATAGTGGCGCTCCTCGAGTCTCACGGACGGGCAGGTGACTCCTATAAGATCCACATTAATGGCGCGGAAGCGCCGGTTTATCGGCCCCATCGCGATGAGGTTGTGTATTCGGACACCAAGAAAGCGGCGCTGCGCAGTCTTAAGTCATTCGAGATCGAGAACATCGATGCTGATCTTGCCGCCGTAGGGTGGCTCGTCCACCATGATTATCAAGGCACGATCCCGGTCTCCCAGGGTGTTCGCGGTCTCCGCGCTCGTGTAGGCAATATCCAGGTCGGCCATGATCGTCTTTTTGTTGAGATATTTCCTGAGGAGCGTTTCTGTTCTTGGGCGATTGGCGAGGTTCACGTCCTAGATGCGCGGGTCGCGCCGAACGGACGACGGGATGAGTTCGAAGTCAGCGCACACTTGGACAACCTCATTGCCCATTTGCGCCCCGTGGGGGCTGAGATCGCGCGTGAATGCCGCGTCTCCTCTCAACAGCGAAACCGTCTCAAAACATTCGAGCTTGGCGCTGACAAGGTTTATGAGAAGCTAGACGTGATCAAGCAAGGTGCCGTCTCGGAGCGCTACGCGAAGTCCATCAGAGCCGAGATCGGTACTCTGCTGTCCGAAATGAGAAAGGCAGCGGATTTTGATCTATTCGAGGACGACCACCGTGGCGCGCTCAGGGGTCGTCTTGCCTCTATCGAAGAGGCAGTCGATGCTCACACGACGAAGGTTGATGGCGACATCCTCGAAAGGCTTCCTGCACGCAAAAGGGCGACCTACAAAGAAGTCTTTGACCTCGTTTACGAGTGCTCTGTGAACCAAGTGGCTGCCAAGAGCCTAATTGATCGAATGCTCAATCGACTCTCCCGGTTCTAGTTGGAATCGGAGCGGGTTGTTCTGGTGATCATGGCATGGTCGACTTCGACGCGTTCGTCCACAATCTGATACAGGTCACGGCTCGGCGAGCTGCGTCCCTTCAGCGGGCCATGCCAGAGGGTTACGACGACTCCTTCAGGCTTGACGGCCTCGACAGCGGGGATCGTGTCGCTGTCGCCCGTCAGAAGCGCCATCCGGTCGACCCGCTGTTTGACTGCAAGCAGGGCCATGTCGACCCCCAACATCATGTCGACTCGCTTCTGCTGGAATATCGGTTGGCCAGTGTCGGTCAGGCCTAGGAAGTTCAGGTGCCCGAGACGCACCTGAAATCGCGGAATGTGGCTCAAGGCGTCGATGAAGCGTCTCTTCGATGCATAGCGCCGCTGCTCGACGGTTGTTGGCGGGTTCGACTGATAGGGCATGCAGTGATAGTAGTATGCCCGAAGTAGGGTATCGGACGCCGTCATCTCCCCCACAAGCTGGCCTATGTCAACCCGTGTCTGTGGGTAGTCGTGTTGAAGCACCTTGTCCAGATATCCGCCGTCAATGTAGATCGCGCACGTGCCCATGCTCAGTCCTGCCTCAGCAACGAAAACGGGGCTACGTCCAACGCAGCCCCGTTCATAAAGATCCTCGCGTGCCTGTGGGACGCGAGGGGACATCAATCTCTAATATCGTACCGGGAGGTCGCCTTGGTGTCAATAGCCTATGCATGATGCGTGCCCCCGGATGTGAGGGTCGGCCAGCGCTCCTGGTACAGCGATGTAAGGGGAGTGTGGCCGGAACAAGACGGGTGCTTGTGCCCGACGACATGGAGAACGCGGAATGGGACTCGCTGCGAAAGGCTATGAGTATAAGCTCCACGAATGTGATGTAGAGGACAGGGACGTCCTCAAGCGTTTCCGGCAACGACGGAGACAATGGTTCGAATGGTTCCAGGGAGACAAGTACCACAGCATTCAGTGGCAGATACATCAGATGATGTGGGACGATGCGGTTCACAATGCCCTGAACGAAGCGCGACGTTTTGCCAAACCCTCAGCCGCCACAAACGGCGTCCTTGGCGACTTCATAGACCGGGCCTATCTCTCGGGCCAAGTCTTGAGCATCTGTAGGATTGCGGAGAGGCCGGCTCGGAAAGAGAGCGACAGCGTCATATCCCTGCCGACGTTGCTGGAAGACGTAACGAAAAACCGGTGTCTAATCACCCGAGAAGTCTTTGTGTCGTTTGATGGCCTGCCATACGACTACGAAGCCGTCAGGCAGAGACATGTGGGTAGAATGCGGCCCGGTCAAGTCTACTGGCCTCCCAAGAAAGGACCGGAGGCCTTCGGTGTGTCCGAACGACGGCATCAATTCTTCGACAGTCTCTCGAGGGTTTCTGACGGGAACCGGTGCAGAAGCGATCTCGTTGCCGAGACGATCTTGGAGGGCCTCGACGCGCGGCTCAGGGAGACAGAACCGATCCTTGAAAAGATCCGTACCATGCGAAACAAGTCAATAGGTCATGCCGCAGATGAAACCTCCCGTCCGGACGACATCGAGAAGATCTGCGAGTTCAGTCGCGCCGAAATTGTCCGCGCACATCGCGCCATCATCCACACCGCAAACGCCGTTGGCGAGATCTTTGGAACGACGGTTGGCAACCCTATCCCCATTCCCCAATTCGACGTGTTCAACAGCCTGGAGATGCCGTTCATCCACAGTGCGGACATGGAGACGGTTCGGAATGTCTGGGACGAGCACATCCGGAACACCGAACGCGAGAATCGGTTTCGGTCCTCGGTTTCGGGGGCCTCGGCATGACTCGCCGCCAGCCCTGAGCCCTCCGGTGCTCCACAGGTCGCGTGCCGCTACCGCCGCTCGTACTGCTTCGCCCCGTACATGATCTCCCGCGCCTTGTCGTCCATGGGGGTGAGGGGCACGTCGGCCATGACCTGGAGGCCGCGTTGGACGCCGGGGCGGGCGGTGACGGCTTCGAACCAGCGCCTGACGTGGGGGAAGTCGTTCAGGTCCTGGCCCTGCTTCTCGTGACCCTGGAGCCAGGGGTAGCAGGCGATGTCCGCGATGGAGTACTCGCCGGCCAGGTACTCGTGGTCCGCCAGGCGTCTGTCCATGACGCCGTAGAGGCGCCCGGCCTCGTTGGTGTAGCGCCGCACCCCGTACTCGTTGTCCGGGGCCTGCCCGCGGAAATGGTTGGCCTGTCCCAGCATCGGTCCGATGCCGCCCATCTGGAACATGAGCCATTGGATCACCGCGTAGCGGCGCGCCACGTCGGCGGGCATGAGCTTGCCGGTCTTCTCGGCCAGGTACATGAGGATGGCGCCCGACTCGAACACCGCGTAGGGCTTCCCGTCCGGCCCGTCCCGGTCGACGATGGCCGGGATCTTGTTGTTGGGGCTGATCTTCAAAAAGTCGGGCTCGAACTGGTCGCCCTTGCGGATGTCGATGGGGTGGATTTGGTATTCGAGGCCGAGCTCCTCCAGCACGATGTGCAGCTTGCGGCCGTTGCTGGTGCGCCAGGAGTATGCGTCGATCATGGTGACACTAGTCCCTTTCTCCGGTCCGCAGCCTTCGCTCCCAATCGTACTCGCGGTTGGTGACCCTGTTCTCCATTCGCTGGATGCGACGGTCGAGTTGATCGAAGGTGCGGTGCAGGCGATTCAGTGAAATGGTACGCGAGTGCGCGTAGCTGTTGTAGAAGTCCTGTTCTCCTTCTGTTTTCAGGGGCAGCACGGGCTCCGGCTTGAGGATCAGGGCAGCCAGCAGATAGAGGCCGGCAAACGGCCAGAAACCCGTGCTGATCAACAGGACGACGGCGATCACGCGGACCCACAACACCCGCACGTCCAGGTGTTCCGCGAGGCCGCGGCACACGCCCAGGATCACGCCGCGGCGCGAGCGATAGATGCGGCCAATCCTTGAATAGCCTCGAATCATCGGTTTCTATCCTTTCTGTCGTGTAGAATGGTCTCCAGGGATTCCACGCGGTCTTCCAGCCGGCTCAGCCCCTGGTAGAGCTCTTGCATCAGCTGGGCCTCATCGGCGCCGGCCCCGTCGCCGCGCAACGATTTGATCGCCCACACTACCATGACGATCAATGCCGCGCCCAGGATCAACAGCATCCCGAGCACGCCCAGCACGAGTCCCATGATGCTTTCCGGCGTCATCCTCGCTCACTCATGCGCATCGACCGCACCTACCGCCGGCGCGTCTCAGGTCTCGGATCCCCGCGCGGCATCCTTGAGCGCCCGCAGTTCGGCTTCGATCTCTTCGTCCTGTCCCAGGCGGGCAAACTCTTCATCGAGGTCCGGCTTCCGCGCGAAGTTGACCAGTTCGGCCTCGGCCTCCATGCGCTCGATACGGTTCTCGAACTGCTCGAAACGCAGCATCGTGTCCGCGCTGCCCATCTTGCGGATCCCGCTCTGGGCGCGCTTCCGCTCGTGCGCCTGAATGTGGCGCTGCACCAGGATGCGTTGCTTTTCCTTCGCTTTCGCCAGCTTGTCTTCCAACTGGGCCATGTCCGACTGGTACTGTTCAATGATGGCGGCGCACTGGACCGCCTCGCTCTCGAGAGTCTCCGAGCGTTCCCGATAGCGCCGCTTCTCCATCAGCGCCTCCCGCGCCAGGTCTTCGCGTCCCTTGTCCACGGCGAGTCTGGCCTTGTCGGCCCACTGGTCGTGGCGCCGCCGCGCTTCGTCGAGCTCGCGTTCGACCTTCTTGCGCGTCGCCATCGCCTGGGCGCAAGCCACCTTGATCTCGACCAGCGTGTCCTCCATCTCCTGTATCATCAGCCGGATGAGCTTTTCCGGATCCTCGGCCTTGTCCAGCATCGAGTTGATGTTCGAGCTGATGATGTCGCTCAAGCGTGTGAAGATTCCCATTTGAGTTCCTCCCTCGGGAATTCGCGGATAACGTGTCCGTGCCGCTGTGTCCTGGAGAGAGCATAAACAGTGCCAACTGTTGCCGCATTTCCAAGGCCCTGTTTTCGTTGAGGTTTGTTGTCTCGGAGCGATACCAGATGTTCGCTAAAAATACCTATAATTAGTGAAGAAAATTAAACTATGGTATTTTTCGCCTAACCAGGAGGACTCATGCCCGAATCCTACACGGAACCGCTGGGACAGTCCAATGCCTTTCTGGACTTTCAGGAAACGCTGTCCCGTGCCGCCAAGGTCGATCGTCCGATCCTGTTGATCGGTGAACGCGGCACCGGCAAGGAACTGGCGGCGGCCAAGCTCCACTATCTGTCGCAACGTTGGCAGGGTCCGCTCGTTGCCCTGAACTGCGCGGCGCTGGCGCCGACGCTGCTGGAGTCGGAACTGTTCGGCCACGAGGAGGGCGCTTTCACCGGCGCGCATCAACGGCGCACCGGACGGTTCGAGGCAGCGACGGACGGGACCCTCTTCCTGGATGAAATTGCCCAGATCCCCACGGAGGTCCAGGAGAAGATCCTCCGGGTCGTGGAGTATGGCAGTTTTGAGAGGGTGGGGTCTTCCCGTCCGGTCCAGGTCGACACGAGAATCATCGGCGCGACCAATGCGGACCTGCCCTCGCTGGCCCGCCAGGGCCGTTTCAAGCGCGACCTGCTCGACAGGTTGTCGTTCGATGTGCTGTTCGTTCCACCCTTGCGGGCTCGCGGAGAGGACATCCTGTTGCTGGCGAATCACTTTGCCGCGCGCATGGCGCACGAATTGGGTTGGGAGTCTCTTCCCCGGTTCAGTCTCCGCGTGGTGGCGCAAATGGAAGGCTACCCCTGGCCCGGCAACGTTCGCGAGCTCAGGAACGTGGTGGAGCGCGCGGTGTATCGATCCGACGCGCCCAGCATTGACGAGCTCGTCTTCGACCCTTTCGTCCCGCCTTTCGGTGGGGGCACGAGCGCCGGAATCGAGACTCCGGACCCGTCCCCTCCGGCCGGTGCTCCCGACCGGCCGGACGCGTCCCTTGAGGACGCGGTCAGAGATCTGGAGGTGGGAATGATTCGCGAGAGCCTCGCGGAGGCGAGGTACAACCAGCGCCTGGCGGCAACGGCACTCGGTTTGACCTATCACCAGTTCCGCGGCCGGTTGCGAAAGTACCGGGAGGAGTTGGCCGCCGGGGAAGACTGAAGGGCCGGCCGCGCGAGGACTGCCCGGCCGTTCATGAGCCGTGGAAGCCGACCGCCCTCAGGCATCCGCGTGGCGGAAACGCGGCATCAGCGGTCCTCCGGGCGGGCGGATGCCCAGACAGGCCGCCGCGCCAAGGAACGCCATGACGAAGCAGGCCAGGAACATGCCGGCGTAGGACCCGGTGGCGTCATGCACCACGCCCCCCAGAAGAGCGCCCAGGGCCCCGCCGGTGTGATGGACCCAGAGGATGGCGCCGGTGATCAGGCCGATGTTCCGGACGCCGAAATAGTCGCCGGTCATGGCCGCGGCCAGCGGCGCGGTCGCCATGAGCGTGAAACCCATCAACAGGGCGGACGTGAAGATTGCCGGCTCGGAGGACGAGGCCATCAGCAACCCGAAACAGGCGATGCGCAGGACGAACATGAAGGACAGGGGAAGGCCGTGGCCGGCTTTCTCCGTGACCGCCGGGAAGGCGAGCACGCCCACCAGGGCCAACAGTCCGGACAGGCCCTGGATGTTCGAGGCGTGCTGGGTGGTGAGGCCGGCATCGGTGGCGAAGGGGACGAACTGGGTGACGAAGAAGAAGTCCTGGAAACCGCAGAGACCGTACGACACCGCCACGAAGAGGAAGCTCCGGGAGAGGAAGGCTTCTCTGGGCGCATAGTCCGGGGCAGGGGAGCTGCGCCATGCCGGGACGGGCCTGCCGCCGATCTCGTACGGCGAGAGTCCCATTTCCGAGGGTTCCTTCTTCATCAGGGTCAGCGCCACCGGGATCACCACCGCGGACACCAGGATGCCAAGGCCCGCCCACGAGGCGCGCCATCCGAAGCGTTCGAGAGAGTACGCCAGCGCCGGGAGGAAGGCGAAGTGTCCGAACGCCGTGCCGGTGACGGCGATGCCGCCGATGAGGCCGCGGAGACTCCTGAACCACCGGGAGACGGTGGAGGAGACCACGCCGATGGTGATGCCCGATACCCCGATGGCAGTGATGACGCCGTAGTAGAGGTAAAGCTCGGGGATCGAGTCGGTGCGGGAGGTCAGGAACAGGCCGGCGGAAGCCGCCAGCGCCGAGATCGAGAACAGCCGCCGGGGACCGTAGCGGTCCAGCAGCCGCCCGGCCATCATTTGGCTGAAGCCGAACACCAGCATGTTCAGGGTGTAGGCGAACGTGATGGCGCCCCGGTTCCAGCCGAACTCTCCCGCCAGCGGCTTCACCAGGACGCCGAAGGAGAAGCGCACGCCGCCGTCCACCACCAGAATGAGGAAGCCTCCCAGGAGGATGATCCAGCCGTAGAAGAAGGGGCTCGCGGGGGGTGAGGCGGCCGGGGCCCGCCGGGGTCCGGTGTCCTGCACGGGCGTGATCAGAGCACGGCGATTTCGTCGCCGGGCCGGATGAAGCCGCCCTGTACGACCATTGCGCAGATGCCGCTCTTGCCGGCGAGGGCCCGGGTCATGCCCGGCTCGGTGATGGACTGGATGTAGGCGCACGGCGGGCGCGGCCGATCGAACGCCAGCACCGCGTCTCCCACGCGAAAGGCATGTCCCACGAGGTCGTCGAGACGGACGCCGCGGGTGACGATGTTGCGCCGGTGTTCGCCGTTGAGCACCTGAGGGCCCGAGTCGGCGGCGATGGCCTCGAGTTCTTCGGCTTCGATGAGGGTCACCTGACACTCGTCCCAGCCGCTGTAGTAGCCGGTCCGCTCGCAGTAGCGGTCGCCCTTGAGCCCCATGCTGGCCAGGGCTTCCGCCTCCTCGACCTTGCGCATGCGGGCGCTGCCTTCGCTGGTGATATAGATTTCGTGGACCGTACCCATGGTGCTCCCGGCAGGGGCGGCGCGGGCCGCCGGTCTGCGCGGCGTGTCAACGCCGTTTCGCAAACAAGCAAGTTTCCTGGATTTACAAGGACTTCGCGGCTTTCCGGAGAGTATATTCGGCGCGTTGCCGCCGGTCAACGCACCGTCGCCGGCGCAGCCGGGTGTGGCCGGCTTCGGCAGACCGGACCGGCATGTTAACATCTCTTCCCATGACGATTCGTCGCATGCGGATCGCCGGTCGGGAGCCGGGAAGTGGAGCTTCCTTATCGATACCCGCGATGTTCTTGTGCTGGGCCTTCCTGCGGGCAGCGACAGGATCGATCCCGCCGGCCGGGACGAGACCGTGAGGGCGTCGGTTCGATGGGTGGCCACCGCGCGTCTGGGGCTGGAGCACCGGGAAGGTCCGGTGACGGTGTTCATCAACGGGGGCGTCGCCATGGCGCGGATCATCAACTCCTTGACCGATGTCGATTTCAATCTCCCCCGGAACATACCGCCGCACGTAGACCCGGACGATTCGTTCTACCACAATGCAACCAGAGTCGGCTGGGTCCTCGGGGTCGGTATCGAGACCCCGGAGTGGGACTCCTGGAGGTGGCGGCTGGACGGTTCGTATCTGGGTTTCGGCCGGACCACGCGCTATGCGAACCGCTCCGGAAACAATCCGTGCGGACCCGGGGGGCCACGAGCGGCCTGTCCTTACAAGGTCGAGAACCACATCATCGTCGTCAGGCTGGCTCTCGTCCGGCGGTTCGACCCGTGGCCGTGACGGCAACCGGGTAGGGGGCAGGGACCCTCGGCCCGCGAGGAGTGAGTGGCATGCCCGGTAGCGTTCTCCTGGTGATCCACATAGCCGCCGGCTCGGCGGCGTTGGCGGCGGCGGCCGTCGCGCTCGTCACCGCAAAGGGCCGGGTGCATCACATAAGGGCGGGCCGGATCTATGCCGCGGCCATGACGGTAGTGTGCGTAACCGCGCTGCCGCTGGCCGTGCTCGGTTCCGACGTCGTACTGCTGCTGGTGGCCGTGTTCAGCTTCTATCTCGTGTTCGCGGGGTGGCGCTTCGCCCGGAACGCGAGCGGTCGCCCGGGAGCAGTGGACCGGGCGGCCGCGGCCGTCATGGGGCTTGCCGGGCTGGGCATGTGGGGCTACGCGGCGACGCTTTGTCTGCGCGGCGACTCGCAGTGGGTCACCATGGCCGTGTTCGGTTTCATCGCGCTGGCGTTGTGCGCCGTCGACGTTCGGTTTCACCGAGCCCAGCGCCGTTCCGGGCGGCAGCGCATCGCCCGTCATCTCACCAACATGCTGGCGGGGACCATCGCCACCGTCACCGCCGTGGTGGTGGTCAACGTCGATACGGAACCGGCATGGCTGGCGTGGATCGTGCCTACGATCCTCATCACTCCTGTGATCGTCTGGTGGAACAGGCGGGTGCAGCGGGGCGCCGACTCGCTTCAGGGCTTCATGCGGGAATGACGCCGGTGGCGCTGCCGGCCGGGACTCCCGTGACGAGGCTGTTTGCCGGCGCCCGGTCTCTGTTATAGTCGGGCAGTCTCGCTTTGGACCTTGACGCGAGTTTGACGCGATGAGTCATGTCCTTTTCCCCGTTATTCTCTCGGGCGGCGCCGGAACCCGGCTCTGGCCCCTGTCCCGGGAGCTTTATCCCAAGCCGTTCATCCGGCTGCTGGAGGAGCACACGCTGCTCCAGGCCACCGCCCGCCGCCTCGCCGCGCTCGACGAGATGCGGGCGCCCATCGTGGCCTGCAACGAAGCCCATCGCTTCCTGGTGGTTGAACAGCTCCGGGCCGTCGACGTCGCCCCGTCGGCCGTGCTGCTGGAGCCGGTGGGGCGGAATACGGCGCCGGCCATCGCCGCGGTGGCGCTGGAAGCCCTCGCCCTCGACGATGGTGGAGACCCCATCCTCCTGGTGCTCCCCGCGGATCACGTCATCCGGGACGAGAGCCGGTTTGCCGGCGCGGTGCGGTCCGCCGTCCGGGAGGCAGCCTCCGGGCATCTTGTGACTTTCGGGGTGACACCCGCCCATGCGGCCACGGGCTACGGATACATCAAGGCCGCCGGCCCCGCCGGCGTGAGCGATGACGGCCGCCGGGTCGAACGGTTCGTCGAAAAGCCGGATGCCGCGGCGGCCGCGGGGTACCTCGAGGAGGGCGGCTATTACTGGAACAGCGGCATGTTCGTGTTTTCGGCCTCGGGGTACCTGCGGGAGCTTGGCGCGCACGCACCGGCCGTCCGCGACGCCGTCACACAAGCCCACCGGAACGCGGCGGAAGACATGGGCTTCCTCAGGCTGGAGGCGGAATCGTTCGCCCGATCCCCGGCGGTTTCGGTGGACTACGCGGTCATGGAGCACACCTCGGCCGCGGTGATGGTGCCGCTGGAAGCTGGCTGGTCCGACGTCGGCTCATGGGCGGCGCTGGCCGATCTCGGCGAAAAGGACGAGGCGGACAACGTCGCCCGGGGCGACACGCTCCTTGAAGGGGTCCGCAACACCTACGTCGATGCAGGGGACCGGCTGGTGGCCGCCGTGGGTGTGTCGGATCTCGTGATCGTGGACACGGCCGATGCGCTGCTGGTGACGAGCAAGGACGCGGTTCAGGACCTGGGGGAAGTGGTGGCAAGGCTCGGATCGGCGGGCCGGGGGGAGCACCGGGTCCATCGCAAGGTCCATCGTCCCTGGGGGATGTTCCATGACCTGCACAGCGGCGACGGCTTCAAGGTCAAGCACATCGTCGTGAATCCCGGCCAGGCCCTGTCGCTGCAGTCGCACCGGCATCGCGCCGAGCACTGGGTCGTCCTGAGTGGCACCGCGCGGGTGACGCGTGGCGACGACACGTTCATGCTGTCGGAGAGTCAAACCACCTACATTCCCCTTGGAGCGATACACCGTTTGGCGAACCCGGGCACGGTGCCGCTGGAGGTGGTGGAAGTGCAAACCGGCGGTTACCTGGAAGAGGACGACATCGTCCGCTACGAGGATGCGTACGGCCGCGTGGGCTCGGTGGATACAGAGCCGGAGGGCTAGTCCGCATCGCTCCGGCCGCCGGGCCGGGGACCGGCTCAGCGCCCGGGCTCGGGGCGCCCCTTGTAGACGTACAGGTCGGCGGCCAGGAAGTTGACCAGGCTGCCCAGGCCGACGCCCAGGAAGAACGCCAGCAGCCGGTGACGGTCGAACGGCTCCACGTAGCTCGTCAGCAGCGCGTAGCTGCCTACGTTCACCCCCAGTCCGACCGTGCTGCTCGCCATGAACCTCGCCAACTGCCCCAGGTGCGGCTGCCGTGCCCGCTCGCTGAAGGTCAGGCCCCGGTTGAGGGCCCAGTTCCAGCCCGCCGCGGGCCAGAAGGACAGGAACCGCGCCAGCCGGTGCTCCACGCCCGCCCACTGAAGGCCGAGATAGCAGGCAAGGTCCACCGCCAGTCCGCTGGCCCCCACCGCACTGAAGAAGGGGACACGCGCCATGCTGCCGAACTTGTAGTTGTACAGCCGTGAGAGGTGGCGCAGGAACCGTACCTGCTGCCGCCAGTTCATCTTGCTCAGACCCACGCTCCGGTCGCGGAACTCGATGGGTACCTCCCGCACCCGCAGCCGTCCACGCACGACCAGGTCCAGGGCGATCTTGTACCCCATGGGCCGCACGGTGGGGAGATCGGGCAGCGCGCTGCGGCGGGTGGCGAAGAAACCCGACATGGGGTCGGCGTATCCGACCAGAGGCCGAGCCAGCCAGGTCGCCAGCCGCGAGTTCAGCACGCGGTAGAGACCCCAGGAGCGGTCGACCATGCCGCCCGGCGCATAGCGGCTGCCGATGACCATGTCGCAGCCCTCGTCCAGCGCCGCCAGCAGGTCGACGATGCTCTCGGGAGGATGCGACAGGTCCGCATCCATCACCACCAGGCGGTCGAAGCGGCACTGCCGGATGCCCTCGATGACGGCCAGGGACAGGTCCCGTGGCGGCTCCCGGCGTACCACCATGCGCACCGGCAGGCGCCGGGCGAGCTCTGTGACCACGGCCTCGCTGCCGTCGCCGGAGTCGTCGTCCACCAGCAACAGCTCCCACTCGATGCCCGTGCCGGACAGGGCCGCGTCGATGCGTTCGGCCAACGGTGCAATGTTGGCCGCCTCGCGGAAGGTCGGCACGATGATGGAGAGCGTGGAGCCGGCGTTCTCCGGGTCATTGGGTGTGTTCCGCATGGTTTCGTCCGGGCGCACAGGGTACCATTCCACGCTATTCGGCGACAGTGCCCGGAGTGCTCGCACCGCGGCGCACCGCCAGCTCGGCGTAGCAATACGCCAGGGCCAGGGCGCGGTAGGGCCGCCAGCGTTCGGCAAAGGCGCGCATCTCGTCCTCGGTGGCCTTGCCGGTCTTGCCCAGGAGCCCCTGGGCGACGTACTTGACCACGCCCAGGTCGCCGGCGGGGAAAGTGTCCGGCCGCCCCAGTCCGCGCATCAGCGCGATTTCGGCGGACCAGCGGCCGATGCCCTTGATGGCGGTCAGGCGTTCGACGACCTGTTCATCGGACAACGCGGCCAACCCGCGGAGCGTGGGGTCGGAGGCGAAGGCCTCGCCGAGGCGGATCAGCGTGGCGGCCTTGGCGTTGCTCAGGCGGAAGCCACGCATGGCTTCCATGGTCTGTGCGGCGAACCGGCGCGGCTCGGGAAACGCGTGGTAGGTGCGCCCCTGCCGTCGCCAGCTGCGGCCAAAGCTCTCCACCAGCGCCTGCTTGATGGAGTACGCAAACGTCAGGTTGACCTGCTGGGAAAGGACGGCGGTGACCAGGGCCTCGAACAGCGTCGGGCTGGCGGTGACGCGCAGTCCGCGGAACCGGCTGACCATGGGCGCCAGCATCCCGTCCTTGCGCGCCATGCGGTAGAACGGTCGGAGATCGAGGTCCGTGCACAGGATGTGGCGGAGTTGCGTCTCGAACCCGGCATGCTCGAGCGGAGCCCTCGACGGACTGTCCAGGACCACGGTCAGCCGCGGCCTGGCCACCGTGCCGACGTTGGTCACCACGGCCAACGCGAGCTGGCGGCCGGCCGCCAGCAGGCGCCGGTATTGACCGTCCTCCACGAGGTCGACGTTTTCGCCGGCAAAGCGCATGAAGCGCGCCACGGTGAAGTCGAACGAATACGGCGGTCGCGGGATGATTTCGAAGGAGTGGGTCATGAAGCGTCTTCGGAGGCGGTCATCCTCATGAGCGTTCCCGGGTTTGTTCCCGGATCGGCAGTCACGGTACTCAACCTCGCGACAGGCGGCCTTCGTCGTCGATGAGGATGACACGGTTTGGCCGGTCCTTGCCCCAACTCCAGAACACGAGGTTGAATTCGTCGGCACCGGTTCCGGCAGCGAAGCTTCTGACGAGCATTCCGACATACCCGGCGGCAATCAACCGGTCAGCCAAGGCGTGCAACGAGGGGATTGCTCCGTCGAGCATCTCTGCTTCCCAGGAAGGACAATCAAGTTCCGAATCGTTCACGTCGAGCGCTGAGCGCTCCGTATCGTCGCGCGTGTCGAATACGGGCTCTGAATCGACGTCGTACGCGCAGAGCGTTATGGGCTGCATGGTCCGGCCCAACGGCTGCGCTTCTCGTAAGGCGGTTAACGGCGTGAGAGAGGTGTAGAGCGCTGGCACTCCGCGGCGATTGAAACGACCTCCGTGGCGCCTGGCCCCCTCGCCGGACACGGGCGTCCAGGACCACTGAGGATTGTGCGCCCGGTACACCACTCCTCGGAAACGCATCGCGGAGCACGGAATCAGGCGTATCCGCCCGCCATGACCCGGTCGAGATAGGCGTGCACCTGATCCGCCTTGCCTTGACGCAGCAAGAGATCGGGAGTGGCGCCGCCGAAACCCGGCAGCGGCTCGGAGCGGAACCAGGCATAGGCCGCGAGGGTCGTGCCGGTCTCGGCCTCTACACGGTTCAGAATCTCCAGCATCTGGCGCAGACGAACCTGGGTTTTTCGCGCCCGGACCCGTGAAGCACGCGAGAAGACGTCTTTCCCGAGGCCCAGTGTGCCGGCGATCTCGGACTTGGTCGTACGGAGCGCCGACGCGATGAGCACCGGCGAGAATATCTGATCCTTCACGAATTCCTGGATAAGCATGGCAAAACCACGTTCTTTGCCACTTATTTTAGCGTGATTAAGTGTGTGTTTACAATGCCACCACGGGTAGTGAGATGACTCTTACGGCCTCCCCGGATCCTCGTAGTAGTGCTGGTAGTACCAGTCCGCGATTTCTCCGCCGGTGGCCAGCCACACGCCGTCGTGGGAGCAGATGTATTCCAGCGCGAGGTCGAGGTACTTGATGCGGAGGGGGACGCCGATGATGAAGGGGTGCAGGGGGATGCACAAGACCGTGCCGCTGCGTTCGCCGTCCCGGTAGAGCACGTCGAACTGGTCGCAGACCTGCTGCAGATACTCCCCGGGGGTGTAGTTGGAGCGCAGGAAGAAGTTGATGTCGTTGAGGCCCTGCTCGTAGGGCACGACGATCAGGCGGCCGGTCTTGACCCGCATGGCCACGGGCTGGTCGTCGAAGCCCCAGTCGCAGAGGTAGTCGAAGCCCGCCGCCGCCAGGTGGTCGGGGGTGTCGAAGGTTTCGGCCAACGCGGGTCCGAGCCAACCCCGCGGCGCCTTGCCGGTGCCCGCGGCGATCTCGTCGCGTACCTGCCGTATGACGGAGAACTCGTCGCCGGCGGGATAGGCGGTCAGGGGAAGGTTGTTGGTGACGCCGTGGCCCAGCCACTCCCAGTCCCGCTTCATGCCTTCCTCGATGATCTCCCGGTGGTGGATGCAACACTCGGAGTTCAACTGGGCGCTGGCGCGGATGCCGTACTTGTCCAGCACCTCCATCATCCTGAAGACGCCCACCCGCGCGCCGTAGTCGCGCTGGGAGTAGCTGCGCACGTCCGGGACCTGGGACATGCCGAAGTTGGGGATGGGCTGGTCGATGTGGAAGTACTCGATGTTGGGGCTCACCCAAACGGCGATCCTGGCATCGTCGGGCCATCTGAGCGCGGGCCGTGCGGTGATCGGCTGGTAGTTGTAGCGGCGGTTCTCCATGTCACATCCTCGCATGCCGTTCGGCAGTTGATCCAGTTTTGTTGGAAGACGCTCCTACCACGGCGGGTTGCGACTGTCCACGAGTCCGGTTCCCCACAGCCATTGGCAATGCACTCCCGTTCGGGTTAGAGGATTGGGGACGTCAAGACACCTACCGGAGTGCGGCATGGCCAAACTGAAGACTGCTTTGTGCGACATGCTCGGCATCGAGCACCCAATCATCCAGGCGGGCATGGGCTGGGACAGCCGAGGCTCCACGACCCCGCCCAGGCTGGTGGCGGCGGTGTCCGACGCCGGCGGCCTGGGGGTCATCGGCGGAAGCCCGCTCCAGCCGGAGTTCATCCGGGAGCGCATCCGCGCCACCCGAGAGCTGACGGACCGGCCCTTCGGCGTGGACATTACGCTGCCGCGGCTGGCGCAGACGCCCTACGCCGACGTCGGCAACGTCCGGGAATTCCTGGAGCACACCCATCCCGATCACGTGAGCTTCGTGCGCGACGCCATCGAGGAGTTCGGGCTGGAGACCCAGGGTCCGGACCCGTGGTCCAAGGTCAAGACCCCGGACATGGTGCAGCGCCAGTTGGACGTGATCCTGGAAGAGGGGGTCAGGGTGCTGGCGGTGGGGCTCGGCGATACCGCCCAGGTGGTGCCCCTGGCCCATGAGCGGGGGATGAAGGTGCTGGCCCTGTGCGGCAACGTGAAGCAGGCGGTGGGGCACGCGGCCAACGGCGTGGACGTGGTCATCGCCCAGGGCTACGAGGCCGGCGGCCACACCGGAAGGATCGCCAACTTCCCGCTGATACCGCAGGTGGTGGACGCGGTGAAGCCCACACCCGTGGTGGTGGCTGGCGGCATCGCCGACGGCCGGGGCCTGGCGGCGGCGCTGAGCCTCGGCGCCGTGGGGGTATGGTGCGGCACGGTCTTCCTGGCCAGCGCGGAGAGCGAGATCCACGCCGACTACAAGACCCAGCTCATCCAGGGCCGCACCGAGGACTTCGTGCTCGACCGCTTTCCCAGCGGCAAGCCCAGCCGCCACTACCGCAGCCCGGTGATCCGCAAGTGGGAGGAATCGGGCCTGCAGCCGCTGGAGATGCCGTTCCAGGGGGTGCTCAACGACCAGTTCCGGGTGGCCGCGGAGAGCGGCAGCCGGGTGGACGTCATGAGCGTCCCGGGCGGACAGATCGCCGGGCTGCTGGGCGAGAACGACGTGCGGCCCGCGGCCGAGATCGTTGAGGGCATGGTCGCCCAGGCGGTGGAGGTGCTGAAGGCGGCGGCTTCGCTCGCCGCGGCTGATTGAAGGCAACCAACGCAAGGCGAGGACAGGTCATGGTTATCGATCCCGTCAGGTATGAAGTCTTTCTGCACCGGCTTTGGGCCATCGGCGAGGAAGGGCGCCAGACCCTCCAGCGGGTCACGGCCTCGCCCATCGTGGCCCAGGGCGGCGAGGTCATGAGCTCCTTCTACGATACCGAGGGCAAGATGGTGCTGGCCTGCTCGGGCCACCTGCGGTTCGCCGGCGCCACCTCCGACGCCATCAAGTACCTCATCGAGTGGTACGGCAAGTCGCCGGGCTTCTTCGACGGCGACCAGATCTTCTTCAACGACCCCTACGTGGCGGGCTCCCACACCTACGACATGATGGTCATCAAGCCCATCTTCCACCAGGGCGAGCTCATCGCCTGGACCGCCACCAGCACCCACACCGCCGATACCGGCGGGCTGCTCCGGGGGGCCGCTTCCGAGATCTTCCACGAGGGAATCCGCATCCTCGGCGTCAAGGTGGTGGAGAAGGGCGAGTTCCGCGAGGACATCTTCAGGACCCTCACCGAGCAGTGCCGCGACCCGCAGTACGTGGGCCTGGACGTGAAGGCCATGATCGCCGGCAACAACGTGTGCGGCAAGCGCTACCTGGAGTTGGTGGAGAAGTTCGGCCCGGAGTTCCTCGATGCCGCGGGTCAGAAAACCATCGCCGACTCGGAGGAGATGGCGCGGGCCAAACTCCGCTCCCTGCCCGACGGCCAGTGGGTGTCGCGCCTCTACAGCACGGCCCTCAACAAGCAGACCAACACGGCCATGCCCATCCAGATCGTGTGCACCGCCACCAAGGAAGGAGAACACCTCAAGCTGGACTTCGCCGGCAGCAGCCCGCAGATGGCCAACGACGCCAACTCCACGCTTCCCAGCACCTTCGCCCACGTGGGCGTGGCCCTCACCAACACGCTGTTCTGGGACGTGCCCTGGAGCGACGGCAAGCTGGCGCCGGTGGAGGTATCCGTGCCCGAGGGCACGGTGCTCAACTGCGTGTTCCCGGCCGCGTGCGGCTTCGCGCCCTGGGTCGGCGAGAAGCTCGTGGCCGCGGTGGTGGAGTGCATGTCCAAGATACTCTATGCCGCCGGCCGGCCGCAGGACGTCAACGCGAGCTGGAACAGCATGTGGACCGCCGGCGGGCCGGGGTACTTCCCCGGCGGCACCAACCGCGAGGGCATCCGCACCGCCCAGGGCATCTACGACATCCACGGCGGCGGCCTGGGCGCCGCGCCGCACCGGGACGGGGTCAACACCGGCGGCCACATGAACATCCCGTCCGGCGGCATCAGCGACGTGGAGCGCATCGAAATGCAGTACCCGCTGCTCTACTTCACCCGCAACCACAACATGGACGGGCCGGGCGCGGGCAAGTACCGCGGCGGCCTCGGCAGCTTCCGCCTCACCATGGTGTACGGCTCCCGGGACTTCACCAACGACTACAAACCCTACGGCGGCATCCCCCAGAAGGCCTTCGGCCTGTTCGGCGGCTATCCGGTGGGCAGCGGCGCGATCCGCGCCATCTTCAACCCGGCGGAGGACGTGTGGGAGCGCATGAAGGCCGGCGACTATCCGACGCATCCCGCGCAGGTGGCGGCGGAGGGCTGGGGCGAGGCGCATATCCCGGAGGGCACGCCGGAACGGCTGTCGGTGCCGGAGTTCAGCCTGATGTCGGACTTCACCGCCTGCGGCGGCGGTTTCGGCGATCCCCTGGAACGAGAGCCGGAACGGGTGGCCCGGGATGTGCGCATCCGCGCCGTGTCCAGGGAGACCGCGGAACGCATCTACGGCGTCGTCCTTGACGGCGAGGCTCTGTCCGTGGACGCCTCCGGCACCGAGGAAAGGCGCCGGCAGATACGCGCCGCCCGCCTCTCCGACGGCACGCTGCTGGCCCCGCCCCGGCTCGGCAACGGCGGCCGTGACTGGCAGCCGTCCCTCCGCTTCCACGAGTACCTGGAAATCGTCTCGGACGCGTCCGGCGAACGGGCGGTCCGCTGCATCGCCTGCGGCTACCTGTTCTGCCGCCCGGACGAGAACTACAAGAAGCACAGCGTCCGGCTGTTGGTGGACCCGGAGGAGCTTTCGGGCACCAGGCTTCCGTCCGACGAGGACTACCTCGGCCGCTTCCACATGTACGCGTGTCCCGGATGCGCCACCCTGCTCCAGGTCGACGTCTACTGCCCGGCCCTGGGCGGCGAGGAAGACCTCATGGATATCCGGGTCGCCGGCAACGGGGAGGGCTGAATCCGGCCTCACGCCGGGTCAGGTATCGGAGCGCCGGTAGCCGGTATTGGTGCCGCCGCTCTGGGACCGGAGATACTCCTCCACGTCCGAGAACGAATCCATCATCAACTGCTGGCGCGCGGCCACGAGCTGGTCTGTGCGCAGGGCCTGGGACAGGGGGAGGTCCTTGCCCACCTGCACCGCGATCTTGGCGCAGGCCAGGGCCGCCGGGTGGCGCGTGCCGATCTCCCCAGCGAGTTGGAGGGTCACTTCCTCGACCTCGGCCTCTGGCACCGACGCCGATACCAGCCCGAAACGGTCCGCCTCGGCGCCGGAGAAATTCCGACCGCTGAAATGCATCAGGGCCGCCTTCTTCGCGGTTATCCCGGTGTGATAGAGGGAGCTCAAGGCCATCTGCCCGAAGCTGCCGCGCAGGATCTCGGGCATGCCGATCTTGGCGGTATCCGCCGCGATGGCGATGTCGTGGGCGGTCATGAGCGCCATGCCGCCGCCCAGGCAGTGGCCGTGCACCTGGGCGATGGTGACCTTGGGGTAGTTCCGAAAGCTCTCGTAGAACATGAGGTTTGGGTGGGAACGGTCCCAATCCCGCGGCGGTTCCGCATGGATGGCCCGGAGGTCGTGCAGGTCCGCGCCGGCGCAGTAGCAGGGTCCGTTCCCCCGAGTGATGACGACGCGGACCTCGGGGTCCGCGCGGACCGTCTCGAGGGCGTCGAGAATCTCGCCGGTTAGCACCCGGTTGAGGGCGTTGCGCTTCTCGGGCCGGTTGAAGTTGAGCCGCACCACGCCGTCGGCCGGCCGTTCCAGCACCAGCGTCGACCACTCCTTTGCCATTCCCTTAACCTCCCGGTTGCGTCTAGTCGTCCGGTTTCTCCGGAGCCTTGTAGTAGCGCTGGTAGTACCAGTCGGCGATGTCGCCGGCCGTAGTCTTCCAGACGCCGTCGTGGGAGCAGATGTAGTCGAGGGCCCGGTCCAGGGCGCCGATGCGAAAGGGCATGGCGGTCACGTACGGGTGTAGCGGGATGCACATCACTCGTCCGCCGTCGGCCCCCTCCCGGTACAGGGTGTCGAACTGGTCGCAGACGATCCGGTAGTAGTCCGCCGGCGTGTGGTTGGCGTGGACGAACATGGAGATGTCGTTGATCCCCTGCTGGTAAGGCACCGTGATCATCCGCCCGGCCTCCACCCGCATGGTCACCGGCTGGTCGTCGTGGCCCCAGTCGCACACGTACTCGAACCCCTCCGCGGCCAGGAAGTCCGGCGTGTCGTAGGTCTCCGAGAGCCCCGGTCCCAGCCAGCCCTTGGGCGCCTTGCCGGTGGCGTGGGCGATGATGTCGCGCACCTTGCGTATCACCTTGCGCTGCTTCTTGGCGCCGTAGCTGTTCATCCGGGTGTTGTTGTTCATGCCGTGGCCCAGCCACTCCCACGACCGCTTGTTGCCCTCCTCGATGATGGCCGGGTGCTGGTTGCACACCTCGGCGTTGAGCAGCACGCTGGCGCGCATGTCGTAGCGGTCGAACACCTCCATCATGCGGAAAATACCCACCCGGGAGCCGTAGTCCCGGAGCGTGTAGGACTGCACGTCCGGCAACGGCTCCGGGACCCTCGGCAGGGCCTTGTCGATGTGAAAGCACTCGATGTTGGGGCCCAGCCAGAGCGCCACCCGCGCTCCGCCCGGCCACTCCAGCCGCGGCCGGTGGATGATCGGACTGTAGTCGTAGCGTGTGCTGAACATGGGCGTCGCCTCCGTAACGGGTTCCACGGTTGTCCGTTTGTTGGTCTACCAGATACCACCGCGGGTGGCGAGGGAACGAGGGTTCCCGCTCGTTGCCCTTGCGGAACGTCGGAACTTGATTCCGGTGACTGTCACGATATGATGTAAGAACCTTGGGCCTTCAGCCAACGGCTGAGCAAGGGGAGAACGACTATGACCAAGAAGTCCAGTGTCAGTGTCCACGAAGATCTGGTCGACGATCCCGCCATCCTTGAAAAGCTCCGGGCTTTTGGTGTCCGAGTGGACCGCATGGAATCACAGATGGAGCAGCTGACAAGGAATCACCCGGATCATTGGGTTGCCCTGTATACCGGAGACTTCGTGCTTGCGGAATCCCTGGACGATCTCCTCAAGACGTTGGAAGGTCAAGGGGTACCCACCTCCGAGACCGTCATTCGGTTCCTCGATTCGAATCCGAAAAACATTATCCTTTGACATCCGTGATCCGGGGACAATTCGACCATCGGGGACGACCCTACGTTCAGGGTTGGCTCATCTTGCCTCGCCTGAACATTCAAGGAGAGGTTGAGTTTCTCATTGATACCGGGGCGGATTCGACGATCATTCATCCTTCGGACGGACTGAAGCTTGGACTGCCGTTTGGCGAGTTGCACAGCGAGATTGTCTCGGTCGGGATTGGGGGCGATCATCCCTATTTCCTGGAAGATGCTGTGATCCTCTTCAAGGACGACGCACTCCTGCGGGAATATCGTTGCGAGATCTTGATCGGCAAGCCCTCCAACAACCTCAACAGGTTGCCGTCACTTCTCGGCAGGTCGCTGCTGAATCGTTGGCGCATGGTGTACGATCCGACCGGAGATCGGCTCGAGATGTCTCACCGCGGCTGATTCGATGAGAGTCGTCACTTCGGACACAGTCGCTTGGACGAATCCGCCGGTAGCATCGGAGCCACTAAAGGACAGGAAATGCACTTTGTCGACTTAAAACGGCGATTTCACGAACTGACGGACGCGGAACAGGAGGATACCGAGCTTCTTGTTGCCCTGAGTGCGTATGAGTTCGGTCCCGCTATCGGTTGGCCGGAGCTGTTGGAACACGCTCGGGTCATTGTTTTGGCGGAAGCAGGAGCCGGGAAAACGAGGGAGATGGAAGAGCAGGCAAAACACCTCGAAAAAGAAGGACGTTTTGCCTTCTTCGTGCCACTGGAGGACCTTGATCGGGAATCTATTGCTAACGTTCTCTCGCCACTCGACGAAAAGAGGCTCGAAGCATGGAAAGCGGACGGCAGAGCGCTGTCGTGGTTTTTTCTCGACGCGGTGGATGAGTTGAAACTGACTGGTGGCAAGCTCGACCGAGCGCTACGTCGCTTCTCCACGGCGATTGACGGGCACAACCACCGTTGCCTTGCGACTGGAAGGGCAAGCCAATGGCGCTTACTTCGTGACGCGCGAAGAAGAGGTTGCTGACCAAAAGCATACGGACATAAGGCTCTCATGCGTTGGACGCGATCAACGGGCGGTGGTTGAAGTGAAGATTGCCGACAAATGGACCTTGCAGCAACTTGGTCATGCCCTCCAGAACCAATTAGAGGGCCAGTATTTGCGCCACTCCAAATGCAAGGCTGGCTGTTTGTTGCTGACGTACCACGGCCGAAAGAACTATTGGATACGACCCGACAGTAAGAAACGCCTCCAATTCGCCGAGGTTGTTGAGTACCTCAAAGAAAAGGTGCGAATTCTTGCGAATATGCCTGACGTCCGTGTGACCGCAGTCGGGCTTGACCTCACTGCCCCCGACTCAAGGCCGTAAGGCTCTCCATCTACTATTCCCTTTCTTCTGCCGTGTAATGTACACTCGGCAGCGGAGTGGCAGCCGTGTCTTGCGCATGGAAACCGTCTACAGTCTAGTGAATGGCGTGTAGCCTTCGTGACACGAACGGAGCGACAGCGGTGAAGCGGTTTTTTTGGATCCTTGCCCTGATCCTGGTCTTGGTGGGCGCCGGGGGCGCGGGCCTGTTATGGTACGATCCGGCGCTGGTGGAGAGCAACGTCGGCTCGGTCCGAGGGGGGCTGTCCTCGCTGACCAGCAAGCTCCTTCCCGCCGAAGAGAAGGAAGTGTTTCCCTTCCGTCTCGCCAAGGTCGAGACCGGCGCGATCTTCTCCCGCATCACCACCACCGGGACCGTGAACCCGGTCTCTTCCGTGACGGTCTCGACCCAGGTGTCCGGCACCATCAAGGATCTTCCCGTCGACGTGCCCATGAGGGTGAAGCAGGGGGACCTTATCGCGCGGCTGGACCAGGACCTGTTCCGGGCCCAGGTGCTTCAGGCCGAGGCCAAGGTGGCGAAGGCCAGGGCCAATCTCGCCAAGGAGCGCGCCGGCGTCAAGATGCTGAACTCCCGCGTGGCGGCCAGCATCGAGGGTACCCGGGCGGCATTGCAGAACCTGGAGGAGAAGCACCGGCGCAACAAGGATCTCGTCGGCCGCAACCTCATTTCACGGGACCAGTACGAATCCATCAGGGCGGAATACGAGCGCGCCGGAGCCCGTTTTCGCGAGGAGTCCGCCCGGGTCGATGAGGTGAAGGTCAAGCAGGCGGCCATTGCGGGCTTCCGCGCGGACGTCCAGCAGGCGGAGGCCGAGCTGGAGATGGCGCGGGTGCGGTTCAACCGCAGCGTCATACGCGCGCCCATCTCGGGCGTGGTGATCCAGAAGACCGTGGAGGCGGGCCAGACCGTGGCCGCCAGCCTGTCGTCGCCGCCGCTGGTGAAGATCGCCGAGCTGGAGGAGATGAAGGTCTCGGCCTTCGTCGACGAAGCGGACATCGGCAAAGTCAGGGTCGATCAGGCGGTGGAGTTCCAGGTGGACTCGTACCCTGGGCGGACCTTCAAGGGCAAGGTGGTGCGCATCTTCCCCTCGCCGCTCATCAAGGACAACGTCGTCACCTACGATACGGAGATCCGGGTGCCCAACGCGGATCTGGCCCTCAAGCCCGGCATGACCGCCAACGTCACCATCATTCTTGCCAGGAGGCAGGACGTGCTCATCGTTCCCGGCGCTGCCCTGAGGGTGAGCGGCCGGGATATTCGCGCGCTCTACCCCGACCTGCCCAGGCGGGGAGGCGGGCGCCGGCGGGGCCGGCCCAGCGCCGAGCAGAGGCGCCGGTGGATGCTGGAAGGCCGGGGGGGCGTGTGGGTCTACCAGGACGACAAGCCGGCCCGGAAGCGGATCCGTTTCGGCGCCACCGACGCCAGGAACATGGAGATCGTGTCGGGTCTCGAGGCGGGCGACCAGGTCATCGTGGGGATCCGCTCCGAGGCCATGAAACGCGCCACCAACACCACGTCTAGGGTACGCTCGCGGATCCTCGGAGGACTGTGACGCCGTGGACCGTCCACCCGTCATCGAAGTGGAGGACGTCACCAAGGTCTACGATCTTGGCGAGCAGAAAGTGGAAGCGCTCAAGGGCGTCTCGCTCACGGTCTTCGAGGGCGAGATCGTGTCGCTCATGGGGCCTTCCGGTTCCGGCAAGTCCACCCTCATGAACCTGCTGGGGTTTCTGGACCGGCCGACCTCGGGCTGCTATCGCTTGAACGGTACGGACGTGGGCGAGCTCTCGTCCGACGAGATGGCGTGGGTCCGCAACCACGACATCGGTTTCGTCTTTCAGAACTACAACCTGCTGGCCCGCACCACGTCCCTCGAGAACGCCGAGCTGCCGGCCCTCTACAACGGAACATCGTCGTCGGCGGGGCGCCGCAAGGCGCGGGAGATGCTGGCGCTGGTGGGCCTCAGCGAGCGGGAAGCGCACCGGCCCACCCAGTTGTCCGGCGGCCAGCAGCAGCGGGTGGCCATCGCCCGGGCGCTGCTCAACGATCCCCGCCTCATCCTGGCCGACGAACCCACCGGCAACCTCGACACCCGCACCGGCGCGGAAATCATCGATCTCTTCAAGACGCTCAACCGGGAGAAGGGCATCACCATCGTCTTCGTTACCCATGATCCCGAGGTGGCCTCCCACGGGCAGCGCATCATTCACTTCAAGGATGGTCTCGTGGAACGGGAGGAGGCCGGGGGAAGGACCGCGTCAGCCATCTCCGCGTCCTCTCCGGAGGACGGCGCCGGCGCCTCGGGCGAGGGGGCATCGGGCGGCGGCGTCAACGACGACGGCAACAACGGCAACGGCGTCTCCAACGGCAACGGTCACGGCGGCGACAACGGCAACGGCGGCGGAGGCCCCCGCCGCCGGGGCCTGGGTGCCGGCATCCGGGCCAACGTCCGCATTGCGCTGCGGGCGATAAGGGTGAACAAGCTCCGGTCCGCGTTGACCATGCTGGGGGTCATCATCGGCGTCGGCGCGGTGATCGCCATGGTGGCCATCGGCGAGGGGGCCAAGGCCAGGGTCGCCAAGCAGATGGAGCGTCTCGGTAGCAACCGCGTGTCGGTCTATGCCGGAACGGTGACCCGCGGCGGCCGTCGTGTGCGGGGCGCGCGGATCACGACGCTCACCGCGGCGGACGCCAGGGCCATCCTCGCGGAGGTGCCGGGAGTGGTCCGGGTCGCGCCCCATGTCCGGGGCTCTGCCCAGGTGGTTTACGGCAACAAGAACTGGCATCCGCCCTTCACCGGCACCACCCCGGACTACCTCCGTATCATGAACTGGCGTCGACTCGGGGTCCAACTTCACCGAAGACGACATGCTCCTGAACCGTAAGGTGGCCCTGATCGGGAAGACCGTGGGCAAGGAGCTCTTCGGCGACGACTATCCGATAGGGCAGACCATAAGGGGCAAGCACATCCCCTTCGAGGTGGTGGGCGTGCTCAAGGAGCGGGGGACCTCCTCGTGGGCCGGCGACCTCGACGACATCGTCATCGTCCCGCTGCAAACGGCGCAGCGGAAGCTTCTGGGGATTCGTTACGTGCGCGGCATCGAGGTCAGCGCCGAGAGCCAGCAGGCCACGTCCGACGTGCAGGACGGCATCGCCGCTCTGTTGAGGGTGCGCCACAAGATCACCGGCACCAAGCTGGACGACTTCCGGGTCCGCAACCGCACCGACATCCTCGAGGCGGCCAACGAGGCCGCCAGCACCCTGGGCTACCTCCTGGCCGGCATCGCCGGGGTGGCGCTCATCGTCGGCGGCATCGGCATCATGAACATCATGCTGGTGTCGGTGACCGAGCGCACCCGGGAGATCGGCGTGCGGCTGGCCATCGGAGCGAGGCGCCGTGACATCCGCCGCCAGTTCCTCACCGAGGCCATGGTCCTGAGCCTCCTGGGGGGCGCCGTGGGCATCCTCGCCGGCGCCGCCGCGTCCTTGGGGCTCTCCTACATGGGCGGCTGGCAGATCGTCATCTCCCCCGGCGCGATCCTGCTGGCCTTCGCCTTCGCCGCCGCCATCGGCGTCTTCTTCGGCTTCCAGCCCGCCAACCGCGCCGCGGGGCTCAATCCCATCGAAGCATTGCGCTACGAGTAGGGAACCGGTTTCGTCCCCGCCTAGTGTCGTGTCCCACGTAAATGTTGACAAATCTGCTGGTCTTTTTCGTCGTCGGCTGCGTTGGTCACCCCGGGCCCCGGGTCAGGCCCGGGGCAAGCTTGACCCGGGGTCTTCCTCGCGTGGTAACCGCCACTGCTCGTCATCGCGCCTTGCCGACAACGAAAAATCCTGCGCATCTTTGTCAACATTTACGTGGGACACGACACTAGCGCACGGGCGGGTTTGGGTCATTCACGTTTCCAATCGCAGGCTGCCTTGACCGTCAACCAGCGATCCGGCAGTGCTCCCACGGTATAGGGGCAACTCCCCTTGATGCCCGCGTATTTGCCGGTTCCGCCCAGGATCTCCAGGACGCCATCGCCGCCACCGGACGGGTTGAATTCCCTGCGC
The DNA here is from genome assembly GCA_951813575.1 of Candidatus Binatia bacterium. Lineage (GTDB taxonomy): Bacteria > Desulfobacterota > Binatia > UBA9968 > JAJDTQ01 > JAJDTQ01. Next base: position 4,042,669 of record OX638375.1, read on the forward strand.
CGCGTCTGGCCAAACCACGTGTCGCCTCCGGCATCCGTCATGTTGCAGTAGCCGGTGAGGTTCGCGCCGTCCGCGTCGGTCCGCACGAACGCAACGCACGAAACGCGACCGATCGCGCCGGCCTCCCAGGGGACGGCGGAACTCTCGAGGATGAAGCCGCCGCCCTCGAGCGGCCCCGCGCTGGCCCGTGTGGCTTTCAAGGTGCGCGTAGTCGCTCAGGAGCACGAAACCGGCGCTGAACGTTCCCGCGTCCTGCGCCAGCGCCGGTACGGCGACCAGCCACGGGGCGACGGCAAGATAGAAGACAAGCAGGGTAGCACGCATCTCTCGCTCCTTTCATTCCGACTCGCGTTGCGTGTCACCACAGCGCCGACCGCAACGACCGGCCGGAGGCCATCTCTGATTTCCGTGAGACTGTCCGGTCGCCCCTACGCGGGCGCCTTGAACGAGTGGGCGGTGCGGAAGGCTTCCGTGGCCTGCATCCGCGCCCACCACGCGCCCACCGCCGGCCGCGCGTTCCAGTCCACCAGCCGTTCCAGCTTGTTGGACTCGAACCGCTCGATGAAAGGGGCGATGGAGCAGTCCGCCAGGGACATCCGGTCGCCGGTGAGCCAGGGCCGGTCCGCCAGGGCCTCCTCCACGTCGTCCAGGATCTCGCCCAGCCGGGCCTCGGCGTAGGCCATCTGGTCCTCGGAGATGCCGTTCCTGAGCCGGTCTCTCAGCAGCGCCCGTTTCGGCTCGGTGGGCTGCTGCATGACCGCAGCCTCGCGCTCTTCCTCGGACAGGTGCTCGTAGCGCTTCATGCGGCCCTGCTTGATGAAGGAGATGACGTTGACGTTGCGGTGCAGCTCGTGCTCGAACCGGTCCATCCAGACGCGCATCCGCGCGCGCTCGTAGGGATCTTCGGGCCGCATCGGCACCTCGGGCCAGACGTCGTCCAGGTACTCCAGGATGAAGTTGGACTCGAGGACGATGCGGCCGTCGTGCACCAGGGTGGGCACCACGCCGTTGGGGTTCAACTCGACGTACCAGGGCTCGAGGTTCTCGAACTTCGCCAGGTTGACGTAGACGCTCTCCCAGTCGAGCTGCTTCGCCGCCAGGGCGATACGTACGCGGCGCGAGCAGGTGGAGCTCCACCAGTGGTAGAGTTTCAGCATTGAGATACCTCCAGGTACAGGTTGGCGGCCCGAATGAAGACCAGTCCGAAAATAGCCGTCTCGCCGGGAAATTGCCATCCGTGAGAGGTTTGACAGTGGCCCGCGAGCCTGCGTAGATTTCCATACATTTCTATTGGAGGAGGAGTTGCTGATGGATGCAGTCCGGCACGGCACTTTCAGTTGGTGTGAGCTTCTGACCACCGATGTGGAGGCCGCCAAGACCTTCTATTCCGAGCTTTTCGGATGGACCATGGAGCCCGTGATCAACCAGGCCAACGAGGGCTTGCAATACAATCTCGTGAAGGTGGATGGGACGGAGATCGGCGGAATCATGGCGATACCGCCGTTCGCCCCGGCGACGGGTCCGTGCTGGGGAGCCTACGTGACCGTGGACGATGTGGACGCGGCGGCCGCCAAGGTGCGTGAGCTTGGCGGCGACGTTATCGTGCCCTTGACCGACATCCCGGAAGTGGGGCGCTTCTGCGTCATCAAGGACCCCCAGGGTGCGGTGATCTCCATGATCACCTATCTCGAAACGCACTCGTAGGGAGAATCGAGTTGTCGGCCCCCCAGTCAGGCGGTTCCGGGTGACTCCCGGTTCCGGGAATTTGCCGGACGACCGGCTCGTGCGCTGCAGCTGGGCCACGACCGAGCTGTCCACGGCCTATCACGACGCGGAATGGGGGGTTCCGTGCCACGACGACCGGACGCTCTTCGAGTTCCTGATCCTCGAGGGGGCGCAGGCGGGGCTGAGCTGGGAAATCATCCTCAGGAAGCGGGATGGCTACCGCCGGGCCTTCAGCGGCTTCGACGCTGACGTCGTGGCCCGCTATGATGAACGGAAACGGCGCGAGTTGCTGGAGGACGCGGGCCTGGTCCGGAACCGCCTCAAGATCGCCGCGGCGGTGGCCAACGCTCAGGCTTTTCTGCGGGTCCGGGAGGAGTATGGGACGTTCGACCGCTACATCTGGCGGTTCGTCGGCGGACATCCCAGGGTCAATGGCTGGCGCTCCCATGAGGATGTCCCGGCGCGAACGCCGGAGTCGGAAGCGATGAGCCGCGACCTTGTCCGCCGCGGGTTCCGGTTCGTCGGGCCGACCATATGCTATGCTTTCATGCAGGCGGTGGGGATGGTGAACGATCACCTGGTCCCGTGTTTCAGGCACCGGGCCGTCGTTCACGCAAGCGCCTGATGCACGGACGGAACGAGGGAGGGAAACGCAATGTCGGAACGTTTTGCTCGTGGCGCCTCGCGTTACGCCTACACGCTCATGCGAATCGTCGTCGGACTCGCGTTTGCGCAGCACGGCGCGCAGAAACTGTTCGGTGTGCTCGGCGGCGGCGGTTCGGTGGAAATGCTCTCGCTCATGGGCCTGGCGGGCGCCATCGAGCTCGTGGGCGGCCTGCTGGTGGCGGTAGGGCTCCTGACCCGCCTCGCGGCATTCATTTGCAGCGGCCAGATGGCCGCGGCCTACTTCATGGCTCACGCGGGGCGGAGTTTCTGGCCCATCGAGAACGGCGGCGAGCTGGCCGTGCTCTTCTGTTTCGTGTTCCTGTACATCGCGTCCCGGGGCGGCGGACCGCTCAGCCTCGGCGGCTCCGGCTAGCGGATTTATGGCCACCTACGCCATCGGCGACGTGCAGGGCTGTTACGAGCCCCTGCGGCGGCTGTTGGACCTCGTCGCGTTCGATCCGGCCGCCGACCGCCTCTGGTTTGCGGGCGACCTCGTGAACCGCGGCCCGGACTCCCTCTCGGTGCTGCGTTTCGTCAAGGGACTCGGCGCGGTGGCGGTTCTCGGCAACCACGACCTTCACCTCATCTGCCGGGCCGAGGGCATCTCCGCGCCCAAGCGCCGGGATACCCTGGACGAGGTCCTGGCCGCCGCCGACCGCGACGAGATCATCGACTGGCTACGGCGTCTTCCGCTGATCCATCGCGAGGACGGATACGTCCTGTCCCACGCCGGCCTGTTGCCCCAGTGGACCACGGGCAAGGCCATGGATCTGGCGCGCGAAGTGGAATCACGGATGCGAGCCGCCGACTACGGGAAGCTTCTGCGGCGGCAGATGGCGCACTCCGTCGAAGTGTGGTCCGACGACCTCGCCGGACCGGAGAGGTGGAGCGGCATCATCGGCGTGTTCACCCGGCTCCGGTGCTGCACGGCCGACGGCCGCATGGCGCTGTCGTTCTCCGGGGCGCCGGCGGACGCTCCGGAAGGGTACGGCCCCTGGTTCACCTGGCACCGTGCGAACCCGGGAGAGACGGTCCTGTACGGACACTGGGCGACTCTGGGGTTCCACCGCGAGAACGGCACGGTGTGCCTGGACAGCGGCTGCGTGTGGGGCGGGTCGCTGACCGCGCTGAGACTGGATGATGGGCGGGTCTTTGAGGTGCCCGGCGGCTTGCCACGCGTGCACCGATAGGTTTGGCGCCGAGGGTTCCCAACCCGCCCGCTACGTCGTCCCCGCGCCTTCACGCGGGGGCTCCGACTGCCTGCGACGCTGCTGTTCCAGCGCCCACGCCACGTGTTCCCTGACGAGCGCTGATGGGTCGTCGCTGCGCTCCTGCAATCCCTGGACGACCCGGGGATCGTAGGGCGCGTTGCCCAAGGCCACCGCCACGTTCCGCAGCCAGCAGGCATAGCCGATGCGGCGGATCGCGCTCCCGCTCATGATGCGCAGGAAGTCGGCCTCGCTCCAGCGAAAGACCTCCAGCAACGCCGGCGCGTCCAGGCCGTGCCGGGCCCCGAAACCGGCCTCGGCCGTGAAACGCGCGTAGCGGTTCCACGGGCACACGAGCTGGCAGTCGTCGCAGCCGTAGATGCGGTTTCCCATGAGCGGCCGCAGCTCCACCGGGATGGAGCCGCGCAGCTCGATGGTGAGGTAGGAGATGCAGCGGCGGGCATCCAGCCGGTAGGGGCCGGTGATGGCTCCGGTGGGGCAGATGTCGATGCAGGCTGAGCAGGTGCCGCAGCGGTCCTCGCCGGCGCGGTCCACGGGCAGTCCGAGGTCGGTGTAGATCTCGCCCAGGAAGAACCACGAGCCGGCGCCGGTGTTGATGAGGTTGGTGTGCTTGCCGATCCAGCCCAGGCCGGCGTTGCGCGCCAGCGGCTTTTCCAAGACCGGTGCGCTGTCCGTGAACACCCGGTAGCCGAAGGGGCCCGCGAAGTCGGCGATCCGGTCCGCCAGGGCCTGGAGCCGCTTTCGCAGGAGCCGGTGGTAGTCCCGTCCCAGCGCGTAGCGGGAGACGTAGCCGAGGCGGGAGTCGTCGAGCACCTGCCATGGGTCCGCTCCCGGCTCCGGGAGGTAGTCCATGCGGGCGGAGATCACCCGGACCGTCCCCGGCACCAATTCGGCCGGGCGTGCGCGCCGTGAGCCGTGACGCGCCATGTAGCCCATCTCGCCGTGCCGCCCCTCGGCGAGCCAGCGCTCCAGCAGCGCCTCGTCGTCGGGCATCTCCACGCCGGCGATGCCCACCTGCTGGAACCCCAACTCCCGCCCCCACGCCTTGATGCGTTCGGCCAGGCGGTGGAGTTCGGCCTCGGTCATCACGCGTCCTTATGATGCCGGCGAGTAGCCTCTGGCGAACCAGGGTTCCAGGTCCGCGGAGAACCACTCGCCCGGCAGCTCGCGGCCCACGCCCTTCTCCCGCGCCTTGTCCAGCATCGCCTTGCCCACGGCGGCGAACTGGATCGCCATGCCGGAGTTGTTCTTGTAGTAGACGATGTCGGCGGGGTCTTGCCGGCCGGGCGCGGTCTGGTTCACCACCTCCCCCAGCTCCGCCACCTTCTCCCAGGAGGTCTCGCCGGCGTCGATGGGGTCCAGCAGTTCCTTCTGACGGTTGGCGTGGACGCTCTCGCGGCCGTTGACCACGATGAGGTCGCTGCGGCGGAAGGTCTCCCGGTCCACCTCGTGGCGCTGGAACACCACGTCGCTGTTGACGATGGAGACCACCGTCTGGCCCGGCTCCAGGTCCTTGCCGTCGAACACCGGAGCCGACGAGCTGGTGGCGCAGCAGATCACGTCGGAGCCCCTCACCACGTCGCCCGGATCGGCCGCCGCGGTGACCGGGATCCCCAACTCGTCACCGAAACGCGCGCAGAACTCCTCCCGGTGCGCGCGCGAAGGGCTGTACACCTTCATGCGCTGCAGGGGCAGGGCCGCCGCCAGCGCCCGGGCGTGCAACTCCGCCTGATGGCCGGTGCCGAAGAGGCCGGCGACGCGGGAGTCCGGCCGGGCCAGCAGCCGGACCGCGGCGCCGCTGGTGGCGCCCACCCGCAGCGGCGATATGGTGCCGTCCACGATGATGCCCAGAAGCTCGGCGGTCTCCAGGCTGTAGAGCAGGAACTGACCCCAGTAGCGCCGGGTGGGGTGCTTGAACTCCACCCGTTTCGTCTCGTCGTCCTTCTCTTCCGCGAGCCGGGAATTCAGCCGCACCGCCGCCACCCCGTACTTGGCCAGCGCTCCGGCGTGGATATTGGCGAAATACTTCGCGTCCGGGTCGGGTGTCGGACAGGAGTAGCGCAGCCGGGGCGGGTTCACCCCGCTCCCCCGCCCGAACTCCCGGAACACGTCCTCCATGAGGTCGATGCACTCACCCATGGTGAGCAGGTCCTTGCCTTCCTCTTCGTTGATGATCATCACCATGCGATTCGCTCCTCCAAGCTTTGCCGACCGTCAACCCCGACGAATACGCGCTTGCCGACTCCTTGAACCCGTCACGAATCTACCGGAAACGGACACCCGGGTCCATTTGCCCGAAACCGTTACCGCTGGACCGGCCACCTCCCTGTCACCCCGCGCCTTGCCGGTGCCCCCGTACCCATCTCTGCGTCACTCCGGGCTTGACCCGCGCGTCACCCCGGGCTTGACCCGGGGTCCAGAGGCGGGGTGGGGCCCAGCAACCGACAAGGGACCGCGGACAGGAAGCGGCGGTGGAAGCGAGCGGCCGCGTTTCGACGCCTGGACCCCGGGTCAAGCCCGGGGTGACGAGTACTGAGTGCGGGGTTTGATGTGCCGACGGCGGGTGGAGTAGAAAGACCGTGCGAGGCCGCCGGCAGCCATGGGCTGCACGGCCGGAGATCGACTCATGCCGGACCAGCGCAAGACTTTGCGGGACGCCGTCTCGCGCTACATGCCGCTCAAGACCGCGGCGGACTTCTGCGACGACAATGCCGCCCGCGTCGGCGAGAAGGAGGCGCTGGTGGACGGCCGGCGGCGCCTCACCTGGGCGCAGATGGCCGAGCTTTCCGACGCCCTCGCGCTGGCGTTGCTGGATCTGGGGTTGGAGCGGGACGGCCGCGTGCTGATCCAGATGCCCAACTCCGCGGAGCTCTTCCTGGCGCGGCTGGCATGCGAAAAGGCGGGCCTGCGACTCGTGACCGTGGCCCCGAGCCTGCGACGGGCGGAGCTCGAGCCCATCATCCGCTTCACCCGTCCCGAGGTCGCCATCCTGCCCGCCGAATACCGCGGGTTCCGGCACCTGGAGCTGCTGGAGCAGGTCCGCGTCCCCGATCTGCGCCACGTGCTGGCGGCGTGGGAGGAGGTGCCGGCCGGCTGCCTTTCAGTGGAGGAGATCTTCTCGCGCCCGGTTCCGGCGGAACGCCGCCGGCGCCTGTCCGCCACCCGCTACGGGGTCGAGGACGTCTGCCAGCTCGCCACCACCAGCGGTTCCACCGGCGTGCCCAAGTGCGCGGCCGTGCCCCTCTACACCCGGCTTCTCACCGCATGGATGCACCTGCAGCGATTCCAGGTAGGGGAGGACGACACCCTGTGCGCGGTCACCGCCATCATCTCCGGAGTTGCGGACGGGCTGGTCTACAACGGGGTCTGTCAAGCAGGCGCGCGGGTGGTGCTCGTGGACCGCTTCGACCCGCGGCTTACCTGCGAGACCGTGACCCGGGAGCGGGCGAACGTCCTGCCCCTGGTCCCCACCATGATTTCTCGGCTTCTGGCTCTCGAGGATCTCGACGACCATGACCTGAGCTCGCTGCGCATCGTCGTGAGCCACGGCTCGTCCCTTCCGCACGACGTGGGTCACGCCGCGGAAGCCCGCCTGGGGTGCCGCATCATGCAGGGCTACGGCAGCGTGGACTGCGGCGGCCTGTGCGCCACCTCATGGGACGACCGGCCCGAAGTCCGCATCGGTGCCGTGGGGCGCCCCCTGGAGGGCAACGAGATACGCATCATGGACGGCGATGGCCATGAGCTCCCCCGGGGCGAGACGGGCCGGCTGTGGGTCCGTGGGTTGCCCTCCGACGCGCGTTTCCTCGACAACCCCGAGCTCAACGCGCGCCGGCGCGCCGACGGCTTCCTGGACCTGCAGGAATGGGGTCGGATGGACGAGCAGGGCAACATCTACCTCATGGGCCGGGACCAGGATCTCATCATCCGCGGCGGCCAGAACATCTTTCCGCCGGACCTGGAGAACCTGCTGGTGCGCCACCCCAAGGTGCGGGAAGCGGCGGTGGTGGGCTACGCCGACCCGGAGATGGGCGAGCGCATCGCCGCCTGCGTGGTGCCGGAGGACGGCGCCTCGTTGACGTTGGAAGAGGTGACGGAGTTCCTGCGGGACCAGGGACTGGCCCCGTTCAAGCGGCCCGACCGTCTGGAGGTGATGGACGGGTTCCCCAAGGTGGCGTCAGGGGACAAGGTAGACAAGCGGGCGCTCAGGGGGAGTCTGACGTAGAGGCCGGGTCGTTGATGTGCACGCGGACGGCGCCGTAGGCGCAGTCCCACTGGCACACGAAGCATCCCTGGCAGTCGGCGGGATAGGCCATGAAGGCCTTCTGATCCGCATCCAGCCGCAGGACGTCGGTGGGGCAGGTCTCGACGCAGACGCCGCAGCCGGTGCAGGCGTTCCCGTTCACCTCAACGAGCGGCACGGTCGGCCTCCTGGTTGCGGAATACGAGATGCAGGTTTTGCGTCGGCCGCACGGGATGGGGGTCGTGCCATGACTCGGGCATCGGCTCGTCCCAGAGCCTGAGCGCGCCGTTCTCCTGCTTCACCACAACCATCTTGATCCAGTTCACGTTGTCGATGATCGGGTAGTCCTCGCGGATGAACGCGACGCGGCTCTCGGTCCGGTGCCGGTAGGCGCGCAGCGTCGCCTCCAGCACCTGCACGTACTGGGCGAGGCCCCATACCTTGGCCAGCTCATGGGGGTTTTGCGCCGTGAGCCGGGACACTTCGTGCTCCCGGATGTCGCGGAGCTCGCCGAGGGCGGCGTCGAGGCGGTCGGCGTGGAGCACCAGCCCGACCTTCTCCATCAGCAGCTCGCCGAGGCGGCGATGCACCGGCTCGAACTCGCCGCCGTCCCGGCGCTGGAGCGGCTCGAGGATCTCTGCCGTCACGCGCTCGACCTGCTCCGCCGGCGGTTGCGGCCGCTCCGCCGACCCCACGGCCGCCCCGACGGCCCGGCCGGTCCAGTCGCCGGTGACGGAGCAGAAGGGCAGGTTGCCGCCCGGGAGATAGGTCATGTCGGTGCAGGTGCCGGCGGCGTAGAGCCCCGGCACGGTGGTCTCGCCCCGTTCGGTGACCCGGGCGCCGGCGCCGAAGATGCCGCTGGTGCCGGCCACCTGGAAGGTGTAGGGAACCGGCTTCTCGGTGAGGTCGCCCACCATGGCTTCCTGGTTGTTGACGACGATGGGGATCACCCGCCGGATGAGCTGCATCCGCTCCGGCGATACCTCCCGCAGGTCCATGGAAGGCACCTGCCCCTTTTCCTTTTGGTGCGCGATGGCGAAGTAGAGCAGCGCCCGTTGGGTCATCTCCATGCGCTTGGGGTCGTAGTCCTCCAGGAAGCGCCGGCCGTCCTTGTCCACCCACTTGGCCCCCGACGGCATCAGCGACTCCAGACCGGGAGCGGAAAGCGCGTTGTCGGGGTTCAGGTTGATGCCGCCCAACTCCAGCCGGGACAGTTCCGCGCCGGCCCGCATCATCATGGCGATGCCGTCGCCGGAGAGGTCGATAGGCATGTAGCCCAGCGTGCTTCCGGGCCAGGGGTAGGGGAACTTGTAGGGGCCGGTGCACACCACCGTGGCCTTGGCCGTGATCTCGTGGATCTCGCCGGTGCGGGTGTGGAAGCCGCACGCGCCGACCACCCGCCCGCTCGTGGGCAACTGGCCGTCGGAGGTCAGAAGCTCGGTCAGGGCCACCCGGTTCAGCACCTCGACGCCGCTTCCCACGACGCCGGCGCGCACCGCCATCATCATTTGCGGGCCGCCCTCGGCCATCCAAACGCCGTTGGCGAAGGAGCGCCCCGGAGCGCCCATGCGGACGATCTTGCGGCCTTCCTTGACCCAGTTCACACCCCACCGGTCCATGAGCAGCACGTGCTCGTGCATGACCGGGAGCGACTTGGCGACCAGAGGCTGGTTCACCAACGGTCCGCCGAAGGCCCGCATCCACGCGTCCTTGTCGTCGCCCGGCATGTAGGCGGGATAGACCCCGGAAGCCAGCGCGCTGCAGCCGCTTCGGCCGAAGTAGGAACGGTCCACCAGCAACACCCGCGCCCCCGCCTCCCGCGCCCGGTAGGCCGCGAAGGCCCCGGCGATGCCCCCGCCGATGACCAGCACATCCGTTTCCAGCCGAACCGCCATCGGGCGATCTTAGACAGGGGAGGGTGATTGTTCAAGCTTGGCTGATCGACATGGCCAATCGGCTTCCCGTAGTCGTCGGATAGCAACCACATTTAGTTGCGTTCTTGGGATAAGGCATGTAGTCTTATTTGGTGGAAGTGAGTCGAAAGTGTCGAGAGAGGGATAGCGGCGGTGGCGCGGAAGGACAAACTGATCCGTCGTCTCCGCGCCCGACCGCGGGATTTCGAAAGGGACGAGTTGCCCCGTCTTCTGGAAGGCGTCGGTTATGAGGAGGTTCGCTCCGGAAGGACAGGTGGGTCGCGTCGGCGTTTTGTTCACCCGACTGCGCCTGTCGTGAACCTGCACCGGCCACACCCCGGTAACGTCGTGAAGATCTACGTCATCGACGAGATCTTGCGATTGCTGGACGACGAGGAGCTCATATGAATAACATGCTGGAGTACCGCGGATATCTGGGTTCGATCCTCTACAGTGAGGAGGACGAAACTTTTCACGGTCGCCTGGAGTTCATCCGGGACCTCGTGACCTATGAGGGCAGGAACGCGAAGAGCCTCAAACGCGCGTTCTGCGACGCCGTCGATGACTATCTCAGGCTCTGCGAGGAACAGGGACGTAAGCCTGACGTGCCGCTCAAGGGCAGCTTCAACGTGCGGCCTGGGAGGGAGCTTCATCGTCGCGCGATGCTCTACGCGTACCGGAAAGGTATGACCCTCAACGCTGTGGTGACGGACGCCTTGCGGCGGATGCTGGACGCGCCCGCATCATGAGAAGCTGGATTCAGAAGAGATGTCATGAAGTACGAGGGACCGATGTCGGCGGACGCGCAAGTTGGTACGGACGGAACAGGCTTCGCCGAGACATATTTCAAAGCAGGCCCTGATGAGAAAGGGAAGGTTGCCATGAGCACGATAGTGGGAAGCGGCTCGTTCCGTTACGAGGTTCGGGAAGGGTGGGCGCAACTGCCGGACGGCATGACCTTCAAGGAGGTGGCCGGGGTGGGGGTGGACAAGGACGACAACGTCTACTGCTTCACCCGGGGCGAGCACCCGGTGATCGTGTTCGACAAGGACGGGCGGTTCCTGCGGACCTGGGGCGAGGGTGTGTTCGCCCGTGCCCACGGCGTCACCATGGGGCAGGACGACACCATCTTCCTTACCGATGACGGCGATCACACGGTGCGCAAGTGCACGCTGGACGGCAAGGTGCTGATGACCCTCGGCGTTCCGGGCAAGGCGGCGGAGTTCCAGAAGGGTGATCCCTTCAATCGCTGCACCCACGTGGCCTTTTCGCCGCAGGGCGAGATCTACGTGTCGGACGGCTACGGCAACTCGCGGGTGCACAAGTACTCGCCAGACGGCAAGCTGCTGTTTTCCTGGGGCGAGCCCGGCACCGACCCGGGCCAGTTCAACCTGGTCCACAACATCTGCACCGATGGCGACGGCTGGGTCTACGTGGCCGACCGGGAGAACCACCGCATCCAGGTGTTCGACGGCAAGGGCCGCTTCGAGACCCAGTGGTGCGACAACCTGCACCGTCCCTGCGCGCTCTACATGGAGAACCTGGACGATGGCGCCGACGCCATCTGCTACATTGGCGAGCTGGGCCCCGGCACGTCCCAGAACGGCGCCTATCCCAACATCGGCCACCGCATCGTCATCCGCGACGCCCAGGGCATCGAGCTTGCGCGTTTCGGCGATCCGGTCATGGGCGAGGGGCCGGGCCAGTTCATCGCCCCCCACGGCATCTGCCTGGATTCCAACCGGAACATCTACGTGGCCGAGGTGTCCTGGACCATCATGGGCCGGCGGCTGGAGCCGCCGCGGGAGATGCGCAGCCTGCAGAAGCTGGTGAAGCTGGACTGACGGTCAACGTCCGCTACGGCTCGGGCAGCGTGGCTTCCCGGGGTCCCTCGTCCTCGTGCGTGACCGAGGGCAGGACCCAGGGGATGGCCAGCCCTACCACCAGCGCGCCGGCGCCGCCGACGAGGTACGGCGCGTTGGCGCCGAAGTGGTCGAGGATCCAGCCGGCGGCGGTGTTGGAGGCGATGCCGCCGAGCCCGAGTCCCACCATGGCCACCAGGCCCTGGGCGGTGGACCGGAGCCGCCCGGGGGCGACACGGTCCACGTACAGCGGCCCGCCCATCATCAGGCCTGTCACCATCACCCCGTGGAGCATCTGCACGGGATAGATCCAGTAGGGGTTGGCGGTGAGTCCGCATACCGTCCAGCGCACGCCGCCGGCCAGCACCCCCGCGGCCAGCAGTCCACGGGCGCCGATGCGCTTGAGCCCCATGCCGGTGCAAAGGATCAGGGGGATCTCGACCACCAGCATGAGGATCCACATGTTCTGGACCGTCTCCAGGGTTCCGCCCTGGGCGCGTACGTAGACCGGCAGGAGTCCCATGGGGCCGGTCACGAAGAGGTAGGCGCTGAAGGCGAAGAACAACATGCGGCGCATGGGGCCTCGGCGGAGCAGGACGCGCCATTCGCCTCGTACCGCCCGCTGGGACACGAGGCCTTCCCGGGGGAGGGCGAGGGCCAGGGCCGACGCCACCAGCACGACGGCGGCGGTGCCCAGGAACATGACCCCAAGGCCCGGCTCCGACGGGCCGCCCGCCACCGGGCTCAGTCCCCGCCATAGCTGCACCCGGTCCAGGGCCAGCGGAAAGATCAGCACCGAGACCAGGAAACCGACGGTGCCCCACGAACGGGCGAAACCGTAGGCGTGGGGCCCGGAAAAGCGAAACGCCGCCAGTGCCACGGACACCGAGAGGGGGATCACCGGGGTCGAGAAGAACGCCAGGAAGACGGCGGCCAGGAGAATCGGCGCGAACCCCGGTGCCATCCCCAACAGCACGAACCCCGCGGCGGCCACCATGGAGAGGAAGGCCACCAGCGGGCCGCGGGCGCCGGTGCGGTCCGCCACCTGCCCCCAGAACGGCTGTGCGACGATGCCCACCAGCGGCATGACGGAGAGCACCAGCCCGAGCTGGGTCCCGCTCAGGCCGGCGTTCTCCTTGAGGTACAGGCTGTAGTAGGGGAAGAAGATGCCCAGCGCCCCGAAGAACGTGAACCAGAACACGGAGATGGACAAGCCGGCGCGCCCGAAGCTCATGGGATGGAGTCTAGCGGTTCACCACCGCATTTGTGAGCGACAACGGGAGCCGGGCTCGGAGAAGGAATGAAACTTGACCGGTTTTGCTATAGAGTATGGTCCAGAAACCTGTTCACGGGAGGGTGACATGGCACGACTCAAGCACATAGCGATAAGGACCCGCGACGTGGCCAAGACGGTGGCGTTCTACAAGGAGGCGTTCGACCTCCAGGAGGTGGGTAAGGGCCGGAGCGGCGTCTACCTGTCCGACGGCCACATCAATATGGCGATCCTGAACCTGAGGACGCCGACGTCGCCCGCGGGCGTGGACCATTTCGGTTTCCAGGTGGACAACCTCGAGAAGGCGGTGGAGCGGGTCACCGGGCTGGGCGGCGGGCAGCTTACGGACATGGCGCGGATCAACCCCTCGGACCCGTCCCACCCCCAGTCCTATTTCGAGGTCAAGGTCACCGGCCCGGACGAGCAGGAGATCGACGTCTCCGACACCGGATGGGTCGGGGCGCCCCGTCAGGACTAGACGGATCTCACGTGGACGACGGCAACCGGAAGAGCACCGGCGAGCTGTTCGAGGAGCTCGTCGCGGTGATGGCCCGTCTGCGGGGCGAGGGCGGGTGCCCGTGGGACCGGGAGCAGACCCACGCGTCGCTCAAGCGGTACGCCCTGGAGGAGACCTATGAGCTCCTGGAGGCCATCGACGAGAACGACGACTCCGCCATTCAGGACGAGCTCGGCGATGTCCTGCTGCAGGTGCTGTTCCACGCCCAGATGGCCGGCGAGGAGCAACGGTTCGCCATCGGGGAGGTGATGAGCGGCCTGCGGGACAAGCTGGTGCGGCGCCACCCGCACGTCTTCGGCGACGAGCGGGCCGCGGACTCGGGCGCGGTGCTGCGGAACTGGGAGAAGGTCAAGGCGCTGGAGAAGTCCTCGGACGGCGCCCAGGGGCATTCGCTCTTCACTTCCGTGCCCCGGGCCATGCCTGCGCTGGCCCGGGCCCAGCGCGTCGGCGACAAGGCCGCCGGAGTCGGGTTCGACTGGCCGGACGTGGAGCCCGTGTGGCGCAAGGTCGAGGAAGAGCTCGAGGAGCTGAGGGAGGCCGCCGGGACAGGCGAGGCGCAGCATCGCGTGGAGGCCGAGCTCGGGGACCTGCTGTTCTCGGTGGTCAATCTCAGCCGGTTCCTGAACGTGCAGGCGGAAGAGGCGCTGGCGGGCACCATCGAGCGTTTCCACGGGCGCTTCGCCCACATCGAAAGGGAGCTCGCGGCCCGGGGCAAGACCGTGAGCGAGGCGTCCTTCGAGGAGATGGATGCGTTGTGGGAGCAGGCCAAGACTCTCGGAGAAGGGGAGAAGGCAAGGTAAGCCGCGCGGTCGCGGTGCTACAGGTGGTCGCTGAAAACGGCCCAGACGAGGAAGGCGCCGGCACCGATCAGCAGCATGCCCGAGAAGACGTGGACGTAAGGCTCCGTGCGGGCCGGCAGGTAGCGCCTGCCCCGGCTCACGAGATACACCACCAGGAAGTTCATGGTGCCGGCCCCGAGCCAGAAACCGGCGGGAAACGACAGCGCGCCCTTCAGGCCTTGGGCCTCGAAGCCCTCGCGCACGAACGCGAAACCCACCGTTCCCCAGAAGATGTAGGCGTAGGGATTCATGAGTTGGGTCAGGACGCTCTTGAGGAAGGGGGGCAGCCTTCGCGTGTCGCGGTGGCCGGCCACGGGCGCCGGCCCGGCGCGGAGGGACTGGAGTCCGAGCCAGAACAGGAAGGCGCCGCCGGCAAGGCCGATGACCACGGCGCCGGCGCCGGACGGAACGGCGGACTGGAGCACCATCACCAGCGGCAGCATGACGCAGGCGTCCACGCACATGGGCGCCAGCGCCGTCTGCGCGCCCGGCCACGCGCCCCTGCGAAGCGTCTCGGTGGTGATGAGCGCCAGGATGGGGCCCGGCATGGAGGCGACGGAGAAGCCCATCGCATACGCCAGCAGCAGGCTCATGGCGAGAGCGTAGCAACGCGACACCCCGAACGGAACCAGGCCCTCGTGGGGGACCGGGCCGCCGCCGCGAATCGTTGAAAAAAGACCGTCAGGGAGGACCACCGATGAGCCACAAGCATATCGTTCACGTTTCCGACGTCCCCGAGGAGCCCATCACGGCTCCGGAGGGCACGTCTTTCGGCGGTACACGGCAGCGGGTCGGCCTGGCCGTGGGCGCACAAAAGCTGGGCTATGGGCTCTTTTCCGTTCCCCCGGGCAAGACCGCGTTCCCGATTCACGTCCATACCCTCAACGAGGAGCTGATCTACATCCTGGAGGGCGAGGGGACGCTGCGTTTCGGCGACGAGGACGTGCCGGTGCGGTCCGGGATGTTCATCGCCTGCCCGGGCGGAGTGGAGATGACCCACCAGCTCGTCAACACGTCCGAGGCGGACCTGCGCTACCTGTGCGTGAGCACCATGCAGTACCCCGACATCGTCCACTACCCCGACTCCGGCAAGGTGGGGGTTTACGCCGGCCCGGGGGCGGGGGGCGGGAAACCGTTCCGCGGCATCTACAAGAAGGGGACCGAGGTGCCGTATTACCAGGACGAGACCGGCCCCGGAGGGAAAGAACGGTCGTGAGCGAGTTCCGCACGGCGTTTCTGGATGCGGCGACCTTCGGGGTCATTTCGCTGGACCGGTTCGAGCAAGCCGGCGGGTGCGAGGTGCACGAGCTCACGGACGCCGACGAGTTGCCCGCGCGGATCGAGGGCTGCCGGTGCGCGGTGATCAACAAGTTCGTCCTCGACCGGCCGCGGCTGGAGCATCCCTCGGCGGCGAAGCTGGAATTGATCGCCGTCGGCGCTACCGGCACGGACAACGTCGACATCGCTTGCGCCAGGGAACGCGGAATCGCCGTGTGCAACGTCCCGGGCTACGCCACCTCGGCGGTGGCCCAGTACACCCTGGCGCTGATCCTGGAGCTGGCCACCCAGGCGGCCCGGTATGCCCAGGGGACACGCATGGGCCACTGGCAGGAGAGCACCATCTTCACCCGCCACGACTACCCGAGCTTCGAGCTCCAGGGGCGGGTGCTGGGCATCGTCGGTTACGGCAACATCGGGCGCAAGGTGGCGGAGATGGCCCGGGTCTTCGGGCTGAAGGTGATCGTGGCTGGCCGGGTGGGGGAGGACCGGACGCAGCCGGACCGGATGCCGGTGGAGGAATTGCTGCGGCAGGCCGACTTCGTGAGCCTGCATTGTCCGCTGACGCCTCTCACCGAAGGCTTCATCAACCCGCACACTCTGTCCCTGATGAAACCTACCGCCTACCTGGTCAACACCGCACGCGGCGGGCTGGTGGAGGAGGCGGCCTTGATCGAGGCGCTGGAACAGGACTGGATCGCGGGTGCGGCCCTGGACGTCATCTCCCAGGAACCGCCGGACGAGGGCCACCCGATGATGGAGGCGGCGGCCCGGCTGGACAACCTCCTGATAACGCCTCACTGCGCCTGGGCCGCCCGCGAGACCCGTCAGCGGCTGATGGACGAGGTGTTCGAGAACATCCAGGCATTCCGGCGCGGTGAGCCGCGGAACCGGGTGGACTGACTAGCGTTACCGTGCCGTGATGAAGGCCACGCCGCCCAGCAGCGACAGCGCCCCGAGGACGATTGGGACCGTGACCTTCTCGAGGTCGCGCAGGAAGATCGCGCTCAAGACAAGCGAAAAGAGCGGGGTGGTGTTGAGTAGCGGGATCATCACCGACACGTCGCCGAGGTTCAGCGAGGTG
Source organism: Candidatus Binatia bacterium (assembly GCA_951813575.1). Lineage (GTDB taxonomy): Bacteria > Desulfobacterota > Binatia > UBA9968 > JAJDTQ01 > JAJDTQ01. Next base: position 4,059,298 of record OX638375.1, read on the forward strand.
AAGACCAGTAGCTGGGAGATGGCGGAAACGAAGGCCGTGGGCCCGAAGTAGGGGAGGCTCTCCCGGCTCGGTATGACCACCGAGAACTGCCGCTTGATCAAGAGGTAGATTACGAAGATGGTGAGGGAGGTGCCGGTGGTCACCGCGCCGGCTACGAACGGATTAGGCAGAATCAGCAGGCCGACCTTGCGGAAGTTTTGCGAGACCCCCGCCAGGAATGCGGCCAGGAGCGGAAAGACCGCGTCCAGCAAACGCCAGTCCCCCCTGTCGTTGCCCTTCCGATAGAGCACCAGCCATCCTCCGGCCACGATCAGCAGAGCCCCCAGATAGACCGGGACCGTCGGCCGTTCGTGGAGGAACATGACCGCGATGGCCACGGAGAAGAGCGGCCCGGTGCCGCGCAGCGGCATGGCCCGGGCGACTCCCAGACGGTCGATGCCGATGTAGAGGAAAATGCGCGCCAGCAGCGGTTGGAGCGTGCCGCTGGTCATGAAGTAGAAGGAGGCGGTGGTACGGACGATGGACAGCGGGTAGTTCAACAGCACGTAGGACCACGTCAGGATGGTGGTCACGACGTAGCTCAGAAAGGCGGCGCTGAGAACGCTCGACGTGCGCGCGCCCTTGCGAACCAGGATCGAGTCCACGGCCCAGCCCATGGCGGAGAGAAACGGAACGATTTCGGGGCGCATGCACCCTTCCGTCTAGCCGATACGGAGGGTGGAGGCAAACGAGGCCGGTCGGGAGGGGCGGGCCCCGCCTCACGCCCACATCTGGATCCCGGGTCAAGCCCGGGATGACGGGGAGGTGGACCGGGATGACCGGGAGGTGGACCGGGATGACCGGCGTGTACCGTATCCCCCAACGTCATCCCGGGCTTGACCCGGGATCCAGAAGCGATGGAACCGGGAGAAGCACGGTGGCCGCCCCCATGCCAGGGAGCGCCAGGGCCGATCTTGCGGGCCAATGGCGGATCTCCCGAGCGGCGCTTGACGGCTGTCACCGGGACCGTTACGGTAGCCTGCTGTACTTGGACCTGTCAGCCCGCGATTCCTCCAAAGCATCCCGTCATGAAACCGCCACCGTTCCGTTACCACACGCCCCGGTTTTTGCCCGAAGCGCTGGATCTCCTGCGGGAATCGCCTGGAGACGCGCGGGTGCTCGCCGGAGGGCAGAGCCTCGTTCCGCTGCTCAATCTGCGGCTGGCCTATCCGGACGTCCTGGTGGATCTCAACCAGGTGGAGGGCCTCTCCTATATCCGCGACGACGGGGACCGGCTTCGCATCGGCGCCATGACCCGGCAACGGGAGGCCGAGTTTTCGGAGCTCCTGGGGGAGCGTTGCCCGCTCCTCATAGAGGCGCTGGCGCAGGTGGGGCATCCGGCCATCCGCAACCGCGGCACCATCGGCGGCAGCCTGGCCCACGCCGATCCCGTGGCCGAGCTGCCCTGCGTCATGACGGCTCTCGACGCCGAGTTGGTGGCCACCGGCCCGGACGGCGAACGGGTCATCGCGGCCGGTGAGTTCTTCCTGGCGCCCTACGAGACCGCGCTTTCGCCCGGGGAAATCCTGGTGGAGGTGAGGGTTCCTTCGACTCCCGCGGTTCCGGCCGCGAGCTTCGTGGAGTTCAGCCGCCGTCACGGCGATTTCGCCCTGGCGGAAGCCGCGGCGGTGCTGGAGGGCGACGGGACGCTGACCGGCGCGCGGGTGGTGGCGGCGGGCCCGGCGTGGACGCCGTCCCGGCTGGAGCCGGTAGAGCGACTCATGGCCGCCTCCGGGGTGGGCAGGACGGACAGCGCGGCGCAACGCGATCTGGTGGAAGAGACGGGCCGGGCGGCCGAGGCTGCGGTGGCCGGACTGGCGGTCCACGCGGACGCCACGGCCTACCAGCAACGGCTCGCCGCGGTGCTGGTGAAGCGCGCGGTGTTGCAGGCGCTGGAGCGATGGAGTCGCAATTGACGGATGCAGCGACGGACAGGCGCGCCATCTCCGTGACGGTCAACGGAGCGCGTTGCGAGGCGGAAGTGGACGTGCGCAAGACCCTGGCCGACTTCCTGCGGGAGGACGGGGGCTTCACCGGCGTCCACGTGGGCTGCGAGCACGGCGTGTGCGGCGCCTGCTCCGTGCTGATGGACGGCGAGGTGATCCGGTCGTGCATCCTCTTCGCGGTGCAGGCGGACGGTCACGAAATCGTCACCGTTGAGGGGCTCGGCAGCGGCGACGAGATCAGTCCGCTCCAGCAGGCCTTCGTGGACCACCACGCGCTCCAGTGCGGCTTCTGCACCCCGGGCATGCTGCTGGCCGCGGTGGACCTGCTGAAGCGTACACCCGACCCCACCGAGGCCCAGGTGCGCGAGGCCCTGTCCGGCAATCTCTGCATGTGCACCGGTTATGCCGGCATCATCCGGGCGGTGCGCGCGGCCGCGCCGCGCATGAAAGGCTGACCGTTTCCCATGGAAGCATCCTCCACGCAATGGAAGGGCCGGGCGGTTCCGCTCCGCGAGGACCTCAGATTCTCCACCGGCCGGGGCACCTACATCGACGACATGAAGTTCCCGGACACGCTGCACGTCGCGCTGCTGCGGAGCGTCCATGCCCACGCCCGCATCCGGGAGGTGGATATCACCGAAGCGTTGACGATGCCCGGCGTGGTGTGCGGCCTCACCGGCGAGGACGCGGCGCGCATGAGCGAGCCGCTCCGCTCCCTCATCCCCATTCCCGTCCAACTCGACGCCTACTGCCTGGCCTACGGCAAGGTCACCCACGTGGGCGAGCCGGTGGCCGCCATCCTGGCCGCCAGCCGTTACCTGGCGGAAGACGCGCTGGAGAAGATCCGCGTGGAGTACGAGCCGCTGCCCGCGGCGGTGGACCCCGAGGCGGCCATGGAGCCGGACGCGCCGCTCCTGTTCGAGTCCATGGGCACCAACGTCATGTGGCAGGATCGCTTCGACTACGGCGATGTGGACGAAGCCTTCGGCCGCGCCGCGCGGGTGTTGAAGAAGCGCTTCTACATCCAGCGGTACTCCTCCACCGCACTCGAGACCTTCGGCTGCACCGCGGTCTACGACGACCGCCGGGAACAGCTCACCATCTGGTCCAACGACCAGCGGCCCGGCCAGGCCATGCCCATCGTCGCCCACAGCCTGGGCCTCACCCACTCCCAGATCCGCTTCGTCACGCCGGACGTAGGCGGCGGCTTCGGCAACAAGCGTAAGGCCCACTACCTGATCATCGCCGCGCTCCTGTCCAGGCTGAGCGGCGGCAAACCGGTGCACTACCTGGAGGACCGCCGCGAGAACCTCATGGCGCTGATCCACGCCTGCAACGGGGTCATGGACCTGGAGGCGGCGCTGGACGGGGACGGCCACATCCTCGGCCTGAAGGTGCGGGACATCGCCGACGAGGGCGCCAACGTCCTGAACCCCACCGTCCACTCGATCCTGAAGCTCGGCAACCTGACCAACTGTTACCGCATTCCGGTGGTGCGCTACGAAGTCAACTCGGTGATGACCAACAAGTGCCCGTCGGGCGCCAACCGGGGGATCGGCAAGCCGTTCATGTGCCTGGCGATGGAGCGGATGATGGACTATCTGGCCGGACAGCTCGGCATGGACGCCATCGAGTTGCGGCGCCGGAACCTGGTGCCGCCCGAGGCCATGCCCTACACCGGCCCCAGCGGCGCGCTGATCGACAGCGGCGACTTCGCCGGCACCCTGGACAAGCTGCTGCCGCTCATCGACTACCAGGACTTCCTCCGGGAGCAGCGGGAGGCCCGGCTCCAGGGACGGTATCTCGGCATCGGCATCGCCATCGGCCTGGAGCCCAGCACCTCCAACGCGTCGGCCTACATGCTGTCGTCGGGGCGGCGGAGCGCGTCGGGTGCGGCCGAGGCGGCCATGGTGCGGGTGGAGCACGACGGCAGCATCCTGGTGCTGCTGGGCGACGTGGGCAGCGGCCAGGGGCACGAGACCGCGGCGGCGCAGATCGTCGCCGACGAGCTGGGCGTCGCCATGGACGGCGTCCGGGTGTCGCCGTTCTTCGACTCCTCGGTGACGCCCTGGCTCTACGCCACCGGCAACTACTCCAACAAGTTCGCCGGCACCGACGTGGGCGCCATCCTGGGCGCCGCGCGCAAGGTGCGCGACAAGCTGCTGGAGCTGGCGGCGCACCTGCTGCAGGAGCCCGTGTCGGACCTGGAGTTGGCCGAGGGCTGCGTGCGCGCCCGGAACCGCCACGAGCACCGCAAGACCCTGGCCGAGCTGGCTTTCGTGGCCTACCGCGATCTCCTGTCGCTCCCGCCCGACATGGAGCCCGGCCTGGAGGGCCGGTTCTACTACAAGCCCGACATCGCCAACGTGCCCGACGAGAACCGCCGGGTGCGGAACCAGCTTTTCGCCAGCAACGCCGCCCACGGGGTCATCGTGGAGGTGGATCCCGACACCGGCGGCGTCACCATCCGCAAGTACGGCGTGGTGCACGACTGCGGCACCGTGCTGAACCCGTCCATCGTGGAAGGGCTGGTGCAGGGGGCCACCGCCCACGGCATCGGCGCGGCGCTGTTCGAGGAGTTCGACTACGACGCGGAGGGAAACCTCAAGGCCACCACCTTCGTGGACTACCTGAAGCCCACCGCGGTGGAGATCCCCGACGTGCGCATGGACCACTTGGTGACGCCGTCGCCGTATACGCCTCTGGGGATGAAAGGGGTGGGGGAGGGCGGCGCCATTCCCGCGCCCGCGGCCATCTGCAACGCGGTGGAGAACGCGCTGGCGCCGCTGGGCTGCACCTTCGACCACCTCCCGCTCACGCCCGAACGGGTGTGGACGGAAATCGAAAAGGCCCGCGCCTCAAAGTGAAGCGCGGGCCTTCGTCATCGGCTTTTCCGTACCGGCCCGCCTAGACCGTGACGTTGCACACCAGCTCGGTGTAGTCCGCGTCCTCCGGAATCAGGTCCCAGGTCAGCATCCACTTGTACTGGCGCTGGAACTCCTCCTCGGTGTAGGGCTCCGGGTCGACGTAGCGCAGCCGCGGCAGGTAGAAGTCGTCCGGGGTGAGCTCGTTGGCGTAGTGCTCGGGGATCTCGGCCAGCATGTGCTTGATGTACTTCCTGGGGTTCTTGTTGATGTAGGTGACCGACTTCTTGATGGCCCGCAGCATGCGCTTGAGCAGCTCGGGGTCCATGTCGGCGGGTCCGTTCTCGACCCCCAGGTAGTGGCCCTCGGTAATCATCTTGTAACCGCGCTTCTGGGCCAGCGAGATCCACGGTTCCATGAGCGTGGCCGCGTCCACCTCGCCGTTCTCCAGCGCGATGAACCGTTCGTGCACGGTGCCGGCATGCACCACGTTCATCTCGTCCCGGGCGACGAAGCCCTCCAGCAGGGACAGGGTGTGGTAGTGCGAGCCCTGGTGGTACTGGACGCCGACGCTCTTGTTGGCGAGCTGCATGGGCGCGTTCACCGGCGAGTCGGGCAGCACGTAGATTCCCTGGCACACCACCGCCGGGCGCTTGGTCCAGATGGGGGCGCCGCGTTCGCTGTCGTAGGCCCGCCGCACCTGTCCCCAGGAGCAGGCCCGCATGATGTCCACCTTCTTCTGCTCGTACAGGAACTGGTAGTTGGTGGACTTGACCAGCGTGTGGTCGGTGCGGCGCGGATCGTCGTCCGCGAACTTGGTTTCGCGGACGCCGGGCAGGAAGATCTCGACCTCCATGCCTTCTTCCTCGAAAAGCCCTTCTTCCTGCGCCACGAACCAGTGAAGCCCGAGCACCGCCTCGGCGCTCTCCACGTTTATCTTGACCAGCTCAGCCATGTCTTCGCTCTCCTTTTCGCCTGGAATGCGTGTCCGTCCGCGCCCGGTCCGCCTGGCGGCGTCCAAGGACGGCTCAGGACTAGTTTCTTACAATCCGGGCGACTAGGGGTCAAGGTCACGGCTCCGGTTCCCGCGGGGAAGCCGCCTTTCCCTCCCTCACGGTAATCTGGTACGGATGGCGGACGCCCATGCTCATCGACGTCGCACTGCTGTTCGCCCTCGGCGCCTCCCTCGCCTACGCCTTCGCCGACGTCACCGCGCGCTTCGGCCTGCACCGGGCCGACCCGGTGGTGGGCGCGATGATGGCGCTCACCGCCTCGGTGGTGATGTTCCTGGTGATCATTCCCGCGTCCGGCGCCGAGTTTCCGGCCTTCGGCGCCCACTATCTCTGGATGGCCGCGGGAGGGGTTTGCAACCCCGGCCTCTTCTTCGTGCTGTTCTTCATCGGCATATCCAGGATCGGCGTCTCCCGGGCCGCCCCCATCAAGGGAAGCTCGGCCATCTTCGCCGCCTTGCTGGCCATGGTATTCCTCGGCGAGGAGCCCACCTGGTACAATCTCGGCGGCATCCTGCTGGTGGTGGGGGGCATCGGGGTGATCTCGTCCGGGGCAGGGGAGGGCCGCTGGAGCCGGGTGGACATGCTCTGGCCCCTGGGCGCGGCGGTGGTGGCCGCCATCGCCGCCCTTTGCTGGCGCACCGGTATCCAGGAGTTCCCGGACACGGTGGCGGGGACGGCGGTGGCGATCTTCTCGGCCCTGGTAGTGGTCGGGGCCTATACCCTGGCGGTGCGGAGGGACCGTATCCTGGAGAACGTGCGGGCGAGCTGGCAATTCTTCATCGTCGCCGGCGCCATCGAGGGCTTCGGCAAGTTCCTGTACGCCGGCGCCCTTCAACTCGGCGAGGTCTACCGGATGCTGCCGGTGATTCAGACCTCGCCGCTGTTCGTGGTGCTGTTGTCCTTGGTGGTGCTGCGGCGGGCGGAGCGGATCACCTGGCGGGTGCCGGCCGGCGCGGTGCTGACCGTGGGCGGGGCGATTCTGGTGAACGTGCGGTTCGGGTGAGGAAGTTCTCGGTTTGCCGGTCAGAACGTGCGCGCCATCCACCGCACCTCGCCGATGATCTCGGCGTCATCAGGCCATGCGACGGCTTCCCGGTCCGGTCGATCGCTTGCCAGCAGCCACCCGTGGTCCTTGTCCCTGGCGGCGCGCTTGACCATGGGGCCCGGCGCGGTACGCAGCGCATAGATGCGTCCTGCCCGCCTCCTCCGCTGAGCCCGATTGACCAGCACCCAACAGTTCTCGGGCAGCGTGGGTTCCTTGGAGTCACCGTGGACCCTGAGGACCAGGCAGCGGGAGGGGTCCAATCCCTGCCGGCGAAGCCAGTCGCGTCCGAACCAGAGTGTCTCCGGGGCCGTGAGCGGATCGGTCGCCGCCACGTCATACCCGGCGTCGAACTCGCCGATCTGCACCGGACGGGCCGCGGAACGGTCCGCGGGCGTGTCCGTGTAAGAAACCGGTATCTCGGCGTCGCCGGCGGATTCACGCTTGCCCGCGCCGCGTTCACGCAGCAGCGCGGCCAGATCCTCGCGCAGGGCGCCCCGCAATGAACTCGCCTCGGTCCGCACGATGCGGACGATATCTTCCTCGAAGGAGGTCGTTTTCCCCTTCCCGCGAGAGTCGGCGCCGGCCCCCCTGCCGCGTTCTTCGAACAGCCGCGCCAATGGTACGCCGAGAAACTCCGCCAATTTCTGAAGGTGAGTGAGCTTCCACTCGTTCCTTCCGTTCAGCAGATTCGAGAAGTGGCTGGGTCGGATGCCGATGGCCGCCGCGATCTGGCTCTTCTTTGCCCGTCCGAGTGATTTCTCGTCGTCAATGAAATCTCTGATCTGGTTCCTGGGGTGACGCGGATCTGGCGGGACACTCTTCTTGCGCATTGCAGCCACCCAATAGGGCAAAAAATGTGCAAATGAGGTTTATCGCGGTGGTAGTGAAATATGGGCACTCCCATGCGCGTATATGTGAATTGCGGAGGCCGGATACAGCGCACCTCTTCAGGGCGGGCGACAAACTCATGACGGCTGGACGGTGGAGGAGTGTCGCCGGGGGCGAAAGTACCAGCGGGGAGACGGCCGAGCCTCGGTTGGGCCGGCGGGTTCGGGTGCCGGAGGGCGAGGGCCCTAGAACGGGATGTCGTCGTCGATGGGCGGCGACTGGAACGACGGCGCGGGGTCGCCGAAGCCTTGATCCTGCGTCTCCTGGGAAGCACGGGCGCCGCCGGCGCCGCCGAGGAAGTCGACCCGCTGGGCGACGATCTCGGTGGTGTAGCGGTCCTGGCCGTTCTGGTCGGTCCACTTGCGGGTCTGGATCCGGCCCTGGACGCATACCTGTCGTCCCTTGGCCAGATACTGTCCGCAATTCTCAGCCTGCTTTCCCCATACGACGATGTTGTGCCACTCGGTGCGCTCCTGGCGGTTGCCGTCCTGGCCGACCCAGGACTCGTTGGTGGCGACGGAGAAGTTGGCTACCGCGCGGCCGCTCTGCGTGAAGCGGACCTCCGGATCCTTGCCAAGGTTCCCTACGACGATTGCAATGTTCACTGCCATGACGACCTCATCCCATTAGACGGCGTTTGCGTGGACCCTGGACCTTATCGCTTGCGCCGCCGGTAGTCAATATTTGCTTGCGACCCTTGACAAGCACGGGGGACACTCATAAAAGGTCATGTTTTGTTGCCCTCTTTCCCATATCGGCAACCAGTGACATTACTTTAGCGCCATACACCGATCGAAACCTGCAGCAAACGATTCCGACGAAATTACGGGAGGATTACCATGCGCAATCTGCTGACCAGAATCCTGTTGGGCGCCGCCGTGCTCGGCTTGGCCGCGAGCCTGCCGCTGTCCCAGGCCCAGGCCGCCTTTCCCGACCGGAACATCACCATCATCGTGCCGTTCTCCCCCGGCGGCGGTTACGACGGAATCGCCCGCGCGGTTGCCCGGAGCATGAAGAAATACGTGCCCAAGGGCGTCAACATCATCGTCAAGAACGTCACCGGCGCCGCCGGCCGTCGTGCCTCGGTGTTCATGTACCGGGCCAAGCCCGACGGCTACACCATCGCCCACTTCCAGGCCTCCGGGATGCTCGGAGACCAGATGCTGTCGGACACGCCCGTCGGCTTCGAGACCAGCAAGTTCACCTGGCTCGCCCGGGTGGGGGCGGACGCCTTCGGCCTTCACGTCTCGGCCAAGGGCCCCCACAAGTCCATTGAGGATCTGCAGAAGGCCAAGCGTGTGACTTGGGGGGTCGAAGGCATCGGCGTGGGACGCTGGATGGGCTCGTTTCTGGCCGCCAAGGCCTACGGCATCGATTTCCACGTGGTGGCCGGCTACCGCGGCACGGGCGAGTCGCTGCCGGCGCTCCTGCGCGGCGACTTCGACGTCTGGGCCCAGCCCATCGACCACAACTCCGTCATCTCCTATCTCGGGACGGATCTCCGGCCGGTGGCCCAGTTGGACAAGAAGCGCGCGGTCAACGCCCCCGACGTAAAGACATCCTACGAGACGGGTCAAAACCTCTCCTTCAGCGACCTGCGCGCCTTCGGCGGCCCGCCGGGGATCCCCGCGGACCGAGCCCAGATACTCGAAGACCTCCTGCTCAAGGCCATGAGAGACGATCTCTACATCGCCTGGAAGAAGCAAGCCTCTGCCGTCCTGGTGGAGGGGCCGGGATCCAGCGTGGCCCAGGACCTCAAGTACTACGAGGACCTGTTCCGGGCGAATCTCGAGGAGATGAAAAAAGCCGCCAAGGCCAAGTAGGGCGCCAGAGGCCGTTCGGAAGCCGACGCGGCCGGGGTTCAACCCCGGCCGCGTCGGCGCTTGTCGTGAAACATCGCGAACCGTAAGGGCCACGTTCGAGGATCGAATACATGTGGGAACCTTTGATGCAAGCCATGGGTATGCTCAGCGAGCCCATGAACCTGCTGGTGCTGGCCGTGGGCGCCGTGTCCGGCCTGATCCTGGGAGCGCTCCCGGGACTGTTCCTGGCCGGCCTGACCATCGGCATGACATTTACCTTCGGGTGGGACGCCGAGACCGCCATGTTCCTCATGGCGGGCATGATGGGGGCGGCCACCGAAGGAGGGTCGGTTCCCGCGATCCTGTTGAACATTCCAGGTGAAGCGCCCAACGCCGCCACCTGCTTCGACGGCCACCCCATGGCCCGCCGGGGCGAGGCGGGCCGGGCGGTGGGCCTGGCCGCGGCCTCGTCCTTCCTGGGCGCCGTGGTGGGCATGTGCTTCCTGATGATCCTGATCCCCTTCGTGAAGATCATCGTGCTGTCCTTCGGCCCGCCCGAGTTCTTCATGCTGGTGGTGTTCGGCCTCCTCACCGTGGCCTACGCCGCCCGGGGCAATATGCTCAAGGGGCTCGTGTCCGCCGGCATCGGCGTGCTCCTGTCCCTCATTGGCTTCAGCCCCGTGCACGGCGTGCTCCGGTTCAACTTTGGCAGCGACAACTACCTGTGGGACGGAATCCCGCTGGTGCCTTTCTTCATCGGGCTGTTCGCCATCGCCGAGCTGGTCAACCACGTGCTGCGGGGCGATACCATCGCCGAGGGCGGCCAACGTCTCAAGGTGGGGTTATTCGGAGCCTTCAGGGGATTCCTGGAGGTGTTCCACTACAAGACGACACTGGTGCGGAGCTCGGCTATCGGGATCCTCGCGGGCATCATTCCGGGCATCGGCGGGGTGCTGGCCAACTTCCTGTCCTACTCCATGGCCGTGCAGTTCTCCAAGAACCCGGAAAAGTTCGGCACCGGCACGGCCGAGGGCATCATCGCCTCCGAGGCCTCCAACGACGCCAAGGACGGCGGCGCCCTGCTGCCCACCATCATCTTCGGCATTCCCGGCAGCGCCGGCATGGCCGTGCTCCTGGGCGCCTTCATCCTCCACGGGCTTCAGCCGGGGTTCTTCTTCGTTCGCGAGCACATGGACATCGTGTTCGTGCTGATCTTCGGTTTCGTGATCTCCAACTTCCTCGCCAGCCTCATGGCCGCGTTCGGCGCCGACATCCTCGCCCGGGTCACCACCCTGCGGGTGGGATACGTGGTCCCGGCCGCGTTCCTGCTGTCCGTCGGCGGAGCCTACGCCGCCCGGGAGAACGTCTGGGACATCGGCATCGCCATCGCCGCGGGCGTCATGGGTTTCGCGTTCAACCGGTTCGGTTTCTCGCTGGTCACGCTGGTCATCGGCTTTCTGCTGGGGGTTCGCGCCGAGCTGTCCTTCGTGCAGTCGCTGCAGATCTCCGCGGGGAGCTACGCCATCTTCTTCACGCGGCCCGTCACCATCGTGCTGATGCTGCTGAGCATCCTGTTGCTGTGTCTGCCGTGGTTGACGAGCCGGAAAGCGAAGGCGTCGTCATGAAAGGGTCTACGCTCCTCGGTGTGATCCTGGTGTTCACGTCGCTGCTGTTCTTCGGGTGGTCGTTCTCGTACGGCGGCATGGCGGGCTTCGTGCCGCTGGTGCTGTCGTTCCCGACGGTGGCGCTGGCGATCCTGTGTCTGGCCGGCGAGCGCTATCCCCGCATCATGTCGGCCTTCGAGGTGAGCCTTGAAGACGTCCTCACCTCGGCCGCGGGAGCCGAAGGCAGCATCCCCGGTGAGGAAGTCCAGACAGGCCCCAAGGCCGGCGAGATGGGCCTCATCACCCGGATGTTCCTGTGGTTCTTCCTTTTCGGGCTGCTCGTCTTCATCACCGGGTTCTACATCTCCACCCTGGTGTTCGCCTTGGCATTCACGCGTTTGCAAGGCGGCATCGGTTGGCCCGGAGCGGTCTTCATCACCGCCCTGGCGCTGGGGTTCTTCTACTTCATCTTCGAGGAAACGCTGGCCGTGGACCTCTTCGCTGGCGTCATCTTCGGAGCCTTCATCCCGCCGCTGTAAGGGCCGCGCCGCGTTCTGCTTCGGCCGGGCCAAGGGCCATAACCAAGACCGGGCCTCATCACGCGGGCCCCCACGCCGTCATCACCCCGTGCCCTCCACCTCCGCCATCCGAAGCCCCCATTTCCGTCACCCCGTGCCCCCACCTCCATCACCCCGTGCCCCCACCTCCGTCATCCCGTGCCCCCACCTCCGTCATCCGGAGCCTCCACTTCCGTCACCCCGGGCTTGACCCGGGGTCCAGGCATTGAACCGCTGCCCGCCGTATCATCGCCGTATCCCGTTGATGGGACCACTCCCCTCCCGCCTTTCTGGACCCCGGGTCAAGCCCGGGGTGACGCAGAGGCGGCCGGGGGTGACGCAGAGGCGGCCGGGGGTGACGCAGAGGCGGCCGGGGGTGACGCAGAGGCGGCCGGGGGTGACGCAGAGGCGGCCGGGGGTGACGCAGAGGCGGCCGGGGGTGACGCAGAGGCGGCCGGGGATGATGGGAGGGTGGGGCCGCGGGGTCGAGCGTGAAAGGACGGAGATGATGATTCCGTTTGACGGACGTAGCGACCCTACAACGCGACCCAGCGCTGTTCCGTGGATGATTCCAGGGCCGCGTCTAGCACGCGCTGGGCGGCGAGGCCGTCGGCGAAGCTGGGTGAGGCGGGGGTGCCGTTGCGGATGGCTTCCACGAAGTCGCGGGTGAGCCTGCCGAAGATGAACTCCCCTTGAGCGCGCTGCGGGTCCGAGGCGTCGAGCCCTTGGGTGTAACGTTCCGGGACCTCCAGGGGCTCTGGTGAACGGGTGTCGTCGCGGGCGCCCCACAGTTGGCCGCGAATCCAGCCTTCCACGTTGCGGTCGAAGGTGAACCGCAGCATCCCGGCGTCGCCATAGATCTCCAGGTTCTGGTAGTTGCTCTTCCGCGCCACCGCGCTCAGGCGGACGCACGCCGAGGCGCCGCCGGCGAGCCGCGCCATGAGCGTGAAGTTGTCGTCCACCGTCACCAGCCGGGCCACACCGCCCTCGTCCAGCCGCTCCGGTATGAAGGTGTCGGCATGCCCCCAGAGGCTCTCGAACTCGCCGACGAGCCAGCGGAGCCGGTCCACCACGTGCACGCCGATGTCGCCGAGAACGCCGAAGCCGGCCAGCTCCCGTTGGTGGCGCCAGTAGTGGGTCTGGCCCGGCGCCGCGCGGTTCTCGCTGAACCAGCGGCTCTCCACGTGGAGCACCCGCCCGCCCACGTAGCCGCCGTCCATGAGCTCCTTCATGTAGGCCAGCGCCGGGATGTGGCGGTGGTTGAACGCGGTCATGTGCACGCGCCCGGCCGCGCCGGCCTGGTCCAGCATGCCTTGGGCCTCGGCCGCGTTCATGGCCAGGGGTTTCTCGCACAGCACATGGAGGCCCTTCGCGAATGCCGCCGAGACCATCTCCGCATGGAGGTGCGGCGGCGCAACGATGCTCACGGCGTCGAGCCCTGGGTGGGCCAGTAGCGCGCGGTAGTCCGTGTACACGTGGGGCACGCCGAACTTTCCGGCCGTCTCCTCCGCCTTTTCCTTCGTCCGTTGGCAGAACGCCACCACCTCCGCTGCCTCGGTGGCGCCGTAGCCCTGCAGGTGCTGGATGCCGAAACCGCCGCCGATAACGCCGACTCGCACAGGTTGGCCCGTTGTCATGATTCCTCCTGTTGTCCCATGTGACGCGCTTGGCTCACGGTTCAGGTCCTTATGGGAGTCGTTGCCCTGGGGATCGCCAGGACGGTGACCGCGGCGAGAAGATTGATGGCGCCGAACAGATAGAAGGTGTAGCTCAGGCCGTAGTGGTCGGCCACGGCGCCGACGATCAGCGGGAAGACCAGGGAAAGCGAGGAGCGGCCCACGTCCATGAACGTCTGGGCCGCGCCCCAGATCTCCTTGGGCGCGTGCTCCAGGCCGCTGGCCTGGATGATGGGTCCCACCGCGAAGAGCGCCATCCCGCCCAGGGACACCACCGGCAGCAGCAACCAACCGGACGGGAACAACGGGATCGAGCCGATCAGCAGTCCGCCCGTGAGCAACGAGACGCAGATCGTGCTCTTGCGGCCCCACCGGTCCGACATGTGCCCCACGATGGGAGCGAAGACCGTCCCCACCAGCGCCAGGCACCCCAGGTAGAGGCCGATGGCGGCCGTTCCCATCTTCATCTCGACCGAGAGGTAGAGGGGCAGAAAGGTCGGAATCAGATTCTCGCCGATGGAGCGCAGACCGGCTACGACGGTTACGCCGATCAATGGAAGATTGGTGAGGACGTCGCTGCGCAGCGCGCGGCCATAGGATACGCTCTGCCGGTCCCGCGGCGCGTGTCCCAGGCGCGGCAGCAACAGCCAGAGAAAGAGCGCGGTGGCGATTCCGGGCAGGAACTGGAAGGCGAAAACCGTGCGCCAGGTCACCCAGGCCAGCACCGCTCCCATAATGAGGGGCCCGGCGGCGGCGGCGAGATTGCCGCCCATGGCATGGATGCCCAGGGCGAACCCCATGCGGTCCGGGAACCTGTCGCCGATGACCGCGCGTGCCGGCGCGTGCCACAGGAACCCCCCCAGCAGGGCCTGGGTGCAAAGGAGCGCTCCGAATAGCAGGAACGTGGTGGAGAACCCCTGGAGCGAGAAGAACAGGGACGGCCACACCAGGGACAAAAGCAGGATGCCTTTGCGATCCTTCAGAAAGTCCGTCGCCAGGCCGCCGACGGTGATGCTGATGATGTGGGATACGCGTTCAACCGAGCGAAGCGCGCCGAGTTGGGTGTATGTGATGCCGAAGTCCCTGGTGATCAGGGGCAGGGAAACCCTCAGGATGCCGTCGAACCAATGGGTGACGCCGTGGCCCGACGCCAACAGGGTCAGCATGCGGCCCCGGGACGGTTCCGGCGTCGCGGCGCCGGGCAGGGCGGTCGAAGGGTCGGTGGACGTGTTCATGGCGTATTCCCGGCCCGGCTCACGTCCTCAAGTCCGTGCCGGTTTCCTCGCCGCAGGGACCACGAGCATGGCGGCCGCTCCAGCGAAAAGGACGCCGACGGACAGATACAACGCGTAATCCGGGTGGTCGTTGTCGGCCAGCGCGCCGCTGATCAGCGGAAGGATCAGGGCGACGGAAGACCGGACCGCGTATATGAACGTCTGGGCCGCGCCCCAGACCTCCCTGGGCGTATGTTCGAGAGCGCTCGCCAGGATGATGGGCGTTACCGGGAAGAGTGACATCCCGCATAACAACACCACCAGCGACGGCAAGCCTGACGGCCACAACGGGAGCGAAACGATCACGAGGCCGCTCATGACCAGCGCAACGACGATGGTGCTCTTCCGCCCCCACCGGTCCGAAATGTGACCGATAATGGGGAGGCAAACCATCTGCGCCAGCGCGGAGCCCGCAAGAAACACGAAGAAGCCGGCTTCGCCGATTCTCGTAGCCGTCAAAAGGTAGCGGGGCAGGACGGTAGAGATGAGTCTCACGCCGGCGGATTGCAAAGCCTCCACCGCGGTCACGCCGATCAACGGCAGATTGGTGAGCACGCCACTGCACAGCGCCCGGCCATAGGATTCGTTCTGCCGCGGCCGCGCCGGGCGTCGCAGGGCTGGCAGCCAGAGCCGGAGAGCGAACGCGGCGGCGATGCCGGGTAGCAGTTGCAAAGCGTACGCGGTGCGCCACGTGATCCGGGTGAGCAGCCATCTCACGCAAAAGGGCGCGAGGGCCGCCAGTGCAAAGCTCACCAGGGCGTGGATCCCCAGGGCGAAACCCATGCGTTCAGGAAACTTGTCTCCGATGACGGCAGACGCGGGAGGGTGCCACAGAGCGCCTCCAAGCAGACCCTGAACGAAAAGAAGCGCGCCCAACATCCAGAAGGTGGTCGAGAAACCCTGAACCAGAAAGAAGAACGACGTCCACAGCAGGGACAACAGCAGGATGTCCTTTCGGTCCCTTAGCAGGTCCGTAGCCAGGCCTCCGGCCGCAAACCCGATGGCGCGCGACACGCGTAGAGCCGGGTAAAACGCGCGGATGTCGGCGTAGGAGCCGCCGAGACCGTTCCGGAGTGACGGCAGGGACGCCGGCATGACCGTCTGAAACCAGTGGTTGACGGCGTGTCCCGCCGCCAGGAGTGTGAGGATACGGCTGCGCGGCGGATCGGTCGTGCCGGTGTCCGCCGTGGATACCGAAGGATCGGACGAAGCGTTCACCGTGGGCATCCCGCCCGCGTTTCAGGCGCAGGCGCCAGCTGTGGCGGAGAAGGGAGGGAGTCGAACCCTCCGAGAACCTTACGGCCCTCAGACTGGTTTTGAAGACCAGCGGCACCACCGGGCACCTTCCTTCTCCATGACATTGTCGGACATCCTTGTATGGCCTGCGTCAGATTTCAAGGTCGGGCGGGGTGAAGGCCTGCACTTCCGGCAGTTCCTCCCCGAACGCTTCGACCTCCACCAGCGTCGTCTGGGAGATGGGACCCTGTGCGAGCCGCGACGTGCCCTTGTCCAGGGTGAGGACGTTGGGATTGCCGTGGCGTTCCAGTCCGCCGGGTGCGGCGGGGTCGAACCATGCTCCGGTGGCGAGGACGACGGTGTCGGGCGAGACGTTGGCGGTGACGCGGGCGCCGGCGAGACAGGCGCCGCGATCATTGTACACGCGCACCACGGTCCCGTCCGCTATCCCCCTTGCGGCGGCGGCCGTGGGATTGATCAGCAGCGGCTCGCGGCCCTGCACCTTGTTGGCGACGCTGACGGCTCCTGGGTCATGCTGACTGTGAAGTCTCGTGGCGGGCTGATGGGAGATAAGGTGGAGCGGGAAACTCCCGGCCTTCTCTCCGCCCAGCCACTCCTCCGGCTCGATCCACGCCGGATGCCCGGGGCAGTCGTCGTAGCCGAAGCCCGCGATGGTTTCCGAGAAGATCTCGATACGCCCGGACGGCGTCGGCAGGGGGTGCGCCACGGGATCCTCCCGGAATTGGGCGAGCAGCACCTTCTCCTCGCCCTCCGTCGGCAGGGTGACATGGCCGTCGCGCCAGAACGCATCGAATGGCGGCAACTCGATGCCTTCACGGATGAACTGCCCGCGAAACGTGTCGTAGAGGTGCTCCAGCCAGTCCTTCTCCTGCCGGCCCTCGGTGAAGCCGTCCTTGAACCCCAGCCGATCGGCAAGGCCCGAGAAGATGTCGTAGTCGTTCCGCGCCTCGCCCACCGGAGGGATCGCCTGTGCCATGGCCAGCACCTCGGGGTCGGCGGCCTGCCAGCCGATGTCGTTGCGTTCCAGGGGGGTGGTGGCCGGCAGCACGATGTCGGCGTGCCGCGCCTGAGGGTTCCACCAGGGCTCGTGGACGATGATGGTTTCGGGACGCTGCCATGCGTTCACCAGCCGGTTCAGGTCCTGGTGGTGATGAAAGGGGTTGCCGCCGCACCAGTAGACGAGACGGACGTCGGGATAGCGCAGCCGCTGCCCGTTGTAGTCGAACGGTTCGCCCGGGTTAAGAAGCATGTCCGTGATCCGCGCCACCGGAATGAAGGAACTCACCGGGTTCTGTCCCTGCGGTAGCGCCATGCCGCCCACGGACTTCACGGGATTGCCGATGGAGCCGGTGGCGCCGTAGCCGTAGCCGATGCCGCCTCCGGGAAGGCCGATCCCGCCCAGCATGGCCGCCAGGACCGCCGCCATCCAGTAGGGCTGTTCGCCATGGTCGGCGCGCTGCAGCGACCAGCTCACGGTAACGAAGGTCCGCGCGGCGGCCATGCGTCGAGCCAGATTGCGGATGGTGTCCGCCGGGATGCCGCATCGGGCCGCCGCCCACTCCGGGTCCTTGGGTTGACCGTCCTGTTCTCCCATGAGGTAGGCCCGGAAGGACTCGAACCCGGTACAATACTTGTCCAGGAACGTCCGGTCGTGGAGGCCCTCGTCAGCCAGCACGTGGGCAAGACCGAGCATCAGCGCGGTGTCGGTGTTGGGGCGCGGTGCGAGCCATTCCGCCTCGAGGAAATCCGCGGCGTCGTCCCTCAACGGACTGATGTTCACGAACTCGACGCCGTTCTCCTTGCAGCGTTCGAGCCAGCCCCGGATGGCGTGCTTGCTCAAGCCGCCGGCGCTGACCTGGGTGTTCTTGAGCGGGATGCCTCCGAAACTGACCACCAACTCCGAATGCCCGGCGATCACCGGCCACGAGGTGGATCGGCCGCGGACGGCTGCCCAGTCGTAGCCGAAGACGTGGGGGACGATGACTTCCGCCGCGGCAAAACTGTAGGTGTTGACGGACCGGACGTAGCCGCCCAACTGGTTCAGAAACCGGTGAAGCTGGCTCTGGGCGTGATGGAAGCGGCCTGCGGAGGCCCAGCCGTAGGAGCCGCCGAAAATCCCCGAGTTGCCGAAAGACTCCCGTACCCGACGCAGCTCTCCCGCCGCCAGGTCCAGCGCCTCGTCCCAGCTCACCGGGACGAACGGCTCCGTCCCACGGCCTCCTCCGTGACGCCCGGGCCCCCGCTCCAGCCAACCCTTGCGCACCATGGGCCGGGCCACCCGGCAGGGGTGGTGCACCACGTCCGGAAGCGACCTCCCGATGGGCGACGGGTCCGGGTCACCGGCCAACGGATGCACGGCCACGATGCGCTCATCCTGGACGTCGACCTGGTAAGCGCCCCAGTGAAGGGACGTTTGAACGCGTTTGGAATCTGTGCTCGGCATCTGTCTTGACCTCCGCTTCCCAACATTTCCTATTGCATGGATGAAATCAACGGGACTAGGCTGATTTCAATCGGCCACAAGCCAGGGTCGACTTGAGGAGACGGTTGCAAACCGCGGAGGTGACAATGAAACGGATCGATGCTCTTGGGGTGCTGATGAAACACCGGACGGACGAGCCGATCATTGTGAGCGTCGGCTACCAGCCCTCGGAGTTGAATTCCCTGGGACACAACGACCTGAATCTCTATCAGGTCAACCTCCCTTATCCATCACCCCTCGGTCTTGGTCTGGCGCTGGCGATTCCACATCAAAAGGTCATCGTCAGCGACGGCGACGGATCCGCCGTCGCCGCCATGTCGACGCTCTGCACCATCGCCAATGCCGCCCCTCCCAATCTGATCCATATCGTTTGGGACAACGAATCCTGGATGACATGCGGAAAGGTCAGGGGAGGCCACATGGGCCCCATGCCAACCCCGACGGCGGGGCGCTGTGATTTCGAGCAACTCGCCAAGGGTGCCGGAATCGAGCACGCCTACACGGTGCGGGACGAAAGGGAGTTCGAAGATGTCTTCGTCCGGGCCCTCCGGGATGACAAGCCGTACGTGATCGTGGCGAAGGTCGACACGAGCACTCCTGCCGCGGCGCCGGTCCCCTATGGCATGACCGAAAACGCCATCCGGTTCCGCAGGGCCCTGGTGGACAAAGGCTGGGTCGATCCCATGCATGCGGGCGCGACCACGTTCAAGGACGTGGGCTTTGATTTCGGCGCCGGCGACGACAAGGGCAGGGTCGAAGCCGTCTACCGGAACCTTCGCGAGGTGGTGCCACGCGAGCCGGGCAATCTCAGCCTGGACAATGCACGGGCCATTTACGAGGGAGTCAAGGCCGCGGGAGTCGATATGTTCGTCTACCTTCCGGACAGCTCGAACTACCTGATCCAGCGGTTCGCCGCGGAAGATCCCGGAATGCTGAGCGTAATGGTCACCCGGGAAGACGAGGGAATGGCCATTGCCATGGGGGGATTCCTGGGGGGCAGGACGAGTTGCATCGTGATGGAGGCGTCGGGGCTGGGGTTGTCTTACCTCGCACTGGCCTGGCTCGGCATCCAGCAGAGAATGGCGACGCTGATCCTGACGAGCCATACGGATGGACTGGGGGAATACACCGACTACCACGTGGTCACCCGCTACCTTGCGGAGCCCCTGCTGCGGGGCATGGGTATCCCGCACTACACGCTCATGGACGTGTCCGAAGCGAAGAGACTGATCAAGTATGCGACCATGACCGTAAGGGGTCATGTATTTCCGGTCGTCATTCAGCTCCCGCGCCAGGTCCTTTGGGACGACCCCGTATGATCGGTTTTCACAAAAGGCGCCGCCCGCGCTATGCACGCGGGCGGGCCGGAAGCCGGTCACTGGCATTTCCCGGGTGGCGGTACTACAATCCCGCGTCATGAAGGTGGAGCGGCGGGCCGTGCTGGAGCGGCTTCGGGATCATCTCACTGACAGCGACATCGTGGTGGCTGCCCTGGCCGGTACCACCGCGGATACCTACCAGGTGGTCCACAGGCCCGAGAACCTCTACCTGGTGGGCCTCGGCATGGTCACCCAGGTGAGCCTGGGGCTGGCGCTCACGCTGCCGGATTCGAAGGTGGTTTCCCTGGACACCGACGGAAGCCTCTTGCTGGGCCCCAGCATCCTGCCGGTGGTGGCCGCATCCGGAGCGGAGAATCTCCGCATCATCGTCTTCGACAACGAGCAGCTCTTCGGGAGCCGCGGCGGCGCCCCCAGCCAGACCGCGGCGGGCGCGGACCTCACCGCCATGGCCCGGGCCGCGGGCATCCGGCACGCGGACACGGTGGCCGATGAAGGCGGCGTGGCCTCGGCGTTGGAGAGGCTCTTCTCCGAGCCGGGCCCGGCCCTCCTCACCGCGAAGATCGCGCTGGCGTTCCGAGCCGAGGGGCCGAGCATGGACGGGCAGGAGAACAAGTACCGGCTGGTGCGGCGCATCGAGGCCATCCGCGGGCGCGCGATCCTGGCGCCCCCGAAGCCGTGACGGGCCGCCAGGGGAGGGTGATCGGGAGTGAAGGACGAGGTTGCGGCTGAAGCGCATCGGTGCCTGACGGAGGCCGGGGTCGACTTCGTCGCCTGCATGCCCGATTCGGCGTTCCTGGAGTTGTACCAACGGCTCGAAGGGGATTCCGCGATCCGGTACCTCCAGGTGGCCAACGAGAGCGACGGCGTGGGCGTCTGCATGGGCGCGTGGCTGGGCGGCGCCCGCCCGGCGATGCTCATGGAGAACACCGGGTTCGCGCTTTCCTGCTACGCGCTGCTCCGGGGCCCGGCCGCCTTCGGCGTTCCCATGCTTCTCCTGATCAGCTATCGCGGCGGCTTCGGCGATGAGCGCTGGTTCTCGGTGCCCTTCGGCTGGGCCACCGAGCCGCTGCTTGAGAGCCTGCGCATCCAGTACAGCGTGGTGAACGAGGCCGGCGACATGGCCCATGCCATCGCCGGCGCCGTCAAGTCCATGAACGCCATGCAGGCGCCGGTGGCGGTGCTGTTCCCGCCCCAGCTCTTTTCCGAGGCGAAATGAAACCCGCAGGCTTCGAGTACCACGATCCGACCACCTTGTCCGAAGCCACCGCGCTGCTGGGCCGTCTGGGCGAGGATGCCCGGGTGCTGGCCGGCGGCCAGAGCCTGGTGCCGCTCATGAACTTTCGCCTCGCCCGCCCCGCGCACCTGGTGGACCTGAACCGCGTGGCCGAGTTGGACTTCCTGTCCGTGGAAGGCGGCCAGTTGCGCATCGGCGCCATGATCCGGCAGCGGACGCTGGAGCGCTCAGAAGACGCGGCCGCGGGCTGGCCGCTGCTGCGGGAAGCCGCCGGATTCATCGGCCACGTCCAGATACGGAACCGGGGCACGGTGGGCGGTAGTCTCGCCCATGCCTTTCCGTCCGCCGAGCTGCCCGTGGCCATGGTCACGCTGGAGGCTGCGTTGGTGCTGCAGGGAGAGGGCGGCGAGCGCACGGTAGGCGCCGAAGATTTCTTTCTGGGCACCATGACCACCACCCTGGAGCCCGGCGAGTTGCTCCGCGAGGTGCGGGTGCCGGCGCCGGCGGCCCGGAGGGGCGCATCGTTCCAGGAGGTGAGCCGTCGCTACGGCGACTTCGCGCTGGCCGGGGCGGCGGCGCTGGTGACGCTGGACCGGGACGGCACGGTGGCGGGCGCCCGGTTGACCCTCACCGGTTCCGCTCCCATCCGCGCCCGCGATGCCGAGACCGCCGTGATGGGGGAGAAGCCGTCGGAGGCGCTGTTTCGCGAGGCCGCCCGCCGCGCCGTGGCGGGCATCGAGCAGGACTCCGACATGCACGCGAGCGCCGACTACCGCCGCCGCGCGTGCGAGGCGCTGGCCCGCCGCGCGTTGGCCGAGGCAGCGCAAAGGGCCGCGGCGGCCATGGAGGATTCCCCTTGAGCACGCGCGACATCACGGTACGGGTCAACGGGGCCGAGCGGCATGGGGAGGCGGAGCCGCGCAAGCTCTTGAGCGACTTCATCCGGGACGACCTTGGTCTCACCGGTACCCACGTGGGCTGCGAGCACGGTGTGTGCGGGGCCTGCACGGTGTTGCTGAACGGCGATCCGGTGCGTTCCTGCCTGATGTTCGCGGTGCAGGCCAACGGCGCCGAGATCGACACCGTGGAGGGGCTGGCGCCGGACGCGGATACCTTGCATCCGCTGCAGGAGAAGTTCCAGGAACGGCACGGCCTCCAGTGCGGCTTCTGCACGCCGGGCATCCTGCTTACCGCCCGGGCGTTGCTGCGGGAGAATCCCCATCCCGGCGACACCGAGATCCGCGAGTGGATCAGCGGCAACCTGTGCCGCTGCACCGGCTACACGAACATCGTGACGGCCATTCGCGAGGCCGCGGGGCTGATGTCGGAGGAGGAGGCGGCGGCCGCCTCCGCGCCCCGAAAGGACTGAAGAACGCCCATGCCCTACATCGGTTCGAGCGTGAAGCGCATAGAGGACGTGCCGCTGCTTCGGGGCATCGGCAAGTACGTCGGCGACATCCGGCGGCCGGGAATGGTGCACGCCGCCGTCCTGAGGAGCACCCGCGCCCACGCCCGCCTCGCCGCCATCGACGCTTCCGCGGCGCTGAAGCTGCCCGGCGTCGTGGGCGTGCTTACGGCCGCGGACATGCCCGGCCTCAAGACCATTCCCATGCGCACGGGCCAGATCGACGGACTCGAGCGTTCGCAGCAGACGCCCATCGCAACGGACCGGGTGCGCTACGTGGGAGAGCCCGTGGCGGTGTTGGTGGCGCGGGACCGCTACGTCGCCGAGGACGCGCTGGAGCTGGTGGAGGTGACCTACGAGGAGCTGCCCGTGGTGACCGACGCCCACGCGGCCATGGGACCGGACGCGCCCCGGCTCCACGACGCGGTGCCGCGTAACGTGCCCGCTGACTTCGAGGTGGAAAGGGGCGACGTGAAGCGCGCCCTCGCCGAGTGTGACCTGGTCATCGAGGAAACCTTCGAGACGCAGCGTCACGGCGCGGTGCCGTTGGAAACCCGTGGCCTGGTGGCGGAGTTCGACGAGACCAACGGCATGCTCACGGTGTGGGGGCCGACCAAGATGACCCACACCAACTGGCGTATCCTCTCGGAGCTGAGCGGCATTCCCCAGAGCGCCATCCATTTCATCGAGCCGGCGGTGGGGGGAGGGTTCGGCGGCCGCGGCGAGTTCTATCCCGAGGATTTCCTGATCCCCTTTGCCGCCAAGCACTTCCGGCAGCCGGTGTGCTGGATCGAGGACCGCTCGGAGAATCTCAAGGCCCTGAACCAATCGCGGGAGCAGACCTACCGGATGCGGCTGGGACTGCGCAAGGACGGCACCGTGCTGGCCATGGACGCGGAGATCCTGTTCGACATGGGCGGCTACACCCGCACCCACGGCGGCGTGCCCATCGTCGCCTCATCGGCCATGCTGCGGGGGCCGCTGCGCATCGAGAACTACCACTGCCACGCCTATTGCGTGCTCACCAACAAGACCCCGGTGGGCACCTACCGGAGTCCCGGCCGCTACGAGGCCAACTTCGTGCGCGAGCGGCTGCTGGACATGGCTGCGCACCGGCTCGGGCTCGATCCCGCGGAGCTGCGGCGGCGCAACATGATCCGTCCGGAGGAGATGCCCTACGACCACGGCAAGACTCCGTACCACTACACCATCTACGACAGCGGCGACCTGCCGGGGCAGCTCGAGGCGGCGTTGGACCACATGGGCTACGAGGAGCTTCAGCAGCGATGCACCGACGCCCGGGCGGAAGGCCGGGCCATGGGCGTGGGCATTGGCTGCTTCGTGGAGACCAGCGGCATCGGCCCGTGGGAGTACGCCAGGGTGGAGGTCGGCAACAACGGCGGCGTGGTGCTTTACTGCGGCATCAACTCGGTGGGGCAGGGCATTGCCACCGCCCTGAGCCAGATCGTCGCCGACGAGATGTGCGTGTCGATAGACGACGTCCGGGTGGTGCACGGCGATACCGCCAAGGTGCCCTACGGTAACGGCAGCAACGCCAGCCGTTCCACCGTCATGGGCGGCAGCGCGGCGGTGGGCGCATGCCGGAAGGTGAAGGACAAGCTCCTGCGGCTGGCGTCCGCGGAATTGGAGATCGACGCCGGCGACCTGGAGCTGGCGGACGGCCGCATCAGCGCCAAGGGAGCGCCGGAACGGAGCCTGGACTTCGCGGCCCTGGCCCGGCTGGCGCTGCCGGGGCCGGCGTTGGCCCAGGGCTTCACCCCCGGCATCTCCGAAGAGGACTTCTTCGCCACCGACAAGCGGCCGTTTCCCTACGGCGTCCACGTGGTGCTGGTGGAAGTGGACCGGGAAACCGGCATGATCGAGATCCTCGACTACCTGGTGATGGAGGACGTGGGCCGCAAGATCAATCCCATGATCGTCGAGGGGCAGATGGCCGGCGGCCTGGCCCAGGGTATCGGCGGCGCGCTGCTGGAGGAGTTCGCCTACGACGAGGACGGCCAGCCCCAGTCCACCAGCTTCATGGACTATCTCATGCCCACGGCCATGGACGTCCCCCAAGGGCAGTTCATCTCCACCGAGGACTTCCCGTCGCCGCACAACCCGCTGGGGGTCAAGGGAGCGGGGGAGGGCGGCATCACCGCCGCCGGCGCGGCCCTGGCCAACGCCGTCTCCAACGCGTTGGGGGTGGAGATCACCCGGCTGCCGCTCAAGCCGGGCTACCTGCTGGAGTTGGTGGATGCCAAGGACAAGCCCTGACCCGCCAATTTCCGCACTCGCCACTTCAGGCTACGCAGGGGCCTTTACACCAGGCTACGCTGCCTTCACCCCGAACTACGCACCCGTCACCCCGGGCCACCTACCCGTCACCCCGGGCTCGACCCGGGGTCCAGGAGGGGTCGGGCGGGGCCTCCGGCACGACGCATCCCGTGGACGGAACCATGACAGCTCCTGACATCGCACCCGGCGAGATCGTCGACATGCACGCCCACATCTACCCCGAGGGATGCTTCGACGAGGTGCTCAAGACCCGGCCGGAGTTCGCCCTGGCCGTGTCGGAGCGCGGCATCTCGCTGACCTGCCGGGGCAGCCACACCATGTCCGCGCCACCGGAGACCGATCTGCCCGGCCGCCTGCGGACCATGGACGAGGCCGGCGTCAAGGTCGAGGTGCTGTCCGTGGGCGCCCTCAACACCGGATGGGCCGGCCCCGCCACCGCCCGTCTCGTCAATGACGGCCTGGCCGAGGTGTGCCGGCAACATCCGGATCGTTTCCGTTTCGTCGCCGCGCTCCCGTGGACCGGCACCGCCGCGCTGATGGACGAGCTGGATCGGGCCATGGGGATGGGAGCCGTGGGGGCGGGCATCACCACCACCGTCGCCGAACACACCCTCGACGCCCCCGAGCTGTGGGAGTTCTGGCGCGAGGCCCACCGGCGCCGCCTCCTGGTGCTGGTGCACCCGACGTTCCCGCTCGACGGCCCGGCCAACGACCGCGGCGAGTACCTCTCCGTCGGCTACCTCGGCGAGACCGCCATGGCCGCCGCCAAGCTCACCCTGGGCGGCGTGCTCGAAGAATGTCCCGGCGCCCGCATCGTCTGGTCCCACTGCGGCGGCGGCCTGTGCATGGTGCTGGACCGTATAGAAAGGGGCTACCGCCGCTACGAGAAGTGCCTGCGCCCCCCGAGCGAGTACCTGCGCCAATGCTGGTACGACACTGTCACCTTCTCCGGACCCGCCCTCGACTGCGCCCGCGCCACCTTCGGCGCCGACCGCCTCGTCTACGGCACCGACGAGCCCCACGTACCCAACGGCAGCAAGGGCGTTTTGGCCGTGCTGCGCGATCGGCCCTGGCCGGGAGCGGAGCTGGGCGCGGTTCTTAGCGGTAATGGCCGCCGGCTGCTGCAAGTGTCTTAGCTCCCCATAGGCTCCTCTGCCTTCTCAACCTTCCTTTGGTTCCTCTCCTGCCGGGTTTCGGTGGCAGATGTCTTCGACCGCCCCGTCGCATCGGCACCATCCATCGATCGTCTCCGCAGCGTCCCATCGTTTGGCCGTTCTCGCGATCCACTCGTGGATTGTCCGCCGACTCACCCTTTTGATTCATGGCCCGGGCTTGTTGGAGGTGACGACGAGACCGTCAGGGGGTGCTTGACAAGACTAATGATAATCAAATATCAATAATGATTCAGATCAGAAGGAGGAACCATGCGGGGCGTCGGCCGAGTTCGAGGACCCCCGCAGGACTTGCATCGCGGCTGGCTCGGCCTGAACGGGCGAGAGGGGATCCCATGGAAAACTCGAATCTCGATGTATCATCGCGGCGACTGCCGGTTTTTCCCATCGATGCGTAGGCCAATCAGAGTCAATGGCTCCGCGGGAGAGACGCGGTTCGGACGTGCCGTCTCGCCTCTAGATAGTGGCGTGGCCGTTCAACTTGTTTGGGCTGGTACCCTCGCGACCCTGCTGTGGGTTGCCGCGGCCTGGGCGATGGGGTGGCTGCCATGACAACCGCCTTTTCCCTCCACGACGTCACCCTGGGATACGACCGCCATCCGGCCGTGCATCACCTGACCGGCAGCTTCGCAACCGGTTCGTTGACGGCGCTGGTCGGCCCCAATGGATCAGGCAAGAGCACCTTGCTCAAGGGACTGATCGGTCTCCTGGCGCCTCTTGAGGGCCACTTGGAACGCAACGGCTTGTGCCAGAGCGAGATTGCCTATCTGCCCCAGCAGGCAGAGATCGACCGCAGTTTCCCGATTTCGGTGATCGAGACGGTGTTGCTGGGTCATTGGCGCACGACCGGTCTGTTCCGCCCAATCACGCGTACCCTGCGGCGGCAAGCCGAGAAAGCGCTGGTGGCTGTCGGTCTCGATGGCTTCGGTCGACGGCCGATTGCCTCCCTGTCAGCGGGGCAGTTTCAACGGGTCTTGTTTGCCCGCATGCTATTGCAAGACTGTCCTGTCATTCTGCTCGACGAGCCCTTCACGGCAATCGACGCCAAGACCACGGCCGACCTTCTGAGGGTGGTGGTGGGATGGCATGGCGAAGGACGAACGATCGTCGCCGTGCTGCATGACCTCGACCAGGTGCGAGAGAGTTTTCCCGACACCCTGCTGATTGCCCGGGAGCCCATTGGCTGGGGGGCGACTACCAAGGTTCTGCGGGCAGAACATCTCTTCCAGGCGCGACAGATGGCGGAGGCGTGGGATGACCGTGCCGAGGTCTGCTGGCGAGGCGTTGCCTGATGGACATCCATGCCGCCCTGATCCAGCCCTTCATCGAGTTCGGCTTCATGCGCAGGGCGCTGGCGGCTTGCCTGGCGCTCAGCCTCGGCTGCGGCCCGGCGGGCACTCTCCTTGTTCTGCGCCGCATGAGCCTCGTCGGGGATGCCTTGAGCCACGCCGTGCTGCCGGGTGCGGCCGTTGGTTTCATGATCGCCGGGCTCTCCCTCGTCGTCATGAGCTTCGGCGGCTTCATCGCGGGCCTGGTCGTGGCGGGGCTGTCCGGTCTCGTGGCGCGTGTGACCCCTCAACGCGAGGATGCCAGCTTTGCCGCCTTCTATCTCATTTCGCTTGCGCTTGGGGTGCTCATCGTCTCCACACACGGCAGCAACGTCGATCTCATGCATGTGCTGTTCGGAACCATTCTCGCTGTCGACGATGCGTCCCTGCTGCTCATTGTCTCCATCGCGACGCTGACTCATTTCACCCTGGCCGTCATCGGACGCGGATTGATCGTCGAGTGCTTCGATCCCGGCTTCCTGCGCGCCGTGGGTGGCCCCGGCGCCGCCGTTCACTTCGTGTTTCTGGTGTTGGTCGTCATGAACCTCGTTGCCGGGTTCCACGCGCTCGGTACGCTGATGGCGGTGGGGTTGATGATGCTCCCGGCCGCGGCCGCGAGGTTCTGGGCGGGTCAAGTCGCGACGCTCGCGGCCGCGAGCAGCGCCATCGCTTTCGCTTCCGCGTATGCGGGACTGCTGCTCTCTTACCACGTAAATCTTCCGTCCGGACCGGCCATCATCCTGGTCGCCGGGGGCGTCTACATCGTCTCGGTTGTCGCGGGTCCGCGCGGCAGCCTGCGGACGCGGTTCCTGCCGCGCCGCCATCTTGAAGCTTGAATCGCAAAGGAGGATTCAAACCATGCATCGCATTTCGCGCCGCTTGATTCTGGCTGCGCTTGTCACGCTCGCCGTCGCCGCGACGTCTCCATCCTGGGCAGCCGAAAAGCTCAAGGTCGTTGCCACCTTCACCGTTCTCGGAGACATGGTGAAGAATGTCGGCGGGGAGCACGTCACCCTCACCACGCTGGTCGGGCCGGACGGTGATGCCCACGTCTACGAACCGACTCCGGCCGATGCGCGCGCGCTGGCCCAGGCGGACCTGGTCCTCGTCAACGGCCTTGGCTTCGAAGGCTGGATCGACCGGCTCGTCAAGGCATCCGGCTACAAGGGGCCGGTTGTCGTGGCCAGCGAAGGGATTGCTTTGTTAAGGGCGGAAGAGAACGAACACCACCACGAAGGCGCGTTCGACCCTCACGGCTGGCAGGATCTCGCCAACGGACGCATCTATGTCGCCAATGTCGCTCATGCACTTGCCGCGGCCGATACGGCTCATGCCAACGACTACCGCCGCCGTGCCGAAGCTTACGACCGCGAACTGGTGACGCTGGATCGGGACATCCGCGGCCGGCTCGACGCCGTCCCCGCGGAACGGCGCAAGGTGATCACATCGCACGACGCGTTCCGGTACTTTGGGCGCGCCTACGGCATCGAATTTCATGCCCCGGTCGGTCTCAGCACCGAAGACGAACCGTCGGCAGGCGAAGTGGCCGCTCTCATTCGCCAGATCCGGAATGAGGGCATCCACACATTGTTCGTCGACAACATCACCGACCCTCGCCTGGTGCAGCAACTCGCCCGCGAAGCCGAGGCCGTCGTTGGGGGTACGCTCTACGCGGACTCGCTTTCCGGGGCCACCGATCCGGCGCCGACCTATCTCGACATGTTCCGCCACAACGCGAGCGAACTCGTCAAGGCCTTCACGAAATGAGCAGGGCAGCCGTCGCGCTGAAACGCCTGCCGTGACGCCATCCGGCCCCATCTTCGGTCTCACCGTATCGGAAGGAGAAGAGAGAACATGTTGATCAACACAACACCGCGTAACCCGAATCGCGAACGGGTTCGACAAGTCAAGGAGGCATTGCGCGCAGCGCTGAGCCTTCCCGATGGTGCGACCGTTACGGTCACCGAGCTGGCATGTCGCGAAGAGGGCTGTCCGCCCATCGAGACCGTGGTTGCTCTGCTTCGGCCCGATGGCCCGCCGCTGCAACACAAGCTTCACAAAACCACGGACGCCGTTGACGCCGAAGACCTGGTCCAGGTCTGCAAGGCGTGGGGGTTCGACGTCCAAATATCAATACTCGCACCTCTGCTTCAGGAGAACCAGATATGAACGCTCCACAAAAGATACCTGTTTCCATCCTCACCGGCTTCCTCGGCTCTGGCAAGACGACCCTGCTCAACCGGATCTTGAGCGAGGAGCACGGTAAGCGCATTGCCGTGATCGAGAACGAGTACGGGGAGGTCGGCATCGATCAGGCGCTCGTCATCGACGCTGACGAAGAGGTCTTCGAGATGTCGAACGGCTGCATCTGCTGCACGGTGCGCGGAGACCTGATCCGCGTGCTCGGCAATCTCATGAAGCGCCGCGACAAGTTCGACTATGTGTTGGTGGAGACCACAGGGCTCGCCGATCCCGGCCCGGTCGCTCAGACCTTCTTCATGGACGACGAGATTCGCGCGGAGTTCTCGCTTGACGGGATCGTCACGCTCGTCGATGCAGCCCACATCGAGCAGCAGCTCGGGCGAAGCGACGAGAGCACCGAGCAAGTCGCGTTCGCGGACGTCCTCGTTCTGAACAAGACGGACCTCGTCAACGGCGAGGCACTCGACAGGCTCGAAACTCGGCTCCGGGACATGAACCGAATGGCGCGAGTCGTGCGTAGCGAGCGGGCGAACGTCTCCGTCGATACGGTACTCAACTTGGGTGCCTTCGAACTGGACAAGGTGCTCGAGCGTCGTCCCACCTTCCTCGAGCCGGAGTATCCGTTCGAATGGAGTGGAGTCTATTCGCTCGATATCGGCCGTTACGAACTCAGGCTCGCCGACGGACCTGATCCGGCGATGTCGCTCGTCGTTGTGCCCGACCAGGGCACGGATGACGCTGCCCTCCGCGAGAGTGCGGAGTGGTGTGTGCGGCGGTACGCCGAACCTGCGGCAATCATATCCCCGGGGGAGGAGATTCCCGTCGGAAAGCATGTGAGCCTCCCGCTCGATTCACCCGGGCGCAAGTCGTTCTTCCTGGAGGTCGAGGCGCAGGTGCGGGTTGGGCTCTACACCCAGCACACCGCGGAAGAGTTCGATCTCCAACTGACGAACGCGGAAGGAGCGACCATCAGGCCTGAGGTCGAGCGCACCTGGGTCGCACAGCACGAGCACGACGACGAGGTGGGCTCGATCGCGATAGAGAGGGACGGCGACGTCAATCCGGAAAAACTTAACGCCTGGCTTGGCGAACTGCTCCGTGAGCGCGGGGTGGACATCTTCCGAATGAAGGGCTTCATCAGCCTCGCGGGTGAGTCGCGTCGCTTCGTCTTCCAGGGGGTTCACATGCTCTTTGACGCCCAGCCGGATCGTCCATGGGGAGACTCGCCCCGGCGCAATCAGCTCGTCTTCATCGGCCGCAACCTCGACGAGCAGAGCATGCGGCAAGGATTCGAGGCATGTCTGAGTTGAGTGTCGACAGCCCAAAAGGTGTTCTTCGCCAGGGCTGGTCCGCGGCGGTCGGCGACTACGCCATCGCCGGAGGCTGGACCCTCCGCGGTAACGCCCTGGTGGTCGCTGACGCCGCGGGTGGCATCTACGCGTTCGACGGCAAGTCCGGTGCAAGCGCATGGGCGCGGCAGGGGGGACATGATGGCGGCGTGCTCGCGATGGCTATCCACCCAAGCGGAACCGCGTTCGCTACGGCAGGCCAGGACGGCCGAGTCCTTGTCTGGGGTGTCGACGAAGGTCAGGTAGAACAGGCCATCGACGTCGGCAGCGGTTGGGTGGATAACCTGGCGTGGTCGCCGGACGGCCAATGGCTGGCGGCCTCCTGCTCCCGGCAGGTCCGCGCGTATGGTGCGGACGGCGGAGAAGTCTGGCGATCCGATGATCATCCCAGCACCGTCAGCGCCATCGCCTGGTCCAGCGCCGGGGAGCTGGCGACGGCCTGTTACTGTCGAGTGACGTTCTTCGACGTGTCCACCAGGGAGCTTCGCCAGAAGCTGGAGTGGCAGGGCTCCTTGGTGTCGATGGTACTGAGCCCGGACGGGGATATCGTGGCCTGCGGCAGCCAGGACAACTCGGTGCACTTCTGGCGTCGCTCCACGGAGGAGGACTCCATGATGTCCGGATATCCCGCCAAACCGTCGGCCCTGGCCTTCGATGACACGGCCACCCTCCTGGCCACCGGCGGAGGCGACGAGGTGACGGTCTGGAGCTTCAAGGGAGGTGGTCCCGAAGGCACGCGGCCCGGTGTTCTAAAACGTCATGCTCAACCTGTCACAACGCTCGCTTTCGCTCACCGCGGGATGCGCCTGGCCTCGGCAGCACGGGATGGCGCCGTAGTGGTGTGGTCGCTTCAGAGTAATGGAAAAGGCCGTCCTGTCGGGTCCGCGGTTTTGGCGGACATAGGGGCGGAACTGTACTGGCGGCCAGACGGGCGCGCGCTTGCCGCGCTCGACGCCCGGGGTGGCGTGACGGTTTGGCGGACAGGATGAACATGGGCCCGAATTGCCCGCGCACGCGCAGTGCCGCGCCACAGTGGTAGCCTCGTGTCTTGATGCGCGGTCGCTCGGTTTGAGCCCATACAACGCCCTCGCATTGTCGTCGACGATCTTGCGCCGGGCCTCGGCGCTGACCCCTTCGTCCCTTTGCAGGATGTTCAGCGCCTCCAGTTGGCTGGAGGTGTCCGCGTGGCCGTAGTCGGAGCCGATGACGATGTGGTCCTCGCCGGCGTATTGCAGGATGTAGGGCAGGTCCTCTTCGGTCTGGCACGCGACGTAGAAGCGGTTTCGGCGCAGCACGTCTGTCTTTTCGTCCAGCTTCCGGGTGCCGGTGCGGTGGAGGCGCGCGCCCAGGTCGGTGATGAGGTAGGGGACCCAGGAGGCGGCGGCTTCGAGGAAGCCCCAGCGGAGGTTCGGGAACTGCTGGCGCTGCTCGTCTTCGTCGGTGTCACGCTGATGGGCCACCGGGACAGCGACTTCTTTGCCTTCGGCGCGGAGACCCAGCTGCCGCTGGTCAACATCTCGGCCCCGACTGTGTCGTTTTTCATCGCGGCGCCAATCTCAGCGGAGCCCGGTTCGACGGCGCTAACCTTAGCGAAGTCAAGTTCATTGGCGCCGACCTGAGAAATGCCCGGTTCGACGGCGCCAGTTTCTTCATTACGAGATTCGAGGGCATGAATCTGGAAAATGCGAAGGGGCTAACCCAACTGCAACTCAACTCTGCGTGTGGCGATCAACACACCCGGCTGCCCGATGAGTTCAGCATCCCGATGTGTGGCGACAGCGAACTACGCGCCACTGACCCTGCGGTCGGTCGGCCGCCTCCGGGGCACAAGATCCACGGCCACTAATACAACCCCGTCTTACCGGAAGTAGTTACCACCTGATTTCTTCATTGACCTATGTCAATCGACACCATACACTTGACAAGTGATCAGGACATTTCGGCATCGCGGCTTGAGGGAGCTCTATGAGCAGGGCCGTTCGCCGAAGGTCGCTCAGGAGCATGTGCAAAAACTCTTGCGCATCCTGACGGCCCTGGACCGCTCCACTGGTCCGGAGGGAATGGATATCCCCGGCTTTCGACTGCACCCACTCAAGGGTCGCATGCGGAGACATCATGCGGTCTCCGTCTCGGGCAACTGGCGGGTAACGTTTCGGTTCGAAGATGGCCAAGCCGTGGATGTCGACTATCTGGATTACCATTAGGAGGTGCTCTCGTGGCAATGAACAATCCTGTACATCCTGGGGCCATCGTGCGTGAAGACTGCCTGAAACCACTGGGTTTGTCCGTGACCGAGGGCGCAAAGCGGCTCGGTATCGGACGTCAGACTCTTTCCAATCTGGTCAACGAAAAGGCGTCCGTCTCGATCGAAATGGCCTACCGCCTGTCGAAGGCGTTTGGCTCCACGCCCGAGACTTGGCTCGGCATGCAGTTGGCCTTCGACCTCGCGCGGTCGCGGCACCTGGAACAGACAATAAAGTTGGGAAGAATCGCTGCCGCGTAGGCCGTTCGCCCTGAGCCCTTCGACAAGCTCAGGACAAGCTTCGCGAAGCGAAGTCGAAGGGCGCCGACCCGTGTCAGGCGGAATCTCAACAAACTGTCAGAGCCCGTACAGCGCCCTGGCGTTGTCGTCGATGATCTTGCGCCGGGCCTCGGCGCTGACCCCTTCGTCCCTTTGCAGGATGTTCAGCGCCTCCAGTTGGCTGGAGGTGTCCGCGTGGCCGTAGTCGGAGCCGATGACGATGTGGTCCTCGCCGGCGTATTGCAGGATGTAGGGCAGGTCCTCTTCGGTCTGGCACGCGACGTAGAAGCGGTTTCGGCGCAGCACGTCCGCCTTTTCGTCCAGCTTCCGGGTGCCGGTGCGGTGGAGGCGGGCGCCGAGGTCGGTGATGAGGTAGGGGACCCAGGAGGCGGCGGCTTCGAGGAAGCCCCAGCGGAGGTCCGGGAATAGCTCCGGCACTCGGCTGAGGACGAGGGAGTGGAAGGCGGTGATGATGGGCACCTTGGCCATCCACAGGGCGGTGGCCCGGGAGTGGAAAATGCCGCTGAGGGCGTGGTTCACCAGCCCGGAGTGAATGCACACCGCCATGTCCAGCCGGCTGGCCTCGGCGTAGACCGGGAAGTAGTCCTCGTCGATGGGCACGCGCTCGCCCATGAGTCCCTGCAGCAGGAAGCCGCAGGCGCCGTTGTCGCGGCTGAAGCGAAGCTCCTCCAACGCCACGTCCATGGTCTGCAACGGCAGCGTCGCCACCCAGCGCAGGCGCCCCTTGGCTTGGCGCCAGATGTCCGCCATCCAGCGGTTGTAGGCGCGGCACATGGCGATCTGGGTGCGGGGGCGGCTCAGGGTGGCGAGGCCCAGGAGGGTGGTGGGGTAGAGCACCTGGATGTCGGTGCCGAGCTCGTCCATGTGCTTGAGCCGCGCCTCCACGTCCCGCAACTCGGAGGACTCCGGAGTCGTGCCGGAGCTGGCGGGCGGGAACGCCCGCTTGGGCTCCAGGTTGCTGTCGAAGAGCCAGAAGTCGTTTCGGCGTAGCGGGTCCGACTGATCGGCCGCCTCGAGGATCCGCGGCTTGTGGCGCCGGTCGTCGCCCTCCATGTACTCCCAGGTTTCCTCGCACTCGATGACGTGGCAATCCGCGTCGATGACGGCCATGGCGCCCTCCCGGTTACTGTCGTTGCCGCTACCCTCTCCAGACGAAGGCCGGCCCCTCGCTCCTTACCGCGGGTTCGGTCTGCCCGCATTGGGCGCAACGGCGCAGGGTCTCGTCCTCGGCCATGGCCTCGTAGGCCTTGGCAACCGCGTCCGCGGGATCGTTGAAGTGGGCCGTGGTCTCGTAGAGCTGATGGGTGCAGCTGCGGCACACCCAGACGAAACGGTCGTCCTCGTCCGGCCGCCGCACCCGTTCCACCACCAGGGTGTAGGAGCCGTCCTCCCGGCGCGGCGAATGGGGCACGAAGCGGGGCAGCAGGAACATCTCGCCCTCCTTGAGCACCGCCACCTCCGGCTTGTTGTCCGGGGTGAGGTAGTGGAGGTTCAGTTCGCCCTCGAGCTGGTAGAAGATCTCGTCTCCCGGATTGATATGAAAGTCGGTGCGGGTGTTGGGTCCCCGGGTGACGAAGACGATGAAGTCCGAGTCTTCCCAGATGACCCTGCGCCGGCCCCAGTCGCCGCGGTTTTCGTCGATCCAGTTTCGCAGATTGAAGCGGGTGAGGTGTGGGAACATGACAACTCCTTTTCCCGGCAGGGCGTTGTCACGCGCCGGGTCCGTGCCGGGGGTTGAATCCGAGGATTTCCCGCGCCTTGTCGGAGGCGTAACAACAATAGTTCTCATCCGCCTGGAACGCCACCGGCCGCACCTCCGGGAGATGTTCTTCGAGCAGGGTGCGGGTGGGGGTCGTGAGATACGTGGTGGGCGCGCAAATGTTGAACGCCTGATGGCCGTCGAAGCTTGCTTCCAGCGCAAGACGACAGGCCGTGGCCGCGTCGAGCACGTCGATGTAGCTCCAGAAGCTTCCCAGGCCGCGAATCATCGGGTCCTGCCGGCGCGCGATGAGCCGTTGGTACACGGTATCGTCGGCGATGCCGGCAAAGCGAAGGCTTGCGATACAGGTGTTGCCGCGCCTGGCAAAGGCTTCGCACAGCTCCTCCCCCGTTAGCTTCGTCATGCCGTAGGGATCCTGGGGCCGCCGGGGGTGGCCCTCGTCGACGGGAAGGTAGTCGGGACGCACGGGGCGCAGGGGGTAGTACAGGCCGTACACGGCGAGGCTGGAGCCGATGACAAGCCGCGGAATCTTCAGTGACGCGCTCGCGGCCAGGACGTTGTACGTCATGGCGACGTTGTGTTGAAAGCGCCGGCCGTCGCCGGTCACGTCGGGCGCCTGCCAGGTCCGGGCGGCGCGTTCGTAGAGCCCTTGCTCGGTGTAGGGGAAACGTTCGCGGGCCAGATGGATCACCGCCTCCGCGCCCTCCAGTGCGCCAAGTGTGGCGTCCGGGTCGGCAAGGTCCACGGGCGCCCCCGCGTTGCCGGCGGCAAGGTCCACGGGCATGACCTCGTGGCCGTGCCCTGACAACGTTTCCGCCACCCGTTGTCCCAGCCGCCCGGCGCTGCCGGTGACGGCGACCCTCACGCCGCGGCCCCCCGGTCCCGCCTCATCCGCCGCCGGCCTGTAACATCCAAATGGAGGGCAGGGTGCGTCATTGGTATGCGGGCCTGGCCGGGATCAGTCGGACCGCACATCGGTTTCGCCGTCCGCCTTCGGCGGGTAGGCCCGGATGCCCGTGAACGAATCCATCCGCACCAGCCGGTCACTCTCCTCCGGCGAAAGGACCCCCTGGGGCCGCAGGCCCTGCCGCACCCGGTCGATGGCGGTAAGGATGAGGCGGCGCTGCAGGATGATGCCCTTGTCGGAGGCCGCGAGCCGCTCCTGGCGGCAGGCGACGTTGCCCTGGGTGGACTGGGTCATGATGTCCTCGAGGCGGACGCTGCCCCGGTAGGGCGACAGGGGTCGGTGGTCGTGCTCGGGCTTTTCGGCGGTGGCGACGGGTCGCCGCGAAGGCGCGAGCCGGGTCATGAAGTCCGGGTCCGGGCCGGTGTAGTGGTCCACCGTGTAGAGGGTGAAGTGGTCGTCGTCGTCCGGCGTGATGAACATCCAGTGGGCGTTGCTGGAGCCCCGGGCCAGGGCTTCCCTGGGCTCCTTGAAGTGGGTGAACTCGGTGTCGCCGATCTGCATCACGCTGGGCAGCGCATAGCTCTTCTCGTCCACGTAGCTCAGGCCCGTCTCGGCGGCGGGTTTTCGCGACACCACCTTCATGCCGTAGTCCGTCTCCACGGCATCGAACGGCGGCACGTCCCGGGCGTTGAAGAACCAGCTCCGCCAGGTGCCGTCGTCGGGGTCGGAAAGGTGCAGGGTGGAGAAGTGGGCGGGGTCGGCGCCGTTCTCGATGAAGTTGTACCAGTTGTAGTCGTAGTGGCGTGCCGCCTCGATGCGCCTCTGGCCGCCGGGTTCCGCCAGGGGCGCGTATTGCGGCAAGGGCGGTTCGTGGTCGGGCGGCCCGAGGTAGGCGAAGATCAGTCCGCCCAGCTCACGCACCGGGTAGGACAGGTGGCGCACCTTCTCGTGGAACGTGCTGCCGGGCGGTTCCGCCGGCTGCTCCAGGCAGGCGCCGGCGACGTCGAACAGCCATCCGTGGTAGGGGCAGCGCAGACCCGACGGCGTGACGTCGCCGTATTCCAGGGAAGTGCCCCGGTGAGGGCAGTGGAGGCCCAGCAGCCCCAAGCGGTCGGCGCCGTCGCGAAACAGCACCAGGTCCTCTCCGAGGACCCTGACCCGGACCGGGATGTCCCGCAGGTCGTCGTTCCGGCGCACCACCATCCAGTAGCGCCGGAACCACTCGCCCGCGGCAGTGCCCCGGCCCACCCGGGCGAGATCCGCTAGCGCCACATGTGAACCGGCTTCCATCCGAGGATCTCCCTGGCTCGCGCGTTGCTGAAGACTCCTTGAGTGCCGGTGAGCGCCGCGGCTCGGTCGCCGATGGCCGGCTTGAGCCGCGGCAGCAGCCCGCACAGGGGCTCGGCCACGGTGCTGTCGTCCGCCACCACGAACATCACGGTGCAGCCGGGCAGCGGCTTCTCCACCGCGAGCCGGAACGCCACCGCCAGGTCTCGCACGTCGATGTAGCTGTACTCGCGCCAGCCCTCGGGCTCCCGGCCGCCGGTGCGGCGGATCTCGTCGAGCGCCTCCGGCGTCACCACGCCGCTGGGGCGGATGACCACGGTCTCCACGCCCTTGAGGCTGTAGGAGCGGGCGATGGTCTCGCCGATCTGCTTCGACAGGCCGTAGGGGTCGATGGGCCGCAACGGATGCTCCTCGTCGATGGGCAGGTAGTCGGGCAGGAACGCCCCTTCGCTGTAGGCCCATCCCACGGCGGCGTTGCTGCTGGTGGAGACCACTCGTGGGATGCCCAGCCGGAACGCCGCGTGGTGGGCGTTGAACGTGCCGTTGACGTTGGTCTCGAACACGACGCCGGTGGGGGCGACGTGGGGATTGTGGACCGCGGCCAGGTGGATGATGGCGTCGGTTCCCGCGGCCGCTTCGAAGACCTGCCCGAGGTCCTGAACCTCTCCCAGCAGGTATTTGGTGCCGCCGCCGTCCCGGGGCCCCGGCAGGCGGTCCAGCACCGTCACCTCATGGCCGCCGCGCAACAGCTCGTCCACAACATGCTCGCCGACCTTGCCCAAGCCTCCGGTGACCAGAATTCTCACGTTGAACCTCCTGAACGCGTCTCCGTGCGGGATATGGTGCCCGACGTTGTCCCCGCTGCGCCGCCTCCGCTCCAAGGTGGTACCACCGGGCGGCGTTTCGCGTCAAGAAATGGCGATTTTACCGCAAACTGCTTTGACAGCAGTGTTGGGAGACGATAAAAGCAGGAAACTTCCGTTTTCGGGGATGTCAAACACGGGTCCGGGATGGGCCAGGATGGAGGCAGGATGCAGAGCATTGCGCGAGCGTACGACGGGCTTCTCAACGTGTTCAAGATCGGCGCGGAGATCGTCGTCTTCCTGATCTTCTTTCTCATCGTTACCGAGGTGTTCGTGCGTCTCGTGGGGCTCCAGCCGTCCTCCTACACGCTGGGCGTGGTGGAGTACGGCCTTCTGTGGTTCACCATGCTGGGAGCGCCGTGGCTGGTGCGCATGAAGGGCCACGTGTTCGTGGACTCCCTGGTGCAGCTCCTGCCCGTGATCGTACAGGCGGTGCTGGCCCGGCTCGTCTACGTCATCTGCATCACCTGCTGCCTCTTCTTCATCTACTATTCCACCGACCTCCTCATCGACGCGTTCCTTTCGGGCGAGATGGACATCCGGGGTGAAGCCCAACCGCTCTGGATGCTGCTGGCCCCCATGCCGGTGTCGTTCGCCATGATCGCCATCGAGTTCCTCCGGTTCCTGGTCGGCGTGGACACCATGTACACCTCGCGCACCGAGGTTCGGGAGAACGTGTGATGGAATGGTACTGGGCATTCGCTCTTCTGGTGGGCATGGTCGTCTGTCTGATGGCCATCGGGGTCCCCGTGGCCTTCGCCTTCATCACCACGAACTTCATCGGCATCTTCATCTTCGCCGGCACCCACGGCTTCATCCAGGTGGCGGACAACTCCACCGTGCTGATCACCCGCTTCACCCTGGGTCCCGTGCCCATGTTCATCCTCATGGGTGCGCTGTTCTTCCATACCGGCCTGGCGATCCGCGTGTTCGACGGGCTCGACAGCCTGTTCGGCAAGCTCAGGGGCCGCCTCTGCTACCTGACGGTGGCCGGCGGCACGATCTTCTCCACCCTCACCGGCTCCTCCATGGCCAACACCGCCATGCTGGGATCGTTGCTGGTCCCGGAGATGCAGCGAAGGGGCTACAACTGGCGCATGTCCATGGGGCCGATCCTGGGCACCGGCGGACTGGCCATGATCATTCCGCCCTCGGCGCTGGCCGTGCTTCTCGCCAGCGTCGCCAACATCGACGTGGGCCGTCTCCTGATCGCGGGGTTCCTGCCGGGGTTCGTCCTGGCCATGCTGTACGCCGGCATGCTCTACCTCCAGATCATCATCAACCCCGCCGGGGCGCCGGCCTACGACGTGCCGCCCACCACCTGGCTCCACAAGATCAAGTTCGTGACTTTCAACATCCTGCCGGTGAGCCTGGTGATCTTCATGGTCATCGGCTTCATCATCCTGGGCATCGCCACCCCCACGGAGTCCGCGGCCTGCGGCGTGTTGGGCGTGTTCATCCTGGCCGTGGGCTTTCGCGTGCTCAAGTGGGAGGCCATTCGTACCTCCCTGTCGGGCACCGTGCGGGTGGCCGGCATGGTGTTCCTCATCATCATGAACTCGACGGTGTTCAGCCAGCTCCTGGCCTACTCGGGCGCCACCGCCGGCATGCTGGACTGGGCCACCGGCTTCGAGGTGTCCCGTCTGGTGGTGTTGGCGGTCATGTTTCTGATTCTCCTTGTGCTGGGCATGTTCATGGACGCCACCTCCATGATGCTCATCACCGTGCCGATCTTCTTTCCCCTGGCCGAGGCCCTGGGCTTCGACCTGATCTGGTTCGGCCTGTTCGTGCTGATGACGCTGGAGATGGCGGGCACCACGCCGCCCTTCGGGTTGCTGCTCTACGTCATGCTCGGGGTGGCGCCCAGGGGCACCACGCTGCTGCAGGTGGCCAACGCGGCGATCCCGTTCCTGATCTGCGATCTGATCCTGATTCTCATCCTGATCTGGGAACCCCAGCTCGCGCTGTGGCTCCCCAATCTGATGGATTGAGGCGGGCGCGCCTCCCAAAAGAAACGCCCCCGATCCGAAGTGCCGGATCGGGGGCGTTTTCACTGTTTCGACGCGACCGTCAGGGCGCGCGGTACATCTTCGCCTTCAGCTTTTCAAACGGGACGGTATACGGCTTGTCCCTCCGCATTTCCCAGGCGAGCTCGTAGACGGTGCGCAGATAGGCTGCCCGTGTCTCGCCTTTGAGCTCTACTTTCTGGAGGCCCGAAGCCCACAGCTTCTCGTTG
Source organism: Candidatus Binatia bacterium (assembly GCA_951813575.1). Classification (GTDB taxonomy): domain Bacteria; phylum Desulfobacterota; class Binatia; order UBA9968; family JAJDTQ01; genus JAJDTQ01. Next base: position 4,099,628 of record OX638375.1, read on the forward strand.
TCCGCGTCGGCCTTCTTGCGGAGGATCGGCTCACTGCCTTGCTCGAACGCCAGACCCGTCGCGGTGAGCTTGTCCTGCACGGACTTGGACAGCTTCTTCCATACGTCGAGGTTGATCAGGACCATGGAGCCGCTGCGATAGAAACCCGGGTAGACGCGGTACTTGAGGAACTTCTGGACGCCGTACTTGGCCAGCGCTCCCTCGGGCCATGCGAGCCCCTGGACCACCCCCCGTTGCAGGCCGGTGTACATCTCCGCCGGTGCCATGGTGACGGGAATGGCCCCCATGGCGCTCAGGAACGGTCTGTACGTTGCGGTGGAGCGCATCTTGTGGCCCGACAGATCGAGACCGGTCTTGGTGCTCTGTTTGGGCTCGAAGGTGGTGTAGATGTGGAAGTCGACGCCGTAACAACACCAGCCCAGGATCCTGCCGTTGAACTTTTTCGCCCACACCGGCTGGAGCTGGTCGATGGCGCCGTTGTCCCGGAGCTCCTTGGTGGAGAGGTTGGTCACCGACGTCAGGCCGGCTTCCGGGACCATCCCCTCGAAGTAGCCCATGGGGCAGAAGATCATGTCCACCAGGCCGCGTCTGAGAGCCGGCCCCTGTTTCTGGCGCGGCGACACTTCCGGACCGCCCACGTAGTGGATCTTGGCCTCGCCCTTGGCGATCTCGTTGAACTTGTCGTGGAACGCCTGGAAGTACGTTTCCACCTGGTCGTGGGTCTTCGCGATGCAGGTCGTGATCCGCAGCGTGACCTCGGCCTGTACGGTCGCGGCCAGAAAGAACAGGGCGAACGTCGCGACGAACGCCCCAAGTGCGATTCTCTTCATCCGTGTACCCTCCTTTGCCGGGTCATTCCCCGACCGGTTGATGCCTCGGCCGAAGCCGGCTAGGTGCTGACCCTAATGAAAATCGGGGAACGTTGTCAACCGGAAACACGCGGCAGGTGATGTATGAGAGTTTGTGTCAGGGGGAGAGGAGGGGGTACTCCAGTGGGTTAACCAAGATCCACAAAGGAAGGAGCACCCCCGATGCCACAGAGGGCAACGATCGAGAGTATACCGCAAGCGTTTCGAATGCTGAAGCAGATGCGAGCGCAGGAGATAGAGTGGGGCGAGGACTACCGGCGGGCCGGGGCTTTGGCGCTCAAGGGAGTGCTGGAGCGGGGGATGGCGGCACGGGTGGATCGTCATCTGGAAGAGATGGCGGAACGGGGCTGTGCGGACCGGCGCAACGGCAGCTACGGGCGGTGGCTGATGACGGAGTTGGGAGAGATCGAGTTGCGGGTGCCGCGCACCCGGCGATACAGCGCCCTGGGGGTGGTACGAGCCTATGCCCAGCGGGCGTCTCACATCGACCACATGATCCTGGCCTGCTTCGTGCTGGGTCTTTCCACCCGCAAGGTGGCGGTAGCGCTCCAGCCGGTGCTGGGCCGACGGATCAGCCCGGGCACAGTCAGCCAAGTGGCCAAGCTCCTGGATGGAGCGGTGGCCGCCTTCCATCGCCGGCCCCTCAAGGACCACTATCCGGTGCTGATGCTCGACGGCGTGGTGCTGGCGCGCAAGACCGGCCTGGGCGCACTCCGTCGTCCGGTGCTGGTGGCTCTGGGGCTCCATCCGGACGGCAAAAAGGAGGTCTTGGACTACCGCTTGGCCACGGCCGAGAGCGCCACCCAGTGGGAGCTGTTCCTCACAGATCTCTACCGCCGCGGCCTCGAAGGCAAGACCCTTGAGATGATCTGCACCGACGGCGGCAGGGGTCTGCTCGCGGCCCTCCCCACGGTCTACCCCAACGTGGCGGTTCAGCGCTGCTGGGCTCACAAGATCCGCAATCTCCTCGACCGGGTCAAAAAGGTCGACCAACCCGCGGTCAAAAAAGCCCTGCACAACATCATGAATGCTTCGAACCTGCACAAGGCCCGCTCCCAGGCCCGCCGCCTCGCTCAACGCTGGTCGGTGGCCTACCCCAACGTCGTCAACTCCCTGCGCACAGACCTCGACGATCTGCTCTCCTGTTTCCGCTATCCCACCTTGGAACAACGAAAGGCCGTGCGAACCACCAATGCCATCGAACGCAGGTTCCGTGAAGTCTGAAGACGTACCCGTCCCATGGGCGTCTTCCAGGATCGTACCTCCATGGACCGTATCCTGTTCGCCGTCTTCACTCACGAAAACAGGTCCCAGGGAGTCCCCTCACTCTTCTCCCTGACACAAGCCTTTTGACGTTACCCACGCGGCATTCTCCGTTGCCGGAGGCCTGCGCGTGGACAAGCGCCGCGCATCCGTGGTAATCGGACCCGTCCGATTCGGGGCGGGGGCCGGTCCGAACGCGCCCGCCCGGGTCCCGTCATGAGCTACATTGTAGGAGTCGACATCGGCGGCACCTTCACCGACTGCGTCGTGGTCAACGATCAGGGCGAGATGGTGGTGGGCAAGTCGCTTTCCACCCCGCCGGACTACTCCGCCGGCGCTGCCGACGCGGTGCGGGACGCGGCCCGCAATATCGGCCTTGGCGACGAGGAGAGTCTCCTCCGGCAAACCACGCTTTTCTTCCACGCCTGCACCATCGGCGAGAATACCCTGATCACCCGCTCCGGTCCGAGGACCGGCCTGGTGGCGACCCGGGGCTTTCCGGATACGCTGCTCATGATGCGCGGCAAGGTCACGGACGGGCTCACCGAGGCCGAGGCGGGGCGCCTGGCTTGGCTGCAAAAGCCCGAGCCCTTCGTCCCGCGTGCCCTGGTGGCCGAGGTGAACGAACGCGTGGACTACAAGGGCGCCGTGACCGTGCCCCTGGACGAGGAGCAGGCAGTCGCCGCCCTGGACGAACTGGTGGCGCGCGGCGTCGAGTCCGTGGCCGTGTGTCTGCTCTGGTCCGTGACCAACGACGCCCACGAGAAGGCCGTCGCCGACATCCTGCGGCAACGTCATCCCGGCGTCTACGTGACGCTCTCAAGCGCCACGGCGCCGTTCGTGGGCGAGTACGAGCGCACCGCCACCACGGTGTTCAACGCTTACATCGGCCCGCGCATCTCCGCATACCTCGTCAATCTCCACCGGGTGCTGCGGGGCAAGGGACTGGCCAAACCGCCGATGATCATGCAGGCCTACGGCGGCGTGCTGGACATCGAGGCCACCTGCCGCAACGCCGTGGGCACCATCGAGTCCGGACCCGTGTCGGGGGTGGTGGGGACTCGTTTTCTGGGCGAGCTGATCGGCGAGCACGACATCCTGGCCACCGACATGGGCGGCACCACCTTCAAGGTGGGCGTGGTGCGGGAAGGGCGGATCGAGCGCGACTACACCCCGGTGGTGCTGCGGCACCGGGTGCTGGCCCCCAAGATATGGGTCGAGTCCGTGGGCGCCGGAGGCGGTAGCATCGCCTGGATCGACGGGGACACGGGCCTCCTCAAGGTGGGGCCCGAGGGCGCCGGAGCCAGTCCGGGGCCGGTGTGCTACGGGCTCGGCGGCGCCGAGCCCACGGTCTCCGACGCGGACCTCGTCCTCGGCTACCTCAACCCCGACTACTTCCTCGGCGGGCGCATGCGGCTGGACCGCGACGCCGCGCTTCGGGCGGTGGAAACGCGGATCGCGGAGCCCCTGGGCATGAGCGCGTCCGAGGCGGCCCGCGGCATCTACCGCATCTCCAACGCGCACATGAGCGATCTGATCCGCCGCGCGACGGTGGAGAAGGGGCACGATCCGCGCTCGTTCGTGCTGTTCGCCTTCGGCGGGGCCGGCCCGGTGCACGCCAGTCGCTACGCCGCCGATCTCGGCGTCCGGCAGGTGGTGATCCCGCTCACGGCATCGGTGCACGGCGCCACGGGCCTCATCAGCTCCGACGTCGTCCACGAGTACGGCAAGTCCGATCACCTCCAGGTGCCGGCCGACCCCGGCCGCGTCAATGCGAACTTCGACGAGCTGATCCGCAGGGCGCGGGCGGACCTGGGCGCCGCCGGTTTCGACCCCTCCGAAATGGCGATCACGCGCAGCGCCGACATACGCTACCGCTATCAGGTGCACGAGCTGAACGTGCCGCTGGCTCCGGGAACCGCGTCCCTGGCGGAGGCCGACCTGGAGCGGCTCTACGCCGAGTTCGACGACGCCTACGAGAAGGCCTACGGCAAGGGCTCCGGCTACCGGGAAGCGGGCAAGGAGATCCTCACGTTCCGGGTCACCGCCGTGGGGATGTTGGCCAAGCCGCGGGTCAGGAAGGAGCCGGCGCGCAGGGCGCCCGCGGACGAGGCCCTCAAGCCGCCCCGAGACGTGTTCTTCGAGGAGCCGGGCGAGTTCGCCCCCGCCCGCATCTACGACTTCCAGCGCATGCGCCCGGGCATGGAGCTCTCCGGTCCGGCGGTCATCGAGACGCCGGTAACCACGGTGGTGGTGAACCCCGGGGACCGGGCCGAGATCGACGGGTTCCGCAACGTGCGGATCTTCGTGGGGTAGGGACTCACCAGTTCCCCAGCGCGAGACCCCTGAGGTTGGAGCGCCGCAGAATATCCCACGCATGCTCCTGCTGGGTCTTGATGGCCTCCTGGAAACGATACCAGTGGGACTGTTTGTACGGTCGGCCGGACTTCCACGTGTACCTGTCCGCCAACGGGTCGAACCGCAGGAGAACGTTGTCGCTACGGTCGCGAAGGCCGCGCACGTCTTCGTTGACCGCTTCGCCGAACCATTGGTCTTCGTCGTATTCGGGCAAATCGTGTCCGCCGTAGTTCGTGCCCTTGGCCAACTCCAGATAGCGCGATACGCGCGTCCGGGAGTCGTCGTTGGTTTGGTCCCGCCCGCCGATGGCTTTCGATAGATCGCGTGACAGCGCGCGCTGTGTCCGCTTCAGAACCGCGTCGGAGATCCCGGGGTCGACGCACCTGGCGAATTTCTCGTAAAGACGTCGCGCCGCGGCCAGGAAACGCACCTTGTTGTCCACCGCCTCGTTCAGCAGCCGCGGATCGCGCCAGCGCAGGGCGGGCCAATCCGGGTTGTGGCCGGCGTCCGCGTGTCCGATGTTGGGGGTTATGAGGCCGAGGCCCGCGTTCATGGCGTTGAAATCCTCGTAGTAGCCCGTGAAGTTCTGGTGCGCCCAGGAGTCGGCGTATCCGTGCGCGGCGATCCCGATCCGGTAGACGTTCCTCGACCTGAGCGCATCGTCCATGATGGCGTTGGCGTTCCGGCTGTCGGGTGTCGTGCACAGCCAGTGCATCTTGCCGTCCTTGCGCCACGCGGTCCTGGCCTTCGGGTCTCCGGGAATGAAGTGGAAGAGCGGGTATATGCGGAACAGCTCCCGCTTCGGCTTGAGGATGTTCATCGTTTGGCTGATGTAGTTGCCGTACGCGGAGCTCTTTCCCTTGTCGATCTCGAAGACCATGTCGTTGTCGTCGATGAACTGCGAGGAATGGGCCAGCAAACGGGCGTTGTCGGGATCGAAGCCCGCTCTGGCGGCGATCAGGTAAGTCATATAGTAATGGAATTCGAAATCCATCGAATGCCCCTCGCGGCCCTTTCCTCCGTGCGACCGTGCAATGGTTCGAGTGTTACAGAACGCGGGGGCGGGGGTCAACGGCCCGTAAATACCGGGCAAGGGGAATCGGACTCGGGGTGAACTCAATGGACGCAAGGGACACGACGGACGCCGGGATCAGGCAGGTGGACCCCGTCACCTTCGAGATCCTCTCGCACCGGCTCCACGAGATCACGCGCGAGATGGGCGCCACCCTGGAGCGCGTGGGAGGGACGGTCAACACCACCCAGCTCCACGACTACATGGCGTCCCTCTACATGGCCAACGGCGACGTGCTGTCGGTGGGCGAGTCCATGATCCGGCACGCCGCCTGCGCCGGGTTTGCGGTCAAGCGGATCATCGAGCGCTTCGAGGAGGACGGCGGCATCCATCCGGGCGACGTTTTCCTGCTCAACGACCCCTACCTCGCCGCCATCCACCAGTCCGACATCTACATGATTGCGCCGATCCACTACCGGGACCGGCTCATGGCCTGGAGCGCCACCTTCGTCCACGTCATGGACATCGGCGCCATGTCGCCGGGCGGCAACTCCCCCGGCGCCACCGAGATCTGCCACGAGGGGCTCAGGATCCCCGGCCTCAAGCTGGTGGAACGGGGGCGCATGCGCCAGGACGTCTTCGACACCCTCATCAACATGACCCGGCAGCCGGTGCTGGTGGGGCTCGACCTCAAGTGCGAGCTGGCGGCCAACAACGTCGCCCGCTCGCGCATGGAGGAGATGTTCGCGCAGTACGGCCCGGAGCTCATCACGGCGGTGTCCGCCGAAATGATCCGCTACTCCCGCGAGGTCCTCGGGAAGCGGCTCCGGGAGATACCCGACGGCACCTGGCGTGACGAGGGTACCATCGCGGCCAACGAGACGCGCCGGGTGTGCGTCGAGTTGCGCAAGCGCGGCGACCGCATGACCTTCGACTTCACCGGCAGCGACCCCCAGGCGCGCCAGGGCATCAACCTCCCGTACCACGCCACCTTCGGCGGCGTTTTCGAAGCGGTGCTCACCGCCCTGGGCTACGACCTCCCCAAGAACTACGGCGCCTTCGGCCCCATCGAGGTCATCGCGCCGGAGGGAACCGTCGTGAACGTGCAGTATCCCGGGCCCGTGTCCATGAACACCACCTCGGGGCTCAAGACGGTCTCCTACGTGTCCGCCTCGGTGCTGGCCCAGATGCTGGCGGGGAGCGACAACTGGAAGGACGAGGTGACCGCGCTCACCCTGGGGTTCCGCGTCGTGCGCCACGCGGGCGTGAACCAGTACGGCCGCTTCTACGTCTCCACGCTGCTGGAGCTGAGCGGCTCCGGCGCCAGCCCCCACGGCGACGGCATCGATTCCGGCGGCTACCTCACGTGCCACAACGTCGAGTGGCTCGAGCTGAACTTCCCGCTCATGTACCTGTTCCGGCGCCACCTGAAGGACGGCGGCGGCGCCGGCAAGTTCGCCGGCGGCGTGGGCGTGGAGGCCACCGTGAAGCTGCATGACGCGCCGGAGGAGAAGATTCGCGGGGTGGCCTTCGGCGTCGCCGGCCTGAGGAACTCCGGCGTGGGCATGTTCGGCGGCTACCCGGGCGCTCCCAGCCTGCTGGTGCTGCTCGAAGGGACCCGGGTGAACGAGCTGCTGGCCGCCCAACGCTGCGTCGACGATCTCCCTGCGCTGGAGGGAGAGAGGCGGCTGTTGCCCTACTGCGAGTTCGAGATCGGCAAGGACGACGTGCTCTACCTGCGACTGGGGAGCGGCGGCGGCTACGGCGACCCGCTGGACCGGGCCCCCGAGGCGGTGGCGGAAAGCCTGCTGAACGGGCGTATTTCCGGATCAACGGCCGAGGAGATTTACGGGATCGTCCTGGAAGAGGGGACCTTGAAGGTCGACGAAGCCGGGACCCGCGAGTTGCGGGCGCGGCTGCGTGAGGGCCGGCCGGCGAGCCAAGCCTGACCCGTCGCGCCGCTCCCCGCCCCTGGATTCCTGCCCCCGATCGGAGTCGGGGACATGCTTTCGCGGGGATGACGTGAAGTCGAAAGAAGGGAGAAACCATGACCGAAATCACGGGACCGAACCGGCCCGAACCGAAACCCATCTCGCTTGACGCGGCCAAGACCGCCGTCGTGGTGCTCGATCTGAACGCCCGCTGCCATGACCCGGAAGAGGTCTGCTCCCAGTTGATGGAGCCGCTGGGCGGGTTCCTGGAGCGGGTCCGGGAGGTTGCCGTCCCCGTGGTGTTCACCATCTCGCTGCAATTCAGGGGCACGCCCCTGGGCGAGGCGGCGGCGCCCCTCAATCGCCGGGACGCCGAGCCGTTGCTTTATCCCGATGCCTTCGACAAGTTCGCCGGCGGCGAGCTCCAGGCCATTCTGAGCAAGGCCGGCGTCGAGAACCTCATCGTCACCGGTTCCCTCACCAACGTCGCCGTGCTCTACACCTCCACCGCCGCGGCGCGCGTTCACCGCTACAACGTCATCATTCCGCTGGACGGCGTCAACGCCAAGAGCACCTACGAGCACGAGTACGCCATTCACCAGCTCACCGTGATACCGGCCGGCGCCGCTGACCGTATGCGCTTCACCCGGCTCGACATGATCCAGTTCAACTGATGCCGGGGCATACCGGTGGTCTGCCGCCCTTTACTTGCGACCGGCATGTGCGCATCAACGATGAACACCGGCTCGTCCACAAGGTGGAAAGCGAGTCGGTGACGATCGCCCAGTGCCGCGATCACCATTGACGCTGTCTACGCGGTGCTCTGCAGCCTGAGGTTCCCGTGGCCGTCCACGGACAGCTCGAAGGAGGGGTAGACCACGGTGGTGGAGGTGTATTCCTCGACGATGGTCGGGCCGGGGATGCGGAAGCCGGGGGCGAGGTCGGTGCGGCGGTAGACGGGCGCCTCCAACGGAGCGTCAGCGCCCGGGAAGAGCGCGGACCGTCGGCTCTCGGGCTGCGCCGCGCCGTTGGCCGAAGGCGCGGCGGCGAAGGTCATCTTGGGCAGGCGTCCGGTGCAACGCGCGCGGTAGGTGACGATCTCCATGGACTCGTCGTCCGCGGTGTGGCCGTACAGCCGCCCGTGGGCCTCGTGGAAGAGCCGGGTGAGATCCTCCTTGCGGGTTTCCCTCGCCGGCACCGTGACTTCATAGGATTGCCCGGGATAGCGCATGTCGAGGAAGTACTGGGTTTCGATGCGGTCCGGGCTCACACCTTGCTCCTCAAGTTCCCGGACGCCCCTGTCGCGGAGTTCCTCCAGGGCTTCGCGGATGGCGCTCTCCGGGGTCTCGTCCAGCGGGCCGATACGGGTGAGGGAGTGGCTTCGGATCAGGTCCGTGAGCAGCATGCCGGCGGCGCAGAAGTTGCCCGGGTCCCGCGGGACGCAGATCTCCGGGATCTCCAGCTCCCGGGCGATGGGGCAGGCCACCGTGGGCCCGGCGCCGCCGTAGGCCACCAGGATGAAGTCCCTGGGGTCGTAGCCTTTCTCGATCGTGACCGAGCGCATGGACATGGCCACCTGGGCGGCCAGCACCTCGACGATGCCGGCGGCCGCGCGCTCCGGAGTCATCTCCAGCGGCCCGCCGACGGTCTCGGCGATGGCGCGGCGGCCCGATTCCGCGTCGATGGGCATGGCGCCGTCCAGCAGGGTCTCCCGGTTGAGGTGTCCCAGCACCACCAGCGCGTCGGTGAGGGTGGGCTGGTGGCCGGCGCCGTAGCACGCGGGACCGGGCACCGCGCCGGCGCTCTGCGGCCCGACCTTGAGGATGCGGCCGGACTCCACCCGGGCGATGCTGCCGCCGCCGCTGCCGATGGTCTCGATATCGACCGTGGCGGCGCGCACGGTATAGCCCGCCACCTTGCTCTGGGACGCGGTCAGAAGCTCTCCGGGGATCACCGACATGTCGCAACTGGTGCCCCCGACGTCCAGCGAGATGGCGTTGGCGCGGCCGATCTCCCGGCACAGGCGTTGGGTTCCCACCACGCCGGCCACCGGGCCCGACATGAGCGTCTGCACCGGCGCCCGTGCGATGACCGGGGGGGTGCCGACGCCGCCGTTGGACTGCATGATCAGCACCCGGGCCCCTTCCAGCACGTCGTTGACGGCGGCTTCGATGGTGCCCACGTAGCTGCTGACCCGCGGGCCGATGAACGCGTTGACCACCGCGGTGCTGGTGCGCTCGAACTCCCGGAACTGCGGATCCACCTCGGACGACAAAGTCACGTAAACGTCCGGGGCGAGCTCTTCGAGGATCGCCCGGAGCTGTCTTTCGTGCTCCGGGTTGGCGAAGGAGAAGAGCAGGCTCACGGCCACCGACCGGACCCCCGCATCCAGAAGCTCCTTCACGCCGGCTCGGGCCTGCTCGACATCCAGGGGAAGCACCTCCCGGCCCCGGGAGTCCACCCGTTCCCGCACCGGGCGTACCAGGTGCCGGGGCACGAGTTGCCGCGGGCGGTCGAACAGCAGGTTGTATACCTGCTCCCCGCGCCATTGCCGGTCCAGCTCCAGAATGTCGCGGAACCCCTCGGTGACAAGGAGCCCGGGCGCCGGCTCGCGGCCCTCCAGCAGTGTGTTGAGGCCGATGGTGGTGCCGTGGAGCACGTAACGGGCCTTCTCCGGCAGCCGGGCAGTGATCTCGTGGAGCCCCGCCACGATGGCCTCGGTGGGATTCTGCGGTTGCGAGGGCAGCTTCCAGGTGAAGCAGACCCGTCCGTCGTCCTCGTCGAACACGCTCAGGTCGGTGAACGTGCCGCCGGTGTCAATCCCGATGCGCAGCACGGTGAGCGCCTGTCTCCTCGCGTCGCCGCTGCGTGGCCGCCGTGTCGACGGTCAGAGTGGCGGGGTCGATGACGACGCCGTACACGTCCCGGGCCGTTTCCGGCGACACGTAGCCGTTGCGCACGTCGTCCAGCACCCGCTCCGGCTCCCGCGTCATGGGATCGCCCCAGCCGCCTCCGCCGCCCAACTCCAGCAACAGGGTGTCGCCCTTGGCCAGGCGGATGTTGGCGGCCTTGGAGTGGAGCGGGCGCGCGTCCGGGGTGCCGGGATTGAGGGTGCAGCGCGCCTGCGCGCTGGGGCGGGCGCCGAAAAGGCCCGGAGAGGAGAACTTGAAGCGGTCCAGGCGCAGGTTGAGGGTGACGTCGTCGTTCAGCACCTGCCAGGCGCGCCGAATCCCCAGGCCGCCGCGGTGTTTCCCCGCCCCGGCGGAATCGGGGTTGACCTCGAAGCACTGCATCCGCACCGGGAACTCGTTCTCCAGCGCTTCCACCGGCGTGCTCATGACGTTGCTGATGTCGGCGGCGCAGCCGCTGACGCCGTCCTTGCCGGGCCGGGCGCCGTAGCCCCCCCACAGGATCTCGTATTGCGAGTAGCGCCGCCCGCCGCCCGGCTCCAGGCCGTTGAAGGAGACGGCGCCGCCGGAGCTGCTCTGGGGCGCGGCCACCCGGTCCGGCAGGGCCTGGGCCAGCACCATCATGATCACCGGTGCCAGCCGGTGGCAGGTGGTGGCGTACATGTTCACCGGGGCCGGGAACTCGGGATTCAGCAGGTGTCCGGGGGCGGGGAGCGTGATGCGGATGGGCGCGGAGCAGCCCTGGTTCTTGGGCAGGTCCGGCCCGATGGCGGCCTGCACGCAGTACTCCGCCACCGCCCGCACGACGCAGGGGCGCAGGTTCAGCGGGCCCCGAGACTGCTTGGCGGAGGCGAACTCGAACTCCAGCTCGTCGCCGCGGACGTGCAGCGTGGCCGTGACCTCCAGGGGCCGGTCCAGCTCAACGCCGTCGTCGTCGATGTGGTCGGTGACCGGGCCGTAGGTGCCCGGCGGCATGGCCGCGATGCGTGAGCGCAGCTCCCGCTCGGTGATGGCGATGCGCTCTTCCCAGCAGGCGAGCACGTCGTCCAGACCGAAGCGGTCCACCAGTGCGGCGAGCCGCTCGATGCCGTGGAGGTTCGCGGTCACCTGCGCGCGGATGTCGCCCCAGGTGACTTCCGGGATGCGGGTGTTGGCGCAGATAAGCTGCTTCACGGCCTCGTTGAGGACGCCCCCTTCGTAGAGCTTGAGGGGCGGTATCAGCAGCCCTTCCTGGAACACCTCGGTGGCGTCGCCGGCGTTGGTGCCCGGCACCTTCCCGCCGATGTCCGGCTTGTGGGCGGTGTTGCCGACGAAGGCGACGAGTTGTCCTTCGTGGAACACCGGAGAAATGAGCGTGACGTCGCTGGGGTGGTTCTGGCAGTAGCGGTAGGGGTGGTTCAGGATGAACGTGTCGCCGTCGCCGATGGCCCCGGCGAAGTCCTGGAGGATTCCCTTGAGCTGGGACCCCACCACCCCCAGTCCCACCGGGTTGGGCGAGTACTGTCCGACGTTCCGTCCCTGATTGTCGCAGATGCTCAGGGCCAGGTCCTGGCTCTCCTTGACGATGGACGAATAGCCGTTGCGCATGAGCTTTTGCGTCAGCTCGTACGCAATCTGGTTGGTGGCGTTGTAGATGACTTCGAGCTTGATGGCGTCCATGCGTCACGCGCCGGCGGCTTTTGCGGGAAGCATCTCCACCGGCGTCTGACGCGGGCCGAGGCTCTCGTAGTACTCGTTGGTCTCGGGCTTGTATCGGCCCTGGTTGAAGCTGCCGCCTTTCTGGCTGCGGATGATGACGGCCACGGTCCGCTCGCCCACCGTGGTCTCGGTATGCACCTCGTAGGGCCGCACCAGGTCGATCTCGCCGGGCCCCACGTGCTTGTCGCTGGCCAGCCGGATCTCGGCGTAGTCGGGCCTGGAACGATCGTCGAGCCGGTCGTAGCGCTCGATGCGCTCGTGGCCGTCCAGGACCCCGTAGAGGGTATAGATGTGGGCGTGATCGTGGATGCGGGCGCGGCCGCCCTGGCGGGCGTTGCCCTTGGTCAGGCCGTTGACGGCGAAGCCGTGGTCGGGGTCCTCGTAGAAGAGCAGGTTCTCGGCGCGCCCGTCCCGGGGGACGCAGTCGGGCCACGACCTGGATGCCTCCAGCACTTCGGGGTCGGCCAGCAGCTCCGCCAGGATCGGCTGCAGCCCGGTCCAGCGCTTCTCCAGGTCGGGTTCCGCCGCGAACAGCGCCCGGGTCTTGTCGATGAACCGCTTCAGGGCGTCGGGCTTGTCGTTTTCCATGTCCGGGCATCCTCCATGACACTGATGGCGGCCTCGGCTGGTTCCGAATCCGCGGTAACGAGTTGCAACGGCTAAGGAGGGTATGCAATCCTGCAACCGCTGTCAACGTTGCCTTGGACAGCATCGGAGGGGCTTTGGAGGAGTCGCATCGATGAGATACAGGACCCTCACCGCCGTGGGCCTGGTGGTTGCGCTCTTGGTTGGACTCGTGGCCCGGGCGGTCGTGTACGCGGTCCTGGCGCCGGGTTACATGACGGATTTCGTGGCCACCGTGATCTTTCTGGGCGGCTTCATCGGCGGACTGCTGGGCTTCGTCGGCATCTTCCGGGTGCGGGAGGGGAAGCCCTTCTTCAACAACCCGTTCTGACAGGTCTCCGGATATGGCGGATATCGGCATGGGGGGCATGACCGGAGCGCTGGACGGCACGGTGGCCGTCGACGCGAGCGGCCACGTGGCCGGCCCCTACGCGGGCAGCCTCCTGGGCGATCTGGGCTGCGAGGTCATCAAGGTGGAGCTGCCGGGCAAGGGTGATCCGGCCCGGGGACGTGACTGCTACAGTCCGGTCTTCAGAGTGCTCAACCGGAACAAGAAGAGCCTGACCCTTAACCTGCGCGAACCCGAGGCCCGGGATATCCTTCACCGGCTGCTGGCGTCGGCCGACGTCCTCATCGAGAGCTTCCGTCCCGCTACGCGGAAAGCGTTGGGGCTCGACTACGATGCGCTGCGCCGGCGCAACTCCGGGCTCATCCATTGCTCGGTCACGGCCTTCGGCCAGAGCGGCCCCTACGAAGGCAGGGCCGGTTTCGAGTCCATCGGCCAGGCGGTCAGCGGCATGCTGAGCCTGCTCACCGACCCGGGCGATCCGAAGATGGGCGGGTTCTCCATCACCGCTCACGCCACCGGCGTCTTCGCCGCCTACGGCATCCTGGCCGCGCTCGCGGCGCGGACCCGGACCGGCGCCGGCCAGTTCGTGGACGCGTCGCTGCTGCAGGCGAGCATGGGTTTCATCGAGTCGCATTTCGCCGAGTTCCTGAACGGCGGCGACGCCGTCACCCCGAAGAACTTCCAGCGGGGCCGGCTGTTCTGCCTGACGGCGAAGGACGGGCGGCCGCTGCTCGTGCACCTCGCTACCCACCGCCGGTCCTGGGAAGCCCTGGCCCGTGTGGTGGATCGCCCGGACCTCATCGACGACCCGCGCTTCGCCGGCCACGAGGACCGGGTCGCTCATCACGACGAGTTGATGGACATCCTGCGTGAGGCATTCGCCCTCGCGCCGCGGGCCGCGTGGCTGGAGCGGTTGGGCCGGGAAGACCTGAGCCACGCTCCCATATACGCCGCCGAGGAGGTCTTCGAAGACCCGCAGGTCAGGCACCTGGGGCTGCCACGGGAGATCCGTCACCCGGAGCGAGGCGCGACCCGGCTCATCGGCAGCAGCGTGAACCTGTCGGCGACGCCGCCGCGATTCGTGCGGCCGGCCCCGCTGGTGGGCGAGAACACCGATGAGTTGTTGGAGGGGCTGGGTTACGACGGCGAAGCCATCCGCGGCCTTCGCGAGCGCGGCGTCATCTGAACGGACATCACGGACCGACATGACCACACCGTCCCTCACCGAGTTCATCGCCGAGATCCACCGAAGCCCCACCAGGGTCGTGCTGGTGGTCGCCGGCGGCTCGCAGGCGTTGGCGGATCTGTTCGTCGTGCCGGGAGCGTCACGAACGGTGCTGGAGGCGCTGGTGCCGTACAGCGAACCGTCAATGGACGAGTTTCTGGGGCGCCGGCCGTCCCAGACGGTGTCGGAGGACACCGCCGCCGCGCTGGCGCGCAAGGCTTACGAGCGCGCGCTGCGGTTGAGGACGAGTCCCGAGGTGCCGGTATGGGGCATCGCCTGCACCGCCGCTTTGGTGACGGACCGGCCCAGGAAGGGCGAGCACCGCGCTCACGTGGCGGTATGCGGCGGAGGGTCCGCCGAAGTCCGTTCCGTTACACTCAGGAAGAACGCCAGGGACCGCGAGGGCGAAGAGCGGGTGGTCGCGGACCTCGTGCTCTCCGCCCTTGGCCGCGCCTGCGGGCTGGATCCCGCCGCGTGCGACTCGTTGCTGCCCCCCGAGGGGGTGCGGGCCCGGTGATCCGACGATCATGCCGCGTGGCGGCCGGCGTGTTCCGGCCGGCCCGTGGCTACCCTACCACGAATATGGTACAGGCCACCTGTATTCTGGTTCGTCGTCAACGGAGGACAGGCATATGGAACGCGAAGTCACGGTAGACGGTCTCAGGATTCGGTATCTGGAGGAGGGTACGGGGATGCCGGTGGTGATGCTGCACGGCGCCTCCCTGGGCTCGTCGGCGGACGTGTTCGAGCGGCACCTCGGCCCGTTGGCGGACGCCGGGTTCCGCGCGGTGGCGTACGACCAGCCGGGCTTCGGATTGTCCGACGTCCCGGACAATCACACCCTGGCCTACCGGGTCGGTTTTCTGCCGGAATTCCTGAGCGCCATCGGCGCCGACGAGGCCGCGCTCATCGGCCATTCCCAGGCCGGCGGCATCGTGGTGCAGACCGCCCTGGACCACCCGGACCGGGTGGCCAAGGTGCTGGTGGTGTGCAGCGGCAGCCTTTTGCAGGGACTCCCGGACTTCCCGCCTCCGGCCCACGCCAGCAGCGAGAGCACGGACGCGCCGCCGACCCTGGAAGACAGCCGAAAGCTCCTGGAGTCGAACCTCTACCACAAGGAGCTGATCACGCCCGAGGTGCTGGAGAAGCGGCACAGCCTGAGTCTGGGCAGGAATCTCGAGGCGTTCCTGGAGCGGCAACGGGTGGTGGAGCCCAAACGGGAAGGCCCGCGGCTGTGGGAGCGGCTCATGGAAGTGAAGCCGCCGCTGTTGCTGCTCTACGGCAAGCAGGACCGCAACCAGGCCGCCGAGAAGTGCGCCAAGCTCAAGGAGCTGATGCCCGAGCTCCAGCTCGAGATCATCGACAAGGCCTGCCACATGCTCATGTGGGACGCGGGCGAGGTGTACGACCGCAGGGCGGTGGAATTCCTGAAGGGGTGACGGGTCCTGGCGCGGCCGGCCGTATATCCGGCCGCGCAGGCGATCCTTACGCCTCCAGTCCGAAGTCTCGAACCGGATCGCTCTCGTCGTCCAGTTCCGGGCAGAACGTGTCTACCTGGAGCATGGCCGCGCAGCCCGGGCAGTAGTACTCGATGAAGCTGGCGATGTAGGGCTCGCCGGAGGGCACCTTCTGCCCGGACAGTTCCTCCAGGTCACGTTTCCGCCTGAGAGCATAGCGCTTGTAGTTGTCGTGGGCCTCGCAGTAGCGGTGGCCGCAGCGGGTGCAGTGGATCACCCGGCGGCCGTCCTCACCGGCGATGGCCAGGCACGGGTGGAAACGGAGTTCCTCGGTGCCGGCGGCTCGTGCTCCGTTGGTCACGGCGCTGGTTGCGCCGGCCAGGGGCGCGCCTTCGGTCAGGCGCTCCGCGCGAATGGCCTCCCGCCGCGCCGTCGTGGCCTCGGCGTCCACCGCGCCGTCCTCTGTCACAACCACCCCGAACACTTCCTCGGCGATGCGCCGTGAGGCGACGCCCACGCGGATGTCCCGCCGGACCTTCTCCGGGTCCCGCTCCAGCGGGTCGCCGAAGCCGCCGCCGCCGCCCACGAAGTCCGCCACGATGCAGTGCTCCGGGAGCGGCACGCGCCCCTGGATCTGGTCCGGATGGGCCAGCGCGCCCCAGCCCTCGGGCTCGAGTTGCCCCGGCTGAAGGGGATAGTCGCCGGCGCGCAACCTCTCCAACAGGGATTCGCCGTCGGTGTGGAATACCGCCCGGGTCCCGCCGATGCCGGTGGGGTAGCCGCCGAAGAGGCCGGCCCCCTCGGGCAGGCAGCCGTAGGGCGGGTAGTTCACGCTGCAGTCCTGGGTGCCGAAGATCATGTAGATGCGGTAGCTGCCGGTGCCGCCGGCGTTCTTGCCGGCGCCGCCGCCGTCCACGTGGTGGTTCCGGGTGAAGTAGATGAACGGGTACTGCATCTCGATGCGCTCGATGTCGCTGACGCCGCCCCCGGGGATGTTCATGTTGCCCCCGCAGGGAACCCCGTCCCGCACCGGCGTGGCGCCGAAGCCGGCGCCGTGCCCGTCGTAGAGGCCCTGGGCCGTCACCAGCCCCTCACGGTTGTGGCCGCCGTAGAAGGCCAGCGGTCCGCCGCCGTACCAGATGCCCTGCCAGGCGGCGTTGATGTCGTCGCTGCCGCCGGTGTAGAGCATGCGCGAGATACAGTCGTGGAGGGCCACCTTGGCCGTGACCCCCACCGCGGGCGCATTGCCGCAGGCCGCGGGAAAGCGGCAGTTGAGGATGCTGCCCTCGGGGATGGTGACGGAGACGGGCTTGAACTTGCCGTCGCTCCAGGGAACGTCCCAGAAGAGGAAGTCCGTCAGCGCCACCGCCAACTGGGCCATGGTGCCGGCCAGGGTGGAGTTGGACATGTCGTTCATCTGGCCGCTGGTGCCGCTGAAGTCGAGGTGCATCTCCTCGCCCTTCTTCTCCAGCCGGCATACCACGTGGTAGGGCTTGACCCCGCCGCCCTTGCGGTCCCAGGCGGTGCCGGGGATCACCGAGGTCCAGTGGCCGTCCGGCAGGTCGCGGAGCCGCGCCCGGGCCATGCGCTCGGAGTCCTCGATGACCTTGCGTCCCGCCCCCTCGATGAAGTCCAGGCCGAACTTCTCCACCAGCTCCAGGAAACCCCGGGCGCACACGTTGTTCGACGCGATCTGCGAGCGGATGTCCTGGCCCACGTACTCGGGGTCCCGGCACTGCTGCGTCAGGCACCGGAACGCGTCTTCCCGGAACTCGCCCTTCTCCACCACCTTGGCGCCCTGGATGCGGATGCCCTCGTGGTAGATCTCCGTGGCCACGCCCCGCATGGAGCCTCCCGTGTCCGCGGTGTGGATGCTCGACGCGATCCAGTTGGTGAGCACGCCGTCATGGAAGATGGGCTTCATGATCAGCATGTCGTAGGTATGGGCGCCGGCGATGTAGGGGTCGTTGAAGAAAAGCTGGTCGCCGTCGAAGAACCCCGGGCTCTCGCCGTACCACTCGATGACCTTCTTGATGGCGTCCGAGGTGGCGGCGGCGAACCGCAGGTGCCCCGAGCAGGCCAGGATCATCTCGCCCTCGCCGGTATAGAACGACGCCATGCACTCGCCCCCCTGGGCCACGATGGGCGACGCCGTCACCTTCTGGATGGAGGAACGCCCCTCCTCGCCGATGGCCCAAAGGCGGTGCAGGAACATCTCGTACTTTACGGGATCCAGCTCTGTGTTGTCTGCCATGGGGTGAACTCCTGGCGCCTCCGGTAGCTGTCGTATCGACCGGCGGCAGCCTGCGGACGCGGGCGGGTTTGAAACCCGCCCCTACGACGTATTCTTCCTGCGGCGCGGGCCCTACAGCGCGTACAGCTCCACCGGATTGTCATAGAGAATGCGCGAGACGCTCTCGGTGGAAAGGAACTCGTGCCGTTGCAACAGCTGCAGCGCGTGGATCTCGGTGGAGGAGTCGGCGTGGCCGTAGTCGGTGCCCATCACCAGGCGGTCGTCGCCCACGTACTTGATGACGTGCTCGAGGTCGTCGTTCATCTGGGCTGCGACCCAGATGTTGTTGTCGGCGAGGATGCGTTCCTTGAGCTTGCCGCCGCGCCGTTCCACCCGGCGCCTGAGGTCGTTGATGAGGTAGGGGAGCCAGCCCGCGCTCAGCTCGATGATGCCCCAGCGGAGCTTCGGGAAGCGGTCGGGCAGGTTGGACATGATCAGCAGGTGGAACGCGCCGAGGCCCACGAACTTGTTCCGCTGGTAGCCGCACAGGGGCCTGCCCCAGACCCGGTCCATGTCCGGGCTGTTGGTGCCGGAGTGGATGCACACGGGCATGTCGAGGTCGCTGGCCTCCTCGTAGAGCGGGAAAAAGTCGGGGTCGTTGATGAGCCGGTTCCGGTAGTCCAACCCGGAGATGTTCACCGCCACCGCGCCGTGGTCCCGGGCGAAACGCATCTGCCGCCGCGCCTCCGGGATGTCGCTCAGAGACGCCACGCAGGCCCAACGGAAGCGGCCGTGGCCGCGGCTGTGGATGTCGGCCAGCCAGCGGTTGTAGCTCCAGCACAGCGCGTTCTCCACCGCCGGCCGGTCCGTGAGCGGGTGCACCCACAGGGTCGGGAAGAGCACCTGGACGTCGGTGCCCAGCTCGTCCATGTGCGCCACCCGGGCGTCCACGTCGAGCATGTACTTGGCTTTGACGTCCAACGGGACGTTGCCGATGAAGGTGCCGGTGATGGCGTCGCTTCGCGCGCCGCCCCCGGGCCAGGGCGTGCCCACCTTGTTGTCGCCGATGACCCAGCACTTGAGGGTCTCGCCGTTCTCCAGCCTCTCGTAGACCACGCCGGGCTTGTACTCCCGCTCGGATGGAGCGAGATACTCCCAGGTCTCGTCAATTTCCACCACGTGGGCGTCGGCGTCGATGATCGGCATGGCTCCCTCCCGGCTCGCAGGTTTGGTCCGTATGGATGCCCGATGTGGCGTTCAGTTCGCCACAATCGCGGGTTCCTGTCAAATTAGGAATCGGGCGACGGACAAGGAGTTGAACCAAATGACGACCTTCCGCGCTATACGTATGTTGTGTCTACGCATGCTGCTGGTCTCGGCGCTGGCGCTGCCGCTGGCGGGCTGCGGCGACGGGGCGGAGGAAATGTTCGAGACCGCCCAGTTCGAGGAGGTCCAGAACAACAGGGAGCACGCCCGGCAACTCTACAACCGCATCCTGCGCGACCATCCGGACAGTCCCTTCGCGGCCAAGGCGCGGGAACGGCTGGCGGCCATGGAGCGGGAGGCGCGTTAGCGTCGGGCAAGGTGCGACGTGGGTTGGGCGTACACTTGAACGCATCGAGGGCACACTCACTGTATGGGGGGTGATCTCATGAAGCGGACTCTCATCGTGTCTGCGGTCCTGGTCACGGCGGCGCTGTGGACGGCTCCGGTGTGGGCGGGTAGGGCGTCACCGGATGCACTGCTGTCCCATCGCGACCTGCGTCATCAGGAGCAGGCGATCCAGAACGCGCTCGAGTACAACAGGACCGGTCAGGCCGAGATCTGGAAGAACGCGTCAACCGGCCACCGCGGCCGTGTCACGCCGACCCGCACCTACCGCAATGCGGCGGGGCAGGATTGCCGCAAGTACGAGCGCCGGCTCAAAATCGACGACAGGCGGGTCAAGTATCGGGGTACGCGCTGCCGAACGGCGGCCGGAATCTGGCTCCGGCCGGTCGCGCCAAGGCCGGTGCATGCCCGCGGGTACGATGACCATCGCCGCCACTACCCCCGGTATCGTCCCCATGTGTACTGGCCGGTGTCCGTCCACCTGTTGTACGAGTTCGGCCATCACCGCCACAAGATCGGCGGTCACCGACACCATCGCCACAGGATCGGGCGTTACCACCATCACCGTCACGGGATCGGCGGTCGCCGGCATCATCGCCATCACGGATCTCACCGCCCTCACCGGCGTTAGGCGCTAGCGCCGATTCCCCAGCACGGCGTAGAGGGGGTCTCCGCGGAAATCCTCGGGGACGGGCGTGAGCGACCGCACGTTGTCCCAGGTGCCTGCTTCGGCGAGGTAGGACTCCACGAGCTGTTGCTGTCCCGCCCCGGTAAGGCGGTGCCAGATGGCCACGGCCTTGGTGGGAAAGCAGCGGTTGGAAAAGGTGATGACCAGCGGTCCGCCCGGGGTCACGACGCGTCCGATGTCCCGGATTACCTCCACCGGCTTGACCAGGTAGTCTACCGAGACGCAGATGCAGGCGGCATCGAACTCGCCGTCGGCGTAGGGCAGGGCGGGATGGTCGTTGAGGTTGTGGACGGTGTAGGCGTGGAGCCGGGGATTGGCCCGGAGCTCCTGCTCGTTCATGCCCAGCCCCACGACCTTCCTGAAGGTCATCTCCGGGGGCAGATGGCTGATCCAACTGCTCATGAGGTCCAGGACGGCGCCGCCGGGCGGCAGGGTTTCCCGGTATAGCTGGGTGACCGCTTCGATGGCGCGGTCGTCGATGTGGGTCACCAGCCGAGGCTCCAGGTAGAACTCCTCGTCGGCGGACTCGTCCATGCGGGCGAAGGCTTGCGGCGGCAGCGGATGGGTGGTCATGTGGCAGTCCGGCGGATTTTCAGGAGCCGAGTCGTACGAGTATAGTAGGGTTGCCGGGCGGCGTTTACAAACCCGGCCGCGGGAGGGGGCATGAGTAACGACGACAGACAGGTGATTTTCTCGCTCATCGGGGTGGGCAAGGTGCATCCCCCCAAGCGGCAGGTGCTGAAGGACATCTACCTGTCTTTCTTCTACGGCGCCAAGATCGGGGTCCTGGGCCTCAACGGCTCGGGCAAGAGCACCCTGCTGAGGATCATCGCGGGGGTCGAGAAGGAGTACCTGGGAGAGATAACGTTCTCCAAGGGCTACTCCGTGGGCCTGCTGGAGCAGGAGCCGCAAATGGACCCGGAGAAGACCGTGAAGGAGGTGGTGGAGGAAGGCTGCTCGCGGATGATGGAGCTGCTGGCGGAATTCGAGGCGGTCAGCGGCCGGTTCGCGGAGGATCTGAGCGCGGACGAGATGGATGCCTTGCTGGAGCGGCAGGCGAAGCTCCAGGACGAGATCGAGGCGGGCAACGGCTGGGAGCTGGAGAGCCAGTTGGAGGTGGCCATGGACGCGCTCCGCTGTCCGCCTCCGGACACGAAGGTCGACGTGCTCTCGGGGGGCGAGCGTAGGCGGGTGGCGCTGTGCCGGCTGTTGATCCAGGAGCCGGACATCCTGCTGCTGGACGAGCCCACCAACCACCTCGACGCGGAATCGGTGCAGTGGCTCGAGCAGCACTTGAGCCGCTACCAGGGCACGGTCATCGCGGTCACCCACGATCGCTACTTTCTGGACAATGTCGCCGGCTGGATCCTGGAGCTCGACCGGGGCCACGGCATTCCCTTCGAAGGCAACTACTCCTCGTGGCTGGAGCAGAAGCAGGCCCGTTTGGCGCAGGAGGAGAAATCGCAGTCGCGGCACCGGAGGACACTGGAGCGGGAGTTGGAGTGGATACGCATGTCGCCCCGGGCGCGCCAGGCCAAGGGCAAGGCGCGGTTGACGCGCTACGAGCAGTTGCTGGGGCAGGAGCAGGACAGCGCGCAGGAGGACCTGGAGATCTACATCCCGCCGGGGCCGCGCCTGGGCGACATGGTGCTCCACGCCGAGGGCCTGACCCACGGGTTCGGAGACCGGCTGCTGTTCGAGGGCTTGAGCTTCATCATGCCGCCCGGGGCCATCGTCGGCGTCATCGGCCCCAACGGCTCGGGCAAGACCACGCTCCTGCGCATCGTCACCGGCAGCGAGGAGTGCCGCGCCGGCTCTTTCCGCATCGGGGAGACCGTCAGGGTCGGCTACGTGGACCAGAGCCGCACCCTGGACGGCGATCACACCGTGTGGCAGGCCATCTCGGACGGGCAGGACCAGATCGTGCTGGGAAAGCGCGAGGTCAACTCACGGGCCTATGTGGGACGCTTCAACTTCTCGGGCCAGGACCAGCAGAAAAGGGTGGGGGACCTCTCGGGCGGCGAGCGCAACCGCGTCCACCTGGCCCGGATGCTCAAGGAGGAAGCCAACCTGCTGCTCCTGGACGAGCCCACCAACGACCTGGACGTCAACACCATGCGGGCGCTGGAGGACGGACTGGTGGAGTTCGGCGGCTCCTGCGTGGTGGTGAGCCATGACCGCTGGTTCCTGGACCGCATCGCCACCCACATCCTGGCCTTCGAGGGCGACAGCCAGGTGGTCTGGTTCGAGGGGAACTACAGCGACTACGAAGAGGACCGGCGGCGGCGCCTGGGCAAGGAAGCCGACCAGCCCCACCGCATGCGGTATCGCAGGTTGACCCGGGATTGAGCCACGTTCGAACGGCCCGCGAGCGTCCCAGTCGTCAACCGGAACGTCCGAATCGTCACCCCGGAACACCCGAATCGTCAACCGGAACACCCGAATCGTCAACCGGAACACCCGAATCGTCAACCGGAACACCCGAATCGTCACCCCGGAACGTCCGAATCGTCACGCCGGAACACCCGAATCGTCACCCCGGACTTGATCCGGGGTCCAGGAGGGAAGGGGCGGGGCGCATACACGCTCCACCCCCATCCCTGGACCCCGGGTCAAGCCCGGGGTGACGGAAGAGAAGAGCCCGGGGTGACGGAAGAGAAGAGCCCGGGGTGACGGAAGAGAAGAGCCCGGGGTGACGGAAGAGAAGAGCCCGGGGTGACGGAAGAGAAGAGCCCGGGGTGACGGAAGAGAAGAGCCCGGGGTGACGGAAGAGAAGAGCCCGGGGTGACGGAAGAGAAGAGCCCGGGGTGACGGAAGAGAAGAGCCCGGGGTGACGGAAGAGAAGAGCCCGGGGTGACGGAAGAGAAGAGCCCGGGGTGACGGAAGAGAAGAGCCCGGGGTGACGGAAGAGAAGAGCCCGGGGTGACGGAAGAGAAGAGCCCGGGGTGACGGAAGAGAAGAGCCCGGGGTGACGGAAGAGAAGAGCCCGGGGTGACGGAAGAGAAGAGCCCGGGGTGACGGAAGAGAAGAGCCCGGGGTGACGGAAGAGAAGAGCCCGGGGTGACGGAAGAGAAGAGCCCGGGGTGACGGAAGAGAAGAGCCCGGGGTGACGGAAGAGAAGAGCCCGGGGTGACGGAAGAGAAGAGTCCGGGGTGACGGAAGAGAAGAGCCCGGGGTGACGGAAGAGAAGAGCCCGGGGTGACGGAAGAGAAGAGTCCGGGGTGACGGGTGTGGGTGGACCCTCAGCCGCCCGCGGCCTTCACGAAGTCCGACAGCCGTTCGCCGATCATGATGCAGGTGACGTTGGTGTTGGCGTGCACCACGGTGGGCATGATGGAGGCGTCGGCCACCCAGAGGTTGTCCATGCCGTGCACCTTGAGGTTCTGATCCACCACCGCCTCGGGGTTGGACGCCGGGGCCATGAGGCAGGTGCCGACGCCGTGGTGGTAGCTGTCGTAGGTGGTTTTGGCGAACTTCACCCAGTCCTCGCCGGGGCCGGGCGTGAGCAGCTCGCCGTAGAGCTCGCGCATGGGCGGGGTCTCGGTGATCTCCTTGATGAACGACATGGCCTTGGTCATGGATTCGATGTCTTGCGGATCCTCCAGCATGGCAGACTCGATCACCGGAAACTCGCGCGGGTCGCTGCTCTGGAGGTAGAGGCGGCCACGGCTCATCTGCTCCAGCATTGACGCCGACAGCGGGATGGTGGGCTTGATGCCCTCGATCTGGGTCGGCGGCCTGAGCGAGATGTGGAAGTTGGAGCAGTCCCGGTCCGCGTGGCTCTTGTAGATGTAGCGGATGCGGGGAATGATCCAGTCGGCGTCGAATTCCTCCCTGCACTCGAAGGTCATGAACACCACCGCGTGGTCCTGGTAGTTCCGGCCCACGCCGGGCATGTCCCTGACCACCTGGATCCCCACCTTCTTGAGGTCATCGGCCCGGCCGATGCCCGACAGCATGAGGAGCTGGGCCGAATAGTAGACCCCGGCGCTGACCACCACTTGGTTGCCGGAAGCGGTTTCCTGACGGCCGTCCTTCTCGTAGCGCACACCCGTTACCCGGTTGCCCTCGATGTCCAGTCTGGTGACCTGGGCCTCGGCGACGATGGTGAGGTTGTCGCGGCTGCGCGCGGGATCCAGGTAGGCCACCACCGTGGACTGCCGCTTGCCGTCCTTGATGCTGAAGGGGGGGTGCCCCACGCCCTCGGGGTCGGGGATGTTGGTGTCCTCCAGTAGCGGGAGGCCTTTCTGCTGCCCTGCCTCGATGAACGCCTGGACCGGGTCGGCGGCGCCGGGGGTTTCGAAGGTGAAGGGGCGCTTCACGTAGAGCGGGCCGTCGTTGCCGTGGATGGGACTGTCCGGGAAGTCCTGGTCCGATTCCAGCCGTTTGAGGAACGGCAGCACCTTCTCCCACGACCAGTCCGGGTTGCCGGCGGCCACCCAGTTGTCCATGTCGGCCCTCATGGGCCGGGGCGCGGCCATGACGTTCACCGACGACCCGCCGCCCATGATCCGGCCGGCCAGCTTGTAGCAGATGCTGCCGTCCAGGTCCCGGGGACTCGGGTACATGGCCAGGTAGTCCGTCTCCAACAAGAGCCGGACCTGGTTCTGGGCCTCGGCCACCATCTCCGGAATGGGCTGCGGGTCCGGACCCGCTTCCAGCAGCAGCACCTTGCGCCCGGGGTCCTCGGAGAGGCGGCTGGCCGCGGCGCAGCCCGCGGAGCCCCCGCCGATGATGATGACGTCGTAGTGATCGGCCATGGGATATGCCCTTTCGTAAGTGGCGCCGCCGGCCTCAGACCTTGGCGGCCTCGTCGTCCAGCGCCTTGCTCAGGCGCTTGCGGAACTCTTCGAGGATGAGCGAGGTCGTGGCCCGCAGGATCATGTCGCCGACGATGGCCAGGCGCCCGTTGATTTCCACCTGCGCCTTGTACTTGAGCTCGGTGCAGTTCTCCCGGGGCTCTTCCATGCGGGCGTCCACGCCAGCCACCACCGTGCTCTTGGTCACCGAATCAGTCCCCTCGATCCTCACGGTGAGGGCTTCCTTGGGATTGCTGTCGGTGATGGCGGAGCGGAAGTTGAACTTTCCCGCCATGGGCCCCACCTTGGCGCTGATGACGCCGTCGAAGGTGGTGTCGTCGATCTTGTCGATGGAATCGAGCCCCGGCATGCAGGCCGAGAACTTGTCGATGTCCAGCACGAAGTCCCACACGGCGTCTCTCGGATGTTCTACGGTAATGGTGCCCTCGAAGTTCATGGCGGCTCCCGGCGGGTAGGTTGGGTTGGGAGGGATATAGCCGTTTCGGTTGTCTCGATCAACCGCGAGGTCGGCTCACGGCCCGGCCTGCGGCTTCTGGACCCCGGGTCAAGCCCGGGGTGACATTCGAGTTCCGTCACGCGGGCCCACCTCTCCGTCGCCCGGCCCACCTCTCCGTCACCCCGGCCCACCTCTCCGTCACCCCGGGCTTGACCCGGGGTCCAGAGGAGGAGGCGGGGCGTGGCGGCTCTTCATGCAATGACCATACCCCCGGCTGCTTACGAATCCCCTCCGGCGTGCTACATCTACGGGTCATGGACATCGCCATCGTCTATGCTCTGGGGACGGCGTTTTTCCTGGCACTGAGGGACATATTCGGCCGCATGGCCACGCACGATATCGATCCGGTGCTGGGCACGGCGGCCACGGCGCTCACCGGCCTGGCAGTGCTGACGGCCGCCGCCTTTCTCAACGGCGACCTCGCGGCGGGCTTCCCGGGTTGGGGATGGCCGCTGTTCATGATCGGGCTGGCCGGTATCCTCCGCATCACCGTGGGCCGTACCACGCTGTTCACCGCCATCAAGTACATCGGCGCGGCGCGCTCCAGCAGCTTCAGCGCCACCAACGTGTTCTTCGCCATGTTCATCGGCGTGTTCTTTCTGGCGGAGCACCTGACGGTTCTTCTGACGGCCGGGGCCGTTCTGGTGGTGGGCGGTTGTGTGCTGGTGGCCATGAGCCGTGTCCAGGGCGCCGCCGCCCAGACCTGGAAACGGTACGCGGCCGGCATGGGGCTGGCCCTGGGCAGTGCCTTGGCCATGGCCCTGTCCGCCGCCCTGACCCGGCTGGTGGTGCACGAGTTCTCGTCGCCCCTGGGCGCCAACTTCTATGCCAGCGCCATCGCGCTGCCGAGCTTTCTGCCCGCCATGTCGAACCGGCGGCTGCGCGGCTTGGCGGACTGGACGGGGCGGCAC
This sequence comes from Candidatus Binatia bacterium, assembly GCA_951813575.1. Classification (GTDB taxonomy): domain Bacteria; phylum Desulfobacterota; class Binatia; order UBA9968; family JAJDTQ01; genus JAJDTQ01. Next base: position 4,126,082 of record OX638375.1, read on the forward strand.
TGGCGCTACATCTGGCTGGTGGGCCTCGTGTCGGCCATCGGCACTACTTGCGGCTATTTCGCGCTTAAGTACGCGCCGTTGGTGGTGGTGCAGCCCATCGCCCAGGCCCGGCCGCTGTTCGTGCTGCTGGTGTCCTGGATCTTCCTGCAGGCCCACGAGTCGGTCAATTGGAAGGTCGCGGTGGGGGCCATCGGCATCGTGCTCGGCACGGCCCTGCTGATCCTGAAATGATGCGCGGGGGAGGTGACGGGCCGGGACGAGACGCCCCGCCGATTCGCATTCTTGCCGTGAAAGTCCTATATCATTAAGCCTGACGGTAGACACGGATACCGCGGGAGGACGACGTTCGATGAAGGATAAAGTCACCAAGACCGACGAGGAATGGCGCCAGCAGCTCACCGACGAGCAGTTTCAGGTCACCCGCAAGAAGGCCACCGAGAGGCCGTTCACCGGCCAGTATAACGGCTCCAAGGAGCCTGGCGTCTACCGTTGCGTGTGCTGCGGCACGGACCTGTTTGACGCCGCCACCAAGTTCGACTCGGGCACCGGATGGCCGAGCTTCTGGGCGCCGGTGAACGAGGAGAACGTGGCCACGGAGGAGGACCGTGCCTTCGGCATGCGCCGGGTGGAGGTCCTGTGCAGCGTCTGTGACGCCCATCTGGGGCACGTGTTCGACGATGGGCCGGCCCCGACATATCTCAGGTATTGTATAAATTCGGCATCTTTAAAGCATCAAAAAGATTGATCAAAGCAATCAAGGAGGTTCGATCACATGGACAGCAAGCAGGTACTGGCGCAGCTTGACCGCGCGCATCTGGTGGAAATGACCCGGGATCTCGCCGATATCGTCACGATTACAGGCGAGGAGGCGCCGGTGGCGGAGTATTTGGGCCGCGAGTTCGAGCGTCTCGGCATGGAGGTGGAGTATCAGGAGGTGGAGGAGGGGCGGCCCAACGTCATCGGCACCCTGAGAGGTTCCGGCGAAGGCCCGGTGCTGATGTTCAACGGCCACATGGACCACTTCGACAATCCCGAGCCCACTCGGGTGACGGAAGACCGGGTCTACGGCCGCGGCCTGGTCAACATGAAGTGCGCGTTTCCCTGTTACATCACCGCGGTGGACATGCTGGTGAAGGCCAAGGCGGAGCTCAAGGGCGACATTATCATCTCCGGCGTGGTGGGCGAGATCGAGAAGGCTCAGGTCAACCGGTTCCACGGCAAGAGCTACCGGGGCGCCGGGGTGGGGGCGCGTTACCTCATGGACCACGGCGTCACCGCCGACATGTGCATCATCGGCGAGCCGACGGGCCTGCGCATGCAGATCGGCAACGCCGGGCTGGCGTGGGCCGAGGTGACGGTGGAAGGCCCGGCCAAGACCTTTGTCCTGAAGGCCGCCGAGGTGGCCAAGGCGATACAGGCGTGGGAGGCCGACTACCAGAAGATGTTCCCGCACCCGTTCATGCTCCCGACGGTGCAGATTGGCGCCATCGACGGCGGCAACCCCTTCAAGCCCGGCACCAACCCGGTGTGCAAGATCTATGTCATCGTCAAGACCTTGCCCCATGTGCCCACCATGAAGATCCAGCGGGAGCTGGAGAAGGTCGCCTCGGCCGTCGCCGCCAGGGAAGGGGATATCACCACCAAGGTGAGGCTCTACCTCACCACCGACGGCTACGAGATCCCCGAGACCGACTACGTGGTCCAGGCCATGGGCGGGGCGCACAAGGAGGTCAACAACGGCAAGGACATGGAGTTCTCCGAGCCGGTGCGCTACGGCATCACCAGCGATGGCTCGCGCATCAACCAGTACGGCGTGTCCGTGATCACCTACGGCGCCGGCTTCGGCACCCATCTGGTGGACCCCGACGAGCAGGAGACCGGCGCGGAATGGGACCGGCCTTCAGGCACCCGCCGCGGCGTCGGCATCAAGAACATGGAGCGTTGCAGCAGCGTCTACGCGCTGGCGGCCCTGGACATCTGCAGCAAGACCCGCGCGGAGCTTGGTCTGGACTGATCCCCTATGGACAAGGTCGAAGCGGGCGGCCGGGCGTGAAGCACGGGCCGCCCGCTTCCGTTGGAGCCGGCGGTGCGCCGCAGCGCCGTCCCGAGGAGCCCTCATGGAACTGACACTCGCACACTACCGCAATCGTTTCTGCATGTTCCGCACCTACTACGCCCTCGCGGAGGGGATCGTGAAGCCCGAGGGCTTCGACCTGAAGGTCATCGAGGTGGCCGACCCGCCCAGCCACGAGCTGGAAGAGGTGCTGATCCGGGGCGAGGTGGCGTTCGCCAACGTCTATCTGCCGAACTTTCTCAAGCGGAAGCTCGGCGGCGCCCCCATCGTCGGCCTGTCCACGGAGTGGAAGTCCACCTCCAAGGGCAACGGCGTCTTCGTGCTCAAGGACGGCCCGGTGCAGACCCCCAAGGACCTGGAGGGCCGTCTCATCGCCAGCCACCACTCCGACCCCCACGCCATGCACTGCTTCCTCCTGCGCAAGCACTACAAGGTGGACGACTCCACCATCCGCTGGGAGTCCCATCCCCAGGAGGAACTCGTGGCGATCCTCAAGGAAGGCAAGGCGGACGCCGTGACCCTCATCGACCAGGTCTTCTGGCATGGCGAGAAGGACCCCGACGTCCGCTGCCTCTACACCGACGGTGACGCCTGGCGCGGCCTCCACGGACTCCCGGAGATCATCAAGCACATGCTCGCCACCCGGGAAGACCTGCTGGCGGAGCATCCCGAGTTCGCCGGACAGATCCTCGACGCCTGCCGCAAGTCCATCGCCTATAGCGACGCTCATCTCGAGGAGGTGGCCGACAAGTTCATCGCCAGGTACGGCGGCGACAAGCAGGACATCCTGGCCTCCGCCGGCTACCCCAAGATCGAGTTCACCTTCACCGACACCGAGCGCAAGGAGGCGGAAGCCACCATGGAGATGCTCATCGAGACCGGGCGGTTGGAGGGGCGGGTGGACCTGTCCACGGCGTTCGTGTCGTGATTCTTGGCTCTCCAACAGGTCTTGACGGCAATCCCGTGGCTCTATAGTGTGGGCCGCACATCACCGTGTCTAACGAATCAAGGGAGGTTCCCATGCGAAACTTGATCACGAAGACGATGGCGCTTTCACTAGGCTTGGTCTTTTGCCTCTCCGGCATGGCGCTGGCGTCGAGCCCGGAGTTGATAGCGGCGGCCAAGAAGGAAGGCAAGCTGCGGCTGATCACGTTCCCCAGCTTCAAGAAGACCGCCGAGGGTTACGAGAAGAAGTACGGCATCAAGGTGGAGGGTACCTACGTGGGTGCGCCGGGAGTTCTTCGCAAGGTGAGCGAGGAATCCCAGGCGGGGATATTCGCCGTCGATGTGTTCGGCACGTCGCCCGGGCCCCTCAGCCAACTCAACAACTGGACCCTGAAGTTCAAGCCGGCCGGCTACGAGAAAGTCGCCCACCACATGAAGGACTTGCCCAAGGAATGGAACCAGTTCCCGGTGTTCATTCACGTGGTCGGGGCTTCCTACCACCTGGACCTGATCTCTCCGGACGAGGCGCCCACCAGCATCTATGACCTGCTCAAGCCCGAGTACAAGGGCAAGATCATCTCGCGAACGCCCTGGCTGGGTTCCAACAATCTCATACACATGATTTCGTATTGGGCCTGGTTCGGCGGCAGCGAGGAGAAGTGGACGGACTACTGGACCAAGTTCAAGGTCAACGTGGGGCGGTTCGAGCCCAAGTGGGGGCAACTCCATCAGGCGGTGGGTCTCAAGGAATACCCCCTGGGCATTTTCACGTTGCCGTACACGCAATTCGCCTTCGGTCGAAGCTACGGCAACAAGCTGGGCTACGCGCCCATCAAGAAGGAGCCGGCGATCTGGTTCCCAAACCTGGTGGCCGCCCACAAGAACGCTCCCCATCCGAATGCCGCCAAGCTCTTCATAGAGTACGCCATCAGCCCCGAGGGACAGCAGGCCTTCATCGACGAGGGCAACGTACCGGCTGCCAGCGGTCTGAAGCCCAAGGCGTCCCTCGCCAAGCAGCTCGAAGGCGTCAAGCTCTTTCCGAACTCGCCGCAGATCCTGTCGCGCGAGGTGATCAACAACTCGGCTGAGTGGAAGGAGCGCATCCAGAAGGTCTACCAGTAGCCTGAAGAGGCAGTGCCGGAACGACGCGGAGGACCATGTTCGAATTCTTTCCAGGGAACCGAAGCTGGTCTTTCGCGTGCATCCGGCTGCTGGCCGAAAGCTACTACGGCGGTGGCGAGTTCAACGAGATCCACCGCGCCGTTCAGCGCATCAAGCCCGGCGACACCGAGAGCTGGCACGCCGAGTGGCGTGACACCGCGAACCGTGTCGCCGCCCACGGCCATGAACAACAGGCCGCCGGCCGTCTCGAGAGCGCACGGAAGGCCTTCTTTCGCGCCGCCAACTACTACCGCGTCGCCGAGTTTCTCCTGCCGTTCACCGACGACAGGAAGGTTCCCACCTACCGCAAGTCCGCCGGGAGCTTCCTTGCCGCCGCGGAGCTTTCGCCCGGCATCGAGCGCGTCGAGGTGCCCTACGAGGACACCTCCATGCCCGGCTACTTCTTTCACGCCCCGGCCGGGGCCGGCGAGAAGCCGCCGGTGTTGATCTTCACCGGCGGCGCCGACTCCACCGCCGAGGAGGTCTACTTCGTCGGCGGCCCCGAGGCCGCCAAACGCGGCCTCGCCCTGCTTATCGTCGACGGCCCCGGACGCGGCGGCATGCTCCGGCTGCGCAACAGCCTGGCGATCCCCGACTTCGAGCGGCCGATCACAGCCATGGTGGACTACCTCGAAGCCCGCGGCGACGTCGACACCAACCGCATCGCCCTCATGGGCATGAGCATGGGCGGCTACTACGTGACCCGGGCCGCGGCCTACGAGAAACGCGTGAAGTGCTGCGTTTCCCACTTCGGCCCCTACGACTGCTACCGCGACATCTACGAGTTCTACGAACCCTTGAGAGGACAATTCCGCTGGATCACCGGGTCGAGCACCGAAGACGAGGTACGCTACCGCCTCAGCCAGTTCACCCTCGCCGGCAGCATCGAGAAGGTCCAGTGCCCGCTCTTGATCCTCCACGGCGAGGAAGACATCATCACCGACCCCCGCTGCGCCCGACAGACCTACGAAGAAGCCAGGTGCGAGAAGGAACTGCGTTTCCTCCGCACCGGCGAGCCCGGCGCCGTCCACTGTTCCTACGACAACCACGCCGAGATCTTCCCCTTCATGCACGACTGGGTGGCGGCGAGGGTGTAGCCCGGAAGGGCGATATTGTAACGGTTACGCGCGGTCGAACTCCTGGCGGTTCACGCCAAGGTCCCAGAGGATGGTTCTCACCGTGCCGGTCTTCAGGTCACGGCTGCCCCAGTTGGGAATGGTTGTTCTGCCACCCGTCGATGGACGGATCCAGATTTCATGGTCGCCACGGGCACGTCTGTCCAGCTCGCATCCGAGTCGATGCAGCCTCCGTGTCAGTTCCCGGTACGTCAAACTGCGACCATGACCTCACTGAAACCCCGGTGCTCACTGGCGTCGACGATGGCGGCCGCTACTTTGGGCGGAAGGGGGTCGCCCCGGTCGCGGTAGGACGCGATGAAGGCCGACGCGACGCTTTGAAGGCTCTCCAACGCTTGGGCGGAAGTGTCGCCCCACGCACGGCAGCCGGGAAGATCGGGTATTTCAGCCAGATACTTGCCCTCGGTTTCGTCCGAGGGTTCCCGCAGGACGGCTCGCAGCCTGTAGAGATCCATGCCATCCCTCCTGACACGTTGAGAGTCATGCGCCGTACGGAGTTCGATTCACCCGGAAGTTTGTCGGTTTTTGCCCGTTGTGGCAAGGTCGTGATCCCCTCTCGGACACGGACCGAAGGCCTGCCGTCGGAATATCATGGCGCTTTCAAGCATGGTGGTTCGTGGGGCGTCACCGTATCGTGAAGCAGATCACTCCCGACAGGAGTCTGTTCGCTTCAAGGTAGTCCGACTTCGCGGCAAAACGTGGAAAACGGCAGGACCCGCGTGTTGGCGCCGGCGTCACCGAAGTCTCTCGTGCCGAGGTGTACCTGGTAGAACCGCGGGATATCCGTCCGCTCCCTGAAATAACCGCAGGCTGATGCTGCGCGTCGATCGCCGCTCTTGCACTCCACGGCGAATTCCGCGTCGCCGTCGCGCAGGACGACGAAATCCACCTCGCGCTTGTCCGTATCCCGGATGAAGCGCAGTTCCATGTCGTGGCCTTCGGTGTCCTCGACGTGGTGGCAGTATTTCAGCAGATGGCCGGCCACCATGTTTTCGAAGCGGGCGCCCGGGTCCTCGACGCGCGACCAATCCCAGAAATACAGTTTCTTTTCCTTGCGTACGGCGCGGATTCTACCGGCTCCGAATGGCGGAATGCGGTAGCAGAGGTAAAGCCGCTCGAATATCCCCAGCCAGCGCTCGATGGATGCGTGGTTTACCTGTAACAACCGGCTGAGGCTGTTGACTGAAAGAGGGGACCCCACGCACGCGGGGAGATGCGACAGGAGCAGCTCCAGCGCCGAGACCTCCCGCACATTCTCCAGGTCGCGGAGGTCCTCATAGAGGACTCGTGCGGAGTGTTCCCGGAGCCATCGGCGGTGGAACCGCGCCTCGCCCCGGAGAAAGGGCTCGGGGAAGCCGCCGTATTTCAGTAGCTGCTCTACGAGTGCCAAGTCGGGCGCCTTGCTGTATTCCGTGGCCGTGAATGGATGCAGCCGGTAGTAGTGGTACCGTCCCTGCAGGGAGTCACCGCCCTTGCGGTAGTAGTCGAGACGAGCCGAGCCCGTGACGATGAAGGAGACGGAGCTCCTGTTCTTGTCGTACAGGCCCTTCATCAGATTTCGCCAGTTCGCGTACTTGTGGACCTCGTCCAGGATGACGCGCGGCTGGCCGGAGGGCAGTCGTTCCGCAAGGATGTTCTCGCGGTCGGCCAGCACGTCCCAATTCAGGTAGGCTGGCGATGACTCGTCTCGCAGCCCCTCCAGGAGAGAAAGCGCCAGCGTTGTCTTGCCGACCTGGCGCGGTCCGCCGATGAAGACCATGCGGTCCGCGAGATCCGCGTCGATGCTGTCCTTGACGTAGCGCTGCTCCATCCTGCCGACCCTACCGGGTCCATGAGTATTTTCTAGTATACCATAAAATACTCATGAGTAATTCATGGTCTATCAGAAAAAACCCACGACCCTCGGTCGCGGGAAAGGGAGGCGAGCAGTCGCCCTACGCCTCCCGCCGCGACACCAGCAGGTGCAGCCCCAGCGACAATGCCAGCATCAGCACGCCGATGACGGCGCCGATGCCGAACTGGCCCTCGTCGAAGGCGCGCTGGAAGAGCAGGGTGGAGAGCACCTCGTTGCCGTAGGTGAACAGGATGACGGCGCCGGCGAACTCCCGCAGGTAGATCTGGAACAGCAGGACCCACACCGAGAACAGCCCGCCCCGGAGGAACGGGATGACGATGCGGGCGATCGTGCCCAATGCGCTGGCGCCGGAGGTCCAGGACGCCTCCTCGAACTCCTTGTGGAACTGGAACAGGAACGGGCTCAGCGTCCGAAGCGCGAACGGCAGGTAGTTGCCGATGAAGTAGAGCAGCAGGATCCACAGGGTGCCGTAGACCGGCGTCCGGATGTAGGCCCACACGAACCCCACCGCCAGGATGGTGCCGGGGAAGGCCAGCGGCAGCATGGCGGCGGCCTCGATGGGGCCCTTGAGCTTGACGCCGCTGCGCACCAGCAGGTAGCCGATCCCCAGGGCGATGGTGACCGTGGCGGTGGCGGCGGCGAAGCACAGGAGCAGGGTATTTTGCAGGGCGCGCCAGAAGACCGGGTCCTCCAGGGCGGCGTTCCAGTGGTTGAGGGTGAGCTGCGTCAGCAGGTGCAGGCTGGGGGAGGCCACGAATTGGGAGAAGGACAGCCACACGATTATCAGCGCCGGAAGCACGATGACTACCGCGAAGTACAGTGAGCAGCACACCAAGGCCACGTAGCGCCACTGGCCCAGGTGGTGGACGTTCTCGGCCCTGGCCTTGCCGGTGACGGTGACGAAGCTCTCCGCCTGCCGCACCAGGTGGCGGTAGACGAACAGCGAGGCCAGACTGAGGGGTATCACCATCATGGCCAGCGCGGCGGCGGTGTTGTAGTAGATCAGCGACTGGTACTCCGAGGCGATGATGTTGAAGATGGCCGAGGTGAAGACGAAGATGCCGCCGGGCGCGCCGATGAGGATCGGCACTTCCAGGGTGATCAGCCCGATGACGAACACCAGCAGGAACGAGGACAGGATCAGCGGCCGCAGCACCGGCAGGGTCACCCGGCGGAGCGTTCCCATGACCGTGTTGCCGCAGGCGATGGACTGTTCTTCCAGCGAAGGGTCCATGAGCCGGAAGGCGTTCAGGGCGATGAGGAACACGATGGGCGACTCGTAGAGCACCATGATGAAGATCATCCCCGGGAACGAGTAGATGTTGAACAGGTTGGTGCCGAAGGCCTCCCGGAACATCACGTTGAGCACGCCGATGCGCGGGCTCAGGAGCAGGATCCAGGCCAGGGCGGCGATGATCACGGGGAAGGCGCGGGGCACGATCCCGAGCTTGGCGAAGAGGTGGCCGTAGGGCATGTCGGTGCGCGCCACCAGAAACGCCATGGCGACGCCCAGCACCACCGAGATGGCGGCGGTCATGAAGGCGAAGACCAGCGAGTTGAAGATCAGCGTGGGGATGTCCGCGGGGATGCTGATGTTCAGGGCCCGGACCCAGTTGTCCAGGGTGACGTGTCCCGCGGCCACCGGCGAGGCAGACCAGAAGCTCCCGAACATCAGCGCCAGCACGGGAACGAGGATGACGAAGCCCATCACCACCATCAGGATGGCGTACACGGCCTTCATGGCGTTCTCGGTGTGCATGGCCTCCGGTCTCCGTCAGGCCCGGCAGGTCGCCGGCGCTACGCGGTGCGCAGCAGAAAGAGCTGACCCGAGATGTAGCGCGCGGCGTCGGATATCAGGTAACGGATCAGGCCGGTGATCTCGTCCTTTTGCGTGAAACCCCCTAAAAGCGGGGACTGGGTCTGCTTCCGGGTCCACTGTTCATCCGACATGCCCGCCCTGGCCATGTCCGTCTCGGTGGCGCCAGGTCCGATGGCATTGGCAGTGACGTTGTGGGGCGCCAGCTCGATGGCCAGGGTCTTGGTGAAGGTGATGACTCCGCCCTTGGATGCGGCATAGTGGGAGCCCAGGGCCTGCCCCGTGACGCCACGCCCCGAGGCGACGTTGATGATCCGCCCCGACTTGCGCTCCGCCATGTGCTTGCCCGCGGCCTGGGAGCACAGGAACAGCCCGGTGAGGTTCACCCGGATCACCCGCTCCCATTCCTCCGCCGGCATCTCCAGCACCGGGCAGCGCTTGATCACCCCGGCGGCGTTGAGCTGCACGTCGATGTGACCGTACTTGTCGATGGCCGCCTCGACCATGCCGTCGACGCTGGCCTTGTCGCCGACGTCCACGCCCACGGCCAGGGCCTCGCCGCCGTCTTTCCCGATCTCCGCGGCGAGAGCTTGCGCCCCCTCCCCGTTGAAATCGGCTACTACCACGCTGTGTCCGTCCTGGCCCAGCGCACGGCAGATGGAAGACCCGATGCCGCCGGCGCCGCCGGTTACCACCACGACCTGTGACATGTCACCTCCCACGCCTCAGCGAATGGAAAACTCTCTTGTGCGGCCCTGCTACGGCGTCCGCAACAGGAACGTCTGTCCGGTGATGAAGCGCGCCGCGTCCGACACGAGGTAGCGCACCAGACCGGTGATCTCGTCCTTCTGGGTCAGCCCGCCCTGCAACGGGTCCACGGCCTTGATGGCCTGCCACTGCTCCTCGGTGTAGCCGGCTCGGGCCATGGGCGTCTCCGTGCGTCCGGGGCAGATGTTGTTCACCAGGATGTTGTCCGACGCAACCTCCACCGCCATGGACTTGGTGAAGGCGATGACCCCGGCCTTGGAGGCGGAGTAGTGCGCGGAGTAGGGCGCCCCGGCGACGCCCCGGCCCGAGGCGACGTTGAGGATGCGCCCCTGCTTGCGCGGCCGCATGGCCGTGGCGGCGGCCTGACTGCACAGGAAGACGCCCCGAAGGTTCACGCGAATGACTCTGTCCCATTCCTCCTCGGTCATGTCCGCGATGGAAAAGCGGCCCATGAGGCCCGCGAAGTTGATCTGGTAATCGAGCTGCCCGTAGGAGTCCACGGCGCTCTGGATCATGGCCTCGACGCTCTGCTTGTCGCCCACGTCCACGCCGACGCCCAGCGCCTCACGGCCCTCGGATTTGAGCTTGGCGGCCAGGGCCTGCGCTCCCTCTCCGTTGTAATCGGCGACCACGACCTTGAGCCCGTCCTCCGCCAGCGCGGAACAGACCGAGGACCCCAGACCGCCCGCTCCTCCGGTTACGATAACGACTTCCGCCATGATGATGTGTTCCTCCTTGTGTGCGGTTGCAGCGAGGGGTGACGCGAGCGGCGAACGTTATGCGGAGCCCGCGTTCCAGCCAGCCGATCCATATCCCGGTGCGGGCGGAAAAGCAAGGGAGAGCCAGCGTCCTGTCCCACGTAATACTTCACCAAGGTCCGCAGGATTCCTTGTGGTCGGCAAGGCGCGATGACGAGCAGTGGCGGGCACCACGCGAAGAAGACCCCGGGTCAAGCTTGCCCCGGGCTTGACCCGGGGGCCCGGGGTGACGTACGCAGCCGACGACAAGAAAGACCAGCAGATTGGTAAGGTATTACGTGGGACAGGACATCAGGTCCCTCAACCCCCTCGGGGAGCGTGGTACGCGGCGAAGGCGCCCTCCCACCGGCCGCTCCACAGACGCCACAGGTTGGCCGCGAGCCGGTGAAGCATGAACAGGCTGAACCCGGCCCAGACTCCGAAGAGCCCCAGCCCCAGGTAGAAGGAAAGGCCCGTCAGGGGGACGAACAGCAAGAGTCCGCCGGCCAGCATGGCCCACATGAGAAAGCGGGTGTCGTGGGCGCCCAGGATGAAGCCGTCCAGGGCGAAAACGATGCCGTTCAGGGGCTGGAGCACGATCAGCAGCAGGAAGGCCTCGCTCCGGGCCAGCTCCGCCACCGCCGCCGAGGAGGTGAAGAGGGCCAGGAGCGGTTCCTGGAGCAGCAGATAGGCTGCGCCAAAGACCGCGCCGCCGGCGGAGCCCCAAATCACCAGCATCCGGCCCAGGCGCCGAGCCCGGCGGACCTCGCCGCCGCCCAGGTGCCGCGCCACCAGGGTCTGTCCGGCCACCGCCAACCCGTCGACGGTGTCGGAGCAGAAGATGAAGAGCTGGAAGACGATCTCGTAGGCCGCCAGGTACACCGGCCCCATGCGCGCCACCACCGCTGTGGCGAACACCAGCGAGAGCCGCAGTCCGGCCGTGCGCACGGCCAGGTGTCCCGCGATCCTCGATATGCTCCGGAACCGGCGCAGGCGCAGTTGCCGGCTCTTCAGTTGATACAGGCCCGTGTATTCCGAGAAGAACAGCAGCCGCAGGTACAGGGCGATGCCCAGGGCGTGGGCCGCCACCGCTGCCACCGCCGCGCCGCGCAGGCCCAGGGCCGGGAACCCGAACCCGCCGTAGATGAGCGCGTAGTCCAGCACGATGTTGGTGCCGCTCATCAGAAACGCCACCAGCATGGGGGAGAAGGTGTTCTGAATGCCGCGCAGGAAGCCCACCGCCGCGTAGATGGAGAACAGCATCGGTATGGTGGCGCAACGGATACGGAAGTAGGGGATGCCCTGCTCGGCCACGCCGGCGGTGGCACCCATGAGTGCGTACAGTCCTGGGGCGAACAGAAAACACAGGGAGGCCACCAGCAGTCCGCCGCCCACCGCCAGCACCAGGGCGTGCCGGAAGATCTCGCCGCAGGCCAGGTAGTTGCGCGAGCCGTATTGGCTGGCCACCAGGCTGGTGGTGCCGAAGATGAGGAAGGCGAAGATCCAGATCACCGCGCCGATCAGGCTCGTGGCGATGGCCTTGGCGGCCAGCGGCTCCACCCCCAGGTGGCCGATCATGGCCGTGTCCGCGATATTCAGGACCGGCTCGCTGGCGATGGCCAGGGAGGCCGGGACGGCGAGTCGCCAGAGGTCCCGGCTGTCCGAAACCGGAGCTGAGGGGGTGGCGGCGCCGGCAGCGTCAGAAATGACCGGGCCCGCCTTGAGTATAGATGCGGACGCGCGCGGCGGCGCGGTCGAAGCGCCGCCGCAGCCAGCGCTTGAACGCGTTCCGCGTGGTGGGAATGAGCATCAGGAAGCCGAAGGCGTCCGTGAGTATCCCGGGAGTGATCAGCAGCAGGCCCGCCGCCAGGATGATCACGCCGTCCAGCATCTCCTCGGCCGGGACGATGCCCTGGTTGAGGTTACGCTGGATCTGGCCCAGGGTCCGGAGCCCCTCCAGCTTGGCGAGGAACGCCCCCAGCACGCCGGTGCCGAGGACCAGCAGGATGGTGTTGAGCCCGCCGATGACCGAGCCCACCTCGATGAGAAGATAGAGCTCGATCAGCGGAATGACGGTGAACAGCAGAAAAAGTCGTGCGAACATGGTCCAGGCAGGAGCGGCGGGTCCTATGGCCGGACCGCTTCCGGCGTAGTCCCCGCGCCGATGCACTCGGCCAGGATCTCGAGCCCGTCCACCAGCCGGGGTCCGGGCCGGTTGAAGAATTTGGAGCCGTCCACGGCGAATACGCGGCCGTTGGCAACCGCGGGAATGTCCTGCCAGGCGGGAAGGTGCTTGAGCGGTTCCCACTCCTTCAGGGTCCGGCTCTCGTCGAAGCCGCAGGGCATGAGCACCAGGATCTCCGGCGCCGCTTCCACCAGCGTTTCCAGGGACACCCGCGCCGAGGGTTCGTGTTTCGCGGCCAGCACGTCCGTGCCTCCGGCCAACTCCACCATTTCGGGTACCCAGTGACCGGCCGCGTACAGGGGGTCCAGCCATTCGAGGCAGGCCACCCGCGGTCTGGAGCCGGCTTGGGGCTCCCGGGCGGCGACGCGTCCCACGCGTTCCCGCAGCGTCCCGACCAGGGTTTCCGCCCGTTCTGACGTCCCGGTGGCGTTCCCCACCCGGGTGATGTCCGACAATACCTCTCCGAGGGAGCTCGGCGACAGCGACAGCACCCTTGCCGGCGGCTTCAGCGTGCCGGCGGCGGCCATGACGTCGTCATGGCCCACGGCGCAGACGTCGCACAGTCCCTGGGTGATGATCAGGTCGGGGTTGATGCCGCGCAGCAGTTCGAGGTCCAGGCCGTAGAGCCCCTCGCCGCGGCTCAAATGCTGCTGAACCAGGGTGTCGATCTCGCGGCTGGTGCAGTGGTCCGAGTCGATCCGGCCGCGCACCACCACGGGCTTCTCCCGGGCCCCGGCGGGGAAGTCGCATTCATGGCTGACGGCCGCCACCGAGTCGCCCAGGCCCAGGGCGAAGGCGATCTCCGTCGCGCTCGGCAGCAGGGTGCAGATGCGCATGTTTTCACTCTTAGGGGAGCGCAGGGGATATTGCAATGGGGGCCCCGAGCGCGGACTTGAAAGGCACGTCGCGGTGGTCTATCTTTACTAGCGGCTTGTGTGCTGCAGGCGCCCGGAGCGCGATCCAGCGGCGGTTTCAGTCAGGAGGTTTCGATGCCGATTACCAACAGTCTTCCCGAGACGGTTTTCACCACCCGGGTCGACGATCTGTTGAACTGGGGCAGGGCGTCATCCCAGTGGTACATGCTGTTCGGGCTGGCCTGCTGCGCCATCGAGCTCATGCAGACCGGCGGACCGCGGGCGGACCTGGATCGTTTCGGTTGCGTGCCGCGGGCGACCCCGCGCCAGTCGGACCTCATGATCGTGGCCGGAACCCTGACCTACAAGATGGCCAAGCGCACCCGGCTGCTCTATGACCAGATGCCGGATCCCAAGTACGTCATCTCCATGGGGAGTTGCTCGAACTGCGGCGGCCTGTTCCAGATGGCGTATTCGGTGTGCAAGGGCGTCGACAAGATCGTGCCCGTGGACGTCTACGTTCCCGGCTGTCCGCCGCGGCCCGAGGCGCTGACCGAGGGTTTGTTGCGGATTCAGGACAAGGTCATGCGGGAGCGCTGGCTGGTCAAGGGATCGGCGGCGGCAGCGAATCAGGGATAGGGGAGACATCGCATGGCAGAGTACGTCAAGGTCGCGACCACGGATGAGGTGGAACCCGGCAAGCCCAAGCTGGTGGAGGTCAACGGCCGCAGGGTCGCGCTGTTCAACGTGGATGGGAGTTTCTACGCCCTCGACGACTTCTGCACGCATCGCGGCGCGCCGCTTTCCGAGGGAGAGGTGATGGGCAAGGACGTCCAGTGCCCGTGGCACGGCGCGATGTTCGACATCACCACGGGCGAGGCGTCGGGACCTCCGGCGGACACGGGCGTCGACACGTTCAACGTCCGGGTGGAGGGGGCCGACATCGAGGTCGAGGTCTGACGGGTCGGCCGGGCCCATGAAGCAGGCGCCGATGCCAAACCAATGAAGGAGCGAAGCCATGGCGGATGACGCACTCAGCAGGATCGAAGAGCAGGTCAAGAACAACCGGGTGATGGTCTTCATGAAGGGGACCCCCAACTTCCCGCAATGCGGTTTCTCGGCCCACACGGTGGAGATCCTGCGCGCCCACAACGCGGAGTTCGAGAGCTTCGACGTGCTGTCGGACCCGGCCGTCCGGGAGGGCGTGAAGCAGTACTCCAAGTGGCCCACCATCCCGCAGGTCTACATCGACGGCCAGTTCGTGGGCGGCTGCGACATCGTCCACGAACTGCACGAGCGGGGCGAGCTCGACTCGCTGCTCAACCCTGCCGAGGAGTAGGCTCGGGGAGAAACCGACGCCCTCCCTGTTCGAAGAGATCGGCGCCGAGCGCCTGCGCGAGGTCATCGACGTCTTCGTCGACCGGATCTTCGATGACCTCATGATCGGCTTCTTCTTCCGCAACGCCGACCGCGGCCGGATCAAGGAACTGGAGTTCCAGTTCACGGCCCGCGTGCTCGGCGCGGACATCGAGTACCAGGGCCGCCCCCTCGAACAGGCCCACGCCCCCCATCCCATCATGGGCGGACAGTTCGCCCGCCGCCTGCAGATCCTGCGCGAGACCCTCGACGAGTTCGGAGTCCCCGAAGCCGTGCGCGCGGCGTGGCTCGACCACACCGAGAGCCTGCGCTCCCTCATCACCCGGGACCGGGGCTCGGACTGCGACCCGGCCGAAGCCCGGCGCAAGGCGCTGGGGCAGGTGTCGTGACCGGACCGCAGGACCACAGCCTCATCCGCAAGGCCGCCCGGGACGAAGCGTTCGACCTGGCCCTGTACGTCAGGCTTCGCGACCTGGAGACCGGCGAGGTCCGCAACGTCCTGTCGAAGCTGGTGAACGTGGAGCGGGGACACGTCACCTTCTGGTCCGATATGGCGGGGCTCAAGGACGTGTCGCTGAACCGTTTTCAACGGTTCAGGCTGGGCGTCTTCATCCTGATGCGGAGGCTCTTCGGCGTCGGCATGACTTTCCTCATCCTCGAGGCCATCGAGATCTACGGCATCAAGAAGTACTGGACGCTCTGGGACCAGTACAAAGACACGCCGCAGGGGCCGAGGATAAAGGCCATCCTGCGGGACGAGTTCGGCCACGAGGACGAGATCGTCGCCGACCTCACCGGCAGGCGGCTCAACGCCGAACGCGTCCGGGACATCTTCCTGGGGCTGAACGACGGCCTGGTGGAGGTGCTGGGCAGCGTCAGCGGTTTCTATGCCTCGTTCGGCGATCCCGTCTATGTGCTGGTGGCCAGTCTCACGGTGGCGGTGGCCGGCTCCATCTCCATGGCGGCCGGCGTGCTGGCCTCGTCCCGGTCCCAGCTCGAGGTTCAACGGATCGAGAACGCGAAACGCCACTTCTTCGATCCCGACGCAGAAGCGGCCGAGGAGACCCGTCCGCTGTCGGCGGCCGTCGCCGTGGCGGCCTCCTACTTCTTTGGCGCGCTGTTCCCGATCCTGCCGGTGCTCCTGGGCGCCGCCAGCCCGCTGTGGTCCATCGTCGTCGGCGGCGGCATGGTGGCGGTGGTGACCATGCTGCTGTCGTTCATGTCCGGCATGGACGTCCGGCGCCGTGTGCTGCAGAACGTCCTCCTGGTGGCGGTGGCGGTGGCCGTGACCTATGCCCTGGGGACGGTGGTGAAGCACTTCTGGCAGATCGCGGTGTGACGGCTCGGGCCGCGGCACCAGGTTTCCACACGAATTTGGGAGGCGCCATGGGTAATCGGGACATCGCGTCCGCCAGGGACTATCATGAGCGGACCAAGCACTCTCCCGTGAGCATCCGCAGCGGCCCGCACTACCTCGACTGGGACAACCAGCCGCACCCCTTCAAGGTCTACGAGGAACTGGACTCACTGCCGCTGGAGGAGCACCTGACATCGTCCGGCGTGTCCGCCCTGGCGGCCATGTCCCGGTCCGCGCCGCAGCGGGAGCGTGAGGTGACCCCCAAGGAGCTCGGCGAGTTGCTGTTCCTTTGCGCCGGCGTCACCCGGCGGCGGCGCTATTTCGGCGGCGAGATGCTCTTCCGGGCGGCGGCCTGCACGGGCGCGCTGTACCACATCGACGTCTACGTCGTCGCCGGGCCGCTGCCGGATCTCGACGCGGGCGTCTATCATTTTGCGCCCGAACGGTTCGCCCTGACCCCCTTGCGCAAGGGCGACCACCGGGGCGCCCTGGTGGAGGCCAGCGGCGGCGAACCGGCGGTGGCCCATGCCCCGGCCGTCCTGGTCTTCGCGTCCACGTTCTGGCGCAATAGCTGGAAGTATCGCGACCGCGCCTACCGGCACTGCTTCTGGGACGGCGGCACCATCCTGGCCAACTGTCTGGCGGCGGCCTCGGCGCGGGATATCCCGGTTCGCACAGTGATGGGGTTCGCCGAAGCCTCGGTGAACCGTCTGCTGGGCTTGAACCCGGACAAGGAGGCGGCCCTGTGCCTGGTGCCCGTGGGCCGTGCGGGTGCGCCCACGGCGCCGTCCGGCGAGCCCTTGCCGGCCCTGGACTTCGTCACGCGGCCCCTGTCCCGCCAGGAGGTGGACTATCCCTCCATCCGGGAGATGCACGCGGCGTCCAGCCTGGAGAGCGGCGCCGAGGTGCGGAGTTGGCGGGAAGAGGATGCGGATCCGGCGGCCGCCGCCGATGCGGCCGGGACGGACGAGAGCGTCGCCATCATCCGCGAGCTCCCGCTGGAAACCGCCCCGGCGGCATCTCTCCCCGCCGGCGGCATCGAGCAGGTGATCGTGCGTCGCGGCTCGACCCGGCGTTTCTCCCACGAAGCCATCACCTTCGCCCAGTTGTCCAACGCGCTGCACTGCGCCACGCGCGGCGTCGCCGTGGACGTCGACCCCGGCGGGGCGCGGCCGCTCAACCAACTCTACCTCATCGTCAACCACGTGGACGGCGCGGCTCCCGGCACCTACGTCCTGGACCGCGAAAGAGGATGCCTTAAGCTTCTGAAGGAGGGGGAGTTCCGTAGGGAGGCCGGTTTTCTCGGGCTGGGGCAGGAGATCCCCCACGATGCCAGCGTCAACGTCTACTTCCTGGCCGACCTGGAGCCGGTGCTGGCGCGTTACGGCAACCGCGGGTACCGCCTGGCACAGATGGAGGCCGCCGTCACCGCCGGGCGCCTCTACCTGGCGGCCTATGCCCAGGGCTTCGGCGGCTCGGGTCTCACCTTCTTCGACGACGATGTGACGGAGTTCTTCTCGCCCCACGCCGCCGGCAAGAGCGTCATGTTCCTGATCGCACTGGGCCGGCGGCTGAAGAAATAGCCCGCGAAATCCCGCTCCATGTCATTCCCGCACCTCTTCCGTCATTCCCGCACCTCTTCCGTCATTCCCGCGAAAGCGGGAATCCAGGAGGGGCGAGGCGGGGAAACGCCGTGTAGCGCCCCTCCACCGCCCCTGGATTCCCGCTTTCGCGGGAATGACGGAAGGGGCGGCGGGAATGACGATGGGGCGGCGGGAATGACGATGGGGCGGCGGGAATGACGATGGGGCGGCGGGAATGACGATGGGGTGTGCGGG
The DNA here is from genome assembly GCA_951813575.1 of Candidatus Binatia bacterium. Classification (GTDB taxonomy): domain Bacteria; phylum Desulfobacterota; class Binatia; order UBA9968; family JAJDTQ01; genus JAJDTQ01. Next base: position 4,144,185 of record OX638375.1, read on the forward strand.
AATGACGGAGGGGACGCCGCTACCGCCGGCCCCACGCCAGCCAGCGCTGGAAGATCTTCTTGACCAGCGGCGTCAGCCGGGTCCGGTTGAAGGCGTCGCCGGTCTGCTTGATGGCTTCGGCTTGGGTGGGGTAGGGGTGGATGACGTTGGCGACGGTGCCGAGCCCGACCTTTCCGGCCATGGCCAGGGTGATCTCGCTGATCATCTCGCCGGCGTGGCGCGCCACGATGGTGCCGCCGACGATCTTGTCCTTGCCCTTCAGGACGTGGATCTTGACGAACCCCTCCTCCTCGCCGTCCGCCAGCGCCCGGTCCACTTCCTTGAGTTCCCGCGTGAAGGTGTCGATGGCGACGCCCTGACTCTCGGCGTCCCGTTCGTACATGCCCACGTGGGCGATCTCCGGGTCGGTGTAGGTGGCCCAGGGCATGATCAGGGAGCTCAGCTTCTTGCTCTTGTAGAAGAGGGCGTTCTGGATGATGATGCGCGCGGCCGCGTCGGCGGCGTGGGTGAACTTCCAGTCCATGCACACGTCGCCGCCGGCGAAGATGCGCGGGTTGGTGGTCTGCAGGTAGTCGTTGACCACCACGCCGCGAAACGGGTGGAACTCGACGCCGACGCCCTCGAGGTTCAGGCCGTCCACGTTGGGCGCGCGCCCGGCTCCCACCAGGATCTCGTCCACGGTCACCGAGTCGGCGTTGCCGTCCGCCTCGAAATGGACCATCTTGCGGCCGTTCTCCGCGGCCACGCGGGTGATGGCGCTGTTGAGCACCAGTTGAACGCCCTCCCGCAGGAACTGCTTCTGCACGATGTCCGCCGCGTCCGCATCCTCGCGATTGAGGATGTGGTCGCCGTTGTGGAACAGCACCACCTGGCAGCCCAGGCGCTGGAAGGTCTGTGCGAGTTCGCAGCCGATGGGGCCGGCGCCGATGACCGCCAGCCGTTCCGGGCGCTCGGTGAGGGAGAAGACGGTTTCGTTGGTGAGATAGCCTGCCTCCTCGATCCCTTCGATGGGCGGATGCGGCGCCACAGCCCGGGCGCCGGAGGCGATGACGGCCTTCTTGAAGTGCAGGGACTGGCCGTCCACCTCCACCGTCTCCGGGCCGGTGAAGCTGGCATCGCCCAGGAATACGTCGACGCCCAGCTCGCTGAAACGCTTCACCGAGTCGTGGTGGCTTATGTGGGAGCGGATCCGGCGCATGCGTTCCATCACCGCCGCGAAGTCCACCTGCACGTCGTCCGGGCGGCCGATGCCGAACAGGTCGGCGTCGCGGATCTCCGCCACCACCCGCGACGAGCGGATGAGGCACTTGGACGGCACGCAGCCGACGTTCAGGCAGTCGCCGCCGAGGTAGTGCCGCTCGATGAGGGCGACCTTGGCGCCCAGGCCGGCGGCGCCCGCCGCGGTCACCAGCCCGGCGGTTCCCGCGCCTATCACCACCAGGTTGTAGCGGTCGGCCGGCGTGGGGTTGGTCCAGTCCGCCGGGTGCGTGTTGGATCCCAGCACCTGGTTGTATTCGTCCAGCGGCGAGAGTTGTGGAATGTTACGCATGAGTGTGTTCTCCCGGTCCTTTTTCAATAACAGGTTGGCTGCCCGAAACCTCGCGGTCCGTCTACCTACGACGCCTTCGGCTGCCTCCGCCTGTTGACCAGCTCGATGGATTTCTTGGCGATGAGAGGGAACAGTCCCAGCAGCACGAACGACAGCAACAACGTGGGAGAGAGGATGCCCGCCAGGGAATCGATCTGTGCAAGCTGGGTGCCCGCGTTGACGAAGACGATGGTGCCCGGAAACATCCCCAGTTGGCTCACGAAGAAGAACTGCACCGTGCGGATGGGCGTGAGCCCCATGACGAGGTTGATGACGAAGAAGGGAATGGCCGGGATCAGCCGCATGGTGAAGAGGTAGAACATGCCCTCCCTGGCGATGCCGTTGTTGATGGTTTCGAGCCTGTCTCCGAATTTGCTCTGGATGCTGTCCCGCAGGAGAAGGCGCGCCACCAGGAACGCCAGGGTGGCGCCGATGGTGCTGCAGAAGGAAACGATGATGGTGCCGGTGACCACTCCGAACAGGGCGCCGCCCAATAGCGTCATGATCGCCGCGCCCGGAAGCGAGAGAGCCGTCACCGCTATGTAGATGGCCGCGTACGACCCGATGGTGATGACCGGGTTCTGCTGGTAGTAGGCATGGTAGGCGTCGCGCTGGGCCTTGATGAACTCCAGATTGAAGTACTTGCCGAGGTCGAAGATGAAGAATGCCGCGATGAGGGCCGCTACCAGAACCACCACTGCTATCTTGACGAGCCGTTGGTTCATGAAAGATGTCTCCTTGGAGTACCGGCGCCGTTACCGGCCGGCGTTCAGGCTCCAGTCGTAGATGCTCGACACCCGCAGCCGTCCGTCCGTGAAGGCGGCTCCCCGGGGATGATTGACGTACTCCCGGGCGCCGCCGTCCAGGAGGCGCTCCAGGTTTCCGGCGGTGAAGGGGTCGGCCTGTAGGTTCGGGCAGCCGATGCTGGCGCAGTTGACCGCGTAGTGCACCCGGTTGTCCCGCCAGATGGGCCGCAGGATCCGATGCTCGATGTCGTCCAGTGAGAGCTTCTCGCCCTCTACCGCGGCCAGCTTGGCTTTCCAGGGGCCGCCGCCGAAGAGTCCCCCGAACAGGCCGGAAGACAGGCGGATGTCCTTGATGGACTTCACGGGAAAATGCTCCGCCACCACCCGTATGGTGAGAGCGTTGTAGAGATTGATCCAGTAGGCCTGCTGCGCGTGCCGGCCGTAGGTGGATATGGGCAGCTTCTCCAGACGCGCGATGTAGGCGTCGAGGGCGGACCTGCCCGTCTTGGCGACGTCGCCGTAGCGGACCCGGTTCACCCCGGACGGGTGGCCCGTCACCAGGTACCGTTTCAGGAACGCCCCCCAAGCGGAATGGTCGATGGCGCGGGTGTCGGCGGGATCGTGCTTTTGCCACCGCGGCCAGAGCTCGGCCGCTGGCGCAGCCAACGCCTGGTTGCCCACGAGGCAGCATGCCAGCGCAATGGCCGGCGCAAGTTTCCAATAGTTGCGCATGGAATCGTCTTCCGGACGTATCAGCCACCTGGCCGTGCACCAGGAGCCGATTTCAAGGGCGCGATCATTTATAGTTGATTTGGTGACACAGGTAAATTCCCTCAAGCCCGCTTTGGCCGTCATGGGCCGCGCGCCCGTGGCCGGAAGGGTCAAGACCCGGCTGTGCCCGCCCCTCGATCCGGAGCAGGCGGCCGAGTTCTACGAGTGCGTGCTGCGGGACGTGCTGCACGAACTGGCGCCATCGACACGGTGGGATACGTGGGTGGCGTACGCGGAGCGCAGCCGTGACTACTTCCAGCGCCTTCCGGAACATGGTATCGGGCTGCTGCCCCAGCGGGGAGCGTCGCTGGGCGAGCGCATGCACGCGGTATTCACGGACCTCTGCCACGCGGGTTACCGGCAGGTGGTCCTCGTCGGCAGCGACATTCCCACCCTCACGGCGGCTTCGATCGGGAAGGCGTGCGACGTACTGCAAACGGGCCGGAGCGACGTAGTCCTGGGCCCGGCGGACGATGGCGGCTACTACCTGATCGGCCTCAACCGGCCCGAAGAGAGTCTCTTCAGCGGCATCGTCTGGAGCACCGCGTCGGTGTTGGAGGACACTCTGGCCCGGGCGCGGCAACTGGATCTCCGGGTCCGCACGGTAGCCGGCACCTACGACGTCGACGTGGCGGAGGACCTGGAGCGGCTCCGTCGGGATTTCGAATGTTCGCGCACGCTGCGCGGCCGCCGTCCCAGAACCCGTGCGTGGATGCGACGGCGGTTGCACCTGTAGTTCACCTGTTGCGAGCAGCCTCAACCTCAAGGGCAGCGTGGACGGCCTTGGTGCTGAGAGAGGAAAGGGGATGGGAGCGGAGGTCGTTGAGGCTGACCCAGAGCCAATCCGGTCCCTTGACCGCAACTCTCCGACGTAGCACGTAGACCGGCGCCGTGATGCGCATGTCGGTGATGGCATGTCGGATGACCGCCACGGGGTCGCCTTGCCGGAGCGTTTCGTCGGCGATGCCGTCCGGAAGCGTATCCGGCGCGGGCAGCTCCCACAGGCCGGCCAGGAGGCCGCTGTCGGGGCGGCGGTGGAGCAAGACCCTGGACCGCGACTCCACGAACACCAGTGGCCACTGAACTGCTTTGGCGCGCACGGGTTGGCGGCGCGGCACGTCGAAGGCGCCGGATGCCCGGGCCTGGCACCAGTGGGCCAGCGGGCAGCGTTTGCACAGCGGCGCGGCGGGCAGGCAGACGGTGGCGCCCAGCTCCATGACGGCCTGGTTGAAGTCCCCGGGACGGCCCCGGGACACCATCTCCCCGGCCGCATGGTCGATTTGCCTGGCGTCCGTGAGGCCCAGCAGGCGCGCGTAGACGCGCCGCACGTTGCCGTCCGGCGCGGCATAGCGCCGATCGAAGGCGATGCTCATGATCGCGCCGGCCGTGTACCGGCCGATGCCGGGTAGGCTGAGCAACACCTGGTAGTCGGCCGGCAGCAGGCCGCCGTGGCGGTTTACCAATACGCGCGCCGCTTGTTTCAGGTTCTTGGCCCGCCGGTAGTATCCGAGGCCACTCCAGACGCTCCGGACCGCGTCGAGCGATGCGTGATCCAGGGCCTGCACCGAAGGGAACGCCTCCATGAAGCGGCGATAGTAGGGAAGCACGGTCGCCACCTGGGTCTGTTGGAGCATGGTCTCTGAGACCCAGATGGCGTAGGGGTCGCGGGTCCGGCGCCAGGGCAGGTCGCGCTTGTTGCGGTCGTACCAGCGCAGCAGCGCGGCGCGCACGCGCGATCGTACCCTGGCGGAGTGTTCGACTCCCGGCATCCGCCGATGGGGCGCTAGTCCCGGATGTCCTGCAGGAACCACTCCCGCGGCAGCGGGTGACCCAGGCCCTTGGCCTTGGCCAGCTCGAACGCGGTGCCGCCCACCGCGGCGAACTGAAGGCCCTGGGTGCCCTGGTTGTTGAGGAACGTCACCTGCTGGTCGCTGGTGCGTCCGGGCCAGGTGCCGGCCATCAGGTCGGGGATGGTGCCGATGTCGGCGTTGTCGATCTCGCGGATGGGCGAGGGCGGGATCTTGGTCTTTTCCTCGTCGGTGCCGGCGATGTAGGCGAACATGCCGTCGCTGCCGTGGACGGTCCCCGGCGGGGGATTGTCCAGCACCAGGGTGGAGGCCCCCAGCCGCGCCTGCAGGTCGCACTTGGCCAGGATCTCGGGTCCGGCCTCGTTGGAGCGGACGTTGGTGATGTGCATGCCGGGCTCCACCCATTCAGGTTTCATCACCTGCACGAGGGAGTCAGTGGCCAGCGCCACGATGTCCGCGCCGCGGCACGCGGTCTCGGCGTCGTCGCAGGTTTCGACGGTGAGCCCCAGTTGCTCCCGCATCTCCGCGGCGAAGGCTTCCCGGTTGGCCTTGGTGGGGCTGAACACCCGCAGTAGCTCGATGTCGCGGACCTCGTGGATGGCCTGGGTGTAGGTCCGCGCCATCCCGCCCGAGCCCAGCATGCCCAGCACCTTGGAGTTCTGGCGCGAGAGGTACTTGACCCCGAGCCCGGCGCAGGCGCCCACCCGCATGTGCTGCAGGTAGCCGTCGTTCATGAGCGCCAGCGGCTCGCCGTTGCGCACGCTCAGGAGGAAGATGAGGCCGCAGTAGGTGCCCGGCTCCATGCAGTACTTGTCCTCGGTCTCGAACTCGCCGTTCTTCTCCCACACCAGCATGTCCGACTTCATGCGGATGGCCATGTAGCCCAGCGACCGGCTGGCCCCCTCCATGGTGCCCCAGCGGTAGTAGTGGGGCTCCCGGGGCACGTAGAAGTCGATCCGCGGACGGTACGCCGCCTCGTTCTTCGAGAGGTCGCGGTAGGCGTCCTCCATGGCGTCGAGGCAGGTTTTCATGTCCAGGACTTCCTGGATGTGCTCATTGGTCAGAAAAAGCATGGTTCCTCCTTGTGGGCTGGTTCGTGGTTGACGCTCCACGGCGCGTCGTGCCCTGTCCGTTGTTATCCCGTTCCGGTTTCTTTTTCCAGGAGCGCCCGGATGCCTGCCAGGCGGGGGTCTTCTCCCAGCAGCCGCAGGAAGTTGGCCTGGATCAGTGCTTCCATCTTCTCGGGCGTCAGTCCCTTGAGCCGCGCCACCGCCGCCACCACGTCGGCGATGACGTCCGGCGGGGCCACCTCCCCGGCAAGCCAGCGGTGGCCGCCGGGATTGTCGGTCTCGGACAGCAGTTGACGCGGAGGTACGGCGCGCGCGATGGCCTGTATCGTCTCCGAATACAGGACCTCCACCCCGACGGTGAAGAAGTATCCCTCGGTGATCATCTCTTCGAGCACATCCAACGGCCCGGAGTACCAGTGGACGATGGCCTTCTTCACCCCGAAGCGGCGCAACGTATCGAGGATCCGCCGTTCAGCGCCCTTGGTATGCAGGTTGACGACCTTGTCCTGTTCCGCGGCTTCGTTTACCAGGAATTCAAACACGCGGATCTGGTGGGGGTACGTGTCCCGGTCCTTCACCCAGTGGAAGTCGAGCCCCAGCTCGCCGAGCATGGGGCTTCGTGCCGCCAGGGGACCCAGCTCCACGAGATGGTCGACGTGTTCCGGCGCTCGCCGCGGATGAATGCCGAAGGAGGGGAGCACGAACGGGCACCCTTGCGCCAGAACGAGGTTGCGTTCGTACGACGCGGGGTCCATGGAGTTGGCGAGCGTCAGGATGCGCCGCCGCTCGATTCGCGACAGCGCTTCCCGCGGCTCGTCGTAGTGATCGAGATGGGCGTGAGCGTCGATCAGCATGAAGCGCTCTTCGCCGTCCTCGCCGGTCGGAACGGCGCCCGGCTCTCCGCCTACCTGAAGCGGTCGCCGAAGTACTTCGACAGGTCGATGGCGTCCGTGCCCGGGACCTTGATCTCCAGCGGGTAGTCGGACTTGCGGGTGGCGTCCACTCCGACCTTGGTGACCAGGTGGGAGCCGCCGGCCGGGTCGTAGGAGGCCGGATCCAGCGGGGAGCCCCTGGAGTAGGTGACCATGAACACGTCGCGGTCGGCGCGCACCCGGGTGGCGATGGCGTGCATGACGTCGCTGTCGTTGCTGATGTCCACGTCCTCGTCCACGCAGACGACGAACTTCAGGAACGGGTCGGCGGCGAAGGCGGCCATGGCGGCGTTCTTGGCGTCGCCGTCGATCATGGAGTCCATCTGGATGTAGCAGATGTAGCGGGAGCGCCCGGAGGGCGGCACGTACACCGCCTTCACGCCGGCGCTGGCGATGCGGCATGTGTGGTAGATGTAGCTGTTCCGCGTCACCCCCGACAGCAGCAGGTTATCGGCGTGTCCCACGAACGAGCTCTGGTAGAGCGCGTTCTTCTTCATGGTGATGGCCTTGACGTACACCACCGGGTTCACGCGCTGGGGGCCGTAGGTCCCGGGATACTCGCCGAAGGGGGCCTCCTCCTCCATCTCGGTGGCATGGATCTCACATTCCAGGACGATCTCGGCCGTGGCCGGCACCTCCACGTCGATGGTCTTGCACTTCACCAACTCCACCGGCTTGCCGAGCATGGAGCCGGCGATGCTGAACTCGTCTGTGTCGATGGAGGTGAAGCTCAGGTTGCCGATGTTCATGGCCGGATGGCCGCCGATGACCGCGGCCATCTGGGTGGGCAGCCCCCGGGACTTGTTCTTCTTGAGGATGTAGTGGCCGTGGGCGGTCTCGGAGATCTGGATGCCGAAGCGGTTCCTGCCCTTGAGCTGCAGCCGGTAGATGCCGGCGTTGCGGATGCCGGTGTCCGGCTCCTTCATGACATCGAAGGCCAGGGTGATGTAACGGCCGGCGTCGAGCTCGTGGTACTGCAGGATCGGGAACATGGTGACGTCCACGTCGTCGCCTGTGAGCACCACCTCCTGGCACGGCCCGCTCTCCACTTCCACCGGGGGCAGCGGATTCGCCTCGCGCTTGCCGTACTCGTGGATGAAATCCGCCGGCGTGGCGTCGTAGGGCAGGCCGATGGCCATGGCCAGCCGCGGGAAGCTGGCGTGCATGTTGGTGACCAGCGGGATGGAGGAGCCCTTGACGTTCTCGAACATTACGCACGGGAATTGCTGCTGCCGCTCCAGCTTCGCCAGAATCCCGGTCACCTCGAAGACCGGATCCACCTCACGGGTGACCCGGATGACCTCGTCCGGATAGTTGGCCTCGAGAAAGGCGATGGCCTCCCCGAGGGTTTCTCCCATACTGTTGTTCGAAGTGGTCATAGTGAACGGTGGCTTAACACGCGGGTACCCCTGCCGCAAGGCGGAGCTTCCCACCCCTTGACCCAGCCCCCTCTCCGTCATCCCGCATGCCCCAAACGTCATCCCGCATCCCCCAACGTCATCCCGCACCCCCTCTCCGTCATCCCGGGCTTGACCCGGGATCCAGAGGCTGGGGGTCGGGCCGGCCTGCTCCACTTGATATCGCCCCACCCCTGGATCCCGGGTCAAGCCCGGGATGACACTTGAGAGGTACGGGATGACACTTGAGAGGTGCGGGATGACGGAGAGGGGATGCGAGTGGTGACGTCAGGCCGTCTTGTGCTTCCGTATCAGCGCCAGCACGCGGTCCGGCGTCACCGGGGTCTCGGAGATTTCAATCCTGCCGAGGGGCCTCAGCGCATCCACCACGGCGTTGGCCACGGCCACCGGCGGGGCGATGGCGCCGCCCTCGCCGATGCCCTTGAGGCCCAGCGGATTGAGGGGGGAGGGGGTTTCGAGGTGCACCTGCTTGATGGCCGGCACCTCGCCGCAACTGGGGAGCAGGTAGTCGAGGAAGGTGCCCGTCAGAAGCTGCCCCTGCTCGTCGTAGACGAACTCCTCGTAGAGCGCGCCGCCGATGCCCTGGGCGACGCCGCCGCGCACCTGCCCCTCGACGAATAACGGGTTGATGGCGGGTCCCGAGTCGTGGGCCACCGCGTAGTCCAGGAGCTTCACCTCCCCGGTCTCCGCGTCCACTTCCACCACCGCCACGTGGGCGGCGTGGGCCCAGGTCACGGTCTGCGGCACGTAGTAGTAGGTAGCCTCCAGGTTGGGCTCCATGCCCTCGGGCAGCTTCGAGGCCCAGCCCGGCACCGCCGCGCCGGCAAGCTCGGCCAGGGAAACGCCGTGGTCCGGGCGCTCCTCCACGAAGACCCGGCCGTCACGCGTGGTCAGGTCGTCGGGGTTGGCTTCCAGCAGGTGGCCGGCCAGCTCGAACACCTTGGTCTTGAGGCGGCGGGTGGCCTCGTGGATGGCGGTGCCGGCGTTGACGGTGCTGCGGCTGGCGAAGGTGCCGACGCCGTAGCGGATGGCGTCGGTGTCGCCTCCCACCACGGTGACGTCTTCCGGCGTCACACTCCAGAGGTCGGCGGTGAGCTGCGAGAACACGGTCTCGTGTCCCTGGCCGTGGCCGCTGGCGCCCACCGACACGAGCAGCTTGCCCGACGAGTCCACTTCCACCCGGGCGCCCTCGAAAGAACCCACCCCCGTGCCCTCGGTGTAGAAGCCGATGCCGACGCCGATGTAGCGGCCGTCGGGCCGGGCCTGCTGCTGCCGCGCGCGCACGTCGTGGTAACCGCAGGCCTCCATGGCCTTGACGAGGGTGGCGGGAAAGTCCCCGTTGTCGTAGCGCACGGGCTCGCCGTCCCGGTACAGCACGCCGGCGTCGTAGGGGATCTCCTCCGGCTGCACGAGATTGCGGAAGCGCACCTCGGCGGGATCGAGCCCCAGCTCCCCGGCGATGCGGTCGATGCAGCGCTCCATGACGAAGACGGCCTCGGGCCGGCCGGCGCCCCGGTAGGGGGCGTTGGGCACCTTGTTGGTGGCCACGCAGGTGCCGGTGACGGCGAGGTTGGGTATCCGGTACGGTCCCTGGAGGTGGGCGGACGTGTTGTAGGCGTCGGTGAGGCCCATGGGGTTGTAGGCGCCGTTGTCCAGCAGGAAACGGTCCTTGAGGGCCAGGATCCTGCCGTCGCCGTCGAACGCCAGCTCCACGTAGTGGATCTGGTCCCGGGCGTGGGCGGTGCTGATGAAGTGCTCCCGGCGGTCCTCGATCCACTGGACCGGCCGGCCCAGCTCCAGGGCGAGGTAGGGCACCAGCACCTCCTCGGGGTACACCAGCACCTTGGGCCCGAAGCCGCCGCCCACGTGGGGCGCCACCACCCGGATGGCCTCCTCGGACAGGCCGAGCTGGGCGGCGATCTGTCGCCGCACGCTGTGGGGCACCTGGGTGGACGACCACACCGTCAGGCGGCGGGGCTTGACCTCGGCCATGGCCACGACGCCTCTCCCCTCCATGGGGATGCCTCCGTGCCGGCGGTGGTGGAGGCGCTCCTCGATGCGGTGGGGCGCGTCCTTCAGGGCCTGCTCCGTGTCCCCCTTGGCGATGCTGAAATGGAACACGACGTTGTCGTCCGCATCCTCATGGACCCGCACCGCATCCGGCTCCAGCGCCGTTTCCGGGTCCGCCACCGGCGGCAGCTCCTCGTAGTCCACCGCGATGCCGTCCAGCGCGTCCTCGGCTCGGTAGCGGTCCTCGGCCACCGCCATGGCCACCGGCTCGCCCACGTAACGGACCTTGTCGAGGGCCAGCACCCGCGCCCGGGGGCCCTTGAGCACGGGCTTGATCGCGTCGAGCCAGGGCGTCGGATGGAACTCGAAGCTCGGCGGGAAGGGTTCGATGGCGTCCCGGATGTCCTCGCCCGTGAGCACCCGCACCACCCCCGGCATCGCCAATGCCGCGCTCGCGTCAACGTCCCGGATCCTCGCGTGGGCGTGGGGGCTGCGCAGCACCGCGGCGTGGAGCATCCCCGGGAACCGCAGATCACCGACGTAGGTCCCCTGTCCGCGCAGCAGCGGGTCCGCCTCCCGCATGGGGATGCTGCGCCCCATATGACGTATGGCGCCCTGATCCTTCATGACCGCATTCCCGTCCGTCTCCTGGGGGTAGCCGCCGGACACGACACTAGATGGTCCAGATGTCGTACAGCAGCTCCATGCGCCGGAACATGACCTCGCGCGTCTGCCGCTGCAGGGCGGGGGAGGTGAGGTAGCGGCGTCCGATGTCCTCCGCCAGGGTGCCGTGCTCCTCGTCGGCCTCCACGTGGACGGTGAAGAACCGCACCGATTCCGGCGCCATGCCGTAGCTTTCGATGAAGCCCTGTCCCAGCGCAGCCGCGGCCGGCCCGAATGTTCCCTCGGCGCCCATCTGCGCCGCCATCACAACGAACCACGGGTGCGTGTGGATCACCAACTCGGCGAAGTACAGGTGCGCGGCGGTGGCCGGCAGCAGCGTGGGGTTCTCCAGGTCGGCGCGCGTGAGTCCGATGGCCTCGGCGAACTCCACGAACATGTCCGGGTGGCCGGAGCTCCCGGGCAGCAGGCCGCGGGTCTCCTCTTCCGCCACCTCGAACAGCTTGGGGGCGAACTCGGGATCGCTGCACGCCACGTAGCGGAGCAGCGCGATGCGAGGCACCGCGACGCGGAACTGGTAGTCCTGCACCGCCCAGGTGCGGATGTGGTCCATGGCGGCGGTGCCCTCGGATATGGCCTTCACGAACGGGTGGTTGATGCGCAGCTTGGGAAAGACGGCGATCTCCTCTTTGAGTTGTTCGACGAACTCGTTGGCCGAAAGGGATTGGCTGTCCATGCGGTTATCTCCTGTAGCCCGTGGTTGGAACCGTTCGTACGCCTAAGGTATAGCTCTTGCGGCGAGAAAGACAATTGCACTGCCCGTGAGCATCGCCCTTCCCGCCCGGCGCCGGGCTGCTTCGAGCGCAATGTCCGCCTTCGTGCAGGCGGGCAACATGTTGTGCCGGATACTCCGGTCGGTTAACCTTTTGTCGTAGGGAGAGAAGACCGTCGTGAAGGAGGCAAATGTGGCAGGCACCGTACGTTCAAGACTGTCGCTGACGACCGTCCTCGTGTTGATGGCGGTCGCCGTCGCGGGTTGCTCCAAGAATCCCGTCACCCGGGAGAGAGAGTTCGTCCCGTTCTCGACCGGACAGGAGATCGAAACCGGCAGGAAGTACTATCGCCCGACCCAACAGGCGCAGGGGGGCCAGTACAAGGCGGACCCGGCCCTCAACGAGTACGTCAAGCGGGTCGGCCGCAAGGTCGCGAAAGTCAGCGACCGCAGGCTGCCTTATGAATTCGTCGTGCTGAACAACGGCACGGCCAACGCCTGGGCGCTTCCGGGCGGCAAGATCGCCATCAACCGCGGCCTGCTTCTCGAGATGGAAAACGAAGCCGAGCTGGCCGCGGTGCTCGCTCACGAAGTCGTGCACGCGGCCGCGAGACACGGCGCCCAGGCCATGACCCGCAACCTGATCTTCCAGGTGGCGCAGGCGGGGGTGGCGCTGGCCGCCGGGCAGTCGCAGTACTCGAGGTACACGAACTACATCCTGGGGGCCAGCGGCGTCGGGTTGCAACTCATCGGCCGGAGATACGGCCGGGACGCGGAACGCGAGGCGGACGTCCACGGGATGCGATACATGAAGGCGGCGGGCTACGACACGCGCGCGGCCGTGACTCTCCAGGAGAAGTTCCTGGCCCTGAGCAAGGGGCGGAAGCCAAACTGGCTCAAGGGGCTTTTCGCCACCCATCCGCCGTCGGCGGAACGGGTGAAGAACAATCGCGCGGCCCTTGCCAGGTTTCCCGCGGGCGGCAAGGTGGGGCGGGAACCGTACGACAAGGCGCTGGCGAGCCTGCGCGCGAAGCAGCCGGCCTATGAGGCGGCGGACCGCGCCCGCGGAGAGATGGCGAAGGCGCCGGAGAGCGCCCTTGGCCGGGTCGACAAGGCGATAGCCCAGGAACCGCGCGAGGCGCTGTTCCATGGGCTGAAGGGGCAGATCCAGGCCCGGCGGTCTCAGTTCACCAAAGCCGTGGCAGCCTACGACGCCGCCATCGAGCGGGACGGGGCCTACTACGAGCATTTCCTCGGCCGCGGACTCGCCTACGATGCACTGGGGCGCCGTGTCGAGGCGCGGCGCGACCTCGAACGCAGCATGCAACTCCTGCCCACGGCACTTGCCAGCCACGCCCTGGGCCACATCGTCCTTGCAGAAGGGGACCGCGCACGTGCCAAGACCCTGTTCGGAAACGCCGCCAACGTGCGTGGGGAAATCGGCGAGGCCGCTCGCAGGAGCCTGGTCATGCTGGACATTGCGGACGCCCCGGACCGTTACGTGAAGACGCAGCCGTTCCTCCGGAGCGGGCAGGTCCTGGTGGAGCTCACCAACCAGACGTCCATACCGCTCACCGACGTCGCCATCCACGTGGAGGCCAGGTCCGGCGGAAGGACCCTCCCGCGCAGGCTCTCGCCGACGCGCCTCGCGGCCCGGGGCAAGGCCGTGCTGGCCAGCGGCATATGGTATCGCGGGACCGACAGGATCAACGTCGACGTGAGGGTGCTTCGTGCCCGTCCGGCGGCGGCCAAGACGGGAAACGCGCGACCCTACCGGGCGTATCCGTAGCCGTTGACGGCGTCGGCCGGCAAAGACCGGCAACCGTTGCCGTGTCAACGACAGGAGTGTTATGATCCCCCACCTGCGTCGCGGGGCGCCAAACTCGGAGGAGGTATGACCATGAAAGTTCTCAGGCTTCTGGCCGCGTCTTTGCTGGTATTGGCGGTGACCGGGACCGCATGGGCGGAGACCGTCAAGGTGGGCATCATTCTTCCCTACTCGGGCCCCAACGCCCAACTGGGGCAGCAGGTGGACCGTGGCTTCGAGCTTTACCAGAAGCTGAACGCCAAGGGCACGGGGGGACACAAGATCGAGATCATCAAGCGTGACAGCACCGGCCCCAAGCCCGACGTCGCCAAGCGGCTGGCCACCGAGCTGATAACCCGCGACAAGATCGATATTCTGGCCGGGGTGGTCTATTCCAACAACGCCTTCGCCATCTCGGACGTGACCCGCAAGGCCAAGGTGCCGTTCCTCATCATGAACGCCGGGACCTCGGCCATCACGACCCGGTCTCCCTATACCGCCCGGGTATCCTTCACCATGTGGCAGGCGGCCTACCCGTTGGGCAAGCACGCCTACGACAAGATGAAGATCCGCACCGTGGCCGTGGCCTACGCCAACTACTCGCCGGGCAAGGACAGCAAGACCGCGTTCACCACGGCGTTTACCGCGGCGGGCGGCAAGGTCGTGGCGGACATACCGTTCCCGTTTCCGAAGATCCCGGACTTCACGCCGTTCCTGCAGTCCGTCAAGGATGCCAAGCCCGACGCGCTGTACGTGTTCATCCCGGCCGGGAAGTGGGCCACCGGCGTGATGAAGACCTACGACGATCTCGGCATGAGGGCGGCCGGCATCGAGCTCATCGGCCCGGGTGACATCACCCAGGACTCGGAGCTGCCCAACATGGGGCAGGTCCCCCTGGGCGTCATCACCATGCACCACTACTCCGCCGCCGCCGACAGGGCCGAGAACAAGGCCTTCGTGAAGGCCTGGAAGGAAGCCTACGGCGCCGACGCCATCCCGGATTTCTTCAGCGTCCAGGGATGGGACGGCATGGCGGCCATCCACGAAGCGGTGCGGCGTCTCGACGGCAAGATCGACGCGGACAAGGCCCTGGCAGTGTGGAAGGGATGGAAGTTCGCCAGCCCGCGAGGTCCGATCATGATCGATCCCGAGACCCGGGACATCGTCCAGAACCAGTACCTGCGCAAGGTCGAGAAGCGGGGGGACGCGCTCGCCAACATCGAGACCGCGACGCTCGAAATGGTGAAGGATCCCTGGAAGCAATTGCAGAAGAAGAAGTAGCGGCGGCTTCGCACCGCATGGCGCTGCCCCGTGAAGACACGGGGCGGCGCGCCCAGACCATCGGCAGGCCCTCAACCCTTTCTTCGTGATCAACTCCTTCATCAGCATTGCGTTCGACGGCCTCGCGTTCGCAATGATCCTGTTCATCATTTCCGTGGGGCTCTCCGTGACCATGGGCCTCATGGGCTTCGTGAACCTGGCCCATGGCATGTTCGCCATGCTGGGCGGGTACATCGCGGTGTCCCTCATTCGGGAGTGGGGGGCGCCGTTCCTCCTGGGCGCGCCGCTGGCCTGCGTTGCCGTGGCGCTCATCAGCATCGTGCTGGAACGGACCCTGTACCGCCGCCTCTACGGCGCCGACGAGTTGCAGCAGGTCCTCCTGACCATCGGCCTGGTGTTCATGGGCATCGCCGTGTGCACCTTCATATGGGGGCCGCTGAACGTGCAGCTCGATGTCCCCCCCTATCTCAAGGGTCAGGTGGACCTGGGATTCCGGCGCTTTCCCACCTACCGCACGTTCATCATGCTGATCAGCTTCGCCGTCGTCATCGGCCTCTGGTACGGGTTCGAGCGTACGCTGCTGGGGGCCAAGGTGCGTGCCGCGGTGGACAACCAGCGCATGGCCGAGACCGTCGGCATCAACATCCGCCGGCTGTTCACGCTGACCTTTGCCCTCGGGAGCGCGCTGGCGGCGTTGGGGGGCGCGCTGGGCACCGAGATCCTCGGGCTGACCCCCACCTATGCACTCGAATACCTCGTCTATTTCCTCATCGTGGTGGCCGTGGGCGGGCTGGGGAGTCTGCGGGGTGCGTTCCTGGCGGCCCTGATCCTTGGGGTCGTGGACACGGCGGGAAAGTACTACCTGCCCGCCTTCGGCGCCTTCTTCATCTTCGCGGTGACCATCGTGCTGCTCCTGTGGCGGCCGCAAGGCTTCTACGCCCGATAGGGAATTCGCACGACGCCCGCGCAGGACGAACGCGTTCACATGGAACAACCGGCGTACCGCAACCCGCTCCGGACCGGGGCCGTCCGGCCAACCGAACTGCTGCCCTGGCTGGCCGCGGCGCTGGGGTTCTTCCTGTTCCCGGACTACCTGCAACTGGG
Organism: Candidatus Binatia bacterium; assembly: GCA_951813575.1. Classification (GTDB taxonomy): domain Bacteria; phylum Desulfobacterota; class Binatia; order UBA9968; family JAJDTQ01; genus JAJDTQ01. The sequence goes on from OX638375.1 coordinate 4,160,113, forward strand.
GTCCCAGATCCTCATCATGGTGCTGTTCGCCATGTCCCTGGATCTGATCCTGGGCTATGCGGGAATCGTGTCTCTGGGACACGCGGCGTTGTTCGGCACCGGAGCGTACACGGCCGGCATCCTGTCTGCGCACCTGGGCTGGAGCGAGCCCTTGAGCGGATTGGTGATCGCGGGCCTGGTGGCCGGTGTCGTGGGCTTCGTGTGCGGCGCCGTCATCCTGTACACGCGCGGACTCACCCTGTTGATGCTCACTCTGGCCGTCACCATCCTGCTGCAGGAACTGGCCAACGAGCAGGAGCACTGGACCGGGGGCGACGACGGCCTGCAGGGCGTGGTGATGGAGCCGCTGCTGGGGCTCTTCGAGTTCGATCTCTACGGACAGACCGCGTATCTCTACGCGCTGGCGGTGCTGTTCGTGGTGTTCGTCGCCGCACGCACCATCGTGGGCTCGTCCTTCGGGCAGTCGCTACGGGGCATCCGGGAGAACGAGCGCCGCATGCATGCCATCGGCTGCCCGGTGTACCGGCAGATGCTGCGGGCCTACACCATCGCCGCGGTCATGGCCGGCATCGCCGGGGCGCTGCTGGCCCAGACCACCGAGTTCGTGGCGCTGGACGTGCTCAGCTTCGAACGCTCCGGCGACGTCATGATCATGCTGATCCTGGGCGGCACCGGCCGTCTCTACGGCGCGTTCATCGGCGCGCCGGTGTACATGATCCTGCAGGACCAGCTCGCCAGGCTCAGCCCGGAGTACTGGCTGTTCGGCATCGGCGCGCTGCTGGTGGCCACCATCCTTTACGCCCCGGAGGGCATGCTGGGACTGGCGGAGCGCTACGGCGTCCGCGCCCGGCGGGAGGCGCCATGAGCGAGCCCCTGCTGGAGGTCCGGAACCTGTGCAAGAGCTTCGGCGCCTTGGTGGTGGCGGACGAGGTTTCCCTGGCGTTGCGGCCGGGCGCGCGGCACGCTCTCATCGGCCCCAACGGCGCGGGAAAGACAACCCTGGTGAACCTCATCACCGGCACGGTCGAACCCTCCGGTGGTGTCATCCTGCTGGGCGGCCACGACGTCACCCGCTGGTCCCAGGCGCGCCGCGTCAAGCACGGGCTGGCGCGGACCTTCCAGATCAACACGCTGTTCCGTGGCCTGAGCGTGCTGGAGAACGTCTGTATGGCCATCAGCGAGCGGCGAGCCGTTGCGGCCAAGCTGTGGCAGCGCGCCGACGCCCGTGCCGACGTTATCGCCGAGGGGATGGAGTTGCTCGAGTCCGTAAAGCTCGACGGCGACGCCCGGCGGCTGGTGCGGGAGCTTCCCTACGGCCGGCAGCGGCTGGTGGAGCTGGCCATCGCGCTGGGCCTGCGCCCCACCGTGCTGCTGCTGGACGAGCCCGCCGCGGGGGTGCCGTCGGCGGAGAGCCACGTGCTGCTGGAGGCGGTGGAGGCTTTGCCGGAGTCCATGGCGGTGCTGATGATCGAGCACGACATGGACATCGTCTTCCGTTTCGCCCAGAGGGTGACGGTGCTCGTGCAGGGCGCGATCCTCACCGAGGGCGCCCCCGCCGAGGTGGGAGGAGACCCCAGGGTGCAGGAGGTCTATCTGGGCGAGAACGCCGAGCTGCACGGAGGACGGCGTTGAGCGCGCCCGCCGACAAGGTCCTGGATCTGGCCGCGGTCAATGCCGGCTACGGCAGGACCGTGGTGCTGGAGGACATCGACCTGGCCCTCGACCGGGGCGAGCGGCTGAGCATCATCGGCCGCAACGGGGTGGGGAAGACCACGTTGCTGGGGACCGTCATGGGCTACACCACGCTCCACTCGGGACGCATCGAGCTGGCGGGCCGCGACATATCCAATGCCAGGACCTACGACCGGGCGCGCGCGGGCCTCGGACACGTTCCCCAGGAACGCGAGGTGTTCCCGTCGTTGACCCTGCAGGAGAACCTGGCCGTGGCGCGCCGGGCCGGCGGCTGGACCTTCGACCGGGTCTTCGAGTTGTTTCCGCAACTGGCGGCGCGCAGGAGCCACAAGGGGAACCAGCTCTCCGGCGGCGAACAGCAGATGCTGGCCATCGCCCGGGCGCTGGTGGGGAACCCCACGGTGCTGCTCATGGACGAGCCCACCGAGGGACTGGCGCCGGTCATCATCGAGCAACTGGTGGATGCCATGCACACCCTGCGCGCCCAGGAAGGGTTGGCTATCATCCTGGTGGAGCAGCACACCGGCATCGCCCTGGAATTCTCCGAGCGCACGTTGGTGATGAACCGCGGCCGCATCGTCTACGACGGCCCCAGCACGGACCTGGCGGCCGACGAGCCGCTGCTGAATTCGCTGGTGGGGGTGGTGGGGGAGTGACCCCGGCCGGGCGGCGCGGCAATGGGTGTGGGGAAGACGATGTTTCCCGGCCTCCCGCCGCCCCTGGATTCCGGGTCAAGCCCGGAATGACGGGAGGTGGCCCACTACACGTCACCCCGGACCCCGGGTCAAGCCCGGGGCAGGCTTGATCCGGGGTCCAGGAGAGGTGTGGGGCGGGGTCCGTTCCGTTGGACATTTCATCTTTTTTCTTGTGTACTGAACGGAAGCATGGTTGCACATAAATCCGCCCATCCGGGACCGAGGAGACGCCATGAAACAGTCCGACGACGGTAAGAAGCTGGGCCGGCGGGAACTCTTGCGGCGGGGCGCCATGGCGGGGGTCGCCGCGGGTCTGCTGCCCCTTGCGGGGGCCGGCGGCAAGGCGGCGCGGGCGGAAACCCGGGCCGAAGTGAAGCGCTACGTCACCCTGGGCCGAACCGGACTCAAGATGTCCGACATCTCTTTCGGGTCCAGCCGGCTCGACGCCGGCGAGGAAAACCTGGTGCTGGATGCCCTGGACCGGGGCATCAACTACTTCGACACGGCCGAGAGCTACCGGGGCGGCGACTCCGAGATCACCATCGGCAATGCGCTCCGGGGCAAGCGTGACAAGGTCTTCATCGCCTCCAAGACCCACACCAGCGCCAGCGAGGACCGGGAGTCGATGATGCGCTCCCTCGAGGCCAGCCTGAGGCGCTTGCAGACGGACTACGTGGACGTCTACTTCACCCACGCGGTCAACAGCGTGGGCCGGCTCGAGAACCCCGAATGGCACGAATTCGTCGCCCAGGCCAAACGGCAGGGGAAGATCCGCTTCTCGGGCATGTCCGGCCACGCCGGGCGGCTCATCCAGTGCCTGGACTATGCGCTGGACCGCGACATGATGGACGTGATCCTGGTGGCCTACAACTTCGGCCAGGACCCGAAGTTCTACGAACGTTTCACCCAGGGTTTCGATTTCATCGCGCGTCAACCGGACCTCCCGCGGGTGCTGGAAAAGGCGAAGACGAAGAACGTGGGCGTCATCGCCATGAAGACCCTCATGGGGGCGCGTCTCAACGACATGCGGCCGTTCGAGAAGGACGGCGCCACCTATGCCCAGGCGGCGTTCCGCTGGGTCCTGTCCAACCCCCAGGTGCACGCGCTGATCATATCCATGACCGATACGGGAACGACCCGGGAATACCTGGGCGCCTCCGGCTGGACCACCGCGGCCCGCGGCGACTTCGAGCTGCTCAAGGGCTACGCGCGCATGAACGGGGCCTCCTACTGCCGCCACGCCTGCAACGACTGCGAGAACGCCTGCCCCTACGGCGTTCCCATCGCCGACGTGCTGAGGACGCGCATGTACGCCCGGGACTACCAGGACGAGAAGCTGGCGCGCAGCGAGTACGCCCTTCTGGGCGACGGCGCCGCCGCGTGCCTCACCTGCCCGACCCAGGACTGCGCGGGCTCGTGCACCCATGGGCTGCCGGTGGAGAAGTTGCTGGCGCCGACGCACCGGATGCTCAGTTGAAGCGGCGGGTCGGCGGGACAGGGGAAGTGCGTCCCCGTCCTCCCCACCCCTGGCTCCCGGGTCAAGCCCGGGATGACGAATCCCAAGCCCGGGATGACGAATCCCGAGCCCGGGATGACGAATTCGTCGTCACCAACCTACGCCCGTTAGCTCGTCAATCCGGGCGGTCTCACCGTCACCCCGGACCACCTCACCGTCAATCCGGGCCACCTCACCGTCACGCCGGGCCGCCTCACCGTCACCCCGAGCCACCTCTCCATCACGCCGGGCCACCTCACCGTCACCCCGGGCTTGACCCGGGGTCCAGGAAGCGTACCGCCGCGGACACAGGCCGAAACGGCTCGTTGACATCCGGAGTCCCATGATCGCCACCGTAGTCACCGGAGCCAACGGCATGTTGGGGAAGGCGTTGATCCGCCGTTTGGCGGAGACCGTACCGCCTGCCGCCGAGGGCGTGCGCGCCCTGGTCAGAGGCCCGGCGCAGGCCGGGGTCCTCGACGGTTTTCCGGTCAAAATCCTGCAGGTCGACTACGGCGACGCCGGCTCTCTGGCGGATGCGCTGAAGGGCGCCGCCACCGTCGTACATCTGGCGGGCGCTCTGCAACCCCGGCGTGGCGAGCAGCTTGATGACGCCAACGTAGCCACCACCCGGGCGGTGGTCGCCGCCGCCAGGACAGCCGGCGTCCGGCGGTTCGTCTATCTGAGCGCACCCGGCGCGGAGTTGGTTTCATCCAACCGGTACCTCCGTTCCAAGGCCCTGGCCGAATCGTCCATACGCCGGGCCGGGTTCGAGGCGGTGGTGTTCCGCGTTCCCATGGTGTTGGGGCCGGACACGCCTTCCATGCAGACCCTCTCTCGTTTGGCCGGGAAGAGGGTGGTTCCGCTTGTGCGGGGTGGGGGGGTACGCATTCAACCGGTAGGTTTGGCGGATGTGATCGGCGCCATCCAATGGGCGATGGCGGTGGACAGCCCGCCGGTCCGTGTGCTGGACCTGGTGGGTCCCGACACCCTGACCTACGTGGAGCTGCTGCGCCGGGCCGCCGCGCGCATCGGGCGCCGGCCGTTGATCGTCGCCGTGCCCGGGTGGTTGGCGGAGGGAACCGCGGTCATCGCGGGGCGGCTGGGCCGGGGGTGGAACTGGACGCTTTTCGATACGCTGTTCAACGAACACCTGGGAGACGCGACGGAAACACGGCAACTCCTGCCGTTCCCGTTGACGCCGGTGGACGAACTGTTGGACGGGCTGCCGCCCGATGACCCAGGACGAGACAAGTGAACGACTCCGCCACGCGTGAAGCAACCGTTCCCCCGAAGGAGCCAAGCCGCTGGGCGCGGCTCATTCCGTTGGCGCTGACCGTCGTCATCTTCGGGATCATCTTCTGGCGCATTCCGTTCCAGGCCTTCTGGGAGGCCGTCTCCGGCGCCCGGCTGCTGCCGTTCTTCGCCCTCATGGGCTCCTTCTCGCTGTGTTTCTTCCTGGCGGACTCCGCGGTGCTCACTGCCTTGATCCGCTGGTTCCACGGGCCCATCCGCTACCGGGAGCTCCTGCCGGTGCGGGCATCCACCTATGTGGTTGCCATCATTAACACGCAGCTTGCCCAGGCCGCGCTGGCGCTTTACCTGAACCGCCGCTTCCGCACGCCCCTGGGGGAAATCACCAGCACCGTCGTGCTGCTCATCCTGCTGGAGGCCACCAACCTGATCTTCTTCGCCACCCTGGGCTCGGCGGCCTTTCCCGGCGGCGCCCCGGCGGTCTTCTTCGTGTTGCCGGCGGCGCTGGCCCTGCTGTGGATCATCGTTCTCGGCATCGCCCGCGGCAGGCTCGGCCCACTGGGGCGGCGGGCGGGCGGCAACGTGCTCCTGTCGACGTTCCGGAAGGTCCGGCTGCGCCAGGGCCTGGCGATCCTGGTCCTCAAGGGCTCGGTGTTCTTCCTCTCGCTCCTGGTCCACGCCAGGGCGCTGACGTTCTTCGGCATCGAGATCCCGGTGCTGCCGCTGCTGGCGTTCCTGCCCATCGTCTACCTGGTGGCCGCGCTGCCTGTGACCGTGGCCCACCTCGGCACCTCCCAGGCCGCCTGGATCTTCTTTTTCGGCGGCTATGCCGCCGAGGCCGACCTGCTCGCCTACAGCCTCGCCGCCCACCTGACCTTCATGCTGGCCAACGGCTCGTTTGGGTTGATCTTCCTGCCGCGGGTCTACGCGGACCTGTTCTCCCGAAGAACGGAGAGAGCTGACCATTGAACTCCAGGACGGGGCGTGTTAACTGGTCAGAATGGTCAGGCAGCAATCCATGAAACATAGCTGGCAGGTACAGGAAGCCAAGGCGCGTTTCAGCGAGTTGGTGCGCGATGCCGCGGAATCGGGTCCGCAAACCATCACGGTACGGGGACGCAGGGCGGCGGTGGTGCTGTCCGCGGACGACTATGATCGTCTGAAGCGTCCGCAGCCCTCCATGGCCGAGTTCCTGCGGGCGTCTTCCCGGGTGGGCGTCGATCTGGACATCGAGCGGGACAGGTCATTGCCGCGCGATATCGACCTGTGAGCTTTCTGATCGACACCTGCGCGCTGTCGGAACTGCTCAAGCCGAAACCCTCGGTCCGAGTTTCCCAATGGTTTCTGGACACACCGCAGACCTCCATGTTCGTGAGCGTCCTGACCCTGGGGGAGATCCGGAAGGGGACGATGTTGCTCGGCGAAGGTCGTCGACGGGCACGGCTCAACGTTTGGCTGGAAACGGAATTGACGGCGTGGCTCGGAGACCGCGTTCTGCCGGTCGACGCGGAAGTGGCCGATACGTGGGGCCGCCTCATGGCCCGTCCGGAAAGGATACCCGTGGTGGACGGTCTGATCGCCGCCACGGCATTGCGGCATGGCCTTGTCGTCGTTACCCGCAACGAGTCCGACTTCGCCTCCACCGGCGTGGAGTTGCTGAACCCGTGGACGTGGTGAGGCTCGCAGAGGCATGTCCGTGACGCCGTCCCCCTCCTTCATCCGCTCCAACCTCCAGCGTTTCGCGGCCGAGGCCCGGGACCTGGGGCGGGAGCGGCGCCGCCTGCTGGGCATCGTGACGGGCGGGCACATCGTAATCCACTGGTTTCAGCAGCTCTTCCCGATGGCGCTGCCGTTCATCGCCAGCGGTCTTGGCCTCAGCGGGGTCCAGGTGGGGTTGCTGGCAGCAGCCCGGCAGTTCGGGCAGGGTACTCTGAATCTGCCCGCCGGCATGCTGGGCGACGCGCTGTACCGCCATCGAGACGTGATCCTGGCGTCCTCCCTGGTCATGATGGGTGTGGCCTATCTGCTCTTCGGCAGCCGCGGCGGTTTTTGGGCGGCTTTCGCCGCCAGCGTGCTCATCGGCTTCGGCACCGCGCTGTGGCATCCCACCGCGGCCGCCACTCTCACTTCCAAGTTCCCGCAACGCCGGGCCACGGCCATGGCGGTCCACGGCACCGGCGCTACACTAAGCGACAGTCTGTCGCCGGTGGCCCAAGGGGCGTTGGTGGCGGCGTTGGCTTGGGACGCGGTCCTCTGGTGGCACATCGTGCCGGGCGTGATCTTCGGCTTTCTTGTCTTCCGGGGTCTGCTCGGCACCTTCAGGCAGGACGTGAGGGTGCCGTCCCGCACCACGCGCTTCCGTGAAATCCTGGCGTTGCTGCGACACGGCTCTTTCGTGGCCATTTCGGCGTCGAGGGGCCTTCTGACCATGGGGCGCGTGGTGATCCTGACCTTTCTGCCCGTCTATCTGGTCACGGAGCTTCACTTCACGGCGGAGGCGCTGGGAGTCTACCTCTTTCTGCTCCACGTCGTGGGGATCTTCTCCCAGACCCCCCTGGGCTACATGTCCGATCGCTACGGTCGGAAGCCGGTGCTGGTTCCGTCGATGGTCGTGCTGGGCGTGCTCTACATGCTCCTGGCCGTAGCTCCGCCCGTGACAGCCCTGACCCTCGTCATCATCGTAATCGGGACCTTCTTCTACACTCTGATGAACGTGATGACCGCGGTGATATCGGACGTGTCCGGCGCCAACGTGCAGGCATCGTCCCAGGGCCTGACCACGGTGATCGCCCAGGTGGCGGTGTTGCCGACCCCGATCATCGCCGGGTACCTGGTGGACCACTACGGTTACGGCTCCGCGTTCGTCCTGGCGGGAGTGTGCGTTCTCCTCTCGGCGGCCTGCCTTATGCCGTTGAAGCTGTACGCAGGAGAGAAGTAAGGTGTTTCATGTTGCATAGTGGTTCGCAGCGATGTTTTCGGGAAACGAACCTGTTTCGTTCCACTACGATCTCCCGGCAGTTGCTTCCGCGCCGTGATCGGTCAGGAGACGACTATCGGTTTGTGCTTCATCGTAAGTTGCGCATGAACACGAGTGCCGTGTACACGAACACGGCGTCACCCGCCCAGCCTATCCAGACAAGCCCCCGGCCTGCATCAAGCCATACTACCAGGGCCACCGCGCCCACCAGCAGGTAGTAGACGACTCCGGCGGCCTTGCCCGGAAGGTCCTCGCGGAGCCGGGATTGTCGCGCGGGGAGGGTTGCCCGGTTCCGGTACAGGAACTGCGCCGCGAGCGCGGTTGTCCCCAGCGGCACCCAGTAGCCCACGATTCCGAGCCACGCCGCCGCCAGCAGCGCGGACGTGTTGAACCACACGTCCGCCAGCACGTCCAGCCGTCCCCACTTGGCGCTCGCGGAGCCGGCCTTGCGCGCGAAGTATCCGTCCAGCACGTCGGAGAACGCGGTGGCCAGATACAGGACGAACAGCAGCGCGCCGGTGGAGGCGGAAGCCCCCCCGTGCGTTTCGAGCATGAGGTAGATGAAGGGCGCCGGGGCGACGAAGCGCCCCAGGGTCAGGCCATTGGCCAGCCCGCGGTAGAAGGTGGAGACGGGTGCGTCAGCCCCGGGGCTCAGTTGACCGGCTCCATCACCGAGCCGCAGCCGTCACACTTCCGGTTGTCCTGGTTGCTCCAGAAGCGCTCGAAGATGGGCGGAAGCTGGGCGACGATGTCGGTGAGCTGCACGGATTCCTCGTAGATCTTGGCGTGGCAGTCGTCGCAGTACCACTGGAACCGGTCCAGCTCGCCCTCGCGCCGCTGGCGCTCGATGACGAGGCCCACGGTGTCGGCCTTCCGTTGCGGCGAGTGCGGCACCTTGGGAGGGAGCAGGAAGATCTCGCCCGCCCGGATGGGTATGTCCTTGGGCGCGCCGTCTTCCATGATCTTGAGCGTCATGTCGCCTTCGAGCTGGTAGAAGAACTCCTCGCCCTCGTCCACGTGGTAATCCTTGCGCGTGTTGGGTCCGCCCACCACCATGACCGTGAACTCGGTGTCCTTGTAGACCACCTGGTTGCCGACCGGCGGCTTGAGCAGGTGGCGGTGCTCTTCGATCCATTTGGCGAAATTGAGAGGCGGTGTGATGCGGCTCATCCTGGTTTCCTCCCTTGAAGGCAGCCTTGGCTCACGGACCGCTCCCTTTCTATCATGGCGCGGTCCGGGAAGGAAGAATTTAGGCGGCGGGGTCCAGTCCCGCGGCCCACTGGACCACGTCCTCCTGGGCCGCGGTCTGGGGTCCGGCGCCGGCCTTCCGGACCGCGGCGCGCGCCGTGGCGGCACTCATGCCCAGCGCCAGCAGCGCGCACACGGCGAAGGTGCCGGTGCGGCCGATGCCGGCGGCGCAGTGGGCGAGGATGGCGTCTCCCGCTCTCAGCAACCGGGCCGTTTCCCGCGCCAGGCTCCAGAAGGCCTCGCGGTCCGCCGGCGCCTCGAAATCCTCCACCGGAAAGCTCTCGTGCGCCCATGGAATCCTGGCTTCCCGCAGCGCGCGGGCGTAGAGCGGCGACTTGTCCTGCAGCTCATCGGGCGGCACGAGGCAGATCACGCGGCTGATCTCGTGCTCCACGATGGCCCGCCACGCTTCGTCGAACACCTCGTAGCGTCCCGGCATGCTGCCGAGATAGAGGCGGCCGGTGATCCCGTCGGGAAGGTCTACGGCACGGTACATCAACGCGGTTCCTGGATCGCGGCACAACGGGCGCGTACCGGTCCGCGACCGGTCCGTGCGTCCTCGCGCCTTGCCGGTGGCCGGCTCACACCGTCCGGCGCAGCTCGGCGGCGGTGTCCGCCAGCAGCCTGGCCTTGGCAAAGGCCAGTTCGCGGCTCACGGTCATGAGGCCGCAGTCGGGTGCCAGCAGGAGCCTTTCCGGGTCGAGGTAGCGGAGGACGTCACGGACCCGCGTCACCACGGATTCCACCGGCGGCACCGGGACGTCGCTGGGGTCCACGCAGCCGAACATGACGAGCCGCTCCTTGCACACTTCCAGGATGGCCGGATCGTAGTTGCTGCGGGCGAACTCCACCGCGAAGCCGCTGATGTTGGTATCGAGCAGGAGCGGGAACAGCTCCGGGTACTCGTACTCGTGTTGCAGGTCCTTGCCGCCGGGATAGCCGTAACAGAGGTGGACGATGGTGGGGACGGTGATGCCCTCGATGCAGCGGTCGAGAGCCCGGGCGCCGTAGGCCGCGACCTTCTCGTGGTAGCGGGTCATGGCGGGCTCGTCGATCTGCAGCACGTCGGCACCGGCGGCCTGGAGGTCCTGCAGCTCCTGGTTGAGGGCCGCGGCCACGTCCATGGCCATGGCCGCCTCGTCGCCGTAGTGGTTGTCCAGGGTGCTGTCCACCACGGTCATGGGCCCGGGCACCGCCATCTTCACCGGCCGGTCCGTGCGCCCCTTGGCGAATTGCAGGTCCTCCACCACGGCGGGCTTCCGCCGCTTGAGGGCGCCGTACACGTGGGGTACCTGGTGCACGTCGTCGCGCCGCCGGTACACCCCCTTGGGGACCCGGTTCACCGTGTCCACGCCTTCCAGCGAGTTCAGGATGTGGTCGATGAAATGCGGCCGCCGCTGTTCGCCGTCGGTGACCAGATCCAGGCCCGCCAGCTCCTGGTCGCGGATGGCCACGCTGGTGGCGTCGTCGAGGCCTTCGCGGAGCCGTTCTCCCTCCAGATTGAACGTCGTCTGGCTGCGGACGGCGTCGGCCAGCCACCTGGGTCGCGGAAAGCTGCCGATGGTGGTGGCGGCGATGGGCGGTAGTTGCATGGGAGCCTCCATGGGCGGTGTTCGATTAAAGCGGCGTGGACACTGTGCGTTACGCAGAGCTCGCCGCCGGGGTCAGACGGGGCGCCCGCGGTGAAATCTGCAGCACCAGGGCGGCGGCGATGATCGCCATGGTGGCGCCGGCGAGGAACGCGTACTCGTATTCCCCGAATACGTCGTAGACGATGCCGGCGATGTTGCCGGCCGAGCTGGCGCCGAGCTGATGCGCCAGAAAGATCCAGCCGAAGATGCGCGCCACCGCGTGCCGCCCGAAGGTGTCCGCGGCGATGGCCGTGGTGGCGGGGCCGGTGGCGTACCAGTCGATGCCGTACACCGTGGCGAACACGATCAGTCCGGGGAGCGTGTCGACGTAGGGCAGCAGAAACAACGCGCAGCCGCGCAGGAAGTAGGCCAGGGCCAGCACCTTGCGCGCGTCCACCCGGTCCACCAGCCAGCCGGCGCCGATGGTGCCGATGAAGCTGATGCCCCCCATGACGCCGAAGATCAGGCTGGCGGTGAAGAAGGGGATGCCCAGTTCTTCCACCACGTGCGGGATCAGGTGCAGGCCGATGAGCCCGTTGGCCGTCACGCCGCAGACGAAGAAGCCGGCGCACAAGAGCCAGAACGTAGGGTGTCGGAAGGCGTCCCGAATGGGGGTGGCGGATGCCGCCGGCCCCGACCGCGCGGCCTCCGCGGCCGCCCCTCCGGCGGCCGCCAGTCCGTAGCGTTCCAGGCCCACGTCTTCGGGCTCGTCGCGCATCCACAGCGACACCAGCACCATGAGGCCGAAGGCCACGGCGGTCATGAACAGCATGCTGCCGCGCCAGCCGGTGGCGAGGATGACGAGCGAAAGCAGGGGCAGGAAGACCATCTGACCGGCGGCGTTGCCGTTAGTGAGAAGGCCGATGGTGACGCCGCGGTGCTTGACGAACCAGCGGTTGGCCACGGCAGCGGCCAGAACGGGAGTGGCGCTGGTGCCGATGCCCACCACCAGCCCCCAGAACAACAAGAGCTGCCACCATTGCTGGATGAAAGCCGTGGCCGCCAGTCCCACCGTCACCAGGGCCAGCGAATAGTACACCACCCGGCGGACGCCGTAGCGGTCTACCAGCCAACCCGCGGCCGGCGCGCCGATGCCGAACAGGAGGAGGTTCATGGAGCCCGGCATGGAAGCCGAGGCGCGGGTCCAGCCAAACTCCGCTTCCAACGGTTTGATCAGAAGCGTCGCGGCGGAGCGGGTGCCGGCTGCCGTCAGGTTGACGCAGAAGGTCAGCGCCACGACGATCCAGCCGTAGAAGAAGGGAACCGAGAGGGGAGGTTGGCGCCGTGTCGCCACGAAATGCCCGGTGAACCGCTAACCTAGCTGGTAGAAGCGCCGGGCGTTGGCGTGCAGGATCGCCGCCTTGTCGTCGTCCGTGAGTTTGGGGTTCTCCCGCAGCTCCTGTATCTCTTCCTTCGCAGTGGCGTGGTTCACCTCGTGCGGGAAGTCGGACGAGTAGAGGAACGGCTTGTTGCCCGCGAGGCGCACCGCGAAGGGCAGGGTCAACTCGTCTCCTTCCACGCCCACGAAGATGCGGCCGGCGTCCACGTGATTGAGGACGTAATCAGTGACGGACTCCTTGTCCTTGAGCTGGAGAAAGCGTCCGTTGGGATCGTACTGGATGTGGCTGCTCCAGGAACGCTCGAAGCGCTCCAGGCAGTTCACGAACCACGCGGCCCCGGCCTCCAGGAAGCCGAAGCGGGCGTTGGGGTAACGGTCCAGCACGCCGTTGAAGACGATGCCGGCGAAGTTGACCATCTGCCCGAAGGGGTGGCCCAGGGCGTTCACGGGCGCGTAGGGGCTCATGTCGTCCAACCCCATGTTGTCGTGCACGCCGCCGTGGATGCCGAGGGCGCAGCCTAGCCGGTCCGCCTCCTCGTAGATGGGCCAGTACCGCTCGTCCCCCAGGTGGTTCTGAAGCTGGGCCGCGCCGGTCCCCGGCAGCATGGCGCCGGCGAAGTGGAGCTCCTCCACGATGCGCCGCAGCTCCGCCACCGCTTCGTCCGGCTCGTGCAGCGGTATCAGCCCCACGGCCTGGAAGCGCGGGCTCCGGGCGGTGTACTCGTCGTGGAGCCAGTCGTTGTAGGCGCGGGACAGCTCGATGGCCCAGTCGCGGCTCACCACCCGGCCCAGGGTGAGACCGTTGGAAGGGTAGAGGACCGTGCGCTCGACGCCCACGTCCTCCAGGAACTCGATCCATCCCTCGGGTCCCACCTTGGCGAACGCGCCTTCGGGAACGAAATGGCGGTTGGTCGAGTGCAGGTGGTCGTTGGGCCCGAAGGGACTGCGCATGGACCAGTTGCTGACCCGGTAGTCCTCCGGCATCCGCTGCCAGATGGCCTCGTGGTCCTCCACCACGTGGCCGTCGCCGTCCACCACCGTCTGATCTTTCAGCGTGCTCACCGTTGGCCTCCCGTCTGCGCCACTCCTTCGCCCAGCCGGTAGAACCGTTGGGCGTTCCGGAAGAGGATGGCGTCCTTGTCGTCGTCGCTCAGCTCCTCATTCTCTTCCAGCTCCTGCAGCTCGTGCTTGCAGGTGGCCGCGTCCACTTCGTGGGGGTAGTCCGAGGAGAACAGGAAGGGCTTGTTGCCCACCACCCGCACGGCCTCGGCGATGGACAGCTCGTCGCCCTCGACGCCCACGAAGATCCGGTCCTCGTCGATGTGGCGGCAGATGTAGTCGGTCATGCTCATGCCGTCGCCGAGATCGAGGAAACGCCCGCGGGGGTCGTACTGCACGTGGCTCGCCCAGGAGCCGTTGAAGCGCTCGAGGCACGTGAGCAGCCAGGCGCAACCCGCCTCGAGGAAGCCGATGCGAAGCCCGGGAAACTTGTCCAGGATACCGTTGAAGACGATGCCCGCGAAGCAGATCATCTGTCCCATGGGGTGGCCCAGGGCGTTCACCGGCGCGTAGGGCGTGAGGTCGTCCATGAGCATACCCTCGTGGGCGCCGCCGTGGATGCCGATGGCGCAGCCCAGCCGCTCGGCTTCCTGGTAGATGGGCCAGTAGCGCTCCGAGCCCAGGTGCGGCATGTTGGCGCCGGTGGACGGCAGCATGGCGCCGCACAGGCCCAGCTCCTCCACCATGCGCCGCAGCTCCTCGACCGCGGCCTTGGGCTCCTGCAACGGGAGCAGCCCCATGGCCTGGAAGCGCGGGCTCCGGGCCACGTAGGTCTCGTGGATCCAGTTGTTGTAGGCCCGTGCCAGCTCGACGGCCCAGTCCCGGCTCACGATCTTGCCGAAAGCCAGCCCGGCGCTGGTGTAGAGCACGGTGGCGTCGATGCGCACGTCCTCCAGGAACACCTCCCAGCCCTCCGGCCCCACGTTGGCGAAGGCCCCCTCCGGCACGTAGTGGCGGTTGGCGGAGTGCAGGTGGTCGATGGGCGGAAACGGGCTCTTGGCGCGCGCCTCCGAGAAGGTCTTGCCGATGTACTCCGGCGGCATGTTGCCGATGATGGCCGCAATGTCTTCGACCACGTGTCCGTCGCCGTCTATGATGCGTCGCGGATTGGTTGAGGTCACGGTGTTCCCTCCCTGAGAATGAAATGCAGCAGTCGCGGGCGGTGGTTAGCCGTCTTTCGGGATTATCCGATCGCCGGGACCATGTCAATCTGGTTCGCGTCGGGTCGAGTACCGGACACCTTGCGTCATTCCGGGCATCCATGACTTGACCCGGTCACCCCATAACGTCACCCCGGTCACCCCGTGACGTCACCCCGGTCACCCGTGACGTCACCCCGGTCACCCGTGACGTCACCCCGGTCACCCGTGACGTCACCCCGGTCACCCGTGACGTCACCCCGGTCACCCCATAACGTCACCCCGGGCTTGACCCGGGGTCCAGGGAGGGGAGGGGAGGGGTGGGGTGGAATCGCGCGTCACGCCCGCCCAAGCGTCAACGAGAAGTCCGGCTTGCGAATATAGATGTGGCTGGCCTTGTCCTGGCGGGTGAGCTCGCCCACCAGCCGGACGAGCGGGGTGCCGGCGCTCAGGTATTCCTTGGGCCGGCCGCCGTCGGGCAGGGCTTTCACCGCCTCCTCGCCGGCGAAGACCCAGAGCAGGAACTCCTCATCGGACACGTGGGTGGCGCCGATTTGCCGGCGCACCTCCTGGATCGACGGCGTGGGCAACTCCCAGTGCTCCCACTCCTTGGCGCGCGGGCGCCCCAGGATTTTGTCCTTGACCTCCGGGTCCATGTACTCGGTGCCTTCCTTGCCCCAGTAGCCCAGTGCGTACTGGATGGCCTGGTCGGTGACCTCCTTGTAGCGCTCGCCGACGATGACGTTGATGGCCGCCTGGGTGCCCACGAACTGGGACAGCGGCGTCACCATGATGGGATAGCCCCACTCCTCGCGCACCCGCACGCATTCCTCCAGGATCGCGTCGAGCTTGTCGCGCATGTCGATGAGGGCGAGCTGGTGGCGGAAGTTGGAGATCATGCCGCCGGGCACCTGATGCGTGTACTGGGACTCGTCGTACTCCACCACGCGGCCCACCGGCAGGTTGTCCCGCCGGGCGATGTAGTGGAGCTTCTCGGTCACGGGCCTGAGCACCTCCTCGTCGATGAGCGGGTTGTGCCCCATGGCGCGCAGGTTCCGCGCCACGTTGAAGATCGACGGCTGTGCCGAGCCGTTGGCCAGCGGCGGGATGCCCGTGTGGAGCGTGGTCAGGCCCATGTCCACGGCCTCGAGATAACACAGCGGCGCCAGCCCGTTGTTGCAGTGGGCGTGGAACTCCACCGGCGTGTCGCCGATGTTCTCCAGCACGATGGGGATCAGGGTGCGGGCCCGCTCCAGCGTCAGCAACCCGCCCACGTCCTTGAAGCAGATCCGCACCGGGTTGATGGCCGCGGCCTCCCGCGCCTTCCGCGCGTAGTACTCGTCGGTATGGCGCGGCGACACCGAGTAGATCAGGTTCACCACCGTGTCCATGCCGAGCTTCTTGAGCTCGGTCTTCTCCACGTCGAACTCGTCGTAGTTGTTCCAGGAGTTGGAGGTGCGGGTGAGCGTGATGCCGTAGTCCATGATCCGCTTGATCATCAGCTCGAACACGCACACCGGGATCTTCTCGATGAGCTTGAGCCCGCCGTGGAGTCGCAGAGGGGTCTTCCTGAAGCGCTGGGTGCCCAGCCGGAACCAGTCCCAGGCGTCCTCTTTCTGCTCCCGCACCAGCTTCTTGAACATCACCGTGACGAAGAACTCCGCCGACTCGAACCCGGCCTCGTCGATGTGCTCCGCCACCGCCAGCATGTGATCCGTGCGCATGTTCAGCGCCCACAGGCTCTGGTTGCCGTCGCGCACGGTGGTGTCGACAAAATGAACGTCGCTCATGGTTGGCTCCCGGGGATTTGGGTACGAAGTGGGTCCATGGCCGAAGCATGCCGGTGGGGTCGGAAGGTGTCAACTTCACGGCAAGTCAGTCCCGGGGCGCGCACCCTGGAAGCCTCCCCGTCACCCGGAACCCCCTTCCGTCACCCGGAACCCCCCTCCGTCACCCCGGAACCCCCCTCCGTCATCCCGGGCTTGACCCGGGATCCAGGCGGTTCCCCGCCGCTCTCCAGGTCCAATGGCATGAGCGGTCCATTGCCGCATGACTCGCGCGGCCGCGCAAAATAACCGGCCAAGCCTTTTCATCCAACAATTGGAGCACTCAGGGAGCGCCTTGCCGAGCGGCGGCTTTCCAGAGAGCCACGGGAAGACGAACAAGGCACCAAGACAGGGGAGTACGGTCCCGGTGACGGCGGCTGTGCTGCGAGCTTGCCGCGAGTCTCCCGGTATGCACTGTTCCAATCTTGAAGCCTGTTCACGGGTGGTGGTAAGAGGGTCGTGTAAACGAATGTGTGAACGAAAACACGGAGGGGAGATGATCCCGCTATCAAGCAGAAGTCGCTTGGCGGCAGCGTTCCTTGTCACCGCCGCCGCGGTCGTCCTGTCGTGTAGTTTCGGCGTCGCCCGAGCCCACGCACAGAGTACAACGCCGGCGGACAGCGCCGAGCGGGCGAGACAGGTGGCGAGGGATTGGGCCTTGAAAATCTTTGACGAGCTCGGTCCGCGGCCGAACCAGGACAAGCGCGTGACGTTTCAGCCCCTGGATGAACGCGACGTGGCGTTGAGCCGTCACCGGCGGCGTCTTTACAGTTGGATGCTGAGCGCACTCCATGAGCGGGGAAGGGTGTGGAAGTACTCGGTCATGAACCCGATGGATTCGAGGCACGTGGCAAACGCGTTGGAACAGGCTGATGTGCAGGACTGGTCCGGAGTTTACCTGAGGACGCTGCGGAAATACTCGCTGACGAAGCTGAATCTGTCTTGCGACGGGATTGCCGAGGGCAATCGAATCAAGTTGATCTGCACGGCACAACATATTGACACGATGGAGCCGTGGGGCCGGGCCACCGCGGTATTCGACGCTGTTTCGCTGGGAGCGCCGCTGGCAATGGAACCGGCGCTTGACGCGGTGGCGGGGGAGATTGTTACGGGCTCAGGGGGAGGGGGTCGTTTGGGGGAGATCAAGATTGTGGATTACCGCACGGAGGACAGATCGGCTCTCACGAAGTCTATCGAGAGATCGCTCGAAGTGAAGGTTGTACGGCGACTGAGCGCCGGTGGGCGCCGCTACGGAGCAGGAACCTCCTATCGGCTGGAAGGGGGCGTCGAGCACCATGACGAGAAGCTGGTGCTACGCGTGAAGGTCCATTTGAACAACGACATCGTGAACGCCGTGGAAGAGCACATCACGTTGGCATCGGTCCCGAACCGTCTGTTGCAGCCAAGGACGGGAACACCAGGGCGTGCCGAGCCGGGCCGAGGGGTGGGAAGTCCGGCCAAAAAACACGCGCTGCACGAGGCGGTTCAGGCGGGGAACATCAACCGCGTTGAGGAGTTGCTGGCGGCGGGCGTAGACGTGAATGGGCTGGACGGCAGGAGCTGGACCGGGCTCATGCACGCGGCGAGCCGGGGCTACACGCTGGCGGTGGCGTCGCTGCTGCGGGCAGGGGCGGGTCCGGGAATCCGCGCGGTGGACGGTGCGACGGCGTTGAAAACGCTGGGGCGCAAGCGTCGAGCGGGGGAGGAGTTTCGTGCATGTGAGGCGGACTGGTGTCCGAGGTTGGTGGTGGTGGGTGCGGGGGAGTTTATGATGGGGTCTCCGGAGGGGGAGGAGAGTAGGGGTAAGGATGAGGGTCCACGGCACGGGGTGCGGATCGGCAAGGCGTTTGCCGTGGGGAAGTACGAGGTAACGCGTAGGGAGTACGGGGAATTTGTGCGGGAGACGGGGCGGGACATGTCCGGGGGATGTCGGGTCTATGATGCTGGGGAGGGGAAATGGAAGTCAGATGGGGGTCGGAGTTGGGAGGATCCGGGATTTGAGCAAGGTGCGCAGCACCCGGTGGTGTGTGTAAGCTGGAAGGACGCGAAGTCGTACGTTAAGTGGCTGTCGGGGAAGACGGGGAAGAGGTACCGGTTATTGAGCGAGGCGGAATGGGAGTACGTGGCGCGTGGGGGGACGACGGGACCGTTCCATTATGGGGGTACGATAACGACGGATCAGGCGAACTACGACGGGAACTACAAATACGGATCGGGGAGCAAGGGGATGTATCGGGAGAAGACGGTAGGTGTGGGATCGTTTCCGGCAAATGACTTTGGGTTGCATGATGTGCACGGGAACGTGTGGGAGTGGGTGGAGGACTGTTGGCACGAGAACTACAAGGGGGCGCCTACGGACGGGAGTGCGTGGGAGAGGGAGAGTGGGGGAGATTGTAGGTACCGCGTGTTGCGTGGCGGTTCCTGGAGCTACGCTCCGAGGAGCCTCCGGTCCGCCGATCGCTTCAGGATCTTCGCCGGGGACCGGTTTTACATCAACGGTTTCCGCATTGCCCGAACGCTTACCCCATGAGTCCTTACCTCTTACATCTTTTTCGGGGGTCCAGGGGGCGGAGCCCCCTGGCCGCGTTTCCGTGACACGCCCCGGTGCGTGGTGCGGCTGAGGTATGGCTGAGGCGCCCTTGACCGGGACAGCGACCGATCGGGCGCGGGAGACCGGGCCGGCTCTCGACGCCCATTACCCCCGCACCCACAAGTTTCTTCTGGGCGACCGTATCCAGTGAGGTGAGGTGGTCCCGGAAAATCGGACAGGTTGCTAAGGTGTATTCCACCGGCCGAAGGAGGGATACCGATGACAGCAGGGCGACGATTTACGGGAGAGTTCAAGGCCAAGGTAGCGCTGGAGGCACTGCGCGGAGACAAGACGATCCAGGAGATTGCGGCGCGGCACAAGGTCCATCCGAACCAGGTGAGGGCGTGGAAGCAGCGAGCGGTGGAGGGGATGAAGGAGGTCTTCACGAAGGGGGCGGAGCGGACGAGGGGCGACCACGAGGGGGATTCAGGACCTGCACGCGAAGATCGGGGAGCTGACGGTGGAGCGGGATTATTTGGCCAAAGGGCTCAAGTGGTGAGCCGGGAGAAGCGCCGGGCGATGATCGCGCGTGCTGCGCGGCGGCTCCTGGAACTACCCTCCGAGGTACCTCCGTTCGGCCAGCCGCATCGGGAACGCCGCCGGACTCCGGCAATTCGACTTCGGGTTCCGTGTCGCCAGAACGCTCACCCCGTGAATCGTTACCTCCCTGAATCTTTCGTGGGCGGCCACCTCGGAAGACGAGCCCAGGCAGTTCCGGTTTCATTGAACCCTGCCGGTTTGACCAGGAGAGCCAACGTGGTCGGCCAGTCTACGCTTCCCCGGAGCGCCTCCTGAGCGGACGCTTCGCGCCACCGAACACGCCACGCGTCCGTCCTCCATGATCGACACCACCACCGAAGCCATCCTCTACGCCCTGGCCGCCGGAATCATCTGGGGCGTGGTGCCGACCCTGCTCAAGAAGGGCATGGCGGGGTCGAACGTCAGCATGGCGACGCTCTGGACCCAGTATTGGTCCCTGGCGACCCTGGTGGTGGCCACCGCCTGGCGCGGGGAGTTCGTGATGCTGGACTGGCACCCCGTGCTGTCCTTCATGCTCACGGGCGTGGCCGCCTGCCTGGGGAAGGTCTTTCTCAACCTCGGCATCGACAGCGTGGGAGCGTCCAAGTCGGTGACGGTGAAGAACTCCTCGCCGCTCATCACCGTGGTGCTGGGATGGGCGCTCCTGGGCGAGCACGTGGGCTGGGAGATCAGCGCCGGGGTGGTGGTGATCGTGGTCGGCGTGCTGCTGCTGACCGTCAGCCCGCTCGAAGGGGAGGAGGCCCCCAACCGGCTGGTCTATTTCATGTATCCGCTGCTCTCCTCGCTGGCGTTCGGCATCAACCCCATCTTCAAGAAGTGGGGTTTGGTGGCCGCCGCGGTGCCGGCCCTCGGGACTCTGATCAACCACATCACCGCCACGGTGTTCCTGTTCACCGGCGGTCCCTCGCTGGGCATCCAGGCCTGGCGGCAGGAGAGGGTGCCGCTCAAGAGCTTCGTGCTCTTCGCCATCGCCGGCATCACCGAGGCCATCGCCTCGCTGTGCACCTACAAGGCCCTGCTGCTGGCGCCCTCGGTGCTGGTGGCGCCCATCTGGCGCATCTCGCCCCTCATCACCTTCGTGCTGTCCCACTTCACGCTCAGGGCGCTGGAGACCGTGACCCTGCGGGACGGGCTGGCCGCCGCCCTCATCGTCGGCGGGGTCTGGGTGCTCAGTCACGGGGGGTGAAAGGACGAACTTGAGGACTATTGGACTTAGTCCAAGCTAAGTCCAATGTTCCAATCATGAAAACCGCCACGATTCACCAGACCAAGACCCACCTTTCCCGGATGCTGAAGGAGATCCAGGGCGGTGAGACCATCGTCATACTCAACGGCACCACGCCGGTGGCCAAGTTGACGGCCATCGACACGCCAGCGCTCTCACGGCCGAACGTGGGAACGCGAACTTCCGCGCCCGTTCAGTACGCCGTCGACGCCTTCCAGCCGCTCACCGACGACCAACTGAAGGATTGGGGCCTTTGACCCGGTATCTGTTGGATACCTGCACCCTGATCTGGCTGGCCACGGAGCCCGAGAAGCTCTCTCCAGCGTCCGTGCAAGCCATCGATGCCTCCGATTCCGTGCTCCTGTGGAGCGATGTCTCGACCTTGGAGATCGCGCTCAATTGGAGCGCCGGAAAGCTTGTCCTTCCCGACCCGCCCCGGAATTGGCTGGAAGGCCAGATCGACGCCTGGGGTCTGGAATGCCTCGGCCTGAAGCGGACGGACATCTACCGCGCCTCGGAACTGCCTGCCCATCACCGAGATCCCTTCGACCGCCTTCAGGTGGCCGCGGCTCTCGGCGCCAATGCTACCATCCTGACGCCGGACGTAGCCGTCCGCTGATATCCGGTCCGTACCCGCTGGTAGGAGGAACCCCCGTCGTCTGGACCCCGGATCAAGTCCGGGGTGACGGGATCAAGACCGGGGTGACGGGAGGAGGGTCCGGGTTCCGCGCCGTTGACAAACCCGCCCCGGTATCTCAAACCATACGGATCATCGAGGAGGTGACGGATGGCGGTTTCAGCGTTCGAGTACAGCAATCCGCGCGTGGAGCGCATCGTTTTCGGCCGTGGGGTGGTGAAGCAGTTGGCGGACGAGGTCCGGCGCCTGGAGGCAAGCCGCGTGTTCGTGGTGACCTCGCCGTCCATCACCAAGACGTACCTGCTGGAGGCGGTACGCGAGGCCCTGGGAGACATGTGCGTGGGAGTCTTCGACACGGTGCAGCCGCATTCGCCCACGGATTCCATCGGGGTGGCGGCGAAGCAGGCCGCCGATGCCGGCGCGGATGCCTTCGTGAGCGTGGGCGGCGGCAGCTCCATCGATACGGTCAAGGGAATGGCGGCGCTCCTGGCCGAGCGCCGTCCGCTCAAGGATCTGGCCACCCACTTCATCCCGCCGGACAAGAAGGAAGTGCCGCCGATGCCGGCGCCCAAGCTGCCGCACATCGCCATTCCGACCACGTTCTCCGGCGGCGAGTACAGCTATTCCGCGGGCCTGGCGGAAGCGGGCCACAAGCTCATTCTGGCCGATCCCAAGATGTCGCCGCGGACGGTGATGCTGGATCCGGAAGCGGCGCAGACCGCTCCGCCCAAGCTCCTGGCCGCGTCCGGCATGAACGCGTTGGCCCACTGCGTGGAGGCCGTCTACTCGACCCAGACCCAGATCCTGAGCCAGGCCTATTGCATGGCCGCCATCGGGCCCATCACCACCTACCTGCCGCGGCTGGTGGCGGACATGAACGACCTCGAGGCCATCGGCGAGATGCAGGTGGCCGCCACCCTCTCCAGCATGGGCGTCTACAGCGCCTGGACCGGCATCCACCACGGCATCGTCCACGTCATCGGCGGCCGGTTCACCGTGCCCCACGCCAACATCCACGCCCTCATGCTGCCCTACGCCATGCGCTGGAACCTGGACGGCACCACCGAGGCCATGGCCCGCATGGCCCGGGTCATGGGAGTCCGTGAGGCGGACGACGTCAAGGCCGCGGCCGAGGCCCCCGAAGTGGTCTACGGCATGAACGTGAAGATGGGGCTGCCGCTCCGGCTCCGGGACCTGGAGGTTCCCCATGATGCGCTGCCGTCCCTGGCCGAGGCGGCGCTGGACGACATCAGCACCCACAACAACCCCAAGAAGATCCATTCGGCATTGCAGGTGCTGGAGTGCCTGGAGATGGCCTGGTAGGCGAGCCCCGCCTTCCCGGGAGCGTCTCGGGACCGCGCTTCGTCGGAACGGTCTACCGGTTGAGGGCTTCGGAAGAAGGATTCACCGGCCTACGAGGAACCGGGGGTTGCCCTTCATCGCGGCGTCGATGTCCTCGCGCGGAATTCCCTCCGCGAGCAGACCCGCCCCGAGTCTCGCCAGTCCTTCCGCGGGAGCTACCCGGTCCACCTGCCCGACGTCGGTGGACAGGATGGTCCGGTCCCGTCCCACCCGTTTCAGGATCGCCGCGGTGTCCTCGAACGACACCAGGCCCATGTCCACCAGGATGAAGCTCAACTCGATGTAGGCCCCGGCGGCGGCCAGCTTCGCGAGCTCCGACGCGCCGATGGCCGGGGGATCGTAGCAGGGGTGGGTGACGATGACCTTCCGGACTCCGAGGGCGTCGGCCCTTTCCATCACGTAGAACACCTCGTCCCGCCCCGCATGCCCGGTGGCCAGCACCAGGTCATGGTCGGCCGCGATCCGCAGGATCTCGTCGAGGGGCGGCCGGAGGTGTGCGGCGAGCACGTTGATGGGCTCTACCTCATCGAGCGGCCGGGCCAGGCTCGATACCGTGCCGCCGCACCACTCGGGCGGGATGTCGTATCGTTCGCCTTCGTGGTGTCGCGCGGTCAGGTGGGCGGCGGCGTGCACCGTGGGAAGCCACACCACCTTGAGATAGGGCTCACTGTGAGCGGACGGCCCCAGGGCGCCGCGCACCGCCGCGGGATTGATGCCGCCGACGTAGTGATTGAGCACCACCGAGCCATGGAGGCGCACCCCGGTGGCGTCGTGAGCCATCTGCGCCCAACTCGCGGTGGCGGTCATGTGCGACTTGAGCACCGCTCCGCCGAGCCCCATTTGTTCCACGTGCCGCGCCAGCGACACCGCGTCGAACCGGCGCGGGATGCCCTCCGGCCCGCAGTGAACATGCAGGTCCACCGCCCCGGCGACGTCGTAGCCTTTGTCGTTCATGGTGTCAGAGGCGTTCATGGCCTACCTGTGCACGGGTCCCCTCGGTACACTTACGTCCCGGGAACTCTCCTGTCACCTCGCACACCCTCCCGTCATCGGCACACGCCTCCCGTCATCGGCACACCCTCCCGTCATCGGCACACCCTCCCGTCATCGGCACACGCCTCCCGTCATCGGCACACCCTCCCGTCATCGGCACACGCCTCCCGTCATCGGCACACGCCTCCCGTCATCGGCACACGCCTCCCGTCATCGGCACACGCCTCCCGTCACCCCGCACACCCCTCCCGTCACCCCGGGCTTGACCCGGGGTCCAGGCGGGACACCGCCATACGCAGGGGTTCCGCGCTTCGCCGCTTCTGGACCCCGGGTCAAGCCCGGGGTGACAGAATGGAGAGCCGGGGTGACAGAATGGAGAGCCGGGGTGACAGAATGGAGAGCCGGGGTGACAGAATGGAGAGCCGGGGTGACAGAATGGAGAGCCGGGGTGACAGAATGGAGAGCCGGGGTGACGGGCCGGCAGGTCGGCCTGACCAGGGATCGACCGGGTTCCATTGCCCCTCATGCCACTCCGCACACGTCCATTGCCGTGTGCGCCAGCACCTTGGCGCAGGTCACCATCTCGCTGATGAAGATGTAGCTGCCGTCCGGGCCGGGGTCCAGGAAGCCGCCGCCGGGGCCGTAGTGGAGGCAGGGGATGCCGTGCTTCCACAACCAGCAACTGTCGCCGGCGGAGTAGGACATGGGCAAGTGGGCGCCGATGAGCCTGGGCGGGGAGCCGGTAACCTTCTCGTGGTTCCGGGCCACGGCCTGGACGATGGCCGCGTCCGCGGGCACGTCCAGCGGGTCCATCACCAGCCGCCGGCAGCCCTTGAAGTAGGCGGGCGGCGGGATCTCGATGGCGTATTCCAAGCCGGGGTCGCTGTCCCTGAGGGGGTCGAGGACCCGTTTCACGTCGGCGATGACCGAGTCCGCGCTCTGGCCCGGCACGAAGTGAACATCCACGATGACGGTGCAGAGGTCGGGAACGTAGGGCGGCTCGGTCAGCACGTAGCCCTCGCCGCGGCCGCCGATGATGCTGCCCACGTTCAGGCGGGGCAGGGCGGGCAGGTCCGCCCTGGGCGCGTAGGTGAACTCGACGTTTCGCAACGCCTCGATGACACGGGTCATCTGCTCCACCGCGTTGACCGTTTCCTCGACCTTGCTCACGTGTCCGGTGATCCCGTAGGTGTGGACGGCGAAGTGGACGATGCCGCCGTGCACGGTGACGAGGTTGCCGATGCCGAAGGGCTCCGTCAGCACCGCCGCGTCGGTGCGGAGGCCCCTCTCCATGAGGAAGTGAGTGCCCTCGCCGCCCTGGGTCTCGCCCACCACGCAGGCCAGCACCAGGTCGCCGCGCAACTTTACGCCGGCGCGACGGACGGCCTCGGCGGCGGCGATCATGGAGGCGACGCCGCCCTTCATGTTCTGCACGCCGTGGCCGTAGAGTCGGTCGCCCTCCACCACGGGTGTCCAGGGGTCCCGCTTGCCGCCGCGGGTGAGGGAGTTGATGTCGATGTGGCCGTTGAACATCAGGCTGGGGCCGCCGCCCGCGCCCTCGAGAGTGGCGATGGTCTGGTGGCGGCCGGGCTCCACCTCCTGCAACTCCACCCGGTAGCCGCGTTCCGAGAGGTAATCGCGCAGGAACAGGGCCACCGGGGTTTCGTTGGGGCAGAAGCTCGGAATCTTGATGAGCTCGCCGGCGAGGTCGACCAACTCCGTGGCGTCGATGGCGATCTCGGGCGCCGTCATGCCCCGGACCCGGTGAGCCGCAGCACCATGCCGGCCATGAGCATGGCGCCGTGGGCCAGCGCCCGCTCGTCCACGTCGAAGGTGGAGGTGTGATGCCCCGTGGGGGTGCTGCCCCCCAGCAGGAAGTAGAGGGACTTGCCGCCGCGTTCCTGGACCCGGCGCATGAAGTAGGTGGCGTCCTCGCCGCCGCCCAGGGGCCGGGCGTCGTGGACGCGGAAGTCCACCGGCGACGATCCCGCGATCCAGGCCAGGTGGTCCTTCATCTCGTTGTCCGACTTGGCGCCGATGGTGCGGCCGGTGATCTCGGTTTCGACCTCCACGCCCTGGAGCGTGGCCGCGCCCGACAGGCAGCGTCGCGCGCCTTCCTCCATGAGCTCGCAGATTTCGTCGGTGCCGCCGCGCACCTCGTACTTCATGAGCGCGTCGGAGGGCACCACGTTGGTGCCGGTGCCGGCGTTCAGCACGCCCACGTTGACGAAAGTGGCGCCCTGGCCGTTGCGGGGCAGGGAGTGCAGCGCCAGGGTGGCCTGGCAGGCCGCCAAGAGCGCGTTGCGGCCCCGTTCCGGGGCGCCGCCGGCGTGGGAGGCCACGCCGCGGAAGCGCGCCTCCATCTTGACCGACGACAGGAAGTGCGTGGCCTCCAGCGCCACTTCCCCCAGCGGCAGCGTCGGCCCGCCCATGTGGAGGCAGGCAAAGTAGTCGGCGTCGTCCACCACCCCGGCCTCCACCATGGGATGGGCGCCGCGTCCGCCTTCCTCCGCCGGCTGGAACAGCAGCTTCACGCGGCCGCGCCAGTCCGGATCCTCCGCCAGCAGCTCGGCAGCCCCCAGGCCGATGGTCACGTGGGCGTCGTGTCCGCAGGCGTGCATGACCGCGGGCCTTCCGGAAGCGAACCCCTGGGCCACCGGCGGGTGGGCGGGGTCGTCGGACTCGGACACCTCGGTGGCGTCCATGTCGAACCGCAGCGCCACGGTGGGGCCGTCGCCGCGCTCGAGGATGCCCACCGCTCCGGGGACCTCGATGTCCCTGGCGAGATCGCCGGCCTGGGCCCGGCTCTCCCTCACCACCGCGTCCTCGGGCCACCCGCGCACCGCGTCCGGATGCACGCAGGCCGATCCGGTCTCCACCCGGTATCCCAGCTCCCGCAGCCGGTTCACCACCACGCCGGTGGTTCGGAACTCGGTCCAGCCGGCCTCCGGATGCCGGTGCAGGCCGCGCCGGATGTCGGTCAGGGCAGGAAGCTTGCGCTCGGACCGTTCAGCGATTTTCTTCAAGCGTTCCGTGAGGCCCTGGGTCATAAGTTATCCATTTCGCTATACCTTTCAGCGTTTCCACGGATCTCCGGCACCACCGCCGCCCTTGGTCACCCTGCCCCCCCTGCCCCCCTCCGTCACCCCTACCCCCTGTCCGTCACCCCGGGCTTGACCCGGGGTCCAGGGGCGGCAGTGGGGCTCTTCGCTGTGCCACCGGCCCGCCTTTCTGGACCCCGGGTCAAGCCCGGGGTGACGAAGGGCGGTCCGGCGGTGACGTTCAGGGGGCCCGGAGTGACGTTCAGGGGGCTCCGGCGGTGACGGAGGGGGTCCAGGGCGACGTTCAAGAGGCCCAAGGTGACGGTGCGGAGACATCCGGGGTGACGGGTTTTCGGCCACTACGCCTCCCGCGCGATCTCCACCACGCGCCTGCGCTGTTCCTGGGTGCCCAGGGGCATAAGCAGGGGGAGGTCGAGGCCGCCTTGGACGAACTCGTCCAGGCGCCGGCGGCATTCCTCGGGGGTGCCGGTGACCGAGTGGGCGTGCACCACCTCGTCGCTGATGAGGCCCTTGGCCTCGTCCCATGCCCGCCGGCCGATGGCGTCGGCGAGCCGGTCCTGGTCCACCGTGCCGCCGCCGAGGCGCAGGTTTTCGGCGTGGTGCTTGTTGCGGAAGATGTAGGCCAGGAAGGTCTTGGTGGCGTCCATGGCCTCGCGCGCATCGTCGGACACCGAAGCGGCGATGAAGCCGGCCACGTCCCCCTTGGCCGGCTTTCCGGCCCGGGCCGCCCCCTTCTCCACGTCGTCGACGCAGCGCCGGATGTAGGCGGGCGTGCAGCCCGCGGACAGCAGCACGCCGTCCGCGGTCTCGCCGGCCAGCCGCAGCATCCCCGGCCTCACCGCGGTCATGTAGATGGGTATCTCGCTTCCGGGCGTGAGTCCCATGCTGGCACCGCGCATGGTGAAGACCTCGCCCTCGAATTCCACGGTCTCGCCCGCCAGCAACTTGCGCAGCAGCGTCATGTACTCGCGCATGGTCTTGAGCATCCGGTCGGCCTCGATGCCGATCTCCCGGAGCGCGGTGGGGTTGGCGGTGCCCGCGGTGGCCGCCACCCGTCCCGGCGCGAACTCCTCCATGGTGACCAGCGCCATGGCCGTGACCATCGGATGGCGCGAGTAGGGGCTCAAGGGAGCCGGGTTGACCTTGATGCGCGGCGTCCTGGCGAGGAACGCCATGGCCGAGGCGATGGAGTCCCTGAAGCAGATGTGGTCGGACATCCAGATGGAGTCCATGCCGATGTCGTCGGCCAGTTGCGCCAGTTCGATCATCTCCTGGATCGAGTAGAAGCCATCGAAACACAAGCCCGCATGCATGGCGGTCAGATTAGAACAAAGGGGAGGGGAATAAAAGACGACGACGCCGTCCGGGCTTGGGAGCGAGGACTGTTCCGTCCTCGGCAAGGGGGAACTCGCCCTCGCTCGAATGGTGGTTTAAGAGGACACTTTGTGTCCGTTTGTGTCCTCTTCCCTGGTATTCCGCTCCCCCGGGTGGGACACCATTCGCCCTTGTACCATGGGATCGGGCCATGTTTGATTATTTGCAAATTTCTCTTACAAAAGGACACCACCGATATGAGTAACCCCGCGCCAAGCTTTCCGACACCGAAAGGGCATCTGATCCGTTTCTTCCGTCAGCGGGCAAAGAAAACCCAAGAAGAACTTGCCGAGGATGCGAATTTGCACGTCAAGACACTTCGTCGTGCCGAGCACGGCCAGGGGCTGACAGAATACACTATTCTTTGCATCTCGAGAGCCCTTGGTGTGGCGCCCGTCAACTTCTTCGACCAAACGGAACTGGAGGCCTTTCTGGCCGGCCGTTTGGCCAAGACTGAGTATCCCCCCGATGACCAACTCCACGCTGACCCCCGCTCCAAGGACGATACCAACCCCGACGAGATACTTGATCGATACGATATCGTCCCTAGTCGTTACGTCGACCTCAACTTCGAGATTACTTTCGAGCAGAAAGAAACGTGGCATTCAGTCAACGTGGATGCCGCGGAGGCACTGGGGATCGAGTGTGGCGGCTCCGTCAACACAGGCTTCACGGTTCGAACAACAACAGGCCAAGAGAGAAGCTATCAAGTATATGCAACAGGAGCTCTCGCTGAGACGATACTCGACGTTCCCAAAGGACACACTGTGAGAGCACTTGCAACCACAATCTACGCGACTTGTCTCAGTGATTGGCAGGATCATTCATATATTGAGCTCACCGGCCTTCTCTTGATTCGGATTTTCCGCGACGCCTAGCCAGGCAACGGAAGACAATTCACCCGATTGTTGCAAAACTCCCCGTTCCCACTGAAGGAGGAAGCCGCTTATGAGACTTTTGAAGGACATTGATGATCTCATGGAAATGGTCGTGGAAATGGTCATGGAAGTGGTTGTGTTCGTTGCGGCTGTCGTGGCGGTAATAGCCATAGTGGCGGCCGTAATGCTGCCAGTCATCATGGGCGGAGTCTTCCATATAGTCCGGGTCGAGGAAGAGCAACGGGACCGCGCCAAGAGGGATTACCACGCTGCCGTTCGGGAGTTTCGTGAAAAATACCCTGACTTCCTCGACCCCGATCACGACCGGGCTGCTGAACCGCTTCTGGGCGCGCTGGACACCGCTGAGCGCAGACTTGGCCTTGCCGCTCGGTCCGATCGGTCCAAGGCTCTCAACCACGGGGTGACTCGCCTATCGCCGCTTGCGGCCAAGCGTCTGCGCGACAACGCCCAGATCATCGGTGAGCTCAAGGAGTTCATCCATCCCAAGGGCAGCAATCCCAACCTCACACGGCGCATCGACGCCCTTGATGAGGAGTGAAGGGGATCGACCAGCCAAGTGCTTGCGCCGCAGAAAGTGCGGATAGCCAGCCTATGGGAAGCCGGCCTGGAGGATGCCATGGAGGGCGGCCAAGTCTGTACCCTCCAATCCCATCCGGTCCAGCGTCAAGCCGTCGCGGCGGTAATCGGTGCGGTTCATCTCCGAGGCCAGGGTGATGAGGGCGTCGATGACGGGAGTGCCGATGCCCAGCAGGGCGGCGAGTTCGGCCATGGGCACGAGGCCGTAGCCCACGTCTTCGTGGACGTAGCGGTGGTCGTGGGTCGTTGGCGCGACGATGGTCTTGTTGGGCTCGCTCTCCTGGGTGGCCTGATAAACGTCGCCGCTTTCGAGCGCCGCGTCCGAGGTGAGGCCGGCGGCGTGAAAGATCTCCACGAAGTTGCGCGGACGGAGCCCCAGCGCACGCACGATGGCCAGCCGCTCCCGGTCCACTCCCTCGATGAGACGCGCCACCGAGGGCGAGAGGGCCTGCCGGTAGAACAGGAGTTCCCCGTTGTGCTGCTCGATCCAGCCGGCGTTCCCGACCATGCCGGCGGGATGCATGATGGCGTTGATGTTGGACAGGCCCGTCTCCAGCACGTTCTCCGCGGCCACGATGTTGGGGAACACGGTTGCGATCTCGGGCAGGATGTCCGGACCCGCACCGGCGGGGAAGGCCGCGCAGCCGAGGTTGGCGGTGCGCCGGTAGACCTCCACGCGCGCGGGGCCGGCCATGCGGCAGATGCAGGTCAGGGTCACGGTCTCGCAGCAGCGCACCGGGGCGCGGCAGCCGGCTCGCCGCAACTCGTGCACGAAGTGCAGGCTGCCGCCGGTCTGCCCGGGGTTGAGGTGAACGATCTGGTCTTCGGTCAGTAGCGGCGCCAGGGCGCGGGCCATGAACTCGTGGGCCACCGCCGGGGCGGCGATGGTGACGAGATCGGCCCCGGCCACGGCGTCTTCCAGCGCCGACGTAATGAGGTGGGGCTGTCCGAAGGAGTCCCGCCCGTGCTCCACCAGCTCGATGCCGCCGCGCCGCAGCAGCGGTTCCAGCGTCTTCTCCGAACGGGAATAGAGCCGGGTCTCGAACCCGCGGATGGCGAGATCCGCCGCCGTGGCGCACCCGCCGTTGCCCGCTCCCAGGACCGCTATCTTCTGGATGCTCATGGCCGAATCCGACGCCTTGAAACGCTATTCCCGCCCCCGGCCCCTGGATTCCCGCTTGCGCGGGAATGACGGATCATTTGTCCGTCCGGTACCGCTCCACCTTCTCTTCGTCCAGCTCGATGCCCAGCCCGGGCCGGTCCGATACCTTGACGGCGCCGTCGGCGAACTCGAACGGCTCGGTGACGATGTCGTCCTTGTAGTAGATACCCGCGATGCGTCCCGAGGTCTCGGCGTCCGGGACGGTGACCGGGATCACGCAGGCCAGGTTCGCCGCCGCGGTGGAGGCGGCCAGGTGGACGTTGGCGGCGTTGCCCACGCCCATTTCCACCGAGCCGTTGACGTTGCACGGGAACCCCGCGGCCTCGGCGATGGCGGCCACCTTCTTGGCCTTGAGCAGGCCGCCGGGCTTGGTGGTGTAGATGGAGATGATGTCGGCGGCCTTCTTCTCGATGATCTCCAGGACGTCCCAGGTGGTCCAGGCGCTCTCGTCGGCCATGACGGGGGTGTCCACCCGCCGGGTGACCTCGGCCATGGCGTCGAGCCCCTCCACGGGCTGTTCCATGTAGAGGATGTTGTACGGCTCCATAGCCCTGGTGGTCCGGACCGCTTCCTTGGCGGACTTGTAGCCGTTGTTGGCGTCCACCGTGAGGTTCATGTCCGGGCCCAGGGCCTCGCGGACGCGGCGCAGCAGCTCGACGTCCCGCCCGGGTTCCACCCCGCCCTTGAGCTTGATGGTCCTGACGCCCTCCGCCTGCACCCGCCTCACCTCGGCCACCGCCTCGTCCATGTCCATGAGGCCGATGCTGTGGGAGATGGGGACCGATTCCCGGTAGAGCCCGCCCAGAAGCTGGTAGGCGGGCACGCACGCGGCCTTCCCCACCACGTCGTACAGCGCCATGTCGATGGCCGCCTTGGAATAGGGGTACCCCTTGACGGCCTGGTCCATCAGGGTGTGGATCCACTCGATGCGGCGCGGGTCCTCGCCCACGATGCTCGGCGCCAGGATGTCGTGGATGACGCCGGCCACCGACGCGGGGGTCTCGCCGTAGTAGCGCATGTGGTCGCCGCCCCAGTCCTTGAGCGCCGGCGCCTCGCCCAGGCCGGTCCAGCCGTCGTCGGTCTCCAGCCGGACCAGCAGGTAGACGCCGATGGGGGTCTTGAGGTTGGCCCACTGGTGGACCCGGCGCGTGGGCAGCCTGACCGGAATGGTTTCGATGGATTGGATCTTCATCTTCGCTCCGCTAGCCGATTCGAATGAGCTTGTCCGTGCCGGTGGCGTCCGAGAGCAGCTCGCAGCCGTCCCGGGTCACCAGCAGCATGTCCTTGTTCTGAAGCCCCATGCGGCCGGGGATGTAGACCAGCGGCTCGATGGCCACCACCATGCCTTCCTCCAGCACCTCCTCGCCGTAGCGCCCCAGGTAGGGCTCTTCGTGCAGGAACACGCCGATGCCGTGGCCCACGAAGCTGATGGGCTCCAGCCCCAGCTCGTCGAACTTCTCGAGGAACCGCCGGTACACCGTCTTGGCATGGGCCCCGGGCTTGATGAGGTTCATGACCAGGTGCTTGCACTCGGTCAGGTTGTCCCAGATGCGCGCCTGCTCCGCCGTCGGCTCGCCCACCACCGCGGTGCGGCACACGCCGGCGTGGTAGCCGTCGAGGACCCCGAAGATCTCCATGCGGATCAGGTCCCCGTCACGAAGCGCCCGGCCGGTGGGGCCCACGTTGGGGAACTGGCTGCGCTCGCCCGAGGCGATGATCATGAGCTTGAAGTGCTGCGCCCCGCCGGCGAAGATCCGGCCGGTGAGCTCGCCGGCCATCTCCAGCTCGGTCATGCCCGGACGGGCGTGGGCAAGGGTCTCTCCGATGGCGCTGTCGGTGACGCGGCTCAAAGAGCGCAGGAGTGCGACCTCCCGCGCGGTCTTGACCTGGCGGAGCTTGCCGAAGAGCCCGTCGGCGGCAACGAATTCGACCTTGGGCAAAAGCCCGCGCAGGGTGGCGAAGTCCCCGGCGGGAAGATACTCCATCTCGACGCCCACCCGGGCCCCGGCCATGCCCCGGCCTTCGATGGCCGCGGCCACCTCCCGCATCGGGTCGTCGGTGAACTCCCGGTAGACCCGGATGTCGTCGAAGGCGGCGTGGGCCTTCACCGTGGTCTCCTCCATGTCGATGGTGACCATGGTGGCGTGTCCGGACCGCTCGACGATGCACATGGCATGGCGCCAGCGCATGAGGAGCTGGGAGGGCACCACGAAGCCCGTGGTGTAGGCGAGATTCTCGGGGGAGCCGGCGATGAGGGCGTCGAGGCCACGCTCCGCCATCGCGTTCCGCTGTTTTGCGATGATGTCCGCGTCCATTGTCGGCCTGGAAGCATACAAGCCGCGGTCGCGGTCATCAACTGACGGGGAGGCCCGCCGGTCGGCGCCCATCGTGGCGGGCGTCCCTTTTCAACGTGCCCTGCATCGTATAGGAAATAGGGCCTGACCAACCCAAACGACCGGAAGGAACACGCATGCTGCTGATCAACAACCAGGAAGTGGAAGAGCTGATGGACATGAAGGCCTGTCTCGACGCGCTGGAGACGGGCTATGACGATCTCGGCCGCAACGATGCGGTGTACCGGCCGCGGCTCGACGTGTGGGTGCCGTGCGACCGTCCGGACGGCTACTACCGCTGGGGCACCATGGAAGGGGCCAGCCGCACCATCGGCACGTTCGCCATCCGGATGAAGTCGGACGTGGTCTACTGGCCGGGCGGCGACACCGAGGAGAAGTACTGCATGGAGCCCGGCAACTACTGCGGGCTGATCATGGTGTTCAGCATCGCCAACGGCGAGCCTCTGGCCATCATCAACGACGGCGTGCTCCAGCACATGCGGGTGGGGGGCTGCGCCGGACTGGGGGTCAAGGAGCTGGCGCGGGAGGACGCCGCGGTGGTGGGCATGTTCGGCTCCGGCGGCATGGCGCGGACCTATCTGATGGCGTTCAACGAGGTGCGGAAGATCGAGGAGGTGAGGGCGTACAGCCCCACCAAGGCGAACCGCGAGGCCTACGCCGCCGAGATGAGCGAGATGCTGGGCCTCAAGGTGACGGCGGTGGACACGCCGGAGGAGGTGGTGCGGGGGGCCGACATCGTCTCCGCCTGCACCGACTCCACCCGGGTGGTGTTCGACAACCCCGAGTGGCTCAAGCCGGGCGCCCACCTCACCTGCGTCCGTGCCTGCGAGATCGGCCCACGGGCGGTGGAGGCCTGCGACGTCTCGGTCAAGCTCGGGCGGAACACCGTGGTCACCATGGACGAGGGCATGGTGCGGCTCCACGGCAACGTGGGCTACGTGGCCGGTCAGGCCGAGGAGATCGCGCGCATCCCGAACCCCACGCAGGACGTCTATACCGGCGACTACTTCAGCTACTTCATCGACGTGAAGCTCGGCCGCAAGCCGGGCCGGACCAGTCCCGACCAGACCACCTTCTTCATCAACGCCGGGACCCAGGGGCTCCAGTTCGCGGCCTGCGCCGGCCGGGTCTACCAGATGGCGAAGGAGAAGGGCATGGGCCGCCAGCTCCCCACCGAGTGGTTCACCCAGGACATCCGGGACTAGTGTCGTGTCTCACGTAAATGTTGACAAAGATGCGCAGGATTTTTCGTTGTCGGCAAGGCGCGATGACGAGCAGTGGCGGTTACCACGCGAGGAAGACTCCGGGTCGAGCCCGGGGTGACGTACGCAGCCGACGACGAAAAAGACCAGCAGATTTGTCAATGTTTACGTGGGACACGACACTAGCCTCCTGACCGTATGCCGGTTCTCGCCCGCTCCCGCGCAGCCCGTGACACACGTCCCATGCCGGGGCTGCGTGTGTCGGCGGCGGTCTTCGCCGCGCTGCAACTGTTGGGCGGCTGCCGGCCGACGCCGCCCGAGGTGCCGGCGCCGCCACCCGCGCCTCCGCCGGAGGTCCGGGACGACCACGGCGCGCAGTCGCTCCGGGCGGCCGTGGCCGAGAGCCTGCGGTTTCTCCGCAAGGTGCCGGGAGGGCGGCCCCTGGGCCATTGGCCCCGCAGGGTGACCGCGGAAGACGTCCGGTCTTCGCTCACGGAGTTTCTGGCGCTTCTGGACCAGCCGCCGGATTCGGGGGGAGACTGGCCGCATCGGGTGGCGGAACGGTTCGATTTCTTTCCCGCGCCCCTGAGCGCCGGGCGGCGCGACGTCCTGTTCACCGCCTACTACCAGCCCGTGATCGACGCCAGCCCGGTGGAGACCGCCGACTACCGCTATCCCGTCTACCGGGAGCCGGACGAGCTGCGCGGGCGGCGCGGCCGGGCCCGGAAGGGCGCGGGGTACTCCCGCCGCGACATCGACGTCCTTGGCAGCCTCAAGGGCAGGGGTTACGAGATCGCGTGGCTGCGGGATCCGGTGGACCGCTTTTTCCTGCACATCCAGGGTTCGGGGCTCTTGCGGATGACCGACGGGCGCGAGGTCCCGCTCAACTTCGCGGCCACCAACGGCCGGCGCTACACCAGCATCGGCAAGGTGCTCATCGACCGGGGCAAGCTCGACCGGGAGTCCATGTCGATGCAGCGCATCCGCGCCTGGCTGGCGGAGTTCCCGGGCGAGCGCGAGGCGCTGTTCGCGCGGAACGAGCGCTACGTCTTCTTCCGGTTGGGAGAGGAGGGGCCGCTGGGAAGTCTCGGGGTGCCGCTCACCGCCGGACGCTCCGCGGCCACCGATCACCGGGTCTACCCCAAGGGCGCGCTCCTGTTCGTGGAGACCCGGACGCCGGTGGTGGGCGAGCAGGGCGAGCTCACGGGTTCGCGGCCGTTCGGCCGCTTCGTCCTCAACCAGGACGCCGGCGCCGCCATCCGGGGGCCGGCCCGGGTAGACCTCTACTTCGGGACGGGCGACGAGGCCGGAGCGCAGGCCGGGTACATGAAGAGCACGGGAAGGCTTTATCTGTTACTAAAGCGAGACCGGGCGCGGTTCAATTGAAGGGCGCCGGGGAAACGAACGAACACAAGGGAGGTTGCGATGGCATCGGTACTATTGCTGGGCCCCGAAGACATGGCCGGACTCATCACCATGAAGGAGGCGGTGGACGCCATGGAGCGGGGCTACCTGGACTGGGCGAAGAACCGCGAACTGGGGGCGCTGCGGCGCCGTGTGCACTCGGTGGCCAACGCCCGCGTCACAGTGCACCAGGGGGCGCCCAACTCAGCCGGCGTCACCGGGATCCTGACCCACTGCGAGCATGTGATGATCCATGACAACGGCATCCAGACCTACCAGACCCGGGGTCGTCCGGTGCGGGTGATGTTCAACGGAAACAACGCCGAGCTCAAATGCATCACGGTGGGCGAGGTCCGGGTGAAGGAGCTGCCGGACGCCAACAACGTGGTCAACGTCCAGACCGCCTGCTCCACCGCGGTGGGCATCAAGCACCTGGCGCGCCAAAGCTCCAAGGTGGTGGGGGTGCTGGGCTCCCGGGCCCAGGCGGAGTGCCAGTTGCTCGCCACCAAGGCGGTGGTTCCCGGCATCGAGGAGGCCAAGGTCTACAGCCCCAATCCGGAGAACCGCACCAGGTTCGCGGCCAAGATGACCGAGCTGCTCGACATGGAGGTGCGCCCGGTCGCCAGCAACCGGGAGGCGGTCCAGGGCGTGGACATACTGCTGTCCGTGACCAACTCCAACGTGCCCACCTTCGACGGCGACTGGCTGGAGCCCGGGGTGCACCTGTGCTCCATCGTTTCAAGCAACATCGGCCTCATGCGCGGCGGCTTCATCCAGCAGAAACGGCGCGAGGTGGACGACAAGACGCTCCAGCGCTGCGACATCATCGTCTGCAACTCCAAGCGGCAGGAGATCCTGGACGAGCCCGGCGTGTTGTGGGATCCCGTCCAGCAGGGCGTCATCACCTGGGACGACGTGTGGGATCTCGGCGAGGTGCTGGCCGGACAGGTGCCCGGGCGGACGTCCGAGGAACAGATCAGCTTCTACAAGAACAACGCCTTCTGGGGCGTGGGCGACCAGGCCATCGGCGAGCTGCTCTACCAGCGCGCCACGGAAAAGGGGCTGGGCACCGAGCTTCCCATCGACGGCGCCGAGTTCCGGGAAACATAGGACCCGGGGCAGGGCGGCCGCCGGCCGTACCTACGTGGCGTTGTTCTTCCTTTCCAGGATCTCGATGCGGACGTCGTCCGGGGCGCGCACGAAGGCGATCTTGAGGCCGGGGCGGAGCAGGCGCGGCTCGGAGTAGAATTCGGCGCCGCGTTTCTTCAGGTCCGCGGCGGCCTCGTCGAGGTCCTCCACCTGCAGCCCGAAGTGGTCCAGGCCGACGTACGGCCGGTCCGGCGCGGAGTCGTGCTCCGGCTGCGCCTTGGCGATGCAGATGGTCAGGCCGTCGATCTCCAGGTCGACCCGGGGGCGCCCGTCGGTCTGCACGGTCTCGACGATCTTCGCGTCGAACATGTGGTGGTAGTACTGCGCCGTGGCCTTGGGATCCCGGCTCCTGAGGTGGATGTGGTCCCGAGTGTACCTGGGCATGGGCTTCCCTCCCGTGACTGACAGACGGTGAGTCTACGACGGGTCCGGCCGCACATCAACGGGCGTTCCCGCATCGGTGCCGGTCCCCCGGTCCCTGGAACTCCAGGCCAGGGGCGCCATCAGGCCGACGCTCACGAAGGACAGCACGGCCATGATCCAGAAGAGGGTGGAAATCTCGACCCCCAGCATCAGAATGCTGGACGCCCCGGCGAACTTGGCGATCTGCTGGGTCAGTCGGTCGAGGGAGATGATGCCGCCGCGCAGCTCCAGCGGGGCGTTCTGGGTCAACAGGCTCTTCTGCATCGGCGAGATGATACCGTTGGCCGCACCATAGAACAGCAGCACCGGAGCCATGGTTTTTACGTCCGGAGTGAAGGGGACCGCCAGAAGGGCGAGCCCGCTCACGAGGAAGGCGCCCAGGACCAGGGTCCCCTTGTCCCACGATCCCGCCAGGCGCCCGGCCTGGCTGGACGTGACCATGGCGCCAAGCGCGTGCAGGGACCGCAGCAGTCCGGCCCCGGCGTAGGTGATGCCGTGGGTCCGGACCACGAACTGCGGCAGATAGGTGAAGAACGCGTAGTCCAGGAAGAAGCGCAGGAAGCCGGCGGCGAAGGCCAGCAACAGCCGCGGGTTCCTGGCCACCCGTGTCACGTCCCTGAGATAGCGTCCCAGCGAGGCGGCGCCGGTTCCACGGGTCTCGGGCATCCACCTGAGCACCAGCAGCCCCAGGGGGACGGCGGCCGCGTAGGAAAGGAAGGGCCAGCGCCATCCGACCAGGGCCAGGACGCCGCCGAGGGGCGGCAACACCAGCTCTCCCACCCGGTCGATGAAGACTTTCATGCCCTGGCCGGATACCTCCCGGCGGTCCTCCAGGAGGTCGCCGATGAGCACGATGGTGAGGGGGATGACGGCGCTGAAGCCGATGCCCTGGACCGCCCGCAGCGCCAGCACCCAGCGGAAGTCCGGGGCGAAGGCTACGGCGGTGCCGGCCACGCCGAACAGGATCAACCCGCCGACCAGGAGCGGCCGTCTGCCGTAGCGGTCGGCGGCGACTCCCAGGAGCGGCGCCAGCACGATGGCCGGGGCGGTGTAGACGGCGATGACCAGCCCGACCTCGGCGTCGGTGATGCCGAATGGCGCGATCATGGCGGGCAACACCGGCTGGATGAGGTTCACCCCCATGATCACCAGCACGCTGGAGGCGTAGACGAGCCCCAGGGAGCGGCGAAGGTCCGCGGGAAGCTCGCCCAGGTCGAACAGGGAGGAAACGGAAAAGCGCATGTCGGGTCTCGGGTTCCAGTCTTACGCGCTGGGGGCGTGACCGGCAAGCGAAGGCCGAAGGCCGGAGTCCGTGGGCCATGCTTTCAAGTACCGGTCCGGGCTGTTAGATTTCGTACAAGAGCCACGGAGGGGCAAGGGAGTGACGCTATCCATCTGGGTCGGAGTATTCGGGGTGCTGGCGGGCGCGCTGGTGTCGGCGTGCTTTCGGGACCGCTTCGGAAAGCCCGAGCGGTACTGGCTGGTGGGGCTCGCGGCGGCGGCGCCGGCGTGGATCATCGCGCTGATGGTGCTGCTGGGCGGCCTGTCGGGAGAGAATCCGGACAAGGGCATGAAAGCCCTTCTCGCGCTCTCCACCGCCAGCGGACTTCTGGGCGTCATCGTCACCGAATTCTGCGTGAGATGGATCAAGGCGCGGCCCGCAATCGCACCCGGGGTGGTGTACTGGTTTCTCGGCACCGCGGCGCTGCTGCCCTCCTGGGGGTTCATGCTGTGGCGGGTGCCGTGAGGAAGGGGACCCGGGCCGCCGCGCTGGCGCTGGCGGCGGCGGCGTGGCCACAGGCCCTCTACGCCCACGGCGGCGCGCACGGCGAGCCGTCGCCCTTCGACGCCCTGGTCCTGGTGTTCGGGATGATCCCGTGGAACTTCCGCGCGGACATCCTCCTGGTGCTGGCGCTGGCCGCCGGCATCTACCTCACCGGGTGGTCCCGGCTCCGTCGACAGGCCGACGGCGCCGCCACCCTGTCCGGGCTGGCGCTCTACTTGGGCGGCATCGCCGCGCTGTTCACGGCGCTGGTCTCCCCGGTGGACCGACTCGCCGCCGAGAGTCTCAGCATGCACATGGTGCAGCACATCCTGCTGCTGATGATCGCGCCCCTGGGAATCCTCCTGGCCAACCCCTTCGCGGCCGTGGTGTGGGGGCTTCCCGCCGCCATCCGCGAGCCTTTCGCCGGGCTGTTCCGCGACGGCGCCCCGCTTCGGTCCGCGCTGTCGGTGCTGACGGCCATGCCGGTGGCCTGGACCCTTTACGTGGCGAATCTGTGGGCCTGGCACCACCCCGCGCTGTACCAGGCCGCGCTGGAGTATTGGTGGCTGCACGACCTGGAGCACTGGCTGTTCTTCGGTACGGCCGTGCTCTTCTGGTGGCCCATCGTGAACGCCGCGCCGCTGTTCCGCCCCACGCGCCCGCTGGGTTTGAGGATTGTGTACCTGGTGGCGGCGACGCTTCAGAACACGCTGCTCGGCATGGCCATCGCCCTGCCCGAGCGCGTTCTGTATCCGTTCTATGCGGCCGTTCCGGTGATCGAGAAATTGAGCCCGATCCAGGACCAGGCCCTCGGCGGCGGCATCATGTGGGTCAGCGGGCACATGTACATCGTCCCGATATTGGTGCTGGTGGCCCGCAGGCTCATCGCGGAGGACGACGCCGCAAACGCGGCGAGCAGAGGCGGCGGCCTCGACCTGGGGCCGGGCCGCTCCGCCCCATAGCCATACGCCCATGAAACGCTGGCTGCTCGCATTGCTTCTCATCGCCCTTTGCCCGGACGTCCTGGGCGCGGCGACGGACGACCGTCTGAAGAAGCTCGGTTTCCTCGTGCAGGAAGGCTTTGTCGAGTCGCCCGGCTTCACCACCGAGGACGCGGCCGGAAACCGTGTCGACGCCGCGTCCTTCCGGGGCAAGCTGGTGCTGCTGAACTTCTGGGCGACGTGGTGTCCTCCCTGCCGTCTGGAGATGCCGGCCATGGAGCGGCTGTACCAGGAGTTCCGCGGCAAGGGGTTGGAGGTGGTGGCGGTCAACTTCATGGAGTCCCCGGACCTGGTGCGGGCGTTCGCGGACGAGCAGAAGCTGACCTATCCGATGCTGCTGGACAGACGGGCCGACATCGCCGAGCAGTACGGAGTGATGCGGCTGCCGGTATCGGTTCTGATCGGACGCAAGGGCGAGGTCATCGCCAAGGCCATCGGTTACAAGGACTGGTACAAGGACGACGTGCGCGAGTTGGTGGCCGCGCTGCTCGGGGACGGGAAGATCGAGAGCACGGCCGCCGTGGCCGGCAGGGACGTGCAAGCCGCGCCCTGGTCC
This sequence comes from Candidatus Binatia bacterium, assembly GCA_951813575.1. Classification (GTDB taxonomy): domain Bacteria; phylum Desulfobacterota; class Binatia; order UBA9968; family JAJDTQ01; genus JAJDTQ01. Next base: position 4,200,742 of record OX638375.1, read on the forward strand.
TTTCCGCGCATCGACCCCGTGGCGTTCCGGATCGGGCCCCTGTCGGTGCGCTGGTACGGCCTCATGTACCTGTTCGGGTTCGCCGGCGGCTATTTCATCGCCCTGTGGCTGGCCCGCAAGAGAGGCCTCCCGCTCGGCGGCGATCAACTGGTGGAGCTCATCAGCTACGTGTTCATCGGCGTGGTCCTGGGCGGCCGGCTGGGCTACGTGATCTTCTACAACCTCCCGTATTATCTGGCCTCTCCGCTTCAGATCTTTGCCTTTTGGCACGGCGGCATGTCTTTTCACGGCGGCCTCCTGGGGGCGCTGCTGGCCGGATGGTGGTACGTGCGCAAGCAGGGTTTGCCGTTCTATCCCGCGGCGGACTGCATCATCGCCGCCGCGCCGCTGGGCCTGGGGCTCGGGCGGCTCGGCAACTTCATCAACGGGGAGTTGTACGGCCGCGCCACGGACGTGCCGTGGGCGATGGTCTTCCCGGACGGCGGCCCCTTGCCGCGTCATCCCTCGCAGCTCTACGAGGCGTTTCTCGAGGGGGCGGTTCTACTGGCGGTGCTGTTGTGGTTGGGAACCCGGGTACGGACGCACGGCGTCCTGACCTGGGCCTTCATCGGCGGCTACGGCGCCGTGCGGTTCCTGGTGGAGTTCTTCCGCGAGCCCGACGCCCATCTGGGGCTGGCCCTGGGACTGTCCCGGGGCCAGTATCTCAGCGCGGTGATGGTCGTGGCGGCCGCGGCATTCCTGTGGATGCGTCTTCGGGGTTCGGCGAAGCCGGACCGCTGAACCCCGCCGCCACCGCCGCAAGGAGTGGTTACTCGTCCACTTCGCCGAAGTAGTCCCTGAGAATCCGCTCCTTTACGTACTCCAGCGCTCCGAGATCATGGAGAATGTCGCCGCCGGTGTCGTAAAAGAAGATGTCACCGTTCTTGTTCCGTCCCACCGCCATCAGCCATTCGAGCTCGTCCCGGTCCTCGAGCAGGTAGTTGATCGTCTGGCTGGCGCCGTTGCTGTCGATGATGGTGACCTTCGGAGTTACCCTTTTCTTCGGCTGGGTCATTTCTTCCTCCCCGGCACACTCTACACCAGTTGGACTCCGCAACTCAACCCTGAAGATTGCGTAAACGGCACGTTCCGGTCACGATAGCCTTTCAAGTGGCTACGTAGATACAAACCGTAACCCCCCGGAAAACGGCTTGTTCGTTCAACTATGTCGACGTACCGGATGGTTTGGAATCGATCAGCTCGGCCAGCGTTTCGACATGGAACGTCTGGGGAAAGAGGTCCACCGGGCGGACCCGGCGGAGGGTGTAGCCCGCCGCCGCGATCTGGCGCAGGTCCCGCGCCAGCGTTGCCGGATCGCACGAGACGTAGAGGATCCTTCCGGCCCCCAGCGCGGCGAGTTTCGGGGCCAGCGCCTTGGCCCCGGCGCGAGGCGGATTGAGCACGACCGTCGTGAAACGGCGTCCGCGGTCGATGAGATCCTCCACCGCGGCCGAGGCATCCTCTCCCCGCCACCGTATGTTGCGGATGCCGTTGTCGGCGGCGTTGCGCCTGCCGTTCCGGACGAGTTGCCGGTGGCCTTCCACCGCCAGCACCCGCCGCACCCGCCGCGCCATCGGAAGCGTCAGGTTGCCGGCGCCCGCGTAGAGCTCCAGAACGCTGTCCTCCGCGCCCAATGCCCCCCACGAAAGCAGTTCGTCCACCAGCTTCCGGTTGCCGGCCGGGTTGACCTGCCCGAAGGTGCCGGCGTCGTGCCGCAACGTCAGATCGCCGTCCACCACGAATGAGACGGTGGTGTCGCCCCACCGCCGGCGCCAGCCCGGGCCCGTCACGACGATTCCCGTCACCGGACCGGCAACGGACTCCGCGCAGGCACGTTCGTCGGCGCCGCCCAACCGCTGCCGGGCCGCGGCCGAGAGAATCACCTCGCCCGGGCGGTCGCCGCTCAGGATCTCGACCCTCGAGATCTCCGTTTCCAGCCGTGTGACCCATTCCGCCGCCAGGGGAATGCCGCGGTCGGCGTCCGGGTCGGCGATGAGGCAGCGGTCCACCTCCACCAACTCCCGCGAGAACGCGCGGCGGAACCCAAGCCGGCGGCGGTCGTCGACGTGGAGGGCGATGCGCCGCCGGTAGTGAAACTCCGGCGACGCGGGCAGAATGGGCAGGACCTCGAAACCGCTGAGGTTGCCGACCCGGGCGAGGGCGTCGGCGACGTTTCGCTGCTTGGCGTGGAGCTGCGCCTCGTAGGACACCTGCTGCCATGCGCAGCCGCCGCAGGTGCCGGCATAGGGGCACGGCGCTTCCCGGCGCGCCGGCGAAGGGCGCAGGAGCGACACCGTCCGGGCCACCGAGTACCGCTTGTGTTCCTCCACCACCTCCGCCGACACTTGGTCGCCCGGCGCCGTCATGGGGACCAGGACCACCTTGCCCTGGTCCCGGCCGAGCCCCCAGGGGCCGTGGGTCAGCGAATCGATGGTGAGGGATGCGAGCTTCATGGTGGAGCGTTGCAGGCGGTGTTTTGACAAGCCATCGTTATCGGCTAGTGTTGTCGGGTTCAAGCGGCTCGTCGCCGCGCGGCATGGGAGGCCGCCTTCACGCCATGGAACACGATCCGCGTTTCCTCAAGGGCATCGATGAGTTCAACCGCGGACTCTTCTACCAGGCTCACGAGACCCTGGAGGAGATCTGGCTCGAAGACCACGGCCCCGAGCGCGAGTTCTACCAGGGTATTATTCAGGTGGCCGCGGGTTACTTCAAGTGGCAGCAGGAGGTGCCGGTCGGCACGCTCAAGCTCCTGCGCGCGGGTGTTCGAAGGATCGAACCCTACCGGCCGGCCTGTCTGGGCGTCGACGTGACGGAATTCCTGGCCACCGTCGGGGCCGATCTGGCCGCCCTCGAAGCGTGGTTCGAAAGCAGGGGCGCCGTTCCCGAGCTGCGCATCGCCCGGTTGTCTCTGGCGGCCGGGCCGGACTCCGCCTCCCGGGCCTCCCGCGAATAGTCCGCGGGAGAGAACGCCGCGACATGTCCATACCTCCCCAGGTCATCGCCCTGTGCGCCTCGCTGTCCTACGCCTGCGTGCTGGTGACGTCGCGCCGGGGCATGCAGTACTCGACGCCCAAGACGGTGACGCTGATCTCCCTGATCGTCCACACCGTGAGCACCTGGACCGCGGTGTTCCTCACCGGCGGGATCCCCCGGGTGGATACCGTTGCGGTCTACGTCTTCATCGTCGCCGGCATGCTGCAGCCCATCATCCGCCTCTGCACCTACACCGGCGTGCAGCGGGTGGGGGCCTCCCGCAGCGGCCCCATCCGGTCGACGCATCCCATGTTCGGCGTGTGCGTGGCCATCACGTTCCTGGGCGAGACCGCCAACCTGGTGACCCTCGCGGGAGTGGTCTCGGTGGTATGCGGCATCGTGCTCATTACCTGGAAGCCGGCCGCGGAGGTGCGGTCGTTCCGCTGGTGGGAGTTCCTGTTCCCGCTCACCGCCGCCCTGCTGGCGGGCATCGTCCATCCCATGCGCCGTTTCGCGCTGTCGATCTCCCACGAGCCGCTGTTCTTTGCCGCGCTGGTGGGGATCGTCTCCCTCGTCTGTTTCCTCGTCTACACCCCGTTCAGCCGTGAGCCGCTGGTGTGGGACCGGCGCGCCATGCTGCCGTTCCTGGCGGCCGGAACCGCCGAGACCTGCGGCATCCTGCTCGTAATCACCGCCCTGGGCATCGGCAGCGTGATCACGGTCTCCCCGCTGGTGGGTATCAGCCCGCTATGGGTGCTGCTGGGAACGGTCATCTTCCTCCGGGACTTGGAGCAGGTCCGGTTCCAGACCGTCGTCGGCGCCGTCTGCGTCATCGCGGGCACCGCGGCCATCTCGCTGGGAGGGTGAGCTAGTGTCGTGTCCCCCGTAAATGTTGACAAAGATGCGCAGGATTTTTCGTTGTCGGCAAGGCGCGATGACGAGCAGTGGCGGTTACCACGCGAGGAAGACCCCGGGTCAAGCCCGGGGTGACCAACGCAGCCGACGACGAAAAAGACCAGCAGATTTGTCAACATTTACGGGGGACACGACACTAGTGTCCGGTGGTGCGGATGAAGGCGTCCGGCTACGAGGCCTGGGAGGCGGCCCGCATCCGCGCGAGCCGGGTCCTGCCGAGCAGCAGGTAGAGGATGGCCGAGAGCACGTACAGGCCGGCCATCCCCAGGAGCGCGGGCTTGTAGCTGTGGGTCGCGTCGTAGATGGCGCCCGCCACGTAGGGTCCGATCATGCCGCCCCATTGGTAGAAGAAGCCCATGTTGCCGCGCACCTTGGCGAAGTTGCGGCGGCCATACAACTCCCCGACCATGGCCCAGGTCACCGGAAAGACGGCTTCCACGAGGGAGAACAGGGGAAGGAAGAGCCAGATCAACAGCGTGCCCCGGGAGTACGTGAGCAACACCAGGGCGCCGGCGGCGATCAGCATGCAGACGGCCATGACCCTCGCCTTGTCCAGCCGGTCCGCCAGCCAGCCCACCGCGAGGTGGGTCGGAAGGGACAGCGCCGCGAATACGCCCAGGAACCAGCTTGCCGCGAGGGCTCCCACGCCCTTCCATTCGAGGATCTGCACGAAATTGACGATGACGGTGCTGAGGCCCAACACCCGGAAGAGAGTCGAAGCGACCAAAAGCCAGAAAGGAGCGCCGCGAAGGGCCTCCCAGATGCCGACGTCGGGCTCGGTCGCCGCCACGCCGCCGGCTGACGGCCGGTCCGAGGTTTGAGACGCGTGCGCGGAATAGTCGCCGTCCGGCACCAACCCCATGTCCTCGGGCGATCGCCGCACCACGGCCGCCAGCGGCGTGCCCAGCGCGAGGAACACGGTGCCGGCGAACACCATCCCCCAACGCCAGCCGAAGTAGTAGACTACGTATGCGAGTACCGGCGCCAGCAGGGCGCCGCCGATGCCGATGGAGCAGCTCACCAGCGCCATGGCCCTTGCGCGGAAACGGAAGAACCAGCTATTGGCCAGCACCATCGGGCAATGCATGAAGCCGGCGCCGAAGGCCAGCGAGACCACCCCCAGGTAGATGACCAGGAGGGTCCAGTAGGACTCGACCCAGGAGCACACGATGTAGCCCAGGCCGGTGAGCAGGACCGCGACCGTCATGATGGGCCGCGGGCCGATACGGTCGATAAGATATCCGGCGAGAGGGCCTTCGATGGCGCCTTCGGCCCGTGCCAGACCGAATATGAGGTTGGTGGCGCGGCGAGTGATGCCCAGGTCCTTTTCCAGCGGCGAGACGAAGACGGTAAAGCCGTAGAAGTGGAAGCCGCCGCCGAGAAACCGGAAGAGGCAGCCCACCAGCACCATCCGCCAGCCGTAGAACGAAAGATAGCCCCGGCAGGTTTGAATGACGTTCTTGAGGGGCATGCGACGCTAGGGCGCGCCTTTCGTCACATCGCCGCCGATCATCTTGCCGATGAGGTCGGTGATGTCCGGCGGCGACTCGGTCTCGCGTATCTTCCCGCCGGACGGGATGAGGCGGTCGGACGCCCCGGGTGAGATGGCGATGAACTTGTCGCCGATGAGGCCCCTGGCCCGGACGGAAGCGATGGCGTCTTCCTGGACGGCCACGCCCGGGTTGATCCTGAGCGTCAGCCGCGCGCGGTCGTCCACCAGGGCCATGGAGTCCACCCGGCCGACGCCGACGCCGGCGATCTCCACGGCGTCCCCCCGACGGAGCCCGGCCACACTGGCGAAGTCGGCGTACAGGACGTATCCGGAATTGCCGAAGGCGTCGAGCTTGCCCAGCTTGATGGCGAGGTAGCCCAGGCAGACGAGGCCCGCCACCACGAAGATGCCGACGACGATTTCCGTAGCTCTGTGGTTCATAGGGTGTCCGCGGGTTCCGAGGTGTCGCTGTTCAAGAACCGCCGTACCGTCGGGCTGGAGGACCGGAGGAACTCCTCGGTGGGGCCGCTGTCGGCGATCACTCCGTCGGCCAACATAGCCACGCGGTGCGATATTGTAAAGACTTCGGGAATGTCGTGGCTCACGATGACGCCGGTGAAGCCGACCCGGCTCTGCATGGCGGCGATGAGCTGATGGACGCTCTTGGCCAGCAGGGGGTCCAGTCCGGTGGTGGGCTCGTCGAACAGCACGATCCGCGGGTCGGTGACCAGGGCGCGGGCGAATCCGGCCCGTTTCTTCATGCCGCCGCTCACTTCCGCCGGATACTTGTAGCCCATGTCCTTGAGCCCCACCTGGTCCAGCCGCTCCCTGACCTTGGCGCCGATGGCGTCCTCGCCGAGCCGTGTCCTTTCCCGCAACGGGAAGGCCACGTTGTCGAAGATCGTCATGGAATCGAGCAGCGCGGCCCCCTGGAACAGGAAGCCGAACTTCTGGCGGACCTCGTTCAGGGGCTTCTCTCCCAGCCGAGTGATGTCGGTCCCGTCCACCCGGACCTGTCCCCGGTCGGGGAGCAGCAGCGCGATCATGGTCTTCAGCAGCACGGTCTTGCCGGAGCCGCTGCCGCCGATGATGGTGGTGATCCCGCCCTCCTCGATGGTCAGGTTGGTGCCCTTGAGGACCTCCTGCCGGGCGAAGTTCTTGTGGACGTCGACGACTTCGATCATGACAGGTCCCTTAGAGCATCACCGAGGTGAGGAAGTAGTCCGACACCAGGATCAGGACGAACGAGAGCACCACCGCTTCGGTGGTGGCCCGGCCCACCCCCGTGGCCATGGGGAGGGCGTGGAACCCCTTGAAGCAGCACACCCAGGTGATGATGAGCCCGAAGGTCGCGGACTTGATCAGCCCTTCGACCACGTCCCGGAGCTGCACGGCCTGCTCCATGCCGGAGATGTAGCTGCCCGAGCCCAGGTCCAGCAGGCCGACGCCGACCAGGTAGGCACCCCAGATACCGATGACGTTGAACATGCAGGTCAGGAGCGGCATGGCGATGACGCCCGCGACGACGCGGGGCGAAACCAGGTACTTGACCGGATTGAGGGCCATGGAGTGCATGGCGTCGATCTGTTCGGTGACCCGCATGGACGCCAGCTCCGCCGCCATGGCGGAGCCGGTCCTGCCGGTGACCATGAAGGCGGACAGCACCGGGCCGAGCTCCCGCAGCAGGCTCAGGGCCACCACTGCCCCCAGAAAGCTCTCGGCGTTGAACTTCCGCAGGCTGTAGTAGCCCTGGAGCCCCAGCACCATGCCGGTGAACAGGCCGGAGAGCAGCACCACCAGCAGCGAGTCCACCCCGATGGCGCGGATTTGTTGTATGATGAGACGGACCTTGGCGGGCGGCCGCGCCGCCCAGGCCAGGGCGGAACCCAGGAAGATCACGCCCGCGCCCATGCCGGCCACGTAGCCGAGGGTCCGTCCGCCGATGTTTGCGAGGAGTGCGGTCATGCGAGGGGAGGGTTCAACCCGGGCCATGTGCGTCTCGGCCCACGCGATTCCAGAGTTGATCGATTTCGTCAGACAGATTGTCTATTCGCTCGGTCAGTCTTCTCACGTAGACAAACGCGACCACGGTGATCAGAATCGGTAACGCGACGGCCACGACCCCGATCAACATGGATATGATCTGCAGATAGAGTGTTACGTTCATCGGGTCAGGCACAGGACACCCCTCTCACCTCGTTTTTCTAGTAGGGTTTCCACGTTTCGTCTGCTCGCTTTCCCACTTCAGGGCGGCATCGCGGGTGGTTGCGTGGCCTACCTGTTTGATGTGACCGCCTTCTCCGAAACTCCGTTTGTGTTCTTGCTCGCGTCGTTCCAGATCGTTGGTGATTCCGGTGTGTACAATTTTGTTGCCCTTCTTGAAGTGGTACTTGTAAGTGTCCCTAGGCATCGACCGAACCTCCATGGATAAAATATCGGCACTTCAACGCTAATCCCTACCAGAATAGATCAGAAAATCGTTGTTGGCCAATCACCCCAAGCCACTCTTTTCATGAGCTCAAAGGAAACCATCGACAGGGTGTTCGACGGCCGCGTCGCCGTCATTCAGCGGCGCGGGGGCTACCGGTTCGCCCTGGACTCGCTCTTGCTGGCGCGTTTCGTGGAAGTCCGCGGGCGGGAGCGCATCGTCGACCTGGGGGCCGGCAACGGCGTTGTCGCGCTGTCGCTGGCCGTGCTGAACGGAGGGGTGGCGGCCGTGGGCGTGGAGTTGCAGGAGGACATGGTGGACCGGGCAGGGCGGGCCGCGGCCCTGAACGGTCTCGGGGAGCGGGTCCGTATGGTGCGGGGAGACGCGCGCGACCTGGCAACGGCGTTTCCGTCCGGGAGCTTCGACGTGGCGGTGTGCAACCCCCCGTACCGGGCGCCCCGGAGCGGCCGGGTGAATCCCGACCGGGAGCGGCTGGTGGCACGCCACGAGGTGGAAGGAACGCTGGCGGACTTCGTCCGCGCCGGGGCCTGGCTGCTGCGCCACCGGGGCCGGATGTGCCTGGTCTACCCGTCGGAAAGGGCGGTGGAGCTGTTCTCGGTCATGCGCCGGCACTGCCTCGAGCTCAGGCGCGCGCGGTTCGTGCACTCGTTCGCCGGCGACCCCGCGACCCTGGTCCTCGCCGAGGGCGTCAAGGGCGCCCGCCCGAGCCTGACGGTGCTGCCTCCCCTTGTCATCTATCGGGGCGAGGACGAGTACACGGACGAGATGGCGGGATTGCTGAAGCCCGGGAAGTCACCGCGGGTACCCGAGCGGTCGCCCCCGACACCCGACACGTCACCGCGGACACCCAAGAAGCCACCGCGGACACCCAAGAAGCCACCGCGGACACTCAAGAAGTCACCCCGGGCACTCAAGAAGTCACCCCGGGCTTGACCCGGGGTCCAGGCGCCCCTCCCACTGGACCCCGGTCAAGCCCGGGGTGACTTCTTGGGCCGGGACCGCCACCCCGTCATCCGGGACCCGGGCTAGCTTGGTCCGGGACCCTACCCCCGTTTCCGCAAGTGGTTCAGCAGCAGGCTTCGCAGGGAGTCCCGGAGCTCGGGGTCGTCGATGCCGCCCAGCTCGCGGTCCGGGAGCCGTGCCGTGTCCACCGCCGAAGGCGGGTCGTCCGAGCCTTCGGGCGGTGGGTCGGACGGAAACTCCCCGACCACGAAGAAGATGTTCCGGACCGCCTCGCGCTCCAGCCGCTGGTTGAGCTTCTCCGCGAGGATGTCCTTCATGTACTGGAGCTGCTGCATCCAGGTGGCGGCCCGGACCTTGACGAAGAGGGTGCCGTTGCGGATTTTCTCGGGCCGGGCGTTGCGCGCCACGGCGGGGCCCACGGTGTCTTCCCATATATCCCAGATGGCGTAGTCGTCGAGTCTCCGCCTGAGCGGCAGCCGTCGCACCGTGCGGTCGAGAATGTCTCCGAGTCGTTCCATGTGCCGGTACCTGCCGCCCCGCGCGGGCAGCCTGTGACAAGGTTCAGCATAGCCGCAGGCGCGGCGCGGCATCAAGCCCGCGGGCGGGAAATTTCTCGGAAGTTTGTTCTTGACAACACAACATGTTGTGGGTATTGTGGTAATTCCGCACTAAATACGGCTTAATCAGGGACTGTGCGGGTATCACCGAAAGACAGCCACAGGAGAAGAGTTCGGGCGACTCCCTGACCCGGGCGGAACGGAAATCACGAGGGGGAAACATGGCAGCCATCACGTCGACCGCGCCAACCGACAAGGACACCGGAAAAGAAATAGCCAAGGCAACCGGCATTCACGTCCGGCGGTATTTCACCAAGGCCGGAACCAATCCTTACGACGAGGTCGAGTGGGAGACCCGCTCGGCCACCATCCAGAACGAGACCGGCAAGATCGTGTTCGAGCAGAACAACGTGGAGGTGCCCAAGGCCTGGTCCCAGATGGCCACCAACGTCGTGACCTCCAAGTATTTCCGCGGCCC